>NZ_LMCM01000006.1 GCF_001426245.1 Phycicoccus sp. Root101 | reverse complement strand
GTGAGCGCGGCGGCCTGTTCGAGGCTGAGCTGGGTGTCGAAGGGATGCCGCAGCGGTTCGGGGTAGGAACGGAACACAGCAAGGGTGGGCGCGAGCGCCGTGCGCGTCGTGCCGGGTCTGTGCATCGCGTCTGGTCCTGCGAGCTCAAACATGAGCCGGTGCACGGTCACGTCGAAAGTGGCCCACTGTTCCCTGGTGATAGGGACTTCGCTGTCGCGCAGTTGCCGGGTGAAGAGATCGGCRTGGGCCAGAAGGTCAGCTGCGCTGGTGGTGCTCATCGCGCGTCCGTGTCCTTGGCGATTCGCACGAGGTCGGCGAYGTGGCACGCCCACAGCGGGAGGTCTGGCGGCCCTTCAAGCGGGTGGATCTCGTCGAGCGTGTTGAGTGCAGCCTGAAGYTGCTCCRGGATCGATCCGGCGGCCGGCGGGCCGGCTGTGGGCCACTGGTCGGGGCTGAGCCCGGCGGCGTTCAGGCGGATCTGGCCGGCGAACGCGCGCAACGACGGTGAGTCGTGCAGGCCCGCGAGATTCTCGACCCGTTCGGCTGCCGAATGCAGTTGGCTTGCTGCCCGGTCGAGCAGTTCGGTGGCGCTGGTCATGGCTTCCTCGCTTCGGTGTGCCGTGTGCTCGAGTGCSTTGTTAGAGGCTGGGGCCGGGGCTATCGACCGAGAGGGCAGCGGTTGGGTGCATGCTGGCTTCGACCGCGTGAGCCTCCATGGCCCGGCGGCGCAGTACGGGGATTGCGGTCGCGGCTGGGTSCCAGCCGTGCTGGGTCAGTTCAGCCTCGACTTGTGCCAACAGTTCGGCCGCCTCTCGGGGCGAGGCGGTCAGCAGACTCAGCGGTACGACGGTGTCGATGGTCTCCTGCAGGGGGTCCCGGGACCGTGCTGCGATGGCCCGCACCAGTTCGTGCCCTGGCGGTTTGGGCGCCACGACGTTCCGCTTCCACTGGTKCTGCGGGTCGAAGGCCGACAGGCCCAGGTGACCMTGYGTCGCGATCCACTCGGCGGGGTCAAGCCCGCCCGGGAGTCGAGTGACCATCGCCGGGTGACCCATGCCGCGGCATACCGCGTCCACCCACCGCTGGGTGCCCTCGGCGCCGGCTTGGTCACCGTCCAGGGCGACGACGATGCGTTCGGCGCCCGACATGGTCACGCGCTCCGCCTGGGTCGACGACACCGTCACCCCGTTGGTGGAACACGGCCAGAACTGCCCGAGACGATTTGCCTGTGCGGCTGAGGCCGCCACGGCCAATGCGTCGAGCGGGCCCTCCACGACCACCGCCGTTGAATGGGCGACCGGAGGCTCGACGAGGGGCGTGTAGAGCACTTGGGACTTGTCGAAGGTSGCGGTGCGAGTGGGGTTTCGGTACTTCGGTCCCCGCTCGACGTCGTCGACCTTGCGACCGATGAAGCCCTCGATGTGTCCGGTGCCCGAACGGACTGGAACCATGATCCGGCCGTGGAAGGTGTCGTACAGCAGGCCGGAGCTGCTGCGGTGCGCGAGGTCGACGGCCTGCAGCTCGTCGAYCGACGCCCCGTCGCGCACGAGACGGTCGGTCAGCCAGGACCAGCCGCGCCCGCTGTGACCGATGACTGGCTGGGCGAGAGCCGACTCGAGCTCGCGGACGTCAATGCCGCGGTGGTGGTGCAGGTAGCTGACTGCGAACGCGTGCCGGACCTTCGA
Source organism: Phycicoccus sp. Root101 (assembly GCF_001426245.1). Classification (GTDB taxonomy): domain Bacteria; phylum Actinomycetota; class Actinomycetes; order Actinomycetales; family Dermatophilaceae; genus Pedococcus. The sequence continues at coordinate 707,617 of NZ_LMCM01000006.1, read as the reverse complement.
CGTGAGATGTTCCCATGCCAACTCGTGGATCGCGTTATCCACGCGACTGAGATGACCGCTCTCGAAGTNGCTCGCGGACGTCAATGCCGCGGTGGTGGTGCAGGTAGCTGACTGCGAACGCGTGCCGGACCTTCGACGTGAGATGTTCCCATGCCAACTCGTGGATCKCGTGGGCGCGGTCGACGCTGATGAGCCTCCATGGTGGGGGCTCGGTCTGCGATGGCCGTCGTCCCAGCGCGGTTCGCGTCGACCGGTCGGKGTTCTCGAGGCGGGCGACGGCATCGCGAAAACCCAATCCTTCACGGAGTTGGACGTAGTCGATGACGTCACCTGAGGCGCCGCACCCGAAGCAGTGGAASCGGTCCGGGTCCTTGCCYCCCACGGACAGGGAAGCCGTGGAGTCGTCGTGGAACGGGCAGCAGCCCATGAAGCCGTGCCCCGAGTGGCGGAGCTCGACGCCCGATGCGGTGATCACGTCTTCGATCGGGTGATGGCGTCGGACMTCGACGACGTCGACGGAGACGGAGGTGGCTGTCACAGCTCGACTCCCCGCGATGGGTGGCGCTGCATCGCGCTGCTCCGTGCGAGGAGTTGGCCGGCGNTCGACGACGTCGACGGAGACGGAGGTGGCTGTCACAGCTCGACTCCCCGCGATGGGTGGCGCTGCATCGCGCTGCTCCGTGCGAGGAGTTGGCCGGCGAAGAGCTCCGCGAACTGCGGGACAGTCATGTGCATGTCGACCTCGACGGCCTTGGCGAACGTCGACTCCACAGCATCGGCCGGKGCGTGGGTGCTGATGACCGCGTAYTCGTCCCAGGTGGGGTCGTAGGCATACAGAAGGCCCTCACTGGCGGCGGCGGTGCGGCGCAGCGAGATCCGCTGTTCGCGGCGTTCACCCCAACGCATGCCGTAGTCGCGGTCGATGCCAGGCAGATGTCCGTATGCAGACTTGAACGCTTGCGTCCCGGTTGACATCGTCGTGCCTGGCATGGCNGGCGGCGGCGGTGCGGCGCAGCGAGATCCGCTGTTCGCGGCGTTCACCCCAACGCATGCCGTAGTCGCGGTCGATGCCAGGCAGATGTCCGTATGCAGMCTTGAACGCTTGCGGCCCGGTCCAGGTCAGTGAATTGGGGATGGGGTCGCCGGGCGTGCGACCGGAAGCCGCCATCGTCAGTGCGCTGAGCTCGTGGACGCCGTCACTGAGCGCACCGGTGATTCGGTCAGCGACGGTGAAGGCGACATCGTCGACGCCGTTGCTAAGGGTGAGCCCGACCGCGTGGGCGTAGGCGTTGCGCTGCCCGAGGCGGTACCAGTAGTCCGCGGGGTCGTCGAGGTCAACGCCCTGATGTGCGTTGCGGGACAACGCGATCAGTTGGTCGACAGCACGGTTCTGGTCTGTCCCGTCCGAGGTGGCGCTCATGGCGGCCTTCCCCGCGCGGGCCCCTCCCGCGCTCCGTGTGGACAACGGCGGAGTGGGGGCACCATGCGACCGCAAGCGTCCCGACGATCAGGGCACGGGTCGCTGTGGTGGGTCCCGGTGCTCACGCATCGTGCACTGGGTCACCGCGTTGAGTTCCCTGAGGACGTGCGTCACGTCCTGCAGAGCGCGCAGCCAGTCGACGGCCGCGGTGGGTGCCGCAGATTGCGCGAAACAGGCCCGCTCGTGGTCTCTCAGGGCAAGCAAGGCTTCGACCATGCCGCCGTGCTCCTCCCAGCAGGGAGGGATCGCCCGGGCGTCGACGCAGAATCGTTGCACCAGCTCGGTCACCCACTCGCGTAGCTCCGCCTTCGCCTGCTCACGGACGACACCTGACAGCGACGGCAGGTGCACAGGTCCGGTCAGCTGACCAAAGGTCACCGCATCTTCGTCGTTGCCGAAGGCGAGAGCTGGTTGACCGCTCACGATGCGTCCCGTTGGCTGGCACCGCGATGTCGAAGCAGCGCGATGACCCCCAGGCTCGCCTGCCGTCCGCTCAGGTGCCGCCAGCCCGCGCTGCGCTCGAGAACGCGGTGCAGCTGCCTGTGGTCTCGGGCACACAATGGCACGAGGTCCTCATCGTCCTCACGCCCGATACGGATATAGGTGAGGTGATGCAGGTGCCCACTGCGGGGGCACCAGACCCGGTCGCAGACCAGGCACTGAGGTGGGGTCCCATGCGAGGTCAGCCAGGCGGCATACCAAGCGTGCCGCCGCGCCCGCCATCCGCCGGAGGTGAGGTAGGCGTCGTAGGCCGCCCGGCGGGCGATCTGGTCGACGCGGCGACGTCTATTCGTCCGACGCGTTCGCACGATGGATCGCCCCCTCCAGAAGTCGGCGGTCGGCGACGAGCTGTTTGGCTTCTTTGCGGCTCGTCCAAGGGGTCATGGCCAGGTCAATGGGTTGGGCGGCGCGAAGGAGCATCACCGCCTTGCCGAACGGCAGGGTGCGCAGCTGGGCAGGTTCGAGGATGGGGACCCGCGTCATCGTGGTGGAGTGGGTGCGTCGTCCGTCGGCACCACGGCTGGTGGAGGTCTGCCTCTCCTCGCGTTGACCGAGGAGCTTGGAGAGGTCCTCAAGGTCCCGTGCGTTCGAGCCCCCGCCGAGGATCACCTTGACGATGGCGGCGTCCCAGATTGCGGAAGCGGCGTGCTCGCCCCAGACCGCGCGCGCTTGGGCAAGCGACTGCAGCACCACGACGGTCGAGATCCCCGTGCCACCTCCATCGGACATCAGGGCGGGCAGGGACGGCAACGGATAGTTGGCAGCCTCGTCCAGGACCAGCGTCAGGGGAGGGTCGAGCCTGGCGGCGGGGGAGCGCGCAGCTATGCGGCGGGCGGCTTCGACGACGTCTTCGACAAAGGCACCGACCAGCCCCGCCGTGGCTGCACTGCCAGTCGAGGTGCCCAGCAAGTAGACCGTGCCATCACTTCGCAGGAAGACGCCAGGGTCGAAGACCTCATCGGAGGAGGGGGATAGGGCATCCATGACACGGGGGTCAGCCAATGCTGAGAAGACGATGGTGACCATGGCCCAGACCGAGTCTCGCTGGCGCGGGTCGGCGCTGATGATCGCATCGAGTCCCTGGTACCACCCAGCGGCGGCGTCAGGGTGAGCGTTGAGGATCTGGACGGCTTCGCGGGCATGCACAGCGGACAGGGACCACCTGTACAGCTCCGAGCATGAGTAGCCGCCCAGGGCGGCCGCGTGGAGCAAACAGCGCACCGCCTGCTCGGCCGAAGCCTGCCAGAAGTTGGAGTCGGTAGTGCCGGCTGCCGTGCCGCTCGTCAGTGCCTTCGCGCGGACCATCGCTGTGTGTGGGTGCTCGCAGCCGCGGACGGGGGACCAGCGGGTGGCTGACGGTATGCCGGGTGCAAGTCCTTGCGGGTCGAACACCGCGACCGGGCCCCGAGCGGCTCGCCGCCGCATGGTTGCCGTGAGGTTGTCCGGCCGAGTACTCGTCGTGAGAACGGCACCCGGGGAATCGAGGATCAGGGGAATGGCCAGATGCAGGCCCTTGCCCGCCCGCGGAGGACCCAGGACCACCACGGAGTCCTCGACCGAGCAGAAGCATGCAACACCGCAGGACTCCCCGAGGTGGTAACCGAGGTCCTGGGACGTCGCGGTTTGAGTCATGGACGGTCGGAGGGCGGCTGCTCTTTGATGCAGGCGACGTCGGCCGGCACTGCTTTGCACCTGGCGGCGCGCTGCCATCCCTGGCCTTCGAGGGGTGCGCGTGCCTTGCCGAGACGCCACGGCCAACAAGCACGCAGCCGAGGCTAAGAGCAGGATCAGGGCTGGCCAGCTGGACCACGCCGAGCCGATCGAGTCTCGAGCCCCTTTCTGATCCCAGAGGTGATGAAGGTACTCGTCCAGACCCGACTGGCCGGCGAAAAGGGACGCGTTGCCCAGCCCGGACGGAAAGCGCGCGCCCAACACGGCGGTGCCGCTTGGCAGTCCCCGACGCGGCTGTCTCCGTGTAGGCCGTCCGACACGCATCAATACCCCTGACTTCGATCCCCTTTCATAGGGGACGCGCCTGAGGGGGCACCATTCGGGCAGCGATTGGCCGCGCGAACCCTCGCCTGGGCAAGAGGATAGGCGCCGGGGCTAGCGCCCGTCGGGTGCTGGCCCGTGCGCACAGCCCACGCTGGAGTTCGCCGAGACCTGCTGCCTTTCGCCCAGAATGGGGCAGCCTGGGAACGGCACCTGGCTGCTGGCCCCGGCTGAGACGAGCGATTATTCGCGGCAGAACCTCAGGTGGACGAACGTTCGCTCATTAGGCCTCATGGGCTGGCGCTTCGCGTGGCGCCGCAACCTCCGTCACCGGGGTATGAGTCGCCCCAACCTCGTCGCCGCGGTCTCCTCCATCCCGGGTCTTGTGCGTGCTTTGAGTTGATGTCACCGCCGGGGCTTCGGCCGGGCCCTCGTCCCAGCCGGTCTGCGTGTCCGCTTCATGGCGTCGACGGTCATCGTCGATGGTGGCCTGAATGCGCTCCGCTGCTGCTTCGTACAGGGCTTGAAGTTCAGCATCTGGTGATTGCGTCGCGGCGTTCCTCGCGCGCTCATGGGCGCTGTGGAGCTCTGGCGACTCACCATTCCAGCCGCCCCAACTGCTCGGATGCATCTGCTGTACGACTGCGTCACGGAGATCAGACCAGCAGTCGAGTTCTCGCGCACGGCCGGCGAGCTCGTGGGTCAGCCGTGGGGTGCGTAGAGGCCAAGTGTCCAGGTAGCCCAATGCCCCGCAAAGCGCCTTGAGCTCGTCCGCTTCGAGATCTTGGACATGGGAAGCAAAGGCGTCACCTTGGCCTTCCGTAACGTGGTCGTTTGTTGCAGCAGCGAGGACGCGTCCTAAATGGCGCTGCCGATCATCGTCCGCCCCCTGTGATCGCTGCACGACCCATTGGGCGAGGTCGTCGGCACGCCGGTCGAAGGCGGCACCGAGATCGTGGATGTCCTGAGGAAGGCGGCTGCCGGTCGGATCGTCGTGGTCGGCGAGATGATCAAGAACTAGGTCAGGGTGGCGCGATGCGATGCCGGCCAGCGTCGTCTGGACGCCGTAGGACCGATAGCCGGCGCAACCAATCAGACGAAGCACGGCCTCTGCTTCGACACGTTTGAGACTCCCTCCGAAAGTTGAGCCGTCGTATTCGGCAGCACTTTCGATCGCGGAGGTAGCAGCATGGGCGGCGATTCCCTTGGCGATGAGTGCATCGGATGCATCAACGGGTGCAACGCGCAGGTAAGACCCGGCAGCGGCTAGGAACGCATTCGCGACCGATGGGTCGGCATCGTTGCTGCCGGTGACCCACACCTGTCCGAGCGAGCCAGCGTGGTCCCACGTGGTTCTATCGAAGGTGCGCGCGATCGACATCCGGACCGCATGCCGACCCTGGCTGACGGCATTCTGCAGCCACCGCGTTCCTGCTTCGGGTTGATGGTCAAGGGCCAGGTTGATGAGCTGCGAGAGTTCGGAATCCAGGGGGCCGGGGTCAGCGTCCGAGATTCTGACAACTAGTTCAAGCAGAAGGTCTGGCGCCTTCTCCGACAGCTGCCGCCACAGGCCCCACAAGTTGAAGTGCGAACTCGGTTGCAGGCTCGCGACGGTCCGCGCAGTGCGGTCGAGCCGCACCCATACGTCTGCTGCCTCCCCATGCGCGATCAGACGGTCAGCGATCGCCGCATTAGCTGCATCTTGTTGGGCCATACGCGCTTCTACCCGGGCGCTGGAGCCGCCATGCTTGTCGGCCTGTCGCTGGTCGTCCGTCATTCTGGCGATGTGTTCGCGTTCTGCAGTCTGCGTTTTCTGGAGCTCTTCCAGAGGCGGTACCTCGAGCAGCCGAACGCGTGGCAGTGTGAAGATTCGATGACCCAGCATGTCGTCGGCGATGTCATCATCCAAGTCTGCCGAGTCGTCCAGCGTCGCAAGTGTCGTGAGAGCCGCGTGCATGACGCGTGGTGACGCGGCATGCTCGGCAGGCCACGCCAGCGTCTTGCGGACGAGCCGCCGTAGGGCAGGCGTCGCGGTACGGGTGCTGATGTTGGTGAGCGTGGCAATTGTGGCGAGGTCGTCCTCCTCCCAGGAAAGGGTGACCTCTGTGCCCACCGACTGACCGAAGTATCCATGCGGCTGTCGGAGCGCCTCCTCCAAGAGGTCCACTGCCTCGCCCGCGCGCCGCAGGTCGTCTGCAAGAGCTTGCCGGCGGAGGAGATCGCGGATTAGGTCTCGCACCGGGCGCATGGCGGCGGGGTTGATTCCGCGAGCCTGCATGGAGATGGTCAAGGGGGCGGACTGGACGGTCTCGACCGTCTCCTTGGCCAAGAGTGGCTTCAAAGCAAACAGCGGGGTTGCCACGCCGTCGGTCGGCGCCGGTTCCCTAAGCCACCGCTCGACACGGGCCACAATGCGTTCCGGAAACGAGCGGTCTGGGAGGTTGACGAGATTGCCTAGGTGATCCTCGACCATCCGTTGCGCGTGATCAGGGTTGGAGTGGGGCGGTCGCGAATCCTGGTTTCGGATTGCCCAGATGGCGTCGAGAGCCGTTTCCAGAAGGTCGGGGTCGTTGGCTGCCGCTCGTGCGTACAGCTCGGGCATCTTGCTCCGAATATCGATGCGCCCGATCGGTGCCAACCCCAAGCGGCGCCGCCAGCCGACCCCCTCGTCGTCGGGCACTGGAGCATTGATGCGGTCTTCCTCTTCGAGGCGGGCGCGGATGCCCTCTAACAGTTCAACCAAGGGGCGCGGTTGCGTCGCCGCTAGCCGATCGAGTTGACTGATCTCGTCGTAAAGACGGCCGTATGGGTACGCGAGCATCCTGTCGTTGATCTGAGCCCAGACCGTATCCATGAGGCTCGGGCCGCCTCGCTGTGCCAGGCGCCAGTCGAGCTCGCCGAGCGCGTTCGCGAGCTGTTGCCCGTGCTCGCCATTGCCGAACGCTCCCCAAAGGTTAGATGCGAAGCCGGTGTCGTGCTCGTCGTACGCAGCCTGTTCCTCCAGAACACTGTCAGCGACGACATCGGGTACGACTCTCAGCGCGGCGCCTTGAGGGACCAGCACGCCGTGGTCGCGGAGAGATCCGACGATGCGCGCCAAGTCAATGATGCTGACCTCGCAGAAGTCGGCGACTCGTCCCATCAGGTCGCGATCGTCGGTAGGAACCGGACCAATCGCCGCGTAGGTCGCGAGCACCTTTCGGGTAGTCGACCCTGCGAAGCCGTCGACGTCCGGGGCTAGAAGCTCGCGATAGCGGTTTAGGACCGTTTGGCGGAGACCCGCGTCGACCGCCAGTGAGGCTGTGAGCTCGCCACGCTTGATGAGGTTCGTGGTGATAACTGCGACGTGAGGGCTGTGCTCGGCCTGTCCGGCGAGGTACTGGCGCAGTCCGAAACTCAAGTCCAAGTCGTCGGTCAGATCCTTAACTAGGCGTTCTGCTTCGACTCGAGTCAGCTCGCCGACGGGAAGAATCAGATTCTCAGCTGGGGCGAACCCTGCATCAATGAGCTGCTCGCTGATAGATCTCATGCCGCTGGGGCGGCAAGCGAGTACCAACTGAACGTCGTTGCGGCTTCGAGCAAAGGCCAACAAGGCACCCAGACCCTCGGGGGTCTGGTGAGCGTCGTCGATGACGACTATTGACGGCCCCACTGGCAGCTCGGCCATGGCCGAAGCACTGAAGACATGCCCGGGCGCCAGACAACTGATGGCGATGTGCGGTCGTTCGTCGTGCATGTCTCGTAGTGAGTCAGTTAGGAGCCGCGACTTCCCGCGGCCCCCCGGCCCGACGACCACGACTACAGCGCGGTAGCCGTCCGAATCCCGGTCTAGTGCATCCCGCATTGCCTTCAGTTCGGTGGTGCGCCCGGAGAGCGTGCCGAGGTCATTCAGGACTGATTCGGGGTTGAGCCGCGCTCGGGTAAAGCCCTCCAGAGACACAAACGCGTCCTCGGGCGAATGGATAAAATGGCGACGCACCTCGCCGCCCCAGAACTCGTCGAGCAGGTCGCGCTGATTCTGGATAGGCAGTCCCCGCAGCATGGCCGTCAGGTCTCGTCGGTCCCAGAGACGCCAGCTTTCATGATTCCGAATCTCGTTACGCGCAGCCGCCTTCGCGAGGTCTGCGTACACAAGGTAGACCTCGGCAGCGCCGTCGAACGTCAGCTCGTCCACTGCCTTCCGCACCTTCGCGGCCGTAAGCGTCCGAAGGTGTTTGCACTGCCAGGCTGCGGTTACGTTGTCGCTGTAGCGGCCGAGTAGATCGATGCCGTCTTGCTTGTCGCCGGGCACGCCCCAGCGCGCGACTTCCGCAACGTGGCGCACCTGAGGACCAAGGAGCGGTTGGGCTTTCAGGAGCCGCTCGACGAAGTCCTCGAAGCGCCGGTCTGATAACCAGGGGGTCGGCAGAAGCTCAGGCGCTCGGTCATCGAACAGCCAGGCGAGCGCCGACTGTCGATCCTGGTGACCTTGACTAACCAACCCGTGCCCCGTCTCCGTCCGATCATTCAGATCGGCCGCGTGCAACTCACCTGCCCATGCCATATACCTAGCCCATTGTGGCAGCGGCGCCGACGTCGCCCGGGAAGCGCGCCGCAGTTGCTGCTGCCGGGGAGGAGGCTCTCTGAAGCCGCGTCACATCGCCGCATCTGCCACGCCAACGGGGCGTCCCCGAGTGAGCAGCGCGGCAATCGCTTCCCAGTTCGGCCGCAAGCTGCCGTTTCACCGCGGTCCCCTCATTAGACGTGCTCCAACGCTAAGAGGGCCTTCGACGACCGCGTGCCGTGCCTTTTCTGCTCGCCTCTTCAAACTGTTGAATGGACCGGATCAGTTCGGTAAGTCGAAGGTGTCCTGCCGCCGCCCCGCGGTGCTCTTCGAGCCGCTTTGCGTGCTCCTCGAAAGCTTCCACGGCGGCGAGCAACGATTCGTCTTGGACAATCAGTCGCACGACCACGGTTGCCTCTGTGAGCCGATCGAGTTCGTTGCCGAGGCGCTCTGCCGCATCCTCAGAACCGTATGCTTCCAAGTCCACTAGTGCCCGCTGGACCTTGCGACCTGCCGTAACGAGTTGGACGAAAGCGGCGTGGCGCTCTAGGTCGGATGTTGCCGCCGCTTGATGACGGAATCGTCGACTCTCGGCGAGCATGGCAATGAGCTGCTGTAGCGCCACACCTGCTAATGCAAAACTGCCCGTAAGTACGCCGTCGTTGACTCCCATGGCGCGAGTCTGTCATTTCGCCTGACGCTAGTGCTCTGATCCCGACCGTCGTACCCCAAGCGCGTCCTCGTGGATTATGAGGCGACCCAGTCCGCCGCGAGCCGGACGCGGTGTTCGTGCGATGCGCCCGGGTAAGGTCCCATCATGGAGGCCATCCCGCTGACCAGCTTGCTGCCCGAGAGCTTCGATCCGACGGAGTACAAGGTCCACTTCGCCGTCTGGAATCAGGTCAAGCATCCGATTGATGTTCTTGCGACAAGCCCGGACGAGTGGCAGGGGTGGAACTCGTGGAGGAGTGTGCACAACGACTTCAATCGCGAGTTCATCTTCTCGGTAGCTCAGGACAAACATGACTCGACGCACTGGCTTTTCGGCGGTATCTGGGAGGTCCTGGAGCGCGGATCTGAACAGCAGGCGCACTCGTACACGGTGGTGCTTCGTGAGGACCTGATGGGTCCGTTCATCCGCCGCCTCTGGGTCCGCCACAAGAGGTCCGGTCGGAACATTCGCCAGAGGATGGAGTCGGTCCTGCCCACGATGACTGTGTCGTCGATCCTCGAAGAGCCGTTCTCAGGAGACGCGTTCCCGGGACATGACCGGATCAATCACAGTCTCGCCGACCTTCAGGCTGTCGTCGGCCAGGCTCGGGCCGACTGGCGGATTGCGTTGGAGAGCATGAAGGGCGTCTCCGTCATCCACGACAAGGAGACCGGGCAGCGGTATGTGGGCTCCGCTTACGGCGACACCGGCATCTGGCAACGCTGGGCTACCTACGCGGCCACACTCCACGGTGGCAACGTCGGGCTGAAGGCGCTCCTCGAGGAAAAGGGCGATGAGTACTACCGGACCAACATGCGCTTCGCCCTCCTCGAGTACTGGTCGATGCGCACCAATGACGCCCATGTTCTGGAGCGCGAGTCGTACTGGAAGGACGTCCTTCACGCACGATCGCTGGGACACAACAAGAACTGATTGACTGCGGAGCACCTACGGGGAAGCAGCTGATGCAGGTCCACCGACGGGCGAACCGTTCGACCTGCGTCCTTCCACCGCGCGTGCGCCACGTCTTTCACACCTCATTCCGTCGCATTCGATGACGCGTCTTGCTGGCGTTGGATAGAACAATTGTTGGTTCTGGTGGGGGGGCCGTGCTGCCATGCTGTGCCCAGCCCATCGCAGGGGAGGCACCATGGCTGCGCCCGAAGTCATCGACCAGTCGCGAGCCTTTCGGCTGTCCATGTGGCGGGCAGCACTGTTGGGCCTGTCCGTCGCCTGCCTGGACCTCGTATCCAAAGCAGTCGCGGAGCAACACTTGTCGGCGCCAGCGGTTCTGACCAATGACGACCTGAGTCTTGGCCTCGCGGGCGGCGGCCAGTCGGTGCTGGTCGCACTGATGGCTGGGGGGATCATTGTCGCTGGAGTGGTGAGCTGGCGGGCCATGGCGGCCCGTCGGGTGCCATGGTGGCCAGTGGCACTGGTACTGGGCGGAGCTGTCGGGAACTTGGTGGACCGTTTCCTGCGCGGCTCCGTTCGGGACTTCATCCCCGCAGGACCGTTGGTGGTCAACATCGCTGACATCGCCGTCTTTCTCGGCCTGGTCGCTGCCGCCATCGCGTGGCAACGCTCCCAGCCCCTGCACGCGCCTGAGCACCAACACGTTGATGCCCAGGAGGGGAGGTGATGTTCATGTCTGACCGCATCCGCAGGATCGCCGCCGTAGCAACCGTTTCGTGCGGGGCCGCGCTGCTCGCCTTCCTGGAGACCGCACCCAGGATCCGCACCGGATAGGGCCCGTGTCGACAGGCCGCAGCGCCGGAGGAGACCCGGCGATGGTGGCCGCAGCGGCAGGCGCGGCAAACCCGAGACTCACTCAAGGGGGTGAACATCATGACCAAAGCCCGTCGCATCCTCACCTACGTGGGGGTCAGCCTGGCTCCCATCGCCTTCCTCGTACTGGAGACGGCCGGTAAGAACAGCCCCTGAGGGGACTGTCAGTTGTACGAGGACGGGGTCCCGGATGGGTTTCCGGGACTCCGTCTGAGGGCGCGTGACACCGCGTTGCAGGCCTTTCGCAAGGCCCACCGTGCCCGCTCAGCCGCCGAAAAGAGCCTGACCCGGGCGATCTTCACAGTCTTTCCGCCGCGACTAGGGATCCTTCAAGCGGCAGGCAGTGCCTTCGCCAGGCGTCGGTGGAGGCCGTCGATGGCTTCAGCGGACAGTGACCCTTCCGCCTGGAGTTCGGGGTACAGCTTCTTGGGCCAGAGAGCCTGCACGTCGCGCGTGGTGAAGCTGCCTCCGATCAAGGGCCAGTCGGCTTCGACGAAGCAGAGCACGCCCCGGACCGGCACGTCGTCGGTAAGAGACGTTCGGACCACGTCGGCCTGCTTCAGCACGCCGTCTACAAGCTTGGTGCAGTCGCGTGATCCGACGAGCAGCCGTTCTACGCGGGGGCGCAGGATGCCGCCTTCGATCTTGAGGTGAGGGCGGCCGCGGTACTTCTTGGCGTCGATGACATAGACGCCGTTGGCCGTCACGGCGATGTGGTCGATGTTCGCCTTGGACCTGGGTATCCGTCGGTCGTGCAACAGCCTGATGGTGTCGCAGGCCAGGCGGTCCAAGCCTTTGCCGAGTCTCTCCTCACCGAGGGCGCCGGTGTTCCAGGCGGTGGTGGTCTGCCGCTCTTCGGAGATGGCAAGGAGGAAGCCCCCGATCCGCGGATGCTGGGTTCGGATGCGCTGCTCGCGCTTGGCCTTGCGACGCTCGAACTCGCGACGAGCTGATGCTCCGGCGGTGCCAGGCTCAACCACCTCAAGGGCGGCTGGTCCTGCCTCCATCACGCCTTCAAGGGTGACTGGTCCTGCCTCCGTGGCGGGGTTCGGCTTAGGTGGGGTCGCCATGTCGTGGCTCAGGCAACGGACCGTCTTGGTCGGTCGTTCATAGACGGCTTCAGTCTTCTCCGGGATCTCGGCCCCACAGACTCGGCAGGTGCCGGCGTACCGCAGCCGCATGACCTTCTCGTTGGGTGCCCCTTCCACGCCGGAAACCGTACGTTGTCCGCGCACCGCTAAGGCGTCGTTTGCTGGATTTCCCCCTTGGGCGCGCGGCCACGGCGCGGGTCTACCGTCGGGTCGTCCAGGTGCCTGGCCGCGAGGGCGGCGCCGGGGTTTGGGCCTGTGTTTGGTCGCCGCATGAGGTGACGCCATGTCCGCTACGACGATCCTGCTTCCGTTCCAGCCAGCGTCGATGTCGACCACGCAGCTCGCGGCGGTCTCCTTTCTGGCTCGCTACTCAGGGCATACTCACGCCTTGTACGCCTATCAGTTGAGGGAGTGGTTCACCTGGTGTGAGTTGCACGGTCTCGACCCGCTGGTCGGTGTGCAGCGAGCCCACGTCGAGCTGTACATCCGCGGGCTCAGTGAGCGTGGGCTGATGGACTCCTCGGTGGTGACGATGATGCACGGGGTTCGCGGGTTCTTCCGCTTCGCGCACATCGACGGCCTGATCGGGTCCGACCCGGCCGTGTACGCCCGGCTACCGAAGGTGCACCGGGACGAGTCCCGCACCCACGGTTTGGACCGGCTCGAGCTGATTCGGTTCCTCCAGGTGTCCCAGACCATCACCGTTCACCACGGAGCGCTGGCGTTCCTGCTCGGCATCAACGCTCTTCGCGCGTCGGAAGCGGCAGCCGTACGGATCGAGGACTACGCCGACAGCATGCGCGGCCACCGCGTGCTGCACCTGGTCGGCAAGGGCAACAAGCCCGCCACCATGCCCATCTCCGTCCCGGTGCTGCGGGTTCTGGAAGCGTGTCGCGGGCAGCGCACCACCGGCCCCCTGATCCTGCGGCCGTTGAGCGGGAACCCGATCGATCGGCGCGACGCCTACCGGATGGTCGCCCGCATCGCGAAGGCTGCGGGCATCCCGCGCCACATCAGCCCACATTCCCTGCGGCACGCCGCCATCACCAACGCCCTCGACGCCGGAGTCCCGCTACGCGACGCCCAGATCCTCGCCCGGCATGCCGACCCAAGGACCACAGAGCACTACGACCGAGCCCGAGGAAACCTCGACCGCCACGGCGTCCACTTCCTTACCGCCTATGTCGCCGGCGTCTGAGGGCCCTGTGACGTGGACGGTCTCTGACGCGACTCACCGACTGCGCGTGAGAGCGGTGGCTTCTCGCCTGCTCTTCTCCCAAGGGGATTTCTGCACCCCGGCTCTGGACGTCAGGTGCCAACAGCGACACGGACTGCAGAAGTAGGCGCCTCTCGGACCGCTTCGGCCGCGCCTACGGTAGGCGCGGCCTATGCCACGCATAGCGAACAATGCGGCGCCACGGCTGCCATAGGGGATCTTGGAGCATTCCGACATGTCGATGTCCTCGACTTGTCGCACTCGGCCGGCTCATATCCTGCCCGGTACGCGGTTCACGCCTGATAGCGATCGGCCACGAAGGAACCTGATGGTTCCGCTTGCTGGAAACGATACCCAACGTCGGGCCGTGGCGATGAGATACTGAGCCATTCCGCCGCCTGGCGGCTACCGCGAGTGGTCACGGCTTGACCTGGACGGTCTTGTAGCGCGAGAACCTCAGTTCACATCCAAACTCCTCTCCTTCAGGCGTGAGCGCTTTGCCCGTCGTGCCACCCGCCTTCCATAGCCAAGGCATGACGAGCCGTGTTGGGTCATCGTCCGGGAGGGTATTGATCAGGGTTCGGGCCTGCTCGCGAAGGAGTTCGAGGTCGGCTGGGCTCGTGGCTCCCCTCCCGCGTTGGCGGCCATCGGCGGCCGTCTCCTGAGCTAGAGCAAGCAAGCCGTCCGCGCTCAGGCCTTCCGCCTCAACTAATGGCGCGGGCGAGGTCATGCCCGGCGACTTCAGTGGCTGCGGCGGGGGCTGCTTAGCCAGCAGCGGGGTGGTCGGCATGACGCCCGTGATCGCCTCCCGTTGTTCGGAAGGTCGGAGCACGCCGAGGTTCTGGATCACGGCGCGAGCGGCCTCGACGTAGGCACGGACTTCTGGGCGCCCATCGTTGCCCCACACGTCCTCAACGAGTGGCAGCACCTGAGTCCACTGCAGGTGGCTGTATCGCTGACCGTCGCCCAGAGCCGGCGCGGGCTTCGTCAGTGGCCCCGTGATGTACGTCAGATCCACTCGACACGATGGATGCGCCGCCGCCGCGAGGCGCAGGTAGTACGGAAGCTGGTCGGGTCGGTGACTGCCCGCCTCCGACTTCAGCTCGATCACCCACACCCGGTCCGGCCAAAGCACCGCCCAGTCGGGCCAGCCGTTCATGGCTGACTCTTCAACCTTCGGAAGGAGATATTCGTCGACGAAGGCATCCGGATTGCCTGTAGCCGCCATTTGCCTGGCGTCTCCGTGGGCCAAGGCGTCCAACTGGTGCATGAAACGAACGCCCTGTTCGCTTGGTCTCCGTGCCGTATTCCACGGAGGTGGATCGCCACCCACGATCAGCGTCGTCAGCACGCGCTGAAGAAACTCTTCACGGCCTAACTTCAGGCGACGCCACAGCTCTTGAGGGCTCTCCCACATGACTTGCAGCGTAGATGGCACTGCTGACACCTCGGCCGGCCGAAGCTGCGGCGAGCCGGGCTGCTGTCGAACCTGCGTCACACCGCCGCCTCACGACCACAGCATCGGTTCGAGGGCGGCACTCCCGGGCATGCGCCTTTGGCGTCATCGCTGCCGAGGCGCTCCGCGCTCCCACCAGTCGACTATCGGACGCTCACGCACGAGGTCCGAAGCGAATTCGGGATCGCCAAGGTTGCAGAACTTCCAAAGTTCCTTCGCCGCCCGCGAGTATTGGAAGAGGACCTGGTCCACCTCGAAGGCGTCGAGCTCGCCGGAGCGAAAGCGTTCGAGCGCAGTTCCCACGCGCCCCTGCAGTGAAGTCAACTGCTTCTCGTGGTAGTTCGCCACCGCTTCTCGGGCGGCTTGTCGGTCGGACTTGGCGGACACAGATCGAGGCTAGCCCGAGACCTCGCATCCGCGCGACGAGCGGCAGAGTTGGACGAGCGTAGCCGTCCTCCTAGCGGCAGATGAGTGCGTGCAGCCCTGACAGCTACCCGGCTTCTCGACCAGGAAGCGGTGAGCCGGCCAGAAAGGCCGCGTACTCGCCGCGCACATCTTCGTCGACATGTGGCTCCTGGCTTGTGTATCGCCCATCAGTTCGATCGCGTTTGGGGCCAGACATCCAAAACTCCTCGCCCGTCTCCACGTCGTAGAAGTTCGAGTCGAAGTTGGCTCGCGCCGTGCCGGTGACTCGGGCAAGGGTTCGCCCGTGTACATATGCCGTCCGCCAGGTACGCGTGAATCGCACTTGAGCGATCCAAGCTGTCCCGCAGTCGGTGTTGTACCCGGTCTTGAGCTGGAGGTACATGATCCGCTCAGGCATGCTCGAAGCGTAGAGCCGCTTGCCTGGCGGCGCGCTGTCTTCCGCGCCACTCGCGGCAGATGAGGATGGGGCAGCGGCAGAGACACGGTGCTTCCCCGCCACCGACCCACCGTCTTGGTGCCCCCTTTGGTACGCAGCCACGCCGGCGCTAATCGAAGGGTGGTCTTACGCGCTCGACCGCCGACAGCTTCTCATTCAGCCGGGAGATGGCGGAGTCGAACCACTCGTCGTCGATCCAGAAACGCTGACCAGTCGTTCGACTGTTCCGTGTCTCAGCTCGGTTGAGCCGCTGACTTTGGTCGGGATGCGTTGCCGGCCGGGCATGCAGGACGTCACTCCTAATCTCGGCGGCGACATAGAGCGCTTGGTACACCTCAGTCAGGTAGTCCTTAATCGAGCCATGGTCGGCGGCCGTTGCCGCCTCCCTGACAGCGCCCGCGATACCCGAAGTCATCTTCGGCTCCAACTCTTCGAGTGTTAGTTCAGCCGGCAGTTGGTCCGCGAGGCGGTGAAGATCGCCAAGGATCGTCCACTCCATCGACGAAACGGCGTAGGCCACCTCTCCGATCCTGGCCAGGTAGTCCTGCTCGGGTAGCGCGACTCGTGATCGTTCCATGGTCTCAGCGTGTCAGGTGTGCGCGCGCTATCAGGGGCATGAGCGGACCTCGGTACAGCGAGAGGCCGCGACGCGCTGACGTGGCGGCCCCTCTGAGCGTGTCGAGGCTTTTCGACTCGCCGGAACATGGCGCGCATGCTCAGCGGCAGATCCGGGCGTTCGGCGGGCGACCCGGACGCGACGTCCTGAGCCAGTTCGTCCGCCGCGGGTCGTCACCGTGGACCTCAGGGTGTGGCGAGGAAGGCCGGCAGGCTGTCATCGGTGTAGACCACGACCTGAATCCGGTCTTCCACGATTCCCCGCTCAGGCTCGTCCAGGTCCCCTGCGACGCCCGCGAAGAACGTGTCGAAAACTTCTTCCGTGGTGACGGAGCCCGCGATAGGACTCCACCAGTAGATGATGAGCTCGCTCGGAGATGCTTCATCTCCAGTCGGGCGGTTGAGGGCTTCGTACACGCGGCGCCACCACCAGCCGTCGGTCTTGCCGAGGGAGCACCCGAAGATGATGAATAACCGGGTGTCGGAGAACAGATGGCCGTACTCGATGCGGTTCATGGCCCAGTACGGCTTCATGAGTTGCCGGTGAGGATTCCTGCCTGCGTCGAAGTTGTCGGGAGCGTCGATGCCGAACAGGAG
The DNA here is from genome assembly GCF_001426245.1 of Phycicoccus sp. Root101. Classification (GTDB taxonomy): domain Bacteria; phylum Actinomycetota; class Actinomycetes; order Actinomycetales; family Dermatophilaceae; genus Pedococcus. Next base: position 690,764 of record NZ_LMCM01000006.1, on the reverse strand, counting down.
GTACCGCGGAATCGGCTGCTGTTCGTGGGGGTGGATGACCTCGCTGCGGAGGTAGCTGGACCAACCGGTCTCGCGGTTCCAGTCGCCGTTCGGATGACTAGTTGGGTTGGGATGGAACTCGAAGTTCCGGTCGGCAACCGTGTGCGCTTGCGGCAGGAACTGCTGGGCGTCGCGGAAGACGTAGTCGTCAAGCAACGGCATGTAGTTGAAGTTGACGAAGAGGTAATTGAAGAGGTGGTAATGGCTGGTTTCCCTGGGGAAAACGAATGAGCCGAAAGTTTGCGAACCCGTCGCGACGTCGCCGATGAAGTCCGCCATCGACCTGACGGCCAGGGAGCCTTCAGCGGAGTCCTTCCCGACTCGAGCGAGCAGTTCAGGCGGTGCGACGAGTTCCAGGTACTCCGAGAACGCTGCCTGAATGGCGAGAGTTGCCTCGTAGACGGCGCTGGGAGGGTGCCAGCCGCCCGCAGGTGTAATGAGGTCGCCGATCGCAGCCTCGACGTCACTCCAGTTCTCCTGACCGCGCTCCTTGGCAGCTGCCATCTGCTGGACAACGAGGTTCGAGGAGTCGAAGTCGCGGGAGAGAAGGTAGTGGTAGAAGGCCGGGTAGCGGGGAGAGAACCGAGATCCGTAGCGGCGAGTGACTTGAATATCGAAGCCATTGCCGACCAGGACCATGATGTTGTGCTGGCGCCTCAACTGCTCGTACTCGGCCTTCGTGAACGTGCGATACCCCATGGCTCGTCCTGTTCGTTCATGCGTCGAAGCCATCGGCGTTTGGTGCGTGCCGGCGTCCACGCGAGTGATCCGAGGTAGGTGCTGCTTCAGTCCTGGTGGCGGAGGCAACCGTCGCGTGCAGTACCCGAGCCGAACTTAACGCCTAGCGAAGCCGCTCGGCGTCGTCAATGCGCGCCGCCTTCGGGACGAAGCGGGATTGAATGCCGTCCGTCGCGGGATCCTGCTCCTGTCCGCTTTACCGCGCGTCCGGATCTCGGCAGAGTCGGACGGATCCGGCGTAACCAAGAGTTGCTGCATACCACCCCTTTCGTGCGTGCCGTAGGGGCAAGCGAAGGCTGGCTGGGGTGAGATTAATTCGTGCCGCAAAGGAGCCGTGGATGTCGATACGGAACGTCCTCCCTTGAACGGTCAGTTCGCATTCCTGCCTGGTTGGTGGTCCCTTTGGCGGATGCGAGTGCGCATCATGGGGCGGCGTCCTCAATCCGTTCACGCAACCAGTCGCGTATGACGGTGTCGACGCGGATGCCGAGCTCGACCTGCGGGGCGAACACCTCCGCTCCTCCTTCGTCCTGAAGCTGGCGTCGTACGCCCTTGAGTTCTTCGAGTTCCTTCTCCACGTGCGAGAGGTCGCGCTCGTACGCGGTGCGCCGGTCGGTGGGGTCCAGCAGGTTGGTGAGGAACAAACGGACGCTGCTCTCGTTGCGCTGGGCTCGGTCGGGCTCGGCCTCAACGAGCCAACGGCGCAGCTCTTCGCGGCCGGGGTTGGTGAGCCCGTAGGTCTTGCTGCGCCGCGGTCCGCGTCCAATCACCTCCACGAGTCCGGCGTGCTCGAGCTTGGCCAGCTCGGGGTAGATCTGGCTGTGGCTTGCGTGCCAGGAAGTCCGCAGTGAGCGATCGAACATCTGGGTCAGCTCGTAGCCGGTTGACGGGGTTCTGGCCAGCAGGCCAAGGATCGAGTAGCGCAAAGACATGGCATCAGCATACAGATGAACTGTCGGTATTGACATGTCGGCTTCAACATGTCACTTTCTACACATGGACGAACTCGCCAACCTCTCTCCCCGCCGTCGAGCCTTGCTGTGGCTGGCAGTGCTCTCCGGACTGCTCCTGGCCATGCTCGACCAGACGATCGTCGGCACCGCGCTGCCGCGCATCGTCCACGAGCTAGGCGGCCAGTCCTGGTACGTGTGGGGAATCACGGCGTACCTCGTGCCGGCCACGGTGCTGTTGCCCGTGTTCGCCCACTTGTCCGACCGCTACGGACGTCAGCGCATGCTGTTGACCGGGATGGGGTTGTTCGTCCTCGGGTCCGCGCTGTGCGCGAGTGCGCAGTCGATGGGTCAGGTGACCAGCTTCCGTGGCGTCCAAGGAGCCGGGGCGGCAGCGCTCGAGGCCCTTTCGTTCCTGCTGGTCGCCGACCTCTCCGGACCGCGCCGCAACGTGATGGCGCAAGCCATGCTTGCCGGCATCATGGCCTTCAGCTTCATCGCAGGACCGCTCATCGGGGGGTTCCTGACCGACCACGTCGGATGGCGCTGGGTGTTCTCGGTGAACGTCCCCTTGGGCCTGCTGGCGATCGTTGTTGTCGCCAGGGTGCTGCCCGCCTCGCTGGGGCGCAGACCGGGCCGCCCGGCCCCGCTGGACGTCGCCGGCATCGCCGTGATGACCGCCTCGTTGGGCATGGTCCTCGTCGGGCTGAACCAGCACCTGCTCGTGGACTCATGGTTCGCCGCCCGCACCGGCGGGCTGGTCGTAGCAGGTGTTATGGGTCTGGGGCTGCTGGTTCTCGTTGAGCGTCGAGCCGCAGCGCCGGTCCTGCCGCTGGAGCTGCTGACGCAGCCACTGACGATGCGCCTGCTGCTCGCCGGTGCCAGCGCCACCTTCGGCCTGTACGCGTGCGTGCTGCTCCTGCCGCGGTATTTCCAACAGGCGCAGGGAGTCAGCGCCACCCGATCCGGTCTGTACATCTACCCACTGCTGATCGGCCTCCTGGTTGCGGTGAACGTCGGAGCGGCGGTCATCACGCGACGCAACGCGCTGCGCGGCACCCTTTTGGCCGCCAATGCAATCGTCGCGGTCGGAGCACTGGGCTTCACCGTCTTCGGCGCATCCTCGCCGGCAGCACTGCCGCTCATCCTGATGGCATTCATCGGCGCCGGCGTCGGACCGAACCTCTCAGGCTCGCAGATTGGCATTCAGCGCACCGTTGCGCCCATGGACCTGGGGCCAGCCATGGGGGCCCTGCTGCTCTTTCGGCAGCTCGGTGGCGCGCTGGCACTGGCGGCCGCGGAGACCATCTACGTCGGACGGCTGCATGCCGGGGACTCAGCGCAGACAGCCACCGGCTGGAGCGTCTTCGTCGTGGCCGCCACGGGTGCGCTGGTCGCAGTACTGGCCCTGATCTCGCTGCGGCCCGGCGCTGACCGCCTACCACCACTGCGCGCCCGCACCACGGTCGCGACCGACGCAGACACCAGCCAGGAAGCGCCCATGGCCACCACTTCCTGAGCATCCATCGCAACCACGCCTCGCACCCAGAGCCGGTCTCCGCCCGCTCTCACACCGCACCACCCGGCTGCAGACCTGCCGCTGACAAGCTTCGCCAGGAAAGGCACCGCTCATGACCACCAGTGCACCGACCCCCACAAGGATCTGGCCCCGCCGTGTCCTTGGCACGACGCTGAAGCTCACCCTCGGAGTCGCGACCTTTGTCGGCATCGTTCTCGCCGGCGTCACGGTCACCACGCGCAGCACCCATCAGCCGGTCCCTGCCGCCTTTACCGGGACACCGGCCGCGTCGCTGCCACACGCCGAGCCTGGACACGTTGCCAACCCCGCCGGGGCGCACGCAGAAGGTCGACGGCTCGTGGTCGCGTTCGTCGCCGGCCAAAGCAGTACCGTCGCCAGCGACATCCTCGCGCCCTACGACATCTTCGCGAGCTCGCCCGCCTTCACGACCTACATCGTCGCCAACGTCGCAACCCCTGCCGCCCTCGAAGGCGGACCATCCGTGCTACCGACGTACACGTTCGCTGACGTTGATGCGGACCCGACCCTCAAGCCGGACCTGGTCGTCGTGCCCGGCCTCGGCGACCCGACCGGCGCCAAGGAAGCGCCGCTGCGTGAATGGGTGTCACACCAACACGATTCTGGGGCAAAGGTTCTGGGCGTGTGCAGCGGTTCGCTCGTCCTGTCGGCGACCGGAATGCTGGACGGGCTGGAAGCCACAAGCCACTGGTCCCGCATCAGCGCACTGGAGAAGAGCCGTCCCGCAGTGCACTGGCTACGCGGCCGCCGCTGGGTCCAGGACGGGTCCATCACCACGACGGCCGCCGTCAGCTCCGGAGTCCCCGGTGCCCTTCATGTCGTCGCCGAGCTCGCCGGCCCGGCAGAGGCGCAACGGGTTGCCGACCTGCACCCCGAGCTCGGCTGGACCCCAACCGAAACGACAGTTATCCCCAACGATCACTTCGTTGGCGGCGACTGGCCTGTGGGCCTGAACTACCTGATGCCCTGGTTCCGGCCGACAGTCGGCATCGCCCTGCATGATGGCGTCAGCGAACTAGATGCCACCGCTGCCTTCGAGGTGTACAGCCAGTCGGCCGCCGCCCGCACCATCGCCCTCGCCACCACCGACACAGTCCAGACGGGCCACGGCCTGACCCTGCTCGCCACCAAGTACACCAACGCCCCCCGCCTGTCCCGCGTCCTGGTCCCCGACGCCAACGCACCGGGCGCCATCGACCCGCACCTACAGACCTGGGCTGACCACCGCGAACTCACGGTCGAAGCACTCGTCAACCGCTCAGGCACAGACGTGTCCCGCACCAGTGGTGGTGGGTTCGTCTCCGCCTTACAGAACCTCGCCGACCACAGCAACGCCGCCACCACGTCCGCGACCGCCAAGATGATCGGCTACCCGACCGCCCACCTCAACCTGGGCAACGGCGGCTGGCCGTGGCGGCCGGTCCTTCTCTTCATCGCCAGCCTCGCCCTCGCAGCCCTGGCCAGCAAGACGCCCAAGGCCCTCGCGGCACGGCGACGTCAGCGCCGACTCCGCTCAACCAACCGCCCCACAGCCGGCCCTTCCGACGACCCCAGCGCACCCGAGGTCACCCCCGCCACCCGCGGCGTGAGGTACCAGACCGCCCACCTGCGCAACGCGACCAAATAGCCGCCGTCCGCCTCCCAGGCGTCACCGCGCCCCCTTCACCCCAGGAGCCACCATGAACCACCCACCTCAGCCGCACCGGCTGGCACCCCCCGGCCCGCACCAGCTCGCGCTGATGATCTGGGTGGCCGTCTTCCCCACCTTGACCGTTCTGAACCTTCTCCTCGGCAACTGGGTGCACACCCTTGCGCCAGTGGTCCGCACCGGCGTCCTCGTCACCATCGCGGTACCCATCGTCAGCTACGGACTGATGCCACAGCTGCACCGCATCCGCCGGTTGCTCCTCACCCGTCCCCACAGGTCCCCCGGCCTCAACACCACCGTCACTGCCTCCCCGGACCTAGCACCCACCCGACGCAGCACCCACCAGGGCCCACCACACCCCGCTGAAAACGGGACCTGACCACGGGTATCGCCCAATCACCTCACCACACGTGGCACGTCACCGCCCCGGTCCACCCTGTTTCGACCGCGGCGAACGTGACCAGATAGCTGGCGTTCCGATCCGGGGAACCCCCTGCGCCCGGGTCGGAACGTCACCCCCAGACCGAGCACCCGAAACGCCGACAGACGACCATCTCGATCCCCTAGAAAGAGTCCCATGACCTCGCCCGACATCACCCAGCACAGCAGCGTCCCAGTGGCGGCGCGACACATCGGCATCCTGCTGTTCGACGACGTCGAAGAGCTCGATGCTGTCGGTCCGTGGGAGGTGCTGGCGAACTGGACCATGAACCACCCGCAGGACGGTTGGTCGGTCTCATTCGTGTCCAGCGACGGCAACCCCGTCCGCGCCGCCAAAGGTCTGGTCCTTGCCCCCCACCACTCCGTGACCACCATGCCGGCCCTTCAGGCGCTGATCCATCCCGGCGGGCAGGGCACCCGATCCCTGATGTGTGATCCCGACCATTTGGGGTGGGTACGGCAGCAGCGGATGAGCGTCCCCCTCCTCGCCAGCGTGTGCACCGGCGCCCTTGTCTACGCTGCCGCAGGCGTGCTGGTTCGCCGTCCTGCAACCACCCATTGGCAGTCCCTGGATCTGCTGCACGAGCTTGACGCGTCGATCGACGTACGCGACTCGACCAGGTTCGTTGACGACGGTGACGTCATCACCAGCGCCGGCGTCAGCGCTGGGATCGATATGGCGCTGCACCTCGTCGCGCGGATGGCGAGTGCGGACCGGGCCCGCATCGTGCGCCGCGACCTCCAGTACGACCCGCAACCTCCCATCTGACCTGGCGCCGCGGGCGTTCCGGCGCCGGCCGTAGGGCGACATCACGCAACGGGCTCGGCATCAGCCGGCAGCGGCAACCACCAACGCAAGAACGCAGAGCAGTGCCGCGACCGGAGTCATCACGTAGCGCTCAGAACGGCTCCGGGACGCCAGGTTGCCGGCAGCGCCGAGCAGGAAGAACCCGGCGATGACCCACGCGCCCACACCCACGATCGCGCCACGGCCACCTACCTGACCGGCGCGAGCCAGCAGCACCCAACCGAGCAGGACGTAGATGAGCACCGAGACGAGGCTGCCAATTCGCAGACGCGGAGGAAGCACGTCCTGCTGCCCTCCCCAGGCGAACCGCCCCAGCGGTGCGCCGCACGCCAACAGCACCTGGAACACCGCCAGAGCCGCCAGAAGGACGCACGCACCGACAGCGGCAGAAGTGATCACGTGGGTGAGCGTACGGGGCAGCACCGCCCGGCCCGTCCACTTCCCGCCTAGCGGGTTTCCCACCTAACGCGCGACTGCTCATCGGCCACCGTCCAGGAGCCGGCGCTCACCCGGAGACGACACCCATCCCGGCTAATTCACCGGGGCGAACCCAAGCCCGGGAACACCACGATTCAGAACACCCGCACGGCCTGACCCAGGAGAGCCCCATGACAACCACTGCCGCCATCAGCACACCGGCCACCGCCCCCGACGCCGACCAGCTCCAGAGCTGCAACCTCAACATCGCTGGCATGACCTGCGCTTCCTGCGTCGGGCGGGTGGAGAAGGCCCTGAACCGGCTCGAGGGAGTGAGCGCGCAGGTCAACCTAGCCACCGAAGTCGCTACCGTCCGTTACGACCCCGCGCACGTCGGTCTGCAGGAGCTGACCGCGGTCGTGGCCAAGGCGGGGTACACCGCCACCGTCCAGGACGACGGAAAGGCCGACGAACCAGCTCAGCAGGTACCCGCGTCGACACAGGACGACCGGGACGGGCACCTGCGCGCGCTCAAGCGAAAGTGGCAGGTCATCCTCGCCACCGGACTGGCACTGATGGTGCTCATGTACGTGCCGCTGTACCTCGACGTCATGGACTGGCTGATGCCAGCCATCCTCGTCGTTGCGACCGTCGTCCAGTTCTGGGCCGGTCGTGAGATCTACGCCGCCGCCTGGGCCGCCGCCAAGCACCGCTCCACGAACATGAATACTCTCGTCGCTCTGGGCACCGGTGTCGCCTACGTGTACAGCGCATTCGTCACCCTGTGGCCCGCCGCCGCCGAGCGGTGGGGCCTGCCGCTGCACGTGTACTTCGAGACATCCCTGGTCATCCTCGCCCTGGTCCTGGCCGGCCGGTGGATGGAAGGGCGCGCGAAGAAGCGCACCGCCGCCGCAATCACCGCCCTGGTCGGGCTCGCACCCAAGACCGCCCGCGTCCTGCGCGACGGCACCGAGGTCGACATCCCGGTCGAGCAGGTCGTCGTCGGCGACCTGGTGCGGGTGCGCCCCGGTGAGAAGGTGCCCGTGGACGGAACAGTCACCGACGGGGCCTCCGCCGTCGACGAGAGCATGCTGACCGGCGAAAGCCTGCCCGTGGACAAGTCCGTCGGCGACCAGGTCATCGGCGCCACCCTCAACCGCACCGGCACCATGGTCCTTCAGGTGACCGCAGTCGGGCAGGACACCGCCCTGGCACAGATCGTGCGACTCGTCGAAGACGCCCAAGGGTCCAAGGTCCCCATGCAGCAGCTCGCCGACCGCGTCTCCGCCTGGTTCGTGCCCATCGTGCTGCTGCTCGCGGCGGCCACGTTCGCCGGGTGGGCGCTGTTCGGCCCAGGCGGGATGACCACCGCCATCACCACCACCATCGCCGTGCTCATCATCGCCTGCCCGTGCGCCCTCGGACTGGCCACCCCGACCGCAGTCATGGTCGGCACCGGGCGCGCAGCCGAGCTCGGCATCCTCGTCGGCAACGGCGACGCCCTCGAGACCGCGCGCCGAGTCACCGCCGTCGTCCTTGACAAGACCGGCACCATCACCCGCGGCAAGCCCGTCCTCACTTCCATCACCCCCACGGGTGGCTGGCAGGAGAACGACGTCCTTGCCCTGGTCGCCGCCGCCGAGGCCGGCAGCGAGCACCCCGTCGGTGAAGCCATCGTCGACGCCGCCACCACCCGATCGCTCACCCTGCCAGCAGTGCAGTCGTTCGACGCCGTCCCAGGCCACGGCATCGACGCCACCGTCGGCGGCCACCACGTCCTGGTCGGCAACCAAGCCCTGATGGACGCCCACGGCATCGACGTGACCGCCCTGACCCCGGCCGCCACCGCCGAAGCCGCCCACGGCCGCACCCCGATGTTCGTGGCCATCGACGCCAAGCCGGCCGCCATCATGACCGTGGCCGACACAGTCAAGCCCGAGTCCGCGCAGGCGATAGCCCAGCTGCGCGCCCTCGGCACCCAGGTGTGGATGCTCACCGGCGACAACGCCGCCACCGCGAACGCCATCGCGGGCCAGGTCGGCATCGAGCACGTCCTGGCCGAAGTCCTGCCCGCCGACAAGACCGCCAAGGTCCGCGAGCTCCAGCAGCAAGGTCACGTGGTCGCCATGGCCGGCGACGGCATCAACGACGCCGCCGCCCTGTCCGCAGCCGACGTCGGCATCGCCATCGGCACCGGCGCCGACGTCGCCATCGCAGCCTCCGACGTCACCCTCGTCGGCGGCGACCTGCGCGGAATCGTCTCCGCCATCGCCCTGTCCCGGCGCACCGTCACCACCATGAAGCAGGGCCTGGGCTGGGCGTTCGGGTACAACCTGCTGCTCATCCCCGTCGCCGCCGGCGCACTGTCCTGGTGGCACGACCTGCGGCTTGACCCGGTGCTCGCCAGCGCCGCCATGGCGATGAGCTCGGTCAGCGTCCTCACCAACGCGCTGCGACTGCGCCGGTTCACCCGCCCCGACACCGTCGCCGAAATCCTGCGGCCGCCACTGCGTTCCCGCATCAGCCAGTACGCCTACCTGTCGGGTGTCGCCGTCGTCGCCCTCACCCTCGGCGCAGGCTTGACCGCCTTGAGCCGCATGGACTTCGCCGCACGCGGCATGAACGGCCAGCTGGCCTGGACCCAGAGCACCGGCATGCCGATGCGCCCCGCGATGAGTGTCATGATGACCGCGCAAGTGCCCCCGGTCGACGCCGCCGACGCCGGAGTCGATGTCCGCCTCGACCTGCCCGCCGACACCCGGCCAAGGGTGCCCACCCAGCTGAAGATCACCGTGCTCGACGCCCAGACCGGTCAGCCCGTCGAAAACCTGACCCGTAGCCACCAAGCGTGGATGCACCTCATTGCCACCCGGACAGACCTCGGCAGCTTCGCTCACATCCACCCACAGCCGACCGGGCAGCCGGGCGAGCTCGCCGTCGACATCACGTTCCCCACGGCCGGCAGCTACATCATCAACACCGAGTTCCGGCGCCAAGGCGACATGGCCGACATCCACCAACGCCAGGTCGTCACCGTCGCAGGCGCCGCCCCTGCACCAATCACCCTCGCCGAAGGGTCACGCACCGCCGTAGTCGACGGGATCCGCGTCCAGCTCGACGGCAACCCCCGCGCCGGCCGGCGCAGCGACCTGAACTACACGTTCGCCGACGCCACCACCGGTACACCGGTCACCAACCTCCAGCCGTACCTCGCAGCAGCCGGTCACATCGTCATCATGCGCGCAGACGGGCAGACCTTCACCCACGAGCACGCCGAGGTCACCGACTCCAACGGCCGTCCCGTCTTCGCCCTGCCGGGCCAGACGTTCGGCCCCGAACTCGCCGTGCACACCGACTTCCCCACCGCCGGGACCTACCAGACATGGGCGCAGTTCCGCCTTGTGAACGGTCACGTCATCACCGTCCCGTTCACCATCCGAGCCCAATGACCACCCGATGACGCAAGCCGCATGCGGCGCGGCCACCGGGCCACGGAACCAACCCGATCCATCGCCAAACTCGCCAAAGGAAACAGCATGAATACCGCACTGAACTCGCAACGGTACGTTCGCGCGGGCCGCATCGGCGCGAAGTACGACCTCGCCGTCACCAGGAGTAATTTGCTTTATCCGGCTGTGCGTCTTTCCGCCGCTTGCCGACCTGCCCGTCTTCGCGCTTTCGCTGATGGTCGGTGGCTCTGGGGACTGGCGTGTTGTTCGGCGTAGCTCCTATCCTCGAAAGATGAGCCGATTCAGTTTCGGCAAAGGGCCGCAGGACCCGGACGCCATCGCGGCCGTCGCACCCGAGGACCCCGTGGTACGCCAGTACCGCTATCTCCTGCGCACGGCCCCGGTCGACGCGCTCGAAGCCGCCCATCTCGAAGCGATACCGCTTCTGTCGGAAGCTGACCAGGAGGCGCTGGTAGCGACCCTTCGAAGCAGCCTGCTCGTGGGTGATCACCTGACCGCCCACGACCACGTGAAGATCGCCCACCTCGTGACCAGCGGCGAGCGCCGGTCCCCCGGGCAGCTGCTGATGGGCCTGCCGCCGGACACGCTCCAGGACTTGGCCGCACGTGTGCTGTTGTCCGAGTCGTCCTTCGGGCTGCTGGGCGGCTACGCCTATTGGGACGGGGCGGAGCCGCAGCCCGAGGACGACTCCCTGTGGGCGGACGGGGGCTTCGACCCCAAGGTGGGCCGATGGGCAGCGACCAGCGACCCGAGGGTCGCCTATGGCCTCGACGGCGAGGGCATCGGCGGAAACCACTGACCCAGGGATGGAGGCTTTGTCGTCGTGGTGCCCGATGTCCAAGGGGCGCCGTGGCCTTTGGGTGGCGCGGGAGCGCCCTACGTCAAGCAGGCTCGTGCCCTCCGGAGGTCCGCTTGGGCAGGCGCGAGGCAAGTGGTTCTGCAGGGAATCGGGACGGCGAGAACGCTGTCCCGTGGACTCCAGGAGGACGACGTGAAGCCATCGAGCAGGACCCTGTTGTGCAAGACGAATCTCCACCACCACTGGGAGTACGCGCGAACCCCGGATGGCCAGCGCTATGAGCGCTGTGCCCGTTGCCTCAAGGAACGGCGTGACGGCATCAGCTCCGGGACGAACGCCGGGATGGGCATCGCTGGTGGCTTCATGGGCGGCGGTGGGGGATAGCCGGCCGACACCCGGCATGTCCGGCAGCCCGTCAGCCGCCCTGTCCTTCAGCCGCCGACGGCGGGCACGATGGCGTCCGCGACCATGCCGCGGACATGCTCCCAGCGAAGGTTGTTGTCCCCGGCTTCGGTGGCCACCACGACGACCAGGCGTAGGTCGGGGACGACTTCGACCACCTGACCTGCGAACCCGAGGGCGGCATACGCGGCGTGCCCCTTCTCCTGCGTGACCCACCACTGGTACCCGTAGCTCTCCGCGAGCGCGCCGCGGTCACTCTGGGTGGCCACCTGGGCGGTGGTGGACGCCTCCACCCACTGCGTCGGGACGATCTGGCGCCCGTTCCACCGACCGCCGTCGAGGTAGAGCTGGCCCAGCTTGGCCATGTCGCGTGGCGCCATCTTCAACGCGCCGAAGCCGAGCTGGATGCCGCGGGGGTCCTTCGGCCACGCGAAGTCCGCCTTGTCGTATGCGGCGATGGCAGCCTTGTCGGCGGTACGTGGCTCCACCGCGTTGCGGGTGTTGATGCCGAGGGGGTCGAAGAGGCGTGGTCGGGCGTAGTCCAGGGCGGACTTGCCTGTGGCGTGGGTGAGGATGGCCGAGAGCAGGTGCGACCCGGCGCTGGAGTACGCGAAGGACCTGCCCGGAGGTGCAACGGTGCCAGTGCGCAGGATGTTGCCCACCCAGTCAGGGCCGGACAACGAGGAGGGTGGTTCCCCGTTGGCCTGGTCCGGCGGTAGGCCGGCGGTCATGGTCAGGAGCTGGCGAAGGGTGATGGCGCCCACCGTGGAGTCCATGTCGGCGTGGTGCTGCGGCAGCAGCGTCGCGAGCGTGTCGTCGAGGGAGTGCAGCCGTCCTTCGGACAGGGCGATCCCGATGAGCGTGCCGATGACGCTCTTGGTGACCGAGTGCACGTCGTGGGCCTGCGCGGGGGTGCTGGAGCGGTAGAGCTGCACGAGCGGCTTCCGGTCGACGATGACCAGGACGGCCCGGACGTTCGAGACCGCCGGCGACAAGATGTTGAACAGATACTTGTCAGTGGCAGTGGTAACTGTGCCTGCGTCTGGCGGACTGGGTAGGGGCGCCGACGACTGGGCCAGCGTCGATGCACGGCCGCTCGAAGAGTCGTTCCCTGCACAACCGCTAACCATCATCACCGCTGCTATCGCGGCAGCCAGGCCTACAGCCACCCGCCGGGTCACCGCGGAAGGTTCGGTAGGGACGTTAGAAGCAGAAGAATGCGGGCGCGAGATCATGCGCACCTCCGGGGTACGACCCGAGTGTCCCCCCCGAGCAGGTCGACTGGGAAGGGCCACGAGCTTGCGGTGATTAGGCCGGATTCGCGTGATGAGCTGATCCATAGGGTGAGTGGATATCTGATTTCCACGTAGGAGCGGTCCTGCTCAGGAACTAGCTCACCACGAAACTTGCGCAGTAGGCCGGTCAAGGAAAGGGACGTCGCCGGCGTCTTGACGGGTCGCACCGGTGCGAGGAGCGTCGGTATCTTTACTCGCGAGGCTTGGGTGTCTTCGGCGTGAAGGGGGCAAGTGGTGTCTGGTCGGTGGCATTGCTTGGTGGGCCTGCACAGGTGGACCCGGAAATTGACCAAGGACAACAAGCCGTATGAGGCATGCGTTCGCTGTGGCAAGGGGCACATCGTCGGGGAGGGCCGCAGACCAGGTCTGCCGTGACACGTGCCAATGGAGGCGCCCTTGCTGGTGCTGAGTGTGGTGGTGTCGATCCAGGTGGGAGCGCGGGTGTGCGTGCAAGAGCCGTCGGGTTCGGGAGCCCCGGGCGGACGGGGGTGCGGTCGCGTAGGAGCCCCCGACGCGACCCCGCCCGTCGCCCTCACCACCGCGGTGGTCAGGACCACCGCGAGGTGGGGGCGGCGGAGATCTCGGTGCCGCCGCACGCCCCCAGCGACAATCCCTGGCTGCGGGGTCTCCAGGTCGTCACCGGCAGGGGAGCGGGTGGCGGGTCGCGGCCCAAGCCGCCGACTGCGGGTGTCGGGCATCGACCTCACCTCAGCGGGTCGTGCTCGAGCTGTCGCGCCTGAGCAGCCGAGCCCGGCCCAGCTGGAGTGCTCGGGTTGCAAGTAGTGACCGCAGGCAGGGTGAGCGGCGCCTCCGCCCCGGCTCCGCCGAGGTTCCCCTCGCCCGTGTCGCAGCGGACAATCTGACCTCCGATGCGGGCCAGTGTGAGGCGCGCCGGATGCCCGGAAATGGTCGTCCCTGTGTCGATTCCGAAGTCCTGACGGGCGGACGCTGGCGGGGCGCTCGCAGAGGCGAGGGCAAGTGCGGTCAGGCCGGCAACCGTGATCAGGGTCGTGATGTGGCGACGGACAGAACTAGCCCTACCGAGGGTTCCGGGGGTTCGAATGACAGCGACACCGGCCAAGACACGCCGGTTCGGGACAGCAGCCAGGACGCTGCTGGCGTCGCATTGCTGGCTAGTTGTGCAGCTCATGTCTGCCTCCTTGAGGCTCGTGGTGATGAGGTTTACTCCTTGCTTCACGCTCCCCCTGGTGGTCGTGAGCGGCATCCGGTACTAAGCCTTAGATCGCACCGCCGAACCCCTTAGATGGCTACGCGCCAACCAACAAGTCAGCGCGAGCCGCCGAGGGGGGGACGAGCGTGCACCGACTTTGGGTCGTGGGCGCAGGACATCCACCGAAGGGTGGGCGTGTGGATGACGGGCCGTAGCTGGCGAGGCGGGTGAAGCGTTTCGGTGACGTGCTCATGGGCTTCTTCGGCCCGGTGTGGTGCGAGGCTTCGCGGCTTTGGCAGGGGAACAGGTGGGTGTCCTGTCCCGCTCGACTTGAGTTGGCTCTGGCGGGCAGTGACTTTGCGGTCGGGGCGGCGGACACTGCGGTTATGCGTGGAGGCTCAATGGCACCTCAGGCCTCGGTGGTCGGCCGGTCAGTGGAGGGGCAGAGGTTGGCAAGGGTTTTGCGTGCCGCGGCGCAGGGAGATCCCGGGGTGGTCTTCATCCATGGGGAGGCAGGGGTCGGCAAGACGGCTCTGGTCCGCGAGGTCTGCGAGCACTTCGACGGCGCGGTGTTGTGGGGGACCTGCGTGCACTTTGGTGCTGCTTCGGTGCCATTCGCCGCGCTCATCCCTGCCCTAGACGGTTGGGTCGCCGCCGTGGACCGCGCAGTCAGGGATGACGTGTTCGCTGGGTTGGACGTGTTGAGCTCTCTGCTCCCTAGCCTGGGCTCGGGCGCCCCTGGCGAGCGTGGGCTGGCCTTGCCACAGATCGACACAGCGTTGGTCCGGCTGGCTCGTCGCTGCCCTACTGCCTTGGTGATTGACGACCTGCAGTGGGCAGACGCCTCGTCCCTGGACCTGCTGGCGTTCCTTATCAGTGGCTTCCGCGATCAGCGGTTGGCGGTGTTGGCAACCGTTCGGGACGAGGATCGGCCCGAAGGGCATCCCCTCACTTCGTGGCTGGGCGAGGTTCGGCGGATGCCCGCAGTCGAGGAGATCCACCTTGAGCGGCTCGGGCCAGATGGAACGGCCGCGCAGGTCGCGGCGTTGACCGGTGAGGCGATGTCCCCAGCGCAGGTGTCTCGCGTGCACTCTCGTTCGGGGGGCAATCCGTACCTGACCGAGCTGCTCGTGTGCGTCGCTGGGTCCGACAGCGCCGAGCCGTCCGGTTCGCCTTCTGCGGCGCTTCGCGAGGCGCTGCTGTCCCGTTGGCACTCCCTGAGTGGGACAGCGCGACAGAGCACCAGACTGCTCGCTCTTGGTGGACGTCCCGTGACCCTGGATGTCCTCCAGACCGTGGGCCGCCTAGTGGACCCCGAACTGGCCGATGGGGGCGTAGTTCGAGACGCGGTGGCCGAAGCGGTGACCGCTGGGATTCTGACACGCCCTGTCAGCAAACTAGTGTGGTTCAGGCATCCACTGATCGCAGAGCTCCTGACCGGGGACGTCAACGCCCCCGACCCTGCTCCGGTCCACTCCGCCTACGCCAGGGCTCTGGCCGGCACCTCAACCTTTGCACCAGGGGATATGGCGAGCCACCACGAACTGGCGGGAGAGTTCGCAAAGGCTTTCGAGTGGTCCTTGATTGCCGCCGATTCGGCGGCGTCGACGCAAGGGGAAACAGAACGGCTGGAGCACCTGCACCGAGCGTGTCGACTGTGGCCGCAGGTCATGGCTGGCATCGAGCCGGTTGCGAAATACGTGCAGTTGCTGCTGCGGACGAGCATGGTCTGCCAGGGTGTCAACCGGCCTCAGGAGGGACTCGGTCTCCTCGAAGAGGCGCTAGCCCTGACGGACCGAACGACGGACCCCGGTATGGCCTGTCGCCTGCTCACCCTGCAGCACCGGATGCTCATGGAGGCAGAGCATTTGTCCTTTGGGGCGATGACGCAGCCGCTGCGCGAAGCAATGGCGTTGGCAGTCCTAGTGCCTGCAACCCCGGAACACGTCATCGTTGACGTGACCTCGACCTGGTCCGAGCTCTGGTCGGGACGACCGGGCTCAACAGACCGGGCCGAGGCCGCCCTCACAGCCGCGCGCCAAGTGGGTTCGTCGGATGCCTTGGTGCCAGCGCTCACACTCATGGCGGCTGTCTACCCGGAGTCGCAGCACGCGCTTGGCTGGGCCACGGAGGCGTACGGCCTTGCTGCGGCCGCCGGCGAAGTCCTCCACATGGCCGACGCCGCCGCCGAAATCCACAATCAGCTCTCGGCCCGCGGCCAGAACGCCGCCGGTATCGAGGCGGACGCCAACCACGGACGCGACGTAATCCTCGCCGGCGCAGCGCCCAGAGGACGCTTTCTGCTCACCTGTGCTGCCATGTTCGCCCTTTCGCTGGGCCAGTGGCAGCAGGCCGAGGAATACCTGCGCCCGGCCCTGTCGGCAGGAGACGACGGACATCGCGGCGCAGACGCCCACTGCGTCCTGGCCATTCTCAGCCTTCGAAGGGGCGACCAGACTCGCGCTGAACGGCACTTGGCCTGGGCCGCCGAACTGTCGTCCACTGACTACCGCGGCACCGCCTCCTACCCCTACGCGCAGGTCGAACAGCTGCTCGGAAGTCGAGAGCCGGCACAGGCACTCACCGTGATCGAGACCCAGATGGGCGCGGCGCTGGCGGACCCGCGCGACGCCGACGAGCTCCTCCTGCTTGCCGCCCGAGCAGCAGCGGACCTGGCCGAACAGGGCAGGGACAACAGCCGTGACGACGCACTCGAGACAGCAGGCGCCGCCCTCAGCCGGGTCTACCACGCGCGCAGTGCCGGGCAAACGAGGGCATTCATCCCTTGGGGCCCCACTGATCGCATCCAGCCGGCCCGCCAAGCGCTCTACGCGGCAGAGGTAGGGCGTCTTCGGGGCCTGCCCGAGCAGTCGAACAAGTGGGCACAGGCCAAGGCCGCCTGTCAGCAGGCGGACATGCTTTGGGAGCAGGCCACGGCGGCCTTCCGCCAAGGTCAGCGCGCCTTGGCAGAAGGACTTCCTCGCGGCCACGCAGCCGCATCACTGCGCGAGGCCATGACCATCGCCGAGAAGCTCGGCGCCCAGCCGCTGCAACAAGCACTGACCCTCAGCGCCCAAACAAGCCACCTTCGACTAGACCCGGTCGTCGTGGAGCCGTGGGAGCAGGCATCTGCGAAGACCGGCCTCGCCGAGCTCACTAGTCGCGAGCGAGAAGTCCTTGCGCACGTTGCCGCCGGAAGATCGAACAGCGAGATTGCGCAGGCTCTGTTCATCAGCGACAAGACCGTCAGCACCCACGTGTCCAACATCCTGCGCAAGTCCCAGACCTCGACTCGTGGTGAGGCGGCCGCATGGGCCGGTCGACTCTCAACCGGTGACTGACACTTCTTGAGCGAGGGGCAGTTGATCGCCCCGCGCGTGCTGAGGTGCGACAAGCAGCGGGAAGCGAACGGTCACCTTTCATCGCCGCTGACAAGCCCGCGTCACTCCGCCACGAATGGGAGCGCGACGCCACCCTCCAGCTGCGCACCGGAAAACCCGAGGCCGCCGATACGTACCTGGCGCACGGGCGGGTCGAGTCCGGTACCCGGGAGGACATGCTCGACCTTCTCTTCGACGCCTGGCTCGACGACACACGCGCCGGCCTGCAGTCCCTGATGATCGCCGCTGACGCCCAGACCGTCGCGGACCTTAACGCACGAGCCCGAGCGCACAGTGTTGCCATGGGCGCAGTCGCCGACCGTGGTGTCGCCAGTGCCGACGGCAACACCATTGGGGTGGGGGACGTGGTCGTCACCCGGCTGAACGTCCGCGCCCTGTCCACAGGGCGCGGCTGGGTTAAGAACGGCGATGACTGGATCGTTCGCGAGACGCGGGGGGACGGGAGGGTCAGAGTTGCCCGCGTCGCAACGGGTGAGACTGCGACTCTCCCCGCCGACTATGTCAAGGAGCACCTCGAGCTCGGGTACGCCTCCACCGCCCACCGGGCGCAGGGACGCACCGTCGACACCGCGCACGCCTACGTCACCGCGACCACAACACGCGAGCCGCTGTACGTCATGGCTACCCGCGGCCGGGAATCGAACCGAATGTATGTCGACACCACCCACGACCCGGACGGTGCCACCAGGCACAGCGAGCCTGAGCATGTGCATCCTGATGAAGTGCTGCGTCACGTCATCGCCGCCACGGGCGCGGACTCCTCCGCCACCCAAACGCGTCGAGCCGAAGCCACGGCGGCACGGACGCCGTGGCGCATTCAAGGACAAGGGGCGGCCGGTGTGGTCACCCGCGAGCGGCCAGGGCGCGGTCCGGGATGAAGTGCGGTTCCCTGCTGTGCACCGCACCCCGCTTCACCAGCGACCCTGCTCTGCGTGACACACACAGGTTGACATTCCCCCTAGTTCACGGACCTACGTGGGCGGCAAGTCTTCCTGTCGATGCAGGCTCGCCCAGGCGCCCGCCTTCGTGCAAAGCCGCTGGTGCCCGCGCCCGCTACTGTGACCGAATGCAGGAGAGGGCCGAGGCGACGAAGGGGCGTATCTTGAACGCCGCCTTTCACGAGTTCGCGAAGTTCGGACTGGCTGGCGCCCGCGTCGATCGGATCGCCAGTAGCGCATCTGCGAACAAGCGCGCGATCTACGAATACTTCGGCAACAAGGCAGAACTCTTCGACATAGTGGTCGTCGATAGCTTGTGGAGGAGCGCCGCCGCAATTCCCGAACGGTGGGATGACGTGCCGCGGTACGTGAGTGACATCTATGACTATTTTGCCGACAACCCTGACCTTCTCCGGCTGAACCTCTGGCGCCAACTCGAGCGCCCCGAGGCCGCCCCGGGCGAGGTCGACTTCTATCGGCGGTGCATCGCCTCACTGGGCGCTGCTCGCCCGGACCTTAGCAGCGCTCAGGCCGTGGACCTTTTCGCTGTTGTGTGGTCGATCCATCACTCCTGGCTGCTGGCCCCCCGTGCACTTCAACTCGCTGAGGGGGCGGAGGCGTGGGGCGCGGGACGCATGAAGCTTCACCGTGCCTCGATGGTCGAGTCTCTGAGGCTCCTTACAGGAGAGGCCGCGGCGTCAGGTGGCACTAGGGCTCATGGCCAGGCCTGAAGGCAGACGGCTTGACTTCACGCTGTTAATCTCGGAATATATGTAACGAACTGGTTCGTTCGGTTAGCGCGCTTGCCCGAGCCAGTCTCTGTCGCACCGCCCGGCCCGACCGAGCGTCCCCCTGCACTGCGTCCGGCCGGGTGGTGTTGGCAGTTTCGGCCGTCCCGTGCCCAGTCCGTTCCGAGGAACTCGACATGCATGGAGCCCGGGTGACCTCGCTGTTCACCAAGGACAGTACGGCGGACGATGTTCCAAGCAGGGTAGATCTGACGAGAGGCCCCATTGGTCACCGGGCTGATTCGAACCTTGGCCTTGAGACCGCGCGGGCATGGGGGCCGCTGGTGCTCACGCCCCTCTCGGCGTCCGCAATCGCGCGGTTGGCCAAGATGCTGTTGAAAGCCTCGCGGAGTTGGCAGGAACCCCAGGCGGCTCATTGGGCTGGTCGCGAGCGCAGGCGACTCGGGCCGGCCGGGGGAGCGACGACAGTCGATTGGCTGATGCCAGATGGGTTCGCAAAAAGCAGCGTTAGGGACGTCACGGCGTGCTGAGCGAACCAATGCGGCACCACACCTCGCGAACATGTGCGCCCGTGGACGGGTAGGGCGCGCGTCAAGTAGGGGTGGTGCTTTCGCGCCGATCCTGAATTGCCACCTCCCGACCCGGTTCCACACTCACGAAAGGACGCGCCCCCAAATGTCTTGCACAACGTCTCCCTCGCACAACCCGTCCACCGACCCCCCTGTCACCTCCGGGGTGAGCCGCCGGACTGTCCTGCGCGCGACCGCCTTGGCCGGGGCCGCCATCGGCGCGACGAGCGCTGCGGCGGGAGCAGCGACCGCGGCCCCTACCGACTCGCGCCGACGTGGGACTGGCGGAGCGAGCAAGACTCCCACTGTCGTCCTGGCGCACGGTGCCTTCGCCGAATCGTCCAGCTGGGACACGGTGGTGACCCTGCTGAAGCGCCACCGACTGTCGGTCGTCAGCGCGGCTGTCCCATTGCGCGGCGTCGCTTACGACGCCGCCTACATAAGCGACCTCGTCGCCACAGTCTCGGGCCCTGTCATCCTCGGAGGCCACTCCTACGGCGGTTCCGTCATCAGTAACGTCGACCGCGGTTCCGCTGACATCCGCGGTCTGGTCTATGTGGCAGGTTTCGCCCCGGCTGCAGGGGAGAGCGCTCAAGCGCTGAGTAGCAAGTTCCCCGGTTCGACGCTCGCCCCAACCCTGACCTTCGTCAACCTCCGCACTGGGGGACGGGACCTTTACATCGAGCAGGCCAAGTATCGCGCCCAGTTCTGCGCCGACCTCGATGACCGTCAAAGCGCCCAAATGGCGGCCGGCCAACGGCCAATTCTGGAATCTGCGCTTTCAGAGCCGGCCGGGCCCGATCCTCTCTGGAAGGGCACCCCCAGCTGGTTCATCTTCGGTGAACTCGACCGCAATATTCCCGCTGCAGCGCACCGGTACATGGCTGAACGCGCCCACGCTCGGCAGGTCGTGGAAGTAGTAGGTGCCTCGCACGTGGTCGGCATATCTCACCCGTATGCCACGGCGAAGATGATCCTGCGCGCCGCCCACAGCATCCACCGCAACGGATGAGGCAAGGCGGCGCTCTGGCGCGGAACGGCCCGGACCCGGGGCCGTTCCGGGGAGCGGTGCGGGGTGCGCCGGGCCGGACCCGTCTCTCGGCGGGTGTCGACGGCCCGGCGACACCCGCCCGCGCGAGCTTGTAGAAGGTGGGCCTTTAGGCGCGAAGTCCCCCCGCTGCACCGTGGCAGGAGGGCGCATCAGCCGCTACGCGGAAGACGGCGAGGACTGCTCAGTGCCACTACGTCCGGACTTTGCTGACGATCATCATGCGCCTGCACGAAGGGTATTCGCGCCTCTCGAAGCTGGCATGGACCTGGTTGCTTGGCCCTCCGCCCACCGCCCACCGCTCAGACAAGCTCGCGCGGTTGGGGTTGAGTGCGACCGTTGGTCTCGAGCAACCGCAACCAGATTTCGCTCATCGTTGGATATGAGGGGACGGCATGCCACAGCCTGTGAAGCGGAACCTCAGCCGCTACAGCCACGGTGGCCGCATGGATCAGCTCGCCGACATCTTGGCCGACGAGCGTAGCGCCCAAGATGACCTGACGCTCTTGGTCGACCACCATCCGCGCATAGCCCTTGTACCCATCGGCGTGCAGGCTAGAGCCCGCGACTGCGCCGAGGTCATAGTCAACGACGTGGGCCCGGTAGCCGGCGTTGGTTGCCGCTCGGGCGGTGAAGCCGACACAGGCAACCTCCGGGCGGGTAAAGACGACCTGCGGTACCGCTAAGAGGTCAGCGGTGGCTACATGCCTACCCCACGGCCCGTTCTCCACCGGCCGTCCGGCAGCTCGTGCCGCGATCACGTCACCGGCTGCTCGCGCTTGGTACTTGCCTTGATGGGTGAGGAAAGCTCGCCTGTTGACATCGCCGACTCCGTACAACCAGTCATAGCCCTGCACGCGAAGCGTGTCGTCGGTCGTCAGCCAGCTTCCGGGCGTCAGGCCGACGGTCTCAAGGCCGATGTCGTCAGTGCGGGGAGCGCGGCCGGTAGCCACCAGCACCTCATCTGCTGAAACTTGACCGGCCGTGGTCGTCAGCTGTACCCGCCCCTGCGTAGTCCGGTGCACCCGTTGTACGCCGGTGTGGAGAAACACCCCTATGCCCAGGTCGCGGAGCGCGCCCGCGACCATCTTGCCCGCGAACGGCTCGAACGCCTGGAGCAGCCCGCTGCGGGCGATTACATAGACCTGGCAGCCCAGCGAGGCGTAGGCGGTGGCCATCTCGACCGCCACGACACCTCCGCCGATGATGGCCAGCGATCTCGGCACATGCTTGACACTCGTCGCCTGCCGACTGGTCCACGGACGAGCAGACCCCAACCCTTCGATGTCGGGTACGTAGGCGTCGGAACCTGTGGCCACCGCCACGGCGTGGCGGGCGTTAAGCACCTGCTCCTCCTCCTCAGTTGCCACGGTCACCTGTTGTCGGCCGGAGAGGCGCCCGCGGCCGCGGATCAGGTCGATGCCGGCGTTCGCGACCCACTCGGCCTGACCGGTGTCGTCCCAGTGGCTCGCGAACCGGTCGCGGGTGGCAAGCGCCGACTCCACATCGAGTGCCTCCAGGACCGATGGTGGAGTGCCGGGCGTCCCGTGGGCGGCTTGCCGGGCCCCCGCTGGCCTGAGCAGTGCCTTGGACGGCATACACGCCCAGTAGGAACAGTCGCCTCCAACGAGCTCGCCCTCGATTAAGGCGACTGTGAGTCCTCCGCGGACGGCACGGTCGGCGACGTTCTCACCGACAGCCCCAGCGCCAAGCACTACCACGTCGTACTCGTGCGTGATCATTACGCCACCTCCTCGCCGGGCGGGACGCGGACTGATGCGAACGCGATGACATCAGGTGTCGTCGCGGCTTGGTTGTTTGTCATGGCGACCTCCTGTGAGGCGTCCACCGATGGGCGAATGCGTACCCAGTTGCCTACGCAACAAAGCCGCGCCGTCGGTTCAGAGATCTAGGACAATGTCGTCCAAAGGTCGGCTGATACAGATCAGGGTCTCGTCGTGGCCAGGCGGCTCGAGGGGTGCGGTGATGTAGTCGATGGTCCCGGACATGATCGAGGTGACGCACGTGTGGCACACGCCGCTTCGGCACGACCACCGGGTAGGCACATCGCACCCCTCAGCCAGCTCTAAGACGCTCGCGAACTCATCCGACCAGTGCGTCGTCAACCCGGTACGTGCGAAGGTAACCGCCGGGCCTGTGCCGGTGACGCCGCGTGGCTGGTGAGCCTGGCGACCGGGTGCGGTCACGACACCCGGGTTGATCGCCGATACCGATCCGAACCTCTCGGTGTGGACCTTGCTTGCGCCTATACCGGCAGAAAGCAAGGCGTCGGCCGTCTGGTTCATGAACGGCGGCGGTCCACACAGGTAGACGGACGCGGGCGTCGGCAACCCCATCGCCGCAATGATTTCAGGCGTCAGGCGACCTGCCCGGATTCCCGGCGGAAGTGGGGGTAGGCCCTCGCTGAGGTAGATCGCGGAGCGAGTTGAGGGCAACAGTGCTAGCAGTTGTTCGACCTCTTCGGCGAACGCGAGCGTGTCTAGGGATTGCGTGGCGTGAATCCACCACACCTGCCTCTCCGTACGGGCTTGGGCTAGGTCGTGAAGTATGGCCAGGACGGGCGTGACCCCAATACCGGCTGAGATCAATAGAACGGGATCGGTGCTGTCGTCCAGCACGAACTCGCCCCGCGGTGCTGCTACCTCGATCTCGCTTCCGCATAGAAGGTGGTCGTGCAGGTAGCTGCTGACGCGACCGGCTGACTCCCGCTTGACGCTAATCCGGTATGTTGCGCCGCTGGCCCGCGAGGCGTCGGTATCGGTGGTGTTTGGGACGACGGCCGACAGGGAGTAGTTGCGTACCGGCGCGGGTTGGCCTGCACCGGTGACCCGCAACGTGAGGTACTGTCCCGGCCTCACCCTGGGTAGGGGCCTCCCATCGGCTGCCCCTAGGTAGAACGACTTCACGAGCCGGGTTTCGGGCACGACGTCTAGGACCACGAGTTTTCGAAAGCCAGGCCATGCGGATCCGGTGCCGGCCGGAACACCGGCCGGTGAGCGGGCGCCAGGGCCGGCCTTGAGCATGTCGGTGAACGAACCGAGCCAACCGGGACTGAGCGCCGGGTTGTCGATCGCAAGGTTCACCAGGCCTAGATCCGGGTTTGGGAGGTACAACAGGGCGTCGGTGGTGGCCACGCTCAGCTGGTGCCTTCCCCGCTCCAGCAATGTGACCTCATCCCCCGCTTCCACGAACCCCTCTTGAAGGACCCGCAGGTAGAAGCCCGGCCGGTGATGGGCGACAAGTAGGGCCGGCAGTTGCGGCTGACCCAGCCGCATACCGACGCGGAAGCACGTCACGCGGGGCTGGGTCACCTCGAACTGCGCCGTCCCGATTGCGAACCGGTCACCGATGCAGACCTTGTCGTCGGGTAGCCCGTCGACGGTGAAATTCTCGCCGAAGGCGCCCGGCGACAGGTGGTCGACGCCGAAATGGTTTTCCCAGTACCTGTAGGAGTCGGACTGATACACCAAAATGGCCCGTTGCGCGCCGCCGTGACCGGCGAGATCGCCTTGGCCGTCCCCCTCGATGTTGAGGCTTCGCACTAGGCGACGCCCCTCGACGGGTTCCTTCCACACACCCGTGCGTACGGTGCGACCGGACCAGGAGACTAGTTTTGGACGGCCAACATTCACGGACACCAGCGAAGCCATCATGTGTCCTTTGGCCGACGGCTGGTGTCAAACCTTCTCGGGCGTATCTGACCGATCAGAGAAGGTGCGGCTGGACGCCCTTCGGTCCGCTCAAGAACGGCCCTTCCAAGAAGGGACAGCATGGCGAGGGTCGATCTGACTGCAAGCACCGCGATGCCGACGCTCACCGCCACGAGAAGAGAAGCGGCACTGGCCCTCTGCGCCCCGAGTGGCGCCGGGGACCGAGCAAGCCAGTCCAGTGCGAAGGCGGCGACTGTTGAGTAGGAGACGACCAAGGCCCACCATCCGGCGCCGAACGGGACTCGACGGAGCACCCGTATCAGGCAGAGCTGAACTCCCACCATCAAACAAACACACCCGGCCAGGACGCCCATGACGGCGCTGACAGGGGCGTTCCCCAAGAGTAACCACGCGTCGGCGGCGGCGGCTGGGGGCGCTGCAAGGATGGCCAAGGCCGGCGTGAGCGCGAGCGGCAACGGAGCCGCAAGGGCCAATCGGACCAACACGATCGAGCCGATCCAGAGCCAACTGATTAGACCCCACCCATAGGCCAGAAGCGCCAGGCTTCGATAGCCGAGCAGTGCGCCACTGCCGGCGGCTACGAGCCCCCCGATAGCGGTCGGCAGCAGGTAACCCGGGTGCCAGCGCTCGAGTCGAACGTCACCGACGATCCACCAACCGCTAAGCCACGACCCGAAAGCCGCCAGAGAACCGAGCCCTAGCAGGAACACCACCCGACCGGCGCTCTCTGCGTGGACGCCGACGGCCGGCCCGTAGACCATCAACAAGATCGGCGTCAGCGCCAAGAACGGTCCTAGTGTCGCGTCGCGCGCCTCGACCGCGAAGCTGCTGTGCGTGAGAACGTCCACGATGCATGCGGCCGCCATGACGGTGGCGATAGCCGCAGAGGCAAGCCACCACACGTTGATTGACCACATCGGAAGCCCCGGCAGTACCTGGCGGGATGCGGAGTAGCACTGAGCGACCGCGGCAAACCCCAAGGGCACCCCCATAAGGTCCAGTCGAAGTCGGGTCACGGGCCGGCCCGTTCCTACGTGCGTCCGCGCGGATGGAGGCGCGAGGGCGCCTGCTTCCACGGTGATGTCCTCGTCAGGCATCGTCTGCCTTTCGTCCCGGGCGGGTCTCTGACAGGTGGCGCGGGCCCCAGCCATCGGAAGTTCATGTCGGCTGAGGGGTGGTCGGCGCGCACGGGTGTCGAGACGTCCAAGTCAGGAATGAGCGCCGAGAAAGCCCCGGATGTAACTGGAGATGGTGTCCAGTTGGCTCTCAAGTGCAAAGTGCCCAGCGTTCAGCAGGTGGATCTCCGCATCTGGCAGGTCGTCCTTGAATGCGGGGGCTCCTGGCGCGCCGAAAATCTTGTCGTTGGCGCCCCAGACCGCCAGGAGCGGCACCTGCGTCTTGCGAAAGTACTCATGCAGCGCCGGGTAGCCGTCGATATTGTTGATGTAGTCGTGGAACAGCTGGAGCTGAACCTTGTCGTTTCCGGGCCGGTCCAGATACGCCTGGTCAATCGCCCAGCAGTCGGGGTTGACGAGGTCCGGTTCGTGGACGCCGTGCAGATACTGCCACTTGGTGGCCTCGATGCTGACGAGAAAGCGCACTCCCGGTTCAGTATCGGGACCTGGGTTCTTGGCCCAGGCCCAGATGGGCTCCCAGAACTCCTCGACGAACCCGGCCTCATACCCGTTGCCGCTCTGGGTGATGATCGCGGTAACGCGTCCGGGCTCGGCGAGTGCAAGACGCCAGCCGATGGGTGCGCCGTAGTCGTGGACGTACATTGCGAACTTCCCGACGTCTAGTTTCTGGAGCAGCTTCGAGGTGATGTCGGCAAGGGCGTCGAAGGTGTAGGGGAACTCGTCCATTGAGGGCATGGACGACTCCCCGAACCCGATGTGGTCCGGTGCGACGACGTGGTAGGTGTCGGCGAGGAGCGGCATGAGGTTGCGGAACATGCGCGAGCTGGTCGGAAAGCCGTGCAGCAGAACGAGCGTGGGCGCGCTGGGGCTGCCGGCTTCGCGGTAGAAGACGTCGAGACCGTCGATTTCGACGGTGCGGTGGTGGACGGGAATCATCGGTGTGTCCTTTCGGAAGGAGCTGACGTGACGAGGCCACGCAGGCGTTGTGCGACCGGGTGTCCCGGCGAAGGGCGCGCCAAATACGGCTGGGTGGTGCGGTCGGTGAGTGCCGAGACGGTCAGGCGTCGACCGAGGACCTGCTGCCGGAGGCCTGGGCGATGACCTGAACGATCGCGTCGGGATGGGAGATGCCCACGACGTGAGAGGCGCCGGGGATCTCGACGGTGTGCTGAGAGTTCGCACGCACAGCCATGACGTGGTGCGCGCCGGCCGGGATGTTCCGGTCCAGCTCGCCAAAGATGAACCAGCTCGGTACGGTCCGCCACAGGGGTGTCGCGCCCGACGGCTCCGACAGGGCCGTTTGGGTGACCGGTCGTTGTGTCACCGCCATGACGGCTGCCTGCTCCGCAGGCAGGTCAGCCGCAAATTGGGCGTGGTAGCCCTCCTGAAGGATGTAAACATCCACGCCACCGTCAGCGAGGGGAACCGGCTGAAGGGTCTCTGCCAGTGTGCTGCCCGGCGCGAGAGATGCAGCGTCACCAGCGCTCTCGTTCTGCTCGAGCGCGAACCCGGCAACATAGACAAGTCCGACGATGTCCCCGGCGTCGCGGGGAACGTTGGTCATGACAGCCCCACCATATGAGTGGCCGACAAGGAGGACCGGACCGTCCAGGCTCCGCACCAAGGAGGTGAGCGCCGCCGCATCGCCGGCAACGCTACGAAGGGGGTTGGCCCAAGCGATCACGCGGTGCCCAAGTCCGACGAGTTTGGGGATGACCCCCTCCCAACTCGTGGAATCGGCGAAGGCGCCGTGGATGAGAATAACGTTCGTAGGCATGTGTCCTCCTTGAGGTTCATGTGAGCCGGCTCGAAGGTAAAGCTGGCTGACGTCCGCTTCGCGTCGTCGACTCTGATTCGCAGCAGCGTCGCGCCCCGGGGTAGCGGGAGCATCGGCCGATCGACTGCAGGGTCAAACTCCACAGGCGACCAATGCGCTTGTGCGCGGGACGGTTGGCTCGTGCCTCGAAGGCCGGGCGTATGCACCGCCCTACACCGTCAGCGGTACAAGAGGGCAACCAGTGGCCCGGTACTCACCGCCCGCGCACGCCTCCTGGGCCAGCCACCGGACAGCGTCATGCGGTGCCCATGCACGGGCACGCGTCAGTCGCTGCTTCCCAGGACGATGCCCCGAACACGGTGCCCACAAGAAGAGGAAAGGACTGGCACCGCGACCCGCCTCAATCCAAGCAGCGTTCCGGCGAGTCTGAACGCTGTCTCGCGTCGTTTGGTCGGCACCCCGCGTCCCCGCGAAAACGTTTCCGCTCGGCTACACGAAAGATCAAGCAGCATCGTCGTGCCAACTCCATAGCCCCCAGACGTGCCCGCCACTTGGCTGCGCAGCCGCTATCCTCCTGCCTTCCACGGGGCCCTGCCGTAACACGTTGGTGATGCAGTCACCTAGCCGATGGCACAGGTCGCAGGTCAGTCCAAGCTTGCCCAAGGGCGGCCCAAGGCCAGATCACCCCGCGCTGACTGAGAGGGAACGCGATGAGCAGCAAGTACTACGACATTGCTTTCACTTCCGCAGTCCGCGATGCGCAGCGTGAATACGGCAGCTGGGCGGCACAGCGGCGCCTCCACCACGTCGAAGACGGCCCGGCACGACCTGACGACCCGATGGGTGAGGCGGAGCGCACCTTCATCGGCGAGCAGGACGGCTTCTACCTCGCCACGATGTCGCAGAGCGGTTGGCCCTACGTCCAGTTCCGAGGTGGACCCCGCGGCTTCGTAACCACGCCCGATGCTCACACACTCGCGTGGCCGGACTTCCGCGGAAACCGGCAGTACATCACTACGGGAAACCTGCAGGACGAGTCACGGGTAGCGATCATCTTTTTGGATTACTCCCGCCAGGTCCGACTCAAGGTCTTCGGTGTCGCACAAGTGCGCGATCTCATGCACGACCCTGACGCGGCGCGGGCACTGGAGCTTCCGGGCTACCCAGCCCGGATCGAGCGCGAGGTGCGAGTTCACATCACCGCGTTCGACTGGAACTGTCCTCAGCACATCACGCCGCGGTACACCACCGAGGAGCTGGAATCGGCTATCGCGCCACTGCAGCAACGCCTCAAGGAGCTCGAGCAGGAGAACGCGAGGCTGCGGCGCTCATCGGGACAGATGAACGCCCCGGTATCGGCCCGGTCCGGAACCCGCGAAGCGTGAAGTTCCTTTCGTAGACGACAGGGTCATCGAACCGAGCTTCACCTCCAATACTGTGGGGCACGTTGTGGATGCCGAACCGGGATACCCGTCGAGGCGGAGGGCGCGGCTGGCGGCGACGAACATCAACCTTGGCCACGGCCGGACCTACCGCGTCACAGCGAAGATGCCGCAAGTATCGGCCAGAAACTCCACGTGCTCCTTCCGCATGCTTCGCTTCCGAGCCCTAGGGAAACGGTCGGTCGATGGCGAAGAGGAGTCGGCAGGTATCTAGGCGGTCCTCGCCTCGTGTCAACGCTGCAGCTAGCGGTGCTGCGGCGCTCACGCCGAACAGCGGCGACGCCGCTCTGCCTACGCGTAGCCTCGCCCTCAGCCCCGTTCGGCAACAGCCGCAGGCTGCTGCCCATACGGCAGACGGACGCTGAAGGCAGTTTCCCCGGGACGAGACGCCACCCAAAGGTCACCGTGATGGCGCTGCGCAACGATCCGTCGGGCCACGTCGAGCCCGAGCCCAGTGCCCTGCCCGAACGGCTTGGTAGTGAAGAACGGGTCAAAGATCCGCTTATGAAGATCCTCAGGGATCCCAACGCCGGAGTCTTGGATGGTGACGACAACGTGGTCCTCCGTGGCGACCGTTGTTACGGTCAGGACACCGTGGCCCGCCATCGCGAAGATCGCGTTGTCAATGAGGTTCGTCCATACCTGGTTCAACTCGTGCGCGAAGCCCACAACGGGAGGCAGCGCCGCGTCGTACAGCTTGACGACGGAGATGTCGGCGAGGCGGTCGGCGAACATCACTAGCGTCGAGTCAAGCAGCTGATGCACGTTCACCGACTCGGCAGGTCCGCGGTCCAGCTGGCTGTACTGCCGGGCGTCGGCGACCAGTGCGGAAATCCGTGCTGTGGAGTCCTCGATCTCCCGCATCAACAGGTCGGTCTCGACCGTGTAGTTCAGCCACTGGATGGCGTCTTCGAGAAGTCGGGTATCGATGCCGTGCGCAACTCGGTTCAAGAAGTTCAACCCCAAGCCCGCCTGGACAAAGGTGGGTGCGAGGTCCCAGCCACCGCTGATCTCATAGGCCTCCAGCCACTGCACGAGCTCCTCCTGGGCGTCCGCGGACTCCAGGGAACCGAGGTTCGGTGCGCTCGCGACGCTGGCAATCGCCACCTTCTCGAGTTGCACGAGTGTCTGCAGGTCGTCACCGGAGTATCGACCGCCGGCGAGCGCTGCGAGCTTCTCGCGCGTGCGCCACACTCGGTTGCGCAAGGCCGCGACGGACCTAGATGCGGCAGCGGCGGGGTTGTTCAGCTCGTGGGTGAGGCCGGCGGCGAGCGAGCCAAGGGCCAGCAGGTACTCCCGGTGTGCGGCGACCTCGTGCCGCAACTCTGTTCCCGTGCTGAGCCCGTCCAGCAGGTGCACGGCTATCGGGAACCAGCGGCGCATGAAGGTCGCGAATGACTCAGCAGGAAGACAGAAGAACCGTGAGCGGCAGACCACATGCAATGAGTGTGGGTACACGTGCCCACGCCTGTCGTCTAGGTAGGCTTGAATCGCTCCACCGTAACTTCCGGGGCGGTCGGTTCGTCCGGTCTCGACTTCCGTTGGCCCGGATCCCGTAGTGATGGCCACCTCGCCGGTGAGCAGCACGTAGAGCCACTCCGCCGGCTGGCCCTGCTCGCACAGCCGGCCAGGTTCAATGTTGCGGCAAGTGCCCTCGGCGGCTAGCCAGTCGAGTTGCTCTCGAGTGAGCCGGTCGAATAGGAACATGCCGGCGAGCTCATCAGCACGGCATCGTTCGGCGGTCATGACTGCGCCAAGTAGCGGTTGATGAGCATGACCGCCATGGCGCCTTCGCCCACGGCGGACGCGACGCGCTTGCCGGAGTTCGCGCGTGAGTCACCGGCGACAAAGACCCCAGGGGCGCTCGACTCCAGGTGGTACGGCGATCGAGGCAGCGGCCAGCTTCGCCTGAAGTCCGGGTGATCGATGAGGTCGGGTCCGGTGACGATGAATCCGTGTCTGTCGCGGCAGACATCGGGGCCGAGCCAGTCGGTGCGTGGCTGGGCGCCGATGAACAGAAAGAGCCACTGCGCCGGCACCGTCTCGGCGACCCCTGTGCCATGGTCGGCGAGGGTGAGTTGCTCTAAGTGTGTCGTCCCCGACGCTCCGATGACTTCGGTGCGGGTTTTCACCCTGATATTGGCCGTCGCGGCGATCCGGTCGGCCAAGTACTGCGACATGGACGCGGCCAAGTTGGGCCCGCGCACCAGCATGGTGACCAAGCGAGCCCGGTGGGCGAAGTGGATCGCAGCCTGGCCAGCTGAGTTCGCGCCTCCGACGATGAAGACGTCGTTTCCGCCGCACTCCACAGCCTGGTGCGGGCTTGCTCCGTAATAGACGCCGAAACCCGTCAGCTCCTCCACTCCGGGGATGTCTAGGGTTGTGTACGAGACACCGGTGGCGAGCAAGACGGCATGGGCGGCCACGGAGCTGCCGTCAGCAAAGGAGACGGTGTGAGCGGCGCCGTTCCTTTCCAGGCCAGTGACCGTTCGTGTGGTCACCATCTCAGCGCCGAACTTCGCCGCCTGCCGTCGGGCACGCTCGGTGAGCTGCGCGCCGGTCACGCCGTCCGGAAAGCCTAAATAGTTCTCGATGCGTGAGCTTTGTCCGGCCTGGCCGCCTGCCGTCGATCGCTCGACCAGCAACGTCTTTAACCCCTCGGAGGCGCCGTAGACGGCCGCAGCCAGGCCAGCTGGTCCGGCGCCAGCAACGACCAGGTCGTAGACCGTACGCACGGGCACCGTTGCCAGGCCCAGACAGCGGGCAAGGTCAGCCTCGGTGGGTTCGACGAGCACTTCTCCCGCTGCTGTTATCACAGCCGGCAACTTGGCGGGGTCAAGGCCTACGGCCGCTGCGAGCTGCTCGCCGGCGGGTTCGTCGATCGGGAACCAGGCGTAGGCGGCTTGGGCGCGGACGAGGAAGTTGCGGACGGCCGCTGTCGCCGCCGACCATCGGTGCCCGACCACTCGGAGCTCGACCAGCTGGGCCGGGCCGGCGCCCTCCCACTCGTCAAGCAGATCGTCCAGAACCGGGTAGAGGAGTTCCTCGGGCGGGCTCCAGGGCTTGAGGAGATAGTGATCCAAGTCGACGACGTTTATCGCGTCAATCGCTGCCTCGGTGTCGGCGTACGCGGTCAGCAGCACGCGGCGCGCGGTCGGGTACAGCGTCAGGGCCTGCTCCAAGAACGCGATTCCCGACATCACCGGCATCCGGTAGTCCGCCATCAGCAAGGCGACCGAATCGCCGCGCATCGCCAACTCGCGCAGGGCCATGATGGCTTCATCGCCCGACTCCGCTCGTATCACCCGGTACTGCTGGGCGTAGCGCCGTCGAAGGTCACGAGCTACGGCCCGCGACACCTGCGGGTCATCGTCGACAGCCATGATGACCGGCCGCCTGGAACCGTCCGTGTCCACCTCAACCCTTCTTCGCTCGCCTGCCACTGTCGCGGGTCGCGACCGGGCCGCACACTGCGCAGAGTGCCTAGGCCGGTCGCGGCGAGGAATCGGTCAGGTGACTGCACCTCCGGGCGCAGTTGTTTTTGCCAGGGGCGCTCAGAGGAGAGCTAATGGACGGACGCGCCGACGTCGACTACGGCTTTATGGCAGTCCGCTGGACACGGTTAAGAGCTTGGCGTTCCTGTCGGTGACAGTGTTGATTGGGCTGCCGAAGTGACTGCCTCGGATAGTCACTCCCCGCTCGCTGTGCCAACTTCACCCGTCGGCTGCGGCGACTGCAGGTGAATTCAGTGCGCAAGCGAGGTGTCGCGGCCGGTGGCCTCTCTCGTTCAGAGTCACAGTCCGCGAGCAAGCGGCTGACCTGCGGCTTGGTGCTGAGTCCCTGGTCGCCAACACGCACAGTGAAACCTCATCACAGACGCTGCAGCAGTAACGACGCCCCGGCATCCGTCGAACCACAGCCGTTGCTTACGTGAACCGGTTCGCCTTCCTGCCCGACGACGGTTCGGCAGCCCGGGGGAGGCGCTCTAGGGCTTCACTGAGCTGCGCGCGTGAGGTGACGCCGAGCTTCGGGAAGACGCGGTAGAGAATCGAGCCAATCGTCCGGTGGGACAGAAAAAGTCGACCGCCGATCTCGCGGTTCGTCAGGCCCGCCGCCGCCATTCTGGCCACCTGCAGTTCCTGTTCGGTCAGGTCGTCATCATTCCCGCGAGGTGCTGCCTCGTCGACCCGCCCGCCCGTGGCCCTCAACTGGTGTCTGGCTTGGCGTATCCAAGGCCGCGCTGACAGGGACTCGAACACTGCAAGCGCTTCACTTATGTGGGCACCAGCCAAGTCGTGGTCATGGTGTCGATGCAGCCACTCCCCGAAACTGAGCTGTATGCGTGCCCGATCGAATGGCCAACGCGCCCCGTCTGGCACCATGAGGGCCGCCTCGTAAGAGGCGGCTGCATGGTCGTTCCCGCTGACCAACGCGGCACAGCCGGCGCTGACCATGGCCAGCCGGGGCGAGATCCGCTCCACGCGCGCAGCCGCCATCGCCTCGACGTGGCGCCGCCCCTCCTCAGCCCGTCCCGTGCGTAGGCAGGCCTCTACTGTGTCGTACAGCACCCACAACACGTGAGGTGAGTAGCCGTCCAGCGACCCTGGTGTGCTGATGTCACAGGCATGCCGGTAGGCGGCCGCGTAGTCCTGACGCGATATCGCCCGCAGCGTCTCCAAATGGTGGGAGAACGTCATGGCCATGCCGGCGCCGCGACTCGCAGCCCACGCTGACATCTCCGCCGCGACGTCGGCGCCGTCCTCACCTTCGCCGCGGCAGACGCGAATCAGTTCCCGGATGTAGCCGCCCAGGATGACTGAATACCGGCGATAGCCATAGTCGTCGCACAAGCGAAGACCCTCATCCGCAAGCTCCAACGCCTCGTCCCACTGCCCGGTCAGCCAGTCGTCGACACAGCTAGAGACCAAAGCGTTGATCGCAAGGGCGACCGCCCCGCCTTGCCGGCCATCGCGGATGACTCGCCACAGCGGCTCGCGGCAAACCCCGAGTCGGTCGGTGTAGACCCCGGCGAGCGCCACTCGAGTGATGGCGACTGGGTCGCGCTCATCAGGAACGCTCTCCAACATCCGCTCTAGCCGTGGCAGGGTGTCCAGGGCCTGATGGACCGGGTCACCAAACATGCGGTGAACCACATCGACCTCCTGAGAAACGGAGGTCCCAAACCGGTCCATGCCCTCGAGGAACGGCGTCCACAGCTCGCGACGGCCCCCGAACCAGCTCATCATCAGCAGACTGTGCATCGCATCGGTGAGTACGCGACTGTCCTGTGGCCCTTGGGCAGCGTGGACTCTTCCTATTGCCTCGGCTAGCAGCCCGTGCGCTGTGTCGACCTCACACTCGCCGTTGAGCAAGATGTAGGAAGCGGCGACCGCGGCCGGCAGCGACGAGGTGACCTCCGGTTGAAGCCTGTCGGCGTCTTGGAGCAATTCGATCGCCCGCTCTAGGTCGCCGCTGACATCGGCACCGATGAATGCTGCCTGCACCTGCCGCCGTGCCCTCGCCTCCCGGCCAGGGGTGACATCCGCAGCTCTCTGCAAAGCCTCCATCGCTCCCGCAGCGTCGCCCATGGTGAGCGTGGTAATGGCGTATTGCTCTAAGGCTTGCGCTAGCGGCTCATCCGGCACCGCCGCCGCCTGAACTCGATGCCACATCGCTGCGCTGTGATCGTCCGTGGATGCAGCGGCCAACGAGCGGTGAGCTGCGCGTCGTTCGTTGTCGCTGGCCAACTGGACCACTGTGGCTCGCATCAGCGGATGAGTGAACGCGACTGCATTCGATCTCTCATCAACCCGTACCAAACCCGCCCGCTCGGCCTCACTTAGCCCTTGCAGTTCCGGGTCGTCTTGGGAGCAGGCGAGATGAAGACGCCGCAGGTCTCCACCCGACCCTTGCAGCGCGGCCACCAACAACTCACGGCGGGCGGGAGCCGACAGCGCTGCGACCCGGTCAGCGAACAGGTTCATCAGGCGCCGCCCGACCGGCATGACTGCGGGCAGGGGAGACTGCCCACCGCGCTGGCCGCTGCTCAGCGCCAGCGGCAGTTCCACTAGCGCCAGGGGCAGCCCGTCGGCTTCGCGCAGCACCCTGTCACGGACCTCGGCCGGCATTTGCGGATAGCGGGTCGCGAGGAGCTGGTTGGCTTCGGTGTGGCGCAACGGGCGCACCTCATGCTCAGGCAACGCGGCATAAGTAAACGGACCCCCGTAGTCGATCCGCCGGGTAGCGAGAACACCGATCCGGTTACCGGCAGCCCGACGGGCGACGTGTGCAAGAGCGTCAGCACTTCCGGTGTCGAGCCAGTGAACATCGTCCACGGTGACCAGCAGTGGCCGGCGAGATGCCGCGATTCGAAGCAGGTCCAGGACCGCGGCATGGAGTTGCTCTCGCTGTACGGCGGGCCCAGAACGCAGGCCGAGGGCCACCTCAATGGCTCTGCGAGCCGGGGGTTCCAACAGGGCTCGGTCGACGAGGAAGGGGCGCAGGAGCCGCCCGAGGCTGGCGAACCGATCCGCGGTAGCGAACTCGACACCGGTCGTGCGGACCACCGCCAATCCGGTCTCTTCCGCGAGCCGCCCCGCTTCCGCCAGGAGAGCGGACTTCCCCACCCCCGCATGGCCGACCATGATGAGACAGCTGCCGAGAGTGCCGACTGAAGTGACGAACGATTTCAGTCGCGCTTCCTCTAGCGTTCGCCCGACCAGCGCCCCTTCTCCGGTCCGGTGGACCCTGCCTCGGATAACGTCACTCATGCCGGACACTCCGTGCCGGCCTTTGCGCGGCTTCGATCCCTAGGCCGACCTCCCTGCCGATTTCCAGTGGCGCTAGCGCGACGATCGATGTATCGCGGCGGCTCAGGGCGGCTGCCAGCATCGCGCGGTTCTTCAGCCCCGTCTTCCCGAAAACGTGGTGTAGATGTGCTCCCACTGTTCGGGTCGAGATTTGAAGACGTTCACCGATCTCTGCGTTGGAAAGTCCCTTGGCGGCCAGCTCGGCGACCCTACCCTCCTGCGCGGTGAGTAGTGCTTGAGCAGCGTCGGCAGGCATGAACTTCGTGGGGTTAGTGGCCCGCAGCTCCGCACGTGCCTGATCGGCCCACGGGTCGGCCCCCATGCTTTCGAAGAGGTCGAGTGCCACCTCCAAATGACGACGCGCCCCGACAGGTTGGCGGTTTCGCCGCAGTCGCTGTCCGTAGCGCAGCTCGATCCGGGCCCTGTCGAACCAGAACTCAGAAGCCGCCGGAAGCGCCAGCGCTTCTTCATACAGTCCTGTGTCGAGCGGGTCAGCGCAGAAGGCACGCGCGCCCGCGACCAGCAGCTGGGCGTGTGGAGATGCAACCTCCACGTCGCTTCGTTGATACGTTGCTGCAACCGCTTGAGCGAGGTCGTAATCATCGTTCAGCACGGCCACCTCGACCGGATCCATCAGGTGGAGGAGGTCCACGGGCGCGAAGTCCGCCTCGAAGAACGGTGCGGCGTGTTGCCGAGCGGCTCGGTAGTCGCAGTGGGCGAGTGCGGCCAGGGTTCGCACATGGGCAACGGACCTTTGCACGATGCCCACGCCGCGCGGTCTTGCCCAGCTGACCATCGCTGCACAGATGGCGTTGCAGGTGGCCATGTCCCCTCGGCCGGCGGCAACTAGTGCCGTCGTGAGTCGGGACACGGTGGCGTAAATGAGGAGGTCGTTCGCCTTACTTATGTCGACAGCCTCGTCTGCCAGGCGTGTGGCTTGGTCCCACTCGCCGTTGAGGAACGCGTGTACGGACAGCGTCCGCATCGCGACCGCGCCCAGCACTACAGGTCCGCCTTCGCGAGCGTCGAGGGCGAGCCGAAGGAGGGCTGGCCGCATCTGCGCAGACAGCGGGATTATCACGCCGAGAGCTGCTAGGTGGGCCGCCCGTAGCGGGTCTTGAACGAACGGAAGTGCGGTCAGCCTTTCTTGCAGTTCCGGGCCAGCTGCCTTGGCATTATTGAGCGGGTCGGCGTACAGCATGGCTTTGAAGATGACGCCAGCGTCAGTGATCCCGAGTCGGCGGACAAGGCCGAGGTGGCGTTCGCAGTAGTCATGACGACCGGAATAAGCACAGACGCCGAGCAGCGCCTCCAATGTGTCCACCACCGCGTCTGTGTCGACGTCAGAGGAGGCCGCGTATTCCAGGGCGTCGGTGAGCATTCGGTAGGAGGTGTCGATGTCGCCGCCGCGGAAGAATCGCAAGACGACGTCGGTGGTGATGGCCCGCAGTCCCGACTGGCCCCCGAGGCGGTCCTCGGCGTCCCGCAGTAGCGAGTCGGCTCCGTCGAGATGGCCCATGATCACCGCCTGAAGGTGTGCGGCTCGTGCAAGTGTCGTTCCCTGCTGATCTGCGGAAGGAGCGAGCGTTGCCGCCCGGAGAAATTCCAGGATTGCTCGACCGGGATGTCCTTCGCTGAGCGTCTCGGTGGCAGCCGCCATGACGGATCGCGCGACTGCTCCATCAGCGGCCAATGTTGCATCGGCTGCGAGTGATATGCGGGCACGCTCGTCGAGGGCCGCATCCTGCGCCAGCAGTTTGTGGATCGCGCGCCGCTCCCCGCTGTCTGAGTGCTCGATGACGACGCGACGGGCCAGTTGGTGAGGAAAAGCCAACGTGCCATCGCGGCCGACAGTCACCAAGCTTGCATCACGCACCGCCCCCTGGTCGGCCGGCGAGAAGTCCGCCAACACCACTCGAGCCGTGCCTGGCGGTGACAGCGCAGCAATGAGCAGCCTTCGTTGGCCTTGCGGAGAGAGCCTCATGAGGTCTGCGAAGCCGCGTTCCTTCACACGTCCGGGCAGGGGCAGGCGGTCCGCGGCAATGTTTTGACCGAACCTTTGCTGGTCTACGCTCGCCTCCGAGGCCAGCGCATCCAGTGCGAGGGGGTATCCGGACGAGGCCGACACCACGGCACTGACCAAGCTCGCGGGCAGCTCCGGGTAGGACAGAGCGATCATTGCGCGGGCCAGCTCGGGAGTCAGCGGCTGAAGGCGGTGTCTCGACGTGACCTGCCACTCGCCGGCACCTCCTTGTCCCTGCCCGGCAGCGATGATCGCGGCACCAGATTGCCACCGGCCCCCGAACACGTTCAGCAAGACCTCCACGCTTGCCGAGTCGACCCGCTCCACGTCGTCCACCAGAACGACCAGGGCCCGCTGGGCGCTGAGCCCTCGGACCAGTCGAGCGAGCGAGGCGGAGATCTCACCTCGAGAGACAAACGCACCGCCCGAGGGGTCCGCGACCCCGACGAGGGCGTCCCTGACTGGCGGTGACAGTCGAGCGACGTACGGGTAGATCGGCTGAAGCGCCTGATTGAGGGCGGAGTATGGCGTCTCGGACTCACTCGACGCTCCCGTGGCGCGAAGTACGGCAAAACCCAACGCCTCGGCCCGCAATGACGCGTACTCAAGCATCGCCGAGCGCCCAAGACCATGTTCACCGCACAGGTACAGGGACCCTCCCCGGACGGGAAGGTCAGTGAGCGTCTGGTCCACCAGCGCGGTTTCGGCCTCGCGACCGAGTAGCGCGACGGCCGCGGTTCGCTGCAATGCCTTCAGCACACACACCTCCTAAGTTCGAGGGACGCCTCTCCCGTCAGCGCGCGGTCGCCTAAGCTGCATCGTCGGCCGATCCACCGGCCCAGTCCACGGCGAATCTCTTCACATTGTTAAGAAGCGCTACATAGTCGAAGGCCCAGTCCGTCGCTCGGAAACCTCCTTGACCAAGCGTGGCTGCCCGGGCGCCTAAACCCAGGCACGTTGACGCGTTTGGTCCGTCCGCCCATCCTTAAGGACGGACAGGAGGTCGGCGACTGCCATGGGATCCGATCCGAACGCTGCACCAAGGCGCGCAGACGCCACGACTGGGCACAGCTCTCGCCGCGTCGACAACGACGCTGTGCCCGAAGGCGTACTACCGAACTCTGTCCTCGATCTACGGCGGGTGCTGTACTTCGTCACCGTCGCCCAGACCCTCAGCTACTCTCGCGCCGCCGAGCGGTTGCGGCTTTCGACGTCCGGTTTGTCGCAACAGATAAAGACACTCGAACGGGAGCTGCGCGTCGAGCTGCTTGAGCGAAGCACACGACACGTCACCCTGACGGCCGCCGGGACCGAGCTGCTGAAGTGGGGCTTGCGGATGCTCGAGGAAAGCCGTTCCGCTGTGACGGCAACGCGTTTCGCTGCCGGCGGGGAGGCCGAGCTTCGGGTTGCGCTTGTCACCGGGGTCGAGACGTCCACCGAGGCGCTGCTTGAGACGGTCCAGCACAAACATCCGACCCTTCAGATAGTCACGACCATCACCAAACAGGCTGAGGCAATGCGGCGCCTACTCGATGGGTCGGTCGACGCCGCCATCACCTGGACCTACTTGCTGGAGCGGCAAGCAACCCCAGGAATTGTGTGGCATGGCCTCTTACGCGAAGACGTCCTGGCCGGCTTCTCTCCGGGCCATGCGCCAGCTAAAGGCAGACCGGTCGCGCGTGGACAGTCGGCATCGTTCGACGGCCCTGTCATCATCTTCGAGCGTAAGTACTCGTCAATCTCGTATGACTACGCAATCGAGAACCTGTTCGGCAACCGAGAGCCTGCACTAGGCGCTGTCATCACCGTGCCCGTCGTCGTGCGAGCGTTGGAGGCGATGGCACACAAAGCGGTGGAACTGAACGCAATGGCTCCCCTGAACCGTGCCCTCACCATCGCCCTCGGCGGCATGTTGGAATACCGCTCTTTCGAGCCGCCGTGGTACATGGAGATAGCTTGCGCATGGGTCGACCGAGGCGCGATCCAGATGCATCTCCTGCCCTTGATCGATGTCGATCGAGACTGGGAGAGGCGACCTTAGGTCAGCCGAGGCAACGTCCACGGATCTGTGCACCTGCACGTGCGGGGCGCGCGGACCGTGCCATGGCTGGGAGCGATTCTTTCGGCATCGCAGCGCAGGCGTGTTGCATCAGCTGCAGTCAATCGACCGATGGCTGCGCAGCCCAGAGCGAACACCCTGTGCTCACGTCCCGCTCGCCCCACGAGATCGAGGCAAGCACGTTCGTGCAGGCGGGGCGGTGACCCCGTCGAACGATCAAGGAGCAGAGCCGATGCCCAGCAACAGAGTCGAGCTCGAAGAGGCGGCCCAGGCCTTCGCCGACGCCAACGCCAGCCCGCCCTTCACACACCAGCTGCCCATCGATCAGGTTCGCGAAGCGATCACCGCGATGCAGTCCGAACCGATTGACGCTCCTTCCGCCGACACCAGCGACCTCTTGGTTCCCGGTCCGAATGGCGACGTAAGCATCCGGATCGTACGGCCTCCCGGCGCCCACGGGCCCCTCCCGGTCATCCTGCACATCCACGGGCTCGGATGGGTCTTCGGCGGCAAGCCAACTCACGACCGACTGATGAGGGAACTTGCGGTCGGCGCCCACGCTGCCGTGGTCTTTCCCGACTACAGCCTTTCGCCTGAGGCGAAGTACCCGACGGCCATCGAGGAGATCTTCGCGGTTGCTCAATGGGTCACCAAGTCGGGCGCCGAGCAGAACTTCGACATCTCCCGGTATGCGATCGTGGGGGACTCCGTCGGTGGAAACATGGCGGCTGCAACCACGCTGCTGGCCAAGGAGCGCGGGGGCGTGCACTTCGTGCAGCAGGTGCTGTTCTACCCGGTCACGGACGCCACCTTCGACACCCCGTCCTCTCACCAGTTCGCCGAGGGCTACTTCTTGCGGCGGGACACCATGCAATGGTTCTGGGACCAGTACATCGACGACCCTGCCCAGCGCAAGGAGCCAACGGCGTCGCCGCTGCAGGCCAGCCTCGAGCAGCTCGCCGGCCTCCCACCAGCGCTCATCATCGTGGGTGAGGCAGACGTTTTGCGGGACGAAGGTGAGGCATACGCCCAAAAGCTCCGCCGCGCAGGGGTCCCGGTGGTCGCGGTGCGCTACCAGGCGGCGATTCACGACTTCGTTGGCTTGAACCCACTCCGATCGACTCAAGCTGCCCAAGGCGCGATGACGCAGGCCGTGGCTGTCCTGCGAACCGCCCTGCACAGCGAATAAGGACATTAGACGTACCCCGACGCGCACGGCAAAGCAAGAGGCAAGCCTGAGCGCGATGCCCCGACCTCGCGGATGTCCCCACCCTTCTTACGGAGACTGACGAGACCGCGGGCAGCGGAGAGCCGGCCGCTCGCATCAGTAACCACGCACACACATCAGGAGCAGAGAACATCATGACAAACACGACTAATGGCGCCGCTCCCCACGTGGCACTTGTCCACGGTGCCTTCGCCGACAACTCCGGCTGGAATGACGTTGTTACCTTCCTCCAAGCCGCTGGGGTGACCGTCACTTCCGTCGCCAACCCTCTTCGGGGCATCGCGGAGGACGCGCGCTATGTCGCAAGCGCACTTCGGCAGATCCAGGCACCCGTCATCGCCGTCGGTCACTCTTACGGTGGCGCGGTCATCAGCAACGCTGCCACTCACGTAGACAACGTCGTCGGGCTCGTCTTCGTCGCCGGCTTTGCCCCGGACGAGGGCGAGGTGCTTGGCCAACGGGTCGGCGACTCCAAGGACAGCGTGCTGAACTCCGCACTGGTCGCTTTGACGTACCCAACCAGCGAAGGTGGCAGCGCGACTGAGTTCGCTATCAATCCGGCCGCATTCCACGACGCCTTCGCTGGCGACCTGCCGCGCCAGGTCACCGACGTGATGGCGGTCACTCAGCGTCCGGTTGCGGAAGCGGCATTCACTGAGCCGTCCGGCCCTCCGGCATGGAAGCGGGTCCGCAGCTGGGCAGTCGTCTCGACCAAGGACACTGCGGCTGGCAGCGACGTCGTTCGTGCTATGGCCGAGCGGGCTGGTGCCAGCATCACTGAAGTCGACGGCTCGCATGTGATCATGATGTCGCAGCCAAAAGCTGTCGCCGACGTCATCCTCGACGCGGTCAGAGCCAGCACCGACGAAGACTCGAAGAGTTGAGGTGCGAAACATGAATGTGCGCCTCGCCGTCATCTATTACTCCGCCACCGGTTCGGTCCACCGCTTGGCAGACGCCCTGGCCGAAGGGGCGACTGAGGCCGGCGCAGAGGTACGTGTACGTCGCGTCCCCGAGCTCGCCGGTGAGGAGGCGATCGACGCCAACCCCGCGTGGCGCTCCTATGTCGATGCCACACGCGACTCTGTGAGCGAGGCGGACCTCAGCGACCTGGAGTGGGCTAACGCGTACGCGTTTGGCAGTCCCACACGTTTCGGGCTGCCGTCAGCCCAACTCAAACAGTTCATGGACCGCAGCGGTTCACTGTGGTTCGCAGGCGTCATGGCCGACAAGCCGGCGACCACCTTCACGTCGGCGCAAAATGACCACGGCGGGCAGGAGTCGACCATCCTGGCCATCAACAACGTGCTCTACCACTGGGGGTGCCTGATCGTGGCACCCGGCTACACCGACCCGCTTCTGTTCGCGGCGGGCGGCAACCCATACGG
Source organism: Phycicoccus sp. Root101 (assembly GCF_001426245.1). Taxonomy (GTDB): domain Bacteria; phylum Actinomycetota; class Actinomycetes; order Actinomycetales; family Dermatophilaceae; genus Pedococcus. The sequence continues at coordinate 648,769 of NZ_LMCM01000006.1, read as the reverse complement.
CACATCGTGGGCGAGCGGGGACGGTCAGCCGCCCAACGACGCCGTCCTCACCGCTGCCCGATACCAAGGCAAGCGCGTGACTGAGGTCGCGGCACGACTGGCCCCGCAAACCGCGCATTGACGGATCCGGCTTCTTTCGCAGCCAGGCACGACGCCCTCGTAGTGGGCCCAGCCCTGTAGGCCGCCCGTCACGGACGTCACCTGACCGGTTCATGGCCCGTGTTGGACGTCATCAGCCCGATTGTTTCAGGGCGGCGGCGACAACTAGGCGCAGCTTCTACCCACCACAGGCTCTGGTCGAGCTTCCTCTCTCCCAACGAAGGATCACCCATGACACATACTCCCCGCACTGCCCGCTACCTCGGCGCCCTCCTTCTCGCCGTTGTGCTGCTGCCGTTCGCGCCAGCCTCATCCCAGACCGCCACAACTGCCTCCGACCGCTTCGCACCGCACGCCGTGGCGACGATCGCCCCCGGGGACCAGCCAACGATCGTCCTGGTTCACGGGGCCGATGCGGAGTCCTCCTCCTGGCTCGGCGTCATTGAGCGCCTACAACGGCGTGGCTACCCCGTGATCGCCTTCGCCAACCCACTGCGTGGGGTGGCCAGCGACTCGGCGAACCTCAAGGCACTGGTGGATTCGATTCAGGGCAGTGTCGTCTTGGTCGGCCATTCCTACGGCGGAATGCTGATCTCGGTGGCTGCTGCCGGCGACGCGAAGGTCAAGAGCCTGGTGTTTGTCGACGCCCAGATTCCGCTGCCCGGCGAGAACGCGGCTGAACTGACAAACAAGTTCCCCGGCAGCAAGTTTGGAGAGGCCCTCGTGACACGGCCTTTCGTCCTCCCAGACGGCAGTACAGGCATCGACCTGTACGTCGACCCGGCGAAGTACAGGTCCCTGTTCACCGGCTACAAGGTCTCCGCCCGCGAAGCGCTCGCCCTGGCAGCAGTGCAGCGACCCATCGCGCAAAGCGCACTCACCGAGCCCGCATCAGCCGCGGCTTGGCAGACCATCCCGAGTTGGGACGTCATCGGCACCAAGGACACCGCTATTCCGCCTGCGTCCCAGTACTTCATGGCTCAGCGCGCTCACGCTCACATCACCGCCATCCCTGCGCCGCACGCATCCATGCTCAGCTTCCCCGATCCCATCGCGCGAGTCATCGAAGCGGCGGCACGAAACTGACAGCTGCATCTCGCAACCTTTGGCCTCGCCGGGGTTCCGCTTGTCTCATACGGCGGGGCCCCGGCGTCAGCAGAGTCAAGCGATGCGCTTCGGCATCTCGCGTGCTCGCCAGCCACCTTGCATCGACGTAGTCCTTCGCGCTGGAAGCCCCAAGATAGCTACCGGTTGGGCCCCGGAATCAGCGGACATTCACATATTGGAACCCGCCGGCGGCAGGGCCACCCAAACCAAGCGGCGCCGCTGGCTCAGGCGCCACGTGGGTGCCTTGAGCGGAGGGACAGTCCCTTGACCGATGTGCATGCCGTAACTGGCGTGCAACGGTTCCTTGGTCAGCGAAACCCTTCAGCACACGAAAGCGGACCTTGCATTGATGGCTCCGTTACTGAACTGGTCTTCGCCTTCGAGGCTTCGATTCTAGGAGTTGGTCTGCGTGACGTCCGCTGGGGATGAACACGGCCAGATCTTCGGCGGTTGGGGCACCAAAGTCGGCAAGGAGCGCATGGTCTGTGAGGATGCAACGGTCGCAAGTGCGCTGTTTGGCGAAGACCGACTAGGTACCGCCGCTTCGTTGACGCTCGCTGGGGCGCGCGTTGCATAAGTCACCGATATGGCTCCAGGAAGTCGGTTTGCGGCTCCCGTTCAGGTGGAGGACGGCGGCAGGGGCACCATGACAAGGACGGCCGGGACGTACTTCCGTTCCACGCACGCGACGGCGACAAGCCGTCTCACCAAGGGCCAGACGGTCGTGAAGTGGATGACCACCACCGACCACAAGGTGATCGGCAACCTCTACTTCATCACCTCGTTCATCTTCTTCATGTTCGGCGGGGTGCTGGCGCTGCTCATCCGCGCCGAGCTGTTCGAGCCAGGCCTGCAGGTCGTGGACAACCCCGACCAGTACAACCAGCTGTTCACGATGCACGGCACGATCATGCTGCTGCTGTTCGCGACGCCGCTGTTCGCCGGCTTCGCCAACGCGCTCATGCCGATCCAGATCGGCGCCCCCGACGTCGCGTTCCCGCGCCTGAACATGTTCGCCTACTGGCTGTACCTGTTCGGTGGCCTGATCGCCTCGGCCGGCTTCCTCACGCCGACCGGCGCCGCCTCGTTCGGCTGGTTCGCCTACGCACCGCTGTCCGACTCCTACAACAGCCCCGGCCTCGGCGGCGACCTGTGGGTGTTCGGCCTCGCCCTCGGTGGCTTCGGCACGATCCTCGGTGCGGTCAACTTCATCACCACGATCATCTGCATGCGCGCGCCCGGCATGACGATGTTCCGGATGCCACTCTTCACGTGGAACGTGCTCATCACCTCGCTGCTGGTGCTGATGGCCTTCCCGGTGCTCGCCTCCGCGCTCCTGGCACTCGGTGCCGACCGCAAGTTCGGTGCCCATGTGTTCGACCCCGGGAACGGTGGGCCGATGCTGTGGCAACACCTGTTCTGGTTCTTCGGGCACCCAGAGGTCTACATCATCGCCCTGCCGTTCTTCGGCATCATCTCCGAGATCCTGCCGGTGTTCTCGCGCAAGCCGATCTTCGGCTACAAGACCTTGGTCTTCGCCACGATCGGCATCGCGGCCCTGTCGGTGACGGTCTGGGCCCACCACATGTACGCGACGGGCCAGGTGCTCCTGCCGTTCTTCGCGGTGATGACGATGCTGATCGCCGTGCCGACGGGGGTGAAGTTCTTCAACTGGATCGGCACGATGTGGGGCGGCAAGCTCTCGTTCGAGACGCCCATGCTCTGGGCCATCGGCTTCCTCGTGACGTTCCTCTTCGGTGGCCTGACCGGCATCATCCTGTCGAGCCCGGCCCTGGACTTCCACCTCTCCGACAGCTACTTCGTGGTGGCGCACTTCCACTACGTCGTCTTCGGCACCGTGGTGTTCGCGATGTTCGCCGGGTTCTACTTCTGGTGGCCGAAGTTCACCGGGCGGATGCTCGACGAGACGCTCGGCAAGATCCACTTCTGGATGCTGTTCTTCGGCTTCCACATCACCTTCCTCATCCAGCACGTGCTCGGCATCGACGGCATGCCCCGTCGGTACGCCGACTACCTGCCCGAGGACGGCTTCCAGTGGGAGAACCAGCTGTCCACGTACGGCTCGTTCCTGCTCGCGGCCTCCACCCTGCCGTTCCTCTACAACGTCTGGAAGACGTGGCGCACCGCGCCGCTCGTCGAGACCGACGACCCGTGGGGCTATGGCGCCTCGCTGGAGTGGGCGACCTCGTGCCCGCCGCCGCGGCACAACTTCGACACCATCCCGCGCATCCGCTCGGAGCGACCTGCCTTCGACCTGCACCACCCCGAGGCCGCTCCGGCCGGTGGGCTCCAGGCCGACCCCGACATGGTGATTCGTGCTGTGGATCCTTCTCAGTTGGGCCAGGCGTACGTGAGGGCTCACACCGAGGTGGGGGTGCTGCCGCAAGGAACGAGTGTCCATGACCGTGAAATGAGAGTGCGATTCCACAAGGAGCAGGACTAAACGCGAGGAAGGGAGCGCGATCTGGCTCCACCACCGGTCGAAAATGACAGCGCGGGGAGGGACATGTCACAGGGATCGGCGCCTGGCCGTACCCGGAGTGCCTGCTCCGGCCGGCCACAGCCGCAACAACCAGCCGAGTTTGGCCTAGCCAATGGGGAGTTGGCGTGTCTACTCATCGACTTGGTCGAGCTGCGGGCGCAAGCCAAGCACCTGCACTGGACCTTGGTGCAGGCAGAGGCCACACATGACCTTTTGGACGAAGTCGCCCGTACAGCAGCGGACTTCGCTGATGTCGTTGCCGAACGGATGCGGACCCTGGGGCACGCCCCCGAAGGCCGCACATGCGTTGTGGCGCAGCACACGAGTTTAGAACCATTGGCCGCGGCCGTAGGCGACCGCGCGATGGCCCTGACGTCGATTGCCGGCGCCATCGCGGCCGTCGAGCGCACGCTCGACGATGCCGAGCAGAGTACAACCGACGAGGCAACACGTGAACTGCTTACCTACGTGGCACGAGCGCTCACAGAACTGCGCTGGACCACCACGACAGGCACCCCGTGGGCCCGTGAGGCGCATCGAGTTGCAGGAGCCTGAGGGCCCCAACATCATGTGGTCCGATCTGAATGTATATGGCTACCTTGCTGTGGTGGCCCCCGTTCGTCGGTAGGAGAGAAATTGGCGCCGCTTAACGACGACGTCATGGCGGCTGAGTTCGCATATGACGCCTTGGCCAACCGCTGGACATGGTCTGCGAACCTTCGCGAGCTGCACGGACTCTCTCCCGATGCGGCGCCTACGACCGAGCACCTAGTCGGAGTGGTTCACGCCGACGACAAACCAGCCATGCTCGACCGCCTCCACGAGCATCTGCGGACCGCGGGGGCCTATACCCACGTTTACCGCGTCACCGATGCGCACGGTCGCTCCCGCCGGCTTCGCTTGGTCGCGAAGTCGACCGCAAAGGACGATCGGGTGCTAAGCCTGCATGGGTTCGTGCTGGACGTGACCAATGACGTGCAGACGTGGCAGACAGACGCCATTGACCAGGCGATGCAGCATCGCGCTGCCATTGAACAGGCCAAAGGCGCCCTGATGTTGGCCTTCCACATCGACGATGTTGAGGCTTTCGACATGCTGCGCGCCTTCTCGAGCCGACAGAACCGCCGGCTCGCCGACGTCGCCGCGTACATCACGGCGAGCCTGAGTGACCCGACGTTCATTGACCCCGACCCTGTCCAGGTGCTCTTAGAGATCGTCGCCGCGTCCGCAGTACAGCCAGTCAGGCAGCCGCATCCGCAAGGTGGCTAGACCAAGGTGAGCTATCTACTAGGGCGTATGTCGCGGCACGGCGACTGGCGGTCGCTGCAACGTTTGCGCGAATACGGTGGTGGGCCCGAGCGCTACGTCGGTCGCCGTCCGTAGCCGGCCGGTTACAGTCCGCGTAGGGTACCGACCTTCGTGACACCTGCCGTTGATTGAGAAGGTGCCGGCACCCCCGCGCCTCATTGCTTGCCATGCAACGGCTCCGGCTCAATGCGCCGCGCAGCCACTGGACGCGGGGCCGACTTTATGACCCAGACCGGCCCCGCGCGCTCAAGATACGGCCAACAAGTTTGGCCGAGTCAGCACTTACACCAACGAGGAGGCCCAGCCTCTGCATTGGCGAAGTGTTGCGATCACGAGGTTGCTCTCTGCGTCGCTAAACGGCATCCGTCAATCGACTGATCGGCGCTTCGCTGTCCGTCCTCGATCAGGCAGTCCACCTCACTGAGAGGGCGGCCACCGGGCGTCGGGCTCCCAGAACCGGTCAAGGCCTGTGCCGTGGTCGGCATTTCAGCGGGTACACCCGTCTGCGCCCACGCCCTTTCGCGGGTCGAGGCGCATGAAAGTCGACCTTCTCAAGTAGAGATAGATCCTGGATCGACCGTAAAACTCATGCTGTCCAGTCCAGTCAGCTCGATCCATGCGCGAGTGGTAGTTCTAACGATGCGGAGGACAACCTGCTCGCAGTTGGGACATCGAAGGACCTGTCCCGGGCCTCCAACGTATGCTCGCGCTTGAGCGAGGATGAAGGGCTCGCCACACCCGCCACACGAGCACCTAGCCGTCGTCGGCTCGAGCGCGAAGACCGTGGAAAGCTCGCCCGCCAGGGCGTTTCCATCGATATAGGACCCGTCCATCACTCGTCCGATTCCGAGCCGAAACGCTCGGTGCGAATGCACTCAGGATCGTGGCCGATCGCGACCAAAATCTGCACTACGGCCTCCACGAAGGGCGTTGGCCCGCACACGTAGCAGAGTGGGCGGGAAACAGCAGCCAAGCAGTATCGGCGCAGGTCTACGTCGCTGAGGCGAGAGGGTTTGCGCATCGACTCAGGAGGGCTGGACCGGGTAAACACTGTGGTCGCCTCGGTTGCATCAAAGCCCTTCCTGACTTCCTGCCCCGCCGGAGCTAGCTCTTGTGCGAACAGCATCTCCGTGGGGGACCGCGTGGAGTACAGCAAGCGCATGGGATCCGGGTGGCCAGCGTTGCGATGCGTTCGAATCATGCTCATCAACGGTGCTAACCCGCTCCCGCCTGCAATGAGTTGAACCGGGCCTCGCTGATCGGGGGCCCACACGAACCAACCGCCTAGGGGTCCACGGAACTCCACCGTGATACCGGGTGTCGCAATCTCTGCAAGGAAGGGGGAAACCTCTCCTCCCGGAGCCTTTTGCACTGTTAACTCGAAACGCCCGGACGTGGGGGCTGAGGAGATGGAGTACGGCCGATGCGCCGCGTAACCGTCTGGGGCGGTCAGGCGCAGATCCAGGTGTTGCCCCGGTCGATGTCCCGCCCACGCCGGACTGGTGAAGCTCAGGGTTCGCGCACTGGGCGTCTCTCGCCGTACAAAGTCCAGGGTGGCTCGCACCCAGGTCAATCGCTGGAGTATCGCTGCTCTTGCCATGGATCTCCGTAGGCGTGATATCCGAGCCGCTCCCAGAATCCAAGGACCGGTTCAGCTGTGAGGGTGAGGGCACGTACCCACTTCGCGCTCTTCCACAGGTAGAGGTGGGGGATCAGCAACCGGACGGGCCCGCCGTGCGAGGCGCTAAGCGGACCGCCTGCAAAAGAATGCGCAAGCCATGCCTGACCGTTCAGTAGATCCGCAAGCGGCACGTTGGTCGTATATCCCCCATAGGAGTGCACAAGTACATGCTGGGTCGTCTCCGCGATGTGCGGCGCGAGCACTGACTCCAGCGGCACCCCACGCCACGGTGAGCTGAGCTTCGACCAGCCCGTTACGCAGTGCAGGTCAGCACGAATATCCTCCACGCCCAAGGTGAGTAGGCGGCGCATATCCCACTCGGTGTCTTCGCCGCTGGTTCCGGTGACTGAGAGGCGCCAATCATCGGTCGACACGTTGGGGGTTGGGCCAGCCGACAGGACCGGGAACCCTTCCGTGAGGTACTGACCGGGTGGTAACGACGTGTGGCTGTCGAGACGCCGGCCGACGAATCCTTCTGAGGTTGTCATGGCCAGTTCAACGCTCGGATTCGAAGCGACGGGGCGGAAAGATCCCGCTCGGATGGTCACGTAGGTGCACAACCGGATGTGCGCGCATCGGCGCTCACCTCCTCGCTCGTGGTGGGCTGCACCAGGTCAATGTCATCTACATGGCGCGACAGCAGCATCAGTCAATCGACGTCATGGCAGGGATGTTGGTCAACCGCGCACGCGAGACGACACAACCGCCGCTGCCTGGCATGCCGTGTGGGGCTAGGGCCTTCCATGGCCGGCGGTAAAGACCCGAGCAGTGGTCCCCGAGCGGTACACGATGACACCCGCCGGCCGCCGCACATTGACGATTCGCAACGGGCGGTCGCGAGGCATCGCGTCAAGGGACGTTGCGAGCGGCGAGCCTTCGCCGGTGTCGACGTCGCGCTCTTCAGGGGCGTTCGACGGACTGCGCAGGCTGGGCGTCGCAGTCGTATGGCAGATGCGGGCCCCGTGGACTCTGTGTGAGCGTGCCTATCAAACGGGCGACCACGCCGCGGTCCTTGGCGGCGATCTAGCCGGTAAGCACCGTGCTCCTGTGATTCAGAAGGGCGAAATTGTGACCAAGTCTCCGGCATCCGCCAGCTCACCGGAATCGGATCAGTTGCGGTCCAATCTCACACGGACCGAGATTCAGCGCAGCGGGTCCTCAATACCAGGCAGAGAGATCGTGCAAGTCTTGACGCAGATCCCCGAGGGGGTCCAGTCCGGTTGGCACTACCACCCGGGCGAGGAGGTCGGATACATCTTGGCCGGAACCGTGGAAATGCACGTCAAGGGGCGAGAGCCAGTCATCTTGGCGGCCGGGGACGGATTCCTCATCCCGCCGCGCACACCACACAACGCGAAGGACGTCGGGCCGGGTACAGGGCAAATGCTGTCGGTCTATCTGGTCGATCCCACCGAGCCGGTTTCGACTTTGGTGGACGAGCGAAGCGACGAACATAGCGCCTGGAACGGGTAGCGGGTGCCCAATGGGTGGGGATCCGATGACTGAAGGTTCCGACACCGGACTTGGGCCAGTTCAGACGGTCCAGACCGACGTCCTGCAGATCGGCTACATTGACGTCGGCGAGCGCTCAGGTCCGTGCGTTGCACTCCTGCATGGTTTCCCGTACGACGTTCACAGCTTTGAGGCTGTCGTCCCGAGGCTGACTGCGCTCGGTTTCCGGGTGATCGTTCCCTACCTTAGAGGCCACGGACCCACCCGGTTTCTGAGTTCGACTCAGTTTCGCTCGGGACAGCAAGGGGCCCTTGGGGCCGATGTCATTGCTCTGCTTGACGCGCTCACGATCGACAACGCGACCCTGGCCGGCTTCGACTGGGGAGGTCGGGCCGCGTGCGTAGCTGCCGCCGTGTGGCCACATCGGGTCAACGCACTCGTCAGTGTCAACGGCTACCTAATCCAGGACATCAAGAATGCCATGACCCCCATCCGGCCCGACCTAGAAGCGGGCCTGTGGTACTTCTTCTATTTCCTCACCGAACGTGGACGCGCTGGATTGACGCGCAACCGCAAACAGATCGCAGAAGTCATCTGGCGGCGAAATTCACCGCTCTGGGCTTTTGACGATACAACGCTGGACCGAGCCGCACGAGCATTCTGCAATGATGACTACGTCGAAGTCGTATTGCACTCCTACCGGCATCGTTTGGGAGCGGTGGAGGGAGACCCGCGCTACGCCTCCATTGAGGCCCTGCTGGCGGGACAGCCGTCAATCCCAGTGCCGTGCGTGACGCTGGACGGCGAGGCCGACGGCAACTTCCCGGCGACGGATGGGCGCTCCACGGCAGCGCATTTCTCTGGGCCCCGCCGCCACCACCAAGTGGCGGATGCGGGACATAACCTGCCTCAGGAAGCGCCTGAGGCCTTTGTCGCGGCCATCCTTGAGGCACGAGAACTGCGTCCTGGTCACCGTGGTTGAAGAGGAGCTTCGTACTCAGCGTGGACCGCTCGAGTGGGGAGCTTGCGACGGTTCGGAGCAAACGTACCGATGAGCGAGCCAGGCGACTGACCTGCTTACCGATCAGAGGCACACCTGACCGCTGTGCCCCGGCCCCGCGAACTTGCTACGAGCAAACGGACACAGCATTCATGGTGGTCGGTAGAAGGTAGCCAGGACCCGGACTGCGTCGTGTGCCACGCCAATGGAATCGGTGCACTTTTGTAGCGCGACGCATCACCAGCGTTTGTAAGCCTCGACCTGTTTCACCGGCCGGAGGTGGGCGAGATCGGGGTCGGACCCCGCAACACGCAACGCCCTTCGCTGACGAAGGAGGTCCCAGCACTGATCAAGGGACTCCTCGAGGTGGCGGAGTTGCTCTCGGTCTTCCTGTCGTGCCGGATCGGAATCAGTGGTCAGCCGGCTACGCAGGCGGTGTTCCTCATCCACGAGTTCAGAAACTCGGCTCAAGATCGACTTGTCGTCCATCACTTTTCCTTTCATGCGAAGACTTAACGCGCCCATGTGAAAGCAGGCAGATCCTCGAGCGCAGCACGGCCGTGTGGAGCTACCGCACACGCGGGTGATCGGCAGCTGGGCCACCAGCAGCTGCCCCAGCGCTTCCAGCGCCAGGATCAGTCAGTCCGGCTGTCGCTGCCGTCCCTTGAGGGGGAAAGTAGGTACCGCGCGCGATGGCGATGACGGTGGCCACCAATAGGGCTGCAACAGCGGACGACACGGCAGTGAGGGCGGCGGCAGCCACCCATTGTGGCTGCCCGACATGAGAGGCGATTAGTGCCCGTGCTGTGAATGTTATCGCGGCGATGTAAGAGAAGGAGAAGCTCCACCAGCCCGGCCCGAACGGCACCTGCAAAAAGGGGGGCACCAAGCGCGCCTGAGTGACAACCATCAACAACATGAATCCACAGAAGCCCAAGGCGAGCGAATCGAGTCGATTCCCGTTCATGTTCATCCAAGCATTGCCCGCCACGGCAGGCGGCGCTACCAGGATGGCTAACGTTGGGCGCAATGGGATGGGAAGTGGTGGATGGCCGACGAGGCGGACGAAGATGACTGCGCCCTGAAAGAGCCAACAGACAAGGCCAAGCCCGAACATGACCATGGCAGCGCTCGGATATCCGACGGCAGAAAGGGATCCGGCACTGACCAGCCCGGCCGCGACGGTCGGCAACAGGTAGCCCGGATGCCACTTCGAGATGTCCGTTTCACCTAGGACCCAGCCAGCGTTAAGCCAGCCGCCTATGGCGACGGCACCCACGGTTGAGGCGAGGACTAGCGCGCGTCCGGGCACAGGCGCATGGGAGGCGAGGCGCGCGCCTACCGGCATCAACGGGATGAAGAGGAGCGCGGTGAACGGGCCTAACACCTCGTCGTCGATCTCCGATCGAATTCGACGTGCGCCTCCGACGCCCAGCAGATACGCAACGGAGACGATGAGCCATGCCGCGACGGTCACTACCCACGTGAACGCGGTCACCGGATCCAGGGGCGGCGGGGCGAGCCATGACCAGCACAGGCTTAGACCAACCAGACCAAATGGCAGGCCGAGCACGTTGGCTCTCACGCGCGGTTTTCTCATCGCCACAAACATTCTTCAGCCTTTCACCATCCCGATTGGGCAGACCGGCACATCTGGGCCATCTCGGCCTCAAGTTCGTGTGAGCGCTTGTCCAGGGAACGGTCAGACAGCTCATCCTTGCGGCAGTGGACTTGGGTGTTGTGTGCTGCGAACCTTTCCGATCGAAGGCAACTACGCGCATGGGTAACGGGACGTTCAACCCGCGCGTCGTATCCCTCGACAGCAGGCTGAGGCCGCCACCTCCGGCCACGCCGCACATCCGCCATCGCAGCCTGCGCAAAGGCCTTGAGTCGCAAGTGGTCGAGGTAACTCATGAAGAAGAGGGCAACGCATGTGTCGTGATCAAGGTCGCCTGTGGTGATGTGTTGCTGGCTGCCACAGAAGTCAGACCATGCCAACGTGTGGCTGTGAGGGCGATAGACGAAACCTATTGAGCTGCCTAGAAACTGGACGTAGGTAGGTCGAGTGTTAGACACCGTGGCGAGGGCAGAGGTGTACATGCACTGGATGAAGTCGCGTGTGAAGGTGGTGATATCAGGCCGGCCCTGGGTTCCCGACCCTTCATCCTGCGGCCATTCCCGGCGTGCGATCGCCCTGCGACTTCCCAAGTGCACTTGTGCTATTTCCACGGTGCCAGTTGATGCGGCACCTCCATACTGACCACGACTCATGGACTCCTCCAGCCTGGCCTAGGCCACGCTGCGAACTGCGTCGACGATGGCGCCAGTAACGATTTCGGGCCTAGAGATCATGATCACGTGCGAGCCAGCCGCTTCGATGATTTTCGCTCCGGCGCGCGTAGCCATCCGGCGCACGACGTCGGAGCCTGCGGCTCTATCGCCGGTTGCCACCACGGCCCAACACGGCAAGGACTTCCAAGCTGGAGTTGAGGACCTCTGGGTGAAGGCCGCCTCGGCGACAGGACGTTGTGTAGCAGCCATGACGGCGGCTTGTTTCGGACTGAGGTCCGCCGCGAAGGCGGAGTGGAACTCCGAGGCCTTGATCGCAAACTCTGTCGCAGTTAGGGATCCGTCGCCAATGGGGTACGACAGTGAAGTCAAAGCGCTACTCAGGACGCTGTCTTTGGAGTCTGCTGTGATCTGACCGAGGACCTCTCCTTCGTCCGGCGCGAACGCAGCGACGTAGACGAGGGCTTTCACCTGCTGAAGTCCCGTGACAGCATTGGTGATGACGGCGCCGCCGTAGGAGTGCCCAACGGCGACCACTCGGCCGGTGATCTGTGAAAGGGCGCTTGCAACGTAATCCGAGTCGTAGGCCACACCACGAAGAGGGTTAGAGATCGCCACTGCGCGGAGGCCTCGCGCGGCCAGCAATTCGATCACTCCGTTCCAGCCGGAACTATCTGCAAAGGCTCCGTGCACCAGTGCGACCGTTATGTCTGGGAACGAGGTCGAGAGGTCCGTATCCGTCATGATGCAACATCTCCCCATGTCCGAGTCATCAAGCAGGCCGTCCTCACGATCCGATCCGGTGGGGCTGCATGCATCGGTCATGTGACCGTGGGTCAGCGGACATGCCGGCGCGCTTTGGCAGGCGTTACATTGGGGCATCTAGGGGGCGGCTCATGCCGTCACCGGGTAGTTGCCATGGAGATCACGCAGACCAGACCCGTGCGCGCGCATGTTGACGAAAGCAGTGGCCGTGCGCTGAGGGGGACTTAGGTCGCGGCGTCGTTGATCTGTGCTTGCAGCCAGTCGGGCCTCTGCTTCATCCCACCCGTGTTGGGTGCGGCAGTGGTGATGGCGCTCCGAGTCGGGTCGGGTCAGCCATGGTTCGGGGTTGGTCGCCGGGACGCTGCTGACCGGCTGGGTGGATGCTCTTGCATGACCTCGTTGATCCGGACGCATCCGGTGACGATGGGGAGTGGGGTGGGTCGTTCACGCGGGAGGCCTTCGTGAGCCGCGATTTCGGTTGGCCGTTTCTGGACGACGTCCGATGGAGAAGCGAAACATCGATCACGTCGCCGTTTGGTCCGCGCGCAGCGAAAGCGATCGAGACCAAGTTCGTGGCGCCGGCCGGTGGACGGACCGCTACCGCGAGGTGGCGATGGATCGTGTCCGCTCGAGTGCGAAGTTCGTGCGGTGGATCTCTCTCCGAGGGTGCCAAGGTTGTGCCCGTCGAGGTGGTGCGATGATTCTGGGGACCTGACGCGAGACAGTTTTCGAACGACTGGGCGGTCGGGGACGGGGTCCATGTGGTCGAGGGTGTTGCCGCCGCGGATGCATGGCGTCGGCACTGCAACGACGGCGACATCACCACGGCCCAGGCGAAGGAGCTCCACGAGATCCTCCGTAGCCATCCAGCCATGCGTGACGCACTCACCGAGCCAAGACTCGTGACGCTCAAGTTAGTGTCGGCTCCATGCGTCTAGGGCGGCCTCGCTCGAAGGAGAGCTGATGCAAAGGCGGCGGTTAGACGCACCTGGCGACACAACTGCATGAACGAGCGGATCCCGGCATGATCAGATGTTCAGCCGGGGCACTTTGGCCGGTGATGACTCCGGGCGTACGCCTGTGCACGAACAGACTCACGACGAGAATGGGTAAGCCGATCTGAGGCAACATGAGCACGACCACCACATGGGCTTGATCCCGATCCAAGGCCGCATCCAGTCGCCGGGCATGTGCCTGGCGTAGAGGGTGATCGCGATGCCAGAGCCAGAAGAAGCGGCACGCTGACCCAGTTGATCCAAAACCCGAAATCAACGTGCACATGACGAGGCCACAAAGACATTCTGCGACTCACAGCAGCATCGTCCGCGAGGCGCCATCATCGCCACCGGAACTCAGCAGGGCGTGTCTACGCCCCGCGGCAGGGGCGAGCGTCGGGATTTGGTCGCACGCCCTGCAGCAGCGCTCGTTGCTGACCTTCACCTTGACGACAGGATCGGTGGCTTCGCTGCCCGCCCGCGTTGCCAGAGGCGACAGAACCCGCGTCTCGCTCAGTCGCCGCCCAGCTGGTACTCCAGCGCCTGCCGCACCAGGCCCATGACATATGCGAAGTCCGACGCCTCGTCCAGTCCGACCTCGGTTGGCCCATTGCCCCAATGGCCCTTGTCGCTGACGTCCCAGGCCAGCCCGCGCTCATCGCGCAACGCCTCCAGGGGAATGTTGAGGCTGAGTCGCATGCGCGCCTTCTGCGGGACAACGTCCACGAAGTTGGTCTCCGCTTTGAAGGCGACGTAGAGCTTCAAGAACTGTCGCGTGATCCCAGGGTCGAGAGCCAGCGTCTCGGCGCTGAACTTGTTGAACAGCTCTCGGCGGGCGGCTGTTAGCAGGTGGGGGTGATCCTCGATCGAGAAGTCGGAAGCGGTTCGTTGCACCTGGAACTCGGCAACCATAAGCTCAGGCAGCGAAGGTCGCGGCCAGATCTCGAGCGCATCGTCGGCCAGACGCTTTGCGCGCTTCTCGATCTCGGTGGGCGTCCATGCTTCGAGCTGTCCGAGACCCTTGTTGAGCCGGAGCGGACTGTCCTTAAAGCCGCCCTCCATGTCGCGCTTCTTGGCGAAAGAGTGGTCCGAGTACTCCGAGTTGTAGCCCGTGAGTGTCAGGTTGCCAAGTGTATGCAAGTAGCGCTGCTGCACGTCGGCCCAGTCCTCGCCGAGAGCCTTCCGCCACTCCGTCGACAGGTCCTCGTTCTGCGGAAGGATGTGCTCGATCGTGTAGTCCTCGATCGTCACGTGCTCCTTACGGTTGTGGTTCTCGAGCAGACGAAGGAAGTACGAGCGTCGACGGAAGTTATAGAGGTCGGTCGTCACGAGGGAGTGCTGGAACTCCTTGTCCGTCGGGAAGGCCCGGTAACTCTTAAGTGACAGGAAGTGCGCCTTGACGCTCTCGACGTAGCGGTCCTTGCGGACGGCCGCGCTGAACCCGGCAAACGTCTTGTTGAGTGAGTTGGTAGGGACGCGGCATACCGCCCGACGGAAGATGTAGGACGTCACCATCTGCACGATCTGGTGAAGCCCGTCCCGATCGAGCGTACCTAGCTCGCAGTCGGTGTAAACCTCGAGCAGGAACGGGTAGACCACGTCCGCCTTGATCTGGTCCAAGTCCTTGAAGGCTGCCCGCAGCTTGGGGTCGTCCTCCTTGCCAAGGGCCATCGCGCAGTAGCGGTGGGCGTACTGCCGCAGCTCCATGACGAGCGAGGTGATCGTCTCGCCCGCCTCGTTCCAAGCGACAGCGTGGTCTTTGAAGGCCTCGTAGATATCGTCCAATCGAGGGATTTCCCCTGACTTCAACGTCAGGTAGTGACGGACGAATTGGTCGAACTGGCTCTCCTCAGCGCCAGCAAACTCCAGCTCCATCGGGCGCCAATAGGCCGTGTACACCTTCTCCTGCTCCTTCGGTGGCAGGTCCATCAGGACGTAGTTCCGGATAAGATCGGCCTGGGACAACTTCTTGCCAGTGGAGTTCATCGCCTCGAAGACGAGCTGGGGGTTGTCCACACTTCGCTCGAGCTTGACGTCGACGACCACGAGCTTGTCGAGCCCTTTGCAAACCGTCGCCAAGTTGACCGTCGGGTCAGCGAGCTTCTGCTGGAAGTAGGTGAAGTTGTCGATGACTCGGGTGACCATGCCGCCCGAGGGTGCGACCCCCTGGAGAAGAGAAATAAGAGCGGATCTGTCGCTCTGGGACAGAATCAACTTGTACTGGCGCTCACCCTCTTCATCGTCATTGAGGAGATAGCGGTTGCGGATCTTCCTCGGCGAGAAGCCGTCCCACGGCTCCTGCTCGTCCGCGGGCAGCTCCTCCAGCCGGGCGGCGAGAGCGGTGAGAATCAGGGTCACGGTCGTGACTCGCTGCTGGCCGTCGATGATCAGGTCGGGCTCGGCGGAAGTGTTCGTGGCCTGATCACGAGCCACGTAGACGATCGAGCCCGTGAAGTGGGCCCCCAACTTGGGGCTGGAGCCCGCCCGCAGGATGTCGGCCCACAGTTGCGCGCACTCTGGCTCCTGCCAGGAGTACAGACGCTGGTAGATCGGCACGATAAACTGGCTGCTCGCCTTGAGCAGGGTGAGCAGGTGTGAGTCGACGGCCTTCATCAATGTCCTTCCCGAGGGTCGATTGGCAACCTATCTGGTCTTGATGACCGGCCCGGGTTCCGATCGCACTCACATGGCCAGATCCGGTAAAGGGCGTGCGCCGACTCGCGGCGGTTTGACGCATGTTCGCGCCTCTGCCGCGGTTCGTGACTTTCTGCACCGGACTCCCCTCGAGCGGGTTTGTGCAGCGGCCAACGCACCCGTGAGAGCCCGGTCATTGATGGCCCGTTCGGGCCATGAAAGTTTCGACGGAAGATGGCCGGTGCGGGCGATGTCTGTCGGCGTGTGCTGCTGGAGGGTGTTCTCAGGCGTCCAGCGTGGGCGCCAAAACAGGGAGGAACAGTCATGCCGCTCATTCAGGTCAAGGTGATCGAGAACGTCTTCACTGACGAGCAGAAACAGCAAATCGTGCGTGGGCTGACCGACGCGATGGTCGCGATCGAGGGGGAGAACATGCGCCCCGTCACATGGTGTCTGGTTGAGGAGGTTCGCAGCGGTGACTGGGGCATCGCAGGCAGCCCCCTGACCACCTCTGACGTCAAGGCCTTGGCTTCCGGGGTAGGCGTTTGAACCACCGTTGTCGCGGAAGCCCATCCCGACTTCTTTCCAGTGGGTCCGGCAAACGGGATGATAGGCCTGATGGCTTCCCTCAATGCTGCTCAGAAGGCGCTGGCCGCCGGCTCATGGTGTCGGGCGGACAGCGCCTTCCGGGCCGTGATCGCGGAGACCAGCGACCCGGCGGCGTATGAGGGACTGGCGCAGGCCGCCTGGTGGCTCGACGACGCGGATACGTGCCTGACGGCACGCGAGACTGCGTATCGGGGCTACCGCTCACGCAAGGACCCCATTGGCGCAGCACGTATGGCGGCAGGGTTGGCGTGGGACTGTGTGCTGTTCGGGCGCGGTGAATCCGTGGCGATGGGATGGCTCGGTCGCGCTCAAGAGACGCTGGCTGCGGTCGAGGAATGTCCCGAGCATGGCTGGTGTTCAGTCCGGGAAGCAGAGCTTGCGCTGTCCATACACAAGGACCCGGTCCAGGCGTTGGCGTGTGCGACTCGTGCGGCGGAGGTGGGGCGCCGGACCGGTGATGGAGACCTCTCGGTTGTCAGCTTGGCCGTCCAGGGTCTTTCGCTGGTCCGTTCCGGAGAGGTCGAGGCGGGGATGGCGCGGCTGGACTCGGCAGTGGCTGCAGCGACTGGAGGAGACGTCGTCGACCTGATGTGGATGGGCAAGGTGCTGTGCTGGCTCATCGCCGCCTGCCACGAGACACAGGACGTCACGCGCGCCGAGGAGTGGTGCCGTCGGGCCGAGGCGATCTGCGTCGACCGCGACCTGGTTCCACTGCTCAACGTGTGCCGGATCCAGTACGCCTCCGTCCAAGTATCGGCCGGGACCTGGACCGCGGCCGAGAAGGAACTCACCGAGACTCTCGGCCGTCTCGGCGGCACACGACGGACCTCCCGCCTGGAAGCAGTCGTCCAACTAGGCGAACTACGTCGACGCCAAGGGCGCTTGGTGGAGGCCGAGGCCCTGTTCAAGCAGGCCGAGTTCGACCCTGTCGCCGGACTTGGCCGCATCCTCATCAAGTTCGCCGTCGGGGACAAGAGGAGTGCATGGACGGCTGTGCAGCGGCTCCTCCGCGCGCTACCGACGGAGAGCCGTCTCGCCCGTGCCGACGTGCTTCTTCCCGCCGTCCGTATCGCGCACGCCATTGGTGAAGACGACGAGGCTGCCCAGGCGGCCGCTGAACTTCGTGCCACCGCCGCGGCGGTGAGGACCGATGCCCTGTTCGCGAAGTCAGCCGTGGCTGACTCGGTTCTCGCCCCACCCAACGAATCTTCCTCGCTGCTACATGAGGCGGTATGGCGCTACCGCAGGGCGGGCCTACGCCACGACGAGGCCGAGGCCAGACTGCTGTTGGCCACGTCTTTGATGGTTCAGGGCGACTCGGAGGGCGCTCGAGACCAAGTAACCTCCGCAACCGAGTTGATGAACCACCTGGCTGACAAGGCAGGACTGGCGCGCGCCGGTGATCTCCAGAAGTGTCTCGACGAGGGCTCTGCCGCTTTGCTGACGCCCCGCGAGAAAGAGGTGCTGCAGCTCATCTCCCGCGGCATGAGCAACGACGAGATTGCCACCGCGCTAACCCTCAGCCGACACACCGTGCATCGCCACGTCGCCAACATCCTCGCCAAACTCGACCAGCCAACTCGCGCGTCCGCGGTAACCCAAGCGTTGACCACCGGCCTCATCTGACCGGGTGATGGAGGCGGCCCCAGGCCCAGCCCGAAAACTTCAGAACCTTCGCTGCTCTGTCCCGCGAAGCACATGGCTCGACCGCTCCCCAACGGACTTGGTCAGCCGTGGCACGACATGAGCTCCTACCGATCCGAGCTCTCACCCCAGGTGAAGCGAAGGAGCTACCGACCCCGTAGCCCAGAATGGGGGAGCTGACGCGGCGGTGTGACGCACGCCTTCGGCGGGGAGACGTCGACGTTGGGGAAGTCCGGCGGTCGCCCAGTCGAACGCGTCATTCCTGGGAGTGGCCCTGGGTGACATGGGGGCGCGCACCGGAGTGTTCCAGGCCTTGCACGCACCGGTGCAGGGGACAGCCCGAAGGCAGCATTGAACGCCAGGGGCGCTCGTTGCCGATTGGCGGCAAACCTTTTGGGCCGCCCGTAGGGCACTCGTGGACTCGGCCCGACACGACACAGGGCCGCCAGCCGCAACGGTGACATCGGCCCGTCAGGGGTCGTCTACGGCATCAGCGCTGTACAGAACGTCCCGGTGCCTTCCAGGATGGGGTGCGGGCCCTTGAGGGTGAGGGTTCCGTCGGGGTTGTACACGATTTGGCCGGACTCCCGGATGACCAAACCTCCCGGCCCCTTGATGTGCACGACGGAGCCGACCTCACGAAGCTGCCCGTCGGGCAGGTCCTGGATCGCTTGGAAGTGGTCGACGTCGGTCACCGTCCGGCCGTTCGCAGTCAGAGTGGTGGTCGCCCGGACGTGGTTGATGAGCTGGGTCGGGACTCCGTTGCTGTCGAGCTTCACGATGCCAGAGAAGTCCACGTGCAGGACGGTGTCGACGGTGAACCCGTACGCGCCACACACGTCGGGGTCGGCGAAGGTCTCCGTGACCGAGAACGCGAAGTGGTCCGGCGCGGCCGCTTGCGAGGCGCTCTGAACCCCCAGGACGCTGGCCGCGGCCAGAGCGGTCACACCGAGCGCACGGCAGGCGCGCAGGCCATGAGAGAGCGTCGAAGTTGATGAGACCGGGGTGGCCGGGCGGGGACGACGGTTGAGGTTGTGCTGTGACGGCATCATGTTCGTTCCTTTCGAGATTGGGTTTCATTGGTGTTCAACAGGTCAGGTGCGCGGGTGGTCTCTCGGATTCGCAGGGGACCGCAGCGATAGCCGTGGCCGTCAGCCGCCCAGGACGTCAAACGTCTTCTGGGTGAAGGTGATGACGTCGTCCTCGTTCCAGTTGACGACCAGCTGATAGGAGTCCTGGCATACGTGTGCCAGGACGACGTTGGTTCCGGTGGAGGTGACTGCGTGCAGGACTCCCTCATTTCCTGTCCTCGGCCCAGCGCAGGTCTGCGCCCGCTTCCAGACCGACCCGGCGCGCGCCAGGGCGTCGTTGAGGACGGCCAGGTCCGAGTCGCTCAGCGCCCGACGCCGGACCGGGAGGACCTGAGGAAGGGTGTCCGGCCACGACACCGGGTGTATGCAGCTGGTCGCGGCGACGATGCGTGTTCCTCGAGGCAGCGCCGGCGCCTGCCCAGAGTCACGAACCAGGTGCTGGCCCAGGATGGATTCACACTTCGGGAACTGGTCGGTGATGTGGGCAGACTGTTGGGTGGACTGCTGGTCTCCGAGCGCGACCGCGTACCTGTCCAAGGCGGGCCAGCCGTTGCAAGCCAATGCGGTGTTATCCAAGATGCGGGGTTGTCCGTTGGTGGCCAGGAACAGCAACCGTGAGGTGTGACCGGCCGGCAGCTTCGGGCAGGAGCGACCAACGGTGGGTGGGTCGAAGCGCAGGTAGTCCAAGTCGACCGGCATCGACACCGGCTCGCCCTGTGGCAACCCCAGAGGTGACGCGCTGTCCGGGCACACCAACACCTCGCTGACCACAGCACTGGTGGGCCGGGCGTCACTCAGCGGCTCAGTCGGCAGACGGCGACCGTCCAGCGCGCACGTCAGGTGCGTGACCCGGTCCGCAGGAATGACGGCACGGTCGCGGAAATCCCAGGACGCCACCGCTCCGCCCATGACAACCAGCACGGCAACGACTGCGGCCGCTGCGACCTGGCGCCGGCGACGGATCCGGCCCGCCTCGCGCCGAGCACCCTCCACCAGCCCCGCGATGAGCGGTTCAGCCGGGGCCACCTGCGCGAACGCTTCGCGCAGCCGCATCTCCACGTCAGACATGGCTGGACTCCTCATCGGCGAGCAGCGGGCTGCGGCGCAGCACCGCCAGTGCGCGCGCCGTCTGGCTCTTGACCGTGCCGACCGAACAGTTGAGGGACTCAGCGGTCTGAGCTTCCGTGAGGTCCTCGAAGAACCGCAGGACGACAACGCTGCGCTGGCCCCGCGGAAGCTTCGCCAGTGCAGCCAACACGTCACGGCGCAGCTCTGTGTCCTCGACCCGGGCCTGCGTCAACTCCGGAGGCGCCGCGTACGGCTGCTCGACGTTCCACCGACGGTGCCACCACCCGGAGTACGTGGTCACCATGACCCGGCGCACGTACGCCATGTGTGACCCGGTGCCATCCCGGTCAATGCTGTCCCAGTGCAGCCACGCCTTCGCCAGCGCAGTCTGAACCAGGTCCTCCGCCTTCTGGTGGTCCCCGGTGAGGAACCACGCCGTGCGCAGCAACGCCGCACCACGGACCTGGACGAACTCCTCGAAGGTCGGCGCCGAACCAACTTCTGGCATGGCACCTCCTTCGCCAAAGTCGTCCTCGCGTGCCCTTAGAGCGGCGAGCTCACCAAAAAGGTTGTCACCGCCCCCAGCACGCGACCACCAGCGGACGGACGACGGGGAGTCTGTGGGGTGTACCTGTTGGTTCAATGGCCCGTCGCTGCGCTGGCAAGGGCACGCATGGAACCGAGCATGACCATGTCGACGCACTCTTCGGCATGCGCGGGTGGCGCGGGTGCGGCGGCGCGTTCGCGCGCGTCATTACGTCAGCCTCTTGTTTGGACTGGGCTTCGACACCGACACCGACACCGACACCGAGGTCGGGCTGTTCGTGTTCGCGGCGGGGCCGCCGCGTTGAATCTGCCCTGGTACGCGATCCTCACCTAGCCGCTCGTGTTCGCGGCCGAGATGAGCCTGCTGGACCATCGACGGGTGCTTCATGAATTTCGGCTACGGCTGGGCTCTCTCCAAACCCGTCCGCAAGGTGTTGCACAACATCACCACACCGGACTCTCCGTCGCGTCGCACTGATCATCGGCGCGATCGAGCTGCTCCATCCTCAGCGACAAGCTGGGCCTCGCCTACGGGCCCCTCGTGGCGTTCACAGACTTGTCCTGAACTATGTGGGATACGCGATCTCGCCCTGTTCGTCTTGACCTGGATCATCGCGATCTCGGTATGGGTGTTCGGCCGCATCGAGGATGAGTGGTCAGCCGACCTCCAAGGCAAGGCCACCTCGCCAGCGGTTGACTCACTGAGCTCAGACCGCTCAAACGCTTCCCCTCCACCGGCCACGCGAGACCACGCACCCGGTTCCCCGTCGTGAGCGCTACCGGGCGCCGGCAACGTCGTGCGAAAGTCACGCCAGCGTGCGCCCAGACCCACTCCCAGCGCGGCATCACCCCACCCGGTGCACGGCATCCGGCATTGCAGCGCAGGCGGCGAAAGGACGCGCCTCGATACGCACTCTCATGCCGGTGATGGGGGCGGGACGCAGAGCAGTCCGCGCGCAGGGGCCGGATCGGGCAACCTGTCGGCATGGCCTTCGATTTGACGCGGTTCCTGACAGCCCACGACGAGGGCAGCGCCTATGCGGCGGCGCTGGCTGAACTGCGTTCGGGGCGCAAGCGCGGTCATTGGATGTGGTTCGTCTTTCCCCAGGTAGCCGGGCTCGGACACAGCCCGATGTCGCGGTTCTACGCAATCCCTGGGCTCGACGAGGCGCGGGATTACCTCGACCACCGGGTCCTCGGTCCGCGGCTGCTCGAGTGCGCTAACGCGCTGCGAGACCTGCCCGGCGACGACCCCTCGCTGGTCTTAGGCGGCATCGACGCCCAAAAGCTGCGTTCGTCGATGACCCTCTTCGAGCATGCAGCGGACAGGGACGAGGAAAATGCGGTGTTCCGCGCTGTCCTCGAGCAGTACTTCGGTGGCGACGAAGACCCGGAGACGGTCAGCCGACTTGAAGTTGGGTGACCGACGACGGGGGGCTTCGACGTGGCGTACCTGAGCGGAGCACACCGGGATGGCCCCCACCCAAGGAGTGACCCGGGTCGTAGTCACCCGCTGAAGACTGTCCCCCGAGTGGGGGCGGCATTCAGGCGTCCTCGTCCAGCGGACTGCGGAGGCTTCCAACCCACGGCCATGGCGGCGAAAAGACCCGCCCGGATCTGCTCGCTCGTGCCGAGGTCAGGTGCGAGCGCCGACCGTCGCTGGGCGTCGATGATCGTGGGGTTGACCATCGGCGATCTCGTTGGCGGTGTGATCAGCATGGAACAAGGCTTCATCCAACAGCCGACGCACGTGGGCGTCCGCGGCGGCGTAGTAGGCAAACGTGCCTTCACGGCGGACGGTGACCAGGCCAGCGAGCCGCAGCTTGGCAAGATGTTGGCTGACGCTGGACGCGCTTGCATCGACCAGCTCGGCCAGGCAGTTGACCGAGGTCTCGCCCTGGAGCAGTGCCCACAGGATCTTGATCCGATTCGAATCAGCAAGCAGCCGGAAGGCGTCAGCGGCGAGCTGAACCTCCTCGTCGTTAGGCATCTCGAATTCCCGGAGCGAGTCATGCATGGGAGCCATGCTAGTCAATTTGCTTATGTGCGTGAACACGCAGACACTAATAGATGTGACCGCAACTCCCTCGCCCAACCATGCAGCCGATGGGGCCCGTGGGCGCAACGACGGTCACCACGACCAGGACCACGACCACGAGTCGGGCCGAGGCACTAAGCACGGCAACACCCACGGGCACGGGCACACACATGGGCTGGTAGACCCATCGATCGTCAGGTCCCGGGCCGGGGTCAAGGCCGTCGCAGTGAGTTTGGCCGTCCTGCTGATCACCTCGTGCGCTCAGTTCCTGATGTTCCGGGCAAGCAGCAGCGTCGCGCTCCTTACCGATGTCATCCACAACGGCGGCGATGCCCTCACGGCGATTCCCCTCGGGGCCGCCTTCGTCCTGCGTAGCCGCCGAGCCGAACGGTGGTCGGGCTACTTCGTCGTCGGGGTGATTCTCGTCAGCGCCATCCTGGCCCTCGAACAGGTCGTCGAGCGATTCCTGAGCCCAAGCACTCCAAACCACCTATGGGCCCTTCTACTGGCAGGGGTCACCGGCGTGATCGGCAACGAGGTCGCTGCACTCATCCGGTGGCGTGCCGGTCGCCGACTCGACAGTGCGGCACTGATCGCGGACGGGCACCACGCCAGGGCGGACGGGTATGTCAGTGCCGGCATCATCGTCAGTACCGGGTTCATAGCTCTGGGATTCCCCATCGCCGACCCCATCATCGGACTTCTCATCACCGCCCTCATCCTGCGCGCCACCTTGCAGTCATGGAACACGGTCCACCGGGCGCGGTAGCCCCTGACCCACGACCCGGAACCGGAACTTGCGCTAATGACACCGCCGCGGCCGGCATGGTCGCCAAGCGGCGGATAGATGTGGGGTGACTGACGCCCGGGTCTACGTGACGGACTGGCAACCCGTCACCACACGTGATCCGCGCCGTGCCCCGAACGATAATGCCACACTTGGACCGTGGGGTGACGATGCCGTTGCAGGCGCCTCGCATACTGGCTGGGGAGCGGTCAGAGTCCCAAGGCGCGCCCGTGCACGCGATCGTGGCCGACGTCTAAGCCCATACTGGAATCGCGTCGCGAATAGCTTCTACTCCACTGAGAGTTCGAGGTCCACGCGAGGGGCCCAATTATGTGATTGCCATGATCTCTGCAACGGCTCGGTGCAGGATCTGCCTTGGCGTACGGCCACTCACGTGGGACCACGTTCCGCCAAGAGGCACGGTGAGGACCAGGCCGATGGAGTTGCGCTCTCTCGTCCGCGGGCCCTCCCTGGCGGCGTGATTGATGCCGCAATTTGAGACTATGTCGCGGTTTCTCGAAGGTGCGGGTGCGTGCGACCAGCGTGCTGATATAACTCGCCGAGTTGAACGCGATCTGGTCCCGAGGCGGGGCGAGCGTTCTGATCGGAGTCATTGTGAATCGGGCACGGCGGGGGACGGTCTTCTTTACGGCGGCGGCGGTAGCCGCCGCCCTCGGGCTAGTCGCGACTCCCGCAGTGGCGGACCCACCGGACACGGTCGCGGTTCCGCTTGCCTCGGCCACTTCAACGAGCATGAGTCCTTTGCTCGTCTCTGCTGGGACGACGATCGTTGCCGGGCCGCAGCTGTATCGGAGCGTCGACGGGGCACCCTTGACTTCATTCGACCCCGATGGCGGGGCCTGGGAGTCATCCGGCACGAAGCTGTACTCGTTGGACTCGGCGACCAACCAACTCACCCGTCTCGATCCGGTCACAGGGGTGAAGTCGACTGAGCCCCTGCGTGACGGCTCGCTCGACTTCGTCAGTGACGACGGTTACCTCTTGGGGCAGTACGACAGCGCTAAGGACGCTTTCTACTCGGAATACGTCCAGAACGGTGTCGTCTACAGGCGCGACTACGCGCTTGACAACCCCCCGTGTGCACTAGACGCCACGGCCATCATCTTCTGCCAGGACAAGACTCTCGCCGACGGCAGCAGGACCCTCACCATCACCTCGGTTCCGCCGAAGGGCGGAGCTGCCACGGTGCTGGGTACTGTGCCGATGGTTGGCTCTAGGCCAGATATCAATGTCACTCCCTCGTCCGTCGTGCTTCTTGCGTGGGACTACGCCACCACGGCAACTGTGTACCGGTTCTCTCGATCAGGTGGCGCGGTCAGCAAGGTCACCGTGCCAACCCCGGATTACCCCGTGTGGGCGGCGAACGACACCGCGACCCTCGTCAACAGTCCCTTGCCGCATCTCATTACGGGCACCACAGTTTCGTCCGTGTCGGTGCCATCGGGTGTGGCTCTTGGTTACATCGCCGCTGGCCCTTCCGGGTTCAAGGTGTGGGGGTCCGGTGTTGGTGTAAGCGGGCTGTACGCGGTGAGCACAACGGGAGCCGTCGGGCCGCGTGTGGCGAGCCCGGGAGTGAGCGTCGGTCCCACCTTCTTGCATCTGAATGCGGGTCGCCTATGGGGGGCTGACCAGCGGCAGGATGCAGTGCGTCTGGGCGCTGCGCCCGAGACCGTGTGGAGTCGTGCGCTCACGTCGCCGGTCGGCAGCGAGTCGGTCTTCCCCGCCAAGGCCGCATTCTGGTACGGCTTCGACTTCGCCACCGCGGGACGCACGTACCTCGAGACAGGCTTGGGCAGCCCAGCACCGGACGTGTACGACGTGACGTTCTTCGATGGACAGACCAAGACGTACACCGCTCACGGTTCGGGAATCATTGCGGCCAGCGGTCCGTACGTCGGGCTCTTGAACTACGGGGCGGGTCCTTCGACGTACACCATCAGGCGCGCAGATGGAGCGCTCCTGGCAACTCTTCCCGATGGATCATCGAGTGTGGCGCTGTTTGGCTCGCGGCTGCTCTACTCCTATTCGGGCAAGCTCTACATTCGTGATCTGTCAGCTGCGACGAGTGCCACCAACCCGAAGTCACTGGGAATGTGGTCTGACACTGCCGGCGCTGTGAGCATGTGGGGTGACCGGCTGGCGTACTTCGACGGGGCCAGTGCGATCAAGGTCCGGGATGCACGCACCGGCACCGTCACCGGCTCCCTGACCGCGCAGCCCGACACTCTCAAGGTTGACGACGGCATCGTCGTCTTCAGCGAAGGCAGCACGCTCAAGGCGTGGAACGGAGTCAGTGGCAGCGCCCCGGTTGTGATCACGACCGATTCCGACCCCTTCGCGTGGGATGTCGAAGGCGCAAAGGTCGCCTGGGTCGGGAACAGCGATCAGCAGGCGCGGGTCGGCTCGCTTCCAGCGACCCTGAACGCTGGAAAGTCGAAGCCTCGGCTGCTGGGACTGATGGGTTTGCCGAGCGTGTTCGCCCCGAACGTGTCCGGTCAGTCGACGACCTGGTCGCCGCAGATCGACCTCACCAAGAACCTGTCCTCGTGGTCGCTGGTCATCAAGAATTCCGCTGGCACTGCTGTACGCACCCTGACGGGCGGCACCACCACGAACGCTTCGATCCGGTCTGCCATCTGGGACGGCAAGAGCGGTGCAGGAGTTTTGCAGCCCAACGGCTCCTACACCTGGACGCTCACGGGTGTGGCCAGCGACGGTTCTGGTTCTCCGGTGGGCGTGGACGGCACTTCGGTCATCGCCGGGTCGATCAGGATGGCCACACAGGCTCCAAGCGCGGCCATGACCAACGCCGCACTTGCCTCAAGCGTGTCGGCGACGACGACCGCTCCCGTTACGTGGAAGGCGGTGAGCCCCGCTCCGGGTACGACCACGTCGTTCGAGGTGCAGGCCCGAGTGGTGACCGTGTCATCAACCGGGACGCGGACCTACGGCGCCTGGACTGCGTTCAGCTCGGGCACGGCCGCCAGCAAGACCTACGTCGCCACGGCGGGTTCGGTGCGTCAGTTCCGGGTCCGCGCCAAGGACAACTTCGGCCGCATCGGATCATGGTCCGCTGTCAGTTCGATGCTCTGGCCCACCGATGACCGTTCACTGACTAAGTCCGGCGCTTGGGCGGACGTAACGTCTAGCTCGTCGTGGGCCGGTACTGTCCGGCGCTCCGCGACCTCGGGCGCGGCACTGTCATCCAGCGCGGTCTGGACCTCCGGCATCAGCGTCATCGGTATGAAGGCGGCGAACTCGGGTCGCTTGAAGGTCTACGTTGATGGTTCGCTGAAGGCCACCGTGGACCTGTACTCCGCGAGCACGGTGTACCGGCAGACCCTCTGGAGTGCGCCCGTCACGTACGGCAAGCACACCGTCAAGGTGGTCCTCTCGCCCGTCTCGACCGCCCGCGCTTATGCCTACGTCGATGCCATCGGCTTCTCACGCTGAGACCTTCCCCCGAAGGTGTCAAATCCATACTCGGTTGATCCGGTGCTGCCGAGCAGTGACTATGGCCGTCGCGGCAGGAGCAACGTCAAGGCCTGTGCAGCGGATGTTGGGGCAGGTCTCGGCCGCCAGATGCTTGACGTCTACGCCGGGGCTATTCGGTGACGACCTGGACTCCGTTGCGCTCTGCTCGATGCGCATGTGCCACAAATGCCTATACCGGCGAGATTACGGCGGATCCGAGAGGGCGAAAGGACGCGCGTAGGACGCTGACCTCGGCCAACGATGTGAGGGGCAGGTCGGGCTTGAACCGCCAACCGACAGCTCATGAGTTGGCCGGTCGCGACCCTTGCGAGGTTGTGACGCCGCCGGTTTGTTGCCGGAACGCGGTGGTTCAAGCGATCGCTTCCGGCTGCAGTGAGCGACGCAGGCCCCGTTGGATTGAAAGGCGCGCATATGGTGGGCGGGAAGACGCGGGCTCGACGGGATTCCGAGTGCGGTCGATGCGGGTGCAGAATCGAGGTAGTGCCCCGGGAGATCAGTAGTCAACGCAAGTGGTCTGCGGCGGTGGGGGGCTGCCCGAGGGCACGAATTGGGTGAGTGACTAAGTGAGTGACAATCGGTGCGGATTTGGGCGGACGTCGGGGGACGGTGGGGGAGTGGTTCGTGCTGAGACGGACCCTGGCGGACGGCCACGGACGGTGTGAAAGTCGTTGACACGGAAGAGGTCACTGGTTCAAACCCAGTATCGCCCACCAGTACGAGACAGCCCCTGACCTGCGGAAACGCCGGTCAGGAGCTTCTTCGTTGGGGCTCGTCGGAGAGGCCTGCTTGACTAGCTGCTTGACTAAGGGGCCGCGTTTCGGGCTTGTTGCCGGTCCCTGTAGGTCCGCTGACGTGCGCGGACGTCCGAAGGAGGGCCAGTCACTTCCCATGCGGGGAAGAGGTCAGTTGGCTGCGTGAAGGGCGCGTCGGTCCTTGGACGTCCCATGGTCAGAGACTCGATCGTGTTGAACGCTCGCGACCGACGGTGAGGTGGCAGGCCCAGTGCCGCCAGGAGCGCCGAGACGAGCCGTGTGTCGGTCCTATTGCGGGAGGACGACGAGGCCGATGACACCGACGACGTACAGGCCCAGGACGGCGATGCTGTCGATGCCCAGACGGGCGTGCTGCTTCGCTGGACGGAAGATCAGGCCGGCCATGTAGACGACTGTCAGGAGCGCTGCCAGGCCGGTGAGGTAGATGTCGGCGGCGTGGGCGTTGGGCAGGACGGCCTTGCCGGACACCACGACCGCCAGCAGGAACAGCACCGGCAGGAACGCGTTGCCGCCGAAGATGTCGCCGAAGGCGAGCTTGTAGTCGCCTTGCCGGGTCGCGTTCAGGCCGGTGCTGAGCTCTGGCAGCGACGTCGCAGCGGCGAGCACGGTGGCACCGAAGAGCACCCCGGACAAGCCGACCTGGTCGGCAGCCGCCGTGCCGCTCTCCTCGGCGAGTGCGCCGGCGACCAAGGTGGCTAACGCTGCGGCGCCGAAGATGAGGACGACGCGTTTGGTGCTGACGCCCTTGCGGGTTGCCTCGGCTGAGCGGGTCTTCTGCGAGTGTCCGCGAGGCTTCGGCTGGCTGTCGGGTGCTTCACCGCTGTTGGACCAGGGGAGCTTGCCCCCTGCCCCCTGGGTCAGCATGAGGCCCAGCACCCAGACCAGGGCGATGAGGACGACGTCGGGCGACAGCCGGGCGACGACGAGGTTCTTGGGCAGCTGGGTGCCCATCACCACGACGACGAGCACTGCAAGGACGATCGCGCCCTCGATCACGAGGGTGAGGCTCGCGGCTTGGTAGGTCAGCGGACGTCGTTCGCGGACACCAAAGGCGTCCAACGCCACCAGGACCACCGTCTGGATCGCGATGCCCCCGAGGATGTTGCTCACGGCCACGTCCAGCTTGCCGCTGGCCGCTGCGCTGTAGGTGATGGCGATCTCAGGGAGGTTGGTCGCCACGGCAAGGAGGATGAGACCACCGAGCGCCTGACCGAGGTGGAGCCGGTCGGCCAAGATGTCCGTGTAGTTGGAAAGCGGGATGCCCGCGACCCAGATCACGGCTGCACTCGCGACGAAGAGCAGCAGCTCCGCCCACAAGGGCAGGTGCGGTAACACGTTCAGGTCCTCCGGATGGGGGTGGATGCCTGCGGGGTCGCCAGGGGAGCCACGATCAGGGCCTGGGGTGCGGCGGACTTCATCCGGGTCACCAGCCACGCCAGCTGGCGGGAGACGTCCTTGCGTGCGGCCTTCTCGATGGACAGCAGCTCTTCGTCACGCAGTCCCTGCGCCCCTTGTCCGATAACCGTCCAGGTGCTGTCGACCAGGGTCGCGAGCATGTGGAGGTCCTGCAGGTCGCGCAGCAGGCCGACGGCTCCACTGCGAACCTCGCCGACACCCGAAGCATGCAGGCGTTGTGGTTCTTCGACGTCCGAGGCCTCGCCGTACCTGGCCGCAACGGGTTGCAGCTTCGCCACGTGCTGCCGGCTCATCTTGGCCAGGGCCTGGCAGGTGAACAGCACGTCTGGATGGTTCGCGTGTCCTTGGCCGATAGTGTCGAAGGAGTCGGCCAAGGTGGCTTCGCTGGCGTGGATGAGCGCGACATACGTCGCGAGGTGGGTGCTCATGACCGGCCCCCTTCCGACGTTCTGGCGTCGCCTTCCGGCAGGACAGGGACGCGTCCGGACCTGGGTGCCTGCGCAGGGTCGTTCGGATAAAGGGGTATGGGGTCGAGGACGACGCTGGAGGTGGGTGTTCCTCCGCGGGTCGGTGGCACGTCGGCTTGAGCGGGGGCGGAGGCCGCCGTGGTGGGAGCGGGGGAGGGGCCGTCGCCGTCGCGCACCTTGACCACTCGGCAGGCGGCCGTCTTGAAGTACGGCTGCTTGGACACGGGGTCCCACACGGTCATGGTCAGCTCGTTGGCCTGCCGTGAAGGGCTGTCGACCTCGGCGTCGGGACCACTCGGCAGGCGGCCGTCTTGAAGTACGGCTGCTTGGACACGGGGTCCCACACGGTCATGGTCAGCTCGTTGGCCTGCCGTGAAGGGCTGTCGAGCTCGGCGTCGGTGAGGTCCCAGGTGCCGTAGTGGAACGGCGCGAAGACCGCGCCCTTCATGACGCGGCCCACGCGGGCCTGAACCTCGATGGCGCCGCGGGGTGACTCGACGCGGACGACGTCGCCCTCGGCGACACCGAGCCCTGCCGCATCCTCGGCGCTGAGCTCGACCCAGGCGTCGGGCGCGGCCTCGTTGAGCCTGCGCGCCCTAGCGGTCTTGGTCCGTGTGTGGAACTGGTAGACGGTCCGACCTGTGGTGAACAGCAACGGGTATTCGTCGCTCGGGACCTCGTGGGCGGGGGTCCACTCGCACCCCTTGAGGAAGCCTCGGCGCTGAGCTCGACCCAGGCATCGGGTGCGGCCTCGTTGAGCCTGCGCGCCCTACCGGTCTTGGTCCGCGTGTGGAACTGGTAGACGGTCCGACCTGTGGTGAACAGCAACGGGTATTCGTCGCTCGGGACCTCGTGGGCGGGGGTCCACTCGCACCCCTTGAGGAAGGCCCGGCCGGCAGGAGCGAGGGCACGGTGCTCGGTCTCGGTGACGGCACCTCCGGTGAGCAGGTCGTGTCCGTAGGTCTCGCACTCGTCCGTGTGGGTGGGGAAGACGGCGTCGGTGTAGAGCCGGTCGGTGCCGTCGGGTGCGGTCTGGGCGTTGACCGGCCAGGGGATGCCGCTGGGGCCGCGGAGCTGGTCATAGCTCAGTCCCGTGTAGTCGACCGGGCGTCCGGCCGTCGCTTCCTTCCACGCCTCGAATGCCTCTTCAGGGGTACGCCATGACGGCAACGGCCGGCCCGAGCGGTCGGTGAAGCCCATCAGCTCCGCGTACAGCGTGAAGATCTCGAGGTCGCTCTTGGCCTCACCTGGGGGCTCGACAGCCTTCTCGGACAGGTGCACGGTGCGATTGACGTTGGTGAAGGTCCCGGTCTTCTCGCCCCAGCCCGCGGCCGGGAGCACCACGTCGGCCAGCTGCGCGGTCTCGGTCAGGAAGAGGTCCTGCACCACGACGAAGCACTGGTCGCCGCCGAGGATCTTGCGCATCCGGGCTGACTGGGGCATGGACACCGCAGGGTTGGTCGCCGACACCCACAGCATGCCGATGGTGCCCTCCTCGGCGTGGCGGAAGATCTCCATGGCGTTGGTCGGGGGAGCCCAATGGGGTATGACCGACGCATCGACGTCCCACAGGTCGGCGAGCTCCTGGACGTGGGCGGCGTTGTCCCAGTTGCGGAAGCCGGGCAGGTCGCCGTCGGCTCCGCACTCACGGTTGTTCTGGGCCGTCGGCTGGCCATTCATCTGCAGCACACCGGAGCCGACCTTGCCGATCTGCGCTCGCAGGAGGTGCAGGTTGTTGACCGCGACCGACGCCGCTGTCGCCTGGTGGGACTGGTAGAAGCCCTGCAGGACCGTGGACAGCACGTGGTCGCTCTCACCGAAGATCCGCGCCGCACGTCGGATGTCCTCAGGATCAAGACCGCAGATCTCACCGGCCCACTCGGGCGTGCAGTGCTCGACCGTCTCGTGCAGGTCCTCGACCCCGACGGTGTGCGCCTGCACCCANGCCCCGCACTCGCGGTTGTTCTGGGCCGTGGGCTGGCCATTCATCTGCAGCACACCGGACCCCACCTTGCCGATCAGCCCGCGTAGAAGGTGCAGGTTGTTGACCGCGACCGACGCCGCTGTCGCCTGGTGAGACTGGTAGAAGCCCTGAAGGACCGTGGACAGCACGCGGTCGCTCTCACCGAAGATYCGCGCCGCRCGTCGGATGTCCTCAGGATCAAGACCGCAGATCTCACCGGCCCACTCGGGCGTGCAGTGCTCGACCGTCTCGTGCAGGTCCTCGACCCCGACGGTGTGCGCCTGCACCCACTCGTGGTCGACCCAGTCGTTGACGAACAGCTCACGGGTCAACGCGTTCATCAGCGCCAGGTTGGTGCCCACCTTGGCCGCGAGGTGGACGCCCCCCGTGCGGATCGCCTCATCGGCGACGCGTGTGCGGCGCGGGTCGACGCAGACGATGGTCGGCGGGTTCGGACCACGCGTCCGGTCCAGGATCCGGGTCCAAAGGACGGTCTGCGTCTCGGCCATGTTGTGGCCGAACAGGAAGATCGCGTCACAGTGCTCGATGTCGGTGTACGAGCCCGGTTGCCCGTCGGCGCCGAAGCTCTCCTTGAACGATGCCGCAGCCGTGGCCGTGCACAACCGCGTGTTGCCGTCCATGTGAGGTGTTCCCAAGCAGGCCTTGCCGATGACGGCCAAGGCGTAGTACTCCTCGATGAACAGCTGCCCGGAGGTGTAGAAACCGAGTGACAGCGGCCCCTTCTCCTCGAGAAGGCGCTTGCTCACCTCGACGACTGTGCCCATGGCTGTCTGCCAGTCGGTCTCCACCAGGACCCCGTCCCGCCGCACCAGTGGTCGGGTCAGGCGATCCGGGGACGATGCCCACGGCGTGCTGCCGTACAAGCCCTTGGGTCCCAGCCGTCCGTGGTTGACGACGTCACCGCCACGTCCCCGCACCCCTACCATCCGGCCGTCCTTGACTGCGATGTCACATCCACATCCGTTGCTGCACAGCAGGCACGCCGACTGGACCCACCGGTCGACCGAGTCCGGGGTGATTCCTTCCTCGAGGTGGGTGTCGACGCGGGCGGGCCACGCCGTGCCGCGCGCGTGCGGGGTCAGGGGGCCCCAGATGTCCGCAATGCGATCGATCGAGTCGGTCATCGTCCGCTCCTTGTTGTCGTCGTCAGCCCGCCCCGGTGTCCAGCGAGGGAGTGCTCCCTCCGAGAGGCCTGACTGCAGCCTGCCCAAGTATGTGCGCGCCCGCAACAGATGCGATGCCGCACACTATTTCTCCGACGGGAGTCAGCTGCGCCCGAGGCGGTTCGGGCCGCCTACTCGTTCGTGCCGCAGGGCGTCATGGTCCTCCCGAAGGAGGTCCTCGGCCCGGCGCTGGTCCGGTGGGGACGGAGTGGGGACCTGGTCCGAGAAGTAGAGGCCTGCCGCTGCGCGACTCAGCCGCCCACGCAGCCCCGTGACGTGCAGGCGAGCTGCCTGCGTGCCAAGGACGTTGCGGTCAGGAGCGTCTTCCGCCGAGTCGGACGTCGGCAGGCGCTCATCTTGTCCATCTCCAGCAGCGACGTCGGGTTGCCCGTGCGCCACCAGGCGCCACTGCTCGTACGTCGACAGTGGGCGGTGTGCTTCGAAGAACCCGCCACCGGCCGTGCGCACCAGCGTGCCCGTCTCACGACCCTTCAGGACCGTTGCGCGGTCGCGTGACTGCAGTGACAGGCAGATCCGGCGTGTCGTCCACCCCACGACCAAGGGCGCCAGGACGACCAGGATCCGCAGCGACCAGGTGATCGCCTCGATGGACAGGTGCAGCTTGAGCGCGATGATGTCGTTCCCGCCGGCCAGAAACAGGCCGACGTAGAAGGTCAGTGCACCGGCACCGATCGCCGTACGGGTAGGTGCGCTCCGCGGTCTGTCGAGGAGGTGGTGCTCTTGCGGGCCGGCGCGGGTCGCCCATCGCTCTATGAAGGGGTACGCGGCGGTGACGGCGTACATCACCGGGATCAGCAGGACCCCAGGGAGGAGGACGTTGAGGCTGAGCGTATGGCCGAACGCGTGGATCTCCCATGGCAGCATGAGCCGCAGGGCTCCTTCGGCAAAACCCATGTACCAGTCCGGTTGCGACCCGGCGGAGGCCGCCGTGGGGTCGTAGGGACCGAACATCCAGATCGGGTTGATGGTGACCAGGGCTGCGATGAGGGCGGTGACCCCGAAGACGATGAAGAAGAACCCACCGGCTTTGGCGAGGTAGGTCGGCATGAGTCGGAAGCCGACGACGTTGCGGTTGGTGCGGCCGGGGCCGGCGAACTGGGTGTGCTTCTGGACGACGACGATCAGGACGTGCACCAGTGCCAGCCCCACGAGCAGGGTGGGGATCAGGAGGATGTGGGCCACATACAGGCGCGGGATGATGTCGTCGCCGGGGAACTGTCCGCCGAAGACCGCGAACGCGAGCCACGAGCCGATGACCGGGATGGACAGCATGAGGCCGTTGGCGATGCGCAGACCCGTGCCCGACAGGAGGTCGTCGGGAAGGGAGTACCCGGCGAAGCCTTCGACGATGGCCAGCAGGGACAGGCTCACGCCGATCACCCAGTTAAGCTCGCGGGGCTTTCGGAACGCACCGGTGAAGAAGACCCTCATCATGTGCACGGCGATGGCAACGGTGAACAGCAGTGCAGCCCAGTGGTGGACCTGCCGGATCAGGAGCCCACCGCGCACGTCGAAGGACATGTCGACGGTCGACCGGTAGGCCTCGCTGACCGTGAGCCCGCGAAGAGGCGCATAGGACCCCCCGTAGACGACGGTGCCGCTGCTCGGCACGAACCACACAGTGAGGAACGTCCCGGTGACGAGCAGCACCAGCAGCGAGTACAGCGCCAGCTCGCCCAGCATGAACGACCAGTGGTCGGGGAAGACCTTGCGCAGGAGGTGGCCGATGGGCTTGGCTGCACCGGTGCGGTCGTCCAGCCAGCCGGCGACCCCACCCAAGGTCCTTCGTGAGTCCATCACGCCACCCTGTACGGGATGACGTCGGACTCCCGCAGGGTCAGACCATGGCCGGGTGAGTCCGGGCGGGGTGTCAGGTGACCGTGCGCGGGATCGAGGGTGCCTTCGAAGAACATCGTCTCGATCCGGACGTGGTCGTGGAACCACTCGAGGTGCCGAAGGTTCGGGGTGGCTGCAGCGACGTGGGCGTGCAGGTGGGGAGCGCAGTGCCCGGAGACCTCCAGTCCGAAGGACGCCGCAACAGCCGCCGCACGCAACCACTCGGTGATGCCGCCGCACCGGGAGGCGTCAACCTGGAGGCAGTCCACCGCCCCGGACTGGCACAGGCGACGGAAGTAGTAGAGGTCCGTCCCGTACTCGCCGGCGGTGACATCGGCATCGATGGCGTCGCGTACCTGGCGCAGTCCCTGGTGGTCGTCGGAGGACACCGGCTCCTCGAACCACCGCACCTCCAGATCGTCTGCGGCCCGAATCAACCGGATGGCCTGCTTCGCCGAGTACCCGCCGTTCGCGTCCACGAACAGCTCGACCTCCGGCCCGATCACTGTGCGCGTATGGCGCATCCGCTCGAGGTCGCGCCCGGTGTGGGTGCCCCAGGACTCGCCGATCTTGATCTTCACCCGCGGGATGCCCTGCCCGCACCAGCCAGTGAGCTGGTGGTCCAGCTGTGCGGCGTCGTACGTGGTGAAGCCGCCGCTCCCGTACACCGGCACGTCATGGCGGACCAAGCCGAGGAGGCGGTGCAAGGGTAGGTCGAGCAAGCGGGCCTTGAGGTCCCAGAGGGCGACGTCGACGGCGCTGATCGCGTAGGACACCAAGCCGGGACGCCCGGCGTTGCGCACCGCGCGGATCATCGACTGGGACAGGCCCGTCACGTCCAGGGGGTCGGCACCGGACACCACGGGGGAGAGGAGCTCGGTGACGAGCGCGGCCGCCGCGGCGGGGGCGTAGGTCCAGCCCGTTCCCACGACGTCGGCCGCCCTGACCTGCGCCAGGACCACCGTCGTGGAGTCCCAGGTGGTGGTGCCATCCGCCTCGGGTGCGTCGGTCGGCACCGTGTAGACGCTCACGTCCACGTCGTCGATGACCGGGTGGGACTGGCCCCGGAGCCGCTTGGCGGTCATGCGCGCTGGTCTCGGCACATCAGCTGTCACCGCCGGGCATGACCTCGGCGACCTTGGTCTTCACGCCCTCCTTGATGACACCCCACCGGTCCTCGTCGCCCCCGAGGATCGACCGTGCCGTGGCCTTCATCTCCGTCCAGGTCGCGTGCGGGGGCACGGGGGGCACGTCCGGGTCGACGTGCACGTCCAGCACCGTCGGGCGGTCGGCAGCGAACGCTCGCCTCCAGGCGTCTTCGAGCTGTCCTGGGTGGGTGACGCGGATCGCTTGCAGGCCAAGGCTTTCCGCGAAGGCGGCGTAGTCCACGTCCGGCAGTCGCTGGGACTCGACGAACTTGGGCGCGCCTTCCATGGCCCGCATCTCCCACGTGACCTGGTTGAGGTCGTTGTTGTGCAGGACGGCGACCACCAGTCGCGGGTCGCTCCAATGCTCCCAGTAGTGCTTGATGGTGATCAGCTCCGCCAGACCGTTCATCTGCATGGCTCCGTCACCTGCGAAGACGACGGCAGGCCGATCGGGGTGGGCGAACTTCGCTCCGATGCCGTAGGGCACGCCGGGCCCCATCGTCGCGAGGGTGCCCGAGAGCGAGCCGCGGATGTCTCCCCGGAACTTCAGCTGTCGGGCGTACCAGTTCGCTGACGAACCTGAGTCCGCGGCCACCATGGCATTGGAGGGCAGTTGTCTGGACGCCTCGTGGAAGAGCCGTTGCGGGTTGACCGGGTCCGCGTCCACCATGGCCTCGCGCTCCATCGCTCCCCACCAGTCGGCGACGTTCCCCTCGATCGTCTCGCGCCAGGCGCGGTTCTCGTTGCGGTGCAGGTGCGGGATCAGCGCCTGCAGCGTCGTCGCAGCGTCGCCGACGAGGTTGAGCTCGTAGGGATATCGCATCCCGATGAACTTGCCGTCGATGTCGATCTGCACCGCGCGCGCCTGCCCGAACGCCGGCATGAACTGGGTGTAGGGGAAGTTCGACCCGATGGTCAGCAGGGTGTCGCAGTCCGCCATCATCTCGTAGCTGGGCCGGGTGCCCAGCAGGCCGATCGAACCGGTCACCCAGGGCAGGTCGTCCGACAGCACGTCCCTGCCCAACAGGGCCTTCGCCACACCCGCACCGAGGATCTCGGCGACCTGTCCGATCTCGTCCGCCGCGCCGCGGGCACCCTGCCCGATGAGAATCGCAGGCTTCCCACCGCTGTTGAGCAGATCAGCGGTCTCGCGGATGGTCTCGTCGTCAGGGACCACCGCGGGCCACCGGACCCCGAGGCTGGAGGGGACCATCTTCATGGCGTGAGTGGGGGCGGAGTACTCCAGCTCCTGCACGTCGGAGGGAATGATGATGGCCGTCGGCGCGCGCTGCGCCACAGCGGTACGGATGGCGCGGTCCAGCACGTTGGGCAGCTGCTCCGGCACCATGACCATGTGCACGTAGTCGCCGGCGACGTCCTTGAACAGGGTGAGCAGGTCGACCTCTTGCTGGTAGGCGCCGCCCATGCCGCTGCGCGCCGTCTGTCCGACGATGGCCACGACCGGCACGTGGTCGAGCTTGGCGTCGTACAGCCCGTTGAGCAGGTGGATGGCTCCGGGGCCCGACGTGGCCATGCAGACACCGACGTGGCCGCTGAACTTGGCGTAGCCGACGGCCTCGAACGCGGACATCTCCTCATGTCGGGACTGGATGAACTGAGGTGTGTTGTCTGCTCTCCCGAACGCGGCGAGGATGCCGTTGATGCCATCGCCCGGGAAGGCGAACACGTGCTCGACTCCCCAGTCACGCAGTCGTTCCAGCAGGTGGTCGGCGACCGTCTGTGCTGCCATGTCTACTCCTGTGATCGAACGGGTGGGCCCCGTCTCAGTGGGCGCGTGAGGTCCTCGAGCGAGCGTTCTGGTCCGCCTGCCGT
This sequence comes from Phycicoccus sp. Root101, assembly GCF_001426245.1. Lineage (GTDB taxonomy): Bacteria > Actinomycetota > Actinomycetes > Actinomycetales > Dermatophilaceae > Pedococcus. The sequence continues at coordinate 610,996 of NZ_LMCM01000006.1, read as the reverse complement.
TCCGGGTCCCTGCGCGGGGCACCGCCGCGACTTCCAGCGGCGAGCAGGTCGGCGGCTCGTGCGGCGACGGCCATGATCGTCAGTGCGGGGTTGGCGGCGCCCTGGGTCGGCAGGACGCTGCCGTCGGTGATGTAGAGGTTCGGGACGGCGAAGCTGCGGCATGACGCATCGACGACACCTTCGCGTTCGTTGGCGGCCATGCGGGCGCCCCCCACCAGGTGTGCGGAGCGGTTGATCGTGATGACCTCACCTGCACCTGCCGCGCGAAGGATCGACTCCATCACCTCACCGGCCGCCTTCAGGAGCATGCGGTCGTTGTCGCCCTGTGAGTACGAGAAGTGCGCCACCGGCAGTCCGTGGCGGTCCCGCTCGTCAGAGAGGGTGACCCGGTTGCCCGGCCGGGGGAGGAACTCGCAGAGCGCACCGAGACAGGCCCAGTGCGGGTAGTCGCTCATGTACCGGCGCAGGTCCGCACCGAAATGGCCCTGAGCCGAGACGTGCTCTGCCCAGGTGATGGGCAGCGGGGACACCGTCTGGATCGAGAAGCCGCGCTTGTACGGCTTGGCCGGGTCGGTCTCGTAGAACGCCTCAGTGCTGGCCTCGGGCGGGGGCGCCTTCCACATGCGCACCTCGCCGTCGAACCTGCCCGCGGTCTGGGGCGCCCCCTGCACCATGAGGTAGCGGCCCACCTGGTCGAAGTCGTTGCACAGGCCCTGGGGAAACCTGGCGGAGTCTGAGTTGAGCAGCAGCCGTGGGGTCTCGATGGAGTAGCCGGCGACCGCCACCATGCGCGCTCGTTGGAAGCGTGCCCTGCCACGTCGGACGAAGTGCACACCCGTGGCCAGGCCGGTCCGTTGGTCCACCTCCACCCGGGTGACCATCGAGTCCGCCCTGACCTCCGCGCCGTGAGCGAGGGCGTCGGGGACGTGGGTGATCAGGGGCGAAGCCTTGGCGTTGACCTTGCACCCCTGCAGGCAGAACCCCCTGTAGATGCAGTGCGCGCGATGTCCGAACCGGCCGTTGGCGATCGCCACCGGACCCACCTTGACCGGGATGCCGAGCACCTCGGCGCCCCGCAGGAACACCTCGCCGTTGCCGCCGACCGGGTGCGCCGAGTGGGGGTATCGGTGCGGATCCCCCCAGGGCCAGTCCTCGCCGGCCACGGGCAGCTCGCCCTCAATGTCCTCGTAGTAGGGGCGCAGGTCCGTGTACTGCAAGGGCCAGTCGGCTCCCACCCCGTCCTGGGTCCTGGTGTGGAAGTCGCTGGGGTGGAACCGAGGTGTGTACCCGGCGAAGTGCACCATCGATCCGCCGACGCCACGCCCGGAGTTGTTCGAGCCCAGGGGGACCGGGTTCTCACCGGCGATGACGCGGGGCTCGTTCCAGTACAGGTGGTGGGAACCGGCCTCGTCGCTGACCCAGTCGCGCTCGGGGTCCCAGAACGGGCCGGCGTCCAGGGCGACGACCCGCCAGCCCCGGCGCGCCAGTCGTTGCATCAGCGTCGAGCCGCCTGCACCACAGCCGACGATGACGAGGTCGACCTCGTCATCGTCGTCGAAGGTGCGCATGTCGGAGCGCAGCTGGTGGTTGACGTCGCGACCGTCGGCCGGCACCAGCCACGCGGACTCGTTCCGGCTGCGGACCGCGCGGCCGTCGAGTCCCTTCACTGGTTGCCCCGCGGACGCAGGGGGTCGAGCTGGCGACGGGTGTCCTTGACCTCCCACGGTTCCAGGGCGTCGACGCCGAGGTTCTTGTAGCCGCGCGGGTACGCGGGGCCACCGAAACCGATCTCGTTCCACGCCAAGGGATGGGAGTAGAAGGCGGTGTCGGCGTAGCGGGTCCATAGGCTCCATACCGAGTCGGCCGGCATGCCGTGCCATGACCCGGTGGCATGCTGGACGGCACGCAGGACCGCGAGCTGGTCAAGCCACCTGCACTCTGCGAAGTCGGCGCCGAAGGCGTTGCGTGCATCGGCGTCGATCCCGGCCAGGCTGTCTCGCCAGGCCTGGGCGTCCGGGGGCATGTGGACGTGGTGCCAGCCGTCCCCCTGGCCTTCGGCGAGGCGAGCGTCGATCATCCGCACCACCGGTACGCGAGGGTCTTCACGCTGCCCCAGCAGCTGGTCGGTGAGGGCGCACGCCGCGGCTTCTTCCGAAAGGGTGAAGAAGCGTAGGTCGGCGGGGATCCCGATCCGTGGCGCCACGATTCCGGTCGTGGCGGCGTCCCAGTGCTGCGACTGGGCAAGGGTGTCGAATCCCGGGTAGCGGCCACCGCCGTCCTCGGGGCTCAACGGCAGCGGAACCCCTTGGCCGCGTGCACCTTTCACTTCTCCCTCCGGAGAATGGCTGCGACCACGCCCATCCCGCCGACCAGGGTGACCAGCAGGGGGGCCAGCAGGGGAGGGCCCATCTCCACGTTGTAGCGCCAGTTGCGCCATCCGCCCGGCTTGTCGGCCACGCCTCGCGCATGGAGGTAGGTGCCTTGGAGTCCGTTGGCGACGATCGCGGCCGAGGCGATGGGCAGCGCGGTCTTGGCGGCGCGCTGGCTCACCACTCCTGCAACGCCTGCGGCGGCGCCTATCGGTCCCAGGACGACTGGTGTCCACATCCACGGGTTCCCGAAGCTCGCCTTGTCGTGCTCGAAGTAGATCTCCGCGGCGGTGATCAGGGCTCCGGCGGCGGTCAAGGCAGACAGGCTCCGCTCGAACCGTCCGTGGGCGACGTTTCGCACCAAGCGATCGATCCCATGGGAGGCGCTGGGTGGGTGGTGGTCATGACGTGTGGACACAAAGGGCTCCTGACAGGTCGGTGCCGTGGTGCAACGATTGCGCGGGTGCAACTATAGCGAGGATGACACGCCAAGAATGAATCCACAAGCGCAACGATTGAGTGGCTGCAACGGCTGGCATACTCGTGTCATGAGTGGTGATTCGGTGGCAAGTGTCAATGACCCAGACCGGCAGGCCGATGCGGTCATGCGTGCGGCGCGGGTGCTCGTAGGGGTGATCGCCCGGTCGGTGGCTGAGGTGGAGGACATCGTCTCGTTGCCACAGCTGCGCGTCCTGGTCCTCGTCGCCAGTCGCGGGACACTGAACCTCGGGCAGGTCGCCGATGCCCTAGGTGTCCACCCGTCCAACGCGACCCGGACGGTGGAACGGTTGGTGGTCGCAGGGCTTCTCGAGCGCACGGAGGACCCCGCAGACCGTCGATACCTGGCGCTGGAGCTCTCGAAGGGTGGCCATGACGTGGTCGAGCGCGTGATGGCCTACCGTCGCGAGTCGATCCTGGCGGTGATGGAGAACATGAGCCCCACCAGCCGTCGGGCTCTGGCCCGGACGCTGGAATCGTTCGCGGAGGCAGCTGGGGAGCCGTCCGAGGGTGAGGATGCCTATGTTCTGGGGCTCCCCACCTGACGTAGGTGGCGGTGGTCAGGTGGGGCCGTGCGGGGGAAGCTCCAACCCGGTGTCCTGCATGGCGGGACCGTTCACCACATAGATGTTGCCGTTGACCAGGTCGATCGCGGCGGCCTCCAACCAGGGCTCTGGCGGCACGCCGAGCCCTCGGGCCTCCAGAGCGCTCACCAGTGCTGCCCGGGTCTGCGCCAGGTTGAGGCCGGGGGACTTGGCGAGCACCTCTCTCAGGGCATCCTGACGCTCGTGCCGGTGCCGCCTTCGTAGCGCGGCGCCACCCGTCAGTCCCCGGTCCGCTATCGGGAGCACTCCCTTCGGGTGCGGGGGTGCGGGGAGGTCGAGCAACGGCTGCGGCGTCCGCGTCGCGGGCCGTCGACGGGGGGCGAGGGCGTTCGAGTTGTCCTCGGTGGGACTCGAGGGTCCGGCGAAGAGGGTGGCGACGGCGGCGTCTGCCATGGCCGTGCGGGTCCGGTCCGGGGCCCACGCGGCCAGCAGCAGCATGCTCGCGGCGTGCAGCAGGTCAACGGCGCGGCCCACTCGGCGCACGGCGGCTCTGCCGTCGCGCGCGACCAGAAGGGCTTGGGCGATGTGCCGGCCGCCGAGGATGCGCGCCGTGACGCGCGCCCGACGGTCCAACCCGCCTCCGGTCAGCACCCTCGCCACGCGCTCGGGACGAGTCAGGAGCAGGAATCCGTACCCGAGGCGCACCGCGTCGCGGACCTTCATCGAGGAGACCGGGTCCGTGCTTCGTCGAGCACCGTGGTCCTCACCGTCGCCTGGCCCAGATACCGGCGACCAGGCCGCCGACCAGCGCGGCTCCCGCGCCGACGACTCCGTGGTGTTGGGAGGCCCAGACCTGAGGGCTGCGGGAGGTCGAGCGTGCGTCGAACCTGCCATGTGCTCCGAAGTCGTGGTCCTGGTCGGCCGGATCCCACAGGTTGACCGGTGCGTCCGACGGTTGCGGCTCCTGGGTCTGCTGTGACGACATTCCGGTGCGGGCCAGGTAGCGGTCGAGGATCCCTGGGGCGACGGCGTTGGCGATGAGGGTGCCCACCGTGCTGCCCCCCACCCAGTACTCGCGCCGCTGGGGATGATCTGCAGCATGGACGACCGCCCGTGCGGCCACCTCTGGTTGGTAGATGGGCGGCACCGGTTGCGGTCTGCGGGGCAACCGCGAGAGCACCCAGGAGAACTGCGGTGTGTTCACGGCCGGCATCTGCACCATGGTGACCTTGACCGGGCTCTTGTCGTGCAGGAGCTCGCACCTCAGCGATTCGTGGAAGCCCTGGATCGCGTGCTTGGACCCGCAGTACGCGGTCTGCAGCGGGATCCCGCGGTAGGCCAACGCCGAACCGACATGGACGATGGTTCCCCTACCGCGGCCCTTCATCAGGGGGAGCACCGCCATCGACGCGTAGACGTAGCCGAGGTAGCTCACCTCGGTCACCCTCGCGAACTCCGCAGGGGTGATGTGGTCGAAGCGGCTGAAGACCGACGTGAATGCCACGTTGACCCAGACGTCGATCGCGCCAAGCTCGGCTTCGATCTGGTCGACCGCCTCCTGTACCTGCGCAGGGTCGGCCATGTCCGTGGGGACGACCAGTGCCACGCCACCGGCGGCCCGCACCTGCTCGGCGGCAGCCTTCAGGCCCTGCTCGCCGCGGGCCACGAGCGCGACTGCGGCCCCTTGCCGGGCGAACTCGATCGCGGTGGCCCGACCGATGCCTCCGGATGCTCCCGTGACTGCGACGACGCGACTTCGCGCTGCAGGCTTTCGGGTCTGTTGACTGTTCATCTGTCGTTCCGTCATGAGCTTCATCTCTCCTCGTGGGCGGTTCGGATGGCAGGGCTTGCCGCCGGATGATCAGGTCATGGGTGCGGTGCTCGGGCCGGCGAGTCGCGTGGCCGACTCGATGAGCAGAGCGTGGACGAAAGCCTGGGGGTAGTTGCCCCGTAGCTGGCGCTGCTCGACGTCGTACTCCTCGCTGAACAGTCCAGGAGCACCGCAGGCGGCCCGATTGCGCTCGAACCAGCGCATGGCCTCGGTGTGCCGTCCTTGTTGATGGACCGCCATGGCGAGGTGGAATCCGGACAGCAGGAAGGCGCCCTCCGCTTCACCCAGGGGTCGTTCGTCCTGGCGAAAGCGGTACACGTAGCCCCGGGAGCCGAGCTGTCTGGCCACGGCGTCGACGGTGGCCACGGTCCGTGGATCTGACGTCGGCAAGGCACCGCGAATCCCGGGTAGCAGGAGACTGGCGTCGGTTCGCCCATCGTCGGGTGAGCGCTGCCAGTGTCCTGAGGGGTGGAGGCAGTCCCGCGCCGCGTCGGCGACGATGGAGTCGGCGAGCGAGCTCCAGGCTGACCCCTGACGCGCTGGCGCGTGCCGGCCGAGGGCTCGCAGCCCGGCGGCACACATCAGTCGTGAGTGGGTCCAGCGGCGACCCTCGAGCTCCCAGATGCCGGAGTCTGGCTGCTGCCACCGGTCGCGGATGGCCGCAACGGCGACCTCCGCGGCGCGCCAATGTTCGACGTCCAGGCGGTCGCGCCCGGCGCCTGCTGCGAGCAGGAGCAGGACCTCTCCGAGGTTGTCCAGCTGGAACTGACCGTTGATCCAGTTGCCGACGGTGCTGCTGCCACCGGGATACCCGGGCAGGTCGAGCCGGCGCTCCTCGGGGACCGGTTCACCGGTCACCGTGTACGCCGGCGCGAGCTGGTCACCGTCGGCCAACACCCTGTCGCTGACGAACCGCACGGCGGAGTCGAGCAAGGTCAGGTCACCGCTCGCGGCCATCGCCTGTCCGGCGTAGCACTGGTCGCGGATCCACGCGTATCGGTAGTCGTAGTTACGTCCCTGCGCAGCCCGCTCAGGAAGGCCGAAGGTCGCGGCAGCCACCATGGCCCCACTACTGCTGGTCAGCCCACGCAATGTCGCCGCAGACTGTCGGGCGTCGTCCGCCGCGATGGTCGTGTCCATCGCGGGTACGGCGGACGACCATGCGTGTTCGGTGCTGTCCCATGCGACATCCGGGGACGGCGCCGGTCCATCCCATGGCCTCGTCGAGATCTCCAGGACCAGGTCGTGGTGGTCGCCTTCGGCCACGACAAGGTCGAGCTCGAGACCGCCCCCGTGGGAGGAGCGGGCTTGGGTACCGCCGGACCACCGGACGTAGAGGGAACCCAGACGGCCGGTCCACACCCCGTCGCGCTCGGCCAGGCGAGTCATGCCGAAGCGACCGAACTCCGCACGCGGACAGAGCGTCACGCGGACGGCCGCCGGCCCCGACATGGCCTGCACCCGACGCAGTAGTACCACAGTCTCGGGGGTGGCGGGAAAGGCCAGCGCTTCACGACACTCGATGATGCCGCCGCTCGTCACCCACCGGCTGCGCCAGATCAGGGAGCCGTCCTCGTAGCGTCCGCCCCAAACATGGCGGTCGTCCTTCGGCGTCACGGCATACGCGCTTGGTGCGCCCAGCAGCGAGGCGAACACGGCGTCGTCGTGCCAGCGGGGGGCGCACATCCAGGCAATGTCTCCGCGAGGGCCGACAAGTGCGCCGCGTTCACCGTCGGCCAGAAGTGCATACTCGCGCAACACATGCGGCGGGAGGGGGGAAGGGGCCTTGCTGGTCATACCTTCGTTCTATCACGCAATGATTGCGTATGCGCAATTGAATGACCTCAGGCTCAATTGAGTTGGTCCGACACGTCCCGCTCGGACGAACGGACGCCGCGCCCTTGGTAAGGCGGGAGTTCTCCTGATAGCGACGCCGCCTCCCCACGCTGCTGGAGGAGACGACGCCTCCATGAGTCCGCATACCCACGAGGACCCGTTCCACTCTCATGCACGCCGCATCGTGACCGTCACCGGGTTCATCGCCCTGATCGCCCTGATCGTCTGCAGGACCTTCTCACTCCGGGAGAGCGACCATGACTGCGCCAGCGCCCGGTACAAAGACGTCGAGTGTCTGGCCAGATCCGGTCCAGGAGATCGGCTGGCGGCTCGCTTTGCGGCTGACCACCGGTTGTATCGGTGTGAGTTGAGGGAGGGCGCGCATGGTGGGAATGTCGCCCGCGCTACGAGCAGACCTGGCAGGGAGGCAGTCAGTCTGCGCGATCCACGCAGCGCACCTCGGTCGGCGAGTCACATTGCAGCCTCGGTGAGGAGCTCCTCCACGTGGCCGCACGGCACTGTGGCTATGAGGTGTCGAGTTGTGCGCACGGTGACAGCAACGACACGGACGGTGGGTCGTCGGGACAGCAGATGATCCGATCCGGGCCACTGGCACCTCCAGGACCGGTCAGGTACCGGTGGGCGGACGTCCGGTTCGCGGCCGCTCGTGTGCGCAAGCCCAGTTACCGAGTCAGGGGTCCCGGTTGGTCGGCTGACCCGGCTTCCGGGCCATGGTCGCCACGCCTTGCGGTGCCCTCGGAGGTGAGCAGGGCACGCAGCGACTGGACCTCTTCCTGACAGGCGGCACAGCCCTGCAGGTGCCTGTCCATGGCGAGGTCGTGATGGCCGGGGTCACGCAGCAGCGCCTCGACGTGGGTGTCCATGCGTTCGAAGCATTCGTCGCAGGACAGCCACGGGGTGGTGTCCAGCACCAGCTCTCCGATGGCAGCTGGGGTCAGGCTCCCGGATTCGGAGGGTGGTGTTGGGTTCATGGCGTACCTGCCGGGTTGCTGAGGATCGGTTGGTCCTTCGGAGCGACGGTTGCCGTGGCATCGAGAAGGTAGCCGCGGCTGGCGAGCTCGGTGCGCAGGCGCACCCGGACGTCGTGGACCGTCTTGTACAGGGCCCCCCGGCTGGTTCCGAGCCGGTCGGCCAGGACGTCGATAGGGATGTCGTCGACCAACAGGGCGAGCGCGACGCGTCGCTGGTGCGGCGTGAGAGCGGTGCGCATGGCACGGGCGACGGCCCGTGCCAGGTCGCTGGCTTCGGCCTGGTGTTCCGGACTGTCGTGACCGACGGTGGGCGGGTCGCTCAGTTCCAGGTCGTGCAACTCGACCTCACGGTGCTGCCACTGCACGCGGCGTACGTCGGTGGCGGCCTGGAGGATGGCGAACTTGTACGCCCACGTGGTGAACCGGCTGCGGCCCTCGAACGTGTGCACCTTGGCCAACAAGGCCGTCATCGCCTCGTCCGCGGCCTGGTTGGCGATGACCTCGACGGCGCCTGGTGAGGAGTTGGGCAGGACGGCCCGCATGCGCCACACCTGATGCGCTGCAGCGCGCACCATCAACTGGTGCAGCAGGTGCAAGGCCTGCACCTGCCCGGGACCGGGCGTGCTGAGCGCCTCCACCCAGTCGGCAGGCTCGCCCCGCTCAGTCATCGGCGTCGCCGAGATCCTGTCGGAGCCAGGACTCGGGCGGTCGGGCCGGTGCTCGTCACGCCTGACGGCGGTCACCACGAGGTTCTCGTGTCGTCGGCCGGGGACAGGATGCGTGCGGCCAGATCGGGGGCACAACCCGCATCGACGAGCTGCAGCAGCGCATGCAGGTCGACATGTTGGGCCGCCAGGGCGTCGGCCAGTGGCAGGGGGAAGCCGGCTTCGCGCAGTCGGCATGCCCGCCAGGCGACGACGTCGACCGGTGGGCCGGGCAATGCGCACGCCCCGGGGGTGCGAGTCCGATGGGTGGTCATACCGTGTTTGCTGCCCGCGGCGCCGAACCTCTTACCCGAACCGGCTGGGCGGGTAAGACCTTGAGGACCGGTCACCACTAACACGGTGTCAGCCTCCCACGCGCTCGCTCGTGCCAGCCAGACCCGCAGCCTCGGGAGGACACCGCCAGTCCTTGGAGGACCCACCATGGCCACCACTCTCACCCCACGCGAGACCCACGTCCCCCACCCCGCGCCGAGGGACGCTTCGTACCAGGCGTACTTGGTGCTTCGTACCGCGTTCGTGGTCGCACCCGTCGTGTTCGGGCTCGACAAGTTCCCGAACCTGCTCGTCCACTGGGACAAGTACCTCGCCCCTGTCATCGCCCGGCCGCTGCCCGTCACACCCCATCAGGCCATGTATGCCGTCGGGGTCGTTGAAGTGTTGGCCGGCTTGCTCGTCGCCTTCCACCCACGTCTGGGCGGGATCGTCGTGGCCGGCTGGCTCGGGGGAATCATCCTCAACCTGCTGTTGATTCCCGGCTACTACGACGTCGCCCTTCGGGACTTCGGTCTGCTGCTGGCCGCTGTCGCCCTGCAGCGACTGGCGACCAGGTACGACTCTCGAGCCATCTTCTGGCCGCTTCGCAGGGCGTAGGACATGAGCGCCCCTGGTAACGCGGTCCGTGGTGGCGCAGGTAGGACGGCGTTCGTCCTGACCGGCGGCGGCAGCCTGGGAGCCGTCCAGGTCGGGATGATGACGGCCCTGCACGAGCACGGCATCGATCCCGATGTGCTGGTCGGCACATCGGTCGGTGCGGTGAACGCCGCATACCTGGCCGGGCCTGGCACCACCGGGCAGCGGCTGACCTCATTGGCGGCCTTGTGGACTGGGATGCGCCGTCAGGACGTGTTCGTCGCAGAACCGCGGCGCTGGGTCCGCGCGGCCGTGGGCGGTGCGCCGTCGATGTTCTCGTCTCGACCGTTGCGTCTACTCCTCACCACCCACCTCGGCTACGAAGCGTTCGAGGGGGCACGCCTCGGCCTTGCCGTGACGGCCACCGACATCGTCACCGGCGCAGCACTGTTGCTGGACAGCGGCCCCGTCGTGGACGCGGTCGCTGCCAGCGCGGCCGTGCCGGGGATGCTGCCCCCGGTGCGTCGCGGTGGGCGGACCCTGGTCGACGGTGCGATCGGGCACGCGGGTGCGCTGGCGTATGCCGACGCGCACGGGGTTGCTGACATCTACCTCCTACCGGCCGGCTACCCGTGCGCGGCACCGCCCCCGGCCACCGCACTGGGGGTGGGTCTGACCGCCCTGAACCTGCTCCTGCACCGGCAGCTCGTCCAAGAGGTGCGCGCCTATGCCGGCCCTGCCCGGCTGCACATCGCCCCGCCCCTTTGCCCGCTGGCCACCTCATCGGCCGACTTCACCCACGCGAACACGCTCATTCGCCGCGCGTTGACCAGCACCCGCCACTGGTTGGACCAGCCCGCCCACGCGACGACGATCGCGACCCAGAACGCTGGCGCCGCAAGCGTTCTCGCCATCCACGGCCCGCACCACCACGCAGCCCCACCCATCACCCGTGCCGTCTCAGCACTCATGAAAGGAACGCTCGCGTGAGCACCTCAGCCATTGACCTCAACGACGAGGACCCGAACCCCCACGCGAACGGCGCCCACTCCGGACGACGACAGCCGCGAGGGCGGTGGGGCGGTACAGGAGCCGTACCACGGCCCGACCTTCTGGCGGCGACCTCGGCGGCGCACGACCTGCTGCGCGCTCTCGGTGTGGACCTGGACAGCGAATCGATGACCAAGACCCCGGCGCGCATGGCGTCGGCTCTGGCCGAGCTCTTGACGCCACGGCCGTTCCAGCTGACGACGTTCCCCAACGACGGCGGGTACGACGAGCTGATCGTGGCCCGCAGCATCGCCGTTTGGTCCGTGTGCGAGCACCACATGCTGCCGTTCATCGGCGTCGCGCACATCGGCTACCTGCCCGGCGAACGGATCCTGGGGCTGTCCAAGCTGGCCCGCGTTATGGAGCACTTCTCCCGCAGACCCCAGGTGCAGGAACGCCTGACCACCCAGGTCTCCACATGGTTGCGCGACCAGCTGGGGGCCGCCGGTGTCGGCGTGGTCATCGAAGCAGAGCACCTGTGCATGACTCTGCGCGGCGTCCAGGCACCGGGGACCACGACGGTCACCTCGAGCCTGCTCGGCGTCCTGCGTGAGGACGCGCGCACGCGAACGGAGTTCCTGGCACTCACCCGGATTGAGCGTTGACGAGCCGGCTGCGCTGCGTCGGTGGCGGCCGAATAGATCGAGCGCTCACAAGACTGGTCTGGAGACTGCCTCGGTCAGGCGATGAAGGCGCCACCAGGCGTCCCCCTTCCTGAGTGCCAGATTGGCACGCGCCGCGGCATCCACAGCGCTGAATGCCGCAGCCCACCGCCATCATCCCCTGCTCCCTGCGTCACCCTCTGGTCGCCGCACGGCCTGGACGCGACACTGAGCCAGGGAGACAGAGCCGCTGGTCGAGATCGAGACTCCTCACGGCCTGATGCCGTCCTGTGCGGCGATCCCCCCGACGGCGCCGCCGTGGCCAGGCGTCGTCATCATCCACGACTTCACCGGCATGAGCCAGGACCTGCGGCACCACGCGGACTGGCTGGCCGGAGAAGGCTTTCTGGCGATCGCACCTGACCTGTACTACTGGGGCAGCCGGCTGCGCTGCCTTCGCACGATCATGCGTGAGCTCGGTCCTCGCCGTGGGCGCACCTTCGACGACATCGAGGCGGCACGGCAATGGCTACGTGACCAGGTCGGCTGCACAGGTGTCGTGGGCGTGGTCGGCTTCTGCATGGGCGGCGGGTACGCCATCGCACTGTCCGAAGGCCACGGGTTCGACGCCTCGGCGGTGACCTACGGGGTTGCCCTTCGGACGCCGCAGGCTGGCTGCCGCGCGCGTGCCCGGTCGTCGGAAGCTTCGGCAGCGCTGACAGGTCCCCGTTGGGCGCCAAGGCCGGTGAACGGCTGGAGAACCTGCTGACCGAGTTCGACGTGCAGCACGATGTGAAGATCTACCCCCGCGCCCGGCACGGGTTCATGAACAATCACGCAACCGCAGACCAGACGCTGTTCTTGCGCTTCCTGGCCCGGAGCTCGGGCACCCGGTACGACCAGGAGGCCACTGTGGATGCTCGTCGGCGTATCGCGGCGTTCTTCAGGGAGCACCTCCGCCCGAATGCGCCCTCGTCAACCTGACCGCGCGCACGGCAACTCAGAGGGTCTTCGCTTCCTGCGCCTCCGTGGCAGCGTTGGGCACGGCGTGGAACTGGATAGCGAGCGCGCGCTTGATCTCCAGGTGGCGCACCAAGAAGGCGCGCTCGTCCAGCCGCTTGCGCCGCAGCCAGCCCGTGACCTCGTCGTTGCACTTGCTCGAGTTGCAGGAACCACAGGCCGGAGCGACGTTGTCGAGCGTGTACCGCCCGCCACGTGAGATGGGCAGAACGCAGTCCCGCTGAAGAGGTTTGTTGGTGGCTCCGCAGTAGGCGCAGCCACCACCCCAAGCCGCCTGCAGGGCAACCCATTCGGCATCGCTGAGGTCATGGGCGACGCTGTCCATCCGGCGTTTGCGTCGGCGGGCGATCCTCGCCCTGCGACTTCGATTGACCGCCATTGGCACAGCGTAGGCACCGGAGCTCTTGAAAAGATCCATGTGACGCGCCGACGGACCGTGTCGGCGTGCACCACGTTTACCTGAGCACCGTCGCGGCATTCGGGCGGTAAGTCGCTGCAGTTCGAGGCATCGCTTTGGCGGACGGATCGGGTCATGAGCGGACGTTCAGGCCGAGAAGGGCAGGCTACTCGCCGATCATGAGGTCCTTGGGGTGCGCCTCGTGCCACGCCTGCATGGAGGCGTCCCATTCATCGCCACTGAGGGTCACCAGCGCTGCGGGGAAGAGTCCGTCCTCCTCCTTGGCGATGTGTTCGTGCAGCTCGAAGACCGCAGTGCGCACACGTGCCTGATCGGAGGGCTTGGTGAGATCACATGCGTCGAGCAGTGTCTCCAGCTCGCGGTGCTCCTTCACCAGTGGCCCGATGTGCTCGGCGAAGAGCTCGTCACGACGCATCACGGCGAACAGGCCGTTCTCCTCTCCCTGCCAGTGGGAACGCAGCTCGGCGGCCATGGCGAGCAGCAGTGCGGTGGCTTCGGTCAGCTCACCGCGGTCGAGCGCGCGCACTGCGTCGCCTCCCAGGTTGGTCGCGCGTTCGTGTTCGGCGATGTAGTCCCGGATCAGCGGTATGTCGCGGCATCCGCAGTAGTGGCACATCGTCTAGGGCCTCGTCCCCGGTCGCGCGATCATGACGCCTTCAGTCGGTACCGATGTCACGTCTTCTTGGCCACGGTCAGCAGGATGACCGAGTCCTCGACTGCGTGCAGGGCGTGTCGGGAGTCGGGGATGAACAGGAGGTCGCCCGGCGATCCGTTCCAGCTGTCGTCGCCGGCGATGAGGGTGACCCGTCCCTGGAGCACCTGCAGGGTGGCTTCGCCTGGGTTTTCGTGGTCATCCAGTCTGCTCCCGGCCGCGAGTGCGATGAGGGTCTGACGCAGGACGTGCTCGTTGCCCCCGTAGACCGTGTGGGCGCTGCGACCGCTGGAGGCGGTCGATGCCATCTGCAGCTGGTGTCGGGCCAGTGCCGTCAGTGACTGCTTCTGCACGTTTGCTCCTGAGCTAGGGGTGGGTGGGGACGTCGACGTGTCCCGCACGTGGGTGATCAGCTGACGCGATCCCAGCCTCGCCGGTCCCGGTGGCTGCCGAGCTGGTCGTCGTCGCGGCTGCGGTAGACGATGTAGGGCCGGGTGAGGTAGCCGACTGGCGCGCTGAACACGTGCACGAGCCGGGTGAAGGGCCACAGTGCGAAGAGCCCGAAGGCGACGAGCGCGTGCAGCTGGAAGCCCAGTGGTGCCCTTGCCATCAGGGACGCGTCAGGCTGGAAGGCCAGGAACGAGCGGTACCAGACCGACACGCCCTCGCGGTAGTTGTACTCGCCACCGATGGTCAGGATCGACCCGGCAATGGTGTTCCACATGCCCAGGACGATGACGACGGCCAGGAACGCGTACATCACCTTGTCCATCACGGTGGTCGCGGAGAACACCGGCCCCACGGTGCGGCGGCGATAGATGAGGATGACCATGCCCACCAGGGCCGCCAGCCCGGCGACGAGGCCTCCCGCCACGGCCACCACGTGGTAGCCGTGTTCACTGATCCCTACCGCCTCGGTCCAGGACTCCGGCACGAGGAGACCGATGATGTGGCCACCGACGACCCCGAGCATGCCGAAGTGGAACAGCGGGCTCCCGATCCGCAGCAGTCGGTTCTCGTAGAGCTGGGACGACCGGGTGGTCCAGCCGAACTTGTCGTAGCGGTAGCGCCACAGGTGTCCGACGACGAAGGTCGTCAGGCAGACGTATGGAAAGATGACGAAGAAGAACACGCTCATGTCCGGGCTCCGGGGAACGAGGGCATGGGCAGCTGGATGGACCCGGCGACCTCGCCGCTGGAGGCGCCGGGGCTGAACTGCGGGCTGGCGAACGGGGCGAGCCCGACCTCCTCCTCGGGTGGGCCCTCTGCGGCCAGCCGTCGAACTGCGTCCCGCTCGTCGCCACGCAGCTTGGGCAGGGTGGTAGTGACCGCGTCGATGAGGTCGGCCCACGGAGAACCCATGTCGCGCAACGAGAGCCGCAACAGCTCCAGGCCGGCGCGGTGGTCGAGGAGCAGGTCCCGACCGCGGGCCCGGTCGACCGTGGCCGCGAACTCGAGCACGACGCAGAGGTGGTCAGGCAGCTCCGCGTCATCGAGCTCGAAACCTGCCTGCAGGTAGGTCTGCTTGAAGCGCAGCAGCGCCATCCCACGCTTGCGGGTGTCACCGTGCGCGAAGTACGTGAGGAACAGGTTGCAGCGACGACGCGTGTCGAACGTCTCCACGTAGTCGGCCTGGAGCTCAGGCAGGGGTGTCTGCTCGACGTGGTCGAGGAAGGTCGTGAGGGAGTCGCGGATGACCGGGGACACGTCGCGCGATGCCGATCGGACGAGCGCGACCCGGTCCGGGAGCCGGTCGTCGGGGTAGTCGAGCAGGAGGGAGACCGACTGCCACACGATGGTCAGCTGGTCGGGGGGCAGCGTGGGAGCAGGTCTGCGGTCGCTCATGAGTCGGACCCGGTCGGCGGGAACATGCCGGGGGGTGAGCCCTTGCCGTCCCAGTTGAGCAGGTTGACGCGTCCCGCCTTGTTGACCGGTCCCGCAAGGGAGTCGGAGGTCTGCCGGGCCTGGAGCATCTGGAAGTTCTCGACCGCCACCGGAGTGGGCGTTCCGGACCCCTCGCCGAAGACGTCCTGCTGCCCGCCGCCGTAGTCCGAGACGGAGCACTCCGTCGACAGCTCCTCCAGGGAGTGCGCCAGCTCGGCATGCGCCGGTGGGATGACGTACCGCTCGTCGTACTTGGCGATCGCGAGGAGTCGGTACATGTCGTACATCTGCTCCTCGGTCATCTCCACCGCGGCGGGGATGGACGCGTCCGGGTCGCGCCCCATGTTGATGTCGCGCATGTAGCAGCGCATGGCTGCGAGCTTCTTGAGCACCGCGTCGACGGGCCCGACGTCACCGGCGGTGAACAGCTCCGCGAGGTACTCGACCGGGATCCGGAGGGCGTCGATGGCAGCGAAGAGGTTGCCCGTGTCCTCGGCGTCCTCGCCGGTCTCGGCAACGACGTCCACCACCGGGGACAGCGGCGGGATGTACCAGACCATCGGCATGGTGCGGTACTCCGGGTGCAGGGGCAGGGCGACGCGAAAGGTGTTGATGAGCGCGTAGATGGGGGAGCGCTGGGCGGCGTCGACCCAGTCCCGGGCGATGCCCGCCCGCTCTGCCTCGCGCATCACCTCGGGGTCGAAGGGGTCCAGGAACACGTCTCGCTGGGCCTCGACGAGACCTTCGTCATCGGTGGTCGAGGCGGCCGCGAGGACCTTGTCCGCGTCGTAGAGCATCAGCCCGATGTATCGCAGTCGCCCCACGCAGGTCTCCGCGCAGACGGTCGGCAGCCCGACCTCGATGCGCGGGAAGCAGAACGTGCACTTCTCGGCCTTGCCGGTGCGGTGGTTGAAGTAGATCTTCTTGTAGGGGCAACCAGAGACGCACTTGCGCCATCCACGACACTTCTCCTGGTCGACCAGGACGATGCCGTCCTCCTCGCGTTTGTAGATCGCGCCGCTGGGGCAGGACGCGGCACACGACGGGTTGAGGCAGTGCTCGCAGATCCGGGGCAGGTAGAACATGAAGGTCTGCTCGAACTCGAACTTCACCTTGTCGGCGATCTTCTTGAGCATCGGGTCACGGTGGGCCGTGGCCATCGACCCTCCGAGGTCGTCGTCCCAGTTGGCCGACCACTCGATCTTCATGTTCTTGCCGCTGATGAGGGACTTGGGTCGTGCGACCGGGGTCTGCTCCTGCGCCGGGGCGTCGGTCAGGGTCGAGTAGTCGTAGGTCCACGGCTCGTAGTACTCACCGATCGAGGGCAGGACGGGGTTGGAGAAGATCGTCATGAGGTTCTTCAGGCGCCCGCCCGCCTTGAGCTTCATCCGTCCGCGCTTGTCGAGCTCCCAGCCGCCCTTCCACTTCTCCTGGTCCTCGTAGGTGCGTGGATAGCCCAGACCCGGCCGGGTCTCGACGTTGTTGAACCAGATGTACTCCGTGCCAGACCGGTTGGTCCACGCCTGCTTGCAGGTCACCGAGCAGGTGTGGCAACCGATGCACTTGTCGAGGTTCATCACCATCGCCATCTGGGCCATGACCTTCATCAGTACGTCACGTCCTGGCTGCGCTTGCGGATGATGGTGACCTCGTCGCGCTGGTTGCCGGTCGGGCCGAGGTAGTTGAACGCGAAGGTGAGCTGCGCATAGCCGCCGATCAGGTGGGAGGGCTTGACGAGCAACCGGGTCAGCGAGTTGTGGATGCCTCCGCGCTTGCCCGAGGTCTCTGCCAGCGGCACGTCGATCAGCCGGTCCTGGGCGTGGTACATGTACACGGTTCCTTCCGGCATGCGGTGGGACACGATCGCCCTGGCCACGACGACGCCGTTGCGGTTGACCGCCTCGATCCAGTCGTTGTCCTTGATGCCGACCTTGACCGCGTCTCGGTCGCTCATCCAGATGTTCTGGCCTCCGCGTGACAGCGAGAGCATGAACAGGTTGTCCTGGTACTCGGAGTGGATCGACCACTTGTTGTGGGGTGTCAGGTAGCGCAGGGTCAGCCCCTCGACCTGGCCGTCGGACCCGTCCGACACCGTCCCCAACGTGGGCTCGGAAAACAGGGCTGCCATGTTCAGGGGTGGCCGGTAGACCGGGAGGCCTTCACCGAGTTCGGTCATCCAGTCGTGGTCGAGGTAGAAGTGCATCCGTCCCGTGAGGGTGTGCCATGGCTTCTTGCGTTCCACGTTGATGGTGAAGGGGGAGTATCGCCGTCCTCCGGTCTCGGAGCCGGACCACTCGGGAGACGTGATCACGGGGACCGGTGGCCCTTGCGTGTCCGCGAACGTGATCTGTTTTCCCTCGTGCTCGGCAGCGAGGTCTGCGAGCTGGACACCGGTGCGCTTCTCGAGGGTCCTGAAACCCTGGGTGGCCAGGTGTCCGTTCGTGGTCCCGGACAGGGCGAGGATCGCCTCGCAGACGTTGACATCCTTCTTCAGGGAGGGCCGGCCGTCGGCCACACCGCCGCGGACGGCTCCGTTCTTGGCCCGGAGGTAGTCGACCTGCTTGCTGAGCTCGAAGGTGACGCCCTTGGTGGTCGCGCCGAGGGTGTCCACCAGGGGACCGAGGGCATTCATCTTCTCGAACACGGCGCCGTAGTCGCGTTCGACCTCGACCAGCCTGGGCATCGTGACGCCCGGGATCGGTTCGCAGTCGCCCTTCTTCCAGTCGCGGACGACGCCGTGCGGGTTGGCCATGGCGTCCGGGGTGTCGTGCGTCAGCGGCACCGCGACGACGTCCTTACGGACCCCCAGGTGTGTGCCTGCGAGCTCGCTGAACTTCTCGGCGATCGTCTGCCAGGCGTCCCAGTCGGTGCGGGTCTGCCAAGGAGGTGCGATGGCCGGGTTGAACGAGTGCACGAAGGGATGCATGTCGGTCGTGTTGAGGTCGTGCTTCTCGTACCAGGTCGCGGCAGGGAGGACGACGTCGGAGAAGATCGTGGTGCTGGTCTGGCGGAAGTCGATCGTCATCAGCAGGTCGAGCTTGCCCTCGGGTGCCGTGTCGCGCCACGTCACGTCGACAGGGCGTTGGTCCACGGGTGTCTCGGTGGCGCGTACGGAGGAGTCGGTGCCCAGCAGGTGCTTGAGGAAGTACTCGTTTCCCTTGCCAGAGGAGCCCAGCAGGTTGGCGCGCCAGATGGACAGGATGCGGGGGTAGTTGCCGGGTGCGTCGGGATCCTCGCCGGCGAACTCTAGGTCGCCGGACTTGAGCTGGTCGACGACGTACTCGCCGACCGGCTTTCCGGCGGCGGCGGCGTCGTCGCTCAGGTCCAGGGGGTTGCGGTCGAACGTGGGGTAGGAGGGCATCCAGCCCATGCGGGCGCTCTGCGCAATGACGTCGGCGGTGGACTTGCCAGCGAGCTGCCCCTTGCCGGTGGTGGCCGAGAGGGTGTCGGCGCCGAACTGGTCGTAGCGGAACTGGTTGGTGTGCAGGTACCAGTACGCGGTCTGGATCATGTTGCGGGGAGGGCGGTTCCAGTCCAACGCGTTGGCGATCTGGGTGTATCCGGTGATCGGGCGGACCTTCTCCTGGCCGACGTAGTGCGCCCAGCCGCCGCCGTTGACGCCCTGGCAGCCCGTGAGGTTGGTCAGGGTGAGGAAGGCGCGGTAGATCGTGTCGGAGTGGAACCAGTGGTTGGTGCCCGCACCCATGACGATCATCGAGCGGCCCTTGGACTCCTCGGCGTTCTGGGCGAACTCGCGCCCGATCCGTGCGGCCGTGGCTGCCGGAACGCCGGTGATCTTCTCCTGCCACGCAGGGGTGTATGGCGCGGACGCGTCGCCATACCCCCTGTCGTCCCCGGTCGGCCACGCTCCGGGCAGCGGCTGGCCCTGGAAGGTGCGGCCCACCCCGTACTGGGCGAGGAGCAGGTCGAAGACGGTGGTGACCAGGTGGCCGTCCACACGACGCACGGGGACGCCGCGCGGGAGGTCGGCGGCAGCGCCGTCGGCGGTGTCGAACCGCGGCATACGGACCACGACCGACTCGGTGGCGGAGTCGAGGAGCGACAGATGGGGGTCGACGTCCCCGAGGTCGAGGTTCCAGGACCCGATGCCGCTCTCGCCGTAGCGGTGGCCCAGGGAGCCGTTGGGTATGACGGCCTGGTCGGTGACCGAGTCGAGGAGGACGGTCCTGAAGGCTGCGTTCTCCTCCGCGGCGTGGGCCGGGAGGTCGTCTGCCGTGAGGAACTTGCCAGCGGTGTACTCCCCGTTGGCCGATTCCTCGAGACGCACGAGGTGGGACAGGTCGGTGTAGGTCTTGACGTACTGGGTGAAGTACGGCGTCTGCCGGTCGACGAAGAACTCCTTGAGGACGACGTGGCCCATCGCCATCGCCAGGGCACCGTCGGTGCCGGGCTTGGCGGCAAGCCACTCGTCGGCGAACTTCACGTTGTCGGCGTAGTCGGGGGCCACCGCGATCACCTTCTGGCCGCGGTAGCGGGCCTCGGTCATCCAGTGCGCGTCCGGCGTCCGGGTCACTGGGAGGTTGGAACCCCACATGATGAGGTAGCCGGCGTTCCACCAGTCACCGGACTCGGGGACGTCGGTCTGGTCCCCGAAGACCTGGGGTGAGGCGACGGGCAGGTCGGCGTACCAGTCGTAGAAGCTCAGCATCGAGCCGCCGATGAGGTTGACGAACCGTGCGCCTGACGCGTGGGAGACCATCGACATGGCAGGGATGGGGGAGAACCCGGCGACGCGGTCGGGCCCGTACTTCTTGATCGTGTGGACGTGCGCGGCGGCGATGATCTCGGTCGCTTCGTCCCAGGTGGCCCGGACGAGTCCGCCCTTGCCGCGGGCGGACTTGTAGGCCTTGGCGCGCAAAGGGTTCTCGACGATGTGCTCCCAAGCCTTGACCGGGTCGCCGTCGTGCTGGGCCTTGGCCTCGCGGAACATCTGGAGCAGCACGCCGCGGACGTAGGGGTAGCGCACACGGGTTGGTGAGTAGGTGTACCAGGAGAACGCCGCCCCTCGAGGGCAGCCGCGCGGTTCGTACTCGGGGGAGTCCGGACCGACGGAGGGGTAGTCGGTCTGCTGGGTCTCCCAGGTGATGATCCCGTCCTTGACGTACACCTTCCACGAGCAGGAGCCCGTGCAGTTCACGCCGTGGGTGGACCGCACCACCTTGTCGTGGCTCCACCGGTCCCGGTAGAAGTCGTCGGCCTGGCGACCACCGACCTGCGAGATGGTCCGCAGGTCGGCGGAGACGGTCCCGCGGGTGAAGAACCTCCTGCTGCGGACGAGGGCCCCCAACAGGGGGCCGTCCATACCGATGTCGGGCGTGGAGTTCTTCCGCGGAGGGGTCAACGCGCTTCCTGTCCTTGGGCGGCTGTTCGTCGGACGACGGTGACGGTGAGAAGCAGGGCGAGGGCGGCTGTGGCGCAGAGCATCCACAAGCCGATGGCGTAGGACTCTGTGCGACCGTACACGTAGCCCATGACCAGGGGCGGTACGAAGCCGCCCAGGCCGCCGGCAGCTCCGACGAGCCCGGTGACGCCGCCGACGCGGGACGGTTCGGTGACCTTGGCGATGAGGGCGAAGGTGGCCCCGCTGCCGGATCCGAGTGCGGCGGCCATGGCGAGGAAGGCGACGGTGCCGATGCCCCGCAGGGGCGGGGTCCCCGCCGAGATGCCTGCGCACACCACGACCACGCCGAAACCGGCCGCGAGCACCGGGATCGCCCCCACCTTGTCTGCGAGCCAACCCCCGACCGGGCGCATGACAACGGCGACGAGCACGAAGCCCGCCATTCGGCTGGCGGCGTTGTCGGGGGTGAGGTGGTGGGCGGTCTTGAGGTAGGCGGGGAGGTAGACCGAGAACGCCACGTACCCACCGAATGCGACCGCATACAGGAGGCATGCCTGCCAGGTGATCGGGAGCCGGGCGTTCGCGGAGATCCGTGAGGCGAGGGAGGTGGTGGGCACGGCCCTGCCGGGTGCGTCACGCAGGATCACCCAGGCGGCGACGGCATACACCGCCAGCACGGCGGCCGTAATGAGGAAGGGAGACCTCGCACCGAGGTGAGCCGTGAGCTTGACCGTGGTCAGGGCGCTGATGGCCGTTCCGCCCATGCCGGCGCCGAAGACGCCAATGGCGAGGCCGCGCTTTTCCGGTGGGAACCAAGCGTTGACGAAGGGGACGCCCACGGCGAACGCCGTGCCTGCGATCCCGAGGAAGAAGCCGCCGAGGAGGAGCAGTGCGTACGACTCGAGCGCGAAGAAGGCGATGAACAGGATGGGCAGGATCGTCACGCCCGAGACGATGGGGAACATCACCCGGCCGCCGTACCGGTCGGTCAAGCCGCCGACGACGATGCGTCCCAGCGAGCCAACCACGACCGGCACTGCCACCAGCAGCGCGACGTCGGACTCGCTGAGCTCACCGAGTGATCCGGTCGTGCGGAAGAGTGGACCCAAGGGGCTGATGAGCGCCCAGGCCCAGAAGTTCACGGCGAAACCCAGAGTGGCCATCGCCAGCATCACCCACGGCGACCCGGTTCCCAAGCCGGACGGGTGCACACCGACCGGAGGAGAAGTCGCCTCGCTTCCACTCGGCGGCCGTGGCTCGTCTGCTTCGACGCCATGACCGGAAGATGCGACGGCCTCGCTCGCCATGTCCAGTCTCCTCGATGTCCATCGGCGGCGGGCGCCACGCGAACCAAAGATAGGGAAGTTTCTTGGCCTGACTAGTGCCAAAGGTCCCTTGTTTCGGGGATGTCACGGGCGAGGGTGTGCGCTGGCAGGTCGGTAGACATGGCGAGTGCGCGAGGCCGCTCGAGCGACAGAGTGAAGGACCGAGGATGCTTGACTAACTGCTTGACAACTGGAGCGCGTCCGGGTGGGCGCAGGCGAACGTCGGGGGACTGGTTTCGTACTCACACGGACGTCGAGGCAGGTTCGCGGATGGTCTGGGAATGCTTGACACGGAAGAGGTCACTGGTTCAAACCCAGTATCGCCCACCAGTACGAAACAGCCCCTGACCTGCGGAAACGCAGATCAGGGGCTTCTTCGTTGCTTGGCGTCCATAGAGTCTGCGTGACTAACTGCTTGACTAAGAGGTCGCGTTTCGACCTCGGCGCCAGTCCCTGCGCGTCCGCTGACGTGCGTGGACGTCCGGAGGGGAGCCAGTCACTTCCCGCGCAGGGAAGAGGTCAGTCGCTGCGTCTCGAGGCCGTCTCTCGAGTCTCCTGAGACCGACCTCACGGCCATGGCGATCGTGTTGTGGACCTTGGACGAGTACGTCCGCCCTCTGGGCGGCCTGACGTGCCGCGGAGCTGGGCCGCAGGATCTCGGTGTGGGTCGACCACCTCGAAGGATTGGGACTAGGGGACTTCCCAGCAGAGCGGCATCCTGCCGGGGCAATCCCCGGTCTATTGGCCGACGCATCCACTGTCACGTCCATGACGTCTGAAACGTGGCCCAGGCGGTGCGTCATCAACAGGCAGGTGGACGTCGCCCACGCTTCCCACGCTATGTATACCGAACTGGGCGCGAATAGTTCGGAGTCCATAGGCTTCAGGAGTCGATCGGTGCCGTCATCGAGGCAAAGTCGTTGGAATGAGCGACGTTCAGCGCTGCGCTCGTCCAAGAGCCGAGATTTCAGCTCCTGCGACCATTGACGTGTCGCGAGCGATTGTATACCGTCCGAGATCTATCGACTGAGAGGTGCCAATGAGCACGTTCCGCCTTGTAGGGGTGCTGCATCTCCCGCCGCTGCCGGGGGCCGCCAACTATGGTGGTGCCTGCGTCCGGGAGATGGCGAAGGCCGCCGCGGCCGATGCCAAGATATTGGAGGCCGCGGGATTCACCGACGTGATGGTGCAAGACGCCAGCGACAATCCTCAGCCCTCCTTGGTGGGGGCCCCGACCGTCGCGGCATTGGCCGTGGTTGGAGCGGCCGTGCGCGCTGCCACCAGCTTGGGGCTGGGTGTGATCGTGGGCCACAACGATGGAGCCGCTTCCGTTGCGGTCGCCCATGCTGTTGGCGCGCAGTTTGTCCGTGTCAAGGTCCTCACTGGCGTCTCCGCGGGCCCGACGGGGTTCATCCAGGGTTGCTCGCTGCAGGTTGCACAGATGAAGCGGCTTCTCGGCAGCGAGGTGGAAGTCTGGGCAGACGCCCACGAGGCGACCAGTGCATCCCTCCTTGGCGACACCCCCTGGGCGGCAGCGCAGGCCGTGGCTTTCGGCGGGGCTGACAAGCTCATCGTGACCCGAGACAGCGGAGTCGGCGACGCGATCGACGACATCGCTCGCGTCAAGGCCGAGTTGGGCGCCGGGATCGACGTGCTTGTTGGCGGCAGGGTCACTGCCGAGTCATTGCCTGCGGTTCTTCGGGGAGCCGACGGAGCGATCCTAGGAAGCGTGCTCAAGACCTCCGGCGGGTCCGCGCCGCGGATCGACGCCGCGAGGGCCGATCATCTGGGGTCGCTGTATCGCGACTCCCTTCCGCGCTGACGTCGTCGGCCCCTGTGACCCGTTGACCACTGACCTGAAAGGCACCTGCCAATGACCCTCGACAGCCCCCTCCTGGGGCCGGGCAGCCCCCTCGATGCGCGCCAGCAGTCTGTCGTCGCGCGTGTCTCCGAAGCGGAACGCGCGAGCATTCTCGCGCTGCCGACCGACGACCCCTTGGACCCGAAGCGTCGACACCGCGTCGAGGTCACCCGAGGAGAGATGTTCGGCCAGCCGCAAGCCATCCTCGACACGTGGGAGCGGAACGTCGCTGGTCTCGACTCGGTGAGCGAGCACATGGCTACCCGGTCGTTCGACCGGATCTTCCTGGTCGGCGCCGGTGACTCCCTGGCCGTGATGATCGCGGCGCGACAGGCACTGGAGCTGATGACCGGCGTGCCCTGCGAGGCCGTGCAGTGCATGGAGTTCGCCTACTACCAGCAACACCTCGTCACCAACCGCTCCATGGTCATCGCCCTGTCCAGCTCGGGAGAGACGACTCGCACGGTCGAGGCAGTGCTGGTGGCCCAGCACGCTGGCGCCTACACCCTTGCGCTGACGAACACACCCGCCTCCTCGATCGACCAGGAAAGCCAGCACTCCCTGATGATCGAGGCCACGAGAGTGGGCTGGCCCACGCAGTCGTCCACAGCCGCTCTCGCGCTCCTGCTCCGACTGGCGAGCAAGGTCGGTATCCAGCGTGGCGCGACGGGGGCGGCCGACCTGGGTCGTGAACTCGCTGGTGCCCCCGAGCTGATGGCCCGTGTGCTTGATCGAGTGGACGGGCCCATCGCCCAGATCGCTGCTGCCGAAGCAGCACGGCAGATGTACCTGTTCTCGGCGGCAGGCCCGAACTGGGCCGCTGCAATCGTCGGCGCCGCCAAGGTCAAGGAGACGACTCCAGACCACGCGGTGGAGATCCAGGTCGAGGAGTACCACCACTACAACTCCCAGAAGCCGCACGAGCCGTTGTTCCTCTTCGCGCCCACAGGACCTTCGGTAGCTCGGGCCACATACACCGGGCGGGACGCTCGACGGTACGGCGGCACGCTCTACGCCATCAGTACCGAAGGAGAACGAGCCTTCGACGCGGACGCCAACCAGGTTGTGGAGATGCCTGCGGTCTCGGAGACCCTGAGCCCCCTGCTGTACCTAGTGCCGGCCCAGATGATCGGTTATCACCTCGGGATGGCGAAGTTCGCCCTTGCTGAGGCGGCCCTCGGTGACTGACGGGACGTCGGACCGCTCGTTGGTCTGCGTCGGCAACCTGACGATCGACGAAGCAAGGTACGGCGGAGAGCGCGGCAGACCGGCGCTCGGTGGTGATGCGGCGTATGCGGCGCTGGCCGCCCGTCTGTTCACCGAGAACGTCAGGATGCTGGCCCCGGTGGGGCACGACGTCCCGCAGGAGCTCCTCAGCGCCCTCGCTACGGCAGGCGTCGGCGCCGATCACCTCCCCGAGAGGGACAGCGCGACCATCCGCAACATCATCACCTACCACGCGGACGGGACCCGCACCTGGGACATGTTGTCGACCGAGGAGGACTTCGACCTCATGTCGGTCTACCCAGTGGACGTCCCGCGCGCAGCGTTGGGCGCCGACGGCATCGTCCTGTTGGCCATGAGCTTGGCCTCGCAGCTCGCGCTCACACCGTGGCTGAAGAAGAACAGTGGTGCCCGCCTCTACCTGGATCTCCAGGAGGACTACCTGGAGGGGAACCGGGAGTCGATCAACGCGATGATCTCGTGCTGCGACGTGTTCCTGCCCAGTGAGGTCGAAGCTGTCGCCTTGACCGGCACCACGGACCTGGTGGCGGCCGCGCAACAGTTCCGAGGACTTGGGCCGCGGACGGTCGTGATCAAGCGGGCCGAGCGGGGGAGCCTCGTGGTCGAGGAAGGCCGCGTCCTCGAAGTGCCGACCGAGCCTGTTCCCGCGATCGACAGCACCGGGGCGGGAGATGCCTTCTGCGGAGCGTTCGCGGCAGTCCACCTGCGCACCGGTGACGCCGCGACGGCCGCCCGTGCCGGAGCCACGGCAGCGAGGGTCGCGATCAGTGCCTACGGCGTCGACGCCCTCGTGTCAGCAGCTCAACAGGTCGAAAGATCCGGTCAGATGTTTGGGCCAGGCGCTGGGGATGGAGGTGTCGGCAGATGAAGGACGTACTGCGGATCGCGGTCGTCAATCCCAACACCACCGAGTCGATGACTGCTGGTGTGGTGGCTCGCGCTTCCCTGGCGACCCGGCCGGGGACAGAACTGGTGGGTGTCACGCCGGGACACGGCGTGGCCACGGTGGAGAGCCACACCGATGAGGTCACCGCTGCCCTCAGCGTCCTCGAGGAGGTCGAGAAGGCGGAGGCGACGGACGAGCCGCCGGCTGCCTACGTGATCGCCTGCTTCGGTGACACGGGACTGCAGGCGGCCCGCGAAGTCGCACTCGGCCCGGTGGTGGGGATGACCGAGGCCGCGCTGCTCACCGCGACCTTGGTGGCGCACCGGTTCACGGTGATCACGATGCCGCGGCGCACGCTGGCCCAGTCTGACCGGGTCGTGCGCGCCCTGGGGCTGGGGCACCGCTGCACGGTTCGTGCGATCGACGTGCCGGTCAGCGAACTGGCTGACGGATCCAGCCACCTGCTCGAAGCATTCGTGGAGCAGGGCAGGATCGCCATCCAACAGGAATCGAGCGAGGCCATCATTCTCGGCTGTGCCGGCTTGGCTGACCTCGTCGTTCCGCTTCAGGCGCGCCTCGGCGTCCCGGTGATCGAGGGAGTAGCAGCAGCAGTCGTGCTGGCCGAGGGGCTGGTCGCGCAGGGCGTGGCCACCTCCCGTGCGGGTACCTGGGCTCGGCCCGACCGACCGACGACGGGGGACCGATCATGAGCGTCCTGTTCACGGATGTCTTCGTGTACGACGGCGACCACCCTGCAGGGATGGTGGGCCCCACCGACCTTCTGGTCCTCGGCAACCGGGTGACCTCGATCGGGGCTGACGCTCGACGGCTTTTCGACGAGGGGCTCGGCCAGGACGGCCCGCACCGGGTCATCGACGGCAGGGCACAGAAGCTCATCGTCCCCGGTCTGGTCAACGCTCACTTCCATTCGCCCGCGAACCACCTCAAGGGTTCGCTGCGCAGCCTGCCACTGGAAATGTTCATGCTCTTCGAGTCACCGTCGGACGAGCAGCTCGTTCCCACGCCGCGGGAAGCGTACGTGCGCACGATGCTGGCGGCTCTCGAGATGCTTCGCACGGGTGTGACCACGGTGCAGGACGACGCGTTCCTCATGCCCTTTCCCACCTCGGAGATCATCGACGCCGTCATGCAGGCCTACGCGGATTCCGGCATGCGTGCCAGCGTGGCGCTGGACCAGCCCGAGGTCACGGAGGCGGACAAGCTCCCCCTCTCCCAGACGGCAGACCCCCACGTCCGTGCCGCCCTGTCGGCGTCGCCCCCGATGGGCGCGGCGGCGCTGCTCGACATGTACGACCACCTGATCTCCCGCTGGCACGGCTCCGAGGGCGGTCGCCTCACTGCCGCCGTGTCCGTGTCGGCACCGCAACGAGTGAGCCCTGAGTACTTTGCGGCGCTGGACGACCTGAGTCGTGTCCACCGGATCCCTCTGTTCGCGCACATGCTCGAGACGAAGTTGCAACGGACGTTGGCGACGACCCAGCCACGGTTCGCTGGCCGGTCCCTGGTGGAGTACACCGCGGACCTCGGCCTGCTGAGTGAGCGGATGAACGTCATCCATGCTGTCTGGGTCGATGACCACGACCTGGACCTCATCGCATCCTCTGGAGCCATCGTCGCCCACAACCCGGTCAGCAATCTGCGGCTGGGAAGCGGCGTGGCGCCCTTCCGCAAGCTCAAGGATCGCGGGATCACCACCTGCCTGGGGATTGACGAGGCGATTTGCGACGACTCGTGCAACCTGTGGGGAGTCGTCAAGATGGCCGGCCTGATCCACAACGTGTCCGGACTCGAGAGCGATGATTGGCCATCGCCTCATGAGGTTCTCGACAGTCTTTGGGTGGGCGGCGCGGCGGCCCTGTTGAGGTCTGATGAGCTCGGCGCGGTGCGAGAGGGGTTCTTGGCCGACCTGGTCGTCCTTGACCTTCATAGCCGGGCCTTCACGCCCTTCAACGACCTGCGCGGTCAGCTCGTCTACTGCGAGTCCGGCAATAGCGTGGAACTGACCATGGTGGATGGGCGCATCGTCTTCGAGGACGGCGCCATCTCGACCGTCGACGAATCCGCCCTCCTGGACGAAGCGCGCGACCTCTTCGCCCGGAAGCGGCCAGCGGTCGAGCGCGCCCGCCATGACGCCGAGGCTTTCCTTCCCCATTACAAGGGGCTCGTCCACGACGCGGCGCTCGCCGACGTCGGCATGAACCGATGGGTGGGATCTGCATGACATGCGTGCCAAGGCCTGACGAGCGTTACGACTACTCACCCATCCTGGACCGCCCATCCGCCTCCTGGCCCGGTGGTAAGAAGCTCGCCGTCTACGTGGCCATGGGCGTGGAGCACTACACCTTCGGAGAGGGCCAGACCGAGGACCTCCTTGAAGGAGTCTCGGCGCCCGATCTGGTGAACGCCAGCTGGCGCGACTACGGCAACCGCGTGGGCGCCTTCAGGCTGCTACGGCGCATGGAGACCTTCGACATCGCACCTACGGTCCTGCTCAACACGGCGCTCTATGACAGCGCGCCTCAGCTGCTCGAGGCCGTGCGTCGAAGCGGCGCCGAGGTGGTGGGCCACGGAGTGTCCAACTCACACTCTCTGGGTTCCTTCAGCGAGCCCGAAGAGCTCCTGTACCTCAAGGAGGTGGCTGCGCGGATCCATGACGAGGAGGGTGCAGCCCCCCTCGGCTGGTCAAGCCCATGGCTGACCCAGACCAGCAACACGCTCGACCTGCTGGGGGAGAGCGGCTACCGGTACGTGCTGGACCTCCGCCTGGACGACCAGCCCGTCTGGCTAAACACTCGCTCGGCTCCGTTGCTGGCGATTCCTTACGCCCTCGAGCTCAACGACAGCACGTCGATCATCGGTCGCAACGTGGGCGCCCGCGAGTTCGCGGACATGATCATCGACGAGTTCGAGGAGTTGCTGCTGGCTGCAGGGGAACAGCGACTGGTCATGAGCATCGTGATCCATTCGTTCATCTCGGGCGCGCCGTTCCGACTTCGGCAGCTCGCTCGCGCGCTGGAGCACCTCGCCGGCAGGGGAGACCAAGTCTGGTTCACCCAACCGCGTGAGATCTACCGCGTCATGGCTGACGAACGATCCGCAGCAACCGGAATGGACGTGACTGATGAAGTTCGCTGACGTTCGCTCGAAGCGGTCGACCGGGGACCGGCCCGACACGCACCCCGCCGAGGGTTTGGCTGCCTCCATCCGTGGGCTCACGGTCAGCCTGGAACGCGACGGTGCACGCAGCGAGGTGCTGCGTGGTGTCGACCTTGACGTCGGACGCGGCGAGATCGTAGGACTGGTGGGCGAGTCCGGATCGGGCAAGAGCGTGCTTGCGCTGAGCATGATGGGCCTGCTGCCCCAGGCGTCCCGACCGCGCACGCACGGTTCGATTGAGATCGCGGGCGTGGACGTCCTCAACAGCGCGCCATCTGAGCTGCGTGACCTGCGCCGCCACGAGCTAGGTGTGATCTTCCAGGATCCAATGACCTCGCTCAATCCGACCATGCGGGTGGGCACGCAGATCAGTGAGGTCAGCCACGACCGGGAAACGTCGCTCCAGCTGATGACGTCGGTCGGGATCCCTGATCCCGAACTACGTTTCCGGGTATTCCCCCACGAGCTCTCAGGCGGACTGCGCCAGCGGGTGATGACGGCCATCGCTGTAGCAGGGCGACCCTCCTTGATCATCGCCGACGAACCCACCACCGCCCTGGACGTCACGGTGCAGGCCCAAGTGCTGGAACTGCTCGCCGACCTCCGTGACACCTTTGGCTGCAGTGTCGTCCTGATCACCCACGACCTCGCCGTCGCTGCCCAGATTGCCGATCGCATCGCTGTTCTCTACGCCGGACGGGTGGCTGAGCTCGGTCCCGTCGCGGAGATGCTGCGACGTCCCACGCACCCGTACACCGTGGGGCTGCTGAGTTCCCGGCTCTCCCTCGAGACACCACGCAACCTGCCACTGACGACCTTGAAGCCGGAGACGGCTACCCCGGCCGAGCGCATGCTGGGTTGCGCCTACCACTCGCGGTGCCCCCTCGCCGACGAAAAGTGCTCGCGCGAACAGCCGCCGCTAGCTCCCGTCGCCTTGGGCGCCGATGCGACGCTCCTGCACGAACGGTCGTGCTGGCGATCCGTGGCTCAGGTGCAGGCTCTTGCCCACTCGCGGGCTCCCGTCGATACGGTGCTGCGGTCCGAGAGCCGTCAGCTCTCGGAGGCAGGGGAGTCGGTACGCCTCGACGACGTGCACGTGCGGTTCGTCCTGAAGTCCGGGGCGCGCCACCGCGAGGAGGTGCATGCCCTTCGTGGCGTCGACCTGACGGTCGGAGCCGGCGAATCACTCTCGATCGTGGGTGAGAGCGGGTCGGGGAAGTCCACCCTGCTGCGCGTGGTGGCGGGACTGATTCCCCCCACCTCCGGTGCCGTGCACGTGGGCAACAAGGGAGCGCAGATGGTCTTCCAGGATGCCGGCTCATCTCTCACGCCCTGGTTGACGGTGGGTGAACTCCTCCGTGAGCGCCTGCGCCCGCTGCGCCTGGGTTCGGCTGAGGTGCAGCGCCGGCTGGACTTGGCGCTCACCACGATCGGTCTCCCGGCTGGTATTGCCAACGCCCGCCCGAGCGAGCTGTCCGGCGGCCAGAAGCAGCGTGTCGCCCTCGCTCGTGCCACCGTCATCCCACCGTCCGTGCTGTTGTGCGACGAGCCGACCAGTGCCCTCGACGCCTCCTTGGCGGCCAGTGTGCTCAACCTCATCCGTGAGCTGCGCAGCGCATTCGCGATGACCGTCATCTTCGTGACGCACGACCTGTCGGTAGCTCGCCTCATGGGTGACCAGATCGCCGTGATGACCCAAGGGCAGATCGTCGAGATGGGACCGGCGACGGATGTCATCGAGAGACCGGAGCACCCCTATACGCGCTCTCTTCTTGCCTCGGTCCCGACGATCGAGGTGACGACGTCATGACTGTTGCGAAGATCCCTGCGTCACGAATGCGCGTGCTGGCGTTCACGTCTCGCACCCCCTCGGGGTCACGGGCCAGTATGGCTGTCGCCTCACTGCTTCTGCTCGTCACCATCGTTGCCGTTCTCGGTCGCGTCCTCTCGCCCTACGACCCAGTCCAGCCGGTGGGGATGCTCAACTTGCCGCCAGGGTCTCCCGACCACCTTCTCGGCACCGACTCGATCGGCCGTGACCTGCTCAGCCGAACCCTGTGGGGCATCCAAATCAGCTGGTTCACCTCACTGGTCGTCGTGGCCTCCGGCTTGGTCATTGGCGGTGCCATCGGCGTCACGGCAGGGGTGTGTGGCGGTTGGATCGACAACCTGCTGATGCGGTTCACCGACCTGTTTCTGGCGCTACCCGGCGCTCTGGTGGCCATCGCCATCGTCGCTGCGCTCGGACCCGGACTCAAGAACACCCTGATCGGAATCATGATCGTCTGGTGGCCCTACTACGCCCGCATCATCCGTGCCGAGGTGAAGTCCCTCGCATCGAGACCGCATGTGGAGGCGGCGCGGCTCGCCGGTGTCGGGCGCGGTCGCTTGGTGCTGCGACACATCGTCCCCGGAGCCGTGCCCACGGCCCTGGTGACGGCCAGCCTGGACATCGGGAACGTGATCCTGCTCCTGGCAGGTCTGTCATTCCTCGGGCTCGGCCAGTCCGCCCCTGCCCCCGAGCTCGGAGCAGACACTGCCCGCAGTCTGCAGCTCTTGCTGACCCAGTGGTGGATTCCCATCACTCCAGGCATTGCCGTGTTGTTAATGAGCCTGATCGCCAACCTGGGCGGGGACGCCGTCCGGCAACTACTGAACTCAAAGCGATAAGGGGACGACCGTGCTCAAGTTCATCGTGCGTCGCCTAGGGTCGAGCCTCGTTCTCATCCTCGTGCTGTCAGCAATCATCTTCCTTCTCCAAGAGATCACCCCCGGGGACCCTGTCAGGGCCTACATCGGACTGAACGCCTCGCCGGAAGCCGTTGCGGCGGCCCGGGAGTCTCTCGGGTTGAACAGCCCACTTCCCCTGCGCTACCTGCACTTCTTGGGACGCCTCCTACACGGTGACCTTGGCGTCTCCTTCCGCACTCACAGGTCGGTCGTCTCCGACCTAGGCGACTTCCTGCCAGCGACGGCCGAGCTGGTGACGGTGGCGTTCGTGTTCGCCCTTGTGCTGGGCATTCTGTTCGCCGTATCGGGGGCACTGCGGTGGTGGGGAACCTCGGTCCTACGCGGCCTGCTGCTCGTGCTGGCCACCGGCCCGTCCTTTCTCCTGGCCCTGGGCGGCATCGTCCTCTTCTACTCTCGTCTCGGCTGGCTCCCGGGCGGCGACCGCGGCGCCAACGCCTCGGGCCCGACCGGGTTCCTGATGATCGACAGTCTCCTCCATGGAGACGTAGCGCAGTGGGCGACAGCCCTTCAGCACCTGGTTCTGCCCGCCCTTGCCCTGGCGATCGCCCCGGCCATCGCCATCGGACGCATCCTGCGCGCGAGCCTAGAGACCACGATGAATGCCGACCACGTCCGCACCGCGCGTGCCAAGGGCCTCAGCGAAGGGGCGGTTCTGGGAGGCCACGTAGTTCGTAACTCGATCGGACCAGCGCTGTCGATGGCCGGCCTGCAACTCGGCTTCATGTTTGCGGGCGTGGTCGTCGTCGAGCAGATCTTCAGTTGGCCCGGCATCGGGAACTACCTGGCTCGGAGCATTCCGGTATCAGACTTCCCGGCCATCGCCGCGGTCACGCTTGTCCTCGGCACGATCTACATCATCGCCAACGCGCTGGTAGATCTCCTTCAGGCGGCCGCCGACCCACGCTTGAACCTATGACCCGCCGTGCTGCCCCGAAAGGGCGCGCGTGCCCCCAGCTTGAACACAAGAAGTCTGCCGGATCACAACTAAGGAGTAGCGCGTGATGAATCAACTAGGTGGGAAGAGGGCTCTGAAGGCGTTGGTCGCCGTCGCCATCCTTCCTCTGCTCGCAGTCGCCGGCTGTGCTGGCAAGACCAGCTCCCAGGGGTCCGCGGGCGGTAAGGCGGCCCCTACCGACGGCGTGTTGACGGTTGGACTGCTGGGTGACATCGGACAGCCACCTGACCCCGATGTGTACTACGCCAACAATGGCTGTGCCATCATCCTCAACGTCTACGAAGGTTTGGTGCAGTACAAGAACAACCTCGACAAGGTAGAGGTCGCGCCGCGTCTGGCTGAGTCCTGGACCGTTTCACCGGACTTCAAGACCTATACCTTCAAGTTGCGCAAGGGCGTCACCTTCCACGACGGCACCCCGTTCACCTCGGACGCTGTCCGCTCGTCCTTCGCCCGCCGCGCGGCGGTCAAGGGTGGCGCTGCTTACATGGTCGAGGATGTCGCGTCGGTTAAGACCCCCGACGCAGCCACGGCCGTCGTCGAGCTCAAGTCCTCGAACTCCGCCTTCCTGGACTATCTGGCATCCCCCTTCGGCCCGAAGATGGTCTCGCCCGACGGTGTGAAGAAGAACGCGGGCTCGGACAACGCCCAGACGTACCTGTCCACCCACGACCTTGGCACAGGCCCCTACGAGTTGAGTGACGTGCAGGTGGGATCGAAGTACGTCCTGAGCCAGTACAAGGACTACTGGGGGACGATCTCGCCGTTCAAGACCATCAACATGCCGGTCTACGACGACGTGTCGTCGCTGCAACTGGCAATCGACAACGGCGACGTATCCGTCAGCGTGGCAAACCTGCCGTCCTCGAGCCTGAAGAAGTACCAAGACAGCCAGACCGTTGCCAGCTACTTCCTGCCGACCATCCAGTCCGCGATGATCTTCATGAACCCCAGCAAGGACTTCTTCGCCAAGCAGGAGGCCCGGACCGCATTCCTCCAATCCATCAACCAGAAGCAGCTCGTCGAACAGGTGCTGGGCGCCCGGTCGACGCCCGCGACGACGATCTACGCCAAGGGAATGATCGACGACGGGTCAGACAAGCAGAACATCACGTACGACCCGTCCGTGCTGAGCAAGTATGCGAAAAGCTTGCCCGCCGGGACGGCAATGGTGATCGGACATGCTTCTGACAATGTCAACGCTCAGCAGATGGCCAACATCGTGGCTGCGCAGTTGCAGGCCCTCGGGATCAAGGCCAGCGCTCAGAGCTATCCGACGTCGCAGGTCTTCAACTGGCCCAACGACCCCACCAAGGGCCCAGACGTCTTCTTCGACGGCAACAACGGACCTGACGGAGGCAGCCCGTACATGTGGGGCCACGTATTCTGGGACAAGACCGGAGGCATCAACTACTTCAAGTGCGACGACCCGTCCACGGACGCCGACCTCAACGCCGCGCTAAAGACCGGCGACAAGGCGCTGTTCGCCAAGGCCGCCCAGACGTACTCAGCCACGGGTTGCTGGATGAACCTGTCCTACAACAAGGACTGGGTGGTGGCGCAGAAGTGGCTCACAGGCGTGCCGGAGTCCCAGAATATTGGCGCCAATGAGCTCAACTTCAGCATGCTGTCCATCAAGAAGTAGACACGCCCGCGACAGCGGGGGCCAGCAGACTGACTGCTGGCCCCCCAGGCGAGATCGGGTCACCGCACGAGTGCCGCACGTACCCAAATGAAGGAGTCACATGGCCACCCAGGAACGGGAACTGGTCGAGGTTGCTCAGAAGGACTCGTTGGCGCGGCAGGTCTACTTGGCGCTGCGCGAAGGAATCATCCTCGGGACCTACCCGCAAGGTTCGCGTCTGATCGAGCAACGCCTTGCCGAAGAGCTCGAAGTCTCCCGGGTTCCACTCCGGGAGGCAGTTCCGCAGCTGGAGATGCATGGCTTTGTGGAGACGTCTCCCCGCAGAGGTGCCGTGGTGGCCACGTGGGACGCCAAGCGGGTGAACGACCTGTTCGACCTGCGGCTGAGCCTCGAAGTCGGGGCTGCGCGCTACGCCGCCGCACGGGTCGCTGCCGGGGCGTCGACAGAGCCACTGGATGCGGCACTGCAATTAGCTCAAGATGTCGTGCACGAGGGTGACCCCTACAAGATCGCGGAGGCCAGCACCCGCTACCACGAGGCAATCGTTCAGCTGGCGGGTAACGACCTGATGGCCACGTTGATGCGGTCAGTCTCGGAACGAGCCCTCTGGCTGTTCTACCTGACCTCGCAGCTCGATGCCGACGAGGCGTTCAACGATCACGTGCATCTGACTGATGCGATTCGCTCGGGCAACGAGCGCCTGGCTGAGGCACTCGCCTACACCCATATTGAGCACGACCGCATACCCTCCTTCACTGCGCTCCGATCAAGAGAAGGCTGAGCACCTTGGAGGTGCAGAGGAGGGGCCTGGCTATCGACTGGCCGTTTAGCTCGTCCGGGTCGGCGGAACGAAAGATCGCAACGTGTCTGGGGTGGCGACGGGCACGGACGCGTCAGCACGAAACCACCCAAGGTCGCGCCCCGGCCGACCCCCGGTTCCCGTGACAGTCGCATAACGTCTGCTTGACTAACTGCTTGACAACGCCGGCGTGCTAGACCGGATGTCGAGGAACATCGGGGTACTGGTTCGTGCGCAGCAGGACGTCGACGAACAGTGACGCACGGCATGAGAATGCTTGACACGGAAGAGGTCACTGGTTCAAACCCAGTATCGCCCACCAGTACGAAACAGCCCCTGACCTGCGGAAACATCGGTCAGGGGCTGTTTCGTTGCCAGCTGCGGAGGGCCGATTCTGACCTCTTCCGTGCGGGTGAGTGACTAACTGAGTGACTAAGTCCCTCGCGCTCACTCGGAGCGGTCGTCCATCGGGGTCCGTGGCGATCCCTGGCCATGCGTGGGTACTCGGTCCCGGGCCGTGGGCCTTGGGTTGACTCACTGATGACCTCTTCCGTGGGTTGAGCGCATTCGGGCCGTGGTCGATGTCTGGCTGCCGCAGACTGTGGGGGTGTTGAGGCGGGGGAGGAAGACGTTCGAGCAGCGGCGCCGGTGGGAGCTGGGGCGGGCCGAGCTATGGAGTAGTCGGCGCAACATCGCGGCGGCGGCCGCCTGGATGCTGGGTGCCGCCTTGGTAGTGGTCGTGCTGCCGGTCGGGCCGACCATGGTTCGAGGGGCCTTCGCCGGGGCGCTGGTAACGAGCTGGGCGTGGATGGTGTTCGTGACGTCGTTGATCCGGACGTATCCGGTGACGATGGGGGAGTGGGGCGAGTCCTTCACGCGGGAGGTCCTTGCCAGTCGCGAGTTCGGCTGGCCGTTCCTGGACGACGTCCCGATGGAGAAGCGCAACATCGATCACGTCGCGGTCAGTCCCCGCGCGGTGCTGGCGATCGAGACCAAGTTCGTGGGTGCTGGCCGGCAGTGGGCGACGGATCACTATCGCGAGGCTGCGATGGATGGTGCCCGCGCGAGTGCCAGGTCTGTGCGATCGATCTTTCG
The DNA here is from genome assembly GCF_001426245.1 of Phycicoccus sp. Root101. Classification (GTDB taxonomy): domain Bacteria; phylum Actinomycetota; class Actinomycetes; order Actinomycetales; family Dermatophilaceae; genus Pedococcus. The sequence goes on along the minus strand of NZ_LMCM01000006.1, from coordinate 574,624 downwards.
CTCCCAAGGAGTCAGGGACGTACCTGTCGACGCGGTGCTGATGATCTGGGGACCCGGCGCGCGACAACTGGAGAACGACTGGACGGTTGTGGACGAGGTCCACGTCGTCAAGGGGGTCGCCGCCGCGGATGCTTGGCTCCGTTACTGCAACGTCGGTGACATCAGCGCGGCCCGGGCAAAGGAGCTCCACGAGATCCTCCGGAGCCATCAGGCCATGCGTGATGCACACGCCGGAGCCAAGACTCGTCATGCTCACGAGAGCGCCGGCTCCTCACGTCCGGGTCGGCTTCGCTCTAGCGAGAGTTGATGCAAGAGCGGCGAAAAGACACACCTTGATCCGCACTCGCATGACCATGCGCGAGTGCTCTGCGCATGGCATGCGTCATCGGTAGTGGTCTGTCCGGCTCCTCGGCTGGGCCAAGCCTCTCCCATGCGGAGTCGACTGCGTTCGCGTGCCCGACCGCGCCGTCGCCGAACGGCGATTGTTTGGGCGGGTCGTGGAAGGGGCAGATAGAAGTTGCCTCGCGATGGCCGCGGAGCATGAGACGGAGGATTGATGAGCACCAACCGAACACTCGACACTGACACGGGGACGGGCGCTCGGACCACAATTCAGCGCGTGGCGGCCCTCGTTGGCGCCGTGTTCCTTCTCGTGGGGATCCTCGGATTCGTCCCAGGCATCACCACCAACTACGACCAACTCGCGTTCGCCGACCATCACTCCCAGGCCAAGCTGCTCGGCATCTTCCAGGTGTCGGTGCTGCACAACCTCGTGCACCTTGCGTTCGGTGTCGCTGGTCTGGTGATGGCGAAGAGGGCTCGCACTGCCTTCACCTACCTCGTCGGCGGGGGCGCCATATACCTGGTGCTGTGGCTCTACGGTCTGTTCATCGACAAGGAGTCCTCCGCCAACTTCGTGCCTGTCAACTCCGCGGACGACTGGCTGCACTTCTTCCTCGGTGCCGCCATGATCGCTGCTGGCCTGATGCTGCGCCGTCAAGCCGCTCGCACGGGTGACGTCCGCGCCACGTGATCGACGAGAGAACCCGGCCGGTGCACCCAGCCCCGGCCGGGCTCTTCGTCCGACGTCGTGGCGACATGGGTAGCGTTTGCCCTGCCGTGGCCCCCCATTCACGCCCCACGGCGAGGCCGTGCCACGGTTGAAGATCTACCCAGAGCCGAGCACCTAAACGCCGACGGCCCTGTTGGACGGCTGCGATGCGAGCCGACCTCCTACAGCTGCGGCAGCCCGCTCGCGTCGCCCGTCTCGACAACTGCCTCGGCGATGTCGCGAAGCTTCCGGTTCGTGTCTTGGCTGGCCTTGCACAGAACCGCGAAGGCGTCGGTCTCGCCCAACTTGCGCTCGGCCATGATGATGCCCATCGCGGCACCGATCTTTCGCGACGTACGCAGGGCGACCTGCAACTGAGAAGCGCGCTCCAGACCCAACGCTGCCTGGGCGTCGATGGCGGCGATCAGCTCCTGGTCCACGTCGACCCTCGTTCGCAAGGCCTCGATGTCCGCGCGGTTGGCATTCACTCTGGCGCTGAGTTCCTCGAAGCGCCGCTGCGACACCAACTCGTCCTGCTTCTCGTCGCTCATGGGCACAGTATGTCTGCGCATGACGGATGAAAAAGTGACTTTGGTCCGGTGCCACCGCGAAGTGACGGCCGATACGTGACCGTTACGAAGGCCCGGCCGTGCCGCCGCCTCTGGCCTGCCGTAGACGTGAACGCCCCCACTCAGCAGGGGATGAGCAGGGGCACTACCGCGACGCGGTGTGCCCGGCCGGATGAGCACGACAGCCCTTCAACGGCTCCGAGGCACCAGCCTCACAGGCGTCGCTCAGGAGAATTCGCACGACCGGCGTCGGTACGACCCCGTCCTGCATACCTTGCCGGGCACCCCTCGGTATTCCGTCGTCTCAGCGCTGCGGGAACCGTCCTATCGCGCGGCCCGTCGGGTGCCAGCCTCGTGAGGACGGTGCAGACACGTGCCAGCACATAAGGGGCGGACCGAAATTTGGCCATCTTTGGCACGCGCGTGAGGCGGACAAGGAGCCGGCGGTGAGCAAGATGTACCCGAAGCGGTGAGGGTCTGGTCAGAAAGACTTATCGGCAAATCTCCGGCGCGCAGGATGGCATTGGCTCGACTAGCCCGGTGATCGGAGCAGGGCCGTGGGTGAGGTAGGGCACCCGATGACCTGCAGCGTGCCGACCAGGACAGTGACAATCCGGGTGCGGACCTTCATCAGGACCACCCGTTGTGTTCACGGCCGCCGGATCGCGGCGTCTCAGCCGGTCCTCGGTACCCCCGGTATGCGGGTCGCGAGACACGGGTACGTGCTCAGGTTGCCGACGCGATCGGCGGGTTCTTTGATATGCGCGAGCACGTCAGTGACCGACCGCACGGTCGCGTCGTCTCCCACGTGCATCGGTTGCTCCCAGCTGTCGTCCTGCGCGGCGCCGGTCGCCACTCCGAAGCCTTCGTGCCAAGGCCGAACTTCTTCGACTGTCCCTTTTCTGGCTGGCTCTTACCCATAGCCCGTAGTGATCGCCTATGGGTGCTGCTCGGCTCACCGAGCGAGGCGGGCGGGTAGCCATGGGTGTCATCCGTCCTTGTCAGGCTCGGACCGAGCGCGAGTCGGAGGAGCATTGTTCTGCCGCCGTGTCTGCCAGGCCTTCTTGGCGGCCCGGCTGCGCATGCGGCGCAGTCGTTCGGCCTCGAGTCGCTCTTGCTCGACTACCCGTTGCTGTCGCCGCATTTCGTTGTCGGCTCTGCGCTGTTCCGCGGCAATGACCCTCAGGGATCGAACCGGCCACACGTATGGCAGGTCATCGGGGATGTCTGGGAAGAGCGGTCGGTAGTGCTCGGGGGCCTTGCGCACGAGCGCGGACTGGTGGCTGCGGTGTACCGCCTCATCCCCGAGCCATGGGGGCATCGCTTCGGCGGCGGCAAGTTCTGGCTGCGTGCGAACAGTGTCGACGCCGGCTGCGCGTAGGTCCGTCGCGATGGTGAGGGCGCAGGTGTCGCCGAAGCCGAGCTCGGCCCATGCTTGGCAGCAGGTGAAGCCATACCGGCCAAGCGCTTCCTCGAATCCTCTCCACATGAGCACTGCGGGGTGGTTGGCCCATCCGTAGCCAGGCCTAGTCAGCGCACGTATCACCTGGATCGTCTCCACGCGCTGCTTGCCGAGCCGCTTGTGGTCCAAAGCGCGCGCCGAGCGCTCAAAGTCGGCGTACGGCAGGAACGTCTGCATCCTCCGAGTGTGCCGTGTGGGCGGCTCGCCGTGGACGCCGTATCCTGGCGAGGAGGCGCGACGCTCAGGAGGCCGAGAGTGCCCGTATGGCAGCAAAGCCTGCGATTGACCTGGCCGACCCTCAGCCGAGTCGCCAACGGCCCTGAGCGATCCGCTGCCCTAGGTCCTTGCCTACGTTCGGCACTCATCGTTCCGTCAAGAGCCCGGATGACGCTCGGCCGGACAGGGGCTTCGACGCGTCTGATGCTGCAGCAGGTCGGCGGCGTTCACTCGGGCAGGTGGGCGCAGGCAAAGGCGTGTCGGTTCGTCGCGCTCGAGTGCCGCGACGGACACCGCCACCTTCTCAGCCAGGTGGTGCAGATCTGTCGGGTAGCCCAGGTTGGGTCATGACCGCACGATTGAAGCCATGACACGGATCCTCGACCACCTTCAGCGTTGGGTCGGAACGTACCTTGTCGCGGCGGCAAAGTTCGGTTGACCGAGGGGCGCCTGCGAGGCGCCGCCCCAGATGGTCGACAGGCGGCGATACGAGGCACCGTGTGGATACCGGCGGGCGCTGGTCGATCGGTTCCTCAACCTCGTCGATGGAGAAGTCGAGCAGGCCCTGGCCAAAGGAGGTCGCACTTCTCGGCTAACGCGCGCCAGGGTGTCGGCCCGGGCTGCTTGCTCTGCTACCGCCCAGTCGCGCGGGTTACGCAAGGTAGTTGCCTAGGGCCTTGAGCAGGCCACGGCTGCCTTCTTCGCGGCCCGGCCCGTCGGCCCAGAACTGGTCGAAGAAAATGCCGTGCTCGACGTGCGTATATCGGGTGCCCTCGTCGATCGGCTCGAACTCCAACGACGCCACCGACGTGGACATGTGGACCCCGTCCTGCCACATGTCGTACGTCGTGACGATGCGGACATGCTCGACGATGTCGGTGTAGGTGGCCTCGTAGCGCGAGACGGGACCGTCGTGAAACTTTCCCTCGGCGACATCGCGTCCGCCGACGCGGAAGTCGAACGTCCACTCGCCGGACTCGATGGCGTCCCCGGCACCCCACCAGCCCAGCTTCTGGTCCTCCTCGGCGAACGCGTCCCAGACGCGCTCGAGGGGAGCGGGGTAGTCGCGGGTCAGGGTGAACCCGGCGCGGGCGAGCCGGCGTTCGATCGTCATGTGTTCGTCCTATCGCGTGAAGGCGACGTGGATCGTGCCGCTCTCGGCCACTTCCGTCGTCACCCTGTGGGTGAGGTCGAGGCTCGGCAGGTCGTCCCAAAGCCGATTGCCCCGGCCGAGGACGATCGGGGCGACCATGAGGTGCAGGTCGTCGACCAGGCCGGCGTGCAAGAAGTCGCGCGCGGTGCCGACCCCGCCTCCGATGCGCACGTCCTGCCCGCCGGCAGCCTCGGTTGCCTCGGCGAGCACGTCCTTGATCGCTGCGTTGCGGAAGTGGAACGTCGTTCCGCCCGCCATCGGGATCGACGGGCGCGGTGCTGTGTGGGTGAGGACGTAGACCGGGGTGCCGAACGGGGGCTGGTCACCCCACCACCCCTTCCAGTCGGGATCGTCGGGGAACGTGTGCAGGCCGAACATGGCTGCGCCCATGATCTCGGCGCCGATGTCGTCGGAGTGCGCGGCGGCGTAGGAGTCGTCGATGCCGGTCGTGCCAATGCCGGTGCTGTCGCCGAGGATTCGCTCGTGGAACGTGCGCGTCGCCGCCCAGGCCGCCGTGAGGCGCCCCCAGTCCTCACCCATCGGATCGTCGGGCGCGTGATCGGTGGCACAGGTGTAGCCGTCCAGCGAGACGAACAGGTTGATACGGACGCGGGTCATGTCAGGTCTCCTTCGCGGTGCTGCGGGTCAGGTGAATGCCGAGCCGGTCGGCCTGGTGCTCTGCGGGAGTTCGTTGCTGGCCCAGCCACAAGTGAAGGACGTCGAGGGCGCCCGGTCGCAGGCTCACGGTGCGGATGCGTCCGTGCTTCTGCGAGGTGACCAGTCCGGCGTTCTCCAGGACGCGCAGGTGCTGCATGAGCGAGGGCAACGCCATCGAGAACGGTGCCGCGAGTTCGGACACGACGGCGGGGGACTTGGCCAACCGTTCCACGACTGCCCGACGCGTCGGATCCGCGAGAGCGCGGATCACGGCGTCCAGCTCGTCATAATACTTAGGCACGGACCTAACTATTATCGACGGTGAAGCATTCGTCAACCGGGTCGGGTCGGGTTGGAGACATCATTGGCTGAGCCCACCAGAGAAGTGCGACGTGCAGCCAGACACCTCGCGATCATCGCGGCATCGCTGGGTTTGAGAGCATGGTGCACAACTCGAGGTCCGTAGCCAAGCAGGCCGTCACGCTCGATAGAAACGACCACTCGAACGGCATCCAGGGCGGGCCCTTCCGGCCGTCGTCGGCAGGTCAGGACGCTGCGAAAGCGGCGGGAAGACGCGGGTCGACGGCGCGCCATGTCCGGGCGGCGTGCGGTCCCGATCCGCGAAGGTGCCCTGGGGACTGGTAGTCGACGCAGGTGGTCTCATGGCTAAGGGCGCCGGGCGAGGTATCGGCGGTGAGTGACTAAGTGAGTGACAACGAACGCGGATTCGGGCGGACGTCGGGGGACTGCGGGGGAGTGGTTGTGCTCAGACGGATGCCGGCGGACGGCCAAGGACGGTGCGAAAGTCGCTGACACGGAAGAGGTCACTGGTTCAAACCCAGTATCGCCCAACAGTGAAACAGCCCCTGACCTGCGGAAGCGCAGATCAGGGGCTGTATTCGTGAGTCACCTCGGCTGAGATCGACGCCCTCGGTGACGTCCCTGCGACGGTGCACGACGAGGCGAGCGATCTGTTCCAAGGGCGTCACCCCTGCTTGGACTGACCGGGCCGGTAGGTCGAAGGCGCCAGCTCCCACTGGTGACTGCAGGCAAGGCAACGGGCGACGTGCCGGATCCTGTGCGGTCCTGGCTCGTCCCGTGCGCGCGGAAGGGTGACGATCGTCCACTTGGGGGAGTCGCAGTTCGGGCAGGTCTCGGGTTTCCCAGCCATCATCCGATGATCCCAACGTGAACGGCGTTAGCCAAGGCCCGGAGCCCTTGGGCGCGGGCACCGGGAAGGAAGGACACACCACGCCGCCAGCAGGTTGAGCAGTCGCCGAAGGGGTAGTAGGAGTGGAACCCCGAGCAAGGAGTCTGCAATGTCCAAGGATCTCAGTGACAACGACAACCGCAAGAAGCTGAAGGAGTCGTCATTTGCCCTTCCGGAACAGAGGAAGTACCCGATACCGGATATCGAGCACGCACGGAACGCCTTGGCCAGGGTGGCGCAGCACGGTACGGCGGAGGAGAAGAAGCAGGTGCGGTCAGCGGTCGAGAAGAAGTATCCGAGCCTGAAGAAGGACGACTGACCAGCACCGAGCAGTTGTCCGACTCGTTGGGCGTCCGGCGCGCACGACGATCGAGGTCCGGTGGGGCCGCGCCAACCCGTGGCGACTTGTCGCCACCTGTGAGCGCGTCGTTTGGCGTCACCGGTTCGGGGCACACAGTGGGTGACCGTGTCCCGGCTCGGATCACGCGCGGGGGTGCTTGCCAGAGCCGGGGCACGGGACTCGTTGACGCGCCAGGGCACACGTTTCACGATCCGCCTCGCAGACCCCGGGGTCGCGGTCCTGTGGCCGTGGGCCTGGGGTCGCGGCCGCAGGACTGGGCGCGATCGGCGGGCGGACGCGGCCCGAGGCTGTCTACTCCGCGCTCTCGGACAGCTGGTTCATGACCCGAGGCACCCAGGGCAGAACCTCCCGGGCCAGGAAGCCGAGCGGGGCCAGGTGCTGGCTGGCGGAATGGCCGGCACCGGCGTGGAGCAGTACGCCCCATGCGGCGGCACCGTGAGGAGGCAGTCCACGGGCGAGGAGCCCAGCCACCACGCCGGCCTTGACGTCCCCGGATCCAGCCACCCCGAGCCCGGGCACGCCGCCGTCGTAGCGCCAACGCTCGTCGTCACCCGGGCTGACGACCCACGTTTGCTCCCCTCCTGCGACGACGGTCGCGCCCGAGCGGTCAGCCAGCTCTGCGCAGCAGTCGGCCAGGTGATCGCGAACGTCGTCCTCGTCACGCTGCAGGGTCTCGGCGAGCTCGGACTCGTTGGGGGTCAGGACCACGCTTCCGCTGAGGTGCCTGAGGCCGTCCGGGTGGGCGGTGAGGTAGGCCATGCCGAGAGCGTCGACCACGAGCGGGCAGTTCAGCTCGGCAGCCAGCTCCTCGAGCAGCTCGCGAGCGCCCTCCGGGGACAGCAGGCCGGGGCCGAAGAGCAGGGCGTCGCAGTCGGAGGCCAGGCTGATGATCTGTTGGGCTGCACTGGTTGAGATCTCGCCGTCATCCGTCTCCGGCAGGTCGGTGACCAAGGCCTCCGGAAGAGCGACGCTGGCCGCGACTGCCACGCTGGCCACGGTGGCGACCTGGGGTTTGCCGGCTCCTGCTCGCACGGCTGCCTCGGCCGCCAGCAGGACTGCGCCAGGGGTACGGCGACTTCCACCGACGACCACTACCCGTCCACGGGAGTCCTTGCCCCCGCCGGCGTCGGGAAGGGGCCACGCACGGAGAGCCTCCGCATCGAGGATGCGTGTCGACCACGTCACGACAGGCCCCCGCGTCCTGCGTGCTCGGATTCCTGCGTGGTGTGGCCTCCACTGGACTCGACCGCCGCCGAGGACGCGTAGTCGACCAGCTCTAGCACGTCCCCGGCGCCTCGTCGGTAGGAGGTGGTCGACGCGTTGGGTACGTCCACCGTCCGGTCGATGTGCATGAGGGTGGTCTCGTCCAGACCCTCGAGGACGTAGCGGAAGCACGTGATGACTGCCTGGTGCGTGAAGACCCAGAGGCGGTCGGACGACGGCAGTGTCCGGACGTCGCGCAGGAAGGAGCGGACGCGCAGGACGACGTCGCACCAGCTCTCACCGCTCGGAGGGCGGTAGTAGAACTTGCCGAGATGGTCTCGGCGGACTGACTCCACCCTGAACTCGGCGCGGATCCCCGTCCCGGTGAGACCGTCGAAGGCCCCCAGTTCGCGCTCCCTCAGTCGTTCGTCCCGTTGCACCTCGAGTCCCACGGCGGCCGCACGGAGTGCCAGGTGCGCCGTGTCCGCGCTACGACGGTAGGGAGAGCTGACCACGACCGTCGGTCGGCCATCCTCGGGCAGGTTCCTGAGATGGTGCCCAAGGGCTCGTGCCTGCTCTTGTCCCGTGTCGGACAGGGGGACGTCGGCGTCCCTGGCGTCGAGGTCCAGTCGCGAGGCACCGGCATCCCGGGCGGCCCGGTCGGCGAGGTTGCCGATGCTCTCGCCGTGGCGTACGAGGACCAGTTGGGCAGGACCGCGGTCCATGGCGCCGAAGACCGGGGTCATCGGCTCAGGGTCGTGCTGGTCCGTTCGGTCCGTCCCCGGCCGGACGCGGAAGTCATCATGGTTCTCCGATCGTCGATCACGCGGCGAGCAAGTGTCGATGGTCCGTCTACCCGGGGGTGGCCGCCGCAAACCGGCCTTCCGCAGGTTGTCGACGCGGTGGCGGGAAGTCGCCGCCCGGGTGGTCCCGTTCCCCGCGTCGCTGGGCTAGACCTCCAGCCACGAGCGTCCCTGCATGATCGCGGAGACCGGGCCGCGCACAGGCTCGTGGAGGAGTGTGCTGACCGCGAAGTCGGCAGCGGCGCCATCGAACACCCCGTGGCGGCGCAGCATCGCGTGCTTGCCGCCGAGCACACTGATGAAGCCGACGTCGTTCTCGACCTCCAGCTGACGTGCCACAGACATGGCCCGAGTGGCACTGGCGACTCGGTCCTCGTCGCCGTGGACGAAGAGCACCTGCCGCCCTCTCAGAGGAACATCCTCACCGGGGTACAACCACGGTGCCAAGGCCACCACGGTCCGGACCTGCGGTGCTCCACCGGCCAACAACGCTGCTCGGCCACCGAGGGAGTGCCCGATCAGGGCGACCGGTAGCTCGGGCCCGAACTCGAGTCCGAGCTGGTCCAGCGCCCACTCGACGTCGACCACCGGGGTCTGGTGGGTGTCCCAGCCGCGGATGGTGTTGAGGAGCCGGTAGACGCCGAGCCGACCACGCCCGGCCAGCGCCGTGCGAGCAGCCGTGGGGATCATCCGCAGCACCGAGCGGTGTGCGGGGCTCACCCGCATCATGCCGCGTCGGGAACCGCCACCATGCAGGACGAGGCACAATCCCTCCGGTGCCGTCACGGAACGGGTCGCGATGAGCTGGGCCATTACGAGCGCTCCGGCATCCAGTCGACGCGGAGCGCAGTCACTGATTCACGACAGGTCGTCTGGTGCATGCGAAAGGGACGGGTCATTGGTCCTCCTGGTCATGGGCCCCGACTCGGTACCACGGGGATACCCGGTCCTCAGCGGTTCCATTCCCCCGGGGCGGTGGGCCGCTGGGCGGCCCGAGGGGAGTCGGTCTCGAGCTGGCCGCTCGTGGCACCGAGCATCGGCTTGCGTCGGGCCGGATCAATTTGCCCGGGTTCAAGGGAACAGCCCGCTTCAGGGCTGCCTCGGGAATCTGCTGCCGCGCCCACTACCCGGACGCTGTCGAACCGGGCACGGTTGGATAACGTTGCGCGAGACCCGGGTTCGGCTCGACCCCCGGTGACGAATCACGACCGCCTGTCGCGCCGCGCCAGCTGGACAGGCGCGCGCCCCGCCTGTGTTGCGCGGTCCGATATGGGGTGCTTTTCTAGATCGAACGCATGGTCCAACAGCGGCGCCGGTGCATACCCACCAGCACGAAGGGCGCCCCATGGACCCGTTGCCCAGCCTTCCCACCCCGACCCTTCTGGCGCCGGTCGCGGCCCGAACCTCCAGCGCGCGGAGGCGCTGCTCGAAGCCGCGCTCGCGTGCAGGGACGCGACGGAGGCCAGCCGCCTCAGGCACGACGCCGTCCTGCTCTGCCTCGACCTGGCTTCCTCGTGCGCACGTCGCTACAGCCGACGAGGAGTCGAGTTCGAGGACCTGTCGCAGGTCGCCCATGCCGCGCTCGTCAAGGCGGCCAACCGGTATGTCAGTGGAAAGGGTTCCGGTTTCGGCGCCTTCGCCCGCGCAACCATCCAAGGCGAGATCAAGCACTACTTCCGTGACTGCTGCTGGGCCGTGCGACCCCCCAGGGGCCTGCAGGAGAGCCGTGAGCGGATGATCGCCGAGCAGGAGCGGCTGCGCCAGGAACTGCAATCCGAACCCACGGCCACGGAGCTCGCGGCCTCGTTGGGCTGGAGCACCCAGGAGGTGGATGAGGTCATGGCCTGCCGCCGGGCGTTCCGGGCTGCGTCGCTGGACCATGTCGCTCATGGTGTGTCCGGGTGGGTGGATTCGCTGCTGGCCCAGGACGAGTCGACGGCCGTGGACAACCACTTGGCCCTGACGACCTGCCTGCAGTCGCTCAGTGACCGTGAGCGCCGGATCGTCCACCTTCGGTTCGTCGAGGAGATGACACAGACCGAGATCGGCGAGGAGCTCGGCGTGAGCCAGATGCAGGTGTCGCGCCTCCTCAGCGGGATCGTGGCGCGGCTGCGGCACGAGCTGGACGTCTCCGGCCTGGTGGCCTGAGGACGTGAGGCCTCTCCGACACTTCTCGTCGTCGAAGTGTTTCTCCGACGTCCGAGCGGATGGATGCAATGCTGGGACGAATCCAGCTCACTCCTGGAGGTTGCGACATGGACACACGGAGACTGACCGGCCGGCTCGCGACACCGGCCCTGTTGGCGCTGCACCTGATCATCGTCTTCGCCGTGGCCCAACGGCACATCCTCGACGGCATCGCCACGAGTGCCAAGCAGGGCTGAACCAACCGGTCGACCCCGAACGAAAGGATCCACCCATGGCGACTCGCCAGCAGCCCCCGGCGACCGATCCGGGCGGCGCACCCGACCCGCTCTCCGTCCCCGCTGGACCGGGTGGCAGCCCGACGCCGAGACCCGACCCGAGTGATCCCGGCCCGTCGCCGGTCTCCTCGCCCGAGCCCGGTCCGAGCCCCGCGCCCTCCCCGGACCCCACTGCGCCGACGCCGAGCCCGCAGCCCGACCGCGGCGCGCTCCGGTGAGCCCACGGCACCGCGCCCATCGGGGCCCTGGCGAGCAGGGGCAGCCCTGAGGCGCGGGGCCGGGCGTGTGCGGGTCGGCACCTCGGGGTGGCGCTACGCGAGCTGGCGGGGCGACTTCTACCCTGCGGGGTTGCGGCAGCGCGACGAGCTGTCCCACCTCAGCCGCCTCGTCACCAGTGTCGAGGTGAACGGCTCGTTCTACTCCCTGCAACGCCCTGAGCGGTACCGCAGCTGGGCTGCCGCGGCCCCGCCACACTTCGAGTTCGCCGTCAAGGGCGGGCGGTACATCACCCACCTCCGGCAGTTGCAGGGCGTCGAGACCGCGCTGGCGAACCACTGGGCCTCGGGAGTCCTGGCCCTGGGACCAGCTCTGGGACCGACCCTGTGGCAGCTGCCCGCCCGGTCCCAATTCGACGAGGACCGGCTCGACACCTTCCTCTCCCTCCTGCCGCTCACCGCGGGCGAGGCCGCGACCCTGGCATGCCAGCACGACGACAAGGTTGCCGAGGGGCGGACCCAGACCCAGCTGGAGGTGGGCGTGGACCCGGCCACACCGGTTCGTCACGCGCTGGAACCCCGGCACCAGAGCTTCGACGACCCCCGCGCGCGCGCACTGCTGGACCGCCACGGTGTGGCGCTGGTCGAGTCGGACAGCGCCGGCACCTGGCCCAGGTTCGCTGCGCTCACCACGGACCACGCCTACGTCAGGCTGCACGGGGAGGACAGGCTGTACGGGGGTGGCTACGCCGCTGCGACCCTCGACGCGTGGGCCGAGCGCATCCGCGGATGGAGCGCCGAGGGGATCGACTCCTACGTCTACTTCGACAACGACATCGACGGCCGGGCTCCGCACGACGCCGTGTCCCTCCTGGAGCGCCTGGCCGACATCCCCTGAGTCCGCGACGTGGGCGACTTGTGCGGGGCGAACCGCAACCGCGTCGCCACGCTCGCCGCCAGAAGTGCCCGGCAGTACTGGTCAAAAACACGGTTGAGGACGTCCTCGGCGGGGCACAGGGCAGGCATGCCAGCAACGACGCACACCGACACCGGAACCGACGCCCATGGGGGCGATGCACCCGAGCGACAGCCGGACTCACCCACCGAGGTCTCGAAGGAGTCATGGCAGTTCATCGCCCGCAAGACGCTGAGGGAGTTCAGCAGGGACCAGTGCACGGACCTTGCGGCCGCGCTGACCTACTACGCGGTGCTGGCGCTCTTCCCAGCCGCGATCGCGCTCCTGTCCCTCGTGGGCCTCGTCGGGCAGAGCCGGACGACGGTCGACACGCTTCTGGGCATCCTGCGTGACGTGGGTGCGGGCTCTGCCGCCACGACCCTCGGACCCACGCTGCAGTCGCTCGCCGACCGTGGTGGGGCAGCGGGCGTGGCATTCGTCATCGGCCTCGCCGCCTCTCTCTGGTCCGCATCGGGCTACGTCGGAGCCTTCGGGCGGGCCATGAACCGCATGTACGAGGTGGAGGAAGGCCGCCCGTTCTGGAAGCTGCGGCCGGTGATGCTCGTCGTGACCCTCGTCGCCCTCGTCCTCGTGGCGCTGGTCGCCGTCGCGCTCGTGCTCACGGGCCCTGCCGCCAAGGCCGTAGGCGACGCGATCGGGGTCGGGTCCACCGCCTTGCTCGTCTGGAACATCGCCAAGTGGCCCGTCATCCTCGTCGTGGTCGCACTCGTGGTGGCGCTGCTGTACTACGCCACCCCCAACGTCGAGCAGCCGCGGTTCCGGTGGCTCAGCGTGGGGGCGCTGGTGGCCATCGTCGTGTGGGTGCTGGCCTCGCTCGCGTTCGGCTTCTACGTCTCGAGGTTCTCCAGCTACGACAAGACGTATGGCGCCCTTGCGGGGGTGGTGGTCTTCCTGCTGTGGCTGTGGCTCACCAACCTCGCACTCCTCTTCGGTGCAGAGCTGGACAGCGAGCTCGAACGTGGCCGGGAGCTCCAGTCGGGGGTGCCCGCCGAACGCACGCTGCAGCTGCCCCCCCGGGACACGCGCACGAGCGACAAGTCACGGGCCAAGGAGGAGCAGGACGTGGAGCGGGGGCGGGAGCTGCGGGAGACCGGGGGCCAAGGAGATCCCGATGCGTGAGGTGCAACCCGAACGGGCGGAGTACCGGGGCTGCAGCAGGGGGGATGCTGCGCTCGGCCCTCGACGCCCGCCCGGGGCCCCGAAGGGCGTTCCCATCGTACGTCGGCAGGTCGTCCACGTCATGGGTCGACCCGACGCCGACACGGTGCACTCGGTCCCCAACCACGGATGCGGTGAGCCGGCGGCGGCGACGCCGTCACCTCCCCGCCTCCCGGGAGCGATGGACGGGGGGCGTCCAGCATGACCGACGTCCGGACGCGTGCCGAGGTCCTCGCCGGGCTCGTGCAGGAGCGCGGTTGGACGGTCGCGGTGGCAGAGTCGCTGACGTCCGGGGCCATCGCGACGGAGCTGGGCCGCGGTCCTGACGCGTCCGCGTGGTTCCTCGGTGGCGTCGTCGTCTACGCCTCACGAACGAAGTTCGACGTCCTCGGGGTCGCACCGGGCCCGGTCGTCAGCCCGACGGCCGCGTGCACCATGGCGGCATCTGCAGCAGAGCTCTTCAGTGCCGACCTCACCCTGGCAGCGACAGGAGTGGCCGGTCCCGGCCCCGAGAGCGGCGTGGTGGCGGGGACCACCTGGCTTGCTGTCCGGCGCCCGGGCCGCGTGGAGTCCCACCTCTTCCACTTCGACGGGCCGCCGGAGCGAGTGGTCGCCCAGACGGTGAGCGAGGCGTTGCGGCTTCTCGTCGGTGCGTGCCGCGGACAGCGTGACCTGCACCCCCGCCGCCCCGGAACCGGCCAGCTGCCGATTCCTTCAGGGGAGCCCCGTCCGGTGTCGGCTCCCGTCGCCGCGGACCTTGCCACGACCCCTACCTGGTCCACCGACGCCCCGTCTGCCCACTGATGCACCTCGGTGCGCCGGATGTTTGGGGCGGTCCCGGGTGGGCATCGTGACGGAGGAGGTGGCCAATGATGACCGACAACACATCGCACCTGCGCCCCGACGGGACGACGTTCCCGCCCGTGACACCGGACCCGCCACCGCCGCCCGGCTACGTCGAGCCCGTGATACCGGACTGTGGGCTGGCTGAGGACGAGGCACGAGGTGATCCCGTCGCGGAGCCGCCGGACTGATCACTCCGGTGGGGTGCGCGGCGTCAGCCCTCGACGCCCGTCGCCGTGTCGGCGGTACCGACCGGCTTGGACTCCGGGGAGCCGCGTTCGCGCAGGTAGATGCTGAACACGACCATGCTGCCGACGGCGAGGAACTCGGACTGCCAGTTCTGGAAGGTGCGGTTCCAGAAGTCCGGGGCGTCCAGGTACTGGGACCAGGTGAGGGGGTCCTGCAGGTCCTGGAGCTGCTCGGCGTTGTAGGCGGAGCGCCCGGCGACGAGCTGGGCAGCCCACGACCCGAGGAAGACGGCCCCCATGGCCAGCCCGAGGGATCGCGAGAACAGCTCGGTACGCCACCCACCGACGGCCGCCCATCTCGGGGAGTCCTGGTCGGCGTACACCCCGACCTTCTGGTCCTTGTCGGACTCGCGCCCCGCCGAGTCCAGGGGCTTGGACTCCGGCGAGCCCTTCTGCAGCAGCCACACGGTGAGCAGGATGTAGAGGAGGAACTGCAGGTACTCCGACTGCCAGTTCTCTGCGACGTCGACCGTGAACTGCGACGACGTGACGTACTCGACGATGCTCAGGGTCGGCAACCCGGCGTCCGTGGCAGCGTCGTTGTAGCTCGCCTGCCCCGTGAGGGCCTGCCCGGCGAGCGCGAGGACGAGCAGGGCGGTGAAGGCGAGCGTGAGTCCGTTCTCGCGCAACGTCTTCCTCATCGGTGGACCACCCCGATCGCGATGCAGTACGCGAGGCCGAGCACGATGAACGCGACGTAGGACAGGAAGAGGGCACGCACGTCAGCTCCCCCTGACGGTGCAGTCGTAGGGCCGGTCGGGCTGCGGGGTGCAGCCGGCGGCTGTCACGCGCCAGCCGAGCCCGAAGCGGGCCAGGAACAGCGTGCTCGTGCCCAGGTGGACGATGGCGTCCTTGCCGTAGACCTGCACCGCGCTGGTACCTCCGATCGCTGGCTGCACCTCCCGAGGCAGGGCTGTGGCGCAGGTCCCGCCCTCGTCCTCGACGGTCTTCAGCGTCTGGGGCGCCAGGAGTGCGCAGGCTCGGGCGGGGTCGGTGCGGACGGACCGGGTGAACTGACCGGCGACGGCCAGGGCGTTGTCGTTCTCGGCGTTGCCCTGTCCCGCACACCCCGCCAGTGCACCGCACGCGGTCAGCACTGCGACGACAGCAAGCAACGGGCGCAAAACAGTCACGACTTGACCCTATCCAGCCGCTCGAGCCCACCGGAAGGCCACATCCGCGCAGGTCAGCGGCACGCGGCCGGTGATCGCGTGAGGCACCTGGAGCGCACAGCCCACGGGTCCGGGCCTTGCATCGTGAACAAGTTCTGCATAACTTGTGGACAAGTTCGACATTTCCCCACGGAAAGAGGAGCCCCGTCATGACGAACATCAGTCGACTGCCCAAGCCACTTCTCAGCTCCTATGAGTGGCAGACCCGCGGTGCGTGCCGCACCACGGACCCGAACGAGTTCTTTCCTGCGGACTCAGAGCGCGGCAACCGCCGCCTGACGCGTGAGGAGCGCGCCAAGGCGCTGTGCGCGACCTGCCCGGTCACCCAGGCGTGCCTGGAGCACGCGATGACGGTCCAGGAGCCGTATGGCGTGTGGGGTGGCACCACCCCTGAAGAGCGTGAGCAGTACCGACAGGTGGCGGTCGCCGCACGGCGTTCTGCCTGACCTCCAGGGGCCGCAGATCCGCTCGCAAGGCCCAACGTCAGGCTCCCAGACCGTGATCGGTCCCCGCGGCGACAGTGCCCTCGCACGCGGGGGAGCGAGGGCACTGCCCGGGTGACGTCGTCTAGTCGAGATGACGACGACCCGAGATGGCCGCCGTTGAGCCGCGCTGCTGGACCCGGACGCATGCCATCGCTGAGGCGCACGGGTCCAGGTGCGCTACCTGATCACCGTACCCCCGATCGTGGACGATGCGACCGGACGGCCCCAGGACCTGTCGCTGCTCAGTCCGAGACACGGTTGTCTGACGTGGCGTCAACGTTTGGCGATGTCCCGGTGAGGGCAGTAACGGGCGACGGTCCTGTGCGGACCTCTGAACCGACATGGAAGCGAGGAAACATGGAGGACCAGTCTCCGGTCATTCCCGAGGCAGATTGGCGTCAGGAGTTGGCCATGGTTCTGCCAGTCGATTGCTTTCCGGCCGGATATGACGACCTGGCCGCGGTCCTGCTACGCAAGCATGCCCCCAGCCACCTTTTGTGGCGCCTGTCAGGGCTTCCGCGTGCTCGTGCGTTCGGCTCGTTGCAAGAACTGTTCGACTGCCTGGAACACTCGCAGGTATCGTCGCCAAACAGCTATGTCGGGCACCCCTACTGAGCGTGGGCGTCATTCGGACCCGCTGCCCACGAACACGTTCACGGGCTGACGTGAGTGACGAGTCCCTTCACCTCGACGAACTGGGTGTTGACACGAGTCCGCGGATCGACAGCTGCATCTGCAGGACCAGTCACGTCTGACGAGATCGCGCCGGCCCGGTAGTAGCCCGGGCGCGTCAGCGATTCCAGGTGGCCGGCGTTGGGCGGAGCACCCGGACTGTTCGCCAGCCGGTCGGGGCGGCGGGGTCGTTGCCGTGTCGAGGTGCCCCATTTATGGTGACTGGCAGGCGACTGCCCCCGGCCCCTGAAGGCCCGCGCTGTTGGAGCCGTACCGGGGGCAGTCTGCCGGCTAACTACCCTGACGGGCCGTGGTCCATTCCCTCGAATGCGCTGGGATCAGCGGTGCCGATCTGTGGCATCCTGTGAATTGGTCAAGGAGCGGCCGCCCCTTTAGCAGCGATCCTGATGAGGCGCTTTGGTGGTAGGAGGTCCTTCATGTCGTCACCACGAGTGGATGAGCCGAAGCTCGCCTTCGAGTACGACGTCCTCGCAGGGCGCTGGTCGTGGTCGACGGGCCTGCGGGCTCTTCACGGCCTGTCGGTGGACGACGTCCCCACTACGGAGATCATGCTCGACCGAATGGTGGAGGAACATCGCGACGAGATGCTCGCCCGGTTCCAGAAGCATCTCGCCACGCCGGGCCCCTATACCTGCGTCTATGAGCTGCGCGACCCGCACGGGCGCTTACGTCGAGTCCGCTACGTGGGGTACGCCGAGGCGTACCAGGGCCAGGTCACACGCCTTTTCGGCTTTGTCCTCGACCTCACGGACATGCTGCGTGAGTACGCCAACGAGGCGGTCCACGGTGCAATGGAACACCGGGCGGCGATCGAGCAGGCCAAGGGGGCGCTGATGCTGAGCTTCGGCATCGACGACGAGGCGGCGTTCGACCTTCTGCGCACCTACTCCAGTCGGTCAAACCTCAAGCTTTCTGTGGTGGCCGCGCGCATCACCGAAGGGCTGTCAGACCCGAGGTACTCGAGCCTCGACCCGGGTCGCAACCTGCTCAACATCCTGGCGGCCTTCGGTCCCGCAGCTGCGGAGCCCGCCGACGCCGCAACTGGTTGAGGGCACGGGAAGCCACGGACGCGCGGTTCGCGCATCGACTCGTCCGAGGGCTTGAAGGTTCTCGAAGGGCTCATGGGCGTTCCTCCTGCGCCCGTCCGGGGCCGTGAACGAGGCATCGCGTCACGTGAGGGGGGCATCGGCGTCCACACGTCGTCCGTGTGCGTGGGACACGTCCTCGCGCTGCAGCTTCGATCGGGCGTTGCCTGCCCTCGGCCGCGAAACACCCGCTCCACGAGTGCCTCGGAGCTCTTCCTCGCCCCGTCTGGGCAGCTTCAGGCGCGAACACCCGACGAACCGCCGCATCATCGCCGCGTCATGTCGAGGAGGTGAGGGGGTCTTCATGGGTGTGACGGGAGAGTGCAGGGCCGACCTGGTCCGCCGTCAGCAGCAACTCGATCCTCAAGGGCCCACCGGCCCGCCCAAGGAGAACCTCATGATGAAGACCAAGCTCATCGGAACCGGAACGGCCATCCTCATCGCAGGCGCCGTGGGGCTCGTCCCTTCAGCCACCTCGGCCAGCGCGGCACCGCCGCGCGCGACGGTGGCCCCGGCGGCGCAACCCGCAGCCACCACTCTGCCTGTGACGGGAACGCTGCCAGACGGCACAGCCTTCGTCGGCAGCCTCAGCAACCTGACCACCTCTGTCGTCAACGGAGTGGTCCAGCTCTCAGGCACCATCAGCGGTACCGGCCTGCCAGCGGGTGGAACGACCTTCACGGCCCCCGTGCAGAACCTTGCCGCGCCCGACGGATGCAGCATCCTCAACCTGGACCTCGGTCCACTGCACCTCGACGTGCTCGGGCTCGTCATCGACCTCGCGCCAGTCGTCCTGGACGTCACGGCCGTGCCGGGTGCGGGCAACCTCTTGGGCAACCTGCTGTGCGCCGTCGCCGGGCTGTTCGACGGTCCCGGCAACGCGCTGGGTGGTGTCGCGGCCCTGCTCAACCGCCTCCTCACGGGCCTGGGTCTCTGACTCCAGCCCCTTCCTGCCCCGCGGTGGCGCTCCCCCCCTCATTCCGGAGTGCCACCGCGGCCCGGCCGCCATCATTCCGTCAACCCCATGGAGCCCCCGATGACCGTGATCGCCTTCAAGCCGAGAGCTCGATCCAGTTCTTCCGAGCGATATCCACGCGACACCACCCCGATCGTCGGTCGGTTCCGCTCACCACGCGGACGGATGGGGGCGATGGTGGGCAGCCTTCGTCTCACCCGTCTGGTCATCGCGCCTCGGGGCGCATTCGTCTCGGGCATCTTCACCGGGGAGCTCCGCGAGCCGGACGGCACCCTGATCGGTGTGGACACGCGACGTGCCACCGTGCCCGCGGACCTCGTGCGTGACGAACAGGGTCTTCGCCCCGTCGTCCGTGGATTGAAGCTCGACCTCATGGGTATGACCATCGACGTGGATGCCTTCGTCATCGATCCCTGCCTGGCGTTTCCTCGCGGTCACGGTCCCCGCCGCGGCAAGTCAGCAGCAGCAAAGGAAATGGTCCGCCGGTGATCGCCCTCGCCCTCGCGACGCCCCTCCTCGCCCTCGGTCTCATGCACCTGCTGCACAAGGTGGAGCTCTGGACGCTCCACAGCGACCCTGGCCCCATGGCGCGACGGCGGTGACCGCAACCACCGCGTCAACCCAACCCGACGCCCCGGAACACCTACGTCGGGGGGAGGTCGCCAGTGTCCTGCCCCCACGGTGACCATCGGGATGTGCATGAAGACCCAGCCGTACGTGGCTCGGTGGACGGTTTCCCAGTCCCCCTTCCCCGAGACCCGCCGCTACCGCCCGGGTATGTCGACCCGCTCGCGGAGAGCACGCTGCTGGCGGGGATGGCTCCCGTCGGGGGGCCCGACACCCGGTCCCCGGGCGCCGAGAGCGATGACGCCGAAGGCGATCCCGGCAGTTCCTGAAACGGGTCAGGGCTGCGTTGCCTGCAGGAGGCCTACCTTGCTGGCTACTGCCTCGCGCTCCGACAAAGCCGCACGTCAGAGAGGTGGAGCGCCGTCCTCCGGCGTAGGGTCGGCCTCGTGACGACGGCCAGGACGGCGGACCAGCCTCCAGAGCCGGGAGGGGCGGAGGACGTCGCCGCTCTGATCCCGATGCTGCGCCGCATCGTCGCGGCTCGCGTCGGACAGCATCCGTCGGCTGAGGATCTCGTGCAGGAAACTCTTGTGCGGGTCCTGGCCGCCGAGGACCGGATCGAACCCGGCATGATCGAGCCATACGCGATCGCGACCGTCCGCAACGTCATGGCGACGATGTGGCGCAGGGACGACCGTGAGGTGCGCAATCGACACAGGGTCTTCGATCCCACCCAGCCGGATGACGTCGAGAACGTGCTGGTCGCCTCGGAGGAGCAGCTCGCCATCAACGAGGCCCTGCGCAGGCTCACCGACCGCGAGAGACAGGTGCTGCTCGCCCACGAGGTCAGCGGCGCCGCCACGCAGATGCTGGCCGACGAAGCGGGGAGCACGGCCGGGGCTGTTGCCGCCCAGCTCAAGAGAACACGCGCGCGGCTCCGCGTCGAGTACCTCTTGGCGCTCGACCACATCGAGCCACCCACCGACAGGTGCAGGCCTGTCCTCCTGGCTCTGTCGAGTGCTGACCGGCGTCGCCAGCGTGAGGTGGACGCTGCCCGGCACCTGCTGGAGTGCGACGTGTGCGCCCGGCTCAGCGAACCGCTGCTGGACCGTGGACCGGTCCGGGACGATGTTCTCCACGTGACCATCGGAGCCGACCCTGACATCGTGTCCGCCCGGCGAGCGGCACGAGACCTGGCCGCCCAGGCCGGCTTCACCGGCACCGACCTCACCATGCTTGCCACCGCTGTCTCCGAGGTCGCCCGCAACATCGTCCGGTTCGCCGACAACGGCGACGTGACGATCGAGCTCCTGGAGCGGCCACGCCGCGGGATCCGGGTGGTCGCCAGGGACATGGGACCGGGCATCGCGGACGTCGAGGCCGCGCTCCAGGACGGCTACAGCACCTACAGCGGGCTCGGGTTGGGCCTTCCCGGCGCCCGACGACTCATGGACGAGTTCAACCTCGTCTCGGAGGCAGGTCACGGAACGACTGTCAGCATGACCAAGTGGTTCGACCCGAAGGGATCCGCATGAACACCGACGAAACCGCGATGGACACGGAACCAGGCTCCTCGTTGTCGGGGAACCATCTCCTGCCGCAGCTGGTGGCCCACCTGAGGGAGCACCGGGCCAAGCTGCGCGACGAGTGGGCTTCCCGGATCCGTGACGCCCACCTGCTCGAGGCGATGACCCCACAGGAGATGGTCGCCGAGACCACCTCGGTGTACGACAACTATGTCGAGGTGCTCGAGACCGGGAGCGTCGAGGCGCTGCAGCACTACGCCCGTGACCTCTCGGAACGCATCATCCCCAGAGGCGTGGAAACCCATGAGGTCGTCGGCATCGTCCTCCTTCTGCGCGACGTCCTCGCACGCTCGCTGTTCGAGAAGTACCAACGAGACTTCGGGCTGCTCAACCAGATCCTCGATGCCTACGAGCCCGCCGCGAACCGCATCGCGAACACCGTCGCCGTCAGCTTCGTGGACGAGCGCGAGCGGGTCATCCGCCAGCAGCAGGATGCCATCCGTGAGTTGTCCACGCCTGTGCTGCCCGTGCGCGAGAGGCTTCTCATCCTCCCGATCATCGGTGTCCTGGACAGCGAGCGTGCCAAGCAGCTCACCGAGCAGCTGCTGAGCGGCATACGCACCCATCGCGCCAAGGTGGTCGTCATCGACATCACCGGCGCTCCGGACGTCGATGAGACGGTCGCCAACCACCTCGTGCAGACCGTGGACGCGTCGCGACTGATGGGGGCAAGCGTCATCATCACCGGCCTGTCGCCAACCATCGCCCAGACCTTGGTCACCATCGGTGTCGACCTGAGCAAGATGAACACCATCGGCGACCTCCAAGGGGGTCTCGAGGAGGCAGAGCGCCTGCTTGGCTACTCCGTCACCCGCAAGGAGGTGAGTGAAGGCTCGTGAACTCAGGACCGGCGCTCGTCTCCATCCTGCGACAAGGCGACACCCTTGTGGCGTCGGTTCACACTGCCCTCGACGACTCCGAGATGATCCGGTTCCAGAACGACCTCGTGAGGCAGATCGGCGAGGTCCGGGCGCGCGGGATCATCATCGACGTCGCCGCCCTCGACGTGATCGACAGCTTCGGGTCCCGAACCCTGCGCTCCATCGCCGACATCGCCCGGTTGCGGGGTGCGACCACCGTGATCGTGGGCATCCAGCCCGAGGTGGCTTTCGCGATGGTGCGCCTGGGCATGGACATGGGGCAGGTGCCGACCGCCCTGGACCTGGAGGAAGGCCTCGCCTACCTCGCCCGGCTTCGGGCTGTGGGTGCTTCGTGACCAGGCTGGAGGACCTGCTGCGTGACTACCGGGCCGCATTCCTGCGCTACCTCCCACAGCGGAGTGAAGCAGCGCTGGCGCTCGGCTACCAGCTGGGGCGCAACGCGATCGACGACAGGGTGAGCCTCCTGAACCTTGTCGGAGTCCATCACCGAGTGTTGGCCGAAGTCCTCGCCGGGGCGCAGGAGCAGGAGATACCTTCGATCACGGCGGCGGCCAGCGACTTCCTCGTCGAAGTCCTGTCGACCTTCGACATGGCCCATCGAAGCGTGCACGACCGTCCGACGACCTCCACAGGGGATGGATGAGGGCGGCCGCGCGGACCTCGGACTGCCAGCTGGTCGAGGGCTGACTTCGTGCTCGCCTACACGCGCACCGGGCAAACGGGCGAACGGATCGACCACAGGCGATTCCTCGCCTGCCGAAGTTGTCATATCCCTTCATCCGCTGCAGATTGCATGTAATCCAGAGCGCATACGAGCAGGTCGGCTCCGGTCAGAGTCAGGGCCGACGCGGACCTCGCTCGTCGGCTCCGATCACGGAGGAACCGACGACGACCTCAGGGACGACGTGTCGAGTGTGTTAGACAGTGGACCCACTCGAAGGGGTATCCGTGCAGCAGCTCAGCCTTGGAATCGTCTCCCGCTCACGCAAGGAGAACGAACGCCGACTTCCCATCCACCCGCGGCACCTGGAACGCCTCGACCCGGCACTGCGGGGGCAGGTCTTCCTCGAGCAGGGGTACGGCGAGAACTTCGGGATCTCGGACGAGCAGCTGCGCCCGTTCGTCGGCGGGATCCTCTCCCGCCAGCAGCTCGTGGACGAGTGCGACGTCATCATGCTGCCCAAGCCCCTCGCGGCCGACGTCGCGGAGCTGCGGGAGGGCCAGGTCCTCTGGGGGTGGCCGCACTGCGTCCAGGACGCCGAGATCACCCAGCTGGCGATCGACAAGCGGCTGACGCTCATCGCGTTCGAGGCGATGAACCACTGGCGCCCCGATGGTGCCTTCAACCTGCACGTGCTGCACAAGAACAACGAGCTCGCCGGCTACGCGTCGGTGCTGCACGCGCTCTCGCTGGTGGGATCGACAGGTGACTACGGACGTCGACTGAGTGCCGCCGTCATCGGCTTCGGTGCCACGGCCCGTGGCGCAGTGACCGCCCTCAGCGCCCTGGGCCTCAACCAGGTGGACGTCCTCAGCCTGCGGGAGGTCGCCGAGATCGCGTCGCCCATCCACTCGGCGAACATCGTCAACTTCGACCGGCCCGAGGGCGGGAGCGGCAGCGTCGCCTACACGGAGAACGGCCCGGTGCCGTTGGCGACCTACCTGGCCGAGCACGACATCATCGTCAACTGCGTGCTGCAGGACCCGAACGCGCCGATGGTGTTCCTCCACGACGCGGACCTGCCGACGCTGGCGCCCGGCACGCTGGTCATCGATGTCTCGTGCGACGAGGGCATGGGTTTCAGCTGGGCCAGACCGACGACGTTCGAGGACCCGATGTTCACCGTGGGTGAGCACGTCCGCTACTACGGGGTCGACCACAGCCCGTCCTACCTCTGGGACTCCGCGACCTGGGAGATCAGCGAGGCACTGCTTCCCCACGTGGCGACGGTGCTGGCGGGGTCCGCCGCGTGGGACTCGGACGAGACCATCAAACGCGCCGTCGAGATCCGTGACGGCGTGATCGGCAACCCCGCGATCCTCGCCTTCCAGTCCCGCGACGAGGAGTACCCGCACGTCAGGGCCTCGGAGCGGCCCTGAGCCGCGGTCCCCGCGCAGCAGGTCACGATTCGGGGTTGCCTGAAGTCAAGGCGGTGTATGCCGCCCAGCGCTGGGTACTGTCGGCGGCAGTCAGACGTGGGTCGACCACGTTCACTACCGCCTAGGAGTACTCCGGTGACCACCTCACGCACACGCCGCGCCAGCGCCCTCGCTGTCGTCGCGCTCACGTCCACGTTGGCCCTTGCCGCGTGCGGTTCCGGTGACGATGCCGCCCCCGCCGCCACGAACTCCGCTGGCGTGGCGCTGATCACGGGGGGCAAGCTCAAGGCCTGCACCCACCTGTCCTACAAGCCGTTCGAGTTCAAGGAAGGCTCCGAGGTCGTCGGCTTCGACGTGGACCTCATGGACCTCGTCGCCAAGAAGCTCGGGGTCGAGCAGGAGGTCGTCGACATCGAGTTCGCGACGATCACGTCGGGTGCTGCCTTCGCGGCCAAGAAGTGCGACGCCGGCTACGGGGCGACGACGATCAACGACAAGCGCAAGCAGGCCATCAGCTTCTCGGACCCGTACTTCGACTCGACGGCGGCACTCATCACCAAGAAGGACTCGGGTGTCACCGACCTCGCCAGCCTCAAGGGCAAGAAGATCGGCGTCCAGACCGACACCACGGGCCAGGAGTTCGCCGAGAAGGAAAAGGGGGCCAACGGCTTCACGCCGGTGGTCTTCGATGACCTGCCGACCCAGCTCGCGGCCGTGCTCGCAGGTCGGGTGGACGCCGCGATCAACGACAACGGGCCCCTCCTGGACTACGTGAAGGACAACCCGACGACCGCGGTCGTCAAGGAGTTCGACACCGGCGAGCAGTACGGCCTGATGTTCAAGAAGGACGCCAACGGTCAGAAGCTCACCGAGCTGACCAACGAGGTACTCAAGGCTGCAGTCGCCGACGGCAGCTACAACACGATCTACAAGAAGTGGTTCGGAGTCGACGCACCGAAGTGACCTCGCGCAGCGTGGGGGGCGGCAGTACGGTTTCGACCGGCCGTCGCCCCTCGGCGTTGCGGCCCATGACCCCGCAGGTCGGCAGGAGAGCTGATGAGCGCCACCCACACCGAAGCGCCACCGAAGAAGAAGCTGTCCCCGCGCAGGCGCGCCCAGCGGATCCGGTGGGTGCAGTACGCAGTTCTCGTCGGCGTGGCGCTGGTCATCGCGTTCGTCGCGGACTGGGGCCAGATCCAGCAGCAGTTCTTCCGCAGCGACCTGATCAGGACCACCCTGACCGAGGGCGTCGGGGGTGCGCTCAAGAACACCATCGTCTACACAGCCGGCGCCTTCGTCATCGGCCTCCTGCTGGGCACGGTGCTGGCCCTCATGCGACTGTCGTCGGTCGCCCCCTACCGGTGGATCGCGACCATCTGGATCGAGTTCTTCCGAGGCCTTCCGGCGATCATCGTCTTCATCGCGTTCGGCCTCATGTCGCTGGCCTTCGAGGGGTTCGTCATCCCGTACGACCCCTACGGAACGGTGTGGGTCGCCCTCGGCCTCGTCGCCTCCGCCTACATGGCCGAGACGATCCGAGCGGGAATCCAGGCCGTACCGCCCGGACAGATCGAAGCTGCTCGTTCGCTCGGTATGCCGTCCGGCGTCGCCACGCGGAAGATCGTCCTGCCGCAGGCCTTCCGGGTCATCACTCCGCCGTTGACGAATGAGCTCATCCTCCTCGTCAAGGACTCCTCGCTCGTCTACGTCCTGGGGCTGTCGGCCTCGGGCTACGAGCTGACCAAGTACGGACGCCAGCTCTCCAGCGACAACGCCAGCCTGACACCTCTCGTGGTGGCCGGCTTCTGCTACCTGATCATCACCCTCCCGCTCTCCATCATCGTGCGCCGCATGGAAGCCCGACAGAAGAAGGAGCGCTGAGCCGTGACCGCACCCACCCCGGCCGCCCCGATCGTCGAGGTCACCGACCTCCACAAGTCGTTCGGCGCCAACGACGTCCTGCGCGGGCTGAGTGCCACCATCCGCCAGGGCGAGGTCGTCTGTGTCATCGGTCCCTCAGGTTCCGGCAAGTCGACCTTCCTGCGCTGCATCAACCTCCTCGAGAGCCCCACGAGCGGCTCGATCAAGGTGGGAGGGGAGGAGGTCAACGACCCCGACTGCGACATCGACGCCATCCGTCGCAACATGGGCATGGTCTTCCAGCAGTTCAACCTCTTCCCGCACCTGTCGGTCCTCGAGAACTGCACGGTCGCCCAGACCACGGTGCTCAAGCGGAGCAAGGACGAGGCCCAGGCCAAGGCCCGCGAGAACCTCGAGAAGGTCGGCCTCTCCGAGAAGGAGGACGCCTTCCCCGCGCAGCTCTCGGGTGGTCAGCAGCAGCGCGTCGCCATCGCCCGAGCGCTGTCGATGGACCCCAAGCTGATGCTCTTCGATGAGCCGACATCCGCCCTGGACCCCGAACTGGTGGGTGACGTCCTCTCAGTCATGCGCCGGCTCGCCAGCGAGGGAATGACGATGTTCGTCGTGACCCACGAGATGGCCTTCGCCCGCGATGTCGCCGATCGCGTGATCTTCATGGACGGTGGCGTCATCGTCGAGGAGGGCGCGCCCGAGCAGGTCATCGGAGAGCCCACCGAGGAGCGGACCAAGGTCTTCCTGCAGCGCGTGCTCGACCCGACGCACGTCGAAGCGGGAGCCGAGGACGCGGCATACGCCAAGCGTCACGTGGGTGAGGTCGCAGCCGACGACGTCGATGAGCGCCACCCGGCCACGCACGGTCGCAACGGCGGTGGCGCCGGCCGCGGCTGACAGAGCACCCAGGGGGCGGTTCCGTCCGTGAGCCGTGCGCCTTCCCAGCGCCCTCAGGAATCGGTGACGGCTCGCTCTGCGCCCTCGGCGAAGAAGGCCGCCACGTCGTCCAGCTCTGCCATCAGCCTGGCCGCCCCGAACGACTGGTTCCAGAAGTCGCCCTGTCGCCGCCGCCACGGACCGACGTAGGCGTAGGGCTCGGGGATGACCGCATCGCCGGGGGAGACCCCGTAGTTGACCTCGCCGAGCGAGATGCCGATGTCGAAGTGCTCGGGCCAGAGCACCGGCTCCTCGGACGCCGCGAACGTGCGCAGTGCCGCGTCGCCCCGGGCGAACGCGTCGAGCAGCACGCCGACGTGGTCGGAGTCGGTCACGATCGAGTCCTCCGGGGCGACGTCGACGGTGTCGCTGTAGACGTCGCCCAGCCCGCGGGGCGTCACCCCAAGGACTGCGGCCGCCGCGGCATAGGTCCCGGTCAACGGGTGCCGCCCGCCCGGTCCGACCAGCTCGGAGCCAAGCAGCCGCAGGTCGGGCCGGGCCACGGTCGCGATGCCGCCGGGGACGACGCGCAGGCGGATGTCGCCGCAGGCGTCGTACTGGGGGCCCGCGAGGAGGAGCTCGGCCACCGCGTGCAGGCTGGTGCGGGTCTGGGTGAGGTCCACGTCGTTCTCCGATCGACTCCCGGCCACAGGAACGTACTTCTGACTAGGCGGGCAGGCGGACGACGAAGC
This sequence comes from Phycicoccus sp. Root101, assembly GCF_001426245.1. GTDB lineage: Bacteria > Actinomycetota > Actinomycetes > Actinomycetales > Dermatophilaceae > Pedococcus. The sequence continues at coordinate 547,031 of NZ_LMCM01000006.1, read as the reverse complement.
GGCAGCCGTTGCCGTGGTTGCTGACGGTCACGGTTCCCTGGTGTGCCTCGACGAGCCCTCGCACGATGGCCAGGCCGAGGCCGGCGCCGGTGTCCGGACCCGGTGTCCGGGCGCGGGTGCCGCGCCAGCCCACCTCGAACACCGACTCGAGGTCGTCGGGGTCGATGCCGCCACAGCCGTCGCTCACGGTGAGCTCGACGGTGTCCCCGGCCGTGCGGCCCTCGACGAGGACGACCCCGTCGGTCGGGGTGTGGCGGATGGCGTTCATGACGAGGTTCCCCACCACCCGGGACAGCGCCGTGGCGTCGGCGCGGACCTCGACGTCGGGCACGACGTTCCCGCCGAGCTCGACACCGCGGGTGGTGGCCACCGGGGTGGCGCCGGCGATGGACTCGCTGACGACGTCCCGCAGGACCATGGGTTCCAGGGTCAGGTTGAGCGCGCCGGCGTGGATGCGGGACAGCTCGAACAGATCGTCGACCATGCCGGCCATCCGGTTCGTCTCCGTCAGCATCTGCCGGTGGTAGCGCCGCGGGTCGCTGGCCACGCCGTCGTCGAGCGCCTCGGCCATGGCACGCAACCCAGCCAACGGGGTCCGCAGGTCGTGGGACACCCAGGCGACGAGCTCGCGGCGGGACTGCTCGAGCTGGCGTTCGCGCGCCTGGGAGGTACGCAACCGTTCACTGCTGCGTGCCAGCTCGTCCGCGACCTCGCGCATCTCTGACGGGTCTCCGGCGGGCGCGTCCACGTCCTGCCCCGCACCGACAGCAGCGGCCATGCCTCGGAGTCTTCGCGCGGACAGGGCCAGGGTGCGGGCCAGCAGGAGCGCGAACGCTGCCGACACCACACCGGAGACACCGCAGACGAGGACGATGACGCCCAGGTCGTGGCTCGAGAGGAACATCGCCCGTGCAGTTCCGACGACACCGGCGACGACACCGCCGACGGCGACGACGGCGATGAGCCCGGCGGACCAGCGGATGGGCGCGCGTCGGATGCGCCACCCGATGAGGGCACCGACGACACCGACGCCCAGGGACCAGCCGGCGGCGATGAGGACCACGGTGACCTGGTCGCCGGTCACTGCGGTTCCCACCGGTAGCCGACGCCCCACACGGTGAGCAGCCGGGCCGGGCGACGTGGGTCGGTCTCGACCTTCTCGCGCAGGCGGCGGACGTGGACGGTGACGGTGGACTGGTCACCGAACGACCAGCCCCACACCTCGCGCAGCAGCGCGTCGCGGGACCAGACCTGTCGGGGGTTGGCGACCAGGAAGTGCAGCAGGTCGAACTCGCGCACCGTCAGCGGGAGGACGGCACCGGCCAGCGTCGCCGTGTGCCCGGACGGCTCGACCACGAGGTCGCCGTCGGTCACGGTCGCGCCCTTGGGGTGTCGTTGCCCGACGCGACGCAGGACGGAGTCGACGCGCAGGGCGAGCTCGCGGGGACTGAACGGTTTCGTGACGTAGTCGTCGGCACCGAGCCGTAGACCGACGAGGCGGTCGGTCTCGGCGCCGAGGGCGGTGAGCATGATGATCGGGACGTCGCTGCTCTCGCGCAGCCGGCGGCACACCTCGAGCCCGTCGACGCCGGGGAGCATCAGGTCGAGGACGACCAGGTCGGCACCGCGGCCGCGCATGGCTCGCAGCGCACCCTCGCCGTCACCGGCTTCCTGTACGCGGTGTCCACCGGCCCGCAGGTAGGACACGACGACCTCGCGGACGGTGAGGTCGTCGTCGACGACGAGGACCTCAGCCACGGGGTGCTCCTTCGCGTCGGTCGTGGACGGCCACAGCTGCCGCTGCGACCAAGACTACGGCGACGACCGCGGCCCATCCTGCGGCATACGGACGGTCGAGGAGGGTGGGGTTGTCGGCCTTCGCGCCGAACCGGCCCAGCACCGGCACCGCCAGCAGCGTCAGTGGGCCGAGGACGACCAGGACCAGCAGTGCGGCACGACGGCCCCAGGTCGGCAGGACGCGCGCCGCCGCGACCCCGACGAGGACGACCACGGGGGCGAGGAGCCCGTCGTGGACGACCACGACACCGGCCAGCCAGGGGACGGTCGCCAGGAGGTTGCCCCAGCCGAGGCCGAGGAGGCGCACGACGCCATACAGGCCGAGCACGAGCCCCACCGCGCCGATGACGGTGCGTGTGCCGCGCAGGGTGCCGGTCATGCCTGCACCTCGATCCGGTTGACCCACTTCGTCTGCAGCGCGCCGGGGCGGTTGGGAGCGATGATCCGGCACGGGTACCCGTGGTCGAGGGACAGTCGTTCGCCGTCGAGGGTCAGGGCGAGGATGGCTTGCGGATCGGCGGCCACGTTGCCCGGCATTCGGCTCCGACTCGACGCACCGCCGCGTTGGAGGGACTCGACGAGGACCGCCGAGCCGGTGGGCGCGTCGACCAGGGCCATGAGCTCGGTGATGCGCACCCCGGTCCACGTGCCGGTGGCGCTCCACCCTTCGACGCAGGCGATGGGCAGGGTGGCTGTGGTCTGCGGCATGGACTCCAGGTCTGCTCGGGTCAGCTGTCGGTGGACACCGCCCCGGCTGACGGCGAGGGTGAACCCGGGGTCGGCCGCGGCGGTCGTGACGCCCGCGGCGGCGGCGGACTTGTTGACGGGCACGTTGCCGGGCCCTGTGCCGGAGCGTGGGGCGAGGGCCGACAGGCGCCTGACGCCCGGAACCCCGGAGGCGGCGCTGGTCACCACGGCGACGCCGGCCGCCGCCCAGGTGGCCCGCAGGATGGTGCGTCGGGACACAGCACCCGGCACGGGTGCCACCTCTGGCCCCAGCCAGGCGCTGCGAATGACGGGCAGCTTCACCGCGACGTGGACGAGCAGGGAGCCCATGGCTACCCAGCCGAGGGCGAAGTGCGTGGACCGGAACGAGAACGACCACGGGTACCACTGGGCGGAGTTCGCCAGACCGGTGACGAGCTGGAACGACGCGCTGGAGACCAGCACCAGGATGGACAACCGTTCGACGGCGTCGAGCAGCCTGGCTCGGGTCGGCGTCGGTGGGCGCCGGAACAGCTGGGGGAACACCGACCACAGCTTGACCAGCAGCAACGGCACGGCCGCGGTCCCCGCCGCGACGTGCACGCCCTGGGTGACCCGGTACAGCCAGATGGGTCGGGTCGGCAGGGGGACCAGCGGGTTCGGCAGCTGTGCGAGGTGGCTCCAGACACCGGTGAGGAAGGCCACCAGGAAGCAGACGCCGAGCCAGGTCCCGACCCGCGCCGTGAGCTGCGGGCTGCGGGCAGGGCTGGTGAAGTCCTCCGGCGTGGGGGCTCGGTCGAGGAGGCTCGTGAGGGAGTCGGTGAAACGGGTGCCGCTCACGACTTCACGCCGGTGGACGGGGCCAGGACGCCGACCGTGCGTCCGTGTCGTTGGGTGACGGCAGCGACGACGAGGCCGGCCGCGGAGGCAGCCTGCGGCAAGGCGTCGGGGCCGAGCTCCGCCCACGGGAACGACGTGGACGCGAGGCCGCCGGCGCGCAGGTGCAGCTGGTGGACGCGCAGGCCGGTGCCCGCCTTCGCGAGGTCGACGACCACACGACCGTGGTCGTGGATGAGGTGCCTGGCGCGGGCGAGGAGGGCGGTGGGGTCGCCGCCGATGCCGATGTTGCCGTCCGCGAGCAGGACGGTCTCCCACGTTCCCTCACCCGGCAGGGGGTCGAACAGGCTGCCGCACTCGACGGGCACGCCACGTCGTCTGGCTTCGACCAGCGCTGTTCGGGAGGTGTCGACGCCGAGGACGTCGTGGCCCCGGGTGCGGAGCTCGGCCGCCAGGCGACCGGGACCGCACCCCAGGTCGATGGTGGAGCCGTGGCAGTGGTCGAGCAGGAACCTGTCGCTGCGGGAGGCCTTGCCCGTCCAGCTCCGGACGGGGAGGTCCCGATGGGTGGTGTGCCCCTCGATCACCGCCGTGAGCGTCCCCAGGGCGAGGGCCGTGGCGAACACCCGCGCAGGTGAGGCATGACCGGGACGGCCCCCCGCCTCCGCGTCCGTGAACGGGCCGACGCGAGCAGCCCCCGCGGTGATGCCTGCCGGGCTGGTGACGGTGCTCATGCGGTCCTGCTCTCCGGGGTGGTGTCCAGCTGCCGCCACGCGTGGGCGAACCTGGTGTGCGGTGCTGCTGCGGCGACTGCGTGGGCGTCCGAGGCGGTGTCGACGTCTCCGAGCTCGGCGGTGTGCAGGACGGTCCCGGCAGCGCCCTCCACGGCGGCCCGGGTGCGCACCCACGTGTCCGGGTGGGACATCGGCACCAGGTGCAGCCCGGCCACGTCCCCGGGCGAGGTGGTGGCCAGCACCCACCAGCCTCCGTCCGGCGCACGCCCCAGGACGGGGCGACCGTCACGGGTGGCCGCGATGACGTCCTCGAGGTGCCCGGCGGTGACGTGGGGCGTGTCCATCCCGAGCTGGACGACCGGGCCGCCGTGGGTGGCGTGGACGTCCCGGTGCGCGGTGGCGAGCCGGTGCGCGAACGTCGGACCGTCCTGGCCGACCACGTGCCAACCGGTCAGCGCCTGGAGCAGCTGGGCGGGGTCGACGGCACGGTGGAGGCTCCCGGCCAGCGCGAGCACGCGACGTCCCTGCGGAAAGACGGACTCGCACACGGCCAGCGTGTCCAGCAGGGCCGCCTGCGCCAGGCGTGCGGCGTGGTGTGCTCCCACGGTGGCTGCGAGGCGGGTCTTCACCTCACCCGCGACCGGGGCCTTGGCCACCACGAGGATCGTCGCGCCGTTCACGGGAGGGCCTTGACGAGGTCGTGCGCAGCCCTGGCCGAGCCGAGCAAAGAGCCGGACACCTTGGAGGTCGTGCCCTCGGCCCGCGGCCGGTACGTCATGTCGTGCTCGACGACGGACCATCCTGCTCGGTGTGCCCTCACCAGGACCTCCACCGGGTACCCGAAGCGCAGGTCCCGGACCCCGAGCGCGAGCAGGTCTGCGCGGCGCGTCACCCGAACGGAGGGGACGTCATGGAGCCGCAACCCGGTGCGTCTGCCGATCCACCACGCCGCCACCACGTTGAAGACCTTCGCGTGCCAGTCCATGGTGGCTCTGGTGACGGGGCGGCGTCGCCCGACGGCCATCGTGGCCCGGCCTCCGGCGACGTCCTCGAGCAGGGGGAGCAGCTCCGCCGGGTCCAGCGAACCGTCGCCGTCCATCACGGCGACGTACCTCGCTCGGGCCGCGGCCACTCCGGCCTGGACCGCTGCGCCGTACCCGGGACGGTGCTCGACCACCACCCGCGCCCCCAGCCCGCGGGCGACGTCGGCGGTTCCGTCGGTCGAGCCGTTGTCGACGACCAGGACGGACATGCCCGCGGGAACCCTGGCGAGCAGGGCCGGCAGGGCTCGCGCCTCGTTGCGGCACGGGAGGATGAGTTCGCAGTCCAGGACCATGCGACGACGCTATGGCGGCCACCGATCGCGTTGCGGGGCCAAACATTACGGAAGTCTGACCAGTGAGCCCGTGGCCCGTCACCGGTGCCCGGGGCGTGCGAGGGTCAGCGACGTGACCACACCACGTGCAGCCACGGCTCCCACGCACGCAACCGCCCATTCGGCGACGCCGACGGCGACGGCGACAGCGACGGCGACAGCGACGGACCACGAACCGCGCGCGGACGGCGGGTCCCGGAACGGGCGGGCACTGCTGCGGGGTGTCCTGGTGGCGATCTCGCTCATCACCGCCGCGGTCGTGGTGGCGCACCTGCCAGGGGTGAACGTGCACGCCGGCGCGGCAGCGCCGTTGCAGGCCGCGTGGTCCCCACGGGTCGGCGTGGGCACCCTCCCGGCGCTGGGGTTGCTCGGGTGGGCCGCGACCCCGCACCCGTGGACGGTCATGGCGCGGTTGGGCTGGGGCAGGCTCCTGCTGGCGGTGTGGGCACTGTCGGTCGCCTGGATGGTGTCCCTCGCTCTCGTGGACGGTGTGGACGGGATCGGCACAGTCCTGGACCACGACACCGAGTACCTGGTCAGCGCTCGAGGCGTCGGTGACACCGGCGAGCTGCTTCGCTCGTTCATCGGTCGGATCCCGTTGACTGCCAACGACAACTGGCCGGTGCACGTGGCCGGTCACCCACCGGGCGCACTGCTCTTCTTCGTCGCCCTCGTCCACCTGGGACTCGGCTCCGGGCTGGCCGCCGGCCTGGTCGTGGTCGCCGTCGCGGGGACCGTCCCGGTCGCGGTCGCCGTGACCTGCCGGGCCCTCGGCCACGACGCGCGGGCCAGGGGAGTGCTGCCCTTCCTGGTGCTGGGTCCGTTCGCCGTCTGGCAGGCCGTCTCGGCGGATGCGGTGTTCGCCGCCGTCGCGGCCTGGACCGTTGCCGTGGCTGCATTGTCCGGTACCGCGCCCACCCGCGTGAGGTCCTCGGCGTTGGCGGTCGCCACAGGACTCGGCCTCGGTGGCTGCGCCATGCTGTCCTACGGACTGCCCCTCGTGGTGGTGCTGGTCCTCGCGGCACTGGTCGCCGCCCGAGGTTGGCACCGTGACGTGGTTGCGCTGGCGGCCGTGGTTGCCGTCGGGGCAGGCGTCGTCCTGGGTGCCTCTGCCTGGTCCGGGTTCGCTTACTGGCGGGCGTATCCGGTTCTGCACCAACGGTACTGGGACGGCCTCGCCTCCGCCCGGCCCGCCTGGTACTGGGTCTGGGCCAACCTGGCCCTGCTCGCCGTGTGCGCCGGGCCGGTCCTGTTCGGCGCCCTCGCCGCGTCGGCCAGACGACTGCGGGCCACTGCCCACCGACCCGACGGTGACCCGGTGCTGACACTCGTGGTCGGTGCCGTCCTTGCGATCGTGGTCGCGGACCTGTCGCTGATGAGCAAGGCCGAGGTGGAGCGCATCTGGCTCCCGTTCGTCCCGTGGCTGCTGCTGGCCACGGTCATGGTCCCCGTACGGGCACGGCGGTGGGCCCTCGTGGGCCAGGCCGCGCTGGGGCTGCTGGTCCAGTCGCTGCTGGTGACGCCGTGGTGACGCAGGCTTCGATGACCGTGCTGGTGACCGGCGCGGCGGGGTTCATCGGCACGGCGACAGCAACGGCCCTGCGCGCCGCAGGACACGACGTCGTGGCCGTGGATGCGATGGTGCCGCAGGCCCATGTCCGTCCAGCAACGGCACCGGAGGGTGTGCACGTCCTCGACGTCCGCGCCGCCGACGACTGGGTCGGGCTCCTGCGCGGCGTCGACGTGGTGTGCCACCTTGCCGCGATGGTCGGCGCCGGCGTGACGGTCGCCGACCTTCCCCTGTATGCCGCACACAACGACCTCGGTACCGCCTCCCTCCTTGCCGCCATGGCCAGGGCCGGGGTGCCAAGGTTCGTGCAGGCGTCGTCGATGGTCGTCTACGGCGAAGGCCGCTACCGGTGTCCGGACCACGGTCACCAGACGCCGGCACCCCGCACCGTGGAGGACCTGGACGCGGGCCGGTTCGACAACGCGTGCCCGCGCTGCGGCAGGGTGCTGGACTGGGAGACGGTGACCGAGGACGCCCTCCTCGACCCGCGCAGCAGCTACGCCGCGAGCAAGGTCGCCCAGGAGCACTACGCGACCGCGTGGGCACGCCAGGCTCCCGGCTCGGCCATCTCGCTGCGCTACCACAACGTGTACGGCCCGGGGATGCCCAGGAACACGCCGTACTCGGGCGTGGCCGCCATCTTCCGGTCGGCCATGGAGGCCGGGCGGGCTCCGGTCGTCTTCGAGGACGGCGGTCAGGTGCGCGACTTCGTCCACGTCGAGGACGTCGCCCGCGCCAACGTGGCCGCGGTGGAGGCCGTTGGCGGGCGCGACCACGGCAGCCACGCGGCCTACAACGTGTGCTCCGGTGAGCCGGTGACCATTCTCGACGTGGCCCGGATGGTCACCGCCGGCTCGGCGGCCTCACTCAGCCCGGTCGTCTCGGGGGAGTACCGGCTGGGCGACGTGCGACACGTCGTCGCCTCACCGGCGCGCGCAGCCGACGAGCTCGGATTCACCGCCCGGGTGGGGCCGATGGAGGGGCTGGCACGGTTCGCCCGGGACCCGCTCCGCGCGTGAACGCCTCGGCCGGTACGGATCGATCTCGTCCGTCAAGGGACAGCCCAGCGGCGCCGACCGCGCTGCTGTCAGGGACTCATCACTGTTCCTCGCCCACGAGCTGATCGACGAAGCCGCGCAGGCGCGCCACGGCAACGGGGTCGGGCGCCGGTCGTCCCGGCCAGCGCGACAGGGCCCGGTGCAGGGTCCGGTGCTCGTTCGCCACCTGGGCGCAGGTCTCGCAGGTCGCCAGATGCGACTCGAGCCGGGACACCTCGCCGGGCGTCAGCAGTGCCGCTGGATCGGCATCGAGGTACCGCTGGATGCGTCGCGCGCTCCAGTGGCAGGTGACCACGGCACGCAGCGAGCGGATCATGGAAGCCTCCTTGCGGTGAGGATGTTCGGGCCGAGGTGGTGGCGGACGCGTTCTCGGGCACGGCTGAGCCGGGACATCACGGTGCCGACAGGCACGCCGAGCGCCGCGGCTGCTTCGGCGTAGCTGAGGTCGTCGACGTCGACCAGCCACAGGACCGCACGGAAGCGCGGGTCCAGCTCGGCCAGAGCGCGTTCCAGGTGGTCATGCAGCTCCAGGCCGATGACCTCCTCCTCGGCGCTGTGCGGCGCGCTTGCTCCGAAGGCCGGTCGCGTCCTGCGCAGCGACTCCCAGTCCGCCACGGTCTCGGGCCGTTGGCGACGGTGCATGTTCAGGTGAGTGTGTCGAAGGATGGTCAGCAGCCACGCCCGGGGATGACGTCCGTCGAAGCGGCCGACCGCGTTGTAGGCGCGGATCAGGGTCTCCTGGGTCAGGTCCTCGGCGTCGGCAGCGTTGCCCGTCAGCGACTGAGCCACGCGCAGGAGCACCTCGAGCTGTGGTTCGACATGCTCACGGAACGCGCGGGCCGACGCCTGCGCGTCAACGTCCGGTCGGGGTTCGGGCACACCCCGGGAATCCGCTGGGTGGCTCATGGTGTTCCCGTCAGGTGGGTTCGGTCCCTCACGAAGGTGTCGGCCGCCTTCGGTTCCGGGCGAAGGTCCAGCACATGAGGACGCTGGTGCGACAGGCTGACATCGCACCAGTGGAGACGAAATCGCGCAAGGAGTCATCGATGGGCACAGAGATCAGGCCTCGGCCAGGGTTGGTCGTCTTCGACGTCAACGAGACCTTGTCGGACATGAGCGGGCTGCAGCAGACCTTCGCCGATCTGGGCGCCCCGCCCGCCCTGGCCGGGACGTGGTTCGCGTCGTTGCTGCGCGATGGGTTCGCCCTGACCGTCACCGGGGTCAACCCCGACTTCGCCGACCTGGCCGCCACGTCGTTGGCAACGGTGCTGCGGCCGCTGCAGCTCGATGACGTCGACCTGGCGGTCGATCGGGTGATGGCTGCATTCGCCACCTTGCCTGTTCACCCCGATGTCCTGACCGGGATCCCGGCGTTGGCAGCCTTGGAGATCCGACTCGTGACCCTGAGCAACGGCTCGACCGGCGTGGCGGAGGGTCTCCTCCACCGCAACGGCCTCACGACCACGTTCGAGCGACTCCTGTCCGTGCAGGCGGCGCCCCTGTGGAAGCCGGCCGGGGCCGCGTACCAGTACGCGTTGGACGTCTGCGGGGTGGCTGCCGATGAGGCGATGTTGGTCGCCGTCCATCCCTGGGACATCCACGGCGCGCACCACGCCGGCCTGAGGACGGCGTTCATCAACCGGACGGGTGCCACCTACCCGACCTGCTTCGCGCGCCCCGAGGTGGAGGTGACATCACTGCTCGAACTCGCTGAGGTGCTGGGCGAGCTCTGAGCGTGGGTGCGTGGCGACATTCGTGACTGCAGACCTGTTGTCGGACAACGCAATTCTTTCGTCCTCCTTACGGACCCCGAAACCGGGAAGCACGGGCACCTGAGGGGTGGTTTCGAAGTCATCGCATCCACCAACTCAACGGGAGAGCCTCATGAACACCACACGCACATCAGTCCTCGCTGCAGCTGCAGCCACGGCGGCTGCACTGATGCTCGCCGCGACTGCGGGCGGCGCCTCCGCCCATGAAGCCAGGGCGGGCGACGCGGTCGTCGGCCACGTGTACGAGGCCACGAACGCAGCGGCAGGGAACGCCGTCGCCGTCTTCGACCGCACGCAGGACGGTTCGCTCCGCGCAGCTGGAACAGTCGCTACCGGAGGTCTCGGCGCCGGCGCATCGCTGCACTCTCAGGGGGGCGTCGCCCGGGACGGCCGGATCTTGTTCGTGGTCAACGCCGGCGACGGTTCGGTGTCGGCCCTGGTCTCGACCCGCCGCGGTCTTGTCCTGCGAGACCGGATCAGCTCCGGCGGCGACTTCCCGGTGAGTGTCACGGTGCGGGATGGGGTCGGCTACGTGCTGAACCAGGGCGACGACACGATCCGAGGCTTCCGCTACGACGCCGACGGAGATCTGCACAGCCTGCCCGGTTCCACGCGGAGCCTCACCCCCAACCCGGCAGGCGGCACCACCGACGCCGCGCAGATCTCCTTCACCCCCGATGGGCACTCACTCATCGTGACCGAGAAGGCCGCCAACCGGATCGAGACGTTCCGAGTCGTCGGCGGCTACGCCGGGGACGCGAGGCCACACGCCTCGGCGGGTACGACGCCCTACGGCTTCGACTTCGACCGACGCGGACACCTCATCGTGTCGGAGGCGGCGACCGGATCCGCATCCTCGTACCGGGTCCGGCCTCTGCGGCCCATCACCGGCGCCCTGGCCGACACGCAGAAGGCGGCCTGCTGGTTGGTCGTCGCGGGCGACTGGGCGTTCGTCGTGAACGCGGCCAGCACCTCCATCTCGGCCTACCGCATCTCCCACGACGGCTCGCTGTCGCTGGCAGCGGCCGTTGCTGCGACGACTGGCGCCGGTCCCACGGACGCCGCGGTGTCGTCGGACGGACGGACCTTGTCGGTGCGTCTGGGTGACGGTTCGGTGTCTTCCTTCCGGGTCGGTGCCCAAGGAGGGCTCACCTCCACCGGCACCGCTGCCGGCACGGCATACGGAACCTCGGGCCTGAGTGCCGACTGACGGACGTCGACACCAACGGTGTCCGCTCCTCGGGGTGGGCACCGTTGGTACGGACCGGTGCCGCCCGCGAAGGACGGTCTTCGCGCCCGACGGGCGTTGTTCTCGTGACCGAACCGAGGCTGGCAGGCCATCGCGGCTCCCGGCTCCGCGACGTACCGTGGGCGGGGTGATCCGCTCGTGGCGATGGCCGGTGGTGGTGGGTTCGGCGCTGACCATCGCGGCGGTGCCGCTGGTGCTCCGTGTCCTGCCGGTCGGCGGGGAGCACGACGATGCTGCTGCTCTGCTCCAGCGGATCGTGGCGGCCAGGGGGGCGGCCTACTCGGGGTACGCCGAGTCGACCGGTGCGTTGGCCCTGCCCGTCGGCGACGAGTTCAACGACGTGTCGACCTTGCTCGGTGGTCGCACCGAGCTGCGCGTCTGGTGGCGGGACGACGACGAGTGGCGCGTGGACACCCTCGACCCGGGCGGTGAGCGGAGCCTGCGGGTCAGCCCCTCCGGGTCGTGGTCGTGGGACTTCGAGGACAACCGGGCCACACGGGCCGCCGACGCCCCCGCGGGCACGGTCCGACTGCCGAGGGCCGACGACGGTCTTCCCCCGGCGCTGGCTGCACGCCTCCTCAGTGGGGCCACCGATGCCCAGGCGTCGATGCTGGCGGCCCGCCGGGTCGCGGGTCGGGCCGCCGACGGGTTGCGCATCCGGCCGCAGGACCCGCAGAGCAGCATCGACCGCCTGGACGTCTGGGCCGACCGTGAGTCCGGCATCCCCGTGTCGGTCGAGGTCTACGGCCGGGGCGAGTCCCGCGCAGCCATGTCGACGACCTTCCTCGACTTCGCCCCCGGGCGACCCCCGGAGGCGGCGATCTCGTTCACCCCGCCGCCGTCGGCGCGGGTGCGGATCAGCAGCCGGTTCGACCTCGTCGATGCGATCGCGCGGTTCTCACCGGCCCAGCCCCCGGACGTCCTGCGCGGGTACCCACGCCAGGATCCGCTCGCAGGCACCCGCGGCGTGGGCCTGTACGGCAGCGGAGTCACCCAGCTGGCGGTGGCCGGACTCCCGGGCCGTAGGGCGCGGTCCCTCGACCGGCAGCTGCAGCTCGCAGCGGGCTCGCACGCCGTACCGGCCGGCACCGCCGTCGACGTCGGCCCCCTCGCCCTCCTCCTGACCCGGCCCGACCGGTCGGGGATCCAGTGGCTGCTCACCGGGACGATGACCCCCGCGGGCCTCTCCGAGGCCGCGGACGAGCTGCTCCACGGTCAAGGGGCCCCGTCGTGATCCGCACCGAGGGCCTGGTCAAGCGGTATGGCGCGGTCGCGGCCGTCGACGGCATCGACCTCGACGTGCGTCCCGGTGACGTCTACGGCTTCCTCGGTGCCAACGGATCGGGCAAGACCACGACGGTGCGCTGCCTGCTCGGGCTCGTCCTGGCGACCTCGGGGGAGGTCCGGGTCCTCGGACAGCCGATGCCCAAGAACGCGGCCAGCGTGCTGCCCCGTGTCGGGGCCCTCGTCGAGGGCCCGGCTGCATACGGCCACCTCTCCGGTGCAGCGAACCTCACCATCCTCGACGCGAGCGGTCCGGCGCCCCAGGGTCCGTTGGGTGGTGGCCGTCGCGGCCGCCGGGACAGGGTGGCGCAGGCCCTCTCGCTCGTCGGCCTCGCGTCCGTGGGCCGTCGTCCGGTGCGTGCCTACTCGCTCGGCATGCGTCAGCGGCTGGGGCTGGCCGGTGCCCTCCTGCGCCAGCCCGAGCTCCTCGTCCTCGACGAGCCGACGAACGGGCTCGACCCCCAGGGCATCCTCGAGGTCAGGACCCTCCTGCAGACCCTCAACGCCGCCGGCACGACGGTCTTCCTCTCCAGCCACCTGCTCGCCGAGGTCGAGGAGCTCTGCACCCGCATCGGGCTGCTCGACCGTGGCCGGCTGGTCGTCCAGGAGGACCTCGCCACGTTGCGGGCACCCACCGGCAGAGTGGTGGTGCGCACCCCCGACGCCGACGAGGCGCACCGCCTCCTCGACGGCCGCGTCGAGGTGCGGGAGGACGACCTGCTCTTCGTCCGCACCGCCGACGCCGCTGAGATCAACGCCCGGCTCGTGGCCGCGGGGCTGCGCGTCGTGGAGCTCGGACCCGAGCGCCGCCGCCTCGAGGACGTCATCGCCGAGCGCACCAGCGCGCGGGCTCCGGGAGAGGTGGCCCGGTGATCGTCGTCGAGCTCGGCAAGCTCTTCCGCCGCCGCCGCACCTGGCTGACCATCGCCCTGCTCAACCTGCTGCCGACGATCGTGGCGGTGCTGCTCGCGGTGACCGGTATCGCGCCGCGTCCGGGTCAGGGGCCCGCCTTCCTCTCGGCCGTGGTGGCCAACGGGTCGCTGTTCGCGATCGCGGCCCTGGCCATCGTGCTCCCGCTGTTCCTGCCGATCTCCGTTGCCGTCGTCGCCGGGGAGGCGGTGGCGGGTGAGTCCCAGGCAGGAACGTTGCGGTACCTGCTGATCCGCCCTGTCGGCCGTACGCGGCTGCTCGTGGCCAAGCTGGTCGCGAGCACGGCATACGTCCTCGTGTCGGTGCTCACCGTGGCTGCCGTCGGGTTCGTCGTGGGGCGGCTCACGCTCGGGAACGCACCGCTGTCGCAGTCCATGGTCAGCGTCTCGGGCACCCTGCTCACTCCCGGTCAGATCGCCTGGCGCACCGTGCTGGCGATCGCCTTCATCACCTTCTCGATGCTCGGGGTGGCGGCGATGGCGCTGTTCCTGTCGACGCTGACCGACTCACCGCAGACGGCGACCCTGGGCGCACTCGCCTTCCTCATCGGGTCCTCCCTGCTGCTCACGATCGACGCGGCCCGTCCCCTGCAGCCCTACCTGCCGACGCGGTACTGGCTGACGTTCGTCGACCTCTACCGTGACCCCCTCCTGCTGAGCGGGGTCGAGCGGGGCGTCGGGTTGCAGGCCGTCTACGTCGCCGTGCTCCTCGGGGCTGCATGGGCCAACTTCGCCACCAAGGACATCACGAGCTGAGTCGGGCGCAGTCCGACGGACCCCACGCGGGGATGGGCTCCGCGCCGACGGACCCGGCCACCAGGCCCACGACGACGACGTCCTCGGGCAGACCCGAGTGGCGCACCCCGTCCGTGGGACACACCTGCTGGACCGAGACGCTGGTCGCGCCGTCGAGCTCGGCCGACGCCGCGGGCACCACCACGTCGTCCTGGGTCGTCCACACCGCGAGGTAACGGGGACCGCGGGGGAGTGGAGCGCTGTTCAGCCGAGCCAGCACGGGACTCTCCGGGGCCAGCTGCTGGCACGCCACCCGGCAGGCGCCGGCGACCAGCGAGCCGAGGGCGGCGAGCTGGGTCCCGTGGTGGGGCGACCCGAGGGTGACCAGCCGACGCACGGAGCCGGCTCCGCCGCCCTCCTGCACCCAGAGCCGAGCCACCACACCTCCCGCGGAGTAGCCGACGACGTCCACCGAGGTCGCCCCGGTGCGGGCGAGGACGGCGGCTGCGACGTGGGCGAGCTCGTCGGCCTGGCCCTGCAGGTCGCCGAGGGCCTGGTCAGGCAGCTGGACGACCGTGACGTCCCGGCCTGCCGAGCGCAGGGTCGAGGCGAGTCGGCCGAACGCGGAGGTCGAGCCGCCGTACCCGGGAACGAGCAGCACCGGTCCCGGCACGGCCTGGTCGACCGGCCTGGCCGCGCCGTCGCGTCCCACGACGACGGCGACCCCTGAGGCAGCGATCGCGACGAGGACCAGGCCGCCGACAGCAAGGGTCAGGCGCCGTCGGGCCGGGGCGAGGGCAGAGAGCACCCGACCATCATGCGTCCGGCCCCCCCGACTGGGAGAAGCAGCGGCCCCGGCTCCCTTGTTTCGCCTTCCCGAGTGTGGTTGCGTGGCGAGACCGTCCCCGCCGTCCGGCGAGGTGCCACAGCGAGGTGGGATCGATGGACTCGTACGACTACGTCATCGTGGGGGCGGGATCGGCGGGCGCCGTGGTCGCTGCCCGGCTGAGCGAGGACCCGGACGTCCGGGTCTGCCTGCTCGAGGCCGGCGGGCCGCCACCTCCCGCAGAGCTGGTGCCGGCCGCCGTCGCCAGCCTGCAGAACGACCCCGCGACCGACTGGATGTACAACGGTGATCCCGGCGGGGTCGGCAAGGGCCTGGTCGGCGGTCGGATGATGGTGCCCCGCGGGAAGATGCTCGGCGGCTCCTCCGGACTCAACTACATGGCGTACGTACGGGGGCACCCGGGCGACTTCGACTCGTGGGCCGCAGGGGGCGCGGTCGGCTGGTCCTACGAGGAGGTCCTTCCGTACTTCCTCAAGGCCGAGGGGTTCGTGGGCAGCCCCGACCTCCACGCCGACCCCGACGCCCACGGCCACGACGGCCCGGTGGGGGTGTCGGTGCGTCAGCCGATCCTGCGTGCCTCGGTGCAGTTCGTGGAGGCCGCGGGCGCCGCAGGACTGAAGCAGGGTGACTACAACGGTCGTGACCGCCTCAACCCCGACGGGGTTGCCTCGCTCTTCCAGACGACGACGAAGGACGGCAGGCGGAGCTCGACCTTCCACGCCTACCTCGAGCCGGCGATGGACCGGGACAACCTGACGGTGGTCACCGGCGCCCTCGTCGAGCGGGTCCTGTTCGAGACGGCCGGTGAGGTGCTTCGCGCCACCGGGGTCGCCTACCGCACCGAGCACGGCACGTCCGAGACGGTGGCCGCGAGCACCGAGGTGGTGCTGTGCGCAGGCGCCATCGGGTCGCCGCACCTGCTCCTGCTCTCAGGGGTCGGGTCCCGAGAAGAGCTCACGGACGTCGGGGTGGCCTGCGTCGTGGACCTCCCGGCCGTGGGACGCCACCTCAAGGACCACCTGCACACACCCTTGATGTTCGCCGCCGACGGCATCGGGGAGACGATGACCGAGGTGGCGATGTCGCTCGGGCCGGATGCACTACGGGCCCCCGCCGGACCGCTGCCGGCCGACCCCGCGGACGACGACGACCTGCCCGAGCCCCTGGCGGCGGCCAAGGCCGAGGCCGAGCGCCGCATCGGCGAGTGGTTCACGACCGGCAGCGGCCTCGCCTCGTCCTCCCTCTACGACGCGGTCGCGTTCTTCTCGACCGGACTGGGCGACGAGCACACCCACGACGCGCAGATCGGCTTCCTCGCGACCGGCTACACACCGGCGATCTGGGAGGGCGTCTTCCGGCTGCCGCCGGCTGCCTTCTTCGAGGACCCGGAGACCTTCCTGGACCCGACGCGCGGACAGGTCGTGGTGCTGCCCAATCCCGTGCAACCCCACTCCGAGGGTTCGGTGACGCTGGCCAGTGCGGACCCTGCGGTACCGCCGACGATCGACTTCAACTACTTCGGCGACCCGCACGACGTGACGATCATGATCGCCGTGATGCGCCGAGCACTCGAGGTCGCGCAGGCATGGCCCGGCGGCGGCCTCGGCGAGCCGGTCATCCCGCCGCACCTGGCTCAGGCACACGGCCACGTCGCCGGCGCCGAGCCGAGCGACGAGCTGCTCGAGGACCTTGCCCGCCACTACGCGCTGACCGTCTACCACGCGACGTCGACCTGTCGGATCGGTGACGTCGTCGACCCGCGGCTGCGGGTCCACGGCATCGAGGCCCTGCGCGTGGCCGACGCGAGCGTGATGCCGAACGTCGTCAGCGGCAACACCAACGCCGCCGCAATCATGATCGGGGAGAAGGCCGCCGAGCTCATCGCCGCGGACCACGGGGTCCACCTCCACGAGGTGGTCGGCTGACGGCCTGGTCGGCTCGCGCCTAAAGGACCCCGGACTCAGGCCGGCGGCACTCGTGGGCCCCTTCGGGGGGAGCGCGACGGCTGGGTCGAGATGCGCAGCAGCTCGGCAGCCGGCCCGCGGGGTCGTTGGTGGGGGTTCCAGATCGCTCGCAGGGCGCGCGGCATGGAGAGGTCGGTGACCTTCACGCGCACCAGGCGTCCGGTCGCGAGGTCGTCCACGACGGCAAGGGAGGACAGGATGGTGGGCACGCCCATGGTGCGGGCCGCGTCGCGCACGGCTGCCGTGGAGGCGAGGGTGTGCAGGGGCGAGGCGTGGCCCGGCAGTGCCTGCTGGATGTGGGTGCGGGTCCCGGAACCGTCCTCCCGCAGGATGAGCGGGGTGCTCGACAGCTCGGCCGTGTCGATGCCTCGCCGCCTCCGCGCCCAGGGGTGGTCCGGTGGCGCCACGACGATGAGCTCGTCGTGGGCGACGGTCCTGGAGCGCAGCCCTCGGGGGATCTGCGGCGTCTCGACGTAGCCCAGGTCGACCGCACCGTTCGTGACGGCCTCGATCACGGACCGGGAGTTGCCCGGTTCGACCTGGAGGGCGACATCCGGGTGCGCGCGGCGCAGCCGGGTGGCCCACTGGGGGAGGAGCGCCTCGGAGATCGTGTTGCTCGCCGCCACGAGGAGGGTGCGCCCAGAGGCGTCCATCCCCTGTATGCCGTCGCCCAGGTCTCGGGCTGCGTCCAGCACCCGCTCTGCCCAGGCAAGCACCAGCTGTCCTTGCCCCGTCGGCCTGACGCCGCCGCTCGACCGCTCGAGCACCGCGAGGCCCATCAAGGTCTCTGCGGCGGATATCCGTGCACTGACTGCCTGCTGGCTGATTCCCAGCTCATGGGCAGCAGCCCCCATGCTGCCGTGGGCGGCGGCAGCAGTCAGGGCCGACAGCTGCTCGAGCGACGGGATGCGATGGAGGCTCTGCACCCCTGCACCCTAGGGGCTCACAAGCATCTCTTGTGGCGCGACACCATCGGGCCGGGTACCGCACGTCGCCCCGCGGGCCCAGAGTGAGGCTCATGAGAACCGTTGTGGACCAGGTCGCCACACGCCTGCCCCGAGAGCGAAGTGGGCGCTCGGCTCGACCCGTCCTGCCTCCGGCGGGACCGGTGTGGTTCTCCTCCGTCATGGGAACGGGGATCCTGGCGACCCTCCTTGCACGTGACGCCTCCCAGGTCCCGGTCCTGCTGGTGCCGGCGTCGCTGCTGACGCTGGTCGGCGTGCTGCTGCTCATCGGGCTGACGGCTTCTTTCGGTGGGCGTGCCGCTCGCGACCCGGCCGTCCTGACGAACACCCTCCGCGACCCAGCAGTGGTGCCGACGTGGGGCACCGTGTCGATGGGCATCCTCTCGATCGGTTCAGCGCTGCTCACCGTGCTGCCACAGCTCGGGGCGCACGCCGCTTCCGGCGTCCCCGCCCGATGGGTGGTGGTCACCGATGCAGGGTGCTGGGTGGTGGGCACGGGCCTCGGTGTCGTCACCGCCTTCGGGTTCGCCACCGTCCTGCTCAGGCGAAACCTCCGGGACCCGGTCCCCGCGTGGGGGCTCCCGCTGGTGCCGCCGATGGTGTCCGCGACGACCGGCGCGGCCCTGATCCCCCAGGTCGGCCCCCACGTCCGCATGGCCCTCCTCGTGGCCGTCGTCGCCTGCTTCTTCCTCGCGCTGTTCCTCGGGACGCTCGTCTTCGCGACGGCCTACCACCACCACTTCCGGAGAGCGGCCCTACCGATCGCAGCCTCGGCCTCGGCCTGGATCCCGTTGGGCATGGTCGGTCAGTCGATGGCCGCGGCCCAGGTGATCGCGAGCCGGAGCTCGCCGCTCCTCACGCTCTCAGCGGCCGATGCCGCTCGACGGCTGGCCGACGCCTACGGCTACGTGATGCTCGCCGTCGCCCTGCCGGTGGTCGCCCACGCCGTCACGATGACCGTTCGAGGATTCCGCGCGCGTATGCCGTTCAGCCCGGGATGGTGGGCGCTGACCTTCCCCATCGGCACCTTGGCCCTCGGTACGCGGCTCCTGGGCAGCTCGACGAGCCACCCCTTCGTCACCGCGGTCGGCGTGGCCGCGACCGCGGCGCTGTGTGGCACCTGGGCCCTCTGCGCCGTCGCGAGCGTGGTGACGATCCGGCGGGTGCACGCCCGACGGTGACGCCGGTGGACGCCACGGCCGGGGCCACCCGGCACACAGGTCCGGTGGCCCGCCGCGCTTCCGGCGGGGCGGGGTCAGGATCCTTGGCGCGCCGCCTGCTTGGCCGCTCGCTCCTCGCGGCGGGCGACGAAGCGAGCAGCCTCCTCGTCGAGGGAGGCGACCGCGCTCGCGAGCTCCTCCCGGGCCTGCTCGCCGGAGGCGTCCAGGCCCTCGAGGTCCCAGACACCCCACTGGCGCAGCATCGGGGTCACGATGTCGTCATGGTGGATGCGCAGGTCGTAGATGCCGGCCATGGCCATCTGCACCGCCTTGCGCCCGAAGCCGGGGATGATCGAGCCGGGCATCTGGAACGTCACGACCTCGTCGGTGATCGCCCGCATGGTCTGGTTCGGGGTCAGCTCCAGGGCCGCCTGGACGAGGTTCCGGTAGAAGATCATGTGGAGGTTCTCGTCCTTGGCGACCCGCGTGAGCAGCTTCTCCGCGATCGGCTCCTCGGTGTAGCGGCCCGTGTTCCGGTGCGAGACACGGGTGGCCAGCTCCTGGAACGAGACGTAGGCGCAGATGTTGAGCAGCGCCTTGTCACCTGAGTCGTAGCCGGTCTCCATCGTGTCCATGCGGGCCCGCTCGAGCTCGTCGGGGTCGACGCCCCGGGTGACGAGCAGGTAGTCGCGGATGCAGAACGCGTGTCGCCCTTCCTCGGCGGTCCACCGGTTGACCCAGGTGCCCCAGGCACTGTCGCGGCCGAAGGCCTGGTCGATCACGCGGTGGTAGCTGGGCAGGTTGTCCTCGGTGAGGAGGTTGACCTCCAGGGCCGTCCGGGCGATCGGCGAGAGCTGCGACTGGTCCGGTGACCACGGGTCGCCCCCCAGCTCAGCGAAGTCGCGGCCCATCGACCACGGCACGTACTCGTGCGGCATCCAGTCCTGGGCGGCCTCGAGGTGACGGTTGAGGTTCTCCTCGACCACCGGCTCGAGTGCGGCGAGCAACTGGGCGCTGTCGAGTGTGGCGGCCACGGGGTCCTCCTCGGTGACGAACGCGAAGGTCGCGCCCACCCCCTGCCTACACCCTCACGAGCCACCGGGCCAGAGCGACGGACCGGCCACGACGTACCTGCGTGCCGGGCGAAGCGGCCGACGCCGACCGCGTGTCCGAAAAGTGGCGATCGCCCTGTCTGCGCCGGAGATTGGCCGCCAAGGTGAACTCTGTGTGCGCGGGGCTCGTGGTGAGCAGTATCCGACCACGCGTGCTCAAGCGCGCTCGAGCAGAGGAAGTCTGATGAGAGTTCACAGATCCATCGCTCTGGCCGCGGTCGCGGTCATCGCCGTCGCCGCCCCGGTGGCTGCGGCCACTGCCCTCGCAGATCCCATCCCTTCACCCATCCCGGTCAGCAACACCCGCATCGCTCTCAAGCCCGTGGCCACCGGTCTGGTGGCTCCCGTCACCGGCGCCGTGGCTCCCGGAGACCACGACCACCTCTACATCGCGGACCAGGGCGGCCAGATCTGGCAGGTCGACGTCCGCGGGAGGTCACCGAAGACCTTGGTCGCCGACCTGTCCGCGCGGCTCGTCTCGGACCTCGCCAAGGTGATCCCCGGACTGCCCTACGACGAGCGGGGCCTGCTCGGCCTCGCCTTCGACCCGGGGTACAAGCACAACGGCCTGCTCTACACGTTCACGTCCGAGAACCCCACTCCCTCACCGGACTTCACGACGCAGCCCGGGGTCACGCCCGGGGGAGGACAGACCGTGATCGCGCAGTGGAAGGTCCGGAACGCGCGGGCCGAGCACCCGGTGGTCGACCCGAGCACGCGACGCGAGCTGATGCGCATCGACAAGCCGCAGTTCAACCACAACGGCGGTGAGATCGCCTTCGGTCCCGACGGCAAGCTCTACATCGCGATCGGTGACGGGGGCGCTGCGGACGACCAGGGTCCGGGGCACGTCGCGGGTGGCAACGCGCAGAGCCTCGCTGCGGGCAACGTCCTCGGCAAGGTGCTGCGCATCGACCCGCACGGACACAACTCGGCCAACGGGCAGTACGGCATCCCCAGGAGCAACCCGTTCGTCGGTCGCGAGGGTGCGGACGAGATCTGGGCCTACGGCTTCCGCAACCCCTACCGGTTCTCCTTCGACTCCCGCTCCGGTCGCCTCGTGGTCGGTGAGGTGGGCCAGAACGACATCGAGGAGGTGGACGTGGTTCGCCCGGGCCGCAACTACGGCTGGCCGGTCAAGGAGGGCAGCTTCCTGTTCGACAACGGCGGCGACGGCCCCGGCTTCGTGACGGCAAATTCGCCGGGCAGCCCCGCAGGGCTGGTCGACCCGGTGCTCGAGTACGACCACACCGCGCCCGGTGGGACGCGGTGCGGCGGTGGGGCGCCGGCCAGCGCCTGCCAGGGCATCGCCGTGGTGGGCGGTTACGTCTACCGCGGCCACGACGTGAAGGCCCTTCGTGGGCACTACGTCTTCGGTGACTACTCGCGGGCCTTCGCCCAACCGCTGGGGCGGTTGTTCGTCAACAAGGGCTCGGCGGTCACCTCGCTGCAGGACCCCGGCATCGCCGTGTTCGGGTTCGCCCAGGACCGCAGGGGTGAGCTCTACGTCCTCGGCAACACCACTGGGGTCCTGTCCGGGACGACCGGCACCGTCCTGCGGATCACCCGGCCCTGACCTCCGGTCGACCGGTCGCCGGCCCCGGCGACTGCGTCGATGCCCCGGCCCCTCTCATCGTCGGATGAGGGGGGCCGCCGCATGCGTCCCACCGCAACCAGGGCCCTGAGAGGTCAGGGCCGTCAGCCCGTGGACGGTTGACTGCCCTTGCGTGCCAGGCGCAGGCGGGCGTTCTCCTCCTCGAGCACGAGGACCATCCCGATCCCCGCGAGGTTGAGGCCCGCATCGAGGAGGTCGCCGATCCGGCGCAGCCGGTCCAGGTCGTTGGCGCTGTAGCGACGGGTGCCTCCGTCGGTGCGGTTGGGCTCGATCAGCCCACGCGCCTCATACAGGCGCAGGTTCTGCGCGCCCATCCCGACCAGCTCGGCGGCCACGGAGATGGCGTAGACGCCGCGGTCGCCGTCGGGGGCCGGTGTCGCTGCGGGCGCGCGCCCTGCTGAGGAATCCTGTCTGGCCACTTACGACAGTATGGTCAGTGGTGCTACAAGAAATCTATAGCAGCGGCATCAGATGTTGCTCTGGATGGTGCCGCTGTGGGGAGCATCAGAACAACACAACGGAGGTGAAGACGATGCTGATGCGCACCGACCCGTTCCGTGAGCTGGACCGGCTCACCCAGCAGGTGTTCGGCCCGGACGGCACCTTGGCCCGTCCTTCGGTCATGCCCATGGATGCCTGGCGTGAGGGAGACGTGTTCCACGTCGAGTTCGACCTGCCCGGCGTGAGCCAGGAGGCGATCGACATCGACGTGGAGCGCAACGTCGTCACGGTCAAGGCCGAACGTCCGGCCAGGGCCAGCGACGCCGAGCTCCTCGCCGCAGAGCGACCGCGTGGGGTGTTCAGCCGGCAGCTCGTGCTGGGCGACAACCTCGACACCGGCCACATCGAGGCCAGCTACGACACCGGAGTGCTCTCGCTGCGGATCCCCGTCGCGGAGCAGGCCAAGCCCCGCAAGGTCGAGATCGCCAGCAGGCACGAAGGACAGCAGGCGATCAGCGCCTGAGCCGCGGGTGGTGGTGACCATGGCCGCGAGCCCGGCTGAACGCAGCGACCTCGCCACTGGATCGTGCGAGGACTTCTTCGACCTCGTGCTGGCCGATGAGGACTTCCTGCGCGAGGAGTTCGACGCGATCATCGGCGAGGCATGGGCGAAACCCCCAGCGGGACGTGAGGGCGCGAGAGGGGCGACGGCACCGGGCGACCGGCCGAACCCACGACGGTCCGTATGGCTCCGGGCCGCCACCCCCGCGCGACCGCAGCCACGACCCGTCGGAGGTCGCCGTCGACAGCGCTCACCTCCTGGCGCGTCTCGGCCCCGCGTCGGGAGGTGACGGCACAGCCAGCCGGTGGGTGTGTCAGCTCGTGCCCGCCGGCTGGCCAGCGTCCGTGGTGTTCGGGCGTTTCGAAGAAGTTTCGAAGGGGCTCCTGCCATCATGCCGACATGAGACCCGGCACCGGCGACGAGTCCGCCCTGGACGCCCGGCTGACAGGGCTGGCCCGGGTGACCGCCGAGCTGATCGAGGCCAGGACCTCGGAGGCGGTCACGAAGGTGGTGGTCGAACACAGTGCGGTCGCGGTCGGTGCCACCATCGCGTCCCTGACGCTGCGCGCCGAGGACGACGAGGTGCGACTCGCGGGTCTGTTCGGCGGGCTCGAGGGGGACGCGGAGGTGTTCGCGTCGTATCCGCTCGCCATCGCGACTCCAGCGGCGGACGTCATCCGTTCAGGACGACGCATGGTGCTGGTCGGGCGTGAGGCGATCCTCGAGGCGTACCCCACGGTGCCCCGGATGGACCGAGGGGAACGCTCCATCCTGGTCCTGCCGCTCAACACGGCGGACGGCACGCTGGGTGCGGTCGGACTGTCCTTTCCCGGACGCCGGCACTTCGAGAACGCCGAGCTGAACTTCCTCGACATCCTTGCCGACAGCTGCGCGCAGGCGCTGCTGCGCATCCGGGCCGAAGGGCAGGCTGCTGAACGACAGGCCCAGCTCTCCTTCCTGGTCGAGGCGTCGGCCGAGCTCGCCAGCAGCCTCGACTACGAGGCCACGCTGGCTCGGGTCGCGCAGCTTGCCGTCCCGAGCCGCGCCGACTGGTGCGCCATCGACCTGGTCAAGGACAACCGACTTCGACGCCTCGCGGTGGCCCACGTCGATCCTGCGAAGGTCGAGTACGCCCACGAGCTGGCACAGCGGTATCCGAGCGACCCGGACTCGGGCAATGGACCGTGGCAGGTGATGCGCACGGGACGCAGCGAGCTCATCCCCGAGATCACGGACGAGATGCTCGTCGCCGCGGCCCGCGACGACGAGCACCTCCGGATCGCGCGGGAGCTGGCGCTCCACAGCGCGATCACCGTGCCGCTGATCGCCCGTGGACGAACCCTCGGGGTGATGACCTGGGTCAGGGCCGAGTCCCGGGTCCGCTACGACCAGGCCGACGTCGAGCTCGCCGAGGAGCTCGCGCGCCGGGCCGCCGTCTCCATCGACAACTCCGACCTGCACAGCCAGACGTCGGCAGTGGCGGAACGTCTCCAGCACGCCGTGCTCCCACGCGCCCTGCCGGCGCTGGTGGGTTGTGATGCAGCCGCGCACTACTCGCCCTCCGGTCGCACCGGTGTCGGTGGAGACTTCTACGACGTGCTCTCCCTGCCCGACGGACGGGTTGCCGTGTTCGTCGGGGACGTGATGGGCCGCGGGGTGGAGGCCGCAGCCTCCATGGCCCAGATGCGTGCCTCCGTGCGCGCGTATGTCGCCGTGGACCCGCGACCCGACGTCGTGCTCACCAAGCTGGACATGATGATGGCCGCCTTCGGGGAGGACCAGCTCGTCACGCTCGTCTACCTGGTGGCCGACCCGAGCAGGAACGAGATCGTGGTGGCCAACGCAGGACACCCGGCGCCGACCCTGCTGCGCGACGGCGGGGTGGTCGAGCACCTTCCCTGCGCTGACGGGGCTCCGCTCGGGATCGTCGGGCCGCGGCGTCGCCGGAGCACGTTCAGCTTCTGCCCCGGCGACACGATCGTCGTGTTCACCGACGGCCTGATCGAGCGGCGCACCGAGGACATCGACGCGGGTAGGACTCGACTCGAGGAGGCGCTGTCCGGCCTCCGCGGCGACGACCTCAGCAGTGGCCTCGACGGCTTGGTCGGGCGAGTGCGCGACGACACCCAGGACGACGACGTCGCCGCGGTGGCCCTCCGCCGACACGGCGGCGGACTGCAACCACACCTCTCGAGCTAGGCCCCCGAGAGCCCACCACCGGCAGAGCTTCGGGTGACCACACCAGTGCCGTCACCCGCCTCGGCCGCGAGCCCGATGACGATGTCCAGCAGGCTTCGCGCCGGCTCTTCGCGGGAGAAGGCCGGATCACCGAGTCCATCGACGATCCGGTCGGCGACGGCTGCCAGCTTGATGTTGTGCTGGCTCGAATAGGTGCGGAGGAGGTCGAAGGCCACGTCCTCGTCGATGCCGAAGGTGACCATCAGGGCGCCCTTGGCCTGCTCGATGGCGGCCCGGTTCTCGGCCGACGCCGCGACCGCGACCCGGGCCCCCTCGCGCATCGCCTCGGTGATGTCCGCGACGAACCCCGTCAGTCGCTTGACCGTTCCCGCCACTGCCTCGCTGCGACCCACGAGGACCAGCCGACGGGCTCGCCCGTGCGCGTCGGTCATGGTGTAGACGCACGAGTAGGGACCGGCGTCCTCGAGGTGGTGCTGGAACCGGGACAGCATCGCGGCCCGGTCGTCGAGGACGATGCGGGCAAGCATCGCCTCCGTGGTGGGCTCCTCACCCTCGTCGAGGCCGTGCAGGTCACGGAGCCCCTGTGACCACGACCAGCGGCGCCCCTCCACCTGGTACTCGAAGAACATCGCCTGTCCGTCAGGCTGCACTGCGTGCCGGGCCACCGTTTCCTCCTACGTGACGACCCTGGGGATCTCTCAAGCGAGAAGGCCACTCCTTGACCGATCCCGATGGTACGACGGGCAGCGACCGGTGCCAACACACCGGGTCGTCGCTCGACTCGCGGTGCAGGAGGAACCGGGCCCAGGGCAATTCGAGGCCGTGGCGGTGCGCAGCACGGCCTCCTCTGCGGCCCGGAACCGCTCGGTCACGCGCTGTCGGCCGACTGGCTGTCGCGCCGGCTCGACACGGCCCGCGTCAGCTCCCGGCACAGCTCGTCAGGGTTGGCGAGGACCCACGTCGCGCCGGCTTCGTCGAGCTCGCACCTGCTGGTGCCGCCGCACTCCAGCCCGACGGATCGCGCGCCGACCGCTTGGGCCGCCTTGACGTCCCACACCGAGTCACCCACGACCAGGATCTCGCTCGGCTCCAACCCCATGCGCGACAGGGCGACGGCCACGAGGTCCTGGCTCGGCTTCGAATCCCGGACGTCGTCGATGGTGACGACCACGTCGAAGTCCGGGTGGTCGAGGACCCGCAACATCGCCTCGAGGTCCCGGCCCGCGGACGACGAGGCAAGGGCCGTGGTCAGACCCATCCGGTGGCACAGACCCACCAGGTGGCAGGCGCCCGGCAGCTCCTCGACGCGGTCGTGCCAGGTGGCGAAGATCACGTCGTGGGCGTTGACCATGTCCTCGTCGTGCCGGGGGTCACGTCCGTCGCCGAGGACGTGTGGAAGGAGGCGGTCGGCACCCATGCCGACCGCACGGTGCAGTCGCGCCATCGGGACGACGTAGCCCGAGAGCTCGAGGGCCTGCCACCACGCCAACGCGTGGAGGTAGGTGGTGTCGACCAAGGTGCCGTCGAGGTCGAAGACGATGCCTGCGGGCACGGTCAGCACAGGGTCCACGGACGACGTCACCCCGACCGGCGCCAGGTGACGTGGGCGGAGTGCGCCGCGACGGCGCCCGCCGCGAGGGTCGCCGCCGCTGCGGCCGGACGCAGCCAGTGTCGTCCCCAGCGACCGTGCAGCGCCTCGCCCGCGGGCTGCGGTTCCAGGACGTTGCCCGCAGAGTTGGCCGTGGCCGAGTGGGACAGGCCGCCGATCTGCATCAACGGGGTGACGAGGGCGTCGAACAGGCCGGGGAACACCCGGAACCCGGTCACCGCCAGGTGGTTGGCCGCTCCGACGGAGACCTCGCGCCGTGAGCGCCCCAGCGCTCGGACGATCGCCCGAGCGACCTTCTCGGGCGGGTCCACCGGGGGCGGCGGACGACCGTGCCGACGGAGGTACGTGCCGGCCTGGAGGTAGACCGGGGTGTCGACACCACCGGGGGAGACCAGGCTGACGTGGATGCCGGGCGTGCTGCGGGCCTCGACCTGGAGGGTGCGGACCAGCCCGTGCACCCCCCACTTCGCGGTCACGTAGGAGCTCATCCACGGGGTGCTGATCTTGCCCAGCAGGGAGCCGACCACGACGAGCGAGCCTCCCTCGGGGGATCGCGCGAACGCCGACAGGGCGCTGCGGGCCACGTTCGCCGTTCCCAGGAGCGTGGTGCGCACGGCTGCGTCGAACACCTCCACCGGTACGTCCTCGAACCGGCCGTAGGCCAGCGACGCAGCCGAGTGCACGACGGCGTCGATCCGGTCGAAGACCCGTTCCCCCGAGCGGAAGGCAGCGGCCACGGCGTCCGCGTCGCCCACGTCCGCCACGGCCACCAGGGCTCGCGCCCCGGCGCCGACGCACTCGCTCTGGACGGCTTCGAGCGACGCCTGGGACCTGGCGACGAGCACGAGGTCCGCGCCCTGCGCGGCGAGCAGCAGTGCGGTCGCCCGCCCGATGCCACTGGAGGCACCGGTGACCAGCACGGTCCTGCCGGCCCAGGACCTCACGGCTGCAGGACCACCTTGACGCAGCCGTCGGCCTTGGCCTGGAACAGCTCGTAGCCGCGCGCCGCGTCGGACAGCGGGAGGATGTGCGTCGCGAGCGTCGCCGTGCCGAGCGGGTCGGCGGGGTCGAGCACGAACGGCATGATCTCGTCGATCCAGCGCTTGACGTGGCACTGACCCATCCGCAGCGAGATCCCGCGGTCGAACATCTCCATGAGCGGCAGCGGGTCGACCTCTCCACCGTAGACGCCGCTGATCGACACGGTGCCACCCCGGCGAACCGCCTTCAGGGCGGTGAGCAACGCGTCGAGCCGGTCGACCGCGAGCCGGTCGATGAGGGGCTTGGCGAGGGCATCGGGGAGCAGGCCGACAGCAGCCTGGGCGGTCTTGGCGACGGGGTTGCCGTGGGCCTCCATGCCGACGGCCTCGAGGACGCCGTCCGGCCCGCGACCCCCGGTCATCTCGATGAGCGCGGCGGCGACGTCGTCCACCTCCCGGAGGTCGAGCGTCTCGATCCCGTGCTCGCGGGCGAGGGCCAGCCTCTCGTCGACGAGGTCGACGCCGATGACGCGGCCGGCACCCAGGAGCTTGCCGATCCGGGTGGCCAGCTGGCCGACCGGTCCGAGCCCGATCACGGCCAGGGTCCCGCCCTTGGGCACCTCGGCGTACTTCACGCCCTGCCACGCGGTCGGGAGGATGTCCGAGAGGTACAGGAAGTGCTGGTCGCTGGGTCCTTCCGGCACGACGATCGGCCCGAACTGGGCCTGCGGCACCCGCAGGTACTCGGCCTGCCCACCCGGCACCGCGCCGTACAGGCTGGTGTAACCGAACAGCGACGCGCCCTTGCCCTGGTCGCGGACCTGGGTCGTCTCACACTGGGCGTAGAGGCCTCGCTCGCACATCCAGCAGCGGCCGCACGAGATGTTGAACGGGATGACCACCCGGTCGCCCGGCTTGAGGTTGGTGACCTCGGGCCCGACCTCCTCGACGATGCCCATCGTCTCGTGACCCAGGACGTCACCGGGGGTGAGGTACGCGCCGAGCACCTCGTACAGGTGCAGGTCGGAGCCGCAGATGGCTGTGGACGTGACCTTGATGATCGCGTCGGTGGGCGCCTCGAGCTCGGGGTCGCGCACCTCCTCCACGCGCACATCGCGCTTTCCCTGCCACGTCAGTGCCTTCATCGATGAGGTCCTTTCCCACGTCGCGCGTCCAGACCGGACGCGTCGTCCACCTGGGCTGTGCCCCGTACGGGGTGCACCCAAACCCACACGAACGGGCTACCTGGGACGAGACCGACACCGCTGGCGGTGTGGCAACAGGCAACCGGCTCACCGGGGGAGTAG
Organism: Phycicoccus sp. Root101; assembly: GCF_001426245.1. GTDB lineage: Bacteria > Actinomycetota > Actinomycetes > Actinomycetales > Dermatophilaceae > Pedococcus. Next base: position 518,225 of record NZ_LMCM01000006.1, on the reverse strand, counting down.
ACCAAGCGCGTGAGCACACAGATCCACCGACGACAACATCCAGGCGAGGTGCGACTGCCGGCAGCGCTGGCGGTGCTGACGGCGATCGGCCTGTATGCCGCCCTGCCGCAGAGCCTCCTCTTCGCTCCTCGGCTCGTGGTCCCGGGCCTGGAGGCGCTCCTGTTCCTCCCCCTCGTGGCCGCCAACCCCCGGAGGATGACCCGCGACAACCGCGGGTTGCGCAGGGTGTCGATCGCCCTGGTGCTGCTCATCGCCACCACGAACGGCTGCGCCCTGGTCCTGCTAGTCCGCGCCCTGGTGTCCGGGCAGGCCGAGGAAGGCAGCAGCCTGCTGCTGGCCGCGCTGCAGGTGTGGCTGACGAACGTGCTCATCTTCGCACTCGGCTTCTGGGAGCTCGACCGTGGCGGCCCGGTGGCCCGCACCCAGACCTCCCGCCCCGGCCTCCCGGTCGCGGACTTCCGCTTCCCCCAGGACGAGGACCACGACGCCATCGCCGAGGTGGCCGCCCGGTCGTCGGCCAAGTCGGGCTGGGTGCCGGGCTACATCGACTACCTCTACGTGTCGGTGACCAACTCCTCCGCGTTCAGCCCCACCGACACGATGCCCCTGTCGCCGCGCGCGAAGATGCTGATGGCGCTGGAGTCGGTGTCGGCCCTGATGCTCTCGGTCCTGGTCATCGCGCGGGGGGTCAGCCTGCTCAAGTAGGCGGCGCCGGAGGTGCGACCGCTCAGCGCATGTTGCCGGTGTGACCGAGGCTGAAGCGCCCGGGCTGAGGCCACACGCACAGGCCGTGCGGACCGGAGTCGACGGGGATCTTGTGCAGGAGCCTGCCCGTCGTGGTGTCGAACACGTAGACCACGGCGTCGTAGCGTCCGGCGAGCCACAGCTGCGACCCGTCGGCGGTCACGCCGCCCATGTCCGGCGACCCTCCGCCCGGGATCCTCCACAGAGCCGTCCTGGCCAGCGTGGTGGAGTCGAGCACGGTGATGGTGCCCTCATCGCGGTTGGAGACATAGACGTGCCTGGCGTCGCGCGACGGGTAGATGCCGTGGGCGCCGAGCCCGGTGCGGATGAACCGGGTCACCGTGAGGCGGCGTGCGTCGACGACCCAGACACCGTTGCGCAGCATGTCCGCGACCAGGAAGTGCCTGCCGTCGGGGGCCAGCCGGACGTCCTGGGGCATCGCGCTGGCGCCGGGGGCCAGGCCGTTCTTGGGACTGCCCGGCATGGCCATCGCCTCGCCCGGGGAGGTCGCTCCAGGTGTCCTCACCGCGTTGAGGTCGATGACCTTGTGGACCTTCGTCGCTGCCCTGTCGATGACGAGGAGCTTGCCGCTGAACTCGCAGCTCGCCACGAAGAAGGACTGGTCGGCCGAGTAGTCGGCGTGGTTGATGCCCGAGCAGGGCACCGACAGCGAACGCTGCAGCTTCATCGTGTGCGCGTCGCGGACGTCGATGCGGTGCAGGCGCTCGGCCATCACCAGCGCGTGGGCGCCGTCCGGGGTGAAGTACAGGTTGTAGGGGTCCTGGACGGCCACCGGCCTGCCTGCGTGACCGGTCACCGGGTTGATCGGGGTCAGCGTGTTGCCCTTGTCGGCGTTGACCCACAACGTCTTCAGGTCCCACGAGGGCACGACGTGCTGGGGCTCCCGCGCGGTGGGGAAGCGCCCCACGACCTTGTAGGTGTGCGGATCGATGAGCTGCACCGTGTTGCTCAGGGTGTCGGGCACGTAGACCATCGGTCGCGCGCGGCGGGTGACGGTGGTGAGCGCCTGGGCGCCGGCGGCGGCATACACGTCGGGCGTGGTGGTGCCGGCGGCAGCCACGGGTGCGACGCCGGAGCCGGCGGACGTGGTGGTCGACGACGACGCGGTGTGCCGCGGGCCCTGGCCCGCGGCACAGCCTCCCGCGCCCACAGCCAGCAGGAGGGCGAGGGCCGTCGTCCTCACCCCTCGCGGCCGGACGCGCGCCGCGGGTCGCGGCGGGACGGGCTCGCGGATCGACGCCGGCTCGCGGGCCTTCACGCGTCACGCAGCATCGTCGAGAGGGTGACGGCCCGGAGACCCTTGCGCTGCAGGCCCGCGAGGATGGCGGGCAGCGCGTCCACCGTGCCCCGGTGGCCGAAGTGGAGGCTGACGATGGACCCGGCCTTCACCGCTCCGAGGGTGCGGTCGCGGACGGCGGCTCCGCCGGGGTCACGGAAGTCCTCGGGATCCACGTCGTAGGAGACGCACCGGTGGTAGCCGGCGGCCGCGGCGGCAGCGCGGATCGTCGGGGTGCTGCGTTGCGTACCCGAGGGACGGAACCACCAGCCGGGCGTCCCGATCGCTGCCTCGAGGGCGTGGGCGCCACGGACGGCCTCGTCGACGGCCTGCGCCGCACTCAGCTGCTTCATCTGCTGGTGGCTCCACGTGTGGTTGCCGAGCTCGTGGCCCGCAGCCACCACCTGCCGACCGAGGTGCGGGTTCTGTCGCAGCCACGTGCCGACGGCGAAGACGGTGATCTCTGCCTCCGCGTCGGCGCACGCCCGCAGGACCTCGTGGGCCAGGTCCGCCGGTCCCTGGCCGTGGAAGGTGAGGGCCACCTGCTGGGTGGACGCCGGGCCGTGGGTGATGTCGTCGCCGGCGGTCAGGGCGATCGCCGGTGGACCCGAACCGGGCCCCGCAACGTGGGCGGTCGTCGTCGTGGTCGGAGCGCTCGTCGAGGACGTCGCGCGGCCTGCGGACGCGGGCCTCGCGGGCGATGTGGGGGAGGCCTGCGGCTGGCCTGACGGGGTGGAGCAGCTCGCGACGGCCAGGGCGGACGCGCCGGTGAGGGCCGCGCCCAGGACCGCCCGACGGGTCGGCGCGGGCGGGGAGGTTTCGGTGACCGGGTCCGGGCGCTGCTCCACAACCGCCCACGCTAGGTGGGTCGACTTGAGCGGTTCCTGAGAGAGCGTCGTCGAGTCAGGTCCCCGGCCCCGCAACCGCCGTTCCGACCGGCTCCATGGGGACGGATCCGGGCTCAGGAACCCGCGTAGAGGCTCGTCATCTGGCCGTCGGCGTCCAGCGTCGACAACAGGGCGTCACCGAGCTCGCGGAGCTGGGCGACCTGTCGCGCGTCGAGCGCGTCGAAGACCAGCCGCCGCACCGCGCCGACGTGCCCGGGTGCCGCCGCCACCACGGCCTCCATCCCCTCGGGCGTCAGGCGCGCGTTGGTGGCCCGTTTGTCCTGGGGGCAGGGGAACCGTTCCACCAGGCCGCGGTCCTCGAGGCGGCGCACGACGTGGGACAACCGGGGGAGGGTGGCATTGGTGCGCTGGGCCAGGGCCGTCATGCGCAGCGTCCGGTCATCGGCTTCGGAGAGCATCGCCAGGACGAAGTACTCGAAGTGCGTCACCCCGGCCTCGCGGCGCAGCTGCGAGTCGAGCGCCGCGGGCAGCAGCTCGACGACCGCCATGAGGCGCAGCCAGGCCGCCCGCTCGTCGGGCTCGAGCCAGTTCGGTTCCATGGGCCGATGCTAGGTGAATACTTGATGGAACAACTAATTGGTGTAGGCTCTTACTTGAAGCATCAACCAATCACCACACCCCCGGGAGAGCGTCATGGCACACCTCAGCATCATCGGCACCGGCACCATGGGTCAGGCCATCGCGGCCGTCGCGGGTCGCGGCGGCCACACCGTCCAGCTGCTCGGGCAGTCCGACGCGAGCACCTCGATCACGGGCGACATCGTGGTGCTCGCCGTCCCCTACCCGGCCGTCGCCGCGGTCATCGCGGAGCGCGGGGAGTCCTTCGCCGGCAAGGTCGTCGTCGACATCACCAACCCCCTCAACTTCGAGACGTTCGACTCGCTCACGGTTGCCCCCGACGGTTCGGCCGCGGCCGAGATCGCTGCCGCCCTGCCGCAGTCGCACGTGCTGAAGGCGTTCAACACCAACTTCGCCGCGACGCTGGCCGGCGGCACGGTCGGAGACCTGCCGACCACCGTCCTCATCGCCGGTGACGACGCCGACGCCAAGTCCACGCTCGCCGGCATCGTCACGTCGGGCGGTCTCAAGGCCATCGACGCCGGACAGCTCTCGCGGGCCCGTGAGCTCGAGGCCATCGGCTTCCTGCAGATCACGCTGGCCGCCGGCGAGAAGATCGCCTGGACCGGCGGTTTCGGCGTCGTCCCGGCCTGACACGCCGGGGCGCCCCTGGTGCCTCACCGTCCCGCGAGCGTCACACCACCCACCCCCTTGGAGCACCCGTGAGCACCCCCGTCAGCCCGACCACCGGACCGACCCAGCCGTTCGGCCGCCCCGTGGTGGCCTGGTCCGGCTCGACCGACCCGAGCGTTCCGCTCGTCGTCCTGCTGCACGGGCGTGGTTCCACCGAGCGGGAGATCCTTTCGCTGACTCCCCACCTCCCGCACGGAGCGTCGTATGCCGCGGTGCGGGCTCCGATCGCCGAGGGCGGAGGGTTCGCGTGGTTCGCCAACCGGGGGATCGGCCGTCCCGTGGCCTCGTCGCTCGAGGCCACGATGGGCTGGTTCGAAACGTGGCTCGACGAGGTCGCCCCTGCCGGGCGGCCCGTGATCCTGGTCGGGTTCAGTGGTGGCGCCGCGTTCGCCGGCGGTCTCGTCCTGTCGGATCCCTCCCGCTACTCCGGAGCGGCGATCCTCTACGGCACCTTGCCGTTCGACGCCGGTGTCCCCGTCACGACGGGCCGACTGGCGAACCTCCCCGTCCTCGTGGCCCAGGGCGAGGCGGACCAGGTCATCCCGCGCGAGCTCCTCGATGCCACCTGGACCTATCTGCTGGGCGAGTCCGGGGCGCCGACGGTGGCGCACCGGGCCCCGGGCGGTCACGGGATCACAGCCGCCAGCCTGCAGCGGCTGTCCGGCTGGATCGCAGATCGGTGCGACCACCTCCAGCACCACCGGACCGCGCCGCCCTCCCTGAGGTGACGGTCAGCATCGCCCACCGGTGAAGCGGCGCCGCTCCTGCCGATCCGCTCGGGATCGTGGGGGGACGTTCCGCCCGCAGGGGGCCGACGAGGATGACGTAGGTCGCGGCCAGGGCGAAGGCGATCATCGCCGAACCGTGGAGTGGGTCCAGGGCGGGGACCCAGCGCGCCAGGTGCAGGGCGAGGACGACCGTCAGGCTCCACCAGGGCCAACGCCTTCGCGATCCCGCCACGTCCCACAGCAGCGCCCCTGCCGCCAGTCCGGCCGTGTAGTAGCGGTTGGTGCCCGGGTCGAGGGCCAGCCGGCTGGCCATGACGAGCAGCAGGACCCCGGTCGTCCTTCGGCGCCACACCGCGACCCCGCCGAGGACGAGGCCGATGGCGGTCTGGAGAGGCCGGTCCCAGAACGGCGTCCGGGCCGCGCGGGGGTCCAGGAGGTGCAACCCGGACAGGGGGCGGTTGACGATCGTGTAGTGCATGGCGCGGATCGTCTGCGGGTCGGCGACGAAGAACGGCAGCCACCCCGCGGTCACGCCGACCACCGCCGCGCCGACGCCGATGGCCCGGGAGCGCAGGCCGGGAAGGGCCAGGAGCACGACCGTCACCGGGAGGGCCCAGGGCTTGGAGTCGACCGCGGCGGCGACGGCCACCCCGGCCCAGGCGGGGTGGTCGGAGAGCACGCAGGACAGGGCGATGACGCAGAAGGTCAGGGCCAGGACGTCGTCGAGGTGGGCCGAGCTGATCGCGGCGTACAGCCAGACGGGGGTGAAGCACGCGGTGGCAAGCAGGAGGGGACCCTCGGCGCCCTTGCGGGCCGCTGTGCCGCGTCGACGGCGGAGCCGGCCGTCGATGCCGTGGACGAGGACCACCACGGCGGCGCCCGACGCGGTTCCGAGCGCCTCTGCGGCGAGCAGGCCGTGGCCGGCCGACAGCTGGGTCAGCGCCCAGGCCAGGCCGAGCGCGACGGGGCCGATCTGGAGCAGCGGGTGCTCGGCGTACACGTGCAGTCCGGCCGTGGTGCCGTCGTCGAGGTCGGCCAGCACGCGACCCCCGGTGGCGAAGAAGTGCCACGAGCCGCCGCCGTGCACCGCCAGGGCGGCGAACCAGCCCGCAGCCCAGAGGACGAGGACCACGGTGCGCCACCACGCCAGGACCAACGCCACGACCGACGCCGGGTGCGGCGCCCGGGGCCGTCGGACGGCGCCGGAGGTCGCCATACGGGTCACTGCCTGAGTGTCGGTCGGCCGACCTGAGCAGCGTCTGAGGGGGCCTCTCGATGCAGGGGTGATCCGCAGTACGGGCTGCTCGACGTCCACCTCGGCGGGGATGGCAGCATGAGGCGACCACTCGAACGAAGGCTCAACCGGAGGACATCGCGTGAAGGTATTGCTGCTGGAGAACGTGCACGCACGTGCTGCCGAGGCGTTCCGCAGGAGTGGCCACGAGGTGGACCTGCGGGCCGCCTCCATGACCGAGGACGAGCTCGTCGAGGCGCTCGAGGGAGTGTCCCTGCTCGGCATACGGTCGAACACCAAGGTGACCCGACGGGTCCTCGAGTCGGCGCCCGACCTCCTGGCCGTGGGCTGCTTCTGCATCGGGACCAACCAGGTCGACGTCGCCGCGGCCTCCACGCTCGGGGTGGCGGTCTTCAACGCGCCCTTCTCGAACACCCGAAGCGTCGTCGAGCTCGTGCTCGGCGAGCTGATCGCGCTGGCGCGCCGCCTGCCCGAGAAGACCCAGCGCATGCACGACGGCATCTGGGACAAGTCGGCCAAGGGCAGCCGCGAGATCCGCGGTCGCACGCTGGGCATCATCGGGTACGGCAACATCGGCACCCAGCTGTCCAACGTGGCCGAGGCGGTGGGCCTGCGTGTCGTGTTCTACGACACCGCGGACCGTCCGGCCCACGGCAACGCCCGACGGGTCGACACGCTCGAGGAGCTCCTCGGCCAGTCGGACGTCGTGAGCCTGCACGTGGACGGTCGGCCGGGCAACGCCGGCCTGTTCGGCGCCGAGCAGCTCGCACAGATGAAGCCGGGGGCGGTGCTCATCAACGCCTCCCGCGGGATGGTCGTCGACGACCTCGCCCTGCGCGACCACATCCTGTCGGGACACCTCTCGGGTGCTGCCATCGACGTGTTCCCCGCCGAGCCCAAGGCGCAGGGCGACCCGTTCGACTCGCCGCTGCGCGGCCTCGACAACGTCATCCTCACCCCCCACGTGGGCGGTTCGACGCAGGAGGCGCAGGAGGAGATCGCCGGCTTCGTCTCGACCAAGCTGCTCGGGTTCGTCGAGGGCGGCTCCACGTCGCTGTCGGTGAACCTGCCCGAGGTCGCCGCACCGTCGGTCGACAGCGTCCAGCGGCTCGGGTACCTGCACCACAACGTCCCCGGCGTGCTCGCCTCGATCAACCAGATCTTCGCCGAGGCCGGCACGAACATCACCGGCCAGTCCCTGTCGACCCGCGGGGAGTACGGCTACGTCGTCACCGACACCGACACCCCGGTCCCCGAGGAGACGGCCGAACGCCTGCGCCAGCTCGACAACACGATCTGGATCCGGTCATGGGCCGTCTGAGCGGTCCGTGCACGCCGGGCCGGGGGAGCCGGGCATGACCGACACGGCCGCGCTGCAGGAGCTCGCCGAGCTGCTGCCCGGACGGGTGGTCACCGACGGCATCGCGATGGAGGCCTTCTCGACCGACGCGTCCCGCGCCGTCCTGGTGGGCCCCCCGGCTGCAGTCGTCACGGCGACGTCGACGTCGGACGTCAGCGTGGCCCTGCGCTGGGCGAGCCGCCACCAGGTGCCGGTCTCGGTGCGTGGCAGCGGCACCGGGCTCACCGGGGGCGCTGTCGCCTACCCCGGGGGCCTGGTCATCTCCCTCGCCAGCATGGACGCCATCGAGGCCGTCGACCCCGCGAACCGCCTGGCCCACGTCCAGGCCGGCGTCATCACGGCCGACATCGACCGCGCTGCCGCGGCGCACGGCCTGATGTACGCACCCGACCCGGCCAGCTACCAGGAGTCGACCATCGGCGGGAACATCGCCACCAACGCCGGTGGGCTCAGGTGCGTGAAGTTCGGCGTGACGGCGGACAGCATCGCGGGCCTCGAGGTCGTCCTCGCGACCGGCGAGGTCATCAGGACCGGCGGCCAGACCCGCAAGGACGTCGTGGGGTACGACCTGACCCGGTTGTTCGTCGGCTCCGAGGGCACACTGGGCGTCGTCACGTCTGCGACGGTCCGGCTGCTGCCCCGACCCACGGGCGACACCATCACCTTCCGGGCGGCCTTCCCCTCCTTGGTCGACGCGGGGGAGGCGGTGACGGCGATCATGCGTCGCCCGAGCCCGCCCGACGTCATGGAGCTCATGGACCGCCTCAGCGTCGAGGCCGTCGAACGGCTCCAACCCACGGGGGCCGTCGTCGAGGGTGCCGCCGCCGTGCTCGTGGGCCAGTTCATCGGACCGGGGGCACGCGAGGACGTCGTCGCGGTGGCCGAGATCTGCCGCCGACATAACGCGCTCGGCGTCGCCCAGGCCGACGGCGACGTGCTGCTCGAGGCGCGTCGGGTGACCGGCCGGGCCCTCTCGGCCGAAGGGCTGCGGGTGTCCTCGGACATCGCGGTCCCGATCTCTCGCCTCGCCGACATGTTCGCCGCGATCGAGCAGATCGGTATGGCGCACGGGGTCTCGATCCCGACCTTCGCCCACGCCGGTGACGGGAACCTGCACCCCTCGGTCATCGTCGACCCCGACGACGCCGAGGCCCGCGACAGGGGGGAGATGGTCCTCGACGAGGTCAGCGACGCGGCCCTCGCCCTGGGCGGCACCCTCACCGGGGAGCACGGCATCGGCTCGCTGAAGCGGCACGCGCTGCCCAAGCAGCTCGACGCCCCCACGCTGGCGGCCCACCGGCTCGTCAAGCAGGCGTTCGACCCGCTCGGCATCCTCTCGCCGGGCCGCGGGATCTAGCGTCCGGCTGGGCGGGCAGGGACCCGTCGGGCGTCGCAGCACCCTCCGGGTTCCGTCGACTAGGCCTGCTCGCCGACCACGTGGGGCAGCCTGACCGTGAACGTGCTGCCCCTGCCCTGGGCCGACGCCACCTCGATGTGGCCCTGGTGCTGGGCGACGATGGCATGGACGATGCTCAGCCCGAGACCGGTGCCCTGGATCGCCTGCTCGGTCACGGTCGAGGAACGGAAGAAGCGCCGGAACAGCTGACCGTGCTCGGCCTCGGGGATCCCCATGCCCGTGTCGTGGACGACGATCTCGCTGCCCGACGTGGTGTGGGCCAGCCGGACCTCGATGGAGCCACCGTCCGGAGTGAACTTCACCGCGTTGGTCAACAGGTTGAGCAGGGCCCGTTCGAGCTGCACCGGGTCGACGTGGCTGACCAGCGGCGCCTCGGGCACGACGGTCGAGATCTCGAGCGAGCGAGAGGCCAGTACCGGCGCGAGCGACTCGAGGGCCCCCCTCACCGTGCGGCGCAGGTCGGTGGGGACCAGCTCGAGCTGCAGCTCGGAGGACTCGATCTGCGACAGCGTCAGGAGGTCCTCGACGAGCAGCAGCAGTCGGCGGCTGTTGCGCTCGACCCGGCCGATGATGTCGTGCTGGCGGGTCGTGAGCTCCCCGGCCACGCCGTCGTCGAGGACCTCGGTGTAGCCGATGATGTTGGTGATGGGGGTGCGCAGCTCGTGGCTCACCGTGGCCAGGAAGTCGGCCTTGACCCGGTCGGTCTCACGCAGCCGCTCAGCCGCCTCCCGCTCGTGCTGGAGGCTCATCATCAGGGCCTCGTGGGCGGCCTCGCGTTCGGTGACGTCCTCCGCGGTCGCCAGGAAGCCGGACACCCCGCCGTCCTCGTCAGGGATGGCGCTGAGGGTCATCCGGACCGACCGTTCCGCACCGTCGCTGCGCCGGAACGACCACAGCCGGTGGGTGTCGCCGAGCCCGACCGAGGCCCGACAGATGCCGGCGAAGGTGGGCTCGGCGCTCAGGTCCGAGGCGTGGCGACGGAGCTCGTCGGGGGACAGGTAGGCGTCCAGCAGGCTCCCGACCACGGCCTCGGGCCTGCGCCCCAGCATCGTCTCCGCGCCGGGGTTGAACAGGACGACCCTGCCGTCGCGGTCCGTGGTGACGACCGCGGTGCCGGTGGCCTGGGCCACGAGCCGTTCCCGGGTCTCGCGTTCCCGAGCCGCGCTCGCCGCCGACATCCGTTGCTGGGTGGCCATGACGGCCAGCGGCAGCAGGATCAGTCCCGAGTCGATGAGGAACAGCTGGAGCACGCCGGCGGCGAGCTCGGGTGAGAGGTCGTAGCGCGCCCTGATGTCCCAGATGGGCCCGAGGTGGGCCGCTGTCAGGCCGGAGCCGATCACCCCGACCGCGGTGAGCAGCAGAGTGGCCTCCCGCAGGGTTCCGCGGAACGCCAGCCAGGCGAACATCGGCATCACCACGAAGATGATCGGTGGCGCGTCGGCCACCACGAACACCACCACGGTCGTGGCGAGGAGGATCACCGACTGCACCAGGCGCTCGCGCTGACCGGCCAGCGGCTGGAACCTGGGGGTCCTCAGGAACAGCGGCAGCAGGACCATCAGTGAGGCCGTGTGGGAACCGAAGGCGGCCAGCGCACCCAGCAGGGGGTTGCCGGTGCCGGTGACGGCGCACACCGCGCCATACCCCAGGCCCGCCACGGCGGCGCCCATGGCCGTGGAGCCGATCATCGTGGACACGTCACCCTTGTCGAGCAGGGCAGCCCGTCCGCTGCTGCGGATGAGCAGCTGCCGAACCACGTGCGCCGCCACCACCGAGCTGGCGCTGAACCCCGTCGCGATGGCCAACGGGTAGCCGCGCAGGAGGTAGGCGACCACCATGACGGCGAAACCCGCCGCGAGCAGCCGGGGTCGCCAGACCCGGGACGAGGTCAGGTGGAATCCCGCGATGAGCCCCACAGCGGGCCACACGGCCGGGACCCGGCTCGACGCGTCGACATCGCCCAGGACCAGCCACGCCGCGGCGAACACGCTCAGCTGGAGCAGGACCACCCGGAACGCCCGGTGCCCGGGCACGGGTCCAGCACGCAGCCGCCATCCCTGTGCGGCTCTCATCGCATCCACGCCGTTCCCTCGCCAGAGTCTCGACACGGAGTCATCGAGTACTGACTCCCATCGGCCGGGGGAGCCGCGACCTGAGGCCTCGGACCCGGCGGATTACGGGGGCGACGCCTGGCCCTCGACGGGCAGGATGGGGGCATGACTCGACTCCTCGACACCACGGCGCCCGTCACCCTGGAGCCTGTTCCCGCCACCACCGTCGTCGAGGGCAGCCCTCAGGCCGGTGCGCGGCCGCTCGCCGAGGTCGTCGGGACAGAGGTCGGCGTGTGGGAGCTGACGGCTGGCACCGTCACCGACGTCGAGGTCGACGAGGTGTTCGTGGTGCTGAGCGGGTCCGCGACCGTCAGCTTCGAGGACGGCGAGGTGATCGACCTCGGGCCCGGCGTCACCGTCCACCTGCGGGCGGGGGACCGGACGACGTGGACGGTGCACGAGGTCCTGCGCAAGGTGTACGTCGCCGGAGCCTGAGACCAAAGCGGCTCGGAGGTGCCTCGCCGCAGGACCTGACCCGGCGTCAGCAGGCGCTTGGGTTCAGGCCGAGACACGCGTCCGGCGCGCGTGAGGAGCCGTTGCCGCCGGTGACGCCGGTGACGCGGATGACGTCGGTGAAGCCGGTGTTGTGGACCCGGTCGCCAGGGCGCGGAGCCGGTCGGTGCTCACCCGCTGCACGAGCAGCGGGACGTAGTCACGGACCGGTCCGTCGAACGTGCGGTAGACCTCGTCGACGACCGTTCGCACCGCCTCGGGGTCCACGGACGGGAACTTCGACACCAACTGGCCGACGACCTGCTCGAGGGCGCTGGCCTCATGAATGCTGGACACGTCCAGCAGCGTCCTCCTCGCGCCTGTGCTCCGCAAGGCTTGCCGGCTCCGTCTCGCCTGTCGTCCGCAGGGGGTCGGGGTTTGCTTGACTGTGCGCATGCCGACCGATGACTGGCACACCGACTCGCTCGACCTCGAGGGGTACCTGCTTCGGGTCGGGCTGCCTGCCAGGGCCCCGGGGGTCGATGCGCTGGCGGAGCTGCACGAGGCCCACGTCCGCACCTTCACGTTCGACAACATCGACGTGCTGCTCGGCCAGCACCCCGGTGTCTCGCTCGACGCAGTGCAGGAGAAGTTCGTCGGCCGGGGACGGGGTGGGTACTGCTTCGAGCACAGCACCATCTTCGCCGCCGTCCTGCACCGACTGGGGTATGACGTGCGCCGGCACCTCGGTCGGGTCGGCGATCCCGCGGCCGGGACCCAGCAGGGTCGCACCCACATGGTCGTCGAGGTCGTCCTGGACGGGCGGCGGCTGCTGTGCGACACCGGGTTCGGGATGAGCCTGCTGCGGCCGATCCCGCTGGAGGACGGCGCCCGCGCCGAACAGGAGCCGGGCTGGGACTACCGGGTGCGGCACACCCCGGGAGGTTGGGCCCTGGACCGCCGGCACGGACAGGACTGGGAGGTCACGCACACCACCGACGAGCTCGAGGTGCGGCCGGTCGACGTCGTGATGGGGCACCACTTCACGAGCACCTTCCCGGGCTCGCACTTCACCCGCGGCCTCATGGTCACCAAGCACCTGCCGGGCCGCCACGTCGCGGTGACCCACGAGGCGCTGACCATCCGCACTCCCGGCGAACCGACCCAGCACCGCCCCCTGGCGGTCGACGAGGTCGATGAGTGGCTGACGACGCTGTCCGTGCCCTTGTCGTCGGAGGAGCGACGTCGCCTGCTGCGCACGCTTGGCTCGTGAGGTGCCTCCGCCCGGGCCGGGGTGGGACCGGCACGACGTGACCCCGCACCCGTGAGGGAGGGTGCGGGGCCACGCCTGTCGATCGGGCGGTGCCTGTCGACCTAGGGGATGTACGGCACCACCCACACGTGGCCCCTGCCGGACCTGGCACCCGCCGTGACGTCCTCGGTGACGTAGAGGTCCGAGCTCGTGGGGTCCACGAACAGACCCTGGGCGAACGGGAACCCGGTCGTGCCTCCCGGCGTCAGGCTCGGGTCTGCCGGACGGGTGCAGGTGAGGGAGCAGTACACCGTCGCCTCGGGTGACCCGGCCGCCGGAACCTTGCCAGCGGTGACGTACACGGTGCCCGCGGACCCACCGGGCAGCGCGGCCGTCAATGTCGAGGCGTCGAACCGGTAGATCGTGGCGTTCGCGGTGCCGGGCGACTCCGAGATGTAGACCAGGTTGTGCTTCGAGTCAGCAGCCACCCCGGCGATGAAGACCGGCGCGGGGGTCGGCAGGAAGTCGACCGTGGTCGTCTGGCACGGTGCCGGGTTGGGGCTGGCGGTGGGGTTGGCGCAGGCGGCCGTGGTGTCGAAGTAGGTCGCGGCGTTGTTCTCCGGCATGAAGAGCCGGTTGCCGAGGAGACTCATCGTCCCGTTGATCCCGCGGCTGGCAGCGCCGACCTTCTGCGCCTGCGTCACCGCCACGACGTCCACGGTCTGCGACCTCGGGTCACCCGCGATGCCGTTGATGCGGCGGATGTTCCCGTCCACCAGGTCGCCGACGTACAGGGTGTCGCGGGCGGCGTCGAGGGCCAAGGAGTTGGTCTTCAGGTTGTCCAGCAGCCCGGGGGCCATGCCGACGGGCGCATCGATCGTCGCGGTGTCGGGGTGGAAGGTCAGTCGCCAGACGCCGGGGCTCCGGACCGCGTTGTCGGGCACGTACACCCAGTGCGTCCCGTCGGCCCTGGCGCGCGGGTCGTAGACGGCCTGGCCGGGGGAGCCGATGGTGAAGCCGGGGTCGCAGGCTGCGACGTTGGGCGCGTTCACCTTGGTCCCCGGCACGGGGTCGAGACGGCACAGCCCGTTGCCGTGGTCGGAGACCCAGTAGTGCCCACCGGACGAGGTGCCGTCGGGGATCCAGGTCACCCCACCCTTGGGCGCGGTCACTCCGGAGCTGTACAGCGTGCCGATCGGCGCGGCATACGTGAACCGGTCGGCGGCCACGGCGGCGCTGGTGCCGGCGGTGGTGGTGACCTGGACGTCAACCACGGAGCCGTCGGTGCCGGCGGGACTCACCACGGTGCACTGGGACCCGTCGGCCAGGCAGCTGACGCCCGTTCCGGACGCCGTCCCGAAGCTGATCGTCGCGGTGCCGTCGGGGCTGACCAGGGCCGTGCCCTTGACGGTGACCGCCGTCCCGCCCTTGGCGAGGCCCGTCGTCGGGCTGATGCCGGTCACGACCGGGCTCCCGGGCGCGGGGGCCGTCGCCGTGTAGGTGAACTGGTCGGCCCCCACCCTGGCGCTGGTCTGCGACTCGACGTTGGTCACCCGCACGTCCACGACGCCGGAACCGGTCGAGGCCGGCGAGGTCGCCGTGCAGGAGGTCCCGTCGGCCAGGCACGACACAGCCGTTGCGTGCAGGGTGCCGAAGCTGATGGTGGTCCCGAAGGCGACCGGGTCCGCCGACCCTGCGACGGAGTTCACGAGGTTCTTGCCCGTGACGGTCACCGCGAGCCCACCGGCGACGTCGCCCGTGGCGGGGGAGACACCGGTGACGCTGGGCTGTGAGGCGGCGCCCGCCGCCTTCCACTCGTGCGCCTGGGCGTTGACCGGGGTCGCGAGGGGGAAGCTGGGGTCGTCCCCGACGTACACGTCGAGTGTCGCCGGGTCGACTGCCACGCCGGTGATGTTCTGGTACTGCGTGCGGCGGACCCCGTCGAACGTCGAGGTGTACGCCGGGCTGATGTCGGTGGACAGGACGTCCGTCGCGCCCGTGCGGGGGTTGTACGTCAGGACCTGCGACGGCGTGTTCCGCGGTGCGTCGGCGATGTAGAGGACCTTGCCGTCGTTGGCCAGGCCGCCCGGGAAGCTGAAGAGCGCGGCGCCGTTGGCGCTGGCCACCGTGGTGGCCGTGCACGCCGAGGCGCCACAGGCGGGCCGCCCGCCGGTGCCGTCGACGTCCTTGATGACCGACATCCCCGCGCCACCGAGCTCCGCAACGTACAGGTCGTGGTGGGTGACCCCGTCGGACCCCGTCAGGGAGATCAGGCTGAGGGCGTTGACCCCGCGGCCGTCAGAGGTCGAGCCGATCTTCGTCACCGTCGGCGTGACCGTGGCGCCCGTGCGGTCCTTTCCGGAGGGGTTGAGCACCTGCATGATGTCGCCGGACTTGAGGTAGCCGACGTAGAGCCGTTCGGCGCCGTCGGGTCCGGTGCCGAGGGCGATGCCCTGGGCGCGTCCACCACCCGATCCGCCGCCGACTGCCGTCACGTTCGGCACCTGGAGCGCCGTGGCACCGCCCAGCCCGTCCGAGGCGGCGGTGTAGGTGAAGCGGAGGACCTGGTTGGTCTTGCTCGACGAGTCCGCTTGGTAGACAAGGTTCTTCGTGGAGTCGTAGGCCACCTGGCCGCCCTTTGCCGTGCCGTTGCACTTGGTGGTGCCGGCCGTCGCGGGAAGGGTCTCGCACAGACCCAGCACCCCGTCGCTGACCCAGAAGTGGCCGCCTCCCCCGGGGAGGAAGACCCCGCCGCCGGGTCGGGTGAGGTTCTGCGCCACCAGGGTGCCCGTGACGAGGGCTGCCTGGGCCGTGGTGGCCAGCGTCGCGGAACCCGCGACCGCCAGCAGGGACGCGACCGCGACGGCGCCCAGCGCCTTGCGACGCCTGCTCCCGACCGTGCTCGCTGCTGGTGGGACCGGAACCGCGAGGCCAGCCTGCCCCCAGCTCTGCCTCCGAGGCTGTGTGCTCATTTCGTCCTCCGTGGTCTCGGGCGGTGGTCCGAGGGATCCCGTCCCTGTTCGTCGACACCGGATGTGTCGTACCGATGCATCGTCTCTGCGTGACCTCGGGGTCACCTCGGGCCGCCAGCCCCCTCAGATGGGGGACCTGCTCAGGCGGAGCTGGCCACCCTCAGGCCGCAGCGGTGCCGGGCCGTGGCGATGAGGGCGTCGAGGGCCCGACAGGCCTCCTCGAGGCCCGTGGCGTCGCCGGTGCGCTCGACGGAACGAAGGGGTGGGGGAGAGAGCTCGGCGTGCACGCGCAGGACCGCTTGCAGCAGGCTCCCCAGCCCCCCGTCGTCACCCCGGGTCCCGGCGAGCAGTCGGCTGAAGGCCGCCCTGATCCCGGGACCGGGGGCGCAGCCGAGCTCTCGGTCGAAGAGTCGCCGGCAGGTGTCGTAGGCGCGCACACCGTCAGCGTGCAGGCCGCGCACCTCCAACGACTCCAGCAGCACCCTCCAGGCCGTCTCGTCGAAGGCGTCACGGTCCAGGGCCCGACGGGCCCAGTGTTCGGCGAGGACGGGCTGGTCGGCGTCGAGCGCCAGCATCCCGGCCTCGACCACCACCTTGCCGACGAGGGCGGCGTGCGCTCGGCGCTCTTCCTCGAGCCACGACGGGGCGAGCTCGTCCGGGACGAGGCCACCCTCCACGAGCAGGAGGCCGGCGGCGTAGTCCACCAGCGCCCGCGTCGGAGGGTTCCCGGGGCGTCGCGCGGCTGCCACGAGGGCACGGAAGCGCTCGACGTCCACCTCGACCAGCGACGGGTCCGCGAGGTACCCCCCGGGCACGGTGCGGACCGGGCTGTCCTGTCCCGGGTGCAGGGGCTCGATGCGCTTGCGCAGCAGGCTGACGTAGCCCTCGAGCGTGCCTGTCGCCCCCGACGGCGGCGCGTCTCCCCAGAGCGCCTCGACGAGGCGCGCCTTCGTGACCGGCTGGCCGGCCCGCAGGAGCAGTGCGATGAGGATGTGGCGCGGTTTCGTCCCCCCGAGCTCGCGCGGACCGAGCACCGATCCGTGCCCCGTGACCGTCACCCGTCCGCACAGCGTGGCCCGCAGCACCGCGGTGCCTGTGATGTCCTCGACCCCATCCCCACCGGTCATGGCCGTTCCCCTTCCGCCACGACCATGCTCGCGCCGAGCAGCGATCCAGAGCTCCGGCAGCCTCGGGGTCGAACGACACCCAATCTGGGGCGGTGGGATCCACGCGCCCACGGCGGTCGCGATCGTTCGCTGCGGTTTGCTGTGGTTCACGACACCATCGGGTGGCCACGATGGTTCGCACGGACTATGGCCCGGGGGACGGGCCGCGCGGATACTGGGCTTGCTGGGCGGGGGTCCACGGCGTGGGGGACGCCGCGCCCTGCATCGGGGGTGACCTGTGGGGAGGTGGCGGCTCTGGTGGGCGAGGTGATGACGCGCGTGCTCGTCGTCGACGACCACGGGACCGTCGCCGACGCCGTGGCCGTCGCCATCTCGAGGGAGGACGACCTCGAGTGCATCGCGACCACGGGCGACGCGGACGAGGCGCTGAGGTTGGCCGGCGAGCTCCGCCCGGACGTGGTCGTCATGGACGTCCGACTCCGCGACGCGGACGGGATCGACACGACGTCGCGGCTGCTCGCCACCGCACCAGCGACGCGGGTCATCATCCTCACCGGGTTCGTCACACGTGGGCTGCTCGAGCGTGCCGTCGCTGCGGGCGCCTGCGGGCTCATGCCCAAGGACGGGCAGCTCGACGACCTCCTGGCCGCGGTCCGGTCGTCGCGCCGGGACGACTTCATGGTGCACCCCAGCCTGGTGCGGCTCCTCGTCGGTGGTGGTGCCGGGAAGCACCACCCCCCGACCACCCCCCTCACCTCCCGGGAGCGGGACGTCCTTGCGCGCCTGGCGGCGGGCGAGGACGCCGGCGGGATCGCCCGCGGCCTCGGCATCTCGCTCCTGACGTGTCGGGGCCACATCAAGAACATCCTGTCCAAGCTGGGTGCCCACACCCAGCTCGAGGCGGTCGTGACGGCGCACCGCCGCGGACTCATCCAGCTCGATGACCCCGACTAGGCTCCTGGCGCGGTGGAGGAGACCGGTCGGGGGCCGGTCCCTGGCCTTCGCCGTCACGCGGTACCTCCTCTCCAGCGCGGTGGTCCTCGTGGCCGTCGGCATCGCGGTGGTGCTCGTCGCCCGCACCCTTGCCGCCGACATCGCGCTGGGTGAGGCGCGCGTGCGCGGTGCGGCCTTCGCCCACACCGTCGCCGCGCCCCTCGTCGACGCGGCCGTGCGTAGGGGTGACCCGGCGCGGACCACGGTGTTCGCCAACGTGATGCGGGCGCGACTGCAGGACGGGTCGATCGTCCACGTGAAGCTCTGGGGGCCGGACGGGAAGGTCATCTGGTCCGACGAGTCCGCCCTGATCGGCGAGCGCTACCCCCTGGACGCCGACGTGGCGGAGCTGTTCGGCACCGAGAAGGTCACCGCAGCAGTGTCCGACCTGACCAAGGTCGAGAACGTCGAGGACCGCCCCAGCCGCCAGCTGCTCGAGGTGTACGCCGGTGCGCACGACGCCGAAGGACAGCCGATCGTGTTCGAGTCCTACTGGTCGACCGACCGGATGCGCGCCGACAACCGCGACATCGTCGTCAAGCTGTCGTTGCTCGCCCTGGGTGCCCTGGCCCTCTTCCAGCTCGCGCTGCTGCCCCTGGTGCGCACCCTCGTGCGCAGGGTCGACAAGGCCCGGGACGAGCGGAACGTCATGGTGCGCCACGCGTTGTCCGCGTCGGACCTGGAGCGGCGCCGGATCGCCGCGGACCTCCACGACGGCCTCGTCCAGGACCTGACGGGGCTGGCGTACACGCTCCCGGCGGTGATCCGGGCGATCCCGGAGTCCGACGCCGACTCACGGCGGGTGCTGGTCGCCGTGCGTGAGGGGCTCGACCGGGACGTCATCGCCCTGCGTGGTCTGCTGACCGACATCTACCCTGCGGACCTGGCCGACGAGGGGCTGCTCGTCGCCGTCGAGGAGCTGGCCGAACGAGCACGCGAGAAGGGGCTGGACGTGCACGTGCGCATCGACCCCGAGATCCCACGCGCCTCCGCCGAGTCGGTCCAGCTCGTCTACCGGGTCGTGCGGGAAGCGCTGCGCAACGTCGTGCGCCACGCCCACGCCTCGTCCGCGTGGGTGGAGGCGTGGGTGGAAGGGCCGGTGGCCCGCGTGACGGTGGCCGACGACGGAGTGGGTATGGCGCCGGGTGCCACGGAGCGCGGTCATGTCGGCCTTCGCCTGCTCGCGGACACCCTGGTCGACTTCGGGGGCGGCCTCGAGCTGGGCACCCCGAAGGGTGGCGGGGTCGAGGTCCGGGCGACCATCCCGTTGACCCTCGACCCGCGGCTGACCTCGCTGGACACCGTGCGCTCCGATCCGGCGTCCCGCCGTGACTAGCAGGTGTTCGTCGGGCCCGAGGTCAGCCCGAGGCCGTTCGGCGACGATGCGTCCACGGGCCTGGTGCAGTGGCCCTTCCGCTACGACAAGGAGGTCGAGGTGATCCGGGTCCTCGTCGTCGACGACTCGGCCCCGGTGCGGCTGGGGCTGCTGGCCCTGTTCGCCTCGCAGCACGACCTCGTGGTCTGCGGGGATGCACGGGACGGCCACGCAGGGGTGCTCATGGCCACGACCACGTCCCCCGACGTGGTCGTCATGGATCTCTCGATGCCCGGACTCGACGGCCTGGAGGCCACCCGCCAGATCCTCGAAGCAGCCCCCCACGTCCGAGTGGTCGTGCTGACCGGACGCTCCCGCGCTCGCTCGGAGAAGGCGGCTCTGGAGGCGGGGGCCACCGTCTTCGTCATGAAGGGAGACGGGCCGGAGTCGTTGCTGGCGGCCGTCCGGGCGGCGAGCCCGGTGACCTGAGCACAACACTTCTCAGTGGTGGTGCCCCGCGACGGTGGAGCCGTGGGCGGGGGCGACGCCGAAGCCGTCGAAGCCCGCGAGCCCGGTGCCGGAGAACCCGACCGTGGTCACCGTGAGCAGGGCCATGACGGCGATCCAGCCGCGGTGTGGCCCGGTCCCTGGCCGGGACCCCAGCCCGGGTCGCGCGAGGACGAGGACGACTGCTGCCGCCAGGGTGGCGAGCTCGAGCAGGCAGGCGGAGACGTCCGCCAGCCCGACGGCCTCGGCGGTGCCCGGCTCGGGCCCGAACGGCAGCCCCACGGTCCGCGAGCAGAGCCACACCAGGAGCGGTCCCAGCGAGGCGACCGCCGCGGCCACCAGGGTGGATGCCTGGGGTCGTCGGATGACGAGGATCGCGGCGGCGAGCTCGACACCGGTGAGTGCGACGAAGAAGGCGCCGGCCGCGGGCCACTCGACCAGGTGCTCGGGTACCACGGCGCCGTGGATCACCGCGCTGCACACCAGTCCGACGGCGAGCAGGCGGCGCAGGTCGTCCGCGCGGGAGCGTGCCGCGCCCTCGGCCCGCCCGGGCGCGCTGACCCGGAGCCTTCCCCCGCGCACCGCCACCACCCAGCCGACCAGGACGAGGTTGGTGAGCAGGATCAGCCCCATCCCCATGACGACCGAACGCTCCTGCAGGGCGAGCGTCGCCCGGCGCTGGATGCCCAGGCAGTCTCCGGCCACGCACCGGCCCTGCATCGTGGCCATGAGGCCGAGCTGGCTGCTCTCGAGCTCGTAGTCGTAGGCCGTGCTGGCCCCGAGGGCGAGGAGTCCGGCGACGGTCCCGGCGAGGGCGATGAGCAGGGCCGTGACAGGGACCGAGGGCCGGGCTCGCAGCACCGGGCCGTACAGCCGGGCCGAGAGGACGAGCGCTGCGAGCACGGCCAGCACGAAGGCGGGGACGAGGACGGTGGAGTCACGCACCCAGCTGCCGAACAGGTCCTGCGTGCGTTGGATGGCTCCGAAGGCGCCCCGCAGCGACGTCATCCAGTACCCGTCCGCGAACGACATCAGCACGGCAAGCGGCAGGACGGTCAGCCAGGGGACGGCTGCGCGGCCGGCGACCGCGGGACGGTTCGTGGCGATGGAGGTGGACATGGAGGTGGACATGGAGGTGGACACGGCGCACTCTCTCGTTTCGGCTGTCGCCGGTCAGGAGGTGATCTCCCAGCCGAACATCATGGCGTGGTCCTCGTGGGCGAGGTTGTGGCAGTGGGCGACGTACGGGCCCACGAAGTCGCGGAACCCTCGGTAGACGATCACCGACTCACCGGGGTCGAGGGCGGCGAGGTCCTCGCGGGAGACGTCGTCAGGATGGCCCTTGTCGCCTCCGGCAGTGACGTCCTTGCCGCCGCGCATCACGGTGCGGTGCTCCTCCATGTGGAGGTGGAACGGGTGGACCCAGCCGCCTCCGCCGTTGCGGATCTCCCACAGGTTGAAGCTGTTCTTCCGCTGCTGGGCGAGGGGGGTCTTGCCGGCGTTGTTCTTCAGGCTCGTGGCGACGACGTCCGGGGTGAACGGGCTGCCGTTGATCAACCACTCGATCTCGCCGCCGGCGCTGCCTCGCTGGACCTCGAAGATCAAGCGGTTGTCCAGCATGGTCTTCCAGTTGCTGGGCAGAGGGGGGAGGGGCCGCATGGCCGTGGGGACCTGGCTGTCGTCGGGGGCGCTGTCGCCGATGACGAACTTGAGCACCGGCACCTTGTAGTTCGGGTCGGGGGAGAACCTCGAGGAGTTCGACCACATCCGGCCGTTCGGCATCTTCATGACGTCGGTGAGGTAGATGACGTCGCCCTTGGTGGTGGGCGTCCCGTCCTGGTACCGGGTGAAGTCGATGATGACCTCGCGGCGCTTGGCCGGCCAGAGCTCGAACGAGTCGCGCTTCACGGGGAACGGCAGCAGCCCGCCGTCGGAGGCGATCTGGGTGAACTGCATGCACTGCTGGCCGTCCGGGATGCGGTACTGGCCCTCGAGCTCGTCATCGGTGTAGCCGAGCGAGGCTGCCGTCCGGGGGCCCTGGGTCGAGGCCATCAGCTTGAACTCGTAGATCCGGGCGACCGAGCAGTCGAGGAAGCGGAAGCGGTACTTGCGGCGCTTCACCTCCAGGACCGGGTATGCGGTGCCGTTGACCGTGAAGATGTCGCCGACGAACCCGTGGCTGGGAAAGTGCTTGAAGAACGTCTTGCCCCACCACTCCGGGTGGACCGACGGGTTCTTGGCCGCGGGGAACTCACCGAGGGTGTCGTGCATGTCCTTGTGCATGGTGACACCGTCGTCGAGCCGGCAGTCGTAGAAGGCCAGCGGGATGTCGTAGTCCACGTCGAAGGAGCCGTCAGGGTGGTCGGTGCGGACGCCGGGCAGCCGAAGGCCCTGCCGCTCGTCGCCCATGTCCATCCCGTTCTTCGGGTCGTAGATGGGGTAGAGCCCGACCATGCCCTTGTAGACGTTGGCTCCGGTGTGGTCCATCCGGTGGTCGTGGAACCAGAAGAAGCTCTGCTTCTCCCGGTCGTCGTTGCCCGCCGGCCAGTTGAGGTAGAGGTTGTCGCAGAAGGTCTGCGGAAGGTAGCCGTGGTACTTCGGACCGGCCGTCATCGAGTAGTGCGGGTTGCCGTCGCTCTCGGGGGCCGTGTGGCCGTTGTGCAGGTGGGTCAGGAAGGACCAGTCGGGTGCGCCGAAGTCCTGGCGGTCCAGCCCGAGCGGGTTCTCGTCGAGGTGGTTCTCGAACCGCACGAGGACGGGCCGCCCGTACTCGGCGTTGATCATGGGACCGGGGAAGGCGCCGTTGAAGCCGTAGATGGTGCTGAGGGGGAGGAACCGCTTCGTCCCGGCGGCGACCGGGTGCCCCTGCTGGTCGAAGGAGAGCGTTGGACGCCCGTTCTTGTCGATGGGCAGGACCATGGACGTCGTGAAGGCGTGCTGGCGAACCAGCAGGTCGATCTTGTAGACGAGCGGGTCCGGGCACCCGATGTCGCTCGACCAGATCTGGTGGCGCTCGTTCTGCATCGAGTTCTGTTGGCCTGACCCGGGACCGGGTGGCTTGGACCACGAGCTAAACTCCGACACGGGCACGGGTGCGAGGGCCTTGGGCACCGGCAGGACGTCGGTGAACGGCGACAGGATCAGTGGGCTCGTGGGGAAGGCCTCGATGTAGACGAGGTCGGCCAGGGCTGTGGAGGTGGCGGCGAAGGCGCCGCTCGGCGAGAGCAGCCCCCGCTGGGAGAGGAAGAGGCTCCCCGGTCCCTGGGCGGCCGCGACGGCGAGGCCGAGGCTGCCGGCGGCCCCGAGGCGCAGGACGGTTCGCCGCGTCACCCCGGCGCTGTCATTGTCCTTCGTGGCGGTGCCGACGGGGTCGGCTCCCCCGAGCGGTTCGCCTGGGTCGATGGTCACGTCGTTCATGAGGTCACCGTCCCGCCGGGACCTCGGGATTTCCTCGGGTCAGGGACTAGTCCACACTGCGGTCAGGGTGCCTGCCCCTCACCTCGGGCCGTGCGAGCCGCTGGGTCGACGGCGTCGGCGAACCAGGCCCTGCACCTCCGCGCGGAGGGCCTGCGCCCTCCGCAGCTCGCGTTCGTGGAGGACGCCGAACACGAAGCTCTCGCCCGGCGAGGAGCCTGCGGCCGAGCCGAGCCGCAGCAGCAGCTCGGCACCCACGGTGCAGTCCCGGTGCTCTCCCAGCGCCTTCTGCAGCCGCTCGTGGCGCCGTGCCGACTTCGCGGCCGCCGGTCCCACGACCGGCAAGAGCACCTCTGCGGCATACCGGGCCCGCTTCGCCGCCTTGCGGGCACGGTGCAGCTCGTCGAGGTCGTCGGAGGCGGCCGCAGGGCGCAGCGTCCGGTCGACCGTCCGGTCGGCCCTGTCCACCATCGTGGCGACGGCGGAGGAGGACCGGAGGACGCCGCCGCTCCAGGCCGGACGGGCACCCCAGCTCGTGACGGCAACGAGGAGGGCGCGGTGCCTCACCCCGGCGTGCGCCTCCCGGACCCGGGTCCAGTGCTCGAGCCTGTCCCGCTCCAGCGCGGCATCGATCCGAGCCCTGACACGGTCCCGCGGCAGTGCCGGGTCGACCCCGGACACCAGCGTGTCGAGTCGGCCCTGGAGCACTTGCAGGTCGCGCACGGCGCCGAGAAGCCCTGACCACCAACGCAGCTCGCCATCGAGGGCATCGGCCGCCTCCCTGTCGAACAGCGGTGAGTACACCCGCAACGTGCTGCGGATCCGACGACCGGCGACCCGCGTGTCGTGGACCGCGAAGTCGTCGCCGGCACCGAGGCGCTGGTCGCCGACCACGAGGGCGGCGCACTGCTGCGCGAGGTAGGCCGCGACGAGGCGGCGAGCGCCCTCCTGGTCCAGCACCGGTAGAGCCGCCCCGGCCCAGCGGTCGCCTGACGCTCGGTGCCCCATGTGAGGACCCTACCCACGCACGGGAAGGGCCCCCGGGTCGCCTGGCGACTCGGGGGCCCTGCGTCCGTACGGGTCACTTCACCTCGGTGCGACGGACGACGAGGAGTCCGACAGCCATCGGCAGGAGGAACCACAGCGCCCCGGACACCCCGAGCTGCTGCCACTGCTGGCTGTTCAGGGTGCCGTCGAACAGCGGCCGCTGCGCGTAGCTGTAGTCCACCCAGGGCTGCAGGTCGGCGAACCACTTCTGGTTGGCGGCCAGCAGGCCCAACAGGGGAGGCAGCACCAGGGTGTAGACGAAGTAGGTGACGATCGCCCCGGCGGAGTTGCGGATGACCAGCCCGAGCATGAAGCCGAACAGCATGCCGAGGACGCTGCCGAGGACGATCAGGGCGAAGTGGGCCACCGAGACGTTCCAGACGGGGTCGACCCCGGCGACGGCGCTGCCGACGAGCGTGCCGACCGCGCCCACGGCCAGGGCGACGAACATCGACACGACCCCCACACCGGTGGCGGCGAGGAACTTCGCGCCCAGCACCCGGCCGCGGTGGGGGACGAGGGTGAAGGTGGTCAGACCGCTGCGCTGGGTCCACTCACTCGTCACGGCGAGGATGCCGATCATGGGCAGGATGACGGTCATCGGTGCGCCGATCGCCGCGGCGAAGTTGTCGAACGTCAGCTGGTCGTCGGGCGCGAACACGATGATCGCGGCGGTGGCCAGGAGGTTCGTGATGACCAGGCTCGCCATCAGCCAGAACCCGGCGCGGGTGTCGAACATCTTGCGCAGCTCGACCCCGACGAGACGGGTCAGGGGGATGCGCGTCTGCGTGCTCCGGGGACGGGGCGCGACGGTGCCGCTCGTGGACCGGGGCGGGCCCGCGGTCGGGGTCGACGGGGTCAGGGTCGTGGTGGTCATGCTGCTGCTCCTTCGCGCTGGGTGTCTGCGGTGAGCTCGAGGAACATCTCCTCGAGCCCTGCCCCCTCGGCGGCACGGAGCTCGGTGAGCACCACACGTGCGGCGAGGGCCGCCTCACCGACCTGGTCGGGCGAGGCGTCGGTGCGCACGCTGCCGTCGGCGTGCACGGTGGCGGTGAGTCCGGCCTGCTCCATCGCGCGGGCGAGGGCCGCGGCGTCACGGGTGCGGGCGAGGGTGCCCGCAGCGGCGAGGAGGTCGGCCTTGGTTCCCTGGGCCACGATCCGCCCGTGCCCGATGACGACGAGGTCGTCGGCGATGACCTCGATCTCGTGCAGGAGGTGGGAGGAGAGCAGGACGGTCCCGCCCTGGTCCGCGAACCCGCGCAGGAGGTCACGCATCCAGCGGATCCCGGCAGGGTCGAGCCCGTTGGCCGGCTCGTCCAGGATGAGGATGCGCGGGTCGCCGAGGAGCGCGGTGCCGATCCCGAGCCGTTGACGCATGCCCAACGAGTAGTCGCGGACCCGGCGGTCGGCCTCCGCGGAGGTCAGGCTGACCAGGTCGAGCATCTCCTGGACCCGCGTGCGGGGCAGCCCCATCGTCCGCTGGGCCAGGGTGAGGATCTCGCGCCCGGTCCGGCCGGCGTGCTGCGCCGAAGCGTCGAGCAGGACGCCGACCTCGGCACCGGGGTTCGGCAGGTCGGCGAACCGGTGCCCGTCCATGGTGACGGTCCCGGAGGTGGGAGGGGTGAGGCCGACCATGATGCGCATGGTGGTCGACTTGCCGGCGCCGTTCGGGCCGAGGAAGCCGGTCACCCGACCGGTGGCCGCAGTGAACGAGACGTCGTCGACGGCGGTCATCGCGCGTCCGTAGGTCTTGGTGAGTGATTCGACGGTGATCATGACGAGCATCGTGTCGCCGCACGGGTGCCCGCCACATCGGGGAGGAACCCCTGCCCGTCCCTGACCGCACCCTGAGGCGGCCTCAGGGTTCCTCGATGAGTACCCTTGCGGGTACGTAACCGACCGGGTACTCTCGCTGCATGGATGCAGTGCTGCAGGCGTTGGCGGACCCGAGCAGGCGCACGGTGATGGGGATCCTTCGGGACCACCCGGCCACCGCGGGCGAGCTCGCCGACGCCCTGCCCATCGCGAGGCCCGGGGTGTCACGGCACCTGCGGGTGATGCGGGAGGCCGGGCTGGTCGAGGTCCGCCAGGACGCGCAGCGCCGGATCTACAGCCTGAGGCCCGAGGCGCTCGTCGAGGTCGACGAGTGGCTGGAGGACTACCGCGCCCTGTGGCAGAACCGCCTCGGTGCGCTGCACACGGAGATCGCTCGAGGAAAGTAGGCACGCAGATGACCGTCAACGGGACGATGAGGGCCCTGGACCAGACCAGGGGAGCAGTACGCGTGGAGGACGTCTACGACACCGACATCCACGACCTGTGGGACGCGTGCACCGTCCCCGAGCGGCTGGCGCGCTGGATCGCCGAGGTGTCCGGCGACCTGCGGGAGGGCGGCACCGCGCAGGCGGTGTTCACGAGCTCGTGGGCGGGGCCGGTGCGGATCGAGGTCTGCGACGCACCGCACCACCTCCTGATCAGCTCCGAGCCGGGGTCGGACGAGGCCTCCACGATCGAGGCCTGGTTCACCGTCGAGGGTTCCGGCACCCGCCTCGTGGTGGAGGAGCGCGGGCTGCCGGTGGGTGCGCTGGCCTTCTACGGCGCCGGCTGGCAGGCCCACCTCGAGGACCTCGGACGGTCCCTGCGTGGCGACGGGCCCGTCCACGCCACGGGGTGGTCCGCCGAGCAGCCCGCCCCGGCCTGGCACGCACGGTGGACCGAGCTCACTCCCCGTTACCAGGACGCCGGGGCCGCGACGTCCCCCTGAGCGGCCGCAGGTGGCTCAGACCGTGGTGCGCATGACCCAGCGCCACTTGGCGATCTGCCGGTCACGGACGAAGCCGAACTGCTCGAAGAGCTCCTCCGGGCCGGTGTGCAGGTAGGCGCCTCGCTGCGGAGGACGCTCGGCGGTCTGCTCGGGGTAGGCCTCGACCACACCGCCCCCGGCCGCCCGGATGGCCTCGAGGGCGCCGTCGACGGCAGCCCGGGCGACCCCCGCGCCACGGTGCTTCGCACCGGTGAAGATGCACCCGATGCGCCAGTCGGGGAGGACGTCCGCACCGCGCTCGTACCTCGCGCGGTTCTGGATGTTGGGGAGCTCGACCGGCGAGCCGTACTGGCACCAGCCCACGCAGGTCGCGTCGTCGTAGACGAGCACCTGGTGCACCGTGCCGCGTTCGACGTGCCCGAGCTTCGCCTGCCGGTTTCCCTCGCGCGTGTGGCCCGCGCCGACGCCCTCGGGATGGAACCCCATGCACCAGCACCCGCCCCATACGCCGTTGTTGGCCTCGACGAGCGCGCTGAAGTCCGGCCACGTCTCGATGGTCAGGGGTGCGGTGCGGTAGGCGGTCCGGCGCTCCTCGCTCACGAGGGAGATGGTGCCACGGGCCACCGACACGGGTCGTGGCCCGAGGACGGCGCCGCAGCTGCGGCGCCGCCCTCGGGGCGATGGGTCGGGCGTGGCCCGGGATGCGTGACCGGTCAGGCGTCGCTGCGGGCGGGCAGGGCGGCCACGGCCCTGCGGTCGAAGCCCTTGAAGGTCATCCAGCAGCCGAGGGCGAGCTCCCACGCCGCGATCGGGAGGGCCAGGACCGAGGCGACGGGGGAGACCTGGTCGAAGGCACCGAACAGCGTGGCGAGGACCGAGCCCAGGAGCAGCGGTGCACCGACCAGTCCCACGGTGGTGATTAGGCGGGGCACGAGCCGTGCGCGGTGCAGGACGGTGGCGAGGAGGATGGCGTTGAGGGCCGGCATGAGCCCGGGCCCGAGCAGGAAGGTCCAGTTCCGCACGGCCACGAGCGCCTGCCCGGTGGCCGTCAGGGCCGTCGCGTCACCGGCGAGGCCGGCCGCGTCCTGGCGCAGGGTGACCACGGCCAGGAGGCTCACCACCCCGATCATCACGACGGCGCCCTCCATCAGACGAGAGGTGACGAAACCCAGTGCCATGGACTCGTTGCGCCGCTTCAGCACCGGGAACAGGGCGACCGCGGACCCGACGGCGGTCAGGGCGTTCACGACGTCGAGGACGCAGCCCCAGATGACGCGGGTGTCCTGTCCGCCGCCGGTGATGTAGTCGGCGTCGTGGAGGACGGGCCCGAGCAGGATGAGCGCGGGGATGGAGGACGCGAACGTGAGCAGGTAGAAGATGCCTGCCAGTCGGGTGTGGTTGCGCGTGGCGTCGATGGGCGCCCCTCCGGTCAGGACGGGCGGTGCTGCGGCGGTGGTGGTCATGTCAGGCTCCTGTGGGTGAGGGGTCGTGCCGTGGTGTGCCGGGTGGGTCCCGTGGTCGGGCTGCGTGACCGAGGCCAGGGGCAGCCCGAGGTCGCGGAGCTGCTGGAGCAGGCCGTGCAGGGCGGCCTGGTCGGCGACGGGACCGCTGAGCTGGCTGAAGCCGTCACGGGTGGTCAGGGCCATGCCCTCGAACCGGGTCGCCCACCGCGGCTCGAGACGGCTGCGGAGGCGGATCTCGTACCACCCGGACTCGTCCGGGCAGCTGGTCGGTGCGGTGTCCATGCCCGAAACCTAGGAGCGCCGGTGGCGGCCTGGCCTCACCACATCTGGTGAACCGTGTGGTGGTCCTGCCTGGTGGTCCTGCGTGGTGGTCGCAGGGGGGTCCCGGGCGGCGCCCCCCGGGTGGGGCCGTCAGCGTCGGTCGGGGAGCAGGCCGAGCTCTCGGCCGCGCGTCACGGCGGTGAGCCGGCTGTTGACGCCGAGCTTGGCGTAGATGCTCTTGGTGTGGGTGCGGACGGTGTTGAGCGACACCACGAGCTCGCGCGCGATGGCAGGCCCGTCGAGGTCGCTCGCCAGCAGCCGGAGCACGTCGAGCTCTCGCCCGCTCAGGGGGTCGACCAACCCTTGCACTGCCGGTGCGGGAGGTGTTGGCACAGAACGGAATCCGTCAAGGACTCGACGAGGGTGGCCCCACGTCGGGTTCGCGCGGACCAACGCCTCCATCAGGCTGCGCATCGGCGACCCCTCGTCGACGAAGACGCGGACGTGGCCCTCCACCTCCGCCAGGCGCACGGCCTGTTCGAGGACGCGTATGGCGCCGGGCTCGTCCCGACGGCCGTGCCGGGCCCGGTGGGCGAGGGACTGCAGGACCAGGGTCTCGATCACCGTCCCGGTCCGCCCGCCGCCCTGGGCCGCCTCGTGGAGCCGGCCGAGGAGGTCCTCGGCCGCTCCGAGGATGCGGGTCGAACCTTCGAGTGCGTTCTGGCGCAACAGGATCCGCGCGAGAGTGAGGTGTTCGTACTCCCGCACGTAGTGGAGCTCGTCGTCCGCGCCGAGGTGCTGCTCGCGCACCCAGTCGAGGGCGTCGACGAGACGGTCCACGGCGAGGAGCGCCCTGGCCCGTTGCGCCGGGACGGGCCGGACGTTCGGTGAGAAGTCCCCGACGTAGACGCGGTCCGCCTCCTCGAGCAGACGGATCGTCCCCGCCGGGTCTGCCGTCGCCCGGAGCAGGCCGGCCCGGGCGACGCGCAGGCGGTAGGGATGCTGGGGCAGCCCGTTGGGCTCGCCGAGCTCGTCCGCGCGACGGAGGTGCTCCGCGGCGGCCGACAGCTCACCGCGCTCGAGGGCGACCATGGCCAGGCCCACCATCATGTCCGCGCTGCCTCGCAGGGCGCCGCCCTCCGAGTGCTGTTCCGCCAGGCGCAGGGCCCCCTCGTAGGTGTCCACCGCATCACCGAGACGTCCCTGGGTGATGCGCAGGTCGGCCAGGGTGATCGAGCAGCCCAGCACGTCGGAGTGGTTGCCGGCCCGGCGCAGGCCCGCGACCGCGGCGGAGTAGCCGCGGTGGGCGGTGTCGAGGTCCCCCGTGGCCCACGAGGCCAGACCGGACAGGGCTGACCCGGCAGCCACGGTGAGGTCGTCACCGGGCGCTGCCCGCGCCACCGCGAGGTCGGCGTGGGCGGTGGCGCCGGCCAGGTCGCCGCGGACCAGGGCGAGCGCCGCCCGGTAGGTCTCCATCGCCCCTCGCAGGCGTGGGAGCTCCGAGGCGACCAGCACGCGCGTGTCCGGTGGGGGGTCGTCGAGGACCGACTGGAGGTCGCCCAGGCGCTCCTCGACATCGGCAAATTCGCCGCTGGACATGAGGGCCCCGATGAGCCCGAGCGCCAGGACCGGGCGCCGGTGCGCGACCACCGCGGGGATGTCGGCGATCCAGCGTCGGACGGTGCTCTCCCGGCGGTCGCGCAGCATGCCGATCACGCACCCCTCGACGACGTCGGCCGCGAGCTCGACATCGTGGCCGGCCACGGCGTGACGCACCGCCGCCTCGGGCTCGCCGTGGGCGGCATACCAGCGGGCTGCGCGCCCGTGGAGCTCGACGGCGCGCCCCGGCGCCTCGTCGTCGAGGTGGGAGCGCAGCACCTCGGCGAAGAGGTGGTGGTAGCGGTACCACTGCCGGGTGTCGTCGAGGGGGACGACGAAGAGGTTCAACCGCTCGAGCTGCTGCAGCACGGAACGGCCGTCGTCGCCCCCGGTGACGGCATCGCAGAGCGGACCGCTGAGGCGGTCGAGGACCGAGGTGTCGAGCAGGAACCGGCGCACCTCCTCGGGTTGGCGGGCCACCACCTCCTCCACGAGGTAGTCGACGACGTACCGGTCGTCGCCGGCGAAACCCGCGATGAAGGCGGTGGGATCAGGACGGTCCCGCAGCGACAGGGCCGCCAGCTGCAGGGCCGCGATCCACCCCTCGGTCCGGCCCTCGAGGGCCACGATGTCGCTGGCCCGCAGACCCAGGCCCACGACGCCGTTGAGGTAGGCGGTCACCTCGTCGCCGGTGAAGCGCAGGTCTGCGGCCCGGACCTCGAGCAGCTCGCCGCGGGCCCGCAACCGGGCCAGCGGGAGGTCGGGGTCGGCACGCGTGCCGATCACCAGCCGCACCTGCGGGGGCAGGTGCTGGAGCAGGAACTCGACATCGGCCGCGACCTGCGGGCCGTCGACCTGGTGGTAGTCGTCGAGGACGAGGTCGATCCCGTCGGGGTGGGCCGCGAGCTCGTTGAGCAGCAGGGTGATCGCGGCACGGACCGGGGTACGTCCGTCGTCGAGCAGGGTCGCCGCGCCCGCACCGACCCCCGGGGCGGCCTGCTCGAGGGCTGCGACGACGTGGGCCCAGAAGGTGTCGGGGTGGCGTTCGGAGGACTCCAACGACACCCACGCGACGGCGCGCCCGGCGGCCGCTGCCGTGGCCGCCCAGGTCGCGAGGAGCGTGGACTTGCCGAAGCCGGGTGGCGCCGACACCAGCACCAGCCGCGGGCCCACGGAGCCGTGGAGGCCCCCGGAGCGTCGGTCGGGGTGGCCGGCCGAGGGGGCCGACAGCCGGGAGGACAGCCGTGGCCGGGGGACCAGGTCGTCGCGCGCGGGAGGGACGTGCAGCTTGGTGCGGACGAGGGGGGTCGGCAACGGGTCACCTCACTCTTCTCGCGGCGACGATCCGACCCTAGGGCACGGGTGGCCCGGGATCAGGCGGGCTGCCAGAGCTCCACCGGTTGCCCTCAGGATCGGTGACCCAGCCGAACCGGCCGACCCCGTCCATGTCCTGCGTCTCGGGGGAGACCGCGGCGCCGTGGGCCCGCAGCTGCGCCAGCATGGCGTCCAGGTCACTCACCCGGAAGTTGAGCATCACCTGCTGGCTGGGGGAGCCGAAGTAGTCCGTGTCGGAAGGGAACGCCGCGACGACGGTGGGCCCGGCCTGCGGCTGCCACGAACCGTGCTCGTCGAGGTCGAGGCCGAGGCACTCGCGGTACCAGCCCACCAGGGCTTCCGGGTCGGTCGCCCGCACGAACCATCCGCCGATGCCGAGGACACGTTCCATGGGGTCATCCTGCCAGCCCGGCCGCTACAGTCGCTGGCGTGCACCGAGCTGCGCGCGCCTTCTGGACGGTGGGCCCCTCGACGGGGGAGATCCGGCCCGTCGGGCTGGCGTCGGTGGGGCCCGACGACGTGCTCGTCCGGGCCACCCACTCGGGAGTGAGCCGGGGGACCGAACGCCTCGTCTTCGAGGGTCGGGTGCCGCCCGGGGAGTATGCCGCGATGCGGGCACCGTTCCAGGAGGGCGACTTCCCGTGGCCGGTGAAGTACGGGTACCTCAGTGTCGGCGTCGTCGAGGAGGGGCCACGAGAACTGGTGGGGCGCAGCGTGTTCGCGCTCCACCCGCACCAGACCGCGTACGTCGTCCCGGCGGCTTCGGTGTCCGTGGTGCCCGACGACGTCCCACCCGAGCGGGCCGTGCTGACGGGCACGGTCGAGACGGCCGTGAACGCCCTGTGGGACGCGGCACCGCGCATCGGCGACCGGGTCGCGGTGGTGGGCGCGGGCATGGTGGGGTGCTGCGTCGCGCGGCTGCTCGCAGGGGTCCCGGGGAGCCGCGTCACGCTCGTCGACGTCGACCCCACCCGGGAGGCGGTGGCGTCGGCCCTGGGGGTCGGCTTCGCCCTCGCCGAACGGGCCCGCGACCTCGCCGGCGGTTGCGACCTCACCGTGCACACCAGCGCGACGTCGGCCGGGCTCCAGCTGGCCGTCGACCTGCTGGGCGCCGAGGGTCAGGTGCTGGAGCTCAGCTGGTACGGCGACCAGGAGGTCACCGTGTCGCTGGGCGGTTCGTTCCACTCGGGGCGGCTGTCCATCCGTGCCAGCCAGGTCAGCGCGGTGGCCGCGGCCCGACGCCCGAGGCGTTCGCCCGCCGACCGGCGCGCCCTCGCGCTGGAGCTGCTGCGGGACCCGGCCCTCGACGTGCTGCTCACGGGCCGTTCGGACTTCGACGCGCTGC
Source organism: Phycicoccus sp. Root101 (assembly GCF_001426245.1). Lineage (GTDB taxonomy): Bacteria > Actinomycetota > Actinomycetes > Actinomycetales > Dermatophilaceae > Pedococcus. Next base: position 485,328 of record NZ_LMCM01000006.1, on the reverse strand, counting down.
CCGAGGTCATGGGCCGGCTGGCCGACGGCAGCCTCCCCGCGATCTGCCACACGATCACCTACGACGCGGAGGCGCCATGTTCACCGTGACCGTCCGGGACCACATGATGGTCGCGCACAGCCTGCGGGGTGAGGTCTTCGGGCCGGCCCAACGCCTGCACGGAGCCACCTACGTGGTCGACGCGAGCTTTCGCAGCGCGTCCCTCGACGAGGACTCCGTCGTCGTCGACATCGGGCGGGCAACCGAGCAGCTGCACGAGGTGCTCGGGGAGCTCGGCTACCGGAACCTCGACGAGGTGCCCGCCCTGGCGGGGCTCAACACCACGACCGAGACACTGGCCCGGGTGGTCGCGGACGCCCTCGCCGTCCGCATCCGTGCCGGCGGGCTCGGGGAGGGGGCACGTCGGCTGGCGGGGATCACCGTGACGTTGCGGGAGTCCCACCTCGCCTGGGCCAGCTACGAGCTCGACCTGTGAGGACCGTCCACGTCGTGCTGCCCGACATCGTCGACGACCCGCTGCACCCCAGCGGGGGCAACACCTATGACACCAAGGTCTGTGCGGCCCTGGCCGAGCTCGGCTGGGGCGTTCACCGGCACCTGCTGCCCGGAGCCTGGCCGGACGCGGACCCGGCGGCCCGTGCCGGGCTGGCGGCAGTCCTTGCCGAGCTGCCGGACGGCGCGACGGTGCTGCTCGACGGCCTCGTCGCCTCGGGCACGGCCGAGCTCCTCGTGCCCGCGTCGTCGAGGCTGAGGGTCGTGGTGCTCGTGCACCTTCCGCTCGGTGCGGCTGACACCGTGAGCGGCGCGGTGCCCGTCCGGACCCGACGCGATGCCGAGGGGGCGGTCCTTCGCCGTGCCGCCGCCGTGGTCGCGACCAGCGACTGGAGCCGGGAGTGGTTGCTCGAGCACTACGCGATCTCCCCACAGCGTGTGCAGGTCGCCGAACCGGGGTCGGACCCCGCGCCCGTCGCGCCCGGGGCCCCCGGGGGGCGCGAGCTGCTGTCCGTCGCGGCGGTGGTGCCGGCCAAGGGGCACGAAGAGCTGGTGACGGCCCTGACGGGTGTCCGTGATCTTCCCTGGCGCATGACCTGCGCAGGCGCCGTCGACCTCGACCCGGGGCACGTGCGGCGGTTGGCCCGCCGGTGCGAGGAGGAGGGGATCGGCGACCGTGTCCGCTTCGTGGGCCCGCAGCCGTCCGGTCGGCTCCAGCACACGTATGCCGCGTCCGACCTGCTCGTCCACCCCTCCCGGCTGGAGACGTACGGGCTGGTGGTGACCGAGGCGCTGGCGAGGGCGCTGCCGGTGGTGACGACCGCCGTGGGCGGGGTCGCGCAGGCACTGGGGACGGCTCCCGACGGCGAGGTGCCCGGACGCCTCGTGCCCGCAGGCGACGCCCGTGCCCTCACCGGTGCGCTCCGGGACTGGCTCGGCGACCCGGACCTGCGGGACCGGTGGCGCCGGGCGGCCCTCGGCCGCCGAGCCACGCTGCCGTCGTGGACGGCGACGGCCCGGACGGTCTCCGCCGTCCTGGAGCCCGCCGCCCTGTCGGCGTGAACCTCCGGGGCGGCTCCTCCGTGTACCCACTGAGCGCCCTCCGAGGGAAGGTGGTGTCCGCCAGTGGACAGGGATCATCGTCGTCCCGCCACGGCCCGAGCCGGACGCCTGAGTCGGTGGGGTTGGGTGCGCGCTGCCGTGGCGGTGGCCGTCCTCGCGACCGTGGGCTGGCGGGTCGGGACGGACGCGTTCCTTGCCGGGCTGTCCCGGGTGGACGCACGGTCCCTCGCCGTGGGCTGCGGCGTCGCCCTCGTCACCACCGTCTGCTGCGCGTGGCGGTGGACCCTCGTGGCCCGGAGCCTCGGGGTGCCGGTGCCGCTCACTGCGGCGGTGGCCGCCTACTACCGGTCGCAGTTCCTCAACGTCGCGACGCCCGGCGGCGTGGTCGGGGACGTCGATCGCGCCCTGCGCCGTGGGAGCGCCGTGGGGGACACGGGCCGGGTCGTGCGGTCGGTCGTCTGGGACCGGGTGGCCGGCCAGGTCGTCCTCGTCGCGGTGGCGATCGCGGGGTTGACCGTCCTGCCCTCGCCCGTGAGGGATCAGGTGCGCCTGGCCGCGATCGCCGTGCTGGCAACGGGTTTCGTCATCACCCTGGTCACCCTGGCTGCACGTCGTGGGGGATCTTCGAGACCCACCGGCGACAGGAGCCGCCGGTGGTCGGCGATCCCGGGGTCGGGTGACCTCCGTGCGGTGCTCCTCACCCGGCACACCTCGTCGCGCGTGCTGCTCGCATCGGTGGTGGCCCTGGCGGGGCACGTGCTGACGTTCCTGGTCGCGGCACGGACGGCGGGGGCGAGCGCGGCCACCGCGGCGGTCCTCCCGCTCGCGCTCGTGGTCCTGCTGGCCATGGGACTGCCGAACGTGGCGGGCTGGGGACCCCGCGAGGGCGTCGCGGCGTGGAGCTTCGGCGCAGCGGGGATGGGCGCACAGCAGGGTGTCACGACGGCCGTCGTCTACGGCGTGATCGTCTTCGTCGGGGCCCTCCCGGGTGCGGTCGTCCTGCTGGTGTCGGCGGCCGGCCGGGTACGGGGAGGGCGCCGTGGCTGACCGCCCGTACACGTTGCTGAGCTGCTGCATGTCGCTGGACGGGTACCTCGGCAGCGCCTCGCGCGGGCGGCTGCAGCTGTCGAACCTCGCGGACTTCGACCGGGTGGACGGTGAGCGCGCCGACTCCGACGCCATCCTCGTCGGTGCAGGGACGATCCGCTGCGACGACCCGCGGCTGCTCGTGCGGTCGCAGCAGCGACAGGCCGAACGGGTGGCCCGCGGGTGGTCGCCCTCCCCGGTCAAGGTGACCGTCACCAGGCACGGGTGCCTCGACCCTGCTGCGGAGTTCTTCGCCAGCGGTGACGGCGAGAAGCTGGTGTTCTGCGCGAGGCCGGCCCTCGCCACGACGCGGGAACGACTCGCAGGCGTGGCGACGGTGATCGACGCGGGCGAGCCGGTCGAGCTCCGGTGGGTGGCCGAGCAGCTGCACGCGCGAGGGGTGCGCCGACTCATGGTGGAGGGCGGGGGCACCGTCCACACGCAGATGCTCACTCAGGGTCTCGGCGACGAGCTGCAGCTCGTGGTGGCGCCCTTCTTCGTGGGGGAGTCGGCCGCGCCGCGCTTCGTCGGCGACGGGGCGTTCCCGTGGAGCGTCGCCCGCCGGGCGACCCTGGCCGAGGTGCGTCAGATCGACGACGTGGCCCTGCTGAGGTACGCGTTGTCCCCCCGGTACGGCGAGGGGTGAGGGTCGAGATGCTGGTGCCGCTGCCGTCGCCCCCACCCCCTGCGTCGATCCGGACCCAGGTCGAGGTCCCGTTGGCGCTCCCGGACGGCTCCACGACGACGGCGAGGGTGGTCACCTTCAACGGACTCGTCGACGGGCTCGAGCACCTCGCGTTCGGGCTCGGGAGGTACGCGGAACGCCATACGGCAGTGGGGAGCTCGCCCGCCACCCCGGTCCGGCTGCACAGTGAGTGCCTGACCGGGGACGTCTTCGGCAGCCAGCGCTGCGACTGCGGTGCCCAGCTGCGTGAGTCCATCGGGCAGCTGGCGACCGAGGGGGGCTTCCTGCTCTACCTCCGGCAGGAGGGACGCGGCATCGGCCTCTACGCCAAGCTGGACACCTACGTGCTGCAGGACGTGGGGCTCGACACCTACGAGGCCAACGTCGCGCTCGGGTACGCCGTGGACCAGCGCAACTACACGGTGGCTGCGCAGATGCTCCTGGCCCTCGGGCAGCCGCGGGTCGCGATGCTGACGAACAACCCGGACAAGGTCGCCCAGCTGCGGCGCCTCGGCATCGACGTCGTCACCCAGGTCCCCACGGGGCTGCACGTGAGCGACGCCAACGTGCGCTACCTCGCCGCGAAGGCGCGCCACGGTGACCACACCCTGGACCTCGCGCAGCTCACCGGGGCAGGGCGAGCACGTCCTCGTGCTGCACCGTGACCGCGAGTCGGCCCGCAGAGGCCTCTGCGAGGCGACGCTCCGCGTAGGTGCCCGCACGTGCGACCAGGGACGGGTCCTGCTCCAGTGCGGCACCGAGCCAGCCGGTGAACCACTCGCGCACGAGTTCGCGGTCCTGCGCTTCCAGCAGCCACGGACTCGGCCGCCGCAGCACGTCGAACCCCAGGCGACCGAACGCGTCGACCGCGGCGCGGGCGCCGTCGGGACCGAGCAGCCGGTGGCCGCCCACCGTCCGGCGCTGGTGGGCGTTGAACGCCGCCTCCACCTGCCGGTCGAAGGGATCAGCGGGCTCGAGGGAGACCCTCCCGACGACGCTCAGGGTGACCAGGACCGGGCAGCGCGCTGCCGCGCACGAGCGGACGAAGCGGTCGAGCTCGGCACCGGTCAGCATGTCCAGCAGCGCCGAGGCCGTGACCAGGTCGCTCCCCGAGAGCCCGTCGGGGCCGAGTCGGGTGATGTCCCTCTGGTGGCTCTCGAGGGTCACGGCAGCTCCGCCGGCCGCCCGCTCCGGCACCCTCGTCGCGGCCACGGCGAGCAGGTCGGCGTCGCGGTCGAGCAGCACCCAGTGCTGCGGTCCGGGGAGCAGCGGGGCAAGCCACCGGGACATCGACCCCGTCCCGCACCCGAGGTCATGGACGACGAGCCGGCGCCCCGGTGCCCTCCGCTCGCGCCGACGACCTGCAGCCGCAAGGTCGGCGTCGGGGTCGGTGCCAGCCAGCGCGTCGACCAGTGCGTCGACCAGCTCGCTCGATCTCGCCGCGGCATCGGCAGGCTCGCGCAGCGCCAGCCAGGTCGGGGTCGCCCGACCGTGTCCGTCCTCCACCGCACCTCCTCGCGTCGCGGTCGGCGGACCCACCGCCGGTGGATTCCTGCTCGTGGATCCGGCCGGTGAACCGACCACCGATGACGACCGTAGTAATGCTGTACGCCCAGAACGGTTCCACGTCCAGATGGGGAGGCGCTGTGCTGACGGTGCGTCGCCTCACCGGGGCCGGGGTCGTCGGCGTGGCCGTGCTGCTGGCCGTGGTCGGGAACAGCGTCGGCCTGACCGCCACGGGGTGGGTCGTCGGCCTGCTGTGCGGCGTCACCGTCAACCTCGTCGTCGCCCGTGGCCTGCGGGCTGCCGGCGTCGACCCGGGTCCGGCCGACGCCGTGACCCTCGGTCGCGCGGTCATCACCTGCGCCGTGGCCGCCCTGACGGCCGATGCCCTGCTGCACGGACGCACCACCGCGCTGCTGGTGCCGATCACCGTGGTGGCCCTGCTGCTCGACGCCCTCGACGGCTGGGTCGCCAGGCGCACCGGGACCACGTCGGCCTTCGGCGGCCGCTTCGACGGTGAGGTCGACGCGTTCCTCATCCTCGTGCTGAGCGTCTACGTGGCACCCGACCTAGGTCCGTGGGTCCTGCTCGCCGGCCTGGTGCGGTACCTGTTCGCGGTGGCCGGCTGGGGACTGCCCTGGCTCCGCGCGCAGCTGCCGTTCCGCTACTGGCGCAAGGTGGTGACGGCGTCCGTGGGGATCGTGCTGACCGTCGCGGCTGCCGATGCCGGTCCGCACTGGTTCGTGGTCACCGCCGTCATTGGCGGGCTGGTGCTGCTGGCCGAGTCGTTCGGCCGTGACGTCTGGTGGCTGTGGCGGCACCGCGTCACCGCCCCCGTGGGTGCCGTGCAGATTCGGGGCCTGTCGTGGCGTCGTGTCGGGGGCGTCGTCGTCGACACCGTAGCCGTCGCGCTGGTCTGGGTCGTCCTCGTGGCCCCGGTCGAGCCGGGCCGGCTGGCGCCGGTGGCGTTCCTGCGGCTCCCTGTCGAGGGCCTCGCCCTGGCGGCCCTCGTCGTGGTCCTCTCGGGGAGGTCCTCGAGGGTGGTGGCCCGGGTCGCTGGACTCGCGCTGGGCCTGCTGGGGGTGCTGGAGGTCGTTGAGCTGGCGTTCGTCGAGGTGCTGGACCGACCGGTCGACCTCGTGACGGACGCCGGTCACCTCGGGGCCGCGGTCGACTTCGTCCGTGCGTCCTACGGTCCGTGGGCGGCCACCGGCGCGCAGGCGGGCGCGGTGGTGCTCCTGCTCGCCATCGTCGCGGGCGTCACCGCCTCGGTGGGTCGTCTCGCGCGGCAGCTTCGGCGCCGACGCAGGCGGTCCGCTCTCGCCGTCGTCGCCCTGACCGTCGCCTGGGCGCTCACGGCGGTGTCCGGGGCACAGGTCGGGAAGGACGAGCCGGTCGCGGCCAGGGCAGCCCTCGGTTTCGCGGTGGGGCAGGCGCGCGGCATCTCGACGTCGCTGCGCGAGCAGCGCGCCTTCGACGCGGCGGTGCGGCACGACGCATACGCGGACCAGCGGACCGGTGACCTCGCGGGCCTGGCCGGCAAGGACGTCCTCGTCGCCTTCGTCGAGAGCTACGGCCGGGTGGCCGTCGAGGGTGACGCGTCGGCGGGCGTCCGCACGATGCTCGACGCGGCCTCGGCCCGGCTCGGGGCCTCCGGGTATGCCGCGCGAAGTGCCTACCTCACGTCCTCCACCTTCGGGGGAGTCAGCTGGCTGGCCCACTCCACCTTCCTGTCGGGGGTGTGGGTCGACAACCAGACCAGCTACGACACGCTCCTCGCGGGGAACCACACCACCCTGCCCAGCGTGTTCGCTCGCTCGGGGTGGCGGACCGTGGGGTTGCTCCCCTCGAACCGGGGGACCTGGCCGCAGGGGCAGCGGTACTACGGGTTCGACACCATCTACGACAGCTCGGACCTCGGGTACGCCGGGCCCGCGTTCGGGTTCTCCTCGATGCCCGACCAGTACGCCCTCGACGCGTTCGGGCGGCGCGAGCTCGGCCCGGGCCGGACGTCCCCGGTCATGGCCGAGATCGACCTCGCGTCGAGCCACGGGCCGTGGGCGCCGCTGCCACGCATGGTGGGGTGGGACGACCTGGGGGACGGCACGGTCTTCGATGCCGTGCACGCCGGGGCCGAGTCCGCGTCCCACCTCTGGAGCCACCGCGAGCGGGTCCCGGCGGCCTACATGGACTCGATCGAGTACTCCCTCACGGCCCTGCTCGGCTTCGTCGAGCGGTACGGCAGCGACTCCCTCGTGCTCGTCCTCCTCGGCGACCACCAGCCCGCCACGATCGTCAGCGGGTTCGGGGGCAACCACGACGTGCCCGTCACCGTCCTGGCTCGCGATCCCTCCGTCCTGGCCCGCATCTCCTCGTGGGGTTGGCAGGACGGCCTGCGCCCCGGTCCCCGGGCGCCGGTATGGCGCATGGACGCGTTCAGGGACCGGTTCCTGGGCGCGTTCGGCGACCGGTCGCCGGAGGTGGTCACGGCCGGGCAGACCGCTCCCGCGGCCGGCGTCGCGAGCGCCCCACCCACCCGGGCCATCAGGTGAGGACCATCGGCCGGGAGGTGGTCGAGGCCGGGCTGCTCGCCGCCCGCCTCGAGGCCTACGAGCCCGGCGAGTACGTCGGGCAGGAGAGCTTCATGCGGGCGACCGAGATCCGGGACCTCGCCACCAGGGCCGCCATCGGGGCGGGGACCTCGGTCCTGGACCTGTGCTGCGGTGTCGCGGGTCCCGGCCGGCTCATCGCCGAGGCGCTCGGCTGCACCTACCTCGGGGTCGACCGTTCCCCGGACGCGATCGCCGTGGCACGCAGGCGGGCCGGCCCCCGGTGCCGGTTCACCATCGCCGACGTCCCACCGGTGCCCGAGGGCGGGTTCGACGTGGTCCTGCTCCTGGAGACGATGCTCGCGTTCGCCGACAAGGCGCCCCTGCTGGGCGCGGTCGCCGGCGCCCTCGTCCCCGGTGGCCGGTTCGCCTGCACCGTCGAGACCGGGGCGCCCCTCACGGCGGCGGAACGGTCCCTCATGCCGGCGTCCGACACGGTCTGGCCGGTGCCGGACGCCGAGCTGAGGTCCTCCCTGGAGGACGCCGGCCTGAGGGTGACGTGGGAGACCGACAGCACCCGTGCCCACCACACTGCCGCCCGAGCCCTGACCCGCGCGTTCTCGGAGCACGCGGGGGACATCCGAGCGCATCTCGGCGACGCCTTCCTCGACGACCTACTGACGGCCCACCGGCTCTGGACCCACTGGCTCGAGCAGGGGCGCATCCGCAAGCTCACCCTCGTCGCGACCCGAGGGGGTGGGTGAACGCGGGGTCCGCGACCGTCGTCCTACCTCCTGCCACCCGGGAGCGGGGCCGGGACGGCCAGACCACCATGCAGGACCGCACCCGTCGCGGTGCGCGACCAGAGAGGCACCACCGATGACCGCACTGAGGAAGACGTCCCTGCTGGCTGCCGTGTTCGCGGCGGCCGCCACGCTGGCCCTCGCCGCTCCACCGGCGACGGCCGACCATGACGACCACGCCGACCACCGCCACCACGTGGACCGGGCGATCGTCCTACCCGGCGCCACGGGCACCGAGGGGGTCGCCAGCGGTGGCGGCTCGACCTTCTACGCTGGGGACCTGCTCACGGGCGACGTCTTCCGCGGAGATGTCGGCAAGGGCACCGCGGCCAAGTTCATCGATGCACCGGCCGGCCGTTTCGCCACCGGCATGAAGGTGGACCGCGACGACCACCTGCTGTTCGTCGCCGGAGGCCCGACGGGCCAGGGCTACGTCTACAGCACCTCCACGGGGATGCCGGTGGCGTCGTACACCTTCGCTGCAGCCCCCACCTTCATTAACGACGTCGCACTCACGGAGAAGGGTGCGTGGTTCACCGACTCCGCGCGGGCGGTGCTGTACTTCGTCCCCGTCAGGCACGGCACGCCCGGCGCCTTCCGGACCCTCTCCCTGAGCGGGCCCGCCGCAGAGCTCGCCGGCGCGTTCAACAACAACGGCATCCAGGCCACGCAGGACGGTTCGCGGCTGCTCGTCGCCCACAGCGCCCAAGGTGCCGTCAACGTCGTCGACCCCCGCACCGGGGCGAGCCGGGCCGTCGCGGGGTTGAGCGTTCCGAACGTCGACGGCATCCTCCTCGACGGGCGGACCCTGTGGTCGGTGCGCAACAACGACAACCTGGTCGTCGAGGCCCGGCTGGCCAAGGACCTGTCGTCGGCCACGGTGCGCAAGGTCATCACGAGTCCTCTCTTCGAGACACCCACCACGGTGGCCCGTGTCGGCGGCCGGCTCGTCCTGGCGAACGCCAAGTTCGACACCGGTTTCCCGCCCACGGCGACGCAGTTCGAGGTCGTCGTCGTGAAGCGGTAGACCTCGTCCGGTCCGCGCCTGAGCGTGACCGGTCCGCACCCCGGGGCACGGCCGCGACACAGGTGGCCGCCCCCGGGGTTGCGGCGCGTCGCCGTGCGTGCTTCAGTCGGAGGACCAGCTCGAGAGTTGCCCTGGACCCGGCGGCACGACGCCGACACGAGGTCCCATGGAACAGCCACCAGCGGCAACCAGCGCACCGTCCGCGACCCAGCGCGTCGCCCCACGGCGACCGCGACCCCCCAGCGACTACGCCCTCCTGTCCGAGCGGATCCGCGGGGCCGGCCTGCTGCAGCGCCGACGGTTGCCCTACCTCGTGCTGCTGGTGTCCCTGGGTGCGGCGCTGACCGGCACCGGCGCGCTCCTCGTCGTCCTGGGCGACTCGTGGTGGCAGCTGGGCACCGCGGCCGGGCTCGCGCTGGTCCTTGCCCAGCTCGGATTCCTCGGTCACGAGGCAGCCCACCAGCAGGTGCTGGGCACGAGGAAGGGCAACGAGTGGTTGGCGCGCTGCCTGTCCTGCGGCGTGGTCGGCCTCAGCTACGCGTGGTGGACCCACAAGCACAACCGGCACCACAGCGCCCCGAACCAGGTGGGTCGGGACCCGGACATCGCTCCGGGGGCGATCGCCTTCACCCGTGAGGCCGCCGCCGACCGCACGGGGTTCCCCGGCTGGTTCGCCGACCACCAGGGCTGGTGGTTCTTCCCCCTCCTGCTGCTCGAGGGACTCAACCTCCACCAGGCCGGTGTGCGCGTGCTGCTGCAGCGTCGTGAGCTCCCGTGGCGCCGGCTCGAGCTCGGGCTGGTCGCCGTGCGGTTGGCCGGGTACGTCGTGGTCCTGCTGCTCGTGCTCGACCCCGTCAAGGCGCTCGCGTTCCTCGCGGTCCAGCTGGGGTTGTTCGGGTTCCTGCTCGGTGCCGCCTTCGCGCCCAACCACAAGGGGATGCCGATCGTGCCACGGGACGCCCGGATCGACTTCCTGCGCCGCCAGGTGCTCATGTCGCGGAACATCCGCGGCGGGTGGCTCGTCACGTTCCTCATGGGCGGGCTCAACTACCAGGTGGAGCACCACCTGTTCCCGTCGATGCCGAGGGCCAACCTGCGCCGCGCCCGTCCCCTCGTCCAGCAGTTCTGTGCCGAACGCGGGGTCACGTACACCGAGACCACCCTGATGGCCTCGTACGCCATCGTCGTCAGGTACCTCGACTCCGTCGGCCCGGGAAACCGTGATCCCTTCAGCTGTCCACTCGTCGAGCAGTACCGCGGCTGAGGCGGCCGGGGCGAGCACCGCCCCCGGCGCCGGGGACGACTGCCGTCACGTCGGCGCCCCGTGGCCACCGACGTAGGGTCCACCTGTGATCCTCGCCCTCCTCGCCGCCCTTGTCGGCACCCTCGGGTATGGCGCGGGGTCGGTCCTGCAGAGCGTGGGCGCCTCCCGGGCCAGTGGCGTCGCCGTGGCGCGCCAACCGACCTACGTCGCCGGTCTCGCCTTCGACGCGGTCGCGTGGATGGGCTCGCTCGTGGCCCTGCGCCAGCTGCCGCTGTTCGCGGTCCAGGCCCTGCTCGCGGGCTCGCTGGCCGTGACCGTCGTCCTCGCCCGCCTCGTCCTCGGCGTCCGGGTCCGCCGCCGGGAAGGCGTCGCGGCGGCCGTCATCACCGCCGCCCTCGTCGTCCTGGCCGCCGGTGCCGGACCGCTGTCGGCGGTGCGACCGCCACGGCCCTTCAGCCCGGTCATGCTCGTCTCCCTGGGGGTGTTGGCGGTGGCGACGGTGCTCGCCGGGCGCCGTGCCCGTTCGACGGAGCTGGCGGTCCTCGGCGGCGTCGCCTTCTCGGGTGCGGCCCTGTGCGCCCGCGCCGCCCACGGGTCCGGCGACTGGGCGAGCCTGCTGCACGAACCCCTGGCCTGGGCTGTGCTCGGCTACGGGGCCCTCGGCATGATCGGCTACACGGGAGCGCTGGAGCACGGCTCGGTCGGTCCGGCGACCGCGATCCTCTGGGTGGTCGAGGTCGCCCTACCGGCCGTCGTCGGCGTGTGGGTCCTCGGCGACGCGGTCCGTCCGGGCTGGGCAGCACCGGCGGTGCTCGCGCTGCTGCTGGCCCTGGGTGCCTGTGTCGTGCTGGCAGCCGCCCCCGGTCAGTCGGGCGGGGCGACCGTCCCGTAACCGACGAGCCAGCTGGGCTCGAGGCGGTACATCCGGATGTCGTCGCTCCACGTGGTCGGGTCCGAGCCGTAGTGGGCCGTCCAGTGCGCGATGGTCTCGTCCCAGGTCGGGTCGCCGGGGGAGAGCAGGACGGCTCGTCCGTGGCAGAAGACCCCGAGTCGCTCACCGTCGAGGTGGGCAGCGCTCACCGCGGGTCGAGCCTCGAGGTGACGGGCCTTGGCAGCCCGACCGTCGGTGCCGAACGTCCAGCACCCGTGCAGGAAGTGCCCGTCCACGGCACTCACCCGGGGTTCACCCCTGGCCGTGACGGTGGCCAGGCTCAGCACCTTCATCCCGTCCAGGGCGGCCACCACCTGCGCGGCGGTGAGACGGCGGTCGCCGGTGATGATCTCGCGCAGGTGGCTCGTGCCGGCCGCGTGGGACGCGTCCATCAGGACCTGCAGATCGTCGACCTCGCGTGCCGTCTCCTTCACGGTGTCGACGGTACTCGCGGGCCCCGACACCCGGTCGGTGCTGACGTGCCGATCCGGTCAGGAATCGAGAAGCACGGGCGGGGGTGAGCGGCCTAGCCTTCCATCGAGGGGCCCGGAAGGCGCCATACCGGGATCACACCACGAGGGGACGATGACATGGCCACCAAGACCGCCGACACCAAGAACGCCGGCACCACGGACGGGTTCACCGCGCAGGAGCGTGCCGCGATGAAGGAACGGGCCGCGGAGCTGCGCGCCGAGGGGAAGAAGGGCGCGAAGCTGGCGGACGGGTTGCAGGACCTGCTCGACAAGATCGCGGCGATGGCGCCCGACGACCGTGCCCTCGCCGAACGCGTCCACGTCGCCGTGACGACGACCGCGCCCGACCTGCTGCCGAAGACCTGGTACGGCATGCCCGCCTACGCGAACGCGGACGGCAAGGTCGTCCTGTTCTTCCAGGACTCGGGCAAGTTCAACTACCGCTACTCGACCCTGGGCTTCCAGGACGCTGCGAACCTCGACGACGGTGACATGTGGGCGGCCTCGTTCGCCCTGCTGCGGTGGAGCCCCGCGGTCGAGAAGAAGGTCGTCGCGCTGGTGAAGGCCGCCGTGTCCTGACGCCGGGCACGGTGGGCGCGGTCGGTGACCACCGGGCCCTGCGCCGGCCCGCGCCCCGTAGGTTGGTCCCCTCGGGGCAGCAAGCCCCACGAAGGGACGTGCCATGAGGAGCCGACTGGCCAGGGCGGTGCTGCGGCTCTCGCGGTGGACCGCCGTCGGCGAGGTGCCCCGCAGCGGCATCCTCGTCGGGGCCCCCCACACGTCCAACTGGGACTTCGTCATGATGCTGCTGATCATGTGGCGCGGCGGGGTCACCCCGCGGGTCCTCATCAAGCACAGCCTGTTCAGGGGGCCGTTGGGGTGGTTGCTGCCCCGGCTCGGCGGGGTCTCCCTGGACCGCGAGAACCCCGGTGCCGTGGTGCGGGACCTCGTGCGCGAGGCGCGCAGCGGAGAGCCGTTCCTGCTGATCCTGGCCGCCGAGGGGACCCGAACGAAGGGCGAGTACTGGAAGTCCGGCTTCTGGCGCATCGCCCGCGAGGCGCGGCTGCCGATCGCCCTGGCGTTCATCGACGGCCCCTCGCGCACAGCGGGATTCGGTCCGACCATCGTGGCGGACGAGGACGTCGTGGTGGTCATGGACCAGGTCCGAGCCTTCTACCGGGACAAAAGGGGCATCCACCCCGAGCGCCGGACGGAGCCACGGCTGCGGGAGGAAGGGGGCGCCGCCGGGCGCGCCCCCGGGCGGTCCTCCGGCGCCTGAGCGCCGACCCCACCCCTCGCCCCACGGCTGGTCCTCGACATGGTCCGGAGTCGTCAAGGAGATGGCAAAGGGCACGCATAACGGCAGGTGGCGACCCTGCGACCCTGACATGGTCTGCCGGATGGAGCTCACCGTCATGGCCGACTGGAACGCGGACCCGGTCTGGACCAAGCAGGGCATGGTCGACCTCGAGACCCTCCCGCTCTCGCCGCGGTTGACCGCGGACCTGCTCGCCTGGGCGCGTCGCTGGGAGGAGCTGCACGACCGCACCCGCACCGCGCCGCAGCAGGACTCCTACTCGGACTGGGTCAGCTCCGGGCGCCGGCTGTCGCGCGACCTGCAGCTCGAGCTCGGACCGGCGTACGACGTGGAGTACGCCCACGACCACGAGGGCTGACCTCAGCCCCCGGCCGCGATCGTGCTCGCGGTGTCGAGGAACGTCCGGGCCTCCTCCGGGTACCCGTGCCACGCGAGGTACAGCCCGGTCGTCACCCGCTCGACGTAGGCCCAGCGCCAGACACGCTCCGCCTCCACCCCGGCCAGCTCTGCGGCGTGCTCGCACCCCTGTCGCAACAGGTCGGTGCCCGAGCCGGGCTCGGCCTCCTCCAGGTCGCGCAGCTCGTGGCAGGCGTCGCGCAGCGCCACCCCGAGGTCGTAGGCGCGTTCCCCGACGAAGCCGTCCGGGTCGATCAGGGCCCAGCCGGTCCCTCGCCGCAGGACGTTCCCGCCGTGCGGGTCGCCGTGGCAGACCACCTCCGGTCGCTCTGTCGTCGCGAGCTCGTGCGCGTGGGCCGAGGCCAGGGCGAGGGCACCCTCGTGTCCGCCGCCGTACCTGGGTCCGAGGTCGTCGAGGATGGCCACGAGACCGGCAGCCTTGCCCTCGAACCGTTTCCCTGACCCGGCCGGCACCTGCCACGCCTCGAGGAGCAGGGGCGCGACCACCTCGACCTGCGCGGACACCGTGCGGTGCTCGGTCCAGAGGTCGGCGCCGAGCCGCTCGGTCAGCAGGGCGCCGGCCGCCTCGTCCCAGGCCAGGACCTCGGCGTAGCCACGCCCCTCGGCGGCGAGCATGACCGTCGCAGCCCGGTCGAGGGCGCCGGGGTCCGCGATCTTGAGCACCGCCCCGGTGCCGTCCACGCGCACCACGTCGAGCGTCGGAGCCCCCGCTCCGCCGTCGAACCACGCGCGGGCGGTGAGGTCCCAGGCGGTGCAGACGGGGCCGACGGTGGCCCGGAAGTGCGCGACGGTGGTCCTGAGGTCGCGGTCGGACCGGTCACGGCGCCGGTCGGCCTCGGCCACCGCGCCGGCGATGACGTCGTCGTGCTCGGGTGGGCGCCTCACCGCCTCAGGCTAACCACCGGCTCCCGTGCCGGGGCAGGCCACGGCTGGTTGGATGAGCAGATGGCCCCTGTCGTGAACGTCACCGGTGGACTCGCTCGCGGCACCAGACGCGACGGTGTCGACGCCTTCCTCGGACTCCCGTATGCCGCGCCGGCCGTGGGCGCCGACCGGTACCGGCTGCCGCAGCCCGTCGTGCCGTGGGAGGTGGAACGCGACGCGGGCGTGCACGGGCCGAGCGCAGCCCAGACGGCGTACCCGAGCCCGATGGACCAGTTCCTGCCGGCCTCGGTGGCCCCGGGGGACGAGTACCTCAACGTCAGCGTGTGGGCGCCGTCGGAGGGCGGGACGGACCTGTCCGTGATGGTCTGGATCCATGGTGGGGCGTTCGTCCGAGGCGCGAACAGCGTTGCCACGTATGACGGTTCGGCCTTCGCCCGTGACGGGGTCGTCCTCGTCTCGGTCAACTACCGCCTCGGCGCGCCGGGCTTTGCCGTGCTGGACGGTGCTCCCACCAACCTCGGTCTCCGCGACCAGGTCGCCGCTCTGCGGTGGGTGCGCGACAACGTCGCGGCGTTCGGCGGCAACCCCGAGGACGTGACCGTCTTCGGTGAGTCGGCGGGCGGCATGAGCGTCGCGACGCTGATGGCCTCGCCTGCTGCAGGAGGTCTCTTCCACCGTGCCATCGTCCAGTCCGGAGGCGGCACGGCCGTCTGCGCACTCGAGGACGCCCGACGGGTGGGGGTCGAGCTCGCTGCGATCCTCGGTGTGCCCGCCACGGCGGAGGCGTTCGCAGCGCTGGATCCCGAAGCCGTTGCCGCGGCCCAGGGGGCCCTGACGCTGGCGGTCCAGGCCGACCCCGACCCGGCCCGCTGGGGTTCCTCTGTCCTGCGCGGCGGTCTCGGCATCATGAGTCTGTTCCCCGTCGTGGACGGTGACGTCGTGCCCGAGGTCCCGGCGACCCGGATCGCGGCGGGGTCGGCCGCGGGGGTGCCGCTGCTCATCGGCACGACGACCGAGGAGATGCGTCTGTTCATGGTGCCGACCGGAGTCGCCGCCACGATCTCCGAGCCGGCCCTGCCGTTCCTCGCAGCACGCTACGGCTGGCCGGAGCACGCGGTCGAGACGTACGTGCGCAACCGTCCTGAGGCGTCTGCGGGCGACGTCGCTGCGGCCATCCTCACCGATGCCGGTTTCCGGGTCCCCACGGCGCAGCTCGCCGCGGCCCAGCACGGCGTCGGGGCGCCGGTGCACGTGTACGAGTTCGCCTGGCGGACACCGTTGGCCGACCTCGGCGCCTGCCACGCCCTCGAGCTGCCGTTCGTCTTCGACACGCTCGGCGCCGGGGCGCTGATGGCGGGTGGGGCGGCGCCGCAGCCGGTGGCGGACGCGATGCACCGGGCCTGGGTCGAGTTCGCCAAGGGTGGCGACCCGGGGTGGCCGTCCTGGGCGCCCGACGAGCCGCTCGTCAGGACGTTCGGCGCGTCGCCGGAGGAGCCCTCGTCGGACGTGTCCGCCGTGAAGGTGTCGACCTGGCCGCGTCAGGACGAGCTGGCGCTCTGGGGCTGACCCGCACCGCCCGGCGTGCCGGCGGCCAGCAGCTGCGCGCCGACGGCCCGGGCCACCTCCTGGAGCTCGGTGCACCCGACGATCCGGAACGGTGCGCGCAGCACCGCCAGCTGCTCGGCGTACCACCACAGGCTGCTCGTCGTCCCGACCAGCCGCGTCGTCCGCTCGTCGACCAGCTCGAGCCGCCCCAGCGCCCGGGGGAGCCAGTGCGACACGATCTCGACCGGGGCCTCGACCAGGACGTCGACGGCATACTCCCAGCCCGTCGCGAGGTGCCGCTCGAGGAGGGCGACGGGGTCGAGGTCCGGGGGAGGGGTGAAGGTGAGGTCGAGCACCTCGACGGCCGAGACCCGGTCGACGCGGTACGTCCGCACCGCCGCCTCGTCGGACGTGGGGCGGGTGAGGCAGAGCAGGTACCAGCGTCCGTGGCGGACGACGACCGCCCACGGGTCGACCTCCACGTCCCACGTGCGACCTGACTCCGAGTGGTAGGTGACCCTGACCCGGTGGTGCTCCGCGCTGGCGTCCACCAGGGTGGCGGCCGTGGTCGGGTCCGGGCGGGCCGCAGCCCGGTCGGGTGCGGAGGCAGCCGTGCGGCGGACGGCATCCGCCTGTGCGGCAACGGAGTCGGGCAGGGCCCGGAGGATCTTGGCCAAGGCGCTGCCGACGGGGTCGGCGGGGTTGCCGGCGTCGTGGTGACCGTCGAGAACGGCCATGACCAGACCGAGCGCCTCGGCGGAGCTGAACGTCAGCGGGGGCAGCCGCAGACCCCGACCCACGCGGTAGCCGCCGTACGGGCCCCGGGTGGACTGGACGGGGATCCCGGCCTCGCGGAGGATGCCGACGTAGCGGCGGGCCGCGCGTGACGTGACCCCGAGCCGCTCGCCGAGGCGGTCCGCGGTGATGCCCGGTGAGTCCTGCAGCAGCTCCAGGCAGAGCAGGGCCCGGGCGGTCGGGTTCGTGGTGTCCACGTGAACAGATTGGCACACGTTGCGGAAGCGATCCGTCCGGAACCCGCCGTACCGTGCACCCATGACGACCGAGCAGAGCACCGACACCGGACCGGCTGCCGCCCCGGACGGCGTTGCAGCGCAATGGGTTCCGCCGAGCTGGGAACCACCGTTCGCCGGCACCGAGCTGGAGCACCTGACAGGAGCGTTGGACCGGCTGCGCACGACGTTCCGCTGGAAGGCGGGCGGGCTCGACCGCGAGGGCCTGGACACCAGCGTCGGGGCGTCGTCCCTGACCCTGGGAGGCCTGCTCAAGCACCTGGCCGCCTGCGAGGACCACGTCTTCACGACGAAGCTCAAGGGGGAGCCGCTGGGGTCGCCCTGGACGGAGATGGACCAGGACGACGACGAGGGGTGGCACTTCCGGTCCGCCGCCGCCGACACGCCCGAGGAGCTGTACGCCCTGTGGGACGGCGCGGTCGCGAGGTCCCGGGCCACCCTGGCCGCAGCGGTCGCCGAGGGTGGGCTGGAGCAGGAGGCCCATGTGACGGCCCCCGACGGACGGCACGCGAGCCTGCGTCGGCTGGTCTTCGACCTGGTCGAGGAGTACGGCCGCCACACCGGGCACGCCGACCTCCTCCGGGAGGCCGTCGACGGACTGGTCGGCGAGGACCCGCCCAGCGACTGGCGACCGTGACGGGCGCAGGTGCGAACCGGCTCCGGACCGGGCAGCCGGCTGCTCCCTATCCTGCTGCGATGGAGCTCGAGTTCAGCGGTGACGTGTGGTTCTGGCGAGGGCCGTCGCCGTGGCACTTCGTCACCGTCCCCGACGAGGAGTGCGGGGCGCTCGAGGCGGTCGCGTCCCGCGTGAGCTACGGCTGGGGCATGATCCCCGTGCGGGCCCGGATCGGGCCGACGACGTGGACGACCTCGTTGTTCCCCAAGGACGGTGCGTATGCCGTGCCGCTCAAGTTCGCGGTGCTGCGGGCCGAGCAGATCGAGGTCGGCGACGTGGTGACCGTCCACCTCTGCGTCGACACCTGAGCCGCAGGGTCACGCCGCGAACAGCAGGACCAGGCCACCACACGTGTAGCCGACCATCACCACGAGCATGGGGACCTGGCCGCGGACGGCCGCCTTCCGGTCGAACAGGCGCAGGGCGCGTTCGTGGGCGTGGACGATGCCCAGGACGTGGCCCGTGACGATGGCCGTCACCTGCAGGCAGGCGACGAACGTCGGGCCGATGAGGGCGGAGCCGGGGGTCAGTCCACGCGTCCCGAGCCAGTTGGCGCCGGTGCCGAGCGGGTCGGACAGCAGGGCGAGGGTGAGCTGTCCGCCGTAGACCCACAGGGACCAGTAGTGCGCGACGACGTACCCCGCGGCGATGGGCACCAGCGACGGGGCGAACGCCGTGGCGCACCCGCGCAGCGACACGACGCCCGCGATCCTGGCCGCCAGCCCTGCTGCGGCCGCCAGCGTCCCGGCCACCAGCACGCAGAACCCGAGGAGGCCCAGGGTCTGCGCCGCCACCGGGGAGGCCGACGACTGCGTCCAGCTGAACCACGCGGTGAGCCCGGAGAAGCCGTCGTACGCCGTGCCGCCGAGCAGGACGGACACCGTCGCCAGCAGCCCGTGATCGGCCTCGATCCGGTCCACGCCGTGCAGCGGGGTGCGGACGACCCACGTGCGGTCGGGTCGTCGCCCCAACGGGCTGAGCGCGCCGTAGAGGGAGGACAGGACCTCGAAGGGGTCGGCCCGTTCGAACCAGCGTGGACCGAACACCACCGCGCCGAGGAGGGTGAGCAGCATGACGCCGAGGATCGTGGGCAGGAGGACGGCTCGCGTCGTGCGGTCGGGCGCGATGAGCTCGAGCCAGGTGAACGCGAAGAGCCCGGCGGCGGCCGGCCAGTAGCCCAGCCGGTACCGCAGGATGCCGTTGAGCGGGTCCAGTCCGCCCGCCCGGCACAGGAGGAGGAAGAGCGCGCGGAGGGGGTTGAGCACCCTCCAGACGGGACCCAGCACCAGGGACAGGAACGGCAGCCCGATCCAGAGCCAGACGTAGACGACGTACGGCGTGGGGTTGTTGGCGTTGTCGGCCCCGGCGACCAGGGCCATCAGGGTCCAGGCCGACAGGGCGAGCGCGAGGGCGACGGCGCCGCCCCGCAGCCACCGGCTGTCCAGGAGCCTGGCCGTCGTGGCAGGGAGGGGGTGGCCGCCACCCGGGTGCAGGCGCGGGGTGCGCCAGAGTGCTCCCAGGGCCACGAACGAGACCACGAGGGCGACGGACGCGCCGGCGACGACCAGGGGGAACGGCAGCGGCAGGTCCTCGCGCTTGCCCACCCCGTGCGCGACCCACGCGGCGGGGTTCAGCACAGGGGTCACGGGCGGTTCCTCCGGGGGCCGGCCGTCGTGCGCGACGGTCCCTGAACGGTACTGCCGGGACGTGCCCGGCCACCGGTGTTTCGGCGAGGCCGCGACCTGGTGGACCCGCGGAGAAATCTCCGCCGTCGACGGGCTGGCGACCCTAGACTCTGGACGCGGACCGGCTGCGGTCCGTCGGCTCCGGGAGGTCCCATGCACGCGTCGTCACGGTGGCCACGCGTGCTGCTGCTGGCGGTGCTCGTGGTGGCCCACCTGGTGTGGCTCGGGCAGGCGCCTGCCTCGGCCCACTCACCCATCTCGACCATCGTGCTGCAGGTGTCCGGCAGCGGTGGTGACGTGGTGGTCACGGCCTCGATCCGTTACCCCGACAGCGATCCCGTCGTCGGCGAGACCGTCCGTGCCGTGGCGTACCTGCCCGACACGGCCGAGTCCCGCCCGCTCACGCTCAGCGAGACCAAGGGTGCCCGTGGGCAGTGGCGGGGCACCGTGCACGCGACCCCCGGGCGGTGGCAGCTCGAGGTCGACGCCGTCCGCAAGAGCAAGGGCCTGCAGAGCATCGGGTTCGTGGTCGGCGACGACGGGTCCATCAGCGACGTGGCGAGTCCGTCACCCCTCCCGGCGACCGTCGTCGTGCCGGGAGCTCCCGCCGAGGCCGCGCGGTCCGGGCTCCGCGAGGCGCCGAGGACCAGCGCCACCCGGTCCCAGCTCACCTGGGCGGTGGTCATGGGAGTGGCCGGGATGCTCGTGATGCTCGTCATCGTCCGCCGGATGGCAGCCAGACCCGAGGAGCCGGCCGAGGCCGCGGACGTCGGATGGTGAGCGCCCGCTCCCGGTGCGGTGCCCGTATGGCGTGAGCCACGACGCCCGGGTGACGTGCGCCCGCGCGGTCGGTGCCCGGTAGTCAGGCGCCGGTCGGCAGCTCGGCCCAGACGACCTTGCCGTCCGAGACCGCGTCGCAGCCCCACCGGTCGGCGACGGCCTCGACGATGCTCACGCCGCGCCCGTTGACCTCGCCGGCCGAGGGGTGGCCCAGCTCGAACCATCCGCGCTGGGCATCGTGGACCGACAGGTGCAGCACGCCCGGGCTGTGGTGCAGGAAGACCCGGAACGGTGACTCGGCGTGCAGCACGGCGTTCGTGGCCAGCTCGGAGACGAGCAGCAGAGCGTCCGGTGCCACGTGGTCGAGGTCCCAGTGCTCGAGCGTGGCGCCCACGAAGCGGCGGGCCGCGATCACGGCCGTGGTGGTGGGAACGAAGACCTCGGTGCGCTGGGCGGTCGTGAGGTCGTGGACCAGGGCGCCCGGGTCCTCCGGGAGGGGGCGGAGGGAGCCGTACCCGGGTGGTGCGTGCACCTCGGAGTGCCGGACGCAGGTCTCGCGGATGCCCGGCAGGCCCGCGGAGGCGAGGAGGGCGGTGGGGTAGGCGCAGAGCAGGCCGGTCCGGTGACCGGTCAGCACGGTGTTCCAGGCGGACTCGAGCCCGATCGCGGCGGCGACCTCACCCTCCTCCCAGAGCAGGGCGACCAGCTCACCGAAGACGCGGGCGCGGGTGTCCTTGGTCGTCACGGAGGCGAGCAGCTCGCGCAGGTGGGACTCGAACCGCTCGAGATCCAGCTCGCCCTCGGCCCGGAACTGGGCCAGGGTTGCGGCCGCGTCGCGCAGGTGGAGCGTGCCACGCGCGGTGGCCTCGGCGACGTCGGAGCCTAGTGCCGACAGGACCTCGAGGATCACCGGTGCGTGCGTCGCCGTGGCGATGAGGAGGACGACCTCCCCGGACTGCAGGCCCTCATGCGCGTACCCGGCCACCGCCGAGACGATCTCGGAGTCGTGGTCGTAGAAGATCACCGCATGGTCGTCGGGAGCGGCCACCGGGTCGCCGGACAGCACGCCTCGCACTGTACGCCCGTATGGACGGGCGTCGGCAGGTTTCTGGCGACTTGTCTCGCCGGGGGACGGTGGTGGACTCCTCGGGGGCACCGGCACCAGAATGTTGCGGCGCCCGCGACGGCGGACCGGTGCGCGCGCCATACCTCGCCGTCCGGTGCCCGGACCCGGAACCGGGCCGCCCTTCCCGCCCTCCCCACACCTGCCGAGAGGTCCTCCCGTGCTGCAGACCGACCACTTCATCCGCTTCGAGAAGGTCGGGGAGGTGACGGCCACGGACCGCGGGCTGCTCGCCGAGGTGGAGACCGAACAGCTGCGGGTGGACCTCGTCAGCGACGACGTCGTGCGCGTGAAGATGAGCCGTGGCGGGGTGTTCGACGAGGAGCCGACGTTCGCGGTCTGCGTCGACCCGCTGTCGGGCCCGGTCGACTTCACCGTGGACCGCGACGACCAGCGGGTGACCGTCAGGACCTCCGCGATGGTCGTGTCGTTGTGGCTGGAGCCGTTCCGCCTCGACGTGCACCGCACCGACGGCACCGCGGTGGTGGAGACCGCTGCCGACGAGCACGGCCGTTACTGGGGGTACGCCACGCTCAACGACACCTTCACGATTCGTCGGCGCTGTCGGCAGGAGGACGCCGTCTTCGGGCTGGGGGAGAAGTCGGGACGGCACAACCGCAAGGGTCGGGACTTCACGATGTGGAACACCGACGTCCTCAGCCCTGACGCGGCAGGGGAGTTCACCGCCGGCAAGGAAGCGGGTGACCCGCGCGGCGACCGCACCAGCGTCGAGTTCGACCCGTTCTACGTGACGATCCCGTTCTTCTACCACCAGACCTACCCGGCGGGGACGATGGCCGGGTCGTTCATGGACAACGGGTACCGGGGTGAGTACGAGTTCTCCGCCCACGACGAGTACCGCATGACCTTCCGCGGCGGTCAGTGGACCGAGTACATCTTCGCGGGCCCGGACATGCCCGCGATCCTCACGGGGTACACCGCGCTCACGGGACGCACCCAGCTCCCTCCCCTGTGGTCGCTGGGCTACCACCAGTGCCGTTGGTTCGACTACACCCAGGAGGCGGTCGAGGCGCTCGGCCAGCGGCACCGGGACGACGAGATCCCGTGTGACGCACTGTGGCTCGACATCGACTACATGGACGGCTACCGCGTCTTCACCTGGGACACCGACAAGTTCCCCGACGCCCCGGGGATGCTGGAGCGGCTGTCCGACCAGGGGTTCAAGGTGATCACCATCATCGACCCCGGCGTGAAGTGGGACCCGGGGTACGCCGTGTTCGACGACGGGCTCGAGCGCGACGTCTTCTGCCGGACCGAGGGCGGTGACACCTACATCGGCCAGGTCTGGCCCGGCAACACCGCGTTCCCGGACTTCGTCACGCCCGAGGCGCGCGCGTGGTGGGGAGAGCTCAACGCCAGGCACGTCCAGTCCGGCCTGGCCGGGATCTGGAACGACATGAACGAGCCGGCCACCGGGTCGATCGCGCCCGACGGCATGCGGTTCGGGCACGGCGAGTTCGCCCACGACCGCTACCGCAACCAGTACGCGTTGCTCATGGCCATGGGCACCACCGAGGGCCTGCGGGCAGCGATGCCGGAGCTGCGCACGTTCATCCTGTCGCGCGCCGGGTTCGCGGGCATCCAGCGGTATGCCGCGAACTGGATGGGCGACAACCTCTCCCGGTGGGACCACCTCTGGCTGAGCATCGCCATGGGTTCTGGTTTCGGGGTGTCGGGCCAGGCGTTCGTCGGTGCAGATGTGGGTGGGTTCGCGGGCAGCTCCGACCCCGAGCTCTTCACCCGGTGGATGCAGTACGGCGTGCTGACACCGTTCTGCCGCAACCACTCGATGATGGGGAACGTCGACCAGTACGCCTGGGCGTTCGGGCCGGTGGTCCAGGACCTCGTCCGCGAGGCGGTGCGCCTGAGGTACCGCCTGCTGCCCTACATCTACACAGCATTCGTCCGGGCCTCCGAGACCGGTGAGCCGGTGCAGCGGCCCCTGGTGTTCGACCACCAGTACGACGGCACCGTCCGCGACATCGACGACCAGTACCTGTTCGGGACCGACCTGCTCGTCGCCCCGGTGATCGACGCCGGGACGACCTCCCGGCAGGTCTACCTGCCCGAAGGGGACTGGTTCGACTGGCACTCCGACGAGGTGCTGCCCGGCCGCTCGTTCGTCGTGGCCGCGACACCGATGGACCGCATCCCGGTCTACGCCCGTGGGGGAGCGGTCGTGCCGATGTGGGTGGAGGCCCCGGCATCGACCGACGGCCACCACCCCGAGGCGGTCGAGCTGCACGTCTTCGTCCCCCGGTCGGACGGTGTGCACACGTCACGACTGGTCGAGGACGACGGCCTGACGACCGCGTCGGTGCAGGGGGCTGCCTGGCGGACGACGTTCACGCTGACGCGGGACGGTGCCTCGGTGTCGCTGCGGGCCGGGGTGGAGGGCGAGGGCTATCCGCAGTTCCGGCGTAGCGCATTCCACCTCGTGCTGCACGGGGCTGCCCCGGCGAGCGTGGACCTGGACGGGACCGAGGTGCCGGTCCGGGACGCGGTGGCGGTGCTGCCCGTGGGTGCAGAGGAGTTCATGGCGACCTTCGTGCTCTGACCGGTCCCGCGACATCTGCGCGCAGGGGTGCGTCAACCACTCGACGTCCTGGTGACGCCGGCTCAGTCCAGGTCGGGTTCGAGGGCGCCTTGGTACGCGGCCCGGTAGAGCCGCGCGGCGGCGACCATCCGCCCACCCCCGGGGGTTCGGCACACGACGCGCATGGCGGGTGAGGCGTCGAACGGGGATGCGTCGGACCCCGAGGCGGCGGCGCGGCCGGCGTCCTCGGCGATGGCGGTCATGAGCTCGAGCTCGAGTGGGGGAACGGTGGAGGTGATGGCACCCGGGTCGAAGGGGACCGGCGAGGTGGCGTCGACAGATGCGGTCATCGGAGGTGGACCTTCCACGGGCGGGGTCGATGCAGGACCCGCCGGGGTCCGGGGCGATTCTCGGACGGTAGCAGGGCTCATGGGCGCACGCATCGGACGACGTCGATCCACGGACGGGCGGTTCCTGCGATGGCCTTCCTCCGCCGAGCGTCAGCAACGCCCGCTCGTGCCGACGTGGCCTGCGACGGCAGCACCGATCCAGCCCCTCAGGTCCAGCCGGTCGTGTGGACCGGGCAGCGCCCAGGGCTGTGCGTGCTGCGCCGCCGGACCGCGGTGCGCACCGCCCAGCGGATCCGGCGTCGTGCGAGGAGCAGCAGCACGCCGACCCACAGCCCGACGGCCCATCGTTGTGGCCCGACGGGTGGGTCGGGCACCGGTCGGTAGCCGCCGTCGTCGAGTCCGGCTGCCTGCTCGAAGTGGTTCTCCGACCCGGGGAACAGGGTGTCGTCGACGAGGTACGCGACAGGCAGCAGGGCGATGCCACCGACGAGGGTGAACACCGCCCACTGGTCCACGTGGCGGGACTCGTGCTGCGCCAGGAGCCTGGCGCGGACCGGGTTCACGCGGGGGGTGGGGGAGGCGAGGAACACCTCGCCGACCATGCTGCCGGGGAGGTCCTTGGCGGCCGGGATGAAGGCCAGCGTGATCTGTGGGTCGCCGACGCTGCACAGCCCACGCCCCTTGAGCTCGGCGAACCCCAGCGCCAGCCCGCTGACCGGGGCGGTGAGCAGCGACCTGACGCGCGAGCGCACCGACGACCGGGCCGGCATGACCGGGTCGGCGATGGTCCGTCCCTCCGAGATCGAGATCGGTGCCACGCAGGCCGGCAGTGCCCGCGCCTTCTGCGACACCCGGAGCCCGAGCCCCACGACCGACAGCAGGGCGAGGACGACCATCGCCGCGAGCAGGCGGCGGTGACGACGCTGGCACAGGTCGCAGGCCAGGACTCGGCGTGGGCGCAGGACCCGGGTCCGGGGCAGGACCAGCAGCAGTCCCAGCACCCCGGCCCCGGCGAAGGCGACCACGGCCCACACGACCCGCATGGGTGCGGAGGTCGGGCGGCGCCGCCCGGGTCGGTCGTCCACGAGGGTCATCCTCGCGCCGCCCAGCCGCCCCGCGCCAGCCATGGGAAGGGGTGGGCGTCGCCTTGTCCCAGTTCGCGCTCGGAAGGCCGATTCGTTCTGGCTCAGGTAATTTCAAGTCATGACCTCCAATGCCGACAAGGCCCGTGAGCTCCTCCGACTCCACACCGACCCCGAACTGCTGCTCGTCGTCAACGTCTGGGACGTCATCACCGCGAAGGTGGTCGCGGACACCCCCGGCACCAAGGCGCTGGCGACCGCCAGCCACTCGATCGCCGCCTCCTACGGCTACCCCGACGGCGAGCAGATCCCGCGCGACCTCATGATCGAGGCCGTCGGCCGGATCGCGGCCGCGGTCGACCTGCCCGTGACCGCCGACCTCGAGGGCGGCTACGGCGACGCGGGGGAGACGGTGAGCCGCGCGATCGACGTCGGCATCGTCGGGGCGAACCTCGAGGACCAGATGAAGCCGCTGGCCGACTCGGTCCGTGCGGTCGAGGCTGCCGTCGCCGCCGGGGAGAGGGCCGGCATCCCCTTCGTCCTCAACGCCCGCACCGACGCCTTCGTCAAGGCCGGGGACCGCGACCCGCAGGAGGTCCTCGACGAGGCCGCTGCGCGCGGCCGCGCCTACCTCGACGCCGGAGCCTCGACGTTCTTCGTCCCGGGACCCCTGGACGAGGCCATGGTGAGCCGGCTCGTCGACGAGCTCGGCCCCCAGAAGGTCAACGTCATCGGCATCCCCGGTTCGGTGCCGCTGGCCCGCCTCCAGGAGCTGGGCGTCGCCCGGGTCTCCTACGGCCCGTGGAGCCAGAACGTCGCCCTGACGGCGCTGGCCGAGCTCGCCGAGGACGTGTATGCCGGTGGCGGACTGCCGGAGGGCACCCGCAAGCTCAACTGACGGCCCGGGAGGGTCACCCGCGCAGCAGGGCCTCGTGGCCGAGTGAGGCGTGCACACCCCAGGTCTGGTTGGCGACCTGGGTGACGTGCAGGTCGACCGCTGCGCTCGACAGCGCCAGGGCCTCGGCGCGGGTGACCGAGAGCAGCGACTCCATCCACGTGACCATCGCGTCGAGGGCGGCAGCGGTCGCGGTGTTGAGGTCGGTG
Source organism: Phycicoccus sp. Root101 (assembly GCF_001426245.1). Classification (GTDB taxonomy): domain Bacteria; phylum Actinomycetota; class Actinomycetes; order Actinomycetales; family Dermatophilaceae; genus Pedococcus. The sequence goes on along the minus strand of NZ_LMCM01000006.1, from coordinate 458,900 downwards.
TCGAACCCCAGGGTCAGCCGGGCGGTCGGGGTGAGCGCGTGCACGGTCCGCAACGGCGGGTCGACGACGACGTCGAGCGCCATCGTCGTCGTCATCGGGCACTCGATCGCGGTCCCGCCGACCTCTCCGTGGCCCTGGGCCGCGTGGCCGTCGCCCGCCGTGAGGAGGGCGCCCGGGACGTTGACGGGCAGGAACAGCGTCGAACCGGCCACGAGGTCGCGGCAGTCCATGTTGCCGCCGCTCTCCGGCCTCGGGGGCACGGTCGACAGCTCTCCGTCGACGTCGCACGCCACGCCGACGACGCCCAGGAACGGTGCCAGCGGCACGGCATACCCGAGGTGGCTGCGGGCCAGGCCCGCGGAGGTGTCGACCTCCCACAGGAGGTGCCCACCGTGCCCCTCGCCCAGTCCGAGACGGTGGTTGAGCCACGAGTCGGCGCCGCCGGAGGCGGTCCAGCCCCACGGACCGGGGTCGATGGCGGAGAAGTGCACCGCGAGCACGTCGCCGGGACGCGCTCCGTCGACGGCCACGGGCCCGGTCAGGCAGTGACCACGGCGGGGAGTGAACATCCGCGGGCGGTCCTCACCGGGGAAGGTCTGGCGCTCGAGGTGGCCGCCCGAGTCGAGCGACTCCAGGACGACGGTGTCACCGGGTTGCACCGTGAGCACCGGGGGGCTGTCCCGGGAGACGGTCTCGACGACGGTGGCGGGGCTGACGGGGAGGTGGTGGATCACGGTGCTCCAGGTGGTGGTCCGGGTGGTGGTGGGCTGGTGCCGGGTGGCGGTGCGGGGCAGCCGAGGTGACGATGGGACCGACCCTGCCACAGCCGTCCGGCCGTGGCCCCTGCGGAGAGGACCCCATGGAGTACGTGAAGCTCGGATCCACCGGACTGGATGTCTCACGGTTCGTGCTGGGGTGCATGAGCTTCGGCGAGCCGGACCGGGGCAACCACTCCTGGACCCTCGACGAGGAGGCCAGCCGGCCACTGCTGCGTCAGGCCGTGGAGGCGGGGATCACGTTCTTCGACACCGCGAACGTCTACTCGGCAGGCAGCAGCGAGGAGATCGTCGGACGCGCCCTGGCGGAGTACGGGCGCCGCGACGAGTTCGTCGTCGCGACCAAGGTGCACGGCCGCATGCACGACGGGCCGAACGGCGCCGGGCTGTCCCGCAAGGCGATCCTCGCCGCCATCGACGCCAGCCTCGCGCGCCTGGGCACCGACTTCGTCGACCTCTACCAGATCCACCGCTGGGACCCGCACACGCCGGTCGAGGAGACGATGGAGGCACTGCACGACGTCGTCCGGTCGGGGAAGGTGCGCTACCTCGGGGCGTCGTCGATGTGGGCGTGGCAGTTCGCCAAGGCGCAGGAGACCGCACGGGCCAACGGGTGGACGCCGTTCGTGTCGATGCAGGACCACTACAACCTCCTCAACCGCGAGGAGGAGCGCGAGATGCTGCCGCTGTGCGCCGACCAGGGGGTGGGGGTCATCCCGTGGAGCCCACTGGCGCGCGGCCTGCTCACCCGGGAGTGGGGCGAGCAGACCAGTCGCAGCGAGACCGACGAGTTCGGCCGGACCCTGTACGGCGAGGCCGACCGGGCCGTCGTCGACGCCGTGGGCGAGGTGGCGGCGGCCAGGGGCGTGCCCAGGGCGCAGGTCGCGCTGGCCTGGGTGCTGCGGAACCCGGTGGTGACCGCACCGATCGTCGGGGCGACCCGGGTGGGCCACCTCGAGGACGCCGTGGCGGCCCTGGACCTGGAGCTCACCGACGACGAGGTCGCGAGACTCGAGGCGTCGTACGTGCCGCACGCCCCCGCGGGGTTCTAGCCCGCAGCCGGTCAGGCCGGTTCGGGCATCAGGCGTTGCAGGATGTCGGGGACCCCGACCACCCCGAGCGCAGGGCCGCCCGGTTCGGCCACGACGACCAGCTGGGTGCTGGTCTGCTTCATCCGGGTCAGGGCCTGGTGGACCAGGGCACCCGGTGGCATCGTCTCGGGGTGGCGCATGATCACGGTCACCGGTTGCCCGGGATCCGAGGTGAGGGCGTCGCGGACGTGGACGACGCCCAGGACGCTGCGTCCGTCGCGGACCAGGACCCGGAGGTGGCCGGTGCGCCGCGAGGTCTCCCAGAGGTCGGCCGCCGTCGCATCGACCCCGACCGAGGTCAGGGCCCCGTGGTCGTCGACCAGGTCCGCCAGCGTGAGCGTCTGGAGGTCCAGCGCCCCGGAGAGCTGGGCGGAGTACGCCGTGTCGAGCGTCCCGACGCTGGTGGAGTGCTCCAGAAGGGACCGCAGGTCCTCGGGGCTGCGGCCCGAGGCCACCTGGTCCGTCGGCTCGACCCCGACCCGGCGCAGGCACCAGTTGGCGACCGCGTTGAGGGACCGCAGCAGGGGCCGGGTCGCCCACATGAACCCCCGCATCGGCAGCGCCAGCATCGTGGCGGAACGCTCGGGGTGGGCGATCGCCCACGACTTCGGCGCCATCTCGCCCACGACGAGGTGCAGGAACGTCACCACCACCAGGGCGAGGACGAAGGCGACGACGTCGGCGGCCCAGACCGGCAGGCCGGTGGCCTCCAGCGGCGGCATGAACCAGTGGTGGACCGCCGGCTTGGTGATCGCACCGAGGGCCAGGGTGCAGACGGTGATGCCGAGCTGGGAGCCGGCGAGCAGCAGGGTCAGCTCGTGCGAGCTGCGCAGCGCGGCACGTGCGGCCCGGCTGTGGTGCGCCGCGTCCTGGAGCCGGTGCCGCTTGGCCGACATGAGCGCGAACTCGATCGCGACGAAGAACGCGGACAGCGCGATGATGGCGACGGTGGCCGCGAGGATCACCCAGGTGTTGCTCATGACTGCTCCTCGGGCTGGTGCGGTCCAGCGGCATCCGCCTCGCCGCTCTGCGGCTCGGGGGCCCGCTCGACCCGCAGTCGGACGCTCGCGGGAACATACCGTTCGACCTCGAGCACCTCGATGACGGCGACGTAGGGCGTCGGCTCGCCGTCCTCGGCCAGCTCGGCCGGGTCGATCGGCAGCTCGACGACCACGGTGTCACCGGGGTCCGGCAGCGCCCCGTGGTGGGCGATGACGAGGCCGGACACGGTCTCGTGGTCACCGACGGGGAGGGCTCGGCCCAGCAGGCGCTCGGCCTCGTCCAGGGGCAGGTCGCCGGAGAGCAGCCACGAACCGTCCGCGTCGGGTGCGGGGACCGGCTCCGACACGGCGTCGTCGTGCTCGTCCGTCAGCTCGCCCACGAGCTCCTCCGCCATGTCCTCGAGCGTGAGGATGCCGGCGAACGAGCCGTACTCGTCGATCACGCAGGCCAGCTCACGCCGTCGCCCCACGAGCTCGCGGACTGCGTCGGGCAGGGCCATCGTCGTCGGCACCACGACCGGCTCCTGCATGAGCTCGGTGACCGACCGGGCGCCGAGGCCGGAGGTGGCGAGCACGTCGTACAGCTCGACCACCCCCAGCACGCTGTTTCCGTCCTCGGCCAGCACGGGGTAGCGGGAGTGGCCGGCCGCCATGAGGCTGCGGACGTCGTCGACGGTGTGGCGCGGGTCGACCGTGTCCACCCGCGGACGGGGGACCATCGCGTGCTCGACGTCGCGCCGGGGGAAGTCGAGGACGCGTTCGAGCAGCAGCGACAGCTCGGGGGAGAGGTCTCCGCTCTCGCGCGACTCCGCCACGATGTGCTCGAGGTCGCGGGCACTCGCGGAGTGCTCGACGTCGTGGACCGGCTGGATGCCCAGGGCACGCAGCAGGACGTTGGACGCCCGGTCGAACACCTGGATCAGCCACCCGAAGACCGTGAGGTAGATCGTCGTCGACCGCGACAGCCAGCGCGCGATCGGCTCGGGCCGGGCGATGGCGAGGTTCTTCGGGAAGAGCTCACCGAAGACCATCTGCACCACGGTGGAGAACCCGAGGGCGATCACCGTGCCGACGGCCAGTCCGACACCGGTCGGCACGGGCGTGCCACCGAGCAGGTCCGAGAGGGACTCACCGATCAGCGGTTCGGCCACGTAACCGACCACGAGCCCGGTGACGGTGATGCCGAGCTGGGCTCCGGACAACATGAAGGACGTGCGCCGGGTGACCGCCAGGGCGCGGGCGGCGACCGGGTCACCGGCCTCGGCACGGGAGGCCAGGCGCGACCGGTCCACGGCCATGTAGGCGAACTCCTGGGCCACGAAGTAGCCGGTGAGGGCGGTGATGAGCAGGACGACGAGGATGCCGAGCAGGAGGGACAGCACCGCGGTCACGCGTCAGCTCCCCCGTGGGGTGGGGTGGGACCGACGCGCCGGGCGCGTCCCGGCGTACTGGGGGGTTCCATGGATCTCCGTGGTCGGGTGCTCTGGTGCGGACAGGGTCACTCGGTGGTGGCAACGCCGGTGTGCCCTCCGGGGTTCCGTGGGTTCCCGTGGGTTCCCTGGGAGTCCGTGGGATCCCGGCAGCGCACCCATCCTGCCGCACCGGGGCGGCAACGGACGCGCGAGCCCGTCGACGCGAGCGACGGGCCGGTCTACCGTGGACGGGTGCGCCTCACCGACGGCGGCCTCGAGACCTCGCTGATCTTCCACCAGGGCCTCGACCTGCCGGACTTCGCCGCCTTCCCGCTGCTCGACGACGATCAGGGGCGGGCCGCGCTCCGGACGTACTGGGCGCCATACCTCGAGCTGGCCCGCGGGACGGGAGCCCACTTCCTCGTCGACACGGTGACGTGGCGCGCGAACCCGGACTGGGGCACCCGGCTGGGGTACGACGAGGCGGCGCTGCGCGAGGTCAACACGGAGGCCGTGCAGTTCGCCCGGGAGCTCGCCGACCAGCTGCCCTCGGCCAGCGTCAACGGCGTCCTCGGCCCCCGGGGCGACGGGTACGTCGTGGGCCACGAGATGACGGTCGAAGGGGCGCAGTCCTACCACCGGCCGCAGGTCGCGGCGCTCGCCGAGGCGGGCGCGGACCAGGTCGCCCTGCTGACGGTCACGTACGTCGCGGAGGCGGTCGGGTTCGTCCGGGCGGCTCGCGACGTGGGGATCCCGGCAGTGGTGTCGTTCACGGTGGAGACCGACGGTCGCCTTCCCGGCGGCGTCGGCCTGCGGGAGGCCGTGGAGGTGGTGGACCACGAGACGGACGGGTCGGCGACGGGCTTCATGGTGAACTGCGCGCACCCCGACCACGTCGCGCCCGCCCTCGACGACGGGGACTGGGTCGGCCGACTGGTCGGGTTCCGCGGCAACGCCTCCCGGATGAGCCACGCACAGCTCGACGCCGCCGAGGAGCTGGACGCCGGCGACCCGGACGAGCTCGGCCGGGCGTATGCCGCGTTGCTGCAACGGATGCCGGCCGTGGACGTGGTCGGGGGCTGCTGCGGCACCGACGACCGGCACGTGCGGGCGATCGCGGCTAGCGTGCTGGAGCATGGGCGCACCGACGACTGACTTCTACGGCCTCGAAGGCCACCTCGACGACGACGAGCGCGAGGTCCTGCTGGGGATGAGGGAGTTCCTCGCTCGCGAGGTGGCACCGATCATCACCGACCACTGGGTGCACGCGACCTTCCCGTTCGAGATCATCCCGGGGCTGGCGGCCCTGGGCACGGCAGGCCTCGCGTTCGACGGACCCGGTGGGGGCAAGCGCAGGTTCCTGCTCGACGGGATGCTCGCGATGGAGATGGCCAGGGTCGACCCGTCGATCGCGACGTTCCACGGCGTCCACAGCGGCCTGGCCATGGGTTCGATCCACCTCTGCGGGTCCGACGAGCAGAAGGAGCGCTGGCTCCCGGCCATGGCGCGGTGGGAGAAGATCGGTGCCTTCGGGCTCACCGAGCCCGACGCCGGGTCGGGTGCCGCCGGTGGGTTGACCACCACCGCCACCCGCGACGGCGACGAGTGGGTGCTCGACGGCGAGAAGAAGTGGATCGGCAACGCGACCTTCGCCGACCTGACGATCATCTGGGCGCGCGACACGGCCAGCGACGAGGTGCTCGGGTTCGTCGTCGAGAAGGACACCCCGGGGTTCAGCACCGAGGCGATCGGCGACAAGATCGCGCTGCGCGTCGTGCAGAACGCGCACATCACGCTCGACGGGGTGCGGGTGCCCGAGGCAAACCGGCTGCAGCACGCGAACTCCTTCGACGACACCGGTCGGGTCCTGCTCATGACCCGGGCCGGGGTGGCCTGGATGGCGGTGGGCTGTGCGCTGGGTGCCTACGAGCACGCGCTGGCCTACGCCACCGAGCGGGAGCAGTTCGGGCAGAAGATCGGTGGGTTCCAGCTCATCCAGGACCTGCTGGTCCAGATGCTCGGCAACACGACGGCCTCGGCAGCCCTGTGCGTGCAGCTGAGCCACCTGCAGGACGCGGGGAAGGCCACCGACGCCCAGGCCTCCCTGGCGAAGGCGTTCTGCACCGTGCGCATGCGCGAGACCGTGGGCTATGCCCGCGAGCTGTTGGGCGGCAACGGGATCCTGCTCGACCACCAGGTCGGCCGGTTCGTGGCGGACGCGGAGGCGATCTACTCCTACGAGGGCACGCGCGAGATCAACACCCTCATCGTCGGCCGCGAGATCACCGGCATCGGCGCCTTCGTCTAGCCGAGGTGGCCCCGGGCCGGCGCCCGCACCCCGGTGGCGTGGATGCGGGGCAGCGTGATCGTGAAGACCGACCCGCCGCCGGGCCGCGGCGCGTAGTCGATCTCGCCGTGGTGGGCTCGCGCGATGGAGCTGACGATGGTCAGGCCGAGTCCCGTGCCCTGGATGGCCTCGGCCTGGGCCGTGCTGGACCGGAAGAACCGCTCGAACAGGCGGTGCGCCTCGGCCTCGGGGACGCCCATGCCGGTGTCCTCCACCGCGATCCGCACGGTGTCGTCGTGGGTCTCGTCGACGCGCACGGTCACCCGACCACCCGCGGGGGTGAACTTCACGGCGTTGGAGGCCAGGTTGAGCAGGGCCCGCTCCAGCTGTCCCACGTCGCCGGCGACGAGGACGGGGTCGTGGGGCGCGACGACGGCCAGGGTGACCTCGGCGTCGCGAGCCATCTTCTCGAGGGCCTCGCACGCCTGCCACGAGCAGTGGACGACGTCGACCTCGGTGGGGGTGAACGAGAAGCTGCCCGCATCGACCCGCGACACCGCCAGCACGTCCTCGATGAGGGACAGCAGGCGGCCGGCGTTGCGCTCGACCTTCTCGACCATGCTCAGCTGGAGGCGGTTGAGGTCCCCGGCGTCACCCTCGGTGAGCATCTCCGCGTAGCCGATGACGCTGGTGATCGGCGTGCGCAGCTCGTGGCTGATGTTGGTGACGAAGTCGTCCTTGGCCTGGTCGAGCTCGGTGAGCCGTTCCACCGCCCGACGCTCCTTGTCCAGGGCCGAGCGCAGCTGGGCCTCGGCCTCGCGCCGCTCGGTGACGTCGACGAGCTGGGCCGTGTAGAGGTCGCCGCCGTACTCGTCGAGGGGGGACAGCGTCACCTCGAGCCAGGCCCGCGAGGGACGCGCCACCTGCACCTCGCCCTGCCAGCCAGGTGAGGCCTCGTCGTCGCTGAGCACCGACACGGGGGACCCCGGGACCACGGAGTCGACCTCGAGGGCGCTCACGGGGTCGAGCAGCAGCGACCAGCTCTCGTCCAGCAGGTCGGCCTCGGTGCGTGCGTCGTCGCCCGTGAGCAGGCGCAGGGCCACGGCATTGAGCTCGACCACCCGCAGGGCACCCTCTCGTCTACGCAGCAGCAGCATGCCGACTCGCGCGCCGTTGAAGCCGTGGCGGAACAACGCCTCGCTGCGCTCCAGCTCGGTCATCGCGACCTGGCGCTGCCGGATGGCCACGGACAGGGGGAGGACGAGGAGGGCCGCGCTGACCACGAACGCCTGCACCAGGGCCGTGATGACCTCGGGCGGCCGACCCGCCGACATGTGCGCGAACGGCCCTCCTCCCAGGGAGCTGAGCACGGTGCCGAGGATGCCTGCCGTCACGAGCTGCGCACAGACCGTGCGCTGGCCCATCCGCACCGCGCCCCACATCAGCGGGACGAACGGGACGAAGGCCAGTGGCAGGCTCTGTCCCGGGGCGAAGACGAGCGCGACCACGGCCAGCAGGGCCAGCCACTGGGTGATGCGCTCGGTCCGGCGCCGGCGCGGCGTCGGAGAGGCGCCGAGGAACCACGGCAGCACCAGCAGGAGGGCCGCCCCGTGCGAGGCGCCGACGGCGCGGGCCACGTCGAGGAAGTCCCCGGTGCCGGAGAGCTGGACGGTGACACCGGCTCCCACGGCGATGACCGCGACCCCCGCCGTGCACGCCTTGAGGAAGTGACCGAGTCCGGCCATCGACGCGAGTGCGGTCCGGGCCCCGCCGGCGCGGACGAGCAGGACGGTGACGACGACGGTCTCGGCGAGGTTCGCGGCAGCGAACCCGAGTGCGACGGGCAGGGACCGGTCACCGAGGAGGTTGCCGATGACGGAGACCACGAACAGCCCGGCGCCGAGCACCCAGCGCTGCCGCCCGCGCAGCCAGAGGAGCGCAGCAACGGAGACCCCTGCGGCCGGCCACCACGCCGCCACGCTGGATCCCGACGGGGCCAGGACCACGGAGGTGCTGGTGAGCGCGAGGACGGTGCCCAGCAGGCCGGTGAGGGCCACGACGGGGCGGACCCCGTCGGGCAGCCCGTCGAACCAGGTGCGCAGGGCCCCGTCCGGGCCGACCCTGACCACGGGCTCGCGGACGTGCACGGTGGCGCTGGCGCCCTGCGGGACGTCCGGGTGGCCGTCGGCGGCTCGGCGTGCGGGTGTGGGGCGGTGGCTGCCGGACCTCACGGGGTCCGTCCCGGGCTCGGGACGGGCACGACGCGCGCAACGGACACGCGAACACCTGACTCTCGGCCGGGGGGAGGGGACGAGGGCGATTCTGCACGAACGCGGCCCGTTATCCCACCAACGCGCCGCACCAGTGGGGGGACAGGGGTATGGCGCGGCGGCGCCATACCCCTGTCCGCGCAGGACCGTGCCCACTAGGTTCGGTTCCGCAGCCGAGGGCGAGCCGTGGGCGGCCCGTCACCGATCCGTTCCCGATCCGTTCCAGGAGTAGCCCATGAGCAGCGCCGCGGACACCTCCGGCACCGAGTCGCCGGGCCCCGACGGGGCCGAGGCGTGGTGGCGCAGTGCCGTGATGTACCAGGTTTACCCGCGCAGCTTCGCCGACGGGAACGGTGACGGCGAGGGCGACCTGCCCGGGCTGCGGGAACGCCTGCCCTACCTCGCCGACCTCGGTGTCGACGGGCTCTGGATCTCCCCGTGGTTCCCCTCGCCGATGGCCGACGGTGGGTACGACGTCAGCGACTTCACGGACATCCACCCGATGTTCGGGACCCTGGAGGACGCCGACGCGGTGCTGCGCGACGCCCGGGCCCTCGGACTGCGCGTCATCATCGACCTCGTCCCCAACCACACCTCCGACCAGCACCCGTGGTTCCTCGCGGCGCTCGCCGGAGGACGCGGCGCACCGGAACGGGCGCGGTACTTCTTCCGCGACGGCCGCGGCGACGGTGGCGACGAGCCGCCGAACAACTGGATCAGCGCCTTCGGTGGACCGGCGTGGAGCCGGGTCACCGAGCCGGACGGGTCCCCGGGCCAGTGGTACCTGCACCTCTTCGCCCCCGAGCAGCCGGACCTCGACTGGAGCAACCCCGACGTCCTCGACGACTTCGACGACGTGCTGCGGTTCTGGTTCGACCGAGGGGTCGACGGCCTGCGGATCGACGCCGCCCCGGCCATGTCCAAGAAGGCCGGCCTGCCCGACGCCGACTACGGCGGGGTGCTGCAGTTCCGCACCGTGGACTGGGACGACAACCCCCACTGGGACGTCGAGACCGTCCACGAGATCTTCCGCCGCTGGCGCGCGATCGCCGACTCCTACGACGGGGAGCGCGTGTTCGTCGCCGAGGCCGTCGTCAGCACCCCGGAACGGCTGAGCAAGTACCTGCGCCCCGACGAGATGCACACGGCGTTCAACTTCCCCTACCTCAAGGGTCCGTGGGAGGCCACCGCGCTGCGCACGGTCATCGACGACACGCTCGCGTCCTTCGCCCCCATGGGCATCCCCGCCACCTGGGTGCTGACGAGCCACGACGAGATCCGGCCGGTGACGAGGTACGGCCGGACGACGACGAGCTCGTACTTCATCACCGATGGTGAGGGCGAGGTCCCCGACCTCGAGCTGGGCACCCGCCGGGCGCGGGCGGCCGCGATGCTCATGCTCGCGCTGCCCGGGGGCGCCTACATCTACCAGGGTGAGGAGCTCGGCCTCCCCAACGTCGACGACCTGCCGGACGAGGTCCTGCAGGACCCCATGTTCCTGCGCAGCGGCGGGGAGATGCGAGGTCGAGACGGCTGCCGCGTGCCGCTGCCGTGGTCCGGCACCGAGCCGCCGTTCGGGTTCTCGCCCGAGGGCGTCGACCCGTGGCTCCCGCAGCCCGAGTCCTGGCGCGACCTCACGGTCGAGGCCGAGCTCGCCGACCCCGGCTCCACCCTGTCGTTGCACCGCGAGGCACTTCGGCTGCGGCACGAGCTCCCCGGGCTCGCTGCGGCGGGACTTGCCTGGCGGGAGTCGTCGTCAGGGGTGCTGGACTTCGAGCGGGGGGCGTCCCTGCGCTGCGTCGTGAACCTCTCGGGACAGTCGGTACCGCTCGAGGGCTGCACCGTCCTCCTGTCGAGCATCCCGCTCGAGGACGGCGCCCTGCCGGCGGACGCGACGGCCTGGGTCAGTCCGGGCTGACGCCGCCGCGTCCGGGAGGGGTGCGGTCCGGTCGACCGGCCTCAGGCGACCGGGCTCAGGGGGTGGATGGCGATGTCTCCGCCGAGGTGGTCGGCGCTGGCGGTCATGGCCTCGGCGATGTGCGGCGTCGTGAGGTGGGCGTCGAGGTCGGCCTGAGCGCGCCACCGCTCCAGCGTGACGAACGTCCCGGGAGCGGCCCCGGACTCGAACAGGTCGTAGGCCAGGCAGCCCTCCTCCTCGCGGGTGGCGGCGGCGAGCGTGGTGAGCAGGGCTCGAACGGTCTCCTCCGACCCGGGCTTGGCAGGAATGGTGGCGACGACGTGGAGCTCGGTCATGGTGGTGCCTCTCGGGTCGGGTGCTCCCCACACTAGGTCCGCGTGGTCCGGGCCGCAGGTGAGCGCGAAGTGGCAGTGGGACGGGACACAGGGCCCGATCCGGGCCATTCCGGACGACGGCCCGGCGATGCGGGCCCGGATGTCGTCGTCGTGGTCCGGGACCAGTTCCCCCTCGGCTGCCCCTCGAGAGGTACTGTCGCCCCGTGGATGCACGATCGGACCATGTACGCGCAGGTCAGGACCTTGGAGGAGCCGTCACCGGGGACAGCGCCGAGGCTCGCCAACGCGCGGCCACGGACGCCCGGGTGGGCGCCGCAGACACCGTTCGGGACGTCTTCGACCAGCTCGGCGTGATGGTCGTCGCGTGGGAGGGACCGGAGCACGTGGCGGTTGCCGCCAACGCGCCGTACCGCCACTACGTCGGCCGTGAGGCCTTCATCGGCCAGCCGTGGAGCCAGGTCATGCCGGAGCTCGAGGGCCAGCAGTTCCTCGAGATCCTCGACCGGGTCTACTCCTCGGGCGAGACGCACGTCGGTTCGGAGTGGCGGTTCCAGATCCGGCGGGACGACACCGACCAGCTCCACGAGATCTACGTCGACTTCACCGTCACCCCACGGCGCGACGCCGACGGCCGGACCATCGGCGCCGTGTGCTCGGTGGTCGACGTCACCGACCGCGTCCACGAACGTCACGAGGCGGCCCTGCGCACCGCACACGAGCAGGAGCGGTACGAGGCGGTGCACGACGTCGTCGTGGAGCTGCAGCGCGCCCTGCTGTCCATGTCGCTGCCGGTCCTGCCCACGGCCACGATCGCCGCGCGCTACCTCGTCGCCGCGCACGACCAGGCCGCCGGCGGCGACTGGTTCGACGCCTTCGTCCTCGACTCCGGCATGCTCGCGCTCGTGGTGGGCGACGTGGTCGGCCACGGCGTCGCGGCCTCCGCTGCGATGGGCCAGCTGAGGGCGGTGCTCGAGGAGCTGCTGCGCACCGAACGTGAGCTCGAGGCGGTGCTCGGCCGCCTCGACGCGTATGCGGCGCACAACCCGACCATGCGTGCGGCCACCGTGGTGGTGGTGCTCCTCGATCCCGAGACCGGGAAGGTCGTCTACGGCCGGTGCGGTCACCCCGCTCCGCTCGTGCTGGCCGAGGACGGGACCACCCGCCTGCTCGATGCCGGCGCCGGGGGACCGTTGGGGACGGGGGCGATCCAGTCGCTGGCCCACACCACGCTGGCCCGGGGTGAGGTCGTCCTGCTCTACAGCGATGGCCTCGTCGAGCGCACCGGACACTCCCTGGACGACGGCGTCCGGGAGCTGAGCAAGGTGGCGTCCGACGCCATGGTCAACCGCAGCCTGCCCGTGAACGCCGCAGCCTCCGCGGCCGACCGCGTGGCCGAGCTCACCATGGAGCTGATGACGCGAAGCGGCCACGAGGACGACGTGACGGTGCTCGTCGCCCAGCGCCTCGCCCGGCGGGTCGAGGACCTCGACCTGCGCCTGACCGCGACGCGAGAGAGCCTGCACCAGGTCAACGCCGCGTTCGGGGCGTGGCTGGCTGCGCTCGGGCCGTCGGCGGCGGACCGGTTCGCCCTCGAGCTGGCCGTGACCGAGGCCGTCACCAACGTCATCGAGCACGCCTACCCGGTGGGACGACCGGGGGTGCTCAACCTCATCGCCTCGGTCCTGCCGACGGGAGGAATCGCGGTGCGCGTCGGCGACGAAGGGCGCTGGCAGGCGCCGCCGTCGAAGGCGGCGACGGGAGGACGGGGCCTGCTGCTCATGTCGCAGGTCGTCGACGAGGCCGAGGTCCTGCACCCGCCCCAGTCCGCGAACGCCCCGGAGGGGGACCGCGGGACGACCGTCGTCCTGCGTCACCGGGCGCACCGAGACGCCGTGATGGCCTCGGGCCGGAGCCTGCTGCACGACGAGACGCGGGAGGGTGACTTCCCCGAGGTCGACTTCGAGGTGGTCGTGGACGACTGCGACGAGGGGCCGGTCGTGCGCCTCACCGGGACCGTCGACCTCGACACCGCCGAGCGCGCGAGGGCGGCACTGCTGGGGGCTGCGCGTGGTGGGGTGCGTTCCCTGACGATCGACCTGACCGGGGTGCACCAGCTCGCCAGCGCCGGGGTCCGGGCGTTGTTCGAGGTTCGCGAGCAGCTGCTCGCCAACCGCAAGCAGCTGGTCATCGTCGCCGAACCGGGCAGCCCGGCAGCGATCGTCCTCGAGCTGGTCTCGCTGGCCTACCACCATCCCCTCACTGCGCCGCCGACGACCGCCTGAGGTCCGGGCGGGGCCGCGTCACCAGCGCGGTCGCCACCTGGTCGGCCAGCAGCACGGCGGTGCGGCGCTGGTCGCGGGTCGGGCGGATGACGCGCGAGGCGGCCGTGAGCAGGAAGGTGCCGAGGACCTCGCCGGCGGCGGTGACCTCCACGGCGACCTCCGTGTCCACGGGCAGGCCGTCGCGGTCGACGTCGTGGCTGCTGCCGCGGCCGGTCAGGGCGCCGGTGCGCGACAACCGCGGCACCCCCGGCCCTGCCGGGACGGCCTGGAAACGGCACCGGTCCAGCCCGAGGACGGCGGTGATCCGCTCACACACGTCGGCCACGAGGACGTCGACGGGGCGGTCCGCTCCCTGGGCTGCGTCGGCGCTCGCGACGAGGCCGTCCAGGAAGCCCGAGGCCCGGCTCGCGCGGGCCTGCTGCCGCCGCCCCCACAGGGACAGCTCGGTGACGGCCACGCCGACCAGCATGAGCAGGGCCATCGCCTCGAGGTCCTCGCGGTCGTGGATCGCGAGCTGTCCGTAGGGTCGGGTCAGCAGGACGTCGAACCAGACGGCTGCCGAGGCAGCAGCGAGCAACCCGGCCGAGCGCAGTCCGGTGGACGCCGCCGCGACGACGAGGACCACGAGGACCAGGACGGCCGGCGCGTTGGCGACCTCGGCACGCACCGTGGTGAGGGCGAGGCACGCGAGCAGCGGGAGGCTGGCCGCGAGGCCGAGGACGAGGGGGCGGCCCGAGGACGCCGTCATGGTGGTCACACCTCCATGACGCCGCGCCGGTCGGCAAGGGTCAAGGGGCCTTGACGCGATCCATACGCCGGATGTCGGTGTGTGCGAGGGTGGTCACGTGCCCGTACCCGTCGAAGGATTCGCCCACGTCCGCCTCACCGTCACCGACCTCGCCCGGTCGAAGGAGTTCTACGACGCCGTCTTCGGGTGGGACGTCGCCTTCGAGGTGCCCGAGGGCGCCGACGAGCAGACCCGTGAGCAGCTCGCGTTCCTCTACGGGGGAGTGATCTACACGTTCGGCGGGGGCCTGTTCGGCCTGCGTCCCGTCGCGCCGGAGTCCGACGAGTTCTCCGAGGACCGCGTGGGCCTGGACCACGTGGCCTTCGCCGTCGCGTCCTTGGCGGAGCTCGAGGCGGCCGCGACCACCCTCGACGAGCTCGGTGTCGCCCACGAGGACATCAAGGACCTGGGCCGGATGTCGATCCTGGAGTTCCGCGACCCCGACGGTGTCGCGCTGGAGCTGACCGCCCCGACCGGCTGACGGTCAGAGGCGTTCGCGCACCGGTGGCACAGGGAGCCGGATGCCCCTGGGGCTGTGGCCGTGCCGCTGGTGCTCCTCCGACGCCTCGCTCCCGGAGGGGTGCACGACGGCGACGGGGCAGTGGGCCGCCCTGACGACGGCCTGCGACACCGAACCCTTGACCCAACCCGAGACGACGCCGCGCCCACGGGTGCCCACCACGAGCAGGCAGGCGTTCTCGCTCAGCCGGGCCAGCTCCTCGACGGGGTGTCCCTGCACCACCGACCGTCGGACGTCGACGTCGGGGTACTGCTCCCCGAACCCGGCGAGGGCCTCGGACGTGACCGACCGCTCCTGCTCACCGGCCTGCTCCCAGTCGACCGACCACGCCATGGAGGCCGAGGCGCCCTCGACCGCGTCGAGCTGCCAGGTGTGCACGACGGTGATCCCGACCCCGCGGGAGGCCGCCTGCTCGAAGGCGAAGGCGAGTGCGGCCACCGAGGTCTCGGTGCCGTCGACGCCGACCACGACCCGCGCGTCCGGGACGGAACGGGTCGCCGCCTCGTGGACCACGACGACCGGGCTGTGCGCGTGGGCGCAGACGTGGGTGGAGACCGAACCCATGAGCAGGCCCCGCAGGGGACCGAGCCCGCGCGCCCCGACCACGACCAGGGCGGCGTCGCGTGAGGCGCCCACCAGGGCCTCGGCCGGCGACCCGGCGCCCGTCTCCACGGCGACCTCGAGCCCGGGGTGTGCACTGCGGACGCGCGCCGCAGCCTGTGTGGCGGCGTCGACCGCTGCCCTCCTGACCGAGTCGTCGAGGTCCGTCACGACGGTCCCCCCGGGCACGCCGGCCCTGACGGCGGGGTAGGTCGGCAGCGAGTAGGTGTGCACGACCAGCAGTCGGCAGCGGCTGCGGGCGGCTTCGACGGCAGCCCACTCGAGGGCCAGCTCGCTGGTGTGGGACAGGTCGATGCCGACGACCACGGTGCGGTGGTTGGTGTCCATGGAGTGCTCCTGGTTCTCGTCTCTGTGGAGTCCACGGTGGCTGCGAGATCCCTGTCGGCACAGGGCACTTGGTCCCTGTGCCGCTCCATCGACGACCGACAGGGTGGGGTCACCACTTCCCTCGAAGGAGACTCCATGCTGGTGCGCGAGCTCATGACCGTCCCGGCCCACAGCGTCCGCACGGGGAGCACCCTCGAGCTGGCGATCCAGCTGCTGGCCCGGGCCAAGCTGTCCGCGCTCCCCGTCGTCGATGCCGACCACCGGGTGGTCGGCATCGTCAGCGAGGCCGACATCCTGCGGCTGCACCTCACCCCGGACCCGCGGGCGCACCTGCGTCCCATGGAGATCGAGGCCGGGCCGTGGCCACGGCTCGTGGACGAGGTGATGACCCCCGACCCCGTGACCGTGCTGGAGACCTCGGACGTGGCGGAGCTCGGGCAGCTGCTGGCCGACACCGGCTGGAAGAGTGTTCCCGTGACCCGGGACCGGGTCCTGGTCGGGATGGTCA
The DNA here is from genome assembly GCF_001426245.1 of Phycicoccus sp. Root101. Lineage (GTDB taxonomy): Bacteria > Actinomycetota > Actinomycetes > Actinomycetales > Dermatophilaceae > Pedococcus. The sequence goes on along the minus strand of NZ_LMCM01000006.1, from coordinate 442,765 downwards.
GCCGCAGCGACATCCTGCAGTCGATGACCACGTCGGACAGCGTGATCCGCCGGCACCTCACGAGGGAGTTCGCAGCCCTGGGCCGGGCCCGCTGGTCGGTGAGCGTCGCCGAGGGCGAGGTGACGGTGTCCGGCACGCGGGGTGGGCGCGAGGCCCGCCTCGCGCAGGTGATGGCGTCGGCGGTCGCCGGGGTGCGCCGCGTGGTCGTCACCGGTGGCGTGGTCGGTGACCAGGACCCCTCGAGCGGTCAGCCGGGTGGTGCGGGCGCCTGACGCGAGCCGGACGGAGGACGACCGCGACACCGGAGGTGGTGCCGCGGTCGTCCTCGAGCCGGCTGGTGCTAGCGCAGCCAGCGGTGGTGCCGCACGACGGTCAGGCGGTTCCACGCCCTCCCTAGACCGAGGTGCTTCCCGGCACCCGAGGCGAGCAGGACGACCAGGGCCAGGGCGTACACGAGGTGGTCGTCCATGAAGGGGTTGTTGTCCGGGGGCAGGTAGGCGCTCCACATCATCACCAGCATGGCCGAGCCGGCCACGGTCGCGATGCGCATCCCCACGCCGAGGACCAACGCGACGCCGATGCCGAACAGGCCGAGCATGAACAGCCAGTCGGCCCAGGCCGCGCCGGCGAAGCTGCCGTAGAAGTCCTTGAGCGGTCCGGCGGTCCCGAACGTCAGGAACCCCTTGGTGGGTGAGCCCCCGTTGACCCAGGCGGCATCGCCGAACCGGTCGACCACGCCGGTCTTGGCGTCCCTCCCGGTGGCGAACCCGAGGGCGAACAGCTTGTCCAGGAAGGCCCACAGGAACACCCATCCCAGGGCGAGGCGAAGGAGTCCGAGGGCGGTACCCAGACCCTGCTGCTGGGAGGGTTCCTGAGGCGCCTTGGTGGTACTGGTCGATCCGCGGTGGCGCGAGATGGTGGACATCGTCTTCTCCTTGTCAGGCATGGCTGGGGCCGTTGGGACGGGGTCGAGCGACCCCTCCCTCGGCGCCGTGGCGCCAAGGGCCCAGTCATGACGTTAGGAGCCGGATGCCGCTGTCTCCCAGTGGCTTTGGTCCCTGACGTTCGATGTGGCGGCACGCGGCACGACGTGCACCGGGCACCGTGCGTGCGCCGAGCAGTAGGCACCCACCTGCGTCCCACCGGGACCCGTGTCGTCGCTGCTCCGGTCCTGCCCCACGACCAGCCCGACGGCCTTGGAGCTGCGCTCGACGAGGACGACCGCGGGGTCGCCGGCGGGTGACTCGAAGGTCACGCCACGGTGCTTCCCGTGGCGCAACGCCTTGAGCCCGGCCGCGAACGTCGCGCTCTCGGCCTCGGCCCGCTCGGTGGGGTCGAGCCCCACCGGCACGACCTGGACGAACCGGATCGAGGCGCCCAGGCTCGCGGCCAGCTCGACCCCCCGGACGGCGACACCCAGTGCCATGCCGTCGTTGACGAGGCCGACGACCACCTCTCGCGCGGTCGGGTCGGGGTGGCTGGGTCGAGGCACGTTGGTCATGGGGCCAGTCTCTGCGAACCTGCGCGCGGACCGACACGGGCGAAGGTCCCGCCCACCGTCGCCCGTCGAGGTCCGGCACCGGGCACGGCCGGTGTGCCGCCGCAGCGGTGCCGTTCGCGGCACACCGGTCCCGCGCCGCCGGCCCGGCCTATCCTCGGGCCATGGACCCCGGCGAACCCCACGCAGTCCCTGTCCCGTCCTCACCGCAGACCGATGGCCTGCTGGACGCGGTCATCGCGGTCAGCGCCGGGCTCGAGCTCTCCGAGGTGCTCACGCGCATCGTCCGGTCCGCGTGCACGCTGGTGGGCGCCCGGTACGGCGCTCTGGGGGTCCTGGCACCGGATCGCGACCACCTGATGGAGTTCATCACCCACGGCCTGGGGGAGGAGGAACGGCAACGGATCGGCGACCCACCCCGCGGGCACGGCGTGCTCGGCCTGCTCATCCGCGACCCGCGTCCGCGCCGGATCGCCGACATCACGTCCCACCCCGACTCGTACGGGTTCCCGCCCAACCACCCGCCGATGAGCAGCTTCCTCGGCGCACCGATCCGCGTCCGGGACGAGGTGTTCGGCAACCTGTACCTGGCGGTGAAGGAGGGGGCGCCCGAGTTCTCCGACGAGGACCAGGAGCTCGTCGTGGCCCTGGCCGCTGCCGCGGGTGTGGCCATCGAGAACGCCCGCCTCTACGAACGCACCCAGGTCCAGCGCCAGTGGGCGCAGGCCGTGGCCGACGTGACCCAGGCGCTGCTCGAGGGGGAGACCGAGACCGCCGCCCTGGGGGTCGTCGCCGACCAGGTCTGCCGCGTGTCGGGTGCGAGGGCCTGCGCCATCGCCCTGGAGCGCGAAGGGCTGCCGCCGGTGGTCGCAGTGGTGCACCGGCGTGACAGCGGTGCCGTCGAGATCCCTGACGGGAGAGGCGATTTCGGCACCCTGACCGGACCGCACTGGGAGCAGGTGCGTGACGTCCGCCAGCCCCTGCTGCTCATCCCGGGGGAGCAGCAGGCCGCGGTGGCGGAGATCGTCGACGACGTCGTGGCCATCACCGGGGTCGAGAGCTCCGGCCCGACCGCGCTCGTGCCGATCGTCGCCGGAGCCACCCCCGTGGGGGCCTTGCTGGTCTGCTGGGAGTCGGCCGACCAGGACGTGGCGTCCGGGGTGCTCGGGCCGTTGCAGGAGTTCGCCCAGCACGTGGGACTCGCGCTGGTGGCGGCCAGCGCCCAGAAGGACCGGGCCGTGGTCGCCCTGCTGGAGGACCGGGAGCGCATCGCCCGGGACATGCACGACCACGTGATCCAGCGGCTCTTCGCCACGGGGCTGTCCCTCCAGGCCAGCGGGCGGCTGGCGCAGCACCCGATGGTGCGGTCCCGGCTCGAGGAGGCGGTGGGGGAGCTCGACCTCGCCATCAAGGACATCAGGCAGGCCATCTACCAGCTGACCCCCCTCCCGGCGCCGACCGGCCTGCGGGGTCGGCTGGAGGAGCTGGTCGGCAGCTACACCGACGTGCTGGGCTTCGCGGCGCGGCTGGAGCTGTTCGGTGAGGCCGTGGGCATCACCCCGGAGCAGGAGCAGGACGTGGCGGCGGTGGTCCGCGAGGGTCTGGCCAACGTGGCCCGTCACGCGCAGGCGACCTCGGCGACGGTCCGGGTGTCGATGGGGCCGAGCCTCGAGGTCGTCATCGTCGACGACGGCGTCGGCGCACCGGCGACCGGCCGGCGCAGCGGCCTGGCCAACCTCGCCGAGCGCGCTGCGGCCCGGGGCGGTCAGTGCGCCGTCAGTGCCGCACACCCGTGCGGCACCCGCCTCACGTGGAGCGTCCCCACGGGCGGCGGTGCGGCCCCTGCCGGTCGTGCTGCCCGACCGGGGGGACCATGGTCCCGGGCGTGAGCGCCGCCAGGTGTCATCGTGGTCTCGGCGTCATCGTCGCCACCACCAGCACGCCCGAAGGAGCACCATGACGACGATCTTCCTCCTGGACGACCACGAGATCGTGCGCCGTGGCCTGCGTGAGCTGCTCGAGGGCACACCGGGTTTCACGGTGATCGGGGAGTCGGGGTCGGCCCAGGAGGCCGCCCGTCGCATCCCGGCGCTGCGCCCCGACGTGGCGATCTTCGACGCCCGGCTCCCCGACGGGTCCGGGATCGAGGCGTGCCGCCAGGTGCGGTCGGTCGACCCGTCCATCGCCGGGCTGATCCTGACGTCGTTCGACGACGACACCGCGCTCACGGCTGCGATCCTGGCCGGTGCCGCCGGGTACCTGCTCAAGGACATCCGTGGCAACGGTCTCGTCGAGGCCATCGAGCGGGTCGCCCGCGGCGAGAACCTGCTGGACCCCGAGCGGGCACGTCGGGTGCGCACCGACTGGTCGCAGGACCACGACGCCGACCCCCGGCTGCGGTCCCTCAGCCCCCAGGAGCGCCGCATCCTCGACCACATCGCCGCAGGGCTGACCAACCGCCAGATCGGCGAGGCCATGTCCCTGGCGGAGAAGACGGTGAAGAACTACGTCACGTCGGTCCTGGCCAAGATGAACATGGAGCGACGCACGCAGGCCGCCGTCTACGTCGCCACCCACGGCGCCGGTGGTCGCGGCGGGCGCGCCGTCCCGTAGGCGACCGGGAAGGCATCCGCGGGGCCGGGTCCACCACCGAGCCCACCACGAGCCCACCTTCGAGCGCACCTTCGAGCCCACCACCGACGTCAGCCGGGCAGGAGCATCCGACCGGTGACCTGACGGGTGGACACCCGGACCCAGCGCGCCTCGCGCTCGTCGAGCCTGACCCACGGACGACGGGCAAGCGAGACCAGCCGAGCGGCCTCGGCCTCGTCGGTGACGACCGCGGCCGTCCCGTGCACGAGCACGGACCAGCCCGAACGGGCTGCCGCGTCCCACTCGTCGACCTGGAAGGACACGGCGTCCCCGTCCAGCGCGGCCTGGATCTTGGAGCCTCCGGCGGTCCGGAAGCAGATGTCCACCCCGTCGAGCAGGTGGTTGACGGGGAGCACCGCGATCTCGCCGTCGAGTGGGAACGCCAGGCGGCCGACGGGGGCCGCCCCCAGACGGTTCAGGCAGTCCTCCAGGTCGAGGACCCGCAGGCCCGTGTGGTCGGTGGCGTATGCGGTGCCCGGCCCTTCCCGAGGGACGGCGCCGGGGACGGCGGGGGAGGTGTCGAGGTCGTTCATGGGAGCTCCTTGTCCGAAGGGGTGGACGGGGTGGCAGGGGTGCCGCCCCCGGTGGTCAGGGGGTGCCCGGATGGCTGGACGGCACGACGGTCAGGGGGCACCGGGCGTGCGTCACGAGCGACGCGCTCACCGAACCCAGGAGCAGACCCCGGAAGCCACCGCGGCCGCGTGTCCCGACGACGAGCAACTGGGCGTCGCGCGACTCCTCGGCGAGGATCGTCGCGGCGTGGCCGCGGACGAGGGTGGTGGCGACGTGGACGTCGGGGTACTTCTCCTGCCACCCGGCCAGCATCTCGGCGACCTCGAGTCGTTGGGACTCGGCGACGTCGCGCCACTCGCCCTCCCAGTCGCGCCCCGACAGGAACGGGTCGGGCTCCTCCCACCACCACGTGTGGACAGCGAGCAGGGGAGCCTCGCGGGAGGAGGCCTCGGCGAACGCCCAGGCGACAGCGGGCATCGACTGCTCCGAGGCGTCCACGCCGACGACGACCGGTCCGTGGGCCTTCCAGTCACCCCGGTGCGGAGCCAGCAGCACGGGGCAGCGGGCGTGCGCGGCGACGGCGCGACTGGTCGAGCCCAGGAGCAGCCCGGAGGCGCGGCCGAGACCACCCGAGTCGACGACGACGAGGTCGGCCGTCCGGCTGGCGTCGACGAGCGCTGCAGCCGGGTCGGCGACGACGGTCCCGCGGGTCACCTCGAGGTCGGGCGCGGCCTCGCGCGCCTGACGGGCTGCCGCCTCGGCGACGAGGTCCTGCGCCTCCAGCCGCTCGGTCGTCCAGGGCACGATCCCCACACCTGTCGCGTGCAGGACGTGCAGGGGCCGACGCAGGCGACGGGCCTCCTCGACGGCGACGTCCAGCGCCCGGTGGGCGGCCGCCGACCCGTCGACCCCGACGACCACGGCGTGCCGCGGTGGTTCGTCCAACCTGTTCATGACCAGCTCCTCTCGCTCTCCTGCCTGCCCACGGTCGCCCTGAGGGGGCATCGGCGGGAGGGGCGAAGGTCCCGGACGTGGGCACGGGACCTTCGCCCCATACGGCTGTTGCGGGCCGGGAGGACGCTGCTGTCATGACCACGAGCACCGCACCCGCCACCCACGAGATCCCCCGGCACGAGTGCTGGGCCCTGCTGCGCGAGGCCGTCGTCGGACGGCTCGCGACGGCCATCGACGGCCAGCCGGAGATCTTCCCGGTCAACCACGTCGTCGACCACGCGTCGATCGTCATCCGCACCGCTGCCGGCACCAAGCTCGAGAGCGCCCTGGGCCACCTCGTGGCGTTCGAGGTCGACGGGTACGACGTGGCCACCGCCACTGCGTGGAGCGTCGTCGTCAAGGGCCGGGCGGCCGAGGTGTCCCGGCTGCACGACGTCCTCGAGGCCCTGTCCCTGCCGCTGTTCCCGTGGCACGACTCGGTGAAGCCGCACTTCCTGCGGGTCGAGGCGGACGAGGTCAGCGGGCGTCGGTTCGCCGTCGCCGGCGGCGTCCACCGCAGCGAGCCGTCCGGCCCGGCGACACCATGACGACGCGGCCGGAGGAGGGCCTGGCGGTCGTCGTCGGGTGCGACGGGTCCTGGGAGTCCGTCGAGGCGGTCGACGTGGCCGTCGAGGAGGCTCGGCGCCGAGCGCTCCCGCTGGTCGTCCTCACCGTCGAGGACGGTCGCGGCGCCGGGCTGCACGACCTGCGCGACTGGTCCCGGGCGAGCGCCGAAGGCGCGCTGTGGGCCGGTGCGATCGGGTGTCGTGCGCTCGAGCGCGTGGGCGACCGGGTCCCTGTCACGGCCCTCACCGCCACGGAGGTGGACTCCCCCCAGCTCGACGGGCTCGCCGGGGGGACGGCCCTGCTCGTCGTGGGCCGGCACGGCTCCGGGGGACTCGGGGCCTTCGCCTCCGGCTCGACCAGCGAACAGCTCGTCCGCCGCCTTCGGTGCCCCGTGCTCGTGGCCGGCCCGAGGCCCGGGGCTGGCGCGGTCCACCGGGTCGGCGGGCCGCACCCGGTGGTCGTCGTGGGCGTCGACGACGAACCGAGCGCCGCCGTCGTGCTGCGTGTCGCCGTCGAGGCGGCCCAGCTCCGGGGCTGGGCCCTCACGGTCGTGCACGCCGTCCCGCGGACGGACACCGAGCTGCACCTGCTCGCGCGGGGTGTCTGGGAGCGGCACGGCGACCTCCTGTTGGCCCAGCGGTCGCCCGACCACTCCCTGGCCCGGGTCGTCGTCGAGGTCGAACGACCGGTGCCGGCGCTGCTGTCCCACGCCGGACCCCACGACCTGGTCGTCGTGGGGACCCACGGGGAAGGTCGGCTCGCAGGACTCATCAGCGGGTCCGTCGCCCGTGGCGTCCTCGACCGGATGCCCTGCGACGTGCTGGTCGTCCCGCCCCACGTCGTCGCGCCCGACGCCGTCCCGGTGCCCCGACCCGACCAGGTCGCGGCCGCCGCGGTCGAACCCGACCGCCGGCACTGATCCCCGCCGGCACTGATCCCCGCCGGTCCTCAGGGGACGACGACGCGCTCCCCGAGGCGCGCGACGACGACCGTCGCACCCGTCTCCCGACGCAACCGGTCGGCCAGCGCGGCGGCGGCCTGCGGCTCGCCGTGCGTCACGAAGACCGCCTCGGGCGGCTGGACGAGACCGATGACCCACGCGACCAGCTCGTCGGCGTCGGCGTGTACCGAGAAGCCCTGGTCCTGGACGACCTCGGCCCGCACCCGGACGTACGCCCCGGCGATCTTGACCTCGTGGGCGCCCTCGGCGAGCGCCCGACCCCGGGTGCCGACGGCCTGGTAGCCCGTCAGGACGACGGTGTTGCGGCGGTCAGGGAGGAGGGTGCGCAGGTGGTGCACGACCCTCCCGCCGGACGCCATCCCGGACGAGGAGACGATGATGCTCGGCTCCTTGGGGCGGTTGACCCGTTCCGACTCCTGTGCGGTCGGGAGGGTGCGCAACCCCGGCAGCTGCACGAGGTCGTCGCTGACGCCGACCCGCGCGGGGGACGGGTGCAGCTCGACGGGGACCAGGTCCCGGACCGCGCACGACACGAGCCGGAGGGCCCGCCCTCCCCGCGAGGGGGTGTGGGGCGCGGACGTCGTCGGGGACTCGGTCGGGGACTCGGTCGGGCACATGGTCGGAGACTCGGTCGGGCACATGCTCGGGCTCCTCGCTCGAGAGCGGTGGTGCACCTGTGCTCACCCCACTGTCGTCGTCGGTGGCGACACCCGGGCAGAGACCTAGGTCCCTTCCCGCGGGCCGCAGCGAGGTCCTGCCGCGGTCAGGGGCGGTCGATCTCCGCGAACACCGGGCGCCCCAGGGTGGGCTGGGACAGCAGTCGACCGAAGTCGGTGGTGTTGCGCGAGATCGAGATGAGGAGCCGTCCGTCTGCCAGCCGTATGCCGGGATGGGCCAGGGGTGCGTAACGCAGCTGCCCGGCGGGGTCGCGGAACTCGGCACGGACCCCACGCCTCGGGGTCCACGGCCCGGTGGGCGAGCCCGACGTCCACGAGTAGACCGTGCTGCCGAGGTCGCCGTCGCGCTTCGAGACGACGACGAAACGCCCGTCCACGACGTCGACCGACAGGGTCTGCGACACCCCACCCTCAGCCGGGAGCACAGCCGTCGCGGAGTCGGGGTCGAGCGACCAGCGCACGCCGTCCCAGAACTGCCAGGTGCCGCGGTCCCGCGCGTCGGCGGCCGGGGCGCGGGCGACGTACAGGGCTCGTCCGAAGGAGGTCCGCCCGGGCAACCGCGTGCCGTAGACGTAGATCCACCGACCCTGGACCGTCATCGCCGAACCCCAGTTGACCTGGTCGGCCGCCGTGCTGTCCGGGGTGATGTCGAGCTGGCTCTGCAGCTGCGGAGACCCGGCCGTCGTGGCGTCGAAAACCGTTGCGCTGCTACCGAGATACGTGAAGTCGAGAGCGCCGGCCGTGCCTCTGCGGATGCGCGCCGAGATGACCACGAGCAGGGTCCGATCGCCGCGTCGCAGGGTGGCGACGGACATGGGCCAGTGCACGACACCGTCCTCGCGGTCGCGGATGACCGGACCACTGTCCCGCGTCTGCACCTGCGAGGTGCACAAGCCGCTCGTCACCAGCATCGAGTTGGCGACGACCCGGGGACGGACGTCATCGCGACGGACGGTGTCGCCGAAGACCCACACGATCCGACCGTCCGGCAGCCTCGTGCTGGCGCCGATGTCACCGGCCTGCCACAGGGGCAGGTCGAGCCCGGCGACGACGCGGTTGAGCTCGTCCACCGTCACCGCCGGCGGGGTCGTGCCCGTGACCACCGGGCACGAGGGCGTGAGCCGCGGGTATGCCGCCTGCGTCGAGACCCGGGGTCCGGTCCCGCCGCCGGTCCGCGAGGGCGTCGCGGTGCACCCGGCCAGCGTCGTGGCGGCGAGCACCAGCGCGAGGACTCGCCTCCGTCCGGTGGCCGGGGCTGTCGAAGGGGCAGCCGACGGGTGGCGGACCGGTCGCCGGGGCCGGGGGAGTGCGGGCACGGAGGAAGCGTAGGGCGGCGACACGCGGACCCCACATGTGGTGCTGTCAATCGCCCCCGTCACCCGCATATGGTGTGTCTCGCTGGTCCGGGTCCCGTGCACACGGGACCCGGGGCAAGAGGGAACCCGGTGCGAGTCCGGGACTGCCCCGCAGCGGTGAGTGGAAACGACAGTCGTCACCAAGCACTGCACGCCTCGGCGTGTGGGAAGCGACGGCCAGTAGGTGTCTCGCCGGGTCCCAGGACCGTCCACGGACGGTCGGGGGAGCCGGCAACGACGGGTCCACGAGTCCGAAGACCTGCCAGCGGCCGCGCACACCGTGCGCGGTTGAGTCGTGGCCTCGAGGGTGGGTCACCCGGCTTCTGCAGTCCCGTGTCGGTGTGCCGGCACGGCTGCGTCGTCGTCCCCCTCGCGCCCGCGGCACCGATTCGCTCGCGAGGAGAGAGCAGGATGACCCAGACCCCCGTGGTCGACCCGTCGACCACCAGCACCACCCCCACCCGTCGGACGAGCATGGCCGTGCGCAAGCGCAACGGCGACAGCGAACCCGTCGACGTCATGAAGATCGTCCGCGCCGTCGAGCGCTGGTGCGACGACCTCGGCGAGGTCGACCCCATGGCGATCGCCACCCGCACGATCAGCGGCCTCTACGACGGTGCGACGACCGCCGAGCTCGACCGCCTGTCCATCCAGACCGCTGCGGAGATGACGGCGAGCGAGCCGGAGTACTCGCGGCTCGCCGCGCGCCTGCTGTCCAACTACATCGACAAGGAGGTGCGCGGACAGCAGATCGCGTCGTTCAGCCAGGCCGTCCGCCTCGGCCACCTCGAGGGCCTCATCGGCGACGAGACGGCCGCCTTCGTGGAGGCCAACGCCCGCAAGCTCGACCACGCCGTCGACGTGTCGAACGACCGTCGCTTCGAGTACTTCGGGCTGCGGACCGTGTACGACCGCTACCTGCTGCGGCACCCCGAGACCCGCAGCGTCATCGAGACCCCGCAGTACTTCCTGCTGCGCGTCGCCTGCGGCCTCTCGCGCACCCCGCAGGAGGCCATCGCCTTCTACCGGCTGATGGCATCGCTGGCCTACCTGCCCAGCTCGCCCACACTGTTCAACTCCGGCACGCGGCACACCCAGATGTCCTCGTGCTACCTCGTGGACTCGCCGCAGGACCAGCTCGAGTCGATCTACGACCGCTACGCCCAGGTCGCGAAGCTCTCGAAGTTCGCTGGGGGCATTGGGATCTCGTGGTCCCGGGTCCGCTCGCGAGGCGCCCTGATCCGGGGCACGAACGGCCACTCCAACGGCATCGTCCCGTGGCTGCGCACGCTCGACTCGTCGGTCTCCGCCGTCAACCAGGGCGGCCGTCGCAAGGGTGCGGCCTGTGTCTACCTCGAGCCGTGGCACCCCGACATCGAGGAGTTCCTCGAGCTGCGTGACAACACCGGCGAGGACGCACGGCGCACCCACAACCTCAACCTCGCCAACTGGATCCCCGACGAGTTCATGCGCCGGGTGGAGGCGGACGAGCAGTGGAGCCTGGTCGACCCCGACCAGGTGCCCGAGCTCCCCGACCTGTGGGGCCCCGCCTTCGAGGCCGCGTATGCCGCCGCGGAGCGCGACGGCCGCGTGGTGCGCACCGTCAGCGCGCGCGAGCTCTACGGCAAGATGATGCGGACCCTCGCCCAGACGGGCAACGGCTGGATGACGTTCAAGGACGCCAGCAACCGCACCTGCAACCAGACCAGCGACGACCAGGTGGTTGGCTCACCGGTGGTCCACCTGTCCAACCTCTGCACGGAGATCATCGAGGTCTCCAGCAACGACGAGACCGCGGTCTGCAACCTCGGCTCGGTCAACCTCGCCCAGCACCTCACCACCGGCCGCGATGCCGTCGACTGGGCGAAGCTGCGCGCCACCGTCCGCACCGCGGTGACCTACCTCGACCGGGTCATCGACATCAACTACTACCCGAGCGAGGAGTCGGCGGCCTCCAACCCGCGCTGGCGCCCCGTGGGACTCGGGGTGATGGGGCTGCAGGACGTCTTCTTCGCCCTGCGGCTGCCGTTCGACTCCGACGAGGCCAAGGAGCTGTCCACCCGCATCGCCGAGGAGGTCTACCTCTCGGCGCTCGAGCGGTCGACCGAGCTGGCCTCCGTGCACGGTCCGCACCCTGCATACGAGCAGACGCGCGCGGCTCGCGGCGATCTCCAGCCGGACCTCTGGGACGTGACCCCGACGCAGGCGGAGCGTTGGACGGAGCTGCGGAAGGCCATCAAAGAAAACGGTCTTCGCAACTCCCTGCTCATCGCCATCGCGCCGACGGCGACCATCGCGTCGATCGCCGGGGTGTACGAGTGCATCGAGCCGCAGGTGTCGACGCTGTTCAAGCGGGAGACGCTGTCGGGGGAGTTCCTCCAGGTCAACACGGCGTTGGTGCGCGAGCTCAAGGCGCGCGACCTGTGGACCCCCGAGGTGCGTGAGGCGATCAAGCGCAGCGAGGGGTCGGTGCAGGGCATCACGGCGATCCCCGAGGACGTCCGCCACCTCTTCCGCACGGCGTGGGAGCTGCCGCAGAAGGCGCTCATCGAGCTGGCGGCCGCGCGCCAGCCGTACATCGACCAGAGCCAGTCGCTCAACCTCTTCCTCGCGTCACCGACCATCGGGAAGCTCAGTTCGATGTACCTCTACGCGTGGAAGGCCGGGCTCAAGACGACCTACTACCTGAGGTCCCGCCCGGCCACGCGCATCCAGCAGGCCACGATCGGCCTGACCGCCGCCCCACCCACCGTCACCGACGAGGCAGCCATCGCGTGCTCCCTCGAGAACCCCGAGAGCTGCGAGGCCTGCGAATGACCACCACGACCGACACCACCACGACCGGCCCGACCGCCACGAAGATGCTGCTCGACCCCGGGATGAACCTCACCCTGCGGCCGATGCGCTACCCGCACTTCTACGAGCGGTACCGCGACGCCATCAAGAACACCTGGACCGTGGAGGAGGTGGACCTGCACAGCGACCTCAAGGACCTCCAGCGGCTCACGGCGGCCGAACGACACCTCGTCAGCCGTTTGGTGGCGTTCTTCGCGACCGGCGACACGATCGTCGCGAACAACCTCGTCCTCAACCTCTACCAGCACGTCAACTCACCGGAGGGACGGCTCTACCTCAGCCGTCAGCTGTTCGAGGAGGCCGTGCACGTGCAGTTCTACCTGACGCTGCTCGACACCTACGTGCCTGACGAGAAGGAGCGGCACGAGGCGTTCGCCGCGGTCGACAACATCCCGTCGATCAAGGCCAAGGCGGACTTCTGCTTCGAGTGGATCGACACCGTGTTCGAGCTCGACCAGCTCGAGACGCGTGAGCACCGCAGGGCGTTCCTGCTCAACCTGATCTGCTTCGCCGCGTGCATCGAGGGGTTGTTCTTCTACGGCGCCTTCGCGTACGTCTACTTCCTGCGGTCCCGGGGTCTGCTCAACGGGCTGGCCAGCGGCACCAACTGGGTGTTCCGCGACGAGTCGATGCACATGGCGTTCGCCTTCGACGTCGTCGACACGGTGCGGGCCGAGGAGCCCGACCTGTTCGACGACGAGCTCGCCGACCAGGTGCGGGCGATGATCCGGGCCGCCGTGGACGCCGAGGCGCAGTTCGCCGAGGACCTGCTCGGCGGGGGAGTGGCGGGCCTGTCCACCGCGGACATGCGCACGTACCTCGAGTCGGTCGCCGACCGACGGCTCGAGCAGCTCGGCCTCGCGCCGGAGTACGGCTCGAAGAACCCGCTGGCGTTCATGGAGCTCCAGGACGTGCAGGAGCTGTCGAACTTCTTCGAGCGCCGCGTGTCCGCCTACCAGATGGGGGTCAGCGGCTCGGTCGGGTTCGACGAGGACTTCTGAGCCCTGGTCGGGCGCCTCGCGAGGGAGAGGCGCCCGACCAGCCGCGGAGGCGGTGCGGGGTTAGGGTCGCGGTATGAAGCCTGTGCGCGTGGCCCTCGGTGCCTTCCTCGTCCTCATCGGGGTGGTCTGGTTCCTCCAGGGCATCGACGTCCTCGGCGGCAGCGTGATGAGCGGCGTGACCCTGTGGGCCGTCATCGGCCCGGTCGTCGCGGTCGTCGGGGTCGTGCTGGCCCTCAGCGGCCTGCGGGGCGGTCGTCACCGCACCCTCCACGAGGACTGACCGAGGTCACCACCAGCCCTGGCGGCGGGCCCAGCGCAGCAGCCAGAGGCTGATCGACGTCATCACGGCGAGGACGACGACGAGCTGGACCCAGTGGGTGCTCTGGTTGACGATCACGTTCATCCCGTAGACCGAGGCGATGGCGGTGACCGGCAGCGTGATCGCGGCGATGACCGCCAGCCGCTCCATCGCCACGGTCATCTTCGTCGTGACCCGGGTCTGGTAGAGCTCGATGACGCCGAACAGGAACGCGCTCTCGCCGTCGGCGAGGCTGCGCACCCGGTCGAACTGCTCACTCAGGTCCTGGGCATGGCGCCGGGACTGCGTGGAGGAGAAGCGGTCCAGCGAGGCGAGCCTGCCGAAGATCTCGTGGGCCTGCCCCGCCTGCGTCCGGGAGATCAGGAGCTCGTGGCGGAGGAGGAACAGCTGCTCGAGCAGCACCTCCGGCTGCCGGAAGTCCGATCCCATGACCTGCATCTCGAGGGCGGGGAGACGGGCTGCCACCGAGCGCACCACCTCGCTCTGCCGCCGCGCCATGGCCGACCCGATCGCGTACGAGAGGTCCCCGGGAGTGGTGGGCCGGAGCCGTCCCGCGGCGATGCGTTCGCGGACGGCATCGGTCTGGGCGGTGGCCTCGGACGCGGGGACGGCGGGGTTGCGTGGGCCGTGGACGGTGACGAGGTAGCGGGCACCGACGAGCTGGTCGAGCTCGAGCATGTGGACGTGCCCGCCCTCCCCGGGGAGCGGCGTGTGCACGACGACGAAGGTGTGGTCCTCGTACCCGTGGACCGTCGGGACGAAGTTGCGCTCTCGGCAGGCCTTGAGCACCAACGGGTGCGCGTGGAGCACGTCCCGCAGGACGTGCTCCACCTCGTCGTCGAAGTCCGGGGCGTCCACCCAGACGAAGCCCTCGGGGCGGGCCAGCAGCGCGGCGATGTCCGAGGACGGGTGAGGTTCGATCCCGTCCGCCGTCACCAGCCAGGTGTCCACCGGTCCCGGCTCACTCGCTGAAGCTGGACTCCAGCGTGATGGGCACCGACAGCGCCTGGCTCACCGGGCAGCCCGCCTTGGCGGCCTGGGCGGCCTCGTCGAACTGCTCGGCCGTCAGTCCGGGGACGACACCCGTGACCGTGAGCGCGACCCCGGTGATGCCGGTGCCCGGTTGGAACGTCACTGCCGCGGTGGTGTCGATCGACGTGGCCGGCGTGCCCGCCTGGGCCAGCCCGTGCGAGAGCGCCATCGAGAAGCAGGTCGAGTGCGCTGCTGCGATGAGCTCCTCCGGACTGGTCCTGCCGTTCGCCTCCTCCGCGCGCGAGGGCCAGGTCACGTCGTACGTCCCGAGGCCGGACGAGTCGAGGGTGACGCTCCCGGCACCCTCCATGAGGGAGCCCTCCCAGTGGGCCGAGGCGTTGCGGGTGGTGGCCATGACTTCTCCTGACGGTGTGGGTGGATGGGGGTGGGTCAGAACGTGGTGTACCCGCCGTCGGCCACGAGGACCGACCCCGTGACGAACGACGACGCGTCGCTGGCGAGGAAGACCACGGCGGGCGCGAGCTCCTCGACGGTGCCGTAGCGCCGCATCGGTGCGTCCTCGATCCAGTGCTGGCGGAACTTCGGGTCGTCGACCGGCGACATGTCGGTCTTGATGTAGCCGGGGGCGAGGGCGTTGACCCGGACTCCGTGCGGCGCCCACTCGGCGGCGAGGCTGCGGGTCAGGTGGTGGACCGCGGCCTTCGAGGCGTTGTACGCGGGCTGCCACTGTGGTCGGTTGACGATGAAGCCCGACATCGAGCCGATGTTGACGATCGACCCGGACCCCTCGGCGACGAAGTGACGACCGAACGTCTGCGAGCAGGTCCACACGGCGTCGACGTTGACCGCCATGACGGCCCGCCAGTCCTCCGGCGTGACGTCCAGGGCGGGCGCGTGGACGCAGGCACCGGCGTTGTTGACGAGGATGTCGACCCGCCCGAAGGCTGCGAGCGTCGCGTCGAGCACGCGTTGGACGTCGTCGGGCACGGTGACGTCGGCCTCGACGAACTCGGTGCGGATGTCCTTGGCGCGCAACGTCGCGAGCACACCCTCCGCTGCGGACACGTCACGTCCGACGAGGACCACGCTGGCGCCGGCGTCCCCGAGCGCCTCGGCGAACCCGGCACCGAGCCCGCGCGTCCCTCCGGTCACGACGGCGACGCGGCCCGCGAGGGAGAAACGCTCAAGTGCACTCATGCGAGCCAATCTATGGGGCAGCGCGTATCAGGGCGAGGGGTGTGGACCTCCTGTCTCGTGACGGCGACGACGACGAGCGTGGGAGCGGACGATGACGATCCTCGGCAAGCTCTGAAACCCGCGCGACACCGGGGGCCACGCGCCATACCCTCACGGCATGGCAGGACCACCGGAGGGGTTCGCGTTCGAGCGACGCGGCGAAGAGGTCGTGGTGACGCACCACGGCCGCCTCGCCTCCGTGCTGCGCGGACGTCGCGCGGCGGAGTTCCTCGAGGACGCGCAGCGCGGTGACCCGCAGGAGCTCATGGCGCGGGTGACCGGGAACTACCGGCGCGGCAACGAGCGCCGGGCCCGGCAGCACCCCCGCAACCGCGACCGCTGAGCCGGGGGGCGTTCAGGGGGCGACGAACTGGACCCGCGTGCTGTCGTTCCACCGCACGACGATCGTCGCGCTGCCTGGCCGGTGCGGGCAGGGGGAGACCTGCTCGGAGCAGGGGACGAGGAACATCCGGTCGCCGTTCTGGACCAGCAGGCGCAGCCCTCGGTACCGGTAGCGGAAGGTCTGTCCCTCCTCGACCGGCAAGGCCGTCTCGGTGATGTCGGGGCTGCGCAGGTACAACCGTTCGCGGGTGTCGACGACGACCCGCGGGAGGTCCTCGAGGTGCCCCGCCTGCTCCTGCGCCAGTCCCGTCCCCGACCACTGGGCCACGGTGGCGTTGGCCCAGAAAACGGCTGCCGCCACGGTGATCCAGAGGGCGACCCGCAGCCGGATCGAGCTCCCACGCAACCCCAGGGTGTATGCCGTGACGGTGCCTCCCAGCGCCATGAGGACTGGCGTGACCAAGGGGTAGTACGGCCACCGGCCGACCATCGCGTAGGCGAACAGCAGCACGAGCCCGGCGGCGAGGAGCCCCATTCCGACGGCGAGGGCGAGCGAGGCGCGTCGCGTCAGTCGCGGCGCGAGCCAGCGGTTCGCGGCGATGGCACCGGCCACCAGCAGGACCAGGACGAGCAGCGGCACGAGCAGCGGACCCGGGCTGCGCATGACGAAGCTCTGGGTCGAGAGCCCGATCGTGTCGACGTCCAGCCCGAAGTAGAGGTACTGCGCCCGGGTCGAGACGTAGCCGAAGTAGAACAGCAGGGTGCTCAGTGCGGTGGCGGGCGCCACGATGTTGCCGGCCACGCTGTAGACGCGGTCCCACGAGACCCCGCGGGCCGGCTCGTCGGCGGCCATCATCCGCCGTCGGTCGTGGCGTCCGTGCCCGTGTCGGTGCCCGAGTCGCTGCTCGTGTCGGTGCTGGCATCGCCGGACCCGGGCGGCAGCTGCGGCACGTTGAGCGACACCGAGAGCTGCTGCTCGTTCGCGAGCGCGCCGACGAAGTGCCGACACGTCGCCGAGGTCGGGTCGGGGCAGAAGACGAGGCCGGCGAAGCCGAGCGAGGGGTTCGCGTCCTGGGCGACGTCGCCGGTGGCCCGGACGGGGAGGTCGCACTGCAGGGCCGATGTCCGGAAGACGTAGTGCAGGCAGCTCGGGCGTTCCGAGCCGCACCCCTGGTCGACCGCCTCGAACGACGCGGGGTCGAACAGCACCCGGGTGATCTCGATGCCGGTCCCCCGCGGGATCTGCCCGTCGGGACTGGCGATCCACGTGACGTGGGCGCACTGGAGCCGGGGGTCGTCACCGTCGTCCTGCGCATCGCCGCCGATGGGGAGCCTGGCCACCGCGATCGCCGGGGCGTCGTCCGAGGTCGAGCTGTCGGAGCTGTCCGGGGTCGTGGGCTCGGGTTCGGGGGAGTCGAAGGTCTCGCTGTCCCCGGACGCCTGCGAGGAGCCGTTGCCGGGGTCGCCGGCTGCGGTCGCACCACCCGAGCCACCGCTCGCCGCGCACCCACCCAGCAGGAGCACCCCGACGGCCAGCACCGCCGCCGCGTGCGACCGGGCAGGTCGTGACGTGCGGTGCGAAGCGCGGTGCGTCCTCATCACGGGTCGTCCGTCCCTAGGTCACCGGGGTGGTCCAGAGCGCGGACCACGTCCTCGGCCCGACCTCACCGTCCACCTCGAGCCCCTTGTCCTGCTGGAACCCGCGGACGACGCGGTCGGTCACGGGCCCGAACTCGCCGTCGGCGTCGAGCTCCCACCCGCGCTGGACGAGGCGGCGCTGGAGGGCCAGCACCCCCGGGCCGGTGGACCCCTTCCTCATCAGTCCCGGGAACGGCGGGGGCGTCCCCACCGGGGCTCGGGCGGTCCCGCGGGAGGCCGTCGCGGCGTCACCACGGCCCTGCGTGGCAGCCGCCTTGGTGAGTGGCACCGCTCCCGAGTACGCGGGGTAGCCGTAGCCCACGATGAAGCGGGTCGAGCGGTCGTGGACCCAGACGCCGTCGCTCTTGCCGGGGATGGCGGCGTTGCCCTCGATCGTGCGGACGCGTCCGTTCGCGAGGGGTTCGACGACGAGCCCGATGTGGTCGATGGCGTCGATCCGGCGACCGCCGTCCCAGTCGAAGAACACCGCGGCGCCCGGACGGGGTTCGTGGCCGAACCGCCCTTGGCCGTCCCACCACCGCGCGCACGCCACGGTGGAGGCGAACTTGCCCAGCAGGTCGTAGTCGCCGGCCACCCCGAACCCCACGCGGGACACGAAGATGTTGCACCAGGCGACACCGTTCCAGCCGTACTGCGCCCCGAACGGCTGCCGGTTGCTGCCGACCGGGTCCTCGATGGTCCCGCGGTGGCGCAGGGCCTCGGCGAGGACCGCACCGGCCAGGCCCGCGGCCTCGTGCTCGCCGGGTGAGGGGAGCTCGACCGCGTCCTGGTCGGGGACCTCGCCGTCGCCCTCCTTGGGGCCGTTGTCGGTCTGCACGGGCTCGTCCTCGGGCTCACCGAGGCTGTTGGTGTGGACGTCCGTCCCCTCGGTCGAGGTCATGGAACCTCCTGCGCCGCACCGACCGCGTCGAGGACGGCTGCCGCGACATCGGGGTCCGAGAGGTAGTCCTGGATGGAGTGCGGGTCCGAGGGGTTCTGCGCCCGTTCGTCCCGCATCGCGTCACTGCCCGGTGCGAACAAGGGGGTCAGCGGGTGCACCAGCGCCACGACGTCGTGCTCGTCGTAGGCGTTGAGCCACCTGAGCGTTCCACCGACCGGTTCGATCCCCCCCGGTATGCCGCGGTCCGCGTCCCCTTCGGCGCCGCCCCAGAGGTTCCGCTTCACGACCGCGTACCCGTCGGGGGAGCCGGCCGTGACCAGCAGCCGCACGCGAGGTCCGGGGGTGTAGCGCTGCAGGGCGTCGTAGGCCACACAGCTGCCGAGGCTGTGGCCGACGACGACGAGGTCGGTGTGGCCGTCGGCAGAGGCCTGCGCGATGGCGGCGGACACGACCTCCTGGACGGCGTCCCGCATGGCGTCGTCCTCGAGGTAGTAGGCCACGTCGGACAGGAACCTCGTGATGATCGCCTGCGGCGCACCGGTCTTGTCGCTGATGAAGCGCAACGCCTCCCGCACGACCTTGGGGCGCAGCAGGTCGCCCCACGACGCCTCCTCGCCGCTGGCCCGGGCCTTCTCCACGTCCCGGGCAGCACCGGCCAGCTCGGGGTCGGTCTGTTCCAGCCGGCGGGAGGCGACGAAGCCGATCTCGGCGGCGCCGTCGAGCAGGAGGTCTTCCCCGGTGGCCTTCGCCTGGGCGGCGACGTCGAGCCCCTCGAGCTGTGGCGCCGTTCCACCGGCCTTCTCGTGGGCGGCGATCCGGTCCGCGAGGACGTTGCCGTAGTAGGGGAAGTAGACGGCGCCGGCGTCGGGCTGGGCCCGTCCGGCGAGGGTCGCCCCCTTGGCGAGCCCGGCCAGCCACTCGCGCTTCTTGCGGGCGACGTAGTCGGCGACCGCGGCGTCACTGCGGTCGCTCCCCGCAGGCATCTGCTGGCTGCGACCGTGGATGAGGAGCAGGGCGGTGCTCATATGTTTCCTCCCAGTCCGAGCATCTGGCCGACGAGGTCCTTAGCCTCGGTGCCGTTGCTCTCGTCGAGGGTCCGCGCACGGAGGTCGGCGACCAGTGCGGAGACCCGGATTCCCTTGTTGGCGACCCAGACCCGTTTGGACTCCGGCGTCTCGTCGGTGGCGAGGTTGCCCTCGGCGTCGACGTACTGGTTCTGCGCGTTGCGTTTCTGCTCGCTGGCGTGGTGGAGGGCCACGAGCTCCCACGTGTCGCTGAGGACGGGTGACCCGGACGAGCCCGGCTCGGTGTCGGCGCCATAGAGGACGAAGGTGTCGTCGACGACCTCGAGCAGCAGGTTGTTGCGGACGCAGATCTCCCGTGTGCGACCCGACGGATGCTGGATCACGTTGACGTTCTGGCCCACCACGATCTTGCCCACGCCGCCGTGCAGCGGGATCGAACCGAACTGCTGACCCGGGGGCTGGCCGTCCAGCGGCGCCACAGCGACGACCGTGTAGTCGAGGGCATCGCGGGGGCTCGTCACGAAGCAGCGCTCGGGCTGCAGGGCGACCTTGCGCGGGGTGATGTTGCCGTCGGCGTCCTCGACGTAGCGGAACCACGCCACCGACCCGGAGGCCGTCTCGGGTGAGTCGATGACGTGGTTGTTGGTCATCAGCAGCCAGGGCGACACGAGGAACCCCGTGCCGAGCTCGCTGGTGGTGTTGATCTTCGCCACGGCATCGGCCTTGGTCGCGCCGGTGCTCAGCCACGCCCCGGCGAGGAAGTCGGCGTTCTGGAAGATGCGCTCGAGGGCCGCATCGACGTCGGGCGCCGCGGCGTCCTTGGCGACCGGCTCCCCGCGGCGCCGGGCGAACGCCTTCTTGCGGGCGAGCGGCTCGCTGCGCCAGGCCTGTCCGGGCTGCGCCGCGACCGCGCTGATGCGTGCCAGCGTCTCGGGCCCGAGCCGGAGCTCGGGCTCCCCACGTGGTCCGTGCCGGTCGCCTTCGTTCGGCTCCGGCAACGCACTGACGACTGCCATCTCTGCCCACCTCCGTGTGGTGATCCTGTCCACGGCACGAGTCGGAGGAATTCGCTGCGGATGACTCAGGGTGCGCCCGGTGGCAGCACGGCGGCATCAGCAATCTGACGTAGCGGATACCGGCGTTTCCGTGCTGCTACCGGGGCACAAGCGACATCCCGGCGTGGGTTCAGCGGGCCAGCAGCTCCTCGAAGGGCACCGGGTCGGCGAGCTCGGTGCCGCTGCGGGCCGGTGCCGCCGCAGCGGCACGCCCCGACACGAGGTCGGCGAGCTCGGCCGCGGCGACCTCGACACGGGTGGACAGCCCCTGGCCCGGGTCGCCACCGCCCCAGTCCTCGGACGCCGCGAACACACCCGTCGGGACCGTCACGGCCTTGAGGTAGGCGAACATCGGACGCATCGCGTGCTCGAGGACCAGGGAGTGGCGGGCAGTGCCTGCGGTGGCCGCCATCAGCACCGGGGTGCCCCGCAGGGAACCCTCGTCGAGGACGTCGAAGAAGGTCTTGAACAGGCCGCTGTAGGACGCCTGGAACACCGGCGTCACCGCGATCACGGCGTCGGCCGAGGCGACGGCGTCGACGGCCTCACGCAGCGCACCGCTGGGGAAGCCGGTGAGGAGCGCGTTCGCCAGGTCGTGGGCGTGCTCACGGAGGTCGACCACGTCGACGGTCGCCTCCTGCCCGCGCTCGAGCAGCGCGTCGCGGGTGGCGGCGGCGAGCCGCTCGCCGAGCAGGCGGGTCGACGACGGCTGTCCGAGGCCCGCCTGGACCACCACGACCCGGCGTGGGCGCGACTGGGACGACAGGGGACTCGTCATCGGGAGACCTCCAGGGATCGGGCCGCGGCGAGGCGGCTGGCGTGGGTCGGGGCGTCCGGCACGTGGGCCGGCTTGCGGGCGGCGGCGATCCTGCGCAGCTCGGGGACGACCTGCGTGCCGAGGATCTCGACCTGCTCCATCACGGTCGAGTGCGGCAGCCCCGCGTGGTCGATGAGGAAGAGCTGGCGCTGGTAGTCGCCGACGGAGTCGGCCATCGCGGCATACCGCTCGATGACCTGCTGGGGCGAACCCACCGTGAGGGGCGTCTCCCGGCTGAACTCCTCCAGCGACGGGCCGTGGCCGTAGACGGGGGCGTTGTCGAAGTACGGGCGGAACTCCCGCACCGCGTCCTGGCTGTTGGCCCGCATGAAGACCTGCCCACCGAGGCCGACGATGGCCTGGTCGGCCGAGCCGTGGCCGTAGTGCTCGAAGCGGCGACGGTAGAGCGCGACCATCTGACGGGTGTGGCTCATCGGCCAGAAGATGTTGTTGTGGAAGAAGCCGTCGCCGTAGTAGGCCGCCTGCTCGGCGATCTCGGGGCTGCGGATCGAGCCGTGCCAGACGAACGGCGCGATGCCGTCGAGCGGGCGCGGGGTGGCGGTGAAGGACTGCAACGGGGTGCGGTACTTGCCCTCCCAGGTGACGACGTCCTCGGTCCAGAGCCGGCGCAGCAGCGCGTAGTTCTCCACGGCGAGGGCGATGCCGTCGCGGATGTCCTTGCCGAACCACGGGTACACCGGGCCGGTGTTGCCGCGGCCCATCATGAGGTCGACACGACCGTCGGCGAGGTGCTGCAGCGTCGCGTAGTCCTCGGCGATCTTCACGGGGTCGTTCGTCGTGATGAGGGTCGTCGAGGTGGACAGCAGCAGCCGCGAGGTCTGGGCGGCGATGAATCCCAGCGTCGTGGTGGGGGAGGACGGCACGAACGGGGGGTTGTGGTGCTCACCGGTCGCGAAGACGTCCAGCCCGACCTGCTCGACGTGCTTGGCGAGCTCGACGGTGTCCTTGACGCGCTGGTGCTCGCTGACGGTGGTGCCCGTGGTGGGGTCGGTGGTCAGGTCGCCGACGGTGAAGATCCCGAACTGCATCGGTCTCGCCTCTCGTGTAGGTAGTTGCGAATTCAACTACATCAACCCGCGAGGTGTCACATCCATTCCCCGCGCACGGGGTGCGCGGCGCACGTCAGCTCGGCCGGGACTCGAGCCCGGTGCACGCGTTCGCCTGCTCCCAGAGCCCGTGGAGCCGCTTGGTGTCCGCGGCCCCCGGACGACGGGGTATGCCGTCGATGCCGATGAGCATGGGCGTCCAGCTCGCGGTGCGCACCACGCTGTGGCCGTTCGACCCGGTGCCCTTCGCGGCCTTGACGTCCAGGGACAAGGTGAGCACGCCGGACCTGGAGTCCGGCTCCTTGCTGCGCCACCACACGAAGTTGCCGAGCCCGTACGCGACGTAGGAGCGCCCGAGCCACCCGGCGCCGTTGACCCGGTGGGAGTGGCCGCCGACGATGATGTCGGCTCCTGCCTCCTCGAGGACCTGCGCGGTCTCCGCGGACAGCGGGTCGGGGCACTTCTGGTAGTCCAGTCCCCAGTGCAGGAAGACCACGACCACGTCGTACTTCCTGGACGCTGCGGCAACGGCCCTGCGCAGCCGGGTCACCGGGGCGGCGCTGGCGATGCCGCCCTTGCCCGGTCCGGCCGAGTAGCGCGAGAGGGTCATCTCGAAGACCTCGGAGGCGCCGAAGACAGCGACCCGCAGGCCCTTGGCCGACAGGACCGCCGGGGCGAAGGCCTCGTCCTCGTCGGCGCCGATGCCCACGACCGGGATGGGGCTCGTCCGCTTCGCGGCGAGGGTGTCCTGCAGCCCGACCGGTCCGTAGTCCACGCCGTGGTTGTTGGCCATGCTCACGGCGTCGACCCCGGCGCCCTGCACGGTCCTCAGCGCCGAGGCGGGGGCCCGGAAATGGAACTCCTTGCCGATCTTCGTCCCTCGCGTCGTGATCGCCGTCTCCAGGTTGACCATGGCGAGGTCGGCGGCGCCGAGGGAGTCCTGCAGCTCGGCGAGGCCGTCGGGACGTGACGCCAGGGGGGCGAGGTAGTCCTCGAAGTGGACGTCCCCGGCGAACGCCATCGTCAGGGTGTTCGGGTCGCTCGGCCGGGCGGCCGTGGTGGAGCTGGGCGACGCCGTCGTCGACGACGTCCCGGGCGCGCGCGTCGTGGTCGTGGCGGACGTGCCGCTCGCACTCGGGGTCCCGCCGGGCCGGGTGCTCGGGCTGCCCGTCCGGCTGGTGGCGGTCCCGTCGGAGGCGCCCGCGGAGCAGGAGGCCGTGAGCGTGACCGCGAGGGCGGCAGCGGTGACCGCTGCGAGTGGGCGCATGAGCGCCGAGTGTAGGTCGCCCTAGGATCGCCATCGTGGAGGCGGCCGCATCGGGACACGGGCGGTTCGGGTCGCTCGTCGCGACCGGGCCCGTCGAGGTGCGTCGGGACCTGTCCGGGCTGGAGGCGCTCGACGGCCTGGGCTCGGGGTTCTGGGCCGTGGTCGCCGAGTTCGAGGGGTCGGTCACTGCCGTGCGGTTCGCCCACGTGACGCGTCAGCCGCCGAAGGCGCGCACCGTGCCGTGGGTGCCGCTGCGCGGGGAGTGGGGCACCAGCCTCGACGAGGCGGGCTACCTCGCAGGGGTGCGGGAGATCCGCGACCGCATCGCCGCCGGCACCGTCTACCAGGTCAACCTCTGCCGGGTGATGTCGCACGAGCTGGCCGAGGAGGCCGACCTCGACGGCCTGGCGCAGCTGCTCGCGCGGGGCAACCCCGCGCCATACGCCTCGCGCATCCACGTGCCGGACGCGGGACTCGACGTCGTGTGCGCGAGCCCGGAGGCGTTCCTGCTGCGCGACGGTGACCAGCTGGAGTCGCGGCCCATCAAGGGCACCGCGACCCACCTCGAGGCGATGCTGCCCAAGGACTACGCCGAGAACGTCATGATCGTCGACCTGGTGCGCAACGACCTGTCGCACGTCAGCCGCCCCGGCACCGTGCGGGTCGACCATCTTTGCGCACCGGAGGAGCACCCCGGCCTCGTGCACCTCGTGTCGACGGTCTCCGGCGAGCTGCGTCCCGGGGCGAGCTGGGAGGACGTCATGGCCGCCACCTTCCCACCCGGGTCGGTGTCCGGCGCACCGAAACACACTGCCCTGCAGGCCATCGCCGACCTCGAACCGGTCCCTCGCGGTCCGTACTGCGGGGCCGTCGGGTGGGTCGACGCCGATGCGGGCACGGCGGAACTCGCCGTCGGCATCCGGACGTTCTGGGCAGAGCGGGGCGCGGACGGCCGACGGTGGTTGCGGTTCGGTACCGGTGCAGGCATCACGTGGGGATCGGACCCCGCGGGTGAGTGGGAGGAGACCCGGGTCAAGGCCGCACGGCTGGTCGGGCTCGCATCTGGGAGGGTGGACGCATGAGCAGCGTGAGGGTCTGGGTCAACGGTCGGCTGACAGGGGTGGACGAGCCGTCCATCGCGGCGCTCGACCACGGGGTGACCGTCGGGGACGGGGCGTTCGAGACCGCGAAGGTCGACCACGGGCAGGTGTTCGCGGCAACCCGCCACGCCCGTCGGCTCGACCGCACGATGGCCGGGCTCGGCCTGCCGCCGGCCGACCACGACCGCCTCGCCGAAGGCATCGATGCGGTGCTGTCCGCGGGCGACCCGATCGAGTTCGGTCGGCTGCGCTACTCCGTCACCGGAGGAGCCGGCCCACTCGGGTCCGACCGGGACGACAGCCCACTCACGTA
Source organism: Phycicoccus sp. Root101 (assembly GCF_001426245.1). Lineage (GTDB taxonomy): Bacteria > Actinomycetota > Actinomycetes > Actinomycetales > Dermatophilaceae > Pedococcus. The sequence goes on along the minus strand of NZ_LMCM01000006.1, from coordinate 417,619 downwards.
CATCGTCACCGCCGGCGCCCAACCGCGACCGCCGGCGAGCGCCTCGGTCGCCGTCACCCCGTGGACGCGCAACGAGCGCTCCGCCGTCGCCGGCCTCAAGACGACTTCGTATGCCGAGAACGTCGTCGCCCTCGCGTACGCCAAGAAGTGTGGGGCGATCGAGGCGGTGTTCGCGAACACCCGTGGGGAGCTGTGCGAGTGCACCGGGTCCAACATCTTCGTCGTCGTCGACGGGGTGCTGCGCACGCCGCCGCTGGACTCCGGCTGCCTCGCCGGCATCACCCGCGAGGTCACCATCGAGTGGTGCCGTGAGGACGGGATGGAGGTCGTCGAGGAGGCCTTGCCGCTGGACGTCCTCGACAGCGCCGACGAGGTGTTCATCACGAGCAGCACCAAGGACGTCCTGGCGATCCACGCCGTCGACGACCGCACCCTCGAGGTGGGCCCGGTGACCCGGCGCGCGGCCGAGGTGTTCGCCCGGCTCTGTCAGGAGAGAATGGATCCGTGACCGACCAGACACGGGGCCGCACCCCCGAGGCCAGGCAGGACCAGCAGCAGTCGCCCTCCGACGAACGACGCCGGTCACGAGACCGGGAGAACGACCGGGAGAAGGACTGGGAGTGGCGGCGCAAGATCCGCTCGAACCCCCACAGCCACCGCATCTACAAGTGGGTCGTGGGGATCGTCGGCGCCCTCGTCACCATCGCCGGACTCATCGCCGTGCCCGCTCCGGGACCCGGCTGGCTGATCGTCTTCGTCGGCATCGGCATCCTGGCGTCGGAGTTCGAGTGGGCCCAGCGGCTGCTCGACTGGGGCAAGGCGCGCCTCGCCGACTGGAACGACTGGATCGGCCCCAAGCCGCTCTGGGTCAAGGGCCTCGTCGGGCTCCTGACCGCAGCGCTGGTGGCGCTCGTGTTCTACGGGCTGTTCCTCCTGTCGGGCGTGCCCGGGTTCCTGCCGGACGTCATCGAGGACTGGCTGAACTCCCTGCCCGGCCTCTGACCCGTCGGCGACGCCCCGACAGACCCCCGGATTTCGCCCATCGCACCCGCTCCCGCTATTCTTCGGCAGGCCCGCAAGGGCACCTGGACGTGTAGCTCAGTTGGTTAGAGCGTTCGCTTCACACGCGAGAGGCCATGGGTTCGAGTCCCTTCACGTCCACCAGGTCGGCACCAGCCGCCCACGCCGTCCGTCGAAGCCCTTCCCGTTCCGGGGAGGGCTTCGACGCGTTGCGGGTGGGTTCCGCGGCAGGTTCCGCATCCCCGCGGGGTCTCGTCGCGTCATACGGGAGGCGGGCGAACATGAGGGCGGACACCGGCAGCGGCACCACGACCCTCGACGAGGTCCAGGCCATGTGCCAGCTCCTCGGGGCGGTGGCCGTCAAGCAGGGGATCGACCTCGACCAGGTCTTCGAGGGCACGACCACGGGGACGAGCTGCCAGGCGGTGGCGCAGCAGGCCGCCCACCCCTGACGGCGGGTCCTCCGGTGGAGGCGGTCCGGACGAGGGGAGGGGCGCGGCGGCGAGCAACCGAGGAATAGCATCCGGAGGGTGAGCGACTCGATGCACACCACAACCATCCGGATCGCCGGCGCCGACGGCGACGAGATCGAGGCCTACCTCGCCCGGCCCGACGGCGACGCCCCCCGCGGCGGGGTCGTGGTGATCCACCACATGCCCGGCTACGACCGGGCCACCAAGGAGATCGTGCGCCGGTTCGCCGAGCTGGGGTACGACGCGATCTGCCCGAACCTCTACTGGCGCGAGGCTCCCGGCGCCGACCCGTCCGACGCGGCCGCGACCGCCCGGGCGAACGGCGGGGTCCCGGATGCGCGGCTCGTCGGCGACGTCGGTGGTGCCGCGGCACACCTGCGGTCACTCCCGAGCAGCAACGGGAAGGTCGGTGTCATCGGGTACTGCTCCGGCGGCCGCCAGAGCGTCCTGGCCGCCTGCCACCTCGACGTCGACGCGGCGGTGGACTGCTACGGGGCGTTCGTCACGGGCACGCCGCCGGAGGGGTTCCCGCTCAAGGTGACCAACCTCGTGGACCAGCTCCCCGGACTGCGCGCGCCGCTGCTCGGCCTCTTCGGAGCGGACGACAAGACCCCCAGCCCCGAGCACGTCGCCGAGCTCGACACGCGCCTGACCGAGCTGGGGAAGCCGCACGAGTTCCACTCCTACGAGGGCGCGCCGCACGCGTTCTTCGCGGTGGACCGACCGTCCTACCGGCCCGAGGCCGCCAACGACGGCTGGGAACGCATCGCCACGTTCTTCGCCACCCACCTCTCCACGCAAGGGGCCTGACGTGTGCACGTACGCCACCGTGACCGAGTCCGTCGACGGCAGCGCCAAGGGCCCGGGGGGCCAGTGGTTCCACGTCAGCGACGCGACCGTCTACTACGACCACCCCGTCCACGCCATGGCCGAGCACACCCTCAACATCGACCTGGCCGACCCTTCGAGAGGACCGGGGCAGCGGGTCGCGGTCGAGCTGACCCGTGCGTCGGCCACCCGGCTCCGCGATGCCATCGACACCGCCCTGGCGTCGGCACCCGAGGGGGTCTGATGGCGACGCCGACGGTCCAGAGCCTGCACACGTACCCCGTCAAGGGCGAGCCCGGCCTCACACTCGAGGCCGTCGTCGTCGACGACGCGGGTCTGGAGGGCGACCGCCGCAAGAAGGCACCCGTGCAGGTCATCGCCGCCGAGGACGTCCGCGACGATACCCGGGCCAACGTGGTCGTCACGCTGGCCTCGGCCGACCTCGCCGCGACCGTGGGCTCGGTGCTGCGCGTGGGGGAGGTCGTGCTCGACGTCACCGGCCCCGCCGGCGGCTGCCCCGGGGTGTATGCCGCGGTGAGCCGCCGCGGCACGGTGCGGGTGGGGGACCCCGTGACCACGGATCAAGAACCCGCGTGACGACTGTTGCACGCGCGGCATAAGGTCGAGCAGTGGTCAGCTTGACGACGACAACGGGGCAGGGGCGGTCGGCACCGCTTCCGATGGTGCCTGCGGCCGCGCACGAGGCCGCCGTCGCACGGCTGGCGGCGAGCTACCGCGCCATACCGGCCGATGCCACGGTGCGGCTCGCGAAGAAGACGTCCAACCTGTTCCGGGCCCGGGCCAGGACCGACGCCCCCGGCCTGGACGTCTCCGGGCTCGGTGGCGTGCTGTCGGTCGACCCGGTGGCCCGCACGGCCGACGTCCAGGGCATGTGCACGTACGCCGACCTCGTGGACGCCACGCTCGCGCACGGGCTGGCACCACTCGTCGTCCCGCAGCTGAAGACGATCACCCTCGGCGGAGCGGTCACGGGACTGGGCATCGAGTCGACGTCGTTCCGCAGCGGGCTGCCGCACGAGTCCGTGCTCGAGATGGACATCCTCACGGGCAGCGGCGAGATCGTGACCGCCCGCCCCGAGGGGGAGCACGCGGACCTGTTCCACGGCTTCCCCAACTCCTACGGGACGCTCGGCTACGCCACCCGGCTGCGCATCTCCCTGGAGGAGGTCGATGCGGCGGTGGCGCTGCGGCACCTGCGGTTCCACGACCTCGAGTCGCTCGTCACGGCGATGGGTGCCGTCGTCGACACCGGGGAGCACGAGGGGGAGCGGGTCGACTACCTCGACGGCGTGGTGTTCTCCGCCACCGAGGCCTACCTCACGCTGGGGCGGCGCTCACCCCTCACGGGGGCGCCCAGCGACTACACCGGCATGGACGTCTACTACCGGTCGATCCAGCACGACGGTGCTCGCCCGCGCACCGACCTGCTCACCACCCACGACTACCTGTGGCGCTGGGACACCGACTGGTTCTGGTGCAGCAGGGCGTTCGGGGTGCAGCGGCCGGGCATCCGTCGGCTGTGGCCGAAGCGGTTCCGCAACAGCGCGTCCTACTGGAAGCTCATCGCGCTCGACCACCGGTTCGACGTGGCCGACCGGCTCGAGGCCCGCAAGGGCCGGCCACCGCGCGAACGCGTCGTGCAGGACATCGAGGTGCCGCTCGGGCGCACGGCCGAGTTCGTCGAGTGGTTCCTGCGCGAGGTGCCGATCGAGCCGATCTGGCTCTGCCCCGTGCGCAGCTCCGGCAGCTGGCCCCTCTACCCCCTGCGGCCCGGGGAGACGTACGTCAACGTCGGCTTCTGGTCCAGCGTCCCCCGCGACCCCGACGACCCCGGCGCGACCAACCGCCTCATCGAGGCGAAGGTCACCGAGCTCGACGGCCACAAGTCCCTCTACTCCGACTCCTACTACGACGAGGGTGAGTTCTGGCAGCACTACGGCGGCGCGACGTACGCGGCGCTCAAGGCCAGGTACGACCCCCGTTCCCGACTGCTCGATCTCTACTCCAAGGCGGTGCGACGCACATGACGATCCTCAAGAGCAACCGACCCGACTCCGACGTCCTCCCGGCAAAGCTGTCGATGGCCCAGATCCTCGATGCCGTGACCTCGGGGGAGATGCCGTTACGGTTCACCGCCTACGACGGCTCCCGTACCGGCCCCGAGGACGCCGAGTTCGGCCTCGACCTGCGGACCCCGCGCGGTGCCAGCTACCTCGCTACGGCACCCGGGGACCTCGGTATGGCGCGCGCCTACGTCGCCGGGGACCTCGACCTCATCGGGGTCCACCCCGGTGACCCCTACCCGCTGCTCGCGGCGATGGGCGAGGTGCACTTCCAGATGCCGGCGCCGAAGACCGCTGCGGCGATCGCCCGCTCGCTCGGGGTGGAGCTGCTCAAGCCCCCGCCGCCGCCGCCCCAGGAGTCCCTGCCGAGGTGGCGTCGAGTCGCCGAGGGGCTGCGGCACACCCGGACCCGTGACGCCGAGGCGATCCACCACCACTACGACGTCTCGAACGCGTTCTACGAGCGTGTCCTCGGCCCGTCGATGACGTACACCTGCGCGGCGTACCCGCAGGACTCCTCGACGCTGGAGGAGGCGCAGGAGAACAAGTACCGCCTCGTCTTCGACAAGCTGCGGCTCAAGCCCGGTGACCGGTTGCTCGACATCGGCTGTGGCTGGGGCGGCATGGTCCGGTATGCCGCGCGGCGCGGGGTCCGCGTCATCGGCGCCACCCTGTCGGCCGAGCAGGCCCAGTGGGCCCAGGAGGCGATCGAGCGCGAGGGGCTGGCGCACCTGGCCGAGGTCCGCCACACCGACTACCGCGACGTCGCGGAGACGGGCTTCGACGCGATCTCCTCGATCGGCCTCACCGAGCACATCGGCGTGCGCAACTACCCGTCGTACTTCCGCTTCATCGAGGACCGGCTGCGCCCGGGTGGCCTGCTGCTCAACCACTGCATCACCCGTCCCGACAACAGGCGCACCTCCACCGGGGCGTTCATCGACCGCTACGTGTTCCCCGACGGTGAGCTGACCGGCTCCGGCACGATCATCGCCGCGATCCAGGACGTCGGCGGGCTCGAGGTGCGCCACGAGGAGAACCTGCGCGAGCACTACGCCCGCACCCTCGCGGGGTGGTGCGACAACCTGCGGGACAACTGGGACGCCTGCGTGGCGGAGGTGGGCGAGGCCACGGCCCGCGTCTGGGGCCTCTACATGGCGGGGTCGCGACTGGGGTTCGAGCGCAACGTCGTCCAGCTCCACCAGGTGCTGGCGGTCAAGCTCGGTGACAAGGGTGCGGCAGGTCTTCCGCTGCGACCGTGGTGGGACGGCTGATGGACCAGCGGATCTCGCTGGTCACCCTCGGCGTGGGCGACCTCGCCCGCGCCGAGGCGTTCTACACCGCGCTCGGCTGGCGCCGGGGCAACGACGAGGACGAGGTGGCGTTCTTCCAGTGCGGTGGCATCGTCCTCGCGCTCTGGGACCGGACCGCCCTGGCCGAGGACTCGGTGGTCACCGATGACGGCGGCTGGGGCGGGGTGACGCTGGCGCTCAACGTCGCCAGCCCTGCAGAGGTCGACTCCGTCCTCGAGGAGGCCCGCGCAGCCGGGGCCACCATCGGCCGCGGCGGCGCCGACACGGTGTGGGGCGGGTACTCCGGCATCTTCGTCGACCCCGAGGGCCACCCCTGGGAGGTCGCCCACAACCCGTTCTGGACCGTCACCGACGACGGCCGCACGCTGCTGCGCGCCCCCTAGTCCAGCGGAGCGAGCAGCTCGGTCCCCAGCCACTCCTTCGGGATGCCGAACGCGTCGACCAGCTCCTGGGCGTGCGGTCGCAGGGTCGCGCAGAGGTCGTTGACCGCGGCGGTGACCTGCTTGCTCCGGGCCGGGGTGATCCGGCCGTGCTCGAGGTACCAGCCCTTGTCGGCCTCGATCTGGCTCAGCGCGTAGAGGTCGCACACGGTGGAGAGCATCGCCGCCGCCGTGCGGTCCTCGCAGGCGTCGATGCCGGCGACGAAGGCCTCGAGGATGGTGCGGTCGACGTGGGCGCGGGCCGCCTCGACGACGTGGTCCTGGGCGAGGTTGAAGACCTCGAAGAGGTCGGCGCCCGGCTTGCCCGCCTTGCGCAGCCGCAGGGCGAGGGTCTCGAGCAGGTGCCGCTCGCGGTCCTCGAACAGCGCCAGCTGCCAACCGCGGTCGGTGGGCCCCTTCTCGCTGTCGCGTCCCGGCGCCGCGGCGACCAGGCGCTCGACCAACCCGCGGGCAGCCGTTCGCTCGATGACGGCCCCGGCGAACTGGCGGGCCCCGAAGCGCACCATCCCGAGGGTGTCGAGGTTGCCGAAGCTGTCGCGGTAGTCGGTCAGCAGGCCCTTGGCGACGAGCTGGAGCAGCACCGTGTTGTCGCCCTCGAAGGTCGTGAACACGTCGGTGTCGGCCTTGAGCGCGGGCAGCCGGTTGACGGCGAGGTACCCCGCGCCACCGCAGGCCTCCCGGCACATCTGGATGGTCGTGGTGGCGTGGGCCGTGGAGACCGCCTTGATGCCGGCGGCACGGGCCTCGAGCTCGCGCTGGCCGTGCTCGTCGACCTCGTCGGGAGCGCTCTGGACGTCGTGCATCAGCGAGACGAGCTCGTTCTGGGCGAGCTGGAGGGCGTAGGACTTCGCGAGGGCCGGGAGGAGCTTGCGCTGGTGGGCCCGGTAGTCGAGCAGGACGACCTCGTCCTCGGCACCGGGCGGGGTGAACTGGCGGCGGTGACCGGCATACGTCACGGCGAGGGTGAGCGCGGTCCGCGTGGCCGAGCCCGCGGCACCGGCGACGCTGACCCGGCCGCGGACGAGGGTGCCGAGCATGGTGAAGAAACGGCGGGTCGAGTTCTCGATGGGGGAGGTGTACCGCCCCTGGTCGTCGATGTCGCCGTACCGGTTGAGCAGGTTGGTGCGCGGCACCCGGACGTGGTCGAAGGACAGCCGGCCGTTGTCCACGCCCGCCAGGCCTGCCTTGGCCCCGCAGTCGCCGATGGTGACGCCGGGCAGGGGCGTGCCGTCCTCGTCGCGGATGGGCACGAGGACGCAGTGCACGCCGTGGCTCTCACCGTCGGTGATGAGCTGGGCGAAGACCGCGGCGAGCCTGCCGTCGCGGGCGGCGCCACCGATGTAGTCCTTGCGGCTGCGCAGGTCCGGCGTGTTGACGACGAGCTCGTCGGTCGCGGGGTCGTACGTCGCCGTGGTGCCGAGCGACTGCACGTCGGAGCCGTGCCCGGTCTCCGTCATCGCGAAGCAGCCCGGGAGCGTGGCGTCGATGATGCGAGGCAGGTATGCCGCGTGGTGCCCGGCGGTGCCGAGGTTGGCCACCGCGCCACCGAAGAGGCCCCAGTGCACGCCGGCCTTGACCATGACCGACAGGTCGGCGTGGCCGAGCATCTCGAACGCCGTCACCGACCCGCCGAGGTCGCCGTTGCCGCCGGCCTCCTTGGGGAAGCCGCGCGCGGGGTGACCGGTCGCGGCGATCTTCTGGACCTGGTCGGCGACCCGCGCGCGGTACTCCTCCATGGTCAGCTCCGCCTCGGGGGCGGCGAAGTCGCTGGGGGACAGGTCGGTGCGGGCCTCGTCCTTGATGTGGGCCCACCGCCCGTCGAGGGCGCGGCGCAGCTCGGTGGCAAGGTCGGTCATGGTGGCTCCTTGGACGATCAGGACGGGTCGGACCAGGCGGCGGACAGTCCGCCCCAGGCCAGGTCGGTGAGGTGTGCGGTGAGGTCGGCGCGGGTCAGCGAGGGGTCCGCCAGCCACTGGTCGGCAGCCGCCCGGACCATGCCCACGACGCCGGCCCCCCACACCGCGGCGGGCGAGGTGTCGCGGCCGACCGAGGCGAGGGCTGCGCCGATCAGCGCGGACATCTGGTCGGCGATGTGGCTCGTCACGGCCAGGGCGGGGTCGCCACCGGACGGGGCGTCGAGCAGGGGGGCGTTGACGACGAAGCGGTAGACCTCCGGATCGCGCTCGACGAGGGCGAGGTAGGAGTCGATCGCCGCGGCGATGATCGCCCGGGGTGACCCCCCGGCGCGGGCGAGGTCGGGCGACCCGCCCCCCATGGCGGACCCGAGGTCGCGCAGGATCCGCGCATCCACGCTCTCCGACACGGCGGCATACAGGCCGGAGCGGTCGGTGAAGTGGCGGTAGAAGACCGTCTTGGACGTGCCGGCTGCCGCCGCGATGTCGTCCATGCCGACCCCGGCACCGTGCTCCCGGATGGCGCGCAGGGTGGCCTCGACGAGCTCACGGCGCCGGCTGGCGCGGTGCTCGTCCCAGCGGGTGCTGCGACCGTCGGTGGTGGTGCTCACGCTGTCGACGGTAGCAGGTACCAGCCGTACCTGCTACCGTCGGTATCAGTAACCCTCGACCTCCAGGAGCACCTCGTGGCCGCATCAGCGAAGCCCCGCCGCGCCGCCGTCATCGGTGGCAACCGCATCCCGTTCGCCCGTGCCAACAGCACGTACGCCAAGGCCTCCAACCAGGACATGCTCACCGCGTCCCTCGAAGGCCTCGTGGCCCGGTTCGGGCTGGCGGGGGAGCCGGTCGGCGAGGTCACCGCCGGAGCGGTGCTCAAGCACAGCCGCGACTTCAACCTCACCCGTGAGTCCGTCCTGGGTTCGAGCCTCGCGCCGACCACCCCGGCGTACGACGTGCAGCAGGCCTGCGGCACCGGGCTCGAGGCGACCGTCCTCGTGGCGAACAAGATCGCCCTGGGTCAGGTCGAGTCCGGCATCGCCGGCGGTACCGACACGGCCTCCGACGCGCCCATCGCCGTGAACGAGGGGCTGCGCGAGACGCTGCTGGCGCTCAACCGGGCGAAGACCCCCGGCCAGCGACTCAAGGCGGTCGCGCGCCTTCGCCCCGGTCAGGTCGTCCCCGAGATCCCGCGCAACGTCGAGCCGCGCACCGGCCTGTCGATGGGCGAGCACATGGCCCAGACGGCGGCGCACTGGGGCGTGACGCGTGAGGCCCAGGACGAGCTGGCCGTGCAGAGCCACCGGAACCTCGCAGCGGCCTACGACCGCGGCTTCTTCGACGACCTCCTGACGCCCTACCTCGGCCTCACCCGGGACCAGAACCTGCGCGCGGACTCCTCGGTCGACAAGCTCGCGAAGCTCAAGCCGGTCTTCGGCCGGGGCGACGGCGCCACCATGACGGCAGCCAACTCGACGCCGCTGACCGACGGTGCCTCCGTCGTGCTGCTCGGCAGCGACGAGTGGGCGGCCGAGCGCGGCCTGCCCGTCCTGGCCCACCTCGTCGACGCGCAGACCGCGGCGGTCGACTACGTCACCGGCCACGAGGGACTGCTCATGGCTCCCGCCTACGCGCTGCCCCACCTGCTGGAACGCCAGGGCATGAAGCTGCAGGACTTCGACCTCGTCGAGATCCACGAGGCCTTCGCGGCCACCGTGCTGTGCACGCTCGCGGCCTGGGAGAGCGAGTCGTTCTGCCGCGACAGGCTCGGTCTCGACGCGCCCATCGGGGCGCTGGACCGCACCAGGCTCAACGTCAACGGTTCGTCCCTGGCCGCCGGCCACCCCTTCGCGGCGACCGGTGGACGGATCGTTGCGTCCCTCGCCAAGTCGTTGGAGGAGAGGGGATCCGGCGCGCGTGGCCTGATCTCGATCTGCGCCGCCGGTGGGCAGGGTGTCATGGCGATCCTCGAGGCGGCCTGACATGACCGGCGCGTACGCAGGATTCGTCAACAGTGCCGTCGGCACGAAGCTCGCGGCGCAGCTGGGCCTCCCTCGGCCCGTGCGCCTGCGCCGGTATGCCGCGGACGCACCGCTCGTGGAGGGTCCGGTCCTCGTCGCAGGGCTCGCCGACGCCCCGGTGGCCGAGCACGTCCGCACGCTGCTCTCCGACGAGGGGGTGGAGGTCGTCGACGCGGTGCCGGCGGGGTCCAGGCTCGGCGCGGTGGTCCTCGACCTCACGACCGTCACGGAGCCCGGAGACCTCGACCTCGTCCGCGTCGTCCTCGCCCCCGCGGTGAAGGCGCTGCGGGCGTCCGGCCGGGTGGTCGTCGTGGGTGCGGATCCGGCGTCCGCCACGTCGGTCGCGCAGGCGGCGTCGCGTCGCGCGCTCGAGGGAATCACCCGCTCGGTCGGCAAGGAGCTGCGCTTCGGAGCCACGGCCAACCTCGTCCTCGTCGCCGAGGGCGCCGAGGCCAACACCGACGCCGCGGTGCGGTTCCTGCTCTCCGGCCGCTCCGCCTACGTCGACGCCCAGGTCGTCCGGGTCGGACCGGGCACCCCGGCCGAGCCCGCCGACTGGGCCCTTCCGTTGGCGGGCAAGGTCGCGGTCGTGACCGGGGCTGCTCGGGGGATCGGTGCCTCGATCGCCGACGTGCTCGCCCGCGACGGAGCGCACGTGGTCTGCGTCGACATCCCGGCGGCGGGGGAGTCGCTGGCCCGCACCGCGAACCGGGTCGGCGGAACCGCATTGCAGGTCGACGTCACGGCGGCCGACGCGGGGCAGCGGATCCTGGACGCCACCGGCCGCCACGGGGGCCTCGACGTCGTCGTCCACAACGCGGGGATCACCCGCGACAAGCTGCTCGCCAACATGGACGAGTCCCGGTGGGACTCGGTGCTCGACGTCAACCTCGGCTCGATCCTGCGGATGAACGAGGTCCTGCTGGGGGAGAACGGGATCCGCGACGGTGGGCACGTCGTCCTCGTGTCCTCGATCGCGGGGATCGCGGGCAACCGTGGCCAGACCAACTACGCCGCGTCCAAGGCCGGGGTCATCGGCCTCGTCGACGCCCTCTCGGTCGACGCCGACCTGGTCCGTCGGGGCATCAGCGTCAACGCGGTGGCCCCGGGGTTCATCGAGACCGAGATGACCGCCAAGGTCCCCTTCGCGACGCGGGAGGTCGGGCGCCTGCTCAACTCGCTGAGCCAGGGCGGCCTGCCCGTCGACGTCGCCGAGACGATCGCGTGGTTCAGCCAGGACGCCAACGCGGGAGTGACCGGCAACGTCGTCCGTGTCTGCGGCCAGAGCCTGTTGGGGGCCTGACGTGGAGCTGCGCGAGGTCGCGTCAACACCTGCCCTCGGACCGCTGTTCGCCCGGGCTGCGCTCACCCAGCGTGGACGGGGCGGGGCGCTGCCCGCGCACGGGCTGCTCCTGGCCGCAGTCCAGGTCGACCGCGCGCACCTGCTCGACTACCAGCACCTGTGCCGGTTCGCCGGGGGAGACGTGCTGCCGCACACCTACCCGCACGTGCTGGGGTTTCCTCTCCAGGTCGCGCTCATGGCCGGACGTGACTTCCCGCTGCCGCTGCCGGGACTGGTGCACCTCGAGAACCGCATCACCGTGCACCGTCGCCTGACCGCGGACGACCGCCTCGACGTCACCGTACACGCCGCCGACCTGCGCCCGCACGCCAAGGGTCAGCTCGTCGACCTCGTGACCGAGGTGGACGTCGACGGGGAGCGGGTCTGGGAGGGACGCAGCACCTACCTGCGACGCGGTCGAGGCGACGCGAACGCCGTGGCGCCCCAGTCGAGTCCACCGATGCCCCAGGGGCCTCCCGCCGGCGTCCTGCGCCTGCCCGAGGGACTGGGCCGTGCGTATGCCGCCGTGTCCGGTGACGTGAACCCCATACACTTGCACGCCCTCAGCGCGAAGGCGATGGGGTTCCCGCGCGCCATCGCGCACGGGATGTGGACGGCGGCGCGGACCCTCGCCACCCTCGGGCCGGAGGCGAGCGAGCCGTCCACCTCCGAGGTGTGGTTCCGCAAGCCGGTCCTGCTCCCCTCGACGGTGGAGCTCGTGGTCGACGACAGCGGGTCGCGCACGGTCGTGGGTCTCCGGTCCGGCCGCGAGGGCGTGCGTGAGCACCTCGTGCTGACCCTCGACGTGGAGGCAGGCGCCTGAGCCGGGCGGGGTGATTCGTCCGGCTTGGTACCGACCCGTCCGGCGTGGATTGGTGGGGCGGGAGAGCCCCACCTAGGGTCGACGGCGTGGAGACAGCAGCGCGGGACCGACCTCGCCTCGGCGAGCGGGTCCGTGCCGTCGTCACCCAGTGGTTGACCACCGCCTCGCAGGCGGTCCGCGTCGCAGGACCAGAACGTGATGCTGCGCTGCTCATGGCCAAGGCGGCGCTGGCGACGGTGATCGCCTGGCAGTTCGCGGTGCGGGTCCTGCACAGCCCGAGCCCGTTCTACGCACCGATGGCCGCCCTGCTCGTGGTCGACAAGACGATGGTTCGCTCGCTCGGCGCCAGTGCTCGGCGCGTCGCGGCGGTCGTCGTCGGCATCTCCGCGGCGTGGCTGGTGGGTTCCTGGTTGGGGGTGCACTGGTGGAGCATGGTGCCGGTCATCTACCTCGCCCTGCTGCTCGCGCGGTGGCGACGGCTCGGCGACCACGGGATCCAGGTCCCGTCGATGGTGCTGCTGTCGCTGCTGACGGTGGGTGGCACGGACAGGGAGTTCACCTACCTGACGATCCTGGAGACCGTGGTCGGTGGCGTGATCGGTGTGGCGACCAATGCCATCGTCCTCGCGCCGCTGCACGTGCAGCAGCCGCGCGAACAGATCCGGTCCCTCACCACCCGCGTCTGTGCGCTGCTCAACGAGATGGCCGCGGGGCTGCGCGAGGGCTGGGACACCGACGCGGCCCGCAAGTGGTACGACACGAGCTCGGAGATCGTCGGCCTCGCGCCCACCATCCAGGAGGAGATCGAGACCGGTCGCGAGAGCATGCGGTTCAACCCCCGCGACAACCTGCGCCGCATGGAGGTGGACTGGGCGGGGTACGCCCGGACCGTCGACGCGATCGGACGCGCGCAGTGGCAGCTGTCGGGCATCGCCCGCACGCTGGTCGACGCGGCCGACGAGGACGAGAGCCAGCCCACCCCGACCAAGCGCTTCCTCGACTGCTACGCCGAGGCGCTGGACAAGGTCGCGGGTGCCATCAGCCACTTCGGTCTCCCCGGCGACGAGGAGGTGGGAGCGGTGACCGACTACCTCCACTCGGCGGGCGCCGTCCTGGACCAGCTGGGGCACGACATCCGCGAGACCGAGCTGGAGGACCCGCGAGCCTGGCCGGCGTACGGCGCCCTGTTGCTCGATGCCCAGCGCCTGATCCGCGAGCTCGAGGTGGCCAGCCACCAAGCGGTCATGCCGACCGACAGCGGACCGATCCGCAAGCCCGGCCGCAAGGTCATCGGCCACTGATCCTCAAGGCGAATCGCGTTGCTGTGCAAGGAGTTTGCCCCTGTGGATGAACGGTGACCGTTGTCAGTGGTCGCCGGTAGTGTCCTTGGTATGGCGATCTGCGCGAACGTTGCTCCTCCCACCTTTGGTGGTGAGCGGCGCCCGGTGGTGGACGCGGCTGGGGTGGCGTTGGACGTGCTGTCCCGCGGAGAGTGCGACCGGTTGTGGGCGCTGGGGGACGGTGAGGTCGGAGCCGCGGTGGGGGTGTTGAGCGAGGTCGTGGCGGCGGCAAGGGCGCAGCTGGTCCTGGTCCTTGCCGAGGCCAAGGGACGCGGTCTGGGGGTCGAGCGGGGACTGGGGGCGGCGGACTGGGTGCGGTCGGTGGCCCCGTTGCTGCCGACCAGGGACCTGCTGGACGCCGAGGTCGTGGCATCGGTGGTGGCCGAGTCTGCGGCGGTCGGTTCGGTGGACCACCGGTTGGACGAGCTGGTCGATGCCGTGGCCGGGGCGTGCTCGTCGGACCCGGAGCTGCGGGCGGATGCGTTGGCGATCGGCAAGGCGGCACAGATCTGCCGGTTCCACCGTGCGGTGCGGGGTATGGCGGAGCCGGCCGGTCTGGCCGGAGCGACGTCGCAGCTGGTGTTCGGCGCCCGTGGTGCTGGTGGGTTGTCGGAGGCCAGGCTTGCGGTCGCCTTGCGCCACGCCGGTGAGGTGGCACGCCCTGACGGTTCGGTCGAGCGCGACGCTCAGGTCCGCCGGGACCACCGGTCGCTGACCAAGGGTCCCGGCCCGGTCGGGATGTGGCGGTACACGCTGCTGCTGGACGAGGAAGGCGCCGCAGTCGTCGATGCCGCCGTGGACGCGTTGGCGAGGCCGGTGCGCGACGAGGACACGGGCGAGCTGGATCTGCGTACCCCCGCCGCGCGGCGCGCGGACGCCCTGCTGGACCTGGTGACCCGAGCGGTGTCCGCGCCGGAAGGCCTGCCTCGTCAGGCGAAGACGTCGCTGGTGGTGACGGTCGGGCTGGACGCCCTGCAGGGGCGGTGCCGTGGCGCCGCGCTCACGGCCGGCGACGAGTCCCTGACGGTGGGGGCGGTGCGGCGGTTGGCGTGCGACGCCCAGGTGATCCCAGTCGTGCTCGGCAGCCGTGGGGAGGTCCTGGACCAGGGGATGGGTCGGCGGTTGTTCGACCGAGCCCAGATACGGCACCTGTGGCTGCGGGACCGGCACTGCACGTTCCCGGGCTGTTCGAAACCGGCGGCGTGGTCGGATGCGCACCACCTGGTGCACTGGGCTGATGGTGGCCCGACGGACATCGACAACGCTGCCCTGTTGTGCCGGGCCCATCACACGGTGGTGCACACGAACCGCTACGGCGGCCGGCTCCGTCGCCAGCACGGCAGCCCGCAGGTCGAGTGGGACCTGACGGTCGGCTCCTACGACACCACCCTCGACGAATGGCGACAACGAGCCCGAACTCGGCCTGGCCCCTGACCCGCCACGACCTGAGCGGGGTCTGGGTCACGCTCGCGACCCGCTGACAGCCAGCGGAGGGGCGACGCCCCGGGTGTCAGCCCACGCTTGCTAGGACTGTTCCTGTCGCAGCGCAGTGAGCTCTGCGCGCAGCGCCCGCAGCTCTGCAGCGAGATCGCTGACCCCTTCGCCGGTCCGTTCCTCTGCCGCCTGTACCTCGGCCACCCGCTCGACGAACCAAGAGGCCAAAGAGGCAGTGATGACGCCGAGCAGGGCGATACCGGTCAGCATCAACCCAGCACCGACGAACCGGCCCTCTGGCGTCGTGGGGAACTGGTCGCCGTACCCCACGGTGGTCACGGTCGTCGCTGCCCACCACAATGCGTCCCCGAACGTCGTGATGTTGGCGCCCTGATGGCCGCGTTCTGCGTCCAGCACGGCCAGTGCCGCGACGAGCCCCACCACAACGACCGCCGCCGCGACGTACGCGACCACCCTGCCTCGCACGAAGGACTGACCTCGACGACCGATGATGTTGAGTGCCACGACAGCACGCAGGGCCCTGAGGGGGCGGAGCATGGGGACGGCCAACGTGATGACGTCGAGCCAGTTGCGGCGCAGGTACCGCCACCGGTCCTCGGACATGGCCAGGCGGACGAACAGGTCGGCAGCGAAGAGAAGCCACACCGTCCAGGAAACGATCGAGCAGGTGGTCTGAGCCGCTCGCGACAGTTGTGGCTGGAGGATGGGCCAGGCGTAGGCGCCGAGGAAAGCAAGTGCGGCGACGAGCAGGGGCCCGCTCGTACGTCGTTCCCAGTCGATGAGCCTGTGGTCCGACACGCTGGGCACGGTAGTGGAGTGAAACGGCGAAGAGTGTTCCTTTTCCTACGAGCGGCACGTCGCGCCCGGGAGCCAGCCGAGCCTAGGTCGCTCCTGCGTGCACGAGGCTCTTGGCGTAGCAGCGGGAGAGGTCGGAGTCGGCGTAGTGGCCGAAGTCGATGGTCCGGGAGTAGCCGCACGACTCGTACAACGCGATGGCGTCCCCCTGGATGATTCCCGTCTCGAGGACCATCACTGCGACCCCGGCGAGTCGAGCGGTGCGTTCGAGGTCGGCGAGCACGAGCCTGGAGACACCACGGCGCCGGGCCCGCGGGCTGACGTACATCCGTTTGACCTCGGCAACAGGTGCGCCGAACAGGCGCACGAGGTCGTCCCTGCGTCGCCATCCACCCATGGCCACCGGCCCGGTGTCGTCGGTGGCCAGCACGAAGGCACCACGGGGTGCCGCGAACTCGCCGTCGACGATGGGGGATTCGTCAGGCCCGCCGTAGATGGACACGTAGTAGGCCTGCACCTCCGCGACGAGGTGCTGGACGTCGTCGTCCTCGAACGGGACGCTGCGCAGCTGCACACCCCGATCGTTGTGGGGCACAGGGCGATCCGTCACGCTCAGGCAGGGTCCGTGGGAAGGGCAGCCACGGCTTCGGCGATGGGGACGTGGCCGGAGACGAGCTCCAGGACCAGGCCCGATCCGGCACCGGTCGCGAGCAGCTCGGCCAGGACGCTGGCGACGTCGGCCCGGGGGACGGCGCCCCTCTCGACCGTGGGTGCCAGCGCGACCCGGTCGGTCGCCTCGTCGTCGGTGAGCCGCCCCGGACGCAGGATCGTCCAGTCGAGCTCGGTGCGCGCACGGAGGTCGGCATCGGCCGCCCCCTTGGCCCGCAGGTAGACCTGGAAGACGTCGTCGGAGTCGGGGTCCCCGGAGTCGGCGCCCATCGAGGACACCATGACGTAGCGCCCGACCTCCGCCGCGACGGCGGCGTCGGCGAGCAGCACGGCGGCGCCACGGTCGACGCTCTCCTTGCGAGTCGCCCCGCTGTCCGGCCCCGCGCCGGCTGCGAAGACCACGGCGTCGGCACCGGCGATGGCAGCAGACAGGGCCTCGACGGTCGTGTGCTCGAGGTCGACCACCTCGGCCCTGGCCCCGTGCTTCTCCACGTCAGGGACGTGGTCGGGGTTGCGCACGAGGGCGATGGCCTCGTGCCCACGCGCTGTCAGCTCCTTCTCGAGCAGCAGGGCGATCTGTCCGTGTCCTCCGGCGATGGCGACGATCATGCGTCCTGTCTACAACCTCGGCCGCCGGGCCGCGCGCCCGGGGCGGACGACGCACCCTCCGTATGGCGCGGCGCCATACGGAGGGCGCGTGGTGCAGCGACGAGCCTCAGGCGACGTCGAACCGGTCGAGCTCCATGACCTTGGTCCAGGCCGCGATGAACTCGTCGACGAACTGGTCCTTCGCGTCGTCGCTGGCGTAGACCTCGGCGAGGGCACGCAGCTCGGAGTTCGAGCCGAACACCAGGTCGGCGCGGGTGCCGGTCCAGCGCACCTGGCCCGAGCTGTCGCGGGCCTCGAACGTCGAGGCGTCCTCGGAGGTCGAGGTCCACTGCGTCCCGAGGTCGAGCAGGTTGACGAAGAAGTCGTTCGTCAGCGTGCCGGGAGCATCGGTGAGCACCCCGAGCGAGGAGCCGTCGTAGTTCGCGCCGAGGACGCGCAGGCCGCCGACGAGCACCGTCATCTCGGGCGCGCTCAGCGTGAGCAGGTTGGCGCGGTCGAGCAGCTGGTACTCCGCGCCGAGCCGGTGGCCCTTGCCCGGGTAGTTGCGGAAACCGTCGGCCCGCGGCTCGAGCCACGCGAACGACTCCACGTCCGTCTGCTCCTGCGAGGCGTCGACGCGACCCGGGGTGAAGGGCACCTCGACGTCGCGGCCCGCGGCCCTGGCCGCCTGCTCGACGCCCACGCCACCGGCGAGGACGACCAGGTCGGCCAGCGACACCTGACGTCCACCCTGGGCGTTGAACGACTCCTGCACACCTTCGAGGGCGCGCAGCACCGTCGCGAGCTGGGCGGGGTTGTTGACCTCCCAGCCGTTCTGCGGGGCGAGGCGGATTCGGGCACCGTTCGCGCCACCGCGCTTGTCGCTGCCGCGGAACGAGGACGCAGCCGCCCAGGCCGTGGAGACGAGCTGCGAGACCGTCAGGCCCGTGCCGGCGATGGCCGACTTGAGCGCGGCGACGTCCTCCGCGGTGATCGGCTCGCCGGAGGCGGCGGGGAGCGGGTCCTGCCAGAGCAGCTCCTCGGAGGGGACCTCCGGACCGAGGTAGCGGGCGACCGGGCCCATGTCGCGGTGGGTCAGCTTGAACCACGCGCGGGCGAACGCGTCGGCGAACTCGGCGGGGTTCTCCAGGAAGCGCCGGGAGATCTTCTCGTAGACCGGGTCGACGCGCAGCGCCAGGTCGGTCGTGAGGAAGTTCGGGGCGATCTTCTTCGTGGCGTCGTGGGCGTGCGGCACGGTGCCCTCGCCGGCGCCGTCCTTGGGCTTCCACTGGTGGGCGCCCGCGGGGCTCTTGGTGAGCTCCCACTCGTAGCCGAACAGGTTCTCGAAGAAGTTGTTGCTCCACTGGATCGGCGTCGTGGTCCAGGTGACCTCGATGCCGCTGGTGATCGTGTCGGCGCCGTTGCCCGTGCCGAAGTCGTTCTTCCAGCCCAGGCCCATCTGCTCGAGCGGTGCGCCCTCGGGCTCGTCGGACACGTGCTCGTCGGGGTTCGCCGCACCGTGCGTCTTGCCGAAGGTGTGGCCGCCCGCGATGAGGGCGACGGTCTCCTCGTCGTTCATGGCCATCCGGCCGAACGTGTCGCGGATGTCGCGAGCCGACCGCAGCGGGTCGGGCTCACCGTCGGGGCCCTCGGGGTTGACGTAGATCAGGCCCATCTGGACCGCGGCGAGGGGGTTCTCGAGCTCGCGGTCACCGGTGTAGCGCTCGGCGCCGAGCCACTCGGTCTCAGGACCCCAGTAGACGTCCTCGTCGGGCTCCCACACGTCGGCGCGGCCACCGGCGAAGCCGAAGGTCTCGAAGCCCATCGTCTCCAGCGCGACGTTGCCGGTGAGGATCATCAGGTCGGCCCAGGAGAGGTTGCGGCCGTACTTCTTCTTGACCGGCCACAGAAGGCGGCGGGCCTTGTCGAGGTTGGCGTTGTCGGGCCAGCTGTTGAGCGGGGCGAACCGCTGCTGCCCGGCGCCCGCGCCGCCGCGGCCGTCCTGCACCCGGTAGGTGCCGGCGCTGTGCCACGCCATGCGGATCATGAACGGGCCGTAGTGCCCGAAGTCGGCCGGCCACCAGTCCTGCGAGGTGGTCAGGACCTCGGCGATGTCCTGCTTCACCGCTGCGAGGTCGAGGGACTCGAACGCCTTGCCGTAGTCGAAGTCCTCGCCGAGGGGGTTCGCGACCGCCGGGTTCTTGGCGAGGATCTTGACGTTGAGCCGCTCGGGCCACCAGCCGCGGTTGCCGCCGCCCTGGGCCGGCTCCGGCGCACGGTTGTGCACGACGGGGCACTTGCGGTCGCTCTCGTTCATCTCGCCGACGCGGGTCTCGTGACCCTCGGCGTTGGTGTTGCTCTCGTGGTTCTGGTCGGACATGGCTTCCTTCCGGGCAAGGGGTGGATGGACGGGTATGGCGGGTGGTTCGTGGTGGGGTCAGGCCGTGGCTGCAGCGGCGCAGGTCGGGCACAGGCCGCGGTAGACGACCTCGGCCTCGTCGATGGTGAAGCCGTGGTCGTCCGACGCCGTCAGGCAGGGGGCGTGGCCCACGGCGCAGTCGACGTCGGCGATGGTGCCGCAGGACCGGCACACGACGTGGTGGTGGTTGTCGCCGACGCGTGCCTCGTAGCGGGCCACCGAGCCGGGCGGCTGGATGCGGCGCACGAGACCCGAGCGGGTCAGAGCGCCGAGGACGTCGTAGACGGCCTGGTGCGACACCTCGGGCACGTCGCGGCGGGCGGCCGCGATGAGCGAGTCGGTGTCGGCGTGGGGGTGCGCACGGACCGCACCGAGGACCGCGACCCTGGGCTGGGTCACCCGGAGCCCTGCCTCGCGCAGGAGCTGCGGGAGGCCCTCGGGGTGTCCCGCTGACGTCGTGGTCATGCCGCACACTCTGGCCCCGTATCTGGAACGAGTCAAGATTCGACACGGTGCCGTGAGATGACGGGTGGGTGAACCTGCGGTGCCGGTATCTCGCGCGCGACGACGCGACCCCGGCCGATAGCATCGGAGGGCTGCGCGCGGAGGTCCGCGGGCGGCATACCCGAGGGGCCAGCACCGGTCCCACACCCGAACCAAGGAGAGCGCACCGTGTCTGCCCAGATCACCGTCACCATCGCCGGGAGCGAGCGACAGGTGCCGGAGCAGACGACTGCCGCCGACCTGTTCGAGGGTGACCGCGCCGTCCTCGTCGCGCGCGTCAACGGCGAGCTGCGCGACCTGGCCCACGTCGTGGCCGACGGCGACGTCGTCGAGCCCGTGACCGCCCAGGAGCAGGACGGCCTCGACGTGCTGCGGCACAGTGCGGCCCACGTGCTGGCCCAGGCGGTCCAGGAGGTCAACCCGAAGGCGAGGCTCGGCATCGGGCCGCCGGTCCGTGACGGCTTCTACTACGACTTCGACGTCGACGACGCGTTCACCCCCGAGGACCTCAAGGCCCTCGAGAAGGTCATGCAGCGCATCGTGAACGAGGGCCAGACCTTCGTGCGCCGGGAGGTCAGCGACGAGGCCGCGGCCGTCGAGCTGGCGGACGAGCCGTACAAGATCGAGCTCATCGGCCTCAAGGGCGGAGCCGCCGGTGACGCCGCCGAGGGTGCCGACGTGGAGGTGGGCGGCGCGCAGCTGACCATCTACGACAACATCAAGCGCGACGGCACCCGGGCCTGGGGCGACCTGTGCCGCGGACCGCACGTGCCCACCACCAAGGTGCTCGGCAACGCCTTCAAGCTCATGCGCAGCGGTGGCGCCTACTGGCGCGGCAGCGAGAAGAACCCGCAGCTGCAGCGCGTCTACGGCACCGCGTGGGCGACCAAGGACGAGCTCAAGGCCTACCTCGACCGCCTCGCCGAGGCGGAGAAGCGCGACCACCGCAAGATCGGCGCCGAGCAGGACCTGTTCAGCTTCCCCGACGAGCTGGGCTCCGGCCTGCCCGTGTTCCACCCCAAGGGTGGGGTGATCAAGCGCGAGATGGAGGACTACGTCCGGCTGCGCCACATCGAGGAGGGTTTCGAGTATGTCGGGACCCCGCACATCTCGAAGGAGCAGCTGTTCCACACCTCGGGTCACCTGCCCTACTACGCCGAGGGCATGTTCGCGCCGTTCGACGTGGACGGCACCGACTACCGCCTCAAGGCGATGAACTGCCCGATGCACAACCTCATCTACCGCTCCCGAGGCCGCTCCTACCGCGAGCTCCCGTTGCGGCTGTTCGAGTTCGGGCACGTCTACCGCAACGAGAAGTCCGGAGTGGTCCACGGCCTGACCCGCGTGCGTGGGTTCGCCCAGGACGACTCGCACTCGTACGTCACCGCCGAGCAGGCTCCCGGCGAGATCAAGCACCTGCTGGACTTCGTGCTGTCCCTGCTGCGCGACTTCGGGATGGACGACTACTACCTCGAGCTGTCGACCCGCGAGACCGAGGGCGACAAGAAGGACAAGTTCATCGGGTCCGACGACCAGTGGGAGCTCGCGACCGAGGTGCTGCGCGACGTCGCCACCGAGTCGGGTCTCGAGCTGGTCATGGACCCCGGTGGCGCGGCCTACTACGGCCCGAAGATCTCCGTCCAGGCCCGCGACGCGATCGGCCGCACCTGGCAGATGTCGACCATCCAGTACGACTTCAACCAGCCCGAGCGGTTCGGGCTCGAGTACCAGGCGGCGGACGGTTCGCGCCAGCAGCCGGTGATGATCCACTCGGCCAAGTTCGGGTCGATCGAGCGGTTCCTGGGCGTGCTCGTCGAGCACTACGCCGGGGCCTTCCCGCCCTGGCTCTCGCCGGTGCAGGTCCTGGCCGTGCCCGTCGCGGAGGAGTACTCCGAGTACCTCCACGACGTCGCGGACCAGCTGCGGCGCAAGGGGATCCGCGTCGAGATCGACGACAGTGACGACCGGTTCCCCAAGAAGATCCGCAACGCGAGCAAGTCGCGGGTGCCGTTCACCCTCATCGCCGGCGAGGAGGACCGATCGGCCGGTGCCGTGTCGTTCCGCTACCGCAACGGTGAGCAGAAGAACGGCGTCCCGATCGAAGACGCCATCGCCGAGGTCGTCGCGGCCGTCCAGGCCCGCGTCCAGGTCTGACCGGTCACGCCTGCGTTCGGTGAGCGCGAGGTGTCGGAATCCCTGTGCGATTCCGACACCTCGCGCTCACTCAGTTCTCACCTTCGTGAGATCAGCGGGTATGGCGCCCGCTCACCCGCGCGGTCGCCAGACCAGCCGGACGTCGGGGGCGCCCTCCTCGTTGTCACCCTCGGTCCACTCGACCGGGACGAACCCGTGCCGCTCGTAGAAGCGCAGGGCGCCGGTGTTGCTCTGGAACGCCCAGAGCTGCACCCCGTCGGGGAACCGCTCGCGGGCCAGCTCGACGAACCGGGCGCCGAGTCCCCGGCCGGTGTGGTCGGACGCGATGTAGAGGTGACCCAGCTCGTCGGGCTCGGCCAGCGCGAGGAACCCGACGACCCGCCCGTCGTCATCCGCGACCCAGACCTCGCCGTCGGCGATGAGGACGTGCTCGACGAACGCCAGCACGCTCTCGCGCGGGTGGACGATCATGGGGATCCGGGGCGCCGACTCGGTGCGCACCTGCCAGAACAGCTCTGCGACGGCGGGTGCGTCGTCCGGCGTCGCGGGACGGATGGCCACCGACGGGATGCCGTCGGTCGCCGGGGTGGCCTGGGTATGCGGTTCGGGCACGGCGAACATCATGCCGACTCCGTCCGTGGCCGGCTGCATAGGATCGGGGCATGAGCGACGCACCCGAGCCGGACACCGACTTCGCGAGCGTCCAGGACGGGTTCGAGCGGTTGTGGACCCCGCACCGGATGGCCTACATCACCGGCGACCGCCCGAGCGAGGCGGCAGGGGACGGCTGTCCGTTCTGCGCGGCGCCGGGTCGTGGCGACGCCGAGGGGCTGGTCGTCCACCGGGGCGAGCACTGCTACGTCGTCATGAACCTCTTCCCGTACAACCCCGGCCACGTCCTCGTCTGCCCGTACCGGCACGTGTCCCTCTACGTCGACCTCACCGAGGAGGAGACGACCGAGTTCGGCCGGCTCACCAAGGAGGCCATCGCCGCCCTCGACACGACGTCGCAGCCGATGGGCTACAACATCGGGATGAACCAGGGGGCCGTCGCGGGAGCCGGGGTCCAGGCACACCTGCACCAGCACGTCGTCCCCCGCTGGGGTGGCGACATGAACTTCCTGCCCATCATCGGGCAGACGAAAGCTCTTCCGATGCTGCTGGAGGACGTGCGCTCCCGGCTGGTCGCCGCCTGGCCGGGTGGGGGAGCCGATGCCTCGGACGGGTCGACCACCACGGACCGAGGCGTTCCAGCGGCAGGAAGCTGAGCAGGCAGACCACCAGCGGCAGGAAGTGGATCTTGAGCATGAGGTAGGTGCTCAGGTGGAACCCGCCCCAGAACGCCAGCGCGGCATACAGGGCCCTGCCACGGAGCCAGAGCAGGACGGGTGAGCAGAACTCGGCCACGAGCACGATCCACTGCATGGCATGGGTCAGGGCCGGGTGCGAGCCGACCCATGGGCCGATGCCGTTGGGTCGGCGGGTGAGCGCCCAGATCAGGGTGGCGCCGTTGGCCCAGTCCCAGCCCCCGAAGCGCATCTTGGCGCTGGCGGACAGGAAGTAGATCGACACGGCGCCGACCTGCACCATGCGGACGGCCCACCCGGCCGCCTGCGAACGCACGTCGACGTCCGGGACCCGCGCCCGCCCCGCGGTCGGCAGCACGAACAACGCCACGACGAGGGCGAAGTGGTCGTGGTCGACCTTGGAGTACGCGAAGGCGTTGCTCACCCAGTCGAGCATCCCGACGGCGCAGACCCAGCCGGCCAGGCGCGGGAGCCGTCCGGTGGCCGCGACGAGGGCGCTGACGACGATCACGCCGAGCAGGACCCGGACGTAGACGTGCGAGGGCGCGGGCAGGTGCAGGACGTCGCGGACGACGAGCCCGCGGTAGAGGGAGGGCGGGACGTCGCCGTGGGGGATGGGGTCGGTGACGATCCACAGGACGTCGAGCAGGACGAACGGGTAGATCACGTGGCGCAGCCACGCGACGCGCGCGAGGGGCAGCTCCGGGGCGAGGAACCGCTCGACCGGGTTCACCGGGACCCCCTCCCGCCGGGGAGCCCGCTCGGCTGCGGGTCGAGGGGGTCGCGGACCTGCCAGGTGGCGAGCGTGTGCACGGTGGCGTCGCCGGTGGGGATGCTCGTCGAGGTGTTGCGGAGCCAGATGGTCGCGTACGGCGTCTCGTGCGGCAGGCGACGGTGGTGCAGGACGGCGATGTCCTGGAGCAGCTCGGGGGTGCGGATGATCCGGGGCGCCTGGCCCTCGATCTCGGCCCGCTCGATGCCGATCATCTCCTTGGAGAGGGGCACCCGGACGACCTCACCGTCCGTCGTGAGCGCGTCCATCGTCAGGGAGTTGATGACGCCGTTGTTCTGCACCGAGAACGCGTACTGCGACATCGGCGCGAACGGCCACCACTCGTCGTCGCCCACCCAGGTGCCGAGGCAGACGGTGGTGACGACGACGGCCGTCGTGGCCAGCCGCCACAGGAGCGAGTACGGCCCGAGCCGCTGTGTGCTGCCGCCCGGACGCCCCCTCATGGCCGTCATGGTGCCACGCGGGTGAGAGACTTCGGCCATGGACACCGCCCCGGACAGCACCCCGAGGGGGCGCGGCCTGCTCATCTTCGACGGTGACTGCGGCTTCTGCACGACCAGCGCCCGCTTCCTCTCCCGCTGGGTCGACCGGCACCAGCGCTACGAGGTCCAGCCGTGGCAGCAGCTCGACCTCGCGCCGCTCGGCGTGACCGAGGAGGACTGCATCGCGGCGGCGCAGTTCGTGCGGCAGGACGGTTCCGTCGTCGCCGGGCACCGGGCGATCGCGGAGGGGCTCAAGCACGGAGCGCCGGCGTGGCGGCCGCTCGGGCACCTGATCACCCTCCCGGGCATCTCGTGGCTCGCCGCCCGCGCCTACACCTGGGTCGCCGACCACCGGTACGCACTTCCCGGCGGCACCCCGGCGTGCGCGCCGAAGGTTCCGGCCGCGCCTCAGTAGGCTGCCACCACCATGCTCAACAAGTACGCGCGCGCGCTCTTCACCACGATCTTCACCCCCGTGGCCCGGCTGTTCCTGAAGCTCGGCATCAGCCCGGACGTGGTGACCGTCGTCGGGACCATCGGCGTCTGCGTCGGAGCCCTGGCCTTCTACCCCCGGCACGAGTTCTTCTGGGGCACCATCGTCATCACCCTGTTCGTCTTCTCCGACACGGTCGACGGGGTCATGGCCCGCATGTCCGGCCGCTCGGGCAAGTGGGGGGCCTACCTCGACTCGACCCTCGACCGGGTGGGCGACTCGGCGATCTTCGGCGGCCTCGTGCTCTGGTACGCCGGTAGCGGTGACAACTTCCTCATGGCCGGGCTCGCGCTGGCCTGCCTGATCCTCGGCAGCGTGGTGTCCTACGCCAAGGCCCGCGCCGAGGGCCTGGGCTTCTCCGCGGACGTCGGCATCGCCGAGCGGGCCGACCGCCTGGTCGCCGTGCTCGCCACGACCGGCCTGGTCGGGATCGGCCTGCCCGAGGTCGTCCTCACCGTCGTGCTGGCCCTGCTCGCCGTCGCGAGCCTGATCACCGTGGTCCAGCGGATGCTCATGGTGCGCCGCCAGGCGCTCGCCGCAGCCCCGTGAGCCGCCTCGGCGACGTCCTCGCCGTGACCGGCTTCCGGCTCGGGTGGGGGACCGTCCGACGACTCCCCGAGCGTGCCGCGTATGCCGCGTTCGACCGCATCGCCGACCTCACCGTCGCGCGGGGTGGCAAGGGGGTCGAGCGGCTGCGGTCCAACTACGCGAAGGCGCGGCCCGAGCTCGACGACCGTGCCCTCGACGCTCTGGTGCGCGCAGGCATGCGCTCCTACCTGCGTTACTACTGCGAGGCCTTCCGCCTGCCCGACCGCTCGACCGCCGACATCGCGGGCCAGGTGCGCGTCGTCGGCGACGCTCCCGTGCGGGCCGAGCTGGGAGCCGGGCGCCCCGTCGTCTGCTTCCTCGGCCACCTCGGCAACTGGGACCTGGCCGGCGCGTGGGGCACCAAGGCCCTGGGGCCCGTCGTCACCGTCGCGGAGCGGCTCGAGCCCGAGGAGGTGTATGCCGAGTTCCTCGAGTTCCGGGAGTCGCTCGGCATGACGATCCTGCCGCTCACCGGTGGGGGAGACGTCTTCGCCCAGCTCCGCGGCCACCTGGCCTCCCCGGTCCTCATGCCGCTGCTGGCCGACCGCGACCTCACCGACCGGGGGATCGAGGTCGACCTGCTCGGCCACCGTTCCAAGATGGCCGCCGGTCCGGCAGCGCTCGCCCTCGGCAGCGGTGCCGCACTGCACCCCGTGTCCATCCACTACGAACGTGTACCCGGCTCCCGCAGGCACGGCCTCGTCATCACCTTCCACGAGCGGGTCGAGGTCCCGGCCACCGGCGCGACCCGCGCGAAGGCCGTCGCCATGACCCAGCAGTGCGCCGACGTGCTGGGGGCGGCGATCCGCGAGCACACCGAGGACTGGCACATGCTCCAGCGGGTCTTCCTCGACGACCTCGAGCCTCGCCCCGCCCGACCGGCCGCCGCCGAGGTGGCGCCGTGAGGATCGGCATCGTCTGCCCGTACTCGTTCGACGTGCCCGGGGGAGTGCAGTTCCACGTGCGCGACCTCGCCGAGCACTTCCTCGCCCAGGGCCACCACGCGTCGGTCCTCGCGCCGGCCGACGAGGACACCCCGCTGCCCGAGTACGTCGAGTCGGTGGGACGTGCCGTCCCGGTCCGCTACAACGGCTCGGTCGCCCGCCTCAACTTCGGTCCGGTCACCGCGGCACGGGTCGGCCGCTGGCTGGAGCGCGGCGAGTTCGACGTGCTCCACATCCACGAACCCGTCACCCCCAGCATCGCGCTGCTCGCCCTCTGGTCGGCCGAGGGCCCGGTGGTGGCCACGTTCCACACGTCCAACCTGCGCTCACGGGCCATGCAGGCGGCATACCCGCTGCTGCGTCCCAGCCTGGAGAAGATCAACGGGCGCATCGCCGTCTCCGAGGACGCGCGGCGCACGGTCACCACGCACCTCGGCGGTGACGCCGTCGTCATCCCCAACGGGGTCAACGTGAGCAGGTTCGCCGACGCCACGCCCAACCCGGCGTGGACCGGCACCGAGCAGGCGCCGACGCTGGCGTTCCTCGGGCGCATCGACGAGCCGCGCAAGGGCCTGCCCGTCCTGGCGGCCGCCCTGCCCGCCGTCCTGGCGGAGCACCCGGGGACCCGCGTCCTCGTCGCGGGCCCGGGTGACGTGGAGGCCGCGCGCGAGCGGCTCGACCCGGCCGTGGCCGCCGCGACGGAGTTCCTGGGGATGATCAGCGACGAGGACAAGGCGGCGCTGCTGTCGTCGGTCGACGCCTACGTCGCGCCGCACACCGGGGGCGAGAGCTTCGGGATCGTCCTCGTCGAGGCGATGAGCGCCGGCGCGCCGGTGGTGGCCAGCGACCTTGCGGCGTTCGTGCGTGTCCTGGACGGCGGCCGGTGCGGGGCGATGTTCGCCAACGAGGACCCGGCCGACCTCGCCCGCCAGCTGCTGCGGCTGCTCGGCGACCCCGCCGAGCGGGAGCGGTTGCGCGACGAAGGCAGCCGCCGCGCCCAGGTCTTCGACTGGGCGGTCGTCGCCGAGGACGTCATGGCCGTCTACGAGACGGTCACCCACGGTGTCGACGACTGGCGCGAGGTCCGGGACGACCGGGCCGACCCGGCCGACACCCGTTGGACCCGGCTGCTGCGCGGCCGCCGAGGAACCGAGGACTGATGCAGACCGTCACCTGGACCGCCGTCGCCGTCGCCGTGCTGCTCGGGATCGCGTGGTACCTGTCGTACAACGCCGCCCGCCTCGACCGGCTGCACACCCGGGCGGAGGGAGCGCTCTCGGCGCTCGACGCCCAGCTGGTGCGGCGCTCCGAGGCCACCCTGGAGCTCGCCAACTCCGGGGCCCTCGACCCCGCGAGTGCGCTCATGCTGGCCGGTGCCGCGTCCGAGGCCCTCGAGGCGCACAACGAACGCGTGCTCGAGGAGGACTTCCTCGAGGGCCAGAGCTTCGGCCAGCGCGAGGAGCTCGAGAGCGACCTCACCGCAGCCCTGATGGCAGCGCTCAGCGCCGAGGTGGTGGGGGAGATCCGGCGCGACGACAACCTCGGGGCGCTCGCGCTCCAGCGGGTCGAGGCAGCCGGGGTCCGGGTGCAGCTGGCCCGACGGTTCCACAACGACGCCGTCACCGACGTGCGCAGGGTGCGGCGCAAGGCGGTCGTCCGGTTGTTCCGGCTGGCCGGCCACGCCGACCTCCCGCGCACGGTCGAGTTCGACGACGAGCTCCCCCCGGCCGTCCGCGACTGAGCCCGCACCGCGCCATACCCGCCCCGCCGGCCCCCGCACCTCGCCGCCCTGCCGGCCCCGCCGGCCTCCGGCGCCCCCGGCACAACGCTGGGTGCGCGGCAGGACGAGGGTTGGAGACGCGCGTTCTGCCTCGCAACCGACGTTCTGTGAGCGTGTCGCGTGGTGGGGGTGCGGGCGCCGGCCGGTCGCGGATGGCGGGGCAGTGGGCCCGCACGCAGGCTCGGTCCGCGGCGCTCGGGGCACCAACTAGCATTGGCCTCGAAGCGCGTCTTCTGCGCTGCGCCCTGAACAGATCTGGAGCTCGTCGTCATGTCCGCCGACACCACCACCCCCGTACCGCAGTCCTCGTCGCAGCCCACCACCGGCACGTCGCGCGTCAAGCGCGGCATGGCCGAGATGCTCAAGGGCGGCGTCATCATGGACGTCGTCAACGTCGAGCAGGCCAAGATCGCCGAGGACGCCGGCGCTGTCGCCGTCATGGCGCTCGAGCGCGTCCCGGCCGACATCCGCGCCCAGGGTGGCGTCTCCCGGATGTCCGACCCCGACATGATCGACGGCATCATCGAGGCCGTCTCGATCCCCGTGATGGCCAAGGCCCGCATCGGCCACTTCGTCGAGGCCCAGGTGCTGCAGTCCCTCGGTGTCGACTACATCGACGAGTCCGAGGTGCTGACCCCGGCCGACTACGCCAACCACATCGACAAGTGGAACTTCACCGTTCCCTTCGTCTGCGGCTCGACGAACCTGGGCGAGGCCCTGCGCCGCATCACCGAGGGCGCGGCGATGATCCGCTCCAAGGGTGAGGCCGGCACCGGCGACGTCTCGAACGCCACCACCCACATGCGCAAGCTGCGCGACCAGCTCCGCTGGCTGCACGGCCTCCCCGAGGACGAGCTGTACGTCGCGGCCAAGGAGCTGCAGGCCCCGTACGACCTCGTCAAGGAGGTCGCCGAGGCCGGCAAGCTCCCCGTGGTCCTCTTCACGGCCGGCGGCATCGCCACCCCTGCCGACGCCGCGATGATGATGCAGCTCGGCGCCGAGGGAGTCTTCGTCGGCTCGGGCATCTTCAAGTCCGGCAACCCGGCCCAGCGCGCCGAGGCGATCGTCAAGGCCACCACGTTCTTCGACGACCCCGACGTGATCGCCAAGGTCTCGCGCGGTCTCGGCGAGGCCATGGTCGGCCTCAACGTCGACGAGATCCCCGAGCCGCACCGCCTGGCCGAGCGCGGCTGGTGAAGTCAACCGACGGCGGGGCTCAGGCCCCGCCGTCGGGGAGCGTCATCAGGAGCACCGGGCGGTGGGTGGCCGGCAGCCACGGCGGCCTCGCCTCGCCAACCACCTGCCAGCCGCTGCGTTCGTAGAGCCGCACGGCGTTCTCCGTCTCCTGCACCACGTCGAGCACCGGGGTCCTGCCGCTGTCGCGGATGAACCCCACCGCCGTCGCCAGCAGGGCCGCACCGACACCGCGCCCCGTGACGGCATGGTCGATGAACAGGACCGACACCTCCGCGAGCCCGTCCAGCGGGCGGCCGGTACCGGCGCTCCACACCGTCGCCATGTCACCGGGGACCACCGCTGCCACGGCGACGTGCCCCACGACGGCTCCGTCCAGCTCGGCCACCCAGGACCGCAGCTCGCTCGACCGGTGGAGGAACTCCTCGACGGGCATCGGCAGCGGCCAGCGTTGCGGGTAGTCGCTGTGCTCCCGCTGGGCGGCGAGCACGTCGGCCAGGACGGGCAGGTCCTCGGTGGTCCGTGGACGGATGGTCAGGTCGCCGGTCATGCCCCCACGCTAGGGCCGCACCGGCCGCCCGTAGCATTCGCGTCGTGACAGCCCAGCCCACCATCGGTGTCCTCGCCGTCCAGGGAGACGTCCGCGAGCACCTGCATGCCGTGCAGCAGGCGGGTGCCCACGGCACCACCGTGCGCCGCCCGCGGGAGCTCGCCGAGGTCGACGCCCTCATCATCCCCGGGGGTGAGTCGACCACGATGGACAAGCTGGTCCGGGCGTTCGACCTGCACGAACCCCTGCGCGAGCGGTTGGCGGCGGGCATGCCGGCCTACGGCTCCTGCGCCGGCATGATCATGCTGGCGGACCGGATCGCCGACGCCCGACCCGACCAGCAGACGCTCGGTGGCCTCGACATCACCGTGCGGCGCAACGCGTTCGGGCGACAGGTCGACTCCTTCGAGGAGGACATCCACTTCACCGGTCTCGACGACACCGTGCGCGCCATCTTCATCCGTGCGCCCTGGGTCGAGCAGGCCGGAGAGGCGGTCGAGGTGCTGGCCCGTGTGGAGGACGGACCGGCCGCCGGTAGGATCGTCGCCGTCCGTCAAGGGCCCCTGCTGGCCACCTCCTTCCATCCGGAGGTGAGTGGTGACCACCGGGTCCACGGACTGTTCGTGCAGATCGTGCGTGACTACCTGTTGGAGGGCATGGAATGAGTGGCCACAGTAAGTGGGCGACCACGAAGCACAAGAAGGCTGCCATCGATGCCAAGCGCGGCAAGCTCTTCGCCAAGCTGATCAAGAACATCGAGGTCGCGGCCCGCACCGGTGGTGGTGACGTCACCGGCAACCCGACGCTCTACGACGCCATCCAGAAGGCGAAGAAGACCTCGGTCCCCAACAACAACATCGACAACGCGGTCAAGCGCGGGTCCGGTGCGACGGCGGGTGGGGCCGACTGGGAGACGATCACCTACGAGGGCTACGCCCCCGGTGGTGTCGCCGTCCTCATCGAGTGCCTCACCGACAACCGCAACCGCGCTGCCGCCGAGGTCCGGACCGCGCTCACCCGCAACGGTGGGCAGCTGGCCGAGCCCGGCTCGGTCTCCTACGTCTTCGACCGCAAGGGCGTCGTCGTGGTCCCCAAGGGCGACATGTCCGAGGACGACATCCTCGAGGTCGTGCTGGAGGCCGGCGCCGACGAGGTCAACGACCTCGGCGACTCCTTCCAGATCATCTCCGAGGCGAGCGACTTCGTGGCCGTCCGCAAGGCGGTCCAGGACGCCGGCATCGACTACGACTCCGCCGAGGCCTCCTGGGTGCCGAACCTCCAGGTGCCGCTCGACGCCGACGGTGCCCGCAAGATGATCCGCGTCATCGAGGCCCTCGAGGACTCCGACGACGTGCAGGACGTCTTCGCCAACGGCGACATCAGCGACGAGGTCCTGGCCGAGCTCGACGAGGACGAGGACTGACCCCTCCCGCCCACGGACGCCCCGTCCTCCCCGCGTGTTGCTGCGGGGGAGGCGGGGCGTCGTCCGTGTAGCGTTCACCCGAACACGTGTTCGGATGCCCCGGCCCCGGACGTCACCTCGGAGGGAGCAGTGGAGTGCGCGTACTCGGTGTCGACCCCGGCCTCACGCGATGCGGCCTCGGTGTCGTCGACAGTGGTCGCGGCAACCGGCTGACGATGGTCGCCGTCGGTGTCGTGCGCACCCCCGGGGACCGCGACACGGGGGAGCGGCTCGTCTACCTCCAGGACCAGATGGATGCCTGGTTGGACCGGTTCCAGCCCGATGCCATCGCCCTCGAGCGCGTGTATGCCGCCGACCACGTCCCGACCGTGATGACCACGGCGCAGGCCTCCGCCCTGGCCCTCCTCGCCGCCGCGCGCCGCGGGCTTCCGCTCATCACGCACACACCCACCGAGGTGAAGGCGGCCGTGACCGGTTCCGGCCGGGCTGACAAGGCCCAGGTGACGGCGATGGTCACCCGGATCCTCGAGCTCGAGGTGGCACCCAAGCCCGCTGACGCCGCCGACGCCCTGGCGCTGGCGATCTGCCACCACTGGCGTGGCGGCGGGGACCAGCGGCTCGCCCTGGCCGCGGCGTCCGAGCGGGCCCGGCTCAAGGCGGTCGCGACCCGCGCCGCGGAGGGCTCCGCAGCCGTCCCCGGCACGCAGGCCCGCTCCCGCAGGACGGCGGTGTCACGATGATCGCCTCGGTCCGTGGGTCCGTCAGGCACATCGGTCTCGACCGCGTCGTCGTCGAGGTCGGGGGAGTCGGCATGCTGCTGCACACCACGCCGGCCACGGCCTCGGCCCAGCACCTCGGCCACGAAGCCACCCTGGCGACGACCCTGGTCGTCCGCGAGGACTCGCTCACGCTCTACGGCTTCGCGTCCGACGAGGAGCGCGACATCTTCGAGCAGGTCCAGACCGTCTCCGGCGTGGGGCCCCGGCTGGCCCTGGCGATGCTGTCGGTCCTTGCCCCCGACCGGCTGCGCGCCGCGGTCACCGGAGGCGACCTCGCCACCCTGACCAAGGTCCCCGGCATCGGCAGGAAGGGCGCAGAGCGCATCGTCCTGGAGCTGCGCGACAAGATCGGCCTCCCGTCGGGTGCAGCGGGCGCGACGCCCAGCGCGCCCGTCGCGTCGGGTCCGTCGTGGCGCGACCAGGTGACCGAGGCCCTCACGGGGCTCGGGTACTCCGGCAAGCAGGCCGAGGAGGCCGTGTCGTCCGTGGCTGCTGCGGCGCCGGCGTCGCCGAACGTCTCCGAGATGCTGCGCGCCGCCCTGCGCGAGCTGGGGCGGTGACGGGTGATGGCTGACGGCTTCTCCTCCGAGATGTACGAGGACTCCTCCCTCGACGCCACGGCCCGGGTCGTCGACCCCGCCGGCAACACCGATGAGCGCCAGGTCGAGATGGCCCTGCGGCCCCGCCGGCTCAGCGAGTTCACGGGGCAGACGCGGGTACGTGACCAGCTCTCGCTCGTCCTCGAGGCCGCCCGTCGTCGTGGCACCCCGCCCGACCACGTCCTGCTCTCGGGGCCGCCCGGCCTCGGCAAGACCACGCTGGCCATGCTCATCGGCACCGAGCTCGAGCGCCCGATCCGCATCACCAGCGGCCCGGCCATCCAGCACGCGGGCGACCTCGCGGCCGTCCTGTCCTCCCTGACCGAGGGGGAGGTGCTCTTCCTCGACGAGATCCACCGCATGTCCCGTTCGGCCGAGGAGATGCTCTACCTCGCCATGGAGGACTTCCGCGTCGACGTCATCGTCGGCAAGGGACCCGGGGCCACCGCCATCCCGCTCGAGCTGCCGCCGTTCACCGTGGTGGGGGCGACCACCCGAGCCGGGCTGCTCCCGGCGCCCCTGCGCGACCGCTTCGGCTTCACCGGCCACCTCGACTTCTACGCCACCGACGACCTCGTGACGATCCTGCACCGCTCGGCCCGCCTGCTGGACGTGGTGGCGGACTCCGACGGCATCGAGGAGATCGCCCGGCGGTCCCGCGGCACACCCCGCATCGCCAACCGCCTGCTGCGCCGAGTGCGCGACTGGGCCCAGGTGCACGGCCGCCACGTCGTGGACGAGACGGCGGCGCACGCGGCGCTGGCCTTGTTCGACGTGGACGACCGGGGTCTGGACCGCCTCGACCGGGCGGTGCTCGACGCGCTCTGCCGCAGGTTCGGCGGGGGACCGGTGGGCCTGTCGACGCTGGCGGTGGCCGTGGGCGAGGAGGCCGACACGGTCGAGACCGTCGCAGAGCCGTTCCTCGTCCGCGAGGGCTTCATCACGCGCACCCCACGTGGCCGGGCAGCGACGTCGCTGGCGTGGGACCACCTCGGTTACACCCCACCGGCCGGGCTCGACCGGCAGCCCGCACTGCCGCTGGACACCGGCGAGGGGCGCTTCGGGGCCTGAGACCGGCCCTGCCGGGTGCCCTCGCGGCATACCGGCGCGACCTGGTGGGGCCCCACCGCGGCACCGTGGGTGGCCCCGCGGCGGCACGGCGCGAAATGGTCACAATTGGAACGCGACCACGGTGGGGCACGTTGGTCGGTATGCCGTGCGTCACCTACACTCGGGCGGTCACCCGGCCAGCGTCGGGGAATCGTGCGCGCCCGAGACCCGGCTGCGCGCACCACCTGCCAACCGTGAAGGGATGCTCCATGTCGAATGGCGGCTCGCCCACTGCCAGCCTGCTGATCTTCGCCCTGCCCGTGCTGCTCATCGCCTTCATGGTGTTCACGCAGCGGCGGCGCCAGCGCGACGTGCAGAAGCTGCAGGCAGGACTGGCGGTCGGCGACGAGGTCTGCACGACCTCGGGGCTCTTCGGCACGGTGCGTTCCCTGGACGACGCGGTCGTCACGCTCGAGGTGGCCCCAGGGGTCGTCCTCCGGTTCGACCGCCGGGCCATCGGCCTGAAGACCGCCGCCCCCGCGGCGACCGACCAGCCGGGCACCCCCGGCACCACCGAGTAGAGGTCACCACCCGTGGCAATCAACCCGTACAACCGCAAGCCGCTGAAGGTCCTGTCAGCGCTGGCGGCCGTCACCATCGGCCTCTACGGCCTGCTGTTCGCAGCGACCACCTGGGGTGAGGCGCAGCTCGAGCCCAAGCTCGGCCTCGACCTCGCCGGTGGGACGCAGCTCGTCCTCGCTCCCCGCCTCGTGGGCAACGCGAAGGTGACGACCGACCAGCTCAACCAGGCCCGCGACATCATCGTGCAGCGCGTCGACTCCAACGGTGTCGCCGGGGCCGAGGTGACCACGAGCAACGACAACATCGTCGTGAGCATGCCGGGCACGCCCGACAAGGCCACCGAGGATGCCATCCGCCGCTCCTCGCAGATGCAGTTCCGTCCCGTCCTCGTCGCTGCCCCAGGCACGAACGTCCCGGTGCCCACGGGTACCGCGACGGGCACGGCCACTGGCACCGCCACGGGCACGGCGACCGGGACCGCCACGGGCAGCAAGACCACCTCCACGCCCCCGAAGGCGACCGGCGCCACCACCAGCGCCGGCAGTGGCCTGCCCGGCGCGTTCGTCCGGGCCACCACCCCGCAGCCCAGCGCCACCACCGGGGCGGCCACGCCGACCGGCGGTGCGACCACGGGCACCGCGACCAAGCCGACCGACGCCAGCGACCTCAACCAGATCACGCCGGCGCTGACCAAGGAGTTCCAGGACCTCGACTGCGCAAAGCCCGGTGTCCTGGACGGGATCGTCGACGACGCGACCAAGCCGCTGGTCACCTGCAACGTCAACCTCGGCGAGAAGTACATCCTCGGCCCGGTCGAGGTGCGCGGCGACCAGATCAAGGACGCCGTCGCCGGCTACCAGCCGCTGCAGAACGGCCAGCCCTCGAGCATCGTGGAGATCCGGCTGTCCTTCAACGGCAGCGGCACCACGGCCTTCGGCAACGTCACCAAGCGCCTGGTCAGCCTCGAGGACCCGCGCAACCGGTTCGCCGTGACGCTCGACTCCCAGGTGCTCACCGCGCCGACCGCGCAGGCCGCCATCCTCGACGGCCAGGCCAGCATCACCGGCAGCTTCACGATCGTCAGTGCCCGCGACCTGGCCAACCAGCTGAAGTTCGGCGCCCTGCCGCTGTCGTTCGACCTGCAGACCCGTGACGAGATCAGCCCCACCCTCGGTGGCGAGCAGCTCCGCATGGGCCTGCTCGCCGGGGTCATCGGCTTCGTGCTGGTCTTCGGCTACTCGCTGATCCAGTACCGCGCCCTCGGCCTGGTCACCGTCGCGTCGATCGTCATCGCCGCGGTGCTCACGTACGTCTCGATCGCCTTGCTCGGGTGGTCCCAGAACTTCCGGCTCGACATGGCCGGCGTCACGGGGCTGATCGTGGCCATCGGTGTCACCGCCGACTCGTTCATCGTCTACTTCGAACGCATCCGCGACGAGGTGCGTGAGGGACGACCGCTGCGCGCCGCGGTCGACACCGGGTGGCGTCGCGCCCGGCGCACCATCCTGGCCGCTGACGGCGTGAACTTCCTTGCCGCCTTCGTGCTGTACCTGCTGGCGTCGAGCAACGTGCGCGGCTTCGCGTTCACACTCGGCCTCACGACCCTCATCGACCTGCTCGTCGTGGTCATGTTCACCCACCCGGTCGTGGCCCTGCTGTCCACCACGAAGTTCTTCGGCGGCGGCCACCGCTGGTCCGGTCTCGACCCGCAGCGCCTGGGTGTCAAGGCCTTCAAGCCCCGGTATGCCGGACGCGGACGGATCGCGATGCCTGCCATGAACAAGACCGCGTCCGCCACGAACGACGGGAGTGCGCTGTGATCAACTTCGCCGCGCTCGGCAACGACCTCTACACCGGCAAGCGGTCCATCGACTTCGTCGGCCGCTACAAGCGGTGGTACCTCGTCTCCGGGGTGTTCATCCTCCTGGCGGCCCTCGGCCTGGTCCTGCAGGGGCTCAACCTCAGCCTGGAGTTCTCGGGCGGCTCGGAGTTCCGGGTCTCCGGGGTCAAGGTCACCGACTCCTACGAGCAGACCGCCAAGGACGCGGTGACCTCCGTGGCCGCAGCGGGTGCCCCCGAGGTGACGACCATCGGCTCGAGCACCGTCCGGGTGCAGACCGAGAAGCTCAACGACTCCCAGAGCCGGGACGTCCAGGACGCCCTCGCCAAGGCGTTCGGCACCACGTCCGACAAGGTGTCCGCCACCTTCGTCGGCCCGTCATGGGGCGCCTCGGTGAGCCAGAAGGCCCTCCAGGCCCTGGCCGTCTTCCTCGCCCTCGTGGCGGCCGTCATGGCGATCTACTTCCGCACCTGGAAGATGGCCGTCGCCGGCCTCGCCGCGCTGCTGCACGACCTGTTCATCACGGTCGGCATCTACGCCCTCGCCGGCTTCGAGGTGTCGCCTGCGACGATGATCGGCTTCCTGACGATCCTCGGGTACTCGCTGTACGACACCGTCGTCGTGTTCGACAAGGTGCGCGAGAACACCACCGAGGCCCGGGGCAACGGACGGATGTCCTACGCCCAGGCCGCCAACCTCGCCGTCAACCAGACCCTGGTGCGCTCGATCAACACCACCGTCGTGGCCCTGCTGCCGATCGCGGCGATCCTCGTCATCGGCTTCCTCTTCCTCGGCCCCGGCACCCTGCTCGACCTCGCGCTGGCGCTGTTCGTCGGCATTGCGGTCGGTGCGTACTCCTCGATCTTCATCGCCACCCCGTTGCTCGTGCACATGCGTGACCACGAGCCCGAGATGGTCGAGCTGACGAAGAAGGCCGAGCGCTACCAGCAGCGCCACGGCGGCAAGGTGCTCGCCTCCGACGCCGCCCCGGTGGACCACGGCAGCGACGACGACCTCGAGCCGGCGGCCGTCGGCACCGGGGAGCGCCGAACCACGTCCTCCACGGTCCGCGAGACGCACAAGTACGCCTCGCCGTCCGGTCCGCGGAACCAGCCGAAGCGGCCTCCGAAGTCGCGTCGCTGACATGACCACGACCGCCTCGGCCTCCCTCGTCGCGCTCATCGAGAGCCGACTGCGTGACATCCCAGACTTCCCCAGCCCCGGGGTCGTCTTCAAGGACGTCACGCCGTTGCTCGCCGATGCAGAGGCGTTCGGTGCGGTGGTCCGCGACATGGCGGACCGCCGGCGCGGGAGCGTTGACCTGGTCGTGGGGATCGAGGCCCGCGGGTTCATCTTCGGAGCAGCCCTGGCCCACGAGCTCGGGATCGGGTTCGTGCCCGTCCGCAAGGCGGGCAAGCTCCCCGGGAAGACGATGGGCGTCTCCTACGACCTCGAGTACGGCAGCGCCACCATCGAGATCCACGAGGACTCGTTCGTCGGCGGGGAGCGGGTGCTCGTCGTCGACGACGTGCTCGCCACCGGCGGCACCGCCGAGGCAGCCTGCCACCTGCTCGAGGACGCGGGCGCCGACGTGGTCGCGTTCGAGGCGCCGATCGAGCTCGAGTTCCTGCACGGGCGCGACCGGTTGAAGGGTCGAGAGGTGCACTGCAGCCTCGTCGTCCGAGGCGACTGAACCGGCCTGCCCCCATCACGTAGGCTCAGCCCATGAGCGAGGACGTCGTCACCGGGCCGGTCCCCACCGGCGCCTCGTCGGCGAGCCGCGTGCGGGCCAGGTTGGCGCGCTTCGGCAGCCGTGGGGGCCCGACCAACCCGGTCCTCGAGCCACTCCTGCAGACCGTCCGCGCGACGCACCCCAAGGCCGACCTCACGGTCATCGAGAGGGCCTACGTCGTGGCCGAGGAGGCCCACCGCGGCCAGAAGCGCAAGTCCGGCGACGCGTACATCACGCACCCGCTGGCCGTGACGACGATCCTGGCCGAGCTGGGCATGACGCCGGCCACCCTCGCGGCGGCGCTCCTGCACGACACGGTCGAGGACACGGCATACAGCCTGACCCAGCTGGAGAAGGACTTCGGCCGCGAGGTCGCGATGCTCGTCGACGGGGTCACCAAGCTCGACAAGGTGACGTACGGCGACGCTGCCCAGGCGGAGACGGTCCGCAAGATGGTCGTGGCGATGGCGCGCGACATCCGGGTCCTGGTCATCAAGCTCGCGGACCGGCTGCACAACGCCCGCACCTGGCGGTACGTGTCGGTCGAGTCCGCCCAGCGCAAGGCCCGCGAGACCCTCGAGATCTACGCCCCCCTGGCCCACCGGCTCGGGATGAACACCATCAAGTGGGAGCTCGAGGACCTGTCGTTCGCGACGCTGTACCCCAAGGTGTACGACGAGATCGTCCGGCTCGTGGCCGAGCGGGCGCCGGCGCGCGAGGAGTTCCTCTCGGGGGTGCGCGACCAGGTGAGTGAGGACCTGCGGGGCGCCAAGATCAAGGCGACCGTCACCGGTCGGCCGAAGCACTACTACTCCGTCTACCAGAAGATGATCGTCCGTGGCCGCGACTTCGAGGACATCTACGACCTCGTGGCCGTGCGCGTCCTCGTCGACTCGGTGCGCGACTGCTACGCGGCGCTCGGTGCCCTGCACGCCCGCTGGAACCCCCTCCCCGGGCGGTTCAAGGACTACATCGCGATGCCGAAGTTCAACATGTACCAGTCGTTGCACACGACGGTCATCGGTCCCGAGGGCAAGCCGGTCGAGATCCAGATCCGCACGCACACCATGCACCGCCGGGCGGAGTACGGCGTCGCCGCGCACTGGAAGTACAAGGAGGACGCGACCGCCCCGCCGGCCGGCACCAAGGACGGCGAGACCGGCCCGATCAACGACATGGCGTGGCTGCGCCAGCTCCTCGACTGGCAGAAGGAGACCGCCGACCCGGGGGAGTTCCTCGACTCGCTGCGGTTCGAGATCAACGCGCGCGAGGTCTACGTCTTCACCCCGAAGGGCGAGGTCGTCGCCCTGCCCGCCGGCGCGACGCCCGTCGACTTCGCCTACGCCGTGCACACCGAGGTCGGTCACCACTGCATCGGCGGTCGCGTCAACGGCCGGCTGGTGCCCTTGGAGTCCACCCTCGAGAACGGCGACGTCGTCGAGGTGCTCACCTCCAAGGCCGACGGCGCCGGCCCGTCGCGTGACTGGCTGACCTTCGTCAAGTCGCCGAGGGCCCGCAACAAGATCAAGCAGTGGTTCTCCAAGGAACGTCGCGAGGAGGCCATCGAGACCGGCAAGGACGCGATCGCCAAGGCGATGCGCAAGGAGGGCCTGCCGCTGCAGCGGCTCCTGACCGTGGAGACCCTCACCGGCCTCGCCTCCGAGCTGCGCTACCAGGACATCGACGCCCTGTATGCCGCCGTCGGCGAGGGGCACGTGTCCGCCCAGCACGTGGTGGGCCGGCTCGTCGTCAGCCTCGGTGGTGAGGAGGGCGCGTCGGAGGACCTCGCCGAGGCCACCACCCCGACGCGGTCGATGCGTCGTCGCTCCGGCGACCCCGGCGTCGTCGTCGTCGGCACAGCCGACGTCTGGGTCAAGCTGGCCCGTTGCTGCACCCCGGTCCCGGGCGACCCGATCATGGGCTTCATCACCCGCGGGAACGGCGTCTCGGTCCACCGCACCGATTGCACCAACGCGGAATCGCTTCTGTCGCAACCCGATCGGATGATCGAGGTCGAGTGGGCGCCGTCGTCGGCATCCGTCTTCCTCGTCCAGCTCCAGGTCGAGGCGCTCGACCGCAACCGCCTGCTGTCCGACGTCACGCGGGTGCTGTCCGACCAGCACGTCAACATCCTGTCGGCCTCGGTGCAGACCTCGCGCGACCGGGTGGCGGTCTCGAAGTTCACCTTCGAGATGGGCGACCCGAGCCACCTCGACCACGTGATGAAGGCGGTGCGCAAGATCGACGGCGTCTTCGACGTCTACCGGATCACCGGCACCAAGGCGACGGCCGCCAAGGCCTAGTCGTCTCGTTCTCGCCTCGTCGGCGGGGTCAGGTGAGCGCGATCAGCGCCCCGACGGTCGCCAGGACAGCGCCCATGCTGCGGGTCCTGTCTGCTGCGAGGAGCCGGCGGACTGCCCTGTCGCTCTTGCCGTTTCTGCCGAGTTCCGCGTGGGTCGGGGCGGCGACGAAGGCCGTCGCCGCGAAGGTGAGGATCGTCCCGGCCGTTGCGACCACGAGTCCCGGGCCGATGGGTCCAGCGAGCCACGCCCACGTGAGGGTGGTGAGGAGGGCGGCATACGTGAGGACGACGAGGGGGACGATCGCCCGGCTGTGGGCGTCGTGCGACCTGGACCAACCCTCCGGGCTCGTTCGAGCCAGGGCGGGGTAGACGAGGGCGGTCACGGTCAGCTGGAAGCCGAGGTGGAGGGTCGTCGCAGCCGCGAGGGCCACGAGGGCGGGGGAGCCGGTCACCGGAGCGGACCGTGGGTGGGCGCGCCGGTCACCGCTGTGACGCGACGCGACCCACCGCTGATGTCAGCCGCCGAACTCGTCGAGGTTGCCGCGGGCCTGGGCGAGCCACTGCTCCTGGGCCTCGAGCTTGGACTGGGCGTCCTTGACCTTCTTCTCGTTCCCGGACGCCTGCGCCTTCTCGACGTCGGCCTTGAGGGCCGCGACGGAGGACTCGAGCTGGTCGACCATGCTCTGGGCGCGGGCGGCCACCTCGGGATTCGTCTTGTGCCAACGCTTCTCGTCGGCCTCGCGCACGGCGGACTCGATGCGGCGCATCCCCTTCTCCATGCGGTCGACATCGCCGCGGGGCACCTTGCCGGCAGCCTCCCAGCGGTCCTGCACGGCGCGGAGCGCAGCCTTGGCGGCGTCGAGGTCGGTGACGGGCAGGATCGCCTCGGCCTCCTTGAGGAGCTCCTCCTTCACGGCGAGGTTGCCCCGGAACTCCTCGTCCTCCTTGGCGGCCTCTGCGTCCTTGGCGGTGAAGAAGGCGTCCTGGGCGGCCTTGAACCGGGCCCACAGGGCGTCGTCGTCCGTCCGGGAGGCGCGGCCGGCCTGGCGCCAGCGGTCCATGAGCCGCTTGAACGCGCCCGCCGTCGCACCCCAGTCGGTGCTCGTCGCGAGGGACTCGGCCTCCTTCACCAGGTCCTGCTTGGCGGCCTTGGCCTCACCCTGGGTGCTCTCGAGCTGGGCGAAGTGGACGCGCCGGGCCTTGTCGAAGGAGTTGCGGGCCTGGCTGAACCGCTGCCAGAGAGCACCCTCGGTCTCGCGGTCGAGGCGGGTGCCGGCGCGCTGGTGCTTCTTCCACTCGTCGAGCAGCTCACGCATCCGCGCACCGCTGCTCTTCCACTGGATCTTGTTCTCCGGCTGCCCGGCGATCTTCTCGGCCTCGGCGACGATGGCCTCACGCTCGGTGGCCGCGATCGCGCGAGCCGCGTTGCGCTCGGCGCTCTCGGTCTTCTTGCGCTCGGCGACCGCCTCACCGATCTCGGCGATCTTCGCCTCGAGGGCCTCGAGGTCGCCCACGACACCGGCTTCGGCAGCGTGCTCGCGCAGCTTCGTCAGGCCCTCGGCACCGTCCTTGGCGGACAGGTCGGTGGTCGTCACCCGCTGGTGGAGCAGGTCGGCGGACGCGAACAGCTCGTCGTACTTGCGGGCGAAGTAGTGCAGCGCCTCGTCCGGCGTGGCGCCGGGGTAGGCCCCGACCTCCTTCTCGCCGTCGGCGGTACGGACGAACACGGTGCCGTCCTCGGCCACCCGACCGAATGTCTCGGCCGGCGGCCCGCTGGGGGCGGCAGCCGTGAGGGTGGGCAGCGGGTGGGCCACCTTGCGCACGGCAGCGGGGGACGGGATCGGCGCCGGCTTCGGCACGGGCCGCGGCCTGGCCGCCGGAGCCGGAGCGGCGGGAGCGACCTCAGCGGGAACGTCCTCGCCGGCGGGAGCCTCGGGCTCGGCAGGCGCGGCTTCAGGCTCGGGGGCGGGGGCGGCCTCAGGCTCGACGGCGGCTGCCGGGGCGTCGGCCGCGGGGGCCTCGGGCTCGGGAGTCCCTGCCGAGGCAGCCTCGGCCGCGGGGGCCTCGGGCTCGGGAGTCTCTGCTTGGGCAGCCGCGGGGGCCTCGGGCTCGGGTGCCTGCGCAGCGGCGTCCTCTGCGGCCGGAGCCTCCTCCGTGACGGCCTCAGGGGCCGCTTCGGGGGTCGCCTCAGCTGCCGCTTCGGGGGTCGCCTCAGCTGCCGCTTCGGGGGTCGCCTCAGCTGCCGCTTCGGGGGTCGCCTCGGCGGTCTCGTCGACGGTGGCGGTGGCGGCGGTCTCCTGGTCGGCCTGGGGCTCGGCGGGAGCCTGCGGCTCGGTGGGGTCAGCCGGGGGCGTCTGCTCGGTCACGTCAGGCCTTCTTCTCGGTCACAGCAACCTTGAGGATGCTGATGGGTGCAGCCGGGGCGCCATCGGTGGCGCCACCACTCACACCTGCTGCGGCGATCTTCTCGACAATATCCATTCCACCGGTCACCGTGCCGAAGATGGAGTACCCCTCGGGGACGCTGCTCAGGTCGGTGTCGTCGTAGACGATGAAGAACTGGTCGGCGTTGCTGTTGACGTCGGTGGTGCGCGCCATGGCCAGGATGCCCTTGGGGTACTTGCCGTCCTTGGGCGTGTTCTCGAGCCCGTACGCGTAGCCGGGGCCGGTCCCGGTGCCGCCGAGCGGGTCTCCGCACTGGAGCACGAAGATGCCCTGGGTCGTGAGCCGGTGGCACGGCGCGTCGTTGAAGTAGCTGCTCCTGGCGAGCGCCACGAACGAGGCCACGGTCTGCGGTGCCTTGGCGCCGTCGAGCTGGAGGGTGATGTCGCCACAGTTGGTCGTCACCACCGCGGTGAAGGTCTTGCCCGCGGCGGTCGCCTTGGCGGGCAGGCCCTGCGTCTTGATGGCCGTCGGCACCGCAGGAGGCGCGGTGCACCCCGCGACGGCAGCGGTGGTCGCGCTGGTGGAGGCCTGCGGCGTGCTCGTCGCGCTCGGCGAGGCGGCGGGGGTGGTGTCGTCGCCACCGAGCCGGGTGGCGAGGAAGACGAACGCCGCGACGACCACGAGGACGGCAGCGACGACCACCGCGACCTGACGGTTGCGTGCGGCCTCGCGCTCCCGCTGGGCCGCTCGCGCGTCCAGCTTCTCCTGACGTCGGTGGGCCCTGGCTCGTTCCTGCTCCTTGGTCACGCGCGCCAGTCTAGGCAGGAGACGGCGATGACTAGGCTGCCGCCCGTGCTGACCGTTGCTTTTCCTGCTGCCGCCTTCGACACCAACTGCTACGTCCTGGCCCCCGCGCCGGGGGAGGAGTGCGTCGTCGTCGACCCGGGCATCGGGATCGAGGAGACCCTGATGGCGGTCCTGACCGAGCACCGGTTGCGGCCCGCCGCGGTCCTGCTCACCCACGGCCACCTCGACCACGTGTACTCGGTGACACCGGTCTGCGGCGCCGACACGGCGGCATACATCCACGCGGACGACCGGTATCGGCTGGTGGACCTCCTCGGGCAGTCCAACCCCGGGCTGGTCGCGATGCTCGAGCAGCAGTTCGGCACCCGGGCGACGTGGACCGAGCCCAGCAACGTCGTCGAGATCGGGGACCGGACGCACCTGGAGCTGGCCGGGCTGGGGTTCGACGTGCTCCACGCGCCCGGGCACACCGAGGGATCGGTGATGTTCGCGGTGGACGCGGTGCCGGACGGCATCGGCGACCAGGTGGACGTGGAC
Organism: Phycicoccus sp. Root101; assembly: GCF_001426245.1. GTDB lineage: Bacteria > Actinomycetota > Actinomycetes > Actinomycetales > Dermatophilaceae > Pedococcus. The sequence goes on along the minus strand of NZ_LMCM01000006.1, from coordinate 373,274 downwards.
CGGACCCTGCTCAGCGGTGACGTCCTCTTCGCCGGCTCGATCGGGCGGACCGACCTCCCGGGCGGGGACCCGGCGGCGATGAACCGCTCGCTGCGCGACGTCGTCCTGCCCCTGCCGGACACGACCCTGGTGCTGCCCGGCCACTACGGCGCCTCCACGATGGAGCGGGAGCGGGCCACGAACCCCCACCTGCAAGGATTGGGCGCGTGAAGATCACCCCGATCAGCGGTTTCCCCGAGTACCTCCCCGCCGAGCGCATCGTCGAGCAGCACTTCCTCGACGTCATCCGCGAGACCTTCGAGCTGCACGGCTTCCCCTCGATCGAGACCCGTGCCGTCGAGCCCGTCGAGCGACTCCTCGGCAAGGGCGGCGACGCCGACAAGGAGATCTACGGCGTGAGCCGCCTCGCCGGCGACGACGCCGGGTCGCGCGACGCCGAGCTCGGCCTGCACTTCGACCTGACCGTCCCGTTCGCGCGCTACGTCCTCGAGAACGCCGGACACCTCGCCTTCCCGTTCCGTCGCCACCAGATCCAGAAGGTGTGGCGCGGTGAACGCCCGCAGGAGGGCCGCTACCGCGAGTTCACCCAGGCCGACATCGACGTGGTCGACGTGGGGGAGCTGGCGCCCCACTTCGAGGCCGAGATCCCGCTCGTCATGGCCGAGGTCTTCTCGAAGCTGCCGATCGGCCAGTTGGTCATCCAGGTCAACAACCGCAAGATCCCCGAGGGGTTCTACCTCGGCATCGGCGTCACCGACGTCATCGGCACCCTGCGCATCGTCGACAAGCTCGACAAGATCGGCCCGGCCAAGGTCGCCGACCTCCTCGTCGAGGCCGGCCTGACCCGCGAGCAGGCCGACCAGTGCCTGGCCCTCGCGGCGATCCGCACCGAGGACCTGTCGTTCGTCGACCGGGTTCGCGCGCTCGGGGTCAGCCACCCGACGCTCGACGAGGGCCTCGAGGCCCTGTCCCGCGTCATCGGCACCGGGATGGCCAACGCCCCCGGTGCCCTCGTCGCCGACCTGCGCATCGCCCGGGGACTCGACTACTACACGGGCACGGTCTACGAGACCCAGCTCGTCGGCCACGAGTCGTGGGGCTCGTTCTGCTCCGGCGGCCGGTACGACTCGCTCGCCTCCGACGGCAGGACCACGTACCCGGGTGTCGGCATCTCGATCGGCGTCTCCCGCCTGCTCGGCCTGCTGCTCGGGCAGAAGCTGCTCACGGCGAGCCGCTCCACCCCTGCCTGCGTGCTCGTCGCGGTCACCGACGAGGACTCCCGTGCCACGTCGACCCGCGTCGCGACCGAGCTGCGCGCCCGCGGCATACCGTGCGAGGTGGCGCCCAAGCCAGCCAAGTTCGGCAAGCAGATCCGGTACGCCGAACGGCGGGGCATGCCGTACGTCTGGTTCCCGGGCGCGGGGGAGCCCGCCGACGGCGCCACCGACCAGGTCAAGGACATCCGTTCCGGCGAGCAGGTGGACGCCGACGCCACGACGTGGCAGCCACCGGCCGACGACCTGCACCCCCAGATCCTGCGCGCGGAGAGCTGACCACCATGGACACCACACAGCCGCTGACCGACGCCCGCACCAGCGGGGTGCAGCTGCACGTCACGTCGTTGCCGGGCGGTCGCCTCGGGCAGCCCGCGCGGGACTTCGTCGACTGGCTCGCCGAGGCGGGGCAGTCGGTGTGGCAGGTGCTGCCGGTGTCCGTGCCGGACCAGCACCGCTCGCCCTACAAGTCCCCGTCGGCCTTCGCTGCCTCCGCCGCCCTCCTCGAGGAACCGGACGCCCCGGTCAGCCAGGCGGAGCTCGACGCCTTCGCGGAGCGGGAGGCCTACTGGGTCGACTCGTGGACGAGCTTCGGCGGTGACCTCGCCGACCAGGTCCGCTTCGACCGGGAGTGGTCGGCCCTGCGCGCGTACGCCCACGAGCGCGGGATCCAGATCCTCGGTGACGTCCCCATCTACGTCGCGCCGGACGGCGCCGACGAACGGGCCTGGCCGCAGTTCTTCCGCGACGACGCCGTGGCCGGCTGCCCGCCGGACGCGTATGCCGCCACGGGCCAGCTCTGGGGCAACCCCCTGTACCGCTGGGACGTGCTCGCCGACGACGGCTACCAGTGGTGGATCGAGCGGCTGCGCCGGACGTTCGCCCTGTTCGACCTCGTCCGGGTGGACCACTTCCGCGGCTTCGCCGCCTACTGGGCCATCCCCGCCGGCGACGAGACGGCGCTGGGCGGGCAGTGGGAGCCGGGGCCGGGGCGGGCCGTGTTCGACGCAGCCCGTGGAGCGCTCGGTGACCTGCCGGTCCTCGCGGAGGACCTCGGTGACATCGACCAGCCCGTCATCGACCTGCGCAAGGCGCTGGGGTTCCCCGGGATGGCGGTGCTGCAGTTCGGGTTCGAGCCGGCCTACGAGTACAACACCCACGACCTGGTCAACCTCGCGCCCGACCAGGTGGTCTACACCGGCACCCACGACAACGACACGGTCAACGGTTGGTGGGCAGAGCTGCCCGAGCACCGGCGCGAGCTGGTCCGTGCTGCCTGGCGGGAGCGTGGTGTGCGGGCCGACGGCGACCGTGAGCCGAGCTGGGCCATGATCGAGCTCGCCCTGGCTACCCCCTGCGGCCTGGCGATGATGCAGGCTCAGGACGTCCTGGGCCTCGGTTCGACCGCCCGGATGAACGCGCCCGGCATCGAGGGCGGCTGGTCCTGGCAGATGGACCCCGGCGCGCTGACGTCGGAGCACGCTGCCCGCCTGCGTGACCTCACCCAGGCGTCAGGCCGCGCTCCAGCCTGATCCGCATCGAAAGCTGAGCGTCCGGCGCGGGCTGGCGTCAGGCCGCGGGGGGCTGCAGGCCGGAGTCGCGCAGCTCGAGCAGCGCCAGGGCACGGATCGTCGACTCCTCGCCCCGTCGCCACGCGCCCGTGGGGTCGGGGGAGATGGCGGCGAGCTTGCGCATCGGCTGGCCGGCCATGGCCCGCAGCGCGAACAGGTCGAGGTCGGCAGCCTGGTCGATGAACCGCTGGGCCGCCGTCGCCCGGCGCACGAACCGGCCGCGCACGAACAGCCAGACCAGCCCGACGATGACGATCGGCACCAGCGCCGTGACCCAGCCGAGCAGGTTGGCGAGCCGTTCGACCGCGGTGACGAGGTCGGTGCCGGCCTGCTGGATGGTCGTGCCCGCCGTGCCGGCGCGGCGGAACGGGCTGGCGATCTTGTCGCCCACGAGCGGCACGTCGCTCACGGCGTCGCCCGCACCCGTCATCTGCTCCCGGAACCCCGACCCCGCGCTCTGGAGCTGACGACCCGGTGCGCCGAGCTGGAGGGTCGCGTCGTGGACGACCCTCCCCACCCACGCCCAGGTGCACACCCAGGCCACGATCCCGAGGTCGGCGAGGATCTGGAGGGTGCGTCGGCCCGGGAGGTCTGCGTAGAGCTTCATGCCGCCTACACTCCCATTTCGTGCCCCCCACCAGCGCGATGGAGCGTGCGGTCCGCAGCTGGCTGGGCCACCTCGACGTCGAGCGCGGCATGGCCACCAACACGCTGAAGTCCTACCGGCGCGACCTCGCCCGCTACACGGCATACCTCGAGGCGCACGAGGTCCGGGAGCCCGCCGAGGTGACCGAGGCGCACGTGAGCGACTTCCTGGCCACCCTGCGCGAGGGCAGCGCCGACCACCCGCCGCTGGCCGCCTCCTCGGCCGCGCGCACGCTCGTCGCGGTGCGCGGTTTCCACAAGTTCCTCGCCATGGAGGGGGAGGTGCTCACCGACCCCGCCGGCGCGGTGAGCCCGCCGAAACCCCCGACCCGGCTGCCCAAGGCGATCACCGTCCACGAGGTGGAGCGGCTGCTCGAGGCGGCGAGCGTCGGTGACACCCCCGCGTCGCTGCGCGACCGCGCGCTGCTCGAGGTCCTCTACGGCGCCGGCGCGCGCATCTCCGAGGCGGTCGGCCTCGACATCGACGACATCGACACGGGGGAGGGGGTGGTCCGGTTGTTCGGCAAGGGCAGCAAGGAGCGACTCGTCCCCCTTGGTTCGTATGCCGCGGACGCCATCGGCGCGTACCTCGTCCGGGGGCGACCGGCGTTCGCCGGCAAGGGGAGGGGCACGCCCGCGGTCTTCCTGAACCAGCGCGGCGGCCGGTTGTCGCGGCAGTCGGCCTGGGCCGTGATGCGTGCGGCCGCCGAACGCGCCCAGCTGTCGGGCCACGTCTCGCCGCACACCTTGCGGCACTCGTTCGCCACCCACCTGCTCGACGGGGGAGCCGACGTGCGTGTCGTGCAGGAGCTCCTCGGCCACGCCTCGGTCACGACGACGCAGATCTACACCCTCGTCACGGTGCAGAGACTGCGCGAGGTGTACGCACAGAGCCACCCCCGTGCCCGCTGATAGGGTCAACCCGATCAGCGAGAGGCTGACCGCCGTACGCCAACGCACCGGGAGTGAAACGCCTGTGGAACCTGAGGTGACCACGCAGTCGCAACCATCCGACCAGCGCACCCCGGAGTCGTCCGACACCACCCACGAGCGCCACCACGCGCGTCTCCCGGGCACCGAGACGGTGGGTCCCGGAACCGTCGGCCCGACCGGCCGCCCGATGCCGGACTTCCCCGAGCCCGCCCCGCTGACCAGTCACGGTCCTGCGCGCATCATCGCGATGTGCAACCAGAAGGGTGGCGTCGGCAAGACCACGACGACCATCAACCTCGGTGCCGCGCTCGCCGAGGTGGGCCGCAAGGTCCTGCTGGTCGACTTCGACCCGCAGGGCGCGCTGTCCGTGGGTCTGGGCGTCCGGGCCAACGAGCTCGACGTCACCATCTACAACCTGCTGGTCGAGCGCGGCCACGACGTGCGCGACGTGATCCAGCAGACGTCGACGCCGAACCTCGACGTCATCCCGGCCAACATCGACCTGTCGGCCGCTGAGGTCCAGCTCGTCGGCGAGGTCGCCCGCGAGCAGATCCTGGCCCGGGTGCTGCGTCCCGTGATGGACGACTACGACGTCATCATGATCGACTGCCAGCCCTCGCTCGGACTGCTCACCGTCAACGCGCTCACCGCGGCCCACGGTGTCCTCATCCCGCTGGAGTGCGAGTTCTTCGCCATGCGTGGCGTGGCGCTGCTGGTCGAGACCATCGACAAGATCACCGACCGGCTCAACCCGCGACTGCAGGTCGACGGGATCCTCGCGACGATGTACGACTCGCGGACCCTGCACAGCAAGGAGGTCGTGCGCAGCGTCGTCGACCACTTCGGCGACCGGGTCTTCCACACCGTCATCAGCCGCACGGTGAAGTTCCCGGACGCGACGCTGGCCGCCGAGCCGATCACGACGTACGCGCCCACGCACGGGGCGGCCACGGCATACCGGCAGCTGGCCCGCGAGCTGATCGCCCGTGGTGGGGCGGCCTGAGCCGGTGACCCAGGAGGCCACCACCGAGGCCACCACGCAGGGCAGCCCGACCGCACAGGCCACTCCCGGTGGGGTCATCACCCGGCGCGGCGGCCTCCCCTTCGAGGTGCACCTCGACGTCTTCTCCGGGCCGTTCGACCTGCTGCTCGGGCTGATCAGCAAGCACAAGCTGGACATCACCGAGATCGCGCTGGCCCAGGTCACCGACGAGTTCATCGAGCACATCAAGGCCGCCCGCAAGACCGACGTCGAGTGGGACCTGGGGCAGGCCTCGGAGTTCCTGCTCATCGCCGCGACCCTGCTCGACCTCAAGTCCGCGCGGCTGCTGCCGCAGACCGGACCGCAGGACGAGGAGGACCTCGCGCTCATCGAGGCCCGCGACCTGCTTTTCGCGCGGCTGCTGCAGTACCGCGCCTTCAAGGACATCGCCTTCACCTTCGCGGAGCGGATGGCGACCGCAGGGCGGATGACGCCGCGCCAGGCCGGGATCGAGCCCCAGTTCGCCAAGCTGCTGCCCGAGCTGGTCATGGGGATCACCCCCGAGCAGCTCGCGATGATCGCCGCCCGGGCGATGACGCCGCGGGTCGCCCCGACCGTGGGGCTCGAGCACCTGCACGCCCCGCAGGTCAGCGTCCGCGAGCAGGCCGGGATCATCGGTGTGCGGCTGCGGGCCGAGCGGGTCTGCTCGTTCCGCTCGCTCGTCGCGGACGCCGACTCCACGCTCGTCATCGTCGCCCGGTTCCTCGCGCTGCTCGAACTGTTCCGCGAGGCAGCGATCGCGTTCGAGCAGGTCGAGGCGCTGGGGGAGCTCACCGTGAGGTGGACCGGCACCGACGACGGGGAGATCGAGGTCAGCGACGAGTTCGACGAGTTCGACGAGTCGGACCAGACCGAGGACGATGGGGACGACAGCAGTCCCGAGCCGTCCGACGAGCAGCCCTCACCGGAGACGGACGCGGGCACGAACCAGGAGCGCAGTGACGATGAGTGACACCGGTACCGACCAGGACGCACCGGTCGTCATCGACGTCGAGGAGCGCGTGGTGGACGAGACGGTGGTGGAGGAGACGGATCCCAACGCGGCGGCCTCAGAGGAGACGGCTCCCGAGGAGCAGTTCGCGTTCGACGTCAACGACTTCCCCGGCGGTGCCCGCAGCGCCATCGAGGCCGTCCTCATGGTGGTCGACGAGCCGGTCACCTCGATGGCCCTCGCGTCCGCGCTCGAGCTGCCGGTCGACGACGTCCAGGGACACCTCGAGGACCTCGAGCGGGAGTACGCCGAGCAGCTTCGCGGGTTCACCCTGCGCTCCGTGGCCGGCGGGTGGCGCATCTACAGCCGCTCCGACTACGCACCGGTCGTGGAGAAGTTCCTCCTCGACGGCCAGCAGGCCAAGCTCACGCAGGCGTCCCTCGAGACGCTCGCCGTCATCGCCTACCGCCAGCCGATCTCGCGTTCGCGTGTCTCGGCGGTGCGCGGCGTCAACGTCGACGGCGTCGTCCGCACGCTGCTCAACCGCGGCCTGATCGAGGAGCTCGGCGCTGAGACCGAGAGCGGCGCGGTCCTCTACGGCACGACCAACTACTTCCTCCAGCGGCTGGGCCTGGGCAGCCTGGACGACCTCCCGGCGCTCGCGCCGTACCTGCCCGAAATCGATGTGCTCGACGAAATAGCAGAACAGGGACGCGGATGACACCCCCACGCAGCAGAGACGGCTCGGCCGGAGCAGGACGAGGCGGCGGTCGCCCCGGCGGCGGCCGAGGCGGTGCCGGCCAGGGTGGCCGCCCCGGTCCTCGCGGCGGCCCGACGGGCGCCGGTGCCGGTGGCCGGGGCGACCGTCCCCAGCGCGGCAGCTCGGGCACGACCAAGAAGAGCCAGCCGACGCGGGTGCCGCAGGAGCGCAAAGAGCCCGACGTCGACATGCACGACCCCGACGGCATCCGGCTGCAGAAGCTGCTCGCCGCCGCCGGCGTGGGTTCGCGCCGCGTCTGCGAGAACCTCATCAGCGCCGGTCGCGTCGAGGTGGACGGCCACACCGTGCGCGAGCTCGGTGTGCGCATCCGTCCCGACCAGACCGTGCACGTCGACGGGGTGAAGGTCCAGCTCGACGAGACCCGCGTGTACTTCGCGTTCAACAAGCCGCTCAACGTCGTCACGACGATGAGCGACGAGCTCGGCCGGATCAACATCGGCGACTACGTGAAGGACCGCACGGACCGGCTGTTCCACGTCGGTCGGCTGGACTCCGACACCGAGGGCCTGCTCCTGCTCACGAACGACGGCGAGCTCGCCCACCGGCTGCAGCACCCGCAGTACGGCGTCCTCAAGACCTACCTCGCCCAGATCCGTGGACCGGTACCGCGCGACATGGGTCGCCAGCTGCGCGAAGGCGTCCAGCTCGAGGACGGGCCGGCCTCCGTCGACTCGTTCCGCGTCGTGGACTCCCAGCCCGGCAAGGCGCTCGTCGAGGTGGTCCTGCACGAGGGACGCAAGCACATCGTGCGCCGGCTCCTCGACGCCGTGGGGCACCCCGTGATCAGCCTCGTGCGCGTCCAGGTGGGCCCGATCCACCTCGGTGACACCAAGCCCGGCAAGATGCGCAAGCTCACCAAGGACGAGGTCGGCAAGCTCTACACCGCTGCTGGACTCTGATCCCGTGGGTCACGGCGCGTCGGTAGCCTTCGCGTCGTGACCCCACGCGTTCGGATCGTCGGCACCGGCCTCATCGGCACCAGCCTGGGCATCGCCCTCAGCCGTGCCGGGTATGCCGTGGTGCTCAGCGACCCGTCGCCCACCGCCTGCGCGCTGGCCCGTGACCTCGGCGCGGGTTCGCTTGCAGCGCAGGGCGATCCTGCCCCGGACGTGGTCGTCGTCGCCGCACCTCCGGACGTGGCGGGTGAGGTCGTGGCCGGCGAGCTCGACCGCTGGCCGGAGGCCGTGGTCACCGACGTCGCGTCCGTGAAGGTGGCCGTGCTCGACCGGGTGCGGGACCTCGGTGGCGACCTCACCCGGTACGTCGGCTCGCACCCGATGGCCGGTCGGGAGCGCTCGGGTGCGGTCGCAGCCCGCGGAGACCTGTTCGACGGTCGTGCCTGGGTCGTCGTACCCAGCGAGGAGTCGTCACCGGCTGCCGTCGACGCGGTGCGGGCGGTCGCCTCTGCCGCGGGCGGCACCGTCAGCACGATGAGCCCCACCGACCACGACGCGGCCGTGGCCGTGGTCTCGCACGTCCCGCAGCTGGCCTCGTCGCTGGTCGCGGGGCGACTGCGCGACCTGTCCGACCCTGCGGTTGCGTTGTCGGGTCAGGGGATCCGCGACGTCACGAGGGTCGCGGCGAGCGACCCCCAGCTCTGGACGCAGATCCTGGCCGGCAACGCCGCGGCGGTCCGCGAGGTGCTGGCGCACGTGCACGCCGAGCTGGGCGAGGTGATCACGGCCCTGGACGGGCTGGCCGACGGCGACGGCGTCGGGGCGCGCGAGGTGCTCGCCCGGATCGTGGCCCAGGGCAACGCCGGCCACGCACGGATCCCCGGCAAGCACGGCGCTGCCCCGACGGCATACACGACGGTCGTGGTGCTCGTGCCGGACGAACCGGGCGAGCTCGCCCGGCTGCTGCACGACGTCGGCGACGCCGGCGTCAACCTCGAGGACCTGCACCTCGAGCACGGCCTCGGGCAGCCGTTCGGGCTGGCCGAGGTGTCGGTGCTGCCTGCGGTCGCCGAACGGCTGGCCGACGAGCTCCTCGCCCGCGGCTGGCGCCTCCACGGCTGACCGGTCCGCAGCGGGCACGCCCCGCTGCAGGGGCCGTCGCGGGCCGTCGGTGCTGCCCATAGGCTTGGCGGTCATGAACAGCCAGCACCTCGTCGTCGCGATCGACGGACCCAGCGGGTCCGGCAAGTCCAGCGTCTCCCGCGCCGTCGCCCGCGAGCTCGGCATCGGGTACCTCGACACCGGCGCGATGTACCGCGCGGTCACGTGGTGGTGCCTCGAGGAGGGGGTCGACCTCGACGACACCGCAGCGGTCGAGCAGGCCTCGAGGGACATCCCGCTCGAGATGGGCACCGACCCCTCGCAAGCGAGCGTGCAGGTCGGCGGTCGGGAGATCGAGGACGACATCCGCACCACGCGCGTCAGCGAGGTGGTGTCGAAGGTCGCCACGAACACCGGTGTCCGCCCGGTCCTGCAGCAGCTGCAGCGCGACCTCATCGACCGGATCGCCACCCGGACCGGGGGAGTCGTGGCCGAGGGCCGCGACATCACCACCGTCGTGGCACCCGACGCCGACGTCCGCGTCCTGCTCACGGCCAGCGTCGAGGCCCGCCTGCGCCGCCGCTCCAAGGAGCTGCACGGGCACGACGCGGACCACGCGGTCGAGGCCACCCGGGACCAGATCGTCCGGCGGGACGCCGACGACTCGACGGTGTCGGAGTTCACCGAGGCCGCCGACGGCGTGCACCTCGTCGACACCTCCGACCTCGACTTCGAGCAGAGCATCGCCGCCGTCATCGACGTGGTGCGGCGGGAGGCCCCGGCCAAGGCCGGGGTGTGAGCACCTCTGCGTCCACGCCCGGCCCCGCCGTGACGCCGCAGTGGCGGGTGCGCATCAACATCGTCGTCGGCCGCGTGCTGTTCGGGGTCCTCTACCGGGTGACCACGGTCGGCCGCGACCGGGTGCCGAAGGTCGGTCCGGTGCTGTTCGTGGGCAACCACGTCGGGTTCCTCGACGGCCCGATGCTCCCTGCGCTGTCCCCGCGCCCGACCAGCATCCTGGTCAAGCGGGAGGTGTTCCGCGGTCTGCTGGGGTGGTTCCTCACCTTCATCGGCCACATCCCGGTCACCCGGAACTCCGGTGACCGCAGCGCCCTGACGACGGCGGTCGCGGTCCTGCGGGCGGGCGGTGCGGTCGGCATCTTCCCCGAGGGCACCCGGGGCCGTGGTGACGTCTCGACCGTCCAGCAGGGCGCCGCGTGGCTCGCCCTCCAGGGCGGTGCGAGCGTGGTGCCCGTGGCGTTCCTCGGCACCCGGGAGACCGGCGCCTCCACCGGCACGCTGCCCAGGCCCGGCACGCGGATGGTCGTCGAGTTCGGCGCGCCCGTCAGGCTCGCGGCCGACCCGGAGCTGACGGGACGGGCCCGCCTCGCTGCTGCCACCGCCCAGGTGCGTGACCTGCTCGCGGACCACGTGGCCAACGCCTCCGCACGGCACCAGATCGCGCTGCCGGAGGACGACGGACTGGGTTCGTAGGTCGACCTGCCGACGGAGGGCACGACGCGCGGGGCGCGGGCCTTGTCCTGGGCGCCCCCAAAAGTGCGCGACAATGTGGGGCGGCCCCGCGCCATACCGCGCGCCGTGGCCCGAACACAGACCAACGCAAGGATTTGCCGTGAGTGAGCACCTGACCGACGACTCGACCGTGGAGCGCGCCCTGCGCGTGGGGTTGGAGGACTTCGACCTCACCGACGAGGACCGTTCGCTCATCGACGGTGACGTCGACGAGGACGGGTTCGTCGTCGGCAGCGGTCCGCTGCCGGTCGTCGCCGTCGTCGGCCGCCCGAACGTCGGCAAGTCCACGCTCGTCAACCGCATCCTCGGCCGTCGCGAGGCGGTCGTCGAGGACGTGCCCGGCGTGACCCGTGACCGCGTGGCGTACGACGCCGACTGGGCCGGGCGCCGGTTCACCCTCGTCGACACCGGCGGCTGGGAGATCGACGCCACCGGCATCCACCTGCGTGTCGCCGAGCAGGCCGAGGTGGCCGTGGACCTCGCCGACGTCGTGATGTTCGTCGTCGACGCGACGGTCGGTGCCACCGACGACGACGAGGCCGTCGTCAAGCTCCTGCGTCGCTCGGGCAAGCCCGTCGTGCTCGTGGCCAACAAGGTCGACGACCAGCGCACCGAGGCCGACGCCGCCGCCCTGTGGAACCTCGGGCTGGGGCAGCCGTGGCCCGTCTCGGCGCTGCACGGACGCGGCAGCGGTGACGTCCTGGACGCCGTCCTCGACGTCCTTCCGTCGGTCGCCGCGAACTCCGACGCCTACCAGCGGGGTGGCCCGCGTCGCGTGGCCCTGATCGGCCGCCCCAACGTCGGCAAGTCGTCGCTGCTCAACAAGCTCGCCGGCGAGGACCGGGTCGTCGTGGACAACGTCGCCGGCACCACCCGTGACCCGGTCGACGAGTTCATCGAGCTCGGCGGCAAGACCTGGCGCTTCGTGGACACCGCCGGCATCCGTCGTCGTGTGCACCAGACCCGTGGCGCCGACTTCTACGCCTCCCTGCGCACGCAGACGGCCCTGGAGAAGGCCGAGGTCGCCGTCGTCCTCATCGACGCCGAGCAGCAGATCGCCGAGCAGGACATCCGCGTCGTGCAGCAGGTCATCGACGCGGGCCGCTCGCTCGTCGTGGCCTACAACAAGTGGGACACCCTCGACGAGGAGCGCCGCTACTACCTCGAGCGCGAGATCGAGCGCGAGCTCGTGCAGATCCCGTGGGCACCCCGGGTCAACATCTCCGCGAAGACCGGTCGCTCGGTCGACAAGCTCGTGCCTGCGCTGGAGAAGGCGTTGGAGTCCTGGGACTTCCGGGTGCCGACCGGTCGCCTCAACGCGTTCTTCGGCGAGATCGTCGCGTCCAACCCGCACCCGGTGCGGGGCGGCAAGCAGCCCCGCATCCTGTTCGCGACGCAGGCCTCGACCCGGCCGCCGCGCTTCGTCATCTTCGCCTCCGGCTTCCTCGAGGCCGGTTACCGCCGGTTCCTCGAGCGCCGGCTGCGCGAGGAGTTCGGCTTCGAGGGCACGCCCATCGAGGTGTCGGTCCGCGTCCGCGAGAAGCGCAAGCGCAAGTAGGCGTGACCGACAGCGTGGAGGTGCCCGCCCCGGTTCGTGCGCCCGACGCCGCGGCGACGCGTGCCGGTTCGGCGGGGACCCGTGCCCCGACGCCCGCGCGCCGCGACGTGCAGGCCATGCGCGCGCTGGCCGTCGGCGGCGTCGTGCTCAACCACCTCTGGCCGGGCTGGCTGACCGGCGGGTACGTCGGCGTCGACGTCTTCTTCGTCATCTCCGGCTACCTCATCAGCCTGCACCTGCTGCGTGAGCTCGCCGACACCGGCCGGATCGGCCTGGTCGCGTTCTACAGCAGGCGCGCCCGCCGCCTGCTGCCCGCCGCCCTGCTCGTCGTCGTGGTCAGCCTCGTCGCCATGGTCCTGTTCGTGCCGTCGACGGTGTGGGACCGCAACGTGGGGGAGGCCATCGCGTCGACCCTCTACGTGGAGAACTTCCAGCTCGTGCGGCTCGCGGTCGACTACCAGGCCCACGACGAGGCGGCGAGCGCGTTCCAGCACTACTGGTCCCTGAGCGTCGAGGAGCAGTTCTACCTCGTCTGGCCCGCGCTGTTCCTGGGCTTCGTGGCCCTGCGCCGCTGGCGTCGCCGCGGGAACGACCGTTCCCACGGCCTCGCCGCCGTGGGGGCCGGAGTGGGCGTCATCGTGCTGGCGTCGGGAGTGGCGGCCGTGGTCCAGACCGCGGCCTCGCCCACGGCTGCGTACTTCCTCACCTGGACCCGCGCCTGGGAGTTCGGCATCGGCGCGCTGGTCGCCGTGCTGGCGAGGTCCCGGGGCGGGCGCCCCGTGCTGAGCACCTCGTCGGCCGGCGCACTGGCCGTCGGCGGGTGGCTGCTCATGGCGGGCGCCATGGTGGTGTTCGACGGCCGGACGGCTGTGCCCGGAGCCCCGGCGCTGGTGCCCGTCCTCGGTGCCGCCGCGGTCCTCGTGGCCGGGGAGTCCCGCCTGCGTGCCCCCCTGGACCCGATCACCTCGGTGCGCCCGGTGCAGTTCCTCGGCGACATCTCGTACTCGGTCTACCTCTGGCACTGGCCGCTCCTGGTCCTGCTCCCGTACGCCGTGGGCAGCCACGGCCTCGCCGCCCGCCTGGCCGTGCTGGCCCTGACGCTGCTGCTCGCCTGGCTGACCCGTCGGTACGTCGAGCAGGCCGCCCAACGCTCCGGCTTCCTCAAGGCCGGCCGGCTCAGGTCCCTGGCGTCCACAGCGGTGGCCATGGCCGTGGTGGTCGGGCTGGCGTCCGGTGTCAGCGTCGAGTCGGCGCGCCGCGCGGACGCGGTCCGGGCCGACCTCATCTCGGCCGTCACGCACGGCGTGTGCGTCGGTGCCGGTGCCCTCGAGCGGGAGTGTGGCGACCCGTACCAGCGTCCCCTCATCGCCCCGGTCTCCGACGTGGACAAGGACTTCCACAACGTCGCCGGGTGCCGGGACGACGCCTCGATGGTGGTCGCCGGGTGGAAGCCGCGCACCGACTGCGACTTCTCCGGAGGGGACGCCAAGGCCCTGCACGTGTGGTTGGTCGGGGACTCGCACGCCCAGCACCTCGTGCCGGCCCTGGCGGAGGCGGGTCGCCGGCACCACTGGAAGGTCACCTCCTTGGCCATCGGCGGGTGCCTGCCCATCCCCACGAAGCAGGCCCCCGGGGCGATCGAGGGGCGTTCGGAGGACGTCTGCCCCCATTTCGGCCCGGCTGTCGACACGGCCGTGACCCGGGAACGCCCGGACGTCGTCATCGTCTCGGTGTCCAGCAAGCGCGAGCACATCGACGACGGCACCGGCCGTCCCCAGGTGCAGCAGTACGTCGACGCGCTCTCTCCCGTCGTCACCGCCTGGACGCGGCAGGGCTCGGTCGTGCTCGCCATGACCGACAACCCCGGCAGGACCGGGGTGCTCGACTCGACCTGCACCAACCAGAACCTTGACCACCTCGAGACCTGCTCGGTCGCCCGCAGCTCCGTGGTCCGGCTCGGCGCGTTCGAACGCGCCACCGACACCCTCGCCGGCCGGGTCCGCGGTCTGGCCCGGATCGACCTCACCGACCACGTGTGCGACGCCAGGACCTGTCGCAGCGTCGTCGGCGGTGTCAACGTCCTGCACGACACCAACCACTACAGCGCCGTCTACTCACGCTCGCTGGGCCGCTTCCTCGCGCAGGACGTGCTGTCGGCCGTCACCGACCACCCCGTGCGCTGACGCCGGCCGACGCCCACCGGGTCGCGCGGCGGCATACCGATTTCAAGCGGGGGTATGGCGTGCGCTAGGGTTTCGTTCGCTCCCGCGGTCGTGCTTCGGCGCGATTCTGCACGGGGCGACAACTCCACAACGGGCTGTAGCGCAGCTTGGTAGCGCACTTGACTGGGGGTCAAGGGGTCGCAGGTTCAAATCCTGTCAGCCCGACCGATCGGGGTCCGATCTGCTCACGCAGGTCGGACCCCGTCGTCGTCTCCGCCGTACGAAGGGTGAGCTGATGGGGCCGCGTCCAGGGTCTCGGGCATGACGCTGCTGCGACCCTTGCGGCGCGACGACCTCGAGGAGCTCCTGGTCGTGCAGCGCGAAGGAGCCGTCCTCGGTCTCGGCCACATCTTCCCCCAGGACGACCACCCGTTCCCGACGGACCAGCTGCGGGAACGGTGGTCCGTCGAGCTCGAGGACCCCGAGGTGCGGTGCTACGCCGTCGTGGTCTACGCGGCGATCGAGGGGTTCGCCGCCACCCGCGACGGCGAGTTCCTGCACTTCGGCACGGCTGTCGCCACGTGGGGGAGCGGGCTGGCGGGCCGGGTCCACGACGAGGTCCTCGCCACGCTGCACGGTCAGGGGCACGAACACGCCTGGCTGCGGGTGTACGAGGAGAACCACCGCGCCACCCGGTTCTACGCGCGCCGCGGCTGGCAGCCGACCGAGGTGACGAGCCGCTCGACGTTCGCGCCGTACGCGCTGCTGCGCCGCTGGGAGATCACCCTCGGCGACTGAGGGCACGCCCCAGGACCTGAGCAGCCCGGGGGAACGCCGACGGGTTGGGGCCCGAGTAGTTGAGCCGCAGGAACGGTCCGGTCGGTTCCGCGGGGAACCACTCGTCCCCCGCAGCGATGACGAGGCCTTCGCGCTCGCAGTCCTGGGCGAGCTCGCGGACGTCGGTGCCGTCCGGCAGCCGGGCCCACAGGTTGAGCCCGCCGGGCGGAACGTGGTCGACGAGTGCGGCCGGCGCGTGCTCGAGCAGGCTGTCGACGAGCAGGTCACGGCGGGCGCGGAGCGCGTCGCGGACCCCTCGCAGGTGTGTCTGCCAGGCGGGCTGCGTGACCACGTCGAGCGCCGCCCCCTGCAGCAGCCCGCTCACGTACATCGACTCAGCGGTCCGGTCGGCCAGGATGCGCTCACGGGCCGGGCCGCGAGCGATCACCGCGGCGACGCGCAGGGCGGGTGACACGCTCTTGGTCAGCGAGCGCAGGTACACCACGTGGCCCGAGTCGTCCTGGGCCGCCAAGGGGCGTGGCGTCGACGTGATGCCGAAGTCGTGGGCCCAGTCGTCCTCCACGAGGAATGCGCCGTGGGCGCGCACCACGTCCAGCACCGCCGAGGCTCTCTCGGTCGACCACTGGGTCCCGGTGGGGTTCGCAAAGGTCGGCTGGGCGTAGAACACCCGTGCACCGCTCTCGGTGAACGCCCTGTCGAGCTCCTCGGGGTCCGGACCCTCCGGCCCGGTGGACACGGGTACGGCGCGGACACCGGTCTGGGCCGCAGCCGTGATGGCGCCCCAGTAGGTGGGCGACTCGAGGAGGACGGCCCGTCCCCGCGGTACGAGGGCCCGGAAGATCGAGCTCAACCCGCCCTGGCTCCCGGGCAGGACGACGACGTCGCTCGGACCAGGCACAGCGGTCCCGGCCGGGCAGGCGGCGCCGAGCTCGTGGGCGAACCAGGACTGCAGCTCCGGGAGACCCGCGACGGGTGGGCGGGAGATGGCCGTGTCGCTGCGACCGGCCCGGCCCAGCGCCGCGCGGACGAGGCGCTCGGGCAGGAGCTCCCTGTCGGGGTACCCGGAGTGCAGAGCCATGGCGTCGTTGGGTGCTGTGCGCATCGCAGTGGAAACACCGTGGCTGCGCACCTCCGGGGACCCCAGGGCGGCCGTCTGCCACCCGTAGTCGGCAGGACGCGCCGTTCGGACGGTCCGGACGAAGGTGCCCACCCCGGGGCGGGTCTCCAGCAGTCCAGCACCCGCGAGCTCGCGCAGGGCGCGTTGAACGGTCACCGGGCTGGCCCGGTGCTCGGCAACGAGAGCTCGTGTGGACGGAAGGCGCGCCCCGACCGATGCGTTCGCGATCCACGCTCGCAGAGCTGCGGAGATACGTGAACTGCTATCGTCATTCATGAGCCAACACAGTAGCGCTACTCTGGCGAAGGGCACTCCGGTACCTGCCGCTCCTGGTGCCGGACTGGCCTGGGGACTGGTGGGAGTCGTCGCCTTCTCGTTCACCGTGCCGTTCACGCGCGTGGCCGTAGGGGGCCTGTCCCCACTCTTCATCGGATCGGCGCGTGCGGTTGCTGCAGCCGTCCTCGCGGGTGCGGCGCTCGCCCTGACCCGGCAGGCCCTGCCGCGACCACGACAGTGGGTACGGCTCGCGGTGGTGGGCGCCGGCGTCGTGGTCGGCTTCCCCCTCCTGACGTCGTACGCGCTCAGCGGCGCGCCGGCCAGCCATGGCGCTGTCGTCATCGCCCTCCTCCCGGCGGCGACCGCGGCGATGGCCGTCCTGCGTGGGAACGAACGCCCCCCGCCGCGGTTCTGGACCGCTGCGGGTGCCGGGGCCCTCGCCGCCACGGGATTCGCGTCGGCCCAGTGGGGTGGGTTCGGCCACCTGCGGTTGGCCGACCTCCTGCTGTTCGGTGCGGTGCTCGCTGCCGCCGTCGGCTACGCCGAGGGCGGCCTCCTCGCGCGCGAGCTGGGGGCGTGGCAGACGGTCTCCTGGGCCCTGGTGCTCTGCTCACCGGTCATGGTGGTGCTGGCCGCGACCTCCGTCGCGCGGCACACCCCTACGGCCTCGCCGACGCAGTGGGCGGCCTTCGCGTACCTCGCCGTCGTCAGCATGTTCCTCGGCTTCTTCGCGTGGTACCGCGGGCTGGCCATCGGGCCGATGGCGAGGGTGAGCCAGGTCCAGCTCGTGCAACCGGTCCTGTCGATCGCGTGGGCTGCCCTGCTGCTCGGCGAGTCGCTCACACCGGTCACGGTGCTGGGTGGTCTCGTCGTGGTGCTGTGCGCCGCCGGGGCCGTGCGGGCGCGGCCCGGGGCCCGGGTACCGCAGCCCGCTCCTGGCCCCACCGCCTGACTCCTGCCTTTCAGGACCCCACCGAGGGAGACTGGACCCATGTACGTTCCCCACTTCAACGCCATCCCGGACGAGGCAGGGCTGCGGGCCCTGGTCGCTGGGGTTGCGACCGCGCAGCTGGTCACGGTCGGCAGCGACGGGTACCCGTTGGTGACGTTCCTGCCGATCCTCTGGGAGGGCGACACCGTCATCGCTCACATGGCCCGGGCCAACCCGCACTGGAAGCAGATCGGCGACGGGGCGCCGGCGGTCGTGGTGGCCACCGGGCCGGACGCATACGTCTCACCCTCCTGGTACGCGAGCAAGGCGGAGCACGGCCGGGTGGTCCCGACCTGGAACTACTCCGCGGTCGAGCTCGTGGGTCGGGCGCGGATCCACGAGGATCCCCAGTGGCTGCGCACCGCGGTCGACGCCCTCGTCACCCGTCACGAGGGCCATCGGCCGCAGCCGTGGAGCAGCGACGACGCCCCGCAGCGGTACCTCGAGGGGCAGCTGCGGGCCATCGTCGGCGTCGAGGTGACCGTCGAGCGGGTCGAGGGCAAGGCCAAGCTGAGCCAGAACCGTTCGGAGGCCGATCGACAGGGTGTGGTGGCGGGCCTGCGCGGCGAGGACTCACCCGCGGCTGCGGTCGTCGCCGAGGCGGTGGACGCGGCGCTGCGGGGCGCGGGGCAGTGACCCGTCCTGCCGCCGGCCGGCCCGTGCCGTGACCCGGCTCGACCGCGTCCGTGTCGTGGGGCCAACCGGGCCGGTACGGCGTTCGTGCGTGGTCTAATCGCGGCGTGGACCTCACCAAGGAGTTCAGCGCCGAGGAGTATGCCGGCGCGCTCGAGTCGTGGGACTGGCTGGACCTGGCCGACGCACTGCCCCTCCTCGCGACCCTCTTCGGTGACGTCATCCTGCAGACGCCGGGCGGTTTCGCGTTCCTCGACACGGTCGAGGGGACCCTCGTCCACGCCTGGCCGGACCGCGAGTCGGTGGAGGCCGCGCTCCTGACCCAGGACGGGCAGGACCGTTACCTCATGGGGGAGCTGGCCCTGGCCGCCGCCGAGCAGGGGATCGTCCCCGGACCCGAGCAGGTGCTGAGCTTCATCCACCCACCCGTGCTCGGCGGTGCCCTGACCGTCGACAACCTGGAGGTGCAGGACTTCGTCGTGGCCACGAACATCGCCGGGCAGATCCACCAACAGGTGCTCGATCTCCCCGCAGGTACCCCCATCGCGGGTGTGGCCATCGAGGGTGCCGCCGCCGAGGGGTGACCCGGCCCCCGGCGCCCGTCCGGGCGCCTGCGATCACCCCGCCACGCGGGCGGTGACGCACCACGACTCGGCGGCCACGACGAACGGCACGTCGGGCACCCGTCCGCGACACTCCTGCTCGAGCCGGGCGCGGCCGGCCTCGTCGAGTCCCAGCACGTACTGACCGGCGGGCCCGACCCCGAGCGTGTAGGGCTCCCACCACTGCTCGAACGAGTCGTACGGCACGTGCACCGTCAGGACCGTCTCGGTCAGGTCGTGCAGGCCTGCTGCCCGGAACCGGCTGGCGAGGTCGCCCTCGTGGACGCCCGCGTAGTCGTTCTCGCCCTCCTCCTGCGGGTCGACCGCCCTGACGGCCTCCCAGAACAGCGACAACGGTCCCGCACCTGCGCCGTGGTTCCACACCGTGGCTGCGACGACGCCCCCGGGGCGGGTGACCCGAGCCATCTCGGCGAGACCGGCAGCGGGGTCGGTCATGAAGTGCACGACCAGGGACGCCATCGCGGCGTCGAAGGAGTCGTCGGCGAACTCGAGCGACTCGGCGCTGCCCACGGTGACCTCGGTCCCGGGGAAGCGCTCCCGTGCAGCCTCGACGAACGGCAGCGACGGATCGACGGCCGACACCCGCTCCGGTCCGAGGACAGCCACCAGCCGGGCGGTCAGGGCGCCCGGTCCGCACCCGACGTCGAGGGCGCGCTGACCCGGCCGGATCCCGGCGACCTCGACGAACTGGTCGGCGAGGGGCTCGGAGTACCGGCCCATGAACCTGCCGTAGGCCTGCGCCGGGACGAGGAAGCTCATCCTCGGACTCTAGGCCTGTGCCGCCCGGGCGAACAGGCTCTGGCAGCAGCCGGTCAGTCGGTGGCCACGTGCTCCAGCACCCACTCGGTGAGCAGACGCACCTGCCGCCAGGACGTCCGCACCTCCGCGAGGGTCCTCGGCGTCGACAGCCAGTCCGGTGCCCCGATCCGACGGACGGCCATCATCTCCTTGCGCCGCAACAGGTCCAGCCGTGGGTGGTCGGCCCCGAATCCCTTCGGCCGGGTCTTCAGCTCCGCCCCCTCCAGCGCGAACCCGGCCGCGCGGAGGTCGGCGACGATGCGCTCGAGCGCCGGCCCGGACGCGCTCGAGTCGACCGCGGCGCGGTACCGAACCGTCTCAGCGGGGGAGTGCGCGCGGAACCCCCCGCCCACGGTGAGGCCGTCACCGCCCAGCTGGAGGTACCAGCCGGCACCCTTGTCCCGACCGACCAGGGCTGCCTGGTGCGTCTTGTACGGGGACTTGTCGGCACTGAAGCGCAGGTTCCGGTTGGGGCGGAACAGCTTGCCCGGTCCGAACTCGTCCTCCAGCGCGTCGACCAGAGCGCGCATCGGGTCCCGGACGTCGGTCTGCCACCGCGTCTTGTGGGCGAGCCAGAACTCCCGTGTGTTGTCCTCCTCGAGGTCCTGGTAGAACTCCACACCCCACACCGGGAAGCCGTCGAACCCACTGCTGTCAGCCATCCACCCACTGTGCCACGCGGCATACTCGCTCCCATGAGGTTCACGGCCGAGCTGCAGCAGACGGGTAGGACGACCACGGGTTTCGAGGTGCCGCAGGAGGTGGTCGACGGTCTCGGCGGGGGCAAGCGCCCCAAGGTGACGGTGACCCTCAACGGCGCCACGTACCGCAGCAGCGTCGCGCCCATGGGCGGCAGCAGCTGGGTCGGCGTCAGCGCCGAGAACCGCGCACTGACCGGTGCCGTGGGCGGCCGGACCTACGAGGTGGAGCTCGAGCTCGACACGGCGCCGAGGACCGTCGAGGTCCCGGCCGAGCTGGCGGCGGCCCTGGCCGGCGACCCCGCCGCGCAGGCCGCCTGGGCGAAGCTCTCCTACTCCCACCAGCGACAGCACGCGCTGGCGATCGAGGGGGCCAAGGCCGCCGAGACGCGCGCCCGCAGGGTGGACAAGACGCTGGAGGCGCTGCGCAGCAAGGGCTGACCCAGCTCGATGCGGCGGCGAGTCCCGACGAGTGCCCGCGAGTCCCGGTGACTCCCGACGCGGGGTTCGTCAGACCGCCGCGGCGATCCGGGTCACGGCCTCGCGCAGGATCTCCGGCGAGGTCCCGAAGTTGAGCCGGGCGTGGCCCTGCCCGCCCGCGCCGAAGCCGGGGCCGGGGTGCAGGGCCACCTTGGCGCGTTCGCGCAGCACCGCTGCTGGATCGGGGCCGAGGTCGTACGCCCTCAGGTCCAGCCAGGCGAGGAACGTGCCCTGCGGTTCGCGGTACCCCACCTCAGGCAGGTGCTGCGACAACAGCGACCCGAGCAGGCGCCGGTTCTCCTCGAGACCCGCGAGCAGCGCGTCCAGCCACGGACCTCCCTCGAGGTAGGCCGCCCGGTGGGCGATGACACCGACGTGGCTGGCTCCGTGGGAGACCTCCTCGGGGATGCGGGCGAGGTCCGCGCGAGCCTGCGGCCCCGGCACAGCCATGGCCGCCTTGAGCCCGGCCAGGTTGAACGCCTTCGAGGCCGACATCAGCGAGATGGCGGCTGTTCCTGCCGGGAGCGAGGCCACCGGTGTGAACCTCACCCCGGGGTGGGCCAGCGGGGCATGGATCTCGTCCGCCACGACCCGTACCCCGTGGGCGCTCGCGACCTCGAGCACCGCGGTGAGCTCGTCCGCCGTGTGCACCGCCCCGGTGGGGTTCTGCGGGTTGCACAACAGGTATGCCGCCCGACCACCACCGCGCGTGGCCTCCACGCAGGCCCGCTCGACGGTCTCGGGATCGAGCCGACCCGCGGGGGACAGGGGCGCCTCGACCACCCTGCGGCCGAGGCTCCGGACGAACTGGAAGAACGGCGGGTAGACGGGGGGACTGACCACGACCGCGTCACCGGGGCCGGTGACCAGCTTGAGCACCTCGACCACCCCCAGCATCACGTCGGGCACGATCGCCATGGCAGCCGGGTCCGGCGTCCACCCCCACCGCTGCGTCGCGAACGCGGACAGGGCCGTGGCGTAGTCCTCGGCCCACGGGTAGCCGGTGTCGCCCGAGCGCATCGCGTCGACCACCGCACGCTGCACGGGCTCCGCCGGGACGACGTCCATCTCCGCGACCCAGAGGGGCAGGACGTCAGGTCCGTACAGGCGCCACTTGACGCTCCGGCGCTCGCGGAGCGCAGCCAGACCCGGTCCGACCAGCGGGTTGTCCATGCCTGCGAACTCTACGTCCCAGCCGCCCGTTAGGCTTCGGGCGTGGCGGCACAGGGTGATCGGGGGACGGGTTCGGGGGTGTCCCTCGTGTCCGACCGCGTCCTCACCCTGCCCAACGTCCTGTCGATGCTGCGGCTGCTCGGCGTCCCGGTGTTCCTGTGGGCGATCCTGACCGAGCACGACGCGATCGCCCTCGTGACGCTGATGCTCTCGGGGCTGAGCGACTACCTCGACGGGAAGATCGCGCGCCGGTACGGCCTGGAGTCCCGCCTCGGGCAGCTGCTCGACCCGTTCGCCGACCGCCTCTACATCGCGACCACGCTCGTCGGCCTCGCCGTGCGTGACGTCATCCCGTGGTGGCTGGTCTGGGCCCTCGTCGGTCGGGAGCTGCTGCTCGCCGGCGTGCTCTGGTGGGTCAAGCGGCACGGACAGACGGGCCTGCCGGTCCACTTCATCGGCAAGGCGGCGACGTTCAACCTCCTCTACGCCTTCCCGCTGCTGCTCCTGGGCCAGGGGGACAGCGGGTTCGCCGCCTGGGCGCTGCCCATCGGGTGGGCGTTCGCGTGGTGGGGTACTGCGCTCTACTGGGTCGCCGGCGTGATGTACATCGTCCAGGCGCGGCAGGTGGTGGCTGCTCGCGTGGCCGCCGCGCGCTGAGGTCACGATGGTTCCCACGTCGCACCGCACCTCCGCACCCGACCCGACCCCCACGGGGCGACGGCCGGACGAGTCGATGACCCTGCTCACCTCGATGATGGAGCGCCCGCTCGACCCCGGGTATGCCGCCGCGGCCGAGCGGCGCGTCTCGGAGGGCCTCCCGCCCAGCACGGGCACCCGGACGCTGACCGTGGTCGTGGCGGCGACCGTGGTGGGCCTGCTCCTGGCGCTCGGCGCGGTGGCCCTGCGGGCCCCGTCGACCTCGGCCGCGAGGGCCAAGGCCCAGCTGGTCTCCCAGGTGGAGGCTCGCCGGACCGCCGTCGACCGCCAGGAGACTGCCCTGCGCAAGCTCCAGGTGCAGGTGGACGAGCTGCGCAGCCAGGCCCTCGGCCAGACGTCCAGCTCGCTGCAGAGCCGGCTCGCAGCCCTCGACCTGGCGTCGGGCGCCCAGGCGCTGCAGGGGAAGGGCATCGTGGTCGTCCTCGACAACGCCCCCGGGGCCGGCGACACCAGTGCCGACGGCAACCCGCGCACGTCGAGCGAGAACACCGACGGCATCCTCTACTCCAAGGACATGCAGGTCGTGGTCAACGGACTGTGGGAGGCGGGGGCGGAGGCGATCTCGGTCAACGAGCAGCGGCTCACCTCGCGATCGGCCATCCGCTTCGCCGGTGACGCCATCCTCGTCAACTACCGACCCCTCGCCCGTCCCTACACGATCACCGTGCTGGGCGACCCCGACGGGCTCCAGGTGGACTTCGCCGAGACGGCGGGGGGCGCCTACGCGCGCGCCCTCAAGGACAACTACGGCATCCGTGTTTCCATTGACGCCAAGGACGACCTCACGGTGCCTGCGGCCACCGCACTGACCGTGCGGGAGGCCACCGTGCCGGCACCGACCTCGAGCACCCCGACCTCCTCGAAACCCGGATCTGGCTCGGCGTCCTCGGGCTCGGCACCGTCGGGATCGAGCTCCAGGACCGACTCCCCAACGCCCACCTCGGAGAACACACCGTGATACCCCTGCTCGGCCTCGTCGGCGGCGTCCTCATCGGGCTCCTCTGGGGCCCCGACGTGCCCCTCGTGCTGCAGCCGTACCTGCCGATCGCCGTGATCGCGGCCCTCGATGCCGTGTTCGGGGCGGTGCGTGCGGTCCTGGACGGGATCTTCAACGACAAGGTGTTCGTCGTCTCGTTCCTCGCGAACGTCGTCGTCGCCGCCTTCATCGTCTTCCTCGGTGACCAGCTCGGTGTCGGCTCGCAGCTGTCCACCGGCGTCGTCGTCGTCCTCGGCGTGCGCATCTTCTCCAACGTCGCCTCGATCCGCCGACACCTGTTCAAGGCATGACGACGACGCCACCGTCCTCCCCGCCCACGTCCAGCGCGTGGGTCACGCTGCTGCGCATGGCACGCCCGCGCGCCACCCGTGCGAACGCCTTCGCCGCCCTCCTCGCCATCGCGCTCGGCTTCGCCATCGCCACCCAGGTGCAGCAGACCAACCAGAGCGGGCTGGAGCAGCTGCGCGAGGACGAGCTGGTCCGGATCCTCGACGACGTGAGCCAGGCGCAGGGGCGGTTGGCCAGCGACACCCGCGAGCTCGAGAGCAGCCGTGACGCCCTCCTGTCCGGTGTCGACTCCAGCGCCGAGGCGCTGAAGTCCGCCCAGGAGCGCCTCGACACCCTTGGCATCCTCACCGGCACCGCCCCGGCGACCGGGCGCGGCGTCGTCATCACGATCAACGACCCCGACCGGAAGATCAGCGCGGCCAGGCTGCTCGACGCGTTGCAGGAGCTACGGGACGCCGGCGCCGAGGCCGTGCAGATCGGCGACGTCCGCATCGTCGCGAGCACGTGGTTCGCGGACGCCGACGGCGGCGTGGAGATCAGCGGCACGCGGGTGGACCCGCCCTACTCGATCAAGGCCATCGGCGACCCGGCCACCATGGCCTCAGCCATGGACATCCCCGGCGGCGTGACGGAGTCGGTCCGCAAGGACGGGGCCACCTCGACCGTGCGCCAGGCCGACTCGATCGAGGTCACTGCATTGCACTCCCTTCAGGACCCTCGTTACGCTCGGCCCGTCCCGACGCCGTCCAAGTAGGCCGCCCGCAGCCAGGACGCACCGCGACCCACCCCGCCCCACCACGTCCGACCCCCGTCGGACACACTGGCGGCCAACAGCGTTCCGTCACACCGTCAGTCACGCGCCAGAGGAGCAGCATGAGCGAGCTGGAGTACCCCCAGGACCTTCGTTACACCGCCGAGCACGAGTGGGTGCGCTCCGGCGACGACGGCACCGTGCGCATCGGGATCACCTCCTTCGCCCAGGACGCCCTCGGTGACGTCGTCTACGTCAGCCTCCCGACCGTCGGCGACACCGTCGCGACCGGCGACGCCTGCGGCGAGGTCGAGTCGACCAAGTCGGTCAGCGACCTGTACGCCCCGCTCGCCGGTGAGATCACCGCGGTCAACGAGGCGCTCGACGGCACCCCGGAGCTCGTCAACACCGACCCCTACGGCGAGGGCTGGATGTACGAGCTCCGCCCCTCCGACGCCGCTGCCGTCGAGGCCCTCCTGGACCCCGCGGCATACCAGGGTCAGCTCGGCTGACCGACCGCCGGCACCCGGGCCGGATTTCGCTGCGCAGTGTCGGCGGCGTCACCTAGGGTGTGTGCTTTGCTAGAGGGGCTTGACGACAACAGAGGAGCGCAGCACCCATGAACGGCAGCGAGATGGACGAGCAGGCGTCGCACCCGCACGAGCCGACGACCATGCGTCTCCCCGGCATCTCGGGCCTCGAGCCGGTCGACACGTCGGCCGAGACCGAGGTCTCCCTCAGCAAGGCCGACCAGGCCACGGTCGACGCGCTGCGTCCCGGCACCGCCCTGCTCGTCGTCCTGCGCGGACCCAACACCGGTGCGCGGTTCCTCCTCGACGACGACGAGGTCAACTCCGGCCGTCACCCCGACAGCGACATCTTCCTCGACGACGTCACGGTGTCCCGCAAGCACGCGAACTTCCGTCGCGAGGGCGAGACCTTCGTCGTCCGCGACGTGGGTTCGCTCAACGGCACGTACGTCAACCGCGAGCGGATCGACGAGGCCACGCTGCAGACCGGCGACGAGGTCCAGATCGGCAAGTTCCGCCTGGTCTTCTACGCCGGCAGGGCCTGACGCAAGGCCCCTGGTGACCGCTCGCACACCACGGCAGTCGATGGCGATCGGGGCGGTGCTGGCTGCCCTGCGTGAGGACTTCCCGGACATCACCATCTCCAAGATCCGGTTCCTCGAGGCCGAGGGCCTCGTCACGCCCGCGCGCACGGGATCGGGCTACCGCACGTACTCCGCGGCCGACGTCGACCGGCTGCGCTACATCCTCACGGCGCAGCGCGACCACTTCTGGCCGCTCAAGGTCATCCGTGACGCCCTGGACGCGCTGGACCGTGGCCTCACGCCGGAGCGCGGCTCGTCCGCCGGTATGCCGCGGCCCTCGGTCCCTGCGCCGGTCACCGACCCGGACGTGCCCACGGCCGCTGCCCTGACCGAGGTGGGGTCGCTGCGGTTGACCCGCGACGAGCTCGGCTCCGCCGCCGGCCTGGACGCAGCCACGATCGACGCCCTCGAGACGTTCGGCCTCGTCCGCCCGGATGCTGCCGGGCACTACGGCGAAGCGGCCCTGGGCATCGCCCACGCGGCCGGCGCCCTCGCGGCCTACGGCGTCGAGCCCCGGCACCTCCGTCCGTTCCGCACGGCGGCGGACCGTGAGATCGGGCTGGTCCAGCAGGTCGTCACGCCCCACCGTGCCGCGTCCGGCAAGGGGGGTCGCGGCGGTGCCGCGGCCGACCCGACGGGGGAGGTGCTGCGGCTGTGCGTCGCCCTGCACACCGCCCTCGTGAAGGACGGACTGCAGCGCGGCTGAACCGGGGTACGGTGGAGCAGTGAAGGAGCTCGAGGTCCTCGGCGTCCGGGTGGAGATGCCCACCAACCACCCCATCGTCCTGCTGCGGGAACGCGACGGCGACCGCTACCTGCCGATCTGGATCGGCGCAGCGGAGGCGACGGCCATCGCGTACGCCCAGCAGGGGATCGAGCCGCCGCGCCCGCTGACCCACGACCTCATGAAGAACGTCATCGAGGGTCTGGGCCACAAGCTCACGGAGGTCCGCATCGTCGAGCTCAGGGACGGCGTCTTCCATGCCGCCCTGGTCCTCGACGGGACGACCGAGATCTCGTCGCGCTCCTCGGACGCCATCGCGCTGGCGCTGCGCACCGGCACGACCATCGTCGCGGGGGAGTCGCTCCTCGAGGAGGCGGGCGTCGCGATGACCGGCGAGGAGGACAAGGACGACGAGGTCGAGCGTTTTCGCGAGTTCCTCGACCACGTCTCGGCCGAGGACTTCGAGACCAAACCGGGCGAAACCGGCCCAGAAGCCTGAGCGGCCACGCTCAAACCCTCTATCTCAACTCAACATCGAGAGTCGACCCCGACGGCGCGACACGCCGAAACCCCGAGGTCGAGTGGTTGTTGACGTTGCAATCTGTGCGGCCGTACGGTCAGCCCAGACCCGCAAATGCAACCCATGTAGTTACACCCGTAGTTCGACCAGGAGGTGAGCGTCGTGAACACGAGCAGTGAGGCTGGCCACGGCCACACGAGTGTGCCGAGAGCGGCACAGGGGCTTTTGTTCACGGACGACCTGCCCGAGCTGAGCGAGGACATCGGCTACCGCGGTCCCACGGCCTGCAAGGCGGCCGGGATCACGTACCGCCAGCTCGACTACTGGGCCCGGACCGGCCTGGTCGAGCCCTCGGTCCGCGGCGCGACGGGTTCGGGCACGCAGCGGCTCTACGGCTTCCGCGACATCCTCGTCCTCAAGGTGGTCAAGCGACTGCTCGACACCGGGGTCTCCCTCCAGCAGATCCGGGTCGCCATCACCCACCTGCGCGAGCGTGGGGTCGAGGACCTGGCCCAGATCACCCTCATGAGTGACGGTGCGTCGGTCTACGAGTGCACCTCCGCCGACGAGGTCATCGACCTCGTCCAGGGTGGCCAGGGAGTCTTCGGCATCGCCGTCGGCCGCGTGTGGCGCGAGGTCGAGGGCGAGCTCGCCGAGCTGCCGAGCGAGCGCACCGACGAGGAGGCCCCGGCGGACCACCCCGGTGACGAGCTCCGCGTCCGTCGTCAGGCCCGCCTGGCCTGACCACGCCTGAACCACACTGCTGTCCTGCACGGGCCGCCGCTCCCTCGGGGACGGCGGCCCGTGCTGTAGATTGGGCGGTGCTGAACATCCCGTGCGGGAGAGTCCCCGCGTGAGCCGCGTGCGTTTCGACGCCGGGCCCACGGCGGGGCGCCGAAGGGGCAAACTCCCCGGAACCTCTCAGGCGCCAGGACTGCATGGGACAGGCACCTCTGGAGCGGCGAACCCGTGACAGATGGGGAGGCGATCCGAGCAGTCCGACGTTCAGGAGCCTCATGTCCGCCCAGCAGACCAGCACGCCCGCCGACGCCTCGACCGGAGCCGGTGCCGACGCCACCGCCGAGCAGCCGACCACCCGCCTGCCCGAGTTCGTCGGCCGCCACATCGGCCCGTCGGGGGACGACGTCTCCGCGATGCTCGCCGCCGTCGGCCACGACAGCCTCGAGTCCCTGGTGGACGCGGCCCTGCCCGGCGCGATCCGCAACGACACCCCCTTGCGGGTCGAGCCCAGCCCCTCGGAGTCCGCCGTCGTCGAGGAGCTGCGCGGCCTCGCCCGGCGCAACCACGTGATGACGTCGATGATCGGCCTGGGTTACTACGGCACCATCACCCCGGCCGTGATCCAGCGCAACGTGCTCGAGAACCCGGCCTGGTACACCGCCTACACGCCGTACCAGCCGGAGATCTCGCAGGGCCGCCTCGAGGCCCTCATCAACTTCCAGACCGTGGTCAGCGACCTCACCGGTCTCTCCACGTCCGGTGCGTCCCTGCTCGACGAGAGCACGGCCGCTGCCGAGGCGATGACGCTGATGCGGCGCTCGAGCAAGGCCGGCGCCGACGCCGTCCTCGTCGTCGACCGTCACCTCTTCCCGCAGACCCTGGCCGTCATGCGGACCCGGGCGCTGCCCCTCGGCATCGGTGTCGTGGAGGCCGACCTGGACGAGGTCGCCTCGGTGGAGGCCCTGACGGCCGCCGCCGGCGGGGCCCCCGTGTTCGGCGTGATGGTGCAGTACCCCGGCGCCGACGGTGAGGTCCGCGACTGGAGCGCCCTCACGGCGGCTGCCCATGAGGCCGGCGCGCTCGTGACGGCCGCCGCGGACCTGCTCGCGCTCACCCTGGCCACGGCGCCGGCGGAGTGGGGCGCCGACGTGGCGGTGGGCACGACCCAGCGCTTCGGGGTGCCGATGGGCTTCGGCGGCCCCCACGCCGGCTACATGAGCGTCCGCGCCGGCCTCGAGCGGTCGCTGCCCGGCCGCCTCGTCGGCGTGAGCGTCGACACGGAGGGGGCCCCGGCATACCGGCTCGCGCTCCAGACCCGTGAGCAGCACATCCGTCGCGAGAAGGCGACCTCCAACATCTGCACCGCCCAGGTGCTGCTGGCCGTGATGGCCTCGATGTATGCCGTCTACCACGGACCCGACGGCCTCACGGCGATCGCCAAGCGCGTCCACGGCCACGCCCGCGCACTCGTCGAGGGCCTGCAGGCGAGCGGGGTGGAGGTCCTCACGACCCATTACTTCGACACGGTGACCGTCTCGGTCCCGGGGCGCGCCGACGAGGTCGTCAGTGAGGCGGCCCACCGCGGCGTCAACGTGTGGCGCGTCGACGCGGACCGCGTGTCGGTCAGCGTCGACGAGACCACGGACCTGCGCAACCTCGACGCGGTGTGGTCGGCGTTCGGCGCCACCGGCACCACGTCGGTCCCGCTCGACGGCGTCCGGTGGCCGACCGAGCTCGTGCGCACCAGTGAGTACCTCACGCACCCGGTGTTCCACAGCCACCGCAGCGAGACCTCCATGCTGCGCTACCTGCGGCGCCTGTCCGACCGCGACTTCGCCCTCGACCGCGGCATGATCCCGCTGGGCTCCTGCACCATGAAGCTCAACGCGACGACCGAGATGGTGGCGGTGACCTGGCCGGAGTTCGCGCACCTGCACCCGTTCGCCCCGGCCCACCAGACCGAGGGCATCCGCTCGCTCATCAGCGACCTCTCGGCGTGGTTGTGCGAGATCACCGGGTATGACGCGGTGTCGCTCCAGCCGAACGCCGGCTCGCAGGGTGAGTTCGCCGGGCTCCTTGCGATCCACGCGTACCACGAGGCCAACGGCCAGTCGCAGCGCCGGATCTGCCTCATCCCGGCCAGCGCCCACGGCACCAACGCCGCCAGCGCCGTCATGGCCGGCATGAAGGTCGTCGTCGTGAAGACCGCCCCCGGCGGCGACGTCGACATGGACGACCTGCGCGCCAAGGTCGACCAGCACCGGGACGACCTCGCGGCCATCATGGTGACCTACCCGTCGACGCACGGCGTCTTCGAGGACACCATCACCGAGCTGTGCGGCCTGGTCCATGACGCCGGTGGTCAGGTGTACGTCGACGGGGCGAACCTCAACGCCCTCGTCGGCCTCGCCCGACCGGGCAAGTTCGGGGCGGACGTCTCGCACCTCAACCTGCACAAGACGTTCTGCATCCCCCACGGTGGTGGCGGCCCGGGCGTCGGTCCGGTGGCGGTGCGCGCGCACCTCGCGCCGCACCTGCCCAACCACCCGCTCTCGGCCGAGGCCGGTCCGGCGACGGGGGTCGGCCCGATCTCGGCGGCACCGTTCGGTTCGGCGAGCATCCTGCCGATCTCGTGGGCGTACGTCCGCCTCATGGGTGGTGCCGGCCTGACCCGCGCGACCCAGGTGGCGATCCTCAACGCCAACTACATCGCGACCCGGCTGCGCGAGCACTACCCGGTGCTCTACTCCGGTCACGACGGCATCGTGGCCCACGAGTGCATCCTCGACCTGCGGGACCTCACCAAGCGCAGCGGCGTCACCGTCGACGACGTGGCCAAGCGGCTCATCGACTACGGGTTCCACGCGCCCACCATGTCGTTCCCGGTCGCCGGGACGCTGATGGTCGAGCCGACCGAGAGCGAGGACCGTGGCGAGATCGACCGGTTCTGCGACGCGATGATCGCGATCCGTCACGAGATCGCCGCGGTGGAGGCCGGAGAGGTGGCTGTCGTCGACAGCATGCTGCGCAACGCCCCGCACACCGCCAAGGCACTCGCCGGCAAGTGGGAGTACCCGTACGAGCGGTCCGACGCAGCCTTCCCGGTGGGAGTCCACGCGCCCGACAAGTACTGGCCGCCGGTGGCCCGCATCGACGGCGCCTACGGCGACCGCAACCTCGTCTGCAGCTGCCCGCCGCCCGAGGCGTTCGAGAGCTGACCGGCGCCCTGCGGTGCGCGAGGACAACCGCGCGCACCGCAGGACGACGCGGCTGCAGGACGACCCGGCTGCAGGACGAGTCGGCGCAGGCCGACGCCACGGGACGGGACGGCCCCGCGGACGGCTCAGGCGGCGGGGGCCGCGTCGTTGGCGACGCCGGTGCGCACGGTCGAGCCGCGCTCGGTCTTGATGACGACGACCTGGCTCGAGATGCGGGTGCGCAGCTCGGCGACGTGGCTGACGACGCCCACGGCGCGTCCGCCCTCCCGCAGGTCGTCGAGCACGGCCATCACCTGCTCGAGGCTCGCGTCGTCGAGCGTGCCGAATCCCTCGTCGACGAACAGCGTCTGCAGGTCGAAGCCCCCGGACTCCTCCCGCACCGCATCGGCGAGCCCGAGGGCCAGCGCCAGCGACGCCATGAACGACTCGCCCCCGGACAACGAGCTGGTGTCGCGAGCCTGACCGGTCCAGAGGTCGAGCACCTCGAGGCCGAGGCCGCTGCGGGCACCGCGGGCGGCGAGACCGTCGGTGTGGCGCAGCTGGTAGCGACCCTCGCCCATGGTCGCGAGCCGCTCGTTGGCCAGCGCGGCGACCTTCTCCAGTCGCGCAGCGAGCACGAAGGCCGACAGCCGCATCCGCAGCGAGTTGGACGTCGAGGTGCCGGCGACGGCGTCGGCGACCTCGCGCAGCACCTCGTGCCGGGACGCAGCCTCGGTCAGCGCCAGGCCGCGTTCGGCGACGTTCGAGCGGACGCGCTCGACGCCTGCCAGCGTGCGCCGCACCAGCGTGTCGGTGCCCAGGGCCGCCGTGTAGGCCTGGCGTGCCAGCTCCGCCGCGGTGCCCAGGGACTCGAGATCGGGGGCGTCGCCGGCGAGGGCTGCGGCGACGTCGGGGTCGTCCAGCACCGTGGTCGCCTGGACCAGGGACTGGCTGTGGGCCGCGATCCGCGACTGGAGGGAGGCGATGTCGTCCGCGGGCAGGGCCGAGGCCCGCGCCTCGTCGGCAGCGGTGAACCCGGACTCGGCCAGGGCCACCGTCGTGGCCTCCACGACGGTGGCCGCCGCTGCCCGCGAGCTCGCCAGGACCAGGGTGGCGTCGGCGTGGTCGGCGAGCGCCCGTGCCGCGGCATCGTGACGCCGCCGCAGTGGGGCGAGGGTGGCCAGGAGGTCCTCGACGCCTTCGAGCACGGTGTCCGGCACCGCGGTGTCCGGCGCTGCAGGGTCAGGCGCTGCAGGGTCAGGCTGAGCCGGTCCGGGACCGGCGGTGCACGGGCAGGCGGCAGCGTGCCGCGTGACCGCGTGACGAACCGCCAGGGCGTCGGCGGCCAGGTCGCTCTCGAGCGCGGACAAGGTCGTGAGCGCGGCGGTCAGCCCGTCGCGCAGGTCTGCGGCCTGCTCGGCCAACGTCGCGATCTCGACTTCGGTCGACTCCACGAGGGCCTTGGCCCGGTCGAGCGCGGCGGCCCGCCGGACCACGGCGGCGTGCTCGGCCCTGGCCTGCTCGACCGCCTCCGCCAGGGCGGCGGCGTCGCGGTCCTCGTCGCCGAGCTGGCTCTGGCGCTCGGTGAGTGCCGACTCGATCGACGCCACCACGGCCTGCGCCTCGGAGAGCCGTGCTGCCGCCAGCTGCCAGGCCTGCTCGGCTGCCTCGACGTCGTCCGCCGACACCGCACCCTCGCCGGTGGCAGGCGTCGGATGCTCCGCGGACCCACACACCGGGCACGGCTGTCCCTCGTCGAGCCGGGCGGCGAGCTCGGCCGCCATCCCGTCGAGGCGGGCCTGGCGCAGGTCCTGATAGGTGTCGCGCAGGTCCTGCGCGGTGGTCCGGTGTCCGTCGCAGGTGGCTCGGGCCGTGACCAGGTCGGCCCGACCGGCGTCCAGGGCCATCCGGGTGCGGTGCAGGACGCCGAGGTCCTTGACGAGCGCAGCCGCCGCATCGACCGCTCCCGCCGCCTGGGTGGACTCGGCGAGCTGGCGCTGGGCCGCCAGGGCGGCGTCCCGCCGTGCGACCACCCGAGCCTCCAGCTGGTCGCGGGCGACCTCGGCCTGACGGGTCTGCGCGAGGAGGGTCGTGTGCTGCTGTGTCCGCTCCCGCCAGGAGCGGCCGTGGCGTTCGGCGTCGTCGAGGGTCGAGGTGGCGGCGGTGACTCGGTCCGCGGCCTCCGCGAGGGTGTCGCCGGTCACCCCGAGGGCACTGGCTGCGGGGGTGGTGACGGCCAGCCGCTCCTCGGCTCGGGCGACGGTGTCCTGGGCGCGGGTGAGGGCCGCGAGGTCCCCGGACACCGAGCGCGCCCGGAGCGCCGCATCGACCCGCAGCGCCGCGGAGTCGACGGCCGGCTGCTGGGCGGTGAGCCGCTCCACGGCCTGGGCGGCCTGGCGTCCACGGTCCCGGCGGGCACTGACCTCGCGTGCGCCGTGCAAGGCGTTGGCGGCCAGGGTGTCGGCGGACCGGGCGGTGTCGACGGCTGCCAGGGCCTGGACGGAGGCCGTCCCGAGCGCGGTGATCACGGCGTCGAGGGCCGCGGGCAGCTCGTCGAGCGCCAGCGCGGACCAGTCCGTGGGCACCTCGGAGTCCACGTCAGGGTTGGCGGCCTCGACGTGGCCCAGGGCCTCGGCCACGAGCCCGGGCGGAGCATCGGCGAGCACGTCCGCGAGCACGGCCAGGTCGGAGCGCAGGGCGCTGTGGTGGGCCTCGACGGCAGCAGCCGAATCCTTGCGCTGCGTCGCGAACCACTCCTCGATGCCGGCGTACGTGGACACGTCGAAGAGCTTCTCGAGCAGACCGCGTCGCTCCTCCGGAGTGGCCCGCAGGAAGGCGGCGAAGTCGCCCTGGGGGAGCAGGACCACCTTGTTGAACTGCTCGAGCCCCATGCCCAGGACGTCCTTGACGACGTCGGCGATCTCGTCGTGCCGGGTGCTCAGGGCTTCCCAGCCGCCGTCGCGTTGCTCCCACAGGACGGCCTTGGCCTGGACTCTCGTCTCGCCGGTGCCGCGGGACTTCGGCCGGGAGAACTCGGGCGAGCGCTCCAGCCGGAACCGTCGTCCGACCGCGGTGAACTCGAGCGTCACCTGCGGGACGGCCCCGCGGTCGGCGTGGTCGCTGTGCAGGCCCTTCTTCGATCGCGAGCCGGGCACGTCGGCATACAGGGCGAACGCGATGGCGTCGAGCAGGCTGGTCTTGCCCGCCCCGGTGGCCCCGCGGATGAGGAAGAGGCCACCGGCCGCGACCTCGTCGAGGTCGACCTCCACGCTGCCGGCGAACGGGCCGAATGCCGTGACCGACAGGTGGTGCAGCCTCATGCCGCGCCCACCCGTCGACGGGCCGGGGACAGCTGGCCCTCGTCGTCGCGCCCGGCGCGTCCCGTGCGAACGGCCTCGACGGCGGCGGCGAGCACCTCGCGCTCGGCGACGGTGGGGGCCTGCCCGCCGCGGACGTGGTCGAGGAAGCTGCAGCAGACGTCGAGCGGCTGCTGCTGCGTCGCGCGCTGGGCGTAGGAACGCACCGGCACCGGCGCTCCCTGCGGGTCGAACTGCAGCACCAGCGTGTGGGGGAACCGGCGCCGAAGCTGTTCCATCGCGGCAGGCGGGCGCACCGCGTCGGTCAGGGTGACCTGGCACCACGCCCGCTCGGCCGCGGCGTGGCGCGGGTCGGCGAGCAGGTACTCGAGGTCGCCACGGAGGACGGCGAGCGGGCGGGCCACGGGTGCGTCGATCGGCTCCACGTGCACGCCGGCGTCATCGAGGTCGACGAGCCACGACCCCTTGGTCTGGCGGTGCTCGCTGAAGGACAGGGCCACCGGCGACCCGCTGTAGCGCACGGATTCGCTGACCTGCTGCCGACCGTGCAGGTGCCCGAGGGCGACGTAGTCGTGTCCGGCGAAGGTGCGTGGGTGGACCGCGCCGACCCCGCCGACCGAGATGTCGCGCTCGGAGTCGCTCGTCGCCCCTCCGTTGACGAAGGCGTGGCCCATGACCACCGAACGCCCACCGCGCGAGACCCGGTCGGCGTTGACCCTGGCCATCGCCGCCCCCAGGACCCCCGCGTGCGTGCGCTCGGTGGTGCCGAGGGGGCCGGCCGCGACGACGGGCTCGAGGTAGGGGAGCGGGTGGACGGCCACGTCGCCGACCATCACCGGCGTGCCGATGGAGTCCAGTGACGAACGGATGTGCAGGCCGGTCCTGGCCAGCAGGTCGCTGGCGAACCCGAGCCGGATCGCCGAGTCGTGGTTGCCGCTGGACAGCACGACGACCGTCCCCTCGCCGACGAGGCGGGTCACCGTCTCGCTGAGCAGCTGCACGGTGTCGGGGGAGGGCATCGCCCGGTCGTAGACGTCTCCGGAGACGAGCACCGCGTCCACCGACTCGCTGCGCACCGTCTCCACGAGGTGGTCGAGGTACTGCGCCTGGGCGTCGAGCAGCCCCACCTGGTGGAACGAGCGTCCCAGGTGCCAGTCGGAGGTGTGGAGCAAGCGCACCCCTGCAGGCTACGAGCGGGCGGTGACAGCCGTTGGCAGGCGCGCCCTGCGCATGGTTAGGTCATCACGGCGTCATGTCCGCACGGCGCCGGTCCGCACACGAGGTGGCCCACCGGCATACCGGACGCACCGTCAAGGAGGTCCCCCGTGGGGGAGGAAGTCACCGCGCAGAGCTACACGCGCGAGCAGCGTCAGCAGTACCGCGAGAAGGTGCGCCAGAACCTCGACGTCTTCGAACGCATGCTGGCCCAGAGCGTCTTCGAGTTCGACCGGCCGATGACCGGCATGGAGATCGAGCTCAACCTCGTCGACGACGCCTACCAACCCAAGTTCGCCAACGCGGAGGTGCTCGAGGCGATCGCCGACCCGGGTTACCAGACCGAGCTGGCGCAGTACAACATCGAGCTCAACGTCCCGCCCCGCCCGCTGCCGGGTGACTCGGCGATCGAGCTCGAGGAGGAGATGCGGACCTCGCTGAACGCCGCCAGCGCGGCGGCCGACAAGCGCGGTGCCCACATCGTCGCCGTGGGCATCCTGCCGACGATCATGCCGCAGCACTTCGAGGGCGAGTGGATCAGCGCCAACAACCGCTACACGGCCCTCAACGACTCGATCTTCTACGCCCGTGGCGAGGACATCTACCTCGACATCGAGGGCCCGACGGGGGAGCGGGTGGCCACCTACTGCAACTCGATCGCCCCGGAGTCGGCCTGCACGAGCGTGCAGCTCCACCTCCAGGTCGCCCCCCAGGACTTCGCCGCGCACTGGAACGCCGCGCAGGCGCTCGTGGCCCCGCAGATCGCGCTGGCGGCGAACTCGCCCTTCTTCTTCGGCCAGCGGCTGCACGCCGAGACGCGCATCGAGCTGTTCAGCCAGGCCACCGACACGCGCAGCATCGAGCTGAAGAACCAGGGCGTCCGCCCGCGTGTCTTCTTCGGTGAGCGGTGGATCACCTCGATCTTCGACCTGTTCGAGGAGAACGTGCGCTACTTCCCGGCGCTGCTGGCCGAGGTCAGCGACGAGGACCCCGTGGCCAAGCTCGCCGCGGGCGAGGCCCCGGCGCTGTCGGAGCTGCGGCTGCACAACGGCACCGTCTACCGTTGGAACCGCCCCATCTACGACATCGTCGAGGGCACCCCGCACCTGCGGGTGGAGAACCGCGTCCTGCCCGCCGGCCCGACCCTGGTCGACGTCATGGCCAACGCCGCCTTCTACTACGGCGTCATCCGCAAGCTCGCCTCCGACGACCGGCCGATCTGGAGCAAGATGAGCTTCGCCGCGGCGGAGCAGAACTTCCACAACGCGGCCCGCGACGGCATCGAGTCCCGCCTGTACTGGCCGGGGTTCGGCGAGGTGCGGGCCGAGGAGCTCGTGCTGCGCCACCTGCTGCCGATGGCCCACGAGGGCCTGGCGGACTGGGGGGTGTCGGCGGCGGTGCGTGACCGGTTCCTGTCGGTGATCGAGGGCCGGGCGACGACCAGCACCAACGGCGCCACCTGGCAGACCGACGCCGTGGCCAGGTTCGAGGCGTCGGGCCTGGACCGGCAGAGCGCCCTCGCGAAGATGCTCGAGCACTACGTCGCCAACATGCACAGCAACGAGCCGGTGCACACCTGGCCGCTGCCCTGACGTCGACTCCTCGCTGCGTGACCGGCCGCCCTGCCGGTATGCCGTGGGGCCGGCTTTGCGGGAACGGCAACATCGCTTGCCCGCCGCTGAGCCGCTGCGGCACGCTGCGGACATGACGACGCCCGCTGCGCACGACCCGCTGACCGCCCACGACGACGAGCACGACCACGGCCACGGCCACCATGTTCAGGGGGGCCACCAGGCTCACGGACCGGAGCACTCCCACCCGGACGGCATGCCCCGCGGGCTGGGGCCGGGCGACGACGACTGGGACGAGCGCTACGCCGCGTCCGAGCAGATTTGGAGCGGGCAGCCGAACGGGTCGCTCGTGGCGCAGGTGGCCCACCTCGAGCCTGGCCGCGCGCTGGACGTCGGGTGCGGCGAGGGGGCGGACGCCGTGTGGCTGGCCCGGGCGGGTTGGCAGGTCACCGGGCTCGACGTGTCGTCGGTGGCCCTCGAGCGAGCTGAGCAGCACGCGGTCGACGCGGGGGTCGAGGTGCAGTGGGTGCACGACGGCTTCGTCGAGGCCGCGCTGCCCGTAGGGTCGTTCGACCTCGTCTCGGCGCAGTACCCGGTGCTCAAGCGGACGCCCGGGGGTGACGCCGAGCGCGCCCTGGCCGATGCCGTGGCGCCGGGTGGCACCCTCCTCGTGGTCCACCACTCGCCGGGCGACATGCACGAGGCGCGGTCGCACGGGTGGGACCCCGACGACTACGTGTTCCCCGGCGACGTGGCGCGGGTGCTGGGCGCCGACTGGGAGGTCGAGGTCGACGAGTCCAGGCCGCGGGAGGTGCCGCTCAGCGGAGGGGGCACGCACCATACGCAGGACGTGGTGCTGCGGGCTCGTCGCCGCGCCTGACGGCGCAGCCGGCCGGCGGCGACTGTCGGTGCAGCGACCTAGAGTGGCATCATTGACCTTGACGCCCTTGACGCTCGCCGGACTTGACGGAGGCCCCCACATGACGCCACGCACCCGCACCACGACCGCGGTCGACGCCCTCACCGAGGCGCTGCGGCAGCGGATCGAGGCGCGGTCGGAGGACCTGCGTGCCCAGGGCCGCACGCTCGACCTCGGTGACGTCGACGAGCTCGCCGAGCGGATGCTCGCGGCCCTGCCGACCGTGCACCCGCTCGACCAGCCGCTCGGGCCGTTCTACGACACGGCCGGCCTGATCGCGTGGCTCGGCATCTCGCGGCAGGCCCTGTTCGACCGGGTGCGTCGGGGCACGGTGCTGGCGTGCCGCACCGCCGACGGCCACCTCGTCTACCCCTCGTTGCAGTTCGGGCGCAACGGTGCGGTGCGGCCCGGCGTCGTCGAGGCGGTCGGCGCGTTCACGCGCAGGGGAGTGGACGGCTGGTCGGTCGGGGCCTGGCTGACCACGCCGACCCCGGTCTTCGACGGCCAGAGCGCGATCGACTACCTCGTCGTCCACCGGTCCTCCGCGTCGGCGGTGCGGCACGTGGCGGACCGCGCCACGGCCGATGCGGCCGCCTGGGCCGCATGAGCGACCGCGAGCGGGTTGCCCAGGGCCCGCCCAGGACCTCCCTCGACGGTTTCCCCACCCACCACGTCGACAGCGCGACCGACCTGTTCCGGGCGCACTCGGTCGACTTCGGCGCCTGGTGGTTCGGCAACGAGGGCGGCGGCCGGTTCGACCTCCCGTCGCCGCGCGGCACCTGCTACACCGCCCTCGATCCCGGCAGCGCGGTCCGCGAGCGGGTCGGTCCGGTGCTCGGCGGTGCCGTCACCGTGCCGGAGAGCCTGCTCGAGGACGTGGTGGTGTCACGCCTGCGCCTCCCCGACGACCGCGAGGTCGCCGACGTGCAGTCAGGTGCCGCAGGCGACTTCGGCGTCACCCGCGAGCTGGAGACGATGGTCCCGTATGCCGTGCCGCAGCTCTGGGCGCAGGCCCTGGACCGTGCCGGGCACGGCGGCGTGAGGTACGGGCCGCGGTTCACCCCGGGCCCCGCCAGCGCCGTGGCGCTGTTCGACGACGAGGGAGCCACGTCCTGGCCCGCCGACCTCGACCCTGTCCCTGCCGCCTCGGTCCCGGGAGCACCGAGGACGTGGTCCACGCCGCGCCGCGCCGACCTCACCGTCGTGCGGCCCCCGCGCACGCGGGTGCCCCGGAGCTGAGCTCAGGCCGGGTCGGAGGGACGCGCTGCAACCGCGGGTCCGTGGTTCCAGACGCGGATGGCGGGCTTCTCGCGCTCGTACTGCAGGACGCTCACCGAGCCCGCGTCCAGCAGCAGCTGGGCGCCCAGCCTGGGCTCCCTTCGCAGGAACACCGACGCCAGCACCCGCAGGCAGTGTCCGTGGCCGACCAGGGCCACGTCGCCGTGCGCCATGGCGGCGACCGCGCGCCGGACGACCCTCGAGGCCCGGGCGGCGACCTCCTCGACCGTCTCGCCGGGGGTGTCACCTGCCGGGACACCGTGCTCGAAGACCGTCCAGTCGTACCCCAGCTGCGCGCGGATCTCCGGGGTGGTCAGGCCCTCGTACGCGCCGTAGTCCCATTCCAGCAGGTTGTCGGTGATCTCGGGCTCGAGGCCGGCGAGCTCCGCGGTGCGACGGGCGCGCTGCAGGGGTGAGGACAGCACCAGGGCGAACTCGCGGCCCTCGAGGAGCTGCCCCGCGGCCCGGGCGAGCTCCTCGCCGTGCGGCGTCAGGGGGATGTCGGTGCGCCCGGTGTGCTGCCCCGACAGCGACCAGGCGGTCTCGCCGTGGCGCAGCAGGACGAGTCGTCCGGTGGGTGGGCTGGGCGGGTTCGGAACGCTGCTCGACACGTGGTCAGCATGACAGAGTGGTCGCATGCGCCTGACCTACCGGCTGCTCAACGTCTTCGCCCGGACGGCGGACCCGTTCTCGGGCAACCCGCTGTGCGTCGTCGAGGGAGCCCAGGACCTGACCGACGACCAGATGCAAGGACTGGCACGCCAGTTCAACCTCTCGGAGACGACCTTCCTCGTCCCTGCGGTGGACGGGGCCGACGCCGGGGTCCGCATCTTCACGCCGAACTACGAGATGGCGTTCGCGGGGCACCCCACCCTGGGGACGGCACACGTGGTGCGCGCGCTCGGACTGGGTGGCGACTCGTTGTCGCTCTCGATGCCTGCCGGAGTCATCCCCGTCAGCGCGGACGGTGACACGTGGACCCTGACGGCGAACCCCGGCGTCGTCCACGCGGACTACCAGCTCGACGAGATCGCGTCCTGCGTCGGGCTCGAGCCGGACGACCTCGTCGGCCCCGTGCAGCAGGTCAGCACCGGGAGTGCGCAGGTGATCGCCCAGGCCGCCTCCGTCGACGCGGTGCGCCGAGCGGTCGGCGACGCCGCGCTCATGCGTCAGTTCGCGGGCATGGGCACGCGAGGCGGGGAGACCCTCGTCTACCTGTGGTGCGAGACCGGCGAGGGGCAGGTCGAGGCGCGGGCCCTGTTCACCCAGGGCGCGGCGGCGATCGAGGACCCTGCCACCGGGTCCGCGTGCTCCAACCTCGGCGCGTGGCTGGCCGACAAGGGCCGCTCGGGGGAATGGGTCGTCAGCCAGGGGGCCCAGGTCGGCAGACCGTCCACCCTGCTGCTGTCCGTGCAGGACGGCGCGGTGCGCGTGGGCGGACTCGTCCACCCCCTCGGTGAGGGAGCGCTCGACCTGTGAGGGCGCGGCGGTGAACGACCCGGCGCCCCCCGTCCGGGGGGACGCCCTGCTGGGTGACCTCGTCGGCGTCGTGGCCGAGGACGTGCTGGACGCGGGCCAGCCTTCACCCCGCTGGGCGTGGCACCTCACGGACGCCGACACGGGTGCGGTGCTCGCCAGCGCCGACGCGGACCGGGTGCAACGGACGGCCAGCCTCGGCAAGATCCTGCTCCTGGTCGAGGTGGCGAGGCTGCTGGAGAACGGTTCGCTCGACGGCAGCCAGCAGCTCGTTCCCCGGACCGAGGACCTCGTGGCCGATTCAGGGCTCTGGCGCCACCTGGCCACCGCGTCGCTCGAGGTCCGTGACTGTGCTGCGCTTGTCGGCGCCTTCAGCGACAACCTCGCGACCAACGTCCTGCTCCACCGCGTCGGAGGGGCCCGGGCCGTCGCGGCGACGGCGGTGGACTGTGGTGTGGAGGCGGTGGCCCTGCACGGACCCGTGCTCGACGAACGCGGCCCGCACGACCCTCCGACGCTGTCGACCGCCACTGCCGCCGGGCTGGCGACGCTCGTGGCCCGCCTGCACCGCGGCGAGGTGGCCTCCCGGGCCGTGTCCGAACAGGTCGTCGCGTGGTTGTCGCTCAACGCCGACCTGTCCATGGTCGCAGGGGCGTTCGGCCTCGACCCGCTGTGCCATGACGAGCCAGACCGCGGCGTGCGCCTGTGGAACAAGACCGGGACCATTGCCGGCGTCCGGGGCGATGCCGGCGTGGCGACCGGTCCCGGAGGGTGCTTCGCCTACGCCGTCCTGGCGGAGTGGGACGACACCGGCTCACCCGCCGCCCGTGAGACCGCACTGACCGGTATGGCGCGGATCGGCGCGGTCCTGCGCCACCTGGTGGAAGGAGCCTGACGCATGGCCAAGTTCGTGGTCTTCCTGCGGGCGGTGAACGTCGGTGGTCGCAAGCTCGCGATGGCTGACGCTCGAAAAGTGTTGGAGGACAACGGTTTCACCGGCGTCGAGTCCCACATCCAGACGGGCAACTTCCTCGTGGACACATCCTTGCGCAGCATCGCCAAGGTGGAGCAGGCGGTGGGGGAGGCGCTCGGGAAGCACGCCGGATACGACATCGTGGCGATCGCTCGCCGCCCCGCCGACCTGACCGGGCTCGTGGAGGCCGTGGACGCCGTACCGGTGAGCCTCGAGGGTGAGCAGTCCCGCTACGTGAGCTTCTGCGCCGAGGCACCCACGGCCGCGCGAGCCGCAGAGCTCGAGGAGTGGGATGCCCCCGGCGAGCGGGCCCACGTCATCGGCAAGGATGTCCTCATGGAGTTCGCGTTGCCGTTCCACACCGCGAAGCTGACGGGCCCGAAGATCGAGAAGGTCCTCGGCGTCGCAGGAACGGCCCGCAACATGACCGTGGTGCGCGCACTCGCGCAGAAATGGGGCACGTGATGGCACAGGAGACCGGCGGCACCGGGCTGGGACACCGCTCGATCAGCATGGAGCGGGTCGAGAAGGGCGTCTTCGAGGTGACGAACGTCCGTGGTGGCACGATGCGGATCGGGGGAGGGGAGAGCGCCGACTTCACGCCGGTCGAGCTCCTCCTCACCGCCATCGCCGGCTGCAGCGCCGTCGACGTCGACTTCATCACCGTCAAGCGTGCCGAGCCCGAGAGCTTCGTGGTCGAGGCGTCGGGGGACAAGGTGCGCGACGACGACGGCAACCACATGGACGGACTGCAGGTGAGGTTCGCGGTGACGTTCCCCGAGGGGGAGGCCGGCGACAAGGCCCGGGAGATGCTCCCGAAGGCCATCGCGATGTCCCACGACCGGCTGTGCACCGTCAGCCGGACCGTGGTGCTGGGGACCCCGATCGACAGCGGGCTCGCGCAGACCTGACGCGCCGGCCGCGTCAGGCCACGGTGTAGCGCAGGAAGACGACCCCGTCGTCGAACGTGTGCTGCTCGACGAGGTGCAGGTCGGTGCGGGCGCCCGGCGGCAGGGCCGGTGTCCCGCCGCCCACCGCGAGCGGGTGAAGGTACAGCGACACCTCGTCGACCAGGCCTGCGGAGAGCGCCGCCGCGGCGACGGTCGGGCCACCGATGCTGAGGTCGGCCGTGGCCTCGGCCTTGAGACGGCCGACGAGGTCCGCGTCGAAGCCCGGGACCAGCGTCGTGCGCGGGGTGTCCACGGACGACAGCGAGCCGGAGAAGACAACCTTGTCGGCGGACTGCCAGATGCGGCGGTAGGCCGCAGAGACGGGGGAGCGGTCGTCCTCCGAGTCCTCGCTGGCCCAGTAGCGCATGACCTCCCACATCCGACGCCCGTAGAGGTAGGTGCCGATGCCGCGCTCCCGGTCGTTGACGAACGCGTGCACCTGCTCGCCGGGCGCGGCCCAGGCGAAGCTTCCCGCCGAGTCGACGACGTAACCGTCGAGCGAGGCGATCGCCGCGTAGTGCAGCCGTGCCACGACCTGCTCCTCAGGCCGTCTTCTCGCGGGCGGCCACGAAGGCGTCGACGCAGGACCTGACGTCCTGCTCGGTGTGGCCCGCGGACAGCTGGACCCGGATGCGTGCCTTGCCTTGCGGCACCACCGGGTAGGAGAAGGCGATGACGTACACGCCCTCGTCGAGCATCGCGTCGGCGATCTGCGCGGCCTTCCTGGCGCCGTCCTCACCCGGGAACATCACCGGGGTGATGGGGTGCTCGCCCGGGAGGAGGTCGAACCCGGCCTCGGTCATCAGGGTTCGGAACAGCTCGGTGTTGCGCGTCAGCTGGGCCCGCGCATCCGCAGACCCCGCTGCGATCTGGAGCGCCTTGAGCGAGCCGGCGGCGACG
Source organism: Phycicoccus sp. Root101 (assembly GCF_001426245.1). GTDB lineage: Bacteria > Actinomycetota > Actinomycetes > Actinomycetales > Dermatophilaceae > Pedococcus. Next base: position 329,612 of record NZ_LMCM01000006.1, on the reverse strand, counting down.
CTCGGGGCGACCGCGTTGGAGAACAGGTAGGGGCGCGACCGCTGGCGCAGCAGGTCGACGATCTCCTGGTGGGCGGCGACGTAGCCACCGGACGCTCCGCCGAGTGCCTTGCCCAGCGTCCCGGTGATGATGTCGACCCGGTCCATCACGCCGAACCGTTCCGGCGTGCCGCGGCCCCCGTCGCCGACGAACCCGACGGCGTGGCTGTCGTCGACCAGCACCATCGCGCCGAACTCGTCGGCGAGGTCGCAGATCTGGTCCAGCGGGGCGAGGAACCCGTCCATGGAGAACACACCGTCGGTGACGACGACGGTCCGGCGGGCACCGGCCGCGGCCGCTGCCTCGAGCTGCGTGCGCAGGTCGGTCATGTCGGCGTTCTTGTAGCGGAACCGCTTCGCCTTGGACAGGCGGATGCCGTCGATGATCGACGCGTGGTTCAGCTCGTCGGAGATGATCGCGTCCTCGGCGCCGAAGAGCACCTCGAAGACACCGCCGTTGGCGTCGAAGCAGGACGAGTACAGGATCGTGTCGTCGGTATGGAGGAAGTCGGACAGGGCCCGCTCGAGCTGCTTGTGCAGCTCCTGGGTGCCGCAGATGAACCGCACGCTCGCCATACCGAACCCCCACTCCTGCAACGCCTTTGCGGCTGCGGCCTCGACGTCGGGGTGGTCGGCGAGGCCCAGGTAGTTGTTGGCGCAGAAGTTGAGCGCCGCGGTCGCAGCGGTGCGGATGTGCGCCGACTGCGGTGACGTCAGCTCACGCTCACGCTTGTAGAGCCCGGCGTCCTCGATCTCGCGCAGCGTGGTGGCCAGCTCGTCCTTGACGGTGCCGTACATCGGTCAGCTCCAATCCATGATGACTTTGCCGCACTGACCCGACCGGGCCGCGGCGAACGCGTCCTGCCACTGCTCCGCGGGGAAACGGTGGGTGATGACGGAGGCGATGCGCTCCTGCAGCAGGGGAGAGGTGCCGAGCATGGAGCTCATCGCGTACCAGGTGTCGTACATCTCGCGCCCGTAGATGCCCTTGATGGTGATCATGTGCGTGATGACCCGGCCCCAGTCGATCGCGAACGGGTCCTTGGGCAGGCCCAGCATCGCGACCCGGCCGCCGTGGTTCATGTTGGCGAGCATGTCCTCGACCGCGCTCGGCACGCCGGACATCTCCAGGCCCACGTCGAAGCCCTCCTTCATGCCCAGCTCACCCATCGCCTCGCGCAGGTTCGACGTGGCGGCGTTGACGACGAGGTCGGCCCCGGCCGCCTTCGCGAGCCCGAGGCGGTAGTCGCTGACGTCGGTGACGACGACGTACCGCGCACCGACGTGGCGGGCGAGCGCGGCGGCCATGACGCCGATGGGGCCAGCGCCGGTGATGACGACGTCCTCGCCGGCCATCGGGAACGACAACGCCGTGTGCGTCGCGTTGCCGAGGGGGTCGAAGACCGCTGCGAGGTCGGGGTCGAGGTCGTCGGGCTGCACCCACACGTTCGTCGCGGGGAGGACCACGAAGTCGGCGAAGGCGCCGTCGCGGTTCACGCCGATCCCCTTGGTGTGGATGCACATGTGGCGCCGACCGGCGCGGCAGTTGCGGCACGTGCCGCACACGATGTGGCCCTCGCCGGAGGCGCGCTGACCGACGCTGACGTTGGTGACGTCCTCGCCGACCTCGACCACCTCGCCGTAGAACTCGTGGCCGATGGTCATGGGTGGCACCACGGTCGAGGCGGCCCAGTCGTCCCACTGCTCGAGGTGCAGGTCGGTGCCGCACAGACCCGCCCTCAGCACCCGGATCTTCACGTCGGTGGGGCCGGTGTCGGGCTCGGGGACGTCCATGAGCTCCAGGCCCGGACCAGCGGTGGTCTTCACGAGTGCGCGCACCGGACCAACCTAGCGGGCCGCGCAGGGGAGGTATGCCGCACGGTCCCGGCCGCGCGGCATACAGTCAGCGCATGGCGAGGTATCTGGACGTGCACCCGGTGGACCCCCAACCGCGGGCCATCGGGCAGGCGGTGCAGCTGATCCGCGACGGAGGTCTGGTCGCGTACCCGACCGACTCCGGGTACGCGCTGGGGTGCGCCCTGGGCAACCAGGACGGCAAGGACCGCATCGCGGCGATCCGCCACCTGGGCGACAAGCACCACTACACGCTCGTCTGCGCCGACTTCGCCCAGCTGGGACAGCTCGTGCACATCGACAACTCGGTGTTCCGCGCGATCAAGGCGGCGACGCCCGGCAGCTACACGTTCATCCTTCCGGCGACCAAGGAGGTGCCGCGCCGGCTGCTGCACCCGAAGAAGAAGACCGTCGGGGTGCGCATCCCCGACAACCGGGTGGTGCAGGCGCTGCTCGCCGAGCTGGGGGAGCCGATCCTGTCGAGCACGCTGATCCTGCCCGGCGAGACCGATCCCATGACCGAGGGCTGGCTCGTCAAGGAGGAGCTCGACCACCAGGTCGACGCGGTCATCGACTCGGGGGAGTGCGGCACCGAACCCACGACCGTCGTGGACTTCTCCGACGGCGCACCGGAGGTCGTCCGCATCGGCGCCGGAGACCCCTCGCCCTTCGAGTAAGCGGTCGGCCCTACATCTCCTCGTGGGTGTCGGGGTCGCCGCCGAAGAGCCGTCCGTCGGGACGACCCAGGGCAGTGATCGCCGCGACCTGATCGTCGGTGAGCTCGAACCCGAACACGTCCAGGTTGTCCCGCTGGCGCTCGGGCGTCGCCGACTTCGGCAGTGGCATCGAGCCGAGCTGCAGGTGCCAGCGCAGGATGACCTGACCGGGCGTCACGCCGTGCGCCGTCGCTGCGTCGGCCACGGCAGGTTCGGCGAACGGGGCGTTGCGCTTGCCCATCGGGCTCCAGGCCTGGGTGAGGATCCCGAGCTCGGCGTGGACCGAGCGCATCTGCTCCTGCGGGAAGTACGGGTGCAGCTCGATCTGGTTGACCGCCGGCGTCACCCCGGTGTCCTCGATGACGCGCCGCAGGTGCTCCGGCGTGAAGTTGCTGACGCCGACGGTCCGCACGAGCCCTTCGTCCCGGGCCCGGACCAGCGCCCGCCAGGCCTGCGGGTACAGGTCCCGGCTCGGGTTGGGCCAGTGGATCAGGCCAAGGTCGATCTGCTCGAGCCCCAGGCGTTCGGCGGAGTCCCGCAGCGACTGGAGCGCGAGGTCCTCGGCATGGAAGCGCCCGGGGATCTTCGTCGCGACGACGACCTCCTCGCGCGGGATCCCGCTGCGGCGCAGTGCTTCTCCGACCTCGGCCTCGTTGCCGTAGTTCACCGCGGTGTCGAGGTGGCGGTAGCCGTTCTCGAGAGCGGCCACCATCGCCTCGATGCCGTCCTCGCCCTTGAGCGGGTAGGTGCCGAACCCGATGGCCGGGAGGCTGGTGCCGTCGTTGAGGGTCAGGGTCGTCGGGGTGCTCGCCATGGGTCCACCGTAACCGCGGGGTCGTCGTCACCGCCCGGCAGTAGGTTGCAGGCATGAGGACCGAAGGCACGTTCACCGTCGAGTCGTTCACCCCCGCCGAGCTGTCACCCGGTCCGGAGCCGGTGACCACGGGCGCACCCGTCGGGGTCGCCGTCATGGCCAAGAGCTACACCGGGGGAGTGTCGGGCCGCAGCGCGACGATCTTCACCGCCGCCTACGACCAGGTCACCGGTGCCGGCACGTATGTCGCGATGGAGTCCTTCGACGGGGCGCTCGACGCTGCGGCCGGGACGTTCAACTTCGTGCACTCCGCGACCACGGAGGGCGGCGGACGGGCCCACGAGCACTTCGCCATCGTCCCGGGCAGCGGCACGGGGGAGCTTCAGGGCATCCGCGGGTCCGGCGGTCTGGCCGTCGAGGACGACGGCACCCACCGGGTGTGGTTCGACTACCAGCTGGGCTAGCGGTCAGGTGGTCGGTTCGACCGGCGTGAGGATGGCATGCGCCGCGCTGCCGAGGTCGTGCGCATGGGTCAACCTGACCGACCTGCCGGCGCTCGGGAGCTCCGCGGGCCAGCCGGGGCCACCGAGCACCACGGTCATCGGCCAGTGCACTCCGGCGAGCACCGACCACAGGGGCTCGTCCGCCGGGCGCTTGATCGAGGCCCACAGGAACAACCTGCTGGGGTGGCGCGACATGAGCAGGTCGGAGATGGCCGTGGTCGGCACCCGGGCGCCGAGGCAGATGGCTCCCAGCCCGTGCCGGGCGAGCTCGGCCTCGAGAGCCAGCAGCGGGAGGTAGTGCTGCTCCTCGTCCGCACTGGCGAGGACCACGTCGGCCTCGAGGGTCCGGGGACGGTTGCCCCGGATCACGGCGCGCAGTTCGGTCACCAGCACCTCGCTCGCCAGGTGCTCGGACTCGACCCCGAGGGCGCCGGCACCCCACTGCTCGCCGATGGTGCGCAGTGCCGGTGCGAAGACGTCGTTCCAGGCGCTGACGAGGTCGCGCTCGCGCAGCGTGCGCTGGTAGATCCGGGAGAGCGCAGCGGGGTCGAGGGAGAGGGCCGCGGAGCACACGGCCGAGACGGTGTCGCCGGCCTCACCGCGGTCGGGACCCGCGTCGCTCTCGGTTCCCGTCTCGATCATGAGGCGCTCGGAGTCCATCGACAGGGCCACTCGGGCGGCGCTCTGCGCCGGCACCCCGCGTGCGGTGAACCGGGCCATCACCCGTACGCGCCGGATGTCCTCCTCGGTGTACCTGCGGTGACCGCCCTCGGTCCGCTGGGAGGGGCCGATGCCGTACCGGCGGTCCCAGGTCCGCAGTGTCGCGGGGGCGACCCCCAGTCGCTCGGAGACCGAGCCGACCGCCCACTGGACGGTCGTGCGACCGCTGTCCTCGCCGTCGCCAAGGGAGTCGTCGACCCGCTCCGCAGGGTCGCCAAAGGCGCGCCGCGTACCGGATTCGCTGTCCATGACCTCACGGTTCCTATCACGTTGGTGCCCGTTGGCTCGACATCGGGTGGATGTGCGCCGACGTCGATCCCTGCCCGGGCATGAACAACTATAGAACTTATTCAGGAATGTTGCGCTCTGAACAAGTTCTGCATAGGTTGTGAAGAACTTCGGTTCGTGCCACCAGGAGAGATGACGACATGAGCAGCATCAAGAGGCTTCCCCGACCGCTGTTGAGCTCCTACGAGTGGCAGACGGACGGCGCCTGCCGCACGACGGACCCCGACGAGTTCTTCCCCCACGACGCCGAGCGCGGCAACCGCCGCCTCAACCGCGAGCAGCGCGCGAAGGCGCTGTGCGCCACGTGCCCGGTGATCACGCAGTGCTTCGAGCACGCGATGTCCGTCCGCGAGCCGTATGGCGTGTGGGGTGGCACGACCCCCGAGGAGCGCCTGGCCCTGCAGCGCGGGGTGGCCGTCTAGCCCGACTATCCACGGTCGTTGCTTGTTTGACTTGGGGTGTGGTGGACCCGGGCTCATCGGCTGGCCGGGGTTGTCGGAGGGGGCTGTCGGACGGGGCTGTCGGACGGAGGTTGTCGGTGGTCCGCCCTAGGGTCGAAACCGACGACCTGGCACACGGTCGCCGCACCGAACCGGACCAGGAGACCGCCATGGCCACGCTGTCAGACCGCCCCGCCACCGCCCTCGTCGTCATCGACGTCCAGAACGGCGTCGTCGCCGGCGCGCACCGCCGCGACGAGGTCGTGGCCACCATCGCCGGCCTCGTCGAGCAGGCCCGAGAGTCCGGGACGCCCGTGGTGTGGGTGCAGCACTCCAGCGACGATCTCCAGCAGGGGAGTGGCGACTGGGAGTACGTGCCCGAGCTGGCACGGCGGGACTCGGAACCGTTGGTGCACAAGCGGTTCGGCGACTCCTTCGAGGACACCGAGCTCGAGACGGTCCTGGCCGACGCCGCCGTGGGCCGGCTCGTCGTCACCGGCGCGCAGACCGATGCCTGCATCCGGTCGACCATCCATGGAGCGTTCGCCCGCGGGTACGACGTGACGCTGGTCGGCGATGCCCACACGACCGAGGACCTCACCGCCTGGGGTGCGCCGGCGCCGGAGCAGGTCATCGCGCACACGAACCTGTACTGGCAGCACCAGTCGGCGCCCGGGCGGACGGCCGCGGTGCTCCAGGCTGCTGAGGTCACCTTCGCCGGCTGAGCGCCGTCCTGACGGGACCACGCAGGTGTGCGCGTCAGGCAGTGGGTGTCCGGGTGTGGAGCGACCGGTCGGGGAGGCCCTTGTCCCTCTGCCGAAATCGGTAGATTGACATAATGTCGATTATCGGCGTTCTTGACGAAACCAACCACGTCCATTTCGTCAGGTCTTCTCCCTTTCCAACGTATAGCGCACCGGGGGTCTTGCGGCAAGGCCCCGGTGGTGCCTCAGACTCTCGGGTCGGAGCTGCGCCGGCAGCTCGTCCGAGGGCTGAAGGAGAACGTGCATGCGTGGGGTGTCACCGCAGGGAACGCGTGACAGGAACGACCAGGACGTCAGTGTGTTCGACCTCCCTCAACGACTGGGTGCCAAGGCGGCACCGGCCCTGGTCGCCGGAGACGAGGCACACTTCGCGGCCATCGCCGAGACCCTCGAGAGCACCATCGCCGAGCTGTCCGACCGGCTGGAGGCGACCCGCAGGGCCCCGGGCGGCGCTGGGCGACAAGCGCTCGACCGCGACCTCGACGTGCACCGGCTCACGGCCAGGCTGCGCGCCCTGCGCCGGTTCGGTGTGGACCTGTGCCTGGGGCGCATGGTCGGCGCCGAGGGGGACGAGCCGGTCTACGTCGGTCGGCTCGGCCTGACCGCCCGCGACGGCCGACGGCTGCTGGTGGACTGGCGCTCCCCCGCCGCCGAGCCGTTCTTCGGGGCGACCCACGCGACGCCCATGGGTCTGACCAGTCGACGCAGGTACCGCTGGTACCGCGGTCGGATCACCGACTACTGGGACGAGGTGTTCACCGCCGAAGGGCTTCGGCACGGCGCTGCCCTCGACGACCAGTCCGCCTTCATCGCCAGCCTCGGCACGACGCGGTCGGCGCGGATGCGTGACGTCCTCGGGACCATCCAGGCCGACCAGGACGCCATCATCCGAGCGGGGTCCCGAGGCGCTCTGGTCGTCGACGGCGGACCCGGCACGGGCAAGACGGTGGTGGCGCTCCACCGCACGGCCTACCTGCTCTACTCGGACCCGCGCCTGGGCCACCGGCAGGGTGGCGTCCTGTTCGTCGGTCCCCACCAGCCCTATCTCGCCTACGTCTCCGACGTGCTCCCCAGCCTCGGCGAGGAGGGCGTCCAGACCTGCACCGTGCGCGATCTCGTCCCCGAGGGCGCGACGGCGACGCCCGAGGCCGATCCGCACGTGGCTGGTCTCAAGGCGACCGTCGAGCTGGTGCGGGCGGTCGAGCAGGCCGTGAGGTTCTACGAGGAGCCGCCGTCCGAGGGGTCGACCATCACGACGCCGTGGGCGGACGTCTGGCTTAGCCCTGCCGACTGGTCGACGGCCTTCGACTCCCCCGACCCCGGGACCCCGCACAACGAGGCGCGCGACCAGGTCCTCGAGGAGCTCCTGACCATCGTGGCCGACAAGCTCGCCATGCAGGTGGACGAGGACGACGTCTCCCCCGCCCTGCTGCGGACCTCGTTGCGGCGCAACCGTGGGCTGCTGGAGGCGCTCAACAGCGCCTGGCCACTGGTCGAACCCACCGACCTCGTCGCAGACCTCTGGTCGGTCCCGGCATACCTGCGGCTATGTGCACCCTGGCTCACGCGCGAGCAGGTGCGGTTGCTCCAGCGCGTCGAACCCCAGGCCTGGACGACCAGCGACCTGCCGTTCCTCGATGCCGCGCGGCAACGTCTCGGTGACCCGAAGGCGTCGCAGCACCAGCGGTCACGAGAGGCAGCGGCCGCCGTCGAGCGCGAGCAGATGGCCAGGGTCATCGAGGACCTCATCGCCGCGGATGACGACCACGAAGGACTCGTGACGATGTTGCGGCACCCCGACCTCCGGGAGAACTTCGTCGACGAGGACGCCGTGCCCGCTGCCGACCCCGACCGGCTCGCAGGGCCCTTCGCCCACGTCGTCGTGGACGAGGCGCAGGAGCTGACCGATGCCGAGTGGCAGATGCTGCTGCAGCGTTGCCCCTCGCGCAGCTTGACCATCGTCGGTGACCGGGCCCAGGCCCGGCACGGGTTCCCGGAGTCGTGGCAGGACCGGCTCGAGCGCATCGGGCTGGACCGCACCACCCTGAGCTCGCTGACCGTCAACTACCGCACGCCGGAGGAGGTGATGGCCGAGGCGGAGCCGGTGATCCGGGCGGCACTCCCGGACGCGAACGTCCCGACCTCGATCCGCCGCAGCGGTCTGCCCGTCAGGCACGGGTCGGTCGCCGAGCTGCAACCGGTCGTCGATGCATGGCTGGCGTCGCACCCCGACGGCACCGGGTGCGTGATCGGCGACCCGACCTTCGAGGGCACGAACCGGGTCCGCTCGCTGCGCCCCGAGCTGTCGAAGGGGCTCGAGTTCGACCTGGTCGTCCTCGTGGACCCCCAGGACTTCGGCGACGGGATCGAGGGCGCCGTCGACCGCTACGTGGCGATGACCCGCTCCACCCGGGAGCTGGTCGTGCTCACAAGCGGCTGAACGACCTCAGCGACGTTCCTGGATCCGGATGAGGTTGCCGGACGGATCGCGCAGCGCGCAGTCGCGAACGCCGTAGGGCTGCTCGGTAGGCTCCTGGACGATGTCGACGTCCGCCGCCTGGACCTTCTCGAACGTGGCGTCGAGGTCGGACGTGGCCAGCAGGATGCCGCCGTAGGTGCCCTTGGCCATCATCTCGACGACGGTGCGCCGCTCGTCCTCGGTGATGCCCGGGTCGACCGCCGGCGGGTGCAGGACGATGGAGGTGGCAGGCTGGTCCGGCGGTCCGACGGTGATCCAGCGCAGGCCCTTGTAACCGACGTCGCCGCGCACCTCGAAACCCAGCAGGTCGCGGTAGAACGCCAGGGCCGCGTCCGGGTCGTTGTGCGGGAGGAAGCTCGAGTGGATCGTGATGTCCATGGGGCTCACGCTAGCTGCGCGGCGTCCGGTGACGCTTCTCGATTCCTGATCGGTCGGGTGACCTGCTTGGCCACGCAGGACGGCATCCCCGCGGTCGCCTCCGCCGCCTCACGGCGGTACGTGCTCGGCGGCACTCCCACGAGCTCGGTGAAGCGGGTGCTGAACGTCCCCAACGACGAGCAACCGACCATGAAGCAGACATCGGTCACGCTGAGGTCGCCCCGGCGCAGGAGCGCCATGGCGCGCTCGATCCGCCGGGTCATGAGGTAGCCGTACGGCGACTCCCCGTACGCGCGTCGGAACTCGCGGCTGAGGTGACCGGCAGACATGTGCGCCCCGCGGGCGAGCGCCTCCACGTCCAGCGGCTGGGCGTAGTCCCGGTCGATGCGGTCGCGGACCCTGCGCAGCCGGGCGAGGTCACCCAGCCGCTGGGCCTCCGTCGCGCTGTGGGTCACGAGCGGATCGTGTCACGTCACCGGGACGCTGCCAACCGGCTCACCGCGCAGCGGCGAGCGGCGCCCTGCGGACGACGGCGACCCGGCTCGCCTCCACCTCGTACCGGCTCGCGGTGGCGCCGCCCGCCCGGAAGAAGCGCCGCCGCAGCGCGCCCTCCACCTCGACGACCGCGTCCGTCGTCAGGCGCAGTGCGCTGCGCCGCGTGCGTGCCGTCCAGCAGGCCACGTCGACCGTGTCCACCCGGGCCGACCCGTGGTCGCTGCCCGTGCGGGGAACGACCACGCGCAGCTGCACCACGGTGTCGCCGCTGGGCAGCACCCTCTCCTCGCCGGCCCGGCTGACCCGTCCGACCAGACGGACCTCGTTGACCCATTCCCCCATGTCATCCATGGGACGAGCCTGCCGAGGCGGCGGGACAGGCGGCGAGGGAACCTCCGGCTGCTTGTGGACGCAGGGCCGCCGGCCAGTGCCCTGTGGACGACCGCGAGGCGCAGCCCGGCGGGCTGCGCCTCGCGACCACTCCCCCGTGGGAGAGCGACGGGACTACGGGAGGTAGTACGTCGGGTTCGGCAGCTTCACCGCCCGGTCGGCGCTGCCGCCGATGAGGTCGCTGAACTGGTCGCCGAAGTTGGCGATGACGTCATACCCCTGCGCGACGACGTGGCGCCGCGTCGTCGACTTGTACTCGATCGTCGTGCACTTCGGGTACGCCGCGCAGTCCGCCGCGGTCACGTACGCGGGCGGCTGCTCGCTGCTGGTCCACTTCGTGTAGTAGTTCGCCGGGGTGAAGCCGGTGTAGCCGACCTTGGCGAGGTTGCCGAGCGTGGCGTCGCGCTGGGTGCTGTTGCGCCCTGTGAGGCCCACGATGGTGCAGCCCGCGTCGGAGGCGGCATTGGCGAACGACACCATCGCCGGGGTGGCCGGGAACCGCTGCGGCTGGACCCAGTCCCTATCCTGCACGACCGGGTCGAAGACGAAGTGCATCGCCGAGACCTCCATGTCGTAGGTCCACAGGGTCGTGTCGTCTGCGTCGAGCACGATGGCAGGCCTGGTGCCGCGACGCGCGCCGGTGGCGCACTGCTGCAGCAGGCTGTGGCTGCGCCGGCCCACCAGGCGCGTCATCTCCGAGATGTACGGCGAGGACACCTTGTCGGACGTGCCCGATCCGGTGTCGCCGTAGTAGACGGCGATGGTCTTCTTGACGACGTCGATGTTGGGGATCCCCTCACCGCCCTGGGTGGCACCGCTGGTGCCGTCGGGAGCCATGGTGAAGCGGGTGCGCGGGGCCAGTCGTGGCTGCGACACCGCCGGCAGGTTGGGCGACGGCAGGTAGTAGGTCGGGTTGGGCAGCTTGAGGGCCCGGTCGGCGAAGCCACCCTGCAGGTCGGAGAACTGGTCACCGACGTTGAGCACGACGTCGTACCCGAGGTCCTGCTCGATGTGGCGCCGGGTGCCGGCCTTGTACTCCACGGTCGTGCACTTGGGGTAGGCCGCGCACCACGACGGCGGTAGGTAGGCCGGAGGGGTGGTGCCCGAGTCGTACTTGGTGAAGAAGCGGTCCGACGGGAATGCCGTGTAGCCGACCTTGGCCAGGTTGCTGACGGTGTGGGCCTTCTGGCTGTCGCTGCGTCCGGTGAGGCCGAACACGGTGAAACCCATCTTCTGCGCGTCGTTGACGAAGTCGACCATGCCCGGGACCGCCGGGAACCGCTCGCCGTCGACCCACGGCTGCTGGGCAGCCGGCGTGAACACGAACTTCATGTCGCCGACCTCCATCTGGTAGGTCCACAGGGTGGTGTCGTCGGCGTCGAAGACGATGGCCGGCTTCGTGTGGTGGCGCCGGGCGTCCGCCAGCAGGCGGGGCAGCTCGCGACGCTGCCTGGCCAGGATCGAGGCCATCTCGGACACGTATGGCGACGAGGTCGGGTTCGCCGCCCCGGTCCCGGTGGGGTCGCCGTAGTAGGTGTAGATCGTCTTCTTGACGATGTCGATGTTGGGGATCCCCTCACCGCCCTGGGTCGCGCCGCTGGACCCGTCGTCCTTCATCGTGAAGTGCGTGCGGGGGGCGAGGCGCTGGCCTCCCCCGTGGTGGTCGTGCGAGTCGTGCGCGCTCGCGGCAGAGGCGCCGCCGGCGGTGAGGGCGGCCGCGGCGAGCAGGGCTGCACCCGCCGTCACCGCCGTCCGTGGGGTCGTGCGGGCCGGTGTCTCGGACGCACGGGGGGACGAGGGGGCGGGGCGACGCATACGGGCACTCCTGTAGGGGTGGAAGCAGGTGGCAACGGACGGATCGGGCACCACGTGACCGGCGGAGGCTATGCAGCCCCCGACCAGGGCGGAAGTGACAAATGTCATGGGTGACAGACTCGCCTCCATGGACCGTTCGAACCTGCTCCGACCGATGACCGACGACGACGTCGACGCGGTCCTGGACCTGAACCGCCGCCACGTGGAGCTGCTCTCGCCGATGGACGCGGCCCGCCTGCACCAGCTGCGTGGTTGGGCGTCCCGGGCCGACGTCATCGTGTGCGACGGACAGGTCGCCGGCTTCGTCCTCGTCTTCTCCCCCGGCAGCGACTACGACTCGGAGAACTACCGCTGGTTCTCCCAGGAGTACGGCGACGCGTTCGACTACCTCGACCGCATCGTCATCGACGGGACGTTCCGGCGCCGCGGGCTCGCCTCGGCCGTCTACGACGCCGTCGAGGCGTCCGCGGTCCCCCGTGGTCGGTTGGTGCTGGAGGTCAACATCGATCCACCGAACGAGCCGTCCCTGGCCTTCCACCGTGCCCGCGGGTACCGCGAGGTGCACCAACGGGGGGCAAGCGGACACGTCGTCAGCCTGATGGAGCGACCGGCTCGGTAGAACGGCCGAAGTTTGTGCCGGAACGACCGAGGCGGGCTGCGCGCCCGCGCGGTTAACCTCCTCGAGGAGCATGGCGCCGCCCACCCCCCGGGCTGCGCGAGGACGAGAGTTGGGACAGATCGTGGTTGGGCTCGGCACGCGCGCCGGACTCACCGGGACCGCAGTCGCGGTAATGGTGCTGGTCGGCGGGACCTCGGCTCAGGCGTCGACCCTGACGCCCACCTCGGGAGCCGTCGTCAGCGCCAGTGCGGCCAGCTCGCTGCTGGACCAGAGCGCCAAGGACGCCAAAGACGCCAAGGACAAGGCGGCGAAGCAGAAGGCGGCCAAGGACAAGGCCGTCAAGGACAAGGCCGGCAAGGCCGAGGCCACGCTCAGCCCTGCGCAGGTCGCCGCCCAGATCGCCCAGGCCGACGCCCTCACCGCAGACCTCACCCGTTCCAACGCCGCCATCGCCGCGTCGGCGACCAAGCTGGACCGTTACGCCAAGCAGGCCAACACCCTGCTGCAGCAGTACTCCGAGGCGCGGACCGCCGAACGCGCTGCCGTCGACGAGGCCGCCCGGAGCGTCGCCCTCTACCAGAGCCTGAGCACCCAGCTGGGTGAGGACCGCCGGGCCCTCGGTCAGTGGGCCTACCAGGCCTATGCCGGTGGTGGCGGCACCCTCGGCGACGTGAGCCTGTTGTTCGAGGCCCTGGGCAAGGACGCGAGCGAGGCCAGCGACACCGCAGCCCAGCTCTCCTACCTCAGCGACCAGCGGACCTGGGCCTTCAACAAGGTCGAGGACCACACCGCCCTCCAGCAGGAGGCCGCGGTCAGGGCTGTCGAGGCCAGCACCCGCGCCAAGGAGCTCGCCGCTGCCGCGGCCGAGGCCAAAACCAAGCTCGACGCCGCCATCGCCCAGCAGAAGTCGCAGCTCGACGCCACCCGCGCCCTGCACGCCGCCCAGGTGACCAAGGTCGGGCCGATCGCGGGTCTGCTCCTCGGCAGCGAGACCGAGGCGGGCAAGGCGGCCACGGCCCGCCTGCGCAAGGCGATGATCGTCCCCGGCGTCAAGGCGGACGGCTCGGTCAAGGCGTGCAGCACCAACGAGCTCGAGTACCCGAACGGTGCGATCCCGGCCGCCGGCCTGTGCCCGCTGTACGCCGACCCCACCCAGAGCCTGCGCCCCGGCGCGGCAGCCGCCTTCAACGCGATGAGCCTGGCCTACGAGAAGGACACCGGGTCCCCGATCTGCATCACCGACTCCTACCGGTCCTTCGCCGAGCAGGTCTCGGTCAAGGCGGACCGCGGCAAGTGGGCCGCCACCCCCGGACGCAGCGAGCACGGCTTCGGACGCGCTGTCGACCTCTGCGGAGGGATCCAGAGCTTCGGGTCCTCGGCCCACCTGTGGATGAAGCAGAACGCCCCCCTGTACGGCTGGTTCCATCCCTCGTGGGCCGAGCCGGACGGCTCGCTGCCCGAGCCGTGGCACTGGGAGTACGCGGGCTAGTCGCACTCCCCCACGACCTCGCGAGCCGCCGACTCGCCGCTCGTCCTTGGGTAGCAATACGCATCTGTGACAACGGTCGCTGTGCCACCCTTCACGCATGACAACAGCGGCGGTCGACCAGCAGGCGGCCTGGGTCGGGAACGAGCACTACCGCAGGTCCTGGTACTGGTACGACTGGGCCAACTCCGCCTACGTCACCACGACCGCGACGGTCCTGTTCACCCCGTACCTCACCGCGGTGGCCGAGAGCGCCGCCTGTCCGGACCTCGCGGACGGGCAGACCTGTCGCACCAACCTCGAGGTCCTCGGGGTGGGCATCTCCCCCGGCTCGCTCGCACCGTTCACCGTCACGCTCGCCACGATCGTCTCGGCCGTCGCGCTGATCTTCGTCGGGGCGATCGCGGACCGGTCCCCCCGCCCGGCACGGCTGCTCGGTGCCTTCGCCGGGGTCGGTGCGGTGGCGGCGTGCCTGATGGCGCTGGTCAAGGGCACCAACTGGCAGCTCGGCGTGGTGCTGCTGATCGTCGCCACCCTGAGCCTGGGTGCGTCGCTGGTGGTCTACGACTCGATCCTGTGCCGCATCGCGAGCCCCGACGACCGCGACAAGGTCTCGTCGCGCGGGTGGGCGCTCGGCTACCTCGGTGGTGGCCTCCTGCTGGCGGTGAACTTCCTCATGCTGTCCGACCCCGGCAAGCTCGGGCTGGACAAGGGGGGTGCCGTCCGGCTGAGCATGCTCATGGCCGGCCTCTGGTGGGCGGCCTTCACCCTCATCCCCGTGATCGGCATGTGGCGCCTGCGCGGGGTGGAGCGGCCGGAGGTCGCCCGGACGGCCGGGATCGTCGGGGGCAGCATCCGCCAGCTCGGGTCCACGTTCCGCGAGCTGCGGCTGTTCCCCCAGACCCTGCTGTTCCTCGTCGCCTACCTGTTCTTCAACGACGGCATCCAGACCGTCATCGGCCAGTCCAGCCTCTACGGCCAGCGCGAGCTCGGCTTCGCCGAGACGACGATGCTCACCCTCTTCCTCATGGTGCAGTTCGTCGGCATCGGCGGCGCCCTCCTCTTCGGCTGGCTCGCCAAGAGGTATGGCGCGTGGCGCTGCGTGCTGGCCGGCCTCGTCCTGTGGAGCGGCGTCGTCGTGGTCGCCTACTTCCTGCCCGACCGGACCCTCCCCCCGCTGTTCGCCCTGGGGGTCGCCATCGGTCTGGTGCTCGGCGGGACCCAGGCGCTGAGCCGGTCGCTCTACAGCCAGCTCGTCCCGAAGAACCGGGAGGCGGAGTTCTTCAGCCTCTACCAGGCGATGGAGCGTGGCACGAGCTGGTTCGGCACGCTGACCTTCGGGCTGGTCTACCAGTGGACCGGCTCGTACCGCCCGGCCATCGTGGCCCTGGTGGTCTTCTTCGTCATCGGCGGGCTCCTGCTCGCGCGGGTCGACATGCGACGGGGAATCCTCGACGCCGGGAACGAGCTGCCCGAGGTCGTCTGACCTGCGCGGACAGCCCGAAATGTGACCTGTGTCACAGCCTGCCAACCGTGCGACACGCTCACGCGTCGGAACATTGCAGGGGTCGGCGTCGTTATCCCTGACGAATCCCGAGCCCCCGACAGAGCGGGCTGGGAACCACGCACGTTGGGAGAACCCACCATGGCAGAGCGCACCCTTCGCGGTAGCCGAATGGTTTCACACAGCCTCGAGACCGACGACCACGTCGTCCCGAGCGAGCGTCAGATCACCGCATACGTGTGCCCGCAGGGGCACCGGACCGAGCTGCCGTTCTCGATCGAGGCGGAGATCCCGCCGACCTGGGAGTGCCGGTGCGGCGAAGAGGCGCGTCTCGTCGACGGCCCCGAGCCCGAGGCGAAGCAGGTCAAGCACGTCCGCACCCACTGGGACATGCTGCTGGAGCGTCGCTCCATCCCCGAGCTCGAGGAGCTCCTCGAGGAGCGCCTGGTCCTCCTGCGCGAGTCCCGCGGCGAGAAGCCGCGCCGCAAGCGCACTGCCTGAGCACCTCACCGAGCCGACGGGCTCCACGACGAACGGCCGCACCCGAAAGGGCGCGGCCGTTCGTCGTGCCAGAGGCGGTGTCGGTCACAGGACCTCGCCCTCGACCACCCCGGGGTCGTCCCCCGAACCACCAGGGCCACCCCGACCGTTCGGGCCCCCGGGGCCGCTCCCCCACCGGCCCTGGAAGCCGCCCAGCAGGCGCCGGGCCACCGCGGCCTCGAGCAGCGTCCGGGCGATGGGTCGCGTCACGGGGAGGATGAAGAAGAAGCCGACGATGTCGGTGAGGAACCCCGGGGCCAGCAGCAGGGTCCCGCCGACCAGCACGAGGGCCGCGTCGGCGAGCTGGCGGCTGGGCATCTGCCCGGTGCGCAGGGCGGTGTTGAGCGCGGCCCAGGCACGGGCCCCCTCACGCCGGACGAGCCAGGCGCCCAGCGCGGACTCCACGAGCAGCAGCACGAGGGTCTGCCACCCGCCGATCGCCTTGCCGACGGCGATGATCGCCGCGATCTCCAGGACCGGGACGACGAGCAGGACGACGAACACGACGACGAGCCAGCGCGGACGGCGAGGCCGCCCGGCGCGGGCGTATGGGGTGCCGCCTACAGCTCGTGCCACGTCGCCTCCCGGCGGCGGGAGAGGCCGCGGAGCTGGTCGGCCCGGTGGTGGACGCCCCACGAGGTGATCCGCTGGAGCGACTCGCGCATGATGTCGCCACTCATCTTCGAGTCACCGATCTCGCGCTCGACGAAGGTGATGGGCACCTCGGTGACGCGCAGCCCGAGCCGCACCGCGCGGCGGGTCAGGTCCACCTGGAAGCAGTAGCCCTGCGAGGCCACCTGGCTCAGGCCCATCGCGCGCAGGGCGTCGGCGCGGTACGCGCGGTACCCGGCGGTCGCATCGTGCACGGGCATGCCCAGCAGGGCCCGTGTGTAGAGGTTCCCGCCGACGCTGAGCGCCTTGCGGTGCAGCGGCCAGTTGACGACGGAGCCGCCGCGCACCCAGCGCGAGCCGATGACGAGGTCCGCGCGGGTCAGTGCGTCGAGAAGTCGGTGCAGCTGCTCGGGCTGGTGCGAACCGTCCGCATCCATCTCCACGATGGCGTCGTACCCACGGTCCAGCCCCCAGTGGAAGCCGGCGAGGTAGGCCATGCCCAGACCCTGCTTGCCCGGCCGGTGCAGCACCTGGACCTGGGCGTCGGCGGCCGCCAGCTCGTCGGCGACGTCGCCGGTGCCGTCCGGGGAGTTGTCGTCCAGGACGAGGACGTCCGCGCTCGGCACGGCGTCGCGGATGCGGCGGACGACGAGCGGGAGGTTCTCCCGCTCGTTGTAGGTCGGGATGCAGACGAGCACCCGGTCGATCTGGTCAGACAACGACGCTGTCCCTTCGTGACTCTGCCGGCCCCGCGGGGTCGGTGGCGGCGGCCTCGACCCTAGCGTCCCGGCGACGCAGCCACTGTCCGATGGCGAGCAGGGCCACCGTGGCCAGGGCCGCGGCATACTCCGGCAGCGGACCGAGCCGGTCGGCGACGGTGACCTCCGAGCGGACCACCGGGGAGCCGAACTCGGCTGCTGGGGTGAACAACGAGGTCTTGTCGACGTACGTTCCGTCGGGGTTGATGAAGCCGCTGACCCCCACCGTCGAGACGTGGACGACCGAACGGCCGTGCTCGATGGCGCGGATCCGGCTGATGGCGAACTGCTGCTCGGACTCGGCGGTGTAGCCGAACGTGGCGTTGTTGGTCTGGACGGCGAGGATGTTGGCGGTCTTGCCGGCCTGCAGCGTCGAGTCGCGCATGAGGTCGTCGTAGGCCACCTCGAAGCAGATGGTCGGGATGATCCAGTAGGGCTCCTGGCCCTTGACCGGTACCTCGAACGCGCCGGCGCGGTCCCCCTTGGCGAAGTCGCGGGTCACGAGGTCGACCTTGTCGCTGAAGTTCCGGAAGAAGCTCCGGTAGGGGATGTACTCCGCGAACGGCACGGGGTGCTGCTTGACGTAGCGCTGAGGGTCGTTGCTGCCCGGCAGGTAGAACAGGCTGGCGTTGGAGACATACTCCCCCGGTCCGACCAGGACGGCGCCCAGCAGCAGCGGCGCCTTGACCGTCTCGACCGCCAGCCGGATGTCGGCGGCGGCGTCGAGGTTGCGGAAGGGGTCGATGTCGGAGGCGTTCTCGGGCCAGACGACCAGGCTCGGCGGCACCGGGTTGCGCGCCGCCGCGGCAAGGGTGCCCTGCACGTGGTTGTCGAGGACCTTGCGCCGTTCGGAGTTGAAGTCCAGTCCCGCCTTGGGCACGTTCCCCTGGACGAACAGGACCGAGACCTTCCGGCCGTCGGTGGGCGGCGTCGTGGCCAGGGCCAGGCCCAGAGGGGCCAGCGCCAGGACGGCCAGCACAGCGCCGAGAACCGGCTGCGCGACCGTCACCGGCACTCCCGGTCGCCGGGCGCGGCGGGCGCGGCGGACGGCTGCCTCGACCCCCACGTGGAGCAGGACCCCCACCGCGGCGACGGCGAAGGTGAGGCCGGGCGCCCCTGCGAAGCGGGCGAAGGGCGCGAGCGGGCTGTCGGCCTGGCTGAACGCGAGCCGGGCCCACGGGAAGCCGCCGAACGGCGTGGTGCTGCGTGCCCACTCCTGCAGGACCCAGGCGAGCGGCACGACGGCGTGCGCCAGGGGGCGCAGTCGCGTCCCGAGCAGCGGACGCTGGACGACGGCGACGACGGCGCACATGGCCGCGATGTACAGGGCCTCGAGGGTGGACAGCGCGAACCACGGGAGCTTGCCCACGTAGATCCCGGACCACGACAGGGTCGGCAGGAAGAAGCCGAGGCCGTGCGCGAGGCCGGCCAGGGCGGCCAGCCGCCACCGGGCCCCCGTCACGGTCCACGAGAGAAGGCCCACGCCGAGTGGGGCGAGCCACCACACGTCGTGCGTGGGGAAGGCGAACGCGGTGGCCACACCCGAGACAGCGGCGAGCACGAGGACGACGAGGGTGGTGACCCGCGGGCGGGAGGACGTCGGCACGGCACCACGGTAGGACACGGCACGGCCCGTGCTGCCGTTGGGACCAGCAGGGGGTCGGCTGGGTGTCGACAGCCTGCTGTTGTCTACTAGGCGCACGGGCCGTGCCGCCGTCCCCCACCGCCTCGGTCAGGGCACCTGCTCGAGTCCGGAACTCACTGCTGGCGGGCGGTGGCTGCGCGCGCTAGCCACCGGTCAGTGAGTCCGTCCCTGCGCGGATTCCCCCTCGCGGACGGTTCGTCGGGTGGACGACCGTGGGCAAACCTACCGGCGTGGGAAGGGGTGTCAAGACACCGTCCGTGGCGGAAACTCGCCATTGCGCAGGTCAGCCGCGGGGACGAGAACCGTTACGGGACAACCCATTCGACGAACGGTCGGCGTGTCCGTCGCGACACGCCGAAGCCGGTCTCAGCTGTCGGAGGCCGACGGGGGGACGACCACGACCCCCCGGGCGGTCGTGGCCACCAGCGGCGGGTCGAGCAGGTCCGCGCTGGACTCGCCGCGCTCCGGGGCGCCCCGGCCGACCACGCGCACCTCGAACTCCATCTCGCGGCTCCGGGTGCCGACGCGCACCAGCCGTGCCTCGATCTCGATGACGTCACCGGCACGGACAGGGGCCCTGAACTGCACGTCGGAGTACGACGCGAACAGACCCTCGTCGCCGTCGGTGACGATGCACATCTCCGTGGCCACGTCGCCGAACGCCGCCAGCGAGTAAGCGCCGTCGACGAGGTTGCCCGCGTAGTGGGCGTGGCTGTACGGCACGTAGCGACGGTGGGTGACGGTCCGGCCGACGGTGGGGCCGGCTGCTGGCGTGGTCATGCCTTCTCCTTGGTGGTCGGGGCTGCCAGGGCGTGGACGAGGTAGCTGGCCACCTCGCCGGGGGTGGTTCCCCGGCCGAAGATGCGGTCGACGCCGAGCTTGGGGGCGGACCCCTCCTCGAACCGCGGCCCGCCGACGACGAGCAACGGGACCTGGCCTGCGGGGTACGCCTCGCGGAAGGCGGCGCTCATCGTCGTCGTGTTGTGGATGTGGGCGTCACGCTGGGTGACGACCTGGCTCACCATGACGGCGTCGGCCTTCTCGGCCCGCGCCCGCTCGACGAGCTCGGGGACGAGGACCTGGGCGCCGAGGTTCACCACCTTGACCTCGCGGTAGTACTCCAGGCCCTTCTCCCCCGCGAATCCCTTGATGTTGAGGATCGCGTCGATGCCCA
Organism: Phycicoccus sp. Root101; assembly: GCF_001426245.1. GTDB lineage: Bacteria > Actinomycetota > Actinomycetes > Actinomycetales > Dermatophilaceae > Pedococcus. Next base: position 309,580 of record NZ_LMCM01000006.1, on the reverse strand, counting down.
CCGTGTGCGCGTCGGTGCCGATGCAGGCGCCGACGACGACGAGCTTGCGGCGCAGGCGGGACTTGATGGCCTTGTTGACCTCGGTCGGGCTGAGCAGCGGGAACTCGCGCTCCACGACCGTGACCTCGCGCAGGTCGACGAGGTGCTTGGCGCTGCCGTAGACGACGAAGAAGGTGAAGTCGGGGCCCATCGGCTTGGCGTGGACGAGCAGCGCCGGCTCCAGGCCCATCTTGGCGGCGAGCTGCAGGGCCGCACCCTCGGCACGCTTGTCGTGCGGCACGGGGAGGGTGAAGGACACCTGGACCATGCCGTCGCCGGTGGTGTCGCCGTACGGACGGATGATGTCGGGTTGACGCTTCGCCGGGGCTCCCTGCTTGCCTGCCTTGGGCATCGGCTCCAGGGGCATCGCGCTGTCGGTCGTGGACGCGCTCATCGGTTCGAGCCCTCCTCGAGCATCGTCGTGGCGGGGTTGTCGTAGTCGTCGGCGCGCACGACGACGCCGTCGAGGCCCTTGCCCCGGTCGGCCGGGCGCTTCATCAGGCCGAACGTACCGTCGGCGATGGCCTCGAGCAGCGGGGCCTTCCCCGGCTCCTGGGTGATGTCGGTGAGCAGGTCGATCGCGTCACCGAGCACCTGGCGGGCCCGGGTCTGGATGAACCCGTCACGCGGCGGGTGGAAGTCCTCGGTGAGGCCACCGGCGGCGTTGAGCACGTAGCGGACGTTCTGCAGCGCCAGGTCGCGGTCGGACAGGAACGGCGTGACGACCGCCTCGGTCATCATGCCGACGAGCAGGATGCCCTGGCCGGTCATGGCACCGACGAGGTTGAAGAACCCGTCGAGGAGGTAGCCGCGGAACACGTCGCCGGTCATGTGCTTGGTCGGCGGCATCCACTTCAGCGGCGCGTCGGGGAACAGCTGGCGGGCGAGCAGGGCGTGCGCGAGCTCCATCCGGAAGCTGTCGGGGAGCTCGGGGTTGATCTCGAACGCGTGGCCCAGGCCGAGCTGCCAGTCCTCGAGCCCGGCCTCCTTGGCGAAGTACTCGTTGAGCAGCTGGCTCACGGTGACCGTGTGCGCGGCCTCGACGGCGTCCGCGGTGGTGAGGTAGTTGTCCTCGCCGGTGTTGATGATGATCCCGGCACGGGCGTGGATCTGGCGGCTGAACCGCTGGTCGACGAAGGTGCGGATCGGGTTGATGTCGCGGAAGAGGATCCCGTACATCGAGTCGTTGAGCATCATGTCGAGGCGCTCGAGCCCGGCCAGCGTGGCGATCTCGGGCATGCACAGCCCCGACGCGTAGTTGGTGAGGCGGATGTAGCGGCCGAGCTCCTTGGACGTCTCGTCCAGGGCCGCACGCATGAGCCGGAAGTTCTCCTGCGTGGCGTACGTGCCGGCATACCCCTCGCGGGTGGCGCCCTCGGGCACGTAGTCGAGCAGCGACTGCCCGGTGGAGCGGATCACGGCGATGATGTCGGCACCCTCGCGGGCGGCGTTCTGGGCCTGGGGGATGTCCTCGTAGATGTCGCCGGTGGCGACGATGAGGTAGATCCACGGGCGCTGCTCGGGGTCGCCGTGGCGCGTGATGAGCCGGTCGCGGTTGGCGCGCTGCTTGTCGATGGTGCGTATGCCGCGGCTCACCTCGCGTCGCGCCAGGGCCTGGGCACGGGTGGTCTCACGGCCCGCGGGGAGCCGGAACTGCACCGAGCCGCTGGCGGCCTTCTGGGCCAGGGTCAGCAGGTCTGGTGCCTCTCCCCTGCGCAGGGCGTCGTACACCGGGGTGGTGACCCCGTGCTCGAGGCCGACCTCGGCGCGGACCGCGTCGACGAGGTGGTTGACCCACGGCACCCGCTCGTGGTCGGCGCCGGACAGGCCGGCGAGGCGCAGCGTGGCCCGTTCGACGGAGACGGTCGTGTGGCTCTGGGCCAGCTTGACGACGGGACGGCCGGCCTTGCGCGCGAGGGCGCGGGCCTGGCGGACGGTGGCGGGATCGAGGTCCAGCAGGGGTTTGGCTCGCGAAGACACGGCGCAAATCTAGCAGTGGGGAGCAGGATTTCCGGCCAACTGCCGCGTTGGCCGGAAATCCTGCTTCTTCGCTCGGTGGTCAGCTGCGCCCAGCGGTGGCGTCGTCGTTGCCCTGCTCGATGGCGTGCTTCCTCACCACGGCGGGGACCGATCCCACCACGCTGGGCTCGGTGGTGACCAGGGTCCGCTCCCCCAGCGCGGTCTCGCCCAGGTACCGCGCGGTCTGCTCGTCGAAGTAGACCGCGTTGACGTAGGCCCCGCGGTACTCGAGCTCGATGGCTGCGCGGCCGGCGTATCGGACCTTCGACGTTGTCACCTGCGGCAACGACCCCAGCACCCGGATCATCGCGGCGTTCAGCTTCGGTGGCACGGTGCCCGAGAGGAACCGGTCGCTGCAGTTCTCGAAGATCGCCTGGCTCGGGTCGAGCGAGTTGGGGCCGGTGCTGCGCAGGTGCGCGTCGAAGAAGGCCCGCAGCCCGGCCGGATCGGTGGGCCACCGGAGGTAGTCGGACGGCTGGGTCCCCATGAACGGGTCGTCCCCCAGGTCGCTCGGTGGGAAGCGGTAGTAGGACGTGCCCACCGGGCCGACCTTCGACAGGTCCCGTCGCCACGACGTCCCCTCGGCGTCCACCCAGCTCTCGGACGTCGTGTCGACCGCGGGGGTCCGGGCGTCACGGTTCTGCTGGGTGAAGTGCACGACCTGGTGCAGGTACTCCCCCGGTCCCACCTGCAGGGTGGGCGCCACCTCGGCCCGGCGGGCGAGCTGCTCGACGGCGTCGGCTCGCGGCAGGGCGGCATCGGGTGCGAGCACCGCGGTGCCCCCGAGAACCACGAGGGCCGCCGCCGCAGCGGCCGCACCCAGGGCGACCCAGCGACGGCGGGACCGTCCAGGAGTCAGCGCGAGCAGCCTGGCGGGAGGCCCGTCCTCGGCCTCGTCGCGCGTGCGGTGGAGCGTGATGGCGAGAGCGACCTCCGCCCGCGCCGGGGTCCAGTCGCGCTGGAGCGAGGCGGACGTCGGGCGCCCGGCCGCCAACAGGTCGAGGGGGTCGGGAGCGCGGTCGGTGAGCTGGTCGAGGCTGGTCATGAGAGCTCCTGGGCGAGGGTGGCCGTGCGGGGGCGGTGGGAGGAGGGGGCGTGCTCCCCCGCCGGTCGGGCGGGCGCGGGGGCGGTGTCGGCGGCATACGCGGCCCGGAGGCGTGATCGGGCGCGGTGCAGGCGCACGGTGAAGGCGCGGACCGAGCAGTCGGCGACCTCGGCAGCCTGTGCCGGTGACAGCCCGTCCCACGCCGTGAGCAGGAGCGCCTCGCGCTCAGCGCGGGTGCACTGCTCGAGCGCGCGGACCATGCTGTCGCGCTCGTGGACGGCCTCGTCGGCCGACGGCGCGGCAGAGGTCCAGCCGTCGCGCACTGCGGCGAACCAGACCTGGTCGGCGCGACGGGCGGTCCGACGCTGGTTGGCGATGACGTTCCGGGCCACGACGAGCAACCACGGCAGCGGCTCCTGCGGGACCTGGTCCGGCCGGCGCCAGGCGACGAGGAACGTCTCGGAGACGACGTCGTCGCACTGGCTCTGCTCGACGTGCCGGCGGGCGTAGGCGTGGACGCGGGCGGCGTGCTGCCGGAACAGCCCGCTCAGCTCGGCCTCACGGTCGGTGGCGCCCTCAGGGGCGTGGTGTCTGGTCACACCCCCTTGTGTCCGCTGCTCCACCCGGATCACGCGCACGGCCCGAATTGTGCCGTCTCGTCCCGCCTGGCCGTCGGAGGTTGCCCCGAGTCCTAGAGCGATCCGAGGCGTACTGGTCCTTCGGATGGCTCACGGACCGCGGGTTCTCAGGGGGTGAAGGCGCCCGCGTCGAAGACCGTGCGGCCACGGACGACGGTGCGCAGGCACTGCGGAGCGGGTTCGCCCGGCGACAGGTCGGGCAGGCCGGGGGTGCCGGAGCGCGGGTCGGTGCTCCATGTCTGGATCCGGTCGTCCGGGGCCTGCACGACGAGGTCGCCCACCTTCCAGACGGCGAACGTCGCCGGCAGGCCGAGGTCGAGGTAGCCACGGTCGTCGAAGCCGGCAGCGCGCCACCCCCCGCGGGTGTGGGCGAGGAAGGCCGACCGGGCAGAGATGCGCTGCCGCTCGTCGTGGTGGGCGATGCAGGCGCGGACGGCCTCCCACGGCGCGAACGGCGTCACGGGCGAGTCGGAGCCGAACGCCACCGTCATACCGGCGGCGAGCATCGAGGCGAACGGGTTCATCGGCGCCTCGCCGACGACGCGCTCGGTCCCGAGCCGCACGGCATACATGCCGTCCGAACCGCCCCAGAAGGCGTCGAAGGCGGGCTGGACGCTGGCGCCCACCCCGAGCGCCACGAGCCGGGCGATCTGGCCGGGGTCGACCATCTCGAGGTGCTCGAGCCGGTGCCGGGACCGGGCCACCACGGGGGCACCGACCAGCGCCGCGGCCGCCTCGAACCCCTCCACGACGGTGTCCACTCCCGCGTCGCCGATGACGTGGAACCCGGCCTGCAGCCCGGCCAGGGAGCAGGCGGCCACGTGGTCGCGGACCTGGGCGACGGACAGGTAGGCGTTGCCGGTGTGCCCGGCGAGGTCGGTGTAGTCGTCGCGGAGGTGGGCGGTGCGCGACCCGATGGAACCGTCCACGTTCAGGTCGCCGGCCAGGCCGTGGGCGCCGTGCAGGGTGGCGAGGTCGCGGGCCTGCTGCTCGTCGGCGACGAGCTCGGCCCAGTAGCCGAGGGTCTGGGGCCCGTCGCCGCGCTCCCCCGCCGCCAGCACGTCGGCGAAGTCGTCGGCGCTGGACAGGACAGGTCCGCCGTTCTCCTGGACCAGGCCGATCCCGGCGGCCGCGGCGCTGCGCAGGGCGAGGTCGATGTCGGCGCGGCGCTGGGCCGGGGTGACCGCGTCGGCGAAGGCGACGCGGGCCGCGTGGTGCGCCTCGCGGGTCACCAGGCCCTCTCCCTCCCACCCGGGGAGGTCACGGGCACCCGAGGCGGCGGCGAGCGCCGAGGAGACCACGGCGGAGTGGCCGTCGATGCGCGGTGAGTAGACCACGCCGCCGTAGGTGGCACGGTCGAGCTCGGCGCCGGTGACCGGACGGCGCTCTGCCCACCGGCCCTGGTCCCAGTTGGGGGCGTACACGGGGCGCCCCTGCTGGCGGCGGGCGGCGTCCTCGATGCGGGACAGCGCCTCGGCGACGCTGCGGGTGGTGCCGAGGTCGACGCCGCGCAGGCCGGCGCCGGTCTGGGAGAGGTGCGCGTGCGAGTCGACGAACGCCGGGGTCACGAGGGCGCCGTCGAGGTCGACCACGCGGTCCACCGCGTCGCCGTGGACCGAGGCGGCATCGTCCCCGCCGATCCACGCGATCGTGCCCGTCGCGTGGTCGACGACCATCGCGTTCGCGAAGGGGTCGATGGGTGAGTAGACGAAGCCGCCGCGGTAGAGAGTGCTCACGCGAGCACCCTATGCGGCGGCCTCACCCGTCCTGCCCGTCCCCCAGGACGGCCAGGCAGGCCCGGGCGATCTCGAGCTCCTCGTTGGTCGGCACGACCCAGGCTGCGACCCGGCTCCCGTCCGTGGTCACCCTTCGTTCGGGGTCGCCGTCGGCGTTGGCCGTGGGGTCGAGCTCCACGCCCAGCACGTCGAGGCCACCCAGGACCGCCGCGCGGACGCTGGCACTGTTCTCCCCGATGCCACCGGTGAAGGCGATGGCGTCGACCCGTCCGAGCGCCACGGCGTACGCCCCGACGTACTTACGAAGCCGGTAGACCATCACGGCGAACGCCAGGGCTGCGGCGTCGTCGCCCGCCTCACGACGTGCGTCGAGCTCGCGCAGGTCGGCGATGCCGGCCAGCCCGAGGAGCCCGCTGCCCTTGTTGAGGGCCTCGTCGTATGCGGCGGGGTCCAGTCCCGCGACCCGCTGGAGGTAGGCGCCGAGCGCCGGGTCGACGTCCCCCGAGCGGGTGCCCATGACCAGTCCCTCGAGCGGGGACAGGCCCATCGAGGTGTCGATGCTTTGGCTGCCGCGGACCGCGCAGGCGCTGGCGCCGTTGCCGAGGTGGAGCACGATGACGTTGCAGTCGCCGGGCGCGCGGCCGAGGAGCTCGGCGGTGCGACGCGAGACGAACCGGTGCGAGGTGCCGTGGAAGCCGTACCGCCGTACCTGGTGCTCCTCGCGCCACTCGGCGGGCACCGCGTACGTGAACGCCTCCGGCGGCAGCGTCTGGTGGAAGGCCGTGTCGAAGACGGCCACCTGTGGCGTTCCCGGGAAGGAGCGGCGGGCGCTGCGGATGCCCTCGAGGTTCGCCGGGTTGTGCAGCGGGGCCAGCGGGACGAGGTCCTCGATGGCGGCGAGGACGTCGTCGTCGACGAGGACGGGTTCGGTGAAGTGGGGGCCGCCGTGGACGACGCGGTGGCCCACGGCGTACAGGCCGAGAGAGCTGGTGTCGGGGCCGTGGCGGCGCAGGGCGTCGCGGGCGGCGTCGATCGCGGCGCGGTGGTCGGGGCAGGCGAGGTCCTCCTCGTGGGTGCCCGCCGGGGTGGTGTGGCGCAGGTGGGCGGCGCCCCCGATGCGCTCGATGATCCCCGTCGCCTCCGTCACGCCGGTCGCGGCGTCGAGCACCTGGTACTTCAGGGACGACGACCCGGCGTTGACCACGAGGACCGGGCGGGCGGCGGTCACCGGGCTCCCGCCTGGATCGCGGTGATGGCGATGGTGTTGACGATGTCCCGCACGAGGGCCCCGCGGGACAGGTCGTTGACCGGCTGGTTGAGCCCCTGCATGACCGGGCCGATGGCAACGGCCGACGCACTGCGCTGCACCGCCTTGTAGGTGTTGTTCCCGGTGTTGAGGTCGGGGAACACCAGCACCGTGGCCCGGCCGGCGACAGGGCTGTCCTTGAGCTTGGTCGCGGCGACGGCCAGGTCGACGGCGGCGTCGTACTGGATGGGGCCCTCGACGAGCAGCCCGGGAGCGCGCTCGTGGACCAGCGCGGTCGCGGCGCGCACCTTGTCGACGTCCACGCCCGAACCGGACTCCCCCGTCGAGTAGGACAGCATCGCGACCCTCGGTTCGATGCCGAACTGCCGGGCGGTCCGCGCCGAGGAGATCGCGATGTCGGCGAGCTGCTCGGCGGTCGGGTCGGGGTTGACCGCGCAGTCGCCGTAGACGAGGACCCGGTCAGCCAGGCACATGAGGAAGACGCTGGAGACGACCGAGACGTCGGGCGCGGTGCGGACGATCTCCAGCGCGGGACGGATCGTGTGGGCCGTGGTCGTGATGCACCCGGAGACCATGCCGTCGGCCAGTCCCTGGTGGACCATCATCGTTCCGAAGTACGAGGGGTCGACGACGCGGTCGCGGGCCTGGTCGAGCGTGACGCCCTTGTGGGCGCGCAGCCGGGCGTAGTCGGCCGCGAACCCCTCGCGCAGCTCGCTCGTCCCCGGGTCGACGACGGCCGCCGAGGAGACGTCGACGCCGAGCCGCTGGGCGTTGGCGTGGATGACCTCGGGGTCCCCGAGCAGCGTGAGCCGCGCGATGCCTCGGCCGAGGACGGTGTCGGCGGCCAGCAGGATGCGGTCCTCCGCACCCTCGGGCAGGACGATGTGCGACCCCGCCGCGCGGGCGTCGTCGACCAGTCGGTGCTCGAACATCAACGGGGTCACCGTGCCCTCCCCGGCCGCGGCGACGGGTCCGAGCAGTGTCTCGGCGTCGAGGCCGCGCTCGACCATGGCGACAGCCGCCTCGAGCTTGCGGGTGGAGTCGGGGGCGAGGCGTCCACGGGCGGCGCCCAGGCGGGTCGCGGTCGTCATGGTCCCGCTGTCCGTCGCGATGACGGGCAGCACGACGTCCAACCCCTCGATGAGCCGCTCGACCTGCGGGGTGAGCGGGAAGCCGCCGTTGAGGACGATCCCGGACAGCGTCGGGAAGGTCTTCGACCGGTGCGCCAGCAGCACCCCGAGCACGACGTCCTCGCGGTCGCCGGGCACGATGACGACCCCGCCCTCGATCAGGCGGTCGAGGACGTGCGGCATGGTCATCGCCGCCACCACCAGCCCGGTGCACTCGCGGTCCAGCCACGCCGTGTCGCCGTGGACCAGCCGTCCGGAGCAGGCGTCCATGAGGTCCCTGACCGTGGGGGCCCGCAGCAGCGGGGTCTCGGGCAGGGCCTGCACGGGGACCCCCACGCGGGTCGAGACCGCCGACGCCGTCTCCTCCAGCAGGGCCGGGTCGACCTGGTTGGCGACGACGCCAGTGACGTGCGCGTGCGCCTCCCGCGCGGCGACCACGGCCATCTCGGCCGTGGTCGCCACCTCGGCCGGGTCGTGTCCCTGGGCGGGGACCACCAGCAGCAGCCGGGAGCCCAGGTTGGCCGCGACCGCGGCGTTGACCGAGAACTCGGTGGGCGCCGACACGTCGGTGAAGTCCGACCCGACGACGAGGACGACGTCGTGCCCGCGGGCCACCTCGTGGAACCGGTCCACGATGGTCCCCATCGCGCGCTCGGGTGAGGCGTGCAGGTCGTCGTAGGTGACGCCGCACGCCTGCTCGACCGTCAGGTCTCCCGGGAGCTGGGACAGCAGGGTGCGGACCAGCTCGTCGGGGACACCGGCCCGGACGATGGGCCGGAAGACCCCGACCCGCCCTGCCCGTCGACTCAGCTGGTCGAGCAGCCCGACCGCCACCGCCGACTTGCCGGACTGGGCTTCGGTGCCGGCGATGTAGATGCTGGTGGCCACGGGCTCGAAACTACCGGCCGGGGACGGCTGACGGTGTGCTGTCCGGTCCCCGTCCGCCTACGCCTCGTCCCTCCCCCGCCAGGTCCAGTCGGCGATGTCCGGCAGGTCGGCGAGGTGCTCGCGGATGTAGGTCGCGTGCTCGGCGAGCCGGTCGTCGCACAACCGGGTGAGCCGGTCCCAGCCGTCGGGGCGTCGGTCGGCGCGGCGCAGCGCCTCCTTGGCGAGGTGGAACCGGCTCATCCCGTTGAGCACCACCATGTCGAACGGCGTCGTCGTCGTGCCCTGCTCGTTGAACCCGCGGACGTGGAAGCGCCCGGGGTTGCTGCGGCCGTGGACGAGCTGGTGGACCGCCCGCGGGTAGCCGTGGAACGCGAACACCACGTGCTTGTCCCGCGTGAAGAGGTCGTCGAACTGGCTGTCGGAGAACCCGTGGGGGTGGTCGTTCTCCGGCAGCATCGCCATGAGGTCGACGACGTTGACGAACCGCACGCGCAGGTCCGGCACGTGCTCGTGCAGGAGCTCGGCGGCCGCGAGCGCCTCCTGGGTCGGGACGTCACCGGCACAGGCCAGCACGATGTCGGGCTCCTCGTCGTCGCGGCCCGTGCTCGCCCAGTCCCAGACGCCGGCACCGGCGGCGCAGTGTCGGTGCGCCTCCTCGAGCGTGAGGTACTGCAGGTGCTTCTGCTTGTCGACCACGATGAGGTTGACGTGGTTGGTGCTGCGCAGGCAGTGGTCGGTGATGGACAGGGCGGTGTTGGCGTCCGGCGGGAACCACACGCGGACGACGTCCGGCGCCAGCGGGATGAGGCAGTCGATCAGCCCGGGGCCCTGGTGGGAGAACCCGTTGTGGTCGTTGCGCCAGCAGGTCGAGGTCAGGAGCACGTTGAGCGACGACACGTCCGCGCGCCACGGCAGGTCCTTGGCGTGCTGGAGCCACTTGACGTGCTGGACCGCCATCGACGCCGACACCATGGCGAACGCCTCGTACGTCGCGAACACCCCGTGGCGTCCGCTGAGGACGTACCCCTCGAGCCAGCCCTGGCACAGGTGCTCGCTGAGGACCTCCATGACCCGGCCGTCCGGTCCGAGGTGGTCGTCGGTGGCGAGCAGCGGTCCCATGAAGTTCCGGTCGGTCACCTCGAACACCGACTGCAGCCGGTTGCTCGCGGTCTCGTCCGGGGAGAACACCCGGAAGGTGCCGCCGCCGTCGGGCCGCGCCGTCGCGGCATACAGGTCCCGCATGAGGCCCCCGGAGGAGAGCGTGTTCTCGACCCACGTCGTGCCGCGCGCGGGCAGGGGTACCTCGTGGGTGGCGAGGTCCACCGGCGGGAGGTCGGTGCGCAGGCGCCCACCGTTGGCGTAGGGCGTGGCCGACATGCGCTTGTCGGCGGCCGGTGCGAGGGCGCGCAGCTCGGGGACGAGCCGTCCGGCGTCGTCGAAGAGCTCGTCGGGACGAGTAGGTCCGCAGCCAGTCCTCGAGGAGGCGCAGGTGCTCGGGGTTCTCGGCGAGCCCGGACAGCGGCACCTGGTGCGAGCGATTGGTCCCCTGGACCTGGACGCCGTCGACGACGTCGGGGCCGGTCCAGCCCTTCGGCGTGCGCAGGATGATCGCGGGCCAGCGGTGGCGCACCGGTTCGCTCGGGCCGTCGCCGGTCCGGGCCGCGGCCTGCAGGGCGCCGATGCGCTCGTGCGCACTGCTCAGCGCCTCGAACAGGGCCGGGAACACCACCGTCGGGTCGTCGCCGGAGACGGTGACCGGGTCCCAGCCCTGGCTGCGCAGGTAGGCCTCGACGTCCTCGTCGCTGGCGCGGCCGAGCACCGTCGGCCCGGCGATCTTGTAGCCGTTGAGGTGCAGGATCGGCAGCACCGCGCCGTCGCGGCGGGGGTTGAGGAACGTCGGCAGGCGCCAGGACGCGCTCAGCGGCCCCGTCTCGGCCTCTCCGTCGCCGACGACGCACGCGACGGTGAGGTCGGGGTGGTCGAACGCCGCGCCGGCTGCGTGGACGAGGGCGTACCCGAGCTCGCCGCCCTCGTGGATGCTGCCCGGCGTCTGCACGCTGACGTGGCTGGGGATTCCACCGGGCGAGGAGAACTGGCGGAACAGGTCGCGCACCCCGTCGCCGTCGGCGGCGATCCGCGGGTAGACCTCGCTGTAGGTGCCCTCGAGCCACGCGGCGGCGACGAGCGCCGGTCCGCCGTGCCCGGGGCCGGTGACGTACAGCCAGTCCGACCCGGTGCGGCGGATGAGGCGGTTGACCAGCGCGTAGACCATCGACAGGCCGGGGCTGGTCCCCCAGTGCCCGAGCAACCGCGGTTTGGTGTGCTCGAGGCGGAGGGGCTCGCGGAGCAGGGCGTTGTCGCGCAGGTAGATCTGCCCGACGGTCAGGTAGTTCGCCGCCGCCCACCAGCGCAGGTCGAGGGCCAGCTCCTCGGGGAGGTAGGTGGTGCTGCTGGCCGTGCTGGAGGCGTCGGAGGAAGTGGCCGGGGCGGGGGCGACGGTCGTCATGGCCCGATCCGACCACGGCCTAGAGGGTCCGGACCGGGCCCTTGGTCCCTACCGTTCGGAGGTCCCTACTCCTCGAGCCGGCCCTCGAACAAGGACCGCACCGCCGCGTTGCCGCGCACCAGCTCGAGGGCGTATGCCGCGTGGCCGGGGACGTACCCGTTGCCGACCAGCATGCGCACGTCGGCCGCGACGCCCTCGGCGCCGAGCGCCGCGGCGGCGAAGTTGGTCGCCATGGAGAAGAAGATGATGGTCCCGCCCTGGCCGGTCGAGAGGATGGCGGGCTGCTCGCAGCCGGGGACGTCCACGCAGACGACCGTGACGTCGGCCGGTCCGCCTGCGGCGGCGACGGCCTCCGACAGGCCCAGCGGGCTGCGGGCGTCGGCCACGACGACCTCGTCGGCCAGGCCGCTGGCGCGCAGGAGCGCAGCCTCGCGCTCGTGCGGGACGACGCCGAGGGTGCGTGAGGCGCCTGCCTCGGTGGCCGCGGCCAGGGACAGCGAGCCGGACTTGCCCGCGCCCCCGAGGACCGCCACGACGGGGCGGACGCCGCGCGCGGCATACTCCCCCACCACCCTGGAGACGAGCGCCGGTGCGCCACAGACGTCCATGACCATGAGGGCGAGGTCGGGGCTGAGGTCGTCGGGCAGCTGGGCGGCGATGGACCGGCCGAAGAGGATGGCGTGGCCCTGCGCCGGGACGCGTTCCGAACGGCCGTCCCAGCCGGCCAGGCCGTCCGTGATGACGAGTGGCGTCAGCGACAGCGAGACCAGGGTGGCGACCCGGTCGCCCACGGACAGGCCGAGCGTGGACTCGGGGCCGACCTCCTCGACCGTGCCGATGAGCATGCCGCCCGATCCCGTGACGGGGTTCTGCATCTTGCCGCGGGTGGCGACGATGTCGAGCACCTCGGCCCGCACCGCCGCGCCGTCGCCACCGTGCTTGTCGGAGAGCTGGCGGTAGGAGGCCGCGTCCAGGTTGAGCGTCTCGATGCTGACCCGCACCTCGTCCGGCCACAGGCCGGGCGCGGCGTCCAGCCGCTGCGCCGCCTGCGGCAGGGACGCGCCGACCGGGTCGAGGACGCGGTGCAGCCCGACCGGTGAGGACGGCGTGGTGCGGTTTCCGGCGACGACTGACACAGAATCTCCCTGAAATTGCGACACGGGGCGAAGATCTTGCGGTGAAGGTTCACGAACAGAGGAACCTGTCCCGTATCCTGCCACGTATGAGCACCTTGATCGAGCAGCCCTACGTCTACCGCCACCGCGAGCTGGTCGAGCCCGACTGGACCCGGTTCCCGGGCTGGAGGGACGTGACCGCCCAGGACTGGGCCAGCGCCCAGTGGCAGCGCGCCCACTGCATCAAGAACCTCCGCCAGCTCCGCGAGCTGATGGGCGACCTGCTCACCGAGGCGTTCTACGCCGACCTCGAGCGCGACCAGGCCGAGCGGGCCACGATGTCGATGCTCGTGCCGCCGCAGATGATGAACACCATGGTCAGCGAGCAGACCTGGGCCGACGGCTCCAGGCCGGGCGCCGGGGTCGAGTTCACCCGCGCGTTCTACGCCGACCCGGTGCGCCGCTACATGCTCCCCGTGTTCTCCGACCGTCGCACCGACTGGCCGAGCCACCCCCACGCGACCCGCGACAGCCTCCACGAGCACGACATGTGGGCCGTCGAGGGGCTGACCCACCGCTACCCCACCAAGGTCCTGGCCGAGATGCTGCCGACCTGCCCGCAGTACTGCGGCCACTGCACCCGCATGGACCTGGTCGGCAACTCGACCGCGGTCATCGACAAGCTCAAGCTCACCGGCAAGCCGGTCGACCGGTATGCCGCGATGCTCGACTACCTGCAGCGCACCCCGCAGGTGCGCGACGTCGTCGTCTCCGGTGGCGACGTGGCCAACATGCCGTGGAAGAACCTCGAGGGCTTCCTGGACAAGCTGCTCGACGTCGAGAACATCCGCGACATCCGCCTGGCCACCAAGGCGCTCATGGGGCTGCCCCAGCACTGGCTGCAGGACGACGTGGTCGAGGGCGTGGCCCGCGTGTCCGCCAAGGCGCGGTCGCGCGGCGTCTCCCTCGCGATCCACACCCACGTCAACAGCGCCCAGTCCGTGACCCCGCTGGTGGCCGACGCCGCCAAGGCGATGCTCCAGGCCGGTGTGCGCGACGTCCGCAACCAGGGCGTGCTGATGCGTGGCGTCAACGACACCACCGAGCAGCTGCTCGACCTGTGCTTCGCCCTGCAGGACGACGCGATGATCACGCCGTACTACTTCTACATGTGCGACATGATCCCGTTCAGCGAGCACTGGCGCGTCTCGCTCGCCGAGGCCCAGCACCTGCAGCACTCGATGATGGGCTACCTGCCGGGGTTCGCGACGCCGCGCATCGTCTGCGACGTGCCCTACGTCGGCAAGCGCTGGGTCCACCAGGTCGACAGCTACGACACCGAGCGCGGGATGTCGTTCTGGCGCAAGAACTACCGCACCTCGATCGAGGGTGCCGACACCGACGCCCTGTCGCGTGACTACGTCTACTACGACCCGATCCACACCCTGCCCGAGGCCGGCCAGCAGTGGTGGCGCGAGCAGGGCGACCACGAGGCCGCCCACGCCGTGGCGGTCGAGCAGGCTGCCGCGAGCCGCGAGGCCTCCGAGCGCGACATCGCCCTGGTCTGACCGGGGGGTCCCACCGAGTGGTGTCCCAGCATCGCCCCCGTGCCGGTCCGGCACGGGGGCGACGTGCTGTCCGGCGCCCGGGTGCCCCGACCGCCCCTCTGCCGGAGGGCGGCTCGCCGTTGTGACCTGGTCGACGTGAGACGTCGGTATGCCGCGGGGCGCGGCTTCGCTAGGTTGCTCCCGTGACTGCTATCGCCCTCCCCCGCAAGCGCGTCCTCGCCGACTACGTTCCCGCCCTCGCAGGCGTCCCGGCGACCGTCGGCGTCCTCGCCCGCGACCTGGCGCTCGTCGCCGCCGGCGCCGGGTTCATCGGCCTGCTGGCCCAGTGGAGCGTGCCGTTGCCCGGCACGCCCGTGCCCCTCACGCTCGGCACCTTCGCGGTGCTGCTGACCGGCGCCTCCCTCGGTGGGGTGCGCGCGCTGCTCAGCCTCGGCGTGTACCTCGTCGCGGGTGGCCTCGGCGTCAACTGGTTCGCCGGTCACAAGGACGGGTTCGGCGGTGCCACCTTCGGATACGTCGTCGGCTACCTGCTGGCCGCCACCCTCGTCGGCGCCCTCGCGCAGCGTGGTGGCGACCGCACGGTGGCGAAGACCGCCGTGACGATGGTCGCCGGCAACGTGCTCGTCTACGCCGCCGGTGTCCCGTGGCTCATGCACGCCACCGGCATGGACTTCGCCACCGCCCTCGACAAGGGTGTCGTGCCCTTCCTCATCGGTGACGGGATCAAGGTCCTCGCGGCGGCCGGGCTCTTCCCCGCCGTCTGGGCCTTCGTCAAGAGCGTCGAGAAGCGCTGACCCCGGCCCCCACCCGCCCCCCGACCACACGCCATACCTCGCCTCGTGGGCAAGCGTCGTGAGTCCGGTGCGGGCACCCCGGCGACCACCGCGCTGACGCGGCTGGGGGTCGCCTTCGGGGTCCACCCCTACGAGCACGACCCGGCCGCGGCCTCCTACGGACTGGAGGCCGCGGCCGCGCTGTCGGTGCCGCCGGGGCAGGTGTTCAAGACCCTGCTCGTCGAGGGCGAGCGCGGGCTCGCCGTGGGCATCGTCCCCGTCGACCGCAGCCTCGACCTCAAGGCCGTCGCGGCCGCCCTGGGCTGGAAGAAGGCCGCCATGGCCGACTCGACCGCCGCCGAGCGCAGCACGGGGTACGTCGTCGGCGGCATCTCCCCCATCGGTCAGAAGAAGGCGCTGCCGACCGTGCTCGACGAGAGCGCAACGGGGTTCGACGTGGTCTACGTCTCCGGTGGGCACCGTGGGCTCGACCTGTCCCTGGCCCCGGTCGACCTGGTGGCTGCCACCGGTGCCACGGTGGCCCCGATCGCGCGCTGAGCCCATCCGCCGGCCTCGCCGGCCGTGATCGTCCCCGGTCCAGCTCTCCGGCCATGCTCGACGGTCCTTCTCGACAGTCCTCGTCCAGGGAGCGGTCGATCCGCGGAAACTTCGCAGACTTCGGCCGATTCACGGCCGGCGCGAACTAGCGTGACGTGATCGGCCTGCCACCGGGCGGCCGCCGGCGGGAGGGGCACAGGGTGAGGCGACGGTTGGTCCTGCCTGCGGTCCTCGCCGCAGCGGCCCTGGTGGGTGGCGCCGCAGCAGGCCCGAAGGCCATGCCTCCCGAGGAACGGCTCATTAGCGCGCCGGGCTACCGGGCCGCCCCTGCCTATGCCGAGAACGGCCAGGAGAACGCCGACGCCCGCTGGCTGGACGCCGGGACCGTTCCCGGCGTCGGGACGCCCTGGGAGGACATGGCGCACTGGGCGCTCGTGGACATCAGGAGCCACCTCGAGGCCAACGGCACGGTGTCGGCCGGCCCCGGTGGTCCCTGGGGCTACTTCTGGCCTCGTGACGGTTCCTTCGCCGCGGTCGCCCTCAGCCGCAGCGGCCACGCGAGCGACGCGGCAGCCGTCCTCGACCGCCTGGCGCGGCTCGAGTTCGACCCGGCCGTCGGATTCCAGGCGCGGTACGCCCTCGACGGCAGTGCGCTGACCGATCGGCCCCGGCAGTCCGACGGCTGTGGCTGGGTCCTGTGGGCGATCGCGCAGGTGCGCCGGGACGCAGGAGGCGGGGTCCCGCCTTCCAGCGACGAGCTGCGCGACCGCTGCGTGCGGACCCTGACCCGGCTCGTCGACGGCGGCGACCGGCTGCCCCCGCCGTCCCCGGACTACTGGGAGGTGCGGGTCACCCGGACCTCGCTAGGCACGGTGGCGCCGATGCTCGCAGGGCTGGCTGCCGCGGGGCGTGACTACGCGGCCACCGGCGACGTCGCCGCTTCGGCGCGCACGCGCACGACAGCGGCCCGCTTGGCCGGCACGGTGGTCCGGGAGATGGGACCGGGGTACCAGCGGTTCGGGGACGCTGGTGGCCTCGACGCCTCGGTCGCCATGCTGCTGCCGCCGTTCACGGCCGAGGGCGACCTCCCCGCACCGGTGGTCAAGGCCGTTCGCGCCGCGGTGGTGAGGTACCAGAGGGAGGCCGCCCAACCGGCCGGCGGTGTCGCGCCGGGTGTCCTGTGGGTGAAGAAGGGGGGGGCGTCGTGGACCCCGCAGACGGCGCTGCTGGCGCTCACCGACGCCGCCTCGGGTCGGGATCGCGCAGCGGGCGCCCGGCTCGACTGGCTGTCGGCGCACCGCACGGCCTACGGGTCGATCCCCGAGAAGGTCACGCGCAGTGGCGCGCCGGCAGGACCGGCCCCTCTCGTGTGGACCGCGAGCCTCGTGGTGCTGACCCTCGCCGAGCTCGAGGGCTCCCCCTAGCTCGTCCCGGCCGATCTCGTGCGGGGCTTGGCGCGGACGTGCATGCGCTCGCCCTGCGGGCCGAAGATGCTGAGCATCTCGACGGGCTGGTCGTCGGCGCAGCCGAACCAGTGCGGCACCCGCGTGTCG
The DNA here is from genome assembly GCF_001426245.1 of Phycicoccus sp. Root101. Lineage (GTDB taxonomy): Bacteria > Actinomycetota > Actinomycetes > Actinomycetales > Dermatophilaceae > Pedococcus. The sequence continues at coordinate 292,745 of NZ_LMCM01000006.1, read as the reverse complement.
AACTCGGCGACCTCGCCCGGACCGAGGACGACGTCGTGCTCGCCGAGGACCAGGCGCAGGTGCCCGTCGAGGACGTAGAGCCACTCGTAGCCCTCGTGGGTGCCGGGCTCCGGCACGGACCGGGAGCGAGGACGGATCACGTGCTTGAACGCGCGGACTCCCCCGGGCCGGTTCGTCAGCGGGACGATCGTGCCGCCAAAGGCCTCGATGGGCTTGGCGTGGATGCGCGGGTCGCCCGTGGCGGGCGCATCGACGAGCTCGTCGAGGGTGACGCCGTAGACCCGCGCCAACGGCAGCAGCAGCTCGAGGGTCGCGCGCCGCCCGCCGGACTCGAGGCGTGACAGGGTGCTGACCGACAGGCCGGTCTCCTCGCCCACCTGGGCCAGGGTGAGGTCGCGCGCGGTCCGCAGCCGCCGGAGGCGGGGACCGAGGTCGGCGAGGGAGTCGTTTGCCATGTCGGCAACATACCTTGTCGTTTCGTCTGGTGCGTCCGCACAGTGGCGACATGGAAACGAACCACGACGTCATCATCGTCGGCGGCGGCCCCGCCGGCCTCGCCGCCGCCACCACGCTGGCCCGGGCCTGCCGGGACGTCCTCGTCCTCGACACGGGCGAGCCGCGCAACGCGCCCGCCCACGGGGTGCACTCGTTCCTCTCCCGCGACGGTATGGCACCGCGTGAGCTCCTCGCGATCGCGCGGGACGAGCTGGTCGGGTTCGGGGGCCGGTTCCGGCTCGAGGGTGCGGTCGGCGCCAAGGCGGTCGAGGGCGGGTTCGAGGTCACCCTGGCCGGTGGGGACGTGCTCGCCGCACGACGTCTCCTCGTCACCACCGGGCTGGTCGACGAGCTCCCCCCGATCGAGGGCCTGAGGGAGCACTGGGGCACCGCCGCGATCCACTGCCCCTACTGCCACGGCTGGGAGGTCCGGGGGAAGGCGCTGGTCGTCCTGGCCACGAACCCGATGTCCGCCCACCAGGCCCTGCACTTCAGCCAGTGGTCGGACGACGTCACGCTGGTGCTCGACGGCCAGCCGGCTCCTGACGGAGTCGACGCCGCCAGGCTGGCCGCGGTGGGCGTCCGGGTGGTCGAGGGCGCCGCTCGCCGACTCGTCTCGGACGACGGGCGGCTCACCGGTGTCGAGGTCTCCGGCAGCCAGGGTGCGGTCACGGTCCTGCCGTGCGAGGCCGTGGTCCTCGCGCCGCGCTTCACGGCACGTTCCGCGGTCCTGGAGTCGCTCGGGGTCGAGGCGGCCGACTTCCTCATGGGCGAGACCGTGGTCGGCCGGCACGTGCCGAGCGACCCCATGGGCGGGCAGACCTCCGTGCCCGGCGTCCACGTCGCCGGCAACGTCACCGACCCGATGGCCCAGGTCATCCACGCGGCCGGTGCCGGTGTGCGGGCTGCCGCGATGATGAACATGGGCCTGATCGTCGAGGACGCCGACCGCGCCGTCGGCTGAGGGCGAGGATGCTGCGCCTCTGCGCGCAGAGCCCGACCTAGGCTGGGTGGCGTGTCGACGGAGGACGAGGAGCTGCTGGCCGGGGGCAACGCGTCGGGTCGGGTCGTCCGCGTCGGAGGCACGGTGCGCAAGCCGTGGCTGGCGACCAGCGGGCGCACCGTCGAGTTCCTCCGGGCGCTGCGGGCCGGCGGGGTGGACGTGCCGGAGCCGCTGGGCAGGGACGGCGCCGGACGCCTCGTGCTGGAGTACGTCCCGGGGCAGCTCGCCATGGATCTCGGCCCGCTCCCCGAGGACGTGGTCCGGGCGGTAGGTCGTGTCGTGCGCTCCATCCACGACGCCAGCGAGGGGCTGGCCGTCCCGACCGACTGGCCGGTGCTGCTGCCGGCGGCCGCGCCGGACCTGCTGTGCCACAACGACCTTGCCGCGTGGAACCTGGTCATCGACGGAGACCGCCTGGTCTTCATCGACTGGGACGGAGCCGGGCCCTCGACCCGGCTGTGGGACGTGGCCTACGCCGCCATCTCGTTCGCCCACCTGTTCCCGGACGCCGATGTCGACGTGGCCGCAGACCGGCTGGCGGCGTTCCTCGACGGTTACGGCGCCGACCGCGTGCTCCGCGCAGCCCTGCCGTCCACGATGGTGCACCGGGCAGAGGCGATGCACGACTGGCTGCTGCGGGCCCACGGTGAGGGTGAGGAGCCCTGGGCCTCGATGTACGAGGCGGGCCACGGCGAGCACTGGCGTGCCACCACCGACTTCATCGCCGCGCACGAGGCGCGGTGGAGTGAGGCCTGCGACCGCGGCTGAGCAGCCTCGCGATCGGGAGTGCTACTCCCAGGGGGTGGAGAGGACGACCGTGGTCCGGGTGGCGACGTTGGCGGCGGCGCGGACACGGGCCAGCAGCACCTCGAGGTCGCCGGGGGTCTTCACCCGCGCCTTGAGGATGTAGTTCTCCTCCCCCGCGACCGAGTGGCAGGCCTCGAGCTCGCCGATGTCGCGCAGGCGGTCGGGGATGTCGTCGGGCGCTGCCGGGTCGAGCGGGCTGATCGAGATGAACGCCGTGAGCGGCAGGTCGAGCGCGGTGTGGTCGACGATCGCGGTGTACCCCTTGATCACGCCGCGCTCCTCCAGGCGGCGGACGCGCTGGTGCACGGCTGAGGTCGACAGGCCCATCGCCTTGCCGAGGTCGGTGTAGCTCATCCGGCCGTCGGAGCGCAGCAGGGCGACGATGCGCCGATCGAGGTCTTCCACGGCAGCAGCCTACTGAGGCGGACCCCTCCGTGGTGGCAGCATGGGCCCCATGACCTCCGCGCCGGCCGCACGCCTCATGCTGCTCGACTCCGCCTCCCTGTACTTCCGAGCGTTCTTCGGGGTGCCGGACCAGCGCAAGGACGACTCCGAGCCGCCGACCAACGCGATCCGCGGGTTCCTCGACATGATCGCCTCGCTCATCGGCACCCACCAGCCGACCCACTTCGTCGCCTGCTGGGACAACGACTGGCGTCCCGCGTTCCGGGTGGACGCCATCCCCACCTACAAGGCGCACCGCCTGGTTGACGGGTCGCTCGCCGAGGAGGAGTCCCCCGAGCTCCTGACGCCGCAGGTCCCCGTGATCCGTGACGCTCTGGAGGCACTGGGATTCCCGCGGTTGGGGGCCGACGGGTTCGAGGCCGACGACGTCATCGGGACGCTCACCGCGCGCCACAAGGGGACGATGGCCATCGACGTCGTCACCGGTGACCGCGACCTGTTCCAGCTCGTCGACGACGCTGCGAACGTCCGCGTCATCTACACCGCGCGGGGCGGTGTCCGCGACCCCGACCTGGTGGACGAGGCGTTCCTGCAGACGAAGTACGCCGTGGCCAACGGACCCGCGTACGCCGACATGGCCGTCCTGCGCGGCGACGCCAGCGACGGGCTGCCGGGGGTCGCCGGGATCGGCGAGAAGACCGCCGCCAAGCTGATCGAGAAGTACGGCACGCTCGTCGCCCTGCGTGCGGCGGTCGACAGCGGCGACCCCGAGATCAAGGGAGCCCAGCGAGCCCGGCTGGAGGCCGGCGCCGCCTACCTCGACGTCGCCCCCAAGGTCGTCCAGGTGGCCCCGGACGCCCCGGTCGACGAGGTCGACATGACCCTGCCGACCGAGGTGGCGGACCCGGTGCTCATGAGTCGCGTGGCGTCGGAGTTCGGCGTGACCAGCTCGTTCAACCGCGTCCTGGCCGCGCTGCGCATCGAGTGAACCGACCGGGGTCCCGGCACCCCGGCGCAGCGTGCGGCCCGGTATGGCGCGCGTCCGGCTACGCGGCCGCCTCGCCGTTCGCTCGGCGCCGCAGCCACACGTCGGCCAGGCTCGCGACCAGGGAGAGCACGACGAGGCCCGTGGCCACCCGGAGGGAGACGGCAGCGCCCGAGGCGCCACCGTCCTTCGCCGCGGCGAAGAAGACCGTCCCGATCAGCGCGATCCCGGCGGCGGTCCCGATCCGCTGACCGGTCTGCAGCACCCCACCGGCGGTTCCGGCCCGCTCGACGGGCACGTCGGCGAGCGTGAGCGTGATGTTCGGGGAGATCACCATCCCGCTGCCCAGACCGGCGAGCAGCAGCGGCAGTGCGGCATACCACCCGGTGCGCGAGCCCTCCACCGTCGACAGGACGACATCGGTCGCAACCAGGCCGACCACGACGAGGACCAGGCCGCAGGTGACCAGCGAACGACCGAACCGCGGCACGAGGCGTCCGCCCACCGCGGACATCACGGCTGACCCTGCGGCGAACGGGGTGACGGCCAGACCGGCGAGCAGCGCGGAGTAGCCCAGGCCCTGCTGGAGGTAGATGGTCAGGACGAAGAAGATGCCGGTGAAGCCGGAGAAGTAGACGGTGGCCACGATCGCGCCGGAGGCGTACCCGGGGAGCCGGAAGAGGCGCAGGTCGACCAGGGGTGTGTGGCCGCGCGAGGTGTAGCGGCGCTCCCACAGGACGAACAGCGCCAGCAGCGCCGCGCCGACGGCAGCGATCCACCCGGGCACCGAGGACGACGACGAGCCGCGACCGCTCTCGACGAGAGGCAGGAGCAGGGCGAGGACTCCGGCGCCGAGCAGCACGACGCCCACGGGGTCGAGGTCCTGGCGCCGGCGGGCCCCCTCGTGCGCCTCGGCGGCCGGGATCCAGCGCAGCGCCAGGACGACGGCGGCCACCGCGACGGGCAGGTTGACGAAGAAGATCCACCGCCACCCCGCGTCGGCCCCGAGGAGGCTGAGGATGACCCCACCGGCGATCGGTCCGACGGCGGTGGAGATGCCGATCGTGGCCCCGAGCATCCCGAAGGCGCGGGCCCGCTCCGAACCCCTGAACAGCGTCTGGATGAGCCCGGAGACCTGCGGGTTGAGCAGGCCGCCGCCGATGCCCTGGAGGAGGCGGGCGGCGACGAGGAGCGCACTGCTGGTGGCGAGGCCGCACAGAAGGCTGGCGACGCCGAACACCACCACTCCCGCGACGAACATCCGACGTCGACCGGTCGCGTCGCCCAGCCGCCCGGCGGGGACCAGGACCAGCCCGAACGTCAGGGCGTACCCCGACACCACCCACTGCAGGTCGCTCGACGTCGCCGACAGGCCCTGCTCGATGCTGGGCAGCGCGACGTTGACGATGCTCACGTCGAGCAGGGTCATGAACCCCGCGACGAGGCAGACCGCCAGGGCCTTCCACCGCCGGGGGTCAGGCTGGTCCTGCTGGTCGGGCTGGTGGTCGTCGCCCGTGCCGGGGCGGGAGGTGGTGGCGGGGTGGGTCACCCTGCCATCCTCACCCGGCGGGGCCCACAGTGCCCTGCCGGATCCCACGCAGCGGTATGCCGCCCGGTCCGGGCAGCTGGTCAGTCGAGGCGGTCGGCCGCGACCACTCCGCGCATCACCGCGTCGATCGCCCTGCGGGCGGTGGTGCGCAGCTGCGGCTCCGGCGCGGCGTCGGCGATCTGCCCGAGCAGGTCGACCACCTGCTTGCAGCGCCGGACGAAGTCACCGGCTGCCATGTCCTGGCCACGCAGGACGTAGTCGAGCTTCTGGCCGGACGCCCAGCGGTGCATCATCCACGCCATGCCGGCGTCGGGCTCCCCGGTCAGCGGCAGGCCGAGGTCGCGCTCGCGGTCCTCGAGGACCGACCAGAGCCGGTTCATCTCCGTGACCGCCTCGGCGACGTCGTCGCCGGGCATCCGCGGGGACGGGTCCGTCTCGTCGCGCCGGGGCTCGTGGACCAGGACCGACACGATGGCGGCGAGGCCGGCCGGGTCGAGCCGCTTCCAGACGCCCAGGCGCAGGCACTCGGCGGCCAGCAGGTCCTTCTCGGTGTAGAGGCGGCGCAGGTTCTCCCCCTGGGGGGTCACGGTCGTCCCGCCCTCGCCGAGGTACCCCATCTCGGTCAGGAGCTCGCAGATCCGGTCGAACGTGCGGGCCACCGAGTTGGTGCGGCCCTCGACCTTGCGCTGCAGGCCGACGGTCTCGCGCTTCAGCCGCCACCACCGCTCGGCCCAGCGGGCGTGGTCCTCGCGGTCGGGGCACTGGTGGCAGGGGTGGGCGCGCAGCTGGCGGCGCAGCTCGGCGATCTTCTCGTCCTCGCCCGGCTGCGACTCCGCCCGGCGCCTCGGGGGCGGCTCGTGCGGCACGGCGATGCGCAGCGACGTCGCGAGGTCGCGACGGGCCTTGGGGCTCTTGGCGTTGAAGTGTGGCGGCACCTTGACGTGGGCGATCGCCTCCACGGGTTCGGGGACGTCGACGAGGGTGAGCTTGCGCAGCTGCTTGTCCTCGGTCACCACCGTCGGGGCGGGTGCCTCGCCGCGGTAGGACTTCGAGGGCTGCACCACCACGGCCCACCCGGCGTTGCGGCCCGAGGGGACCTTGATGACGTCGCCGATGCGCAACGCCTCCAACGAGACCGCGGCCTCGGCCCTGCGGCCCGCCGAACGTGCCTTGGCACCGTCCTTCTCGAGCCGGGCGATCTCCTGGCGGATCCCGGCGTACTCGTTGAAGTCACCGAGGTGACACGCCATCCCCTCGGAGTAGCCCTCGAGCCCCTCCTCGTTGCGGCGCACCGCCCGGGCGATCCCGACGACCGCGCGGTCCGCCTGGAACTGCGCGAACGACGTCTCGAGGATCTCGCGCGCCGTCTCGCGCCCCACCTGGGCGACGAGGTTCACCGCCATGTTGTAGGTCGGGCGGAAGCTCGAGCGCAGGGGGTACGTCCGTGTCGAGGCGAGCCCCGCCACGGACAGCGGGTCCAGGCCACGGTTCCACAGCACGAGGGCGTGACCTTCGATGTCGATGCCACGCCTGCCCGCGCGACCGGTGAGCTGCGTGTACTCGGCCGGGGTGATGTCCGCGTGCGTCTCACCGTTGAACTTCACGAGCTTCTCGAGGACCACGGTGCGGGCCGGCATGTTGATGCCGAGCGCCAGGGTCTCGGTCGCGAAGACCGCCCGGATCCGACCGGCCGTGAACAGCTCCTCGACGATCTCGCGGAAGGTCGGCAGCATGCCGGCGTGGTGCGCGGCGAATCCGCGCGACAGGCCCTCCACGAAGTCCCAGTACCCGAGGACCCCCAGGTCCTCCTCCGCAAGGCCCTGGATGCGCTCTTCGACGGTGCGTCGGATGCGGTCCCCCTCCGCCTCGGGGATGAGGTGCACGCCGTCGCGCAGCAGCTGCTGGACCGCGCCCTCGCAGCCGACCCGGCTGAAGATGAAGGTGATCGCCGGGAGCAGGCCGTCACGGTCGAGCCGGGACACGACCTCGGAGCGCGTCGCTCCCCCGCCGGGACGGCCGCCACCGCCCGGGCCGCCACCGGAGCCGCCGCGCGCCATACCCCGTCCGCCGTGACCGCCACCCGGACCGCGGGGAGCCCCCCTGCCGTGGTGCGGGAGGCGACCGCCCCCGCCCCGCCCGGCAGTGCGGCCGGCGTCGTCCCAGCGACCCCGCTGCTCGGTCGTCCGGATCGCCTGCAGCAGCTCGGGGTTCACCCGCGTCGCGTCCGCGCCCGTGGTCGGTGCCGAGAGCTCGTCGACGAACAGGTCGTAGACACCCTGGCCGACCATGACGTGCTGCCACAGGGGCACGGGACGGTGCTCGGAGACGATCACCTCGTGGTTGCCACGGACCTCGGCCAGCCAGTCGCCGAACTCCTCGGCGTTGCTCACGGTCGCCGACAGCGAGACGACCTGCACGTCCTCCGCGAGGTGGATGATGACCTCTTCCCAGACGGCGCCGCGGAAGCGGTCGGCGAGGTAGTGCACCTCGTCCATGACCACGAAGCCGAGGCCGCGCAGGGTGGTGGACCCGGCATACATCATGTTGCGCAGGACCTCGGTGGTCATGACCACCACGGGCGCCTCACCGTTGATCGAGGAGTCGCCGGTGAGCAGGCCGACGTTGGCGGCACCGTGGCGACGGACCAGGTCGGCGTACTTCTGGTTGGACAGGGCCTTGATGGGGGTCGTGTAGAACGCCTTGCGCCCCGTGGCCAGCGCCAGGTGCACCGCGAACTCGCCGACGATCGTCTTGCCGGCGCCGGTGGGAGCGGCGACGAGGACACCTCGGCCGGCCTCGACGGCCCGGCACGCCTTCTCCTGGAAGTCGTCGAGGGGGAACTCGAGACCCGCCGTGAACACCGCGAGCTGCGGGTTGCGGGCGGGCGAGCGCGCGGCAGAGGCAGCGAACCGCTCGGCAGGGGTCGACATGGTGCCGAGGCTACGTCAGGCGCCGGGTCGGTGCGGGGAGGGTGCCAGCACCGTGACCGCGCCGGCCACGACCTCGACCGTCAGGGGCAGCGGGGCGAACCGCTCGCCGTCGGCGTAGGCGACGATCCCGGCGGCCTCCAGGGTCACCTGGCGCCCGCGCAGGATCTCGACCGCGGGATGGCCGACGTGCGCGCCCTTGAACACCGTGGGGAACACCTTGAGGAACTCCACGGTGCTGATCTCGTGCAGCACGAGGACGTCGATGAGCCCGTCGTCCATCCGGGCGTCGGGCAGGACCTGCATCCCGCCCCCGTAGCTGGGGCCGTTCCCGACGGCCACGAGCATCGCGCGCGTCTCGTGGCGCACCCCGTCGACCGTCACGGCGTACGGGATCGCCCTGAACAGGGGCAGCTCGCGCAGGATCGCCAGGTTGTATCGCATCTGCCCCTTGGGCCACGGCCAGGTGTTGGCGCGCTCGTTGACGAGCGAGTCGAACCCGGCCCCCAGGACGCCGCCGAACCACCGCGGCCGCCCGTGCTCGTCCACGTGGCGCACCGCGTCGATGGTGCGGGGCAGCCCGGTGCTCACGAGGTCGGCGGCGCGGACCGGGTCGTGGACGGGCAGGCCGAGGCCGCGCGCGATGTCGTTGCCCGTGCCGGCTGCGATGAGCGCCAGCGGAACCTTCGTCTCGGCAGCGAGGTTGACGCCGAGGTGCGCCATGCCGTCACCGCCGACGACGGCGAGCACGTCGATGCCCTGGGCGATCGCCCCGAGCGCACGGTCCCGCGCGGCGGCATACGACTCGTCCGAGAGGTCGAGCACCTCGTGGCCGGCGGCCCGCATGCGGTGGGCCACCTCGAGGCCCAGGCTCATGCCGCGGTTCTTGCCCGACGTCGGGTTCACGACCAGGCCGATGCGCTTGCTCACGCGCGGAGGCTACCGCTCCACGACGGCGCTGCGGCACCGTCCCGGAAGGTGTCGGGGGACGGCTTCAGAGCGTCGAGGCCTCGTCGTCCGGAACCTCGACCCAGTCGGGCCGTGCCTTGCGCTTGCGCCGCTCGATCAGCTTGCTCACGAGGATCGCGACGAAGTAGAGGACCGTGAGCGGGATGGCCATGAGGAACATCGTGAAGGCGTCCGGTGTGGGCGTCGCGATGGCCGAGAGGACGAAGATGCCGAAGATGGCGGGTCGCCACGCCTTGAGCATCGCCGATGCGGGGAGGATGCCGATCGCATTGAGCGCCACGAGGAACACCGGCAGCAGGAAGGCGGCTCCGAAGACCAGGATGAACCGCGTGACGAAGCTGAAGTACTCGGACACCTGCTGGATGTTCGAGGCGCCGGCGGGGGTGAACCCGTACAGGACCGCCAGCACGGCCGGGAGGACGAAGTAGGCCAGGCCGCAACCAGCAAGGAACAAGGGGAAGATCGCCGCGATGAACGCCAGCGAGATGTTGCGTTCCTTCTTCGTCAGCCCCGGGAGGATGAACGCCCAGACCTGGTAGAGCCACACGGGGCTCGAGGCGATGACGCCGACGAAGATCGAGAGGCTGACCTGCTGGGAGAAGGCCGCCGTGGCGTTCCCGAAGTTGAGGCTGATGACGCTCTGCGGGTTGGCCAGCTTGTAGTCGTTGAAGGGCGCTGCCAGGCGCGCGTAGACCTGCGGGTAGAAGATCCAGCCGAGCACGCCCCCGAGCAGCACGGCGATGGCCGAGATCAGGAACCGCCGACGGAGCTCGCGCAGGTGGTCACCGAGAGTCATGCGGCCTTCGGGACTGCGGGCACGACGAAAGGCCATGATCAGTCGGTCTCGGTGGTTCTACTCGTGTTCGGTCAGAGACCGGTGGCGTTGTCCGTGCGGGGACTGTTGTCCTCGGTGATGGGCGAGGCGGCAGTCGTCGCACCGGGAGCCGCCTGCGTCCTGCCCGGCGCGGTGGCGCCCGGAGCCTGGGGGTCGGCCACGGCCTCACCCTTGACGGTGTCGCTGCTCGCAGCGCTCTTCCCGTCGTTCTTCATCTCGTGCACCTCCGACTTGAAGATGCGCATGGAGCGACCGATGCTCCGGGCGGCGTCGGGGAGCCGCTTGAACCCGAAGAGCACCACCAGCAGGACCAGCAGGACGATGATGTGCCAGCCTTCGAAGAGTCCGCGACCCATGGAATTCAGTCCTCTCGACCACCCTGCGGGTGATCTGCGTCAGTAGGTGTGCCGGGCCGGGAGCGCCCTTCGACTCCCGTGCCTTGTGGTCAGTCTAGATGCCGTGCCCAAGCCGGACGGCGAGACGCCTGTCGGGCGCGCCGCTGCTGCTTCAACGAAGCACGGGTGACCTCGCGTTCCCGGCGCAGCTGGCGGGGGTCGCCGAAGATGGCGGGTTCGACGGGTGGGGCGGGGTCACCGAGCCGTTCGGTCTGGGCCTGCAGGGCCGACACCGTCTCGGACGCACGCCCGATCTCGGTGTTGAGCTCCTTGACCTGGCCCCAGACGCCCCACGCGCGGCTCGCGAGGTAGCCCACTGCGATCAGCACGAGAAGCACCCAGATCAGGACCCACCACCACATGTGCCCGACCCTACCCGTCCGCGCTGGGCGCGGAGGCGTCGATGCCGTATGCCGCCAGGGCTGCGGCCGCGCCGTCGGTCACCGTGCGGGCCAGCTCGGGGGGTGAGACGACGGTGCCGTGGCCCCCGAGTCGCCAGACGAGCCGGCGCAGCCACAGAGTGTCGGCGGTGCGCAGGGTCACCGTGAGCGACCCGTCCGGTCCTGGTTCGACGGTCTCCACCGGGTAGTAGTCGGCGACCCAGGCCGCACCACGGCCCAGGTGCAGGGTGACGAGGGTGTCGTCGGCGCGCGGGGTGAAGGTGCCGGCGTCGAGGTCGCGCAGCTCGGCCTCGGCCGGCGGTGTGCCGTCGACGTCGAGGACCTCGAGCGACTCGATGCGGTCCATCCGGAACAGCCGGGTGTCCTGCGCCCGGTGGCACCACCCTTCGAGGTACCACTTGGCGTCGATGTTCACCACGCGCATGGGGTCGACGTCGCGCTCGGTGGACTCGTCGCGGCTGGGCACGAGGTAGCGCAGGTGGATCCGCCGGTGGCCCTCGACGGCGCGCCGGGCGTCGGCGAGCAGCCCGGCCTCGACGCCCTCGCTGATGGCGACCTCGACGCGGGAGGCGGCTTCGGCACTGGCGCCGGTGGCCTCCTCGAGCTTGGCCATGGCGCGCTCGATGGCGTCGCGCTCCCCGAGCCCGGGGACGGCGGCGAGGGCGCGCAGCCCGACCATGAGGGTGAGGGCCTCGTCGCGCCCGAGCCGCAGGGGCCGGGCAATGGTGTCGGCGTTGGTGACGAACACCCGGCCGTTCTCCCACTGGGCGTCGATGAGCTCGTCCGGCATCTGGCCGTACCCGCACAGGTAGAGCAGCCGCAGGTCGGCCTCGAGCTGGTCGACGCTGATGCCGAGCTCGGCCGCTGCCTGACCGGTGTCGATGCCCTGGCGGTTGACCAGCCACGGCACCATCGTCAGCAACCGCGTGAGTCGGGCGGTTGCGGTCTCGGGGGTGCTCATGCGGCTCCTCCGGTGGTCGGGGCCGAGGCGACGGCGGCGTGGGCCCGGACGGCCCCGCGCAGGCGTTCAACGACGAGGTCGCGGACCTCGACGGGTTCGCTGACGACCACGTCCGCGCCATACCCGCTCACCTCGTCGGCGAACGCGTAGGGGTCGGAGAAGGGCACCTCGAGGACGGTCCACTCCCCCTCGGTGCCGACGGCGGTGCCACGGCGGCGCAGCGACTGTCCGCGGCCCTCCCGGACCCGGACGACCGAGGTCCGGGGTTCCTGCTCGCCGACGGTCGAGGCGATCATCTCCTGGGCCCGGTGGTCGGCGGGGACGGTGTACGGCTCCGCCTTGCGCACGACCGAGACCGCACCATCGATGCGCGAGAGGCGGAAGACCCGGGGTGCGCCCCGGTCGAGGTCGAACCCGGTGAGGTACCAGCGGCCGTGCCAGGAGGCCAGACCCCACGGCTGCACGCGCCGGGTGTTGACCTCGCCCTGCCCGCCGGTGCGGTAGCCGAAGGAGATGGTCTGCTGGCCGACGACGGCGTTCTTCACGGGCTCGAAGGCGGGCTCGCTCGTGCCGAGCCGCGGCTCGATGCCGATGAGCGAGTCGCCGTCCCGCTCGATGCCGGCGGCCTTGAGCTTGCGCAGGGCCTGGGCGGCGGGACCGGCCAGCGAGGCGTGCGCCCAGGTGCGGCTGGCCAGGCCGAGGACGGCCAGCTCGTCGGGCTCGAACTCGATGTCGGGCAGCGCGTACTCGCGCTGGTCGATGCGGTACCCCACCTCGTCGTCCCAGACCCCGCCGATCTCGGCCGTGACGAGCGGGATGCCGAGCTCGCGCAGCTCGTCCTTGTCACGCTCGAACATCCGGTCGAAGGCCTCGTCGCTCGCGGCGTCCCCGTACTGCGGCACGATGTCGCGGATCTTGGACTTGGGCAGCGGCCGGCGCGTGTAGAGCAGGCAGAGCACGAGGTTGAGCAGGCGCTCGGTCTTGGCCGCGGGGCCGGTGGGTGAACTCACCCGCCCGACGCTACCGGAGTGCGCGGTACCGCCCGTGACTACTCTGCGTGTCGTGATGCAGTGGCGCGAGGGCACGGTTCAGCAGGTGCGTGGCCGGTGGCCGGGCGCCGTCGAGTATGCGGTCCAGCTGGCGGGCGACGACGGAGACGTGGTGCGCGCCCTCGCGTACACGGCCCTGGTCGGTGAGCCACAGGTCGGTGACCGGGTCCTGCTCAACGCCTCCGCGCTGCTGCGCGGCCTCGGCACCGGGGGGCTGGCCTTCGTCGTCGCGGCACCAGACCGCCTCCCCGCCGACCCGCCGGCCAGCGAGGGCCACATCGTCAAGGCGAGGTACACGCCCCAGCAGCAGATGTTCATGGCCGTGGACGAGCAGGACAGCCCGCACCACGCAGCCCTGACCACCGGCCCCGCGGCCGCCGGTGACCTGCTCGGCCTGCCGGTCGTCGTCGCCGACCTGCACTCGGCCCTTCCCGCGGTCCTGGCCGGCCTGCGCACCGAACGCCCGGACGCCCGGGTCGTCTACCTCATGACCGACGGTGGAGCCCTGCCGCTCGCGTTCTCACGGGCGGTCGCCGGCCTCACCGAGGCGGGCTGGCTGCACGGCACCGTGACGGTGGGCCAGGCCTACGGCGGCGAGCACGAGGCGGTCACCCTGCACTCCGGTCTGCTCGCTGCGCGCCACGTCCTCGGGGCCGACGTGGCCGTCGTCATCCAGGGACCGGGCAACGTCGGGACGGGAACGACCTGGGGGTACACGGGCGTCGCGGCGGGCGAGGCGCTCAACGCCGTCGGGGTCCTGCGCGGTCGCGGGGTCGCGGCCCTGCGCGTCTCCGACGCCGACCAGCGCGGGCGGCACCGTGGGATCTCGCACCACAGCCGGACGGCATACGGGAGGGTGTGCCTCACCGCGGCGGACGTGCCGGTGGGGATCGTGGACGACGAGTTCGGACGGCTCGTGCTCGCGCAGGCGGGCGACCTCGTGGACGAGGCGACCGGCGACCTGACCCTGCGCGAGGTGCCGGTCGACGGGCTCGACGCGGCGCTGCGCGGCACCCCGGTGAAGCTCTCCACCATGGGCCGCGGGCTCGACGAGGACCACGCGGCGTTCCTGCACAGCGCAGCAGCCGGGCGGTGGGCCGCCCGGCTGCTGTCGGAGAACGCTGACGGCTGAGGTGACCCAGCCATGGGTCCGCTCAGCGGACCCGGGGACGGTCCGCGGTCAGCGGACGTCCACGAGGTCGACCACGAAGATCAGGGTCTCGCCCGGCTTGATCGCGCCGCCGGCGCCACGGTCGCCGTAGGCGAGGTGGGCGGGGATGACGAGCTTGCGACGGCCGCCGACCTTCATGCCGACGATGCCGTCGTCCCAGCCGCGGATGACCTGGCCGACGCCGAGGCGGAAGTCCAGGGGGGCGCCACGGTTCCACGAGGAGTCGAACTCCTCGCCGGTGGAGTGGGCCACGCCGACGTAGTGCGCCGAGATGGTGTCACCGGCGCCGGCCTCCTGGCCGTCACCCTCGGTGAGGTCCTCGATGACGAGCTCGCTGGGGGCCTCGTCGCCGGGGAAGTCGATCTCGGGCTTGGTGGTGTTGGGGTCGAAACCCATGCTGCTGCTCCTTGGGAAGAGAGGGGTGGGACGGGTGCGGCTCAGTAGGCCGCGAGGATGTCGACGACGAACACGAGGGTGTCCGTGCCGCTGATCTTGGGCGGGCTGCCCGCGGCGCCGTACCCGTCTGCCGGGGGGACGACCATGAGGACGCGGCTGCCGACGGCCTTGCCGACGAGCTGGGCGTCCCAGGCCTTGATGACCTGCTGCTTGCCGATGACGGTCTCGAAGTAGCCCTGCGGGGAGGTCGCGGACGAGTCGAAGACCTTGCCGTCCTTCCAGAGCGCACCGGTGTAGGTGACCCGGATGGTCTGGCCGGCTGCGACCTTGGCGCCGGTGCCGTCGATGAGGTTCTGGCCGACCGTCTTCGTCGGCGGCTTCTTGCCCTTGGGGATCGTGATGGTCGCGGCCTTGCCGCTCTCGACCTTGACCGACGGCAGGTCGGCGGAGGGCTTGACCTCCTTGCCCTCGGCGCTGGCCAGGGGCTTGGTCACGGAGAGCACGTCCATGAGGAAGACGACGGTGTCGGTGCCGCCGACCTTGATGTCGGTGTTGCCCTGGGCGCCGAAGGCGTCCTTGGGCGGCACGGCCACCAGCACGCGCGAACCCACCTTCTGGTTCGCCAGGCCCTTCTTCAGGCCGGGCAGGAGGCCCTCGGCGCCGAGGCTGAGGCCGAGGTTCTGCTTGCCGTAGTTGGTGTCGAGGACCGAGGAGTCCTTGGCGTTGAGCAGGACGTACTTGACGCTGACGATCTCGTCGTCCTTCACCACGGGGCCGTCACCGGCCTTGACGACCTTGGTCGTCGTCTCCTTGACCGACAACGGCTTCGGGGTGATGGCGACCGTCGGCGCGGTGGTGTCGTTGCCCCCGGTCACGGTGATGCCGTCCAAGGGCGAGGCCTTGGCGTCGTCGGAGTTGCCACAGGCCGTCAGGGCCAGGAGGGCGGTCAGGGCCGCGGCCATCACCGACAGGCGGCGGCGGCTCGGGCGGGCAGACAGGGAACGCACAGACACGGTGAGGGACCTTCGATCGGGGCGGTGGACCAAGGACCCACCCTAACCGCGGAGGCTGGCAAAGCCCGAAATGCCCCATGTGCGAAGGCTGGGGACGGCGGCCGGCACCGGCGCCCGGTGGTCAGCCGCGCATGCCCTCGATCAGCCGCTCGACCCGGGCGTCGACGGCCGCGAACGGGTCCTTGCACAGCACGGTCCGCTGCGCCTGGTCGTTGAGCTTGAGGTGCACCCAGTCGACGGTGAAGTCGCGCCGGTGCTCCTGGGCCGCCTTGATGAAGTCGCCACGCAGCTTGGCCCGCGTGGTCTGCGGCGGCACCGTCTTGGCCTCGAACACCTCGGGGTCGGTGCACAGCCGCGCCGCGCGACCGTGCTTCTGCAGCACGTAGAACAGACCGCGCTGGCGGTTGACGTCGTGGTAGGCGAGGTCGATCTGGGCGATCCGCGGGTGCTCCATCGGGAGGCCGTGCTTGTCCATGTAGCCGGTGATGAGCTTGTGCTTGATGACCCAGTCGATCTCGGTGTCGACGAGCGAGAGGTTGCCGGTGTCGACGGCGGTGAGGGTGCGCTCCCAGAGGTCGAGGACCTGCTTGTGGATCGGGTCCTCCAGCCCCTCACGGTCGGCGTAGGCCTGCGCCCGCTCGAGGTACTCGGACTGGATCTGCAGCGCGGACAGCTCGCGACCGTTCGACAGCCGCACCGTCTTGCGGCCGGTCATGTCGTGGCTCATCTCCCGGATCGCCCGGATGGGGTTCTCCAGGGTCAGGTCGCGCACGACCATGCCGGCCTCGATCATCCGCAGGACCAGGTCGGCCGAGCCGACCTTGAGCATCGTGGTCGTCTCGCTCATGTTGGAGTCGCCGACGATCACGTGCAGGCGCCGGTACTTCTCGGCGTCGGCGTGCGGCTCGTCGCGCGTGTTGATGATCGGGCGCGAGCGGGTCGTGGCCGAGGAGACGCCTTCCCAGATGTGGTCGGCTCGTTGGCTGACGCAGAAGGTCGCGCCCTTGGAGGTGGTGACGACCTTGCCCGCGCCGCTGGTGATCTGACGGCTGACGAGGAACGGGATCAGCACGTCGGACAGCTGCTGGAACTCCCCCGCCCGGCCGACGAGGAAGTTCTCGTGGCAGCCGTAGGAGTTGCCGGCCGAGTCGGTGTTGTTCTTGAAGACGTAGATCTCGCCCTCGATGCCCTCCTCGACCAGCCGGTCCTGCGCATCGGCCACCAGGCCCTCGATGATGCGCTCCCCTGCCTTGTCGTGGATGACGAGCTGCCGGACGTGGTCGCACTCGGGGGTGGCGTACTCGGGGTGCGAACCCACGTCGAGGTAGAGCCGGGAACCGTTGGAGAGGAAGACGTTGGAGGACCGGCCCCACGAGACGACCTTGCGGAAGAGGTAGCGCGCGACCTCGTCGGGCGTCAGCCTGCGCTGCCCCTCGAACGTGCACGTGATGCCGTACTCGTTCTCGATCCCGAAGATCCGGCGCTCCATGGACCCACTCTAGGCTTGAACTCCTCTTGGGCCACGGCAAACCCTCGGCGTGGAATCATGACCGCCATGCCCGACGCCCTCCCAGCGGACGCGCTGAAGCGTCCACCGGGTCCGCCCGCCACCCAGATCGGCGACCTCACCCGGCACACCCAGTCGATCCTCGAACGAGCTCAGGCCCATGCCGACGCCCTCCGAGCCGAGTCCGACGCGGCACTGGCCCTCGCCAGGCAGGACGCCGAGCGGCTGCGCTCCGAGGCGCAGTCGCTCCTGCAGGACGCCCAGCGGCAGCACGCCGACGCGGTCCGTGACCGCGAGCAGGTCGGCCGGGCCCTCGACGACGCCCGCCGCGAGGCCGAGGCGCTCGTCACCGACGCGGCCGACCAGGCCTCGAGGCTCACCGAGGCCGCCTCCCGGACGAGCGAGGAGGCCGTCGCCGGCGCCCGGGCCGAGGCCCGCGCCCTCGTCGAGGACGCCGAGCAGCGGGCCGAGGCCCTGCGCGCCGCGGCCCAGCACGACCACGACACCGCGATGGCCCGGTATGCCGCCCACGAGCGCGAGCGCGATGCGGCCTTCGCCGAGGGCGTGGCGCGCATGGACGTCCGGCTCGCCGAGCGCGACGCGGAGCAGGCCGCGCAGCACGCCGCCCTGCTGGCCGAGGCCCGCGAGGAGGCGGAGGCGTTGCTGGCGCAGGCGCGGACCCGGGTGGAGGAGGCCCAGGTCGAGGCGTCGCGCCTGACCGACGAGGCTGCCGCGAGGGCGGCGGCCCTCGGCGAGGAGTCGCGGGACCGGGCCCGGGTGGTCCTCGAGACGGCTCATGCCGAGGCCGACCAGGTCACGGCCGAGGCGCAGGAGCACCTGGCCTGGAGCCAGCGGACGGTTCGCGGCATCCTCGAGGAGACCGAGGCCGACCTGGCCCGCCAGCGCCGCGAGACGCACCAGCAGCTCGCCACCCGGGTGCGCTCCCGTCGCCAGCTGATCCAGACCTCGCTCGCCCGTGCCGCCCACCGGGCGCGGTCCGAGCGCGACGCGGCCCGGGCGGAGTCCGGCAACCTGCGGGCCCAGGCCGAGGCCGTCATGACCGCGGCGCAGGCCCAGGCCGAGCGGACGACCGCGCTGGCCCGCGAGGAGGCGGACCGCGCACGGCTGTCGGCGGCAGAGAGCGAGAAGGCTGCCGAGGAGCGGGCGAACCGGCGCCTCGAGGAGGCCGAACGTGCGTCCCGGCTGGTCCGGGAGCGCACCGCCGAGGAGATCGAGCGCCTGCAACGCGAGACCCACGCGTCCCACCGGGCCGCTCGAGAGGAGCTCATCGCCACGAGCACCCAGGCGAGGGCGGACGCCGACCGCGTCCGGGAGGAGGCACGGGCCATGCTGGAGCGGGCCCGGGCCGAGGTCGCCTCCCTGGCCTCCCGCCGCGAGGACATCACCACCCAGCTGGGCCACCTGACCGGCGTCATCGACGCCCTGTCGGTGCCTTCCCACCAGACCACCGCTGACGACGGACCCACCACCCACGACACCGAACGGAACACCCATGAGTGACACCACCTCCTTCCGCAGCGTCCTGCGCGGCTACGACCCGGCCCAGGTCGACCAGTGGCGGGCCGAGCACGCCGGAGCCCTGGAGCAGGCCCGCCGTGAGGCGGCCGAGCGCACGGTCGAGGTCAGCGAGCTGCGTTCGACCCTGGCCAAGGTCCAGGAGGAGGGCGCCCAGACGGCTCGCGCGCTCGAAGGCCTGAAGGACGAGCAGCGCAAGGCTGCGGCCCCGACCTTCGCCGACCTCGGTGAACGCATCGGTGCCATCCTCACGATGGCCGACGAGGAGGCCACCGAGATCCGCCGGAACGCGGACGTCGACGCCCAGACCCTGGCCGGCACCTCGCGCCTGGCCGCGGACCAGACCCGCACCGACGCCGACCGTTACGCCGAGGACGTGCGCACCCGCGCCGACGCCCAGGCCAGCCAGGTCGTCGAGAAGGCCAGGCAGCAGGCCGACTCGATCCTCGACGACGCCGACCGCGAGGCCTCGGCCCGTCGGGAGGAGGCGGAGGCCTTCTACGAGCACCAGCGCGCCCGCGCCGCCGCCGCGGCGGCCGACTTCGAGGCGACCCTGGGCCAGCGCCGCGACAAGGCGTCGGCCGAGTTCACCGCCCAGATGGCGGCGCACGAGAAGGCGCTCAACGAGGCGCAGGAGCGCGCCACCGGGCTGGCTGCCGACAGCGAGCGGGCCCACGCCGACGCCACCGCCGAGAGCCGGCGCACGCTCGAGTCGGCCAAGGCCGAGGCCGACGCGCTCGTCGCGTCCGCCCGTGAGCAGGCCGAGCGGATCCGTCGCGACTCCGAGCGTGAGCTCGCAGCGGCCACGGCCCGCCGCGACAGCATCACCGCACAGCTGAGCAACGTGCGCCAGATGCTCGCCACCCTCGGTGGTGCGTCCATGGTCGACTCGATCGAGGGCGCCCTGCCCGAGGTGGCGGCGGCGAGCGGCTCCGAGGCCGGCGAGTCCGCCGCGGTGGTCCCGGCACAGGACCAGGACCGGTCTGAGGGCGCGCAGGACGCCGTCCCTGCTCCGGAGGCTGCCGGGGACGCGGCGCCGAAGACCGACCAGCCGTCGAAGCAGAAGGACGACGCAGCCCGGCCCGCCCCGGCCCCGGGCACGAAGCAACCGAGCCGCGCCTGAGCGCGGCGGTGGTGCGGTCATGAGGATCCTCGTGCTCGGCGGGACGGCCTGGCTGGGTGGCGAGGTCGCCGCGCAGGCGGTGGCCGCCGGGCACCGGGTGACGGCGCTGGCCCGCGGCCGGGCCGGGGAGGTCCCTGCCGGGGTGTCCCTCGTCCGGGCCGACCGGTCCACGCCCGGCGCGTACGACGCGCTGGGTGGGGCCGACTGGGACGCCGTCGTCGACGTCGCCCGCCAGCCCAGCCACGTCCGCGGCGCCCTGGCGGCGCTGGCCGACCGAGCCCGGTCCTGGGTCTTCGTGTCCTCCGCGTCGGTCTACGCGTCGCACGACGACCCCGGCGCCGACGAGTCGGCGCCCCTGCTCGACCCCTCCCCCGAGGACGACGAGGGGTGGGAGACGTATGGCGCGCGCAAGGTGGCGTGCGAGCAGGCCGTGCTCGGCGCCATACCGGACCGGGCCCTGGTGGCGAGGGCGGGACTGGTCGCCGGGCCGGGCGACCACACGGACCGGACCGGGTACTGGCCGTTGCGGTTCGCCCACCCGGCGACGGCCGACGGAGCGGTCCTCGTGCCCGACTCACCCATCGACACCCAGGTGATCGACGTCCGCGACCTCGCGGCCTGGCTGCTGCACTGCGCCGAGGTGGCCGCGGTGGGCGTGGCGAACGCTGCCGGGTCGGTCGTCCCGCTGCCCGACCACCTGCGCACCGCCCGGCAGGTGACGGGGCACGACGGCGAGCTGGTGGGGGTGTCGCAGGACTGGCTCGCCGAGCACGAGGTCGCACCGTGGTCGGGCGAGCGCTCGCTCCCGCTGTGGCTCCCCCTGCCGGAGTACGCCGGCATGATGAGCCGCAGCACTGCTGCGGCCGAGTCGCTCGGACTCAGGGCGCGGCCACTCGCCCAGACCCTGGAGGACACCCTCGCGTGGGAGCTGGCGCAGGGCCCAGGTCGCCCGCGCCGGGCCGGTCTCGCCCCTGCTGACGAGGTCGCCCTGGTCGACCTGGCCCGGGCGGTCGGCTGAGACGTCGACCGACCACATTTCCCGGACCGGGATGTGGCGGCGGGCGCCATAGGGAGGGGCGCCGCCGGTGCGTAGCGTCGGGCCCAGCGCGTCGACCGGGAGCTCCGGCCGGCTTCGTCCGGGCCGGCCCCGGCGCCGCGACGACGCGGTCACCCCGAGAGAGGACCCTGCGTGCCACCGCTGACCGAGCAGGTTCCCGTCGACGGCGGCCACCTCACGGTGCACCGCCTCACGCAGGCGCCCGCCGGGGCGCCGGTCGTCGTGGCCCTTCACAGCACCTCCTCGAACGCCCTCGCGTGGGTGCCGGTGGCCGAGCGCCTCGATGGCCTCGTGCACGTGCTGGCCCCGGACATGCGCGGGCGGGCCGAGAGTGCGCACCTGCGTTCCACCGGGCTGGCCGACCACGTGGCCGACGTGCACGCCCTCACCATCCACCTGGGCCTGGAGCGCCCGGTGCTGGCCGGCCACGACATGGGAGCCTTCGTCGCCGCGCTCGCGGCGGCCACCCACCCCCAGGACGTCGGGGCCGTCGTCCTGGTCGACGGCGGGTTGGCCTTTCCCTCACCGGGCACCCTCGACATCGACGAGGTCCTGCACAGCATCATCGGCCCGGCGATGGAACGGCTGTCGATGACGTTCGAGGACGAGCAGGCCTACCTCGCCCACTGGGGCGCCCACCCCGCCCTCGGGCGGCACCTGTCCGGACCCGCGGGAGCCGCCCTCGCGGCCTACCTGCTGCACGACCTGTCCGGGCCCCGGGGTCGGATGCGTTCGACGTCGTCCTTGGAGTGCGTGCGGGCCGACTGGGCCGACCTCGTGTCCGACCCGGCGACGCTCAGCGCCATCCACACCCTCCAGTCCCCCACCACCTTGCTGTACGCCCGCCGCGGACCCCTGGACCAGCCGGTCGGGTTGTACACGGCGGAGCGCATCGCCGCGGCGCACCTGCCCCCCGATCTTGCTGTGCGGGAGCTCGACTCCGACCACTACGGCCTGCTGCTCGACCCTGCCGTGGTGGGCACCGTCGCGGCGGCCCTGGTCGCCGCGCTGGGTCCAGCATCCGGACGAGATATCCACACCTCGGTCAAGTAACGGCATGTTTGGATCCGACAAACATCGCGTTACCTTCGAGAAGGAGCCGTCATGGCCACGCTGCGACTGGGCGACGACGCCCCGGACTTCACCGCCGACACGACCGAGGGCGAGCTGACCTTCCTCGACTGGAAGGGCGACGGCTGGGCCGTGCTGTTCAGCCACCCCGCCGACTTCACGCCCGTCTGCACCACCGAGCTCGGTCGCGTGGCCCAGCTCAAGGACGAGTGGGCCCGCCGCAACACCAAGGTCCTCGCGGTGTCCGTCGACGGCCTCGACGACCACAACTCGTGGAAGGCCGACATCGAGGAGGTCTCCGGCGCCTCGGTGACCTACCCGATCGTCGCCGACAAGGACCGCAACGTCGCCGAGCTCTACGACATGATCCACCCCGGCGCCGGCGACACCTCACCCGTCCGCTCCGTGTTCCTCATCGACCCGGCCGGCAAGGTGCGCCTGTCGCTCACCTACCCCAAGAGCGCCGGACGCAACTTCGACGAGATCCTGCGGGCCCTGGATGCGTTGCAGGTCAACGACTCAGGCCCGTTCTCGACGCCTGCTGACTGGAAGGCGGGCGAGCGCGTCATCGTCGCCCCGACCGTCTCGACCGAGGACGCCCAGGCGCGGTTCAAGGGTGTCGAGGTCGTCAAGCCGTACCTGCGCTACGCGGACGCGCCCTCTGCCTGAGGGGCACCCGGGGCCCGCGCGGCCTACGTTGGTGACATGACCAACACCCGCTCCCCCGAGGTCCTGTCCATCGAGGTCGACGGCGGTTCCATGCCCGCCGACCTGCACCTGCCCGAGTCCGCGGAGGGCCCGGGCATCGTGCTGTACCAGGAGATCTTCGGCGTCACCGACTACATCACCTCACGGGCCGCCGACCTGGCTGCCCTCGGGTACGTCGTCCTGGTCCCGCACCTCTACCACCGCCTCGGCGACCCGGTCGTCGAGGAAGGTGGCGACGGCCTGCCGCAGGCCATGGAGCTGATGGGCCGGTTCGACTGGGAGCAGGGCGTCAAGGACGGTGTGGCCGCGCTGGCCGCCGTGCGCGACCGGGCGGAGGTCCGCGGGCCGGCGGGCGTGATCGGGTTCTGCTTCGGCGGCGGGATGGCGTTCAACGTCGCTGCCGCTGCCGCGGCCGACCGCGCGGCCCCCGACGCGCTCGTGAGCTACTACGGCTCGGCACTGCCCACCCTGCTCGGTATGGCGCCCCAGGTCACCTCCCCGAGCCTGCACCACTTCGGCACGGCCGACGACTACATCCCGATGGATAAGGTCGAGGAGATCGAGGCAGCAGTCACGGCCGACAACGACGACGTCACCTTCCTCACCTACGAAGGCGCCGGTCACGCCTTCGACAACCCGTCGCCGATGTTCCACCACGAGGCCGCCTCGAGCCAGGCCTGGGTCGCGACCGAGAGCTTCCTGCTCGAGAAGCTCCCTGTCTAGAAGGTCCCTGTCTGAGCGCGCAGCGCAGCAGGCCCGGACAGGAGGACGGCCGCCCCGACGGGGGCGGCCGTCCTCGTGCGCGCGGTGCTACTCGGTCGGGCGCTGGGTCTGCGGGTTGGTCGACTCGTCGCGCGGCGACTCACCGGTGAGGGTGTCGTGGCGTCCCGGCGTCCGGTCGTCCTCGGCCGGGGCGTCGTGCGTCGGGTCCTCGGTGCTGAGCAGCGCGTCGAGCAGCCCACCCCCGATGCGGCGGAACGTCCGGCGCGGACGCTCGCGATCGAGGACGGCCACCTCAAGCTGACCCGCACCGAGCGTGCGGGTCGGTGCGCCGCCCTCCTTGCCCGCGTCCTTCGCCGGGTCCTTGGCGAGCAGCTCGACCGCGAGCCGCAACGCGTCGGCGAGCGACAGTCCGGGCTCCCAGCGTTCCTTGAGCCCGGTCTCGATCGGCTCGGCCGCGCCACCCATGGCCACGAACCCGCGCTCGTCGGCGACGGACCCGTCATACGTGAGCCGGTAGATCTGGTCCTCGTCGGCGGTGCTGCCCACCTCGGCGACCACGATCTCGACCTCGTAGGGCTTGGACTCCTGGGTGAACACGGTGCCGAGGGTCTGCGCGTAGGCGTTGGCCAGGCCGCGAGCCGTGACGTCGGTGCGGTCGTAGGAGTAGCCGCGCAGGTCGGCGTAGCGGACGCCTGCCACCCGGAGGTTCTCGAACTCGTTGTACTTGCCGACCGCGGCGAACGCGATGCGGTCGTAGATCTCGGACACCTTGTGCAGGGCCCGCGACGGGTTCTCGGCGACGAACGCGATCCCCTTGTCGTAGCCGAGCACGACCACCGAGCGACCGCGCGCAATTCCCTTGCGGGCGTAGTCGGCCCGGTCCTTCATCAGCTGCTCGGGCGAGACGTAGAACGGCATGCTGCTCATCGCGCACCTCCCGGGTTGCCCTGGCGGGCGGCGATGACGGCCTCCACGGTCGTCCTCAGCTCGTCGTCGGAACGGAACACCACGCCCTGGTCACCCACCACCGCCACGGTCGGCCAGATGCGTCGACCGACGTCGGGTCCACCGGTCGCGGAGTCGTCGTCCGCGGCGTCGTACAGCGCCTCGACGGCGACCGAGACCGCGCCGTCGGCCGACAGCCCGGGTCGCCAGAGCTTCTTCATCGCCCCGCGCGCGAACAGCGAGCCCGAGCCCACGCTGTGGTGGTCGTGCTCCTCGTAGCAGCCGCCGGTCACGTCGTAGGAGAAGATCCGGCCGGTCCGCTTGTCGAGGTCGTAGCCCGCGAACAGCGGCACCACGGCCAGCCCCTGCATGGCCATGCCGAGGTTGGCCCGGATCATCGACGCCAGCCGGTTCGCCTTGCCCTCCAACGAGAGCAGCGTCCCCTCGATCTTCTCGTAGTGCTCGAGCTCGACCTGGAACAGCTTGACCAGCTCGATGGCGATGCCCGCGGTGCCGGCGATGCCGACGGCGGAGTACTCGTCACCGGCGAAGACCTTCTCCATGTCGCGGTTGGCGATGAGGTTGCCCATCGTCGCCCGCCGGTCGCCGGCCATCACGACGCCGCCGTCGTAGGTGACGGTGACGATCGTCGTGCCGTGCGGAGCCTCCATGGTGCTCCCGACCGGGAGGGCCCTGCGAGAAGGCAGCAGGTGAGGGGAGTGCGCCCCGACGAAGTCGGTGAAGGACGAGGAGCCCGTGGACAGGTATGCCGCGGGGAGCCTCCCCGCGTCGGCGCCTGTGGTCACTGGCCACCCTTCTGGACGAACCCCCGGACGAACTCCTCCGCGTTGGACTCCAGGACCCCGTCGATCTCGTCGAGGACGCTGTCGATGTCGGAGTCGAGGTTTTCCTTGCGGGCGGTGGCCTCGGGCGCTGCGGGGGTGGGCTCGGGCGCCTCGTCGGGCGCGTCGTCCCTGCGCTGTGGGCGGCTCTGCTCCTGGCTCGGCATGTCCGTGACCTCTCGCTCGGTGCTGCGTGTGGCGACGTGGGCGCGGGCGCCCGTCCTGCGTCGACCCTAGTCCGAACCTAACCCGATGCCGAGGCCAACTCGCGCAGCAGGGTGGCGGCGTCCGGACTCCGGTCGAGCAACGACCCGACGCTGGCCTTGGTGCCCCGCAACGGTTCCAGCATCGGCACCCGCTGCAGCGACGCGTGGCCCGGGACGTCGAAGATCACCGAGTCCCACGAGGCGGCGGCGATCTGGTCGGGGTACTTCTCCAGGCACTTGCCCCGGAAGTACGCCCGGGTGTCGTGCGGGGGCTCGCGCACGGCCTCGAGGACGACCTCCTCCGGCACGAGCTCCTCGAACCGCCCAGCCCTGCGCAACCGGTGGAAGAGGCCCTTGTCGGGGCGCACGTCCGACCACTGGATGTCGATGGCGCGCAGCCGCGAGTCGGACCAGTCCAGGCCGTCGCGGTCGATGTACCCCTGCAGCACCTGCAGCTTGCCGACCCAGTCGACCTCGCGGGCGGCCTCGGAGGGGTCCCGCTCGAGCTTGTCGAGGACCAGGGCCCACCACCGCATGACCTCCGCGGTGTCGTCGTCCCGCTCGGCGCCATACCGGTCCTGGAGGTAGCGCTCCGCGGCGTCGTGGTAGCGCCACAGCAGCTGCACCGCGGTGAGCTTCGTCCCGTCCCGCAGCTCGATGAGCTGGCGGCAGGTGGGGTCGTGGCTGACGGCCTGGAGGGTCGCGACAGGGCGGGCGACGGTGAGGTCGGCGCTGATCGCACGGTCCTCGATCATGGCCAGGACCAGCGACGTGGTGCCCAGCTTGAGGAGGTTCGCGACGTCGCAGTGGTTGGCGTCGCCGATGATGACGTGCAGCCGGCGGTACAGGTCCGCCACCGCGTGCGGCTCGTCCCGGGTGTTGATGATGGGCCGCTTGAGCGTCGTCTCCAGGCCCACCTCGACCTCGAAGAAGTCGCTGCGCTGGCTGAGCTGGAACCCGTCGCGGCGCGAGTCCATCCCGATGCCCACCCGCCCGGACCCGGTGACCACCTGGCGGGCGACGAAGAACGGCACGAGGTGGCGCACGATGTCGGAGAACGGCGTCTCGCGGCGCATGAGGTAGTTCTCGTGCGTGCCGTAGGACTGGCCCTTGCCGTCGGTGTTGTTCTTGTAGAGGTTGACCCCCGGCGGCACGTGCGACAGGCGGCGCACCGACTCGGCCATGATCAGCTCGCCGGCCCGGTCCCAGGCCACGGCCGCGCGCGGGGTGGTGACCTCGGGCGAGGAGTACTCCGGGTGGGCGTGGTCGACGTAGAGGCGTGCGCCGTTGGTGAGGACGACGTTGGCCAGCGTCGGGTCCTCCTCGTCGGTGAGCTGGCTGGGGTCGGCGAGCCCGCGGCCCATCTCGAACCCCCGGGCGTCCCGCAGGGGCGCCTCGTCGGCGTAGTCCCAGGAGGCGTGCGCGGCCCGGATGCCCTGGGCCGACGCGTACGCGTTGACCACCTGGCCGGAGAGGACCATGGGGTTGGCTGCGGGGTCGCCGGGCACCGAGATGCCGTACTCGGTCTCGATCCCCATGACCCGGCGGACGGTCATCGGTCGAGCTCGCGGCGGTGTCCGGGTCGTGCGTCCTGGCTCATGTCCTCACCCTAGGTGAGTTAGTTTCTGCAGATGCGTCACTCCCCCAGAGCGTTGTACCCGCAGACCGCCGCCCTCACCGCGCTCCTCGACAGTGGTCTCCGGCCGCCGGTGGAGCGTCGCAGCGTCGAGCAGATCCAGGCGGACCGGGGTGCGGTGACGCCGGACCGGCCGCCGTTCTCGTGGATCACGGGGGCCGTGGACCGGTCGGTCGGCATCACCTACGGCACGGCACCGGCGCGTGACGGCCACTCGATCCCGCTGCGCCTGTACCGCCCCCGTGGCGTCCGCGACACCGAGACCGAGGTCCCGGTCATCGTCTTCCTGCACGGCGGGGGGTTCGTGCAGGGCAACGTCGTGATGTACGACCCGCTGTGCAGCCACCTCGCCGCCCAGGTCCGCGCCGTGGTCGTGAGCGTCGACTACCGGCTGGCGCCCGAGCACCGGGCCCCCACGGCCGCGCACGACTGCGTCGACGCCACCACGTGGCTGTCCGGGCAGGGTGACGTCCTGCGCGCCGACACCTCGCGGGTCGCCCTCTGCGGTGACAGCGCCGGGGGCAACCTCGCCGCGGTGACCGCCCAGGTGCTGCGCGACCGCGGGGACTCACCGGTGCGCCACCAGGCCCTGATCTACCCCGCGACCGACATGACCCTGGCATCCCCCTCGATCCACGAGCTGGCCGGGGCGCCGATGCTCACCCGGGCCAGCATCGTCGCCTTCCGCAACCACTACGCCCCCGAGGGCTCGGACCTGCGCGACCCGCTCGTCTCGCCGTTGTTCGGCAGCCTCGAGGGCCTGCCGCCCGCCCTGATCCAGACCGCCGACCGCGACCCGCTGCGCGACGACGGCTCCCGGTATGCCGCCGCGCTGCGGGCCGCGGGCGTGCCCGTCCGGCTCACCAACTACGTCCGCGTCCCGCACGGTTTCGCCTCCATCCCCGGCGTCGTGCCCACCGCGGCCCAGCACCGCGCCGAGCTCGTCGGCGAGCTCCGGTCCCACCTGTGGGACGGGGAGGTCCCACAGGGGCCCCGCGGCGGTTAGTCTCGACGTGCATCACCGGTCGACCGAGGAGCGTCATGCGGGACATCGTGGTTTTCTCCGGGAGCGCCCACCGCGCCCTCGCCCGACGCATCTGCGACGCCCTGGGCGTCGACCTCTCACCCGCTGACATCACGCGGTTCAGCAACGACTGCCTCCAGGCGCAGCTGCTGGCGAACTGCCGCCAGCGCGACGTCTACATCGTCCAGCCGTTGGTGCCGCCGACGCAGGAGCACCTGATGGAGCTGCTCCTCATGGTCGACGCGGCGCGGGGTGCCTCGGCGGCCCAGATCACGGCAGTGATCCCGCACTACGCGTACGCCCGCTCCGACAAGAAGGACGCCTCGCGGATCTCCCTCGGTGGCCGTCTGGTCGCCGACATGCTCGTGGCCGCAGGTGTCGACCGCGTGCTCACCATGACGCTCCACGCACCGCAGGTCCACGGCTTCTTCTCGGTGCCGGTCGACCACCTCACCGCCATCGGGGTCCTGGCGGACCACTTCCGGTCCGGGGACCTGACCAACTCGGTCGTGGTCTCCCCCGACCTCGGCAACGCCAAGACGGCCACGCAGTTCGCCCGGCTCCTCGGGCTGCCCGTGGCAGCGGGGTCCAAGCAGCGCCTGGCCGACGACCGCGTCATCATCGACTCCATCGTCGGCGACGTCACCGGCAAGCGCGCCATCGTGCTCGACGACGAGATCGCCACCGGCGGCTCGATCGTGGAGCTCCTCGAGCGGCTGCGCGACCTCGGCTGCACCGGTGCCGACGTCGCCTGCACGCACGGGCTGTTCGCCGGCAAGGCCGTCGAACGGCTCCGCGACCACCCGATGATCGGCGAGGTCGTCACGACCGACACCGTGCCCGCCCCGGGCCACTGGCCCGAGCTGCAGGTGCGCTCGGTGGCGCAGCTGTTCGCCGAGGCCATCAAGCGCATCCACGCCGGCGAGTCCGTGAGCAGCCTCTTCGACGGGGTCGACCCGACGCTCTCACCCCCGCAGGCGACGCTGTTCGACAAGGTGCGCGCGTGAGGCGTGCCGCGGGTGCGTTCCTGCTCGACGTCGTCGCAGTCCTGCTCTTCGCGACCATCGGCCGGGCCAGCCATGCCGAGGGCGTGACCCTGCGCGGCGTCGTCCTCGTCGCCTGGCCCTTCCTCGCAGCACTGGCGCTCGGCTGGCTGCTGGCCCGCACGCGCGGTGACTGGCCGGTGCGGGTGCCCGGTTCGCCCGTGGTCTGGCTGACGACCGTGGTCCTCGGCCTGGCGCTGCGGGTCGCGACCGGCGGTGGGTTCGCCTGGAGCTTCGCCGTGGTCACCCTCGTCGTGCTCGGCCTGTTCCTCGTGGGGTGGCGCTGCGTGCGCGAGGTGGGCCGCTTCGCCGTCGAGGGCGTGGCCCGCTGGTCGCAGGCCCGCGAGCGGGTGTCGCGCTAGCCGGCCCCCCTGTGCAGGGCATTTGAGTTTGGTAAGCCTTACCTAATACGCTCCTGGGCGTGGTTGCGCTCCCTGCTGTCGCCCCGGCCAGACCGGAAGTCGCCTTCGCGACCTCGTTGCGCTCCCGCGGTGCCGTCCCGGCCGTCTACACCGGCTCCCGGACCCTGACATATGCCGCCCTGGCCGACCTCGTCGACGCGGCTGCCGCCGCCCTCGGCGGTGGTCGGCGCCTGGTGCTCCTGGCCGCCGACAACACCCTCGACGCGCTGGTGACCTACCTCGGGGCCCTCGCTGCCGGGCACGTGCCGTTGCTGGCCCCCGGCGACCGGGTGCAGCACCTCGACCGCCTCGCCGACGCCTACGACCCAGACGTCGTGGCCGGGCGCGGCCCGGCCGGCTGGCAGGTGGTCGACCGCCACGACCCGGCCTCGCCGGCCCACGACCTGCACCCCGACCTCGCGCTGCTCCTGCCCACGTCGGGGTCGACCGGCTCCCCCAAGGTCGTGCGGCTCTCACACGAGAACCTCGACAGCAACGCCCACGCGATCGCGGACGCGCTCGGCATCCGGTCGACCGACCGCGCCGTGACCAGCCTGCCGCTGCACTACTGCTACGGCCTGTCGGTGGTGCACAGCCACCTCGCCGCCGGCGCGAGCATCGTGCTCACCGAGCTCTCGGTCGTCGACCCCTGCTTCTGGCGGCTGTTCGACGAGACCGCCGCCACGACCCTGGCGGGGGTCCCGCACAGCTTCGACCTGCTGGAGCGCAGCGGGTTCGCCGACCGGCACCACCCGACGCTGCGCTGCGTCACCCAGGCCGGTGGGCGACTCGACCCGGAGGTCGTCACCCGTTTCGCCGACCTCGGGCGCGAGCAGGGCTGGGACCTGTTCGTCATGTACGGCCAGACGGAGGCCACCGCCCGGATGGCCGTCCTCCCGCCGGACCTCGCGGGCGTACGGCCGGGGACCGTGGGCGCTCCCGTGCCGGGTGGCTCGTTCCGCATCGAGCCCCTCGGGGAGATCGACTGCGGCTTCGGCGAGCTCGTCTACTCCGGCCCCAACGTCATGCTGGGCTACGCCCGGTCCTCGGCCGACCTCGCCCGCGGCCGTGACGTGACCGAGCTGCGGACCGGTGACCTGGCGCGGTTCGGACCCGACGGCCTCGTCGAGATCGTCGGCCGACGGAGCCGGTTCGCGAAGGTCATGGGCCTGCGCATCGACCTCGACCACGTCGAGCGCGACCTGCGCGACGCCGGGCACCCCACCCACTGCGTCGACCTCGGGGACGCGGTGGGTGTGCTCGCCGAACGCACCGGGGCCGGCCCGGAGGTGACGCAGGCGCTGCGCCGCCAGCACGGCATACCGGCGGCCGCGGTCGTCGTCCTCGACGGGCTGCAGGCCCCCCGGCTGGCCACCGGCAAGCCGGACTACCCACGCATCGCCGAGCTGCTGGGAGCCCACCGCGAGGCGCACCCGACCACCGACGAGGGCACGACGGCCGACGGGGACGTCGTGGCGCGCGTCGTCGGGCTGTACCGCAGGCTGCTGGACGCCCCGCACGCCACCGAGCGGACCAGCTTCGTCGACCTCGGTGGCGACTCCCTCTCCTACGTCGAGGTGTCGCTCCGTCTCGAGCGGGTCCTGGACGCGCTCCCGTCCGGCTGGCACCTCCTCGCCCCTGCCGAGCTCGTCGGTGCGGCTGCAGCGACCCGGCGCCCGGCGCGGACCTGGTTGCACCGCGTGGAGACCAGCGTCGTGCTGCGAGCCGTCGCCGTGCTGCTCATCCTCGCCAACCACACCCACCTGTCGTTCGTCCCCGGAGGCGCGCACACGCTGCTCGCGCTGGCCGGCTTCAACCTCGCCCGGTTCCAGCTCACCAGCCGCTCCCGCGGAGAGCGCGTGAAGGGCGTCGCCCGGAGCGCCCTGCGGATCTGGGCGCCCAGTGCGGCCTGGATCGGCGTCGTCGCCGTCGTGGCAGGCACCTACGACTGGCGCAACGTGCTGCTGCTCAACCAGGTGCTCGGCGACTGGTCACGCTGGTCCGACCACTGGCACTACTGGTTCGTCGAGGCGGTGGTCGCCCTGCTGCTCGGCACCGCCGCGCTCCTCGCGGTCCCGGCGGTGGACCGCTGGGAACGCCGTTGGCCATTCGCCCTCCCCGTCGCCCTCGTGGGCCTCGGCCTGCTGACGAGGTATGCCGTCGTGGTGCCCGACGCCGGCCCCTACCGAGGGGCCAACGCCTACGTCCTCATCTGGCTGTTCGCCACCGGCTGGGCCGCGGCACGGGCGTCGTCGACCGCCCAGCGTCTCCTGGTCTCGGCGATCCCGGTCCTCACGGTGCCGGGGTTCTGGCCGTCGATGCCGATGCGGGAGGTGACCATCATCGTCGGGCTGCTCGTCCTGGTCTGGGTGCCGACGGTCGTCCTGCCGGCGTTCCTCGGGCGGGCGGCTGCCGTGGTCGCCAGCGCCAGCCTGTTCGTCTACCTCACGCACTTCGTCGTCTACCCGCACATCATGGGGACGAGCTCGGTGCTCGCCATGGCCGCCTCCGTGGCCGTCGGGGTGGCCTACTGGCAGCTGTGGTTGCGCGTCGAAGCCGCGGCGGGGCGCCTCGTCGGCCGCGTGAAGGGGACCGCCGGCACCCCCTAGAGGTACTGGCCGGTGTTGGCGACGTTGTCGATCGACCGGCCCGGCTCGGTGCCGCTCTTGCCGGTGATGAGCGTGCGGATGTAGACGATCCGCTCGCCCTTCTTGCCGGAGATGCGGGCCCAGTCGTCCGGGTTGGTCGTGTTCGGCAGGTCCTCGTTCTCCTTGAACTCGTCCACGCAGCTCGCCAGCAGGTGGTCCACCCGGATGCCCTTGGCCCCGACCGTGAGGAAGTCCTTGATGGCCATCTTCTTGGCCCGGTCCACGATGTTCTGGATCATCGCGCCGGAGTTGAAGTCCTTGAAGTAGAGGACCTCCTTGTCACCGTTGGCGTACGTGACCTCGAGGAACCGGTTCTCCTCGATCTCGGAGTACATCCGCTCGACCGTGGCGGTGATCATCGCGTCGACCGTCGCCTGGGCGGAGCCGTCGTGCTCGGCCAGGTCGTGCGGGTGCAGCGGCAGGTCGGAGGTGAGGTACTTCGTGAAGATGTCGCGGGCGCTCTCGGCGTCGGGGCGCTCGATCTTGATCTTCACGTCGAGGCGGCCGGGCCGCAGGATGGCGGGGTCGATCATGTCCTCGCGGTTCGAGGCGCCGATGACGATGACGTTCTCGAGCCGTTCGACCCCGTCGATCTCCGACAGCAGCTGCGGCACGATCGTCGTCTCCACGTCGGAGGAGACCCCCGAACCGCGGGTGCGGAACAGGCTGTCCATCTCGTCGAAGAACACCACGACCGGCGTGCCACCCGACGCCTTCTCCCGGGCCCGCTGGAAGATCAGCCGGATGTGGCGCTCGGTCTCACCGACGTACTTGTTGAGCAGCTCGGGGCCCTTGATGTTGAGGAAGAACGACTTGCCGACCGGCTTGCCCTCCTTCTCCGCCACCTTCCGGGCCAGCGAGGACGCCACGGCCTTGGCGATGAGCGTCTTGCCGCACCCGGGCGGGCCGTAGAGCAGGACGCCCTTCGGGGGCTTGAGCTGGTGCTCGGTGAACAGGTCGGGATGCAGGTAGGGCAGCTCGACGGCGTCCCGGATGGCCTCGATCTGGCCGGCCAGCCCACCGATGTCCTCGTAGTCGATGTCGGGCACCTCCTCGAGGACGAGCTCGGACACCTCGGCCTTGGGGATGCGTTCGTAGACGAACCCGGACCTCGACTCCAGCATGAGCGCGTCGCCCACCCGGATCGGCTCCCCCTCGAGGGAGTCGGCCATGCGGACGACCCGCTCCTCGTCGGCGTGCGAGACGACCAGGACCCTGCCCTCCCCGAGCAGCTCCTTGATCATGACGACCTCGCCGATGCGCTCGTAGCCGCAGGTCGCCACGACGTTCATCGCCTCGTTGAGGCGTACCTCCCGACCGCTCGAGAGCTCGGACGGGTCGACGGCCGGGCTCACGGCCACGTGCATCTTGCGGCCGCCGGTGAGGATGTCGACCGTGGCGTCGTCGTAGGACTCGAGGATCACGCCATACGCAGCCGGGGGCTGGGCCAACCGGTCGACCTCGGACTTCAGGGTGACGATCTGCTCGCGCGCCTCCTTGAGGGTGCGCACGAGGCGTTCGTTCTGCGAGGAGATCGTCGCGAGGTTGGACTGCAGCTGCAGCACCTTGGTCTCGAGCTCGCGCGAGCGCACGGGGGCGTCGGCGAGCCGCTGCCGCAGGGCGGCGACCTCCTCGGAGAGGAGCTCCGCCTGGCGGCGCTCCTCGCTGCGGTCGGGGGTGGGCTGGCTGTGGTCGGTCATGTCGACTCCCTCGGTGGCGAACCTCGGTCATCGACCGTGCGGGGACGGCCGATAAGCAAACCTAACCCTGAACTACTCCGTGGTCTCGGAGGTTTGGGTCACAGAACGGCGAACCCGCCGGATCTTCTTGTCTGATGGGACGCGCTCGCCGATGTCCTCGGGCGTGAACTCCCCTTCGCGGCCGAAGCTGGAGTCCTGCACGGGTGCACCGTCCTCGTCGACCGAGCCCTTGCCGGGGCGGCGCTTGCGCAGCGGCGGGGTGACGCCGGGCGCGAGCCGACGGGTGGTGATGAGGAAGCCGGTGTGTCCGTGCATCCGGTGCTGCGGTCGCACGGCGAGCCCCTCGAGGTGCCAGCCGCGGACGAGGGACTCCCACGCCTCGGGCTCGGTGTAGCCGCCGTGCTCGCGGACACCCTCGGCCACGCGGGACAGCTGGGTGGCGGTGGCGACGTAGCAGATCAGCACTCCGCCGGGCAGGAGCGCGTCGGCGACGGCGTCCAGGCACTCCCACGGGGCGAGCATGTCGAGGACGACGCGGTCCACGCTGCCGGGCTCGACGTGCTGCGGCAGCTCCTCGACGAGGTCGCCGACGGTGACCTGCCACGCCGGGTGGTCCTGCCCGAAGAAGGCGCGGGCGTTGCCCTTGGCGATGTCGGCGAAGTCCTCGCGCCGTTCGAACGAGTGGACGTGGCCCGTCTCCCCCACGGCCCGCAGCAGGCTCATCGACAGCGCGCCGGAACCGACGCCGGCCTCGACGACCCGGGCGCCCGGGAAGATGTCGGCCATGGTGACGATCTGGCCGGCGTCCTTGGGGTAGACGACGGCGGCACCGCGTGGCATCGACATGACGTAGTCCGACAGCAGCGGCCGGAGGGCGAGGTACTCGACCCCGGCCGTGTTCCTGACGACGGACCCGTCGGGGCTGCCGATGAGGTCGTCGTGGGCGAGGCGTCCGCGGTGGGTGTGGAACTCGCGTCCCGCCTCGAGGGTGATCGTGTGCAGGCGCCCCTTCGGGTCGGTCAGCTGCACCCGCTCGCCCTCGGAGAACGTGCCACGGCGCAGGTCGGCCCCGGTCGCGGCGGGAGGGGTCTGGTCGGGGGTGCTGCTCATGGCGGCGAAGTCTAGTTCTCCCCGGAGCTGGCCCCGGACCCGCGGTCGTCGCACGACACCGGCGCACCGGAAGAGGCCGTCAACGGGGCTGGCCGAGCAGCTCTGGCAGGTCGACGGCCGCTGCCATCGCGGCATACCCGAGGTCGTTCGGGTGCAGGTGGTCCCCGCTGTCGTACGCAGCCACGAGACGGGTCGGCTGCACCGGGTCGCGCAGGGCGGCATCGAGGTCGAGCACCGCGTCGGGCTCCCCGGACCCGCGGATCCAGTCGTTGACGGCCACGCGCACGGCCTCGCGCTCCGGCGTCCAGCGTGGCCACCCCCGGAACGGTCCGATGGTGGCCACCACCACACGCACGTGGCGTTCGTGGGCGCGGACCAGGATCTCCCGGTAGGCGGCGACGAGGTCCTGCGGGTCCGTCTCCGACGGGTCCTGCTGGATGTCGTTGACGCCCTCGAGCACGACGACGGTCTCCACACCGCTCCGGGTCAGCACGTCCCGCGTGAACCGGCCCAGGGCGCGTTCCCCCTGCCCCTGGCCGTGGGCGTCGAGCAGGAGCCGGTTGCCGCTGATCCCGGCGTTGAGCACCCCGAACCTCAGCGCACGTGGCTCGGCCAGCACCCGGTCGGCGAGGCGGTCGGGCCAGCGGTGGTCGGCGTCCAGCGTCGAGGCCGCGCCGTCGGTGATCGAGTCGCCCAGGAACACGACCGACCCGGACGCCGTGGCGCGGACGTCCAAGCCGTCGAGGAACCAGAACGACGTCGTACGTCCCGGGAACGCTGCGACCGACGCCGACGCGGTCTGGTCACCGTGGCCGACGTACCCCGTCGAGTGCGCCTGGGGGTGGTAGGTCGCGGGTCCGGTCGGTCCGGGCAGGTGCAGGCTGACGAGCAGGTCACCGTCGTCCGGGACCACGATCGCCACCGGGTCGGAGGCGGTCGCCGAGCCCGCCGGTATGACGACGTGCCGGCTCCCGCCGAACGTGACGGGAACGAGGGTGGTCGGGTCGAGGTCACCGCGGAGCGCGCCGTGCCGGGTCGCGGGGCGCGCGAGGGTGGCGGAGACCGACAACGGCGAGGTGCCGTGGACGTTGGTGAGGCGCAGGCGGACGACGTCACCGCCCAGCGACACGTGGACGCGCTGGCGCAGGGTGACGTCGGTGAACCCCGCGAGCGCCTCCCCGGCCTGCGGCACGGCGACCGCCGTGGCCCAGGTGCCGACCCACCGGACCGGGGCCGCTGACGGGATGGCGGCCGGCGTGGCCCCATCCTCCTGCGGGACCTCGCCGCGCGACGGCTTCGGGGACACCGCCACCAGCGACCGGCTCGATCCGTCCGTGGGGGCGTCGGCCGACGCCGCACGGGTGAGGCCGCCCACGGACGCGATGCCCGCGAGCAGGACGACCGAGGCCAGGGCGGCTGCCGCGACCGCGTGGCGCCGGCGCCTGCGGGGCACCGGGGCGGAGGTCATGGGCCGGACCCTACGTCGCCCGAAATGTCCCATCAAGGGATGCCCGCGCATCCGGACCGAACGACCCACCGGCCGCGCTCAGCCGTTGAGGGCGCGACCGATGTCGGCGGCGTGCACGACGCCCACCACCC
The DNA here is from genome assembly GCF_001426245.1 of Phycicoccus sp. Root101. Lineage (GTDB taxonomy): Bacteria > Actinomycetota > Actinomycetes > Actinomycetales > Dermatophilaceae > Pedococcus. The sequence continues at coordinate 256,505 of NZ_LMCM01000006.1, read as the reverse complement.
GGCCCTGGTGGACGACGGCGCCCACGGTGATCTGGAACTCCTGGAGGGCGGCGACCGCAGGCATCACGTCCCCCGCGGGGTCGGCCTCGATCACCCAGCCCGGGTGCTGCTGGCTGGCGACGGCGCTCACCGGCGTGTGGGGGCGCGCGTCCGGCGGCACCGACGACAGGTGGGCGGAGTCGACGTAGGCGGTGGGCCGCCCGTGCGCGTCCACGACGACGAGCTCGCCGCCCGGCGTGGCGGGCAGCTCGGCGACGTGTGCCGTCTCGGGCACCGCGATGGCCGGGTGCATCACCGAGCCCAGCCGCAGGCGACCGATCGTCGAGAGGGCCCGCCCGCGCCGGATCGACTCCGTCGCGCCGGTCCAGAGGATGGAGGCGATGAACAGCGACCAGATGTGGCTGAACCCGATCTGCTGACCAGTGGCCACGGGCCGGACGAAGAACCACAGGACGACCAGGGCCGCCAGGACACGGCCGCTCCAGCCGGCCACGACCGAGCCCTTGTTGCGGTCCCCGGTGACCTTCCACACGAGGCACTCGAGCACCTGCCCGCCGTCGAGCGGCATGCCGGGAAGGATGTTGAGGACGGCCAGCGAGCCGTTGATGATGACCAGTCCCTCGAGGATGCGCCCCGACACGTCGCCGGTCGCGGAGGGAAGGGCGAGCCACGCCAGCCCGGCGAACACCGCGTTCGAGGCCGGACCGGCGGCGGCGACGAGCGCCATCCGTCCCGGGGTGGTGCGACCGGCCTCCATCGAGGTGTGGCCGCCCCAGAGGTTCGCGACGATCCGGACCACGGGCATGCCGAAGGCCCTTGCCGTCGCGGCATGCGCGGCCTCGTGCACGAGCACGCTCACCAGGAGGACGAGGGCCTGCGCGATGCCGATGCCGATGCCGAGCAGCGGCCGCGTCCCCAGGAACGGGCGGGCCACGATCGCGGTGATGACCACGGCGATGAGGAACCAGCTGGGTGCGACGTAGACCGGGATCCCGGCGACCCGCGCGATGCGGACCCCGAGGCCGCGGTCCTGCTCGTCCTCGGGGGCGTGGTGCCCTCGGGCAGCGGTCGTCATGCCCTGACAGTACGTGAACCACCCGGACGTCCGAGCAGGCGCCGGTCCATACTTGACCGGTGCCCGACTCACCCGCATTCCAGCCCGACGCGACCGACCAGCTGAGGTCCGCCCTCACCGAGCGGATCCTCGTGATGGACGGCGCCATGGGCACGATGATCCAGCGGGAGGGACTGGGCGAGGACGACTACCGCGGCGAGCGCTTCGCCGACTGGCCGAGCGACCTCAAGGGGAACAACGACCTGTTGTCGCTGACCCAGCCCGAGATCATCGCCGGCATCCACACGGCATACCTCGAGGCGGGGGCCGACCTCGTCGAGACGAACACCTTCAACGCCCAGAAGATCTCCCTCGCCGACTACGGCATGGAGGACCTGGCGTACGAGATCAACCTCGAGTCGGCGCGCCTGGCCCGGGCCGCGTGCGACGCCATGACCGAGAAGACGCCGGACCGTCCGCGGTGGGTGCTGGGCGCGCTCGGCCCCACCAACCGCACCGCCTCGATCTCCCCCGACGTCAACGACCCCGGCAAGCGCAACGTCACCTTCGACGAGCTCGTGGACGCCTACACCGAGCAGGCCCGGGGGCTCGTCGACGGAGGTGCGGACGTCCTCATCGTCGAGACGATCTTCGACACCCTCAACGCCAAGGCCGCGATCTTCGCGCTCGAGACGTTGTTCGAGCAGCACGAGCGCCGGTGGCCGGTCATCATCTCCGGCACCATCACCGACGCGTCGGGACGCACCCTGTCCGGCCAGGTCACCGAGGCGTTCTGGAACTCCGTGCGCCACGCACGCCCGATCGCGGTCGGCCTCAACTGTGCGCTCGGCGCCGAGGAGATGCGCCCGTATGCCGCGGAGCTGGCACGCGTCGCCGACACCTTCGTGTCGTGCTACCCCAACGCCGGGCTGCCCAACGCCTTCGGGGAGTACGACGAGCTGCCCGACCAGATGGCGGCGATCGTGGGCGAGTTCGCGCAGGCCGGGCTGGTCAACCTGCTGGGCGGATGCTGCGGCACGACGCCGGACCACATCGCGGCGATCGCCAAGGCCGCCAGCGACCAGTCGCCCCGCGTCCCCCCGGAGGTCTCCCCCGCCCTGCGGCTGTCCGGCCTCGAGCCGTTGACCGTCACCGAGGAGTCGCTGTTCGTCAACGTCGGTGAGCGCACCAACATCACCGGGTCGGCACGGTTCCGCAAGCTCATCCAGGCCGAGGACTACGGCACGGCGCTCAACGTGGCCCGCCAGCAGGTCGAGGCCGGGGCCCAGGTCATCGACATCAACATGGACGAGGGCATGATCGACGGCGTCGCCGCGATGGACCGCTTCGTCAAGCTCGTCGCGAGCGAGCCCGACATCTCCCGGGTGCCGCTGATGGTCGACTCCTCGAAGTGGGACGTCATCGAGGCCGGCCTGAAGTGCGTGCAGGGCAAGCCGATCGTCAACTCCATCTCCATGAAGGAGGGCGTCGAGCCGTTCGTCGAGCACGCGCGGCTGTGCCGCAAGTACGGCGCGGCGATCGTCGTGATGGCCTTCGACGAGGACGGCCAGGCCGACTCCCTCGAACGACGCAAGGTGATCTGCCAGCGGGCCTACGACATCCTCACGCAGGAGGTTGGCTTCCCTGCCGAGGACATCATCTTCGACCCCAACATCTTCGCCGTGGCCACGGGCATCGAGGAGCACGCGGCCTACGGGACCGACTTCATCGAGGCCACGCGCTGGATCAAGGAGAACCTCCCTGGGGCCCTGGTCTCCGGCGGCGTCTCCAACGTCTCCTTCTCGTTCCGTGGCAACAACGCCGTCCGTGAGGCGATCCACGCGGTGTTCCTCTTCCACGCCATCCGGGCGGGGATGGACATGGGCATCGTCAACGCCGGCGCCCTCGTCGTCTACGACCAGGTCGACGCGACCCTGCGCGAGCGCATCGAGGACGTGGTCCTCAACCGCCGCCCCGACTCGACCGAGCGGCTGCTCGAGATCGCCGACTCGTTCAACACCGGTGACACCAAGCAGGAGGCGATCGCCGAGGAGTGGCGGTCCCTGCCCGTCGGCGAACGCATCACCTACGCCCTGGTCAAGGGCATCGACGAGCACGCCGAGTCCGACACCGAGGAGCTGCGCCAGGAGATCAGCGACCGCGGCGGGCGGCCGATCGAGGTCATCGAGGGCCCCCTCATGGACGGCATGAACGTCGTGGGTGACCTCTTCGGCAGCGGCAAGATGTTCCTGCCGCAGGTCGTGAAGTCGGCCCGCGTCATGAAGAAGGCGGTGGCCTACCTCATCCCGTTCATCGAGGCGGAGAAGACCGAGGCCGAGGTCGCCGAGAACCGCAGCAAGGGCAAGATCGTCCTCGCCACCGTCAAGGGCGACGTGCACGACATCGGCAAGAACATCGTCGGCGTGGTGCTGCAGTGCAACAACTACGACGTCGTCGACCTCGGCGTCATGGTGCCCGCGCAGAAGATCATCGACGCGGCGAAGGCCGAGAAGGCGGACGTGATCGGCCTGTCCGGCCTCATCACCCCGAGCCTGGACGAGATGGTCAACTTCGCCTCCGAGATGGAGCGCCAGGGCCTCGACCTGCCGCTGCTCATCGGAGGTGCCACGACCTCACGGGCGCACACGGCCGTCAAGGTCGACCAGCAGTACCACGGGCCCGTCGTGTGGGTGAAGGACGCGTCCCGCTCCGTCCCGGTCGTGTCCAAGCTGCTCGCGGACGACCAGCGCGAGGTCCTCATGGCCGACGTCAAGGCCGACTTCGACGCCCTGCGCGCCCGGCACGCGGCCAAGTCGACCGAACGCCCGCTCGTCTCGATCGAGGTCGCCCGCGAGAAGGCCACCCCGATCGACTGGTCCGGCTACCGCCCGCCGGTCCCCCACCTCGTCGCCGCCCAGGAGAAGGAGCTGCTGCGCCGGCAGTCGGGTCACCAGCGCCCCACGGTGACGCAGTTCGTCAAGACGTTCACCGACTACCCCATCGCTGAGCTGCGCGACTACATCGACTGGCAGCCGTTCTTCCTCGCGTGGGAGATGAAGGGCCGCTTCCCTGACATCCTCAACAACCCCGCGACGGGCGAGGCCGCCAGCAAGCTCTACGAGGACGCCCAGCGGATGCTCGACCGCGTCATCGACGAGAAGTGGCTGCGCGCCAGTGGCGTGCTCGGGCTCTTCCCGGCGAGCTCGGTCGGCGACGACATCGAGGTCTACACGGACTCGTCGCGCGCGACCGTGGCGACCACCCTGCACACGCTGCGCCAGCAGGGGCAGCACCGCCAGGGTGTGCCGAACCGCGCGATGTCGGACTTCGTGGCACCCAAGGAGACCGGGCTGCGCGACCACGTCGGCGCCTTCGCCGTGACGGCCGGGCTCGGGTCCGCCGAGCGGGTGGCCGACTTCAAGGCCGCCAACGACGACTACTCGGCGATCCTGCTCGAGTCCCTCGCCGACCGGCTGGCCGAGGCCTTCGCGGAACGGCTGCACGAGCGCGTCCGCCACGACTTCTGGGGGTACGCACCGGACGAGCACCTGCGCAACACCGACCTCATCGCCGAGAAGTACGTCGGCATCCGCCCCGCGCCGGGCTACCCCGCCTGCCCCGACCACACCGAGAAGGAGCTCCTCTGGGAGCTGCTCGACGTCAAGGAGCGCACGGGGATCGAGCTCACCGAGTCGATGGCCATGTGGCCGGGGGCCGCGGTGTCCGGCTGGTACTTCTCGCACCCGCAGTCGCAGTACTTCGTCGTCGGCCGCCTCGGGCGCGACCAGGTCGAGGAGTACGCCGAGCGCAAGGGCTGGACGCTGCGCGAGGCCGAGCGCTGGCTCAGCCCGAACCTGGGCTACCTGCCCGAGGACTGAGCGCACGCCATACCTGTGGACGCGTTCACGACCCGTCCACAGGTATGGCGCGGCCCGCGCGGCCGTGTCGGTCGGGGCACCTAGAGTGCGGGTCATGGTTCCCGCTCTCTCGCCGAGCCGTGCGTCCGACTTCAAGCAGTGCCCGCTGCTGTACCGGTTCCGCACGATCGACAAGCTGCCCTCGCCGCCCAGCCCCGCTGCGGCGCGCGGGACGCTCGTGCACGCGGTCCTCGAGCGCTTGTTCGACCTGCCGGCGGACGAGCGCACCCCGGCCGCGGCCCAGGCCCTCCTCGGCCCGCAGTGGAGCGCGCTGGTCGAGGAGGAGCCCGAGCTGGCCGCGATGATCGCCGACGACGCCAAGCTGACCGAGGACGGCTGGTTCAGCGACGCGCAGGCCCTCATCGAGACGTGGTTCACCCTCGAGGACCCGACGAGGCTGGAGCCCGCCGAGCGGGAGCTCTACGTCGAGACCGACGTCGACGGGCTCGTGCTGCGCGGCTACGTCGACCGCCTCGACGTGGCGCCGGACGGGGCGATGCGCGTCGTCGACTACAAGACCGGCCGGTCGCCGAGCGAGCTGTTCGAGGGCAAGGCGCTGTTCCAGATGAAGTTCTACGCCCTCGTGCTCTGGCGGCTCCGCGGGGAGATCCCGCGACTGCTCCAGCTCGTCTACCTCGGCAACGGCGAGGTCGTCCGGTACGCGCCGGACGAGCACGACCTGCTCAGCCTGGAGCGCAACCTCAAGGCGGTCTGGGTCGCGATCGAGCGGGCCGCGACGACCGGCGACTGGCGACCCAAGACGTCCAAGCTCTGCGACTGGTGCGACTTCCGCGAGTTCTGCCCCGCGTGGGGTGGCACGCCCCCGCCGCTGCCGGAGAACGCCGCGCTCATCGCGCTCAACCCTGCCGTGTCCGGGCAGGTCGAGCCCACGGACGAGTAGCCGCGCGGGCCCTGCCCGACGCAGGACCTGCCTACTTCCGACGGGACCCGTCGAACAGGCTGACCAGGTCGGCCGGGGCCAGCCCCCGAAGGCTCGGCACCTGCACCGCCCCGGCGGTCACGGGCACCGGGACGACGTGCGGCACCGCGATCGTCGGCACCCCTGCCGAGACGGCCGACCGCACCCCGGTCGGGGAGTCCTCGATCGCGACGCAGTCGCCGACCTCGACGCCGAGGGCGCGGGCGGCCGCGAGGTACGGCTCGGGGTGGGGCTTGCCGTGTTCGACCTCGTCGCCGGTGATGACCGCGGCGAAGGTGCCCTCGGGGAGGGCCCCCACCACGCTGTCGGCCAGCGACCGCCACGACATGGTGACCAGGGCGTTGGGGACTCCTGCGGCCTGGAGCGCGTCGAGCAGCTCGAGCGCACCCGGCCGCCACGGCACGTGCTCCTGAACCTGGACGACCACCCGGCGGAGCAGCTCCTCGATGATCTCGAGGGGCTCGAGCTCCACGGGGCTGTTGTCGCGGATGAACTCGGCGGAGACCATGAGGTCGTTGCCGACGAGCTGGTGGGCGTACTCGTCGTTCCAGACCCCGCCGGCCTCCTCGACGATCGCGTGCTCGGCCGTGATCCAGTACGGCTCGGTGTCGACGAGGGTGCCGTCCATGTCCCAGAACACCGCGGCGGGGAGCCCTGCCTCCGGTGCGGAGGGCGACGTGCTGGGCGTGGACATGACTGGGGTGCTCCGCGCGGTCGGTGGGGCAGGCTGGGACGGCGCGCCCGACTATACGCAGCCTCTCCGGTGGTGCCGCACCGCGGACCGTAGGCTGGGAGGACGAGGTGTGCCGTCGGCAACGGGCCGGCCCGGGCAAGGAGGAACAGTGATCGAGCTCGAAGACGTACCGGAGCTCAACAACCCGGTCGTCATCGCCGCCTTCGAGGGCTGGAACGACGCCGGCGAGGCCGCCACCGCAGCCATCGACCACCTCATCGACGTGTGGGACGCCGAGGCCATCGCCGCGCTGGACCCGGAGGAGTACTACGACTTCCAGGTCAACCGCCCCCGCGTGGTCCTCGACGACGGCCGCCGCCGCATCCACTGGCGCACCACCCGGATCCTGGTCGCGACGAGTGACGCGCTGGAGCGCGACATCGTCCTCATCCAGGGCATCGAGCCCTCCTTCCGCTGGCGCGCGTTCACGATCGAGCTGATGGAGTTCGCCCAGCAGGTGGGGGCGAGCACCGTGGTCACGCTCGGCGCGCTCATGGCCGACGTCGCACACACCCGACCCATCCCGGTGACCGCGACGTCCGACGACGAGGACGTCCTGCACCGCTTCGACCTCGAGCCGAGCCGCTACGAAGGACCGACCGGCATCGTCGGGGTCCTCGCCGACGCGGCCACCCAGTCAGGCCTGCAGTCGATCTCCTGCTGGGCCGCCGTGCCGCACTACGCCGGCCACTCCCCCTCGCCCAAGGCCACCCTGGCGCTGGTGTCCCGGCTGGAGGAGCTGCTCGACCTCCCCATCCCGCACGGTGACCTCACCGACGGGGCCAAGGCGTGGGAGCGCGGCATCAACGAGCTCGCCGAGACCGACGACGAGGTCGCGGAGTACGTCCAGTCCCTCGAGGAGGCCCAGGACACCGCCGACCTCCCCGAGGCCAGCGGCGACGCGATCGCCCGCGAGTTCGAGCGCTACCTGCGTCGTCGGGGCCAGGACGGCCCCGGCTAGCGACCTCCGGTCAGACCCGGACGCCCAGGATGGCGTCCAGGGCCCGGGCGAGGACGCCCGCCGAGGTGGCGTCACGGCCCCCGCGCGTCAGGCACTCCTTGGCCCAGCGGTCCACCGCAGCCAGCGCGCCCGGCGTGTCGAGGTCGTCGGCGACGTGGCGCCGCACCTGCTCGATCGTCTCCTCGGCGTCCGGGGCGGCGTTGACGGACAGCGCGGCACGCCACGTCTCGAGTCGCGCCTGCGCCTGCGCGAGCAGGTCGTCGGTCCACGACCACTCGGTCCGGTAGTGCTGCGAGAGCAGGGCCAACCGGATCGCCATGGGGTCGACGCCGTCCGCGCGCAGCTTCGAGACGAGCACGAGGTTGCCCTTGGACTTGCTCATCTTCTCGCCGTCGAGACCGACCATCGCCTGGTGGGCGTAGGTGCGGGCGAACGGGCGTTCCTCGGTGAGGACGACGGCCTGGGTCGCACTCATCTCGTGGTGGGGGAAGATCAGGTCGGTGCCGCCACCCTGCACGTCGAAGCTCATGCCGAGGTGGTCCAGCGCGATGGCGGTGCACTCGATGTGCCATCCGGGGCGGCCGGCGGGGAGCCCGTCGACCTCCCACGACGGCTCGCCCTCCCGGGCCGAGCGCCACAGCAGCGGGTCGAGGGCGTCGCGCTTCCCGGGCCGGTCGGGGTCGCCCCCGCGCTCGGCGTAGACCGCGAGCATCTCCTCCCGGGTCCAGTTCGAGACCGACCCGAAGCCCTCGTCGCTGGTCAGGTCGAGGTACAGGTCGTTGCCCTCGGACTCGGCCGTCTCGACCTCGTAGGCAGCACCGGTGGCCAGCAGCCCGCGCACGGCGGCCGCGACCGGCTCGATGCTCTCGACGACGCCGATGTAGTGGTCCGGCGGCACGACCGCGAGGGCGGTCATGTCCTCGCGGAACAGTGCGATCTCGCGGTGGGCGAGGTCCTGCCAGCGGACGCCGTCGCGCTCGGCCCGCTCGATCAGGGGGTCGTCGACGTCGGTGATGTTCTGGACGTACTCGACCTCGTGGCCCGCGTCGCGCAGCGCGCGGCCGAGGACGTCGAACGTCACGTAGGTCGCGGCGTGACCCATGTGCGTCGCGTCGTACGGCGTGATGCCGCAGACGTACATCCGCGCCGTCGGCCCCGGCGTCAGGGGCCGCACACCGCCCGTGGCGGTGTCGAAGACCTGGACCGGGTGGCCGGTGCCGGGGACGGCGGGGAGGAACGGGGTGGGCCAGGAGATCACAGCGGAACTCTACGGTGAGCCCTCACAGGGGCGGCCACGGGATGGCCGGCCACTGCCCGGACGGCATCGGGTATGCCGCGCGGTCGAGCAGGCGGCGCCCCCTGCCGAGCAGGGCTGCGACCTCGTCGATGGTCAGCAGGCCGTCCAGGTCGACCCGCAGCTCGGAGTCCTCGTCCTCGACGAGGTCGCACACCCTCGCCACGCGGGCGAGCTCGGTGTCCGGCAGCGGCTCACCGGCGAAGCCCCACAGCACCGTCCGCAGCTTGGGCTCCTGGTGCAGGCTGACGCCGTGGTCGAACCCGCGCAGGCGGTCTCCGTCACGCACGAGGTGGGAGCCCTTGCGGTCGGAGTTGTTGACGAGGGCGTCGAAGACGGCGACGGACCGGGCCGCCGGGGTGTCCTCGTGGACGACCACGACCGGCTGGCCCAGCTCGTTCTCCCCACGCAGGACCGGCAGCCAGCCGCGGGGAACCTGCTTGGGTGCGACCAGGTCGACAGGGTGCTCCGGCTCCTCGCCGGGGTCACCCACCCACTGCTGGACCGAGCCGATCCCCTGGGGGCCGGACCGCAGGACGGTCGGGGGGACGACGTCCCAGCCACCGGCGGCGCTGATGAGGTAGCAGGCGACCTCGCGGCCCGCGAGGGTGCCGTCGGGGAAGTCCCACAGCGGCCGCTCCCCCTGCACCGGCTTGTAGATCGCGTAGGGGCCACCGGCGCCGACGCGCACGAGGACGGCGAGGTTCGACGCGTCGGCCAGCCGGCCGACCACCTCCAGGTCCGCCCTCGAGAGGACGTCGAGCAGGGCCGCGTCAGCGGACTGGCTCGCGCTCAGCGCTTGTAGCCGTTCGCGCGCGGGCAGATGTGACCCTCGGTCTCGAGGGGGCCACCGCAGAAGGGGCAGGGCGGACGACCGGCGGCGACGATCGACTGGGCGCGACGGGCGAAGGCCCTCGCCCGTGCCGGCGAGAGCACGACCCGCACCTGGCGGGGCTCGGACGCCAGCACCTCCGGGTCACCCGCCTCGGGCTCGTCCGGGTCGCGGTCGAGCGCCTCGATGATGACGACCTGACGGTCCTCGTCCCAGGCCAGCGCCAGGGTGTTGACGCGGAAGTCGTCCTCGATGGGGGTGTCGAGCGGTGCGTTGTCGACGACCTCCGCCGCGGCGTGGTCACCGCCCATCCCACCGGCATAGCTGTCGAGGAGGTCGTTGATGCGGGTCGCCAGGACCCGGACCTGCTCCTTCTCGAGCGAGACGCTGCTGATGCGGCGCCCCTCGCTGGCCTGGAGGAAGAAGGTCCGCTGGCCGGGGGGCCCCACGGTGCCGGCGACGAACCGGTCCGGCGGGTCGAACTCGAGCAGCGACATGCCCAAAACTCTAACCGGCTCCCCCGCCGACCTGCGCATCACCCGTCGGCGGCGCGTCCTTCGGCGGCACGAAGCGGGTCAGGTCCGGGGTCAGCTCGTTGGCCGCGAGGAGGAACGTGTGCCGTCCGCCGTAACGGATCGCCGACACCGACGCGGGGTCGGCGGTGTAGCGCTGGAAGTGGCCGAGCCCCGATCCCGTGGCGTCCGCGAGCAGCGCCTTGACGAGGTCGCCGTGGCTCACCGCGACCCAGATGGCCGTGTCGCCGTGCTCGGCCGCGACCTCGGCATCGATGCGCCGCACCGCGGCCACCACCCGGTCGCTCATCTCCTGCAGGCTCTCCGCGGCATACGTCTCGTGGTCCGGGAAGCGCGCGGAGGCGGGGTCGTCCTGGACGGTGGACCACAGCGGTTCCTTCGCGAGCTCGGCGAGCTTGCGCCCGCTCCAGGCGCCGTACGCGCACTCCTGGAGGTCGTCCTCCACCTGCACGGTCGCGCCGACGGCCTCGGCGAGCGGCGCCGCGGTCTCGAGGCAGCGCTCGAGCGGGCTGCTCACGACCCGGACCGGGGTGAGGTCGGTGAAGCGTTCGCCGAGGCGCTGCGCCTGTTCGCGACCGCGGTCCGTGAGGTGGACCCCGGGCAGCCGTCCGGCGAGGATCCCCTCGCCGTTCGCGCTGGAGTGGCCGTGGCGGACGAGCAGCAGGGTGGGCACGCGGGAACTCTACGGCCGGTCGCTCGCACCGACTGCACGGACGTGGTGGAGTAGCCCCGTGATCGTCGACCAAGCCATCTACCGCGACGGGGTCCGCCAGGCGTGCGGAGACCTGAGCGAGGCCCTGGAAGCGCTGCGCACCGGGGACGACCCGCACGCGTTCCTGTGGATCGGGCTGAAGGACCCCACGGACGCGGAGTTCGACCTCGTCAACGACGAGCTCAAGCTGCATCCGCTCGCCGTCGAGGACGCGGTCAAGGGCAACCAGCGGGCCAAGGTCGAGCTCTACGACAACACGATCTTCGTGGTCCTCAAGACCCTGAGGTACCTCGACGAGACCAGCGACGTCGAGACCGGCGAGGTGATGCTCTTCGTCGGCGACCGTTTCGTCGTCACCGTCCGGTACGGCGAGCTCAGCCCGCTGGCCGCCGTGCGCAAGCGCCTCGAGGCAGCCCCCGACATGCTGCGCCACGGCGAGATCTCGGTGCTGCACGCCGTCATGGACGCCATCGTGGACAACTACGTCGAGATCGACGCCGAGCTGCAGACCGACCTAGAGCAGATCGAGGCGGCGGTCTTCGGCGGGCGCGGTCACGCAGACTCCGAGCAGATCTACAGCCTCAAGCGCGAGGTCGTGGAGTTCCGCCGGGCCGCGACCCCCCTCGCCGCGCCGCTCAACATGCTGCACGACGGCTCGCGCAGCCCGGTGTCCGTCAAGGAGATGCGGCTGCTCTTCCGCGACGTCGCCGACCACCTCCTGCGCGTCATCGACCACGTGGAGTCGTACGACCGACTGCTCACCGACGTCCTCAACGCGCACCTCGCGCAGATCACCGTGCAGCAGAACAGCGACATGCGGAAGATCTCGGCGTGGGTCGCGATCGCCGCGGTGCCGACGATGATCGCCGGCATCTACGGCATGAACTTCGACAACATGCCGGAGCTCAAGTGGCGGTACGGCTACTTCATCGTCCTGGCCGTCATGGCCGGGGCCTGCGGCAGCCTCTACCGCGCGTTCCGCCGCTCCGGCTGGCTCTGACGACGAAGGGGCGGCCCGGTGACCCGGCCCGCCCCTGTCGTCACCTCCGTCAGGTGGCGGTCATCCAGCCTGCGGACAGCACGACGATGAGCACCACACCCAGCAGGACGCGGTACCAGACGAACGCGGTGATCTTGTTGGAGCTGACGAACTTGAGCAGCCAGGCGATGGACGCGTACGCCACGACGAACGACACCACGACGCCCACGACCATCTGGCCGACGCCGAGCAGCTTGAGGTGGTCGGCCTCGCTGACCATCTCGAACAGGCCCGCCGCGGTCAGGGCGGGGATGGCCATGAAGAACGACAGGCGGGTGGCCGTGAGTCGGTCGAGGCCACGGAACAGCCCGGCCGAGATCGTCGCTCCCGAGCGGGAGACGCCGGGGACCAGCGAGGCGCACTGCACGAGGCCGATGACGATCCCGTCGCGCAGGGTCACCTGTCCCTCGCCCCGCTCCTCCCCGTGCTTGACCAGGGCCGCGTGACGCGTCTCCGCGAGGTACATCACCGCGCTCCACAGGATGAGCGCCCCGGCGACCACCCAGAGGCTGCGCAGCGGTCCGCTGATCGCGTCCTTGGCGAGGAAGCCGACGATGCCCACCGGGATCGACCCGACGATGACGGCCCACGCCAGCTGGTAGTCGTGGTGGGTCCGGCCCTCGGCCCGCGTCAGTCCCCCGACCCAGGCGACGAGCAGCCGCACGATGTCCTTGCGGAAGTAGAGAAGCGTGGCCAGGATCGCGCCGAGCTGGATCACGGCGGTGTAGGCCGTGACGCCCGGGTCGTCGATCTTCAGGTCGAGCAGCTTCTCGGTGATGGTGAGGTGGCCGGTCGAGGAGACCGGCAAGAACTCGGTGAGTCCTTCGACGATGCCGAGGATCACGGCGTCGAGGTAGCTGAGGGTCACGGCTCTACTTTCGAGGGCGGGGACTGGGCAGGTTCAGCCGACAGTCTCCCGCATGACCTCGGCCATGGTCCGCACGACATGCAGCCGTGCGTCGAGGCTCCCTGCGAAGGGGGCGACGGAGAGCGTCCCGACGCCCGCGGCGGCATACCGGCCGATGCGCTCGGCGATGCGCGCCTTGGGTCCGATGAGGGACGTGGCGTCGATGAACTCGAACGGCACGGCGGCCGCGGCGTCACGGTGCTGCTTGGCGAGGTAGAGGTCCTGGACCTTCGCGGCGGCGTCCTCGAAGCCCATCCGGCAGGCGAGCTGGTTGTAGAAGTTCTGCTCACGCGAACCCATGCCGCCGATGTACAGGGCAGCGTAGGGGCGGATCGCGTCCGCCGCGGCCTCGACGTCGTCGGCGACGACCACCGGCACCGACGGGGCGATGTCGAAGCCGGCCAAGGGGTTCTCGTCCGTGCCGCGACCAGCGCGACGGCGCCCGGCGACGACGCTGGCCACCTGGTCGCCGGAGTGCTCGGGGCTGAAGAAGATGGCGTGCCACCCGTCCGCGACCTCGCCGGCGAGCTCGAGGTTCTTGGGACCCACGGCCGCCAGGTAGATCGGCAGGTCGGTGCGAGGCGGGTGGATGGTGAGCTTGAGCGCCTTGCCCGGGCCGTCGGGCAGCGGGAGCGTGAAGTGCTTGCCGGAGTAGGAGACCGTGTCGCGGCGCAGGGCCATGCGGACGATGTCGACATACTCACGGGTTCGGCCCAGCGGTGCCGCGAAGCGCACCCCGTGCCAGCCCTCGCTCACCTGCGGGCCGCTGACCCCGAGGCCGAGCCGGAACCTGCCGCCCGACAGGGTGTCGAGCGTGGCTGCGGTCATCGCCGTCATCGCCGGGGTACGGGCGGGAATCTGCATGACGGCTGCCCCGAGGTGGATCTTCTCGGTCAGGGCGCCGATCCAGGACAGCACGGTGGGGACGTCGGACCCGTACGCCTCCGCCACCCAGGCGACGGCGTAGCCGAGCCGGTCGGCCTCCTGCGCGACCGCGACGTTGTCCTGGTCCATGCCCATGCCGAAGTAGCCGAGGTTCACACCGAGTTCCATGGACCGAGGCTAGCGGCGGAGCCCTCGCTGCGTGCCGAAGCCGGGTGCCGGCCGAGCCCCTTGCGCGTGCCGCGGCCCGGGGCGGGCGACCCCGGCGACTACGGTGAGTGACCATGCGCCAGCGACGAATGGGGACCTCAGGCCTGTCCGTGTCCCGGCTGGCCCTCGGCACGATGACCTGGGGCCGCACCACCGACGAGGAGAATGCCCGCGAGCAGCTCCGGACCTTCCTCGACGCCGGGGGCAACCTCCTCGACACCGCCCACGGCTACTCCGACGGTGCGGCCGAGGAGATCATCGGCCGGCTCATGGGCGACGCCGTGGACCGCGAGGACGTCATGCTCTGCACCAAGTCCGGGATCTCGCGCCGCTCGGGGCAGCGGGTCGTCGACACCTCGCGCCACAGCCTCCTGCGCCAGCTGGACACCTCGCTGGAACGCCTCGGCACCGACCACGTCGACCTGTGGCTGGTGCACACCTGGTCCGACGAGGCGCCGCTCACCGAGACCCTGTCAGCCCTGGAGTGGGCGGTGGCGACCGGGCGTGCGAGGTATGTCGGCGTGTCCAACTTCAGCGGGTGGCAGAGCGCCCGGGCGTTCTCGCTGCTCGAGCAGGCGCGAGTTCCGTTGGTGGCCAACGAGGTCGAGTACTCCCTGGTCAACCGCAACCCGGAGCCCGACCTGCTCGAGGCCGCGCAGGCCCTGGGGTTCGGCATCCTGCCGTGGTCGCCGCTCGGGCGAGGCGTGCTCACCGGCAAGTACCGGCACGGGATCCCTGCCGACTCCCGAGCCGCCTCCCGCGACTTCCCGCGCTTCACCGCCCGCTACCTCGACGACCGCAGCACCAACATCGTCGAGGCTCTCGCCATCGCGGCCAAGGGCCTCGAGGTCAGCACCACCGAGGTCGCCCTGGCCTGGGTGCGGGACCGACCCGGGGTGGTCAGCCCCGTCGTCGGGGCCCGGACCACGGCCCAGCTGCGCACGTCGCTGGCGAGCGAGCAGCTCGAGCTGCCGGCCGAGCTCGTGGCAGCACTGGACGAGGTGTCCGACTGACGGTCGGCCTCAGCGAGCCTCAGCGCTGCGCGTGGTCCGCGTCGTGGGAGTGGCCCTGGTCGTCGTCGTCATCGTCCGAGTCGTCGTCGTCATCGTCGGAGTCATCGTCCGAGTCGTCGTCCGAGTCGTCGTCCGAGTCGTCGTCGGCGTCGTCGTAGTCCGCGTCGTCCAGCCCCGAGTAGACCGTGCCGTCGCCGTCCTCGTCGGAGTGGTCGTCGAGCTCTTCGTCGTCGTCCTCGTCGTCCTCGTCATCGCCGTCGTAGATGTCCAGGGGCGTCATCTCGCCGTAGGCCTGGAGCAGGGCGTCGTCGTAGGAGGCGAAGGCGTCGGCGAGGTCGTCGTACGTCGCGATGACCGTCGGATCGTCCTCCCCGCGCTTGGAGGCGGAGGCCTCGAGGTGCCGCTCGAATGCGGCGACGAGGTCGGCCAGCGCGCCACGCGGGTCTGCGGTCATGTGCCGACCGTAGCGGGTTCTGGGTGACAATGGCGTCGATGGTCGAGTACGAGTACCGCGTGGTGAGCTTCACGCGAGGAGACAGCCGTTCCGAGATCAGGCGCGCCCTGGTGGAGCACGCCGAGTACGGCCACTGGGAGCTGCACCGGACCCGGATCTACCTCGGGGGCATCCAGCGGACCTGGCTGCGGCGCAAGATCATCCGCGTGCCGCGTTCGTCCTGAGGGCCACCCGGGCGCGTCGGGTCAACAGCACCCCGAGCCACAGCAGGCCTGCACCGACCAGGGCCATCGGGACCGGGTCGGTGCCCGTGAAGGCCAGACCGGCGGGCAGGGCCGAGGCCGCGCCCGGGGTGTGGCCGGCGGCGGGGTGACCCGGGGTGCCCGAGGACGGCGTGTGCCCGGCGGGCGGAGCCCCGGCACCACGGGGGCACGACACGACGAGGCGCTGGAGCGGCACACCGGCGGCCGTGAGCTCCTTGATGAGGTCGCGGTCGAGCACGACGAGGGTGGTCTGCACCGGCACGACCTGGCGGGTCACCCGCACACAGGCACCCAGGAGGCCCTTGACCGTCGCGTCGATCGACAGGACGTGGTCACCGGCGGGCACGGCCCCCTTGGGGCAGGGCGCGAGGGCCTGGGGGAACTGCTTGACCAGCGGCGAGGACAGGTCCACCCCCGCCGCCTTGAGGTCGACGCGCACCGCGGGTGACGAACCGCCCGTGGGGATGAGGCAGACGGTGGCTGCCGGGGAGTCCACGACCGCGCCGTCGGCAGGCGCGCTGCCAGCGGATGAACCCGCACCCTTGCCCGAGGCCCCGGACGACGTCGCGCTCGGGCCGTGAGCGGTGCCGGTGCCCGACGAGGAAGGGTGGGCGGACGAGGTCGGCGAACCCGTCCCGGTCGGGGCCGTGCTGGTCGCCCCGGGAACCGGCAGCCCGAGACCCCCGGTGGCACCCTTCACCGTGGAGGTGACCCCACCGACGGCCGTGCTCACGGGCTCGGGCAGCCCCAGCGCGTGCGACGGCGAGGTGGCCAGGCCGCACAGCGCGACGGCCACGCCGAGGGCAGCGGCCGAACGAAGGGCGAGCAGGCGGGGACGACGCCGAGTCATGGTGGCTCCTTTGCCGGACACACGGGGGTTGTATCCGGTCAAACGAGACAGCGGGGCGAACGCTACGGGTCAGTAGCAAACGCGTGCGAGAGGCCGGTATGGCGCGCGGCCGGGCCACGCGCCATACCTCCTGTCAGCAGGTGGCGATGAAGCGCTGGAGCACCTTGGCGCCGAACTCGAGGGCCGACACCGGCACCCGCTCGTCGATGCCGTGGAACATCGGGGCGAAGTCCAGGTCGGCGGGGAGCTGCAACGGGGCGAAGCCGTAGCCGGTGATGCCCAGGGTGCTCAGGGCCTTGTTGTCCGTGCCGCCGGAGAGGCAGTAGGGCAGGACCTGCGCACCCGGGTCCTCGGCGAGCAGCGCGGCGGTCATCGCGTCGACCAGCTCACCCTCGAAGGGCGAGTCGAGGGCGATGTCGCGGTGGACGACCTGCACCTCGACCTTGTCGCCGGCAAGCTCGCGGATCGTCGCGAGCAGGTCCTCGTCGTGACCCGGGAGGAAGCGGCAGTCGAGCGCGGCGCTGGCGCTCTGCGGGATGACGTTGTGCTTGTAGCCGGCCTCGGCCATCGTGAAGTTCGCGGTGTCCTGCAACGTCCCCCGGACGAACCCCTGGGCGCCTCCAAGGTGCTCGAGCAGCTCGTCGAGGTCCTCGTCGGAGTAGCTCGTGCCGGTGAGGTCGCTCAGCCCGTCGAGCAGCTCGCGGACCGACGCGATGTACTCGCGGGGCCACTTGTGCGCGTTGATCCGGCTGATCGCCTCGGCCAGGTGGACGATCGCGTTGTCGGGGTTCGGGACCGAGCCGTGGCCGGCGCGTCCGGTGGCCACGAGGCGCAGCCAGAGGATCCCCTTCTCGGCGGTCTGCACGAGGTACGCGCGGGTCTGCTCTCCGTCCTTGGTGGGCACGGTGACGCTGTAGCCCCCCACCTCGCTGACGGCCTCGGTCACCCCGTCGAACAGCTCGGGCCGGGTCTTCACGACATGGTGCGAACCCTTGACCCCACCGGCCTCCTCGTCGGCGAAGAAGGCGAAGACGACGTCCCGCGGCGGCTTGGCGCCGCGGCGGGCGAGGTCGCGGATGTTGGCCAGGATCATGGCATCCATGTCCTTCATGTCCACGGCTCCGCGTCCCCAGACGCACCCGTCGCGCAGCTCGGCGCTCAGCGGGTCGACCTGCCAGTCGGCGGCGTTGGCCGGCACCACGTCGAGGTGGCCGTGGATGCACAGGGCCGGGCGGCTGCGGTCCTCGCCCTCGACCCGCACGATGACGCTCGTGCGGCCGGGGTCGCTCTCGACCACGGTCGGATCCAGGCCGACCTCACGCAGCTGGGCGACGACGTAGGCGGCCGCCTCCTTCTCCCCCGGCCCGCTGCCGTCCCCGTAGTTCGTGCTGTCGATGCGGATGAGGTCCCGGCAGATCCGGACGACCTCGTCGACGGGACCTTCGACTTCGCGGGCAGGGCTGGTGACGTCGCTCATGCCGTCCACACTAGGCGCGCGGGAGGGAAACGACGAAGGACCCCCAGTCGCCTGGAGGTCCTTCGTCACGCTGGTGTCCGGAGGGGGACTTGAACCCCCACGCCCGATAAAGGGCACTAGCACCTCAAGCTAGCGCGTCTGCCATTCCGCCACCCGGACAAGGTGTTTCACACACGCTCCAGAGGAGCGCCTGCTGCGACCCGGAACGATACACGTCAGCGGCCACAACTCCCAAACCGCCTCGGTCCCAACGAAAATCCGGCACGAATCGGACGTGCGTCCACCGTCGACCGGCACCCACCCGGGGGTCCGTGCGCCATACCCCCTCGTCCGAACGGATCGACCCTCTGCGACCACCCCACGCCCGGCGGCGGGCCGACCTAGCGTGGGGGCCCTCCGTCCCCCGCAGCCCCCAGGACCCCTCGTGCCCAGCTCCCCCGCCCGCGGTCTGCGCGCCGTCGCCCCCCTGCTCGTCCCCGCCCTCGCCGGCGCCCTGCTGGTCACCGCCCCGGTGGCGACGAGCGCCACGGCAGCGACCTGCCGGGCGACGCCGGCCCTCCTGTCGCGGACGCCGACGACGACCAGGCTGGCCGGCGGCCTCAGCGCCAGGATCTGGGACACCGGCCCCACCCCGAGCAACCCCCAGGCGTCGACCCGCATCGTCGTCGTGCGCGTTCCGGCGTCGTCGGCGCTGCACCCGCGGGTCAGGGCAGCGGCTGCGCTCACCAAGGCCAGCACGCCGTCGGCCTACCTCAAGGGGGCCCCCGGCGCGGTCGTCATGGTCAACGGTGGGGTCTTCGACCCCACTCGGGGCGCACTGCCCGACCTGCCGCAGATGGTCGGGGGCCAGGTCACCAAGGCGCGTTCGGTCAAGGACGCCGTCATCGCCGTGAGCAAGAGCGGTGCGTCGGTGCCGACCAAGCTCTGGCTCACCGGTTCGGCCTCGGCCGGCAGCAAGGGCGCGCGCACCGTCACCGGACTCAACTGGCAGGCCGTGACCGAGGGCGTCACCGTCTACACGACTGCCTGGGGCTCGCAGTCGCGCCCCTACGGCTCGGTGGACGTCGTCGTCGTCGGGGGCAAGGTGGTCGCGCTGCGGACCGGCACGAGCCGCGGCAAGGTGCCGGCCTCCGGGCAGACGATCCTCACCGGCACCGGTGCGACCGCCACCTGGCTGTCCAGCCTCCGCGTGGGCAACGCCGTGTCCGTGTCGTATGCCGCCCACACGGACGCGTCCATCGCCGTCTGGGAGGCGGTGGGCCGGGGTGCCCGCTACCTCAACGCAGGGGTGAAGAACGGCGGCACCTGCGGTGCCCGCGACGAGCTGCTCCGCCCGCGGACCGCGATCGGCTGGACCAAGGCCGGCGACCTGCTGTTCGTGACGGTCTCCGGACGGGCCACGGTCAACGGCGTCCGCTACGGCGGCGCGACGATCCACCAGATGGCCGACTACCTCCAGAAGCTGGGCGCCTGGAACGCCACCAACCTCGACGGGGGTGGCTCCACGACGATGCTGGCGCGGCTGCCCTCGGGCACCGTCGTCCGGCTGGACCGCGGTCTCTCCGAGGCGCAGCGCGCGGTCCCGAACGTCTTCAGCGCCGGCTGAGCCCACCGCCCCTACGCCGGGGTGGTGACAACTCCCCATACCGGCCTCGTCCGTTCGGGTGGGATGCCTCCCGAGGGTGGCCGACCCACGGCGCGGCGACGCGTGGGCGTGCTGGCACGCGTCCTACATTCGACACGTGAACACCCGCACGGCCCACCGGTCCTCAGCCCTCCACCACCCCCGCGTCCAGCGCTCCAGCCAGGGTGGCTGGGTCTGGGCGTGCTCCTGTGGCGGCGCCTCGTGCCGCACCACCCGCGAGGCAACGCCCTGGAGGGTCGCCCTGATCGGTGCGCTCAACCACTCCTCCGCAGTCGCTCCCTGAGCCACCACCGTGTCGGGGACCCCCACCCGGCCGGCCCGTGTATCTGGAACGCGTCCGACGCCTCCTCATCACTGGAACCACACCGTCCACCCCTCCCACCCAGGAACCTGCCATGACCGTCCGCTCGCACCGCAGGAACGTCGCCCACCACCACCCGATGGTGTTCCGCGCGACGACCGGTAGCTGGGTCTGGATGTGTTCGTGCGGCGGCGCCTCCTGCCGCACCGGCCACGAGGTGGTCTCGTGGCGACAGGCCCTCGTCGACGCCCTCGGTCACTCCGAGCGGCTGGCCGCCTGAGCCGTCGCGAGCACGGACCTGCCGACGGAGGTTGGCAGGGCGCCGCAACTCCGCCATTGTTCGAGGACCACGCCGAACCATGGAGGAGCGTCACATGAAGGTCGGGATCCCCCGCGAGGTCAAGAACAACGAGTACCGGGTCGCCATCACGCCGTCGGGGGTGCACGAGCTCGTCGTCCAGGGCCACGAGGTGTACGTCGAGAAGGACGCCGGAGTCGGCTCCTCGATCCTCGACGAGGACTACGTCGCAGCCGGCGCGAAGATCCTCGACACCGCCGACGACGTGTGGGGCACCGGGGACCTTATCCTCAAGGTCAAGGAGCCGATCGAGCCGGAGTACCACCGGATGCGCGAGGGCCAGACCCTCTTCACCTACCTGCACCTCGCCGCGGACCGGGCCCTCACGGAGGAGCTGGTCAAGCGCAAGGTCACCGGCATCGCCTACGAGACCGTCGAGCTGCCCGACCGCTCACTGCCCCTCCTGGCCCCCATGTCCGAGGTCGCGGGTCGCCTCGCGCCGCAGGTGGGCGCACAGACGCTGATGCGCGCGCAGGGTGGTCGTGGCGTCCTCATGGGCGGTGTGAGCGGGGTGTACGCCGCGAAGGTGGTCGTCATCGGTGCCGGAGTCTCCGGCATGAACGCTGCCGCGATCGCCCTCGGCATGCAGGCCGAGGTGCTGCTCCTGGACCGCGACATCAGCAAGCTGCGGCACGCCGACGCCATCTACCAGGGCCACTGCCAGACCGTCGCCTCCAACGCCTACGAGGTGGAGCGCGCGATCGCCGACGCCGACCTCGTCATCGGTGCGGTCCTCGTCCCCGGCGCCAAGGCGCCCAAGCTCGTCACCAACGAGCAGGTCTCCCGGATGAAGCCCGGCTCGGTGCTCGTCGACATCTCCATCGACCAGGGCGGCTGCTTCGAGGACTCCCGACCGACGACCCACGCCGACCCCACCTACGCGGTGCACAACTCGGTCTTCTACTGCGTCGCCAACATGCCCGGCGCGGTGCCGCACACCAGCACCTACGCCCTCACCAACGTGACCCTCCCGTATGCCGTGCAGCTCGCCAACCAGGGGTGGCAGGCCGCGCTGTCGGCGAACCGTCCACTCGCCCTCGGGCTCAACACCCACGACGGCCACGTGACGTACGCCCCCGTTGCGGAGGCCCACGGGTTCGACTCGGTCGACCTCGCGGACGTGCTCGCCGGCTGACCGGCGGCTGTCGGCGGCGGCGACTAGGTTCGGGGCGTGCTCCTCGCCGATGTCGTCGCCGCCTCCCACGCGGCCTCCGCGACCCGTTCCAGGCTGGCCAAGACGGCCGCGGTGGCCGACGCCCTGCGGGCGGCCGGCCCGGGCGACGCGGCCACGGTCGCCGCCTACCTGTCCGGCGTCCTCCCCCAGCGACGCATCGGCGTGAGCTGGCGCGGGCTGTCCACCCTGCCCGTCCCGGCCCCGGAGCCGTCGGTCACGGTGGCCGAGGTCGACGCCGCCCTCACCTCGATCGGGGCGATCGCCGGCAGCGGCAGCGGGGCCTCGCGGGCCGCCGCGGTCGTCGAGCTGTTCGAGCGGCTCACCGAGGACGAGCAGGTCTACCTGCGCGCGCTGGTGACCGGGCAGGTCCGCCAGGGCGCCCTCGACGGCGTGATGCTCGCCGCCATCGCCGCGGCGTCCGAGGTCCCCGAGACGGAGGTCCGGCGGGCCGTGATGCTCGCCGGCCACACCGGCCCGGTGGCGGCTGCCGCGCTGGCCGGCGGCAGCACCGCGCTGGCGGAGATCGGCCTCGAGGTCGGGCGCCCCGTGCGGCCGATGCTGGCCGCCTCCGCTCCCGACGTGGACGCCGCCTGGGAGCAGGTCGCCCCTGACGACGGGGCCGGGGTCTTCGTCGACGGCAAGCTCGACGGCATCCGCCTCCAGGCCCATCGCGACGGCGACGAGGTCAGGCTCTTCACCCGCTCCCTGGACGACATCACCGACCGACTGCCCGAGGTGGTGGAGGCGGTGCTGGCCCTGCCGGCCCAGCGGCTGGTCATCGACGGTGAGGCGATCGCGCTGACCGAGGACGGTCGACCACGCCCGTTCCAGGAGACGGCCTCGCGCACCATGAGCAGCACCGGGGTCGACGAGCTGAGGGCGACCGTCCCCGTCACCCCCTACTTCTTCGACCTGCTCCACGTGGACGGCGAGGACCTGCTCGACCTGCCGGCCACCGAGCGGTTCGCCCGCCTCGCCGACCTCGTGCCCGGGCAGTGGCAGGTGCCACGCACCCTGGCGCCGTCCCCGACTCAGGCTGCCGAGTTCTTCCACCGCCTCGTCACCGACGGCCACGAGGGCGTGGTGGTCAAGTCACCGTCGGCGCCGTATGCCGCCGGGCGCCGAGGTGCCGGGTGGGTGAAGGTGAAGCCACGGCACACCCTCGACCTCGTGGTCCTGGCCGTCGAGTGGGGCAGCGGCCGGCGCGAGGGCTGGCTCTCCAACATCCACCTCGGTGCCCGTGACCCCGACACCGATGGATTCGTCATGCTGGGCAAGACGTTCAAGGGGATGACCGACGAGATCCTCACCTGGCAGACGGCGCGGTTCCTCGAGCTCGAGACGCACCGCAAGGGACACGTCGTGCACGTCCGTCCCGAGCAGGTGGTCGAGATCGCGTTCGACGGCATCCAGACGTCCTCGCGCTACCCCGGAGGCATGGCGCTGCGGTTCGCCCGCGTCATCCGCTACCGCGACGACAAGACCGCCGAACAGGCCGACACCGTCGACACGGTGCGGTCCCTGCGCGCCTGAGGGCAAGCCCGCACCGGCCCGGAGGTCCTGCGTCAGCGCCTGACGGCAGCGCCGAGCACCTGGAGCGCCGTGTCGGCGTGCTTCTCCATGCTCCACTCGGACTCGATGACCTCGATGATCCTGCGGTCGGGGGCGATGACGAAGGTCGCGCGCTTCACGGGGGTGATGTACTTCCGGCGCACCCCGAAGGCCGTCGCCACGGCACCGTCGGCATCGGAGAGCAGCGGCATGCCCAGCGACTCCTTGCCGTCGAACTGCGACTGCGCCTCGACGGTGTCCATGCTGATGCCGACCGGCTGGGCACCCACGGCGGCGAACTCGGCGCGCAGGTTGCGGAAGTGGCACGCCTCCTTGGTGCAGCCGCCGCTGAGCGCTGCGGGGTAGAAGAAGAGCACGACACTCCCCTCCTCCAGCAGGCCGGTCAGGCTGCGGGTCCGACCGCCCTGGTCGGGAAGCTCGAACTCCGGTGCGAGCTCTCCGATGCGAAGTGACTTCATGGGGTGCCTCCTGCTGCGGTCGGTCGGTCCGGGCGGTGCGCAGGATCGGATGGACCCTGCACGTCCGGGAGCAGTTCGCCACGACCGACCGGCCGGATTGGTTTATATAGGTGAACTATGTAAACTGGGACCATGAACCCGAGGGAGACGGTTGCCAACGACCTGCTGCGGTCTGCTGCCCGGCTGTCCCGCTGGGCCTCGCGACTCGCCGCGTTCGACGTGTCGTACGCCCAGGCGCGGCTCCTGGCCCTGCTCGACGAGCTCGGCCCGGCCCGCGTGAGCGCGCTGGCCGAGGCCGACCACTGCAGCCAGCCGACGATGTCGACCGCGCTGCAGCGCCTCGAGTCCCAGGGGTGGGCGGGACGGGTCCCCGACCCCGCCGACGCCCGGGCCAGCCTGCTGTCGCTGACGCCGGCCGGCCGGGACACGCTCGAGGAGATCCGACGGGCTCGCGCCGCGGTCCTCTCCCCCACCCTCGCCAGCCTGGACGAGTCGGAGGTCGCGCAGCTGCGCGCCGCCGTCGCCGCCCTGGACGACCTGCTCCTCCGGGCCGCCCGCACCGACACCCACCACTGAAAGGACGTCCACCACTCATGTGGCGCCAACCCAGGACCGTCTGGTCCGTCGCCCTCGCCTGTGTCATCGCCTTCATGGGCATCGGCCTCGTCGACCCCATCCTCAAGCCCATCGCCGACGACCTCGGGGCCAGCGCCTCGCAGGTGTCGCTGCTGTTCACCAGCTACATGGCCGTCATGGGAGTGGCCATGCTCGGCACCGGCTGGGTGTCCAGCCGGGTCGGGGCCAAGCGCACCCTGCTCGTCGGCCTGCTCGTCATCATCGTGGGCGCCGGCCTCGCCGGGGCCCAGGACTCCGTGGGCGGCATCGTCGCCTTCCGCGCGGTGTGGGGCCTCGGCAACGCGCTGTTCATCGCCACCGCCCTGGCCACGATCGTCAGCGCCGCCCGAGGGTCGGTCGGCCAGGCGATCATCCTCTACGAAGCCGCGCTGGGGGTCGGGATCGCCACCGGTCCGCTGCTGGGTGGCTGGCTCGGCGGCCACTCGTGGCGCTGGCCCTTCTGGGGCGTCTCCGCGCTCATGGCCATCGCCTTCATCGGCATCGTGGCCACCCTGCCCCCGACGAAGCCGACCGGCGGCGGCACCAGCCTCGCCGCGCCCCTCAAGGCGCTCTCGCACCGAGGACTGCTGACCGTCGGCATCACCGCCCTGCTCTACAACTTCGGCTTCTTCACGCTGCTCGCCTTCACGCCGTTCCCGCTTGCCATGGGCGCCCACGAGGTCGGCCTGGTCTTCTTCGGCTGGGGCGTGCTGCTCGCCTTCACCTCGGTGGTCGTCGCCCCGCGGCTGCAGCGCCGGTTCGGCACGCTGCCCGGCATCGTCGGGGCGCTCATCGGCTTCGCGATCGTGCTCGCGGCCATGGCGATCGGCACCGAGCACAAGCCGGTCCTCGTCGTCGGCGTCATCGTCGCCGGAGCGTTCCTCGGCATCAACAACACCCTCATCACCGAGACGGTCATGAAGGTCTCGCCGGTCGAGCGCGGGGTCGCCTCCGCGGCCTACAGCTTCGTCCGCTTCGGCGGGGGTGCCGTCGCGCCATACCTCGCCGGCAAGCTCGGTGAGCGCTCGGTGCACATCCCCTTCTGGGTGGGTTCCGGAGCCGTCGTGCTCGCGGTGCTCGTGCTGCTCACCGCCCGTCGGGAGGTGATGGCGACCGACGAGGTGCACGGCCACGCCACCACCGAGCGCACGATCGAGGAGCGCGACCTCGAGGCCGAGGCCGTCACGGTCGGCGACGCCTGACCCGGGGCCGCTCCCCCGCCCCCTAGGCTGGCGCCGTGCTCGAACAGATCACGGCGACCCGGTACGTGACCCCCCTCAAGGAGGGCGGGTCACTTCCCGGCATCGTCGAGGCCGACGACCTCGGCACCTACGTGCTGAAGTTCCGCGGCGCCGGCCAGGGGCTCAAGGTGCTCGTCGCGGAGGTGCTCGTCGGTGAGCTCGCGCGGGCCCTCGGGCTGGACGTCCCGCGGCTCGCCGTCGTCGACCTGCAGTCGCCCATCGCGAAGTACGAGGCCGACGAGGAGGTCCAGGACCTGCTCACCGCGAGCCTCGGGCTCAACCTCGGCATCGACTTCCTCCCCGGTTCGTTCGGGTACGACGGTTCGCGCCCTCCCGCTCCCGAGGTGGCCTCGCAGGTGCTGTGGCTGGACGCCCTCACGGCGAACGTCGACCGCACGTGGAGCAACCCCAACCTCCTCGTCTGGCACCGCAAGCCGTGGCTCATCGACCACGGCGCAGCGCTGTACTTCCACCACGGCTGGCCCGGTCGCGGCGCCAACCCGGAGCGGTTCGCCGCCCAGCCGTTCGACGCGAGCACCCACGTGCTGCGCGACGTCGCGGCGGACCCGGCTGCAGCCCATGAGCGGCTCTCACCGTTGCTGACGACCGAGCTGCTGGACTCGGTCACCGCGCTGGTGCCCGACGAGTGGCTGGAGCCGGCCCCCGGCCTCGACTCCCCCGCCGAGGTTCGCGCGGCGTATCGTGAGCACTTCCAGGCGCGGGTGGCCAACCCTGCCGCATGGCTGCCGGGTGCGCCGTCATGACCGGGCAGGCACCGACCCGGCACGGCTACCAGTACGTCACCCTGCGCTGCGTCCCCCGCGTCGAGCGTGAGGAGTTCGTCAACGTGGGCGTCATCCTCTACTCCCAGGGCGCCGAGTTCCTCGAGGCCGCCTACCGCGTCGACGAG
Organism: Phycicoccus sp. Root101; assembly: GCF_001426245.1. GTDB lineage: Bacteria > Actinomycetota > Actinomycetes > Actinomycetales > Dermatophilaceae > Pedococcus. Next base: position 230,160 of record NZ_LMCM01000006.1, on the reverse strand, counting down.
GACCGGCTCCGGACGCTCTTCCCCGAGGTGGACGCCGCCGCGGTCGGCGACGCGCTCGAGACGGTCTGCCAGGTGTGCCGTGGGGTCACCGGCGGGGGTCTGCCCACCCTGGGCGGGCTGGGACGCCGGTTCGGGTGGTTGAGCGCACCCCGCAGCACCGTGGTGCAGCCCGGCCCGATCCACGGCGGCCTCACGCAGGACCCAGCCGCCTCGCTCGCCGCCCTGGTGGAGCGCCTCGTCGGCTGAGTGGTTGCGCACCGCGGCGCGGGTTAGGTTCGGGGCATGACTCTCGAGCGCCCCGTCGCCCCCAACCCCTACGACCTGCTCCCGCAGGTGCCCGCACTCACCGTGAGCAGCAGCTCCTTCGAGCACGGAGGGACGCTCCCGGACGCGCACGTGTTCGACGACTGGGGCTTCAGCGGCGGCAACACCTCGCCGCAGCTGTCCTGGAGCGGGGCACCCGAGGGCACGAAGTCGTTCGTCGTCACCTGCTTCGACCCGGACGCGCCGACCCCGTCGGGCTTCTGGCACTGGGTCGTCGTCGGCATCCCCGCCGACACCACCGAGCTGGCGGAGGGCGCAGGCGCCGAAGGTGGCGCGTCCCTGCCCGAGGGAGCCTTCATGGTGGCCACCGACTACGGAACGAAGGCCTTCGGCGGCGCCGCCCCGCCCGAGGGGGACCGGGCCCACCGGTACCTGTTCGCGGTGAGCGCCCTCGACACCGACGACCTCGGCATCGACGACTCGGTGTCCCCCGCCGTGGCCGCCTTCAACACCGGCTTCCACACCCTGGCGCGCGGCGTCGTCTCGGCGACGTACCAGAACGGCTGACCTCCGCCGTCGTCGGCTCGATCAGCGCGGTCGCAGCGCCCAGGCTGCGACCGCGCCTGCTGCCGCGACGTTGAGCGAGTCGACTCCCCCCGCCATCGGGATCGTGACCGTGAGGTCGGCAGCCTCGAGCGTCCGCCGCGACAGGCCGTCACCCTCCGTGCCGAGGACCAGCGCCAGGCGCTCGGGCGGGTCGGCGGCCAGGTCGTCGAGGCTGACTGCGTCGTCGGCCAGGGCCAGCGTGGCCACGGTGAACCCGAGGTCACGCAGGTCCTGGATCCCGGCGGGCCACGGGTCGATCCGGGTCCACGGCACCTGGAAGACCGTGCCCATCGAGACCCGGATCGCCCTGCGGTACAACGGATCCGCACACCGCGGGGTCACCAGCACCGCGTCGACGCCGAGGGCGGCAGCCGAACGGAAGACAGCTCCCACGTTGGTGTGGTCGACGATGTCCTCGAGGACGACGACCCGGCGGGCGTCGCGGACGACCTCGGCCACGGTGGGCAGGACGGGCCGCTGCATCGACGCCAGTGCCCCGCGGTGCAGGTGGAAGCCCGTGAGCTGTTCGATGACGTCGTGCTCGCCGACGAACACGGGTACGCCGTCCGCCTCGGCCCGTTCGACGAGGTCCGCGAGGTCGGTCAGCCAACGCTGCGCCATGAGGTAGCTGCGCGGCCGGTGTCCCGCGGCCAGGGCCCGCCGGATGACCTTCTCGGACTCCGCGATGTAGAGCCCCCGCTCCGGCTCGGTGCGACGCCGCAGCGCCACGTCGGTGAGCGACACGTAGTCGGCGAGTCGCTCGTCGTCGGGGGTGGTGATCGCGATGGGCACGGCCAGCAGGCTAGGACACGACGGAGGCCGGCCGGGCACCGGCGCCTGCGGCGGGAGCTGCCGCCGGCGGCATACGAGGTCGGGGCTCAGCTGAACCAGACGATCTTGACGATCCCCACGACGCCGACGACGAGGATGACCCCACGGAGCGCCACCGGCGGCAGGCGGCGCCCGACCTTGCCACCGACCCATCCTCCTGCGAACGCCCCGATCGCGATGAGTCCCGCCGCCGCCCAGTTGATCTGGTCCCAGGCGACGAGCATGAAGGTCACGGCTGCGACGGCGTTGACGATGGTGGCGAGCACGTTCTTGTAGCCGTTGAGGCGCTGGATCGGGTCGGTCGTCAGCGCGCTCATCAGCCCCATGAGGATGACGCCCTGGGCGGCGCCGAAGTACCCGCCGTAGATGCCACCGACGAGCACACCGGCCACGAGGGCAGGTCCGTGCCAGGCGACCTGGGCCGTCACGCCTCGTTCGCGGCGCTCGGCCGCCCGACGGTTGAGCCGGGGGCCGAGGAGGACCAGGAGCAGCCCCAGCCCGATGAGCACCGGCACGATCGCCGTGAACGCCTCGGGTGGCAGCACGAGCAGCAGCACCGCCCCGATCACCCCGCCCACCAACGACGCCGGCGCCAGCCGCTTGAGGGTCGGGCCGGCCCCCTTCAGCTCGTGCCGGTACCCGTGCACGCCCGTGATGCCGCCGGCCACGAGGCCCAGCGTGTTGGACACGTTCGCCACCACGGGTGGGAAGCCGAAGAACAGCAGGGTCGGGAAGGTGATGAGGGTGCCCGAGCCGACGACGGTGTTGATGGCACCGGCGCCGAGGCCCGCGAGCAGGATCCCGAGGGCTTCAAGAACGGACATCCCAGAACCCTAACGACGAGCGCCGCCCCCGCGTGTGCGGGGGCGGCGCTCGGACGAGGTATGCCGCGTGGTCAGGCGCCCGGGGCGCGCGGACCGTCCTCCGGAGCCGCGGGCGGCTCGGTGGGAGGAGCAGTGGGCGGGGCCGGCGGCGCGGTGGGAGCAGCGGGTGGAGCGGGCTCCGGGTCCGCCGGAGTCGTCGGTGCCGTGGGCGGCTCGAACTCCGGCACGGCGTCGGCCGACGGCGGGATCGGCGGTGCCACCCGCTTGACCGGGTTGGCGTGCTCGGTCGCCTCGCGGCTGGCCCGACCCGCCTGCCCGCGGGCCTCGGCGAGGGCCTGCATCGGGTCCTCGAGCGTGGTCTCGTCGAAGGCGTCCTGCATCGGACCGGGGTCGACCCACTCGCCGTCGTCGCCCTGGTCGTCCGGGCGCGGCGCGTCCGCCTGACCCAGGGCGCCACCGATGCCGCGCAGGGCGTCGGTGAGCTCGCTGGGGATGATCCACATCTTGTTGGAGTCGCCCCGCGCGATCTGCGGCAGCACCTGGAGGTACTGGTAGGCCAGCAGCTTCTGGGTGGGCTTGCCCCGGTGGATCGCGTCGAAGACCTGCTGGATGGCGCGGGCCTGGCCCTGCGCCTCGAGGATGCGGGCCTGGGCCGAACCCTCGGCGCGCAGGATCTGGCTCTGCTTCTCGCCCTCGGCGGTGAGGATGGCCGACTGCTTGGTGCCCTCGGCATACAGGATCTGGGCACGACGCTCACGCTCGGCCTTCATCTGCTTCTCCATCGACTCCTGGACTGAGTGCGGCGGGTCGATCGCCTTCAGCTCGACGCGGTTGACGCGGATGCCCCACTTGCCGGTGGCCTCGTCGAGGACGCCGCGCAGCTGGGCGTTGATCTGGTCGCGGCTGGTCAGCGTCTGCTCGAGGTCGAGCGAGCCGATGACGTTGCGCAACGTGGTGACGGTGAGCTGCTCGATGCCCTGGATGAAGTTGGCGATCTCGTAGACCGCCGACTTGGCGTCGATGACGGAGTAGTAGATGACCGTGTCGATGTTGACCACGAGGTTGTCGGACGTGATGACGGGCTGCGGCGGGAAGGAGACGACCTGTTCACGCAGGTCGACGTTGGCGCGGACCTTGTCGACGAAGGGCACCAGGATGTGGATGCCTCCCTCGAGGGTGCGTGAGTAGCGACCGAGCCGTTCGATGATCAGCGCTGTCTGCTGCGGGACGATGCGCACCGTGCGGAAGAGCACGATGAGCGCGAACGCCACCAGGATCAGCAGGACAACGAAGCCTGCACTGAAGTCCACGACTTACTCCGATTTCTGACCCGCCGTGTCGTCGGTGACGATCACGGTGGCCCCCTCGATGGATACAACCCGGACCTCTTGGCCGGGCTGGCACGTGGCACCGTCACGGACGGTGCGAGCCGACCACGTCTCCCCTGCCACCTTGACGCGACCATCGGTCGCCGTGACCGTCTGGAGCACCCGGCCGTGGCGGCCGACCATGCTCGCCGCCCCGATGTCGTGGCTCGCCTCGGACACCATGAACTTCTTCTTGATCATGGGCCGGACCACCCCGAGCAGCAGCAGCGCCACGACGATGGCGACGACGACCTGCAACGGGAAGGGCACTCCCAGCGCCGAGGCAGCGGAGGCGGCCAGCGCCCCGCCGGCCAGCATCAGGAACACGAAGTCGACCGTGGCGACCTCGATCGCCGCGAGGATCAGGGCGATCCCCAACCACGCCAACCACGGGTTGTCCGCGAAGACGTCCATGAGTGCCCCCTTCTGTTCGTGTGCGGTAACTCTAGGACGAGGGAGATGCCCCAGTCGTTCCTGCGCCGACCTTGAGCCGGGCCGACCAGCGCTCCCCACGACGCTCCAGCTCCAGCGGCATCCCGAAGGTGGCCGACAGGTTCTCCTCGGTCAGGGTGATCTCGACCGGGCCCTGCGCGACGATCCGGCCCTCGCGCAGGAGCAGCACGTCGGTGAAGTTCGGGGGGATCTCCTCGACGTGGTGGGTCACCAGCACCAGCGCGGGGGCGTCGACGTCGCCCGCCAGCTCGCCGAGCCGGCGGACCAGGTCCTCGCGACCGCCGAGGTCGAGACCGGCCGCGGGCTCGTCGAGGAGCATCAGCTCGGGGTCGGTCATCAGGGCGCGCGCGATCTGCACCCGCTTGCGCTCACCCTCCGACAACGTCCCGTACGTCCGGTCGGCGAGGTGGTCGGCGCCGAGGGCCTGGAGGAGCTCGAAGGCCCGGGCGTGGTCGAAGTTCTCGTACGTCTCGCGCCACCGCCCGACCACGCCGTACGAGGCGGTCACGACGACGTTGTGCACGACCTCGTCGTTCGGGATGCGTTCGGCCAGGGCGGCGGAGGCCAGGCCGATCCGGGGTCGGAGCTCGAAGACGTCGACGGCGCCCAGCACCTCGCCCAGGACGCCGGCGACGCCGCGCGTGGGGTGCATCCGGCCCGAGGCCAGCTGCAGCAACGTGGTCTTGCCCGCGCCGTTCGGCCCGAGGACGACCCAGCGCTGGCCCTCCTCGACCTCCCACGTGAGGTCGTCGAGAAGGGTCGTGTGGCCGCGGACCACACTCACCCCGGCGAACTCAAGGACGTCACTCATGGCACCGGACCCTATCGGCTTAGCATGATCGGGTGCCCGAACTCCCTGCCTCCGTGCGCCTTTCGCTGTGGACCACGCACGCGTGGGCGACCGGCTCGCCCTTGGAGGACGCGGTGCGGCGGGCACTGCCCGACATCGACCACGTCGACGGCGACCTCGACCGCCTGTCCGTATGGCGCGACCTCGGCGAGCAGGCGCTCCTCGTCTCCCTGCCCGCTCCGGGCGACCTCGCCGGACTCCCCCGCGCGTCGGCCGACGCCCTGGGCGCCGCCGCAGCCGGAGGGGAGGCGGTGTTCGTCCCAGCCCTCGGCGGGATGCTGGTGCCGTCGATCTCGTCGTTCGGGGACGACGCCCGGGGTGGGCTGGACGTGGGCACCCGGGTGGACTGGACCGCATACGACTCCGAACCGGTCCCCCGCCACCGCATCGAGGCGCTCGAGGCGTCGCAGCTCGAGCGGCACCTGCGCGAGGAGCTGCGGGTGGCCACGGAGCACCTCGACGCCCTGGGCGGACAGCCGTTCGCCCGGTCGGCAGCGCGGGAGATGGCCGATGCCGCGCTCGGTGGGCGGTGGGGCCTGCCCGGCGGGCTCCCGGGACGAGCGGCTCAGGTGATCGCCCTCGCCGGGACGGTGGGCCACGTCGTCGACGTCGCCATCGAGACCGGTGACGGGGCGTTGAACGCCGCCACGGCAGCGTCCCGGCACTCGCTGCTGCTCAGGTTGCAGCGGGCGGCCGACCACGCGCTGGCCGACGCCACGAACGCCGCGTGCGCCGTGCTGGCCGGCTGGCGACCGGCCTGAGCCCGATCCGGTCGGCAACGCGTTACAGGGGTGGGTCACCAGGACTGCTCAGTTCGGCCGAGGCGCCTGCCTGCGCCCGAGTGACGGCCACCCCGCCTCAACCGGCGCGAATCGGCTAGGGGGCCGCGCTTCGCGGCTGTCAGGGGTCTGCGTGCCTGCGCCAGACTCGCTCCATGTTCTGCGAGCGACCGGGTCCACCACTCAGACGAGCCCGGCCGAGGACCACCGTCCGGCTACCGGACCGGTGTGAGGGCCCGATCGGCTTGGCCCGGATTGCATCAGACACCTTGAACCGGCATCACGGCAGCCACCGGTCATCCGACATCCGCTCCTCTGGTCGGCCACACACCCCTCCGCGACGCGAGCCATGGCGCCCACCCTCGTGGGCTCCTGGGCGTCGGGACGGGGACGGTAGCGCCCATGTCCTCCCTGCAGGCTGCCGCACCGGCGAGCGATGATTCTCCACGTCCCTCGAGTTGCCCGCTTGTCCATGCGCGGCGTCAGGGCTCCTGACCGCTGGCTCGTTGGGTACGTCGTCCTCCAGCTGATCTGCTGCGCTCTCTTCTTCGGCGGACCTTCCGAGACGGTACGGACGGTGGGGTTGGTAGGCGTCCCGGTGATCGCTGGCGCCACCGTGACCACGGTGGCCCGCCTGCACCGGTTGGCGCGCGCACCGGCCTGGTGGGCACTCGCCGTGGGGAGCGTGCTGTCCGCTGCTGCCTGGGCTTGGATGCGCTTGGACCCGTGGTGGATCGGTGGCGTTGATCCCTCCAAGGCCGGTGCAGACGCCCTCTTCGTGCTGTCGTACCTGGTCTCGGCGGCGGGGCTGGTGACCTTGGTGGGGTGGCGGCGGCGCGACCGCGTCGCGGTCCTGGACGCTGGGATGCTCGGCGTCGGCTTCGGGGTGCTGGTGTGGGTGCTGGTGCAGCCCTCCGCGCCGACCGCTGGAGTGTCCGGCGAGGTGCGCTCCGCATTGCTGACGTACCTGGTCGTCGACGTGCTGCTCGTCGCGGTTGCCGCCCGAGTCCTGTTCGCCGATCTCCGCGGCCCACGCACCTGGCTTCTCGCTCTCTGGGTGGTGGCGCAGGCGGTCGGCGACATCGTGTACGCGGTGCAGGTGCTGCGCGGCTCGTTCCGGTCTGATGGCCCGCTGTTCATCCTCTGGCTGGCGGGCTACGTCGCAGTGGGTGCTGCGGCGCTGTTGCCGGACCGCCAGGTCCGCCGAGGATCGGGGCGCTGGCAGCGGGCATTCGGCCCGGTCGCCGTCGCCGTGGTCGTGGTGCCGCTGCCCGTGCTGCTGGTGGTGTACGCCGCCAAGGGAGTCGCTCATCACGTGCTCATCATCGCCATCGGCTCGGTGGTGATCACGGTCCTCGCGCTCGTCCGCGGGCTCGTCGTCGAGGGCTCGTCATCCGCGGCGGCCCGGGCCGCGGTGCGGTGGTCGGCCGTCCGGTTCGTGGCTGGCTTCATGGTGCTGGCACTGCTGCCTCTGGCGGGCCTGGCGTACGTTGCGGTGTATCAGTCCGAGGCCACGATGCGCGCCGAGGTGCGCGACCGGATGGAGGTGACCGCCTCGGTCAGCGCCCAGTACATCGGGGAGAAGCTGCGCAGCCTTGAGACGCTGGTCTCCTCCTATGCCGACCGTCCCGCCGTGGTGGGGGCGCTGCGGGCGCCCGGTGGCCCGGATGTCACCGCGCTGAACCTCCAGATGCAGTCGCTGCACGTGGCGTATCCAGACCTCAGCGCTGCTTGGGTGCTCGACCCGGCGGGCGACCTGCTCGCCATCCGCCCCGCCGCGACGTCGGTGGTGGGGCACAGCTTCGCCCACCGAGGCTACTTCCGCGGCGCCCTTGACCAGGACAGGGCGTACGTGTCGGAGGCGTACACCAGAGCAGCCCCACCGCACGAGCGGGTGATCAGCGCCAGCCGCGCGGTCCGCGCGGCGGACGGCCGGGTTCTCGGCGTCGTGGCGTTGGGGTACCGAATGGGCGCCATCAAGGCGTTCTCCGAGCAGTTGGCCGACGTGCAAGGTGTGCGTCTGACCATCACTGATCAGGCGGGACACCTGCTGGCGGGAACTGGCAGCGAGGCCGCAGGCCTCCCGGTCGCCGATGACCGGCGGGTTGCAGCCGCACTGACCGGCCGCTCCGGAACTGTCGAGGGGCAGGGTGAGGACGGAGCCTCCCTCTCCTCCTACCGGCCGGTCGGCGGTTCGCGCTGGGCGGTGGTCGCGGAAATCTCCGATGACGTCGCCTTGGCGGGCCAGCGGCGCCAGAGCGCTCGGTTGATCTCAGCCGCCGTGCTGCTCGGACAGGTTCTGCTGGGCGGAATGCTGCTGGCCGTGCGCGCTCACAACCGGCGACGCGAGGCCGAGGCGGTCCTCGGCGAACGGGAGGAGCACCTGCGCGGCGTCCTCGAGGCGGCGGGTGACGCCTTCGTCTCGGTGGACGCTGATGGCCGGGTCACCGCCTGGAACAGCGCAGCCACCACCGTCTTCGGCCACAACCGCGAGACCGTCCTCGGTGCTGATCTGGCCGACCTGGTCATCCCGCCCGAGGCGCGACCGGCGCTGCGCAGCCACACCAGTGTCGTCGGTGTGGTCGTCGACGAGCCGGAGCCCCAACGGGGTCGGCGAGTCGAGGTCGAGGCCATGCACGCGGATGGCCACCGCTTTCCGGCCGAGGTCACCCTGTGGCAGAGCACCACCCCCGGAGCACCCTCATGGAACGCCTTTGTCAGGGACGTCAGCGAGCGAACGCGACAGCAGAATGAGGTGGCCGAAGCACGGGACGCCGCGCTCCAGGCCTCACGGCTGAAATCGGAGTTCGTGGCGAACATGAGCCACGAGATCCGAACCCCCATGAACGGCGTGCTGGGCATGACGTCCCTGCTGCGGTCCACCTCGCTGGACCCCGTGCAGCGCGACTACGCCGACACCATCGCGAGCTCAGCCGAGGCACTGCTCACGGTCATCGACGACATCTTGAACTTCTCGAAGATCGAGGCGGGCCTGCTCGAGCTCGAGGCGGTGGACTTCGAGCTGAGGCGCCTCGTGGAAGAGGTGTCGGCCCTCATGGCACCCGCAGCCCATGGCCGGGGAACCGAGCTCGTCGTGCTCGTCGACCCAGGCGTCCCCGCCGCGGCGCACGGCGACCCGCACCGGCTGCGCCAGGTGCTGACCAACCTCGTCGGCAACGCCGTCAAGTACACCGACCGCGGGGAGGTGGTTGTCTCGGTGGCACCCGGAGAAGTCGACCCCACGCATGTGCGCATCGCGGTTCAGGACACGGGGATCGGCATCAGCCCGGACCAGCAGGGGCGGCTGTTCGAGGCCTTCCAGCAGGCCGACGCCTCCACGACCCGCCGCTTTGGGGGGACCGGTCTGGGCCTGACGATCAGCCGGCAGCTCGTGGAGCTGATGGGGGGCTCCCTGCACGTCCAGAGTGAGCTGGGGCACGGGTCGACCTTCTTCTTCGAGCTGCCACTACCTGCCGCGACCTCGCTTCCGGCGACGAAGCCGGCGCCTGCCGACCTCGCCGGCGCCCGCGTTCTCGTGGTCGACGACAACGCCACCAACCGCAAGGTGCTGGAGCAGCTGCTCACCTCGTGGTCGCTGCGACCGACATCCTTGGCCGACCCTCGAGGGACCCTGGTGGAGCTGCGCGAGGCAGTCCGGGACGGACAGCCCTACAGCTTGGTGCTGCTCGACATGCACATGCCCGGCAAGGATGGGCTCGAGGTTGCCGCCGAGGTGCACGCAGACGCCGACCTTGCCACCACCCCGATGGTCATGCTGACCTCGAGCTCGGAGGGGGCCGAGCGCGCCTGGGCGAAGTCGGCCGGGGTCGACGCCTACCTCGTCAAGCCGGTCCGCGAGATGGCCCTGTACGAATGCCTGCTCGATCTCTTGACCACATGTGAGCGGGACACCCCCGAGACCGCGCTGCGGGCATCCGCGGCCGGACGCGGCCATGTGCTCGTCGCGGAGGACAACCTCGTCAACCAGAAGGTCGCGATCGGCATGCTGACCTCGCTGGGCTTCACGGTGGACGTCGTGGAAAACGGTCGGCAGGCGGTCGAAATGGTCATCGGCGGCCGCTACGACGTGGTCTTGATGGACTGCCAGATGCCCGTCATGGACGGGTTCGCCGCCACGCAGCAGATCCGGGCAGCCCGTTCGGCAGCCGGTGTTCCCATCATCGCGCTGACCGCCTCGGCGCTGGATACCGACCGGGAGCGGTGCCTGGCCGCAGGCATGGACGACTTCCTCTCCAAGCCGCTGCACACGGACGTGTTGGCGGCGACTCTGGGCCGTTGGGTGGGTCATGACGCGACCAATGCGGTCCCCGACGAACCCGCCGTCGGGAAGTTCGCTGCCGATGAGGAGGTGCTCGACCCTGACCTCCTGGCGGAGCTCGTCCAGCTCGGGCCGCAGTTCTTCGACAGCCTGGTCGCGACGTTCGCCGAGACGGCCGCCGCCCGCATCGACGCGCTCGAGGCCGCGGCGCGGGCCGGCCACGGCGACGAGGTGACTTCGATCAGCCACTCGCTGAGAGGAAGCAGCGGGAACCTGGCGGCGCGCCGACTCGCCGAGCTGGCGGCTGAAGCCGAGGCGACCGCCATGGCTGGCCAGCCCGTCTCGATGGCACTTCTCAGCGACATCCGGCGGGAGTACGGCCGCGCCGTGACATCCCTGACCGCCGCGGCAGGAGATGAGCCCGCGGAGACATCCTGAACCCCTCAGGGCCATCGTGACCCGGCGCCCGGGAGAAAGGGCTTCATGTCGGGAGCGTGGGGCTGGACACCGCGCTCAGTTGTCGGGCCCGTTTGTCAGCATCCGGCGGCGCAGGACGTCCTCGTAGACGCGCAGCGTCTGCTCGCCGATGCTGGCCCACGAGAAGGACTCCACCGCACGCTTGCGGCCGGCCAGGCCCATCTGCTCGGCGCGAGAAAGGTCGCTCACGGCCTCGGTGAGGGCGGCGGCGAGGTCGTCGACGAACTTCTGCGGGTCGAGCGGGATGCCGCTGCCGTCCTGGTGCTGTTCGATCGGCACCAGCCAGCCCGTCTCACCGTGGACCACCACCTCCGGGATCCCCCCGGTCGCCGTCGCGACGACGGCGAGCTCGCACGCCATCGCCTCGAGGTTGACGATGCCGAGCGGTTCGTAGATCGAGGGGCACGCGAACACCGTTGCCGCCGACAGGAGGGCGATCACCTCGGCGCGCGGCAGCATCTCTGCGATCCACACGACGCCTTCGCGGGTGGCCTTGAGCTCGTCCATGAGGCCTTCGACCTCGGCCAGGATCTCCGGCGTGTCCGGCGCACCGGCACACAGCACGAGCTGCACGTCGGGGGGCAGCTGCGCGGCTGCACGCAGGAGATAGGGGAGCCCCTTCTGCCGGGTGATGCGCCCGACGAAGACGACCGAGCGCTTGTCCGGGTCGACGCCGTGGCGCCGCACGACGTCGAGGTCCTCGTGCTGCGACCACAGCTCGGAGTCGATCCCGTTGTGCACCACCTTGACCCGATCGGGGTCGATGCCGGGGTAGCTGCGCAGGACGTCCTGCCGCATGCCCTCGCTCACGGCGATGACCGCGTCGGCGCCTTCGTAGGCGGTGCGCTCCATGAAGGACGAGAGGCGGTAGCCACCGCCGAGCTGCTCGGCCTTCCACGGCCTCATGGGCTCGAGGCTGTGGGCGGTCACGACGTGCGGCATCCCCCCGAGCAGCGAGGCGACGTGGCCGGCGAAGTTGGCGTACCAGGTGTGGGAGTGCACGAGGTCGGCACCGACGCAGTCGCCGGCCATCGCGAGGTCGACGCCCATCGTCCGGACCGCCGGGTTCGCGGCAGCGAGGTCCGGCAGGTCGCCATACCCGGTCGTGCCCTCCTCGACCACGGGCGCACCGAACGCCCGCACCCTCGTGTCGATGTCACCGCGGTCGCGCAGGGCCCGGACGAGCTCGGCGACGTGGACCCCCGCTCCGCCGTAGATGTTGGGCGGGTACTCCTTGGACAGGATGTCGACTCTCACGGTGGCGAGCGTAGTAGCGGGACGGGTTCACGGACAGGGGTCGCCACAGGGGCGGGCATTCCCTAGGGTCAGCGGTATGCCGTACCGCCGCGGAGTGCCCAAGGTCCTTGCCATCGTCCTGGCTGGCGGTGAGGGAAAGCGGCTGATGCCGCTGACCGCCGACCGTGCCAAACCTGCGGTGCCGTTCGGGGGGATCTACCGCCTCATCGACTTCGCCCTGAGCAACATCGTCAACAGCGGCTACCTCAAGGTCGTCGTGCTGACGCAGTACAAGTCGCACAGCCTCGACCGTCACGTCACCAAGACCTGGCGCATGTCGACGATGCTGGGCAACTACATCGCCCCGGTGCCGGCGCAGCAGCGCATCGACAAGAACTGGTACCTCGGCTCGGCGAACGCGATCTTCCAGAGCCTCAACCTCGTCCACGACGAGAAGCCGGACATCGTCGTCGTGGTCGGGGCCGACCACGTCTACCGCATGGACTTCTCCCAGATGGTCAAGCAGCACATCGAGACCGGTGCGGGCGTGACCGTCGCGGCCATCCGTCAGCCGATCTCGCTGGCCGACCAGTTCGGCGTCATCGAGGTCGACGCGGACGACCACAAGAAGATCGGGGCGTTCCTCGAGAAGCCCAAGGACGCCAAGGGCCTGCCCGACTCGCCCGACGAGGTGCTGGCCTCGATGGGCAACTACGTCTTCGACGCCGACGTCCTCATCGACGCCGTGACCCGCGACAACGACCGCGAGGGCAGCCGGCACGACATGGGCGGCGACATCGTCCCGGCGTTCGTCGACGAGGGCCGCGGCTACGTCTACGACTTCAAGGACAACGTCATCCCGGGCGCGACGCCGCGCGACCAGGCGTATTGGCGCGACGTCGGGACGATGGACTCCTACTGGGACGCGCACATGGACCTCGTGTCCATCCACCCCGTCTTCAACCTCTACAACTACGACTGGCCGATCTACACCGACTACGGCCCGTTCCCGCCGGCGAAGCTCGTCCACGGCGCGATGGGCAAGTTCGGCGAGGCGCACAACTCGGCCGTCTCCCCGGGTGTCGTCATCTCCGGGGCCACCGTGACCAACTCGGTGCTGTCGCCGCGCTGCCACATCCACAGCGGGACGACGATCGACGACAGCGTGCTGCTCGACGGCGTCGAGGTCGGCCGCAACTGCGTGATCAAGAAGGCGATCATCGACAAGGGGGTCACGGTGCCCGAGGACACGAGCATCGGGGTGGACCACGACCACGACCGGGAGCGCGGGTTCATGGTGACCGAGTCCGGCCTGGTCGTCGTCGCCAAGTTCCAGGAGGTCACGAAGTGACGGGCGAGGGTCGCCCCATCCGCATCGGTGTCCAGCTCCAGCCCCAGCACGCCGACTACGCCTCGATCCGGCGGGCTGCCGCCGAGGCGGAGGAGATCGGCGTCGACGTCATCTTCAACTGGGACCACTTCTACCCGTTGTACGGCGACCCCGAGGGCGCGCACTTCGAGTGCTGGACGATGCTCGGGGCCTGGGCCGAGGCGACCGAGCGGGTCGAGATCGGCGCCCTCGTCACCTGCAACAGCTACCGCAACCCGCAGCTGCTCGCCGACATGGCGCGGACCGTCGACCACATCAGCGACGGCCGGCTCATCCTCGGCATCGGCTCCGGGTGGTTCGAGAAGGACTACGACGAGTACGGCTACGACTTCGGGACGGCCGGGGGCCGGCTGAACAACCTCGCCCGGGACCTGCCCCTCATCCGCGACCGCTGGGCGAAGCTGAACCCCGCCCCGACGCGCGACATCCCGGTGCTCATCGGTGGCGGTGGGGAGAAGAAGACCCTCAAGATCGTCGCGCAGCACGCGTCGATCTGGCACGGGTTCGGGACGCCGGAGACGGTCGCGCACAAGCACGCCGTGCTCGACGAGTGGTGCGCCACGGTCGGCCGCGACCCCGGAGAGATCGAGCGTTCGGCCGGGGTGTCCCCCAAGCCCGGGCGCCTCCCCGAGGACGTCGCCGACTACGCGGCCGGCGCCCAGGCCCTCCACGACATCGGCACCCGGTTGTTCACTGTCGGTGTGGGCGGCCCGTCCTACGACCTCGGGCCCCTGCGGGACCTGGTCGCATGGCGAGACTCGCACGTCGAGGGCTGAGACAGGTCGGTATCGTCCGAGCGTGCCCGACGTGATGCCGCTGACCCTCCTCGTGACCATCTCGGGCGAGGACCGGCCGGGTGTCACGAGCACGTTCTTCGACGCGATCGCCGCGGTCGGCGCCGAGGTCCTCGACCTCGAGCAGGTGGTCGTCCGCGGTCACCTCACCCTCGCGATGCTCCTGGAGTCCGGCGAGGCGGACGACCGCCTCCGCACCGTGATCTACGACGTCGGCGACGAGCTCGACCTCAAGGTCAAGATCAAGAAGGGGACCGGCGACAGTCGTCGTCGGCGCACCGGGCGTGCGGCGGTCGTGGTCCTCGGCGCGCCCCTGAAGGCCGGCGGCGTCGCAGCCATCACCGCCCGGATCGCCTCGCACGGCGCCAACATCGACCGCATACGCAGGCTCTCCCGGTATCCGGTCACGACCGTCGAGTTCGACGTGTCCGGTGCGGACGTGGACCGGCTCCGACGCGAGCTCGCGCTCGAGTCGAGCGTGCACGGGCTGGACATCGCCGTCGCGGCCGGCGGGCTGGCCCGCCGCGGTCGCCGGCTCGTCGTCATGGACGTCGACTCCACGCTCATCCAGGACGAGGTCATCGAGCTGCTCGCCTCGCACGCCGGACGAGAGGCCGAGGTGGCTGCGGTCACCGCGGCCGCCATGCGCGGCGAGCTCGACTTCGGCGAGAGCCTGCGCGAGCGGGTGGCGGTCCTCGCGGGCCTGCCCGTGTCGGTCCTCGACGACGTCCGTGCAGCGGTCCAGTTCACCCCGGGTGCCCGGACGCTGGTCCGCACCCTGAAGCGGCTGGGCTTCACGGTCGCCGTGGTCTCGGGCGGGTTCATCGAGATCGTCGAGGAGCTGGCCAAGGAGCTCGGCATCGACCACGCCCACGCGAACCGGCTGGAGGTCCGCGACGGCGTCCTCACCGGCAAGGTGGTGGGTGAGATCGTCGACAGGGCGGCCAAGGCGGCGGCCCTGCGCCGGTTCGCCGAGGCCGAGGGTCTGCCGTTGTCGCGCACCGTCGCGATCGGCGACGGCGCCAACGACCTCGACATGCTCGAGGCCGCCGGGCTCGGGGTGGCCTTCAACGCCAAGCCGGTGGTCCGCGACCAGGCCGACACTGCCGTCAACGTCCCGTACCTCGATGCCGTGCTCTACCTGCTCGGCATCACCCGCGAGGAGATCGAGGAGGCGGACGAGGCGGACGGCACGCCGACCCCCGCTCCGCCGATCCCCCACCCCTGACTCCTAGGCTGGTGGGATGCCTCCGTCAAAACGTCGAGCGACACCGACCCTCCTGATCATCGGTGGTGCCGAGGACCGTGTCGGCAAGGCCACCGTCCTGCGACGCTTCGTGCGCCTCGCCGGCGGACGCAAGGCGAAGATCGTCCTGATCCCCACCGCGTCCTCGTTCCAGGACGAGGTGACCGAGGCCTACACCGAGGTGTTCACGCGTCTCGGTGCACCTGCTCCGTCCGTCGTGAACCCCCAGTCCCGCCAGGAGGCGCACGACGACGAGCTGGTCGCCCTCGTCGACCAGGCCACCGGCGTCTTCATGAGCGGCGGCAGCCAGCTCAAGCTGAGCCAGCGTTTCCCGGGCACCCCGCTCGGCGACGCCCTGCACCGTGCGCACGACCGCGGCGCCGTCGTCGGGGGCACGTCGGCAGGCGCCTCGATCATGAGCCAGTTCATGATCTCGATGGGCGACGAGGGCATCACCCCACGTCAGCGGCACAGCCAGCTCAGCGCCGGCCTCGGCCTGCTCCAGGGCGTCATCATCGACCAGCACTTCGCGCAGCGGTCCCGCTACGGGCGCCTGATGTCCATGGTGGCCGCCTCCCCCAGCCTGATCGGCATCGGGATCGACGAGGACACCGCCATCGAGGTGCGCGACCGGTCCGGTTTCACCGTCCACGGTGCCGGCGCCGTGTTCGTCCTCGACTGCCGCGAGGCGGTGTCCGACGCACCGGACGCCCGGCGTGGAGCACCGCTCATGGTCTCCGGTGCGGTCGTGCACTCGCTGCCCGCAGGCGCTACGTTCGACCTCTCCGAGGTGAAGCTCGTCGACTTCGTCGAGAAGCACGCGGATGCCGCCGTGGCCCTGGCCACGGCGAAGGCCTGACCGGTCGCCCCACCGATCCCACCCCCAGCCCGAACCGCTAGGAGATCCCATGGCCGATCGCCCCACGCCCACCGGGCCCGCAGCTCCCGAGCTCTCGATCGTCGAGTCCCGCGTCTACCGCGGCGGCAACATCTGGTCCTACAGCCCGGCCATCCACCTCATCGTGGACCTCGGGGTGCTCGAGGGCTACCCGACCGACACCATCGAGGGGTTCACCGACCACCTCGTGGAGCTGCTGCCCGGCCTGGAGAACCACACCTGCTCGCGCGGGGTGAAGGGCGGCTTCATCGAGCGGCTCCGTGAGGGCACCTGGGTCGGCCACGTCGCCGAGCACGTCGCCCTCCAGCTGCAGCAGGAGGCCGGCCACGACCTGCGGCGTGGGAAGACGCGCGCCGTCAAGGGGCAGCCCGGTCGCTACAACGTCATCTACGACTACGCCGACGAGACGGTCGGCCTCGCGGCCGGCACCCTCGCGGTGCGCCTCGTCAACCACCTCGTCCAGGCCGAGGAGGAGTTCGACTTCACCGAGGAGCTCGACCTGTTCCTGCGCCGGGCGCAGCGCTCGGCGTTCGGGCCGTCGACCGGGGCGATCCTCGAGGAGGCCATCGCCCGCGACATCCCGTACATCAGGCTCAACAGCGCGTCCTTCGTCCAGCTCGGGCAGGGCGTGCACGCCCAGCGCATCCGGGCGACGATGACGTCCAAGACCGGCGCCCTGGCCGTGGACATCGCCAGCGACAAGGACATGACCACCCGCCTGCTGGCCTCCGCCGGACTCCCCGTGCCCAAGCAGGAGACCGTGCGCACGGCGGACGGTGCGGTGGCCGCGGCCCGGCGCATCGGGTTCCCCGTCGTCGTCAAGCCCCTGGACGGCAACCACGGTCGCGGTGTGTGCCTCGACCTGCAGTCCGACGACGAGGTGCGGTCGGCCTTCGTCACGGCCGAGGGAGAGTCCCGGCGCGGCTACGTCATCGTCGAGTCGCTCGTCGTCGGCCGTGACTACCGCTGCCTCATCGTGGGCGGCAAGATGCAGGCCATCGCGGAGCGCGTCCCCGCCCACGTCATCGGCGACGGCACCCACACGGTCGCCGAGCTGGTCGAGACGACCAACGCCGATCCCCGCCGAGGTGTCGGCCACGAGAAGGTCCTGACCCGCATCAAGGTCGACGACGCCGCCATCGCGCTCGTCCGCGACCAGGGCTACGAGCTCGACGGCGTGCCGCCGGAGGGCCAGATGGTCAAGCTCGCCCTCACCGGCAACATGTCGACGGGCGGCATCTCGGTCGACCGGACGTTCGACGCGCACCCGGACAACGTCGAGATCGCCGAGGAGGCGGCCCGCATGATCGGGCTCGACGTCGCGGGCATCGACTTCATCTGCCCCGACATCGCCTCCCCGGTCCGCGAGACCGGCGGCGCCATCTGCGAGGTGAACGCCGCTCCCGGGTTCCGGATGCACACGCACCCCACGGTCGGCGAGCCCCAGTTCATCGCCAAGCCGGTCGTGGACCTGCTGTTCCCGCCCGGCTCGCCCTCGCGCGTGCCGATCGTGGCGGTCACCGGCACCAACGGCAAGACCACGACGTCGCGCATGATCGCCCACATCTTCAAGGGCATCGGGCGCAAGGTCGGCATGACCTCGACCGACGGCATCATCATCGACGAGCGGCTGGTCTACAAGGCCGACGCGTCCGGCCCCCGCTCGGCCCGGATGGTCCTGCAGAACCCCCGCGTCGACTTCGCCGTCATGGAGGTCGCCCGCGGCGGCATCCTGCGCGAGGGCCTCGGCTACGACCGCAACGACGTCGCCGTCGTCACCAACGTCGCCCCCGACCACCTCGGCATGAAGGGCATCGACACCCTCGAGCAGCTCGCCGACGTCAAGGCCGTCATCGTGGAAGCGGTGCCCCGCAACGGTTTCGCCGTCCTCAACGCCGACGACGACCTCGTCCGCAAGATGCGTCGTCGGTGCTCCGGCGGGATCGTGTGGTTCTCCATGCAGCCACCCGGCAGCAAGGTGCGCGAGTTCATCGAGGACTACTGCCGCCGTGGTGGCAGGGCGGTCGTCCTCGACCACACCGACCGTGGCGACATGATCGTCATCAAGCACGGGCGTCGCTCGATGCAGCTCGCGTGGACCCACCTGCTGCCCGCGACCTTCGGCGGCACCGCGAAGTTCAACGTCGCCAACGCCATGGCGGCCGCGGGTGCCGCGTTCGCCGCCGGGGCCGGTCTGCACGAGATCCGCCAGGGCCTGCGCACCTTCACGACGAGCTACTACCTCTCCCCCGGCCGCATGAACCTCGTCAACGTGCACAACGTCGACGTGTTCGTCGACTACTGCCACAACGCCCCCGGCATGCGGGTGCTGGGTGAGTTCGTCGAGGGGTATGCCGCGCAGAAGGCCGGCCAGTCCGACCTCGGCAAGGTCTCGCGGATCGGCATGATCTCCACGGCCGGCGACCGCCGCGACGACGACATGCGCGAGCTCGGAGCCATCGCCGCCCGCCACTTCGACGTGGTCGTGGTCCGTGAGGACGAGCGCAAGCGGGGTCGTCCCGCCGGCGAGACGGCTGCCCTCATCGCCGAGGGCGCCAAGGGTGAGATCGGCAAGGAGGGCATCCGCTGCCGCCAGGTCGAGACCGTCCTCAACGAGGTCGACGCCGTCCGGCACTGCATGGCCCGCGCCAACCCCGGTGACGTCGTGGTGCTCTGCGTGGACCAGCACGCCGAGGTGCTGAACGAGCTCGAGCAGATGACCCAGCACGCCCAGGCCGGCGCCCACAACAAGGAGGGGATCGGCGACCCCGACCTCGACCCCGTGGAGATGCAGGTCGAGGCTCAGGCCTCCGGCGACGAGGCCGCAGCGGCCGAGGCTCCCGAGGTCGAGCCCGCCACCAGCTGAGCAGCACGACGAACGGCCCGACCCCACTGCTGCGGGATCGGGCCATCCGTCGTGGGGCGCCGGTCGTCGTGGCGGCGTGTGGTGCGGTCAGGCATCCCGCAGCTGCGCGGCATACCCGTGCAGGGCCCGCTGGTAGCTCAGGCTGTCCTCGTCACCGGCGTGGTGCAGCAGGGTGTCGATGAGGTCGGCCACCGCCTCGGCACCGCGACCGCTGTCGTAGGCCGCGAGGGCGCGGAACGCCTCGACGGCCACGCTGCCGGGCCGTTCGTGCGAGAGCTCGGTGAGCAGCGAGTGCGCGAGGTCCGGCTGGCCGGTGACGCGCAGGCTGGAGGCGAGCTGGATCCGGGCACGGTGCCGGTGCGGCTCGCGCAGCCCGCTGGCGAGGGCGTCGCGGTACAGGTCGATCGCGTCCTTCTCGCGCCCGGCGGCGTCCAGGGTCGCGGCGAGCTCGTAGACCAGGCGGGCGTCGCCGGGGCGTGAGGTGCGCAACGAGGTGGCCGCCTCGATCCGGGCCTGGTCGTCGTCCAGCTCCCACAGCTCGGCGATCTGCGTCTCGAACTCGTGCTCCCCGCGGGCGGCCACGACCTTGCGGCGGATGTCGTCAGGCCCGTCGGCCACGGCCCCCTGCTCGGCCAGCCACGAGGCCACCTGGGACCGCTCTGCGTGGCACATGAGCGCGACGACGTCGCCGTCCGAGGCGCCGGGAACGAGGGCCTGCAGACCACCGAGCTCGGTCGGGTAGGAGTCGATGTCGGCGACGCCGGCTCGCGCCAACCCGGTGCGCAGGTGGCCTTCGAGCTCCTCCATGGTCCGCCCGCGCAGGTAGTGCTCCTTGTGCGCCGCGACGATCCGGTCGGCCCGCAGGCCCGCGACCTCACCGATGGACTCCAGCAGGTCGTCCGTGCGGTCCCCTGCGAGGCCGAGGCCCAGGTGGACCTGGCCGCCGGGGACCTTCAGGCCGTGGGCGACGTCCATCAACGCGTCGAGACCTGCCTCGTTGTGGGCGAGGTCGACGATGACGGTGATGGCGCTGCCGTCCTCGCGGCGCAGCGTGTAGGTGTTCATCCGCCCCGGGTTGAGCTGGTCGTCGGGGGCGAAGCTCTTCAGGCCCTCGACGACGGCCGCACGAGGCAGGCCCAGACCGAGGGCAGCGGCGGCACCGGCGAGGGCGTTCGCGATGTTGTGGACCGACAGCCCCGACAGGGTCGCCGGAACGTCGAGGATGCTCACGAGGCGGTCGGGGTCCTGCCCGTTCTCCAGCACGGCGATGTCGCCGTCGAGGACGGTGATGGCCCGGCCGCCCGCGTCGAGCGCCTCCCGGACGGCCGGGGCGTCCGAGCGGAGCGTGAACACCCAGGGGCGCGCCTTGGTGCCCGAGCGCATCGCCCACACCCGCGGGTCCTCACCGTTGAGCACGGCCCAGCCCCGGGGCTTGGTGGCCTTGGTGACGATCGCCTTGACCTCGGCGAGCTGGTCGACCGTGTCGATGCCCTGGAGCCCGAGGTGGTCGGCGGACACGTTCGTGACGACCGAGACGTCGTTGGCCGAGACGCCCATGCCCTTGAGCAGCATGCCTCCGCGGGCGGTCTCGAGGATGCCCAGCTGGACGCCGGGCGCCGTCAGGACCGCGCGTGCGCCGGCCGGCCCCGAGTAGTCGCCGCCCTCGATGACCTCGCCCTGCACGACGATGCCGTCGGTCGACGACCAGGCGGTGCGCAGGCCTGCCGTCATGCCGATGTGGCCGAGCAGGCGGGTGGTCGTCGTCTTGCCGTTGGTGCCGGTGATCGACGCGACCGGGATGGTGGGGGTGATGAGCGACGGGCGCTCCCCCGGCTCGGCCGCGGCCACCTGGGCGCCGAGCGCCTCGACCTGGTCGTCCCCGTCGAGCCAGGACTGCAGGAGGGGGGCCACGCCCTCACCGAGCGCGCGCGCCCGACCACGGCGGCGCCATACGAAGGCCACCACGACCTGGGCGGGGTCGCTGCCGGGACGGGTCCGCACCCCAAGCCGGGTGGTGCCGCTGGCGGCGGCGAGGCGACGGGTGGCGCGCTCGACGAGCCGCATGACGAACCGCTGGCGCTGCTCGGTGCCCGGAGCGCCGGGTCGCGAGCTCTTCAGCCCGACCGAGCGGGCCAGCTTCTTGAGGTCGGCCTCGTCGGCGGACAGGTACCCGGGCAGCTCGAGGCTGACCTTGATGGCCGGCTTGGCGAAGTAGAGGTTCGGGCCCTCGAGGACCCGGACCTCGGTCGCTGCGACGGCAGGTGCGGACGTCATGCGGCGAGCCTAGTAGCGGCTCACCACCACGGCAGAACGGGCGTCACTGACCCATCGCGTGGACGCCGCCGTCGACGTGGACGATCTCGCCCGTCGTCGCCGGGAACCAGTCCGACAGGAGCGCGGCGCAGGCCTGGGCCGCCGGCACGGCGTCGTTGACGTCCCACCCGAGCGGGGCGCGGGTGTTCCACGTCTCCTCGAACGTCGCGAACCCCGGGATGGACTTGGCGGCGGTGGTCCGGATCGGACCGGCGGCCACGAGGTTGCAGCGGACGCCCTTGGGGCCGAGGTCGCGGGCCAGGTAGCGGTTGGTCGACTCGAAGGCCGCCTTGGCGACGCCCATCCAGTCGTAGACCGGCCAGGCGAACTTCGCGTCGAAGGTGAGGCCGACGATGCTGCCGCCGTCCTTCATGAGCGGCAGCGTGGCCACGCCGAGCGACTTCAACGAGTAGGCCGAGGCGTGGATGGCCGTCGACACGTCCTCGAAGGTGCCCTCCAGGAAGTTGAACGCCCCCTGCGGCGCGAACCCGATCGAGTGCAGGACCCCGTCGAGGTGGTCGACATGCTCGCCCAGCCGCTCGGCGAGGGTGTCGAGGTGCTCTTGGTCGGTGACGTCGAGCTCGACCACGGGGGGCGTGGTCGGCAGGCGCTTGGCGATCGTCTGGGTGATCTTGAAGGTGCGGCCGAACGACGTCAGCACGACCTCCGCACCCTGCTCCTGGGCGATCTTCGCCACGTGGAAGGCGATCGAGGAGTCCATGAGGACACCGGTGATGAGCAGCTTCTTACCCTCGAGCAGCATGGGCGGGTACTCCGATCTGGTGGGGTCAGGGGTGGTGCGGTGACGGTCGGGACCGGCGGTCCCTGCTCGCCACCGGGGTCAGTGGCCCATCCCGAGGCCACCGTCGACGGGGATCACGGCGCCGGTGATGTATGCCGCGTCGTCCGACGCGAGGAAGCGCACCGTCGCCGCGACCTCGTCGGACTGGCCGAAGCGTCCTGCGGGGATGCTCGCCTGGTACGCCTTCTTGCGGTCCTCGGGGAGGACCTCGGTCATGTCGGTCTCGATGAACCCGGGGGCGACGACGTTGGCGGTGATGCCCCGGGTGCCGAGCTCCCGGGAGATCGACCGGGCGAGACCCACGAGGCCGGACTTGCTGGCGGAGTAGTTCGTCTGGCCGGGCGACCCGTACAGGCCCACGACGCTGGAGATGAAGATGATCCGCCCGTGACGGGCGCGGATCATGCCCTTGACGGCACGGCGTGCGCAGCGGAAGGCGCCGGCGAGGTTGGTGTCGATGACGGAGTCGAACTCCTCGTCGCTCATCCGCATCAGCAGCTGGTCGCGGGTCACCCCGGCGTTGGCGACGAGGACGTCGACCGGGCCGCCGAGGAGCTCCTCGGCCGCGGTGAACGCGGCGTCGACGGAGGACGTGTCGGTGACCTCGCACAGCACCCCCTGCAGGCCCTCAGGCGGCTCGCCCGAGCGGTGCGTGATGACCACGTGGTGGCCCGCCTCGGCGAGGGCACGGGCGATGCTCAACCCGATCCCGCGGTTGCCTCCGGTGACCAGGACGTTGCGGCCTGCCATCGATTCCTCCGTGTCGTCCGTGCTCGGTTGGCGTCTGCGCGCGACCCTATCGACTACCGATGGGTACACCGCATCGCAGGCGGCTTATCGTGGACACGTGCCCCGTTCCCGACGCCACCGCCCCGACGAACCCGTCGTCCAGTCGGTGACGTCGGCCCCGGCCAACATCGCCGACGAGCAGGCGGGCCGGATCCGGCGCTACCTCTTCACCATGGGGGTCCGCACGGTCTGCTTCATCGGCGCCGTCCTCACGGCGACCTCCGGGGCGCCGTGGTGGCTGTGGGGCACTCTCGCGGTTCTTGCCGTCCTGCTGCCGTACGTCGCCGTGGTCATGGTCAACGCCGTGGCTCCCCGGGGTGCGGGGCGGGGTTCGGCACCGGTCACGCCACGCGGCGACGGTCCCACCCAGATCGGCCGCTGATGGACGGCATGGTGTGCAGCGCCAAGGGCTGCCGTGCGACCGCGACCTGGGCGCACCTCTGGAACAACCCGAAGCTGCACACGGTCGATCGCCGCAAGGTCTGGCTGGCCTGCGAGGACCACCGGACGTCGCTCGGGGAGTTCCTGTCCGTCCGCGGCTTCCTCGCCGAGACGGTCCCCGCGGACGCGATCCCCGCGACCGCGGGCTGAGCGACCGCCGGCCGAGCGACCGCGGGCCGAACGACCGGTCGGTATGGCGACAGGGCCGGCCGGCCCCGCGCCCCACCTCTCGCTGGTGGCCCGTCAGCCGCCGATGGCGGACATCGGGCGGTCGGGCTGGACGAAGCCCTCCGACCCGATCCCGTGCCCCGGCTCCTTGCGCCACATCTCGCCCTGGATGAGCCGGGCCAGGTCCTCGTCGGTGGCGCCGTCGCGCAGGGGCCCGCGCAGGTCGGTCTCGGCCTGGGAGAACAGGCAGTTGCGGACCTGGCCGTCGGCGGTGAGCCGGGTGCGGTCGCAGGCGGCGCAGAACGGGTCGGTGACGCTGGCGATGATGCCCACCGTCTGCGGACCGCCGTTGACGAGGAACCGCTCCGCCGGCGCGCTGCCCCGGTCGGCCTGCGGCAGCGGCGTCAGGGTGAACCGCTCCCGGAGGTGCTCGTGCAGCTCCTGCGAGGAGACCATCGTCGAGGCGTCCCAGCCGTGCTGGGCGTCGAGCGGCATCTGCTCGATGAAGCGCAGCTCGTAGCCGCGGTCGAGGCACCACTGGAGCAGGTCGGCGACCGAGTCGTCGTTGATGCCGCGCATGGCGACGGCGTTGACCTTGACCGGCACCAGGCCGGCGGTGGCCGCGGCCTTGAGGCCTGCTTCGACGTCGTGCAGGCGGTCGCGACGGGTGAGGTCGGCGAACTCCTTGGGGTCGATCGTGTCGAGGCTGACGTTGACCCGGTCGAGCCCGGCGTCGGCCAACGGCTGGGCCAGCCGGTCCAGGCCGATCCCGTTGGTGGTCATGGCGATCCGGGGTCGCGGCTGGAGGGCGGCGATGCGTCGCACCACGTCGACCAGCGACCGGCGCAGCATCGGCTCACCGCC
Source organism: Phycicoccus sp. Root101 (assembly GCF_001426245.1). Taxonomy (GTDB): domain Bacteria; phylum Actinomycetota; class Actinomycetes; order Actinomycetales; family Dermatophilaceae; genus Pedococcus. The sequence goes on along the minus strand of NZ_LMCM01000006.1, from coordinate 205,623 downwards.
GGTGAGGCGGACCTGGCGGATCCCCAGTCCCACGAACACCCCGACGACCCGCACGAGCTCGTCGTCGGAGAGCATCTCGGGCTTGGCCAGCCACGGCAGGCCCTCGGCCGGCATGCAGTAGCGGCAGCGCAGGTTGCACCGGTCGGTGACCGAGACCCGCAGGTCCCGGGCCACCCGTCCGTAGCGGTCGGGAAGGCCCACCAGGCCCTCGGGCGCAGGCGTGGCACCGCGCACGGTCGGGAAGGGGAGGCCGGTCATACCCCCCAGCCTAAGCCGGGTACCGTGATGAAGTGCTCAGGGTGCTCATTTCGCGGCGTTGGCTGGGGGCCCTCACCGCGGCCCTCGTCTTTGCCGTCGCCGCGTTCTTCCTCGGGCAGTGGCAGTGGCACCGGTACGAGGGCAAGGCCGCCAAGGCCGATCGCATCAACTCGCACTACAAGGCCCAGCCCCGACAGCTCACGGACGTCCTGGGCGCCGCACCGATGCCGTTGTCCGAGGACTGGACCCGGGTCACCGCCACCGGTCGGTATGCCGCGGACCAGACGCTGCTGGTCCGCAACCGGCCGTACGAGGGCACCTACGGGTACGAGGTGCTCGTGCCGTTCACGACGGACAGCGGCAAGACCGTGCTCGTCGACCGCGGCTGGGTGCAGAACGCCAAGACGGCCGAGTCGCTCCCGACGTTCCCCGCTGCCCCCGCCGACGAGGTCACCCTGACCGGGTGGCTGCGCCAGTCGGAGCCGTCGTTGGGCCGGACCCCTCCTGCCGGCCAGGTGGCCAGCATCAACCTGGCCGAGGCCGGGCGGCAGGTCGCCGAACCCCTCCTCGGCGCCTACGTCGTCCTCGAGGTCGAGCGACGTGCCGACGGCAGCGCTCCCCCGCGACCGACCGCGCTCGAGGCGCCGGACACCGGGCTGGGACCGCACCAGGCGTACGCCTTCCAGTGGTGGATGGCCATGGTCGGCGGGTTCGTGCTGGTGTGGTTCGGCATCCGGCGCGAGTACCGCGACGGGCTCGACGAGCAGGCCCTGGTCGACGCGCACGCGTCAGGGTCCGCCCCTCCGAGGCCCCGCCAGAAGAGGACACGGATCTGGGACGAGGAGGACGGCTGAGCCGTCCTCCTGCAGCGGGCGCGGATGCGCCCGGGGCTCCCGGTCGCCGGCCACGCCGGTCGGCTCAGGCGGGGACGTCGCTCTCCTGGTCGGCGAACTGCGTCGTGTACAGGTCGCTGTAGACACCACCACGCGTCATCAGCTCACGGTGGGTGCCGCGTTCGACGATGCGGCCCCCGTCCACCACGAGGATCTGGTCGGCTCCGCGCACGGTCGAGAGGCGGTGGGCGATGACCACGGCGGTGCGGCCCCGCAGCGCGGTGTCGAGGGCACGCTGGACGGCTGCCTCGGACTCGCTGTCGAGGTGCGCCGTGGCCTCGTCGAGGACGATGAGGCCGGGGCTCTTGAGCAGCAGCCGGGCGAGCGCCAGGCGCTGCTTCTCCCCACCGGAGAGCCGGTGCCCGCGGTCGCCGACCACGGTGTCGAGGCCCTCGGGCAGGGCACTGACGAGGGACCAGACCTGGGCCGCCTTCAACGCCGCGACGACCTGCTCGTCGGTGGCGTCCGGGGCGGCATACGCGAGGTTGGCCCGGATGGTGTCGTGGAAGAGGTGGGCCTCCTGCGTCACCATGCCCACCGTGGCCGACAAGGAGGCGGTGGTGGCCTGACGCAGGTCGAGCCCGTTGATCCGGACGGCGCCGGCGCTCGGGTCGTACAGGCGAGCGAGGAGGGAGGTGATGGTGGACTTCCCGGCGCCGGAGGGGCCGACCAGGGCCACGAGCTGTCCGGGCTCGACCTCGAAGGCGACGTCGCGCAGCACCAGGCCCGACCCCTTGCGGTCGCCCGCGGCGACGCTCTCCAGCGAGGCGAGGGACACCTCGTCGGCCGACGGGTAGCGGAACGCGACGTCGTCGACCTCCACACGCACCGGCCCGGCCGGGATCGGCCTGGCGTCGGCGCGCTCGGTGACGAGGGGCTTGAGGTCGAGCACCTCGAAGACCCGCTCGAACGAGACGAGCGCGGTCATCACGTCGACCCGCACGTTGGACAGCGAGGTCAGCGGTCCGTACAGGCGGCCGAGCAGGGCCGTGAGCGCCAGCAGCGTGCCGACGGTCAGCGAGCCGTTGACGGCCATGATGCCGCCGAAGCCGTAGACCATCGCGGTCGCCAGCGACGCGACGAGGGTCAGGGCGACGAAGAACACGCTGCGGTTGAGGGCGATCTTGACGCCCATGTCGCGCACGTCGGCTGCTTGGCCGGAGTACTCCCGGTCCTCGCGGCGGGGATCGCCGAACAGCTTGACCAACAGCGCGCCCGCCACGTTGAAGCGCTCCGTCATGCGCGACCCGAGGTCGGCGTTGAGGTTCATCTGCGCGTGGGTGAGGCCGGAGAGCCGGCGCCCCATGACCCTTGCGGGGATGAGGAAGAACGGCACGAGGGCGAGCGACGCCAGGGTCAGCTGCCACGACAGCGACGCCATCGCCGCGATGATCAGGGTGAGCGAGACGACGTTGCTCACGACGCTGGACAGCACCGACGTGAAGGCCTGCTGGGCGCCGATGACGTCGCTGTTGAGCCGCGTCACGAGGGCGCCGGTCTGGGCGCGGGTGAAGAAGGCGATCGGCTGCCGCAGCACGTGGGCGAACACCTCGGTGCGCAGCTCGTAGATCAGGCCCTCGCCGATCCGGCTGGAGTACCAGCGCTGCACCAGCGTGAGGACGGCGTCGGCCACGGACAGCGCCGCGACGACGAGTGCGAGCTCGATGACGACGCTCCGGTTGCGCGGTGTGATGCCGTTGTCGATGAGGTCCTTGAGCAGCAACGGCGTCGCGACGACGAGCGCTGCACTGATGACGACGAGCACGAGGAACAGCAGGATCTGCCGCTTGAAGGGCGTGGCGTAGCCAAGCACCCGTCGTGCGGTCCCGGGGGCCAGCTTGCGGTCCTTGACCGAGCCGTCCCGGGTGAGGGAGCGCATGGCGCTCCAGCCGGACATGCTCACGATGTTCTCCTTGCAGTCACGCCGTGGAACGTCCTGCGCCCACAGCGGCATTCCCCAGCATGACGGCGAGCACCGACAGTGGCCTCATCGGACTCGGCCGGCGGTGTCCGTGCCGGGTCAGCGACGTCCGGCCGCCCGTGCCTCTCCGAGTCCGCGCAGGAGCACGGCCTGGGTCTCCCGCTCGGACCGCAGCTGGTCCTCGCGGCCGGCTGGACCCGCGGACCGCAGCAGGGGCTTCAGCGCCCGCAGCGACGCGTCAGGAGCCGCGAGCAGGGCAGCCACCAGGTCGGCCGTCGTCGCCTCGAGCTCGTCCCGTGGCACCGCGACGTTGGCCAGCCCTGTCGCCACGGCCTCCTGGGCCCCGACGAACCGTCCGGTGGCGCAGATCTCCAGGGCGCGCGCCGGTCCGACCAGGGAGACCAGCGGCTGTGTGCCGCCCAGGTCGGGAACGAGTCCCAGGGACGTCTCGCGCATGGCGAGCTGCACGTCGTCGGCCACGACCCGCAGGTCCGCGGCCAGCGCCAGCTGGAACCCCGCGCCGATCGCGTGGCCCTGGACCGCCGCCACGACGACGGCGTCGGCCTCGGCCCACGCGGTGAACCCCCGCTGGAAGCCCGCGATGACGTCGGCCGCCTCCTCCACTCCGCGGGCGGCGATCTCGAACAGGTCCGGCTCACCATGAGGAGCCTTCGCCGGGTCGCCGGCCACCACGGACAGGTCGAGTCCGGCCGAGAACGACGGCCCGCGCGCTGCCAGCACGACGACCCGGACAGCCTGGTCCAGCGAGGCGGCCACCTCGGCCAGGGCCAGCCACAGCGACGGGAGCTGGGCGTTGCGGCGTGCCTCGTTGTCGAGGGTGACGGTGAGCACCGGCCCCTCCCGCGTGACGAGCAGGTGGGGGTGCGGCCGCGTCGAGCTCCCGCCGCCGGTGGCGGACCGGGCGTCGGTGGAGGGCTCGGTGGTGGGCTCGGTGGAGGGCTCGGTGGTGGGCTCGGTCGAGGGGTCGGTCACGCGGGCAGGTTATCGGCCCGCTCGAGGACCAGCTGGGCCATGGCCCCCGTCTGGGCGAGCGCGCCCGGGACCATCGAGACCCCGGCGCGGCCGCAGTGCTGGGCCATCCGGTCCCGGAGGATGCCCTCGGCGACCATGAACGAGACGGCAACGGTGCGCTCGACCTCGTCGGGCATGGTCCGCAGCACCTGCTCCATCGTCGCCCCGCCGTCGAGGGCGGCCACGCCCCAGCGACCCCATCCTTCGCGCGGGTGGTCCGCGATCGTCTGGCCCACGGTGGCGACGGCTTCACTGTCGCTGGACCCGGCGGCATACAGGACGACGGCGGTGGACGGGTCCGGCTCGATGCCCTCCGCCGCGAGGAGCTCCTCCGCGGCGTCGAGGAGCAGGTGGTGGGGGCCGAGGGCTGCGGCGACGCCGACCTCCGAGCCCGAGTCGGCGATCATCTGGTTGACGGCAGCCGGCACGTCGACCTTCGCGTGGTAGGCCGGCGTGAGCAGCACGGGGACGACCACCGCGTGCTTCCCGATCCCCGCGGCGGTCTGGCTCGGGCTGGGTGCGTGGTGGTCCAGGTATGCCGTGTGGACCGGCCGGTCCGGCGCGAGCGTGCGCACGTGGTCGGCCAGGGTCTCGACGCCCTTGGCGTGGCGCGGGTCGGGCGACCCGTGCGCGAGCAGGACGATGTCGGGCGCGGCGCTCATCCTCGGGACGGTACTCCCCCGGCGAGGTCGCCGACCTGTTGGCGCACCGACACGACGTCCCCGACGACGACCACGGCGGGCGCCTTCACCCCGGCCCGCTCCGCGTCGGCGGCGGCGTGCTCGAGCGTCGTCACGGTGGTCCGCTGGTCCGGCATCCAGCCCCGCTCGATGAGCGCCACCGGCGTGTCGGGGCGTCGTCCCGCGTCGAGCAGCGCTCGGGCGGTCGAGGCGAGCCGGGTCACCCCCATGAGGAGGACGAGGGTGGCGTCCGGCGCCGCGTCGGACGCGGCCCGGAGGACCTGGTCGGCGCCGTCGTGGGCGGAGGCGACGACGAACGACGCCGTGATCCCCCGGTGCGTCACCGGGATCCCTGCAGCCGCAGGCACGGACACGGCAGAGGTGACGCCCGGGACGACCTCGACCGGGATGCCGTGCTCGATGCAGTGCAGTGCCTCCTCGCCACCCCGACCGAGGACGAACGGGTCGCCTCCCTTGAGGCGGACCACCCGCTTCCCCAGGGACGCGTGGTGCACCAGCAGCTCGTTGATGCGCCCCTGGGTGACCGGGTGGTTGCCGGGCGTCTTGCCGACGTCGACGACCTCCACGTCCTGGCCGAGGGCCGCCAGCAGGCCGCGCGGACCGAGCCGGTCGGTGACCACGACGTCGGCGGCTGCGAGCAGGGCCCGCCCGCGGACGGTGATGAGGTCCTCGGCGCCGGGGCCACCGCCGACGAGGGCCACGCGGCCCGCCTGGACAGCGTCGCCGCCCGGCAGGACATCGCCGCCTCCGGTGGCGGGACGCACGCGCCGGACGGGGAGGCTGCCGCTGTCGAGGGCCGCGAGGACGGCGTCCCGCACGGCCACCGCGCGTCGGGGGTCTGCGCCCGCGGTGACGGCCACCGTGAGGCCCTCGCTCGCGGTGCCGTGGGTGCCACGGGCGACGGCGGGGGTCCAGGCGCTCGACGTCGACGCGTCGTCCGCCCGCACGCACCAGACCCGGGCGGCCTCTGCCTCACGCGACACCTGGGTGTCGACCGACCGGTCGCCCGTCGCGGTGTGGACGAGCCACGCGGGTTCGGGCAGGACGAGGTCTCCGGTGACGAACTCCCTCTCGTGCCACGTGATCTCGACACGCTCCAAGAGGTCACGGAGGTCCTCGCAGACGAAGGGGGCGATGACCTCGACCGCTCCGCCCGCCTCGACCAGCCCGCGCGCTCGACGAGCCGCCACGGGACCGCCGCCCACGACCACGACCCGCCGGCCGGTCAGGTCGAGGGTGAGCGGGTAGGCGGGGGCGGTCATCAGATGCCCTCGCCGATGCTGCGGTCCGGCGCGTCCGCCATGCCGGCTGCAAGCGTCGAACCGTCGTTCTCGTCGATGAGCAGGAAGGCGCCCGTGCGACGCAGCTGTCGGTAGTCGTCGATCGCGACGTCGTCGGCCAGCCGGATCCTCACGCGGCCGATCGCGTTGAGCGCCAACCCGTCCGGCGCCGTGCGCTGCTCCATGGTCTCGATGTCGAGCTGGTCGACGACGTCCTCGACGATGGCCCGGACGGTGCGGGTCCCGACGCGCAGCAGCACCCGGTCCCGCTGCCGGACGGGTCGGTCGTCGAGGACCGCGACCGTGCCGGCAAGGGAGCGCGTGGTGAGGCTCGGATCGTCGGCCGCGGCGATGAGGTCGCCCCGGGAGACGTCGATGTCGTCGGTGAGGCGCAGGGTGACCGACTGTGGCGCGAAGGCGACGTCCAGCTCCTCCACGGTCCCGTCGGCGCGGGCGCGGTCGATCCCGGCCACCCTGGTTCGGGCGCCCCCGGGAAGGACGACGACCTCGTCACCGGGGCGCACGACGCCGGAGGACAGCCGTCCGGCGTAGCCGCGGTAGTCGCGGTGGCCGTCCTTCTGCGGGCGGATGACGTACTGGACCGGGACCCGGAGCGGCTGGGCCGACGGGTCGGTCCCGACGGGCACCGACTCGAGGTGCTCGAGCAGCGTGGGCCCGGCATACCAGGAAGCGCGGTCGGAGCGGTCCACGATGTTGTCGCCGAACAGCGCCGAAACCGGCACCGCCACGACGTCCTCGATGCCGAATCGCGTTGCGTGGCGGCTGAACTCGGCGACGATCTCATCGAACCGCACCCGGTCCCAGTCGACGAGGTCCATCTTGTTGACCGCCACGGCGACGTGGCGGACCCCGAGCAGCCCGGTGACGGCGAGGTGGCGCCGGGTCTGCTCGACGACGCCGTGGCGGGCGTCGATGAGGATCAGTGCCAGCTCGGCCGTCGAGGCACCCGTGACCATGTTGCGGGTGTACTGCACGTGCCCGGGGGTGTCCGCGAGGACGTAGGAGCGGGTGGCCGTCGAGAAGTAGCGGTAGGCGACGTCGATGGTGATGCCCTGCTCGCGCTCGGCCCGCAGGCCGTCGGTGAGCAGCGCCAGGTCGGCGGCGTCGAGGCCGCGCTCCTTGCTGACCCGCTCGACGGCATCGAGCTGGTCGGCGAGCACCGACTTGGTGTCGTAGAGGAGTCGACCGACCAGGGTGGACTTGCCGTCGTCGACCGACCCGGCCGTCGCGAGCCGGAGCAGGTCGTGGCGGCGTGTGGGCGCGGCCGGCGCCGGGGCAGCAGTGGTCACGGTGGCCTCGCTGTCGGGAGTGGTGGCGTGGGTCGTCGACATCAGAAGTACCCCTGCTTCTTGCGGTCCTCCATGGCTGCCTCGGACATCCGGTCGTCGGCACGCGTGGCGCCCCGCTCCGTCAGCCGGGACGCGGCCAGCTCGAGGATCACACCGGCCACGTCGGTGGCGGCGGAGTCGACCGCCCCGGTGCAGCTCATGTCGCCGACCGTGCGGTACCGGACCTGCCGCACCTGGACCTGCTCCGCCGGCCTCGGACCGCCCCAGTCCCCCGCCGACAGCCACATGCCGTCGCGCGCGAACACCTCGCGTTCGTGGGCGTAGTAGAGGTCGGGCAGGGCGATGCCCTCGCGCTCGATGTAGCGCCAGACGTCGAGCTCGGTCCAGTTGGACAGCGGGAAGACCCGGACGTGCTCGCCGGGGGCGTGCTTGCCGTTGTAGAGGTCCCAGAGCTCGGGCCGCTGGCGCCGGGGGTCCCACGCACCGAACGAGTCGCGCAGGCTGAACACCCGCTCCTTGGCCCGGGCCTTCTCCTCGTCGCGGCGACCACCGCCGAAGACGGCGTCGAACTTGTTGGACTCGATGGCGTCGAGCAGGGGGACGGTCTGCAGCGGGTTCCGGGTGCCGTCCGGGCGCTCCCGCAGCCGACCGTCGTCGATGTAGTCCTGCACGTGCGCGACGACCAGGCGCACGCCCAGCCGCTCGACGGTCTCGTCGCGGTACGTCAGCACCTCGGGGAAGTTGTGCCCCGTGTCCACGTGCAGCAGCGCGAACGGCAGCGGTGACGGCGCGAAGGCCTTGAGCGCCAGGTGGACCATGACGACCGAGTCCTTGCCGCCGGAGAAGAGGATGACCGGCCGCTCGAACTCCCCCGCCACCTCGCGGAAGATGTGGATGGCCTCGGACTCCAGGTGGTCCAGGTGGTCCAGGGTGTACTGGTCGGGCAGCGCCCGGGCAGGAGTGGTGGTCACGTGTGCAGCCCGCATTCCGTCTTGTCCTTGCCGGCCCAGCGACCGGCCCTGGCGTCCTCGCCCTCGGCGACGGGTCGCGTGCACGGCGCGCAGCCGATCGACGCGTACCCCTCCTGGCGCAAGGGGTTGAGGAACACCCCGTGCTCCTCCACGTACCGGTCCACGTCCTCGTCGGTCCAGCCCGCGATGGGGTTGAGCTTGACCATGCCGCGCTTGTCGTCCCAGCCGACGATGCCGATGTCGGTGCGGGTCGGCGCGTCCACCCGACGCATGCCGGTCACCCACGCCTCGTGCGTCGACAGCGCCCGGTTGAGCGGCTCGACCTTGCGCATCGCGCAGCACGCGTTGGGGTCGCGGTCGTGCAGCTTGGCGCCGTACTCGGCGTCCTGCTGGGGGACGGTGAGCAGCGGCAGGATCGTCCGGATGTTCACCGGCAGCATGGCCTCGTAGGCGTCGCGCGTGCCGAGGGTCTCGGCGAAGTGGTAGCCGGTGTCGAGGAAGAACACGTCCGCGCCGGGGATGGTCGTCCCGACGAGGTGCACCAGCACCTCGTCGCCCATCGACGAGGCGACGGTGAGCTTGTCGCCGAACGTCTCGGCAGCCCAGCGCAGCGCCTCGCGGGCCAGCTCCACCCGAGCCTCGTATGACGCGTGCGCACCGTCCCCCTCGAGCGCGCCGAAGCGCTGCTCACCCTCGACGGCGAGGGCGCGCAGGGCGTCAGCCGGATGGGTCGTTGTCGCTGCGGTCATGACGAACTCCCTTGCTGCTGGTGGAGCCCAGCCGGCTGCTGCTGCAGCTCCGCTTCCTCCCGGAGGCGCCCGGGGATGCGGGTCGTGTCGATCGAGGCCAGCTGCACCGTGAAGACGCGGGCGCAGGCGTTGCACCGCCAGGCGCCCCGCGGCTCCTCGACGGGGCGCAGGTCCTCCTCGGCGCAGAAGGGGCAGTGGTAGATGACTGCAGACCGGTTCTCACTCATCGCAGGTCGTCCTCCTCGGCCCGGTGCGCCCAGTGCGCGAACGACTCGGTGCCGTCGCGCTGCTCGAGGAACCGGCCGGCCAGCCGCTCGACGTAGTCGGGCAGGTCCTCGGCGCGGACCTTGAGCGCACGGGTCTTGCGGGCGAGCTGCGGCTCGGTGCCGAGGCCGCCCCCGAGGTGCACCTGGAAGATCTCGACGAGGTTGCCGTCGTCGTCGGTCTGCACCATGCCCTTGAGGCCGATGTCGGCGACCTGGGTACGGGCGCAGGAGTTCGGGCAGCCGTTGATGTGGATGGAGAACGGCACGTCGAACTCCGGCAGCCGACGTTCCATCTCGGCGATCACCGTGCCGGCCCGGGCCTTGGTCTCGACCAGGGCCAGCTTGCAGAACTCGATGCCGGTGCACGCCATGACGCCGCGACGCCACTCGCTCGGCTCGGCGGGCAGCCCGACCTTGGCCAGGGCCGCCTTGACGTACCGGGTCTTGGCCTTCGGGACGTCGAGGACCAGCAGCTTCTGGTGCGCCGTGAGGCGGACCCGCCCGGAGCCCCAGCGCTCGGCGACGTCGGCGACCTGGGCCAGGGTCGCGCCGCTGACGCGACCGGCGACGGGTGCGACCCCGACCCAGTACAGGCCGTCGTTCTGGGCGTGCACTCCGACGTGGTCGCGGCGGTGCGCCGACGGCGCCTGCGGTGCCGGGCCGTCGACGAGCGTGCGGTGCAGGTACTCGGTCTCGAGGACCTCGCGGAACTTCTCCGGACCCCAGTCGGCCATGAGGAACTTCAGCCGGGCGCGGTTGCGCAGCCGGCGGTAGCCGTGGTCGCGGAAGATCGACACGACGCCCTTCCAGACGTCCGCGACCTCCTCGAGGGGAACCCAGGCACCCAGCCGCTGGGCGAACATCGGGTTGGTGGAGAGGCCGCCACCCACCCACAGGTCGAACCCGGGACCGTGCTCGGGGTGCACGACGCCGACGAACGAGATGTCGTTGACCTCGTGGGCCACGTCGAGGCTGGGCGAGCCCGAGATGGCCGTCTTGAACTTGCGCGGCAGGTTGGAGAACTCCGGGCTGCCGATGTAGCGCTCGAGGATCTCGCGGACCGCCGGCGTTCCGTCGAGCACCTCGTCCGCCGCGATCCCGGCGACGGGCGAGCCGAGGATGACCCGCGGGGTGTCGCCGCACGCCTCAGCCGTCGTCAGCCCGACGGCCTCGAGGCGCTCCCAGATCGCGGGGACGTCCTCGATGCGGATCCAGTGCAGCTGGATGTTCTGGCGGTCGGTGACGTCCGCGGTGTCGCGCGCGAACTCCGTGCTGATGCCGGCGATGGTGCGCAGCTGCTCGCCGGTCAGCGCTCCCCCGTCGCTGCGGACGCGGAGCATGAAGTACTCGGCGTCGAGCTCCGAGGGGTCCAGGGTCGCGGTCTTGCCACCGTCGATCCCGGGCTTGCGCTGGGTGTACAGCCCCCACCAGCGCATCCGGCCGCGGAGGTCCTCGCCGGGAATCGAGGCGAAGCCGTCGCGGCTGTAGACCTCCTCGATGCGGGCCCGGACGTTCAGCCCGTCGTCGGCCTGCTTGAACTCCTCGTTGGGGTTCAGCGGCGTGCGGTCACCGTCGGCCCAGGCACCGGTGGCCTTGCCGGACTGGCGCTGGGGGCGCGTGGGGGTCTGCGTCACCCGCCCATTCTGCCAACTCGGTTATGGATTGCATAACCGTCCATTATCCGACCCCATCGCCCCCCAGCGCGATGGGAGATCGAGGCGGTATGGCGCGGGCGCGCCAGTGCGGGTCAGGCGAGGGAGATGAGGTCGAGGTAGTCCTGGCCCCAGTGGTCCTCGATGCCGTCGGGCAGCAGCAGGATGCGCTCGGGGTCGAGCGACTCGACCGCGCCCTCGTCGTGCGTCACGAGCACGACCGCGCCCTTGTAGGTCCGCAGGGCGCCGAGGATCTCCTCGCGCGAGGCCGGGTCGAGGTTGTTCGTGGGCTCGTCGAGGAGCAGCACGTTGGCCTCGGACACGACGAGCATGGCCAGCGACAGGCGGGTCTTCTCGCCACCGGAGAGCACCCCGGCCGGCTTGTCGACGTCGTCGCCGCTGAACAGGAACGAGCCGAGGACCTTGCGGACCTCGGTCTCACCGAACGAGTCGGGGGCGGCCGACTTCATGTTCGACAGGACCGAGCGGGTCACGTCGAGGTTCTCGTGCTCCTGCGCGTAGTAGCCGAGCTTGAGGCCGTGGCCGGGCTCGACCTCTCCCGTGTCCGGGGTGTCGACGCCGGCGAGCATCCGCAGCAGGGTCGTCTTGCCGGCGCCGTTGAGGCCGAGGACCACGACGCGCGAGCCGCGGTCGATGGCCAGGTCCACGTCGGTGAAGATCTCGAGGCTGCCGTAGGACCGCGACAGGCCGGACGCCCGCAACGGCGTCTTCCCGCACGGCGCGGGGTCGGGGAAGCGCAGCTTGGCCACCTTGTCGGTGGTCCGGGCGCCCTCGAGGCCGGCGACCATGCGCTCGGCGCGCTTGATCATGTTCTGGGCGGCGACGGCCTTGGTCGCCTTGGCGCGCATCTTCTCGGCCTGCTCCATCAGGGCAGCGGCCTTCTTCGTGGCGTTGGCGTACTCGCGCTTGCGGGCGCGCTCGTCGGTCTCGCGCTGCTGGAGGTAGGGCTTCCAGCCGACGTTGTAGAGGTCGAGCTCACCGCGGTTGGCATCGAGGTGGAACACCCGCGTCACCACGGCGTCGAGCAGCTGGACGTCGTGGCTGATGACCACGAGCCCGCCCTGGTAGCCCTTGAGGTAGTCGCGCAGCCACCCGATCGAGTCGGCGTCGAGGTGGTTGGTCGGCTCGTCGAGGAGCAGCGTCTGGGCACCGGAGAACAGGATCCGCGACAGCTCCACCCGTCGGCGCTGACCACCGGAGAGGGTGGCCAGCGGCTGTCCGAGGATGCGCTCGTCGAGGGCCAGCGCGCTGGCGATGGTCGCGGCCTCGGACTCCGCGGCATAACCGCCGGCGGCGGTGAACTCCCCCTCGAGGCGGGAGTAGCGGCGCATGGCCTTGTCGCGCGTCTCGTCGTCCGCCGAGGCCATCGCACCCTCGGCCTCACGCATCTGCGTGATGATGCGGTCGAGGCCGCGGGCGCTGAGGATCCGGTCACGGGCGAGCACGTGCAGGTCACCGGTCCGCGGGTCCTGGGGCAGGTAGCCGACCTCACCGCTCACGGTCACGCTGCCGGCAGCCGGCTGGCCCTGGCCGGCGAGGACCTTGGTGAGGGTGGTCTTGCCGGCACCGTTGCGGCCGACGAGGCCGACCCGGTCACCGGGGGCGATGCGGAAGGTCGCGCCGTCCAGGAGGAGGCGGGAGCCAGCGCGCAGCTCGATCCCACTGGCGGCGATCACAGACGTACTCCAGACACGTTTCGAGGAAGAACAGGCAGCTCAGCGGCGGTTCGTGCCGATCCGCTGCGTCGATGCAGGTCCGGTCACGCTCGCGTCGCCGTGGGCTCGCCGTGCACGGGTTGCGCCGGCGCCGCACAGCGGCTGAGATCACTAGTCTAGCGACGTCGCTCGACCCCCGAGTGCACGCCCGAGGCCCCGGAGGGCAGATGAGCTTCAACGACAACGCGCAGCTCGACACCTCACAGGTCGGGTCGGGCGGTGGCGGCGGACGTCCCGGCGGCATGGTGGTCGGCGGTGGCGTCGGCGGCATCATCCTGCTGATCATCGCCCTGGTCTTCGGCATCAACCCCAACGACCTCCCCGGGGGCACCGGCACCGACCCGGGCACGGGTGGCTCCGGCCAGGTGGAGCCCGGGGGCAGCACCGACCCCAACGCGTTCGCCCAGTGCAAGACCGGTGCCGACGCCAACCGCGACGACACCTGTCGGATCATCGCCACCGTCAACTCGGTCCAGGCGTTCTGGACCAGCGAGCTCCCCCGCTTCCGCCGCGAGTACACGCCGGCCAAGACGATCATCTACACCGGCTCGACCCAGTCGGCCTGCGGCACGGCCTCCAACCAGGTCGGCCCGTTCTACTGCCCGCTCGACAAGCAGGTCTACATCGACGCGAGCTTCTTCAAGATCCTCACCGACCAGTTCGGGTCCAGCGGCGGCCCGCTGGCCCAGGAGTACGTCGTGGCGCACGAGTACGGGCACCACATCCAGGACATCCTCGGCCTGCTCGACAAGGCCCAGCAGAACCCGCAGGGCGCCAACAGCGGCAGCGTGCGCGTGGAGCTCCAGGCCGACTGCCTCGGTGGTGTCTGGGCCAACAACGCCACGCAGACCAAGGACGCCAAGGGCAACACCCTGATGAAGCCGCTCACCGAGTCCGACATCAAGGACGCCCTGTCGGCAGCCTCGTCCGTCGGGGACGACCGGATCCAGCAGAAGACGCAGGGCCGTGTCAGCCCGGAGTCGTGGACCCACGGCTCGGCGGCGGCGCGGCAGAAGTGGTTCACCACGGGCTACCAGAGCGGTGACCTCAACAGCTGCGACACCTTCTCCCCCGCGACCGTCGAGTAGCCCTGGACCTCACGGCAGCCCCGTCGCAGGATCGAGACACCGACGAAGGAGCCCGCATGCGCATCATGAGCGTGACCACCAACCTGACGGTCCCCGACATCGACGAGGCCAGGACCTTCTGGTCCGGCCTGTTCGGCCTGACCACGGAGATGGACCTCGGCTGGGTCACCCGCCTCACCGACCCCACGACGGGGGCCCACGTCCAGCTCGTCACGTCCGACGCCACCGCCCCGGAGAACTCGGCCCTGACGGTCAAGGTCGACGACGTCGACGAGGCCTGGCGCCAGGTGCAGGACCGGGGCGTCGAGGTGGTCCACCCCATCGTCACCGAGGAGTGGGGCGTGCGCAGGTTCTTCGTCCGGGCACCCGGCGGGACCGTCGTCAACATCGCCCAGCACCACGACTAGCCGGGTCGGACGTCCTCGATGGTGATGCGCACCGCGCGGCCACGCTTCAGCGCGTCCTCGAGGACGGCCCGGCGCGGGTCGGGCAGGTCGTAGAGCTCACGCCTCGGGAGGGCGTCGAGGTGCGCGAGGCGGGGGTCGTCGAGCACCGCCCGCACCAGCGCCTTGTCCCCACCGACGACGAGGCCGCTGGCGCTCCCCCGCGGCAGGATCCGCAGCGTGTGGTCGCAGACCGCGCGCACCAGCTCGTCGGCCTGGTTGCCCCGCCGTCGCGCGAACCGCTGCTGCGACCAGCCGCCCGCCGCCGTCCGCGACTGCACGTGCCGGGTCCCGACCTTGGACTCGCTGAAGGCCGCCCCGTGGGCCAGCCCCACGGCATACCCGCCACGGCGGATGAGCAGGACCCCGACGGGGTCGTGCGGAAACTCCTCACGCGCGGAGATCCGTTGGCGCGCGCCGGGTTCGGGGTTGTTGGCCGCGAACCTCTCGAGCCACCCGTCGAGCCGCTCCGCAGACACCTCGACGACGCGGCTCACGGGTGTGGCGGCGTCGTCGAGGTGACGGGATGCGTCAGAGGTTGAAGCCGAGGGCGCGCAGCTGCTCGCGGCCGTCGTCGGTGATCTTGTCGGGGCCCCACGGCGGCATCCAGACCCAGTTGACGCGGTAGGACGCGACGAGGCCCTCGAGGGCCTGCTGGGTCTGGTCCTCGATGACGTCGGTCAGCGGGCAGGCCGCGGAGGTGAGCGTCATGTCGAGGACGGCGTGGCGCTGGGCGTCGACGGTGATGCCGTAGACGAGGCCGAGGTCGACGACGTTGATGCCCAGCTCGGGGTCGACGACGTCGCGCATGGCCTCCTCGACGTCCGCGACGTTGGGGGTGGCGGTGGTCGTGTCGCTCATCGTGTCAGCCTCTTTCATGAACTGGTCTTCAGGGTGCTGTCGTGGTGGAGTTCGTGTCGATGCCTGCCTGGTGCAACGCGTCCGTGAACGCCATCCATCCCAGCAGAGCACACTTGACGCGCGCGGGGTACTTCGCGACGCCGGCGAACGCGACGCCGTCGCCGATGACGTCCTCGTCGCCGGGGTCCTCGCCCTTGGACGTGAGCATCGCGCGCATCGCCTCGTGCGTGACCATGGCCTCGGCGACGGTGCGGCCGATGACCTCCTCGGCGAGGACGCTGGCCGACGCGGTCGAGATCGAGCAACCGAGGGCGTCGTAGGAGATGTCGCGGACGACGGCGTCAGCGCCCTCGCCCTCGACGTGCACGCGCAGGGTGACCTCGTCACCGCAGGTGGGGTTGACGTGGTGCACCTCGGCCTCGAAGGGCTCGCGCAGCCCGGCGTGCTGGGGGCGCTTGGAGTGCTCGAGGATGAGCTCTTGATAGAGGTCCATCAGCTCGCCACCCCGAACACGTCCGGCACGCGGTCGAGCGCCACGAGGAGCGCGTCGACCTCCGCCGGGGTCGTGTATGCCGCGAGGCTGGCCCGCGTCGTCGCCGTCGCCCTCATCCGACGGTGCAGGGGCCAGGCGCAGTGGTGGCCCACCCGGGCCTCGACGCCCTGGTCGTCCAGCACCTGGCCGACATCGTGCGCGTGGACGCCGTCGACGACGAACGCCACGGCACTCCCCCGGTCGACACCGTCCACGGGACCGACCACGCGGACCCAGGGGCGCTCGGCCAGGCCGGCGAGCAGCCGCTCGGTCAGCGCCTGCTCGTGGGCGTGCACGCGGTCCATGCCGAGCTCCTGCAGCCACTCGATGGCCGCGGCGAGGCCGATCGCCTGGGCGGCGTTCGGGGAACCCGCCTCGAAGCGCTGCGGCGGCGCGGCATACGTCGTGCCCTCCATCCGGACGGTCTCGATCATCGAGCCGCCCGT
Organism: Phycicoccus sp. Root101; assembly: GCF_001426245.1. Taxonomy (GTDB): domain Bacteria; phylum Actinomycetota; class Actinomycetes; order Actinomycetales; family Dermatophilaceae; genus Pedococcus. Next base: position 189,484 of record NZ_LMCM01000006.1, on the reverse strand, counting down.
GATGAACGGTGGCATCGCTGCCAGGAGGTCCTGGCGGCCCCAGAGGACGCCGATCCCGGTGGGGCCGTACATCTTGTGGCCCGAGAAGGCGGCGAAGTCGACACCGAGGTCGGCCACGTCGAGCGCCAGGTGTGGCGCCGACTGGCAGGCGTCGAGGACGGACAGCGCCCCCACGGAGCGGGCGGCATCGGCGAGCCGGCGCACCGGGTTGACCGTACCGAGCACGTTCGACACGTGGGTGAACGCGAACACCTTGGTGCGGTCGGTGAGCAGCTCGCCCAGCGCCGGACCGTGGACGCCGTCGAGGTCGAGCCGACCCTCGTCGGTGACACCGACCCAGCGCAGCGTGGCGCCGGTGCGTCGCGCCAGCTCCTGCCACGGCACGAGGTTGGCGTGGTGCTCCATCTCGGTGATGAGGATCTCGTCGCCCGGGCCCAGGGACAGCCGCGGGTCCTTGTCCTGGCCGGCGACCGAGTTGGAGAAGCCGTACGCCACGAGGTTGAGGGACTCGGTGGCGTTCTTGGTGAAGACCACCTCGTCGGTCGCCCCGCCGACGAACCCGGCGATCGTCGCGCGCGCCTGCTCGTAGCGGTCGGTCGCCTCCTCGCTGAGCTGGTGCGCACCGCGGTGGACGGCGGCGTTCACCTGCTCGCTGAAGGCTCGCTCGGCGTCCAGGGCGCGCGTGTGCCGCTGCGAGGTCGCTCCGGAGTCGAGGTAGACCAGCGGGCGACCGTCCCGGACCGTGCGCGTCAGGATGGGGAAGCCGGCCCGGATCCGGGCCAGCTCCCCGTCATCGAAGACGGTCGCCGTCGTCGCGTTCGACATCTGGGTCAACCTCGTCATGGAGTGGGTCAGCGGACTCTGGCCGTCAGGCCGAGGCGCCGACGTAGCGGTCGTAGCCCTCGGCCTCGAGGCGGTCGGCCAGCTCGGAGCCACCCTCCTCGACGATCTTGCCGTCGACGAAGACGTGCACGAAGTCGGGCTTGATGTAGCGCAGGATGCGCGTGTAGTGCGTGATGAGCAGGACACCCACGTCGGTGTTGTCCTTGACCCGGTTGACGCCCTCGGAGACGACGCGCAGGGCGTCGACGTCCAGGCCGGAGTCGGTCTCGTCGAGGATCGCGACCTTCGGGCGCAAGAGCTCCATCTGGAGGATCTCGTGGCGCTTCTTCTCGCCACCGGAGAAGCCCTCGTTGACGTTGCGCTCGGCGAACGCCGGGTCCATGCGCAGCTCGCCCATGGCGGACTTCATGTCCTTGACCCAGGTGCGCAGCTTCGGGGCCTCGCCGTCGATGGCGGTCTTGGCGGTGCGCAGGAAGTTGCTCACCGTGACGCCGGGGACCTCGACGGGGTACTGCATCGCGAGGAACAGGCCGGCGCGGGCGCGCTCGTCGACCTTCATCGCCAGCACGTCCTCACCGTCGAGCGTGACGGTGCCACCGGTGACGGTGTACTTGGGGTGACCGGCGATGGAGTAGGCGAGGGTCGACTTGCCGGAGCCGTTGGGCCCCATGATCGCGTGGGTCTCGCCGGACTTCACGGTGAGGTCGACGCCGCGGAGGATCTCCTTGGTGCCGGTCTCGGTCTCGACGGTGACCTGCAGGTTGCGGATCTCGAGTGTGGACATGCTCAGCGCTCCAGGTGTGTGGGAGTGGTGGAGGAGGTGTTCTGGGGGGTGGTGGCGACGTAGACGTCGTCGCCGTCGATCTTCACGGCGTACACGTTGATGGGGACGATCGCGGGCGGACCCGACGGCTCTCCGGTGCGGATGTCGAACCGCGAGCCGTGCAGCCAGCACTCGAGCGTGCAGCCGTCCAGCTCACCCTCGGACAACGAGACGTTGGCGTGGCTGCAGGTGTCGTCCACCGCGTGGACGCTGCCGTCCTTGGTGCGGACCAGCGCCACGATCGTGCCGCCGATGTCGGCCGCGGCCGCGCCCACCTCGGGGAGCTCGTCGAGTCGGCAGACCCGCACGAACTCCTCGTCGGGGACGAGCTCTGCTGCTGCGCTCACAGGGCAGCCTCGGTGGCGGTCTCCTGCGCCGCGGTGCCGCCGAGCTCGGTGTCGATGGCAGCCATGAGCCGCTCGGACACCTCGGGCACGCCGATGCGGGCCACGACGCTGGCGAAGAAGCCACGCACGACGAGGCGTCGGGCGATGTCCTCCGGGATGCCGCGGGCCTGCAGGTAGAAGAGCTGCTCGTCGTCGAAGCGACCGGTCGCCGAGGCGTGCCCGGCTCCGACGATCTCGCCGGTCTCGATCTCGAGGTTGGGGATCGAGTCGGCCCGCGCCCCGTCGTCGAGGATGAGGTTGCGGTTGAGCTCGTAGGTGTCGGTGCCCTCGGCGCTCGCGCGGATGAGGACGTCACCGACCCACACCGTGTGGGCGGTCTCGCCCTGCAGCGCACCCTTGTACTCGACGTTCGAGTGGCAGTGCGGCGCCTCGTGGTCGACGAAGAGCCGGTGCTCCTGGTGCTGCCCGGCGTCGGCGAAGTAGACGCCGAGGCCCTCGAAGGAGCCGCCCGGGCCGGAGTAGCGCGCGTTGGTGGAGATGCGCACGAGCTCGCCCCCGAGCGTGACGACGATGTGGCGCAGCTTGCCGTCGCGACCGATCAGGGCGTCGTTCTGGGCGACGTGCAACGCGTCGTCGTCCCACTCCTGGACGGTGACGAAGGTCAGGTCGGCGCCGTCGCCGACCCGGATCTCCACGCCGGCGGTGTGCTCACCGGTGCCACGGTGCTCGAGGATGACGGTGGCCTTGCTGTGCCGACCGGCGTCCACGACGAGGTGGGCGTTGTCGCGCCCGGCGACACCGTTCACGCGGACGAAGACCGGGGCGTCGAGCTCGGCCTCGGCCGGGATGCCGACGAGCAGGGCTCGCTCGGTGCCGGCGTAGGCCGTGACGGCGGCTCGGTCGGCGGGACGGTAGGCCGTGCCCACGCGCTCGTCGTCCATCGCCAGCTCGAGCAGCTCGACACCCTCGGGGGCGTCGGTCTCGACGGTGACGGCACCCTCGGTGCTGCCCTCCTCGGAGAACAGGCCGCCGAGGCGGTCGACGGGGGTGAACCGCCACTCCTCCTCACGGCCGCCGGGAACGGGGAAGTCCGCGACGGCATACGAGGTCTTGCGCTCGGCGCGCGACTGGTCGGGGACGAAGGCGGCGGCGGAGTCCGTGTGGGCTCCGGCGGTCGCCTCGGGGTTCTTCTGGGCCAGCAGGCTCAACCTACGGCTCCTTCCATCTGCAGCTCGATCAGGCGGTTGAGCTCGAGGGCGTACTCCATGGGCAGCTCACGCGCGATGGGCTCGACGAACCCGCGCACGATCATGGCCATGGCCTCTTCCTCGGTCATGCCTCGGGACATGAGGTAGAACATCTGGTCCTCGGACACCTTGGAGACCGTGGCCTCGTGCCCCATGGTCACGTCGTCCTCGCGGATGTCGACGTAGGGGTAGGTGTCGGACCGGCTGATGGTGTCCACCAGCAGCGCGTCGCAGACCACGCTCGAGCGGGAGCCGTGGGCGCCCTCGAGGATCTGGACGAGCCCGCGGTAGGACGTGCGGCCACCACCACGGGCCACCGACTTCGACACGATCGTCGAGGAGGTGTTGGGGGCGGCGTGCACCATCTTGGCGCCGGCGTCCTGGTGCTGGCCCTCGCCGGCGAAGGCGATGGACAGCGTCTCGCCCCGGGCGTGCTCGCCCAGGAGGAAGACGGCCGGGTACTTCATGGTGACCTTGGAACCGATGTTGCCGTCGATCCACTCCATCGTCGCGCCCTCGGCGCAGGTCGCGCGCTTGGTGACGAGGTTGTAGACGTTGTTGGACCAGTTCTGGATGGTCGTGTAGCGGACGCGGGCGTTCTTCTTCACGACGATCTCGACGACGGCGGAGTGCAGTGAGTCCGACTTGTAGATCGGCGCGGTGCAGCCCTCGACGTAGTGCACCGAGGAGCCCTCGTCGGCGATGATCAGGGTGCGCTCGAACTGGCCCATGTTCTCGGTGTTGATCCGGAAGTAGGCCTGCAGCGGGATGTCGACGTGGACGCCCGGCGGGACGTAGATGAACGAGCCACCCGACCAGACCGCGGTGTTGAGCGCGGCGAACTTGTTGTCACCGGCGGGGATCACCGAGGTGAAGTACTCGCGGAACAGGTCCTCGTGCTCGCGCAGGCCCGTGTCGGTGTCGACGAAGATGACACCCTTCTCCTCCAGGTCCTCGCGGATCTGGTGGTAGACGACCTCGGACTCGTACTGCGCCGCGACACCCGCGACGAGGCGCTGCTTCTCGGCCTCCGGGATGCCCAGGCGGTCGTAGGTGTTCTTGATGTCCTCGGGCAGCTCGTCCCAGGTGGTGGCCTGCTTCTCCGTCGACTTCACGAAGTACTTGATGTTCTGGAAGTCGATGCCGGTGAGGTCGGAACCCCAGTTGGGCATGGGCTTCTTGCCGAAGAGGCGCAGCGACTTCTCACGCAGGTCGAGCATCCACTGGGGCTCGTTCTTGCGGGCCGAGATGTCGCGCACGACGTCCTCGTTGAGGCCTCGCTTCGCGGTGGCGCCGGCGCTGTCGCTGTCGGCCCAGCCGTACTCGTAGCGGCCGAGGTCCTTCAGACCCGGGTTCAGCTCCTCGATGTTGGTGCTCATCGCGTCGACCTTTCGGTTCGTGTCACAGCGGTGGGGTCAGCGCTGCTGGTGGAGTTCGTGGGGGCGTTGCTCGCCCGGCTCGCCGGTATGGCGTGCTGGACGGTGCTCGTGGGGATGAACGTGGTGCAGACGTGGTCGCCGTGCGCCAACGTCGCCAACCGCTGCACGTGGACACCGAGCAGGCGCGAGAACGCATCTGTTTCAGCGTCACAGAACTGCGGAAATTCCCGGGCGGCGTCCTGGACCGGGCAGTGGCCCTGGCACAGCTGGATGCCGGTGAAGGGGCTGGAGCTCCCCGGCTCGCCCACCGGACGGGCCGAGGCGGCGAAGCCGTCACGGGTCAGGGCGCCCACCAAGGCGTCGACCCGGGCGGCCCGCGAGGTGCCGGCGGCGGCCAGCTCCACGGCGTACCGCTGCTCGAGCTCGTGCACGCGCTGCTCGGCGAACCGGCGCACGGCACCGTCGCCGGCCTCGTCGGACAGGAAGCGCAGGGCCTCCATGGCGAGGTCGTCGTAGTCGGACTCCAGGGCGTGGTGCCCGATGTCGCTGACGACGTACGCCCGGGCCGGGCGACCCCGACCGCGGTGGCCGGCCGACGGGCCCTGCTCGCGCTCGACGATCAGGCCGGCGTCGACGAGGTTCTCGAGGTGGCGGCGGACGGCCGGGGCGGTCAGGCCGAACTCCTCGGCCAGCGTCGCCGCGGTCACGGGTCCGCGCTCGCTGATCGCCTGCAGCACCCGGTCGCGCGTGCGCGACTCGAGCACCTGGGGCGCTTCGGCGATATTCACAACGCTGATGTTACGTAATTGATCCGCGACTCCGATAGCAAGGTGAACCTAACCTCGCGGTCAGGGGAGCAGGCCACGCTCCCGGGCGACCGCCACGGCCTCACCTCGCCCGGCGACCCCGAGCTTCGCGAGGATGTTCGAGACGTGGACGCTGGCGGTCTTGCCGCTGATGAAGAGCTGGCTGCCGATCTGGTTGTTGCTGCGGCCCAGCGCGACGAGGGCGAGGATCTCCTGCTCACGCGCGGTCAGGGCCTCACCGTGACGGGAGGCGGGCCGGGTCGCGGGTCGGGCCCCGCCGGTCGTGCGGATCTCGGCACGCAGCGGGGCGGCCTCGAGGTGCACCGCGACCTCCAGCGCCGCCGCCAGCTCGGCCGAGCCGTCACCGTGCCCGGTGGAGCGCAGCACCACGCCGAGGCGGGCCCGCGACCGGGCCGTCTCGTACGGGTGGCCGTACGTCTCGAACGCCGAGACCGCCGCCTGCCAGGCCGCCACGAGCTCGTCGGCGTCGACGTCCTCTCCCCCGAGCCAGCGCAGCCGCAGCGCCTCGGCCCGTGACCGGGCCAGCCAGGCCCTCGACTCCGGACCGTCGTTGCCCGGCCTGGTGACCGCACGGGCCCAGACCTCCTCGCTCGTCGCGGCCAGTCCCGCACCCCGTGACAGCAGGTCGGGCCGGTCGACGCTGGGGAGCCGCTGCACGTGCCCGGCGAGCTGGCCGAGCAGCAGCGTGCCCAGCCGGAGCCGGCCCTGGAAGAAGGGGTCCCACACCCGCGAGAGCACCTCCACGACCTCGTCGTGGACGGCGACGGCCCGGTCGAGGTCGCCGGAGTGCCCGTACAGGTCGACGGCGGCAGAGCCCGCGATGAGGGCGACCAGGCCCTCGCGCTCCCACCACGGTCGGGTCGGTTCCAGCTCGCGCAGCGCCTCGACCTGACCCCGCCCCGCGGCGACGTACATGCGGGCGGCCCGCAACGAGGACCCGGCAGGTTCCGGGGCGACCTCGCCCCCGACCGCGAGGATGGCCAGGGACTCGTCCCAGCGGCCGCGCTCGTAGGCGGCGATCCCGGCGAGCAGCCGACCGTCGAAGGCGTAGGGCGCCCAGGGCCGTCCTGCGGCCCGCGCCCGCTCGACCCCGCGGCGGTAGACGTCGACCGCCTCGTCCAGCCGGCCCGCGCGGTGGTGCAGCCAGCCGAGGTGGTGGAAGGCCCGCGCCTCGGCGGCCTCGCCGAGGCTCCCGGGAGACTCGACGAGCGCCTCGAGGGCACGACGGGACCCTTCCGGGTCGCCGGCCTTCTCGGTGATCCGCGCGGCGACGACGCGCACCTCCTCGGCCAGCTCGTCGAGCCCCGCGGCCCGCGCGGCGGCGACGGCCTCGTCGATGGCCACCAGGGCCTCCTCGTCGCGGCCGCGGTCGGCGAGCGCCTGGACCCGGGCCGCGAGCAGCTGCGCCCGGACCCGCGGGTGGTCACCGTCGGCCGAGTCCAGCAGCGACAGTCCCTCGGTGGTCGTCGCGAGGGTGTCGAGGGTGCTCTCGGTGATGCGGGCGGCGGTCGCGAGGGCGGCGAGCAGCTCGGCCCGGCCGACCGGTGCGGCGGAGGCAGGGCGCCGGTCGAGCCGCTCCTGCAGGAGCTCGAGGGCCTTGTGCACCCGGCCCACCGCGACCGCGGCCACCGCCGCTCTCAGGGTGACGGCGTCCACCTCGTCGTCGGCGGCGTCCTCCGGCATCAGGGACAGCGCGTGGCTGAAGTGCCGCCACGCCTCCTCCGGTCCGGCCATCCGCAGCGCCGAGTCGCCTGCCCGGACGCTCGCCTCGCGGGCGACATCGCGTTGCCCCGCGGCCGACGCGTGCCGCGCCAGCTCGGCCCACGAACCCGATGAGCGGTCGGCGGTGAGGGCCGCGGCATACCGCTCGTGGGCGCGCACCCGCTCCCCGGGCAACAGGTCGTCGTAGACGGTCTCGCCGAGCAGGGCGTGCCGGAAGGCGTAGCCGCCGGTGTCCAGCGGGACGAGGACGTGGTGCTCCACGGCATCGCGCAGGCCGCTGTCCAGCTCGGCCTCGGGGAGGGCCGCGACGACGGCGAGGAGCTGATGGGAGACGTGGCGGCCGGAGGCGGACGCCATCCGCACCACGTGCTGCCCGGCAGTCCCGAGCTGGTCGAACCGGACGAGCAGCAGCCGGGACAGGTCCTCGGCCAGGCCCGCGCCCCCGATGGCCGAGGCGGCCACCAGCTCCTCCGCGAAGAAGGCGTTGCCCTCGGCGCGGGCCACGACCGCGCGCACGTCGGCGTCGTCCAGCGGGCGGGTCTGCAGCCCGTGGACGAGCTCGCGGACGGCGGAGTCCGGCAGGGGTGGGAGGTCGAGCCGCTCGACCCCGGCGAGCCGGGACCAGTGGGCGAGCGTCGGACGCAGCGGGTGCCGGCGGTGCAGGTCGTCGCTGCGGTAGGACGCGACGACACTGACCGGGTGGGTGAACCCGCGGGTGAACAGCAGGGTCAGCAGGTCGCGGGAGGACTGGTCGGCCCAGTGGACGTCCTCGACCACGACCAGCAGGGGGGTCGTCGCGCCGAGCTCGTCGAGCGCCGCGTGGACGGCTGCCACGAGGTCTCCCCGGTCGGCGGACCCGGCCCCGGCGTCGGAGCGCCCCGGCAGGAGCCGCGAGAGCCCCGGGTTGGCCTGGGCGGCGCGGGCGACGGCCTCGGGCGCCAGCGCCTCGAGCCGCCCGAGCACCTCGAGGAAGGGCAGGTACGGCAGCGACTGGCCGGCGTCGCTGAGGCAGTGGCCGACGAGCACGGTCCAGCCGTGGTCACGGGCGGTGCGCGCGACCTCTGCCAACAACCTGGTCTTGCCGATCCCGGCGTCACCGGACAGCACCACGCTGCCGTGGGACTCCCCCGCGCCGTCCACCCCGGTCAGCGCGACGAGCCGAGCAGCCTCGTCCGCCCGCCCCACGAACAAGCTGCTGCCGGCAGCGTCCAGACCCACGCCGTCGATCATGTCAGAGGGGCGTGACACGACGGCGTGGGTCCTTGGGACGGCGGTGGCCCCGGTGGTGCTGGCCAAGGTGGTGGTGGCGGTCCGGGTGGTGCCGACCGTCATCTCAGGCGTGCCGGGCGACGCCGTGCCGGTGGTGCAGGCGCGGCCGGTGCGCCAGGGCGCCGGCCACGAGGCGGTGGTGGCGGCGGCTCCGTCCGGCGGCGGGCAGGCCGGCCACCAGGCTCTCGCGGCGGTAGGCCACCTCGGCGGCGACGAACAGCGGGTCTGCGGTGATGCTCATGGGTCTTCTCCTTCGCGGTGGTTCTGGTGAGTGGTGCTTCGACGGGTCCCACGCTGCGCGGGTGAGGTGGGGTCCCACATGGGGCAGATGCCTTATCTGCCGCGGCCGACGCCCCCGGCTACCTCAGACGGGGCGGGCGGTGTGCCGACCACCGCCGGTGCCGGGCCGGTGGCCGTCGGGTCGGGGGCCGTCGTGCCGTTGCGTCGCCAGCGCTGCCAGGACGAGGCGTGCTGCGGTCCGCACCCGGCCCGGCCCCGATGGGGTGCGCCGTGGAGCGCGGTTCGCCCTGCCGAGGCTCTCCTGCTTCCACTGCTGCTCGGCGAGGACGACGTAGGGGTGTGCGGTCAGGCTCATGAGGTGCTCCTTCGGGAGGTGCGCCGCACCCGGAGCGGGCGCGACAGCAGTCACGCTCCGCGCGTGAGGTACCCCCCGGCATGGGGCATCCGCCCCGTCCTCGGAGCCCCGGGGACCTCAGTCCCCGACCGGCGACCCGTGGCAGGCGGGACCCGCGGTCGGACCTAGACTCGGGCCGTGCCACCAGCAGTCGCCGTGACCGGCCTCGTCAAGCGCTACGGCGACGTCGTCGCCCTGGACGGCGCCTCGTGGTCGGCCCCCGCCGGCCGGGTCACCGCCGTCCTCGGCCCCAACGGGGCCGGCAAGACCACGATGGTGGAGTGCTGTGAGGGCCTGCGTCGGGGCGACGCCGGTGAGGTGCGCGTGCTCGGCACCGATCCGTGGCACGCCGGCGCAGACCACCGCGCGAGGGTCGGCGTGATGCTCCAGGACGGCGGCCTGCCGAACGCCGCCCGTCCCGTGCCGCTGCTGCGTCACCTGCGTTCCCTGTATGCCGCGCCGGCACCCCTCGACGACCTCGTCGCCCGGCTCGGGATCGGCGACTTCGCGACCACCTCGGTCCGCCGCCTCTCCGGTGGCCAGAAGCAGCGGGTGGCCCTCGCCGCGGCGCTGGTCGGACGTCCCGAGGTGGCCTTCCTGGACGAGCCGAGCGCAGGGCTGGACCCGCACGCCCGCCTGGACGTCTGGGAGCTGGTGCGGGAGGTCGCCGACGCAGGAGCGGCGGTCATCCTGACGACGCACTCCTTCGAGGAGGCGGAGCGGCTGGCCGACCACATCGTCGTCGTGGCGTCCGGACGCGTCGTCGCGCAGGGTTCGCTCGCGGAGGTCACGGCCGGCGAGCGCCTCGAGGACCGCTACTTCGCCCTCACCCGACGGCCGGCCGCATGAGCACGACCCCCTCGGCGCCCACCACGGGGACGACGGCCGCTGCCGCCCCGGCCCGGGACCGCGTGCTCGCGCAGGCGCGGTTCGAGGCGGCCACGCTGCTGCGCAACGGCGAGCAGCTGCTCGTGGCGCTCGTCCTTCCCGTCGCCGTCCTCGTCGCCCTGGTCCACACCACCGGTATCTCGGTGGGTGCCGGCCGCCGCGTCGACCTGGTCGTGCCGGGTGTCCTCGCCCTCTGCGTCGTCTCGTCGGCCTTCACCGGCCAGGCGATCTCGGTCGGCTTCGACCGCAGGTACGGCGTGCTGCGCCTGCTCGGGGTCTCCCCGTTGGGTCGCACCGGCCTGCTGGCGGCCAAGGCGGTCGCGGTGCTGGCGGTGATCGCGATTCAGTTCGTCGTCATCGCCGGTGTGGGGCTGGCGCTCGGCTGGGAGCCGAGCTGGAGCGGCATACCGGCGGCGGTGCTGTCCACGCTCCTCGGCACGTGGGCCTTCGTGGCCCTCGCCCTCCTGCTCGGTGGCACGCTGCGCGCCGAGGGGGTGCTGGCGCTGGCCAACCTCGTCTGGCTCGTCCTCCTGGGCCTCGGTGGTGTCGTGGTGGCCGGCAGCGAGCTGCCCGACCGGTTCGCCCCCGTCGTCGAGCTGCTGCCCTCGGCGGCGCTGGGCGACAGCCTCAGGGCGGCGCTCGTCGACGGCACGGCGAGCCCTGCCCACTGGGTCGTCCTGGTCGTCTGGGGTGCGGTGGCGACCCTGCTCGCCCGGCGCCTGTTCCGCTGGAGCGACTGAGCCTCGAGCTCACGACGGAACGCGGCGACCGTCGCCGCGAGCAGCAGGCCCCCGAGCAGCCAGAAGGTCTCGTGGACCAGGACGTAGCGCGCCCGGGCGTCGCCGAGGCCGTTCCCTGCGACGACCCCGGGAAGAACGAGGGCGACATTGGACAGGACGTGGCCGAGCATGACGGCCGTCCCCACCTGGGCGGGCCACAGCAGCCACGCCCGCTGCCGCAGCTTGCCGTGCCGCTGACCGGGTCGCAGCAGCCACGTGGTCACGGCCCCCGCGAGGCAGAGCGGGATTGCGACGAGGTCGATGACCAGCAGGGCCGGGTGCTGACGGACCGAGATCCCCGGTGGCAGCAGCGCCGTGCCTCCGAGGCCCCAGTAGGTGTGGATCCCTGCGAAGAGCAGCATCCACGCGGCACTCAGCCTCCAGGCGTTCCTCGTCATGGCCCCAGTCAGCCAGCCCGGGACGCCGGCGACCATCGGGTGTCTCCCCCAGCGTCATCAGGGTTCCACCTGAGACGTACCCTCGTTGCGTGACCGCACCACCCGTCTCGACCCCCGCCCAGACCGCTCGTGCGGCCACCACCGGGGCGGTCTGGCTCCCCCGGGTCCTGCTCCTCAACCTCGTCGTCGAGGTGCTGATCGTCGTCACCGGCGGGCTCGTGCGGCTGACCGGGAGCGGGCTGGGGTGCCCCACCTGGCCACAGTGCGTCCCCGGTTCGTACACCCCGGTCCGGCACCAGGCGGAGGGCTTCCACCGCTACATCGAGTTCGGCAACCGCACCCTGACCAGCGTCGTCGGGATCGCGGCCCTCCTGGCGATCGTCGCGGTCGTCGTCTGGGCCGACCGGCGCCGCGACCTGCTCGTCCCCGCCGTCGTCGTCCTGGGCGGGGTCGTCGTGCAGGCGGTCCTGGGCGGCATCACCGTCCTGACGGGCCTGAGCCCGGTCACCGTCGCGGCGCACTTCCTCGTCTCGATGGGGCTGGTGACCGCCGCAGCCCTCCTCTACTACCGGGCGCAGGGACCGGCCGGCCCACGCACCCTGTCCGTGCACCCCCTCGTCGAGCGGCTCGGCCGGGCGACCTGCGCCGTCGCCGCGGTCGTCCTGGCGCTCGGCACCGTCGTCACCGGCTCCGGCCCCCACTCGGGCGACGCCGACGAGCCGGCCCGACTCGGCTTCGACCCCCGCACCGTCTCGTGGCTGCACGCCGACGCGGTGATGCTGTTCGTCGGCCTGGTCGTGGCGACCTGGGTCGCCGCGCGGCTGACGGGGACCACGTCGGCCCCCGGCCGGGCGTGGGCGGCCGTCCTCGCGGTCACCGTGCTGCAGGGCGTCGTCGGCTACACGCAGTACTTCACCGGCCTGCCGTGGGCCGTGGTCGTCGTGCACATGCTGCTCGCCAGCCTGCTCGTCGTGACCCTGACGCGCGCCATGGTGCGTCAACGCGCAGTTCCCCGAACCTAGGCAAACGTCCTGCTGCGGGTGGACACTCAGGCATGGATGCCACCGCAGGACCCCGCGCGCTGGGCTCGAGGGCAGCGAGCAACCGACGTCTCGGGCGCATCGTGGCCGCGCTGATCATCGCCGCCACGCTGCTGATGTGGTGGACCGGCCGCGGGTACGACGACAGCTCCTGCACCACGTTCGAGGCCACTCCCCAGAACGCCAGCCTGACCACCCTGGGCGAGATCCCCGTGGGCTGCACCGGCTGACGACCCATTGCACAAGCTCTCTTGTGCAATGGGCCTTGTGCAATGTCTCTTGTGCATCTAGCCTGAGGGCGTGAACACTCCACGAGAGCATGACGGCATCCGCCACGTGACCGATGCCAAGGCCCTGTCGGCCATGGCCAACCCGTTCCGCTCACGGATGATGGACGCCCTCAAGGTCGACGGTCCGTCCACCGCCTCGGGCCTGGCCCAGCGCACCGGCCAGGCCGTCGGGAGCGCGAGCCACCACCTCAAGGTCCTCTCCGAGGCGGGCCTGGTCGAGGAGGCCCCCGAGCTCGCCAAGGACCGGCGGGAGCGCTGGTGGCGCCTGGTCGACCCCGGCACCCGCTGGTCGCGCGCCGAGTTCGCCGACGACACGGCCGCAGTCACTGCTGCGTACGCCGCCGAGGCGATGCACCTGCAGCGACAGTTCGAGCGCGTTCAGCAGTGGAACGCCCAGGCCGCCGACGTGCCCGAGTGGGACCGGGCTGCGTTCGCCACCCAGAACTGGATGCGCCTGTCCCCCGACGAGCTGCGCCAGGTCTCCGAGGAGCTCATCGAGGTCCTCATGCGCTGGGGACGGCGCGAGGTGCCCGACGACGGCGTCGCCCGCGAGCCCGTGCTCGTCTTCGCCCGAGGGTTCCCGGCCCAGCCATGACGGACCGCACCGCACCGGTCGCCGCGCTCCCCCTGCGCCGCAACCGGGACTTCAGCCTGCTCTGGTTCGGCGAGGGCGTCAGCGTCCTCGGCAACGCCACCACGTCCGTCCTGCTCCCCCTCCTTGCCGTGGTCGCCTTCGACGCCGGGCCGGGCTGGATGGGCGTGCTCACGGCTGCGGCCTGGGTGCCGTGGCTGGTCGTCGGCCTCCCCGCAGGGGCCTGGGTGGACCGCCTGCCCGCCCGCCGCGTCATGGTCGGCAGCGACCTCGTGGCCGCTGCGGTCCTGGCCAGCGTCCCCCTCGCCTGGGCCCTGGGCCACCTCACCCTGACCCACCTCGTGCTCGCCGCCCTCGGCAACGGCACCTGCACGGTCTTCTTCCGTGCCGCGTACCCCGCCCTGGTCCGCCAGGTGGCTCCCGCCCAACAGCAGGAGCAGGCCTTCGCCCAGCTCTTCGGCACCGAGTCGGCGATGCAGGTGGCCGGCCCCGGTGTCGGCGGCCTGCTGGCCCAGCTCGGGTCGGCGGCCACGGGACTGCTCGTCGACGCCGTGAGCTTCCTCGTCTCGGCGGTCTGCCTGGCCTCCCTGCGGCTCACCACGGCTGCCGGACCCGACGGCGAGGACGGTGCCGGGACCCCTGCGCGGTCGTCCCTGCGGACGAGCATCCGCGAGGGCGTCGACTACATCCGCACAGACCGGTTCCTGCGGTTCTTCACCGTCATGGGCGGCGTCTCCAACTTCGGGCTCACCGGGTATGCCGCGCTGCTGGTCCTCTTCCTCGTCCGTGACCTCGACCTGTCGCCGGCCGCCGTGGGGGTGGTGATGGCGACCGGCAGCGTCGGAGGGTTCCTCGGCGCCGCCCTCGCCACCCGGCTCTCCAGCCGCTTCGGCAGCGCGCGGGCGGTGGTGTGGCTGCAGGTCGTGGCAGGCCCGACCGCCCTCCTCGTGCCGCTGGCGACGCACGGTGCCGGCACGGCATACCTTGTCGTCGGGCAGCTGCTCGTCGGCACCGGGGTCGTGGCGGGCAACGTCATCCGCGGCGCGTGGCGCAACCGGTACGTCCCCGAGGAGATGCTCGCCCGGCAGGTGACGACGGCCCAGGTGGTCAACTTCGGCACCATGCCGCTGGCCGGACTGGCGGCCGGTCTCCTCGGGACCCAGCTCGGGCTGCGGCCGACGATCGCGCTGATGGCCGCGGTGCACGCCGTGGCGTGCCTGTCGATGTTCTGGGGACCGCTGCGCGGACTGCGCGACCTGCCTGAGGTGAACGACGACGGCAGCCACCTCGTCTCCCGTTGAGGAGGTCCACCGGGGACCTCACCGCCGACAAAGAGGTCAGTCATGAAGTCACCCACCCGCCTTGCCGCCGCCACCGGTGCCGTCCTCGCCGCTGTCGCCTTCGGTTCCACCGCCGCCCTCGCCAGCGGTTCCTCCGGCCACGATGACCACGACACGACCATCCTGCGGGCGGGCGTCGTCGGCAGCATGGTCGCGGACCCGACGTTGTTCGGCGCCAAGCCGGGCGGCGCCCCCTGGGTCATCGACGAGGGCCAGGCCCGGGTCTCCCGGGACGGTTCGGTGCGCGTGGAGGTCGAGGGCCTGGTCATCCCGGGCCGCGGCAACCCCGTGCCCCAGCTGAGTGCCAGCGTCGCCTGTGGCGGCATGGTCGTCGCCACGACGAAGCCGGTCGCCTTCGACGCCCAGGGTGATGCCCGCATCCGGGCCAAGGTCATGCTCCCCGAGCGGTGCCTCGCCCCGGCAGTGCTGCTCAACCCCAACGGGAACCCCGCCGTCTACATCGCCGTCACGGGCGGCTGAGAGCCTCCCGGGGTCCCGGGCACGGACCCGGAGGGCAGGGTGGCCCCGGTCGAGCCAGCAGCCGGCTCGACCGGGGCCGAGGCCGGGGCGACGACGGCCGGTCGTCCGCCGTCAGCGCAGCGGGAGGTAGAACAGGGGGTCGAGCGCCACGCCGAGGAAGAGGATCCCGACGTAGGTGATCGAGAAGTGGAACAGCCGCATCGGCTTGAGCACGGTCGGACCCTCGCCGGCCCTGGCGGCCCGGTGCAGGCGGTGCGCCTCGGCGAGGAACAGGGCGCCGGTGACCACGGCCGTGACGAGGTACAGCCAGCCCATCGGGTTGACCCACACCAGCAGCAGCGACGCGGCGACCATGGCCCACGAGTAGGCGACGATCTGGCGCGCGACGACGACGAACTTCTCGACGACCGGGAGCATCGGCACGTGGGCGGCGGCGTAGTCGTCCTTGAACTTCATCGACAGCGGCCAGTAGTGCGGCGGCGTCCAGAAGAAGATGACGAGGAAGAGCACGACCGCGGACCACGACACCGAGTTCGCGACGGCCGACCACCCGATGAGGACGGGCATGCACCCGGCTGCGCCGCCCCAGACGATGTTCTGGGCGGTGCGGCGCTTGAGCAGCATCGTGTAGCCCACGGCGTACATGACGATCGCACCGAGCGACAGCGCGGCGGAGAGCCAGTTGACGACGAGCGCGAACCAGACGGTGGACGCCAGGGTGAGGACCGCTCCGAAGACCAGTCCCTCACGCGGCGAGATCTCGCCGGTGACCATCGGCCGGTTGCTCGTGCGGTGCATCTCGGCGTCGATGTCGCGGTCGTACACGCAGTTGAAGGTGTTGGCCGCGCCGGCGCTGAGCGCACCACCGACGAGGGTGGCGATGATGAGCCACAGCGACGGAACCCCGCCCTCGGCGAGGAACATCACCGGCACCGTCGTCACGAGCAGCAGCTCGATGATGCGGGGCTTGGTCAACGCCAGGTATGCGGCGGCCTTGCGCCGAGGCGGCATCGGGGACGCGGAGATCCGGGCAGTCGGATCGAGTGCGGTCACGGCGTCCTTCGCGGGTGCTGCTGGGGGTCTCACGGGCGGGGCAAGTCTATCCCCGTCCGGAGCGAGCCGAACGCCGGGACTGGATGCGACGACGGTCACGCTCAGGACTAGTCTCGGACCGAAGCCTCGACCGCCTGTGCAACTCAGTGTGAGGAGAACCGTCAGTGCCCACCACCACCCGTTCCACCAAGGCCACCGCCGTGAGGAAGCGCAGCACGTCGTTGCGCCGTCCCGTGGCCCGCAAGGCCGGCTGGACCGACCTCGACGTGCGTGCGGTCGACACCGCTCGACTGCTCGCCGCGGATGCCGTCCAGAAGGTCGGCAACGGCCACCCCGGCACCGCCATGAGCCTGGCCCCCGCGGCCTACCTGCTCTACCAGAACGTCATGAGGCACGACCCGACCGACGCCGCCTGGCTCGGTCGTGACCGCTTCGTCCTGTCGGCCGGGCACTCGAGCCTGACGCAGTACGTGCAGCTGTTCCTGTCCGGGTACGGCCTCGAGCTCAACGACCTGAAGTCGTTGCGCACGTGGGGATCCCAGACGCCGGCGCACCCCGAGGTGCACCACACCACGGGCATCGAGATCACCACCGGTCCCCTCGGTTCGGGCCTCGCGTCCGCCGTCGGCATGGCCATGGCGCAGCGTCGCCAGCGCGGCCTGCTCGACCCCGACGCCAAGGCCGGCGAGAGCCCCTTCGACCACCACATCTGGGTCATCGCCTCCGACGGCGACCTCATGGAGGGCGTGTCGGCCGAGGCCAGCTCGCTCGCGGGTCACCAGCAGCTCGGCAACCTCACCGTCATCTACGACGCCAACCAGATCTCGATCGAGGACCAGACCGACATCTCGTTCTCCGAGGACGTCGCGGCGCGCTACCGCGCGTACGGCTGGGACGTCGTCGACGTCGACTGGCGCGGCGACGGTGACGGCGCCAGCTACGTCGAGAACGTCGACGCACTGCTCGCGGCCCTCGAGAAGTCCAAGAAGGCCAACCGGCCGACCCTGGTCCAGCTCCACACGATCATCGCGTGGCCGTCGCCCACCAAGCAGGACACCGGCAAGTCGCACGGCTCCGCCCTCGGCGACGCCGAGATCGCGGCCACCAAGGAGCTGCTCGGCTTCAACCCCGCGAAGACCTTCGAGGTCGACCGTGCGGTCCTCGCCCACACCCGCCTCGCGGGCAAGCGCGGCAAGGCGGCGCACAAGGCGTGGGACAAGACGTATGCCGCGTGGCGCAAGGCCAACCCGGACCGTGCGGGACTGCTCGACCGCCTCGTCGCCGGTGACCTCCCGGCCGGGCTCGACGCGGCGCTGCCGGTGTTCGAGGCCGACGAGGCCAAGGGCATGGCGACCCGCGCCGCGTCCGGCAAGGTGCTCAGCGCCCTCGCCGGCGTGATGCCCGAGCTGTGGGGTGGCTCCGCCGACCTCGCCGAGTCCAACAACACGACGATGGAGGGCGAGCCGTCCTTCATCCCGCGCAACCGCCAGACCCGCGAGTGGAAGGGCGGGCCCTACGGTCGCACCCTGCACTTCGGCATCCGCGAGAACGGCATGGGCATGATCCTCAACGGGATCGCGCTCGAGGGACTGACCCGCCCCTACGGCGGCACCTTCCTCGTCTTCTCCGACTACATGCGTCCCGCGGTGCGGCTCGCTGCCATCCAGCAGCTCCCCGTCACCTACGTCTGGACGCACGACGGCATCGGCCTCGGCGAGGACGGGCCCACCCACCAGCCGGTCGAGCACCTCGCCTCGCTGCGCGCCATACCGGGCCTCGACGTCGTCCGCCCCGCGGACGCCAACGAGACGGCGGCGGTGTGGGGCCAGGTCCTGCGCAACGCCCGCCCGGCGGCGCTGGCGCTCACGCGGCAGAACGTGCCCGTCCTCGACCGCAAGGTCTACGCCAAGGCCGCCAACGCGGCCAAGGGCGCCTACGTCCTCATCGACGGCGGCAAGGACGGCAAGTCGGCCCCGGACGTCATCCTCATCGCCACCGGCTCCGAGGTCGCGATCGCCCTCGAGGCACGGGAATCGCTGAAGCGCCAGGGCGTTGCAACTCGTGTGGTGTCCATGCCGTGTCGCGAGTGGTTCGAGCAGTCGGGCAAGGCCTACCAGAACCGTGTCCTCCCCCCGGAGGTCCGGGCGCGCGTCAGCGTCGAGGCCGCCGTGTCGATGGGCTGGCACGACCTGGTCGGCGACGCGGGTCGCAGCATCAGCCTCGAGCACTTCGGTGCCTCGGCCGACTACAAGACGCTGTACCGCGAGTTCGGGATCACCCCGGAGGCCGTCGTGAAGGCCGCCAAGGACTCCCTCAAGGACGCCAGGGCCACCGCGCGCAAGAGCGTCGCGCCCGCCGTCAACCAGACCCGGCCCCGCGCCGGCGTCTCGCCGACCAAGGCGACCGACACCACGACCAAGCGCAGCGCCGCAACGAAGAGCGCTGCATCCAAAGGGAAGTGACCCACTGTGACTGACAACGCACTCAAGGCCCTCGCCGACCAGGGCGTCTCCGTCTGGCTCGACGACCTGTCGCGCGAGCGGATCGAGACCGGCAACCTCAAGGACCTCATCGACCGGGGCGTCGTCGGCGTCACGACGAACCCCTCGATCTTCCAGGCCGCCCTCGCCAAGGGCGACCGCTACGACGCCGACCTGCGCGCGTTCGCCGCCGACGGCAAGACCGTGGACGAGACCGTGTTCGGCCTCACCACGGAGGACGTCCGCAACGCGTGCGACCTGTTCCTCCCGCTCTACGAGTCCACCGACGGTGTCGACGGCCGCGTGTCGATCGAGGTCGACCCGCGACTGGCCAAGGACACCGCCAAGACGGTCGCCGAGGCCAAGACCCTCGTCGAGGCCGTCGACCGCCCCAACGTCCTCATCAAGATCCCCGCGACCGTCGAGGGCCTGCCGGCCATCTCGCAGGTGCTGGCCGAGGGCATCAGCGTCAACGTGACGCTGATCTTCTCCCTCGACCGCTACCGCGGTGTCATGAACGCCTTCCTCACCGGCCTCGAGCAGGCACGGGAGAAGGGCAAGGACCTGTCGACGATCCACTCCGTCGCGTCGTTCTTCGTTTCGCGCGTCGACACCGAGATCGACAAGCGACTCGACGCGATCGGCACGGACGAGGCGAAGGCCCTCAAGGGCAAGGCGGCCGTCGCCAACGCGCGCCTCGCCTACCAGGCCTACGAGGAGGTCTTCTCCACCCCGCGCTGGAAGAACCTCGAGGACGACGGCGCCCACGCGCAGCGTCCCCTGTGGGCCTCCACCGGCGTCAAGGACCCGGCCTACTCCGACACGCTCTACGTCACCGAGCTGGTCGCCCCTAACACCGTCAACACCATGCCCGAGAAGACGCTCGACGCGGTCGTCGACCACGGCGAGGTCACCGGTGACACGGTGACCGGCGCCTACGCCGACGCCGCCGAGGTGCTCGACGCCCTCGAGGGCCTGGGTGTCTCGTACGCCGACGTGACGGCCCAGCTCGAGCGCGAGGGCGTCGACAAGTTCGAGGTCGCGTGGGGCGAGCTGCTCGACGAGGTCCAGAAGGACATCGACCTCGCTCGCGCCGACGTCGGCACGGACGCGCCCGACAACGAGTCCGGCCACTCGGAGCAGGTCGACCGGTGACCTCGCTCGGTGTGGTCGCCTCCGGCCCCGCCGCGGACGCGATCGCCGCATCCGTCCCGGCCCTGGTCGAGGCGCAGTTCGCCAGCAAGCTCTTCGCCCAGGACGCGACGCTCTGGGGTCCGGAGGCCGAGTCCGAGTCGGCCATCCGCCTGTCGTGGGTGAACCTCGCCCGCACGTCGCGGCCGCTCCTCGGTGAGATCGCGGCCCTGCGCGACCAGCTCCGTGGCGAGGGTGTCGACCGCATCGTGCTGTGCGGCATGGGCGGTTCGTCCCTCGCTCCCGAGGTCATCTGCGGGACGGCCGGGGTCGACCTGGTCGTCCTCGACTCCTCGCAGCCCGACATGGTCCGCGACGCGATCGTCGAGCTCGAGCGCACCGCGGTCGTGGTCTCGAGCAAGTCCGGGTCCACCGTCGAGACCGACTCCCAGCGCCGCGCGTTCCAGGCGGCGTTCGAGGAGAAGGGCATCGACCCCACGAGCCGCATCGTCGTCGTCACCGACCCGGGCAGCCCGCTCGACGAGCAGTCCCGCGCCGACGGCTACCGCGTCATCAACGCCGACCCGAACGTGGGCGGACGCTACTCCGCTCTGACCGCGTTCGGGCTGGTCCCGTCGGGGCTGGCGGGGGCCGACATCGAGGGCGTGCTCGACGACGCCGAGGCCGTCGCGGACGTCCTGAGCGCCGACGACGACGGCAACCCGGCCCTGCGCCTGGGTGCTGCCATGGCGGCCACGAACCCCCTGCGCGACAAGCTGGTCCTCGTCGACGACGGCTCCGGCATCGTCGGCCTGGCCGACTGGGCCGAGCAGCTCATCGCCGAGAGCACGGGCAAGCAGGGCACCGGGATCCTGCCCGTCGTCGTGGGTTCCCTCGACGACCCCGAGGTCGCCCACCCGGATCCCGACGTCACCGTCGTGCGCCTCACCGGTGACGACGACGCGGTCGACACCGACGCGGAGGTGCACGCCGACCGTTCCTCGATCGAGGTGACCGGGCCCCTCGGCGCCCAGCTGCTGCTGTGGGAGGTCGCCACCGCGGCCGCCGGCCGGCTGCTCGGCATCAACCCGTTCGACCAGCCGGACGTCGAGAGCGCCAAGAAGGCCTCTCGCGCGCTGCTGGACCAGGGCATGGGCTCGGGCGACGAGCCCGCAGCCACCGACGGTGCCGTGGAGATCCGCGCCCTGGGTGGCGACTGGCTCGGCGACGCCACGACCGTGCCCCAGGCGCTCGACGCCCTCTTGCGGCAGCTCGACCCCGCCCGCGGCTACCTCGCGGTGATGGCCTACCTCGACCGGATCACCGACGCGGACCTGGCCTCCGTGCGGCCAGGGCTGGCACGCCGCACGCACCGTCCGGTGACGTTCGGCTGGGGGCCCCGCTTCCTCCACTCCACCGGCCAGTTCCACAAGGGCGGCCCGGCCACCGGCGTCTACCTGCAGGTGACGACCGCCCCCCACGCGGACCTGCCGATCCCGGGGCGCGAGTTCAGCTTCGGCGACTTCGTGGCCTCTCAGGCCGCGGGTGACGCCCAGGTCCTCGCCGAGCACGGTCGCCCGGTCCTGCAGCTCCACCTCACCGACCACGACGCCGGCCTGGCCCAGGTCCGCGAGGCACTCACCGCCCTCGCCGTCCCGGCTGCCGACGACGACACGAAGGGCAGTGCATGAGTCCCACCCGTGTGACGCAGGACAGCAACCCGCTGCGTGACCCGCGTGACAAGCGCCTCCCCCGAATCGCCGGCCCCTGTGGTCTGGTGCTGTTCGGGGTCACCGGCGACCTGGCCCGCAAGAAGCTGATGCCGGCCATCTACGACCTGGCCAACCGTGGCCTGCTGCCGCCGGGCTTCTCGCTCGTCGGCTTCGCCCGACGCGACTGGGCCGACCAGGACTTCGGCAAGATCGTGTACGACGCGGTCAAGGCCCACGCCAGGACGCCGTTCCGCGAGAGCGTGTGGCGCAACCTGGCCGAGGGGTTCCGGTTCGTCCCCGGGACGTTCGACGACCCCAACTCCTTCGACCTGCTGGCCGAGACGGTCAAGTCGTTGGAGGAGGAGCGCGGCACCGGCGGCAACCAGGCGTTCTACCTGTCCATCCCGCCGGGATCGTTCTCCACCGTGTGCGAGCAGCTCGAGCGCTCCGGCCTGAGCCGTCCCGAGGGCGACTCGTGGCGCCGCGTCGTCATCGAGAAGCCGTTCGGCCACGACCTCAAGAGTGCGCGTGAGCTCAACGACATCGTCGAGGGCGTCTTCCCGGCCGACTCGGTCTTCCGGATCGACCACTACCTCGGCAAGGAGACGGTCCAGAACCTCCTGGCCCTGCGCTTCGCCAACCAGATGTTCGAGCCGGTCTGGAACGCCAACTACGTCGACCACGTGCAGATCACCATGGCCGAGGACATCGGCATCGGTGGCCGCGCCGGCTACTACGACGGCATCGGTGCCGCCCGCGACGTCATCCAGAACCACCTCCTGCAGCTCCTCGCACTGACCGCCATGGAGGAGCCCGTCTCCTTCGCAGCGGAGCACCTGCGCGCCGAGAAGGAGAAGGTCCTCTCCGCGGTCCGCCTCCCCAAGGACCTGGCCAAGGCCACCGCTCGTGGGCAGTACGCCGCCGGGTGGCAGGGCAGCGAGGAGGTCGGCGGCTACCTCGACGAGGACGGCGTCGCCTCCGGCTCCCGCACGGAGACGTATGCCGCGCTCAAGCTCGAGATCGACTCCCGCCGCTGGGCGGGCGTGCCGTTCTACCTGCGCACGGGCAAGCGCCTGGGCAAGCGGGTCACCGAGATCGCCGTGGTGTTCAAGAAGGCCCCGCACCTGCCGTTCAACGACACGGCCACCGAGGAGCTCGGGCAGAACGCCATCGTCATCCGCGTTCAGCCCGACGAGGGCATCACCATGCGGTTCGGAGCCAAGGTGCCCGGTGCGCAGATGGAGGTGCGCGACGTGACGATGGACTTCGGGTACGGCCGTGCCTTCACCGAGTCCAGCCCCGAAGCGTACGAGCGGCTCATCCTCGACGTGCTGCTCGGCGACCCACCGCTGTTCCCGCGGCACGAGGAGGTCGAGCTGTCCTGGAAGATCCTCGACCCGGTCGAGGCGTTCTGGGCCAAGCAGAAGGGTCCCGTCGAGCCGTACCTCTCGGGCGGCTGGGGACCTGACAGCTCCGACGAGATGATGCACCGCGACGGACGCGTCTGGAGAATGCCTTGACCACCCCACTCAGTTCGCCCACGCAGAGCGTGGGACCCGCCCCGCTGCGCTCCTCCAATACTGATCGGGGACCCCGGTGATCATCGACCTGCCCAGCACCTCGACCGTGGCGATCAGCAAGAAGCTGGTGGCCCTGCGCCAGGACACCGGCGCCATGGCCCTCGGCCGCGTGCTCACCCTGATCATCGTCGTCGACGAGCAGGACGCGGACGAGGCCATCGAGGCCGCCAACGACGCGAGCCGGCAGCACCCCTGCCGCATCATCGCCGTCGTCATCGGCAACAAGCGCAGCGCCTCACGCATCGACGCCCAGATCCGGGTCGGTGGTGACGCCGGCGCCAGCGAGGTCGTCGTGGCCCGCCTCTACGGTCCGCTGGCCGACCACGGCCGCAGCGTGGTGACGCCCCTGCTGCTGCCCGACTCCCCGGTCGTGGCCTGGTGGCCGCGCGAGGCCCCGGCCAACGTGTCCAAGGACCCGATCGGCTCGATGGCCCAGCGCCGCGTCACCGATGCCGCGGAGGCCAAGAACCCGCGCAACGCCCTGCTCAACCGCGCGGCGACGTACGCCGGTGGCGACACCGACCTGTCGTGGACGCGCGTCACCCTGTGGCGCGGCCTGCTCGCGGCGGCGCTGGACCAGCGTCCGTTCGAGCCGGTCACCGAGGCCACCGTGACCGGTGGCAGCGACTCCCCCTCGACCGACCTGCTCGCCGGGTGGCTCGCGCAGACGTTGCGCTGCAAGGTGACTCGCGCTCGCAGCCGCGCTGGTACGGGCATGATCAGCGTCCGTCTCGACCGCAAGAGCGGCCCGGTCGACCTGGTCCGCCCCGACGGCACGGTGGCCACGTTGAGCCAGCCCGGTCAGCCGGTGCGGCGCATCACCCTCGCCCGTCGCGCCACGGCCGAGTGCCTCGCCGACGAGCTGCGTCGCCTCGACCCGGACGACATCTACGAGGAGACCATCCGCAAGGGCCTTCCCCGCGTCGGCCGCAAGGGTGTCACCGCCAGCGAGGCCATCCGCGAGGGCGAGGCCCCGTCCACCGAGGAGGCCGCGGCCGAGGCTCGCAAGCTGTCGCGCGCCCACAGGACCGGCAGCTCGGCGATGGTCCAGGCACCCGACCCCGAGCAGAAGCCGAGCACCACGGCCACGGTGAAGAAGGCTGCCGCGCGCAAGCTCGACAAGGCCAAGGCCGCCCGGACCGCTCCTGCCACGAAGTCGGCGGCGCAGAAGGCAGGGGCGCAGAAGGCAAGGGCGCAGAAGGCAGGGGCGAAGAAGGCCGCACCCAGGAAGGCGGACTCGTGACGGGCGAACCGGTCGTCCTGGTCCACGCGACCAAGCAGCTGCTGTCCGACGCGTCGGCGGCGCGGCTCATCACCGCCCTCGTCGACGCCCAGACGGCCCGCGGTGAGGCGCACGTCGTCCTCACCGGCGGGACCATGGGTTCGGCGATCCTCGCGTCCGTGGCGGCCAGTGCGGCGCGCGACGCCGTGGACTGGGCGAACCTGCACGTGTGGTGGGGCGACGAACGCTTCCTGCCGGCCGGCGACGCCGACCGCAACGAGACGCAGAACCGGGAGGCGCTGCTCGATGCCGTCCCGCTCGACCCGGCCAAGGTCCACGCCATGCCGGGCCCGGACGGCCCCGACGGTGACGACGTGGCTGCGGCCGCGCAGCGGTATGCCGCCGAGCTGGCGGCCGCCGCGGGCGACGGCGCCCCGTCTCCGACGTTCGACGTGCTGCTGCTCGGGGTCGGCCCCGACGCGCACGTCGCCTCCCTCTTCCCCGGTCACCCCGACCAGCTGACGAGCGGGGTGGCTGCTGCTCCCGTGCACGACTCGCCCAAGCCGCCACCGACGCGGATCACCCTGACGTTCGAGGCCCTGGCCCGGGCGGACCGGACCTGGTTCATCGTGGCGGGTGCCGACAAGGCGCATGCGGTCAAGGTCTCGGTCGCCGGGGCTGCGCCGGCGCAGTCCTCCGCGGCCCAGGTCAAGGGGCGTCAGGAGACGCTGTGGCTGCTCGACGCCGAGGCGGCCTCCGAGTTGTCCTGAGCCGTCCGGCTCACGGCACGACGACGGCTGGGTCCGGTTCGGCGGCCAGGTCGCGCAGGTAGGTCCCGAACCCTCCCCGGGCGCGGCCGTCGAGGCGTCCTGACGTCCGCACCCGGGTGGCGTCCGTCGCGACCCAGGCTGCGCCGGTCGCCTTGACCGCCTCGCTGAGCAGGACGTCCTCGTGCAGGGCGACGGCAGGGAAGCCGCCGACCTCGAGGTACCGCGAGGCCCGTACCCCGAGGTTGGCTCCGTGCACGTGCGGGTGGCCCTCGCCGAGCCGATGGCGCTGTCGCCACCGGCCGAGCAGGCCGTCGTCGACGAGCTCGGGCTCCACGGTGCCGAGGACGAGGTCGGCCCCGCCCTCGGCGAGCTCGACCTGCGCCGTGAGCCAGTGCGGGGGCACGACGCTGTCCGCGTCCGTGCTCGCCAGCCAGACCTCGCGGGGGTCGGTGGCGTCGCGCAGCGCGTCCGCGGCACCGCCAGCCCGGGCCGTGCCGACGCGCCCTGCCGACGAGTCGAGGCTCCGGACCCACGGGTGCCGCGCCACCACCTCGGCCGAGCCGTCGGTGCAGCGGTCCAGCACGACGAGGACGGTCACCGCAACATGGGGGCGCGCGGCACGGAGCGCGCCGACAGCGCGCTCCAGCGACCGCAGGCAGTCGGGCAGCACGAGCTCCTCGTCGCGGGCCGGCACCACGACGACCACCGAGGTCAGCCCGGTCACGTCAGGCCCTCCGCCGTCGCCGGCGTCCGCCAGGACCCGGCGGCCAGCACGTCGACCCGGAAGTCCTCCTCCACGTGGCTGACGACGACCTCCAGCCCCGGCAGCGCCACGGCAGCCGCGTGCACGTCGTCGCCGTCGAGCGGCCAGCCACTCACGGGGTGACGCCAGTGGCACAGCAGGACGAGCCCGTCCTCGGCCAGCGACGCGACGACGAGGCCCAGCGCCCGGTGCAGCTCGTCGGCGTCCCAGAAGTACCCGATCTCCGAGAGCACGACCAGGTCGAACGTGCCCGGCGGCCACTCCTGCGGGGCGCGCAGCTGGGCGACAGTCACCGTCGGGTCACCGTCCAGGCGTTGCCGGGCGCGCTGCACCGCTTCGGCGCTGAGGTCGGTGGCGAGCACGGTGGCTGCACGGGCTGCCAGCTCAGCCGTGAGCACCCCGGTAGAGCAGCCCACCTCGAGGACCCGCCCCAGGTCGGCCCTGGGGAGCACAGCCAGGGTGACGGCACGCTTGCGGCGTTCGTACCATCTCGACTCGAACCCCCACGGGTCGTCGGACTCGTCGAACATCGCGTCGAAGACGGCGTCCTGCGCGCCGGCCGGGCCGCCGGGCGCCGTGCGTGTCTGCGTGGGCTGCGTCCGCGTGGGCTCCGTGCGAGTGCGCTGCATGGGCAAGGACTCGTTCACCGGCGCGGCAACTCCCCGGTCAGGCAGCGTCCGAACGAACACCTCGTGGGGGCGGGCGAACCTGGCCAGGACGTGCGCCGGGAGAAGGACCTCGTCACCGGGCTGGTCCGACAGCGGCGCGACCTGGGACACGTGGGCGCGCTGGGCGACCTCGCGGCCGGTCCGGGCCGCCGGGTCGAGGGCCAGCCGGACGAGGTCCCTGCCCGCCAGGTCGTCCCGGGTCCCCCAGTGCCACAGCCAGATCGGGTACTCGACGAGGGTCGCCCCTGCCGCGGCAGCCACACGGGCGGCGACCTCCCCGGCAGCCTCGTGGTCGGGGTGGCCATCATGGCGACTGGGCGCCACGACCACGGTGTCCGCACCGACCAGGTCGGTCAACGCCTCCGTGAGGCCCGTCCGGTGCTGCCCGAGCTCCCCGTCGGGAAGGCGGAGCAGGACCAGGGTGGCGCCGGGGGCGACGGCTGCCACCGCCACAGCGACCTCACGCTCACGGATGCCGGCCAGCCGTTCGGCGGTGTGGGTGGGTGAGGCGGGGTGCGACCCCTCCCCCGACGTGGCGACCACCACCGTGGTCGGACGTCCCAGCGCGGAGGCGGCGGCCATGAGCCCTGCCGCTGCCAGGGACTCGTCGTCCGGGTGCGCCGACAGCACCACCACGTCGACCCCTGCGGGAAGCAGCTCGACGGCCGTGACCGGTGCCGCTGCCTCCTGCATGGCCGCGGTCCAGTGCTCCTCGGGGGTGCCCGGTGCGTTCGGGTCGAACCCGTCCGCCGGTCGCGTGTCCTGCGGGGAGGCCGTCACGCCGAGCCACCCGACTGCGCCCGGTCCGGCGTCCGGTCCGGCGTCCGGTCCGGCGCGCCATCCGGATCCATACCCACCCAGTGGGGTGATGCCTGCCGGCCCAGGGCCGCGTCGTCACGCTCGGCGTGGTGCTGGCGCAGGTAGACGGTCAGGTCGGCGACTCGAGCGGCGTGCGCCTCGTCGGAGGTGAGCGGGCCGGGACCGAGGGCGTGCCCGACCCGCACCATCACGTCCTCCGCGGCCGACGCCACCACCGCGCGGACCCGGGAGGCCAGCAGCGCACCCGCCGCACCGTCGGCCTGCCCGGCGTCCACCGCAGCGGCGGCCTCCGCCAGGACGGCTCGGGCGGCGTGCAGCCTCGCGTCGACCGCTCCGAGGTGCATGAGGGCCACCTGGTCGGGCTCACGTCGCCCCCCGGCCGCAGCGAGGGTGCGCGCGAGGCCGACGGCCGCGCCGTACCAGCAGGCGGCCACCCCCATGCCGCCCCAGGCGAAGCCGGGTCGCGTGAGGTACCAGTCGTCCTCGCCGACGGGGGTGGCGGGCACCCCGTCGTAGTGCGTGGCCACGGAGACGAGGTCGACCAGGCCCCGCGAGACCCAGCCACGCGGGTCGTCGTGCGTTGCGCCGGGGTGGTGCAGGTCCACGACGAACGCCCGGCGGGTCGTCTCCGAGGTGTGGGCCGTGACGACCGCGTGGTCGAGGTGCTGGGCCAGCGAGCACCACGGCTTGGTTCCGTCGAGCCGCCATCCGCCGTCGCCGTTCGGGGTCGCCTCGAGGCGGGCGCCGGGGGCGTGCGCGGCCCACACCCCCCACGTCGTGGCGGCAGCGGAGACCACGACGGCTGCCTGGTCGAGGATGGCCAGGGCGTCCAGGTGGGGCTCGGCGACACGGGCGACGGTGAGGTCGACACAGGCCAGTGACGCCAGGACCTCCCACAGCCGGGCCGTGTCCCCGTGCCCGGGCAACGGGGTGTCCGCGAGATCGGGCAGGAGCGCCAGGGCCGCCGGGACATCGCCCGCCGCGCGTCGGGCCCTGTCGAGCAGGGACGTCTCGTCGTGGCCGCTCGGGGTGCCCGCAGGACGGGGTCCGAGCGGGACCCAGCGTGGGGCGGGACCGGGGGGCTGGGGAGCCACGGAGCACTCTCCTCGGGTGGGGCAGGCGTGAGGGGCGGCGGTGGTCGTCCGCCCACGTGGTGTGTGCCCCGGTCGCAGCCGGCTCAAACCTGCGGGGAGTCCGGATCTGCTGCTTGCCGAGGCTCCGGCGGACCCGGGCCTGCTGCGCCCGATCCTTCGGCCCGCAGCTGACGCAGCCCCCGACCTGCGCGAAGGGCGCCGCGGACCGTGGTCCGCGGCGCCCTTCGGCGCAGGTGCGTCGTGCTACTGGATGAGCTTGCGGTCGCGCAGCGTGGCCAGGGCCTCGTCGAGGATGGCCTTGCCGTCGGCGTCCGAACGACGTTCCTTCACGTAGGCCAGGTGCGTCTTGTACGGCTCCACCTTCGGCGGGGCCGGGGGGTTCGCCTCGTCCTGGCCGGCGGGGAACCCGCAGCGCGGGCAGTCCCAGGTCTCGGGGACGACGAGCCCGGGCTCCTCGGCGAAGCTGGGACGGATCTGGTGGCCGTTGGCGCACCAGTAGGAGACGAAGACTCGGGGAGCTGCGTCGCCGCGCTCCGCCTCGCCCATAGGTCCGGCGCCGACTCGGCTGCCTCGGATTGCGTTGCCACCTGCCATGTTGGAGTGCTTCCTTTCGGGTCAGGCGGAGAAGCGGTCGATGAGACCGATGCCGACGATGCAGGCGAACCAGATGACGCCGACCGCGACCGTGAAGCGGTCGAGGTTGCGCTCGGCCACGGACGAGGAACCCAGCGACGTGGACATGCCACCACCGAACATGTCGGACAGGCCGCCACCCTTGCCCTTGTGCAGCAGGATCAGCAAGGTCAGGATCAGACCACCGATGACCAGCAGGACCTGCAGGCCAATGCGTACGGCTTCCACGGTTCACCCATCTTCGTCGACAACAGTTCGCCACCGTAAAGGCAGCAGCGGTCAGGATACCTTCTTGCCGCGCCGGGCTGAACCGACCGCGCCGAACGGCCCGACCGAGCTCCTGCCGCGCCGGTCGGCGCGGGGTTCAGCTCGTCTTGTTGTGGTCGCGGTACCGGCAGATCGAGGAGAACTCCTCCGGCACGATCGAGGCCCCACCGACGAGGGCGCCGTCGACGTCCTCCTGGGCCATGATGGCCGCGACGTTGTTGGCCTTGACCGACCCGCCGTAGAGCACGCGCACCGCGTCGGCGAGGTCACCGGAGTAGAGCTCGGCGAGCTTGGTCCGGATCGCCGCACACACCTCTTGGGCGTCCTCGGGCGTCGCCACCTCACCCGTGCCGATGGCCCAGACCGGCTCGTACGCGATGACGACCGACCTGGCCTGCTCGGCCGTGACGCCGGCGAGGCCGGCCTCGACCTGGGCGAGGACGTGGGCGACGTGCTCGCCGGCCTGGCGCACCTCGAGGCCCTCCCCGACGCAGAAGATCGGCGTCAGGCCGTGCTTGTAGGCCATCTTCACCTTGGTGTTGACGACCTCGTCGCTCTCGGCGTGGTACTCGCGCCGCTCGCTGTGCCCGACCGTCACGTAGGTGCAGCCGAGCTTCGCCAGGAACGCCCCGGAGATCTCGCCGGTGTACGCGCCCGGGTCGTGCGCGGACAGGTCCTGTGCGCCGTGGCGCAGCTCGAGCCGGTCACCGTCGATCAGGGTCTGCACCGAGCGCAGGTCGGTGAACGGCGGGAGGACGACGACCTCGACGGCCTTGAAGTCGTGCCGGCCGTCGCGCAGGGTCCAGTCGAGCTTCTGCACGAGGTGGGTGGCCTGCAGGTGGTCGAGGTTCATCTTCCAGTTGCCTGCCATGAGCGGCGTGCGTCCGGAGGTCTTGGCTGCCATCAGGCGGGGTCCTTGGTGGTGTCGGGCGCGGTCTGGTGGTCGGGTCCGGTCTCGTCGAGGACCGTGAGCCCCGGGAGCTCCTTGCCCTCGAGGTACTCCAGGCTCGCGCCACCGCCGGTGGAGATGTGGCCGAACTGCGCGTCCTCGAACCCGAGCTGGCGCACGGCGGCCGCGGAGTCGCCACCGCCGACGACGGTGAGGGCGCCCTTCTCGGTGACCTCGACCAGGGCCTTGGCCACGGCGGCCGTGCCCGCGGCATACGGCTCCATCTCGAACGCGCCCATCGGGCCGTTCCAGAACACGGTCCGGCAGTCCTTGAGCTTCTCGGCGAAGAGGACTCCGGACTCCGGTCCGATGTCGAGCCCCATCCGGTCCGCCGGTATGGCGCCGGCCGGCACCACGTCGTGCTCGGCGTCCGCCGAGAACTCCGTCGCGGCGACGATGTCGACGGGGAGGACGATCTCGACGCCGCGCTCCTTGGCCTGCTCGATGTAGCCGCGGACGACGTCGAGCTGGTCGGCCTCGAGGAGGCTCTTGCCCACCTCGTAGTCCTGGGCGGCGAGGAAGGTGAACACCATGCCGCCGCCGATGAGGAGGCGGTCTGCGGTCTGGAGCAGGTTGTCGATCACCCCGAGCTTGTCGGAGACCTTCGCACCGCCGAGCACCACGGCATACGGGCGCTCGGGGTCCTCGGTGAGGCGCTTGAGGACACCCACCTCGGTCTCGACGAGGCCACCCACCGCGGACGGCAGCAGACGGGCCACGTCGTAGACGCTGGCCTGCTTGCGGTGCACCACCCCGAACCCGTCGGAGACGAAGGCCTCGGCCAACCCGGCGAGCTGACCCGCGAACTCGGCGCGCTCCTCGTCGGTCTTGGCCGTCTCCCCCGCGTTGAAGCGAAGGTTCTCCAAAACGACGACGTCGCCGTCCTGCGCGGCGTCGACCGCCGACCGGGCGCTCTCCCCCACCGTGTCTGTGGCGAAGGTGACGCCGCGACCGAGGAGCTCGCCGAGGCGTGCCGCCACGGGCGCCAGGGAGTACCGGTCCTCGGGCGCTCCCTTGGGCCGCCCGAGGTGGGCGCACACGATGACGCGTGCGCCCGCCTCGGACAGGGCCTTGATCGTCGGGACGGACGCACGGATGCGGCCGTCGTCGGTGATCTGTGCGCCGTCCAGCGGCACGTTGAGGTCAGACCGGACGAGGACGCGCTTTCCGCGCAGGTCGCCCAGCTCGGAGATCGACCGCATGCGTCAGAGGGACTTGCCGACGAGGGTGACGAGGTCCGCGAGGCGGTTGGAGTAGCCCCACTCGTTGTCGTACCAGCCGATGACCTTGACCTGGTTGCCGATCACCTTGGTGAGGCCCGCGTCGAAGATGCAGGAGGCGGGGTCGGTCTCGATGTCCTTGGAGACGATCGGGTCCTCGGTGTAGACGAGGACACCCTTGAGGGGGCCTTCGGCAGCCTTCTTGATGGCGGCGTTGACCTCTTCGGCGGTGGTGTCGCGGCCGGCCTCGAAGGTGAGGTCGGTGGCCGAGCCGGTGGCGATCGGCACGCGCAGGGCGAAGCCGTCGAGCTTGCCCTTGAGCTCCGGGAGGACCAGGCCGATGGCCTTGGCGGCACCGGTCGACGTCGGGACGATGTTGAGGGCGGCGGCGCGGGCCCGACGCAGGTCCTTGTGCGGGGCGTCCTGGAGGTTCTGGTCCTGGGTGTACGCGTGGATCGTGGTCATGAGGCCCTTGACGATGCCGAACTCGTCGTTGAGGACCTTGGCCATCGGGCCCAGGCAGTTCGTCGTGCAGGACGCGTTGGAGATGATGGTGTGCTTCGAGGCGTCGTACTCGCCGTCGTTGACACCCATGACGATCGTGATGTCCTCGTTGGAGGCCGGCGCGGAGATGATGACCTTCTTGGCGCCACCGTCGATGTGGGCCTTGGCCTTGGTCGCGTCGGTGAAGAAGCCGGTCGACTCGACGACGATGTCGGCGCCCACTGCGGCCCAGTCGATCTTGGCGGGGTCGCGCTCCTCGAAGACGCGGAAGGTCTTGCCACCAGCGGTGATCGAGGTGTCGTCGTAGGTCACCTCACCCGGGAAGCGACCGAGGATGGAGTCGTACTTGAGCAGGTGGGCGAGCGTCTTGTTGTCCATCAGGTCGTTGGTGGCCACGACCTCGATGTCGGCTCCCGACGCCACGACGGCGCGGAAGAAGTTGCGACCGATGCGGCCGAAGCCGTTGATTCCTACGCGAACAGTCACTGTGCCAAGTCCTTCTCAGGTGGGGACGGTGTGCCGCGTGACGCGGCACGAGGAGTCGCTCCCGACCCTATTGGATGGTGGTCCCACGCCGACAGGACGGTCCGGTGTACGGGCCGGTAACCTCCGGGCAACCTGACGGTGACGCAGCCAGGTGCCGGGGCCAGCTACTGGTCGCCGCCGAAGAGGTCGCGCGTGTAGATCTTGTCGGCGACGTCGGCCAGCTCGGCGACCACGCGGTTCGCCACGATCACGTCCGCCTCGGCCTTGAACTCCGCGAGGTCACGGACCACGCGCGACCCGAAGAAGTGGTCATCGGCGATGGCCGGTTCGAAGACGATGACCTCGACGCCCTTGGCCTTGATCCGCTTCATGATCCCCTGCACGCTGCTGGACCGGTAGTTGTCGGACTCGGCCTTCATGATGAGCCGGTGGATCCCGACGACCTGCGGACGCCTCGACAGGATGTCCTGCGCGACGAAGTCCTTGCGCGTGGCGTTCGCGTGGACGATCGCCTCGATGAGGCTCTGGGGGACGTTCTGGTAGTTGGCGAGCAGCTGCTTGGTGTCCTTGGGCAGGCAGTATCCGCCGTACCCGAAGGACGGGTTGTTGTAGTGGCTGCCGATGCGAGGGTCCAGCCCCACGCCGTCGATGATCTGCCGGCTGTCGAGGCCGTGGGTGGCCGCGAAGGTGTCCAGCTCGTTGAAGAAGGCCACCCGCATCGCGAGGAAGGTGTTGGCGAACAGCTTGATCGCCTCGGCCTCGGTGCTGTCGGTCAGCAGCACCGGGACGTCGTCGGTCAGGGCCGCCTCGCTGAGGAGGTCGGCGAACCGCTGGGCCCGGTCGCTGCGCTCGCCCATGACGATCCGGGACGGGTGCAGCAGGTCCCACAGGGCCTTGCCCTCGCGGAGGAACTCGGGGCTGAAGACCACCGAGTCGAGCCCCAGGCGGTCGGACACGTCGCGGGTGAACCCGACGGGCACGGTCGACTTCACGACGAGGGTGGCCTGCGGGTTGTGGGCCGCGGCGTCCTTGAGCACGGACTCGACCGACGACGTGTTGAAGTAGTTGGTCTCGGGGTCGTAGTCGGTCGGTGTCGCGACGACGACGAACTCGGCGCCGGCGTAGGCCAGGGCCGGGTCCGTGGTGAACGTCAGGTCGAGGTCCTCGGACGCCAGGGCGGCCTCGATCTCGCTGTCGTGGATGGGACTGCGACGTTCCTGCAGGCCCGCGATGCGACCGGCGTCGATGTCGAGGGCGACGACCGGGTGCCGACGGGACAGCAGCACGGCGATGGACAGGCCGACGTACCCCGTGCCGACGACGGCGATCTGTGTCATGCGTCCAGCATGTCAGGCGTGAGGTTGGCGTCCGTGCCGGGGACGCCGAGGTCCTGCGCCCGCTTGTCGGCCATCGCCAGCAGCCGTCGGATCCGCCCGGCCACCGCGTCCTTGGTCATCGGCGGCTGCGCCAGCTGGCCGAGCTCCTCCAGGGAGGCCTGCTTGTGCTGCAGCCGCAGCTCACCGGCCTCGCGGAGGTGGTCGGGGATCTCCTCGCCGAGGATCTCCATGGCACGGTGCACCCGCGCCCCGGCCGCGACGGCCGCGCGGGCCGAGCGGCGCAGGTTCGCGTCGTCGAAGTTGGCCAGGCGGTTGGCCGTGGCCCGCACCTCACGCCGCATCCGGCGCTCCTCCCACGCGAGCACCGCCTCGTGGGCGCCGAGCCGGGTCAGCATCGCGCCGATGGCGTCGCCGTCGCGGATGACCACACGGTCCACCCCACGGACCTCACGGGCCTTCGCCTGGATGCCGAGGCGGCGCGCGGCACCGACGAGCGCCAGGGCGGCCTCCGGGCCGGGGCAGGTGATCTCGAGGGCAGAGGAGCGCCCGGGCTCGGTCAGGGAGC
Source organism: Phycicoccus sp. Root101 (assembly GCF_001426245.1). GTDB lineage: Bacteria > Actinomycetota > Actinomycetes > Actinomycetales > Dermatophilaceae > Pedococcus. The sequence continues at coordinate 155,333 of NZ_LMCM01000006.1, read as the reverse complement.
CATGGGCGATGAACGCGCCACGCCAGGCCGCCTCGGCGTCGCACGCCGAGGCGCTGACCACCTTCGGCGGCAGACCCCGGACGGGACGACCCCGCGCATCGATCAGGCCGGTCTGGCGAGCCAGGGCCTCACCGTCCTGCACGACCCGCACGACGTAACGGCTGCCCTTGCGCAGGCCTCCGGCAGCGAGGACGAGCACCTCGGACGGGTGGCCGTAGAGGTCGCCGATGTTCTTGCGGAGCCGTCGGGCGGCGTTGGCCGTGTCGAGCTCGGCCTCGACGACGATGCGGCCTCCGACGATGTGCAGGCCGCCCGCGAACCTCAGGGTCGCCGCCACCTCCGACTTGCGGCAGCACGGTTTCGTGACGTCGAGCCTGCTCAGTTCGTCCTTGACCCGCGCCGTCATCGCCATGCCGTCATCCTGCCATCTCGCCGTGGTGCTTCGGTGGGGTCCGTGGGCCCCGCTTGGTCGGTCCTGCTCCCGGGTGCTCGCCCGGTCGGGGCGTCGTCACCCGAAGATGTCACGGTACGCCGCGGCGAGTCGCAGGGAGTCATGGTGCCCCGGTGCACTGCGCTGGGCGACCGCCGCCACGACGACCTCCGCACCGAGCCGCGCCGCCGCCTCGCGCAGCTGGTCCTCGTCGTCGACCGCACCCGGGTCGGCGAGCACGACGTCGAGCCGCAGTCGGGGGGCGTGGTCGGCCAGCGCGTCGACCTGGCGGGCGCAGGAGAACCCGGCGGTCTCGCCCGAGTGCTCGAGGTTCAGGGTCAGCAACCGCCTGGCCGCCGTGTCGTGGAGGGCGTCACGCAACGCCGGCACCATGAGGTGGGGCATGACCGAGGTGAACCACGAACCGGGGCCGAGGATGACCCAGTCCGCCTCACGGACCGCGTCGATCGTCTCGGCCGCCGACGGGGGGTCGGCGGGCTCGAGCGCGATGCTGCGCACCTGACCGCGGGTGCTGGCGACCGCGACCTGGCCGCGGACCGTGTCGACGCGCTCCGGGTCGGCCGGGTCCGTGCCCGCGATCTGGGCGGTGATCTCCAGCGGGACGGCCGCCATCGGCAGCACCCGCCCCCGCGCGTTGAGCAGCCGCCCGACGAGGTCGAGCCCGGTCACGGGGTCGTGGTGCAGGTCCCACAGCGCGGCGATGAGCAGGTTGCCGAGGGCGTGGCCGGCGAGCGGCCCGTCGCCCCGGAACCGGTGCTGCAGCACGTCGCGCCAGGTGTGGCCCCACTCGGTGTCGTCGCACAGCGCCGTGAGGGCCATCCGCAGGTCACCGGGCGGGAGCACGTCGAACTCGTCGCGCAACCGTCCCGATGAGCCACCGTTGTCCGCGACGGTCACGACGGCCGTGATCTCGTCGCAGACCAGCTTGAGGGCCTCGAGTGAGGCTGCCAGGCCGTGCCCGCCCCCGAGGGCGACGACCGCGGGACCCGTCATTCCTGCCCCAGGTCCCGGTGGACGACGAAGGTCGCCACGTCGTCGCTGGCCAACCGGGTCCGGAGCGCCTCGGCCACGGCGACCGAGCGGTGCTTGCCGCCCGTGCACCCGACGGCGACGGTGGCGTACCGCCGTCCCTCGCGGACGTAGCCGGCCACGACCGGCTCCATGAGGGCGCCCACCCGCTCGACGAACTCGCCCGCGCCCTCCTGTCCGAGCACGAACTCCGACACCGGGGCGTCCTGACCGGTGAAGTTGCGCAGCTCGGGGATCCAGAACGGGTTGGGCAGGAAGCGCATGTCGAAGACGAAGTCGGCGTCGAGAGGGACGCCGTACTTGAACCCGAACGACATCACCGCGAGCCGGACCTTCGGGCCGGACCCGCCGTCGGCGAAGACGGGGTGCACCTTCTTCGCGAGCTGGTGGACGTTCAGCCCGGACGTGTCGATGACGACGTCCGCGACGGCGCGCAGGTCGGCCAGCATCTCGCGCTCACGGACGATGCCGTCGAGCAGGCGGCCGTCCCCCTGGAGCGGGTGCGGGCGCCGCACCGACTCGAACCGGCGCACCAGGGCCTCGTCGGTGGCATCGAGGAAGACCAGGTTGGGGTGCCAGTCCCGCAGTCGCAGCTCGTTGAGCGCGGTCTGCAGGTGGGCGAAGAACCCGCGGGCCCGCACGTCGACGACGGCCGCGATCCTCGGCAGCTCCGCGCTGCGGCCCACGCCGCTGGCGAGGTCGGCGAGGGAGACCAGCAGGTGCGGGGGCAGGTTGTCGACGACGTACCAGCCGGAGTCCTCGAGGACGTTGGCCGTGGTGGAGCGACCGGCCCCGCTCATGCCGGTGACGATGACGAGCTCGGGTCGGGACGGGGTCGCCTCGTCCGGTTCGTCGGGGCCTGTCCCTGCCGCGCTGGTCACTGCCCTGCTCCGTCCTCGTCGATGATCTCGCCCGTCATCAGGTTGACGGCCGGAGTGCCCGACCCCTGCGAGGCCAACTCTGCCGCAATCGTGGCCGCCAGCGCAGGCCCGATGCCAGAAACCTCGGTGAGCTCCTCGGCGGTCGCCGCCCGGATCTTCTTGACCGACCCGAAGTGCCGCAGCAGGGCCTTGCGCCGGGTCTCCCCCAGTCCGGGTATGGCGTCGAGCACGCTGGCGGTCATTGCCTTGGACCGGCGCTGCCGGTGGAAGGTGATCGCGAAGCGGTGCGCCTCGTCGCGCAGCCGTTGCAGGAGGTACAACCCCTCGCTGGTGCGCGGCAGGATGACGGGGTAGTCCTGGCCCGGCACCCACACCTCCTCCAGCCGCTTGGCCAGGCCCACGACCGCGATGTCGTCGATGCCCAGGGCCGTCAGCGCCGCCTTGGCCGCGTTGACCTGGGGCAGACCACCGTCCACGACGACGAGGTTGGGCGGGTAGGCGAAACGCTTGGGCCTGCCCGTGTCGGGGTCGATCCGCTCCGGACCTGCCTCGGGGTCGGGCCCGAGCTCGAGGTCCGCGGACTGGTCGCGCTCCTCGAGGTAGCGGCTGAACCGTCGGGTCAGCACCTCGTCCATGGCTGCGGTGTCGTCCACCTGCTCGCCACGGATGACGAACCGGCGGTACTCGCTCTTGCGGGCCAGGCCGTCCTCGAAGACGACCATCGACCCGACCACCTGGGAGCCCTGGATGTGGCTGATGTCGTAGCACTCGATCCGCAGCGGTGCGTCGGTCAGGTCGAGGGTCTCCTGCAGCTGCTGCAGGGCCACGCTGCGGGCCGTGAGGTCACCGGCCCGGGCCAGCTTGTGGCGGGCCAGGGACTGCTTGGCGTTGCGGTGCACGGTCTCGAGCAGGGTGCGCTTGTCCCCGCGCTGCGGCACGCGCAGGTCCACGTTGGAGCCCCGCAGCGCACCGAGCCACAGCGACACCGCCCCCGGGTCGTCGGGCAGGACGGGGACGAGCACCTCGCGCGGCACCCCCTCACCCGACTCCCCGCCATACACCTGCTGGAGCAGGTGACCGACGATCTCGGGGACGGTCTCGGCGTCCATCTCGGCCACCCAGCCGCGCTGGCCGCGCACCCGTCCGCCGCGGACGTGGAAGACCTGGACGGCGACCTCGAGGCCGTCGTCCTCGAGGGCGAAGACGTCGGCGTCGGTGCCGTCACCGAGGACGACGGCCGACTTCTCGAGCGCCTTGCCGAGGGCGACGAGGTCGTCGCGCAGCCGGGCCGCCTGCTCGAACTCGAGCTCCTTGGACGCGGCGGCCATGTCGCGCTCGAGCCGCTTCACGAACCGTGAGGTGTTGCCGGCCATGAAGTCGCAGAAGTCCTCGGCGATGGCCCGGTGCTCCTCCGGGCTGACCCGGCCGACGCAGGGCGCCGAGCACTTGTCGATGTAGCCGAGCAGGCACGGGCGGCCGACCTGGCCGGCCCGCTTGAACACGCCGGACGAGCAGGTGCGCACCGGGAAGACCCGCAGCAGCAGGTCGAGCGTCTCGCGGATGGCCCACGCGTGGGCGTAGGGGCCGAAGTACCGGGTGCCCTTGCGCTTGGCACCGCGCATCACCTGCGCGCGGGGGAACTCCTCCCCCATCGTCACCGCGAGGTAGGGGTAGGACTTGTCGTCGCGGTACTTGACGTTGAACCGCGGGTCGAACTCCTTGATCCAGGAGTACTCGAGCTGCAGGGCCTCGACCTCGGTGGAGACGACGGTCCACTCGACGCTGGCCGCGGTGGTGACCATCGTCGCGGTCCGCGGGTGCAGGGCGGACAGGTCCTGGAAGTACGAGGACAGCCGCGGGCGCAGGGACTTGGCCTTGCCGACGTAGATGACCCGCCGGGCCGAGTCGCGGAACCGGTAGACCCCCGGGTCGACGGGGATCTCCCCCGGCGCAGGACGGTAGGTCGTCGGATCAGCCACGGCCCCACTCTATGGAGCGGCACCGACGCCGCCCACGTCGAGGGGTGTGCCCCGCGGGCCTGCGGAGCACACCCCCGGCCGACGCCGTTGTCGGCTCAGGTGACGGAGATCCCGTCACCGCTCACGGTGACCTTCTTCTCCGGCAGCGGCGACGAGGCGGGCCCGTTCTTCACGGCACCCGTGGTGATGTCGAACTTGCTGCCGTGGCATGCGCAGTTGATCGTGCCGTCCGCGACGTCCGCGACCACGCAGGACTGGTGGGTGCAGACGGCGCTGAACGCCTTGAACTCACCGGAGGCGGGCTGGGTCACGACGAGCTTCTGGTCGGCGAACACCTTGCCACCGCCCACGGGGATGGTCGCCTTGGAGATGGCGTCCTTGACGGCGCCGGCCGCCGCGTCCGAGGCGCTGCTGACGGCCGTGTTGGCGGCGTCCTGGGCCGAGCCGCAGCCGGCCAGGGCCACCGCACCGACCCCGGCACCGGCGGACGCCAGGACCACCCGGCGGCTGGGGCGCGAGACCGAGGCATCGTGGGCAGGCGGGGCGGTGGTGGGCTCGTCGTCGAGGTGGGTCATGGGTACGCCTTTCGGTGGGATGGCCCTTCGGGGACAGACACGTGGCGCCGAGTATGCAGCGCCATGCTGTGTATACGTACGAAAGGTCCGCCGAGTTCGCCTCACGGAGATCGTCGTCCCACCGCTCCTACATGGCCGGAGGATGTCGTCGTCTGACGCGGCCAAACAGTAAGACCTGTGATAACGACACGATCACGCCTGAGGCCGAAGTCCCCAACCGGGCGACGTCCGGCGTCATAGTCTGCACACACCCCATCCGGGGAACCGTGGGCGCTGTGACCCTGCTGCCTCCACGTGCACCATGTGACTTCAGGAGGACTCTTGCGTTCCGTGTTCAAGATTGGCGCGCCCCTCGTGGCGGCTGCGCTCGCACTGAGTGCCTGTGGCGGCACCACCAACGACGCCGGATCCACCAGCGGTGGCAAGGCGTGCGACCTCAAGATCGGCTTCTTCGGTGCACTGACCGGAGACGCCGCGAACCTCGGCATCAACATCAAGAACGGTGCCGAGCTCGCCGTCTCCCAGTACAACGAGAAGAACGCCGACTGCAAGGTCACGCTGACCTCGTTCGACAGCCAGGGTGACCCGGCCATCGCCCCCGGACTGGCCCAGAAGGCCGTCACCGACAAGAAGCTCGTCGGCATCGTCGGCCCCGCCTTCTCCGGTGAGTCCAAGGCTGCCGACCCGATCTTCGAGCAGGCCGGCCTCAACACCATCTCCGCTTCCGCCACCAACCCGGCGCTGTCCGAGAACGGCTGGAAGACCTTCCACCGCATCCTCGGCAACGACGCCACGCAGGGCCCGGCGGCCGCGAAGTACATCAAGGACACCCTCAAGGCCACCAAGGTCTTCGTCTCCGACGACACGTCCGAGTACGGCAAGGGCCTCGCCGACATCGTCAAGAAGGACCTCGGCTCCGCGGTCGCGGGTTCGGACGAGACCGCTGCCGACGGCAAGCAGGACGACTTCTCGGCCACCGTGACCAAGGCCAAGTCCTCGGGTGCCACCGTGTTCTTCTACGGCGGCTACTACTCGAACGCCTCGAAGCTGGCCAAGCAGCTCAAGGACGGCGGCTTCACCGGCACGTTCGTCGCGGCTGACGGTGTCAAGGACGACGGCTTCATCAAGGGCGCCGGTGCGGCGGCCGAGGGTGCCATCGTGACCTGCCCCTGCCTCCCCCCGGACAAGGCTCCGGAGTTCCAGGCCGCCTACAAGAAGGCGTACAACTCCGACCCGGCCACCTACTCGGCCGAGGCCTACGACGCGGCCAACGTGTTCCTCGCGGGCATCAAGGCCGGCAAGACCACCTCGGCGGACATGACGGCCTTCATCGGCTCCTACTCCGCCCAGGGCGTCACCAAGAACGTCAAGTTCGACGCCAAGGGTGAGCCGGCCGAGGTCTCCGTCTGGGCCTACAAGGTCACCGGCGGCAAGATCGTCCCGGACCAGGAAATCAAGTAGTTCCACGCGTAGCGGCCAAGGCTCTCGGCATCGAGGGCCTTGGCCGCTACCGTGTTCCCACCCGGACGCGGGCCGGCCTGGTCTCCCCCTGACCCAGGTTGAGAAGCCCCCTGACTCGGAGGCCTGATGGATCTTCTGCTCAACAACTTCTGGGAACTCACGATCACCGGCCTGGCCTACGGAGCCATCTACGCCCTCATCGCCCTGGGGTACACCCTCGTGTACGGCGTGCTCCGCCTGATCAACTTCGCGCACTCCGAGGTCTTCATGTACGGCGGCTTCGCAGCCGTCTGGGTGCTGACCGCCATCGGCGCGACCAAGGCGACCGGGCTCGGCACGGCCGGCTTCCTCGTCGTGGCCTTCGCCACGGCGATGGCGATGTCGGCCCTGGTGGCCCTCGTCCTCGAGTTCGTGGCCTACCGCCCGCTCCGCAAGCGCAACTCGCCGCCGCTGATCGCGCTGATCTCTGCCATCGGTGCCTCGTACACCCTGTCCGAGGCCATGGGCCTGCGCGACAAGCCGTTCAAGTGGTTCGGCAAGGACCAGGACCTCGTGCGCTACGTCGGTCGACCCCGCGAGGCCTCGCCGTTCCCCCTCAACATCGAGGTGAAGCGGCTCTTCTACGTCTTCGACTACCACGTCTCCAACATCGACCTGATCGTGCTCGGTGCCGCCATCATCATGATGATCGGCCTCGACCAGTTCGTCAGCCGGTCCCGCCTCGGCCGCGGCATCCGCGCCGTCGCCCAGGACCCCGAGTCCGCTGCACTCATGGGTGTCAACCGTGACCGGGTCATCCGCCTCACGTTCGTCCTCGGTGGCGCCATGGCCGGTGCCGCCGCGGTGATGTACCTGTTGAAGGTCGGCCAGATCCGCTACAACTCCGGCTTCATCCTCGGCGTCAAGGCCTTCACCGCAGCTGTCCTCGGCGGCATCGGCAACCTGCGCGGCGCCCTGCTCGGTGGCTTCATCCTGGGGGTCGCGGAGAACTACGGCCAGGCGGTCTTCGGCGGTGAGTGGAAGGACGTCGTGGCCTTCACCCTCCTCGTGGTCATCCTCCTGTTCCGCCCCACCGGCCTGCTCGGTGAGTCCCTCGGAAAGGCACGCGCATGAACGCCGTCAGGAACTTCCTCCACGGGGTCGGGGACCGCTTCCGCGCGCTGCCCCGCTGGGCCAAGATCGTCCTCGCGATCGCCGCCGCCGTGTTCGTGTACCTGCTGCCCATCATCAACCCGCCGCTCATCACGACGACGGACTCCGACTTCGGTGCGGTGCTGTTCCTCTGCGCCCTCTACGCCCTCGTGGCGATCGGGCTCAACATCGTCATCGGGTATGCCGGGCTGCTCGACCTCGGGTACATCGGCTTCTTCGCCATCGGTGCGTTCACCGTAGGCATCCTCGGGTCCGCGCACGGCAACATCCCGCTGCTGCTGTGCATCCCGATCGCCATGGCCGTCACGCTGTTCTCCGGCATCGTCCTGGGTGCACCGACCCTGCGCGTGCGCGGCGACTACCTCGCCATCGTGACGCTCGGCTTCGGTGAGATCGTCCGGCTGGTCCTGGTCAACGCGGACGGCCTCACCGGTGGTTCGCGAGGCATCTCCAACATCCCGACTCCCCCGAGCCTGGACCTCTTCGGGGTGCCGCACCTGGTGTGGGACGGTTTCGTCGCCAAGGTCGACCTGAGCAACCAGACCCGGTTCATCCAGTTCTCGGTGACCGACTCGATCCCCTACTACTGGCTGGCCCTCACGCTGGTGTTCATCGTGCTGTTCCTCGACTGGCGCATGCAGAACTCCCGCGTCGGCCGCGCCTGGGAGGCGACCCGTGAGGACGAGGACGCCGCGGAGCTCATGGGTGTGCCGACGTTCCGGTTCAAGCTGCTCGCCTTCGCGACGGGTGCCGCCATCGGTGGCCTCTCCGGCGCGTTGTTCGCGACCAAGCAGCAGTTCATCAACCCCGACAACTTCACGATCCTGTACTCGGTGCTCTTCGTGGCCATGGTCGTCGTCGGTGGCCAGGGCAACCGCTGGGGCGTCATCCTCGCCGCTGCGCTGCTGACCTGGGCCCCGGAGAAGTTCCGGTTCCTCTCCGACGCGCGGTTCCTGCTCTTCGGCCTCGTGCTGATGGCTCTGGCGATCTTCCGGCCGCAGGGCCTGCTGCCGCCGCGGCGGTCGGTGCGGGCGAAACGAGCTGACGAGGAAACCGAAGTGCTCGAGGAAGGAGCAGCGCATGTCTGACACCAAGGCCGGCGCCAGCAGCGCCGACGAGACGCGGGGTGCCCGCGTCGACGACGACACGCCCCTGTCCCCCGACGAGGACGCCCGACCCGACACGTCGGTCGACATCTCCGTCGACGCGGTCACCGACCTGCCCAAGGGCAAGATGCTCGAGGTCGACGACGTCACCTTGCGCTTCGGTGGCGTCACCGCCCTCGACGGGGTCTCGTTCCACATCAACACGGGCGAGATCCTCGGTCTCATCGGGCCGAACGGTGCCGGCAAGACGACCTGCTTCAACGTGATGACCGGCGTCTACCAGCCCACGTCCGGCGACGTGAAGTTCATGGGCGAAGCCCTCGGCAAGCGCAAGAAGTTCCAGATCACCAAGCTGGGCATCGCCCGCACGTTCCAGAACATCCGCCTGTTCCACAACATGACGGCCCTGGAGAACGTGCTCGTCGGTGCCGACGCCCACCACTCCACCGGCATGGGCTCGGCGTTGCTCCGGCTGCCGAAGCACCACTCCGAGGAGCGCGAGGGCATGGACCGTGCCTACGAGCTGCTCAAGTTCATGGGCCTGGAGAAGCGCGCGGACGAGCTGGCCCGCAACCTGCCCTACGGTGACCAGCGTCGGCTCGAGATCGCGCGAGCCCTCGCCACGAACCCGAAGCTGCTCTGCCTGGACGAGCCGGCTGCCGGCTTCAACCCGGCCGAGAAGGCCCGGCTCATGGAGCTCATCCGGTCCATCCGCGACCAGGGCTACACCGTGCTCCTCATCGAGCACGACATGAAGCTCGTCATGGGGGTCACCGACCGGATCGTCGTCCTCGAGTTCGGCAAGAAGATCGCCGAGGGCGTCCCCGCCGAGATCCAGGACAACCCTGCGGTCATCGCCGCCTACCTGGGAGTTGATGAAGATGCTTCTTGAGGTCGACGACCTCTGCGTCAACTACGGACGCATCGAGGCCATCCGCAACATCTCGTTCACCATCAACGAGGGTGAGATCGTCACGCTCATCGGGGCCAACGGCGCCGGCAAGACGACGACCATGAAGACGGTGTCGGGGCTGCGTCCCGTGCGCCAGGGCGCCATCAGGTTCGAGGGGCAGGACATCACCGCGATGCCCGCCCACGAGCGCCCCGTGCTCGGCATCGCCCAGTCCCCCGAGGGACGTGGCTGCTTCGTCGGGATGACGGTGCAGGAGAACCTCGACATGGGTGCCTACGCGCGCCCCGACCGCAAGTCCCCGAAGATCGGCCAGGACCGCGACCGCGTCTTCGGCCTCTTCCCCCGGCTGGCCGAACGCCGCACGCAGGTGGCCGGCACGATGTCCGGCGGCGAGCAGCAGATGCTGGCGATGGGGCGGGCCCTGATGGCCAACCCGAAGCTGCTGCTGCTCGACGAGCCGTCGATGGGCCTGGCACCGAAGCTGATCCAGCAGATCTTCGACATCATCACCGAGATCAACAAGCAGGGCACCACGGTGCTGCTCGTCGAGCAGAACGCCGCCCAGGCCCTCAAGCGGGCCGACCGCGCCTACATCCTCGAGACGGGCGAGATCATCCGCGAGGGCACCGGCAAGGACCTGGCGAGCGACCCAGCGGTCAAGGCCGCCTACCTCGGCGGCGACGTCTGAGGGTCAGCCCGACCTGACCGCCGGAAGGGGTGGACCGCAGCTGCGGTCCACCCCTTCTGCGTATGGCGCCTGGACGCGCACGACCGCGCGTCCGGCGCCCCCGTCAGCTCCGCTTCGCGCCCGCCGACCGCGGCGCCCTGGTCGCCGCCTTGGCGGTCTTGGCCGCTGCCGTGGTCGCGGTGGCCTTCCTCGGAGCGGCCTTTGCCGACGCCGCCTTCTGGCTGGCCGCCTTCTTCGTCGCCGTGGCACGAGTGGTGGCCGAGGCCGCCGCGGTGCGCTTGGCCGGCTTGGCCGCAGCGGACTTCGCGGCACCCGACGGCGCCGCAGCGGTCTTCGCCCGGGTGGCCCTGGTCACGACGGCGGCCTTCTCGGCCCCCGCCTTGGCCACGGTGGCTCCGGTCGGTCGCGCCGTGGTGCGGGCGCTCTTGGCGAGCACCGGTCCCAGGAACCGGCCGGTGTGGCTCGCCTCGACCTCGGCGACCTCCTCGGGCGTGCCCTCGGCCACGACCAGCCCGCCGCCGTTGCCGCCCTCGGGACCCATGTCGATGACCCAGTCGGCGTTCTTGATGACGTCGAGGTTGTGCTCGATGACGATGACGCTGTTGCCCTTGTCGACGAGGCCCTGGAGCACCTCGAGGAGCTTGCGGATGTCCTCGAAGTGCAGGCCGGTCGTCGGCTCGTCGAGGACGTAGATCGTCCGACCGGTCGACCGCTTCTGCAGCTCGGAAGCCAGCTTCACGCGCTGCGCCTCACCACCGGACAACGTCGGCGCCGGCTGCCCGAGCCGGACGTAGCCCAGCCCGACGTCGTTGAGCGTCCGCATGTGCCGGGCGATCCCGGGAACCGCGGCGAAGAAGTCGGCCGCCTCCTCGATCGGCATGTCGAGGACGTCGGCGATCGTCTTGCCCTTGAAGTGCACCTCGAGCGTCTCGCGGTTGTACCGCGCGCCGTGGCAGACCTCGCACGGGACGTAGACGTCCGGCAGGAAGTTCATCTCGATCTTGATGGTGCCGTCTCCGGAGCAGGCGTCGCAGCGTCCGCCCTTGACGTTGAACGAGAACCGGCCCGGCTGGTAGCCGCGGATCTTGGCCTCGGTCGTCGTGGCGAAGAGCTTGCGGATCGCGTCGAAGACCCCGGTGTAGGTCGCCGGGTTGGACCGCGGGGTGCGGCCGATCGGGCTCTGGTCGACGTGGACCACCTTGTCGAGGTTGTCCAGCCCCTTGACGGTCTTGTGCCGCCCCGGGACGTGCCGGGCACCGTTGAGCTTGTTGGCCAGGACGTTGTAGAGGATGTCGTTGACGAGGGTCGACTTGCCCGAACCGGAGACGCCGGTGACCGCGACGAGGTTGCCCAGCGGGAACGACACGTCGACCCCGTGCAGGTTGTGCTCGCGCGCCCCCACGACGGTGACCTCGCGACCCTTCTCCTGCGGACGGCGGGTGATCGGTGTCGGGATCTCGAGGCGACCCGAGAGGTACTTGCCGGTGATCGAGTCGGGGTGCTCGAGCAGGCCCTTGACCGGACCGGAGTGCACCACCTCACCACCGTGCTCGCCGGCCCCAGGGCCGATGTCGACGACCCAGTCGGCCGTGGCGATGGTGTCCTCGTCGTGCTCGACGACGATGAGCGTGTTGCCGAGGTCGCGCAGCCGGGTCAGGGTCTCGATCAGGCGGTGGTTGTCGCGCTGGTGCAGGCCGATGCTCGGCTCGTCCAGCACGTACAGGACGCCCACGAGGCCGGACCCGATCTGGGTGGCCAGGCGGATGCGCTGCGCCTCGCCACCGGACAGCGTGCCGGCAGGCCGGTCCAGGGACAGGTAGTCGAGGCCGACGTCGAGCAGGAACCCGAGGCGGGCCTCGATCTCCTTGATGACGCGCTCGGCGATCTGCCGCTCCCGCTCGGTGAAGTCGACGGTCTGCAGGAACGTCGCGCAGTCGGCGATGGCCAGGGCGCAGATCGCCGAGATGCTCTGCCCGCCGATGGTGACGGCGAGCGACTCGGGCTTGAGCCGGGCGCCCTGGCACTCGGGGCACGGCACCTCACGCATGTAGCCCTCGTACCGCTCCCGGCTCCATTCGGAGTCCGTCTCGGAGTGGCGCCGCTTCACGAAGGGGACGACACCCTCGAAGCCGGTGGTGTAGGAGCGCTCCCGGCCGTAGCGGTTCTTGTAGCGGACGTGGACCTTGTAGTTCTGGCCGTGCAGCAGCGCCTCCCGGGCCCGCGCGGGGAGCGCGCTCCACGGGACGTCCATCGCGAACTTGAGGTCGTTGCCGAGGGCGGTCATGACCCGCTGGAAGTACTCCGCCGATCCACTGCCCTGGGCCCAAGGGGCGATCGCGCCCTCGGCCAGGGTGAGGTCCTCGTCCGGCACGAGCAGCTCGGGGTCGACCTCGAGCTCGGTGCCGAGGCCGCTGCACTTGGGGCAGGCGCCGAAGGGGCTGTTGAACGAGAACGAGCGCGGCTCGACCTCGTCCATGGACAGCGGGTGGTCGTTGGGGCAGGCCATCTTCTCGGAGAAGCGCCGCTCCCGCGTCGGGTCGTCGGCCTCCTTGTCGACGAACTCCACGACGAGGACTCCCCCGGCGAGGCCGAGGGCCGTCTCGACCGAGTCGGTGAGCCGGCGCTTGGCGCCCGAGTCCGACCCCTTGGCGACGAGGCGGTCGACGACGACGTCGATGGTGTGCTTGACCTGCTTCTCGAGCTTCGGGGGCTCGGTGAGCGACACCACCTCACCGTCGACGCGGGCACGCGAGAAGCCCTTGCTCTGGAGCTCGGTGAAGAGGTCGACGTACTCGCCCTTGCGGGCACGCACGACGGGCGCCAGCACCTGGAAACGGGTCTTGTCGGGGAGCTCGAGGAGCCGGTCGACGATCTGCTGCGGGCTCTGCCGGGTGATCGGCTCACCGCACACGGGGCAGTGCGGTCGGCCGGCGCGCGCGAAGAGCAGGCGGAGGTAGTCGTAGACCTCGGTGATCGTGCCGACCGTGGACCGCGGGTTGCGGTTGGTCGACTTCTGGTCGATCGAGACGGCGGGCGACAGGCCCTCGATGAAGTCGACGTCGGGCTTGTCCATCTGCCCCAGGAACTGGCGGGCGTAGGCCGACAACGACTCGACGTAGCGGCGCTGGCCCTCGGCGAAGATCGTGTCGAACGCGAGCGAGGACTTGCCGGAGCCGGAGAGCCCGGTGAACACGATCATCGAGTCGCGGGGCAGCTCGACCGACACGTCCCTGAGGTTGTGCTCACGGGCCCCACGGACGACGAGCTGGTCGTGGTGGGGGCGGATGGGGGGTGTGGTGGGGTGCACTGCGGTCACGCGCTTCATGCTAGGTGCCCGCACTGACAGCCGCGTCACGGGCGCCTACGGTGAGGTCGTGACGACGACTCCGCAGCCGACCCCCATCGAGGAGTACGCCGTGCTCGGCGACACCGAGACCGCCGCCCTGGTGAGCCGAGGGGGGTCGATCGACTGGCTCTGCCTCCCCCGGTTCGACTCCCCCGCGTGCTTCGCCGGGCTGCTGGGCACCCGCGACAACGGCCGGTGGCTGCTCGGACCGGTGGAGGAGGCACGCAGCACCCGGCGGTACGTCGACAACTCCTTCGTGCTCGAGACCGTCCACGAGACCGACTCGGGCAGGGTCACCGTGACCGATCTCATGCCGATCGGGGACGGGCGGGCCGACATCGTCCGGAGCGTGCGCGGCGAACGCGGCACGGTCCGGATGCGGCACGAGTGGACCGTCCGCTTCGACTACGGCAAGGTCCGCCCGTGGGTGTCCCGCGGGGTCGGGCACCGCCTCGACAGCGACGTGATCACCGCCATCGCCGGTCCGGACATGCTGGTGCTGCGCGGCACGCGTCTCCCGGACCCCGAGGACGGTCACCACGTCGACGAGTTCGACGTCGCTGCCGGTGAGACCTACACGTTCTCGACGACGTGGTTCCCCTCCCACGAGCCCGTGCCCGCGCCGCTCGACATCGACTCCCGCATCAAGGAGACCATCGACGTCTCGAACGCCTGGGCCCACCGCTGCAGCTACGAGGGCCCCTACCGCGAGCAGGTGGTCCGCTCGCTGCTGACCCTGCGCCTGCTCACCCACTCGCGCTACGGCGGGATCGTGGCGGCCCCCACGACGAGCCTGCCGGAGGACTTCGGGGGCGAGCGGAACTGGGACTACCGCTTCTGCTGGCTCCGGGACGCCTCCCTCACCCTCGAGGCGCTGGTCTCCTCCGGCTACCTCGACGAGGCGCGCCTGTGGCGCAACTGGCTCATCCGCGCCGTCGCCGGCGACCCCGAGGACCTGCAGATCATGTATGCCGTGGACGGGGCCCGGCGGCTCCCGGAACGGACCCTGGACCACCTCCCGGGCTATGCCGGCTCCGCACCGGTCCGGATCGGGAACGGCGCCGTCGACCAGCGCCAGTCCGACGTCCTCGGCGAGGTGATGATCGCGCTGGACGAGGCGCGACGGGCCGGGCTCGAGGTGTCGGCCCAGGGGTGGGCGATGCAGCGAGCCCTGGTCGACGACCTCGCGAAGCACTGGGACCAGCCGGACAACGGGTTGTGGGAGATCCGCGGTCCCCTGCGGCACTTCACCCACTCGCGCGTCATGGTGTGGGCGGCGTTCGACCGCGCGGTCCGCAGCGTCGAGGAGCACGACCTCGAGGGCCCGGTCGAGCGGTGGCGCGAGGTCCGCGACGCCGTCCGCGACGAGGTCCTGTCCCGCGGCTACGACCCGGTCCGGGGCACCTTCACGCAGCACTACGAGACCACGGAGGTCGACGCCTCGCTCTTGCTCATCCCGTTGGTCGGGTTCCTGCCCGCGGACGACCCGCGCGTCCTGGGCACCGTGCGCGCGGTGGAGTCCGACCTGATGCGCGACGGGTTCCTGCTGCGCTACCGCACCCAGACCGGGGTCGACGGACTCCCCGGGGACGAGCACCCGTTCCTCGCCTGCTCCTGGTGGCTCGTCAGCGCGTATGCCGCGTGCGGCCGGGTCGCGGACGCCACCGCCCTCATGGACCGCCTGGTGGGTCTGGTGAACGACGTCGGGCTGGTGTCCGAGGAGTACGACCCCCAGCACGGTCGGATGGTGGGCAACTTCCCCCAGGCCTTCTCCCACCTCGCGCTCATCGGCGCGGCCCACGCCGTGGCCGCCGCCGAGAAGGTCGCTGCCCAGCAGGCTGCCGACCCGGCGTCGGACTAGCGTGGCGCAGATGAGCCTCGACACCGACCTCACCCTGCTGGCCGCCCACACGGACCGACTCCTCGGGACCGCCGCCCGGCTCGACGACGTCTCGGGCCCCTCGCTCTGCGAGGGCTGGACGCGCGGGCACGTCCTCAGCCACGTGGCACGCAACGCCGACGCCATCGCCAGGCTCGCGTCGTGGGCGGTGACGGGTGAGCGGCAGGACATGTACCCCGGGGGCACGGGGGCTCGCGACGCCGAGATCGCGGCAGGAGCGGGGCGGCCGGCCACCGAGCAGCTCGAGGACCTGCGCGCCACCGCGGAACGCCTGGTCCCGGCGCTCGAGGCCTTGGGCGGCACCCTGGCGGCCGAACGGGTCGAGATGCGGGGCGGTTACGAAGTGCCCTCCAGCAGGCTGCCCTTCCTGCGCCTGCGCGAGGTCGTCTTCCACCACGTGGACCTCGACGCGGGATTCACCTTCGACGACGTCGAGCCGGACCTGCTGCGCGCGTTCGTCGCCGACGCGGTGGACCGCCTCGCGCTCGGGAGCAGGCCCCCCGCGGTGACCCTCCGCGCGGACGAGGGTGACACCTGGACGGTCGGCGAGGGCAGCACCACGGTCAGCGGCAGCCTCGGTGGCCTGATGCTGTGGCTCGCACGTCGCGACGGCTCGCAGGTCCGGGCCGACGGTGGTCGTGTCCCCGAGCTGCCCCGGGGCGCCTGAGCTCAGCTGGTGAGGATCGACGCACCGGTGACGCCGGCGCGCCGGGCGATCGCCACGGCAGCGAGCGCCGAGTGCACCTTGAGCTTGTGCAGGATGCTCTGGACGTGGGTCCGCACGGTGTTGGGAGAGACGTGCAGCAGCTCGCCGATCTCGGTGCGGCTCATCCCCTCCACCAGGCACCCGAGCACCTCGAGCTCACGCGTCGTCAGGTCGCGAATGCCCTGCACGTGCTCCAGGGGCGCTCGCTGCTCGCGCGAGAACGACACGAGGACACCGGCGAGGAGGTCCGCAGGGATCCGGGTCTCCCCGCGCGCCACGCCCTGGACCGCGTCGACGAGCTCTTCGGGCGTCACCGTCTTGGTGACCCAGCCGCGCACGCCGAGCTGGACGGCCTCGACGATCCGGTCGGACGCGTCGAGGCCGGTGGCCACGACGACCCCGGCGCCCGGGTTGAGGCGCAGGGCCTCACGGGCGAGCCGCAGCCCGTCCTCACCGGCGAGGTCGAGGTCGAGGACCATGACGTCGTAGGACGCCTGGTCGAGCAGGCGCATGCCGGACTCGAGACTGGTGGCCGTTCCTGCGACCACCACGCCGTCGAAGTCACCGAGGCAGACGGCGAGGGCGTCGACGAAGACCTCATGGTCATCGACGACGAGTATGCGCGTGGGGGCAGGCATGACCTCACCCTCTCGCCTCCACACCGATTGCCCCACCGACTGGTGCTGGAGAAGCCCCTACGTCAAAAGGGTGATCTTCTCCCGCCGAGGCGGAAACCGGACGTGGGACGACCCCTGTCGGACCCGTCGACCGAGACCACCGGCCCCGGTGTCGACGCGGGTGCGTCGTCACCGGGGCCGGTGGTGCAGTGGTGCGGTGGCGCCCTGTGGTCCGACGTCGTGGTCGGACCTGGTGGGCTCAGCGCAGGTGCGCCGGCCACGACTCGTGCGAGCCGTGGGCGGACATCAGCGCGGCGGCCTGCAGGCGGGAGTGGACCCCGAGCTTGGTCAACAGGTTCTGGACGTGCGTGCGCGCGGTGCTCCGCTGCACGCCCAGGGCCTCGGCCATCTCCTCGGTCGTCTGTCCCTCCATGATGCAGCGCATGACCTGCCACTCACGGTCGGTCAGGAACTGCAGGGCCCAGAGCGGGTCCTCCGTGGTCTTCTGCGGGCGCAGGGCGCGCTGCAGGAGAGCAGGTTCCACCGCGAGCTGGCCGCGCACCGCGCGGTCCAGCATCTCGATGATCTCGACGATCGGCTTCTCCTTGCCGACGTAGCCGGACGCGCCCTCGGCGATCGCGCGACCGACCACCGCGTGGTCGGCCTCGGCCGAGAGCATGACGACCTTGGTCTCCGGTGAGATCTCCCTGATCTGGTGGATCGCCGCGACGGAGTTGCCGCCGGGGAAGTTCACGTCGAGCAGACAGACCTCGGGCCGGTGCATCGCCACTGCGGCGATGGCCTCGTCCGGCGTACCGGCCAGGGCGACGACGTCGTGCCCCTTGGCACCGAGGGCGAGGCCGAGGGCCTCGAGGAGGAGGAGATGGTCATCGCAGACGACGATCCTCATGATGCAACCACCTGAAGGGTCGGAAGCGCCGGCAGCGCCTCGCGGTCGGACACGGGCGCGAGGGTGATGTCGGCGACGACGCCGCCCTCATCGGCCGTGTAGAGACGGAAGGACCCCTTGCAAGCAGCCACCATGGCGCGCGTGGTCGTGAGTCCAAGCGATGTGACAGAGGCGATGCGCCCGAGACCGGGCCCGTCGTCTCGCACGGTCACGTGGACGCCGGCGCCGTCGGTGTGGACGGCCACGGTGACATGGCCTTCCTCACCCGCTGCCCGGACGGCGTTGTCCAGGACGCACGAGAGTGCCCGTCCCAGAGCCACCGGTCGCGCCCAAGCCTGCGGCGCACCCACGACATCGATCTTGATCGGGCACGAGGCGGTCACCTGTGCCCGTTCGGTGGCCCTACGGACCACGGTGATGAGGTCGATGCTCTCGACGTCGTCATCGGACGCGTCGGACAGCACCGCCTCGACGAGCTCGGCCAACCAACGGGCCTGGCCCTCGATCAGGTTCATCTTTCGTGCGTTGTCGCCACCTTCAGCTCCCGAGAGGAGCAGAATGGCGGCCAGCGGTTGCCGCAGGTCGTGCAGCAGTGCTCTTACTGTGTCGAGCTCTCCACCCGCGACTGGGCGCGGGTAGTCCTGAAATGTTGCAGCCATGTTGTATCCCTCACCAACCCGCGGACGGGAGACTGCACCCCCTGTGAGGCCCCCGTTGCTTCCGCGACGGGTCAAACGTATGACGTCAAAAAGAGGAGCAGCAATAGTCAATAGGAACTAGGCGAACCCACTGATTCACCGTGATTGCCTCCCGTGACTACAGAATGCGTGACATGACCTACGACGGACATGTGAAATCGACTGGCCCAAGTGAAAAAAGGACCCTCAACCTTCTCAGCATTTGGAAGATCTCTGTCTCAGGGATGGACAACAACGCCTATTTGCTGCAGTGCCACCACACGGGCGCACAGCTCCTCATCGACGCGGCGGACGACGCACCTCGACTGCTCGAGCTCGTGGCGGAGGGATCAGGTCGTCTCGACGTCGTCGTCACGACCCACCAGCACTGGGACCACCACCGCGCGCTGCCCGACGTCCTCACCGCCACCGGGGCGACGAGCATCTGTGGTGCCGCGGACGCCGACGGACTCCCGGTCCCGCCGGACCGCACGGTCGGGCACGGCGACCGGATCAGCTTCGGCGAGGTGGACCTGGACGTCATCCACCTCCGTGGCCACACCCCCGGCTCGATCGCCCTCGCGTACGACGACCCGGACGGGCACACCCACCTGTTCACCGGGGACTCGCTGTTCCCCGGAGGTGTCGGGAACACCAAGAACGAGGGCCAGAGCTTCGCGGCCCTCATCGACGACGTGACCACCCGTGTCTTCGACGTCTACGACGACGAGACCTGGGTCTATCCCGGCCACGGGGACGACACGACGCTCGGTGCCGAGCGACCCCACCTGCAGGAGTGGCGCGACCGCGGCTGGTGAGACCAGCTGCACCCGGTCCCGACCTCCTCACTACAGTCGCGCCCATGGCGACGACGCGAGCTCCGGCCTCCCCGCTGCTGCTCGTCCTCACCGCAGTCGTCTCGGTCCAGTTCGGCGGCGCCCTCGCCGCCACCCTCGTCCCGGAGATCGGTGCGGCCGGGTCGGTCACCCTGCGGTTGCTGTTCGCCACGGCCATCCTCCTCGGGCTGGCCCGACCGTCTCTGCGCGGCCAGTCCCCCGTTGCCTGGCGCACCGTCATCGCGTTCGGGTTGGCGCTGGGGCTGATGAACCTCGCGTTCTACGCGTCGTTGGAGCATCTGCCGATCGGGGTCGCCGTCACCGTCGAGTTCCTCGGTCCGTTGACCCTGGCGACGGTGCTGGCACGTCGGGCACGCGACCTCCTGGCCGTGGTGGCGGCCGCGATCGGGGTCGTGCTCATCTCCCGCGCCCTCGAGGTACCGCTGGGTACCGTCGAGTGGACCGGGCTGGGACTGGCCGCGGCGGCGGGAGCCTGCTGGGCGGCATACATCCTGGCCAGCGGACGGGCAGGCCGGGAGTTCGCGAGCTTCGACGGGCTCGCCCTCGCCATGGCCGTCGCGCTCGTCGTGAGCCTGCCACTGGGGTTGCGCAGCGTCCCCGACTGGAGCGGCGGAGCGGTCGTCAAAGGGCTCGGGATCGCCGTGCTCTCGTCGGTGCTGCCCTACTCGCTGGAGCTCGCAGCACTGCGGCACCTCAGCGCGCGGGTGTTCGGGATCCTGCTGAGCCTCGAGCCGGCGGCGGCCGCGCTCGCCGGTTTCCTCGTGCTGCACCAGCGCCTGACCGGGCGGCAGCTGCTCGGCATGGGGCTCGTGGTGCTGGCCAGCGTCCTCGTCATGGGCGCTGGGGGTTGCAAGGAGCCTGCGACGTCCACCGGCTGACGCGCGCGTGCCCGCTGCCGGCACGGAGCCGGGAGCGGGCACGCGGGTGCCGTCGAGGGTGCCGTCAGGTGCCGGGCGTGGCCGCCTGGTCGTCCTTGCGGGTCTTCAGCAGGCTGGCCACGGTGGTGACGCCGAGGATGACGACGATGGCACCGAGCGAGACCGAGATCGGGATGTCCGGGGCCCACTCGATGTGCTCGCCGCCGTTGATGAACGGGAGCTCGTTCTCGTGCATGGCGTGCAGCACGAGCTTGACCCCGATGAAGGCCAGCAGGACGGCCAGGCCGATGCTGAGGTACACGAGCCGCTTCAGCAGACCCCCGATGAGGAAGTACAGCTGGCGCAGCCCCATCAGCGCGAAGAGGTTGGCCGTGAGGACCAGGTAGGGGTCCTTGGTGAGGCCGAAGATCGCGGGGATGGAGTCGAGGGCGAACAGCAGGTCCGTGGTCCCCAGCGCCATGATGACGATGAACATCGGGGTGGCGAGCTTCTTGCCGTCGATCTTCGTGAAGAGCTTGGCGCCGTCGTACTCCTGGGTGGCCGGGAAGCGCTTCTCGACGAACTTCATGAAGCGGTTCTCCTCGTACTCGTCGTCGTCGCCCTCGCCCTCCTTGGCGAGCTTGACGGCGGTGTAGATGAGGAACGCACCGAAGATGTAGAACACCCAGGCGAAGTTGTTGATCGCGGCGGCACCGACGGCGATGAAGATGCCTCGGAGCACGATGGCGATGATGATGCCGATGAGCAGGGCGGACTGCTGCAGCTTCTCGGGGACCCCGAACCTGGCCATGATCAGCAGGAAGATGAAGAGGTTGTCGACCGACAGCGAGTACTCGGTGAGCCAGCCGGCGTAGTACTCGGTCATGAACTTCGCGCCGTGGGCGTCCTTGGTGAACCACCAGACACCGAGGCCGAACAGGACGGCAGCACCGACGTAGCCGGCCAGCGCGATGCTGACCTCCTTGGTGCTCGGCACGTGGGGACGGCGCGCGATGATGAAGACGTCGAAGAGCAGGACGGCGGCCATCAGACCGATGGTGAGGTACCAGACCCACGGAGCGACATCCATCTTGTCGGCATCCGCGGCGGCATGGACGAGGGAATTCACGAGACGACCCTTCCGGTCACGACTGAGGTGGCCGGAGGTCTCTCCCGCCCCTGAGCTGGTGCGGACCGGCTCCCCGGGCAGCGCCCCGAGCGGCCAGGAGGCCACGGGCGGAGCTGCCGTGATGACGAGGACACCGCGTGGGGATACTCCCCTCCGATGAACATGTACAGCGATGTTCCTCGGGGGACCCGGCCCTCCGATGAACATGAAAAGCGTGGTGCAGAACTGCTCGGACCGTGTCCGGCGCCGGGTGTGCGTACCCGTCCGGCCCTTGGTCCGTCGAGCAGTCTCCCAGACTTCGGCCGCCTGCCCTATTCGGTCCGTATGCCGGTGGGTCGCGGCGCCGCTACTGCGTGGCGTTCGACATCTGGCGCAGCTCCTTCTTCAGGTCGCCGATCTCGTCGCGCAACCGCGCAGCCAGCTCGAAGTGCAGGTCGGTGGCGGCCTGGTGCATCTGCGTCGACAGCTCCTGGATGAGGTTGGCCAGGTCGTTGGCCGGCATGCCGCGGAGCCGGTCGCTGGCCACCGCCGCGTCGGCCTGGACCGTCCCCCGGCCGCCACGACCCCCGCCCTTGCCGCGGGACTGGCTGCGACCGGAGCCGATGAGAGCCTCGGTGTCGGCGTCCTCGCGGTTGAGCAGGTCGGTGATGTCGGCGATCTTCTTGCGCAGCGGCTGCGGGTCGACCCCGGCGGCCAGGTTGTAGGCGATCTGCTTCTCGCGCCGGCGTGAGGTCTCGTCGATCGCCTCCGCCATGGACGGGGTGATCTTGTCGGCGTACATGTGCACCTGGCCGGACACGTTGCGGGCGGCGCGACCGATGGTCTGGATCAGCGAACGGGCGGACCGCAGGAACCCCTCCTTGTCGGCGTCGAGGATGCTGACGAGCGAGACCTCCGGGAGGTCGAGCCCCTCGCGCAGGAGGTTGATGCCGACGAGGACGTCGTACTCCCCCATCCGCAGCTCCCGGAGCAGCTCGACGCGGCGCAGGGTGTCGACCTCGCTGTGCAGGTAGCGGACCCGGACCCCCTTGTCGAGCAGGTAGTCGGTGAGGTCCTCGGCCATCTTCTTGGTCAACGTGGTGACCAGGACGCGCTCGTTCTTCGCGGTCCGCTCGCCGATCTCGTGCAGCAGGTCGTCGATCTGGCCCTTGGTCGGCTTGAGCACGACCTCGGGGTCGATCAGGCCCGTGGGTCGGATGATCTGCTCGACGACGCCCGTGCTCTGCGCCAGCTCGTAGGGGCCCGGGGTGGCCGACAGGAAGACGGTCTGGCCGATCCGCTCGAGGAACTCCTCCCAGCGCAGCGGACGGTTGTCCATCGCAGACGGCAGCCGGAACCCGTGGTCGACGAGCTGCCGCTTGCGGGACATGTCGCCCTCGTACATGGCACCGATCTGCGGCACGGTGACGTGCGACTCGTCGATGACGAGCAGGAAGTCCTCGGGGAAGTAGTCGAGCAGGGTGTTGGGAGCGGTGCCCCGGGCCCGGCCGTCGATGTGCATCGAGTAGTTCTCGATGCCGGAGCAGGAGCCGACCTGGCGCATCATCTCGATGTCGTACGTCGTGCGCATGCGCAGCCGCTGCGCCTCGAGCAGCTTGCCCTGCTTCTCGAACGTCGCGAGCTGGTCGGCGAGCTCGAGCTCGATGCCGCGGATGGCGCGCTCCATCCGCTCGGGACCGGCGACGTAGTGCGTCGCCGGGAAGACGTACATCTCCGTCTCCTCGCGCATGATCTCGCCGCTGACGGGGTGCAGCGTGTAGATCCGCTCGACCTCGTCGCCGAAGAACTCGATGCGGACCGCCAGCTCCTCGTAGACCGGGATGATCTCGACGGTGTCGCCCCGGACGCG
Organism: Phycicoccus sp. Root101; assembly: GCF_001426245.1. Taxonomy (GTDB): domain Bacteria; phylum Actinomycetota; class Actinomycetes; order Actinomycetales; family Dermatophilaceae; genus Pedococcus. The sequence continues at coordinate 132,250 of NZ_LMCM01000006.1, read as the reverse complement.
GAAGGTGCCCCGCGTGAAGGCCAGGTCGTTGCGGGTGTACTGCATCTGGACGAACCGGCGGAGCAGCTCGTCACGGTCGACCTCCATACCGACCTTGAGCCGCGCCATCCGGTCGACGTACTCCTGCGGGGTGCCGAGGCCGTAGATGCAGGACACCGAGGCGACCACGATGACGTCGCGCCGGGTCAGCAGCGAGTTGGTCGCGCTGTGCCGCAGCCGCTCCACCTCCTCGTTGATCGAGGAGTCCTTCTCGATGTACGTGTCCGTCTGCGCGATGTACGCCTCGGGCTGGTAGTAGTCGTAGTAGGAGACGAAGTACTCGACCGCGTTGTTGGGCAGCAGCTCGCGGAACTCGTTGGCCAGCTGGGCGGCCAGCGTCTTGTTCGGGGCCATCACGAGCGTGGGGCGCTGGACCTCCTCGATGAGCCAGGCGGTCGTCGCGGACTTGCCGGTGCCGGTGGCGCCGAGGAGCACGGTGTTCTGCTCGCCGGCGCGGACCCGCTTGGCCAGGTCGGCGATCGCGGTCGGCTGGTCGCCGGCCGGCGAGAACTCGGAGACGACCTCGAACGGGGCAACGGTGCGTTGCAGGTCAGTCGTGGGACGCATGGGTCCACCGTATGCCTCGCCACCGACAGCCGCCGCCGGCCCACCCGCGGGGCTGCGCGGCACACCCGGGACGGGCGTCTCACGATCCGGTGAGACACGGCTGCGCGCACCAGGTGCGCGGCGTTGACTGGGCGGGTGGCACTGACCCGCCCCGCACCGGGCCGCGCCGTCGAGGTCGGGACGGTCCGTCGGTGGGCCATGCTCGGCGCCACCACGCTCGCCCAGGCGGCCTCGGCCGTCGCCGTGCACGGACCGGCCTTCCTCATCCCCGCGCTCGTGGCCCGTTCGGGGCTGACGCTCGCCCAGGCCGGTCTGGTGGCGGCCGCACCGGTGCTAGGGACGATGCTCACCCTCGTGGCCTGGGGCGCCGTCGTCGACCGGCACGGCGAACGCCTCGTCCTCCTCGCAGGGCTCGCGGGGACGGCGGTGGCCTCCGTCGCCGGGGTCCTGGCCCCCGGTACGACCACCCTCGCCCTCGCCCTGTTCCTCGCCGGAGCAGCCGCGGCCTCCGCGAACGCGGCCAGCGGGCGGGTCATCGTCGGCTGGTTCCCGCCCGAGCGGCGCGGCCTCGCGATGGGCATCCGGCAGATGGCCCAGCCGGTCGGGGTCGGGGTCGCCGCCGTGAGCATGGCCGTGGTCGCCGACGCGCACGGGGTGACGGCCGCCCTGTGGCTGCCCACCGCGGCGGCTGCCCTGGGTCTGGTCCTCGTCGCCGCCGTCGTCATCGACCCGCCGCGACCCGTCCGACGTCAGCAGGCGTCCGACAGCCCCTACCGCTCCGACCGGTACCTCCCCCGGATCCACGGGGTGTCGATGCTGCTGGTCGTGCCCCAGTTCGTGGTCTGGACCTATGCGCTCGTCTGGCTCGTCTCCGAACGCGGCTGGTCCGCCGGGACGGCAGGCGTCCTCGTGGCCCTCACCCAGGTCGCCGGGGCACTCGGCCGGATCGGGGTCGGCCAGCTGTCCGACGTCGTGGGCAGCAGGATGCGGCCGCTGCGCTGGGTCGCGGTCGCCGCGGTGGTCACCATGGCGGCTCTCGGCCTCACGGCCGGCCTCGGCTGGGGTGTTGCCGTCGTGCTGCTGGTCGTGGCCTCGACGGTCACCGTCGCGGACAACGGGCTCGCCTTCACCGCCGTGGCCGAGCGGGCCGGGCCGTTCTGGAGCGGGCGGGCCCTCGGCCTGCAGAACACCGGCCAGTTCCTGGTCGCCGCGTGCGTGCCCCCGGTCGCCGGCCTCGTCGCCACCCACGTCGGGTATGCCGCGGTGTTCGGGCTCGCGGCGGTGTTCGCCGCCGTCGCCCTGCCCCTCGTCCCCGTGCGCGACGAGCGCGACCTCAGCTGAACCGCGCCACGGCGACCACGACACCGCCCACGGCACAGAGCACCGTGATCGCGGCGACCTGGGCCAGGGGTGGCAGTGGCGAGTACCCGCGCTCGTCGTCGTCCAGCTGCCGCAGCCGGCGACGAACCGACACCACCAACCCGGCGCTGACCGCCATGGCGACCCCGCCACCGCCTGCTACGAACGGCAGGTCGCGCCGCAGGGCGACGACGACCAGCGGGACGAAGGCCACCAGGGCCGTGACGGCGGTGCGTTGCCATGCCAGGGCCGTCCGCTCTGGCTGCAGGGCCTCGCGCTGCGGGAACGAGCTCAACCCGACCACCCACGCACCGGGCCGCGCAGCCCCCTCCTGCCCCTCACCGGCCGCGCAGCTCGACGACGGACAGCACCAGCGTGAGCACGGCCAGGACGACGACGCCGCCCGCCAGCACCCCCAGCGCGCATGGTGCGGGCAGCGGCTGGCGCAGCCGCAGGGCGCGCTCCACCCGTGCCCACGCACCGACGGCACGCAGGGACAGCGTGGCGCCCCCGAGGCAGGCAGCGGCTCCCACGAGGGCGGTCCAGGCGGGCAGGGAGTCCAGGCTCGCCAGCGACACCATGGCCACGCCGCCGCCGACGAGGGCCAGGGCGGTGCGCATCCACGCCAGTGCGGTCCGCTCGTTGGCGAGGGAGAAGCGGGGGTCCGGCTCCTCCCCCACGCCGTAGACGCTGCGCGGGGTCCGTTCGTCAGCCACGCGGGTACGTCCACCCCGTGTCCCGGGCCCAGGCGGCCGCTCGGTCGTGGACCGAGTCGAACCATGGCTCCTTGGCGTCGGCGTACGCGTCGACGGTGTCGGTCGTCGTGGCGATCCGCTGCTTCTCGGCGGCGTACTCGGCCCGGGCGGCAGGGTCGGCTCGCATCCAGTCGCGGAAGACGAGCGCCCAGCGCCAACCCTCGCTGTCGACCTCACGGACGTGGACGTGTGCGACCCGGCCGGGGTCGGCGCTGCCGAGGAACCGCTTGGGCCAGACCGACCCGTCCTTGCTGTTGTCGCTCCAGTCGCCCGAGGGCCTCGGGAAGCCGGCCCTGCGCAACGTCTCCAGCAGCTCCGGTTCGTCGACGTCGGCCAGGGACCGCACCCCCACCTGGAGGTCGATGACGTCCTTGGCGATGAGCCCGGGCACGGCCGTGCTGCCGACGTGGTCGGCAGTGACCAGGACGTCACCGAACGCGCGTCGCAGTCGCCCGAGCAGCCGCTCGGCCTGGGCGGGCCAGGTGGGGTCGGGCTCGTGCAGCACCAGTCGCTCGGGCCGGCGGGACCGGGTGGCGGTGCGGACGTTGACCTCGAACGGGACCAGTCGGTCGCTCCACAACCGGTCGACCGCGACCCCGAGGTCCTCCCGGGCCCCGTCGTTGTCGAGCCACACGTCCGCAGTGGCTCGGCGCTCGTCGTCACCGGCCTGCGCGGCGATCCGGCTCCGGGCCTCCTGCTCGGTCATCCCCCGTGCGGCCGCGAGGCGCTTCACGCGGGTCGACTCGGCCGCCCCCACCACCACGACCAGGTGGTATGACGGTCCCATCTGCTTCTCGACGAGCAGCGGCACGTCGTGCACCACGATGGACCTCTCCCCGGCCTGCTCGAGCAGCTCCGCCGTCCGGGCGGCGATCAACGGGTGCGTGATCGCCTCGAGGTCACGCCGCGCCGCCGGGTCCGCGAACACGATCGCCCCGAGCGCCGGGCGGTTGAGGCCGCCCTCGTCGTCGAGCACGTCCTCGCCGAACCGTTCGGCCACAGCCCGTAGCCCCTGCGACCCCGGCGCCACGACTTCGCGGGCGAGGACGTCGGCATCGATGATCACCGCTCCGAGTGCCGAGAACCGTTGGGCCACAGTCGATTTCCCGGACCCGATTCCACCCGTGAGACCGACGCGCAACATGGCACCCACCCTAGTCCCGACTCAGGTCGTCCAGAGGGGCAGAAGTCAGGCAAGCCACCAACGGGGGACGAACGCGAGCTCGCCCATGAGCGTCGCCACGAGCCATGCCGCGATGGCACACAGGCAGGCCGCGAGCCAGGCACGACTCCGGTGCCACCTGGATGCGGCGGCGAGCAGGAGCAGCGTGGACGAGATCGTGAGCACCAGGACGGTGAGGTACTGAGGCATGCCGTGGCCGCGTGCACAGCTCGGTGTGACTCCGATGTTGCAGGTGGCGAAGCTCGGGAGCCCCACCCAGAACCAGCCGACGAAGTACGCCGCCAGCAGCCACGCCGGCACGCTGAGGATCGCCACGATCGTCTTGACCGTGCCGATCAGGACCCCCCACACCGTCCCCTCCATGCCCGGGAAGGTAGCGGCCTCGCCGCCCGGGGAGAGCGCGGTTCGCGCCGCCTGTGCCCCGATCGTGATGTCCTGGGCGAGGTGGGGTCGGGCGTCAGTCGGCCAGGCGGGCGGGGAAACCGCCTGTCGCGATCGGCGACCAACGGGTGGGGGTGAGGCGCAGGATCGACTTGCCCTGGTCGAGCATCGCCTGGCGGTACTCGTCCCAGTCGGGGTGCTCCCCCGAGATGCAGCGGAAGTAGTCGACGAGCGGTTCGACCGACTCTGGTGCGTCGATCACCTCGCAGTCCCCGTCGACCTGCACCCACGCCCCGCCGAAGTCGTCCGAGAGCACCATGACGCTGAGCTCGGGACGCTTGCGGGCGTTGTTCGTCTTGGCCCGCTCGGGGTAGGACGAGATGACGATGCGGCCCTCCTGGTCGACTCCCCCGGTCACCGGTGACGCCTGCGGACGCCCGTCGGACCGCGTGGTGATGACCACCATCTGGTGGCGGGGGCGGACGAAGTCCAGGAGCCCCTCGAGGTCGACCTTCGTGTTCGTCGCGATGCTGCGTGCCATGTCCGGCACGCTACCTGCCCGGAGCCGACACCCCCACTCGGCCGGCAGCTCGAGCGTGCCAGGCGAGGCAGACGGCGACCGCGCCGAGGCCCGCCGCCAGCCCACCACGGGTGACGACCCGGAAGAGCATCGACTCGAGGTCGGCCGGGGCGGTGACCAGGCCGACCAGGGCACCCACGAGGAGGCCCACGAGGACGACGAGCAGGGCGCCGAGCCGCTCGCGGAGGGTGCTCCTGCCGATGACGGGTCGCCCTGGCGGCGCGTCCTCCCGCACCACCCGTGCAACCGCCCAGGCGAGAACCACCAGGCCGCCGACCGCGCCGCTGACGAGCTGGGCCCACTGGTGCCCGGGCACCCCGGCGTGGTCCGCGGACAACCAGCCGATCCACCTGACCCCGAACCTCCCGGGGTGGGTGAAGCCATCCCACAGCACGTGGGTCACCGCCCCCGTGACCACGGCCAGGGTCAACCAGGGCAGGTCGACGACCCGGGTGCGGGCAGGCTCCGGCACCGCTCTTCCGATCCGACGCGGCAGGAGGTCACGCACCGGCGCGGCGACCAACCGCCGCCAGAGCAGGACCCCGAGGACGCCCGCGACGAGGTCCACGGTCACGATCCCGAGGGCGGAGTGGCTCAGGCCGGCCGAACGCCCGCCCGTGAGGAACCACGGGTAGTCCGGTGCCATCGACCCTGCCACGAGCCCGGCCGCGGGCAGGAACCGCTCGGACCGCCCGGCGACCGGGAGGACTGCGGCGACGTGGCTGACGGTGAAGGGCACCGCCACAGCCAAGCACGGGCAGGCACCTCCGCAGCGCCCGACACGGGGAACGCCGAGAGGCCCGGCTCCCCCGCAGGGGAACCGGGCCTCTCGAAGCCGTGCCCACGCCATACCGAGGTATGGCGCGAGCGTGGGCTCAGTTGCCGGTGAGCTTCTCGCGCAGCGCGGCGAGGGCCTCGTCGGAGGCCAGGGTGCCTTCGGACGCCGGAGCGGCCGGGCGGCTGCTGCTGCCCGAGTCGCTGTCGGACGACGACGAGGAGGAGGAACCCGAGTCGGAGGAGTACGACGTCGCGGCACCGGCGTTGGCCGCAGCCTCGGCGTCGGCCTTGGTGGCCTCCTCGATCTGGGCCTTGTGGGCCTCCCAGCGAGCGTGGGCCTCGGCGTACTGCTTCTCCCACTTCTCGCGCTGGGCGTCGAAGCCCTCGAGCCATTCCTGGGTCTCGGGGTCGAAGCCCTCCGGGTACTTGTAGTCACCCTTCTCGTCGTACTCCGCGGCCATGCCGTAGAGCGTCGGGTCGAACTCGGCCGTGGGCGCGCTGTCGTCGTTGGCCTGCTTGAGGCTCAGCGAGATACGGCGACGCTCGAGGTCGATGTCGATGACCTTGACGAAGATGTCGGACCCGACCGTGACGACCTGCTCCGGCAGCTCCACGTGGCGCTCGGCCAGCTCGGAGATGTGGACCAGGCCCTCGATGCCGTCGTCGACGCGCACGAACGCACCGAACGGGACGAGCTTGGTGACCTTGCCCGGGACGACCTGACCGATCGCGTGGGTCCGGGCGAAGTGCTGCCACGGGTCCTCCTGCGTCGCCTTGAGCGACAGGGAGACACGCTCGCGGTCCATGTCCACGTCGAGCACCTCGACGGTGACCTCCTGGCCCACCTCGACGACCTCGGACGGGTGGTCGATGTGCTTCCAGGACAGCTCGGACACGTGGACGAGACCGTCGACGCCGCCGAGGTCCACGAACGCACCGAAGTTGACGATCGAGGAGACGACGCCGGAGCGGACCTGCCCCTTCTGGAGCTCCTTGAGGAACGTGGTGCGCACCTCGGACTGGGTCTGCTCGAGCCACGCACGGCGCGACAGGACCACGTTGTTGCGGTTCTTGTCGAGCTCGATGATCTTGGCCTCGATCTCCTTGCCCACGTAGGGCTGGAGGTCGCGGACGCGACGCATCTCGACGAGGGACGCGGGGAGGAAGCCACGGAGGCCGATGTCGAGGATAAGTCCACCCTTGACGACCTCGATGACGGTGCCGGTGACGACGCCGTCCTCTTCCTTGATCTTCTCGATCGTGCCCCAGGCGCGCTCGTACTGCGCACGCTTCTTGGACAGGATCAGGCGACCTTCCTTGTCCTCCTTCTGGAGGACCAGGGCCTCGACCTCGTCGCCGACCTTGACGACCTCAGAGGGGTCGACGTCGTGCTTGATCGAGAGCTCGCGGGAGGGGATGACACCCTCGGTCTTGTAACCGATGTCGAGCAGGACCTCGTCCCGGTCGACCTTGACGATGATCCCCTCGACGATGTCGCCGTCGTTGAAATCCTTGATCGTCGCGTCGATCGCGGCAAGCAGTTCTTCCTCGGTGCCGATGTCGTTGATGGCAACCTGAGGGGCGGTCTTTTCGACCGTGCTGGCAGTCATGTAGTAGGAACTCCGATGATGGACAGTGAATAGAAGATGGTTGTTGTGCTCACGCTCGCGCGCACCGGTGGGGTGACACGACGAAGCGCGCACACGGATGTGCTCCCCCACCCTACCGAGACCGTCCCCGCACGGTCAAAACACGAGAGGTCCACCGGTGAGCGAGTTTGCGCAGGTCAGCCGCCGCGACGCGGGAGCCGAGGAGACCGCGGCCGCCAACCGGTCCTGGTGGGACGCCGAGGCCGGCGAGTACTACGCGGAGCACGGCACCTTCCTCGGTGACGCCCAGTTCGTCTGGGGGCCCGAGGGCTGGCGCGAGGAGGAGCTGACGCTGCTCGGCGAGGTGGCCGGACGCCGAGTCCTGGAGATCGGTGCGGGCGCCGGGCAGTGCGCCAGGTGGGTCGCCGCGGCCGGGGGCACCGTCGTCGCCACCGACCTGTCGGCGGGGATGGTGCGCCAGGGCCTCGACCTCAACCGGAGGTCGAGCCCGGAGCAGGCCGTGCCGTTCGCCCAGTGCGACGCGGTGGCCCTCCCCTTCGCCGACGGCAGCTTCGACCTCGTCTTCACGTCGTACGGCGCCGTGCCGTTCGTCGCGGACACGGCACTCCTCATGCGCGAGGTGGCCCGGGTGCTGCGCCCCGGTGGGCGGTTCGTCTTCTCCACCACCCACCCCTTCCGGTGGGCCTTCCCCGACGACCCCGGCCCGGCAGGGCTGACGGTCGGCCAGTCCTACTTCGACCGCACTCCCTACGTCGAGAGCGACTCCGACGGGGAGGCGAGCTACGTGGAGCACCACCGCACCGTCGGTGACCGGGTCCGCGAAATGGTGGCCGCCGGCCTGTTCCTCGTCGACCTCGTCGAGCCCGAGTGGCCCGACCGCAACGACCAGGCGTGGGGCGGGTGGTCCCCGTTGCGCGGACAGCTGTTCCCCGGGACGGCGATCTTCGTCTGCTACCGCCCCTGACCTGCACCTTCTCCGCGAGGGCCGGCTGGGCGCCATACCGGACGCGGTCGGTGCCGGTATGGCGCGGGCGCAAGGTGCCCGGTTCGCTCCCCGGAGTGCGGATGGTCCCGGTTCGCCCTAGCGTTCTGGCGGCGCCGCACCCGAACCACGGGTCCGCGCCTGGAACTCAATGAGGAGGAACCGTGGCGTCAGACGTCGAAACAGGACGCATCACCACCGACATCCCGGCCAGGCTGGACCGCCTGCCCTGGGCCCGGTGGCACTGGATGGTCGTGATCGGCCTGGGGACCGTGTGGATCCTCGACGGCCTCGAGGTGACCATCGTCGGCTCGATGTCGGAGGCGCTCAAGCCCACCGACACCGGACTCGGCCTCAGCAGCTCCGACATCGGGATGGCCGGCGCGGTGTACGTCGCCGGTGCGTGCCTGGGAGCCTTGTTCTTCGGACAGCTGACCGACAAGTTCGGTCGCAAGAAGCTGTTCCTGCTCACCCTGGGCGTCTACACCGTGGCCACCGTGCTCACGGCGTTCGCCCCGAACCCGCTCTGGTACTTCATCGCGCGGTTCCTCACCGGCATGGGCATCGGCGGCGAGTACGCCGCCATCAACTCGGCGATCGACGAGCTGATCCCCAAGAAGTACCGCGGTCGCGTGGACGTGGCGATCAACGGCTCGTTCTGGATCGGTGCCGCCCTCGGCTCCCTGCTCACCATCCCGCTGCTCGACCCGAAGGTCCTCGACCCCGCGATCGGCTGGCGGCTCGCCTTCGGCCTGGGCGCCATCCTCGCCGTCGGCATCCTCGTGGTGCGACGCCACGTCCCGGAGAGCCCGCGCTGGCTCTTCATCCACGGCCGTGAGGACGAGGGCGAGACGATCGTCAAGCAGATCGAGGGGACGGTGGCCGAGGAAACCGGGCGCGACCTCCCCACGATCGACGACGAGCCGATCACCATCCGGCAACGACGGACCATCTCCATCCCGGAGATCGCCAAGACCGTGTTCACGCTCTACCCGCGCCGCACCGTCCTGTGCTTCCTGCTGTTCGTCGGCCAGGCGTTCCTCTACAACGCCTTCTTCTTCACCTACGGCGACAGCCTGACCACGTTCTTCGGGGTGAAGCAGACCGGGTGGTACATCGCCATCTTCGCCGTCAGCAACTTCGCCGGCGCGCTGCTGCTCAGCCCGCTGTTCGACTCGATCGGTCGCGTGCGCATGATCGCCGGGACGTACCTCCTGTCGGGAGTGCTGCTGGCCATCGCCGGCTTCAGCCTGGGTGGCCTCAGCGCAGTGACCCTGACGCTGTTCGGCGTGGTGATCTTCTTCTTCGCCTCGGCCGGGGCCAGCGCCGCCTACCTCACCGCCAGCGAGGTGTTCCCGCTCGAGACCCGTGCCCTGTGCATCGCGTTCTTCTACGCGATCGGCACCGCGGCCGGCGGCATCAGTGGCCCGCTGCTGTTCGGCAAGCTCATCGACGACGCCTCGGCGTCCAAGGACATCACCGGTCTGGCCGTGGGCTACTTCCTCGGCGCGGCCCTGATGGTCATCGGCGGCCTCGCGGAGGCGTTCCTCGGCGTCAAGGCCGAGGGCCAGTCGCTGGAGAGCATCGCCCAGCCGCTGACGGCCGACGAGGCCGACTCCGACGGTGGCCCCGGCGACCAGGGAACGGGGCGCGGCCCCCGGCAGCCCCAGCCGTCGACGGCCTGAGCCGTGCGCCGAGGCCCCGGTTCCGAATGGGACCGGGGCCTCGGCGCGTCCACCTCCGGACGGGACCGGGCCTCGGCGCGTCCACCTCCGGACGAGGGCCACGGCGACCGTGCGCAGACGGGCGCACCCGGCACCATTCGCAGGTTCGCCGAGACAAAACGCCGAAGGGGCGCTATACCTGAAAGACGACGAATCCGTCCGTGACCGGACGAGGCGCCCACGCCATCCCCCACAGGCGGGACGCCTCGCACCGGCACCTCCCCGGGCCGTCGGGTCGGCAGGGAGCAGCCACTCCGCCGACCCGACGGCCCCCTCATGGGGCCGAACCCCGCGCGGGCGCACGGCACGGACACCACGAGAAGGGCCCGGTCGGATCTCCGACCGGGCCCTTCCTCGCTGTTCGCGCGGGTCAGGCCTCCCGGCGGCCACGGCGGCCACCACCGAGGGTGAGGACCAGCCCGAGGGCGATGAGCAGGATCCCGAGCCCGATGCCCACCGGCGTGAGCGCGCCACCGATGAAGCCCAGCAGGGCGCCCTTGCTCGACCAGTCCTCGACGTTCTTCTTCACCGTCGCGTCGCTGTAGCCGATGGTGCCGAGCGTCGTCGGGACGTCGTCGTAGCCTTCGGCCACGAGCGACTTGTCGACCTGCTCCTGGCCCTTGATGAGCACACCCGTGTGCGGTTCGATCCACAGCGTGCGGACGTTGCCGTACATGACCGACGCCTGGACGTTGCCGGACGAGGAGTCCCCGAAGATGGCCTTGGGGACCTCGCGCTGGGCGACCTGCGCCTTGTCGATGATCTGGCGGAAGACGTAGGTGTTCAGGCCCTCGATCTTCTCCTCGCGGACGAACTGCATGTCCGTCGCCTTGCCGAGGTCGCCGTCCCACCAGGAGTAGGACTTCTTCTGGACGTCGAACGGGAACTTGAAGAAGTTGCCCTGGTGGTCGACCGGCACGAGCTTCGACGGGTCGTCGAGGTCACCGGCGGACTTGTAGTCGCCGCAGCAGTTGGTCGCCGTGCCCGACTTGCGGTTGAACGAGACACCCTCGTTGCTGTAGCTGAGGTCGGTCCACTTCCCGTTGATCTGCGCCTGGGACTGGACCGTCGTCTGCCAGAACGCCTGGTCGTCCTGGGTCCCCTTGGCCTTGACACGGCCGGGGATGCCGATCACCTCGCGGGTGCTCTTCAGATTGACGTTCTGGAGCTTGTCGAAGACGGCCGAACCGTTGACTTCATGCGCGTACAGCGCCGACATCCCCGATCCTTGAGACGTCGACTCCGAACGCTGGTCTAGCTTCACTGTGGCTAGGCCCTTGTAGAGCACTGGCTTGGCCAGCACTCCGAGCACCAACAGCAGAACTCCCAGCACCATGGCAACGCTGCCAAGCACCTTGCGCATCCCGGCTATCTCCTTGCGATTTGAGGTGAGCGCACGCTACCAGCGGGTAGCCTGCCGACGTGTAGATATGACGGGGCGCGCCCACCGCGACTTCGACTCATGAACGGATGGCATGGACTCAACGCTTCGCACTGGGAGCTCGACAGCAGCGTCGTCGCCACTCGGAACCCCCGATGGCTCGGACGTGCCCGCCGGCCGCCCCGACTCCATCGGTCCCGCCGGCCTCGCCGGGCTGACGGCGCTGAAGGGGTTGACCGGGACGCAACGCGCCGCGGGCGCGGTGATCGCGGCGTTCGTGCTGGCGACGGCATACCTCGTCGTCCCCGGCGGCCTCTACATCGACGACTTTCGCGCCCAGGCGTATGCGGCCGGGCGCGGGATCTGGCCGTTCATCGTGGAGAGCAACCGCACGCACCTCTCCCCCGGCGCGCGGTCCGTGGACTGGCTCCAGGCGACCTACTGGCCGCTGGCCCATGGACCGGCCGCGGTGGTCACCCTCGTGGTGGCGGCAGGCCTCGGGGTCGCTCTGTGGCGCCTGCTGGAGCACCTCGTCCCTGACGGACGGGCCGCCCTCGTCGGGCTGTCCCTCGGACTCTTCGGCACCTCGATCGTGCCCGCGCTGGCGTGGTACCGCCAGGCCCTCACGACCTTGGTCGCCCTGACCTGCGTGCTCGTGGCCGTCGACGCCGCCCTCCGCGTCGTGCGGGGCGGCCGACTCATCTGGGCCGCCGTCTGCGTCGGCGCGACCGCTTTGGGACTGTGCTTCTCCGAACGCGCCCTGGTCGTCGCGGTCGTGGCGGCCGCCGGCGCCCTGCTCTACTCCACCACCGGCACCCGGCTCCAGCGGCTCCGTCGGGCCCTGGTGGTGCTCGCGCCCCTCGCCGGTGTGAACCTCCTGTTCCTTGCCTTCTACGGTTCCGGCGAGTACGACCACGCCAGCACCGGGTCCCCGAGCGTCGCCGGGTTCGTCGCGAGCACCATGCGGTCGGTCTTCGTCAACACCGTCCCCGGGCTTCTCGGCGGGCCCCTAATGTGGCGGAAGGCAGGCCCCACCTACAGCTTCGCGACCACCCCGGCCTGGTTCGTGGTCGTGGCGCTCGTGGTGGTGGCTGCCGTCCTGCTCCTGGCGTTCCTGGCCGGTCGGAAGGGGGCGCCCTCCGACACCCGGGAGCGGCCGTGGCGGGTGCTCGTGCTCGTGCTGAGCTACGTCTTCCCCGTGTACGTTCTGGTGTACGTCGGCCGGGTCAGCCGTGCCGACATCCGCTCCGTCGACGACCTGCGCCTCTATTCCGACGTCAGCGTCCTGCTCGCGGTCTTCCTCGCCGCCGCGCTCGGAGCGGTCCTCACCGGCCAGTCCACCGCCGGCACAGCGTCGACCACGAGCGGCGCCACGTCGGCACGTCGCGCCCGGCGACTCGCCAGGGTCGGGCTGGTCGCGGCCCTCGCCGTCGGCGTCTGCTTCGCGACGTCCTGGTCACGGTTCGCGGTCCGCTGGCACACCTCGACGAACACGCAGTACGTCGACACGCTCGCCAAGGACCTCGCGACCAACCGGGCGCCCGTCATCCCCACCCCGGTCCCCGACTCCGTGGTGCCGGCCTGGGTCCAGCCCGATTTCTCGTCGGCCAGCCTGGTAGCCCTGCTGCACCCGGACACAGAGACCGTCCGCCTCGACGCGACACCCCGGATCGTCGACAGGGACGGACACCTGGTCACCGCGCGGCTGAAGGCCGTGGCGACCGCCACCAATGAACGCAAGGACTTCTGCGGCAACGGCCTGATCGCCGGGTCGAAGACCGTCACCGTCCGGTTCGCCAACCCCGTGCCCTACTACCGTGGCGCCCTGCTGCAGATGCGCCTCCTGGTGTCCGACACGACACGTGTCTCCGCCACCGTGACCGGAGACACCGGCGTCAGTTCCCCCGTCGTCGCCCACAGCAGCCCCGACCTCCAGCGTGGGCCGCACATGGTGGCCTTCCCACTGCCCCCCAACGTCCGGGTGTCGAGCCTGACGCTGTCGCGCAGCCGTCCCGACTCGGGCGTCTGCATCACCGGCGCGTCGATCGTCGTCGCCGAGAAAGAGTCCCGGTGACGACCCCGACGGACACCTCGGGCGCCCCGACCACCGCGACCAGCACCGGGGGCTCGTCGGGCCCGCGACACGTCCAGGAGCTCGAAGGCCTGCGTGCCGTGGCCGCCGGCGCCGTGCTGCTCACCCACGCCGGGTTCATGTCCGGAGCCATCGGGCGTGACGTGCTCCCGGGCCTCCTCGCCCGCATGGACATCGGGGTGGCCGTCTTCTTCGTTCTGAGCGGGTTCCTGCTCTACCGGCCGCACGCGCGCGCGAACGCCGGACTCGGCAGGACACCCGAGATCCGGACCTTCTTCGCCCGTCGGGCGGCCCGGCTGGTGCCCGCGTGGCTCGTCGTCCTCGCTGTCACCCCGCTGCTCGTGCCGGCAGCCCGCGCCGCGTCCCCCGGCCACTGGGTGGCCAACCTGCTCCAGCTGCAGAGCCTGAAGCAGTCGTGGCTGCTCCCCGGACTCGCGCAGCTGTGGAGTCTGTCTGCCGAGGTGATGTTCTACCTGGCACTGCCCGGCCTCGCGGCCGTGGTCGTGTGGGTCTGCCGCGGTCGCGGGCCGCGGGCCGAGGTGGCCGCCATCGCCGCCCTGGCGCTCGCCGCGCAGGTCTTCCGCTGGGGTGCCGAGCACGTGCTCCCGACCGGGTACACCTGGCTCCAGACGCTGCCGGCGACCCTCGACTGGTTCGCTGCAGGCATGCTGCTCGCAGTCCTCACCTCGGCTCCGGGACGCTGGACTCCCTTAACGACGGCCGTGCGCCGGTCGCCCACCTCTCTGTGGGTGATCGCCGCAGCCGTCCTCTGGGTGCTCACCACCCGCCTCGCTGGCCCCTACGACCTGCGACCTCCCACGACGGGTGAACAGACCTTCAAGCACCTCGGGTACGGCATCGTGGCCTTTCTCGTCGTCGCGCCGTCGGCGGTCGGCGCGACCACCCCCCTCTCGCCGGTGCTCGCCAGCCGCCTGATGGGCTACCTCGGGAAGATCAGCTACGGCGTGTTCCTGTGGCACCTTCCGGTGATGTTCGCGGTCCGGAACGTCCTGGGCTACCCCTTGTTCAACGGTCACTTCTGGACCACGCTGGTCCTCACCCTGCTCCCCACCATCGCCCTCTCGGCCGTGAGCTGGCACGTCCTCGAGTCGCCGGTCCAGGCCTGGGTGCGGGACCGCACACCCTCGCGTCCTCAGCGAGCCTGAGAGCCGGGAGACCCCTGGCGCGATAAGGTGCTCGGCAAGACCACCACGATCAGCAAGGCCCCCGCGAGAAGCTGCGACACCAGTCCTCGGTTCGTCGCCCCGGCATCTGGCCACGGCGCGGAGGCCGACCACAGGACCCAGCCGGTGGCGAGCGCCACGAAACCCCAGGTCCGCGCCGATCTCGGCAGGTGCCGGAGCGCGATCGCCAGGACGACGGCCAGCAGACCCCACCAGCCGGAGACGAGGACGGCGACGACGGCACCGGCCGCGACCAGCGGCAGGACAGGGGCGGACACCTCCGGAAGCACCTCCGGTCGTCCATGGTTCTCCCGACCACGCCTCGGACGCGCGAGGGCCAGGGCGACCGCGGCGAGAGCGGTCACCAATCCCAGCAGCAGCGACAGCCTGAACGGCATCTGCGGGCCGAAGGACAGGTCGACCGCGCCGCCACGTCCCGCGGGGACCACCCACCCCTGCGCCCAGCCGTCCACGCTCACGGCGGCGAGGTCGCCCGACGGGTCGGAGGCGGCCCAGCCCGCGTTCTGGTTCTCCCGGACGACGAACAGCGAGGGCACCGACGTGGCCCCGGTCACGAGCTCGCGCGAGGTCGCCGACCACTTCTGCGTGCCCAGGCTCGCCGACGAGCCGGGCGAGGTCGCCAAGGCGCCGGTCGACGGGGGCGATGTCGTCAGAGCGAAGGTGCGCAAGCCGAACTCCTGGGAGGCGAGCACCCGCAGCCGCTGCTCACCCGTCCCGAGTCGCACGGGCGAGCACACGGTCAGGTCGAGCGGCTGACCGTTGACGAGGGCGGATCGTGACCCTTGGACCCGGGTGGCGTACTCGGTGCCGTTCACCTGGAGCCGGGGCCCGAACCCGCACGGAACGGCAACGAGGTCTTGGTCGGCCGGCGGGAAGGGAGTGCCGAGCACGTTCAGGTCGCCCACGACCACGGGCGCAGGAGTGCGGGTCAGCCCGTTCTGGAACACCAGCGGGGTGGACGCGGTCACGGTCACAGCCACCTTCACCGCCCGGGTCGTCGGGGTCTTCACGGTGCCGTCCTCACCCACCGCCCGGGCGTACACGTGACCGTTCACCGTCACCTCGACCGCCGTGGGTCGTCGCCCGGTGATCGTGGCAGCGGTCGTGAGGGTAACGCCCGACACCTCCCGACGCCCGGGGAAGGTCACCGTGAGCGACGGCCGCTTGTCGACGGGATCGGCCGCCCAGTACGTGCGCTCGTCGCCGTCGACGGCCAGGGCCGGCGCCGTCTGTGCCCCCGGCAGCCAGGAGCTCGAGGCCCTGACCGAGATCTTGTCGCCGCGGGCGAGAAGCCTCCGGGTCGCCGGGTCGTCGCGGGGGACGACCGTCCCCGAGCCGGAGAACGTGGCTCCCACCGGGAGCCTGAAGATCCGACGCAGGTCCGTCTCACCGTCCGCGACGACCGCCCGATCGGGCACGCAGACCGGTGATCCCTGGACGTCGGGCACGCACGCGGGGACGCGGGACGGTGAAGCCTGCAGTAAGACGTCCGACACCGTCGATGCCGTGGGGTCGGCCAGGCGCTGCCAGGTCTCGACCCGTGGCAGGCTCCCGAGCCCGATGTCGCGGATCCGGACCGTCGGACGGCCCGGGCGAACCTCGGCGATGGTGAGCGTCAGGTGCCGCGAGGTCCCGACGGGCGCCGACAGCTGCACGGCATAGCGCGCGGCGTCCGTGGCGGCCACGTCGGGGCTCGAGATCGGGGTGCGGACGGTCCCGCGATCCGTGGAGATCGTGACCGCCGCGACGTCCGCGCCGCGCGCCATGTCGAACAGCGCCGACATCGTCGCGGGGACGGCTACGGGAGTGGCCCAGGTGACCGAGATCTGCTGTCCGGCAGGCCGGAATCCCGCGCTCTCCCACATCGTGTCGGCACTGGAGTCGAAGGCGCTCTCGGGCACCCTCGTGAGGTCGCGGCCCTGACCGAGGTCCGGCACGGCCAGCGAGCTCGTCGCGGCGACGTCACGGGCCCCCACCACCTCAAGCACAGTCTGGAGGGCTGCGAGCTGGCTCCCGAGCGGCAGGAACGGCATGAGCCAGTCATGCACTCGACGGTTGGCGCGGTACTCCTCACCGCGGGCCAGCAGGGGCCCGTAGTTCTGGCGGACCGAGGCGAAGCCGGCCTCGCGCCGCTGCAGGGTGTCGGTGAGGACCTGGGGGGCGTCTGCCAACCCGGCCGCCGCCAGTGAGGAACGGTCCGAGGCGAGCACCGTCGGGACGGAGGGATCCGGCAGCAGCGCCACGCCTTCGGGTCCCCCGGTCACGACCTTGGTCGTCGCAGCCGCGGTGGTCGCTTTGGGCGCGATCGACGTCGGGGCGAGGTCGTAGATCGTGATGGCGGGCGTGGGCGTCTCGCGTCCCCCGTCTACCGCGAGGGCCGTGGACGGACTCCCGCCGACGGGCGGTCCGAACGCCTTGACCGGAGTGGCTCCCGAGGACCTGAGGGCCGCGCCGACGACCGCCGGGGAGGGCGCACCGGTGACGCGGTAGTTGAGGTCCGAGCGCAGGAGGACGCGGCTGACGCCGAGCCGCGACAGCTCATTGGCGAGCTCGCGCCCGCCGTAGCCGGACGCCACCCGTGCCTCGATGTCGTTCAGGACCCGGGTGGCACCCGCCGAACCCAGCGGCACGGCGTCGCGCACCATCCACGGGCTTCCCGCCAACGGCTGCAGGGGCTCGTCGCGGGGGTCGCCCCAGTAGGACGCCGGCGCGGAGGCGCCGGGAAGGACCAGGGTGCGGCCCGGTCCGCGGTGGTCGCGGAGCCAGTTCGCCGACTCCTTCCAGTAGTCGGGCACTGCGATGAACTGACCCCGCTGGCTGACGCCCTGCAGGGCGGGTGCAGCAGCCTGCGCGACGATGGCCAGGATCGCCACCACCTGGACGACCTGGGGCAGTCGGCTCCCCACCCGTCTCAGGGAGGCCGTGGCCACCGGTATGGCGTGGGCCAGCCCGATGCAGAGCACGACGCGGATCACGGGTTCGAACTTGTGCGTGTTGCGGAACGGCGCCAGCGGACCGTCGAGCAGGTCGCCGAACACCGGGGCCAGCGGCCCCGTCCCGGCAGCCACACGCCCGAGGGTCACCAAGAGGACTCCTCCGGCCAGACCTCCCCGCACGAACAGGCTCCAGCGCCGGTCTGCGATCCACACGCCCCAGAGGCCGACGGCGGCTAGCGCGAGCCCGAGCCCGACGACCGGAGCGGCCGTGAGGATCTGCCACCCGGCCGGCCACTGTGGCCCTCTGGCGCCGTTGATCGCGGCGATCCACTGGGTGGTGCCGCGCAGGGCCTCGGTGGTCGAGGCCCCCGAGGTGGTGACCGCGCTGGACTCGATCCAGTCCAGGAACGGCGGGCTGTACCGTCCGAGCAGCACGAGCGGGAGGGCCCACCACAGGGACACCGCCGTGATGCCGGAAGCCCACCACGCGAAGAGCGGCCACCGCCGCGGACTGCGACGGGTGAGCAGCCACCACAGGGGCAGCGGCAGCAATGCGAGGGTGGCGACGGCGTTGACCGCGCCGGCGAAGAGGAAGGCCACCGACGAGCGGGCAGCCGCCTGGCGCTCGTCGCCGTCCGCCACGGCGACCAGTGGCAGCAGCACCCAGGGGGCCACGGCCATCGGCCAGATCTCCGAGCTCACGGCACCCAGGCCCTCCAGCATCCGTGGAGCCAGGGCGAAGGCGAAGGACCCGACCAGCCGCGAGGCGGGGGTGCCCACCCCGAGCCGCTCGAGGAGCAGGCGCATGCCGTGGAAAGCGGTGAGCAGGATGACGCACCACCAGAGGCGCTGCACCACCCAGTCCGGCAGCCCGACAACCTCGCCCAGCCAGAAGAAGGGCCCCATCGGAAAGAGGTAGCCGTATCCCTGGTTCTGCAGCTGTCCCGCGGCCGCCTGTGGGTCCCAGAGCGTGAACGCCCGGGTCAGCAAGGCCCCGGGGGCCACGGTGAGGTCGAGCTTGGTGTCCGGCACGACCCAGCGGGGGCTCTGCACGACGCAGAAGGCGACGAGGATCGCGGACTGTGCGAACAGGTCGAGCCATGAGCGGTGCCGCACCGACGGGGTGGCAGCGGTCACGAGCCGCTCCTGCGGAGCACGACGACGGCGTTCCAGCACGCGACCTCACGAACGACGGGAACACGGACGACCCACCTGGCCCACCAGGGGTGGTACCGCGGCAGCACCTCGACGACCGACACCTGGCCGGCGGCCTCGACGGACCGCACCCAGCGCATCACTCGACCCACCGAGCAGGCGAACAGGGACCGCCCGAAGTCGTTCTTGGGTCGCTTGCCGTGCTTCGCGGCATACCGGTCGGCGGCCCGGCGGCCACCGAGGTAGTGCCAGGGCGCCGTCTCGTGGCCACCCCAAGGAGAGAGCCACGGCGTCCAGGACAGGACCACGACTCCGCCGGGACGCGTGATGCGCAGCATCTCGGCAGCCATCGCCTCGGGGTCGGGGACGTGCTCGAGGACGTTGCTCGAGTAGGCCACCTCCACACTCGCCGACGCGAGCGGGAGCTGCAGACCCGAACCGCGTACCGCGTTGGACCCGACCTTTCCCCGTGCGGTCAGCTCCCCCACATCCGGCTCGACCCCGGCATACCGCGCGCCCGCGGCCGCGAAGGCGTCGGCGAAGTACCCGGGACCACCCCCGATGTCGATGACCGTCGCACCCTCCAGGCTGGTCCAGCGCTGCACCTCGGCCACCGAGTCGACGGCCAGGGTGGAGTAGAAGCGATCCGGGTCGGTCTGCTCGACGAGGAAGGCCCGGAAGAGCTCGACGGTCCTGCGCAGGGATCCCCTGGGGTACGGCTGCACGGCGACATCGCCCGACTCGACCACGCCCTGAACCCTAGTGCCGCTACGGTTACCCATCAGTCAACATGCCCAACTCCCACCGTTGTGAGGATGTGCACACGTGCGTCTCGCGTTTCTCAGCTGGCGCGACTTCACGCACCCTGAGGGAGGCGGCGCCGAGCACTACCTCGAGACCGTTGCCGAGCACCTCGCCGCGCGTGGCCACGACGTGACCTTCTACTGCGCCGCCCACGGCGACGCCCGGGCCACCGAGGTGCGTCGCGGGGTCACCTTCCGGCGCCAGGGCGGCCGCCTCACGGTGTATGCCGCCGCGACGCGGGCGCTGCGCCGGGACGAAGCCGCCCACGGGGCGTACGACGCGGTGGTGGACACCCAGAACGGCATCCCGTTCTTCTCGTCACTCTGGACCCGCACTCCCGTCGTCGTCCTGGTGCACCACGTCCACCGGGAGCAGTGGCCGGTCGTGTTCGGCCCGGTCGCAGCGCGCGTGGGGTGGTTCATCGAGTCGAGGATCGCACCGCGGGTCTACCGTTCCCGTCAGTACGTCGCCGTGTCCGGCCGCACCCGCGACGAGCTCGTGGACCTCGGCGTCACCGGTGCGCACATCGCCGTGATCCACAACGGGACCGACGCCCCACTGGCCCTGGGGGTCGCGCGTGCCGCCGACCCGACCCTCATCGTCCTGGGCCGGCTCGTCCCCCACAAACGTGTCGAGCACGCGATCGACGTGGTCGCCCGGCTGCGGCCCACCCACCCGGGCCTACGGCTGCGCGTCGTCGGCCACGGCTGGTGGCACGACCGCATCGCCGAGCACGCCCACGCCTCGGGGGTCGAGGACGATGTCGCCCTCCTCGGGTTCGTCGACGAGGCCACCAAGCACGCCGAGCTCTCGAGCGCCTGGGTCGCGCTTGCGCCCAGCGTCAAGGAGGGCTGGGGGCTCTGTGTCGTGGAGGCTGCCAGCCACGGGGTGCCGACCGTGGCGTACTCAGATGCGGGGGGGCTGTCGGAGTCGATCATCGATGGCCGCACCGGCATGCTGGTCGACGACCTCGACGCCATGACCCGGGCCGTGTCCGCGCTCCTCGCCGACGCCGGGCTGCGCGCCGAGCTGGGCGGACACGCGCGTGACTACGCGCGCCAGTTCACCTGGGTGGGAACGGCGCAGCACTGGGAGGTCCTCTTGGACCACGTGACACAACGAGGGGCGCCGGTCACGATGACCGACGCCCGCTCCGAGACCGTACGGGGCTGACTAGCCGCCGTAATTGAGCAGGTCCTCGGGCGGCACGATGTCCTTCTTGCCGTCGACGATGGCCGTGCTGTCCTTCGGGCCGTTCGCACTGATCACGCCGAAGACCGCCGCTGTGGCGGCACCACCACCGATGACGACGCTGAGCAGGGTGATGGCTGCGGCAGACGACACGGCTCCGCGCTCGTCGCGTCGCAAGAACTTCATGCTCGGTGGCCTCCAGGCTCGGTGGTGTTGCGCAGAGGTTACCGGCTGGTTCTGCTTTTCGCGCAATCCTTCGGGGATTTCTCACCCCCCCCCGTGTCACCGCCCACACGCGGAAGTGCGGGCCGTCGAACACCGTGACCAGCCCGTCGGTCTTCCTCCAGCGAGCCCCCGGGCTGTCCAGCCACTCGACGACCGTGGTGATCCCCCGCCGTCGCAGCTGGACCGGATCGGGTCCGCCGGGCGTCGCCCCGAGGCCGAGCTCGGCACTCGTGACCACGTCGTCGTCGACGGTCCACCGCTGCTGTCCTCGCGCGACGACGAGCTGACGGGACACCACCACCGGGACGCCGAGTGCCCTGGGGGTGGGGTCGAGGAACGGCTGGTCCCCCACCCATGGGGTCCGCCGGAACGCCTGGAAGGGGAGCACGAGGACTTGCCCGCCGCCTGCCGCCCCCTCCGCGGCGCGCACCATCGGCGCCCAGTCCGACGGCAGGGTGACCGGGCGGTATCCCCGGGAGACGACCGAGGGCAGGTCGGGCACGGCGAGGACCGCCGCGGAGAGGACCACCACGGCCCCGACCACTCCGGGCATGCGAGAGGCACTTCGGCGCAGCGTCCTTCCCGGGCGGGACCGCGTGCGCCACGCGAGTTCACCGACGGCCACCCCGACGAGGACTGCACTGGCGACGGCGCTGAGTCCCAGCCACCGGTGGGTGTCCCTTCCGATCGCGACGCCTGGCACCTGTTGCAAGCTCGAGAAGAGCTCGAGCGCGGGCCCAGCGAGGACGACTGCCACTGCCACCGGCACCAGCCAGGCCGCACCCGCCAGGAGCCCGGCCGAGCGTCCGGACCTGCGGGTCAGTGCCACGAGGCCGACGAGCGAGGCGGCCACGAGGAGCATCGAGGCGGCTACCCCGACCACGGACGTGCGCGACCCCGGCACCGTGGCCGCAGCCCAGCTGCCTCCCAGGGTGAGTGCCGAGCCCACCAGCCCGAGCGGGGAGTCGGCCCGCAGGGCGAAGGCGCGCGCGCCGTCGGGGTCGGCCCCACCTGTGGAGTTCGCCAGGGCCGGCACGAGCCAGGGCAGGGACCACAGGACCGACAGCATGGTGACACCGCCCATCCAGGTCAGCCGCCGCCTCCACGAGGTGGCCAGGCTGGCCCCGATGGTGACGAACGCGGCCACGAGCGCCCCCCAGGGAGTCAGCGCCGCGGGGAGGGCGCAGCCGAGCACGAGACCGAGCGCGCGCGATGTCGAGAGCCGCGAGCGCACGGCGACGACCAGCCAGGGCGTCATCGAGTACGCGAGCAGGGTGGGTGGTTGGCCCAGGGCCAACCGCTCGGCAACGAAGGGGTTCCAGGTGGCGACGGCGGCGCCAGCGACCATGGCGGCCGTCCCGCGCCACCGGAGCAGCACGGCCACACCGGTCCCTGCGAGGAACAGGGTCGCGACGAGCATGACCTGCTGCTGCACGCCCGTCCCCAGCAGGGGGGACAGCGCGGCCATGACTGCGTCGAGTGGGACGGCGCGCGGCGGCTCGCCGTCACCGCCGAGCAACCCCCTGCCGCGCGCGAGCTCCGGGACGGTCACGAAGTCGCGGTAGAGGTACACCCCGGGCCCCAACGAACGGCCACAGACCACGAGGGCCAGGGCCAGACTCACCAGAGTGGCGGGGAGCACGCCCCAGCGGCCGACCGGCCGGACACGGTCGACCGAGGAGTCCGGGTCCTGCTGCAGATCCGGCCGCGGACGCACCATCCTCGTCTCAGTGGGCGGCGTCGTGCCAGGAACGGCCGACGCCGACGCTCACCTCGAGCGGGACGTCCATCTCCATGGCACCGCCCATCTCACGGCGGACCAGCGCCTCGACATCGTCCCGCTCGCCCGGGGCGATCT
Source organism: Phycicoccus sp. Root101 (assembly GCF_001426245.1). GTDB lineage: Bacteria > Actinomycetota > Actinomycetes > Actinomycetales > Dermatophilaceae > Pedococcus. Next base: position 109,446 of record NZ_LMCM01000006.1, on the reverse strand, counting down.
CGAGGACGAGCTCGTCGTGGACCTGGAGGAGCTGGCGGGACCGGGCACCCGACTCGGTGAGGGCCTTGTCGACCCGCAGCATGGCGAGCTTGATGATGTCGGCGGCCGAGCCCTGGATCGGCGCGTTGAGTGCCATCCGCTCGGCCATCTCGCGGCGCTGGCGGTTGTCGGAGGTCAGGTCGGGCAGGTACCGGCGGCGCCCGAGCATGGTCTGCGTGTACCCCGTGCCCCGCGCCTCGGCGACGACCTCGGTCAGGTAGTCGCGCACACCACCGAACCGGGCGAAGTACTCGTCCATGAGCCCCTGCGCCTCACCGGTCGAGATGGTGAGCTGCTTGGACAGGCCGAAGGCCGACAGGCCGTAGGCCAGGCCGTACGACATCGCCTTGACCTTGGAGCGCATCGCCGACGTGACGTCCTGCGGCTCGACGTGGAAGACGCGCGAGCCGACGAACCGGTGCAGGTCCTCCCCCGTCCGGAACGCCTCGATGAGCCCCTCGTCGCCGGACAGGTGCGCCATGATCCGCATCTCGATCTGGCTGTAGTCGGCCGACATCAGCGACTCGTACCCCTCACCGACGACGAACACCTCGCGGATGCGGCGGCCCTCGTCGGTGCGGATCGGGATGTTCTGGAGGTTGGGGTCGGTCGAGCTGAGACGACCCGTGGCGGCGATCGTCTGCTGGTACGTCGTGTGGATGCGGCCGTCGTCGGCCACCGACTTCAGCAGCCCTTCGACGGTGACCCGCAGGCGGGAGGCGTCACGGTGGCGCAGCAGCGCCTCGAGGAACGGGTGCTCGGTCTTGGTGAACAGGTCGGTCAGCGCGTCGGCGTCCGTGGTGTACCCGGTCTTGGTGCGCCGCGTCTTCGGCAGCCCCAGCGTCTCGAACAGCACCACCTGCAGCTGCTTCGGCGAACCGAGGTTGATCTGGTCGCCCCCGATCGCGTCGTAGGCGTCCTCCTGGGCCTCGCGCACCTTGGCGGCGAAGTCGGCCTCGAGCCCGGTCATGGTCTCGGTGTCGGCCCCGATGCCGGTGCGCTCCATCCCGGCGAGGACGTGCTCGAGCGGCAGCTCGACGTCGCGCTGCAGGGAGGTGCCCCCGGTGGCCTCCAGCTGCTCGGCCAGCGACGCCGCGAGGTCGAGGACGGCGCGGGCCCGGACCATCGACTCCTGCGCCCCGGTGTCCTGGTCGTCGCCGAAGTCGAGCAGCCCCTGGCCGCTGTCGGCGGTCTCGGCGCGCAGCTCGCGGCCGAGGTGCCGCAGCACCAGGTCGGACAGGTCGTAGGAGCGCTGGTCGGGCCGGACCAGGTAGGCCGCGAGCGCCGTGTCGGTCTCGATGCCGTCGACCGCCCAGCCGCGAGCTGCCAGGGCGAGCAGCGGACCCTTCGCGTCGTGCAGCACCTTGGGCCGCATCGGGTCAGCCAACCAGGCCCCGACAGCCGCCTCCCCGGCCGGGTCGAGCGCCGCGAGGTCGACGTATGCGGCTGCATCACCGTCGGTGGCCAGCGCGAGGGCGGTGGCGTCCCCGGTGCCGCGACCCCAGCTGCCGACGACGTGCACGCCGACGCGGGCCCCGGCGGCGGCATACTCCTGCAACCAGCCGGCCACCTCGTCGGGGGCGAGCACGCTCCCCTCGAGGTCGAAGCCGTGCTCGGCCTCCTCCTGCGGCGCCTCGAGGTACTCGAAGAGGCGGTCGCGCAGCACCCTGAACTCGAGGCTGTCGAAGACCGTGTGGACCTGGTCGCGGTCCCAGTTCTGCCGCTCGAGCTCGTCGATGGTGACCGGCAGCTCGAGGTCGGTGAGGAGGTGGTTGAGCCGGCGGTTGCGCAGGACGCCGTTGAGGTGCTCGCGCAGCGACTCCCCCGCCTTGCCCTTGATCTCGTCGGCGTGCGCGACGACGCCCTGCAGGTCGCCGTAGAGCCCGAGCCACTTGGCCGCGGTCTTGGGTCCGACACCGGGGACCCCGGGCAGGTTGTCGCTGGTCTCCCCGACGAGGGCGGCGAGGTCGCTGTAGCGCTCCGGCGCCACGAGGTACTTCTCCTCGACCGCCTTGGGGTCCATCCGCCAGACCTCGGAGACACCGCGCACGGGGTACAGCAGGGTCACCTTGTCGGTCACGAGCTGGAAGGCGTCACGGTCGCCGGTGCAGATGACGACGTCCATCCCCTGCGCGGTCGCCTGGGTGGTCAGCGTCGCGATGACGTCGTCGGCCTCGAAGCCGTCGAGCTGCACGTGCTTGATCTTCAGCGCGTCGAGCACCTCACGGACCAGCGCCACCTGGCCCTGGAACTCGCTGGGGGTCGCGGACCTGGTCGCCTTGTACTCGGCGTACTCCTCGCTGCGGAACGTCTTGCGGCTCACGTCGAACGCGACGGCGAGGTGGGTGGGTTGCTCGTCGCGCAGCACGTTGATCAGCATCGACGTGAAGCCGTAGACCGCGTTGGTGTGCTGACCGGTGCTGGTCGAGAAGTTCTCGACCGGCAGCGCGAAGAAGGCCCGGTAGGCGAGGGAATGTCCGTCGAGGAGCAGGAGGCGACTCACGCATGGCAGCCTATTGGTTATGAGTGACACCCCCGAGACCACCGACGACTTCGGCCCCGCCCTCGCGGCGATGCAGGCGATGAACCCCGACTCGCTCCTGCACCGGATGCAGATCGAGGTGCTCGAGGGCACCCCGCACCGGGTCGTCGGCCGGATGCCGGTCGCCGGCAACACCCAGCCGTACGGCCTCCTGCACGGTGGGGCCTCGGTGGTCCTGGCCGAGACGCTCGGCTCCATCGGAGCGGCGCTGCACGCCGGTCCGGAGCGGATCGCGGTGGGCCTGGACATCAACGCGACGCACCACCGGGCGGCGCGTTCCGGGTTCGTCACCGGGACCGCGACGGCGCTCTCGCTCGGCAGCACCCTCGCGTCGTACGAGGTCGTCATCACCGACGAGCAGGAACGGCGCATCTGCACCTGCCGCATCACCTGCCTGGTGCGGGCGGCGGCACCCGGGGCCTGACCCCCGAAACCCGACATTTCGACCCGCTTCGTCAGGGCGTGGTCAGCGCAAGGTCAAGGGCCGGTCAAGTGGGCTGGGAAGCCGTCCGTTGGTCCCCCGTCGAACGGCCCGAACGGGTGACGACGCCCCCGTGACGCGCGGGAGACGATCGACGACGTGCCCCCCAGCATCATCCGCAACCGCTCGGCCGTCGCCACCGACTCCCCCCAGTCACCCCCCACCGCGACCGGCCCCCTCCCCGACGCCCGGACCGAGCCGGCCGGGGCCAAGGTCACCCGACGCGGCGCCGTGGGCGCCGTGGCGGCCGCGGCGGTCGACGCCGTCGCCCCGCACCGGTCCCCCAGCACCTACACCGCCCCGACCGTCGCCAACCCGATCACGCAGCGCCCCCTCCCCCAGCAGCTGGCCAAACCCCCTGTCACCGCGCACGACCCGGCCCCCGCCACGATCGACCGCGCCTACACCCCCCGGAAGGGCGTCGCCTACACCTCATCCACCTCGACGGCCAGGGCCACCGCTGGAGCCACCGCCGTCGCCGCACCCAGCCCCGCCCTGCACCTGGCCCGGCGTGCGTCGTGGGGCGCCACCCCCGCCCTGGTCGCCGAGATCGCGGCCAAGGGAACGACCGCCTGGATCGACGCCCAGCTCAGCCCCCTGACCGCCGTCCCCGACACCGCGATGGACTCCTTGGTGACCACCCAGTGGCCCATCCTCAACAGCCGGATCTGGGGCGTGCGGGACAAGTACTACCCCGACAGAACCGGCGACGCCGGCTACGCCGTCATCCAGGCCTACCTGGCCCGCGCGATCTGGTCCAAGCGCCAGCTGCTCGAGGTGATGGTGGACTTCTGGACCAACCACCTCGTCGTCACCGGCCCATGGGGCGACGCGTGGGACAGCCTGCACCGCTACCACCTCGACGTGATCCGCCGGAACGCCCTCGGCCGGTACTCCGACATGCTGGTCGCGGCGGCCAAGCACCCCGCGATGCTGCAGCAGCTCGACAACGCGTTCTCCACCAAGCGGTCCCCCAACGAGAACTTCGGCCGTGAGCTGCTCGAGCTGCACACCGTCGGTGTCGACGGCGGATACCGGGAGTCCGACATCCGCCGGTCCGCCCTGGTCCTCACGGGCATGGGCATCGACTTCGAGACCGGCGAGTACCTCTGGCGCGACATGCGGCACTACCGCGGCAAGGTCTCGCTGCTCACCTGGAGCAACGACAACGCCTCGCCCGCCGGGACCCCGGTCGTGGAGTCCTACCTCAACTACCTCGCCCGGCACCCGAAGACGGCCCGCCGCATCGTCACCAAGCTCGCGGTCCGCTTCGTGTCGGACACCCCGCCGACGACGCTCATCGACCGGCTGGCCCAGGTCTACCTCGCCAACGACACCCAGATCGCCCCGGTGCTGCGGGCACTGCTCACCTCCCCGGAGTTCTCCGCCTCTGCGGGCCAGAAGACCAAGCGACCGCTCGAGAACATCGTCTCGGCGGTCCGCGTCCTCGGCGCCCAGCCCGGGGCCGACCTCCCCGGCTGGCTCAACGACCTGCTGTGGATGGCCCAGACCGCGGGACAGGCCCCCATGGGGTGGCCCGCGCCGAACGGCTACCCCGACGTGGCGCCTGCCTGGGCCGGGGCCGGCACCACCCTGACCACCTGGAACTTCCACATGTACCAGACGTGGACGGCCTCCGACCCCGCCACGACCAAGGTGAAGTACCCGGCCCTCCGGACCCTGCTCCCCACCACCGCACCCGCGACGTATGGCGCGTACGTGGACGCCCTCGCGCAGCGCCTCACCCAGGCACCGCTGCCCGCCGCCAAGCGCGACGCGGTCTGCGCGTTCCTCGACAAGACCGCTGCCACGACCCTGTCCGCGAACGACGCCGCCCTCGGCTGGCGCCTGCCCTACGTCGTCGCGCTCATCCTCGACTCCCCCGAGTTCGCAACCCGCTGAGGCCCTGATGACCCACACCACCCTGCCCGGCACCGCGCCCGTCCCCGTCGAGGGTGCCGCCCCCGGCCCCCCGTCAGCTGACGCCTGCGGCTGCCCCGACTTCGTCCGCACCATCAGGGACACCGGCTTCTCGCGCCGCGGCTTCCTCGCCGCCTCCGGGCTCGGCGCCGCCGGCGCCCTCACCCTCGGCTCGACCTCGGCCGAGGCCGCGACGCAGCTGACGTTCGCCGACGCCGGCTACACCGGTGACACCCTCGTCGTGCTGTCCTTCCGCGGCGGCTTCGACGGCCTCACCGCGGTCGCACCCGTCGGCGACGCCGCGTACTACGAGGCCCGGCCCAACATCGCCGTCCCCCAGTCCCGCGGGCTCAAGCTCGACGCGCGCTTCGCCCTCCACCCGGCACTGGCCCCCCTTCTGCCCCTGTTCACGTCCGGTCGCCTGGCCATGGTGCACGCGGTGGGCCAGCCCAACCCCACGCGGTCGCACTTCACCGACATGGACGAGATGGAGCGCGCCGCCCCCGGGTCCTCCCTGCGGACGGGCTGGCTGGACCGCATGGTCGGCGCGACCACGACCCCCGGTCCCTTCGCCGCGACCTCGCTCGCGTCGACCAGCGCCCCGCGCTCCCTCATGGGCCCCACGGTCGAGCTCGCCATGCGCAGCCTGGACAGCTTCGACCTGGCCGGCGCGTGGGACGCCACCGAGATGAGCCGGTGGACCAAGGCGCTCGGCGCCCTCTACGCCGGTGCGCCCGCGCAGCTCGCCGGACCGGCGAACACCGCACTCAGCACGGTCGGCACGACCACCGCGCTGACCAGCACCCCCTACACGCCTGCCGGTGGCGCGGCATACCCGTATGGCGCGCTCGGCGACGCACTGCGCGATGCAGCCCGCCTCATCAAGGCCGGCGTGGGCCTGCGAGCGGTGACCATCGACTCCGGCAACTGGGACATGCACGTCAACCTCGGACGCTCCGACGGCGGGTGGATGTACAACCAGCTCACGGAGGTCGGCAAGGCGCTCGCCGCGTTCAACACCGACCTGGGGGCAGCGGGCGACAAGGTCACGCTCGTGACGCTCTCGGAGTTCGGCCGTCGCGTGGCGGAGAACGGCTCCGGCGGCGTGGACCACGGGTACGGCAACGTCTCGTTCGTCATGGGCGGCGGCGTCAACGGGGGCAAGGTCTACGGGACCTGGCCCGGCCTGACTCCGGACAAGCTCCTCGCCGGCGACCTCAACGCCACGACGGACTACCGCATCGTCCTCGGCGAGATCCTCGAGAAGCGCTGCGGCATCACCGCCGGCACCGTCCTGCCCGGGGTGCCGACGACCCGGCTGGGGATCGCCAGGCCCCAGAGCTGACCCAGTCAGCCGGCCAGGCGGTTGGCCGACTGGGCGGCCCGTGCCCGCAGCGACCGGCGACGGTGCAGCAGCGCCTCGAGCGAGTGCGTGCGCTGCTCGTCGGTGCCCAGTCGCCGGCGCAGGGCGGCCACCGTGGTGATCCGTCGGACCACCTGCGAGCTGAAGCCCAGGCGAGCGAAGAAGCGGTTGGCCTCGCGGTGCTGCGCGGGCACGTTGCAGCCGATCTGCTCGCACCCGCGCGAGTCGGCGTAGACCGTGACGGCACCCATGAGCTGGCGCGCGACGCCGTGCTTGCGCGACTCGGGCACGACGTACAGCTGGTCGATCGTCACGCAGGGAGCCTCGGTGAGCGCTGAGAAGGGGCTCGTGGCGGCGACGGCGAACCCGACCGCGCGCCCGTCCGCCATCGCGACGTAGGCCCGGACGTCCTCACGGCCCAGGGCGGCGGCGACGCGGCCCTCCGACGCGGCTCGGGCAGCGACCTCCGGGCTGACCCCGGCCTCGACCCGGGCCGACATCCACAGCTCGGTGAACGCTCGCTGCTCGTCCTCGCGCACACGCTTGACGCTGATCGCGGGACGGCTCACCGGTTCCTCCATCATCGACGGTCTGACTCGTGTGTGCGCGGCTCCCCCGAGGGCCGCTGGCCGTTCCAGGAACGCGCCAGGAGTAGGACTCTAGAGCCACCGCGCTCCATTAGTGAAGTCTTCAACAGAACTGCTCCGTGCAAGTGAATGGGCTTGCTTGCGACCACTGGCATTTCGTCGCGACGGCCCTCGGATCAGGAGGCCGTTTCGGCCGCCCGGGCGAGCGTCACAACGGCTGCTCGAACACGTAGTCGTCCTCGTACCGGTCCCCCACGAGGAACCGCTTGGTGCCCACCTGCGTGAACCCGCTCTTGGCGTAGAACCGCTGAGCGCGTTCGTTGAGCTGGTTGACCCCGAGCCAGGCGCCCCCGGACCCCCTGGCGCGAGCGGCGTCGAGGGCGGCCGCCATCAGGAGCCTGCTGGTGGCGCCGCCGTGCTGGTCGGGCAGCACGTAGATCTTGCTCAGCTCCGACGTCGGCCGCAGGCTCAGCGCCGCCTGTACGTCCGGGTCGGACGGTTCCCCCGTGACGAGCATGGCGTAGCCCGTCGCCGTGCCGCCGTCCTCGGCGAGGAACAGGTCACGGGCGGGGTCGGCGAGGTACTCGACGAACCGCTCCTCCGACAGCACGTTGGCGATGAAGGTCGCGATGGCCTCCGGCGTCACGTGCGGTGGACAGGCCAGGGCGAAGGTCGCCGCGGCGACGCCGGCCAGCGCCTGCGCGTCGGCCGCCGAGGCCGCGCGAACCACTGCCGGCACCGGTCAGGCCTTGTCCATGCCGGTGACGACGGCCTCGGCCACCTCGCGCATGCCCAGGCGACGGTCCATCGCCGTCTTCTGGATCCATCGGAACGCCTCCGCCTCGGAGATCTTCAGCTTCTTCATGAGGATGCCCTTGGCCCGGTCGACGGCCTTGCGCGTCTCGAGCCGCTCGCCGAGGTCGGCGATCTCGCTCTCGAGCGCCTTCACCTCGGTCCAGCGGTGCCGGGCGATGTCGATGGCCGGCGCGAGGTCGGAGGCCGTGAACGGCTTGACGATGTACGCCATCACGCCGGCGTCGCGCGCCCGCTCCACCAGCTCGGTCTGGCTGAAGGCGGTGAGCATCACCACGGGGCAGATCTTCGCCGAGCCGATCTCCTCGGCTGCGGTGATGCCGTCCATGACGGGCATCTTCACGTCCATGATCACCAGGTCGGGCGTGAGCTCCTTGGCCATCTCGACCGCCTGCTCGCCGTTGCTCGCCTGCCCGACGACCTCGTAACCGAGCTCGGCCAGCATCTCGGCGAGGTCGAGGCGGATCAGCGCCTCGTCCTCCGCCACGAGGATCCGCGTGGGGGCTTTGGTGGTGGTCGTCGTCGACTGGGTCTCGCTCACAGGACTGAGCCTATGGGACGCACGTTAACGGCATGTTGCGTGCCCGGCGTGGGGACGCCCCACTGGGCGAGACCGGTGCTCCACGGCGAGAGTGGGAGGTCTGTGGTGCCGAAGGCGGGACTCGAACCCGCACGCCCTTTCGAGCAGAGCATTTTGAGTGCTCCGTGTCTGCCATTCCACCACTTCGGCGCAGCTCGCCGGACGGGCCGGCGGAGGTGCGGGAGCAGCATACAAGCGGGTGGGGGCGGTGCCCGCCACCCGCTGGCACCCCTCGCGGCGTCAGTCCTCGAGGTCCTCGTAGGCGGGCGCGACCTTGTTGACCGCGTCACCCATCTTGTGGACGCGAAGGGCGTTGGTGGAGCCGGGGATGCCGGGGGGCGAGCCGGCGACGATGACGACGAGGTCGCCCTCCTTGACGCGGCCGTCGGCGAGCAGGGTCTTGTCGACCTGGCGCGCCATCTGGTCGGTGTGCCGGGCCATCGGCACGAGGAAGGTCTCGATGCCCCACGCGAGGGCGAGCCGCGAGCGGGTGTGCGCCTCCGGCGTGAAGGCCAGCATGGGGATGCGCGGACGGACGCGCGACATCCGCTTGGCCGTGTCACCGGACTGGGTGAACGTGATGAGGTACTTCGCGCCGAGCAGCTCGCCGATCTCGACCGCGGCGGCCGACACGGCGCCACCCATCGTGTGCGGCTTGGTGCCGAGCGGGAGGATGCGGTCGAGGCCATGCTCCTCGGTGCTCTCGATGATGCGGGCCATCGTCTCGACGGCGACGATCGGGTAGGCGCCCACGCTGGTCTCGCCGGACAGCATGAGCGCGTCCGCGCCGTCGAGGACCGCGTTCGCCGCGTCGGAGGCCTCCGCGCGGGTGGGGCGGGGGTTCTCGATCATCGACTCGAGCACCTGGGTGGCGACGATGACCGGCTTGGCGTTGCGGCGGGCAATCTCGATGGCGCGCTTCTGGACCAGCGGCACCTCCTCGAGCGGCAGCTCGACGCCGAGGTCGCCGCGCGCGACCATGACCCCGTCGAAGGCGGCGATGATCTCGGCGAGGTTGTCGACGGCCTGGGGCTTCTCGATCTTGGCGATGACGGGCAGCCGCACGCCCACCTCGTCCATCACCTCGTAGACGTCGTCGAGGTCCTTGGCCGACCGCACGAAGGACAGCGCGATCATGTCGGCGCGCAGGCGCAGCGCCCAGCGCAGGTCCTCCTTGTCCTTCTCGGACAGGGCGGGGACGGACACCGCGACACCGGGAAGGTTGATGCCCTTGTTGTTGCTGACGGTGCCCCCGACCGTGACCCGGCAGCGGACGTCGGTGGCGGTGACCTCGACGGCCTCGAGCGCGACCTTGCCGTCGTCGATGAGCAGCGCGTCACCGGGGCGGACGTCGCCGGGCAGGCCCTTGTAGGTCGTGCCGACCTCGGTCGGGGTGCCGTCGATCTCCCGCGTCGTGATGGTGAACTCGGAGCCGGTGGGCAGGCTCACTGGGCCACCCGAGAAGCGACCCGTGCGGATCTTCGGCCCCTGGAGGTCGACGAGGATCCCGACGGCGTGACCGGTCTCGTCGCTGGCCCGGCGGATGGAGCGGTAGATCTCCTCGTGGTCGGCGTACTCGCCGTGGGAGAGGTTCAGCCGGGCCACGTCCATCCCCGCATCGACGAGCGCACGGATGCGTTCGGGGCTGGAGACAGCCGGGCCGAGGGTGCAGACGATCTTGGCGCGACGCATGGTTGCGACCCTATCGCCCGCCCCGTCCGGAACGTGACGGCGGTCACCCTGCGGACACGCGAACACCCGGTGAACCACCCCTTCCGGGGAGGCCCACCGGGTGTCCGGGTATGCCGTGTTTCGAGTCGCGCAGGACGCCCGCCGCTCAGACGACGAGGGGGCGGTCGTTCGGGTTGATCGGACGCGGCAGGGCGGTCTGGCCGCTGAGGTACTTGTCGACGCCCGCTGCAGCGGAACGGCCCTCGGCGATGGCCCAGACGATGAGCGACTGGCCACGACCGGCGTCACCCGCGACGAAGACGCCGGGCACGCTGGACATGTACTCCTTGTCGCGCTTGATGTTCGAGCGCTCGTCGAGCTCCACCTCGAGCTGCTCCACGACGCCCGGCTGCTCCGGCCCGAGGAATCCCATGGCGAGCAGGACGAGCTGCGCCGGCAGCACCCGCTCGGTGCCCTCGACCTCGTCGAAGCCGTTCTCACCGCGCTGCACGTCGACGACGCGGATGCCGCTGACCTTGCCGTCCTCGCCGAGGACCTCCTTGGTCGACACGGCATACACCCGCTCSCCGCCCTCTTCGTGGGCGGAGGCGACGCGGAAGGTCATGGGGTAGGTGGGCCACGGCTGGCCGGCCACCCGCTCCTCCCCCGGCTGGGGCATGATCTCCAGGCTCGTGACCGACCTGGCGCCCTGGCGGTGCGAGGTGCCGATGCAGTCGGCGCCGGTGTCACCTCCACCGATGACGATGACGTCCTTGCCCTCCGCGGTGACCTGGCCCTGGACGCTCTCGCCGAGCGCGACCTTGTTGGCCGGCGGCAGGAACTCCATGGCCTGCATGACGCCGTCGAGCTCACGCCCGGGCACCGGCAGGTCCCGGGGGACGGTGGCACCGATGGCCAGGACGACGGCGTCGTACCGGTCACGCAGCTGGCGGCCGGTCACGTCCTCGCCGACCTTGACGCCGCTGCGGAAGCGTGTGCCCTCGGCCTCCATCTGGGAGATGCGGCGGTCGAGCACCGACTTCTCCATCTTGAACTCGGGGATGCCGTAGCGCAGCAGGCCTCCGGGCTTGTCGGCGCGCTCGTACACCGCCACGGTGTGCCCCGCCCGGGTCAGCTGCTGGGCGGCCGCCAACCCTGCGGGACCGGAGCCGACCACGGCCACGGTCTTGCCGGTGAGGCGTTCGGGCGCCTGCGGCTGGACGTAGCCGGCGTCGAAGGCACGGTCGATCGTCGTGACCTCGATCTGCTTGATCGTCACGGCCGGCTGGTTGATGCCGAGCACGCAGGCGGTCTCGCACGGGGCCGGGCACAGGCGACCGGTGAACTCCGGGAAGTTGTTGGTCGCGTGCAGGCGCTCGATGGCCTCGCGCCAGTCACCCTTCCAGGCGAGGTCGTTCCACTCGGGGATGAGGTTGCCGAGCGGACAACCGCTGTGGCAGAACGGGATCCCGCAGTCCATGCAGCGACCGGCCTGGCGCTGGAGCTGCCCGAGCTCCTGCTCCTCGTAGACCTCCTTCCAGTCCCGGATGCGGACCGGAACGGGTCGGCGGGCCGGGAGCTCGCGCTCGCGCGTCTTGAGAAAGCCCTGGGGGTCAGCCACGGGAAGCCTCCATGATCCGCTCCCAGACCTCGGAGCCGTTGACGTCCAAACCTTCTTCCTCAGCGGCCGCCCGCACGTCGAGGACGCGCTGGTAGTCGCGAGGCAGCACGAGCGTGAACCGGCCGCGCGCCGTGTCCCAGTCCTCGAGCAGCCCTGAGGCCACCGGGGACTCGGTCCACTCGACGTGCTTGGCGAGCAGCTCGCGCACCACCGTCTCGTCGTCCGGTCGCAGCGGCGACAGGTCGACGAGCTCGCGGTTGACCCGGTCCTCGACGATGTCGAGGACATACGCCACGCCACCGGACATGCCGGCCGCGAAGTTGCGACCCGTCGGCCCGAGGACCAGGACGGTGCCACCGGTCATGTACTCGCAGCCGTGGTCGCCCACGCCCTCGACGACCGCGCTGGCGCCGGAGTTGCGGACGCAGAACCGCTCGCCCACCTTGCCGCGCAGGAAGAGCTCGCCGGTGGTCGCGCCGTAGCAGATGACGTTGCCGGCGATGACGTTCTGCTCGGCGGCCAGGGGCGCCGCGCGGTCGGGACGGACGACGACCCGGCCGCCGGAGAGGCCCTTGCCGACGTAGTCGTTGGCGTCGCCGTACAGGCGCAGCGTGATGCCCCGCGGCAGGAAGGCGCCGAGCGACTGCCCGGCCGAGCCCCGGAGCGTGAGGTCGATCGTGTTGTCGGGCAGGCCGTCGGGGTGGGCCTTGGTGACCTCGTGGCCGAGCAGCGTGCCGATGGTGCGGTTGACGTTGCGGACGGCGACCTCGGCCGACACCGGGGTGCCGTCGGTGATGGCTTCCTTGGCGATCGTGATGAGCTGGTGGTCCAGCGCCTTCTCGAGGCCGTGGTCCTGCTTGGTCGTGTTCCGACGCGGCGAGCCGTCGGGGCTCTGCACGTCGGCGAAGATCGGCGACAGGTCCAGGCCCGCGGCCTTCCAGTGGTTGACGGCCTTGGTGGCGTCGATCGACGACACCTGGCCGATGGCCTCCTCGACCGACCGGAAGCCCAGGGCGGCGAGGTGCTCGCGCACCTCCTCGGCGATGTACTCGAAGAACGTCTCGACGAACTCCGGCTTGCCGCTAAACCGCTTGCGCAGCTCGGGGTTCTGGGTGGCGATGCCGACCGGACAGGTGTCGAGGTGGCAGACGCGCATCATGACGCAGCCGCTGACGACGAGCGGCGCCGTGGCGAACCCGAACTCCTCCGCACCCAGCAGGGCGGCGATGACGACGTCACGGCCCGTCTTGAGCTGCCCGTCGCACTGCACGACGATGCGGTCGCGCAGGTTGTTGAGCACCAGCGTCTGCTGGGTCTCGGCGAGGCCGATCTCCCAGGGACCACCGGCGTGCTTGAGCGAGGTCAGCGGCGAGGCGCCGGTGCCGCCGTCGTGGCCGGAGATGAGCACCACGTCGGAGTGCGCCTTGGAGACGCCTGCGGCCACCGTGCCGACCCCGATCTCGGAGACGAGCTTGACGTGGATCCGGGCCTCGGGGTTGGCGTTCTTGAGGTCGTGGATCAGCTGGGCGAGGTCCTCGATCGAGTAGATGTCGTGGTGCGGCGGAGGGCTGATGAGGCCGACGCCGGGCGTGGAGTGACGGGTCTTGGCCACCCACGGGTACACCTTGTGCCCGGGCAGCTGGCCACCCTCGCCGGGCTTGGCGCCCTGGGCCATCTTGATCTGGATGTCACCGGACTTGGTGAGGTAGAGCGAGGTCACGCCGAAGCGGCCCGAGGCCACCTGCTTGATGACCGAGCGGCGCTCGTCGTCCATGAGGCGCTCGACGTCCTCACCGCCCTCGCCGGTGTTGGAGCGCGCGCCGAGCCGGTTCATCGCGATGGCGAGGGTCTCGTGGGCCTCGAGGCTGATCGAGCCGTACGACATCGCGCCGGTGTTGAACCGCTTGACGATCTCGCTGACCGGCTCGACCTCGTCGATCGAGACGGCCTCGCGCGGGTTCGCCCCACCGAGCTCGAACAGGCCGCGCAGCGTCATCAGCCGCTCCGACTGCTCGTCGACCCGCTGGGTGTACTGCTTGAAGATGTCGTACCGGCGCTGGCGCGTCGAGTGCTGCAGGCGGAACACCGTGTCCGGGTCGAACAGGTGCGGCTCGCCCTCCCGGCGCCACTGGTACTCACCGCCCACGTTGAGCTTGCGGTGCGGGAGGCGCACGCCGTCCGGGGGGTAGGCCGCGGCGTGGCGGGCCGCGGTCTCCGCGGCGACGACGTCGAGCCCGATCCCGCCGAGCTGGCTGACCGTGCCGGTGAAGTACCGGTCGACGAGCTCCTGGGACAGACCGATCGCCTCGAACACCTGGGCGCCGCGGTAGGACGCGACGGTGGAGATGCCCATCTTCGACATCACCTTGAGGACGCCCTTGCCGAGCGCCTTGATGAGGTTCTTGACCGCCTGCTCGGAGGTCACGCCCTCGATCGCGCCGGAGCGGACGAGGTCCTCGACCGACTCCATGGCGAGGTAGGGGTTCACGGCGGCGGCGCCGTACCCGATGAGCAGGGCGACGTGGTGCACCTCGCGCACGTCACCCGCCTCGACCACGAGGCCGACCAGGGTGCGGGTCTTCTCGCGGATCAGGTGGTGGTGCACCGCGGAGGTGAGCAGCAGCGACGGGATCGGGGCGTGGTCGCGACCGGAGTCACGGTCGGACAGGACGACGAAGCGGGCGCCGTCGGCGATGGCCTGCGAGACCTCGGCGAAGATCTCCTCGAGCCGGGCCTGCATGGCGGCGGCCCCACCGGTGACGTCGTAGAGCCCACGGACGACGTGGGTGGCGTAGCCGGGCAGGTCGCCGTCGGCGTTGACGTGGACGACCTTCGCGAGCTGGTCGTTGTCGATGACGGGGAACGGCAGCACGACCTGGCGGGCGTGCGCCGGGCTCGCGGCAAGGGCGTTGCCCTCGGGACCGATCACGGTGCCGAGGGAGGTGACCAGCTCCTCGCGAATGGCATCCAACGGGGGGTTCGTCACCTGGGCGAACAGCTGGGTGAAGTAGTCGAAGACCAGGCGGGGACGGTCGGACAGCACCGCGATCGGGGTGTCGGTGCCCATGGAGCCGAGCGCCTCTCCCCCGGTGCGCGCCATCGGCGCGAGGAGGATCTTGAGCTCCTCCTGGGTGTAGCCGAAGGTCTGCTGGCGACGCGCCACCGAGGCGGCGGTGTGCACGATGTGCTCACGCTCGGGGAGGTCGTCGAGGTGGATGAGGCCCGCGTGCAGCCACTCGTCGTACGGGTGCTGGGTGGCGAGGGAGGACTTGATCTCGTCGTCCGACACGATGCGGCCGTGCTCGGTGTCCACCAGGAACATCCGGCCCGGCTGGAGGCGGCCCTTGCGCACGACCCGGGTCGGGTCGAGGTCGAGGACACCGGCCTCGGACGCGAGGACGACCAGGCCGTCGTCGGTGACCGAGTAGCGACCGGGGCGCAGGCCGTTGCGGTCGAGGACCGCACCGATGAGCGAGCCGTCGGTGAACGTGACGCAGGCGGGTCCGTCCCAGGGCTCCATGAAGGTGGAGTGGAACTCGTAGAACGCCCGTCGGGCGGGGTCCATCTCGGTGTGGTTCTCCCACGCCTCGGGGATCATCATCAGGACGGCGTGGGGCAGCGAACGTCCGCCGAGGTGCAGCAGCTCGAGCGCCTCGTCGAAGGACGCCGAGTCGGAGGCCTCGGGGGTGCAGATCGGGAACAGCCGCTCGAGGTCACCGGGGATGACGTCGGAGACGAGCTGGCTCTCGCGGGCGCGCATCCAGTTCCGGTTGCCCTTGACCGTGTTGATCTCGCCGTTGTGGGCGATGAGCCGGTAGGGGTGGGCCAGCGGCCAGCTCGGGAAGGTGTTCGTGGAGAACCGCGAGTGCACCAGCGCGAGCTGGGTCTCGAACCGGCGGTCGGACAGGTCGGGGAAGAACGGCTCGAGCTGACCGGTGGTGAGCATGCCCTTGTAGACGAGGGTGCGGCACGACAGCGAGGGGAAGTAGACCTCGGTCTCGCGCTCGGCCCGCTTGCGCAGGCAGAAGGCCAGTCGGTCCAGGCCGATCCCGACCATCCGGCCGGACGAGGAGCTGACGAACAGCTGGCGGAAGAACGGCATGCAGTCGCGCGCGGCCTGGCCCACGAGCTCGGCGCTCACCGGGACGTCGCGCCAGCCCAGCACGGTGAGGTTCTCCTCCGCGGCGATGGCCTCGATCCGCTCGACGACACGGGCACGCTCGGTCTCGTCGGCGGGCAGGAAGGCGGTGCCCACGGCATACGCGCCGGCGACGGGGAGGTCGAAACCCACGACCGCGCGGAAGAAGGCGTCCGGGACCTGCGTGAGGATGCCCGCGCCGTCGCCCACGAGCGGGTCGGCGCCGGTGGCGCCGCGGTGCTCGAGGTTGCGCAGCGCGGTGAGGGCGTGGTCGACGATGTCGTGACCTGCGCTGCCCCGCATCGTGGCCACGAGGGCCACGCCGCAGGCGTCGTGCTCGAACTCGCGGCGGTAGAGCCCGGTGTCGGCGGGCTGGGCGGAGAAGCGCGCAGAAGTCACGTTCGGGTCACCGTCCTAGAGGGGTCGTGGTGCGTCGGAGCGGCCCTCCTGGACTGTCCGGGGCACACCTGTACACGCGCGTGGACGGCCTTGGCCACGGCTCGGACGAGAATACCGACAACCCTTCTCGTCCTAGCATGTGAGCCGCCCTATTCCGTATGGTGAGATGCCGAGCGTGCGGGGACGGCCACCTCGCGGCGACGCCCCGCCCGGAAGAGGAACAACCCCAGCAGGAACACGAGGATGCTCGTCCACACGTTCACCCGGACCCCGAGGATGTGGTTGGCCTCGTCGCTGCGCATCAGCTCGAAGACGATGCGACCGAGCGGGTACCCCACGACGTAGAGGGCGAACAGCTGTCCCTTGCGCAGCGCCCGGCGGCGGTCCAGCACGACGAGCACCAGCGCGAGGAGCAGGCACCACAGCGACTCGTAGAGGAACGTCGGCTGGAAGGTGCCGAGCACCACCGCCTTGCCCGACGAGTCACGGACCGCGTGTCCCGCGGCGCTGTCCCACTGGTGGATGGTCAGGCCCCACGGGACGTCGGTCGGCCGGCCGTAGAGCTCGTTGTTGAACCAGTTGCCCCAGCGGCCCAGCGCCTGGGCGACCGCGACCCCGGGAGCGGCCGAGTCGACGAAGTCGTGGAACGAGACGCCGTGGCGACGCGCCCCGATCCAGGCCCCCACGGCGCCGAGGGCGATGGCCCCCCAGATGCCGAGGCCCCCCTCCCAGATGGCGAAGGCGCGCCACGGGTGGCCGCCCTCGCCGAAGTAGGCCTGCGGGGAGGTGATGAGGTGGTAGAGGCGACCTCCGACGATGCCGAACGGGACCGCCCAGGCCGAGATGTCGATCGCCTTCTCGGAGGGGTGGCCCCGGTCCGCCAGCCGCCGGCCCGTGATCCACACGGCCGCGACGATCCCGGCCAGGATGCACAGGGCGTAGCCCCTGAGCGGGAACGGCCCGAGGTGCCAGACGCCGGACGTGGGGCTGGGGATGGCGGCCGGGAGGGCCGAGGGGAGGGTCAGGACCGCCGCTGCACTCACTTGGTGGCGGCCTTGACGGCGGCGTCGAGGGACTCGTTGGTGAAGCCGTTGAGGGAGACGTCCTTGCCGTTGAGCTTGAGCGTCGGGGTGCCGTGGACGCCGTCCTTCTCCGACTGGGTCTGGACGGACTCGACGTACTGGTTGTGGGCCCGGCCGTCGTAGCACTGCTGCCAGGTGGTCAGGCCGGCTCCGGTGATCCCGACCTTCTCGGCGAACGACTTCAGCGCCGCGTCGGTGAAGCCGGCGCCCTCCTTCAGCGGCTGCCCCCCGAACGTCGCCGTGTGGTACTCGAGGAACTTGCCCTGGTCGGCGGCGCAGGCCGCCGCGTTGGCCGCGCGGTTGGACGAGTCGTTGCGGAGGTTGTCGTCCAGGAAGCTCAGCGTGTGGAACACGAGCTTGACCTGGTTCTTCTCCGCCAGGGCGGTGATGCCCTCACCGAAGCGGTGCTCGAACTCGGCGCAGATGGGGCACTGGAAGTCCTCGTAGAGGTCCAGCGTCGGCACGTTGGCCGGGGCACCGGGGTTGACCACGATCCCGGTTCCCATCGCGGAGGCACCCTTGGGGAGCGACGACCCACCGGCGGTGGTCGCCGCCTCCTTGTCGCGGCTGCCGAGGATCACGGCGGTCACGACCGCCGCGACGATGACGACCACGACCACGGTGGCCACGACCACCGGGTTGGCGCCCTTGCGCTGCTGCGACTTCGGCGTGGCCGCCTGGATCTTCGCCTTGCGGCTGGCGCTGCTGCTGGTCATGCCGGGGGCCTTTCGTGGTGCGGGTCGGGGTCGATCCGGGCCTGGTCGTGACGGTCCGGGAACAGGAAGCGCTCGAGGCTCAGCGCGGTGCGCGGCCGGAGCACGAGCCAGGCGGCGCAGAGCAGCAGCCCGACGTCCCTGGCGATCTCCTGTGGATACTGCGTCTGGGCCGCCGCAATGGTTCCCCCCTTGCCGAAGCACCCGCAGTCGATGCTCAGGCCGCGGGCCCACGCGGACGAGATCCCGACGATGAACACCACCATGAGGACGCCGCCCACGAGGGCGCTCCCCCGGGTGAACAGGCCCAGCACGAGCAGGACGCCCACGGCGACCTCGAGGATCGGCAGGGCGTACCCCACGTACCCCGCCACGTCGTACGGGAGGAGCTGGTAGGCCCGCACCGCCCGGGCGGACGTCTCGAGGTGGCCCACCTTGAGCAGTCCCGCGACGAGGATGACGGCACCGAGCACGAGCCTGGCCAGCAGACCGATGACGTCCCGGGTCCGCGGCCGGGCGAGCACGCCCACGTCAGCGACCGCTCCGGACACCCTCGGCCAGCTCGGCGACGAGGGCCCGCAGGACGGTGATGCCGGACTCGAGGTCGGCGGCCTCCGTGAGGCACCGCACGAGGGCGGACCCGACGATGACCCCGTCGGCGTAGGCGGCCACCTCGGCCGCCTGCGCGCCGGTCGAGACCCCGAGGCCGACGCAGACGGGCAGGTCGGTCGCGGCCTTGGTGCGGCTGACGATGACCGAGGCCGCGTCGCCCATCGAGGTGCGCGCACCGGTGACTCCCATGTGGGAGACGGCGTAGACGAACCCGCGGCAGCGCTCGGTGACCGAGGCGATCCGCTCGTCCGTCGAGCTGGGGGCGACCAGGAAGACCCGGTCCAGCCCGCTGGCGTCGCTCGCGGCGATCCACTCGCCGGCCTCGTCGGGGATGAGGTCCGGCGTGATGATGCCGGCTCCCCCGGCTGCCGCGAGGTCGGTCGCGAAGGCGGTCGGTCCGTGGCGCAGGATGAGGTTCCAGTACGACATCACCAGTGGCGGGGCGCCGGCGTCACGCACGGCGCGGGTGGCCGTGAAGACGTCACCGACCCGGACGCCGTGCTTGAGGGCCTGGTCCGCGGCATACGCGATGACCGGTCCGTCCATGAGCGGGTCGCTGTAGGGGATGCCCACCTCGACGATGTCCACGCCTGCCTCGACCATGGCCACCATCGCCGCGATCGAGCCCTCGACGGTCGGGAAGCCCACGGGCAGGTAGCCCACGAGGGCCGCGCGGTTCTCCTCGCGGCAGCGGGCCAGGACGTCGCTGACCCCGATGCCGGTCGTGCCGGTGGCGGTGCTCACAGCTGGGTCCTCCCGTCGCCCTCGGCGCCCGGTTCGTCGGCCGTGCCGGGCGGGACCGCGTCGCCGTCGATGAGGCCGAAGTACTCCGCGGCCGTGTGCATGTCCTTGTCGCCGCGCCCTGACAGGTTGACCAGGAGCAGCGCGTCCGGACCGAGCTCACGACCCACCTCGATGGCACCGGCGAGCGCGTGTGCCGACTCGATGGCGGGGATGATGCCCTCGGTGCGGCAGAGCAGCTCGAAGGCCTTCATGGCCTGCTCGTCGGTGGCGTAGCGGTACTCCGCCCGGCCGGTGTCCCGGAGGTGCGCGTGCTCGGGTCCGACGCTCGGGTAGTCGAGCCCTGCCGAGATCGAGTGCGACTCGAGCGTCTGGCCGTCGTCGTCCTGCATGAGGTAGCTGAACGTCCCGTGCAGCACGCCGGGCGAGCTCGCCGCGAAACGGGCCGCGTGGCGTCCGCCCTCGACACCCTCTCCCCCGGCCTCGACGCCGATGAGGCGGACGTCGGTGTCGTCGAGGAACCGGTGGAAGATGCCCATGGCGTTGGAACCGCCGCCGACGCAGGCGATGACGGCGTCGGGCAGCCGTCCCGCGGTGTCGAGCACCTGGGCCCGCGCCTCGACCCCGATGATGCGGTGGAAGTCGCGGACCATCTCGGGGAACGGGTGCGGGCCGGTCACGGTGCCGAGGATGTAGTGGGTGTCTTCGACGTTGGTCACCCAGTCGCGCAGGGCGTCGTTGATGGCGTCCTTGAGCGTGGCGCTGCCCGTGGGGACCGGCCTGACCTCGGCACCGAGCATCCGCATGCGGGCGACGTTGAGCGCCTGGCGCTCGGTGTCGACCTTGCCCATGTAGATGACGCACTCCAGCCCCATGAGTGCCGCCGCCGTGGCAGTGGCGACGCCGTGCTGGCCGGCGCCGGTCTCGGCGATGACCCGGGACTTGCCCATCCGCTTGGTCAGCAGGGCCTGCGCCAGCACGTTGTTGATCTTGTGCGAGCCCGTGTGGTTGAGGTCCTCGCGCTTGAGGATGATCCGGGCGCCTCCGGCGTGCTCGGCGAACCGGGGCACCTCCGTGATGATGCTGGGACGACCCGTGTAGGTGCGGTGCAGCCGCTCGAGCTCGCCGAGGAACTCGGGGTCGACCATCGCCTTGCGCCGTGCCTCGTCGAGCTCCTCGAGCGCGGGGATCAGCGCCTCGGGGACGTAGCGGCCGCCGAAGTCGCCGAAGCGGCCCGGTCGGGCCACGGGCTCGGGCACGAGCCCGTGCGCAGGGGTGGCAGGCGTCTGGTCGGTCATGAGTGGGCTCCCGCCGCGATGAGGTCGTGGGCTGCCTGTCGTGGCGCACTGCCCCGGACGAGTGCCTCCCCGACGAGCACGGCGTCCGCGCCCTCACCGGCGAAGCGGGCGGCGTCGGCGGGTCCGGAGACCCCGGACTCGGCCACCTTGACGCAGGTGTCGGGGATGAGGGGCGCGAGGCGCCCGAAGGTGTCGGGGTCGACAGCCAGGGTCTTGAGGTTGCGGGCGTTCACGCCGATGACCGACGCACCGGCGTCGACGGCACGGGCCGTCTCGTCCTCGTCGTGGACCTCCACGAGGGCGGTCATCCCGAGGTCGCGGGCCAGCTGCTGCATGCGGACCAGGTCGTCCTGCGCGAGGGCGGCGACGATGAGCAGGATGAGGTCGGCGCCGTGGGCCCGGGCCTCGAACAGCTGGTAGTCCTCCACCATGAAGTCCTTGCGCAGCACCGGGATCCGCACGGCCCGCCGCACCGCATCCAGGTCGTCGAGGGAGCCACCGAACCGGCGGCGCTCGGTCAGGACGCTCACCGCGGTCGCACCACCGGCCTCGTAGTCGGCGGCCAGGGCGGCGGGGTCGGCGATGTCGGCCAGGGCCCCCTTGCTCGGGCTGGCCCGCTTCACCTCGGCGATGAGGGACAACCCGGGCCGGCGCAGGGCGGCTTCGGCGTCGAGCGCGGCAGCCGCGTCGCGGGCGAGCTGCTCGATCCTGGCGGGAGGGGTCGCGGACACGGCGTCCGCGAGGTCCTCGCGGACACCAGCGACGATCTCGTCGAGCACGGTGGCCATGGTTGACAGGCTATAGATCGGGTCCGGCGGCGCCGCGTCAGGGTCGCAGTACGGACAAGGCGGGCAGCAGCCGCAGCAGCCCGAACGCCAGCAGCCCGACGGCCCAGAGCCCACCCACCCACGACGAACGCCGCAGCCAGGTCAGGGGCCGCCCCCGTGCGGCGGCAGCCAGCCACGCGACATACGCACCGGCGGCGAGCAGGACCGTGAGCACGGCATACGCGTTGCTCGACAGGGCGGCCACGACGTGACCCGTGAGGAGGTCGTGGGTGGCGCGCAGGCCACCGCAGGCCGGGCACGGCACGCCGGTGAGGGCAAGGATCGGGCAGACCGGCCACGAGCCCGCGGTGTGCGGGTCACGGGCCAGGAGCGCGGCGGCCGTGAGCAACCCACCGGCACCGACGAGCAGCGGGGCGCGGAGCGGCTCCGGGAGGCGGCTGGCCGCGACCGTCAC
Organism: Phycicoccus sp. Root101; assembly: GCF_001426245.1. Classification (GTDB taxonomy): domain Bacteria; phylum Actinomycetota; class Actinomycetes; order Actinomycetales; family Dermatophilaceae; genus Pedococcus. The sequence goes on along the minus strand of NZ_LMCM01000006.1, from coordinate 87,604 downwards.
GGCTCAGCTGACGCCGGAGGTCTTCTGGGAGTCGCTCGTCACCGGCGGGACGTCCTTGGCGCCGAAGCCGGCCATCCCGAGGACCTTGCCCAGGACCACGCCGACGACGCAGACCCCGACGCCGACGAAGAACAGCGGGACGTTCGCGATGGCGACCGCGAGAGCCATGACGGCGGTGCCCACGAGCAGGACCCCGACGGCCGTCCACGCGGCGACGCTGTGGCCGTGGTCTTCGTGGATCTCGTGCTCTGCCATGGTGCGGGACTCCTGGGGAAGTGAGGGGAGGTCGTTCGGAGCCATTCTGTCAGGTGCCTGGCGCGTCGTCGCGCGTGGTGGGGTCGTCGCCGGCGTCGAGCCGGTCCCAGTCGCTGGCCACCCGCTGGCCACGCGCACCCGCCGTCGCGCCCGGGGCCTCGTACCGCGCCCCCAGGCCGCGCCACGACCCCGCGCCGAACCAGCCGCCGACGGCGGCGACGAGCAGCAGCACGCTGGCGACCACGGAGATCCACGGCCAGGACGTCGGGGTGGCATGGGTCTCGATCGACCCGGTCCGTCCGAGCGACCGCGCGGCGACGGCACCGAGGGACTGCGCCGGGTCGAGCGCGATCCGGGCGGCCACGACACCCTCCCCGAGCGCGGCCAGGGCGAGCACGACGAGGGTGATCCGGCGCACGACCGGCCCGCTCGTGGCACTGGCGAGGGCCGCGGCCGCAGCGACGAGCGCCAGGGCCACGACCCCGCTCGCGAGCTCGCTGCCCGTCCCGAGGATGCGGCTCGCACCGAGGACCGGGTCGTCGACGGTGCCGGTCACCCAGGTGCGGCCGCCGCTGGCGAGCAGGACGCCGGCCCCGATCAGGGCGAGCAGGATGACGGTGAGCTTGGACGTCGGTCTGAGGTGCTTCACCGGACGGTCCGCAGGGCGCCGGCGGTGGCGACGGCCCGGAGGGCGGCGGCGGCCTTGTTGACCGTCTCCTCGAACTCCGCCGAGGGCAGCGAGTCGGCGACGATGCCGGCCCCTGCCTGGACGTGGGCGGTGCCGTCCTTGATGACGGCGGTGCGGATGGCGATGGCCATGTCGAGGTCTCCGTGGAAGTCGAGGTACCCCACGACGCCGCCGTAGATGCCGCGGCGGCTGGGTTCGTAGTGCTCGATGAGGCTGAGCGCGCGCGGCTTCGGCGCGCCGGACAGGGTGCCTGCCGGGAACGTCGCCGCGAGGACGTCGTATGCCGTGTGGCCGGGTGCGAGGTCGCCGACCACCGTGGACTCGAGGTGGGTCACGTGGGAGTAGCGGCGGACGTTCATGAACTCGACGACGTCGACGGTGCCGGCCCGGCAGACGCGCTGGAGGTCGTTGCGCCCGAGGTCGACGAGCATGACGTGCTCGGCCCGCTCCTTGGGGTCGGCCAGCAGGTCCTCCGCCAGCCGCAGGTCGTCCTCCGGCGTCTTGCCGCGGGGGCGCGACCCCGCGATGGGGTGGGTGATGGCGCGCCGCCCGGTCACCTTGACCAGCGCCTCCGGCGACGACCCCACGACGTCGTACGCCGTCCCGTCGGCCAGGGGCAGACGGAGCAGGTACATGTAGGGACTGGGGTTGGAGGTGCGCAGCGCCCGGTAGACGTCGAGGGCGTCAGCGGGGCACGGCGTCGAGAACCGTTGCGAGAGAACGACCTGGAAGACCTCGCCCGCACGGATGTCTTCCTTGGCCTGCTCGACCATCTCCTCGAAGTCCGGCTGCGAGTAGTTGCTGCGCACGTCACCCCGGGCCCGGTCGAAGGCCTGACCGTCGACCGTCGACACGGTGCTGGGGGCCGCCGCCGCGAGGTCGCTCGTCATGGCGTCGAGCCGCCCGACCGCGTCCGCCCAGGCATCCTCGACGCGTTCGTCGGTCCCGTCGAAGTTCACGGCGTTGGCGACGAGTAGCACCGAGCCGTCCGCGTGGTCAAGGACCGCGAGGTCGGTGGCGAGCATCATCGTGATCTCGGGGATGCCCAGCTCGTCGGGCACCTCCGACGGGACCTTCTCCCAGTGCCGCACCGCGTCGTACGAGATGGCACCCACCATGCCGCCGGTCAGCGGGGGCAGGCCCTCGATCGGGGCGGTGGCGAGCACGGCCACGGTGTCGCGCAGGGCGTCCAGCGGGCTGCCCGTGGTGGGTACCCCGACCGGAGCCTCCCCGACCCAGTGGGCCTGGCCGTCACGCTCGGTGAGGACGGCACCGCTGGCGGCGCCGACGATGGAGTACCGCGACCACACCCCACCGTGCTCGGCCGACTCGAGCAGGAACGTGCCCGGGGCGTCCTTGGCCAGCTTGCGGTAGACCCCGACAGGCGTCTCGGCGTCGGCCATGAGGCGCCGGACGACCGGGATCACGCGACGGTCACGGGCCAGCAGCTGGAAGGTCTCCAGGGAGGGCCAGGTCGTGCCGAACGACAGGTCGGGGGCGACGTCACCCGCGGGCCGGTCGGCGCCGACGGGTGCCTCAGCCATCGGTGGCCACCACCGCGCCGAGGTCGCCGGCGTCGAAGCAGGTGTGGTCGCCGGTGTGGCACGCGGCGCCGACCTGGTCGACCCGCACGAGCAGCGCGTCGCCGTCGCAGTCGAGCGCCACCGAGCGCACGTGCTGCACGTGACCGCTGGTGTCGCCCTTGCGCCAGTACTCCTCGCGGCTGCGCGACCAGAAGGTCACGCGCCCCTCCGTCAGGGTGCGGCGCAGCGCCTCGTCGTCCATCCAGCCGAGCATGAGCACCTCGCCACTGTCGTGCTGCTGCACCACCGCGGCGACGAGGCCCTGGGCGTCACGCTTGAGCCGGGCGGCGATCCGGGGGTCGAGGGCTGCGGGTGAGGTCACCGGGCCATTGTGCCGAAGCGACGGGTCGGGCGGGTCCGCGGGTCAGCCGCTGGTGAGCGGCGCGACCCGCACGCCCGCAGCGGTGACCGTGACGAGGTGCCGGTCGGGCACCTCCTCCCAGCCGGTGGACCCGTCCGGCTCGCTCGCCACGAGGACGCCGTCGTCGTCATGCCGCACGAACAGCGTGTCGCCCCAGCGCGTGGCGAGCAGCTGGTCCCGTGACAGCAGCAGCAGGTTGAGACGCGCGGCCGGGTCGGCGTCGGCGATGTCGTGCAGGGTGGCCCCCACTCGCTCGGGACCCGCGGCGACGACGCGCGCGGCGAGCAGCGCCGCGTCGCAGGCTGACTCGGCGTCGAGGCTGGGTCCGACGGCGGCCCGGTCGACCCTGCCGTTGTGCGAGACGAGCCACCCGTCGTGCAGGAACGGCGCTGCCGCCGTCGCGTCCGCCGGCATCCCCTCGGTGGCCGACCTGACCGCGGCGATCACCCGGCCGGCGACGAGGTGCGGCGCCATGGAGGCCAGGTTGGTGTCGGACCAGATCGGCTTGTCGGAGCGCCAACGGGCCGCCGCTCCCCCGCCCTCCGGGTGCAGCCCGATGCCCCAGCCGTCGGCGTTGACCGTGCCGTGGGCCTGCCGGCGCGGAGCCCACGACTGCGTGAGCAGACCGTGGTGGGCGTCGAGGACGAGCGACGCCACCGAGCGCGACGCCCCGAACCACGCGAGGTGCCGGCACATCAGGCGTCCCAGGCGAGGCGGACGCCGGTGAAGATCTGCCGGCGGAACGGGTGGTCCCAGTTGCGGAACGACGGCCGCACCGTCGACGCCGCCGTCGCCCACGAGCCACCGCGCAGGACGCGGTAGTCCCCGCCGAAGAACGGGGCGCTGTACTGCGCGTAGAGCATCGGGCTGAACCCGGGCCAGGGCTCGAACGCCGAGGACGTCCACTCCCAGACGTCCCCGACGAGCTGCTCCACCCCGTATGCCGACGCGCCGGCCGGGAGCGAGCCCACCGGTGCGGGGCGCAGGGCTCCGCCACCGAGGTTGGCGAGCTTGGGGCCGGGCGCCGCGGATCCCCAGGGCCAGCGACGACGTCGCCCTGCCTGCGGGTCCCAGGCGCAGGCCTTCTCCCACTCGACCTCGGTGGGCAGCCGCGCTCCCGACCAGCGGGCGAAGGCCTCCGCCTCGAAGTGGCTGACGTGCTGCACCGGCTCGTCGGACGGGATGTCCTCGACGACCCCGAAGCGCACCCGGGTGCCGTCGCCGCGCCATGCCATGGGTCGCTCGAGCCCGGCCTCGTGCCGGTGCGCCCAGCCGCGAGCCGACCACAGCTCCTCGCGGTCGTACCCACCGGCCTCGACGAAGCCCTGCCACTCGGCGTTCGTCACGGGGACGCGGCCGATGCGGAACGCGGGGACGTCGACGACGTGTCCGGGGCGCTCGTTGTCGAGCGAGCTCGGCTCCTCGAGGGCGCTGACCCCCAGGACGAACTCGCCCGCCGGGACGAGCACCGAGCCGGGCGCGACGGGTCGTCCCGGCGGCAGCTGGCGCGTCGGGGTCAGCACCGGGGCTCCCGAGCGCAGCTGCAACGTGGCCAGCATGGTCTCGTCGTGCTGCTCCTCGTGCTGCACCACCATGGCGTAGGGGAAGACGTCGTCCGCCCGCTCCAGCGCGTCGAGCACCCGACCGCGGACCTCGCGCCCGTAGCGGCGGGCCTCGACCGGGGGCAGCAGCGGCAGGCGGGGCCGGATCGCACGGGGCTGGGTGAACGCGTCGTAGAGCGCGTCGACCCCGGCGGGCAGCATCCCCGGACAGGCCGGGTCGCCACCGCGGATCAGCCACAGCTCCTCCTGCTGCGAGATGTGCGCGAGGTCCCAGACGAGCGGGCTCATGATCGGGCTGTGCTGGGCGAACAGCTCGGCCTCGTCGAGCTCGGTGAGCCAGGTCGTGCGCTCACGCGCGAGCTCGAGGTCGCGGGCGACCTCCGTCGCGGTGGGCAGCACCGGGATGGACGGGGTCGGCGCGGTGGTGGGTGCGGACGGGTCAGGCACGGGACATCTCCTCCAGGACGACCGCAGGCCCCCGCCTGCGGAGGTCGTCGACGATGAGGGTGCCGGGACTGCGTCCCGCCACCGCGAGGTCGGTGAGCTCCTCGACCGCGGGCCGGACGCCCTCGGGCACCACGGACAGTGCGGCCTCGAGACAGGTGGCGGCGGCCCGTCCCAGGGCCGGGTCGCCGAGGCCGTCGCTCGCGGCCTCGTGCCACCGGTCGGCCGTGGCGGCGACGGCCCGGTCGACGACGGGGTGGATCTCCTCGACGTCCATCCACGACGTCGTCAGCGCGGCCACGGCGGGCCACCACCGATCGGGCAGGGAGTCGAGGCAGCGCAGCTCCAGCCACCCGCGCAACCGCACGGGCGGGAACAACGTCGTCAGCTGGCGGCGGACGTCGGCGGCCGTCGCCGCCGGCCAGTCGCCGGGGTCGGTGATCCACGCGCGCAACGACGGGGCGGGGCGGTCGTCCGGCACCCCGGTCGCCCGGGGCGGGGCGAGCACCACGGGCGCCTCGAGCGCACGCTCGACCCAGGCGCGCGCCGGGTCGCGGTCGTCGATGGGCCCGGCCCGGAGCTCCCCCAGCCCGGTCCAGGCTCGTTGCCGGGCCGAGTGCCAGCCGGTGTCCTGCCCTGCGAGGTAGGCCGAGCTGCCGCTGATCGCGGTGAGCAGCGGCCCGAGCCGTTGAGCCCGTCGGACGCGGTCGGACCACTGGTCGGGGTGCCCGGGCTGCAGGTTCACCTGGAGGGCGGCGGTGGAACACATCATGGTGGCGCCGTGGTCACGGGTGCGGCCGCTGGCCGAGAAGAAGCGCTCCATCGCGGCATACCGCTGGGCGGGGTTGAGCCGTTGCGGCGGTCGCAGGGGGTCGCTGCCGAGCAGGGCCCACCCGAGTCCCTCGGCGGCCAGGGCTGCGCGCAGGTGGGCGGTGTCCTGGGCCATGGCGACCAGCGCGGTGCCGATGTCCGGGTGTGGTGCGGAGGAGACCTCGACCTGGCCACCGGGTTCGAGGCTGGTGCGCCCACCCGCCGGGAGCTGGGCGCACCGGGAGGCCACCGCGGACAGGACCTCGAACGAGGGCCGGGCCGTGGGGTCGTCCCAGACGACGGCGTGGCCCTCGACCTCGAGGCCCACGGTGCCCACCGGCAGGTCGGCGAGGGCGAGACCCTCGATGAGGGCGCGGGCGTCCTCCAGGCCGATCGGGGTGGAATCGTCCTCCCCGCTCGGATGGCGCGATGCGGAGTGTCGTGCGGCTGTCGTGCTCACTGGTGCTGCCCCTCGCGGTCCGGGCCGGATCCACTCAGGATCCGCGGGTCATCGGGGCGACCGGGCTGTCGACCAGGCCGTCCACCACCCATCATGCAACAGCCCACCGACAGCCACGAGTGCGGACCGTCCCACCCGGGTGTGGACAGCCGTGACCGGCAGCGAACGACCGGCAGCGAGCAGGCCCCGTCAGCCGCGTTGCTGGGCTGACCAGGAGGCGTGCAGCGCGGCATACACGCCGCCGGCCCGCACGAGGTCACGGTGCGGCCCGCGCTCGACGATGCGGCCCTGGTCGACGACGACGACCTCGTCGGCGGCCTCCGCCGTGGAGAGGCGGTGCGCGATCGCGACCGAGGTGCGCCCGCGGGTGAGCCCTTCGAGGGCCCGCTGCAGCCGGACCTCGGTGGAGGGGTCGACGGCCGAGGTGGCCTCGTCGAGCACGAGCAGGTCGGGGTCCGCGAGGTAGGCCCGGGCCAGCGCCACCAGCTGACGCTCCCCCGCCGACAACGACTCGCCGCGTTGCCCGACCTCGGTGGCCAGGCCCTGCGGCAGGCCGGCGAGCCAGGCGTCGAGCCCGAGCTCGGTGATGGCCAGCGTCACGTCGGCGTCCGTCGCGTCGGGCCGGCCGAAGCGCACGTTCTCCCGCAGGGTCGCGTCGAAGAGGAAGCCCTCCTGCGGCACGAGCACCACGCGTTCGCGCAGGGACGAGAACCGCACGTCCCGCAGGTCGACGCCGTCGATGCGGACCGTCCCGTCGGTCGGGTCCATCAGGCGTGTGAGCAGCTTGGCCAGGGTCGACTTGCCCGAACCGGTCTCGCCGACGATCGCCACCCGTGACCGAGGAGCGATGGACAGGCTGACGTCGTGCAGGACGGTGTCGCCGCCGGGGTAGGCGAACGAGACGTCGTCGAACTCGACGGTGATCGGACCGCGCGGCAGCACCTGCCCGGCGTCGCCGGGGTCGGCGACGTCGGCGTGGGTGTCGACCACGCCGATCACGCGGCGCCAGCCGGCGACGGCGTTCTGCAGCTCGTTGAGGATCTCGGTGGCCTGCTGCACCGGCTGGGTGAAGAGGTTGACGAGGAACAGGAACGCCAGCAGCTGCCCGAGGCTCAGGTCGTCGTGCACCGCCTGGATGGTCCCCACGACGAGGACGACGGCCAGCGTCAGCCCGGCGACGAGCTGCCCCGAGGAGAAGGCCACGACCGAGCGCACCTGGGCACCGATCGCCGCGGCCCGGTGGTCCTCGATGGCGGTGTCGATCCGGTGCGCCGTGCGCTCCTCCACGCCGTAGGCGCGGATGGTCGCGGCACCGACGACGGACTCGGAGACGGCTGCGAGCAGGTCGCCCACGCGCTCGCGGACCTTGGTGTAGGCGCGGCCCACGATCGCCTGGAACCGGCGGATGACGAACAGCAACGGCACGAAGCAGAGCCAGACGACGGCCGTCAGCAGCGGGCTGTAGAAGAGCATCAGGGCCGTGGCCACGGCGATCTGGCCGAGGCTGAGGATGAGGATGATCCCGCCGAACTGCACGAACTGCGAGATCGTGTCGACGTCGCTGGTGACGCGGCTGACCATCGACCCCCGGCGCTCGGTGTTCTGGGTGAGCATCGAGAGGTCGTGGATGTGGCGGAACGCCCGCAGCCGCAGCGTCGCCAGCCCCGCCTCGGAGGCGCGGAACAGGCGCACGTTCACGGCATACGCGGTGACCGCTGTCGCGGCCACGGCGATGAGGGCCAGCAGGACGTACTGCGTCACGAGACCGGGGTCCGGGCCGTTCTTGCCGAGCAGCCCGTTGTCGGTGGTCTTCTGGACCACGAACGGGACGACGACGCGACCGACCGTCGTGACGGCGGCGAGGGCGAGGGTGACCCCCAGGCCGCGGCGCAGCTCGGGCGAGAGGTCGAGCCCACGGCGCAGGGTCGCGAGCGTGCCGAGGCCCGAGGTGGCGTCGATGGAGGTGCTCATGGTGCGTCCACCCCTTCCTCGGCGCTGTCCACGTCGGCGGCGAGGGCGGCCTCCTCGTCGGCGATGACCGCGGCGCGCTCGGCGGCCTCCCGCGCGTAGGCGGTGACGAGGCGTTCGTAGCCGGCGCAGCGCGCCTGGAGCTCGCGGTGCGTGCCGTGGTCGACGACCCGGCCCAGCTCGATGTAGACGATCTCGTCGGCGAGGGTGATGGTCGACATGCGGTAGGCGACCACGAGGACGGTGGTGCCGGCGCTGGACCGGCGCAGGCCGGCCAGGATCGCCTGCTCCACGGCGGGGTCGACGGCACTCGTCGCGTCGTCGAGGACGAGCAGCTGGGGGCGACGGATGATGGCCCGGGCCAACGCGATCCGCTGACGCTGACCACCGGAGAGGGAAGCGCCACGCTCGCCCACCCGGGTGTCGAGTCCGGAGCCGAGGGCCTGGACGAACCCGGTCGCCTGGGCGACCTCGATCGCGGCCCAGACCTCGTCGTCGGTGAAGTCGAGGCCGAGCGTGATGTTGCCCCGCACGGTGTCGTCGAACATGAACGTCTGCTGGGGCACGAGCGCCGCGACCGACGACACCCCGCCGCGGGCGACGCGACGCAGGTCGGTGCCGTCGAGGGTGACCTCGCCACGGTCGGGGTCGACCAGTCGCAGGGTGAGGTTGGTCAGCGTCGACTTGCCCGACCCCGTCGGGCCGACGAGGGCCACCGTGGACCCGGCGGCCACGTCGATGCTGACGTCGTGGATGGCCTGGAACTTCGACTCCACGCCGTGCTCGTCGACGATGTCGTAGGAGTAGTCGACGTGGTCCAGCCGGGAGCGCGCCGCGCCGGTGCGGACCAACGACTCGTCGCCGAACTCCAGCTCACCACGGGCCTTGAGGACGGCGTCGACACGGTCCCAGCCGACGACGGTGCGCGGCAGCTCCCCGAGCACCCAGCCGAGCGCCCGCACGGGGAACGCGAGCACCGAGATGAGGTAGGCCACCTGGACGACCGCCGCCGGCTCGAGCACGCCGTTCGCGACCTGGTGCGCGCCGACGACGAGCACCGCGAGCGTGCCGAGCGTGGGGATCGACTCGATGACCGGGTCGAACGTGCCACGGGTGCGGCCGACCTCGACGTTCGCGGCCTGCAGGCGGCGGGTGACCTCCTCGAAGCGTCGCGCCTCCTGCTCCTCGCGACCCATCGACTTGACGATGAGGGCGGCCTCGAAGCTCTCGTGGGCGACCTCGCTGACCTCGGCCCGCAGCTGCTGCGCGCGCGACACCCGGGGGGACATCGAGCGCTGGAAGACCATGTTGGCGAGGAACAGCGCGGGGAACACGGTCAGGCCGATGATCGCCATGACCGGGTCGACGAGCACCATCTGCACGATGCCCGCGACGAGCATGATGATGACGCCGAGCGCCATGGGCAGCGGGGCGAACACGTTCCAGGTCGCCTCGACGTCGGCGTTCGCGTTCGACAGCAGCTGCCCCGACGGGTGGCGGTGGTGCCACGACAGGGGAAGACGCAGGTACTGGCGGGTGACCTCGCGGCGGTACCCGGCCGCCACGTTGTACATCGTGTAGCCGGCGGCGACCCGGCGGATGACGACGCCGACGACGTTGACGACGACCACGCCGGCCACCCAGCCGAAGATCGTCCACAGCTGGGCACCGGTGACGCCTCCGGCAGCGACCGCGGGCTGGATCTGCTCCCGCGTCACCTTGCCGATGGCCCAGGCGGTCAGCACGGTCATCACGCCGTAGAGGGCGCTTCCGGCCACGGCCAGCCCGAACCAGCGGGGCTCGCGGCGGATCCCGACTCCCACGATGCCGAGGCTGCGGCGCAGCGACGGCGCGGCGTCGACGGACACAGGGAACCTCCGGGTGGTGCACGAGTGGGAACACCGAAGCCTCTCACGCGGCACCGACTGCGCCGTCGCCGACCGCCAGGACGCATGATGGGCACATGACCCACCTCGCCCGCCTCGAGCGCGACGCCCTCTGCGACACCTTCCTCGCGACGGGGCCGGACGCACCGACGTTGTGCTCCCCGTGGACGACGGCCGACCTCGCGGCGCACCTCGTCATCCGGGACCGGCGCCCCGACCTGTCCCCCGGGGTGTGGGTGCCCGCGCTCGCCTCCCGGCTCGAGGAGGGACAGGCCGCGTATGCCGCGAAGCCGTGGCCCGAGCTCGTCGACCTCGTCCGCTCGGGTCCACCAGCCTGGTCACCGGTGCGGCTCCCCCGGCTCGACGACGCCGTGAACCTCGTGGAGTTCGTGATCCACCACGAGGACGTGCTGCGCGGCGACGGGGCCCGCGGCCCGAGGCGCACGATGTCGTTGCGGGAGGAACGGGCCGTGTGGGGCTCGCTCAACCGCCTGGGCCGGCTGCTCTTCCGCCGCAGCCCCGTGGGCGTCGTCCTGCGCGATCCCGACGGCAGGTCCCTGCACGCGCGTTCCACCACCGAGCTCGGCACCGTCGTCCTCGAGGGCTCGCCCGTGGAGCTGCTGCTCGCGGCCTACGGCCGTCGCCGGGTGGCCGAGGTCGAGGTCACCGGCAGCGACGAGGCGGTCGAGGCCCTCTGGGGCGCGCAGCTCGGGCTCGGCTGACCGGCCCCTGACGGGGGTGCGGCCTACCCTTGACCCATGGGCGAGCAGGTCGGGTTCACGGGGCCGCTGTGGGAGTGGGGTGCCCGCGACAGCTGGTACTTCGTCACGCTGGACGACGAGGCTGCCGAGGTCGTGCGCGAGCGGCCCCGACCACCGCGCGGGTTCGGGTCGGTCCGGGTGCGGGCCACGGTGGGAAGCACGACCTGGACCACCTCGATCTTCCCGAGTGCGGGGGCCGGTGACGAGGACGGCTCGTACGTGCTGCCCGTCAAGAAGGCCGTCCGTGCGTCCGAGGGCATCGAGGAGGGCGACCCCGTCACGGTGCGCCTCGAGCTGCTCGACTGAGGCGATCCGGCGCAAGCTGCTCGACTGAGGCGATCCGGCGCATCTTGCGCCGCCGCCCACCCTGCGGGGGCACGTGGCCGACGGCCGGCGGCTTCAGCGGACGGCGAGACCGTCCGCGCGCAGGGCGTCCTTGACGTCACCGATCGTCAGCTCCCCGAAGTGGAAGACGCTGGCGGCCAGCACGGCGTCCGCGCCGGCCCGCACCGCCGGGGCGAAGTGACCGACCTGCCCGGCTCCGCCGCTGGCGATGAGGGGGATGGAGATCTCCGGTCGGACCAGCCCGATGAGCTCGAGGTCGAACCCGTCCTTGGTGCCGTCGGCGTCCATCGAGTTGAGCAGGATCTCGCCGGCACCGAGCTCGGCCGTGCGGGCGCACCACTCCACCGCGTCGATGCCGGTGCCCTGCCGACCCCCGTGCGTGGTCACCTCGAAGCCCCCGGTCAACGCGCCCGCCTCGTCCCGGCGGCGCCGGACGTCGGCCGACAGGACGAGCACCTGCGAACCGAAGCGGTCGGCGATCTCGGCGATCAACTCCGGTCGCGCGATGGCCGCGGTGTTGACCCCCACCTTGTCCGCGCCGGCGCGCAGCAGCCTGTCGACGTCGGCGATCGTCCGCACTCCCCCGCCGACCGTCAGCGGGATGAACACCTGCTCCGCGGTGCGGCTCACCATCTCGTACGTCGTCTCGCGGTTGCCGCTGCTGGCCGTCACGTCGAGGAAGGTCAGCTCGTCGGCGCCCTGCTCGCCGTAGAGCTTGGCCAGCTCCACGGGGTCCCCCGCGTCGCGCAGGTTCGCGAAGTTGACGCCCTTGACCACGCGGCCGGCGTCGACGTCGAGGCACGGGATGACCCGGGTGGCGACACTCACCCGGGAAGGCTACCGATCTAGGGTGGGGCGCATGTCAGGCGGCCGCGAGATGGACGGAGTCGACCCGGTCGACCGCATCGTCCGGCGGGTCGCCGCGAGCCGACCCCGTTGCGGGGGAACGCGGCTCGTCGCCGTGGACGGTCCGAGCGGTGCCGGGAAGACGACGCTGGCGGCCGAGGTCGCGGACGCGCTCGGCGCCCCCACGATCCACATGGACGACCTCTACCCCGGGTGGGACGGGCTCGCCGCCTCCACCGAGCGCGTGCGCGAGTGGGTCGTCGACCCCCTGCTGGCAGGACGGCCCGCCCGCTACCGGCGGTGGGACTGGTCAACCGGCGCGTACGCGGAGTGGCACGAGGCCTCCGGCGACGTGGTCGTCCTCGAAGGGTGCGGGTCGGGCGCCCTGCCCGGCGGCGAGCTCCTCTCAGTGCTCGTGTGGGTCGACGCCGACCCGGCCCAGCGCCGGGAGCGCGGACTCGCCCGCGACCCCGGCTACGCCGAGTTCTGGGACCGCTGGGCCGCCCAGGAGCAGGCGCTGTATGCAGCGGACGGCACCCGGGCACGCGCCGACCTCCACGTGGACACCACGGTGGGACTCGACGCGCCCTCGGACCCGGCGCAGCGCCATACTCGGCCCATGTCCTCCCCCGCCGTCGACCGCACGAACGGCTGACGCGGGTGAGCCCCGACGGCATCACCCGGGCCCGCGCGCGGTTCCGGCGCGGCGCCGCGCGCACGCGCACCCCCACCTCCCAGGACCTGGCCCGCGCCGCCGCCCGCTCGCGCCAGGAGGCGAAGGCACGCACGGCCCGGATGGTCAGCCGGCTCTTCTTCATCGTCCAGTGCGGCCTGGGCGCCGCGGCTGCGTGGTGGGTCGCCTACGACCTCCTGGGCCACGCGCGGCCGTTCTTCGCCCCGGTGACGGCGATCATCTCCCTCGGGCTGTCGTACGGCCAACGGCTGCGGCGGGTCGGCGAGGTGATGCTCGGCGTGGCGGTCGGGGTGTTCGTCGGCGACGCGTTCGTGCACTTCTTCGGCTCGGGCACCTGGCAGATCGTCGTCGTCGTGGTCCTCTCGATGAGCGTCGCCGGGCTGCTCGGCGCGGGCATGCTGCTCACGACCCAGGCGGGCGTGCAGTCGGTCATCGTCACCACCCTCGTCGCCGACCCCGGGTACGCGTTCACCCGCTGGCTCGACGCCGTGGTCGGCGGGGTCATCGCCCTGCTCTTCACCCTCGTGGCCCCTGCGGCACCCCTGCGCCGCCCGCGGCAGCAGGCCGCGCTCGTGGTCGCCGAGATCAGCGAGATCCTCACCGACACGGTGCGGTCCCTGCGCGAGGGCGACTCCGACCTCGCCTCGGCCACCCTGTCCCGGGCCCGCGACTCCGAGTCGATGCTCGACGAGGCCCGGGCGCTCTCCGCCGAGGGGGTCGCGGTGGTCCGGCTGTCGCTGTTCCGACGGCGGCACCTGCCCGGGGTGCTGGCCATCGCCGACCTGCTCGAACCCCTCGACCGGGCCATCCGCAACCTGCGCGTCCTGGTCCGCCGCGCCGCCATCGCGACGTGGCGCGAGGAACCCGTGCCCACCGCCTACCTGCGCCTGCTCGAGGCACTCGCGGAGACGACCACCGACATCTCCCGCGAGCTCGCGGAGCGCCGGCTGCCCACCCACGCCCGGGTCGGTCTGCACCGGATCGGTGAGGCCAGCGCGGTCCTCGACCCGTCGTCCGGCCTGTCGGGCGAGGTCATGCGTGCCCAGATCCGCTCCATGGTGGTGGACCTCCTGATGCTCACCGGGCTGCCCCTGGAGGAGGCCCGCGACATGGTGCCGGAGTCCATGACCCACACCGCGGACGAGAGCTGACCGCCGCCCTGACAGACTGGCGCCGATGACTGCGCGACGACACCACCTCCCGCCCCTGTGGCTCATGGCTCTCGGACTCGTCGCCGTGGCGGTCAACCTCCGCACCGCGATGGCCAGCGTCCCCCCGGTCGTCGCGTCGATCGGTACGGACCTCGGGCTGTCCAACGCGGCCCTCGGCGCCCTCACCACGCTGCCCGTGCTGTGCATGGGGGCGTTCGCGCCCATGGCCCAGCGCGTGGCCGCACGCATCGGTGCCGCGGGCGCGATCGAGCTGTCCGTGGTGTGCGTCGCGGTCGGCCTCGCCCTGCGCTTCGGCGGGGGCCACGTGTGGCTCCTGTATGCCGCGACCTTCGTCGCCGGGGTCGGCATCGCCATCGGTGGCACGCTCCTCCCGGGGCTGGTCAAGGAGCTGTTCCCGCCCGAGCGCGCCGGACTGGTCACCGGCCTCTACATGCTCGCCATGATGGGTGGCGCCGGCGCCTCGTCGGCCCTCTCGGTGCCGCTGCAGGGCTGGCTGGGTTCGTGGCAGGCCTCGCTGGGCTCCTGGTCGCTGCTGGGACTCGTCGGCGCGCTCGCCTGGATCCCGGTGTGGCGCGGACACACCCGTCACCGTGCTGCCAACCCCGTCGTGGTGACCCCCGCCCGGCTCCCGTGGAAGCACCCCACCGCCTGGCTGGTCGCGGCCTACCTGGCCGTGCAGTCGATCGAGTTCTACTCGTCCCTCGCCTGGATCGCCCCGACGTACGCGAGCCGTGGCTGGGACCCGACCCACGCCGGGTACCTCCTCAGCGCGTTCACCGCGGCCCAGCTCGTCTCCGGGCTGCTCGCCCCGGCCCTGACCGACAAGGTCCACGACCGCAGGGTCCTGCTCGTCTCGTTCTCCGTGCTCGGGCTGCTCGGCCAGGCGGGGCTGTGGCTCGCGCCCGGTGCGCTGCCGTGGGTCTGGGCGGTCGTCCTCGGGCTGGGGCAGGGTGCGGCCTTCGCCCTCGGCCTCGTGCTCATGGTCGACTACGCGGCCACGCCCGCGGCCAGTGCACGACTGGCCGGGATGGCGTTCCTGTTCAGCTACGGCCTGGCCTCGCTCGGCCCCGCGACCATGGGTGCCATCCGCGATGCGACGGGTGGGTTCGACGGAGTGTGGATGTCATTGACCCTGTTGATGTTCGCGCAGGTGGCCCTTGCGTTCGCACTGCGGCCGGGACTGCGCAGGGTCGACTGATCGCGGTCGTCATCGACGGGTCACCGCGTCGTCCTGGAGCTGCTCGGCCTGGGTGCGCACGGCGACAGTCTCACCGCGGACGGCTGGTCAGGCCACTGATTTACGCGTCCACGTCGACGCACCCCACGACCGGGGGCCGGGTGGCGCCGGCTGGCGCCGGGTGGCGCCGGGTGGTGCCGGGTGGTGCCGGCACCGACGGCGCTCAGTCGACGGTGACGTCCGGGCTCTTCGGTGACGGCCCGAGCGCCTGGACCAGGGCGGCGAGCCGACTCGCCTCGGAACGCCCGAGCTCCGCATCGGCCTTCTGGATCGCCATGATCGCCAGCGTGTCGGTGTCGTCGAGCTCCACCGTGACCCACGGGTCGCCGCCACCGAAGCGGACGTCGACGATGCTGCGCCACGGCACGACACGGGTCGTGACGAGGTTGCGGACGGTGATGCCGTCACGGGTCGGCACTGCGCGGATCGAGGCGAACCGCCAGAGCAGCAGGGCGATCGCCACCCCGACCCCGGCGAAGAAGACCTTGTCACCGGTGCGCCAGGTGCCGCCCTGGGCCGGGCCGGGCAGGAAGACGGCGATGAGCCCGAACAGCAGCAGGGTCGCGGCGGCGAAGCCGAGCGCGACGGCCCGTCCGCGACGCGGCTGGAACACCGCGAAGGCGGTGGCCTCGTCGCGGTCGTCCCGGCGCTCGCTCACAACCGGCACGCGGCGATGTCGGTCACGAGGATCGCCCGCGCGCCGAGGTCCCACAGCTCGTCCATGATCGCGTTGGTCCGTGACCGCGGCACCATGGCCCTCACGGCGGCCCAGTCCTTGTTCTGCAGCTGCGACACGGTCGGCGACTCGAGGCCCGGCGTGATCGCGCAGGCGTCCTCGACGAGGTCGACGGGCACGTCGTAGTCGAGCATGACGTAGTGGCGGGCGGTGATGACCCCCGTGAGCCGGCGCCGGAGCACCTCGACCGCCGCGGTCTCACCGCTGCCCTCGCGGCGGATCAGGACGGCCTCGCTGCGCAGGATCTCCTCGCCGAACACCTCGAGTCCCTGCTGGCGCAGGGTGGTGCCGGTCTCGACGACGTCCGCGATGACGTCGGCCACGCCGAGGGTGATCGCGGTCTCGACGGCCCCGTCCAGGCGGACGACCTCGGCACTGATGCCCTGACCGGCGAGGTGCTTCTCGACCAGGCCGGAGTAGCTCGTCGCGACGCGGCGGCCCGCGATCTCCTCGACGGAGGCGCAGGTGCCGGGCTTGGCGGCGTACCGGAAGGTGGACCCCCCGAAGCCCAGGGTCATCACCTCGATGGCCGCGCTCCCGGAGTCGAGCAGCAGGTCCCGTCCGGTGATGCCGCAGTCGACGGTGCCGGAGCCGACGTACACCGCGATGTCACGGGGGCGCAGGTAGAAGAACTCGACGTCGTTGTCGGCGTCCGTGAGGACGAGCTCCTTGCTGTCACGACGGACGCGGTAGCCCGCCTCGCGCAGCATCTCGACGGAGGCCTCGGAGAGGGAGCCCTTGTTGGGTACGGCAATTCGCAGCATGGCGGTGGTTCCTAGAGGTGGGTGTAGACGTCGTCGAGGCTGATGTCGGAGGCGATCATGAGCACCTGCAGGTGGTAGAGCAGCTGGCTGATCTCCTCGGCCGTGCGCTCCTTGCCCTCGTGCTCGGCAGCCATCCAGACCTCGGCCGCCTCCTCGACGATCTTCTTCCCGATGGCATGCACGCCGGCGTCCAGCTCACGGACGGTGCCCGAGCCCTCGGGCCGGGTCACCGCCCTCTCGGCCAGCTCGGCGTACAGGTCGTCGAAGGTCTTCACGCGTCAAGGGTACGGGTGGCCGTCGCACCGACCGAACCCGGACCGGGTGCCGGAACCGGCACCCCGCCGCCACCCGCCCGGGCTCAGGCAGGGACGGTGCGGGAGGGGGCGCCATACGTCGTCGTGCGCTCCCGCACCGGACGACCGATGCCGCCGGCGATCTCGGTGAGCTCGGCAACGGTCTTGGCGGACCCGTGCTCGGAGCCGGCCATCCGGCTGATGGTCTCCTCCATGAGCGTCCCACCCAGGTCGTCGGCACCGCCGGTGAGCATCGCCCGGGTGCCCTCGACGCCGAGCTTCACCCACGACGTCTGCACGTGGTCGATGCGGCCGTGCAGCATGAGGCGCGCGACGGCGTGGACGGCGCGGTTGTCGCGCAACGTGGGCCCGGGTCGGGCGAGGCCGGCGAGGTAGACCGGGGCGTTGGTGTGCACGAAGGGCAGCGGCACGAACTCGGTCAGCCCGCCCGTGCGGTCCTGCAGCTCCTGCAGACGGCGCAGGTGGCCGACCCAGTGGCGCGGGTGGTCGACGTGGCCGTACATCATCGTGGAGCTGCTGGGGATGCCGAGCTCGTGCGCGGTGGCCACGATCTCGAGCCACTGGTCGGCGGGCAGCTTGCCCTTGGTCAGGACCCAGCGCACCTCGTCGTCGAGGATCTCGGCGGCCGTGCCCGGTATGGAGTCGAGGCCGGCCTCCTTGACCTCCTCCAGCCAGGCACGGGCCGAGACCCCCTGCTTGGCCGACGCGGTGGCGATCTCCATGGGAGAGAAGGCGTGGACGTGGATGCCCGGCGCCGCGGACTTCACGGCCCGGACGATGTCGGCGTACGCCCCCGCCTTGAGGTCGGGCGAGATCCCACCCTGCAGGCAGACCTCCGTCGCGCCGAGCGCCTGCGCCTCCGCGGCGCGGGTGCCGACCTCCTCGAGCGAGAGCGTGTAGGCGTCGGCATCGGTCTTGCGCTGTGCGAACGCGCAGAACCGGCAGCCGACGTAGCAGACGTTGGTGAAGTTGATGTTCCGGTTCACGACGTAGGTGACGTCGTCACCGACGACCTCGCGTCGCAGGTGGTCGGCCAGCGAGGTGAGGGCCTCGAGGTCCGCGCCGTCGGCGGTGAACAGCGTCAGGTAGTCGGCGTCCGAGAGACCGGCCGGGTCCGACTCGGCGCGCGCCAGGGCGGCGCGGGCGTCACTGGGCAACAACGTCGCGGACCCGTCGATGCGCGTCGCGACCTCGCTCCAGTCGCCGTAGACCTGGTCGAAGTCGCTGCGCCGGTCGGCGGTCCGACCGGTCGTGTCGATGCTGGCGTGCAGGTCGGTGCGGCCCGTGCCGGCGCCGAGGTCGGCGACACCACCGTCCGGTTCCTGCCACGGCAGCCCGGTCGCGACGGCGCCCTCACGGGCGAGACCGGTCACCGGGTCGGCAAGGGCCTCGACATGGGGGCGGACGCGGGGGTCGAACCACGGCTCGTCACCGGACAGGCCTCCGCGAACGAACCGCGGGTGCGCCGTGAGGCGCTCGGCCAGTCGCAGCCCGGAGTCCGCCGTCCACTGCTCCAGCCGCTCGATCTCGGGCCAGGGGCGCTCGGGGTTCACGTGGTCCGGCGTGACCGGCGAGACACCGCCCCAGTCGTCGACACCCGCGGCGAGCAGGCGCGCGATCTCGGCTGGTTCGGACAGGTTGGGCGGGGCCTGGACCGTGACGGTCGGGCCGAGGAGCAGTCGGGTCACCGCGATGGTGGCGAGGTACTCCTCCGCCCCGAGGTCGGGGGTCGACCGCATCGCCGTGTCGTCCTTGGCCCGGAAGTTCTGGACGATGCACTCCTGGACGGTGCCGTACTCCCGTGCCACGTGGCGGATCGCCAGGATGCTGTCGACGCGGTCCTGGGCGTCCTCCCCGATGCCGACGAGGATGCCCGTGGTGAACGGCACCCCCACCCGGCCGGCGTCCTCGAGCACCCGCAGGCGCACCGCCGGGTCCTTGTCCGGCGACCCGAAGTGGGCTCCCCCGGGCTCCTCGAACACTGCTCGCGACGTCGTCTCCAGCATCATGCCCATCGACGGGGCGACCGGCTTGAGTCGCTGCAGGTCCGACCACGACATGACGCCGGGGTTGAGGTGCGGCAGCAGTCCCGTCTCCTCCAGCACGCGGATCGACATCGCGCGGACGTAGGACAGCGTGTCGTCGTACCCGTGGGCGTCCAGCCACTCCCGCGCCGCCGGCCAGCGGTCCTCGGGCCGGTCCCCGAGGGTGAACAGCGCCTCCTTGCAGCCCTGCGCCGCCCCTGCCCGCGCGATGTCGAGCACCTCGTCCGGTGAGAGGTATGGCGCGGGGAGACGACCCGGGACGGTGGCGAACGTGCAGTAGTGGCAACGGTCGCGGCACAACCGGGTGAGGGGGATGAAGACCTTGCGCGAGTACGTGACGACCCCGGGTCGACCCGCGGCGGCCATGGCCGCGTCACGGACCCGGCTCGCCGAGGTGAACAGCTGCTCGAGGTCCTCACCGCGAGCCCCCAGCAGCACCAGGGCCTCCGCACCGTCGAGGGCCTTGCCGTCCCTGGCCCGCGCCAGGGCCCGTCGCATCGCGTTGTCGGTCACCACGTGAGCGTAGTCAGGGCCGCAGCCCTCCCCGCGAAGCGGGTGTCGTTCCGGGAGACCTGCAGAAATATGTCCCGTTTCGCCACGCAACCCCCGCTTTGCGGGCGAGGCGGCGCCGTCAGACGTGGAGGTCGCGCAGGGTCACCGCAGTCGCCACGGCGGCGGTCGCGGCCTCGTGGCCCTTGTCCTCGCTCGATCCCTCGAGGCCGGCCCGGTCGAGGGCCTGCTGCTCGTCGTCGCAGGTCAGCACCCCGAACCCGATCGGCACCCCTGTCGTGATGCTGACCTGCGTCAGGCCGGTCGTCACGCCGGAGCAGACGTACTCGAAGTGCGGGGTGCCGCCACGGATGACCACACCGAGGGCCACGAGGGCGTCGTGGCTCGGCGCGAGCCGGGCGCAGGCGACGCTCAGCTCGACCGTCCCGGGGACGCGCACCACGGCGGCGTCCTGAATGCCGGCGTCGGCGAGGCCACGGACCGCGCCGGCCACCAGCCCGTCCATCACCACGTCGTGCCACGAGGCGGCCACGACCGCCACCCGCAGCCCTGTTCCGTCGACCGCGATCGCCGGTGCCCCGTGTCCACTCATGCCGATGCTCCCTGGTCCGTGCCCTCGATGACGAGGCGGTGCCCCATCCGGTCCCGCTTGGTGCGCAGGTAGGCCTCGTTGGTGGGCAGGGGCGCGATGCTGATCGGCTCCACCGCCGGCACCTCGATGCCATGGCCCCGCAGCGCCTCGACCTTGAGCGGGTTGTTCGTCAGGAGCCGCACCGCCGCGATGCCGAGGTCGACGAGCACCGCTGCCCCGGCGGCATACTCCCTCGCGTCGATCGGGAGGCCGAGCTCGACCTGCGCATCGACGGTGTCGAGCCCCTGGTCCTGCAGGCCGTACGCCTGGAGCTTGGACACGAGGCCGACACCACGGCCCTCGTGACCGCGGAGGTAGACGACCGCTCCCCCCTCGGCTGCGACACGCTCGAGGGAGCGTTCGAGCTGGGGTCCGCAGTCGCAGCGCTGGGAGCCGAACACGTCGCCGGTGAGGCACTCGGAGTGCAGTCGCACCAACGGCGCCCGTCCGACCAGTCCCCGCGGGCTGACGAGGGCGAGGTGCTCCGCGCCGGTGACGACGTCGCGGTAGCCGACGGCGCGGAAGGTCCCGTGCGCGGTGGGCAGCACGGTGTCGGCGAGACGGCGGACACGGTCATGGCGCTGACGCCAGGCGATGAGCTGGGCGATCGTCACGACGGGCAGCCCGTGGCGGGCGCCGGTGTCCAGCACCTCGGGGAGGCGCATCATCGTGCCGTCGTCGTTGACCAGCTCACCGATCGCGCCGACCGGTGCCAGCCCGGCGAGGCGGCAGAGGTCGACCGCGGCCTCGGTGTGCCCGGGCCGCTCCAGCACGCCACCGTCCTTGGCGCGCAACGGGATCACGTGCCCGGGCCGCACGAACGACCCCGGCGTGGATGCCGGGTCCGCCAGCAGCCGTATGGTGCGTGCACGGTCCGCCGCGCTGATCCCCGTGGTCACGCCTTCCGCCGCGTCGACCGTGACGGTGTAGGCGGTGCGCAGGGGGTCGCGGTTGTCCGCGACCATGAGCGGCAGCCCCAGCCGGTCCGCGGTCTCGCTGGTCACGGGGGCGCAGAGGTAGCCACTCGTGTGCCGGATCGTCCAGGCGAGCCACTCGTCCGTCAACGTCTGGGCGGCCAGCACGACGTCGCCCTCGTTCTCGCGGTCCTCGCTGTCGGTGACCAGGACGGGGCGACCCTCGCGCAGCGCCTCCAGGGCCTGCTCGATGGTCGCGAGCCGAGTCATGCCCGAGCTCCCGCGAGCTCGCGCTCGGGACTGATCTCCTCGCGAGAGGCCTTGAGCCACACGAAGAAGCCGTAGAGCACGAGGCCGCCGTACACGGCATACAGGACCGCGGACGGGTAGAACCCGGAGTGCACCAGCAGGGGCACGCCGACGACGTCCACCGCGATCCAGGCGAGCCAGAAGTCGTTCCACCCGCGCGCCATGGCGTAGGTCGCGACGATCGAGCCGACGAAGATCCAGGCGTCGCACCAGAAGTACCAGCGGGGCGCGGGGAACCCGGCGCCGATGGCCGCGAACCCCCACTGCAGGACGACCACGCCGGCCACCCAGAAGCCGAGGTAGGCGAGGCGTTCCCGGGGCGTGGCCCAGCGCGGGGTGATGGCCGGTCGGTCGGTGCCGTCCGCGCGGTTGGCCCGGCGCACCCGCCGCCAGAGCAGCCAGCCGTAGATGCTCGTGATGATGAAGAAGACCTGGCGGCCGGCCTGGCCGTAGAGCGTCGTGTGCTGCGGGTTGGAGAAGGCCACGCCGAAGAAGACCGTGAACAGCAGGGCGTTCCCGACGATGCCCACCGGCCAGGCCCAGACGCGCCGCCGCATGCCGCCGATGGCCGACGCGAAGCCGAAGGCGTTGCCGACGACCTCACGCCAGAGGATCTGCTGCGAGCCGATCGTCAGCTGGGCCTCGAAGAGGCGTTCGAGCACGTTCATGAGTGGTCCTCCTGTGCGACGACGAGCGGGTCGGCGGCAGCGTCACGACCCTGCTGGGACATGAGCCGTTCGACGTACTTGGCGATGACGTCGACCTCGAGGTTGACGGGGTCCCCGACGCCCTTGTGGCCGAGGGTGGTCAGGTCGAGTGTCGTGGGGATGAGCGAGACGGTGAACGACGTGTCGTCGACCGAGGCGACGGTCAGGCTGACCCCGTCGACGGTGATCGAGCCCTTCTCGACGACGTAGCGCGAGAGCGCCGGCGGGAGCGTGAAGCCCACGACCTCCCAGCGGTCCCCCGGTGTGCGGTGGGTGATGGTGGCCGTCCCGTCCACGTGGCCCTGGACCACGTGACCGCCGAACCGTCCGTTCGCAGGCATCGCCCGCTCGAGGTTCACCCGTGCACCGGGGACGAGCGCGCCGAGGCTGGAGCGCCGCAGGGTCTCGGCCATCACGTCGACGGTGAACTCCTCGTCGCCGTGCTCGACCACGGTGAGGCAGACCCCGTTGACCGAGATGGAGGCGCCGTGCACGGCATCGGTCGTCACGACCGCCCCGTGCACCGTCAGCCGTGCCGAGTCCTCGCCCGCATCGAGCCCGACCACGTGGCCGAGCTCTTCGACGATTCCGGTGAACATCAGTGGATCTCCTTCAGTGCTGCGGTGATTCGTACATCCGTGCCGAGCACGGTGATGTCGGTGGGCTCGAGGCGCAGGGCGTCGGCCATGGTGGTGATGCCGAGGTCCCCGACGGAGGGACGCCCGCGCCCGAGGAACACGGGGGCGACGTAGGCGATGACCTCGTCGACGACCCCCGCGGCCAGGAACGCGGCCGCCATCGTCGGCCCGCCCTCGAGCCACACGTGGTGGATCTCGGCCTCCGCGAGCCGGGCGAGGACCTCCTTCGGGTCACGGGTGCGCAGGTGCCAGGTCGGTGCGCTGTCGTCCAGCACCCGGGCGTCCGGGCGCAGGTCGCGCTCCCCCACGACGACCCGCAGCGGCTGGTGCTCGTGCAGGGAACCGTCGGCACGCCGTGCCGTCAGCCGGGGGTCGTCGGTGAGGGCCGTACCGGTGCCGACGATGACCGCGCCGCACCGGGAGCGCTGGGTGTGCACGTCGTCGCGGGCGACCGGGCCGGTGATCCACTGGCTCGTGCCGTCGGCCGCGGCGCTGCGCCCGTCGAGCGTGGACGCGAGCTTCCAGGTCACCCACGGCCGGCCGGTCGTGACCAGGTGGGTCCAGGTCCGGTTCAGGGCGGTCGCCTCGTCGTCCAGCACCCCGCTGGTCACCTCGACGCCGTGACCGCGCAGCACCTCGGCCCCGCCCGCGGCGCGCGGGTTCGGGTCGGACTGGGCGTGCACGACGCGGGCCACCCCGGCCTCCAGGAGCGCCTGGGCACACGGCTGCGTGCGTCCGGTGTGGTTGCAGGGCTCGAGGGTGACGTAGGCCGTCGCGCCCCTCGCCGCGTCGCCCGCGTGGCTCAGCGCGTCGGTCTCGGCGTGCAGGGTCCCGGCACCGCGGTGCCAGCCCTCGGCCACGAGGTCGCCCTCAGGCGAGACGAGGACGCAGCCGACGCGCGGGTTGGCGTCGGGGCGACGACCACGTGCCGCGAGCTCGAGCGCACGACGCATCCAGGCGACGTCACGGTCCGGTGGGACCTGGTCGCGCTCGTCCTGGTGCTGCTGCATGTCCTGCCCTCGTGCTCGAGACCGATCGGTCGAGCTCCGGGGGACGTGCAGGCAGGGTCGACGGGTGCCCGGCGCGCGACGACAGGAGTCGTCACCACCGGACAGGACCGAGGGTCCTGCCTTGCGTGCTGCCTACCATCCGGACTTTCACCGTCGGTCCTGGAGTTCCACCAAGTCAACCGGCCGCTGGCTGCGGCCGGGTCGCGGACTGTCACCGCCGGTTCGGAATTGCACCGACCCCGGAGCACGTGCTCCCAGTATGCCAGCGTGGTCGCGTCCGCGCGTAGCCCAGGTCCGCGTGACGGTCCTCACCGCGGCCGGTGCGGGCTCCGGGTCAGTGCTGGTGGCGCGTGGCGAGGGCCCGCAACTCGTCCACCGCCGCCGCAGCGTCCTCGGCGCCGTACACGGCGGAGCCGGCGACGAACACGTCGGCACCGGCCTCGGCGCACTGCTCGATGGTTGCCGCGGAGACTCCCCCATCGACCTGCACCCAGACCTCGCCGCCGAGGCGTCGCACGGCCTCACGGACCTGGGTGACCTTGGGCATCTGGTCGGCCATGAACGACTGGCCGCCGAAGCCCGGCTCGACCGTCATGACGAGCACCATGTCCAGGTCCGGGAGCAGGTCCTCGTAGGGGGCGAACGACGTCCCGGGCTTGACCGCCATACCGGACCGTGCCCCGGCGGCACGGATGGAGCGCGCGACCGCGCGGGGGTCGGCGGCCGCCTCGACGTGGAAGGTGACCGACGAGCCGCCCGCCTCCGCGTACTGCGGCGCCCAGCGGTCGGGGTCCTCGATCATGAGGTGGCAGTCCAGCGGGATGGGGCTCACCCGGGCCAGGGCCTCGACGATCGGCAGGCCGAGGGTCAGGTTCGGCACGAAGTGGCCGTCCATGACGTCCACGTGTGCCCAGTCCGCGTTGGCGATGCGCGCCAGCTCGGACTCGAGGTTGGCGAAGTCGGCCGACAGGATGCTGGGCGAGATCTGCACGGCGCTCACCCTAACGGGCGACCAGAGGCCGGATCGACCCACCCGGAGCGTCCCGAGAGGCTCTGCCGAGCTGGCTACTTCTTGCGCAGCAAGGCCAGGAACATCCCGTCGGTGCCGTGGATGTGCGGCCACAGCTGGACGGTCGGTCCGTCGCCGGGCACGTCGACCGGCTCGCCGGAGGCATCGCGGAGGTAGTCACGGGCGTCCAGCAGCTCGATGTCGTCGCGCTTGCGGGTGACGTCGCGCACGACGAACTGGGTCTCCGCCAGGTGCGGGCTGCACGTCGCGTACGCGACCACTCCGCCGGGCGCCGTGGCGTCGATGGCCGAGGCGAGCAGCTCGCGCTGCAGCTTGCCGAGGTCCGCGAGATCGGCGGGAGTCCGGCGCCAGCGCGCCTCGGGGCGACGGCGCAGTGCGCCCAGCCCGGTGCACGGGGCGTCCACGAGGACCCGCTGGTAGCGCCCGGGCTCGTCCTCGCCGTAAGCCCGTCCGTCACCCGTCCGCACCTCGATCGTGCGGCCGTGGGCGCCGGCTTGGAGCAGCGCGGGGCGCAGGGTCTGGCGGACGAGCTCGGTGCGGTGCTCGCTGACCTCGTTGGCGGTGAGGTCGGCCCCCGCCCCGAACGCCAGCGCGGCGAGCAGCCCCGCCTTGCCACCGGGGCCCGCGCACAGGTCCAGCCACTGCTCGGTGCCGTCACCGTCGACGGGCACCGCTGCGAGGGCCAGCGCCAGGAGCTGCGAACCCTCGTCCTGGACCGCGGCCCGTCCCTCCCGCACCGCGCGTATGGCGCCCGGGTCACCTCCCGGCAGAACCGCCCCCACCGGGGAGAGCCAGGACGCCTCGGCCCCGTCGTCGACGAGCTCGTCGACGCTGCTCAGGCCGGGCCTGGCGACGAGCGAGACCTTGGCGGGTTCGTTGTCCGAGGTGACCAGGGCGCTCAGCTCGTCGTCGATGGTCTCCGCCGTCGCGGCGCCGTGGCCGAGCAGGGCCGCGCGCAGCGCCTTGACCACCCACTCGGGGTGCGAGTGCTCGACCGACAGCTGTGCCGTGAGGTCACCGTTGGCGGGGACGACCTCGGCCAGCCACTGGTCGAGGTCGCGCTCGCTGATCCGCCGCATGACCGCGTTCACGAAGCCGGCGGCCCCGGCACCGTTGACCTTGCGGGCCAGGGCGACGGTCTCGTCGACGGCCGCATGCGTCGGGACGCGCATGCCGAGCAGCTGGTGAGCACCGAGGCGCAGCGTGTCGACGACGTTCTCGTCGATCTTGGTGATCGGCCTTGCCGCGGCAACGCTGATGATCGGGTCGTACAAGCCGAGCATGCGCACCGCGCCATACACGAGCTCGGTCGTGAACGCGGCGTCACGGCCACGGATGTCCTTCTCCCGCAACACTCTCGGGAGCTCGAGGTTGGCGTAGGCACCGTCTGCGACGGCCCGCATCACCGTGTAGGCGGCGAGCCGTTGCGGGTCGCTCGTGCGGCCACGCTCACTGGGCTTCTGTGCCGAACGCTCACGTCCGCCGTGCGCGCGTTCGGGTCGCTGGCGACCCTGTGCGTTGCGCCGCGGCCCGCCTTGACCTCTGCCCCGGTCGCCGCCCGACTCGTTCATGACGGGGCCTGGACCATGGTGAAGCACTCTCCTCGTGCGATGCGGGTGCCACGGGCCCAGTCGGGCGCAGCCATGTCCTTCTTGCCGTGCGGGCGGACCTCGCCGAGGAGGACCGGGGTCGTCGCCGTCCCCACCCAGACGGCGCGCTTGCCCGCCGAGATCTCACCGGGTCCCAAGCCGTCGGGCACGTCGACCGCACCGGTCGGTGTCAGGGTGACGGGAGACAGCTTGAGGCGCTCGCCCCGGAACGTGGTCCAGGCCCCGGGTGCCGGCGTGCAGCCCCGCACCAGCCGGTCGACGGCGATCGCCGGTCGGTCCCAACGGACCTCGGCGTCCGCGACGTCGATCTTCGGCGCGAGCGAGACGCCTTCCGCCCCTTGGGGCACCGGCCGCAGCGAACCGTCCTCGATCCCGTCCATCGTGGCCACGAGCAACCCCGAACCCCCGTCGGCGAGTCGCCCGAGGAGGTCTCCCGACGTGTCGGTGGGACGGACGCGTTCGGTCATCACGCCATACACGGGGCCGGTGTCCAGGCCCTCCTCGATGAGGAAGGTCGAGGCACCGGTCATCTCGTCGCCGGCCATCAGGGCGTGCTGCACGGGGGCGGCGCCCCGCCACGCGGGCAGCAGCGAGAAGTGCAGGTTGACCCAGCCGTGGCGCGGGATGTCGAGAGCCGCGCGAGGGATCAGGGCGCCGTAGGCGACCACCGGGCAGACGTCGGGTTCGAGCTCACGCAACCGCTGGAGGAAGTCCTCCTCGCTCGGGCGACGCGGTGTGAGGACCTCGATCCCACGTTCCTGCGCCCACTGCCGCACCGGTGACTGGGCGAGACCCCGACCTCGGCCGGCACGGGCGTCAGGACGGGTCACCACCGCCACGACCTCGTGCGCCGACGCGTGGAGCGCCTCGAGGGCCGGGACCGCCACGTCGGGGGTGCCTGCGAAGACCAGGCGCAGGCTCACAGGCTCCTGCCGAACGTCGCGTGCGGGCTGACCTTGACGGTGGGCGCGGCCTCACCGGACCACTGCGCCTCCCGGATGGCGCGCATGGCGAGCTTGCGCTGCTCGCGGTCCATCCGGTCGATGAACAGGATGCCGTCGAGGTGGTCGGTCTCGTGCTGGATGCAGCGCGCCATCAGCTCGGAGCCCTCGATGAGGACGGGCTCGCCGAACTGGTTGAAGCCCTTGGCCACCACCCGCAGCGAGCGGGGCGTCTCGAACTTCATGCCCGGGAACGAGAGGCAGCCCTCCTCGCCGTCCTGCATCTCGTCGGAGAGCGCGAGGTCGGGGTTGACGAGGTGCCCGAGCTCGCCGTCGATCCAGTAGGTGAAGACGCGCAGGCCCACACCGATCTGCGGTGCCGCGAGGCCGGCGCCCGGCGCGTCCATCATCGTGTCGGTGAGGTCCTTGACCAGCTGGCGCAGCTCGCGGTCGAAGTCGACGACGGGTTCGGCGGCCGTGCGCAGCACGGGGTCACCGAAGAGGCGGATGTTCTGGATCGACACGGCGACCAGTCTAGGTGCGACGCGTATGTCGCGGTGCGCGCCACCGTGGGTCGGGCTCGTCCCGCGTGGCTCGTGGGACGAATGTGGTTCTGCTGTCAGCGAATTCGAGCGATTCGGGGTGTGGACAAGTCTTTCTGCATCATTCGAACAGGTGTACGATTGAGGTATGTCGGTCAGCCCGCTCACCGCCGTCCCGGACACGATTCGAGCGATTCGGGGTGTGGACAAGTCTTTCTGCATCATTCGAACAGGTGTACGATTGAGGTATGTCGGTCAGCCCGCTCACCGCCGTCCCGGACACGGTTCCGGACGGTGGCTGGGGCGTGCGGAACCAAGCGTTGTGGGAGCGGACCGCTGCTGTTGCGGGTCGGTTGAACCGGGCGCAGGCCGAGCTCGTCGACATCATCGACGAGGTCATGCGCGACCGGCACTGGGGCGAGGGCGGGTTCAAGTCACCCGAGCACTACCTCGTCGTCCGCGCCGGCCTGTCCCATGCCCACGCCGCTGACATCGTCGCCGTGGCCAGGCGACGCACCGAGCTGACCGACGCAGCTGTGGCGTTGGAGGCCGGGGAGCTGTCCCTGGACCAGGTCGCCGTCCTGGCCCGCCACGTCCCCGTCACCCACCAGGCCTCGGTCACNGCCGGGGAGCTGTCCCTGGACCAGGTCGCCGTCCTGGCCCGCCACGTCCCCGTCACCCACCAGGCCTCGGTCACCCAGTTCGCCCGGAACGCGACCGTGACCCAGCTGCGCCGAGCCGTCGCCCGCCACGCCTTCGCCGCCCCGGAACCGATGGATGAGACAGGGGAGGCCGCGGACGAGGCAGAGTCGGCCGCCGAGCAGCGTGCCTGCGCCAAGCCCGACCTGGCCATGTCGTACGACGCCGACGGCCGGTTCCAGCTGCGGTACTCCGCCCCCGCCACCATCGGCGCCCTGGTCGAACAAGCCGTCAAGGAAGCCAAGGACGCACTGTTCCTTCGCCGCAAGGCCGCCAGCACGGCCAACGCGGAGGCGACCGCAATCTCCACCCCGGCGGCTGGCGAGTCACGTCATGCCGGCGCCGACGTCGACGACCGCTACGCGGGCTTGCCGACCTACGCCGACGCCCTCGAGGAGATGGCCACCCGATCACTCGCGGCGGTCACCTCCACCAGCAGATCGGCGCACTACCGGGTCTACCTGCACCTCGACACGACCGGCGCCTGGGTCAACGGCGGCCACGCCATCCCCCTGCGCCTGCTCGGCCGGTTCATCANGATCGGCGCACTACCGGGTCTACCTGCACCTCGACACGACCGGCGCCTGGGTCAACGGCGGCCACGCCATCCCCCTGCGCCTGCTCGGCCGGTTCATCAGCGACGGGCAGGTCCAACCCGTCTGGGAAACCGAAGGGCGACCCGTCTCCGTCGGGCGGGCCATGCGGATCCTGCCCCACCGCACCCGCCGCCTGATCACCGACCGCGACCGCGGCTGCCGATTCCCCGGCTGCCCCACCACCGGGTTCGTCGAGATCCACCACCTCCAGGCATGGGCCGACGGCGGCCCCACGGACACCGACAACCAGATCAGCCTCTGCACCGCCCACCACGACGGCATCGACCGCGGCGACTACACCATCACCGGCGACCCCACCCACCCCGACGGACTCACCGTCACCAACCGGTACGGGCTTCCCATCCGACCACCCCGACCCCACGAGACCGCCCCACCACCCGAAGGTGACCCACCCGTCCCCGCAGGCACCTACCAACCACCCAGCGGCGGACCCATCACCTGGAACGACCTCGCCATCCCCTCNAACCGCCCCACCACCCGAAGGTGACCCACCCGTCCCCGCAGGCACCTACCAACCACCCAGCGGCGGACCCATCACCTGGAACGACCTCGCCATCCCCTCCGACCACGAGGCCACCCACGGCACACCACCCCCACCCGGGCTCAGCCTCGCCCCACCACCACCAGCGCAGACCATCTCCTGGCTCGACGACCCCGACAACCCCGACCGCGGACTCATCCGCACCAACTGGGGCCACCACTGAGCGGTGGGTCCGGCTGCACGTCGACCGGATCCACCGCTCAGCGAACGATTGGCCGCGGCTGACTGGTGGCGTCCTTGATGGCGCCCAGGACGCTGGGCAGAGTCTCCGGGTGGCCCATCTCCAGCTCCGCGAGATCCTCGGGTCGGAACCAGGCAAGATCGTCATGCTCTTCCGGCGCTGCGTTGACCGGTTCTCCTCTCCAATCGGTCACGAGGAACCCGTGCATCACGAGGCCGGGGTCGCTGACCGTCATCGTGATCGGCAGGGGGTTCTGGACGTGCACACCGAGCTCCTCGAGGCACTCACGGATGACAGCCTGGTGAGGCAGCTCGCCCGGCTCGACATGTCCGCCGACGAAGCCCCAGCGGTCGGGATACGCCTGACGCCTGGCATGGCGATGCGCCAGCAGCACCAAGCCGTCACGCACCAGCACGGCAGTGGCGATCTCGATCGGGGCGACCATGGCGGCACCCTAGACGCGGGCGCCCACATGCTGTGGCCACTCGCCTAGTCCGCATCGCTGCCGTGAAGTCGGTCACCACTCATGGAACCGGCTGCCGGACGGTTCGGGACGAACTCACGGACCGCGGCTCGTCGCAGCGGTCAGGCAGGCGGCTACGCCTCAGAGCCGTGGGTGGCCCGACGGCCGACCACGAAGCCCAGCACGCCACTCAGCAGCAGGAGGCCGACCAACGACACCACCAGCGCTGCCTGTCGCCGTTCCGAGATGAGGAAGATCCCCGGCGAGGGCTGCTGGTCCAACGGTGAGTAGGCGAACCAGCCGAACTCCGTCTCCGCGCCACCGATCCACAGGACGGCCCCGGTGACGAGCAACGCGAGGACCAGGGCGACCAGACCGGCGACCTGCCGACGAGAGCTCATGCCGCAAATCTAGGTCAGGAACACGGATGTCGTCAGGCCCTCCTACGATCCTGCGGCCCCCGCGATGGCACACCCCACCCCAGGCCCCGCACCAGCCGGCGAACCCCTCGCTCGGCCTACGTCGCCGGGTCGGGCGGGTCGACACGGACCTGCACGCTGACAGGTTCCTTGCGCGCACTGCGCTTGGCCCGCATCGCGGTCAGGGACGTGGCCAGCGCGTCGCGGTCGGCGAGGGGCACCCGGAGCAGCATGCGCACCGCGTCGTCCGGCAGCGGCAGCGGCCCGAGCCGTTCGGTGCCGTCGGCGAGGTCGGCCTGCTGCACCGCGGCGTCGACCGCACGGCGTTCGCCGCTGACGGCGGCCATCACCACGGTGGGGGGCAGCGACAGGGCTGCCCGGTCGGCGAGCTCGCGGGCGGCGAACCACGCCGGGTCCCAGCGAACCAGGGCCTCGACGACCGGCAGGGTGGTGTGGCCGGGCGCCCCGCACAGGACCACCTGCCCACGTGCTGCCGAACCCCGGGTCAACGCACCAGCTGCCAGCCACCGACGCAGCGCCTCCTCCCCCGCGTCGAGCGTCGGGCGGTCGAGCGAGGCCCAGGCGTCGAGCAGCAGCGTGGCGGCGTACCCGCCGTCGGCCACGGGCTCTGCCCCCGGGGTGGCGATGACCAGCGACGGCGCGGCCGCGACCCGCTCGAGGACCGCTCCCGCGCCCGAGGTGTGCACGGGCACGCCGGGGAACGCCCGTCCCAGCTCCTCCGCCGTGCGGCGGGCGCCGACGACGGACGACCGCAGCTCACGTCCGCCGCACTGGCGGCACTCGAACCGACCGACCCCACGCCCGCACCAACGGCACCCCGGCTCGGCACCGCGCCCGGTCACGGCGATCGGGCCGGAGCAGTGGGCGCAACGAGCGGGGGCGCGACAGGTCTGGCAGGCGAGCGACGGCACGTACCCCCGCCGCGGCACCTGCACGAGCACGGGCCCGGACTCCAGGGCGGTCTTGGCGGTCCGCCACGCGATGGACGGCAGGTGCGCGCTGGCCGCAGCCGGGTCTCGCTCGAGCTCCAGTCCCTCTCCCGCGACGACCACCCGCGGCACCGCGGCGCGCACCGCGCCGGCCGCGGCGATGGGGCGCAGCGCGCCGGTCTCCACCAGCTGCTGCACGGCCACCGTCCGCGTGAACCCCCCGGACAGCACCGCCGCCCCCTCGACGGCGGCCCGGGTCAGCAGCACCTCCCGGACGTGCGGGTATGGCGCGCGAGGCTCCTCGTGGTTGTCGTCGCCGTCGTCCCACCAGGCGACGAGGCCCAGGTCCTTCACGGGGGCGAAGGCTGCGGCCCGGGTGCCGACGACGACGGACACGTGCCCGCGCAGCACCTTGAGCCACGCGGTGTAGCGCGCCTGCGGGCCCTGGTCGGCGGTCAGCCGCACGTGCCTTCCCGGTCCGAGGGCGGCGGTCAGGGCGGCATCCACCCGGGTGACGTCCCGGTGGTCGGGGACGACGAGGACCGCGCCGCGGCCACCGGCGACGGTTGCCGCAGCAGCCGTCGCGAGGGCCGCCGGCCAGTCCTCTGCCGGGTCGGTCGAGGGCAGGGCCAGCCACGACGCGGCCGGGGTCTCCCCCGAGGTGAGCCGGGTGAGGTAGGCCGGCCCGGCGGCATACCGGGTCCAGGCGGGGCCGGGACCGGAGAGGGCCGGCAGGGGGTCGGGCACCGGCGGCTCGAGGGCCAGGGCCTTCTCCGCAGCGGCGTGGCGCGGCGGGACGGACAGGCGCAGGACGTCACCGAGGGTGCCGGCGTAGCGGGCGGCGACCGCCCGGGCCACCGACAGCTGGCGGGCGGTCAGGACAGGCTCGGGCGACACGACCCGACGAATCGGCGCCAGCCGGCCGTCGTGCTCGGCCGCCGCCTTGCGCTCGACGACGAACCCGT
Organism: Phycicoccus sp. Root101; assembly: GCF_001426245.1. Taxonomy (GTDB): domain Bacteria; phylum Actinomycetota; class Actinomycetes; order Actinomycetales; family Dermatophilaceae; genus Pedococcus. The sequence goes on along the minus strand of NZ_LMCM01000006.1, from coordinate 54,996 downwards.
CGAGGTCCTGGCCGGCGAACCGCACCTTGACCCGTGCGCCGGGCACGGCGGTCTCGCCGAGCGCGGTCGGCACGAGGTACTCGAACGGGCGGTCCAGGTGGGCCAGCCCGGTGTCGACGACCACCGCCGCGACGGGGTCGACCTCGGCCGTGTCGGTCGCCTTCGGCGGGCGCGGAGCCTTGGGCAGCGCGGCGCGGATCAGCGACAGCTGCTCGACGGCTCCCGGTTCGGACACGTGTGAAAACTAGTCGACCCGGCCGACACTCCTGCGGGGCAGGGGTCGGCCGGGTCGACCGGACGCTGGGTGCGAGGAGCCGGTCAGCCCTTGACCGCGCGCTGCAGCGCCTCGACGCGATCGGTGCGCTCCCAGGTGAAGGCGTTGTCGACGCCCTCGACCGAGGTGCGGCCGAAGTGGCCGTAAGCGGCCGTCGCCTTGTAGATCGGGCGCAGCAGGTCGAGCTGGTCGACGATCGCCCCCGGGCGCAGGTCGAACACCGAGGTGATCGCGGCCTGGATCTTGTCGATCGGCTCGGTCTCGGTGCCGAACGTCTCGACGTAGAGACCGACCGGCTGGGCCTTGCCGATGGCGTAGGCGACCTGGACCTCGCAGCGGCGGGCGAGGCCGGCCGCGACGATGTTCTTGGCGACCCAGCGCATGGCGTAGGCGGCCGAGCGGTCGACCTTCGACGGGTCCTTGCCGGAGAACGCGCCACCACCGTGGCGGGCCATGCCGCCGTACGTGTCGACGATGATCTTGCGGCCGGTGAGGCCGGCGTCGCCCATGGGGCCACCGATCTCGAAGCGGCCGGTCGGGTTGATCAGGCTGCGGTACCCCGAGATGTCGAGGTCGGTGCCGGTCTCGGCGAGCTCGGCCAGGACCGGGGCGATGACGTGCTGCTCGATGTCGGGCGCGAGCAGGTCGTCGAGCGAGATGTCGGAGGCGTGCTGCGTCGACAGCACGACGGTGTCGAGGCGGACGGCCTTGTCACCCTCGTAGCCGATGGTCACCTGGGTCTTACCGTCGGGGCGCAGGTAGGCGACCTGACCGGACTTGCGGACCGCGGTGAGGCGCTCGGCCAGCCGGTGCGCGAGGTAGATCGGCAGGGGCATGAGCTCGGCGGTGTCCTCGCACGCGTAGCCGAACATCAGGCCCTGGTCGCCGGCACCCTGCTTGTCGAGCGGGTCGACTCCACCGGTGCGGTTCTCGTGGGCCGTGTCGACGCCCTGCGCGATGTCCGGCGACTGCTCGCCGATGGAGATCGAGACGCCGCAGGAGGCGCCGTCGAAGCCCTTCTCGGACGAGTCGTAGCCGATGCCCTTGATGGTGTCGCGCACGATCTGGGCGATCGGGACGTAGCTGCGGGTGTCGACCTCGCCGGCGACGTGGACCAGCCCGGTGGTCACCATCGTCTCGACGGCGACCCGGCTGTCCTTGTCCTCCGCCAGCATGGCGTCGAGGATCGAGTCGGAGATCTGGTCACAGATCTTGTCCGGGTGACCCTCGGTGACGGACTCGGACGTGAACAGGCGTGCGGACACTCAAAACTCCTTCGGGGGCAGCGGCTGCTGACTGGGGGCCGCGAGCCGGAGCCGCACGGACCTCGCGAGTGTACCTACGTCACAAGATCTGCTGGACGGCATCCCACACTGCGGCGGAGATCTGCTCCTTGGGGGCGGGCCCCGCATCGATCACGTGGCTCGAACCCAGCCGCAGGATGTGGACTGTGTTGTCGTCGAGCCCGAACGTCTTGTCGGTGCCGACCTCGTTGACCACGAGCAGGTCGCAGCCCTTCCGGGCCAGCTTGGCGCGCGCGTGGTCGAGGACGCTGCCGTCCTGATCGCCGGTCTCCGCGGCGAACCCGACGATGACGGGGCTCGCGTCGTCGCCGCGGCGGGCGACCAGCCCGGCCAGGACGTCGGGGTTGCGCACCAGCTCGATCGTCGGCGCGGCGTCCGGGTCGTCGGCGTCGTGGGTCTTCTTGATCTTGGCGTCGGTGTAGTGCGCCGGGCGGAAGTCGGCGACGGCAGCGGCCATCACGACGACATCGGCCCCGGGCGCAGCCGCGGCGACGGCGGTCTCGAGCTCGAGGGCGGTCTGCACCGGGACGACGAGGACCCCCGCGGGAGCCGCCAGGGTCGTGTTCGCGGCGATGAGCACCACCTCGGCACCCCGCCGGGCAGCCACCGTGGCCAGCGCGAACCCCTGCTTGCCCGAGCTGCGGTTCCCGAGGAACCTCACCGGGTCGATCGGCTCCCGGGTCCCTCCGGCGGTGATGACGACCCTGCGCCCCTCGAGGCCACCCTCGGCGAGCCCCTCGTCCTCGGGTATGGCGCGGAGCTCGGTCGCGTACTTGGGCGGTACCACCGCGGCGGTGCCGTGGGCGAGGATCCGCTCGCACACGGCATACAGGTCGGCGGGCTCGGGGAGCCGGCCGGGACCGGTGTCCGCGCCGGTGAGGCGACCGGACGCCGGCGGGATGACATGCACCCCGCGCTCCATGAGCGTCGAGATGTTGGCCTGCGTCGCTGCGTGCTCCCACATCTCGGTGTGCATCGCGGGCGCCACCACGACCGGGCAGCGTGCGGTGAGCAGGACGTTGGTGAGCAGGTCACCGGCCAGGCCGTGCGCGGCCTTGGCGACCAGGTCGGCGGTGGCCGGGGCCACGACGACGAGGTCGGCGGACTGGCCGAGGCGCACGTGCGGCACCTCGTGCACGGACTCCCAGACCCCGGTCGCGACCGGCTTGCCGGAGAGCGCCTCCCACGTGGGGGCACCCACGAAGTGCAGGGCCGACTCGGTCGGCACCACGGTCACGTCGTGGCCGGCCTCGGTGAACAGGCGCAGCAGGGAGCAGGCCTTGTAGGCCGCGATGCCACCACTGACACCGAGGACGATGCGCGCCATCGCGCTGTCGCTCCCTGCTCCCCCGCCGGGCTCAGCTCTCGATCGGCTCGGAGGTGACCAGGCCCTCGTTGATCTCGCGCAGGGCGATGGACATCGACTTCTCGTGGACCTGGCTGTCGACGAGCGGTCCGACGTACTCGAGCAGGCCCTCCTGGAGCTGGCTGTAGTACGCGTTGATCTGGCGGGCGCGCTTGGCGGAGTAGATGACCAGGGCGTACTTGGAGTCGGCCTTGGTGAGGAGGTCGTCGATCGGGGGGTTGGTGATGCCGATCGGGTTCGCGACGGTTCCGGACACGGGGGAAATCACTCCTGTTGTTGTTTCGGGGCGCAAGAAGTCAGTGGGTTCGCATCAATGATACGAGTTCTTCGGCAGCCCGACGAACATCGTCGTTGACGATGGTCACGTCGAACTCGTCCTCGGCGGCCAGCTCGACCTTCGCGGTCTCCAGGCGGCGGGTGCGTTCCTCCTCGTCCTCGGTGCCCCGGCCGACCAGCCGGCGGACCAGCTCGTCCCAGCTCGGCGGGGCGAGGAACACGAACAGCGCCTCGGGCATCGTGGCCCTGACCTGGCGCGCCCCCTGGAGGTCGATCTCGAGCAGGGCCATCCGGTGCTCGGCCAGTGCCTGCTCCACCGGCCCGCGCGGCGTGCCGTAGTGGTTGCGGCCGTGCACCACGGCTGACTCGATGAGCTCGCCGTCCTGCTCCATGCGGGCGAACTCGGCCTGGTCGACGAAGTGGTAGTGCGTTCCCTCGACCTCACCGGGTCGGGGCGCCCGGGTGGTGGCGCTCACCGACAGCCACACCTCGGGGAAGTGCTCGCGGACGTAGGCGGAGAGGGTGCCCTTGCCGACCGCGGTGGGTCCGGCCAGGACGACGAGGCGCCGGGGGCGTTCCTCGCCGGCAGGTGCGGGGCGGCTCACGCCTCGTCGAAGCGGGTGAGCAGCGCGGAGATCTGGTTGGCGCCCAGGCCACGGACGCGGCGGCTCTCGGAGATGCCGACCTCCTCCATGATCTGGCGAGCACGCACCCGGCCGACGCCGGGCATGGACTCGAGCAGCGCGGAGACCTTCATCTTGCCGACGACGTCGTTGCCCTTGCCGTCCGCGATGACCTCCTTGAGGGAGCCCTGCGCGTACTTCAGGCGGTTCTTGACGGCGGCGCGCTCGCGGCGGGCCACGGCGGCCTTCTCCAGGGCCGCTGCTCGCTGCTCGGGCGTCAACGGGGGAAGTGCCACAGCTGTACTCCTTGTGAGGCGTGCGGGAGGGGTCGTGCGAACGTCGTTCACTGTTTCACTCGACTCTAGCAACCGAACGAGCTCGTTTCTCGTCGAGGTGGGCAGGCCGCGGCAAGCCGCAGCGCGGAGGGTGGACCGCGTCAGCGGAGCAGGTCGGCGAGGTGCTCGCTGGTGCGGACGGCCTGCTCCCGGAGCCGGACGACGTCCGGTCCGGCGGAGAGGACCTCACGGCTGGAGGACGGCAGGACGTTCGGCAGGGCGTCACCGAAGACGCGCCGCAGGTCCTCGCTCGTCCCACCCTGCGCCCCGACGCCCGGGGCGAGCAGCGGGCCGTTGCAGCCGGCCAGGTCCAGGCCGAGCTCCTGGACGGCGGACCCGACGGTCGCGCCGACCACGAGCCCCACCGAACCGAGGTCGCCGTGCGACCGGGCCGCTGCGTTCTCCGTGGCGGCGCCGCCCACGATGCTCTCCGCGACGCTCACGTCGCGCAGGGTGGCGTGCTGCACGGTGCGTCCCTCGGGGTTCGAGGTGAGGCCGAGGACGAAGACACCACGACCGGTCTGCGCCGCGAGGTCGAGCGCCGGGCGCAGGGACTCGAACCCGAGGTAGGGGCTCGCGGTGAGGGCGTCAGCGGGCGCCACGGCGTCGTCGCCGAGGTAGGCCTCGGCGTAGGCCGACATCGTCGAGCCGATGTCGCCGCGCTTCGCGTCGAGGATGACCAGCGTGCCGGCCTCGCGCAGGGCGAGGATGGCGCGCTCGAGGACGGCGACGCCTCGGGACCCGAAGACCTCGAAGAAGGCGGACTGCGGCTTGACCACGCCGACGTGCCCGGCGAAGGCCTCGACGCACGTCTCGGTGAACCGGGTCAGCCCCTCGACGTCGTACGTCAGGCCCCACGACTCCACCAGGGCGCGGTGCGGGTCGATCCCGGCACACAGCGGTCCGAACCGGTCGGTGGTGGCCCGCAGCCGCTGGCCGAACGTCACCCGCTCGTGCGCCTGGTCGTGCGCCTGGTCCTGTGTCTCGTCCTGCCGCGCCTGGTCCGCCATCAGCGTGCCACCCTCTCGTGGGCGATACCGACCACGTCGGCAAGTCGCTCGAATCCCTTGTCGTGCAACAGTCCCGCGAGCTCTCGACCGACGCGCACCGGCGCCGACGGGTCGTTGAACGTCGCGGTGCCGACCTGCACGGCGCTCGCGCCGGCAGCGACGAGCTCGAGCGCGTCGCGCCCGGTGCGCACTCCCCCGACGCCGATGATCGGGACGAACGGCAGCCGCCCCTCGAGCATCGCGGCGCGGGTCTGCCAGACCGCGCGGACGGCGACGGGCCGGACGGCCGGGCCGGACAGCCCACCGGTCACCCCCGCGACCTGCGGTCGGAGCAGGTCGGTGTCGATGACCATGCCGAGCAGGGTGTTGATCATCGTGAGGCCGTCGGCACCCGCCTTCACGCAGGACTGCGCGACGCTGACGATGTCGGTGACGTCGGGCGTCAGCTTGGCGAAGATCGGCACGTCCCGCGGCAGCTGCTCCCGCACCAGGGCGATCACCTTGGCCGAGGCCAACGGGTCGCAGGCGAAGACAAGCCCGCGGTTCGCGACGTTCGGGCAGGAGATGTTGACCTCGACACCGACCACCGCGTCGAACGCGTCGCTGGCCCGCAGCGTGGCAGCGACGTCGGCGAACTCGCCGCTGGTGTTGCCGGCGATGGAGACCAGCGTCCTGGCCCCGGCCTGCTTGAGCCAGGCGAGGTCGTTCTCGACGAACGAGGTGATGCCCGGGCCCTGCAGGCCGATCGAGTTGAGCATCCCGGAGGGCGTCTCGGCCATGCGGGGCGTGCCGCGGCCGGACCGCGGGTCGGCCATGACGGACTTGGTGACGAACGCCCCGAGCTCGGCGACGTCGAAGAACCGGCCGAGCTCGCGGCCGTTGGCGGCGCAGCCGGAGGCGGTCATCATGGGGCTCGGCAGGTGCCGACCGGCGAGGTCGACCGACATGTCCACGGCGGACACGGCGGACGCTGCGGACATCGCGGGCGTGGCCGGCACGGTGGTGGTGGTGGTGGTGGTGGTCATCAGTGGCCTCCTGCCCTCGGCGCACCGACGGCGTCGTCGGGCACCCGGCACAGTCCGTCGGAGAACGCGTCCCAGCGCACCCGGTCTCCGCGGAACACCGGTCCCTCGACGCAGGACCGCACCATCTTGGTGACGCCCGACGCGTCGACGACCGGCATGACGCAGGTCATGCAGACCCCGACACCGCAGGCCATCGACTCCTCGACCGCGACCTGGGCCACCGCACCCTCGGCCGTGGCCACGTCGGTGATCGACCTGAGCATGGCCATCGGTCCGCAGCCGTACACGACGGCGGCGCCCGTGCGGCGGATCACGTCGGGCAGCACGTCGGAGACCCAGCCCTTGGTGCCCATGGACCCGTCGTCCGTGGTCACCGTGACCCCGTCCGCGTAGCGGCGCGCCTCGACGACGCCGAAGAGCCTGGACTCGGTCGCCGCGCCGAGGACGACCTCGACGTGGCAGCCGCGGGCCCGCAGCGCCTCGGCCAGCCAGAACAGCGGGGCGCTGCCGTACCCGCCGCCGACGAGGACGCAGGGCACCGGCTCCTTGGGGAGCGGGAAGGCGCGGCCGAGCGGTCCGACGATGTCGACCTCGTCATGGGCGCGCAGCTCGGAGATCCACTGGGTGCCCGGGCCGTGCGCCGCGACGACGACGTCCACCGTCCCGCCGTAGGTCCCGGAGGGGCTGACCTTGTGGATCGAGAAGCAGCGGCGCAGCAGGTTCGCGCTCGTCGGCCCGCCCACGGCGAGGGCGACGAACTGGCCGGGCCGGGCGAGCTCGGCGATGCCCGGCGCCACGAAGGTGAGGTGGTGGTAGGCGCCGGCGCGCCGGGTCGCGATGAGCTCACCGGTCACCTGCACGACTCCCCCACCGGGACGGGTATGGCGCGTGGTGGCCTCGCTCACGCCACACCACCGTCCAGGTCGGCCTGGGTCCGGCCGTAGAGGTCGAGGTCGCGGGCGTGCTCCTGCAACGGCTTCACGGTGAACTCCCCCTTCATCTGGGCCTCGATGCCCTGCACGGCTGCGGCGAGCTCCTGCACCGTGGTGACGATCGGGCGGTCCATCGAGGTGGTCGCCGCCCGGATCGCGTAGCCGTCGGCACGGGCGTTCGGGCCGCTCGGCGTGTTGACGACCATGGCGATCTCACCGTCGAGGATGAGGTCGACGATGCTGCCCTCCGCGGTGGCCCGCTCACTGTGCTTGTGCACGACCTGCGAGGCGATCCCGTTGCGGCGCAACACGTCCGCGGTGCCGGTGGTCGCCACGATCGTGAAACCGAGGTCGGCGAGGCGCTTGACCGGGAAGATCATCGCGCGCTTGTCGCGGTTGGCGACCGACACGAAGATCTTGCCCTCGCGCGGCAGCCCCGACCCGGCGGCGAGCATCCCCTTCGCGAACGCCGTCCCGAAGTCCTGGTCGATGCCCATGACCTCACCGGTGGAGCGCATCTCCGGGCCGAGCAGGCTGTCGACGACCTGGCCGTCCTTGGTGCGGAACCGCTTGAACGGCAGCACCGCCTCCTTCACGGCGACCGGCGCGTGGCTCGGCATGGTGCCGCCGTCGCCGAACGGCGGCAGCATGCCCTCCGCGCGCAGCTCCTTGATGCTCGCGCCGAGCATGACCCTGGCAGCCGCCTTGGCGACGGGCACACCGGTCGCCTTGGCGACGAACGGCACCGTGCGCGAAGCACGGGGGTTGGCCTCGAGGACGTAGAGGACGTCCTGGGCGAGGGCGAACTGCACGTTCATGAGTCCACGCACGCCGATGCCCTCGGCGAGCTTGAGCGTCGCCTCGCGGACCCGCTGCAGCTCGGCGACACCGAGCGTCACCGGCGGCAGGGTGCAGGCCGAGTCGCCCGAGTGGATGCCGGCCTCCTCGATGTGCTCCATGATCCCGCCGAGGTACATGTCGGTGCCGTCGTAGAGGGCGTCGACGTCGATCTCGATCGCGTCGTCGAGGAACCGGTCCACGAGTACCGGGTGCTCGGGGCTGGCGATGGTCGCGCGGGTGACGTACCCCGAGAGGGTCTCGTCGTCATACACGATCTCCATGCCGCGCCCACCGAGGACGTAGGAGGGGCGCACGAGGACCGGGTAGCCGATCTCCTGGGCGACGGCGACGGCTTCCGTTGCGCTGTATGCGGTTCCGTGACGAGGGGCGGGAAGGTTCGCCTCCGCGAGGACGCGGCCGAAGGCACCGCGGTCCTCCGCGAGGTCGATGGCCTCGGGACTGGTGCCGACGATCGGCACACCGGCCTCCTTGAGCGCCTTCGCGAGCCCGAGCGGCGTCTGGCCGCCCAGCTGGACGATGACGCCGGCGACCGGACCGGCCTGCTGCTCCGCGTGCACCACCTCGAGGACGTCCTCGAGGGTCAGCGGCTCGAAGTAGAGGCGCGAGCTGGTGTCGTAGTCGGTCGAGACCGTCTCGGGGTTGCAGTTGACCATCACCGTGTCGTAGCCGGCGTCACGCAGGGCGAAGCTGGCGTGCACGCAGGAGTAGTCGAACTCGACACCCTGGCCGATGCGGTTGGGGCCGCTGCCGAGGATGAGGACGGCTGGCTTCTCGCGCGGCTGGACCTCGGTCTCCTCGTCGTAGGTGCTGTAGTGGTACGGCGTCAGGGCCGCGAACTCCGCGGCACAGGTGTCCACCGTCTTGTAGACGGGACGCACGCCCAGCGCGTGGCGCACCCCGCGCACGACCGCCTCGGGCATGGCCCGCAACGACGCGATCTGGGTGTCGGAGAACCCGTGCCGCTTGGCCAGGCGCAGCAGCGCCGGGGTCAGCTCGGGCGCCGCGGCGACCTGCTCGGCGATGGCGTTGATGAGCTCCATCTGGTCGAGGAACCACGGGTCGATACCCGTCGCCTCGTGGACCTCCTCGACGGACAGCCCCCCGCGCATCGCCTGCTGGACCGTGACGATGCGGCCGTCGGTCGGCGTCTTCGCGGTGTGCAGGTAGGTCCGGGCCTGCTCGACGCTGGGCTTCGGGCCGTCCCAGTGGAAGCTGCTGCCCTTGCGTTCCATGGAGCGCAACGCCTTCTGGAGGGCTTCGGTGAAGTTGCGGCCGATGGACATGGCCTCGCCGACGGACTTCATCGTCGTCGTGAGGGTCGGGTCGGCAGCAGGGAACTTCTCGAACGCGAAGCGCGGCACCTTGACCACGACGTAGTCGAGGGACGGCTCGAACGACGCCGGCGTCTCGCGGGTGATGTCGTTGGGGACCTCGTCCAGCGTGTAGCCGATGGCCATCTTCGCGGCGATCTTGGCGATCGGGAAGCCGGTCGCCTTGGACGCCAGGGCGCTCGACCGCGAGACGCGCGGGTTCATCTCGATGACGATGATCCGGCCGTCGGCGGGGTTCACCGCGAACTGGATGTTGCAGCCACCGGTGTCGACGCCGACCTCGCGGATGATCGCGATCCCGAGGTCGCGCAGTCGCTGGTACTCGCGGTCGGTGAGGGTCAGGGCGGGCGCGACCGTGATCGAGTCACCGGTGTGGACGCCCATGGGGTCGAGGTTCTCGATCGAGCAGACCACCACGACGTTGTCCGCGTGGTCGCGCATGACCTCGAGCTCGTACTCCTTCCAGCCGAGGATCGACTCCTCCAGGAGCACCTCGGTCGTGGGGCTGTACTGCAGGCCGGCCCCGCCGATGCGGCGCAGGTCGGTCTCGTCGTAGGCGAAGCCGGAGCCCAGGCCGCCCATGGTGAACGAGGGGCGCACCACGACCGGGTAGCCCAGGTCGTCGGCGGCTGCCAGCAGTTCGTCCATGGTGTGGCAGATGAGCGAGCGGGCCGACTCGCCGCCGCAGCGCTCGACGACGCCCTTGAACTTCTCGCGGTCCTCACCGAGCTGGATGGCCTCGACGTTGGCGCCGATGAGCGGGCAGCCGTACTTCTCCAGGACGCCGGCCTCGTGCAGCGAGATCGCGCAGTTGAGCGCCGTCTGGCCGCCCAGGGTCGCCAGCACGGCGTCGGGACGCTCGCGGGCGATGATCGACTCGACGACCTCAGGGGTGATCGGCTCAACGTACGTCGCGTCGGCGAACTCCGGGTCGGTCATGATCGTCGCCGGGTTGGAGTTGACGAGGATGACGCGGATGCCCTCCTCGCGCAGGACGCGGCACGCCTGGGTGCCCGAGTAGTCGAACTCGCACGCCTGGCCGATGACGATCGGCCCGGAGCCGATCACGAGGACGCTCTTGATGTCTTCCTGCTTCGGCATGTCTAGAGACCGTGTCCCTTCTGCTGGTTGGCCTTCATGAGCTCGACGAACCGGTCGAACAGGTAGCCCGCGTCGTGGGGACCGGCTGCTGCCTCCGGGTGGTACTGCACGGAGTAGGCCGGCAGGTCGAGGCACTCGAGGCCCTCGACCACGTCGTCGTTGAGGCAGACGTGCGAGACCCGCACCCGCCCGTATGCCGTGCCGTCGGCGTCCGCGGGGGCGGTCACCTCCCCGTTCAGGGGCGCGTCGACCGCGAAGCCGTGGTTGTGCGCGGTGACCTCGACCTTGCCGGTGGTGCGGTCCATCACCGGCTGGTTGATGCCGCGGTGGCCGTACTTGAGCTTGTAGGTGCCGAAGCCCAACGCGCGCCCGAGCAGCTGGTTGCCGAAGCAGATCCCGAAGAACGGGATGCGCGCGTCGAGCACCTGGCGCAGCACGGCGACCTCGGCGTCCGCGGTGGAGGGGTCACCGGGACCGTTGGAGAAGAACACCCCGTCCGGCCCGTCCTCGCCGATCGCGCGGATCTCCTCGAAGGTCGAGGTGGCCGGGAGCACGTGCACCTCGATGCCCTGCTGCGCGAGCAGGGTCGGCGTCATCGCCTTGATGCCGAGGTCGAGGGCCGCGACCGTGTAGCGCTTCTCCCCCACCGCCGGCACGACGTACGCCTCCTCGGTGGTGACCTCGGCGGCCAGGGCGGCACCGGCCATGAGCGGCGCCTCCTGCACGGTCGAGGTGAGCTGCGCGACGGACTGGTCGGCCCGGTCGCCGGAGAAGATCCCGACGCGCATGGCGCCGCGCTCACGCAGGTGGCGGGTCAGGGCACGGGTGTCGATGCCGCTGATCCCCACGACCCCCTGCTCGCGCAGGTCGTCCTCGAGCGACTTCTGCGAGCGCCAGTTCGACGGCCGCAGCGCGGGGTCGCGCACGACGTAGCCGGCGACCCAGATCCTGCGGGACTCGCCGTCCTCGTCGTTAACGCCGGTGTTCCCGATGTGGGGGGCCGTCATGACGACGACCTGCCGGTGGTAGCTCGGGTCGGTGAGCGTCTCCTGGTACCCGGTCATGCCGGTGGAGAACACCGCCTCGCCGACGGTCTGGCCGGTGGCGCCGTAGGCCTCACCGTGGAAGGCCCGCCCGTCCTCGAGGACGAGGACGGCGGCACCGCGCGGCGCGAGGTGGGCGGGACTGGTCATGACGTGGATCGTCCTTCTGTCGCAGGGGAATCGGGGTCGTGAGCCGGGTTCTCCGACTCGCGGGACTCGCCGGTGTGCCACCACAGGGCGGACTCGACCCGGTCGAGGTCGGCCTTGTAGCGCGGCAGGAACCCGGTCTCGTAGAGCGCGTCGTCATCGGCCCGCCACTGCAGGATCAGCATCTTGTTGCTGCCGACGAACTTGCCGACCATGCCGCGGTCGCGGCGCACCGCCACCAGGCGCGGTCCGGTGATGACCACGGTCGACTCGCCCTGGCGCTCGATGCGGACCAGGTCCTCGGGGGTCCCACGGTTGATGACCAGGGTCGCCCTGGCGCGGTTGCCGAGTCCCTCGACGGTGACCCGCTCGAGCCGGCTGACGGCCGTGGTGGTGCTGACGTACGTGCCCTCGACCGACAGCCGGGCTGCCGCAGCCTTCGGCTCCTTGCCGTCGTCGGTGACCTCACCGCTCCGGGTGCGCTCGCGCTCGGCGACGATGGCCGCGGAGGCGTGACGGCGGCGCTTGCGCAGCCACGCGGCATACAGGAGCGCGTAGATGAGGCCGAGCGCCACGAGGAGCACCCCGACGGCCTGGAGTCGCGTCACGCGAGGGCTCCCTTCTGGGCGGTGACCCGGCCACCGAAGACGGTGGCGTGGACCGCACCGCGCAGGGTCCGGCCGTGCCAGGGGTTGTTGCGGGACAGGGACACGCTCGCGCTGCGGTCGACGGTCACCTCGGCGGAGGGGTCGACCAGCGTGAGGTGGGCCGCGTCGCCGACCGCCAGCGCCGACCCGTGGGCCGCGATCCCGGCGATGCGGGCCGGGTTCTGCGACATGACGCGCGCGACGCCGGCCCAGTCCAGGAACCCGCCGTGGACCATGACCTCGCTCACCACGGACAACGCGGTCTCGAGGCCGAGCATCCCGAACGCCGCGTCGACGAAGGCGTGCTCCTTGTCGTGCCGGGCGTGCGGGGCGTGGTCGGTGGCGACCGCGTCGATGGTGCCGTCGGCGAGCGCGGCGCGCAGGGCGTCGACGTCCTCCTGGGGCCGCAGCGGCGGGTTGACCTTGAAGGTGGGGTCGTAGCCGGCCAGCAGGTCGGTCGTCAGCACGAGGTGGTGGGGCGTGACCTCGGCGGTCACGTCGATGCCCTGGGCCCTGGCCCAGCGGATCACCTCGACCGTGCCCGCGGTGGAGACGTGGGCGACGTGGACGCGCGAGCCGGTGTGGCGGGCAAGCATGACGTCACGGGCGACGATCGACTCCTCGGCGATGCCCGGCCAGCCGGGCAGCCCGAGTCGACCGGACAGCTCGCCCTCGTGGGCGCAGGCCTGCGGACCGGCGAGGTTCGGGTCCTGGGCGTGCTGGGAGACGACGCCCCCGAAGGCGCGGACGTACTCCAGCGCGCGGCGCATCACCCGTGCGTTGTGGACGCACCTGCCGTCGTCGGAGAAGAAGGTGGTGCGCGCTCGGGAACGGTGCATGAGACCGAGCTCGGCGAGCTCCTCACCGTCCAGGCCCTTGGTGACCGCACCCACGGGCACGACGTCGACCAGGCCGGTGGCCCGTCCCAGGTCGAAGATGCGTTCCGCGGCCTCTGCCGTGTCGGTGACGGGGTTGGTGTTGGCCATCGCGAGCACCGCGGTGAACCCACCGACCGCGGCGGCCGCGGCACCGGAGGCGATCGTCTCCGCGTCCTCGCGGCCGGGCTCGCGCAGGTGGGTGTGCAGGTCGACCAGTCCGGGCAGCGCCACGAGCCCGTCGGCGTCGAGGACGTCGGCCCCCTTGGCCGAGCGGATCGAGCCGACCTCGGTGATGACGCCGTCCTCGACGAGGATGTCGGCGCGTCCGTCGGTGTCGCGGCCGACGAGGTCGGCTCCGGTGATGAGCAGGCTGGCCATCAGCTGTCCTCTCCCTCGCCGCCGGCGAGCAGGTGGTAGAGCACGCTCATCCGCACCGCGACCCCGGCGCTGACCTGGTCGAGCACCAGCGACGCGGCGGCGTCCGCGGCGTCCGGCGAGATCTCGAGGCCACGGTTCATCGGGCCGGGGTGGCAGATGACGGCGTCGGGGTTGGCGGCCATGAGCACGTCGAGCCGCGGCCGGGTCAGGCCGTACCCCACGGTGTACTCGCGCGGCGTCGGGAAGAACCCTCCGCTCATGCGCTCCCGCTGCACCCGCAGCATCATCACGGCGTCCACGGTCGGCAGCACCGCGTCGAAGTCGTTCGACAGCGCGAACCCCTCCGCCGCTGCCCACGGACCGATGCCGCTGGGCATCAGGGTCGGCGGCGCGACCAGGGTGACGCGGACCCCGAGGGTGCGCAGCGTGATGAGGTTCGACCGGACCACCCGGGAGTGGGTCAGGTCGCCGACGATCGCGACGTGGCGACCCTCGAGGTCCCCGAGCCGGCGCTCCATCGTGTACGCGTCCAGCAATGCCTGCGTCGGGTGCTCGTGGGTGCCGTCGCCGGCGTTGACCACGTGCGCGTCGACCCACTGGCTGACCTGCTGGGCGGCGCCGCTGGCGTGGTGGCGGATGACGAGCGCGTCGACCCCCATGGCCGCCACGGTGAGGACCGTGTCACGCAGCGACTCACCCTTGGAGGTCGAGGACCCCTTGCCGCTGATGTTGATGACGTCGGCCGAGAGCCACTTCCCGGCGATCTCGAACGAGCTGCGGGTGCGGGTCGAGTCCTCGAAGAACAGGTTGACCACGGTGCGCCCCCGCAGGGTCGGGAGCTTCTTCACCTCACGCTGCTGCACGCCGTGCATCTCGGCGGCGGTGTCGAGGATCTCGCGGACCTGCGCGCGGTCGAGGTCCGCCGAGGACAGCAGGTGACGACGGGTGTGCCGCGTGGTCGCCTCGCGGGACAGGGCGATGGTCATCTCGACTCTCCTCCGGCGATGGTGACCTGGTCCTCGACGCCGTCGTGCTCGCTGAGGCGCACCGAGACGCGCTCCGCGCTGGAGGTGGGAAGGTTCTTGCCCACGTGGTCGGCGCGGATCGGCAGCTCGCGGTGACCGCGGTCGACGAGCACGGCCAACCGCACGGCGCGGGGACGGCCGAGGTCCGACAGGGCGTCGAGGGCGGCGCGCACGGTACGGCCCGAGTACAGGACGTCGTCGACGAGCACGACCACCTTGTCGTCGATCCCGCCGCCGGGGATGTCGGTGTGCCGGGGGCTGCGGGTGGGCTGGCGGCGCAGGTCGTCGCGGTGCATCGTCACGTCGAGCGCGCCGACCGGGACCGGCTTGCCCTCGACGCTCTCCATCACGGCGGCGAGCCGCTGGGCGAGGACGACGCCGCGGCTCGGGATGCCGAGGATGACGAGGTCGGTCCCACCCTTGTTGTGCTCGAGGATCTCGTGGGCCACGCGGCGCAGGGCGCGGGAGATGTCGCTGGCCGAGAGCACCGTGCGCGACGGTGACGGGGTCGGGGCCCCGGGAGCCGGGGAGGCGTCGACCGGGACGGGTACGGCTGAGTCAGGACGCACGGGCGTCAGGACCTCCTTCCCTGCCTCACAGGACAGGTCGTTAAAGGATGTCGATCGCTGGCCACTGTAGCGGCCGATCCCCTGCGGACGCACACCGGGCTCGCCGCACGCTCCCCCGATGCGACTTTGGGTGCCTGGACGGTCGGAATTCCGACCGTCCAGGCACCCAAAGCGGGACGACAGGGGTCTCAGGCCAGGGTCGGCTTGACCTCGGCGAGGCGGCCCAGCAGGCCGTTGACGAACTTCGGCGAGTCGTCCGTGGACAGCGACGTGGCCAGCTCGACGGCCTCGGAGATCGCGACACCGTCCGGGATGTCGTCGGTGTAGAGGATCTCGTAGGCACCCAGGCGCAGGATCGCGCGGTCGACGCTCGGCATGCGCTCGATCGTCCAGCCCTGGGAGTAGGTCGAGAGCAGCTCGTTGATGTCGGTCCAGTGCGACACGACACCCTCGACGAGGTCGGCGGTGTACTGGTTCAGCGGTGCCTCGGTGACCGGCTTCGCGAGCCGGTCGGCGAGCAGGTCGCGGGCGTTGAGCCCGCGCTGCTCGGCCTCGAAGAGAATGTCGATCGCGCGCTTGCGCGCCTTGGAACGAGCAGCCACTTAGTTCACTCGGCCGAGGTACGAGCCGTCGCGGGTGTCGACCTTGACCTTCGTGCCCTGCTCGAGGAACAGCGGGACGTTGATCGTCGCACCGGTCTCGAGGGTGGCCGGCTTGGTGCCACCGGTGGAGCGGTCGCCCTGCAGGCCCGGCTCGGTGTACGTGATCTCGAGGACGACCGAGGTCGGGAGCTCGACGTAGAGGACGCTGCCGTCGTGCGTGGCGATCTGCGCGACCTGGTTCTCCAGGAGGTAGTTGGCGGCGTCGCCGACGATCGTCTCCGGGATGTGGATCTGGTCGTACGTCGTCCCGTCCATGAAGACGAAGTCGGTGCCGTCCTTGTACAGGTACTGCATGTCACGACGGTCGACGTTGGCGGTCTCGACCTTGAGGCCGGCGTTGAACGTCTTGTCGACGACCTTGCCGGACAGGACGTGCTTGAGCTTGGTGCGCACGAACGCCGGGCCCTTGCCGGGCTTGACGTGCTGGAACTCCACGACGGACCACAGCTGTCCCTCGAGGTTCAGGACCAGGCCGTTCTTGAGCTCGTTGGTCGATGCCACGTGTCAATCGCTTTCGATGAGCCGGTATCCAGCGGCGCAGGCGCGCGCGAGTGCTCCGGAAGGTTCGGGGTGGGAATCGCCGTTCAGTCTAGCCGCCGGGGCGGGTCTCCCCCGAATCGCTGCGGGGCCCGGGCTGGGTCGCGACGTGGTCGCCGCCCTGCCGGGTGGGGGTCCCGGCGCCGACCTAGGGTGGTGGCATGAGCGACATGGAGTACCGCCCCCTGGGCGGCAGCGGCCTGATGGTCAGTGCGGTCGGACTCGGCTGCAACGCGTTCGGGCGACGCGTCGACCAGGACGGCCTCGTCGACCTCCTCCGGGCGGCGCGGGACACCGGTGTCACGCTGCTGGACACGGCCGACATCTACGGCGGCCACCCCGGGCAGAGCGAGGAGATGCTCGGCGAGGCGCTGCGCGGCCAGCGGGACGAGTTCGTGGTGGCGACCAAGTTCGGGATGGACATGCAGGGCGCGAACGGTGAGGACTTCGGTGCCCGCGGCTCGCGGCGCTACGTCCGCCGGGCCGTCGAGGCCAGCCTGCGCCGGCTGCAGACCGACCACATCGACCTCTACCAGCTGCACCGCCCGGACCCGCTCACCCCGATCGGCGAGACCCTGGAGGTCCTGACCGACCTCGTGAGGGAGGGCAAGGTCCTGTATGTCGGGTGCTCCAACTTCGACGGGTGGCAGGTCGCCGACGCATCGTGGACCTCGGCGACGGCCGGGCTGGCCTCGTTCGTGTCCGTGCAGAACGAGTACTCCCTGCTGGACCGGACGGTCGAGAACGAGGTGACGCCGGCGTGCGAGCGCTTCGACCTCGGCCTGCTGCCCTTCTTCCCCCTAGCCCGCGGCCTGCTCACGGGCAAGTACCAGCGCGGGGCCGCGGCGCCCGAGGGTTCCCGAGCCGCCCTCGAAGCGGACCGTGCGAGCTGGCTCGTCGACGCCGACTGGGACCGCGTCGAGGCCCTGCAGGCGTTCGCCGCCGACCGTGGCCTCGAGCTGCTCGACGTCGCCATCGGCGGGCTCGCCGCCCAGCCACAGGTCGCCTCGGTCATCTCCGGGGTGACGAGCGCCGCACAGGTCGAGCGCAACGCCCGTGCCGTCGCCTGGCAGCCGAGCCTGGCCGACCTCGCCGCCCTCGACGAGCTCTGAGCCTGCGCGGTGCTGACCCTCTCGAGCCAGGACGGCGGGTACGCCGGGGAGGATGCCGTCCGGGCCGTCGCCGGGATCTGGGCCCGTGCTGTCGCTCGACGCGACGGTCGGGGTGGACCGTCGACGTGGAGGGCGCAGTGCCCGGGGTCCTGCGTCGTCTCGCCCTCGACGGGGCCACGCTCCTGGCCGCCCGTCGCGACGATGCGGTGGTCGGCTTCGCCCTGTGCGCCCCGAACCCCCGGGTGCTCGAGCTGTTCTACCTGGCGGTCGACGCCGTGTCCTGGGGCGACGGCGTCGGTGCAGCCCTCCTCGCCGCCGTGGACGACCACGCCCGCACGGAGGGTTACGACGAGATCGAGCTGTGGGTGATCGACGACAACACCCGCGCGACCGGGGTCTACCGGCGCGCCGGGTGGGTGCCCACGGACGACGTCGTGGCCGACCCGACCTCCGGCCGGGACGAGCGACGGTTCACCCGCCGGCTCACCTGACCGCGCGCCATACCCGGCACCTCAACGGGCGCGACACCCGGCCGGAACGTCGCTTCATCAGACCCCGATGGTGAGGTTCGCGACATACCCGTCGGTGACGTTCCCGGTCACCGTCGCCAGCTGGTGGATCCCGCCGTCGTTCCCGAACACCATGTCCTGGGTCAGGGAGGTCCGGGCGAGGTTGGCGACGCTGGCCTCGTAGCCGGTGGTCGCGTAGACCTCCTTGCAGGCGGCCTCGGGGAGGGCGATCTGCGACGTCTTGACGATCTGGCCGCTGCTCGTGGCGTCGGCCACCGAGGAGTAGACCTCGAAGTGGATGTGAGGCCAGCGGCCGTCGTACGCCGCCGGGTAGATGCTCGTCCAGGACGCCGTCCCCGAGGCGCTGGTCGCCTGGACGCCGCGCAGGTAGTTCTCGTCCTCCACTCCTGGGGAGTAGAGCGAGTACTGGCCGTCACGGTTGCAGTGCCACAGGTAGACGGCAGCGCCCTCCATGGCGGAGTAGCCGTTGCCCGCGTCGGTGACGGTGAGGTTGATCGTCAGGGGGATGCCCTCGGCCTTCGTCGTGGACGTGCCGTAGCTGGTGGTGATGTCCGACCGGACGATGCCGGAGTCGTCCAGCACGTTGGGTCCGTTCGACCCGTCGCCCGGGTACGGACCGCCGGTCTCGTCCGGCACCTCGGCCGCGGGCGTGCCGGCCCCCGACGAGGTCGACGTCGTGCTGCTGGCGGACGACGACGAGGACGCCGGGCTGCTCGTCGTCGACGTCGCGGCCGTGTCCGACCCGGTGCCGCAGGCCGCGAGTGCCGCACCTGCTCCCAGCGCACCGAGGATCCCGAGCATGCCGCGCCGCCCGAGGAGGGTGGCGACGTCGAACTCGAGGCCCCGGTCGTGGCGGTCGTCGTGCGGGTTCCCGAAGTGGTCGGTTCCGTGGTCCTCGTGGTTGCTCATGTCGACGATGGTGCCCCGCGCACCCCGTGGCGCCCTGTGCCGTCGCTGTGGGGTTGCTGTGGGGCGACCTCCCCCGTTTGGCCACGTTTGACCGCGAGTGCTCCACGGGAGCCGTCGCGATGTCACCATGGCTGCCGTCGACGCATCCCCCCACCGTCGACCCCGCCAGTCCCCGGAGCTCCTCGTGCCAGACCGCATCGTCCCCCGCCTCTCCGTCCGCCCCGCCGGCCGACCCCGCCGTATGGCGCGTGGCGCCGTCAGGGGGCCCGTCGCCGCGGCGCTCGGCCTGACCTGCGCAGCCGCCCTCCTCGCCACCGGCTCGGTGGCGTCCGCAGCCACCACCTCGAAGGTCTGGTCGGCCAAGGTCACCTACGGGACCTACGACCACACGATCGACGGAGACACCGTGGCGATACGCGTCGACGGCGACCCCAGCTCCCTGACTCCCCCGCACATCCGCAACACCGGCATCCAGACGATGGAGATCGGCAGCTGCCACGCCGACGAGGCGACCGCGGCGATGGACCGCATGGTCGCCGGTCGCCGGGTGCGCCTGACCACCAACTCGACGACCGCCTCCAGCCTCGGTCGGCCGGTGCGCCACATCGACGTCTCGACGAGCACCGGCTGGCTCGACACCCAGCTGGCCCAGCTCAGGGCCGGGCACGCCCTGCCGATCATCCTGGCCAACGACGACACCCGCTGGAAGGCGTACTTCACCGCGGCGGAGCAGGCGGCCCGCGCCGGCAAGAACCTGTGGGACACCGACTACTGCCGCTCCGGTCCGTCCCAGGGCACCCCCCTCAAGGTCTGGGTCAACTGGGACGCCAACGGCGACGACGGCGGCAACGTCAACGGTGAGTGGGTGCGGGTCCTCAACAGCGGCACCGCGACCCTGTCGGTCGCCGGCTGGCAGATGCGCACGGGCGGCCAGGACTGGTTCACCTTCCCGTCCACCGCGGTCGTCCCGGCTGGTGGGCTGCTGACCCTGCACGTCGGCAAGGGCACCGCCACGACGACGTCGTTCTACTGGGGCGGCACCGCGCCGAAGTTCCCGAACGCGAGCATCGCCGCGAACCGGCACGGCAGCGGCGCCTACCTCTTCGACCGCGACGGCGACCTGCGCGCCTGGTCGATGTACCCATGCATGTCCGCGTGCACGAGCCCCCTCGCTGGCAAGGTCCGGATCAACGCCGCTCCCGACGCTCCCGGGGTCGACGCGGACAACCTCAACGGCGAATACATCAGCCTCCGCTCGGCAGGCACGTACTCGGTCGACGTGTCGTACCAGACGCTCTCGAACAACGGGTACACGTGGGAGATCCCGCGCGGGACCGTCATCAGGCCCGGCGAGGTCTACACCCTGCGGGTCGGCAAGGGCACGAACTCACGGCTCACGAACTACTGGGGCAGCACCAAGCCGATCCTGTCGAACACCGGCAGCTTCGTGGAGCTGCGCACCGCCGAGGCCGTGCGGATCGCCTGCAAGGCCTGGGGCACCGGGCGCTGCTGACGGCCGGCGACGTCAGAGCGAGATCGCCCCGCCACGGGCGACCTCGGAGCTGACCTCGGCGTAGGCGGCCTGCAGGATCGCGGGGTCCGGACCCTCGAGGCGGGCCGGCTTCGCGAGCCCGGTGAGCACGACGAACCGCAGCAGCGAGCCCCGGGACTTCTTGTCGCGCTTCATCGCGTCGAGCAGCTGCGGCCAGCGGTCACCGCGGTAGGTGACGGGGAGGCCGAGCGAGGTCAGGACGGCCCGGTGCCGGTCGACGAGGTCGTCGTCCAGCTTCCCGGCGAGCCGGGCCAGCTCGGCGACGTAGACCATGCCGATCGAGACCGCGGCGCCGTGCCGGAACGCGTAGCGCTCGACCTGCTCCACGGCGTGGCCGAACGTGTGGCCGTAGTTGAGGACCTCGCGCAGCGACGACTCCTTCAGGTCCTGCGCGACGATGTCGGCCTTGACGCGGACGGCTCGCTCGATCAGCTCGCGGACGTGCTCGCCTGACGGTGAACGCACCCCCACCGGGTCGGCCTCCACGAGGTCGAGGATCACGGGATCGGCGACGAAACCGCACTTGACCACCTCGGCCAGTCCGGCCGTGAAGTCGTGCTGCGGCAGGGTCTCGAGCGTCGCGAGGTCGCACAGCACCCCGGCTGGTTCGTGGAACGCGCCGACGAGGTTCTTGCCCTCGCTGGTGTTGATGCCGGTCTTGCCACCCACCGCGGCGTCGACCATGCCGAGCAGCGTCGTCGGCACGTGCACGACGCGGATGCCCCGCAGCCACGTCGCGGCGACGAACCCGGCGAGGTCGGTCGTCGCTCCCCCGCCCACGCTGACGACGGCGTCGGAGCGGGTGAAACCCGCCTGCCCGAGGACACCCCAGAGGAACGCGGCGACCTGCGCGGTCTTGGCCTCCTCCGCATCGGGAACCTCCGCGGCATACGCCTCGAAACCCTTGGCGGCAAGGTCTTCCCGCACTGCCTCGCCCGTGGTCGCCAGGGCACGGGGGTGGATGACGAGGACGCGCTGGACGCCCTCCCCCACCAGGCCCGGCAGCTCGTCGAGGAGACCGGTGCCGATGACGACGTCGTACTGCCCGCCGACGCTGATCCGCGTGGCGTCACTCATGACTGCTCCTCCGGGTCGGTGGGGGGCGTGGCAGGGGCGGGCGCGGCGCCGGCAGGGGTGTGGCCCAGCGCGGCGACGACCTCTGCCACGATCTCGGCGGGCTTGCGGCCGGCGGTGTCGACGCGGACGGTCGACAGTCGCTCGTAGGTGGCGCGGCGCTCGTTCATCATCTTGGTCCAGGTGGCCCGCGGGTTGACCATCAGCAGCGGACGGTTCCCCTCGAACCCGATCCGGCGTGACGCGTCGGCGATGCCCACGTCGAGGAACACCACGGTGTGCCCCACGAGCAGCTCCTGCGTCTGCGCGTCCATGGGCGCGCCGCCGCCGAGGGAGACGACCACGTCACCCTCACGAAGGGCGCGTGCGACCTCGGCGCGTTCGAGGGCGCGGAAGTGGTCCTCGCCGTGGTCGACGAACAGGTCGGAGATGGAAGCGCCTTGGGCCTCCTCGATCGCCGAATCCGTGTCGTGCCAACGCACTCCGAGCGCCGCAGCGAGGCGACGACCGATCGTGCTCTTGCCCGCGCCGGGCGGACCGATGACGACGGCGACGGGGCGCGCCGTGGCGCCCTCGTCGTGGGAGGAGGTCACCACGTCCGCATCGCCTCAGGGATCGCCGCGAGGTATGCCGCGTGGTTGCGGGCCGTCTCGGTCACCGAGTCGCCGCCGAACTTCTCGACACAGGCCTGCGCGAGGACGAGCGCGACCATCGCCTCGGCCACGACGCCCGCAGCGGGCACGGCGCACACGTCGGAGCGCTGGTGGATCGCCTTGGCCGCCTCGGCGCCGGTGGTGTCGATCGTGTCGAGCGCGCGCGGGACCGTGGAGATGGGCTTCATCGCGGCCCGGACGCGGAGCACCTGCCCGGTGGACATGCCGCCCTCGGTGCCGCCGGCGCGCCCCGTCCTGCGACGGATCGTTCCGCCCGCGTCGCGCTCCATCTCGTCGTGGGCGGCCGAGCCGCGGCGGGCGGCGGTGCGGAAGCCGTCGCCGACCTCGACCCCCTTGATGGCCTGGATCCCCATGAGAGCGCCTGCCAGCTGGGAGTCCAGCCGGCGGTCCCAGTGCACGTGCGAGCCCAGGCCCGGGGGCAGCCCGTAGGCCAGCACCTCGACCACGCCGCCGAGGGTGTCGCCGTCCTTCTTCGCCGCCTCGACCTCGGCCACCATCGCCGCGGAGCCGTCGGCGTCGAGCGTCCGCACGGGGTCTGCGTCGATCTGCTCGACCTGGTCGGGGGTGGGCAGCTCGGCGTCGTCGGAGACACCGGCCGTGCCGATCGCCACCGTGTGGGAGACCAGCCGGATCCCGTACGCCTGCTCGAGGAACCGGGCCGCGACCTCGCCCAGGGCGACGCGGGCGGCGGTCTCGCGGGCCGAGGCCCGCTCGAGCACCGGGCGGGCGTCGTCGAAGCCGTACTTCTGCATCCCCACGAGGTCGGCGTGCCCCGGACGCGGCCGGGTCAGGGGCCGGTTGCGGGCGACCTCCTTCTCCGCGTTCACGTCGTCGGACGCGGCATACGCCTCGTCGGAGACGGGATCGGGGGACATGACGGTCTCCCACTTGGGCCACTCGGTGTTGCCGATGCGGATCGCCAGGGGCGAGCCCATCGTCACGCCGTGGCGCAACCCACCGAGGAACTCGACCTCGTCCTGCTCGAACTTCATCCGGGCCCCACGACCGAAGCCGAGGCGACGACGGGCGAGGGCGGCGGCGACGTCCTTGGAGGTCACCTCCACACCAGCGGGCAGGCCCTCGATCGTCGCGAGGAGGGCCGGGCCGTGGGACTCACCTGCGGTCAACCAGCGAAGCATGGCTCGATCCTCCCACGCAGCCCGTGGGCCCCTTCCGCTAGGCCACCAGCTGGTACTCGAACGCCAGCGCGAGGAACGTGCCGACGAGCAGCGAGGGGCCGTACGCGATGTGCGAGCGCAGCCCGACCCGCTGCCCGACGAGCATGAGCAGGGCCACGACACCACCCACGACGAACCCGGCCACGATGCCGCTCACGGCCTCCTGGACCCCGAGCCAGCCGAGCAGCAGCCCGATCAACCCGGACAGCTTGACGTCCCCGAAGCCGAGCGAGGCCGGCGAGACCAGGTTCATGAGGAAGAACAGCGTGAAGACCGCGGCGAGGCACAGCAACGCCCGCACGGCGGCGTGCCAGTCCCCCAGGCCCAGCGTGGCCACCAGCAGCAGGATCCCGAGTGCGGGGTAGGCCGGGAGCACGAGCCCGTCGGGCAGGCGGTGCACGTCGGCGTCGATCCACACCAGGGCGACGGTGAGCCAGGCGAACAGCAGGAAGGCCGGCAGCGCCGCCCACCCCGCGTAGTCACCGATCCGCCACGCGAGGAAGCCCCAGAGCAGGGCGAGCACGGGTGCTGGCCACCACCAGACCCGCGGCAGCGCACCCGCCTCGTCGTACTCGGTGCGGTACCCACCCTCGGACAGCCTGCGTCCGGTGAGCCCGCCGAGGAGGAGACCGGCCAGGGCGAGGACGGCGACGACCCAGACGGGGGCGCCCACACCGGCGGAACGGGCGATCACCGGCCCAACGCCTCTCGGCCGGCAGCGAGCATGACCTCGACGGGGGCGGCCTGCCCGGTGAACAGCTCGAACTGGCGAGCCGCCTGGTGCACGAGCATCTCCAGGCCGCTGACGACGTCGGCGCCGGCCGCTTCCGCTGCGCGGGCCAACGGGGTGGGCCAGTCGGCGTAGACGACGTCGAGGAGGGTGGTGCCCGCCAGGTCACCGTCCGGCGGGAGGTGCACGGCAGCGGCCTCGGCCGCGGGCGGGGGCAGGGTGGACACGACCACTCCGCCCGGGCCGGCGGCCCACTCCCCGAGTGGCACCGGCACGGCGTGGACGTCGAGCGAGTCCAGCAGCGCGACCACCTCGGTCGCCGTCACGACGTTGCGTGCCGCGACCCGGACGCGCGAGACCCCCAGCTCCGACAGGGCGACGGCGGCCGACCTTGCCGTCGCGCCGGACCCGAGCAGGGTCGCCGCCCCGCCGTGGTCGACGTGCGCCAGCGCGGCCACCAGCCCGTGGACATCGGTGTTATGGGCGTCCCACCCGAGGTCCTCGCGCCGGACGAGCGTGTTGACGGCCCCCGTGAGCCGCGCGGTCTCCGACACCGTGGCGGCCACCGCGAGGGCAGCCTCCTTGAGCGGCATCGTGAGGCTCAGGCCACGCCACCCCTCGTCACGGTCGGC
Source organism: Phycicoccus sp. Root101 (assembly GCF_001426245.1). Lineage (GTDB taxonomy): Bacteria > Actinomycetota > Actinomycetes > Actinomycetales > Dermatophilaceae > Pedococcus. Next base: position 30,281 of record NZ_LMCM01000006.1, on the reverse strand, counting down.
CACCCAGGGAGCCAGCTCGTCGGCGCCGAGGTCGTGCGCGCCATACGTCCAGTCGCGCAGGCCCAGCGCACGGTAGCCGGCGGTGTGCAGCAGGGGTGACAGGGAGTGGGCGACGGGTCGCCCGAGGACGGCGGCGTTCAGCACCGGTCCGAGTGGTCCCTGCACCACGCCTGGAACTCCTTGACGTTCTGGTCGTGCTCGGCCTGCGTCGTCGCGAACTTGGTCTCACCGGTGTCGGGGTCGACCGTGACGAAGAAGAGCCACGAGCCTGCCGTGGGTGAGGCGGCTGCCTCGATCGACGCGGCGCCGGGGCTGTTGATCGGCGCCGGCGGGAGGCCCTGCTTCTTGTACGTGTTGAAGGGGCTCGGGCTCTGCCGGTCGGTGTTGCTCGTGCCGGCGCGGCCGCGCTTCTGCACCGCGTAGTGGACCGTCGAGTCCATCTGGAGCAGGCCGTAGTTGGGCGCGCCCTTGGTGCGCAGGCGGTTCTCGATGACGCGGGCGACCTTGCCGCGGTCGGCGTCGCCGCTCACCTCGCCCTCGACGATGGACGCGACGATGAGGGTCCGTTCCCGGTCCGCCTCGGCGACACCGGCCTGGTCGAGCTCGCTCAGGGTCTTGGCCACCATGGTCTTGAGCTGCGTGGTCGCGGTCGCCTTCGCGGGGAACTCGTACGTCGACGGGAAGAGGTACCCCTCGACGTTCCCCTTCGCCACGGCCGGGAGGCCGATCGCCTGCGGGTCCTTGATCGCGGCGGTGTACTCCGCCACGGGAACCCCGGTGCCCTTGGACAGCGCGGCGAAGATCTCGTTCTTCCAGAGCCCCTCACGGATCGTCACGCGGGGGACGCTGCGGTTGGCCGAGTCGACGAGCAGCGCGAGGGCGCCCTTGGCCGACATCTGCTTCTTCAACGTGTAGGTGCCGGGCTGGATCCCGGCCGACCGGCTGTCCGCGGACGCCGCGTCGAGGAAGGCCTTCGCCGACTTCACGACGTCGGCCTTCTCCAGGGTGGTCCCGATGGCGCGGCCGGTGTCGCCGTCGTTGACGACGACCTTCACCTCGCCCGCGCCGGGGCCGGCGTAGTCGTTGCTCTCCAGGAAGCCGTCGACCACCGGACGCAGCACGGTGTATGCCGCGAAGCCGGCCAGGGCCACGATCACCAGGGCGACGACGAGGATGCCCCGGCGACGTCCGCGCCTGCGGCGACGCGGCCGGGCCTGCTGACGCGTCTGGGCGCGGCTGACCGGTCGTCCGGCCGCGTCCCCGTGCGGGTCGTGGCCCTCGTCCGGCTGTCCCCCGAAGATCGAGTGCTCCAGATGGGGCTCGGTCATCGGTGCCTGTCCTTCGTCCGGGGCTTGCGCCCGCCAGTCCTGACCAGCTCACCGGGCGGTCGCCCGGAGGCTCGCTCCGCGTCGAGGGCGGCCTGCAGGATCAGGACCGCCGCCGCCTGGTCGATGACCGCGCGCTGCTTGCGGCCGTCGACCCCGCTGTCACGGAGGGAACGGTGCGCATCGACCGTGGTCAGTCGCTCGTCGATCAGGCGCACCGGCACGGGGGCGATACGGACCGCCAGCCGCCCAGCATACGTGCGGGCGGTCTCGGCGGCGGCACCTTCGGCCCCCGCGAGTGTCCGCGGCAGGCCGACCACGACCTCGATCGCCGACGTCTCGTCGACGATGCCGGCGATCTCCTCGAGGTCCGTCGGCTCGGCGGCCGGGGGTTCCTGCCGGTCACGGCCCACGGTGCGGACCGGGGTCGCCAGCAACCCCGACGGGTCGCTGGCGGCCACCCCGACCCGGACGCTACCGACGTCGACGCCGACCCGCACCCCGGTCCTGGTGACCGCCTGCGTCACGATGTCGTCCGCGGTCAGCCGGTGATGCCGGCGGCTTCGCGCACCGCGGCGTCGATGCGGCCGAGCGCGTCACCGGTCCTGGCCGGATCGGTGCCACCACCCTGGGCGAGGTCGTCCTTGCCACCTCCGCCGCCGCCGAGCGTCTGGGCCGCGACGCGCACGAGCGCACCAGCCTTGACGCCGCGCGCACGCGCTCCGGCGTTGGTCGCCACGACGACACCGGGCCGGCCCTTGGCCACGCCGGTGAGCGCGACGACCACGGGGGTCGCCTCGCCAAGGCGGCCACGCAGGTCCAGGGCCATGGTGCGCAGGTCGTCGGCGCTGGCGCCGTCACCCGCGTCGTGGGTGAGGACCCGGATGCCACCGAGGTCACGGGCGTACTCGACGAGCTTGCCGGTCTGGGCCTGCACCTGCTCGCGACGGACCTTCTCGAGCTCGCGCTCGGCGTCGCGCACCCGCGCCACGAGGGCCGCGACGCGCTCCTTGAGCTCGCCCGGCTGGACCTTGACGATCTCCGTGAGCTCCGCGACGAGGGCGCGTTCCTTGGCGAGGTAGCGCAGGGCGTCCATGCCGACGAACGCCTCGAGGCGACGGACACCCGAGCCCACGGACGACTCGCCGGTCACTGAGAGGGCACCGATCTGCGAGGAGTGGCCGACGTGCGTGCCACCGCAGAGCTCACGCGACCACGGGCCACCGATCTCGATGACTCGGACCTGCTCGTCGTAGGTCTCGCCGAACAGCGCCAGCGCCCCGAACTCGCGCGCCTGCGGCAGGGTCATGAACTGCGCCGACACGGGGAGGTCCTGGCGGACCGCGAGGTTCGCCACCTCCTCGATCTCGCTGCGCGTCTCGCTCGACAGGGACTGGCCCCAGGCGAAGTCGAGGCGCAGGTAGCCGGGCTTGTTGTAGGAGCCGGACTGCAGGGCCGTCGGGCCGAGCACCTGGCGCAGGGCGGCGTGGACGACGTGCGTGCCCGAGTGCGCCTGGCACGCCGAGATGCGCCACTCCGGGTCGACCTCGGCCGACACCTCCTGGCCGGTGCGGACCGGCCCGGTGAGCACCTCGACGGTGTGCGCGACCAGGCCCTTGACGGGCCGCTGGACGTCGACGACCCGCAGGTGCGCGCCGTCGGCGGTGATGATGCCCTCGTCACCGACCTGGCCACCGGACTCGGCGTAGAAGGGGGTGCGGTCGAGCACGACCTGGCCACGCTGGCCGGGCTCGAGCTCCTCGACGCGCACGCCGTCGACGACGAGGCCGACGACCTTCGCCTCGCTGGTCAGCTGCGAGTAGGCCCGCCAGTCGGTCGCGCCGAGCGCGCGCAGGTCCCGCCACACCTCGGTGTTGGCGTGCCCGCCCTTCTTGGACTTCGCGTCCGCCTTGGCGCGCTCGCGCTGCTCCTGCATGAGCCGCGTGAAGCCCGCCCGGTCGACCTCGAGGCCCTGCTCCTGCGCCATCTCCAGGGTCAGGTCGATCGGGAAGCCGTACGTGTCGTGCAGCTGGAACGCCTGGTCGCCCGGCAGCGTCGTGCCGCCGGAGTCCTTGGTGCGGGACACGGCCGTGTCGAGGATCGTCGTGCCCGAGGCCAGCGTGCGGCGGAACGCCTCCTCTTCGGCGTACGCGATCTGCGAGATCCGGTCGAACCCGGCCTCGAGCTCGGGGTAGGAGTTCTTCATCCGCTCGACGGAGACGGGGAGCAGCAGCGGGAGGCTGGGCTCGTCATACCCGAGCAGGCGCATGGAACGCACCGCGCGACGCAACATGCGGCGCAGCACGTAACCACGACCCTCGTTGCCGGGGGTGACGCCGTCGCCGATGAGCATGAGGCTCGAGCGGACGTGGTCGGCGACGACGCGCAGGCGCACGTCGTCGGGGTGGGACTCGCTGGCGGCGTGACCGGAGTGCGCGCCGTACTTCTTGCCCGTCAGCTCAGCCGCGCGGTCGAGGACCGGGTAGACCTCGTCGATCTCGTAGAGGTTGTCGACGCCCTGGAGCAGGGTGGCCATGCGCTCGAGGCCCATGCCGGTGTCGATGTTCTTCTTCGGCAGCTCCGAGGCGATGTCGAAGTCGTCCTTGGCGCGCACGGCCGACAGCTCGTACTGCATGAAGACGAGGTTCCAGAACTCGAGGTAGCGGTCCTCGTCGACGGCGGGCCCACCCTCGCGGCCGTAGTCCGGGCCACGGTCGAGGTAGAGCTCGCTGCACGGGCCACCGGGACCGGGAACACCCATGTGCCAGTAGTTGTCGAGCTTGCCGCGGCGGGTGATCCGCTCCTTGGGCACCCCGATGGTGCGGTGCCACAGGTCGTAGGCCTCGTCGTCGTCCTCGTAGACGGTGGGCCAGATCTTGTCGGCGTCGAGGCCGTAGCCACCCTGGTCCTGGGAGGTGGTGATGAGCTCCCAGGCGAACCGGATGGCGCCTTCCTTGAAGTAGTCCCCGAAGGAGAAGTTGCCGTTCATCTGGAAGAACGTGCCGTGGCGGGAGGTCTTGCCGACCTCCTCGATGTCACCGGTGCGGACGCACTTCTGCACCGACGTGGCACGGTCCCACTGCGGGGTCTGCTGCCCGAGGAAGTAGGGCTTGAACGGCACCATGCCTGCGTTGACGAACAGCAGGTTGGGGTCGTCGTAGACCAGCGGGGACGACGGGACGACCGTGTGGCCCTTGCTCTCGTAGAACGAGAGGAAGCGGCGCCTGATCTCGGCGGTTTCCATGGATGTACTCAGTCCTTTGCGCATGCCCTGGAGGGGTGGGCGGGCATGACGAATCGTACGGGTAGGGGTGAGCGGTGTGCGGGGACGGGACGCGCGGGTGCGCGAACGCCCCTACCGAGCTCGGAAGTCCCGGTCGGCGCGGCGGCCCATGGGGTCGTCCAGGAGCGCCCGTGCAGAGGCGGCGTCGAGGCGTGCGGCGCTGGCCTCGGGGTCGTCGGCGGTCCCGGCGTCGATGCCGAGGGCCAGCCGCAGCTCGCCTTCGCGCTCGGCCATGCCCTCGCGGACGGCGGCGGCGAGCTCGCGCAGGCCGTCACCGAAGTCGGACAGGCCGTCGGCCACGCCGGCGGGCGTGTACGCCTGGGCGGCCTTGCCGACCTTGCGCACCGCGTAGACACCGGCGGCCGCGCCCAGCCCGAGCCAGAAGAGTCGTGCCACGGCGATCAGCCCCTGCGGCGGCGACGGCCACCGGTCGACTTGGTGCCGGCCCCGCTCAGGGCCGACCGGACGCCATACGTGAAGGCCGCGACCTTGACCACCGGGCTGCCGAGCGTCGCCGCGAAGAGGGCGGTGAGGGCGCTGGCGTTCGTGGTGATGGCCGAGACGTTGGTCGTGATGCCGTCGACCCGCGCCAGCTGCTCGTTGGTGAGGCTGACCGTGTCGGTGAGCTTGATCAGGGTCGGCTGGACGTTCTCGGTGGTCGTCCGCAGACCGATCCGCGTCTCGTCGAGGATCTTGCCGGCCTTGCCGATCACGCTGCCCAGTCTGAAGACCAGGAACGCGAACGCCAGGGCCGCGATCATTCCGGCGATGTCGCCCAGACTCACATCCATGTCGGCAACCCTACCCGGTTGTGGGTGACGCCATCCGACACCGCGAGCCCCGGCTCAGGTGCCGCGGATCCTGGACTTCAGCCAGGCCCACCGCGGACCGAGGCGCTCCTCGAACCCGCGGTCGGTCGGCCGGTAGTAGTCGGTCTTGCCCTGGAGGTCGTCGGGCAGGTACGCCTGCTGGGCGACGCCGTCCGGCTCGGAGTGGGCGTAGACGTAGCCGTCGCCGTGCCCGAGGCGGGCCGCGCCGGCATACCCGCTGCCACGCAGGTGCGGGGGCACCGCCCCGCCGCGTCCCGCGCGCACGTCCGCGATGGCTTCGTTGATGCCGGTGTATGCCGCGTTGCTCTTGGGTGCGAGGGCGTTGTGGACGACCGCCTGGGCCAGGATGATGCGCGCCTCGGGCATGCCGATCTGGGCGACGGCGTGCATCGCGGCGACGGCGGTCTGCAGGGCCGTGGGGTCGCCCATGCCGACGTCCTCGCTGGCGGAGATGACGATGCGCCGGGCGATGAAGCGCGGGTCCTCCCCCGCCTCCAGCATCCGCGCGAGGTAGTGCAGGGCGGCATCGACGTCGGAACCGCGCATCGACTTGATCAGCGCCGAGGCGACGTCGTAGTGCTGGTCGCCGGTCTTGTCGTAGCGCACACTGGCGAAGGCGACCGCCTGCTCGGTGTGCGCCAGGGTGATCTCGACCGGGCCGTCGACCTCGGCACCCGGGGCGATCTCGTCCAGGGCGACGCCCGCCGCGGCCTCCAGCGACGTGAGGGCTCGCCGCGCGTCTCCGCCGGCGATCCGCACCAGGTGGGCGCTGGCGTCGTCGGCCAGGCTGAACTCCCCCGCCAGCCCACGCTCGTCCGCGACGGCCGAGACGAGCACCTCGGCGACCTCCGAGTCCGAGAGGGAGCCCAGGGTGATGAGCATCGACCGGGACAGCAGGGGCGCGATGACGGAGAAGGACGGGTTCTCCGTCGTCGCCGCCACGAGGATGATCTGCCGGGTCTCGACGCCCGGCAGCAGCGCGTCCTGCTGGGCCTTGGTGAACCGGTGGATCTCGTCGAGGAAGAGCACGGTCTGCCGGTCGTACATGTCGCGGTCGCGGGCAGCCTGGTCCATGACCTGGCGCACGTCCTTGACGCCTGCCGTCACCGCCGACAGCTCGACGAACCGGCGACCGGCCGCCGTCGCCACGAGGTGCGCCAGCGTGGTCTTGCCCGTGCCCGGCGGGCCCCAGATGATCGCCGACAGCGGCCCGGCAGCTCCGGCCGAGCCCTCGATCAGGCGGCGCAGCGGGCTCCCCGGGCGCAGCACCGAGGACTGGCCCCGCACCTCGTCGAGGTTCGCCGGCCGCATCCGGACGGCGAGCGGGGGCAGCGCCGCACCCGACGGCAGGCGGGCCCCGTCGACGGCCGCACCGGGACCACCTGCGGTCCCGCTGGCCGCCGCGAAGAGGTCGTCGCCATCGCCTGTCACCACGGATGGCAGGCTATCCCGCGTGACCGACGCGCCCGACCACCCCGACCGGTCGACCTCAGCCCTGTCCCACCTCGGCGGCCTCGTCGGGCGCCACCCGCGCACCGTGGTCCTCATCTGGCTCCTGGCCGTGGTCGCGTCGTTCGCCGGGGCCACCGGGGCGTTCGGCAACCAGTCGCTGTTCGAGCGCCTCCAGTCCGGCGACCCGTCCGTCGCCGGGGAGAACCTCCAGGGCCGTGACCAGCTCGTCGCGGCGGGTCGCTCCGCGACGAGCACCCACCTGCTCCAGGTCACGGACGCCGACGCCGCCGCCCCGGCGACCGTCGCCGCGGTGAAGGCTGCTGCGAGCGCGATCAGCGGCATCGACGGTGTCGCCTCGGTCGCCGCACCCCAGCTGGTGCCGGCAGGGCTCGACAGCCCCCAGGCGAAGACCTTGCTGCCGACGTCGGGTGACGGGTTCGCGGCCGTGGTGACGTTCGACCCCGGGCTCGAGGGCGATGCGCGGGACCGCGCCCAGGCGCAGGTCGACCAGCAGCTCGACGCCCTCGTGGCAGCCATCCCCGGCGCGCACGGCACGACCGGCGGCCTGGCCGACCTCATCCACGCCATCACCTCGCAGGTCGAGAAGGACCTGCGAGCCGGTGAGGGCATCGCCCTGCCGATCAGCTTCCTCGTCATGGTCCTGGTGTTCGGCGGGTTCGTCGCGGCAGGCATGCCGATCATCGGCGCCATCGCCTCGATCGCCGGCGCGCTCGCCTCCCTCCTCGGCTTCTCGCACGTGATCGACCTCGACGCGACGGTGGTCAACGTCGTCACCGTCCTCGGCCTGGGCCTGTGCATCGACTACGGACTGCTCACGGTGAGCCGGTTCCGTGAGGAGCTGCGCAGCCGGGTGCAGGGCCGCCCGGCGTCGGAGATCACCCAGGAGGAGGTGCTCGCCGCCATCGTCCGGACCGTCGACTCGGCCGGCCGCACCGTGGTCTTCTCCGGGCTCACGGTCGCCATCTCGCTCGGGGGCCTGCTCGTCTTCGAGGCGTCGATCCTCAAGGCGATCGGCTCGGCCGGGTTGTCGGTGGTCCTCGTCGCGATGCTCGTCGCCCTCACCCTGGTCCCGGCGTTGTGCGTCCTGGGCGCCAGGCGGCTGCTCAAGCGCGGCACCGAGCAGGCGCCGGAGGAGGGCGTGTTCTCGCGGCTCGCGACCCGCGTCTTCCGCCACCCCCTCCTGGTGATCCTCGCCGTCCTCGCCGTCCTCGGCACCCTCGCGGCGCCGGCGTTCGACCTGCGGCTCACCTCGTCGGGCAAGGAGCTCCTACCCGTGAGCGCCCCCCAGCGCGAGTTCTTCACGACCCTCGAGGCCCGCTACCCGGGCCTGGCCGGCCCCGACGTCCAGGTCGTGGCCACCGCGAGCCCCGAGCAGGCGCAGGCGTATGCCGCGGCGCTGCCCGTCGTCGGCGGCACCCGCCTCACCGGCCGGGTCGAGGCGGTGTCCGACCGGCTCAGCGTCATCGCCATCGACACCCCCGGCGGCCCCCTGGACGACGGCGCCCGCGACGCCGTCACCGCGCTGCGCGCGGACCGACCGGACTTCCCCACCAAGGTGATCGGGCAGGCGTCCGGCCTGCGCGACTTCACCGACTCCCTGCGCGAGCGCGCGCCATACGCCTTTGCGCTCGTGGCCCTCGCGACGCTCGTGCTGCTGTTCCTCATGACGGGCTCGGTGGTCATCCCCGTCAAGGCCCTGCTCATGAACGTCGTCTCGCTCGGCGCCAGCCTCGGGATCGTCGTCTGGGTCTTCCAGCAGGGGCACCTCCAAGGGTTGCTGGGGTTCGACTCGGTCGGGGGCATCGAGTCGACGATCCCGATGCTCGTGCTGGCCTTCGGGTTCGGGCTGTCGATGGACTACGAGGTGTTCCTGCTGTCGCGCATCGTCGAGCTGCACGAGCGCGGCGCGGACAACGACCACGCCGTCATCGCCGGGCTGCAGCGGTCCGGGCGGATCATCACGTCGGCGGCGATCCTCGTCGTCATCGTGTTCTCGGGGTTCGTGGCGGGGCAGCTGCTCATCATCAAGGAGACGGGTGTCGGCCTGGCCGTGGCCGTGCTGCTCGACGCCACCCTCGTCCGCATGCTGCTCGTGCCGGCGACGATGGCCCTGCTCGGCGACTGGAACTGGTGGGCGCCGGCGCGGCTGAAGAGGTGGCACGCGCGGTTCGGGATCACGGAGTGACGCACGCGTCCGGCTCCTGCGCGAACAACGCTGTGCTGCAGGAGATCTCGAGCCACGAGGAGCTGTTGGCGTTCAGCGGTGGGAGCGCGTTCCTGCGGTGGGACATCCCCTCGCCCCTCGTGGGCGCCGCTCACTGCCTCGGTGCCGCGATGGCCCTCCCCCGCCAGACCCACACCCGCCGCCACGGGCTCCTCGTCATGGGTCCGCCCACGGACGTGGACGCGCTCGTGGGCGAGCTGGTGGCGGCCCGGCTGCTGCCTGATCCGCTGGGTTCGGTGACGGTCGAGCGCGGGTCGCTGCCCGCGGTCGCCCACCACCTGCCGGTCACCGAGGGCAACGAGTGGGAGTGGTTGTGCGCGACGCAGCCACCGTCGCAGGTCCCTGCCGAGGACCGGCTGGAGGTCCTCGGCGACGCCGACGAGGCCCCCATCCGTGCCCTGCTGGCGCTGGCCAACCAGCGCACCGAAGCGAGGCCGTTCGAGCGGGCCGACCAGCACTGGGTCGGGGTCCGCGCCGACGACGGCAGCCTGCTGGCCTGCGGCGTCCGCGAACCCAACGTGGCCGGCCACCCGCACCTGTCCGGCATCACGGTCCACCCGAGGGCGCGTGGCACCGGTCTGGGCCTCGCGGTGACGGCCCGGCTCACGCGAGCGGCCGTCCGCGACGCCGGGGTGTGCACCCTCGGGATGTACTCCGACAACGACGTGGCCCGCCGCCTCTACACGGGCCTCGGGTACGGCGAGGCACACCTCTGGTCGAGCCGACGGTTGGCGACCGCCTGAGCGGGCGGCTGCACGGACCGTTGCCCACCCGGTCCCGGGCGAGGATCGTGGACCCATGGCACTCGACCTGCACGACCAGTGGTTCCGCGGCCTGTCCGAGCTGCGCCTCACCCGCACCACGAAGCGGCTGCGCGCCTCCCGGCACGGTCACCTCCTCGTCGACACGACCGATGCCCTGCTGGTGTGGGAGCCGCGCCGGGTGGTCCCGGAGTATGCCGTGCCGCCGGACGCCTTCGCAGCCAACGGGATCGAGCTGGTGGACCTCCCCCGTCGTGAGCTCCCCGACGGGCTGCCCCCGGTCCTCGGCCCGCTGCACTTCGAGCTGCACACGTGCCCGGGAACCCCGGTGGCCGTGCGGGAGGGAGCACCCGACGACGATGCCGGTGGGCTCGTCGAGGTGGGCTTCCGCCCCGACGACCCGGACCTGGGTGGTCGTGTCGTCCTCGACTTCGCCCTGTTCGACTGGGTGGAGGAGGACCAACCGGTCATGGGCCACGCGCACGACCCGTGGAAGCGGATCGACGTGCTGCGCAGCGACCGGCACGTCGTGGTCAGCTTGGCTGGGACGGTGCTCGCAGAGTCCCGCAGGGCCCTCGCCGTCTACGAGACCGCCCTGCCGACCCGCTGGTACCTGCCCGTCGACGACGTCCGGATGGACCTCCTCACGCCGTCGCAGACGCACACCGTCTGTGCCTACAAGGGGCGGGCGAGCTACCTCGGCACCGGGGACGACGTCGGCGCGGACATCGCGTGGTTCTACCCCGACCCGCTCGACGACGCCGTCCGACTGCAGGACCACGTCGCGTTCTGGTCCGAGCGCTGCGAGGTGCTCGTCGACGGCGAGCGCCTCACCGGTGGGATGCCGGACGCCGAGCGCCCGGCAGCCGGCAGCCTGTGACGGCAGCCCCACGGGTGCGGGAGGTCCGCAGATCTGCAGAGACCCCGGGATGTGCTTAGGGTCGAATGGTCCAGCATTCGATTGAAAGGTGAACCACATGCCCACCGTCAAGGGATCCTCCGGCCTGCTGTCCAAGGACGTCGAGCTGCACTACGAGGACACCGGCGGCACCGGCCGCCCCGTCGTGCTGATCCACGGCTGGCCGCTCAGCGGCAGGTCCTGGGCCGACCAGGTGCCCGCGCTCACCGAGGCCGGCTACCGCGTGGTGACGTACGACCGCCGCGGTTTCGGCGAGTCCGACAAGCCCGAGAAGGGCTACGACTACGACACCTTCGCGGACGACCTCAAGGCGGTCGTCGAGGAGCTGGACCTGCGTGATGCCTCGCTCGTGGGGTTCTCGATGGGTGGCGGCGAGGTCGCCCGCTACATCGGCAGGCACGGCACCGACCGGGTGCACAGCGCCGTCTTCGCCTCAGCCATCCCGCCGTTCCTGCTCAAGAGCGACGACCACCCCGACGGTGGCCTCGACAAGGACACCGTGGCCGGCATGCAGGACGACCTGCGCAAGGACCCGCCGGCGTTCTTCGACGGCTTCACCACCGGGTTCTTCAGCGCCGGTGACGAGCTCAAGGTGAGCGAGGCCCAGCGCCAGGAGGCACTGGGCCTGGCTGCCCAGGCCGACCCCGAGGCCGCCGCCCAGTGCATCGCCGCCTGGGTCGAGGACTTCCGCGACGACCTCGCCAAGGTGGACGTGCCGACGCTGGTCATCCATGGCGACAGCGACGGCACGGTGCCGTTCGAGGTCTCCGGGCAGCGGACCCACGACGCGGTCGCGGGCAGCGAGCTGCACGTCGTCAAGGACGGCCCGCACGGCATCAACGTCTCCCACAAGGACGAGTTCAACAGCGCACTGCTGACCTTCCTCGCGAAGTAGCCAGCACCTCGGGGCACGACGAAGGGCGGGGACCGTGTGGTCCCCGCCCTTCGTCGTGCCCCGAGCGGGCTCGGATCAGCTGGTGGCGGAGGTCGCCGCCTCGGCGCCCTGGGCAGCGGGGGCGGCCGGCTTGGCGTCCACGCCGGCCTCCTTGCGCTGCTCCGGGGTGATCGGCGCCGGCGCGGCGGTGAGCGGGTCGTAGCCGCCACCGGACTTCGGGAAGGCGATCACGTCGCGGATCGAGTCGGTTCCTGCGAGCAGGGTGACGACGCGGTCCCAGCCGAAGGCGATGCCGCCGTGCGGCGGGGCGCCGAAGGCGAAGGCGTCGAGGAGGAAGCCGAACTTCTCCTGCGCCTCCTCCTCCGACAGGCCCATGACCTTGAAGACCCGCTCCTGCACGTCGCGGCGGTGGATACGGATCGACCCGCCACCGATCTCGTTGCCGTTGCAGACCATGTCGTAGGCGTACGCCAGGGCAGGGCCGGGGTCGGTGTCGAAGGTGTCGAGGAACTCGGCCTTGGGCGAGGTGAAGGCGTGGTGCACCGCGGTCCAGGCGCCTCCACCGACGGCGACGTCACCGGCGGCGACGGCCTCGGAGGTCGGCTCGAACAGCGGGGCGTCGAGCACCCACAGGAACGACCAGGCGTCCTCGTCGATGAGGTCGCAGCGCTTGCCGATCTCGAGGCGGGCCGCGCCGAGGAGCGCCCGGGACGCCTTGGTCGTGCCCGCGCCGAAGAAGACGCAGTCACCGGGCTTCGCGCCCACGTGGGCGGCCAGCCCGTCGCGCTCGGCGTCGGTGAGGTTCTTGGCCACCGGACCGCCGAGCGTGCCGTCCTCCTGGACGAGCACGTAGGCCAGACCCTTGGCGCCGCGGCTCTTGGCCCAGTCCTGCCAGGCGTCGAGCTGCTTGCGCGGCTGCGAGGCGCCCCCGGGCATGACCACGGCCCCGACGTACTCCGCCTGGAAGACCCTGAAGGGGGTGTCCTTGAAGTACTCGGTGCACTCGACGAGCTCGTTGCCGAACCGCAGGTCGGGCTTGTCCGAGCCGAACCGGCGCATCGCGTCGGCATAGGTCATCTGCAGGAACGGCGTCTGCAGCTCCACGCCGATCAGCTTCCACACCTCGCGCACGATCTCCTCACCGAGCTCGAGCACGTCGGACTGCTCGACGAACGACATCTCGATGTCGAGCTGGGTGAACTCCGGCTGGCGGTCGGCGCGGAAGTCCTCGTCGCGGTAGCAGCGGGCGATCTGGTAGTAGCGCTCCATACCGGCGACCATGAGCAGCTGCTTGAACAGCTGCGGGCTCTGCGGCAGGGCGTACCAGGAACCGGGCGCGAGGCGTGCGGGCACGAGGAAGTCGCGGGCACCCTCGGGGGTGGACCGCGTCAGCGTCGGGGTCTCGATCTCGACGAAGTCGCGGGCACCGAGCACCGAGCGGGCCGCGGCGTTGACCTTGGACCGCAGGCGGACCGCGGCCCCGGCCGACGAGGCACCCGGGCGACGCAGGTCGAGGTAGCGGTGCTTGAGGCGGGCCTCCTCGCCGACGGTGACGCGCTCGTCGATCTGGAACGGCAGCGGCGCGGAGGCGTTGAGCACCTCGATCTCGCCGGCGATGACCTCGATCTCGCCGGTGGGCAGGTCGGCGTTGGCGTTGCCCTCGGGACGGGTCCGCACCTCGCCGACGACACGCACGCAGTACTCGTTGCGCAGGTCGTGGGCGCCACCCTGCTCGAGCACCTCGTCACGGACGACCACCTGCGCGACGCCACTGGCGTCCCTCAGATCGAGGAACGCGACTCCGCCGTGATCGCGCCGACGGGCGACCCAGCCCGTGAGCGTGACGGTCTGGCCGGAGTGGTCGGCACGCAACGTGCCGGCCTCGTGGGTGCGAAGCACAGGAGATCCTTCGAGGTCGGGGACAGGAACGCTCTGACGAGCCCGCCCATCCTACGGACCGAGCCGCAACCCCCACGAATCGGTTTCCGCCTCCCCGGCGGACGACTCGTCAGTCGCGGACGACACCGTCGAGGTAGACCCACCGGCCGGCCCGACGGACGAACCTGCTGCGCTCGTGCAGGGGCCCGTCCACGTGCGTCGCGACGAACTCGACCTCTCCGGTCCCGTCGTCCTCCCCACCGCCGACGACGTCGAGCACCTCGAGCCGCAACCAGCCGGGGTCGGGAGCGACCTCGAGCGGGTCCGGGCGGTGGCGGGGGTGCCAGGTCCGCACGAGGTATGGCGCGTCGCCACGCACGTACGCGGCATACCGGCTGCGCATGAGCTGCTCGGCCGTGGTGGCCACGGACTCGCCGGCGTGGAGCGGGCCGCAGCAGGTGGCATAGGGCTCACCGGTGCCGCAGGGGCAGTCACCGGCGGCAGTGACCCCCGACGCACCGACACCGAACGTGCCGGCCACGTCAGGAGCCGGCAGGGTCGCGGTGCGCCGGGTGGCTGGGCCAGGGCGCGTCGACGGGGCGCAGCGTCGTCCACCCCTGGTCGCGGGAGGCGAGGGCGGCCAGGGCGGCGATGCCCATGGTCGCGTTGTGCAGCTGACCGGCCAGGAACGCGTCGCGCACCTGCTCGAGCGGCACCCAGCGCAGCGGCATGCCGAGCTCCTCGCCGTCGCGGTCGTGCCGCTCGTCGTGGGGCACCGCGGAAAGGTCACGGGCGAGGTAGATGCGCAGGGCCTCGTCGAGCCCTCCGGGCGAGCTGACGTAGTCGGCCAGCACGTGCCAGGTGGCGGCGACGAGGTCGGCCTCCTCGTGCAGCTCGCGGGCGGCCCCGACGTGCGGCGGTTCCCCGTCGACGTCGAGCAGCCCGGCCGGGATCTCCCACTCGAACGCCCGGATCGGGTGGCGGTACTGCTGGATCAGGCACAGCCGCCCCTGCTCGTCGACGGCGGCGACCGCGACGGCCCCGGGGTGGCGCACGAACTCGCGCGTCACCTCACCGGCCGCGCCGAGGTCGACCGTCTCGCTGACGACGTCCCACACGCGTCCCTCGAAGACCGTCGAGGAGGCCACCACCGGGCGCGCCTCGAACCGGTCGGCCAGCGACTCGAGCGGGGACCCGCTCACGCCGTGGCCGTCGCGTCGGCAGTCGCCCGCGGGCGCTCGACCTCGACCAGCCGGGCAGCGCGCTGCGCGTTGATCGCGGCCTCGACGAGACCGGCGAACAACGGGTGGGCGCGGTGCGGGCGGGACTTGAACTCCGGGTGCGCCTGGGTCGAGACGTAATAGGGGTGCACCTCGCGCGGCAGCTCGACGAACTCGACGAGGTTGCCGTCCGGGGACAGGCCGGAGAACACCAGACCGGCCTCCTCGAGCTCCTTGCGGTACCCGTTGTTGACCTCGTAGCGGTGCCGGTGGCGCTCGTCCACGGCCACGGCGCCATACGCCTCGGCGATGACCGAGCCCTCGGCGAGCTTGGCGGGGTAGGCACCCAGGCGCATCGTGCCGCCCAGGTCGCCGGCACCCTCGACGAACGCCTTCTGCTCCTCCATGGTCGCGATGACCGGGGCCGGGGTCTGCGGGTCGAACTCCGTGGAGCTCGCACCCTCGATCCCGGCGACGTTGCGCGCGTACTCGATGACCATGCACTGCAGGCCCAGGCAGATGCCGAGCGTCGGCACCTGCTTCTCGCGGGCCCAGCGCAGGGCGCCGAGCTTGCCCTCGATGCCGCGGACGCCGAAGCCGCCGGGCACGAGCACCGCGTCGACGCCGCCCAGGGCACGCTGCGCGCCGGCCTCGGTCTGGCACTCGTCGCTGGCGACCCAGCGGATGTGGACCTTCGCGTCGTTCTGGAAGCCACCGGCACGCATGGCCTCGGTGACCGACAGGTACGCGTCGGGCAGGTCGATGTACTTGCCGACCAGGGCGATCTCGACGGTGTGCTCGGGGCTGTGCACCCGGCGCAGGAGCTCGTCCCAGTCGTGCCAGTCGACGTCCCGGAAGTTCAGGCCCAGGCGACGGATGACGTACGCGTCGAGGCCCTCCTTGTGCAGCACCTTCGGGATGTCGTAGATGCTCGGGGCGTCGACGGCAGCGGCGCAGGCCTCGGTGTCGACGTCGCACATGAGCGAGATCTTGCGCTTGATGCCGTCGGGGATCTCACGGTCGGCACGGAGCACGAGCCCGTCGGGCTGGATGCCGACCTGGCGCAGGGCTGCGACGGAGTGCTGCGTCGGCTTGGTCTTGAGCTCACCGCTGGGGGCGAGGTAGGGGACCAGCGAGACGTGGAGGAAGAAGACGTTGTCGCGGCCCACGTCGTGGCGGACCTGGCGCGCGGCCTCCAGGAATGGCAGCGACTCGATGTCGCCGACGGTGCCGCCGATCTCGGTGATGATGATGTCCGGCGCCTCGGACTGCGGGACGCCGGGGCTGCCGGCGGCCTGCGCCCGCATGCGTTCCTTGATCTCGTTGGTGATGTGCGGGATGACCTGGACGGTGTCGCCGAGGTACTCCCCGCGACGCTCCTTGGCGATCACCTGGTTGTAGATCTGGCCCGTCGTGACGTTGGCGCTGCCCACGAGGTTGCTGTCGAGGAACCGCTCGTAGTGCCCCACGTCGAGGTCCGTCTCGGCCCCGTCGTCGGTCACGAAGACCTCGCCGTGCTGGAACGGGTTCATCGTCCCGGGGTCCACGTTGAGGTACGGATCGAGCTTCTGCATCGTGACGCGTAGACCACGCGACCGCAGAAGAAGGCCGAGGCTCGACGCCGTCAGACCCTTGCCCAATGAGGAGGCAACGCCCCCGGTTACGAAGATGTGTTTCGTCTGCTCCACCACGGGATTCAAGCCTACGTCATCCCGGGCAGGCCTGAGTACCACTCGCGCCAGCGACGCGCGGTCGCGAGCCCGTCGTCCCAGGATGTGGCGCGCTCCCGCCCCTGCTGGGAGAGCCTCCCGCGCCGCTCGCCGTCCCCGAGGATCTCGTCGACGGCGGCCGCGAACCCGGGCGCGTCGCCGACCGGGACGAGCACACCGGCACCCTCCACCACGTCGTGCAGTCCGCCGGTGTCGCTGGCCACCACGGGCACACCGGCGGCCATCGCCTCCTGGACCACGAGCGCCCGCGCCTCCCACCGGCTCGGCAGGACGAACACCTCGGCGGCCCGCAGCCACGGTGTCGGGTCCGCGACCGCGCCGACGAAGTGCACCGGGGCGCCGTCGTCGGCCGCGCGCCGCCGCAGCTCGGACAGCAGCGCGTCGTCGCCGTCACCGACGACGACCCACGCCACGGGCGCGGCCACCAGGCCGGCCGCCTCGACGAGCACGTCGAGGTTCTTCTGGGGTGCGATGCGCGAGATCGTGAGCACGAGCGCGCCCGGTCCGGGTATGCCGTGGGCCTCCAACAGCGCGTCGGCCGCGGCCCGGCGTGCGGCCACGTCGGCGAGCGGCGCCGCCACGAGGGCCGGGACCCGTGGGGACGGCACCGGCGCCAGCCGCGCGCCCTGCGCCCCGTACGCGGCGGCTTCCTCGACCAGGTCGCTCGAGGCGCCGGTGACGAGGGCCGAGCGCCGGGCGACGAGCGACTGCAGGACGGTCGAGATCACCCTCCGGGGGCCCCGGGCGCCGAGCACGGCGTTGTGCTGGCTGACGACCACGGGGGTGCCCGTGCCGGTCGCCGCCAGGACGGCGAGCAGTCCTGCCTGGTGGCCGTGCGCGTGCACGACGTCGGACGTCCGCGCCAGCCCGTGCAGCCGCCACAGCGACCGGACCGCCGAGGGGAGGCCACCCGCGCGCGACGGCCACCAGCGCAGCGCCCCGGGCAGCTCGAACCGGTCGGCCGTGAGGTCGTCGGTGACGAAGACCACCTCGTCGCCCATGGCCCGCAGGTGCGTCGCGAGGTCGACGGCGTGCAGGCCGATGCCCCCGGTGGAGCGACCGACCACCATGGCCACCCTCACGCGGCGCTCCCCCGCCGACGGCTGCGGCCCCGGTCGCGCAGGGTCTTGACGGTGCTCCGGTCGGCCACCGCCATGACGAGCAGGTAGGTCCCGAGGGTGGTCAGGGCCACGACGAACCCGCTGCCCAGCGCGCTCCAGAGGGAGGTGGCGGGGATCGCCCGGCTGACCACGTCGCCGATGGCCAGCGCGACGGCGACGGCGACGACGGCAGTGCCCAGCGTCCGGCCGCTGCCGTGGGTGGCCTCGGCGCCCCAGGCCCGGCGCACGAGCACGCCGAGCAGGACGGCCGAGACGGTCATGCCGACCGACGACGAGACCCCCAGGATGCCCAGCGTGGTTCCGGCACCCGAACCCTCCGGCAGCAGGCCCAGCGGCAGGAGCGCGGAGATCGCCCACCCGGCGGCCACGGCCGCGGCGGCGAGCGACGGACGCCCCCGGACGTACAGCGCCCGTGTCAGGAGGGCTGCGACGCCGAAGCCCAGGAGGCCAGGGGCATACGCCGACAGCGTCCCCGGCAGGGCCGCGAGAGCCACGCCACCGCCGGCGCGGGCACCGCGGTCGAGGTGGTCGAAGAACACCCCGACCGCCGGGGCCACGGTCATGAGGACGGCTGCTGCACCGGCGGTCAGCAGGATGATGCCCTGCAGCGCCCTCGCGAGGGTGTCGCGGGACGCCGTTCCCGCGAAGCCGGCCGACTCCTCGGCCGCGGTGTGGGCCAGCGCCGGGAAGGCCGACGTCGCGATCGGGACGGCCAGCACGGCATACGGGAGCAGGTAGACGGCCTGGGCGTAGGTGTAGACGTTGACCGTGCCCACCACGTCGGTCCGGTGGTGGGTGATCCACAGGACCGTCAGGACGGAGGCCTGCTGGGCGATGAGCGCCACCACCCCGGCGCCCGCGAGCGAGCGGGCCCGGCGGGCCAGCCCGTCGGGGAAGGTCAGGGTGGGGCGCAGGTGCACCCCCGACCTCAGCACGGGGACGAGCAGCGGGAGGCTCAGGACGACCACCCCGAGGGTGGTGCCGCCGGCGAGGGCCCAGACCGCCGGGTCCGGGACGTCGGACGGCGAGGTGGCGTGGTCGACCATGACCGCATAGGCGATGTAGGCCCCGATCACGACGAGGCTCGACAGGAGCGGCGCCAGGGCTGCGGCGAAGAACCTGCGTCGCGCCTGGAGGACGCCGGACAGGACGATCCCCACGCCGTAGAGCAGGACCTGGGGGGCGAAGAGGACGAGCATGTGCGAGCCGAGCGCGACGTCGCCGGAGGTCGCGCCGGCCCCGAGCAGTGCTCGGCTCAGCCAGGGGGCGAGCACACCGAGCAGCAGGCTCAATGGCGCAAGGACCACGACGGCCCAGCCGAGCAGTGCCGACGCGGTGCGGTCGGCCTCCTCGGTGCGACCCAGCCCCAGCTGGCCGGCGATGAGTGGCACGGCCACCGCCGCGAGGACCCCGCCGGCTGCCACCTCGTAGACGACGTTGGGGAGGATGTTGATGGTCTGGTAGATGTCGCCGACCTCGGTGGTGCCGACACCCTTGGAGAAGACCAGGGTGCGGCCGAAACCCACCACGCGGGCTGCCAAGGTGACGAGGGCGATCACCCCCGCGGCCTTCGCGACGGACAGCCCGACCGACCGGGCGTTCGAGCGTTCTTCCGGGCGATCGTCGGAGCGGGCGTCCGAGCGGTCGGCGGAACCGGGCGCGGCGGAGGTCACCGGCGGCCCAGGGCGTCGAGGTCGCGCAGGACGGGGGTCGACTCGATCACGGAGGTGAAGGACACCTTCTCCGAGGCGAGGGTCAGCGCGGTCAGGGCCGCGAGGGCCGCGAGCCGGCCCCGGCGCCCGGTCGACTGGACCAGCGCCGTGCCGAGCAGGGCGCCCGCGCTGTTGGCCCCGGTGTCACCGAGCATGGCCTCGCCGGCCAGGTCGGGCTTCAGCAGCCCCGAGGCTGCACCCGCGGCCGCGGCGGCCGCAGAGGCCCCGCGTGGACGCGTCGCCGCGAGGGCACCCCAGAGCAGGGTCACCTTGAGCGCGCGCCCGGGGCGCAGGTCCAGCAGGTTGAGGAGGTTCGCCGAACCCGCGACGACGGCCCCACCCACGAGGGTGTCGACGACCGTCGGTGCCACGGAGCCGGGGCCGAGCCTGCGCGCGCGGCGGTCGACGAGGGCGGCCGAGGCCAGCCCGGTCAGCCCCAGCCCGAGGATCTTCACCGCGCCGGTGGTCACCTCGCCGCGGGCCAGGGCACCCAGGTGGCCCTTGAAGCCCTTGCTCGACGAGTCGCCCACGAGGTCGTCGAGCGCACCGAGGCCGGCCGCCGCCGTGGCCGCGACCACCGGCCCGGGCCCCCCGCCGGCGAGGGCTGCCGCGCAGGCCGCACCGGCGGCATACGCGGGGCCCTCGAGGAGGGTCACCGTTCCACCCGCGTGGTTGGTGCGGTCCCACCGGTCCGCGCCACCGGGCGGCACCACCCGCAGCAGGGCCAGCGCGCCGGCGGACACGACGCCGGCGACCGCACCGGTCACCAGGGGGTGCAGCGCACGCACGGCAGGGCCTACTTCGTCGCCAGCTGCGGGAAGGCCGCGGTGGCGTCGCCGGCCAGCCCGTATGCCCCGGCCTTGCCCGCCTCCTGCTCGAGGATGCCGAACACCACGCTCGCCTGGCCCATCGGCAGTTCGCCGTCGTCGACGGTGGACAGCACGTCGGACAGGTCGTTGTCGTCGCGCACCGCGGTCACCACCGAGGAGACGCCCGTGGCGCCCGGGGTGCTGGTCGTGCTGGTCAGGACGGCACCGGCGCCGGCCGCGTCCATCGCGACCGAGAGCTGGGCGAGGGCGGTGGTCCGGGCCGTGCGCGCTGCCGAGTCCGACCCGGTGACCGGTCCGGAGACGACGACGGCGACGCTGGCGGGGGTGACGGCGTCGGAGCTGTACTTGATGAGGTCACCCGTGCGCATCACCTCGAGCGCTGCCGCGGCACCGGTCGAGGCCGAACCCGCCTTGGTGAGGACCGAACGCGCGAGCACGGTGTCGATCACGTTGCCCTGGGCGTCCAGCGGCACACCGACCTGGCTCGCGAGCTGCTGGCCGAGGCTGGCGCGGAACGACGCCTTGTCGGGGTCGACCCACGCGTCCTGGACCTGGATCGAGGAGCCGATCTTGGCCCCGGCAGCCGTCAGCGTCTCGGTCGTCGACTTCACGAGGCCGGCGTCCGCACCCGGCAGGACGATCACGGCGACCGTCGTGTCGGTGAGGCGGCTCGCGAGCAGGCTGCGGTTGCTCGCGGTCGTGAACTCGTCCCGCGCCTTGGTGCCGCGGTCGGCCGCGTCGAGCTGCGCCCGCAGGGTGGCCTTGTCGGCGCGCAGGTTCTTCACCTCGGACGTCAGGGTGTTGCCCAGGTCCTCCTTGAGGGGACCGGCACCGAGCACGATGCCCACGGCGAGTGCCAGGAAGATCGAGACGATGGAGACGAGGTGGTACCGGAAGTCGATCACGTGACAATTCCTACGACGAAGGACCACAGGTCGTCCCAGCGAGCGCCGAGGACCTGCAGGAGGGCGCGCCCACCCGTCGTCGACCAGAGCGCCGCGAACAGGGCACTCAGGCCGACGAGCAGCATGAACGTGAGGGTGAGGTTGGAGATGCGGGAGCGGTAGAGCCGGCTGACGCCCTTGGCGTCGACGAGCTTGCCACCCACCCGCAGCCGGGTGAGGAAGGTGCTGGCCATGCCGCTGCGACCCTTGTCGAGGAACTCGACGAGGGTGGCATGGGTTCCGACGGCGACGATGAGCTCGGCGCCCTTGTCGTCGGCGAGGAGCATGGCGACGTCCTCGCTGGTGCCGGTGGCCGGGAAGACGACGGGTTCGATCCCGAGGCGCCGGACGCGCTCGAGGCCGGGGGCGTTGCCGTCGCGGTAGGCGTGGACGACCACCTCTGCACCGCACCGCAGCGTCGCGTCCGACACGGAGTCCATGTCGCCGACGATGAGGTCGGGCTTGAGGCCGACCTCGAGGAGCGCGTCGGCGCCGCCGTCGACACCGATGAGGACCGGGCGGTACTCGCGGATGTAGCTCCGCAGCGTCTGCAGGTCCTCCTTGTAGTGGTACCCGCGGACGACGATCAGCGCGTGCCGGCCGTCGATCTCGGTCGTGATGTCGGGGACCCCGACACCGTCGAGCAACAGGTCCCGCTCACGACGGAGGTACTCCATCGTGTTGGCGGCGAACGCCTCGAGCTGAACCGCGAGCCCGGCCCGCGCCTCGGTCATGGCGGCTGCGACGATCTCGTGGTCGAACGCCTGGCCGCTGGCCACGACCTGGTCGCCGAGCCACAGGTCGTCGCCGTCCAGCCGGACCTGCTGGCCGTCCTGGAGGTCGTGCATGACATCTGCACCGACGTTGTCCAGCAACGGGATCCCGGCATCGATGAGGATCTCGGGCCCGAGGTTCGGGTACCTCCCGGAGATCGACGGGGCGGCGTTGACGACGGCGGCCGGCTTGCAGGCCAGCAGCGCCTCGGCGCTCACTTTGTCGATGTCCTGGTGGTTGATCACGGCGATGTCGCCGGGACGCAACCGCTTGGTGAGGTTCTTGGTCCGGGCGTCGACGCGGGCCAGCCCACGGACCCCGGGGCTCTCGGGTTCGCGGGCTCGCTGGCGGGGAATCTTCAGGGGCATCGCGGCCATCCTCCCACGGCGGCAGCGCTGTTCAGCGCGCCCCACGCGGGGGTGGCGCCGGTCGACCGGGACGGGTCGGGCAGGTCAGGAGGCTGCGGCCGCGGTGCGCCGTGCGGACGTGCTGGCGACGAGCTCACGGGCGTGGTCCAGGGCCGCTTCGCTCTCGCCACCGGACATCATCCGGGCCAGCTCGCGCAACCGCTCGTCCCCTTCGAGGGCGTGGATCCCGCTCGACGTGATGTGCCCGTCGCTCGCCTTGCGCACCACGAGGTGCCGGTCCGCGTATGCCGCGACCTGCGGCAGGTGGGTGACGACGACGACCTGGGCGTGCTCGGCCAGGGCAGCGAGGCGCGCACCCACGTCGAGGGCGGCGGACCCGCCGACTCCTGCGTCGACCTCGTCGAACACGAACGTCGGGACGTCGGCACCACCGGCAGCGCCGGTGACGACCTCGAGGGCGAGCATGACGCGCGAGAGCTCACCACCCGACGCAGCCTTGGCCACCGTCCGCGCCGGGCTGCCGGGGTTGGCGGCGAGCAGGATCTCGACGTCGTCAGCGCCGTGCCGACCGAGCCCCGCAGTGCGCGGCGTGACGGCGACCTCGACGGTCGCCTGTCCCATGGCCAGGTGGGACAGCTCGGTCGTCACGGCCTTGGCCAGCCTCGCAGCGGCCTTGCTCCGCGCCCGGGTGAGGGCCGCCGCGGCGACCGTGCGCTCACGGTCGAGCTCGGCCACCCGTGGCTCGAGCTCGGAGATCCGGCTGTCGGAGCCGAGCAGCAGGTCCAGCCGCTGCGCCGCAGAGCGACCCCACTCCAGGGCGTCCTCGACGGTCTCCCCGTACTTGCGCGTCACCGCAGTGAGGTCGGCGCGCCGCTGCTGCACCCAGGCGAGGCGGGCGGGGTCGACGTCGACGTCGGTGAGGTACGAGCTCAGGTCGGCGGCCAGGTCCGCCACGAGGTAGCCGATGTCGGCGAGCCTGCGGTCGAGCTCGCGCAGGGCCGGGTCGTGCCCGACCTCACCGGTGAGGGCCTGGCGTGCGGCCGCGATCGTCTCGACCGCGCTGGGACTGGGCTCCGCGGCATACTCCTGGGCGCCACCGAGGTGGTCGTGCGCCAGGGCAGCAGCCGTCCGCAGACCCTCGGCGTGGCTGAGTCGCTCGTCCTCGATGCGCAGGTCGGCGTCCTCGCCGGGCCGCGGGTCGAGCTGTTCGAGCTGCTCGAGTCCGTGCTGGAGCACCTCGACCTCGCGGGCCCGGTCACGGGCCTGCTCGCGCAGGTGGGCGAGCTCCGCGCGGGCGGCTTCGTGCTCGTCGTGGAGCTCGGTGTAGCGGCCCAGCGCCTTGGCGACCGGGGCCCCTCCGAACTGGTCGAGCATGGCCCGGTGCTGGTCGCCGTGCCGCAGCCGCCACTGGTCGGCCTGGCCGTGGACCGCGACCAGGTGCTCCCCCACCTCGGCGAGGACGCCGACGGGGGCACTGCGCCCACCCACGTGGGCGCGCGACCGGCCCTCGGCCGACACCGAGCGGATGAGGACCAGTCCGTCACCGACCTCGGCACCGGCCTCGGCGGCACGCACCGACGCGGGATGGTCCGGCCCGACCTCGACCAGGCCCTCGACCACGGCAGACGCCGCCCCGGCGCGGACCAGGCCGGCGTCCGCGCGGGCACCGAGCAGCAGCCCGAGGCCGGTGACGACCATGGTCTTGCCGGCGCCGGTCTCACCCGTGAGGACGTTGAGCCCGGGGTGCAGGTCGAGCACGGCGTCGTCGATGACGCCGAGTCGCTGGATCCTCAGTTCCTGCAGCACGGGGCCACCCTCTCACGCGCCCACGACGCCACTGCGCCACGCGTCCCACGTCGCGTCGAGGTCACGACCGGGCAGGGAGGACGCAGAACTCGTTGCCGGAGGGGTCGGTGTAGCTGCGCCAGGGCAGGTCGCCCCAGCCGGGGTGCCACCGCCGCCCTCCCCGCTCGACGATCCGGGACTCGATCTCGTCGGGGTCCTCACCGGCCTCGAGGCGGACGTCGAGGTGCACCCGGTTCTTGCCGGGTCCCTTGGGCTCCGCTTCGGTGCACAGCTCGAGGAGCGGCCCGCGCAGCGACGGGTGGCGCAGGGTCTGCGGAGCCGCACCCGGCGCAGGGACCCAGCCGGTCAGCCAGGCCCAGAACTCCGCGTCCCGCCCGGGGTCGGCCGAGTCGAGCGGCAGCGCCGCGATGGGGCCGGTGTCGGCATACACCGAACGCTCCTCCATGACGCAGCAGGGATTGCCCTCCGGGTCGGCCAGCACGACCCACGGCACGTCCTGCTGCCCGATGTCGAGGTGGCGGGCGCCCAGCCCCAGCAGTCGCTCGACCTCGGCCGCCTGACGGTCGCCGCCGAGGAGGTCGAGGTGCAGCCGCAGCGGCTCCGACGGCGACTCGGGGACGCGCTGGAAGCACAGGTCGAGCACGGGGCCGCCATCGATGGTCAGGCGGGTCTCGAACCCGTCGGGCTCGTCGGTGAGGCGCTCCCCGCCCACCACGGCCTCCCAGAACCGCCCTGTGCGCTGGGGCTCGACGGCGTCGAAGACGAGATTCTCCAGGAACATGCGCCCACCCTAGGACTCGGAGGTGACGCCCCGCCCGGCGCGGGCGGCCTCCTCGCGACGGGCCTGACCGCGCCAACCGTGGATGTTCAGGTCGAACTTGGCCACGAGGCGGTCGGTGAACGGCGAGGTGCTGAGCCGGGCCAGGCGGACCGGCGTGTCGGACCGGACCACCTGGATCCGGGCTCCGGGCGGCAGGTCCACGGCGCGGCGGCCGTCGCACCACAGCGCACCGGTGCCGAGCGTGTCGGGCACCACCTCGAGCGCCAGGTGCGACTGGGGCCCGAGGACGAGCGGACGGGCGAACAGGGCGTGCGCACTGATCGGCACGAGCAGGAGGGCCTCGACGTCGGGCCACACGACCGGGCCACCGGCCGAGAAGGCGTAGGCCGTCGAGCCGGTCGGCGTCGCGACGACCACCCCGTCGCATCCCCAGGTCGTGAGCGGCCGGCCGTCGACCTCGGCCACGACCTCGAGCATGCGTTCGCGGTTGGCCTTCTCGACGGTCACCTCGTTGAGGGCCCAGCTGGAGTAGACGGGCGTCCCGTCGACGTGGGCGGTGACCTCCAGGGTCATCCGCTCCTCCACGGTGTAGGTACGGGCGACGATGTGCTCGACGGTCGAGCCGAGGTCCTCGCGCTCGGCCTCGGCGAGGAACCCCACGTGGCCGAGGTTCACACCGAGCAGCGGTGCGCCTGTGCCGCGGGACATCTCCGCCCCGCGCAGGATCGTGCCGTCGCCGCCGAGCACGCAGATCAGCTCGCAGCCCTCCGCGGGGTTGTCCGCCGTCGCGAGCCGAACGCCTGGGTGGTCGCCCAACCCGAGCAGCTGGGCCTCCTCCGGCTGCATGACGACCTCGATGCCCGCCGCGTGCAGCCGCTTCACCACGTCGATGGCGATGTCGTGGGCCTCCTGCCGGCGCGGGTGGGCGACGAGCAGGATCCGGCGCTGGTCTGCAGTGCTCACGGGGCTCCCTTCAGGCTCACCAGGTCTGCGGTCCTCACCAGAGCCTCCCATCCCAGGGATTCCTCGGCGCGCGGGGTCAGCCACAACAGGTACTCGGCGTTGCCCTCTCCCCCACGGATCGGGCTCTCGGCCAGGCCCTTCGGGTGCAGCCCTGCCTCGATAGCCGCTCGGGTCACCTCGGTCACCGCCCAGGCGCGGTCCCCCTGGCTGCGGACGATCCCGCCCTTGCCCAGGCGGGTCCGCCCCACCTCGAACTGCGGCTTGACCAGCACGAGGGCGTCCCCCGAGTCCTGGACGAGCGCACGGAAGGTCGCGAGGACCAGGGTCAGGGAGATGAAGCTGAGGTCGGCCACCAGGAGGTCGACCGGTCCACCGATGTCGGTGGGCTCCAGTCCTCGGACCGTCGTCCGGCTGCGCTCGGTGACCCGTGCGTCGTCCGCGAGCTCGGCGACGAGCTGTCCGTGCCCGACGTCCAACGCCACCACGTGCGCCGCCCCCTGGTGGAGCAGCACCTGGGTGAACCCACCCGTCGAGGCTCCGACGTCGAGGCACCGCTTGCCCGCCGCCGTCAGACCCTGCCCCCCGAACGCGTCGAAGGCCCCCACGAGCTTGTATGCCGCGCGGCTCACCCAGCCCGGCCCGGCCTCACGGACGTCGATGTCGTCGCCGGGGCGCACCGGGGTGGAGATCTTGGCTGCCTCGGTGCCGTTGACGTGGACGTCCCCGGCCTCGACGAGCGCCCGGGCATGGCCGCGCGACCGGGCCAGCCCGCGGCGGACGAGCTCGACGTCGAGCCGGGTGGTGTCGCTCACTCGCCGCCGAGGTGGGACAGCCGACCCTGGAGCGTCTGGTGCACCCGACGGCCGGCCTCGATCTGGGCGTCCAGGTCGTCCGCCGGGGCGTCCCGCAGGTCCTGCAGGGCGGAGTCGATGACGATGTCACCGGTGCCGTGCTCACCGAGGTCGGGAGCGTCGGTCTGCCCCGGTGCACCGGGTCCAGGTGCAGGCGGCGCGGGCGCACTGGGCGCGGGCGGGCCGGGGACCGGCGGACCCGGGACCGGGACCGGGGTCGGCGTGCTGGCAGGAGTGGGTTCGCTCACGAGGTCGCCTTCTTGGTCGCGGTCTTGCGGGTCGTGCTCTTCGTCGCCGTGGCCTTGCGGGCCGGCGCAGCCTTCGTCGCGGGAGCCGCCTTCCTGGCCGGCGCAGCCTTTGTCGCGGGAGCCGCCTTCGTCGTCGCAGCAGCCTTTGTCGCGGGAGCTGCCTTTGTGGCCGGCGCAGCCTTCTTCGCAGCAGCCTTCTTGGCCGGCGCAGCCTTCTTCGCAGCAGCCTTCTTGGCCGGCGCGGCCTTCTTCGCAGCAGCCTTCTTGGCCGAAGGCGTGGCGGGTGACGGCGTGCTGGTGGCAGGCGCTACGGGTCGGGCGGAGGTGGACACCGCACCGGACCTGCCCAGGCCTCCGCGGGAGGCACCGGCGACGGCCGAGGCGCCGGTGGTCACCACGAGGGCTCGCAGGTCTGCGAGCTCCTTGCTCACCCCGGCCAGGGCGGTCCGCGCCGCGTCGAGGTCGGCCACCCGTGCCACGTCGGCACGCTTGAGCGCCGTCTCCACCTCGCCCTGGATCAGGGCCACAAGGTTGGCGCGGTTGGACTTCGCCACGTCGAGCAGCTCCTCGGCCACGGTGGAGGCCTGGACGACCTTGCGGGTCACCTCATCTGCACCGGGTAGGGCCAGCAGGCCCTGGGCTGCCTCCATCGCCTTGGCCATGGTCAGCTCCCCCAGTCCGCTCGCGAGCTGGATGTAGCCGCGCAGTGACTCGAATGCCATGGGAGACCTCCTGGGTGGAGCGGCTGGACGCCGCTGCTGGTCGTTCACGCTACTGCCAGTCGTCGAGGTCCCGCACGAGACGTCGCACCGTCTCGGTGTCGAGGTCACCGTCGTCGAGCCCCTGGTGGAGCGCGGCGATCCCGGCCCGAGCCGCCTCCATCGCGGCCCCTTGGCTCGCCACCTCCCACCGACCGTCGACAACCCGTCGCCGGTCGTTCCCGCATACCCACCAGGAGTAGTCGGTCTCGGCGTCGTCGTACTCGTCCTGCAGTGACCGCAGGTCCTCGACGAGGTAGGTGGGTCGCAGCTGCCTGGGTGCCGTCGCGAGCGTGGTCACCGAGTCGACGCCCGTGAGCACCAGGACAGAGTCCATCCCCGCGCTGACCGCACCGGCGATGTCGGTGTCCAGACGGTCCCCGACGGCCAGCACCCGACGGACCTCGATCCCGAGGCGCCCGGCGCACAGGTGGTACAGCGGCGCCTCGGGCTTGCCGACCACGACGGGGTCCCGGTTCACCGCACGGCGAACGGCTGCCACGAGGGTGCCGTTGCCCGGGGCGGTGCCGCGGTGCGTCGGGAGGGTGCCATCGGTGTTGGTGGCCACCCACATGGCTCCGGCGGCCACGGCATACGCGGCCTCGGCGAGGTCGGCAGCGGTCACGTCGGGGCCGTAGCCCTGCAGCACGCCGGCCACCCGCTGGCCGGGGTCGTCGCGCACCTGGGCGGGCTGGAGGACACGGAACCCCTTGGCCTGCAACGCCTCCCGCACACCCACACCACCGACGGCGAGCACCCGCGCGCCGTGGGGCAGGTGGGCAGCGAGCTCCTCGGCACCGGCCTGCGAGCTGGTGGCCACGTCTCGGCCACTCGCGTGCAGACCGAGGTCGGTCAGGTGCGCCGCAACCTCCTCGGGAGGACGGGACGCGTTGTTCGTCGCGTAGACGATCGGCACGGTGAGGCCCGAGAGCGCGCCGACCGCGTGGTCGACGGCATCGGGGCCGCGGTAGACCACACCGTCGAGGTCACAGACGACCGCGGCGTACCGCTCGATCAGGCTCGCCACCTAGCGGACGTCCTCGTCGCGTCCACGGCCACCCTCGACCTCGGACCGGTCAGCACCGCGGTCACGGGGGTCGGAGACGTCGGTGTCGTCGTCCTCACCCTCGAGCAGGTCGGTGAGGATGACCCCGTCGAGCTCGGCCAGCCGCTCGGCGGCGTCGGTCTCGAGCTCGTGGTCGGCGTCGGCCGCGCGGGCGAACCACTCACGCGCGTCCTCCTCGCGACCCGTGGCGAGCAGCGTCTCGGCGTAGGCGTACGACAGGCGGGCGGCCCACGGCTTGCGGCTGGAACCCTTGAGCTGCGGGATCTCCAGGGCGAGACGGGCAGCATCGAGCTGACCCAGGTCACGGCGGATGCCGGAGATGACGATGGCCAGCTCGACCCGGTCCTCGACGGCCAGGGACCGCGCCTCGGGCGACATCGCGAGCTCCAGCGCGCGCTCCGGGCGGCCCAGGCCCCGCTCGCAGTCGACCATGAGGGCCAACATGTGCGAGGAGCCGCTGAGGCGGCGCGCCGTACGGAACTCGCTCAGGGCCCGCGCCCACTCCCCCTTGCGGTAGGCGACCAGTCCCAGCGCCTCGCGGGCGGCCGGCACCCGGCCGGCCCGCCGGACAGCGGTCTCGGCGTGGGCCTCGGCCCCGATGAAGTCGTCGATCTCGAGGAGCGCGGCAGCCATCACGAGGTGCTGGGCGACCCCCTCGGCGTTCTCCTTGCTCAGGGTGCGCAGCTGCACGTGGATGGAACGGTCGAGCTCCTTGCCCGTGACGCCTTCGGCGATGCGGGGTTCGGGGAGCTTGGGCTTCTTCGGAGCCAGGCGCGGCCCACCACGACGCTCGCTGTTGTCGAAGCTGCCGGCGTCACGGTCGTCCCGACGGCCCACGCCGCCGCGACGCTCGGAGCCACCCGGCGGGCGACCACCGGGACGGCCGCCGCCCGGACGTGCACCACCCTGGCCGCGGTAGCCGCCCTCGGAGCCACCACGCTCCGCACCCCGGTCGGACCCACCGGAGGGGCCACCGCGATAGCCGCCGCGGTCGGCACCACCGGAACCGCCCGAGGAACCACCGCGATAGCCGCCGCGGTCGGCACCACCGGAACCGCCGGAGGAACCACCGCGGTACCCACCGCGGTCAGCACCACCGGAACCGCCCGAGGAGCCGCCAGAGGATCCACCGCGATAGCCGCCGCGGTCAGAACCACCGGAGGAGCCACCGCGGTACCCACCGCCTGCGCCGCCCTGACCACCGCGCGAGCCTCCGGCGCCACCAGGACGTCCGCCGCCCGAGGATGGACGACGGCCCTGGCCGTCACGACCTGACTGGTTCTCGGACACGAAATGCTCCTCGCTGTGCAGTAATCGACTCGCAGTCTACGGACTCGTCCGGACCCGGGCACTCC
Source organism: Phycicoccus sp. Root101 (assembly GCF_001426245.1). Taxonomy (GTDB): domain Bacteria; phylum Actinomycetota; class Actinomycetes; order Actinomycetales; family Dermatophilaceae; genus Pedococcus. The sequence continues at coordinate 166 of NZ_LMCM01000006.1, read as the reverse complement.
CGGTGCCCCCTGGGCTGTGACTGCGATGAACGGTGTTCTCGTGTGCGGGTGCGCAAAGCACCGCAAAAGCCAAAAGGGCCTTCCCGTGTGGGAAGGCCCTTTTGAAAGTATGTCCGGCTGCGTCCTACTCTCCCACACCGTAACCAGTGCAGTACCATCGGCGCTG
>NZ_LMCM01000005.1 GCF_001426245.1 Phycicoccus sp. Root101 | reverse complement strand
CTTGGGAATGCCTTGGCAGACGCGGGCATGCCAAAAGGGCCTTCCCGTGTGGGAAGGCCCTTTTGAAAGTATGTCCGGCTGCGTCCTACTCTCCCACACCGTAACCAGTGCAGTACCATCGGCGCTGAAGGGCTTAGCTTCCGGGTTCGGAATGGAGCCGGGCGTTTCCCCTTCGCTATGACAGCCGAAACTCTATGGAGATATCTTTCGGTGTGCTCCCACCACACGCGCGGTGGTTGGAGCGGGGTTCCCGACCGTATCTCGGGAACTACACAGTGGACGCGTAACATCTTTGTTGTATCAAGTTATCGGCTTATTAGTACCAGTCAGCTACACACATTACTGTGCTTCCACGTCTGGCCTATCAACCCAGTAGTCTAGCTGGGAGCCTCTCGGACCGAAGTCCATGGAAACCTCATCTTGAAGCGTGCTTCCCGCTTAGATGCTTTCAGCGGTTATCACTTCCGAACGTAGCTAATCAGCCGTGCTCTTGGCAGAACAACTGACACACCAGAGGTTCGTCCATCCCGGTCCTCTCGTACTAGGGACAGCTCTTCTCAAGTTTCCTACGCGCACAGCGGATAGGGACCGAACTGTCTCACGACGTTCTAAACCCAGCTCGCGTACCGCTTTAATGGGCGAACAGCCCAACCCTTGGGACCTACTCCAGCCCCAGGATGCGACGAGCCGACATCGAGGTGCCAAACCATGCCGTCGATATGGACTCTTGGGCAAGATCAGCCTGTTATCCCCGGGGTACCTTTTATCCGTTGAGCGACGGCGCTTCCACAAGCCACCGCCGGATCACTAGTCCCGACTTTCGTCCCTGCTCGACATGCCTGTCTCACAGTCAAGCTCCCTTGTGCACTTACACTCAAAACCTGATTGCCAACCAGGCTGAGGGAACCTTTGGGCGCCTCCGTTACCTTTTAGGAGGCAACCGCCCCAGTTAAACTACCCACCAGGCACTGTCCCTGATCCGGATCACGGACCGAGGTTAGATATCCAGAACGACCAGAGTGGTATTTCAACGTTGACTCCACACACACTGGCGTGCATGCTTCACAGTCTCCCACCTATCCTACACAAGCCGTACCGAACACCAATACCAAGCTGTAGTAAAGGTCCCGGGGTCTTTCCGTCCTGCTGCGCGTAACGAGCATCTTTACTCGTAGTGCAATTTCGCCGAGTTCGTGGTTGAGACAGTGGAGAAGTCGTTACGCCATTCGTGCAGGTCGGAACTTACCCGACAAGGAATTTCGCTACCTTAGGATGGTTATAGTTACCACCGCCGTTTACTGGGGCTTAAATTCTCAGCTTCGCTCCGAAGAACTAACCGGTCCTCTTAACCTTCCAGCACCGGGCAGGCGTCAGTCCGTATACATCGTCTTGCGACTTCGCACGGACCTGTGTTTTTAGTAAACAGTCGCTTCTCCCTGGTCTCTGCGGCCGTTCTCCCTAGACAGCAAGTGTCTTCAGGATCCGGGCCCCCCTTCTCCCGAAGTTACGGGGGTATTTTGCCGAATTCCTTAACCACGATTCACTCGATCGCCTTGGTATTCTCTACCTAACCACCTGAGTCGGTTTGGGGTACGGGCGGCTCGAACCTCGCTAGAAGATTTTCTTGGCAGCATAGGATCACCCTGCTTCCCGCATACGCGGTCACTATCAGGTCTCAGGCTATGTGAGCTGCGGATTTGCCTACAGCTCGCCCTACACCCTTGGACGTGGACTACCATCGCCACGCGGAGGCTACCTTCCTGCGTCTCTCCATCGCTTGACTACTACCAGATCGGGTCACGCGCTCCACCACTAACCTCCACCCGAAGGTGTCAGCACGTGGYTTCAGGCGTTTAGCATCAAAAGGTTCATCATGGGCGGTTCTTCGCCGGTTCCGGAATATCAACCGGATGTCCATCGACTACGCCTGTCGGCCTCGCCTTAGGTCCCGACTTACCCAGGGCAGATTAGCTTGACCCTGGAACCCTTGGTTATTCGGCGGACGGGTTTCTCGCCCGTCATTCGCTACTCATGCCTGCATTCTCACTCGTGTGGCCTCCACGGCTGGATCACTCCGCCGCTTCCCTGGCCACACGACGCTCCCCTACCCATCAACACGCTTGGACCGTGAACCCGCAGGTGTCACAGCCGGGCAAAGTGTCAATGCCACAGCTTCGGTGGTGTGCTTGAGCCCCGCTACATTGTCGGCGCGGAATCACTTGACCAGTGAGCTATTACGCACTCTTTAAAGGGTGGCTGCTTCTAAGCCAACCTCCTGGTTGTCAATGCAACTCCACATCCTTTCCCACTTAGCACACGCTTAGGGACCTTAGATGGTGGTCTGGGCTGTTTCCCTCTCGACTACGGAGCTTATCCCCCGCAGTCTCACTGCCACGCTCTCACTTACCGGCATTCGGAGTTTGGCTAACGTCAGTAACCTGGTGAGGCCCATTAGCTATCCAGTAGCTCTACCTCCGGTAAGAAACACGTGACGCTGCACCTAAATGCATTTCGGGGAGAACCAGCTATCACGGAGTTTGATTGGCCTTTCACCCCTACCCACAGCTCATCCCCTCAGTTTTCAACCTAAGTGGGTTCGGTCCTCCACGACGTCTTACCGTCGCTTCAACCTGGCCATGGGTAGATCACTCCGCTTCGGGTCTAGACCCAGCGACTAAAACGCCCTATTCGGACTCGCTTTCGCTACGGCTTCCCCACACGGGTTAACCTCGCCACTGAGCACTAACTCGCAGGCTCATTCTTCAAAAGGCACGCCGTCACCCCACAAGGAGGCTCCGACGGATTGTAGGCACACGGTTTCAGGATCTATTTCACTCCCCTCCCGGGGTACTTTTCACCTTTCCCTCACGGTACTTGTCCGCTATCGGTCACCAGGGAATATTTAGGCTTAGCGGGTGGTCCCGCCAGATTCACACGGGATTTCTCGGGCCCCGTGCTACTTGGGATACTTCTCTGGAGTGCACATCGTTTCGTCTACGGGGGTCGCACCCTCTGTGCCGGGCCATTCAATGCCCTTCGACTACAACGCGCATTTCTGACTCCATGCCAACATGTCAGTGCTGACCGAAAAGTCCCACGACCCCGCAACTGCAACCCCTGACAGGTATCACACAGCTACGGTTTAGCCTCTTCCGCTTTCGCTCGCCACTACTCACGGAATCGCGGTTGCTTTCTCTTCCTGTGGGTACTGAGATGTTTCACTTCCCCACGTTCCCTCTACCCGCCCTATGTGTTCAGGCGGGAGTGACTGGACTTGCCTCCAGCCGGGTTTCCCCATTCGGAAATCCTCGGATCACAGTCTGGTTATCGACTCCCCGAGGCTTATCGCAGATTCCTACGTCCTTCTTCGGTTCCTGGTGCCAAGGCATCCACCGTGTGCCCTTAAAAACTTGAGCCACAAAGATGCTCGCGTCCACTGTGTAGTTCTCAAAATACGGGCGGCCCCACCCCAGGYCCAGCACCTGCTCGAACCGCACCTCACGAAGAGGCACAATCCCAGTGGTTTGACTGGAGGGATGGGTCCAAGGCCGTAAACCGGCCCGAAGGAACAAGCTGCAAGCAGCCCGAGCCTTCAGGACCCAACAACGTGTCAAGCGCCTCCCCCACCCCGGTGCGTTCCACTGCCAACCACCCCCAAAAGGAGCAGCCGGCTTGTACTTGCGACACAGGACAGTGTCAGCGCCAAATAATCGATGTTCCACCCTTGAGCACCCGCTGCCCCACACTCGGGGACAGACCGGGCTCTGGATCGCTTGCGCGACCAGTGCTCCTTAGAAAGGAGGTGATCCAGCCGCACCTTCCGGTACGGCTACCTTGTTACGACTTAGTCCCAATCGCCAGTCCCACCTTCGACAGCTCCCTCCACAAGGGTTGGGCCACCGGCTTCGGGTGTTACCGACTTTCGTGACTTGACGGGCGGTGTGTACAAGGCCCGGGAACGTATTCACCGCAGCGTTGCTGATCTGCGATTACTAGCGACTCCGACTTCATGGGGTCGAGTTGCAGACCCCAATCCGAACTGAGACCGGTTTTTTGGGATTCGCTCCACCTCGCGGTTTCGCAGCCCTTTGTACCGGCCATTGTAGCATGCGTGAAGCCCAAGACATAAGGGGCATGATGATTTGACGTCATCCCCACCTTCCTCCGAGTTGACCCCGGCAGTCTCCTATGAGTCCCCACCATCACGTGCTGGCAACATAGAACGAGGGTTGCGCTCGTTGCGGGACTTAACCCAACATCTCACGACACGAGCTGACGACAACCATGCACCACCTGTATACGAGTGTCCAAAGAGAACGACATCTCTGCCGCGTTCTCGCATATGTCAAGCCTTGGTAAGGTTCTTCGCGTTGCATCGAATTAATCCGCATGCTCCGCCGCTTGTGCGGGCCCCCGTCAATTCCTTTGAGTTTTAGCCTTGCGGCCGTACTCCCCAGGCGGGGAACTTAATGCGTTAGCTGCGGCACGGATCTCGTGGAATGAGACCCACACCTAGTTCCCAACGTTTACGGCATGGACTACCAGGGTATCTAATCCTGTTCGCTCCCCATGCTTTCGCTTCTCAGCGTCAGTAGTGGCCCAGAGACCTGCCTTCGCCATCGGTGTTCCTCCTGATATCTGCGCATTTCACCGCTACACCAGGAATTCCAGTCTCCCCTACCACACTCTAGTCTGCCCGTACCCACCGCAAGTTCGAGGTTGAGCCTCGAAATTTCACGGCAGACGCGACAAACCGCCTACAAGCTCTTTACGCCCAATAATTCCGGACAACGCTCGCACCCTACGTATTACCGCGGCTGCTGGCACGTAGTTAGCCGGTGCTTCTTCTGCAGGTACCGTCACTTTCGCTTCTTCCCTGCTGAAAGAGGTTTACAACCCGAAGGCCGTCATCCCTCACGCGGCGTCGCTGCATCAGGCTTTCGCCCATTGTGCAATATTCCCCACTGCTGCCTCCCGTAGGAGTCTGGGCCGTGTCTCAGTCCCAGTGTGGCCGGTCGCCCTCTCAGGCCGGCTACCCGTCGTCGCCTTGGTGAGCCATTACCTCACCAACAAGCTGATAGGCCGCGAGTCCATCCCAAACCGAAAAACTTTCCAAACAGTACCCATGCGGATCTGTTTCATATCCAGTATTAGCTCCGGTTTCCCGAAGTTATTCCAGAGTCTGGGGCAGGTTACTCACGTGTTACTCACCCGTTCGCCACTGATCAGATGAAAGCAAGCTCCCATCATCACCGTTCGACTTGCATGTGTTAAGCACGCCGCCAGCGTTCGTCCTGAGCCAGGATCAAACTCTCCATTGATGTTTGCTACCCACCACCAAAGCGGCAGGAAAAGCGAAACCCCAGAAGGGTCGTCAAACTGACTGAGCAAGAACAACTAGCAAAAAACTAGTCAATTCAATGTTCAACCAAAGGATTTTCGTTCCAGAACACCAACCCCACAAACCAAACGGTCCATGCAGCCGGCACCCCAGAGACGAGGTAATTGGCATCGATTTTTGACACGCTGTTGAGTTCTCAAGGATCGGACGCACACCATCAGTTCGCCGTGTGGCGAAGCCTCTGGGGCATCGCCGTGTGGCGAAGCCTCTGGGGCATGTTCGCCACCCGCACAAACCAAACGGTCCATGCAGCCGGCACCCCAGAGACGAGGTAATTGGCATCGATTTTTGACACGCTGTTGAGTTCTCAAGGATCGGACGCACACCATCCACTCGCCGTTTCCGGCCGGGTGTTTGGGGCAACCGTTCAAGGTTACTCGCCTCGCAACTTGGGCGTCAAATCCGTTCTCCCTGTGCAGGAAGCCTTGGATCGAAGCGCGCTTGGCGTTCGGCGATGACCCAACTGTAGACCATGATCGGCGAGAGTCCAAAATCGAGGTGCGCACGCCCCCGATCGGTGGCTGGATCGCCCTCGATCCGTGCTTGTGGGGAGCGGAAACCGTTGCAGCGCAACGGTTTTCGTCCGAGCGCCCTGGTGCTGGGGGCGTCTCCGCGCCCTCAGGAGGTGCGTGGACGGCTCCAGGACCACACGTATTCGCCGTCGTCGACCGCGCGGCCGCCCTCCCCCAGCTCCAGCGTGCGGAATGTGTCGACCATGACGGCGAGCTCGTCGAAGTACTCCGTGCCGATGGACGCCTCGCTCGCCCCCGGCTGCGGGCCGTGCGCGTGGCCGCCGGGGTGCACCGAGATCGAGCCCTTGCCGATGCCCGATCCCTTGCGCGCCTCGTAGTCGCCGTCGACGTAGAACATGATCTCGTCGCTGTCGACGTTCGAGTGGTAGTACGGCACCGGGATCGACAGCGGGTGGTAGTCCACCTTGCGCGGCACGAAGTTGCAGATGACGAAGTTCCAGCCCTCGAAGACCTGGTGCACCGGCGGCGGCTGGTGCACCCGCCCCGTGATGGGCTCGTAGTCGCGCACGTTGAACACGTACGGGTAGAGGCAGCCGTCCCAGCCGACGACGTCGAGCGGGTGGAAGGGCAGGGTGTGCACGGTCCCGACGATCCCGCCCGGGCCGTTGCCCCGGTGCTTGATGAAGACCTCGGACTCGTCGTCCGCCCCGGCCCCCACGTCCTCGGCCAGCAGCGGGCCTGCGGGGCCGCGCAGGTCCCGCTCGCAGTACGGCGCGTGCTCGAGCAGCTGCCCGTACTTCGACAGATAGCGCTTCGGCGGCGCGATGTGGGAGTTGGCCTCGATGGCGTATGCGCGCAGCGGGTCCTTGGTGGACCGTTTCGGGATCCACCGGTGGGTCGTCGCCCTCGGGATGATGACGTAGTCACCCTCGGCGACGTCGAACGCGCCGAACACCGTCTCCACGCGGGCCCGACCGCGCTCGATGTAGACGCACTCGTCGCCCACCCCGTTGCGGTACCAGGGACTCGGGGCGCCGGCCACGGCATACGAGATGCGCACGTCGCCGTTGCCGAGCACGAGGCGACGCCCGGTCACGACGTCGGTGTTCCTGACGTCCTTGGGCGCGAACAGGTCGTGCAGCTTGAGGTGACGCGGCACCAGCGGGTGGTTCGGCGTCGTGGAGAGGTCACCGATGGACCACTCTCGCGCCCCGACCACGGTCGAGGGGATGTTGCGGTGGTAGAGCAGGGAGGAGTCCGAGGAGAACCCCTCCTCCCCCATGAGCTCCTCGTAGTAGAGCTCGCCGGGTCGGCCGCCGCGGGCCGGTCGCCGGTGCTGCGTGTGCCGCTTGGGCGGGATGTTCCCCATGGCCTGGTAGTGCGCCACTGTCCACCTCGTCGTGGTCTCGTCGCCGGTCCCGTCGCGTCGTCGCGCAGGGACCTCGGGCCGGGTCCTCGGCCGCTTGCCACCCTAGTAGCCTCGCCGCCATGACACCGCCGTCGACGACAGCCCTTCCGCGCGTCGCGGACCGGGGACTGTTCGCCCGGCTCGTCGACGACGCCGCGGTCTTCCCCCCGGGGAACGCACCGCTGGACGAGGCCGTGCGCCTGCACCGGTTCCACCGCGCCGCGGCGTACGCGTGGCTGGTCGGTCCGCTCCTGGTCCCCGTGTCGTCGGCGACCGCGCTCGAACAGGTCGCGGCAGCCAGCGCCTCGGCGGTCTCCCCAGTCCTCGAGGTGGCCCTGGTCGCCCGTCCCGGTGTCGCCACCCGGGAGGTGGAGCAGGCGGTCGCCCTGCTCTCCGCGGCCGGCGGCGTCACCGCCGTCGGCGTCGAGATGGCGTGGTCCCCCCAGTGGCGCGAAGCAGACCTCGACGGCCTCCCCCTGACCCTCGAGGTGCCGCGGGGGCCGGAGCAGGCCCGGGCCCTCGACGACCTCGGGACTGCTCTCGGCGAGGGCACGGTCCAGGCCAAGTTCCGGACCGGTGCCACCCCGACGTGGGCGTGGCCCCACGAGGACGAGCTCGCGGGGTTCGTGCGGGCCGCGGTCGAGCGAGGCGTGCCCTTCAAGCTCACCGGTGGGTTGCACCACCTCGTGCGCGGGGCCCGGTCCGAGGGCGAGCAGCACGGACTGCTCAACGTGCTCCTCGCCGTGCACGCGGTGGTCACCGGCGGCCCACCCGACGACGTCACGGACGCGCTCCGCGAGCGCGACACCGACACGCTGGTGGAGCGCACGGCCCTCATCGACGCGAACGGCGCCGCCGCCCTGCGCAGGACCTTGACGGCATACGGATGCTGTGAAGTCACCGACCCGATCGGCGAGCTCACGACGCGTCGCCTCATCGAAGGAGCCTGACCCATGACCCAGGACGCGACCACCCCCGCACCGTGGCTGGACCTGCCCGCCGACCACCCGTTCGGCCTCCAGACGCTGCCCTACGGAGTGTTCTCGACGCAGGGCTCGGCGCCGCGGGTGGGGGTGCGGATCGGTGACCACGTCCTCGACGCCGGTGCGTGCGCCGAGCAGGCCGGTATGGAGTCCGGCGAGGTCTGGCTCGCCCCCTCCCTGAACCCCTTCCTCGCCCGGGGGAGGCCCGCGTGGGACGCGGCCCGGGCGTGGCTCGTCGAGGTGCTCACCAGCGACAGCCGACGCGACTGCGTCGAGCCCCACCTCGTCCCGCTCGAGGACGTGCGGATGCACCTGCCGATCGAGGTCGCCGACTACGTCGACTTCTACGCCAGCGAGCACCACGCGACCAACGTCGGCCGGATCTTCCGCCCCGACTCCGAGCCGCTCACGCCGAACTGGAAGCACCTGCCCATCGGGTACCACGGCCGGGCGGGGACCGTCGTCGTGTCCGGTACGGACGTGGTCCGGCCGACCGGGCAGCGCAAGGCGCCGTCGGACACCGCCCCCACGTTCGGGCCGAGCATCCGGCTGGACATCGAGGCCGAGCTCGGGTTCGTGGTGGGTGGCTCCACTCCCCTCGGCGCCCGCGTGGCGGTCGACGACGCGGACGACCACCTGTTCGGCGTCGTGCTCCTCAACGACTGGAGCGCCAGGGACATCCAGGCGTGGGAGTACGTCCCCCTGGGCCCGTTCCTCGGGAAGTCGTTCGCGACGAGCATCTCCGGCTGGGTGGTGCCCCTCGCCGCGCTCTCGGCCGCCCGCCTCCCGATCCCGGCCCAGGACCCGTCGCCGCTGCCGTACCTCGTCGGGAGCGGCACGGCGTACGGGCTGGACGTGCACTACGAGGTGGAGCTCAACGGGACGGTCGTCACCCGCCCCGAGTACCGCGACATGTACTGGTCGCCGGCCCAGATGCTGGCCCACCTCACCGTCAACGGGGCCACGGTGCGCCCGGGTGACCTGTTCGGCTCCGGCACGATCTCCGGTACCGCGCGCGACACCCGCGGCAGCTTCCTGGAGCTCTCGTGGAACGGCACCGAGCCGATCGAGCTAGCCGACGGGAGCACCCGGTCGTTCCTCGAGGACGGCGACACCGTGGTCATCCGCGGCTGGGCGCCTGGGCCGGACGGTGCGCGCGTGGGACTGGGCGAGGTGCGCGGGACGATCACCCCGGCCCGCTGAGACGCGTCAGGGGCGGGGCTGCTTGCCCTTGACGACGTTCGTGGCGGCCACCTTGTCGTGCAGGGCCTGCTTCTTGTCGTCCCACGCCGGCCAGAGCAGGTCCAGCAGGGCGGCCAGCCCGGCGAAGTTGCCGAGCACCGGGATGTTGGACAGCAGGCTCAGCCCGGACTGGACCGACGAACGGCGGGCGGCGACCCCGAGGCTCGGGACACCGGGGCGCTCCCTGAGCCGGACGCTGAGGCCGAGCGCCGCCTTGCCCGGGGTCGCGCCCGTGCGGGACAGGAACAGGACGCTGTAGGCGAACTGGATCGCCGCCGAGACCAGCGCGAAGGCGATCAGTGAGCCGTAGCCGAGGTTGGACGTGTTGATCGACTCGAACGCAGCGGGGTCGTTGGACTCCACGGCCCGGCGGAAGTCGTCCAGCACGGGCCCGAGGGCGCGGACCAGGAGCCACCCGGCGAGCACGACGACGAGCAGGAACTGGATGAGCGCGTCGATGAGGTACGCGCCGACGCGCTGCCAGAAGGTTGCCAGCGGCTGACCGTCGGGGGTGGCCGGACCGGTGACGAAGCCGCCGTAGCCGGGGGTCTCCCACGGCGCGGGGTACCCGGGCTGCTGCGCGGGGTACTGCCCGCCGGCCTGGGACCCGACCGGCTGGCCGGGCTGCGCCTGCGGGGCGTTCCACTGCCCGGACTGGGGGGTCCCGGGGAACTGGGGGTTCGGCGCCTGCCACCCACCGCCCGGCGGCGTGGACGAAGCGCCCTGGCCCTCTGCCTGCGTGGGGGCCTGCGCCGTCCCACCGGCTGAGTCCGAACCAGCCGTGCCCGCGCCCGACTGGGTCTGCCCGGGGTACTGCGGCGGGTGGCCCTGGCCGGGGAACTGCTGCTGACCGGGCTGGGCCGGAGCCGAGGAGGCCTGCCGCGTCGAGCGCGGGGTGGTGTGCTTGGTCCACACCACGCCGTCGAAGTACCTCAGCTGCTGGTCGTTCTCGGGGTCGTCGAACCAGCCGGCGCGCTCGGGGGTCTGCATGGGCTCAGCCTCTCACGCACCCGGCCCTGCGCCGACGAGCGGCACCACCGGGCCCCACCTAGGGTGAATTCCCATGAGTGACTCGATCCTTCGCACCAAACCCGTCGAGGACGTCCTGGCCCAGGCGGGTGACCCGGGGACCGAGGACGGCAGCAGCGGCAGCAGGCTCAGGCGCCATCTCGGCGCCGGCGACCTGATGGGTTTCGGCATCGGCATCGTCATCGGCACGGGGATCTTCACCCTCACCGGGATCGAGGCCAAGAACCACGCGGGCCCGGGCGTCGTCATCTCGTTCGCGATCGCCGGGGTGGTCAGCCTGCTGGCGGCCCTCTGCTACGCCGAGATGGCTGCCGCCGTGCCGACGGCCGGCAGCGCGTACACGTACGCGTACGCGACGATCGGCGAGGTCTTCGCGTGGATCATCGGCTGGGACCTCATCCTCGAGTTCGCCCTCGGTGCGGCGGTGGTCGCGCGCGGCTGGTCGGGCTACATGAGGCAGCTGTTCGACCTGCCGACGTCCCTGTTCGGGGAGCAGGCGCCGGTCAACTTCGGTGCGGTCGCCATCGTGCTCGTCCTCGGGGTCGTGGCGGTCGTGGGCATCCGCGAGAGCGCCCGCGTGACGAACACCCTCGTCGCGATCAAGGTCGCCATCTGCTTCTTCGTCATCATCGCCGGCGCGTTCTTCGTCAAGGGCGCCAACCTCACCCCGTTCATCCCCCCGGCGGAGCCCGTCAAGGCAGGGGTCTCCGGCATCAAACAGCCGCTCAGCCAGGCCGTCTTCGGCATCGAGCCCACGGCCTTCGGGTTCGCCGGTGTCCTGACCGCGGCCGCGGTCGTGTTCTTCGCCTACACCGGCTTCGAGGCGGTGGCCAACCTCGGCGAGGAGACCAAGCGCCCCAGCCGCGACCTCCCCCTGGGCCTGCTGGGCACCCTCGGCATCTGCACCGTGCTCTACATCGGTGTCTCGCTCGTCATCACCGGGATGGTCCCCTACGGCCAGCTGGACGAGGGCGCCCCGATCGCGAGCGCCTTCAAGGCCGTCGGTGCGGGCTGGGCAGCCACGCTGATCTCCATCGCGGCCGTGGCCGGCCTCACCTCCGTCATCCTCGTCGACATCGTGGCGATGGGGCGGATCGGCTTCTCGATGGGCCGCGACCGGCTGCTGCCGCCTGCGGTGGCCAAGGTCCACCCGAAGTGGGGGACGCCCTACCGCATCACGATGGGCACCATCGTCCTCGTCGCGCTGCTCGCGGCCTTCATCCCGCTCAAGGACCTCGCCGACCTCGTGAGCATCGGGACGCTGTTCGCGTTCGTCGTGGTCTCCATCGCCGTGCCGATCCTGCGCCGCACCCGACCCGACATGAAGCGGCCGTTCCGTGTCCCCTTCAACCCCGTCATCCCCGTGCTGTCGGCACTGGCCTGCCTCTACCTCATGACGAACCTGTCGCTCGAGACCTGGTCGCGGTTCCTCATCTGGATGGTCCTCGGCCTGGTGATCTACCTGGTCTACGGCCGACGCAACGCCCGACTCGCCCAGCGGGACTGACGGAGCCAGCGCCCAGCCGCGCGGGTGGAGACGACGCAGGGCCGGTATGGCGCGTGGTGACCACGCGCCATACCGGCCCTCACGGCCGTGCTGCGGAGCTCAGAGGTTGCCGCGCGCGTCCTGCTCGCGCTCAATGGCCTCGAACAGCGCCTTGAAGTTGCCCTTGCCGAAGCCGAGCGAACCGTGCCGCTCGATGATCTCGAAGAACACCGTGGGGCGGTCGCCGAGGGGCTTGGTGAAGATCTGCAGGAGGTAGCCGTCCTCGTCGCGGTCGACGAGGATCTTGCGCTTCTGCAGCTCCTCGATCGGGGCACGCACCTCGCCGATGCGCGAACGGAGCTCCTCGTCCTCGTAGTAGGAGTCGGGAGTGTCGAGGAACTCGACGCCGTTGGCGCGCAGCTCGTCGACGGTGCGCAGGATGTCGTTCGTCGCCAGGGCGAGGTGCTGGGCACCGGGACCGTCGTAGAACTCGAGGTACTCGTCGATCTGGCTCTTGCGCTTGGCGATCGCCGGCTCGTTGAGCGGGAACTTGACGCGGTGGTTGCCGTTCGCCACGACCTTGGACATGAGCGCCGAGTAGTCCGTGGCGATGTCGTCACCGATGAACTCGGCCATGTTCACGAAGCCCATGACCTTGTTGTAGAAGGTCACCCACTCGTCCATCTTGCCGAGCTCGACGTTGCCGACGATGTGGTCGAGGGCCTGGAAGAGCCGCTTCGGGGCGCCCTCACGCTTCACCCACGTGGACTGCTTGGCGACGTAGCCGGGCAGGTAGGGACCGGTGTACCCCGAGCGGTCGACGAGGGTGTGCACGGTCTCGCCGTAGGTCGCGATCGAGGCGATGCGGACCGTGCCGTGCTCGTCGGTGATGTCCTCGGCCTCGCGCACCACGCGGGCGCCGGCGGACTTGGCCTGCGCGACGCACCTGTCGACGTCGGGCACCTCGAGCGAGATGTCGACGACGCCGTCACCGTGCTTGGCGTGGTGCTTGATGAGCGGGCTGTCGGGGCTGACGGCGCCGTTGATGACGAACCGGATCGAGCCGGACTTGAGCACGAACGACTTGTGGTCGCGCTGGCCGTTCTCGGGGCCGCTGTAGGCGACGAGCTCCATTCCCCACGCGGACTGGTAGTAGTGCGCGGTCTGGCTGGCGTTGCCGACCACGAAGACGATGGAGTCCCACCCGGTCACCGGGAACGGGTCCTTCGTCTCGTCGTACTCCACGAGCCCGACGAGCTGCTTGAGCTGCTCGATGTCGAGGTTCGCCTCGCGCTCCTGGGGGGTCAGGTCAAGGGTGGTGTCCGTCATGGCTGCAGCGTGGCGGCTGCGTGTCCTGTGTGCAACCGTGCACCGCCGCGTTGCACAGTGTGCGCAGAGTGCCTGCCGTTCAGCCCGGCTGGGTGGACAATGTGACCATGATCCTCGACGACCTCGACCGGCGCGTGCTCGCCCTCTTCACCGACCACCCGCAGATGGGCGTGCTCGGGGCGTCCCGCGAGCTCGGCGTCGCCCGGGGCACGGTGCAGGCGCGGCTGGACCGCCTCGTCGCGCGCGGCGTGATCCGGTCCTGGGCCCCGCAGCTCGACCCTGCGTCGATGGGTTACCCCGTCTCTGCCTTCTGCACGCTCGAGATCCGCCAGGGTCGCGGCCACTCCCCCGTCGTGGAGCACCTCGAGGCGATCCCCGAGGTGCTGGAGGCCCACACGATCACCGGCTCCGGAGACGTCTTCATCCACATCGTCGCCCGCGACAACGCGGACCTGCAGCGCGTCATCGACGCCGTCGTGGACGACCAGCACGTCGTGCGCGCCAACACGACGATCTCGCTGGCGACCCGGATCCCGCTGCGCACCCTGCCCCTGGTCCAGTCCGGGGGCTGAGGCCCACCGCCCAGCGGGTCGAGGTCAGCGGCGGCCGACGAACCACGCGCGGATCTTGTCGATCCGGGCGGTGACCTGCTCGGAGGTGGCCTCGTCGAGCGACGGGCCTCCGCAGGCGCGCCGCAGGTCGTTGTGCACGACCCCGTGCGGCGCGTTGTTCTTGCGGGCGTAGGCGGCCACGAGCTTGTTGAGCTCCTTGCGCTGAGCTGCCAGCGCGCGGTGGGCCGAGACGGCCACCTGCGCGTCCGCCGCCTTGGGACGGCGTCCGTGCTGGGCGGTCTGGCGTTCGTGCAGCAGCAACGACATCTGGTCCGGCTCGAGCAGGCCCGGGAGACCGAGGTACTCCTGCTCCTCGTCGGACCCGACCACCGCGTTCAACCCGAACTGCTTGGCATCGAAGAGGACGTGGTCGAACTCCGCGTCGGACTCCAGCGCCTCGAAGGTCATCTGGTCCATGTCCGGGGTCCGCGCGGTCCGGTTGGCCGCATCGATGAGGGCGTCCTCCTCGGCCCACATCGCCGAGGCGCTGTTGTCGTCCTTGGTGACCCGGTCGAGGGCGTGGTCGCGCTCGTCCTCGAGCCGGGCCGCGTGCTCGAGGATGACCGGCACCGACGGCAGGAAGACCGAGGCGGTCTCACCCCGGCGGCGGGCGCGCACGAAGCGGCCGACCGCCTGGGCGAAGAACAGCGGCGTGGACGTGGAGGTCGCGTAGACACCGACGCACAGCCGGGGCACGTCGACGCCCTCGGACACCATGCGCACGGCCACCATCCAGCGCGAGTCGCCCGCGGCATACTCCTCGATCCGCTCGGAGGAGCCCGCGTCGTCGGACAGCACCGTGGTGACCTTCTCGCCCGTGATCGTCTCGAGGATCCTGGCGTAGGCGCGGGCCGCGGTCTGGTTGGACGCGATGACGAGGCCGCCGGCGTCCGGGACCCCGCGCCGCACCTCGGTGAGGCGCTTGTCGGCCGCCGCGAGGACGGAGGGGATCCACTCGCCCTTGGGGTCCAGCGCGGTGCGCCACGCCTGGGCCATCGAGTCCTTGGTGAGCATCTCCCCGAGGCGGGCGGCGATCTCGTCGCCGGCCTTGGTGCGCCAGCGCATCGCCCCGCCGTACGCGAGGAAGAGGACGGGCCGGACGACTCCGTCGCGCAGCGCCTCGGCGTACCCGTAGGTGTAGTCCGCGGACGAACGGCGGATGCCGTCGCGGTCCTCGGCGTACGTGACGAACGGGATGGGCGAGGTGTCGGACCGGAAGGGCGTGCCGGTGAGCGCCAGCCGGCGGGCGGCGGGCTCGAACGCCTCACGGATCGCGTCACCCCAGGACAGGTTGTCGCCGCCGTGGTGGATCTCGTCGAGGATCACGAGCGTGGGCGCCGACTCGGTCCGGGTGCGGTGCAGGGACGGGCGGCTGGCGACCTGGGCGTAGGTCAGCGCGACGCCGTCGTACTCGCTGGAGTGCCGGGCCGAGGAGTTGGAGAACTTCGGGTCGATGTGGATCCCGACCCGGGCGGCCGCCTCGGCCCACTGCGTCTTGAGGTGCTCAGTGGGCGCCACGATGGTGACGGCCGAGATGGTGCCGCGACCCAGCAGCTCGGTGGCCAGGCGCAGCGCGTACGTCGTCTTCCCGGCCCCCGGCGTCGCCACCGCGAGGAAGTCGCGGGGGTCCGCCTCGAGGTAGGACGACAGCGCGGCCTGCTGCCAGGCACGGAGCTTCGACGCCGTGCCCCACGCCGCCCGCTCCGGGAACGCTGGTGAGAGGTGGGAGGCGGCGGCGGTACTCATAGGGCGGCCACGTTAGCCGGTGTCGGGAAACGACATGCCGAGGCCCCGGCATCGCTGCCGGGGCCTCGGGATGTGCTAGACGTCTGCACCCGCGGAGGCCGGGTGTCGGCGTCGGTCAGCTGCCGTGGCTGGAGTCAGCCGCGGTAGGTGAGCCACTGGTTCTGCATGCGGGTCGTCTGGCCCGCGGTGAAGGTGTTCATGCAGGAGTCGTCGGTGTAGTCCATGAAGTTCTTGATGGGGTCCAGACCGGTGGCCGTGCAGGTGTCGCGGCCGGTCGGGCACCCGAAGGCTGGGGAGGCCTCCGCCGGGGTGTCACCGACCGAGTCGCCGCTGCCCGAGCAGCCGCCCTGGAAGGTGTGGTAGAGCCCGACCCAGTGGCCGACCTCGTGGGTCGCGGTGTCGCCCTCGTTGTAGGGCGAGAGGCTGCCGCCGGGGATGCTGCGGTAGTCCAGGACCACGCCGTCGAGGGTGGTGTTGTTCGTGGACGGGAACTGGGCGTAGCCGAGGGTGCCGTCGGAGAACGTCGTCGAGTACAGGTTCAGCGCAGCCTTGGTGCCCTTGTGCAGGGCCGTCTTCATGGCCTTCGCGTCGCTGGGCTCGGCGCCGCTCGCGGGGAAGGCGATGCTGAACCAGTCGGCGTTGGTCGTCGTCTCGGTGCCGGCCAGGCGGAACGAGAAGCCGGATGACGCGTAGGCGTTGTTGAGGACGGTGAGCTGGCTGTTGATCTGCGAGGTGGTCAGCTTGCCGCTGGTCCCGTTCGTGATGACGTGCCAGTAGACGTCCACGGTGGTCGCCGCGAAGGCAGCGGTCGCCACGGGCTTGCGGCTGTCGGACTTCGCCAGCTTGCCGTTGCTCGAGGTGGAGAACCCCTTGGCCGCAGCGTCCTTGCGGTACTGCGCCTCGAGCCGGTCGACCTGCGCCTGGCTGAACTCGTGCGGGTCGACCCGGTTGCCTCCCTTGGCCGACCTGGCCGTGTTCACGGCGTCGGTGTGCGTCTCGCAGGAGGCGGCGACCGTGTTCTCGCCCGCCATCGGCTGGGCGACGGCGGCGCCGTGCCCGAGCCCGACGGCGGTCATGCCGAGGACGAGGGAGGTGAGGGCGATGCGTGGGCGAAGCTTCATGAGCGTCCTTTCACGGGGCGCACCGTCCGGGTCGGTCGGTGGCTACCGTGGAACGCTAGGAGCGGGAACGTCTGCGGCGAGGTCGGGGCCGACAGGTCGAGGTAAAGAGTCAGCCAGCGTTTCGGCAGGTCCGGAACCTGTCGGCCGCGAACTGCGTCACTCGCCGCCGTCCTGTGGCGCCCGCAGCCCTTCGTAGATCTCCTTGCACGTCGGGCAGACCGGGAACTTCTTCGGGTCGCGGCCGGGCACCCAGACCTTGCCGCACAGCGCGACGACGGGTTCGCCCGAGAGCGCGCTCTCGAGGATCTTCTCCTTGCGCACGTAGTGCGAGAACCGCTCGTGGTCACCGGGCTCCTGCAGCTGCTCCTCGACCTGCTCGCGCTCCAGCACGGCGGTGGAGGTGGAGGGCTGGGCCGACGGGGCCAGCGGGTCGTCCAGGGGGATCTGGGGCTCGCTCATGCGCCCGAGTGTATGACGCCGAGCCACCACCCTCCTCCCCCGCCGGGTTCGCCCCGGCCGCCTCCGGGAGGAGCGGGTCAGTTCATCTCGGGGTCGGCCGGGAAGGTCGCCACGAACGCGAGGTGGTCGCGCTGGCGCCGCAGCACCCGCGTCCACAGCTGCGCCGGGTCGGCGTCGAACGCGTCGCGGCCCTCGGACTCCACGACGTACCAGCTCCCCGAGCTGATCTCCTCCTCGAGCTGCCCGGGTGACCACCCGGCATACCCGGCGAAGATCCGCAGCCCGGCCACCTCGGGGACGACGATCGCGGGAGGGGTGTCGAGGTCGACCAGGCCCAGTCCGCCGAAGAGGCGCTTGACCCCCATCGGCTCCACGTCACCGGGGGCGGTGACGAGCCCGAGCGCGCTGTCGAGGCCCACCGGACCGCCCTCGAACAGCACGGCCGGCGCCGTCGCGTGCGCCTGCCAGTCCGGCAGCACCGCGTCGATCCGCGCCTCCATGGGGCGGTTGAGCACCACGCCCTGGGCGCCCTCGGCGTCGTGGTGCAGGAGCAGGACGACGCTGCGGCAGAACACCCCGTCCTCGATCTGGGGTGTCGCGACGAGCAGGTTGCCCGAGAGGTCAGCGTCCACACCCCCATCATGCCCACCCACGCCAGAGCCCCGGTCACAGGGACCGGGGCTCTGGCTGTTCGGGTGATGCTCGGTGAACGGATGGTGCCCGCTGGGGTCAGCGTGCGTCGGTCACCGAAGGGCGGTGCTCAGCGCGAGTAGCTGCTGCGCTCGCCGCGGGGGCCGCCGGAGCGGTCGCTGCCGTACGAGCGGCTGCCGCCACCCTGGCGGGGGCCGCGGGGGCCACCACCGCGGGGGCCACCGCCACGCGGGCCACCGTGTCCACCGGGACGACGGCCACCACGCTTGTCACCCTCGAGGACGCGACGGACCTGGTCCTCGGGGACCGGGATGCCACTGGGGGTGACGGCGCCGGTCGCCGCGAGGCGCTCGTCACCGGGGACGGCCTTGGTGGGGACGGCATCGATGCCGGCCTCGCGGGCCATGCGCTCCATCGTGCGGCGCTGGTGCGGGAGGGCCAGGGTCACGACCGTGCCCTTGTCACCGGCGCGGGCGGTACGGCCCGAGCGGTGCAGGTAGTCCTTGTGGTCGGCCGGCGGGTCGACCTGCAGGACGACGGACACGTCGTCGACGTGGATGCCGCGCGCGGCGACGTCGGTGGCGACGAGCACCGGGAGGCTGCCGTCACGGAACGCCCCGAGGACGCGGTTGCGGGCGCCCTGGTTGAGGCCACCGTGCAGGGCGGCCGCGAAGACACCCTGCTCACGCAGCTGGAGGGCGACGCGGTCGGCACCGAGCTTGGTGCGGACGAAGACCACGGTGCGACCCGAGCGGTTGGCGACCTCGGCGGTGATGGTCTTCTTGTGCATCGGGTCGATGAGCAGCACGTGGTGCTCCATCGTCGTGACCGAGGCCTTGGCGTCGTCGGTGGAGTGCGTCACCGGGTCGGTGAGGTAGCCCTCGACGAGCTTGTCGACACCCTTGTCCAGCGTCGCGGAGAACAGCATGCGCTGCCCGCCCTTCGGCATCTGGTCGAGGATCGCGGTGACCTCGGGCATGAAGCCCATGTCGGCCATGTGGTCGGCCTCGTCCAGGACGCAGATCTCGATGGAGTCGAGGATGACGGCCTCACGCTCGACCAGGTCCTTGAGGCGACCCGGGGTCGCGATGAGCAGGTCGACGCCGCGGTTCAGGGCGTTGATCTGCGTCGTGTAGGACAGGCCACCGGCGACGAGCTTGTGGCGCAGGCCGAGGACGTGCACGAGGGGCTCGAGCGCGTCGGACACCTGCATCGCGAGCTCACGGGTCGGCACCATGACGAGGGCACGGGGGCGACGCGGGGACGCCTTCTGGCCGTTGTCGAGGCGCGACAGGGCGGGCAGACCGAAGGCCAGGGTCTTGCCGGAGCCGGTCTGGCCGCGGCCGAGGACGTCCTTGCCGGCCAGGGCGTCCGGGATGGTGGCGTTCTGGATCGGGAACGGCGTGGTGATGCCGTCGCGGGCCAGGCGCTCGACGAGGCGGCTCGAGAGACCGAGGGCGGCGAAGCCGTTGTCCTCGGCGACGTTCACGGGGCCGTCGACGCTCTTGCGGGTCGCCTTGACCCAGGTGTCGGCCTCCATGCGCTCGGCCTCGGGGTCGACCTGGTCCTCGAAGCGCGGACGGTCGTTGCGGTCGAACGAGCGCTGCGGGCGGTCGTTGCGGTCGAACTCGCGGCGCGGGCCGCGGTTGTCGTCGCGGTTGAACGTGCGGGCCGGACGGTCGTCACGGTTGAACGTGCGGGCCGGGCGGTCGTCGCGGTTGAAGGTGCGGGCCGGACGGTCGTCGTTCGAACGCGCGGGACGCTCGTCGCGGTTGAAGGTGCGGGCCGGACGGTCGTCACGGTTGAAGGTGCGGGCCGGACGGTCGTCACGGTCGAACGAACGCGCGGGGCGCTCGTCGCGGTTGAACGTGCGGGCCGGACGGTCGTCGTTCGAACGCGCGGGACGCTCGTCCCGGTTGAACGTGCGGGCCGGACGGTCGTCACGGTTGAACGTGCGAGCGGGGCGGTCGTCACGGCCGGCGTCACGACGCGGGCCACGGTTGTCATCATTGGAAAAGCGGGTCACGGGGCGGTCCTCACGGGAGTAGGTGCTGCGCTGGGGGCGCTCATCGCGGGAGAACTCGCGGCGCGGGCCACGGTTGTCGTCACGGTCGAAGCGACGGACCGGGCGGTCGTCACGGTTGAACTCGCGGCGCTGGGGCCGGTCGTCACGGTTGAACGAGCGCGCGGGGCGCTCGTCACGGGAGTCACGGCGCTGGGGCCGGTCGTCCCGGTTGAACGAACGCGCGGGGCGGTCGTCACGGTTGAACTCGCGGCGGGGGCCGCGGTCGGTGGTGGCGCGGCGCTCGCCGCGGCTGTCGTCACGGCTGAACTCGCGACGCGCCAGGCGGTCGGCGTCACGGGCCGGACGGGAGGCGGCAGCTCCGCCTGCAGCCGACTGTCCGCGGTGGGCCTTCTTAGGGCCCTTCTTCGCGGCAGCCTTCTGGTCAGGGGTCCAACGGGCCTTTTTGGGCGCGCCGGATCGCTGGTTCTTGGGCACAGATATTCAACTCACTTCAGGTGCTCGAGGTAGACACGTCTCGAGCCACCTGGCGAGGGCGACGGTGAAGACGAGCCTCAGGCGCATCAGCGCCCGCTGGACCGGATCAACAGTTGTCATCCGGTGGGGCTCAGTCGGAATCGGGAAAACGTGGTGAGGCCACTGTGCCTCCGGTGGCGCTGCCAGGCGCCTGCCGAACTGAGCAGTCCAATACTACCAGCGCCGACGACGCCTTCCGACCACGGCCAGCGTGACCCCCAGCACCACTCCCCCGAGGTCGGCCACTGCGTCCCACGGATCCCCCGACCGGTTCGGAAGCAGGAAGTGCTGGACGAGCTCGCTGACCGGTGCGTGCAGGGCCATCAGCCCGACCAGCGCCCAGCGTCGTGGCCAGGCCCTCAGGACCAGCACCGTCGGCACCCCGAAGAGCAGCACGTGCACGACCTTGTCGGTCCAGGTCACCGGACCCACGATGTCGACCCGCGGCCAGTACAGCGCCGCCAGGTGCACGGCGACCACCACCAGCGCGGCCACGCGCGAGGCCGACCACGGCGACACCGTCCGCCCCGGCCGCTCGCTCACATCGGTCGGCAGGCTCACCCGGTCAGCGTATGCGGCGTGCCCACCCGCCGCGGAATCGGCCACGGCCGCCCGGTGTTGCCCACCACGTGACTGCGACGAACGAACCGACCATCGCCACGGCGACCGACCCCCTGACCGCAACAGCAGCCCCCGAGCCCGCCACACCGCATACCCGGCCGTTGTCGTTGCTGGACTTCGTCGACGTCCCCGCCGGCCAGAGCGCTCAGGACGCCATCGCCCGCAGCACCCGGGTGGCGCAGGCGGCCGACCGGCTCGGCTACGCGCGGTACTGGATCAGCGAGCACCACAGCTTCGCCGGGCTGGCGAGCAGCTCCCCCGAGATCCTCATCGCCCACCTGGCGGGGCAGACCTCGGGCATCCGGGTCGGCGCGGCCGGGATCATGCTGCCGAACCACTCCCCCCTCAAGGTGGCCGAGTGGTTCAAGACGCTGGAGATGCTGCACCCGGGGCGCATCGACCTCGGCCTCGGGCGGGCGCCGGGCACCGACCAGCTCACGGCGTTCGCGCTGCGTCGTTCGCGGGAGGCCCTGTCGGCCGACGACTTCCCACAGCAGGCCGGTGAGCTGCTGGCCTTCCTGTCCGACACCTGGCCCGACGACCACCCGTTCAAGGCGGTCCTGGCCACCCCGGTCGTGGACACCTCGCCGGAGCTGCTCATGCTCGGGTCGAGCGGGTGGGGCTCGTCGTTCGCGGCGGCCAACGGCATGACGACGGTGTTCGCCCACCACATGGCACCCGAGCTCGCGGTCGACGCGCTGCAGGCGTACCGCCGGAACTTCCGTCCCGGCCTGGTCGGTGACACGCCCCGCGTCATCATCTCCGTGCTCGCGCTGGCCACCGACGACGAGGACGTGGCCGCCGACTTCCGGGCCGGCTGGGCCCTGCAGATGCGCCGGATCCGCAGTGGCGACACCACCCGACCCAGCGCTGCCGACATCCGCGAGTTCCGGCTCTCCGAGGACTTCGCCCGGATCGCGCCGAGCCTCAAGGGGCGGGTCTTCGCCGGTCCTGCCAGCGACGTCGCCAAGGGCCTCACGGCCCTCGCGGACGAGGCGGGCGCCGACGAGATCACCCTCGTGGCACCGACGCCCGACCTCGACGCGAAGCTGCGCAGCCTGGAGCTGCTAGCGCAGGAGTTCGGCCTCGTCGCCCGTGGGTGACCCTGCCTCGGCGACCGCTGCGCGCTCGACCGCCTCGGGGCTCTGCCCCAGCACCGCTGCCTTGACGGCGGCAGCGACCACCTTCGACACGTCCGGGTGGAAGACGCTCGGGATGATGTAGGCCGCGTTGAGCTCGTCGGGGTGCACGACCTCCGACAGCGCCTTGGCGGCGGCCAGCATCACGTCGAGGTCGATCGAGGTCGACGCCGCGTCGAGCAGGCCGCGGAAGACGCCCGGGAAGACCAGGACGTTGTTGATCTGGTTGGCGAAGTCCGAACGACCCGTGGCCACGACCGCAGCGTGCTCGGCGGCTGCTGCGGGGTCCACCTCCGGCTCGGGGTTGGCCATCGCGAACACGATCGCCTTGTCGTTCATGGTGGCGATGTCGTCGCCGGTGAGGATGCCCGGGGCGGAGACGCCGATGAAGACGTCGGCGCCGCCCACGGCCTCCTTGAGGGTCCCCGTCAGCCCACGCGTGTTGGTGTGCTCGGCCACCCAGCGGAGGTTCTCCTGGCCGTCCGCGGCCAGGTCCTCGCGCGCGCTGTGCACCACGCCGTACTGGTCGGCGACGACGACGTCCTGCGCCCCGGCCTTGAGGAGCAGTTTGAGGATCGCGGTGCCGGCGGCGCCCGCACCGCTGAGGACGACCTTGGACTCGCTGAGCTCCTTGCCGACCACGCGCAACGCGTTGCGCAGGGCGGCGAGCGTGACGATCGCGGTGCCGTGCTGGTCGTCGTGGAAGACGGGGATGTCCAGCTCCTCGCGCAGCCGGGCCTCGATCTCGAAGCACCGCGGCGCCGAGATGTCTTCGAGGTTGATGCCGGCGAAGACCGGGCTGATCGCCTTGACGGCGGTGATGATCTCCTCGGTGTCCTGGGTGTCGAGGCAGATCGGGAACGCGTCGATGTCGGCGAAGCGCTTGAACAGCGCCGCCTTGCCCTCCATGACCGGGAGCGCCCCGAGCGGGCCGATGTTGCCCAGTCCGAGGACGGCCGAGCCGTCGGTGACGACCGCGACGGTGTTGCGCTTGATGGTCAGGCGGCGTGCGTCCGCCGGGTTGTTGGCGATCGCCATGCACACCCGGGCCACGCCGGGGGTGTAGATCAGCGAGAGGTCGTCACGGTTGCGGATCGGGACCTTCGACTCGATCTTGAGCTTGCCGCCGAGGTGCACGAGGAAGGTGCGATCGGACACCTTGCCGATCTCGACGCCGTGCACGGCGCGCATCTGCTCGACGATCTCGTCGGCGTGCGTGGTGTCCCGCGCTGCTGCGGTGACGTCGACCCGGATGCGGCCGGCACCCGACGCCGTGACGTCGAGCCCGGTGACCAGCCCCCCGCTCTTCTCGATGATCCCGGTGAGCTCGGAGACCGCGGTGGCGCGGGCAGGGAGCGTCAGACGGACGGTGATGGAGTTGGACACGGAGGGCACGGCGGTCATGCCGTGCATTGTCCCGATTACCGGGGGGTAGGCCGAACCGGGACCTGCTCGGTCTCGCCGACCGGTCCCTTTCCGGCGGGTCCGTGACCGCCGGCGCCCCTCCGGGAGACACCGATCGCGAGGATCACGGCGGCGAGCGCCAGGCTGAGCCCGAGCTCGAGGCGGTGGCCCTCCTGGACCAGCATGAGGACGAGCACCGCGACGATGAAGGTGATCGTGGCGTAGGTCAGGCCCGGGTACAGCCACATGCGCACGGCGGGCTGCGTGCCCGCGTCGTCGAGCTGACGGCGCATCCGCAGCTGGGAGAGTGCGATGACGAGGTAGACGAACAGGGCGATGGCCCCGGAGCTGGCCAGCAGGTAGCCGAAGATCTTCTCGGGCAGCAGGTAGTTGCCGATCACGCCGAGGAAGCCGACGACCGAGCTCGCGATGATCGCGTTGGCCGGGACGCCCCGGCTCGTGGTGCGGGACCAGCCCGCCGGCGCGTCGCCGCGGCTGGACAGGGAGAAGGCCATGCGGGAGGCGGTGTAGAGGGCGGAGTTCAGGCAGCTCGCCACCGCCGTGAGGATGACGAACTCGAGCACGGTGGTCAGGCCTCCGAGGCCCATCCGCTCCAGGGCGACCTGGTACGAACCGGAGTTGCCGTCGACCAGCGCGGGGTCGTTCCAGGCCACGAGGGCGACGACCACGAAGATCGAGCCGAGGTAGAACAGGCTGATCCGCCAGATCACCGAGTTGACCGCACGCCGGATGCCGGACTCGGGGTTGGGCGACTCCGCGGCGGCGATGGTGACGATCTCGGTGCCCATGAACGTGAACATCGTGACGAGCATGGCCGAGAGCACGGCGCCGAAGCCGTTGGGCATGAACCCGCCGTGCTGGGTGAGGTTGCCGATGCCCGAGGTGTCCGAGCCGGGCAGGATCCCGAAGATCGCGAGCACGCCGACGGTGATGAACGCCACGATCGCGACGACCTTGACGAGGGCGAACCAGAACTCGAACTCGCCGTAGTTGCCGACGCTGAACAGGTTCGTCACGACGAGCAGAGCGGTGATGAGCAGGGCGAACACCCACTGCGGGACCCCGGGGAACCAGTCGCCCAGGATGAAGGCCCCGGCGGTCGCCTCGACCGGGATGACGATGACCCAGAACCACCAGTAGAGCCAGCCGATGGAGAAGCCGGCCCACGGGCCGAGGGCGCGGTCGGCGTACGTCGAGAACGACCCCGTGTCGGGCTGCGCCGTGGCCATCTCGCCGAGCATGCGCATGACGAGGACCACGAGGGTGCCGGCCAGGGCGTAGGCGATGAGCACGGCCGGGCCGGCCGTGGCGATCGCCTTGGCGGAGCCGACGAACAGGCCTGCCCCGATGACCCCGGCGATCGAGATCATCGTGACGTGCCGGGGCTTGAGCCCGGCCTGGAGGTGGCTCCCCTCGGGCCCTCCGGAGGTCGGGTCCGGCTCCGGGGTGGAGGCGTCGGTCGCGGTGCTGCTGCTCGAATGACTCACCCGAGGACTGTGGCGGCTCAGCCCTCTCGACGCAAACCGGGGCGTCCTCGGGCACGTCGACGCAGGCGACGGATGACGAGCTGGTGACCGGTGACCGCGAGCCAGAGGCACACGCCGGCGAGGGGCAGCTCGACGAGCACGGCCATGGCGACGGCGACCCACCGGTCGTCCGCGGCCGGGGCCGTCACGACGTCGAACCACGCGTCGACGACGAGCAGCGTCCCCGTGACGGCCGCGAGCGGTGGCAGCGTGGTGTGCAACCGCAACGCCGACCACGCGGTGGCGGCCAGGGCCACGAACATCGCCACGTCGAACCCGCCCCAGGCCAGGTCGTAGTGGGCGGCGGCCTGCGAGCTCGGCAGGTGCAGGGTGAGGTAGGCCGTCCACGGGACCATGAGCGCCGCGAGGACGACGAAGGCCCAGCCGACGACCTGGACGGCACGACTCGCCGCCGCGGGTGACCCCTCGACGGACCCTGAGACGGACCCCGCGACGGATCCTGAGACGGACCCTGCGACGGACCCTGCGACCTGACCCACGTCGCCGGGTCCGGCCGCCTGCTCAGCCACGGCGGGCACTCCGCCGGCTCATGGGGTCGCGCCCAGCTGGACGGTCAGGAGGTAGCGCTCGTGCTCGATCTCCTTGCCCCAGTAGGTCGAGTCCGTCAGCTGGACGACGGACGGCTCCCCCACGAGCTCACGGACGACGGCCGCGAGCTCGACCGACGGCACCCCGGACCGCCAGGACGTGGACGCCTGGTCGGCCGCGTCCTCCATCCCCCAGCGGCCCTCGACGAGCACGAGGCGGCCGCCGGGACGCAGCAGCCGCACCCACGAGCGCAGGGCGGCCAGGGGTTCGGGCAGGGTCCAGAGGATGTGGCGCGCCAGCACGACGTCGAACGTCCCCTCGGCCAGCGGCGGAGCACCCGCGTCACCCTGCACCACCTCGACGGCGCTGCCGAACGGAGCGGTCTTCGCCCGCGCCCGGGCCACCATCTCCCCCGAGAGGTCGACCCCGCTGACCTGGTGGCCGAGCTCGGCGGCCAGCGTGGTCATCGAGCCGGTGCCGCACGCGAGGTCCGCGACCCGGGCGGGACGGGCCGGCAGCCAGGTGCGCAGCAGGTCCTTCCAGGCGGCCCGGATGTCGGAGTCGAGCAGGCCGTGGTCGGGGTAGGTGTCGTACTCAGCCGCGAAGTCGTCCCAGTAGCGACGGACCTGGTCGAGATCGAGGTCCTGCGAGGTCGTGGTGCCGAGAAGGCTGGTCGAGGTGTGGGTGCGCTGAGTCATGCGGTCGTGCCTGTCCTTCCTGACGGTACGACGACCAGCCAACCACGAGTTGCCGACAGCAGCCCTCCACCGATCCTCCCCGCCCTCCTCCAGCCCTCCGCCAGCCCTCCGCCAGCCCGCCTGCCCGGCCTAGGCTGGGCGGATGAGCAGCCAGATCGAGGTCAGCGGGACCGGACGTGCCTCAGCCGTCCCGGACGTCGTGCGCCTGCGGGTGGGCGTGCGCGTGGACGCCGACGACGTGTCCACGGCGTTGTCCGACGCCGGGAGCCGGGCCAGCGGGCTGGGCCAGGCCGCCCGCGACCACGGTGTCGCCGCCGCGGACCTGCGCACCACCGACACCGGCGTGCACCCGCGGCACGACCCGCAGGGAGTCACGGTCGTGGGCTACACGGCATACCAGAACCTCTCGGTGACCGTGCGGGACGCCGACCTGGTCGGCACCCTCGTCGAGGCGTTCGTCGGCGCGGCCGGCAACGCGCTGAGCATCGACCACATCGGTCTCGACGTGGCCGACCCCGAACCCCTCCACGCCCGGGCGCGCGAGGCCGCCTTCCTCGACGCGCGGACCAAGGCCGAGCAGTATGCCGCCCTGGCCGGACGCGAGCTGGGGAAGGTCCGCGAGCTCTGTGACGTTGTGCAGGGTGGACCCCAGCCGCGGATGGCCATGATGGCCGGCCGTGCGGCGGACACCTCCGTCGAGCTGGGTGAGCACACCGTGACCGCGACCGTCGTGGTCCGTTGGGACTGGAAGCAGACACATGGCTAGCACGACCCTGACCGCGCAGAACTTCGAGAAGACGATCCTCGAGGAGGGCACCGTCCTCGTCGACTTCTGGGCCGAGTGGTGCGGCCCGTGCAAGCGCTTCGGGCCGGTCTACGAGGCGGCCTCCGAGCAGCACCCCGACATCGTGTTCGGCAAGGTCGACACCGAGGCCGAGCAGGCTCTCGCCGCCGCCGCCAACATCACCTCGATCCCGATGCTCATGGCGTTCCGCGACGGCATCCTCGTCTTCGCCCAGGCCGGCGCACTGCCCGCGCCGATGCTCGAGGACGTCATCGCCAAGGTGAAGGGTCTGGACATGGAGGCCGTCAAGGCCGACGTCGAGGCCCAGAAGGCGCAGCAGCAGGCCTGACCCGTCGTGGTCCGGCCCACCCCCGTCGGTGCGCCACACTTGAGCCATGACGTCGTGGTCCGTTCAGGCTCTCGGGTGGGCCGGTTCGGCACTGCTCGTCTTCTCCCTCCTCCAGGCGAGGGTGCTGCGCTTCCGGCTGCTCAACCTCGTCGCCAGCTGCACGCTCACCGTGTTCAACGCGATGCTCATGGTCTGGCCGATGGTGGCCATGAACCTCGTCATCGCCGGCATCAACGTGTGGTTCATCGTCCGTCTGGTGCGCGAGCGTGGTGACGAGAAGGTGTACGAGGTGGTCGCCGTCGGTCCTGACGAGTCGTACCTGCAGCACTTCCTCAAGGTGCAGGCCGCCGACATCGCCCGCTACTTCCCGCGGTTCGACGCCTCCCCCGGCACGGGTGGGCTCGGCGACGGCCGCAGCGCCTACCTCGTCGAGCGGGGCAACGAGACCGTCGGCGTGGTCGTGGTGCGCGACTCCGGCGACGGCATCGCCCGGGTCGAGCTGGACTACGTGACCCCGCGGTTCCGCGACTTCTCGCCGGGCGAGTTCGTCTACCGCAGCAGCGGGATGTTCCGGGGCAAGGGGATCCGCCAGATCGTCACGCCCTCCGGGATGGTCAACCCCTACTACGAGCGACTCGGGTTCCGCCCCGAGGGCGACCACTGGGTGGCCGACGTCCCCGCGTGACCCGGTGTCGCCCGGCGCACGGTGAGGTAGAGCCGGTGCGCGGTCACGACCACAGCCACCCAGGCCAGTCCCAGCGCCCAGCCGGCCACCACGTCGGTCAGCCAGTGGTGGCCCAGGAAGACCCGACTCAGCCCCATCGAGCCGACGAACAGCACCCCGGCCACGACGGTCGCCGTCCGGGCCCGCGCCGACTCGAGCCGGCGCAGCAGCAGGTAGACCACGATCCCGGTCAGCACCGTCGCGTTGAGCGTGTGCCCGCTCGGGAACGACGGGGAGGTCTCGAACGGCGGCACCGCCAGCGACTGCGGGGGCCGGGCCCGCCCGATGAGCTGCTTCCCGGTGATGGTCATGGCCAACGACCCCAGGGCCGCGATCACCATGAGCACCAAGGGAGTTCGTGACCGCCAGCGCCACACCATGACCGCTGTGGCGAGAGCAGCCAGCACCGGCATCCCGACCGGTCCACCGACGTCGGTGTAGAGGGTCACGGCGTGGTCCAGCCCGGGGTTGCGCCACCCGATGGCGGCATCGAGGACCGGGTGGTCGAGGCCGGCGAGGCCGTCCGCCTCGACGACCGACTCGTAGACCTCGGCGGTGAGGGCGGTGAGGGCGACGACGGCCAGCCCGCCCACGAGCGCCGTGACGATCAGGACGACGTTGGCCGCGCTCCACGTCCCGACCCGGACGGCGCCGTGACCGAGGGCCAGACCGGCGCGGGCCACCGCGCGTCCGACGGGGGTGGACCACGCGGCGAGGTCGCGGGACCCGATCCGCTCCTCGTGGGCAGTGTCGTCGCGCAGCATCGCGCCATCCTCGCAGGTCAGGCGGGTGGCCGCCGGGGACGGCGGGAGGCCCCCCCGGGAACGCCGAAGGGCCCGGCGCCTGAGCCGGGCCCTTCTGACAGCTGGTGCGTGTGTGTGGGCACGAGTGGTGGAGGTGGCGGGAATTGAACCCGCGTCCATTGACGGGAAACCAGGGCTTCTCCGGGTGCAGTGCGCTGTGGATTTTCTCGGCCCCAGCGCTCGCGCGCACACGTCCGCTGACAGGCCCAGTCGAGTAAGAGTCCCGCGCAGTCCCCCGACATGACTGCGCAGCAAGTTCTCTAGTTGACGCCAGACACTGAGTCGAGAACTAGCTCAGGCTGACGGACTTCGTGGCTCGCTCAGGCGGCGAGGGCGAAGTCGGTGCGCTTGGAATTGGCACCTATTGGTTTGCCGGGAGCGTTTACGAGATAACCAGGCATCCTCGACCCGCTTCCCCTGATATGCCGACCAATGTCGAAACCGATCACCCCCATGCTCCGGTGCCGCGGCTCACAAGGCTGCTGCTCGACGCACGGGGTGCTCACACACACGCTGTTCAGTTGTCGTGGTCAATCCTAGCGTCCAACGCCACCACCCCCTGCATCCATTTCCTCCCGGCCACCGGCGACCTTCCCGTGTGCCGCCGGGGCAGGCGTGTGGGACATCCCACCCGCGCGCCATACGGGGAACACCGTCGGCGGGGAGCAGGTTGCGTCCAACGGCCCGGAGTTCTCGGGCCACCCCCTCGTGAAAGGCACCCCATGACGACCAGCACCCAGTGGAACCTCGTCCGCCGCCCCCACGGCGAGCCCGTCGACGCGGACTTCGCCCTCGTCGAGGCCGAGCTCGGCGAACCCGCCGAGGGCCAGCTGCTCGTGCGGAACACCTTCCTGTCCGTCGACCCGTACATGCGGGGCCGGATGAACGACGCCAGGTCGTACGTGCCGCCGTTCGAGCTCGACCAGCCCATGACCGGCGACGCCGTCGGCGTCGTCGAGGCGGTCGGCGGGGACGTCACCGACGCCACCGGCGCCACCGTCGAGGTCGGAGACGCCGTCCTGCACCCGTACGGCTGGCGCACCCACGCCCTCGTCGACGGCCGTCACGCCCGGGTCGTCGACACCGGGCTCGCCTCGCCCTCGGCCTACCTCGGAGTCATGGGCATGACCGGACGCACCGCCTACGCGGGCCTGGTCCGCACCGCTGAGCTCCGTGAGGGCGACCGGGTGTTCGTGTCCGCCGCAGCAGGGGCCGTCGGCTCCCTCGTCGGCCAGATCGCCCGCCTCAAGGGCGCCTCCCTCGTCATCGGCTCGGCCGGCGGCCCGGACAAGGTCCGCTGGGCCGTCGACGAGGCCGGCTTCGACCGCGTCGTCGACTACAAGGCCCAGCCCATCGCCGCCGGTCTCAAGGAGGCGGCGCCCGAGGGGATCGACGTCTACTTCGACAACGTCGGTGGCGACCACCTCGAGGCTGCCATCTCGGCGCTGCGCGTCGGTGGACGCGTGGCGATGTGCGGTGCCATCAGCGCCTACAACGCGACCGAGCCGGTGCCCGGCCCGAGCAACCTGTTCCAGGCGATCGGCAAGCGGCTCACCCTGCGCGGCTTCCTCGTCAGCGACCACGAGGACCTGCGGCCGGAGTTCGAGAAGGAGATGGCCGGGTGGCTGGCCGAGGGCCGCATCGCGTGGCGGGAGACTGCGGTCGAGGGCATCGAGAGTGCCGTCGACGGGTTCCGCAGCCTCCTCGCGGGCGGCAACACCGGGAAGATGGTCGTGCGGCTCTGAGCGTCCCTTCCCGTGCTGACGCCCCCGACCGGTGACCGGTCGGGGGCGTCGTCGTGCAGGACCGGATCAGGCCGGGGCGGCGGCCGCCTCGGTCCGCTCGCGGGCGGCCAGGATCTGCGCCACGTGGACCTCGGCCCAGTCGGTGAGCATCGCCAACGGCTCCTCGAGCGACCTGCCGAGGTCGGTGAGCTCGTAGTCCACCCTCGGCGGGACCTGGGCGTGGACGGTACGGGTGACCAGCCCGTCCCGCTCGAGGGCGCGCAACGTCTGGGTGAGCACCTTGGGAGCCACGCCCCCCACCGCCGTGCGGAGCTCGGTGAAGCGCAGCACCCCCGTGGACAGCACACCGACGACCAGGGCCGTCCACTTGTCGCCGATGCGGTCCAGGACGACGCGCGTGGGGCAGTTCGGGTCGAACGCGTCGCCGCGGTCCGGACGGGCGAGGGTCGTCCCACCGGGGAATGCTTTGGTCACCATGAGGTACTTATAGCACGTTGAAGTACTCAGTAACCAATTGTTACTGTCGAGACCGACAGCATGTCCACCCCACTTCCAGGAGCTGAACCACCATGAAGATCGCCCTCTTCGGAGCCACCGGCACCATCGGCACCCGCATCGCCCGCGAGGCCGTCTCCCGCGGCCACCAGGTCACCGCGCTGTCGCGCAGCGGCGCCGACACCGGGATCGACGGCGTCGAGTCCGTCAGGGGCGACCTCGGCGACGCCGCCTCCGTGACCGAGGCCGCGAGCGCCCACGACGTCATCGTGTCGGCCACGGGCCCCAGCCGCACCGGCGAGAGCCACGAGCCGTGGCTGGCCGCCACCCAGAACCTCATCGACCACGCCGGCGACACCCGCGTCGTCTTCGTCGGCGGTGCCGGCTCCCTCCTGCTGCCCGACGGCACCCGCCTGCTCGACAGCGACGGCTTCCCCGCGGAGTACCTCGCCGAGGCCGCCTCCGGCGCCACCGCCCTCGACCTCTTCCGCGCGGCACCGCAGGACCTCGACTGGACCTTCTTCTCCCCCGCACCGGTGATCCTGCCCGGCGAGCGGACCGGGACGTTCACCCTCGGGCTCGACTCCCCCGCCGGCGACCAGATCAGCGCCGAGGACTACGCCGTCGCCCTCGTCGACGAGCTCGAGCAGCCTCGCCACCGCCGGCAGCGGTTCACCGCGGCCAACTGACGCCGCCCCCACCCCGGCGCCCTCGCGCCATACGACCGAACCACCACTGAACCACCGCAGCGGGCGGACCGGACTCGACCGGCCCGCCCGCTGGGCTGTCCGCATCGCGGTCGCCCGGTCTCAGCCAGCGAACGCTCACTAGGATTCCCCTGCACGCTCGTCCCAGTGGTCTTGCCGGCAGCTCTCGCAGGAGGTCTCGTGTTCACCAAGGTGCTCGTCGCCAACCGAGGGGAGATCGCGGTCCGCGCCTTCCGGGCCGCCACCGAGCTCGGCGCCAAGACCGTCGCGGTCTTCCCCTACGAGGACCGCAAGTCCGAGCACGTGCTCAAGGCCGACGAGGCGTACGAGATCGGCGAGGCCGGCCACCCCGTGCGCGCCTACCTCGACCCCGAGGGCATCGTGCGCACCGCGGTCGAAGCCGGCGCCGACGCCGTCTACCCGGGCTACGGCTTCCTCTCGGAGAACCCCGACCTGGCCGAGGCCTGCGCCGCAGCCGGTGTGACGTTCGTCGGTCCGCCCGCCTCGGTCCTGCACCTCACCGGCAACAAGGCGCGCGCCATCGCCGCGGCCAAGAAGGCCGGCCTGCCGACCCTGCGCAGCGCCGCCCCGAGCACCGACGTGGACGAGCTCATCGCGGGGGCCGAGGAGATCGGGTTCCCCGTGTTCGCCAAGGCGGTGGCCGGCGGTGGCGGACGCGGTATGCGGCGCGTCGAGCGGCGCGAGGACCTGCGCGACTCCCTCGAGGCCTGCATGCGCGAGGCGGAGTCGGCGTTCGGCGACGCGACCGTCTTCCTCGAGGAGGCCGTGGTCCACCCGCGGCACATCGAGGTGCAGATCCTCGCCGACGGCGAGGGCAACGTCATCCACCTCTTCGAGCGTGACTGCTCGGTGCAGCGCCGCCACCAGAAGGTCGTCGAGATCGCCCCGGCGCCGAACCTCGACCCCGCCCTGCGCGAGGAGATGTGCGCGCACGCGGTCGCCTTCGCCAAGGAGATCGGGTACGTCAACGCGGGCACGGTGGAGTTCCTCCTCGCGCCCGACGGCCGGTACGTGTTCATCGAGATGAACCCGCGGATCCAGGTCGAGCACACGGTCACCGAGGAGATCACCGACGTCGACCTGGTCAGCTCGCAGATGCGGATCGCCAGCGGCGAGACCCTCGCCGACCTCGGGCTGTCGCAGGAGTCGCTGCAGATCCGTGGCGCCGCGCTCCAGTGCCGCATCACCACCGAGGACCCGGCCAACGAGTTCCGGCCCGACACCGGCCGCATCACGACCTACCGCTCGGCCGGTGGCGCCGGTGTCCGCCTCGACGGTGGCACGGTGTTCGTCGGCGCCGAGATCGGCGCCCACTTCGACTCAATGCTCGTCAAGCTCACCTGCCGGGGCCGCGACTTCCCGACGGCCGTCCGACGCGCCCGCCGTGCGCTCGCGGAGTTCCGCATCCGTGGCGTCTCGACGAACATCCCGTTCCTCCAGGCCCTCCTCGAGGAGCCGGACTTCCAGGCGGGACGGCTCTCGACCGCCTTCATCGACGAGCGTCCCGAGCTGCGGACGGCCCGCATCTCCGCCGACCGTGGCACCAAGCTGCTCACCTACCTCGCCGAGGTCACGGTCAACCAGCCGCACGGCCCGGGTCGCACCCGGGTCTCGCCGCGGTCCAAGCTGCCGACCCTCGACACGACCGCACCGGTCCCGCCCGGCGCCCGTGACCGACTGCTGCGCGAGGGGCCCCAGGCGTTCGCCGACGCCCTGCGCGCCCAGGAGGCCGTGGGGGTGACGGAGACGACGTTCCGCGACGCGCACCAGTCGCTGCTCGCGACCCGCATCCGCACCCGCGACCTGATGCACGTGGCGCCGTACGTCGCCCGGCTCACCCCCCAGCTGCTCAGCGTCGAGGCCTGGGGTGGCGCGACGTACGACGTGGCGTTGCGGTTCCTGGCCGAGGACCCGTGGGACCGGCTGGCCCAGCTCCGCGAGGCGATGCCGAACCTGCCGCTGCAGATGCTCCTGCGCGGGCGCAACACGGTGGGCTACACGCCATACCCGACCGCGGTCACGGACGCGTTCGTCACGGAGGCGGCCGCCACCGGCATCGACATCTTCCGCATCTTCGACGCGCTCAACGACGTCAACCAGATGCGCCCGGCGATCGACGCCGTCCGGGCCACCGGGACCGCCGTCGCCGAGGTCGCCCTCTGCTACACCGGCGACCTGACCAACCCGGGCGAGAAGCTGTACACGCTCGACTACTACCTGCGCCTCGCCGACCAGATCGCCGAGGCCGGGGCACACATCATCGCCATCAAGGACATGGCCGGCCTGCTGCGCGCGCCCGCAGCCCGCACCCTGGTCACGGCCCTGCGCGAACGGTTCGACCAGCCGGTGCACCTGCACACCCACGACACCCCGGGTGGCCAGCTCGGCACCCTCCTCGCTGCGATCGACGCCGGCGTCGACGCGGTCGACGTCGCGAGCGCCTCGATGTCCGGCACCACCAGCCAGCCCGCCATGTCGGCGCTCATCGCGGCCACCGACGGCACCCCGCGCCAGACGGGCCTCGACCTGCGCGCGGCCTGCGACCTCGAGCCCTACTGGGAGGCCGTCCGGCAGCTCTACTTCCCGTTCGAGTCCGGCCTGCCCTCCCCCACCGGCCGCGTCTACACGCACGAGATCCCCGGTGGGCAGCTCTCCAACCTGCGCCAGCAGGCCATCGCGCTCGGGCTCGGCGACCGGTTCGAGGCCGTCGAGGACACGTATGCCGCGGCCAACCGGATCCTCGGCAACATCGTCAAGGTCACCCCCAGCAGCAAGGTGGTCGGCGACCTCGCCCTGGCCCTGGTCGGCGCCAAGGCCGACCCGGACGACTTCGAGGCCAACCCCACGAAGTACGACATCCCCGACTCGGTGATCGGGTTCCTGTCCGGCGAGCTCGGCGACCCGCCCGGCGGCTGGCCCGAGCCGTTCCGCACGAAGGCGCTCGAGGGCCGCAACCCCAAGCCCCGGGTGTCGGACCTGTCGGACGAGGACGCCCAGGCGCTGCGCGCGGCTCCCCGCCAGACGCTCAACCGCCTGCTGTTCCCCGGGCCCACCAAGGACTTCGAGAAGTCCCGCGACTCCTACTCCGACCTCGCGGTGCTTGGCACCCGCGAGTTCCTGCACGGGATCGAGGTCGGTAACGAGCACGAGATCGACCTCGAACCGGGCAAGCGCCTGCTCATCGGCCTGCAGTCCGTCTCCGACGCCGACGAGCGCGGCCTGCGGACGGTGATGTTCACCATGGGCGGCCAGCTGCGGCCCGTCCAGGTGCGCGACGAGAAGGTCGCGGTCGACGTCAAGGCGGCGGAGAAGGCCGACCCGTCCGACAAGGGCCAGGTGGCCGCCCCGTTCGCCGGGGTCGTCAGCCTCCAGGTCGAGGAGGGGTCGGCCATCGAGGCCGGCGCCGTCGTCGCCACGATCGAGGCCATGAAGATGGAGGCCAACATCACCGCCCCCGTCGCGGGGACCGTCACGCGGCTCGCGATCGGCACCCAGCAGCAGGTCGAAGGTGGCGACCTCCTGCTCGTGCTCGGCTCCTGACCTGCGGATATCCCGTCAGCGGGTTACGGTCGAAGGGCACGGCGGTCAAGAAGCGGCCACCTCCCGTGCAAGTGAGATCGGTCGGCAGGCCAGGCCTGTCGTGCACAGCCGCCGGGCCCACCACCCGGCGTCACTCGATGACGAGGAGCGCAAACATGGGACTCACGGACAAGCTCGACAACACCAAGGACGACCTCGCCGGCAAGGCGAAGGAAGCCACCGGCAAGGCGACCGACAACGAGCGCCTCGAGGGCGAGGGCAAGGCCGACCAGGCCGAGGCCGATGTGAAGCAGGCCGGCGAGAAGGTCAAGGACGCCTTCAAGCACTGACCGACACGCACTGCGCGTCACGTGCGCGACACGTGCGCGAAGCGGGGGTTTGTTCGGCGAACCGGGAGATATTTCACCCGGTGTCGCCGAACAACCCCCGCTTCGTCGTGTCGGGACCAGGGCCGGGTATGGCGGGGCGCCTCGTTGGGGGCAACGGATCGGTGGTGGCCGGGCGCCTACCAGGAGCCGCCTGAGGAACCGCCGCCCCCACCGCCGGAGAACCCGCCCCCACCGGAGAACCCGGACCCGCCGGAGCTGCCCGGGGTGCTGGTGAACGTCCCACCCGCGGTCGTCGCGAAGGAGTCCATGCCGTCGGCGATCCCGCCGAACGAGCTCATGTCGCCACCGAGGTACCACAGCGGTGGCGTCACGACGTGGCCCGCGGCTGCAGCGGCCTCGGCGACCTTCTCGAAGGTCGAGGCCCACTGCGACGAGACGCCGAACACGATGGCGTAGGGCAGGTAGCGGCTGAACACGTCCTGCGCCTCCTCCCACTTGATCTGGGAGGCCTCGGCCGTGACGAGGTACTGCTTGAACCCCTCGGACTGCGCCAGCACCGCGCTGCCCTCGGCCGTGCGAGCCGCCATCCGTCGGCCGAGGAACAGCACGATGGCACCGGCCACCACCGCGCCCCCCACGAGGGCGATCCCGGGCGGCACCCCCAACCCGCTGCTGGCGCCCAGGCTCATCAACGGACCACCCAGCCAGATGCCCACGAACACGGGCACGAAGATCAGCAGCCCCCCGAGCGTGGTCCACGCGCCGCGCTGCGCCTGGGGCGAGCGGCGGAACCAGCCGCGGCGGACCACCTCGTCGTACATCAGCGACTGCACCCGCGTCAGGGTCGGCTTGAAGGTGTTCTTGAGGTCCGACAGGTCGCGCACCGGCGACGTCGCGAAGACACCGCCGAGCAGGGCCTCCTCGTACGGCAGCAGCGGCACGGTCGCCTGCTCGGCGGTCGGCGTCGTCCGGGTGAGCCGCCAGTCCTTGCTCTTGAACATCCCCGAGGTCATCGGCTCGATGGTCAGGTGGCCGCGCACGGCGAGGTCGACGAGGGTCGCGGAGACGTCGACGGTGTTGGCCGTCTCGTCGATGACGGTGCCCACGAGGCCGGGGGTCACCCCCTGCGGCGGGGTGAACTGCACGGCCACGACCCGTTTCCCGGCCCGGACGACGGGGGCCTGCGCCGCACTGCCGGGGACGGAGCCCGCGCCCTGGGCACCCGTGGCGCCCGGGGCGAGGCCCGGCGTCAGGCCGGGGGTGAGCCCGGCGTACTGCTCGTCGCGGCCGCGCGTGTAGACGAGGGTGCCCATCAGGCCGGCTGCCAGCAGGGGCAGGGTGACCCCGGCGCCGAGGGCCAGCGCCCCGAGGGCCTTGGACGTCTGGGTCGTGATCACCCCACCATCGCTGGACACCTCACCCTGGTGCAGGACCGGCTCCAGCGACCCGAACCCGTCCAGCGGCAGCGACGCCAGGATCGAGACGCCCTGGCCGGGTTCGGCTCGAGCGGCGCTGAACTGCGCCGTCGCGCCCGGGGTGGCCTGGCAGCGGTCGGTGGAACCGAGCTCCCCGAGGAAGCACTCGGCGCGGTCGGCGGCTCCGGGTCCGGTCACCGAGGCGCTGACGTCCTCGTAGGTGCTGTCGTTCGCCGGCCCGACGAGGTTGTAGTAGAACTCGGCATGGTCGTCGAACCCGTTGACGATCGAGGCGAGGTGGTAGCGCACGACATACCTCTGCGTCCCGGACACGGTCTGGTCCGGGTCGCCGACGCGGATCCGCACGGAGGTGCCGTCGGCGGCGTCGCTGACGGAGACGTCGGAGGGAGCGCCGGAGGGCGAGGACGCGCTGATGTCGCTGATGGGGTACTCG
The DNA here is from genome assembly GCF_001426245.1 of Phycicoccus sp. Root101. Classification (GTDB taxonomy): domain Bacteria; phylum Actinomycetota; class Actinomycetes; order Actinomycetales; family Dermatophilaceae; genus Pedococcus. The sequence goes on along the minus strand of NZ_LMCM01000005.1, from coordinate 553,154 downwards.
CGGTAGGTGTCCGTGCGGTCCTGGTACCCGGCGCGGACGGTGATGAAGCGCTCGATGCCGTGCCGGTCCTCGCCGGAGGGGAAGTGCCAGGTGATGTTCTCCGCGACGTCGACCGAACCGTCCTGGTTGACGGTGAAGTCGACGTGGAACTTCGTGGCGAGGTCGTCCGACGAGGCCGCGGACGCGGTGCCGCCGGAGAGGACCAGCGCAGCGAACCCGAGCGCCACCGCCCAGGCGGCCAGCACCCGGTGCCGACCAGCCCCCCCGACCCGGCTCATACCTGTGGGCGCCCCTTCGCGCCCAGCGCACGCTGGGCCTCGCGGTTGTCCTGCCGCTCGCGCAGGGCGTGCCGCTTGTCGTACTGCCGCTTGCCCTTGGCCACGGCGATCTCGACCTTGGCGATGCCGTCCTTGAAGTACATCTGCAGCGGCACGATGGTGTGGCCGCTCTCGGAGGACTTGCGGGCGATCTTGGTGAGCTCGCTGCGGTGCAGCAGCAGCTTGCGGCGCCGGCGCGGGGTGTGGTTGGTCCACGTGCCCTGGACGTACTCGGGGATGTGCACGCCCTCGAGCCAGAGCTCGTCCCCGCGCCACGCGGCATACCCGTCGATGAGCGAGGCCCGCCCCATCCGCAGGCTCTTCACCTCGGTGCCCATCAGGACCAGGCCTGCCTCGAAGGTGTCCTCGATGAGGTAGTCGTGGCGCGCCTTGCGGTTGCTCGCCACCACCTTGCGACCCTCGTCGTTGGCCTTGGGCATTGCCCCATCCCGTCTGTCGACACGTGCACGCTTCGTCGCCGGCCGGTCGTCGGTCAGCAGGTCAACGCTACCTGTTGGAGGGGGTGGGACGACGACGGGTTTGTCGGACCCGGGTCAGAGCCAGCGGCGCGGGTCCTTGGGGGTCCCGTCCTCGTAGGTCTCGAAGTGCAGGTGGCAGCCGGTCGACGAACCGGTCGTCCCGACGTAGCCGATGACCTGGCCGCGCGAGACGTGACCGGACCGCACGGCGTAGCGCTCCATGTGGTTGTACGTGGTGACGAGGTCGACGCCGCGCAGGACGCCGTGGTCGACCATGATGCGGTTGCCGTAGCCGCCGCCCCAGCCGGCCGAGATGATCTGGCCGTCGGCCGCCGCGCGGATCGGCGACCCGCAGTTGGCCGCGTAGTCACGACCGGCGTGCAGGCGCCAGTAGTGCAGGATCGGGTGGAACCGCATCCCGAACTCCGAGGAGATGGGCGCGGGCGACGGGGCGCTGAGGAAGCCGCCGGAGCTCGGCATGGACGGCAGCGTCGACCTCGGTATGGGGCGGTGCGCCTTGCGTGCGGCGGCCCGGGCACGCGCCTCCGCCGCGGCGCGGCGCGCAGCCGCGGCCTTGGCGGCCTTGGCGCGGGCGACCAGGACGGCCTTGAGCCGGGCCTGCTCCTTCTCGGCCGCGGCGAGCTTGGCCTTCTCCGCGCCCTTCTTGGCCTCGAGGGCCCTGGACTGCGCCGCCTGCTGGACGGCGAGGGCGTCGAGCTTCGCCTTCGCGGCGGCCGCGGTGGCGCGGGCCTGCGTCGCGCGGGCGAGGGCGACCTCGGCGGCCTTCTTCGCCGCGGCGACCTGCGCCCGCAGCGCCGCGATGTGGGCTTCCTGCGCCCGCGCGGCGGCCTGGGCCGTGGCCAGCCTGGTGATGGACTGGTTCTGCACGTCCATCACCGTGTCGGTGAGGGCGATGCGGTTGGCGAAGTCCTCCGGCGTCGTCGCGCTCAGCGCGACGGACAGCTGGCCCATCCCCTGGTCCTGGTAGAGCTGGGAGGCGAAGCGGGCGACCCGGGTGCGGGTGGCGGACAGGTCCTTGCGCGTGCCGGCCAGCTGGTCGACCGCGCGCGCCTGGTTGGCCTCGGCGACCCCGAGGGCCACGGCCATCTCGTCGTTGTGGGCGTCCGCCGCGGACTGCTGGGCGGTGGCCTTGTCGAGCACGGCCTGGGCGGCCGGCAGAGCGGCCCGGGTGCGCTCCAGTGCGAGGTAGGCGTCGCGCAGGTCCGCGGAGGTGTCCTCGAGCTGGCCCTGCAGCGCGTCGACCTGCTTGTCGACCTTCTTCTTCGCCTTGTCGGGGTCGGTGGCTCCCGGGGCGCTCGCGCCCAGCCCCGTGGTCGCCGCGGTGACGGCTCCTGCTGTCGTCGTCGCGGTCGTTGCCGCGGCGAGGGACGGGGTCGCCAGGGCGACCGAGCAGACCGCGGCGAGGCCCAGGGCGGTGAGCCGGACGGGGTGCGTGGCGCGACGGCGCGGGGGGATGGCGCTCATAGGCCTCATTGGTAACACAGGGCACACCAGTTTCTGGGGATTGGCGGTCGATTCGTGCCTGTGAATCGACCGATCGGCCGAGCCGGTCCCCGCGTCAGACGCGCAGGTACCGGCGCAACGTCGCCCACGAGGTGACGATCGCGATGATGAGCATGATCGCGGCCAGCGTCGGCGCGACGACCCAGACGTCTCCCGCTCCGACGATCGCCACGTCCGGGAGCTCGCGGGCCACGTAACCGGTGAGGTAGTGGATCGTCGCGTAGAGCAGGCCGACCGAGGCGCCCACCCCGACGAGCGTCGCGAGGACGATCTCCATGACGAACGGCAGCCGGATCGTGAGGTTGCTCGCCCCGACCAGCTTCATGATGCCGGTCTCTCTTCGGCGGGTGAACGCGGCCTGCCTGATCGTCGTCGCCATGAGCAGCACGGCGCAGATGATCATGATGAACGCCAGCCCCAAGGACGCCACGGTCACGCCGTTCATCACCGTGAACAGCTTGTCCAGCGTCTTCTGCTGGTCCTGGACGCGCCCCACCCCCGGGGCGCCCTGGAAGGCGCTGACGACCACGTCGTACTTCGTCGGGTCGGACAGCTGGACGCGGTAGCTCTGCGGGATGTCCCCGACCCGGATGCTGCTGGCCAGCGGGCTGTTGCGGAACTGCTCCTGGAACCGGTCGTAGGCCTGCTGCTCGGACTCGAAGTAGACGTTCTTGACCAGGGGCTTCATCTGGTCGAGCTGGTCCTTGAGCGCTGTCCGCTGCTCGTCGGTCACTCCCCGGCCGGCGCAGTTGGGCTCGGCGGAGTCGTCACCGCACATGAAGATCGAGACCTGGATGCGGTCGTACCAGAAGCCCTTGAGGGTGTCGACCTCGCGCTGGAGCAGCAGCCCCAGCCCGAGGAGGTACAGCGAGACCGTGGTCACGAGCATGACCGAGACGGCGATCGAGAGGTTCCGGCGCAGGCCGGTCCAGATCTCGCTGAGCATGAACTGCAGTCGCATGGGGTGAGGTCTCCCGAAGTCCGTGGCGTGCGGTCAGCGACCGCTGCCGTAGACGCCCTTGTTCTCGTCGCGGATGATGTGGCCGTTCTTCAGCTCGACGACGCGCTTGCGCAGCTGGTCGACGATGTCGTCGTCATGCGTGGCCATGACGATCGTCGTGCCGGTCCGGTTGATCCGGTCGAGAAGGCGGACGATGTCGAGACTGGTCGTCGGGTCGAGGTTTCCGGTGGGCTCGTCGCAGAGCAGGATCGGCGGCTTGTTGACGAACGCGCGCGCGATGGCGACGCGCTGCTGCTCACCACCGGAGAGCTCGTGCGGCAGCCGCTTCTCCTTGCCGTCGAGCCCGACCATCTCCAGCGTCTCGGGGACCACCTGGCGGATCGCGTGCCGGGACCGTCCCAAAACCTGCAGCGCGAAGGCCACGTTCTGGTAGACCGTCTTGTTGGGCAGCAGGCGGAAGTCCTGGAAGACCGTCCCGATCTCGCGGCGCAGGCGCGGCACCTTGCGCTGCGGCAGGCGCCCGACCTCCTGGCCCGCGACGAGGACGGCACCCTGGGTGACGCCCTCCTCCTTGAGGACCAAGCGCAGGAGCGTGGACTTGCCCGAGCCGGAGGACCCGACGACGAAGACGAACTCGCCTCGCTCGATCTCGAGGCTGATGTCGCTCAGCGCCGGTCGGCTGGACCGGGGATAGACCTTGCTGACGTTCTCGAAACGGATCATGCGCGGGACGTGAGCCTTACCGGGGGGCTGGATGGGACGGCATACCTGTCATGCGCGGGCGTCCACGCACGACGCACCCGAGGATAGGTCGCGCGCCGGCGTATGCCGCGCAGCAGCGCCCGCTCGGCGTGGCAGCCCAGGGTCAGGCAAGGGTCAGACCGGGGCAGCCCGAAGCGTCCTCGTCGCCGTCACGGCGGTGGGGAGGCCTACTCGGCGAGCTTCTGCTGCTCCTTGCGCCAGCGCACGCCCGCCTCGATGAAGCCGTCGATGTCGCCGTCGAACACCGAGGACGGGTTGCCGACCTCGAACTCGGTCCTCAGGTCCTTGACCATCTGGTACGGCTGCAGCACGTAGGACCGCATCTGGTCGCCCCAGCTGGCCTTGACGTCGCCGGCCATCTCCTTGCGCTCGGCGGCCTCCTCGGCCTGGCGCTGCAGCAGCAGGCGGGACTGGAGCACGCGCAGGGCGGCGGCGCGGTTCTGGATCTGCGACTTCTCGTTCTGCATCGACACGACGATCCCGGTGGGGATGTGGGTCATGCGGACCGCCGAGTCGGTCGTGTTGACGCTCTGGCCGCCGGGGCCGCTGGAGCGGAAGACGTCGACCTTGATCTCGTTCTCGGGGATCTCGATGGAGTCGGTCTGCTCGATGAGCGGGATGACCTCGACCGCGGCGAAGCTCGTCTGGCGACGGCCCTGGTTGTCGAACGGGCTGATCCGGACCAGGCGGTGCGTCCCGGCCTCGACCGAGAGGTTGCCGAACGCGTAGGGCACGTTGATCTCGAAGGTGGCGGACTTGAGCCCGGCCTCCTCGGCGTAGGACGTGTCCATCACCTGTGCGGGGTAGTTGTGGCGCTCGGCCCAGCGCAGGTACATGCGCATGAGCATCTCGGCGAAGTCGGCGGCGTCGACGCCACCGGCTCCGGCGCGGATGGTGATGACAGCCGCGCGCTCGTCGTACTCCCCCGACAGCAGCGTGCGGACCTCGAGCTCGCCGACCGCCTTCTGCAGCGAGACGAGCTCACGCTCGGCCTCGGCCATCGTGTCGGCGTCGCCGCCGTCCTCGGTGCCCATCTCGACGAGGACCTCGAGGTCGTCGATGCGCGAGTCCATGCTCTTGACGCGCTCGAGCTCGGAGTTGGCCCGGCTGAGGGCGGAGGTCACGACCTGCGCGGCGTCAGGGTCGTCCCAGAGGTCCGGCGCGGAGGCCTTGGCCTCGAGGTCGGTGATCTGCTCCTGCAGCGATGCCAGGTCGGTCACCTCACGCACGGAGTCCATGGTGGTGCGGAGGTTCTTGATCTCTTGCTGGAAGTCGACGGCCACGAAGACCAACTCTATGGCACCGGCCGCACCGCGCCGACCGCCCCGCTCCGACACGACATTGGGTGCCCAGATGGTCGGAGTTCCGACCGTCTGGGCACCCAAGGCGAGAAAGGGGCAGGCCGCCGCGGTCAGACGACCAGGCCCAGGAGCAGGACGAACACCAGGCCGGACACCGAGAGCACGGTCTCCATCAGCGACCAGGACTTGATCGTCTGGCCGACGCTGAGGCCGAAGTACTCCTTGACCAGCCAGAAGCCGGCGTCGTTGACGTGGGAGAAGAACACCGAGCCGGCGCCGATGGCCAGCACGAGCAGCGACACCTCGGAGGTGCTCATGCCGGCGGCCAGGGGCGCGAGGATCCCTGAGGCGGTGACCGTGGCGACGGTCGCCGAGCCCGTCGCGAGGCGGATGAGCACCGCGACGATCCAGGCGAGCAGGAGCACGGACAGGCCGCTGTTCTGCACCCAGTCGGCGACGAGGTTGCCGATGCCGGTGTCGACGAGGGTCTGCTTGAAGCCACCGCCGGCGGCGACGATCAGCAGGATGCCGGCGATGGGCGGCAGCGACTTCTCGAGCGAGGTCGAGAGCTCCTTGGTGCCCATGCCGGCGCCGCGGCCGAGGGTGAACATGCCGACGATGACGGCGATGAGCAGCGCGACGAGCGGGGTGCCGACGAAGTCGAGCACGGTGCGGACCGGGTTGTCGTCGGCGGCGATGAAGATGTCGGCGAGCGCCTTGCCCATCATCAGGACCACCGGGGTGAGGACGGCGAACAGGGTGACGGCGAAGGTCGGTCGCTGCAGGCGCTGCTCCCGGTCGTCGGCGGTGTCGAACATCTCCGGAGCGGGGACGTCCACCCAGCGGCCGGCGAACCGGGCGAAGAGCGGGCCGGCGATCGCGACCGTCGGCAGGGCGACCAGCACACCGAAGGCCAGGGTGATCCCGAGGTTGGCCTTGAGGGCGTCGATCGCCACCAGCGGACCGGGGTGCGGCGGCACGAGGCCGTGCATGGCGGACAGGCCCGCGAGGGCCGGGATGCCGACCTTGATGACCGACAGGCCGGAGCGGCGGGCCACCAGGAAGATCACGGGCATCAGCAGGACGAGGCCGATCTCGAAGAACATCGGCAGGCCGATCAGCGCACCGACCCCGGCCATCGCCCACGGGAGCGAACGAGCCGAGGAGCGCCCCACGATGGTGTCGACGATCTCGTCCGCTCCCCCGGAGTCGGCGAGCAGCTTGCCGAACATCGCGCCCAGCGCGATCAGGGTGCCGACACTGGCCGCGGTCGAGCCGAAGCCCTTGGTGAAGCTGGCGACGACATCGGCCATCGCGACACCGGCGATGGCGCCGACCGTCAGCGAGCCGAGGGTCAGGCCGAGGAAGGGGTGGAGCTTGAACTTCGTGATCAGGACGACGATCACGGCGATCCCGATCAGGGCCGCCGGGACCAGGCGCGCAGCCGGGATGTCCGGGACGTCGGCCGCAGCCAGGGCCGGCTGCAGGAACGTGAACAGGTCAGTGGTCATGCGAGCGACGCACCTTTCGTGGCGAGGACGTCGAGCGACTGCTCGACGAGGATGTCGACGGGTTGGGCGACGTCGAGGGCCTGGCCGATCTCGTCGGCCTGGAGGGGTTCGAGGGTGTCGAACTGCGAGTCGATGAGGGCCGCCGGCATGAAGTGCCCCGGACGGCCGGCCACCCGCGCGGCGAGGACGTCGCGGTCACCGTGCAGGTGGACGAAGACGGTCTGCGGGGCGACCGACGTGAGGATGTCGCGGTAGGCCCGCTTGAGCGCCGAGCAGCTGGCGACCCCGCCCGTGGCGGCGTGCTCGCCCAGCCAGGCGGCGATGGTCTGGAGCCACGGCCCGCGGTCGGAGTCGTCGAGCGGGATCCCGGCGGCCATCTTGGCGATGTTCTCCGGCGGGTGGAAGTCGTCGGCGTCCGCGAACGGGACCCGCAGCCGCTGCGCGAGGGCTGCTCCCACGGTCGTCTTCCCGGAGCCGGACACCCCCATCATCACGACGAGGGGTGGTCTGGTGGGGCTGGTCATGTCCGCGACTCCTTTGTCCGGTGAGCAGGTTCGTGCGTGGGGTGCTGGACCTCGGCATCGAGGCTTCCGTCCACCAGAGTCCATGATCAGATCAGTTTTGACAAGACTTCAGGCAAAACAAATCTTATTTATTGGCGTTCAGTGTTCGTGTCGTCCTCTTCTGGCACGCTGGCCCCATGCCTCCCACCGACGGCCCGCCCACCCCGGGAGCCGGCCTGCACGCCAACGTCCTCGACGCCCTCGGGCAGGAGATCGTCTCCGGCACCACGCCGGTGGGCGCCGTGGTGCGGATCGACCAGCTCGACGAGCGCTTCGGGGTGTCCCGCTCGGTGGTGCGGGAGGCGGTCCGCGTGCTCTCCTCGATGGGCCTGGTCGAGACCCGGCGCCGCCTCGGGGTCCGCGTCCGGCCGCGCACCCAGTGGAACGTCTTCGACCCCCGGGTCATCCGCTGGCGCCTCGACGGCCCGGACCGTGAGGACCAGCTGCTCTCACTCGGCGAGCTGAGGCGTGGCTTCGAGCCCGTGGCGGCCGAGCTCGCCGCCGACCGGGCCACCCCCGAGCAGTGCGGCGCCATGGTGGGCGCCGTCATGCGGATGACCGTGCACGCCAAGTCCGGCGACCTCGAGGCCTACCTGCAGGCCGACCAGGTCTTCCACACGACGATGCTCGAGGCGTCGGGCAACGAGATGCTCGCGGCCCTGTCGAACGTCGTCTCCGAGGTGCTCTCGGGGCGGACCCACCACCAGCTCATGCCGGCCCGGCCCAACCCGGTGGCCATCCGACTGCACGGCGACGTCGCCCAGGCCATCGGCTCCGGCGACGGACGGGCCGCCGCCGAGGCGATGACGGCGATCATCACCGAGGCGAGCGAGGCGGTGCGCAGGACCGCGGCGGCTCCCGAGGGAACCGCCGCGGACTGAGGCCCCGCCGGTGGGTCAGAGGGCGCAGGTGTTGACGACGTCCCCGCCGGCCGGGCGACGGACGAGACCGTCGGCGGGCGGCGCCATACCGCGCCCCACCCAGGCGGTCAGCACGTCGAACGCGCTGCGCGCACAGGGAAGCAGGGGGCGCAGCCGGTCGGGGTAGGCCGAGTAGAGCCCGTCGGTGTGCGTCCCGTCCTCGACCCGGTAGTAGCGGTGCAGGGCTCCTGAGCCGGCCCGGTCGACCAGGGTGTCGTAGACGTCGGAGTCGGTGGCCGCGGGGAGCAGCGTGTCGAGGGTTCCGTGGATCGTGATCATCGGCTTGCCGATCTTCCCCGTGAGCGACACCGACCTCACCGCGTCCTTCACCGCCTCGGGCCGCGAGGCGTAGTCGTAGTCGGCGTCGCAGCTCGGGGTCCCGCTGGCGCAGAACGGCACACCGGCGTCCAGGGCGCCGTCCCACGTGGGGTCGAACTCCTCGCGGTAGATGCGCTGGGTGAGGTCCCAGTAGTAGGTGTGGTGGAACGGCCACAGGAACTCAGACCCCGGGGCGAACCCGGCAGCGATCATCGCGTCGTGGGCAGCGGGGTCGCCGGTGGCGGCGTACCTGGGGTAGTTCTTCAGCGCAGTCGGCAGGTACGTCAGGAGGTTCGGCCCCTCGGCGCGGAAGAGGGTTCCCTCCCAGTCCACCCCGCCGTCGTAGAGGTCGGGTCGGTTCTCGAGCTGCCAGCGCGTGAGGTAGCCACCGTTGGAGATGCCGACCATCCAGGTGCGCTTCGGGGACTTCGCGTAGACCTTCCTCAGGGTCGACTTCGCCGCCACCGTGAGCTGGGTGACGCGGGAGTTCCACTCGCGGATCGAGCCACCGGGGGCGCTGCCGTCCCGGTAGAACGCCGCACCGGTGTTGCCCTTGTCTGTGGACGCGAACGCGTAGCCCTTGCTCAGCACCCAGTCGCTGATGATGAAGTCGTTCGCGTACTGCGCCCGCGTGCCCGGCGCCCCGCTGACGACCAGGCCCCCGTTCCAGTGGTCGGGGATGCGGAGCACGAACTGCGAGTCGTGGTTCCAGCCGTTGTTGGTGTTCGTCGTCGAGGTGTCCGGGAAGTAGCCGTCGACCTGGATGCCGGGGACACCCGCCGGGTTCACGGTGCCGGCGGCGTTCAGGCCGGCCCAGTCGTTCGGGTTCGTGTGCCCGGACGCGACCGTCCCGGCCGTGGTGAGGTCGTCGAGGCAGGCCACCTTCTGGGCCTGGGCCCCCGGGACCGCGACCTTGGACTGGCGGGCACAGTGCCCGCCCTGCGGCTTGTCCGCCGAGGCGGGGGCGGCAGTGGCCAGTCCGCCCAGCAGGGCGAGGGTGGCAGTGGTGGCGAGGGCGGCGATCCGCCGGCGTGACGTCGTTGTCGGGCGCATGCCCGTCATGCTTCGCCCGGCGTCGTGCCTGCTCAATGTGGGTGAGTCACACAAACCACCCGTATGCCGTGTGCGCCCGGTGCCCCGTCCGCCGGCGCCGCGCCCGCCGGGCCCGCCCGGCGCCGCCGGGACGGGCATCGCCGGAGGCGATGGTGGGAGGCGGCGGGGGCTAGGACTCGCCGCGGGCCTGCGCCAGCAGGAGGTCGCGCGTGACCTCCATGTGACCGCGGTGCTGCGACAGCTCCTCGTACACGTGGAAGAGCACCCCGCCCTGGGTGGCGGCGTACCAGTCCTGGCGGCCCGTCGTCGGGTTCACCGGGGGCGCCTGCGGGTTCGTCCGGGCCACCCACCCCCGCAGGGACGTGCGCATCCGGTCGACGTCTGCCGCGAGGTCGGTCACGGCGCCGACCGCCAGGAACTCTGCCTCACGGTCGCGGGGCACGATCTGGCCGAGGTTGACCGTGGACGCCCAGCGCGCGACCACACCGAGGCAGTGCGTGAGGATCGCGAAGGGGCTGTTGGCGCCGGGGATGTCCGGTCGGGTGTTGGCCAGGTCGTCCCCGAGGTCGAGGACGAGGTCGCGCATGCCGAGCAGGGCTTCGTCGCAGAACCGCAGGTAGGTCTCGGTGTCGATCACGTCAGGACTCCGTCGGGCCCGGGCCGTCCTCGAGCAACCGCCGGAACCCGGCTTCGTCGAGGATGGGCCGCCCGAGCTCGCGCGCCTTGTCCTCCTTCGACCCGGCGTTCTCACCGACGACGACGTAGTCGGTCTTCTTGGAGACCGACCCCGAGGCCTTGCCGCCGCGGGTCAGGATCGCCTCCTTCGCCTCGTCGCGCGAGAACCCCTCCAGCGACCCCGTGACGACGATGGTCAGCCCGGCGAGGGTCTGCTCCACCGACTCGTCGCGCTCGTCCTGCATGCGGACGCCGTCGGCGGCCCATCGCTCGACGATGCGCACGTGCCAGTCGTTGCCGGGCGCGTCGAACCACTCGCGCACGGCCTCGGCGATCACTCCGCCGACGCCCTCCACGGCGGCGAGCTCCTCGAGGCTGGCCGCCCGGATCTTGTCCATGGAGGCGAAGTGCTGGGCGAGGGCGCGCGCCGCCGTCGGCCCCACGTGGCGGATCGACAGGGCGACGATGACCCGCCACAACGGTTGGTCCTTCACCTGCTGGAGGTTCTCGACCAGTCGACGACCGTTGGCCGACAGGATCCGCCCGTCGACGACCTCGTCCTCGGGATCGGTCTTCCTCGCCGCACGGGTGAACAGGGGAACCTGCGCGATCTCCTTCTCCCCCAACGAGAACAACCCCGACTCGTCCTCCAGCACCCCTGACTCGAGCAGGGCGATCGAGCCCTCCCAGCCCAGCGACTCGATGTCGAAGGCACCGCGTCCGGCCAGCCCGTTGAGCCGCTCGCGCAGCTGATGCGGGCAGGTCCGGGCGTTGGGGCACCGGATGTCCTTGTCGCCCTCCTTCTCCGGCTTGAGGGCGGTGCCGCACGAGGGGCAGTGCGTCGGCATGACGAACTCGCGCTCGGTGCCGTCGCGCAGCTCCACCACCGGACCGAGGATCTCGGGGATCACGTCACCGGCCTTGCGCAGCACGACGGTGTCGCCGATGAGCACCCCCTTGCGCCGCACCTCGTCGCCGTTGTGCAGGGTCGCCCGCTCCACGGTCGAGCCGGCGACGAGCACCGGCTCCATCACGCCGAACGGGGTGACCCGGCCCGTGCGGCCGACGCCGACCTGGATGTCGAGCAGCTTGGTGTTGACCTCCTCCGGCGGGTACTTGTAGGCGATCGCCCAGCGCGGCGCCCGCGAGGTGGACCCGAGCTGGCGCTGGACGCTCACCTCGTCGACCTTGACGACGATGCCGTCGAGCTCGTGCTCGACGCTGTGCCGCTGCTCCCCGAAGTGCACGACGAACGCCTGCACGTCCTCGATGGTGTCGACCACCTTGTAGTGGCTCGAGATCGGCAGCCCCCACTCGCGCAGCAGCTCGTAGGCCTGCGACTGCCGGGTCAGCTCGAGGCCCTCACGGAACCCGATGCCGTGGACGAGCATGTGCAGCGGGCGGCTCGCGGTGACGCGCGGGTCCTTCTGCCGCAACGACCCCGCGGCGGAGTTGCGGGGGTTGGCGAAGGGCGGCTTGCCCGCCTCGACCAGCGAGGCGTTGAGGTCCGCGAACCCCTCGATCGGGAAGAAGACCTCCCCCCTGATCTCGACCCTCGCCGGGTGGTCGGTGCCGGCCAGCTGGTGGGGTATGCCGTCGATCGTCCGGACGTTGTTGGTCACGTCCTCCCCCGTGCGGCCGTCTCCACGGGTGAGCGCACGGACGAGGCGGCCCTTCTCGTAGAGCAGGTTGACGGCGAGGCCGTCGATCTTCAGCTCGCACAGGTAGTGGAAGTCCGTGGTCCCCGAGTCCCGCGTGACCCGGGCCGCCCACGCGGCGAGCTCCTCCGGGGAGAAGCAGTTGTCCAGCGACAGCATGCGCTCGAGGTGGTCGACCGCCTGGAAGTCGGTGCTGAACACCGCTCCCCCGACCTGCTGGGTCGGGCTCTCGGGCGTGCGCAGCTCCGGGTGCTCGTCCTCGAGCTCGTTGAGCCGGCGGATCAACGCGTCGTAGTCCCCGTCGCTGATCGTCGGTGCGTCCTTGACGTGGTAGGCGAACTGGGCCGCGCTGGCCTGCTCCGCGAGGTCGGCCCACTCGTGACGGGCCTGGTCCGGGACGCTGGTCGAGACGATCTCACTCACGGGGGTCATCCTGCCGCACCCCACCGACGGTGGGGAGGACGGACGCGGCACTCCCGGGACGGCTCCGACGTTCCCCGGGTGGCCGCGCCCGCGGCCGACGCCTGCGCTCGACCCCCGGGCACGCGCCATACGACGGCGTCGTCCCCCGGCCCCGTGGCCAAACCCGGTCGGAGCCGCAAGGATGAGTGGACCAGTTCCCCGACGATGCGGAGCCCAGATGACGAACCTCGCGACCAACCTGGTCACCACGGCGCGCAAGACGCCCGACCAGGCAGCCATCAAGTTCAGGGGCAACGACCTGAGCTACGCCCACCTGCACGCCATGGCGGCCAAGGTGGCCGGATCGCTGCGCGCCGCAGGGGTCGAGCCCGGCGACCGGGTGGCGATCATCCTGCCGAACGTCCCGGCGTTCCCCGTCGTCTTCTTCGGGTCGCTGCTCGCGGGGGCGATCGTCGTGCCGATGAACCCGCTGCTCAAGGCTGGCGAGATCGACTTCTTCTTCAGCAACTCCGGCGCCAAGGTCGCCTTCGTCTGGCCGGACTTCGTGGCCGAGGCCACGGAGGGCGCGAAGAACTCGGGCACCCGCATCGTCCAGTGCGGGCCGCTCGGCCCGGACGAGGGCGCCCTCGAGGACGGCGAACCCATCGCCGAGCCGACCGAGCGCGACGACGACGACACGGCGATCGTGCTCTACACCTCGGGCACCACCGGCCGCCCGAAGGGGGCCGAGCTCACGCACAGGAACATCCACCTCAACGCCTACCGCAGTGCGGTCGACATCCAGGAGACGACGAACGACGACGTGGTGATGGGTTGCCTGCCCCTGTTCCACGTGTTCGGGCTGGTCGTCGGGCTCAACGCCGCGGTCATCGCCGGCGCTGCGCTCGCCCTGATCCCGCGGTTCGACCCCGCTGAGGCCATCAAGGTCATCAACGACGAGAAGGTCACGATCATGATGGGCGTGCCCACCATGTATGCCGCGATCCTCAACCACCCCGACTCCGACGCCATGGACGCCACGTCGCTGCGGACCTGCTGCTCTGGTGGTTCGGCGATGCCGCACGAGGTGATGAAGGCGTTCGAGGACAAGTTCGGCTGCGTCATCCTCGAGGGGTACGGGCTGTCCGAGACCTCTCCCGTCGCGTCGTTCAACATGCCCACGCGGGAGCGCAAGCCCGGCACCATCGGGGTCGCTATCCCCGGCTGCGAGATGAAGCTCGTCGACCTCGAGGGCAACGACGTCCCGGCCGGTGACGGCGTCGGCGAGATCGCCATCCGTGGCGACAACGTCATGAAGGGCTACTGGCGCAACCCCGAGGCGACGGCCGAGGCCATCCCTGACGGTTGGTTCCGGACCGGGGACCTGGCGACCATGGACGACGAGGGCTACTTCACGATCGTCGACCGCAAGAAGGACATGATCCTGCGCGGTGGCATGAACGTGTACCCGCGTGAGGTCGAGGAGGTCCTGTACGAGCACCCCGACGTCCTCGAGGCCGCTGTCGTGGCCGTGCCCGACGACCTGCTCGGCGAGGACGTGGGGGCGGCGGTCGCGCTCAAGCCGGGTGCGACGGCGACGCTCGAGGACGTGCAGGCGTTCGTGAAGTCGAAGATCGCGGCCTACAAGTACCCGCGCCACATCTGGGCCGTCGACGAGCTGCCGAAGGGACCGACCGGCAAGATCCTGCGCCGCGAGGTCAGCAAGCCCTCGGCCTGAGGCGGCCGAAAGCCCTGGCCCTGGGCCTAGGGCCTCAGGCCGGTGTCCCGCCCGGTGCCCGACGGCGCCGGGCGGGCAGGCCGATGACCACGGCCGACACCAGGACGATGACGGCACCGAGCAGCTGCGGCCACGCGAGGTGCTCGTCCAGGACGAGGACGCCGAGCACGACCGAGACGACCGGGATCAGGTACGTCACCGTCGTGCTCACAGTCGCCCCCGCACCGCGCACCACGTCGAACTGGAGCATGTACGCGAGCCCGGTGCCCACGACGCCGAGCACCAGCACGCACAGGAGCGGGGTGAGCCAGCCACCCCCGGAGGGGTCGGCGTGGACGCTCCACGGCGCGGCATACGTGTCGCGGTGCAGCGCCCACCAGACGAGGAGCACGGGCGCCATGAGGACCGAGCCCACCACGAGCAGGGCGGTCGGCATGGACAGCCCGCCCAGGTCGGCGTTGCCGAGGAACCGGCGGTTGTAGGTCCAGCCCAGGCCGTAGCAGGCACCGGCCACGAGGGTCATGCCGAAGCCGAGCAGGTCGGGGCGGCCGGACGACTCCCACGGCTGGGTGATCACCACCACCCCGGCGAACCCGATGAGCACGGCCGCGAGCTTGCGCGGGGACAGCCGGTCGCTCGGGAGCAGGAGCAACGCGAAGAACAGAGCGGCGATCGGCGTCGTCGCGTTGCCGATGCCGGCGAGCGCGCTGGACACCCGCTCCTCCCCCAGCGCGAACAGGCTGAACGGCATCGCCGTGAGGAAGATGCCCGAGACCGTCAGGTGCGCCCACGTGCGCGGCTCGCGCGGCAGCCGCCCGCCGGTGACCGCGAGCAGCACCACGAGGGTGAGCGTGCCGGCGTAGATCCGCAGCCCCGAGATCTGCAGGGGCGCCATGGTGCGCAGCCCCACCTTCATGAGGAGGAAGCTCGATCCCCAGATCAGCGCGAGCATGAGGTACTTCGCCTGCCACGGGACCCGCGTCGTCGACCGCCCGGCAGTCGGGGTCGACGGGGTGCCGGCGGCCGCGACGGTCGTCGGGACGGCGGGGGTGTTCGTCGTGCTGCTCATCGGTGTCAGCCCTCAGCTCGTTCGGTCCACTCGGCAGCCACCTCGACCGCCTTCCGTTGAACGCCCCAGGCCCCCTGGGGTGTGAGCCCGGCCAGCCCGCAGGTCGGCGTGGCGACCAGGTCGGCCAGTCCCTTCGGGGACAACCCGGCGTCCGACCAGCCGCGCTCGACGAGGCCCGCAGCGGTCTTGCTCGTGCTCGAACCGTCCGTGGCCAGGCACCCCGCCCACAGCGCGACCCCCTGTTCGGTGGTCGCCGCGATCGACTCCCACCGTTGCGGCGTCAGGTCGGTCACGTCGAGCGCGACGGCACCGACACCGGTGGCCCGCAGGAGCGGCAGCGGTATGGCGCGGTCGCAGCAGTGCACGACCGTGGCCCGGCCGCCGGCGGCCTCGAGGACCTCGGAGAGACCGTTCCTCGCCCGCTGCGGGTCCACGGGTCGCAGGTGGCCGTAGCCGGAGGCTGTGGGCAGGTGGCCGGCGAGGACGGCCGGCAGGGAGGGTTCGTCCACCTGCAGCACCAGGCGGGCGCCGGGGACGAGTCGTTGCACGGTGTCGAGGTGGAGGCGGATCCCCTCAGCCAGCGAACCCGTGAGGTCACGGACCGCGCCGGGGTCGACCAGGACCTTCTCGCCACGCGTCAGCTCGAGGTTGGCGGCCAGGGTCCACGGACCGGTGCACTGGAGCTTGAGCTCCCCCTCCCAGCCGTCGAAGGCCTCGGCCAGCTCGTCGAGGTCCTCGCGAAGGAATGCGCCCGTGCGGGACGCGTCGTGACCGGGTCGCTCGACGAGGCGCCAGCCGGCTGGCTGCAGGTCGACGTGCAGGTCGACGAGCAGGCCTGCGGCTCGGCCGACCATGTCGGCGCCGGGTCCGCGGGCCGGCAGCTCCGGGAGGTACGGGATGTGGTCGTCGACGGCGAGGATCTCGCGGACCCCGCGGAGGGCCTCACGGATGTCGGTGCCGGGAAGGGAGCCGATACCGGTTGCGCGAGCCACGGCCCCGACTCTAGACCGCACCGGTGACACCTCCTGACCACGTCGGTCGGGCCTGCCCCTCGCTCACCGCTTTGGGTGCCTGGACGGTCCGAATTCCGACCGTCCGGGCACCCAAAGCGGGGCGACGGAGGGCGGTCAGCGGGTGTCGTGCTCGGCCTGCAGCCGCTTCGGTGCCACCTGTCGCCAGGCGTCCTCGACGACCGCTTCGACCCGGTCCCAGTCGATGTCGTCGACGTCCAGGCGGACCCCGACCCATCCGCGGCTGCCGACGTACGGCGGCCGGAAGTAGCGCTCCGGCTCTGCGGCTACCAGGGACCCTTGGACCCCCTCCGGCGCCGCCGCCCAGAACCCCACCCGGTCGTCGTGGTGGCGCTGGGAGGTCATGACGAACATCTTCTTCCCGCCCGCGAACCAGCAGGGTTCACCGTGGGACGCCCGCTCCTGCGTGGCAGGGAACGCCAGGCACAGCGCCCGGACCCGGGCCAGCGGCGTGCCCTCGAGGATCTCCCGCCCGGGGAGCACCCCGCCGACGCCCGCACCGACGCCCCGGGCAGCGCTCGCGTCCGCACCTCCCTCCGGCGCCATACGCGTCAGCGCTCGAGCCAGCTCTGCGCGATGGTGGCCGAACCCACCACGCGCGTGCCCTCGTACAGCACCACGGACTGGCCGGGGGCCACACCGCGCAGCCGCGAGCCGAGGCGGACCTCGACCTCCTCACCCGAGGCCCACGCCTCGGCAGGGACCTCCTCGCCGTGCGCACGCACCTGGGCGCCGACCGACACCACACCCTCGGGAGGTGCACCGCACCAGCGGGCGTGGTCGCCCCGGATCGCGTTGACCCCCAGGAGGTCTGCCGTGCCGATCGTGACGGTGTTGGTCGAGGCGTCCACCCCGACGACGTACCGCGGCTCGCCGTCCTGGCTGGACCGCGGCAGGCCCAGGCCTCGGCGTTGCCCGACGGTGTAGCCGTAGGAGCCCGCGTGCGCCCCCACGACCTCGCCGGAGGCCGCGTCGACGATGTCGCCGGCCTGCTCCCCGAGGCGGGACGTGAGCCAGCCGCGCGTGTCGCCGTCGGCGATGAAGCAGATGTCGTGGGAGTCGGGCTTGGAGGCGATGTAGAACCCGCGCTCCCTTGCCTCCGAACGGATCTCGGGCTTCGCGGTGTCCCCGAGGGGGAAGAATGCGCGGGACAGCTGTTCGGCGTCGAGCACCCCCAGGACGTAGGACTGGTCCTTGGCCATGTCCACCGCGCGGTGCAGCTCGCGCTCGCCGCCGGGACTCTCCACGATCTGCGCGTAGTGACCCGTGGCCACGGCGTCGAAGCCCAGCGCCACGGCCTTGTCGAGCAGTGCCGAGAACTTGATCTTCTCGTTGCAGCGCAGGCACGGGTTCGGGGTGCGCCCTTCTGAGTACTCCGCGACGAAGTCCTCCATGACGTCCCGCTTGAACCGGGCAGCCATGTCCCAGACGTAGAACGGGATGCCGAGCATGTCGGCCACCCGACGGGCGTCGCCGGCGTCCTCGATGGTGCAGCACCCGCGGGCCGACTCACGCAACGTGGCCGCGCTCTGCGAGAGCGCGAGGTGGACCCCCACG
Source organism: Phycicoccus sp. Root101 (assembly GCF_001426245.1). Lineage (GTDB taxonomy): Bacteria > Actinomycetota > Actinomycetes > Actinomycetales > Dermatophilaceae > Pedococcus. Next base: position 535,315 of record NZ_LMCM01000005.1, on the reverse strand, counting down.
ACCTCGTGACCGGCATCGAGCATCCGGGCGGCGGCGACGGCGGAGTCCACTCCCCCGGACATCGCGGCGACGACGCGCATCAGGCCGCCCCGCTGGCCCTGCGGGCCCGCTCGACGGCCGCCGGCAGCGCAGCCAGGACGGCGTCGACATCCGCATCGGTGGACGTGTGGCCGAGGGTGAGCCGCAGGGCGCCCCGGGCCGAGCCCTCGGGGATGCCCATGGCGAGCAGGACGTGCGAGGGCTGGGGCACCCCGGCCTGGCACGCCGAACCCGTCGAGCACTCGACCCCCGCGGCGTCGAGCAGGTAGAGCAACGAGTCGCCCTCGCAGCCCGGCACGAGCAGGTGGGCGTTCCCGGGAAGCCGGCGCACGGTGTCGCCCGCCTCCCACGCGCCCGTCACGGTGATGTCGTAGGGCAGCGCCTGCGCGGACGTGACCAGCCGGTCACGCAGGGCCGCGAGGCGGCCGGCCTCGGAGCCGAGGGCGGCCACGGACTCCTCGAGGGCGACGGCGAACGCACGGATGGCCGGCACGTCGAGCGTGCCGCTGCGGATCTGGCGCTCCTGGCCACCACCGAAGGACTGCGGGACGACCTTGGCGTCGCGCCGCACGACGAGGGCACCGATGCCCAGGGGGCCGCCGACCTTGTGTCCGGTCACGGTCATGAGGTCGACGCCCGAGGCGGTGAAGTCGACGGGGACGTGGCCGGCCGCCTGCACCGCGTCGGTGTGGAACGGGATCCCGAACTCGTGGGCCAGCGCCGCCAGCTCCGCCACCGGCTGGATCGTCCCGACCTCGTTGTTGGCCCACATCACCGTGACGAGCGCGACCGAGCCCGGGTCCTGCTCGATGGCCGCGCGCACCGCGGCGACCGTCACGACCCCGGAGGCGTCGGGGTCGACCCAGGTCGCCTTCGCGCCGTCGTGGGTGACGAGGTGGTCGACGCAGTCGAGCACCGCGTGGTGCTCGATGGCACTGGCCACGATCCGGATGCGGGCGGGGTCGGCGTCGCGCCGCGCCTCCCACGTGCCGGCGACCGCGAGGTTGTCGGACTCGGTGCCACCCGAGGTGAAGACGACCTCGGACGGTCGCGCCCCCAGGGCCTTCGCGATCCGCTCCCGGGACTCCTCCACGACGCGGCGGGCCAGCCGCCCGCTGGTGTGCAGGGAGGAGGCGTTGCCGGGGACGGTGAGCTGTTCGGCCATCGCCGCCGCGGCCGATGGGAGCATCGGCGTGGTGGCGGCGTGGTCGAGGTAGGCGGGCACCTGCGAAGTTTACGCGTCGGGCGCTCAACCTTCAGTGCCAGTCTGGCGTTGGGTACGGCAGCCGGGTCCACCACGGAGCCGGGGCGCAACAGGCCGTGGTCCACCCGGACGGGTCCGCGGAGGGAGCTCGGGAGGGGAACGCATGAGGGCACGGGACGACGGGGCGTTCGAGTCCTTCGCCGCGCGCGTGACACCACGTCTGCTCCGCACGGCCTGGCTGCTCACCGGCGACCCCACGCGCGCGGAGGACGCGGCCCAGGAGGCCCTGGTCCGGCTGTACGTCGTGTGGCCGCGCGTGCGTCACGACGAGCCGGAGGCCTACTGCCACCGGATCCTGCGCAACCACGTCGTCAGCACCTGGCGCAAGGAGCGCCGCCTCGTCCTGGTCGACGAGGTCCGTGACACCCCGTGGAACCGCACGGACGACGCCCCGGAGAGGCTCGACCTGGTGCGCGCCCTCGCGTTGCTCCCTCCTCGCGAGCGCGAGGTCGTGGTGCTGCGCCACTACGCAGACTTCTCCGAACGCACGGTGGCGGAGATGCTCGGGATCAGCGTCGGCACCGTGAAGTCGTCTGCATCCCGCGGTCTGGAACGACTGCGAATCCTCATCGGAGACAAGGGAGACGCTCATGTCCAGTGACCGCGACGTCATCGAGCTGCTGCACACCGAGACCGCTCCGGCCATGCACGTGAACCTGACCGAGGTCATCGCGCAAGGGCGGGCCCGCACCCGGCGTCGGTCGGCCACCGTGGCCGTGGCTGCCTGCGCTGCCGCCGTGGCCGCGATCGCCCTCGGGTCCTCCGTCCTGTCCTCCCCCGGCAACGACACCACGACGCCCGCCGGACCGAGTGGGTCGTCGGTGTCGACCGCACCCACCTCTGGGACCGACGGCCCTCACGACGTGCCCGCCCCGGGGCTCACCGGACGTCGCTCCTTGACGGTCGGCGACGCCCGGTACGCGCTGGCGGTCGCGGACGGAGAGCTCACCATCGACGTGGTCCGCGACGGCCACCGCGAGCGCAGTGTCACGGGGATCCTCGGGAGCGGCGGCGCGTGGCGCGTCGTCGAGGGCACGGGCGGCCATTTGGTCGTCGTCGGAATCGTCCCCGGCGTGACCGACGCGATCGAGCTGAAGCCCCTGGCGGGCCAGCCGGTCCAGAAGCCCATCGTGGCCCTGGCCCCGGGGCGGGACTTCACGGCGTTCGTCGTGACGTTCGCCAAGCCCCTGATCGCGGCGACGCCGGCAGCCGACATCGGCTGGCGCGGCGCGGGGCAGGAAGTTTCGTGGATCCTCGGCACCGAGCCCCAGATGGCGGCCTTCGGCGTGACCATGGACGGCGAGGGCGCCACACCCCTGACGCCCTACGACTTCACCCAGACGGGGCCCACAGGTGCAGGCACCCCGACCAGCGTCGTCATCTCGATCGACCTGCCGGCTGCGCGGGTCGGGGGCACCGTCGTCGCGAGCCTGCAGGGCGACCTGGTCGTGAAGGACCCCAGCGGGATGACCGCCACGCTCGCCGGCGCGGACCCGGAGTCCACGCTCGCGCGGGGGACCTTCCAGCTCGCCGACGGCCGAACCTTCGTCTGGGGGGTCGCACCGGCCGGCACGACCGCCGTGGTGCTCCACGCCTCCGCGGGGGCCACGGTCGGCAAGCCCGTCCTGGCGGACCTGATGGGCTCCTGGACCGCGTTCGCCGTCGAGGTCGAGGGCACGAACCCGCGGATCACGGGCATCGAGGTCACGCTGAGTGGCGACCGGGGCAGCTTCTCCATCATGGAGTAGCACCGCCCGGTACCTGGCCTCGGGCGGTCCCGGGACCGTGCGACCTGCCGTTCCTTGACCCTCCCTTGACCTACCCGCGCGTAACCACGGCGTGCGGGCCCTCGTTGTCCGGTCACACGCACGACCACCGAAGAAGCTGGTCGGCTCCTCGAAAGGGATCCCATGCGCACTGTGACACGAACCCGGGCAGCACTCGCTGCCGCGGCCCTGGCCACCGTGGCCCTCGCTGCCCCGGCCTCGGCCGGCCTGCTCCCGGCAGGCTCGTCGCTCGCCCCCGTCCAGCCGTGGCTCTCCTCACAGCTCGGCACCCTCCAGGCGGCCACCCCGACCACCGTCCTCGTGCACGGCACCGACACCGCCGCCGCGAAGCGCGCTGTCGCCGCCGCCGGGCTCCGGCCCGTGACCACGTTCGACAAGATCGGCGTCGTCGTGGCGACCGGCCTCCCCGCCCAGATCCAGGCCGTCCGTGGCGAGTCCGGGGTGACCTACGTCGAGGGCAACCAGCCCATCGCGTTCACCCTCGCGACCTCCAACAAGGCCACCCGCGGCGATGAGGCCCGGAACACCCTCACCGGTGCCAACGGCACGAGCCTGGACGGCAAGGGGGTGTCCGTCGCCGTGATCGACTCCGGGGTCGACCCGAGCCACCCGTTCCTGCAGAACGCCGATGGGACGTCCGCGGTCGTCAAGAACCTCAAGATGGTCTGCGAGCCGCTCACCGAGAGCACCTGCGCCCCTGTCGACGCGGGCCCGCTCGACACCGATCTCGTCTCCGGTGGTGGGCACGGCATGCACGTCAACGGCATCGTCGCCGGCCGTGACGTCACCCTCTCCGACGGCACCAAGATGCACGGCGCCGCCCCCGGGGCCAGCCTGGTCAGCATCAGCACGGGTGCGGTCCTGTTCATCATCGGCGCCGACTCCGCCCTCAACTGGGTGCTGGAGAACCACGCCGCACCCTGTGGCGCAGGGGTCTCCGCGGCGAAGTGCCCGCCGATCAAGGTGACGAGCAACTCCTACGGCCCGACCGGTGGTGGCGCCTTCGACCCCAACTCCGCGACGGTCAAGCTCCAGCGTGAGCTGGTCAAGGAGGGTGTGGTGAGCGTCTGGGCCAACGGCAACGACGGTGGCGACGGTTCGACCTCGCTGTCCAACCCGCCCGGCATGGACCCGACCCCCGGCATCCTCTCGGTCGCGTCGTTCTTCGACCAGAACACCGGTACCCGCGACGGCACCGTGTCCGACTTCTCCAGCCGCGGGAAGAACGGGGACCAGTCCACGTACCCCGACATCTCGGCGCCCGGTGAGTCCATCACGAGCTCCTGCCGCATCTACCTCCCGATCTGCAGCACGGGTCTGGACCCCAAGGAAGCCGGCGACTACAACACCATCAGCGGCACCTCGATGGCCACGCCGCACATCTCCGGCATCGTCGCCCAGCTCTTCCAGGCGAACCCGTCGGCGACCCCGGCCCAGGTCGAGGCGGCGATCGAGTCGACCGCCTACAAGTACACCGACGGCGCCCCCTACGAGGCCGGGACCAACGGCAGCACGAGCTTCGACAAGGGCCACGGCCTGGTCGACGTCGTTGCGGCCGCCAACGCCATCCGCTGACAACCCCCAGCCCGGCGGATGACGCCGAACGCCCCGGACCGCGCGTGGTCCGGGGCGTTCGTGCGTATGGCGCGTGGGCGCCATACACGGGCTCACATCCGGGCTGCGCCGTCCCGGATGGCTTCACGGATCCGGTTGTAGGTGCCGCAGCGACAGACGTTGCGGATGGCGTCGAGATCGGCGTCGGTGATCTCCCGGCCCTCAGCGCGCACCTTGTGGACCAGGGCCACCGCGGCCATGATCTGCCCGGGCTGGCAGTAGCCGCACTGGGCCACGTCGCGTTCGAGCCACGCCTCCTGCATCGGGTGCAGGTCGCCGGGCGCCGTGGCGGCCAGTCCCTCGATCGTCGTCACCTCGTCCGTCGCCTCGAGGTCGCCCACGCGGACCGAGCAGGGATTGAACGCCTTCCCGTTGATGTGGGAGGTGCAGGCCTTGCAGACGTTGATGCCGCAGCCGTACTTGGGTCCGGTGTAGCCCAGGACGTCGCGCAGGACCCAGAGGAGCCGGACATCGTCCGCCACGTCGACGGTGACGATCTCGCCGTTCACGGTGAAGGTGTGCTGTGCCATCAGGGCTCCTCAGTAGGTGTGGGACAAGCCGTCGGTGGGCGACGCCGGCACCGGGGGGACGAAGGTCTTCGGGGTGAACGAGACGGTCCCGTGGTTGACCGGGAAGCGCGTGGGGACCGTCCCGGTGGCGCGGGCGTAGGCGCAGGCGGTCGCGGCGACAGAGGCCGCGACACCGGCCTCTCCCGCACCGCCGGGCAGGTCGCGGTCGGAGGGCATGACGATGCACTCGAAGGTCGGCGGGATGTTCCACTGCCGGGTGTAGAAGTAGTTGTCCCAGCTGGCCTCGAGGAAGTGACCGTCCTGCAGGTGGTTGCTGCTCGTGAGCGCAAGGGCGATGCCGTCGGAGACGCCGCCCATCATCTGGGCCTCGAGGCCCCTTGGGTTGACCACGAGCCCTGCGTCGATGGCGATGACTGCCTTGGTCACCCGCGGCCCGGTGACGGCGTCCCGGACGGTGCGGTTCACCGTCTCTGGACGGCAGTCGATCTCGACGAGCACCGCGGTCGCGCCCTTGTACTCCGAGTGCACGGCGATGCCCTGCGCGGTACCGGCAGGCATGGCACGACCCCACCTCCCGACCTCGACGACCTTGCGCAGGCAGGCCTTGACCCGCTCGTTCTTGAGGAACTCGAGCCGGAAGGCCACCGGGTCCTTGCCCAGCTTCTTCGCCAGCTGGTCGACGAACAGCTCGTTCGCGCAGGCGACGTCGGGTGAGTAGATGTTGCGCATGCTGCCGGTGTTGAAGCCCATGTCGACCTCGTTGAGCAGCTGGGTGACCACGCCGAAGTCGTACGGCAGCTCCTGGGTGAGCGTGAAGATCGACTGGGCGAACCCGAGGTTGCCCAGTCCCGCGGGGAGCTCGGCAGCCATCGCGGTGAGCCGCTCCCCCAGCCCGTGCGAGAAGTCCGTCTGGATGCTGGTGTGGCGTTGTTCGAAGGTCAGCACGTCCGACCCGAGCAGGGTGGCCCGGATGCGTGAGGTGGCCATCGGATGGGTGCGCCCCTGACGGGGTTCGTCGGCGCGGTGCCACATGAGCTTGACCGGCTTGCCCATCGCCTTGGAGATCTTCGCTGCTTCGATGGCTGCATCGCCGAAGAGCTTGTGCCCGAACGACCCTCCACCGGTGACGACGTTGACCTTGACGCTGGTCTGGGGCAGCCCGAGGGCGTCCGCGATGTTGCGCTGCGCGACGATCGGGGACTTCAGGCCCGCCCACACCGTGGCCCGGCCGGCGCGCACGTCGGCGATGGCGCAGTTGGGTTCGAGGGCCGCGCTGCTGCGGAACATGAACTCGAACCGCAGATCGACGGTCCTGGCCAGCAGGGGCACCTTCGGGACCGCCATCGGCAGCTCGGCGGCCTTGAGCCGGCGCAGCACCGACTCGTCGGACTCACCGGCGACCGTTCCGGGGTTCCACGTCACCTCCAGGGCGCGGACGGCGTCGATGCACTGGCCGAACGTCGCAGCCCGCACGGCCACCCCGGTGTCCACGACGACGACGTCGGTGACCCCCGGCATGGCCTGGACTGCGGGAAGGTTCTGCACGCTGCGTGCCGAACCGTTGAGCGTCGGTGGGCGGCAGACCATCGTGGGCAACGCGTCCGGCACGGCCAGGTCCATCGTGAACTTCTTGCGCCCCGTCACGGCGTCGCGGGCGTCCACGCGGTTCTGCGGGGTGCCGACCACCCGGAACGACGACGTCGACTTCAGGTTCACCCTGACCGGCACCGTCTGGGCGCTGGCCGCGAGGGCGGCGAGCTGTCCGTAGGTGGCGCTGCCGCCGGCGGTGTCGGTGATGACCCCACTTCGGGCGGTCAGCGAGGACACCTGGGCACCGAGCAGGGTCGCCGCAGCCGCGAGGAGCCGTCCCCTGGCGACGGCTGCGGCCACCCGGATCGGGGTGTACATCGACTCCATCGTGTTGGAGCCACCGGTGAGCTGGTTGAAGACCAGCTCCGGACGGGCCGGGGCGAGGGTCACCTCGACCTTGTCGAGGGGCAGGTCGAGCTCCTCGGCGATGAGCATGGCGGCAGCGGTGGTGATCCCTTGGCCGACCTCCATCCGGGGGATCGCGAAGTGGGCGACCCCGTTCCCGTCCAGGGTGATGGTGATGAGCTGCGACGTCGGGAGCGCCGACCTCGTCTGCAGGTCGCCCAGGTCGAAGACCTCGGCCACCTGCGGTCCGCTCGGGACCGCAGCGGCAGCGGGCCTGGCTCCCGTGGTGAGCTCTGCCGCGACGGCCAGGGTCGTGCCGGCCACGACGTACCCGAGGAACCCACGGCGGGACAGGCCCCGTCGTCCGTCGCCCGGTGGTGAGTCCGGCGGACTCTGCGCGAGCAGCTGCTCGGCCTCCTGTGGGTCGGGGCGGGCGGGCTGGGCGGGCACGGTCGTCACTGACGGGTCCTCTCACCAGGCTGAGCACATGACGTCGCGACGGTGCGACATCCACGGGACCCGCGTGCGGGCCCCCGCGTGCTGGTTTCCGGACATTCGGCACCGAGGGGGCGGCCGGATGGGGTCATGTCCACGATCCGGACATTTCACCGCATGACGCCCACGCGCCATCCGAGAGAAGGGCCCCCGACCACATGGCCGGGGGCCCTTCTACGGGGTCTGCCGAGGACTAGCCCTTGGCGGCCTTCACCGCGTCGGTGGCCTGCGGCAGGACCGCGAAGAGGTCGCCCACGACGCCGAAGTCGACGAGCTCGAAGATCGGCGCCTCCTCGTCCTTGTTGATGGCGATGATCGTCTTCGAGGTCTGCATGCCGGCGCGGTGCTGGATGGCGCCGGAGATGCCGCACGCGACGTACAGCTGCGGCGAGACCTGCTTGCCGGTCTGGCCGACCTGCGAGGTGTGCGGGTACCAGCCGGCGTCGACGGCGGCGCGCGAGGCACCGACGGCCGCACCGAGGGAGTCGGCGAAGTCCTCCACCTTGGAGAAGTCGCCACCCGTGCCACGACCACCGGAGACCACGATCGCGGCCTCGGTCAGCTCGGGACGCCCGGTGGCCTGCTTCGGCTTGGACTCGGTGATCTTCGCACCCTTGGCGGCATCGGAGACCTCGATCGAGACGACCTCGTCGGCCGCTGCTCCGGCGTGCTCCTCGGGAGCGGCGGAGTTGGGCTTCACGGTGACGATGGGCGTGCCCTTGGTGACCGTCGAGGTGACGGAGTAGGAGCCGGCGAAGACGGACTGCGTGGTCTTCACGCCACCGCCGTCACCCGCCTGCACGTCGACGGCGTCGGTGATCAGACCGGACTCGGTCTTGATCGCCAGGCGCGCGGCGATCTCCTTGCCGGCGGAGTTGCTCGGGATGAGCACGGCGGCCGGCGAGGCCGACGCGACGAGCTGCGCGAGCACCTCGGCCTGCGGGGCCACGAGGTGGTCGGTCACGTCGGCGGACTCCACGCGGTAGACCTTCTCCGCGCCGTACTTCGCGAGGGCCTCCTTGGCGGCGTCGAAGCCGTCGCCGACGAAGACGGCGGACGGCTCGCCGAGGCGGCGGGCGATGGTCAGGAGCTCAGCGGTGGTCTTGCGGACGGTGCCGTTCGCGTGGTCGACCAGGACGAGTACTTCAGCCATGGGGTGTTCCTTTCCTTGTCTCTGGCCGGCTCAGACGAACTTCTGCGCGGACAGGAACTCGGCGAGCTTCGTGCCGCCGTCACCTTCGTCGGTGACGATCTGGCCCTGCTCGCGCGGGGGGCGCTTGGTGAACGACTCGACCTTGGTCCAGGCGGCCTCGAGGCCGACGAGCGAGGCGTCGACGCCGAGGTCGGCCAGCGACCACTCCTCGACCGGCTTCTTCTTCGCGGCCATAATCCCCTTGAAGGAGGGGTAGCGCGGCTCGTTGATCTGGTCGGTCACGGAGACCAGCGCGGGCAACGAGGCGACGATGGTCTCGGACGCGGCGTCACCGTCGCGCCGGATCGTCACGGTGGACCCGTCGACGGTCAGCTCGGAGGCGAACGTCACCTGCGGCAGGCCGAGGCGCTCGGCGAGCATCGCCGGGACGACGCTCATGGTGCCGTCGGTCGAGGCCATGCCCGTGATGACGAGGTCGGGCGACCCGATCTTCTTCACGGCCTCCGCGAGGACGAGCGACGTCGCCACGGAGTCGGACCCGTGGATCGCGTCGTCCTTGACGTGGACGGCCTTGTGCGCGCCCATCTGGAGGGCCTTCTTGAGGGCGTCGGCGGCCTGGTCGGGGCCGACCGTCAGGACGGTGACCTCTCCCTCGCCGGCCTCGACGATCTTGAGGGCCTCCTCGACGGCGTACTCGTCGAGCTCGGACAGCAGTCCGTCGACACCCACGCGGTCGGTGGTGTTGTCGGAGTCGTTGAAGGTGCGGTCGGACTGTGCGTCCGGAACGTATTTCACGCAGACGACGATGTTCATGCGCTGATCGTCCTCTTCCAGGTAGGGAATGAGATGAGGTCAGGTGCCATCCTTACAGTCCGTGCTCGCCGAGGGCACACCAGCGCCGCGTGACGCTCACCACGGGGTGCTCCCAGCGAGTCAGGAGGTGACCGTGGACACACGTGTCCCCATGGTCATCACCGGCGAGCGCACGGTCCCCGGCGTGTGGCACGAGAACTACTGGTTCCGCCGCCACGAGGCCGCGTATGCCGCCCTCCCGGGCTGGGTGCCCTCGCCTCCGGGCATCGTCCTCGACGCCGGCTGCGGTGAGGGGTACGGCGCCTCCGTGCTCCGCGCCTCGTGGCCCGGCGCCCGGGTCGTCGGGGTCGACTACGACCCCATCGCCGCGGCCCACGCCGCGCGCACCCACGGTGGTGAGCAGGCGGCATACGTGCGGGCGGGACTGACCGCGCTCCCCCTCGTGGACGACGTGGCGGACCTCGTGGTGTCGCTCCAGGTGCTGGAGCACCTGTGGACGCCGTGGGAGTACGTCGGGGAGCTGGCGAGGGTCGCTGCGCCCGGTGGTGTGGTGGTGCTGTCGACCCCGAACCGGCTCACCTTCTCCCCCGGGCTGGGGCGGCTCGAGGCGCCGTCGAACGCCTACCACTCGCGGGAGTACGACGCCCTCGAGCTGGAGCAGGAGCTGCGGGCGTGGCTGCCGGGCAGCGGGGTGCGGGTCGCCGGCCTGCACCACGGCGAGCGCCTGCGCGCCCGGGAGGCCGCGCACGGGTCCCTGGCCGAAGCCCTGGCTGCACCGGTCGAGGACTGGGGTGAGGAGCTGCGCGACCTCGTGGCGACGACCACGACAGCCGACTTCGTCCTCGGGGCCGCCGACGACGCGTGCCTCGACCTCGTGGCGGTGCTCAACCCCTGACGGACGGCTCAGCCGTCGCCGGTCGAGCGACGCCCGGCCTTGAGCTGGCCCCGGCGCTTCTTGGAGTCGAGCCGCCGACGGCGCGAACCCATCGTGGGGCGGGTGGCCCGACGCGGGGGCGGGTCAGGAGCGGCGGCCTCGCGGATCAGGGCGACGAGGCGCTTGCGGGCCGCGACCCGGTTCTGGCGCTGGGCGCGGTGCTCGGAGGCGACGACGATGATCCGACCACCCACGAGGTGCGGGGCGAGCCGCTCCACCAGACGCTCCCGCACGCGCTCTGGCAGCGCGGCCACGGCCCCCGACGTGGCGGGGTCGAACTCGAGCTCGACCCCGCTGTCGGTGGTGTTCACGCCCTGCCCTCCGGGCCCGGACGACCTCGAGAACCGCTCCACGAGCTCCCCGGCGTCGATGCGCAGCCCCTGCGGCAGCCCCGGTCCCGGCGGGACCGCGAGCGCGGCACCCGGCTGCGGCCGGCTGGCGGGGGGCGTCGTCACGGCACCACTCCACCACAGGCGCGCCCGAGGGGTACGGCAGACTGCTCCCTCGTGACCTCACCGGTGCCGGGCACGTTCTGCCTCGTCCTGCACTCCCACCTGCCGTGGCTGCCGGGTCACGGTGTGTGGCCGCTGGGCGAGGAGTGGTTGTCCCAGGCGTGGGTCGAGTCCTACGTCCCCCTCGTCGCAGAGCTGGACTCCCTTGCGGCGGAGGGACATCGGGACGTCCTGACCCTCGGCGTCACCCCGGTCCTCGCCGCCCAGCTGGACCACCCGCGGATGCGACGCGACGTCGGCACGTGGGTGGGTCTGGCACAGCAACGGGCCCGTGAGCTGGGGTTCGACCCGGACCCTTCTCGGCGCGCGGCGGCGAGCCGGGAGTATGCCGTGGCGGCCCGGGCCGAGGAGCTGCTCGCCACGCGCTGGAGCGGCGGTGGGTCACCCGTCCTGCGCTCCCTGCGTGACACCGGCGTGGTCGAGCTGCTCGGCGGGCCGCCGGCCCACCCCTTCCTGCCGCTCCTTCTGCCCGAGGTCGCCGCCCTGGCGCTGGAGGCAGGGTTGTCCGACAGCACCTGGCGTCTCGGGCAGCGACCACGCGGGATCTGGTCTCCCGAGTGCGGCTGGACGCCCGGTCTGGCGTCGGTCTTCGACGCCGCAGGGATCGGTCACTTCGTCGTCGACGAGCAGCTCGTCCGGGACGCGGGCGGCCACCCGCACGCCGCGTGGCGGGTCGAGGGGTCCGGTGTCGTCGCGGTCCCCCGGGACCTGGAGGTGACCAACCTCGTCTGGTCCTCGCGAACCGGCTACCCGGCCGCCGCGGCCTACCGGGACTTCCACTCGCGCGACCCCGGAACGGGGATCCGGCTCTGGGCGGTGGGACACGGTGGGGACGGCGCGAAGGCGACGTACGACCCGCAGGCCGCGAGCGCACAGCTCGACCGAGACGTCAGCCACTTCGTTACGGCGGTCCGGGGCCGGCTGGAGCAGGCGCTCACGGCCACGGGCGCCCCGGGGCTCGTGGTGGCGGCGTACGACACCGAGCTGTTCGGTCACTGGTGGCACGAGGGGCCCCAGTTCGTGGGACGGGCGATCCGGGCGTTGCGGGACAACGGGATCCACGTGGATACGCTGCAGAACGCCCTGGCCGCGGGGCACGTCGCGGGAGAGCTCGCCCTCGGTGCGGGGTCGTGGGGCGCGGGAAAGGACTTCTCCGTGTGGGACGGTCCAGCAGTGTCCCACCTCGCCCACGAGAACACCTGGCTGCAACGGCGTTGGCTCGACCTCGTGGCCCGCGAGCGGTCGGCGGGGCGGCTCGGGAACCGCCGCCCGGACCTCGACCAGCTGCTGCTCACCCTGTGGAACGCGCTGTCGAGCGACTGGGCCTTCCTCGTGTCCCGCGGCCAGTCGGTCGACTACGCCCTGCGTCGCGCCGACGAGCACCGGGTCGACTTCCACCGGCTCGCCCAGCTCGTCGAGGACCACGACGACCGGGCGCCGGTCGAAGCCGCCCGGCAGGCCCGCCACGACCGCACCTTCCCGGCAGTGGACGCGAGGGTCACGCCGGGCCGGTGACCTCGAGGGGTGCCGTCTCGAGCGGCACCGCTCGGAGCCGGACCTCGAAGGTCGTCCCGACGCCCCCCGGGACCAGGCGGACGGTGCCCGCGTGCCGGTCGACGACCTCGCGCACGAGGGCCAGCCCGATGCCGAAACCCGGCGACGACGGCCCCTTGGTGAACCGTTCGAACACACGGCTCGCCGCGCCGGGGTCGATGCCCGGGCCGTCGTCGGCAACGGTGAGGACCACGTCGTCGCCGTCGTCCCGCAGCCGCACCGTCACCGTGGTGGCAGCGTGGTGGAGGGCGTTGTCCACCAACGCATCCACCACCCGGCGCAGTGCGGGGAACGCGCCCCGCACAGGGGCCACCGGCTCCACCTCGGCCAGCAGCCCCACGCCGCGTCGGGCCGCGAGCTGGTGGTCGAGGGTCACGACCTCGTCGACGAGGGCGGTGAGGTCGACCAGCTCCCCCGCGTCGGGCGACGCGTGCACCTCGGCGGAGTGCAGCAGGTCCTCGACGATGTCGGCCAGCGCCGCGGCCTCACGGCGAAGGAGGTCGACGTCGGGTGCGAGCTCGGACGACGGCGGGTCGTGGCGCAACGTGTCGTGGAGCAGGTCGGCGCGCAGCGCGAGCCGGGCCAGCGGCGTACGCAGCTCGTGGCTGGCGTCGGCGATGAACTGTCGCTGCTTCAGCAGCGCGTCGTCCCAGACCCCGACGGCCCGTCGACCGAGCCGCCCACCGGCGACCAGGGCCACGAGGGCCGCAGCAGCACCGGCGACGGCGAGGGCGAGGAGCAGCCGGTGCCGCTCGGACTCGTAGGGAGCGAGGTCGACCCCTGCCTGCACGACCGTGCCGCCCACGGTCCTGGTCCGCGTCTGGTACTCGCCGTCCTCGACGTACGCCTCGCGCTCCACCCTGGTGCCGCCGCGGGCCTGCGCGAGGTCGTCCTCCGTGGGGAGCGACCCGGGGGCACCCACGGAGGCGGTGCGCCGACCGGAGGCGTCGACGCTGACCACCCAGGTGCCGCCGGGGACGGCCTGCGCGTCGGGGACGGCCAGCAGGGACGACAGCTGCGACTGCACCTCGCGGTGCTGACCGACCAGCACGAGGCCGACGGTCGCGAGGCCGGCCACGAGGACCCCCGCCACGACGCCGGCGAGCGCCTGGACCGCGATGACCCGTCGGGCTCGGTCGAACGGGTCGGTGCTCACCCGCGGCCCAGCTCGCCGGCCCGGTAGCCGACCCCGCGCACGGTCCGGATGACGTCCCTGCCCAGCTTGCGGCGGATGGCGTACACGTAGGTGTCCACGAGGGACAGGCTCGTGGTGCCCGGGGCGAGGGAGTCCCGCAGCTCGTCACGGGAGAACACCCGGGTGGGGCGCCGGGCCAGCTGCGCCAGGAACGCCCCCTCGGCCGGTGAGAGCTCGACCGAGGACTGGTCCTCGAGCACGACGGCGTTCGTCGCGGTGTCCAGCCGGGCGGTCCCCAGGGGGAGGGAGACGGCCACGTCGTCGAGGTGGCGGCGCAGCAGGGACCGCACGCGGGCCAGCAGCTCGGCGGAGTCGAACGGCTTCACGAGGTAGTCGTCTGCTCCCCCGTCGAGACCCTCCACGCGGTCGCGGACCGTGCCGTGCGCGGTGAGGACGAGCACCGGGGTGGCCAGTCCCTGCCTGCGCAGCCGCGTGATGAGGTCGACGCCGTCCCCGTCGGGAAGCCGGCGGTCCACCACCATCACCGCGTGCGAACCGGTCAGGGCCGCGTGCAGGCCGGACTGCACGTCCGGGACGGCCTGCACGGCATACCCCTCGCCCTCGAAGAGCCGCACGAGCAGGGTCCGCAGGCCGCGGTCGTCCTCGACCAGGAGCAGCTCGGTGCTCGACACGTCACCCATGTCGTCCAGCATGGCAGTGCGTCAGCGCGCCGGTGCGCCCTCGTCCGAGCCGCCGCCGGACGTGGACGTCTGGCTCCACACCGACTTCGCCCCGCTGTGCCCGATCCGCCCGACCTGGACGAGGGTCCCGACTGCGGCCACCACGGCGAGCACGGCGACGACCCGCACGACGGCGGGAGAGGTCGACCGGGCCGCCGAGGCGGGACCCTCACCACGGGTGCCCCGCCGCTCCAGCCAGGCGAGGGCGAGCGCGAGCACGGTCACCCCGATCATGAACGGCAGCAGCGTGTCGCCGAGCTCGGTGTGCTCGCGCAGCAGCGCGGACCCCTGGACGTTGCGCTCCAGGTTCTCACCGCTGCTCGTCGCCAGCGGCACCATGAGGAGCCCGAGGAGGGCGGTCGCCGGCGACGCGTACCGGGCCCAGTGCCGGAACCTCGGCGAGACGGCGGACGCACCGAGGAGCAGTGCGGCCAGCGGCACGAGGACCACGACGGCGTGCACGATCAGGGGGTGGGCGGGCAGGCCGAAGATGCTGCTGGGCATGAGGACTCCTGGTCGTCAGGTCATTGGCCTCCCAGCCTGCCCGGGAAATCTCAACCGTTTCTCAAGGGCCGCGGCCAGTCAGGTCAGACTTCCCCCGGACGCGTCCACGGCTCAGGCTCGGGTCCGGACCACACGGCCCGGGACCCCGGCGACGACGGAGTGCTCGGGGTAGCTGCCCCGTGCGACGGCCGAGGCGGCGACGACGCTGTGGTCCCCGATCCGGGTCCCGCGCGTGACGACGACCTTGGTGCCGATCCACACGTCGTCACCGATGCGGACGGGCGACTTGACGATGCCCTGGTCCTTGATCGGCACGTCGAGGCGTTCGGTGACGTGGTCGAAGTCGCAGACGTAGACGTCGTCACCGAGGAGGCAGGCATCGCCGATGGAGATGTCCAGCCAGCAGTTCACGGTGTTGCGTATGCCGATCACGGACTTCGCGCCGACGCGCAGCGTCCCCTCGTGGGCCCGGACCCTCGCGTGCGCACCGAAGTGCGTGTAGGCGCCGACGACGACGCGGGCGTACCCCTCGCGCACCTCGAACCGCACGTCGGGGCCGATGAAGCACGGTCCCTCGAACCGCAGCGACGGGTAGCGGGCGCTGGCCCGGGCCATCCGCAGGTAGCTCAGGAGGTGGTGCCGCGTGAACGCCCGGTGGGACAGGGCCCAGCCGACCCACCGCAGCCACAGGAGCGGTCGGGGCACACCCCACGGTCCACGGTCCGCGCGCTCGCCCCCTCGGCCGTGGTCGACGGGTGACATGTCGGCGTCGGCCGCGTCCACCTCAGCCGGGCTTCACGCCGGTGATGCCGACGTTGTAGAAGAACCTGGCCGGCACGGCCCGGGCGAGCACCCGGTCGACCGCCGACAGGCGACGCCACGAGCCGTAGGCGAACATCGCCCAGCCCCACCCGAGCGCGCCCGGTCGGACGGCGGCCTCGAAGGTCCGCACCGGCCACCCCAGGAACGCCGCTGTCAGCTCCTCGGTGCGGGTGCGCACCTCGACGGCGCCCGCGCGCAGCGCCGTCCGGGCGAGCTCGTCCGGGTCGAACGTGTGCAGGTCCACGACCGCCTCGAGGGCCGCCGCCCGCGAGGACTCGTCGAGCTCCTCGGCGTCCCTGGCCCAGGTGTCGCGCAGCGGCGGCAGCGCGGTGACGGCCTTGGTCGCGTGCCAGGTGACCCGCCCGAGTCGCCGGGCGTACCAGTCACCGATGCGGGTCGGCTCACCGGCGACGACGAACCGTCCTCCCGGCTTCAGCACCCGCAGCATCTCGGCGAACGCCGCCTCGACGTCGGGGATGTGGTGGATCACCGCGTGACCCACGACGACGTCGAAGGTGTTGTCGTCGTAGGGAATTCGTTCGGCATCGGCCACGCGTCCCTCGACGGCGAACCCCAGCTTCTCGGCGTTGGCCTTGGCCGCCTCGACCATGCCCGGCGACAGGTCGGTGACGTGGACCTCGTCGACGATGCCGGCCTGCTTGAGGTTGAGGGAGAAGAACCCCGTGCCCGCGCCGAGCTCGAGCGCCTTGGCGTAGGGCAGTGGGTCCGGCAGGCCCGTGACCGCCTCGAAGCGGTCACGGGCGTAGGCGGTGCAGCGCTCGTCGAACGAGATCGACCACTTGTCGTCGTAGGTCTGCGCCTCCCAGTCGTGGTAGAGCACCTGGGCGAGCTTGTTGTCCTCGTAGGCGCGCTCGACGTCCGCGCGGCTGGCACCCATCGGTCAGGCGCCCTCGAACTTCGCCTTGCCGGGGCCGTTCTCGACGAACGACCTCATGCCGGTGGCGCGGTCCTTGGTGGCGAACAGCGACGCGAACAGCATGCGCTCGATCTCGAGCCCCGTGTCCAGGTCGACCTCGACCCCACGGTCGATGGCCTCCTTGGCGGCGCGGATGGCGTACGCCGGTCCACCGACGTACGGCGCGAGCCGGGCCCGTGCCGCGGCATACACGTCCTGGGCCTCGACGACCTCGTCCACCAGGCCGATCGCGAGCGCCTCGTCGGCGGACACGAACCGTCCCGAGAAGATGATCTCCTTGGCCTTCGCCGGTCCGACGAGGCGGGCCAGGCGCTGCGTGCCGCCGGCGCCGGGGATGATGCCGAGCAGGATCTCGGGCTGGCCCAGCTTGGCGTTCGAGGCGGCGACGCGGAAGTCGCAGGCCAGCGCGACCTCGCACCCGCCACCGAGGGCGTACCCGGTGATGGCGGCGACGGTCGGCTTGGGGATGCGGGCCAGCGTCCTGGTGAAGTCCTGGAGGGCGCCGGAGTGGTCGGCCATGTCGGTGTACGACATGGTCTCCATCTCCTTGATGTCCGCGCCTGCGGCGAACACCTTCTCGCCGCCGTAGATGATGACGCCGGACACGTCCTTGCGCTCCCCCACCTCGACCGCGGCGGCCGCGAGGGCGGCCTGGATCTCCCGGTTGAGGGCGTTCATCGGGGGGCGGTCGAGCAGGATCGTGGCGATCCCGCCCTCGACCTCGACCGAGACGAGGTCGCTCATGCCGGGTCCCCGTCGGTGGCGGGCTCGCCCGCGCCGGGACCGGGGTCGCCGCCGCCCATGATGCGCTCGTGCCACATCTGCACGCCCGCGAGGACGAGCTGGATGGTGACGTTGACCAGGCCGGGCACGTCGGTGTTGGGCACGACGATGTGCTCACCGGTGACGACCAGGGTGTCGTTGGCGAGGCCGGCCTTGACGATGTTCAGCTGGAGGGTGATCTCGTTGCAGGTGGCCAGGCGCGTGAGCGGGTCGCTGGGCACGGCGTCGCTGATGGCCCACTGGCCGAACAGGCGCATGATCTGGAAGTCGCCCTCCGTGCAGCGCACGAACAGCTGCTGCTCCTGCACCGTGAACGCGACGTCGCCGTCACCGTCGATGTCGGGCGACAGGCCCATGTCGATCAGTGCGTCCAGGACGCGTCCGCGGAGGGGGTGCTCGTCCGCGGGCGGCGGGAAGTTGGGCAGCGACGTGGGATCAGTCATGCGCCAACCGTAACCACTACCTAGGCTGAGGACCATGTCGCCTGCCACGCGCCCGCGTGACCTTCCTCCCACCCTGGGCATGACCCTCGTCGAGGGCGGCGCCGAGTTCGCGGTGTATGCCGGGCACGCCGAGTCGGTCGAGGTGTGCCTGTTCGAGACCGGTGACACCGACGGGTCCACGGAGCGCCGCATCCCCCTCGTCGAGCGGACCCACGGAACCTGGTTCGGCTTCCTGCCGGGCGTGGTCGCGGGCCAGCGGTACGGCGTGCGGGCCGACGGTCCCTGGCGGCCCCAGGAGGGCCTGCGCTACAACCCCCACAAGCTGCTCCTCGACCCCTACGCCCGGGCCATCGAGGGCGACGTCCACTGGTCGCCCGAGGTCTACGCCCACCCCGTCGACGCCCGGCTCAGGGGCGACGACGTGCTCCGCGGGAGCCTGGACAGCGCCGGGGTGGTGCCGCGCTGCGTCGTCGTCGAGGACCGCTTCGACTGGGGCGAGGACCGCCACCCCCACACCCCCCTGGCCGACTCGGTCGTCTACGAGGCGCACGTCCGCAACCTCACGATGCTCCACCCCGAGGTGCCCGAGCACCTGCGCGGCACCTATGCCGGGCTGTGCCACCCCGCCGTCATCGCCCACCTCAAGGCGGTGGGGGCGACCGCGGTCGAGCTGCTGCCCGTGCACGCCTTCGCGTCGGAGCCCGAGGTGACCCAGCGCGGGCTCACGAACCACTGGGGCTACAACACGCTCGGCTTCTTCGCCCCGCACTCCCCCTACGCCTCGACGACCGATCCGCAGGGAGTGCTCGACGAGTTCAAGGGCATGGTGCGGCTGCTGCACGCGGAGGGCATCGAGGTGCTCCTCGACGTCGTCTACAACCACACGGCCGAGCAGTCCCGGCAGGGCGCGTCGCTGTCGTGGCGGGGGTTGGACAACCGCGCCTACTACCGGCTCGACGACCGCGGCCAGGACATCGACGTGACGGGGTGTGGCAACACCCTCGACCTGCGGCACGCGATGGTCTGCAAGATGGTGCTCGACTCGCTGCGGTACTGGGTCGACGAGTGCCACGTCGACGGGTTCCGGTTCGACCTCGCGGTGGCGCTCGGCCGTGGCCAGAACGACGACTACGACCCCAACCACCCGTTCCTCGTGGCGCTGCGCACCGACCCCGTGCTCTCCCGGGTCAAGCTCATCGCCGAGCCCTGGGACGTCGGCATCCACGGGTGGCGCACAGGGCAGTTCCCGCCCCCGTTCGCCGAGTGGAACGACCGGTTCCGTGACGCCGTGCGGACCTTCTGGCTGCAGGACGTCGCCTCCCAGGTGCACGGCCACGAAGGCCACGGCATCCGCGAGCTCGGCACCCGGCTGGCCGGGTCGCAGGACCTCTTCGGCGCCCGCGACCGGGGGCCGGTCGCGTCGGTGAACTTCGTCGCCGCGCACGACGGCTTCACGGTCGCCGACCTCACCGCCTACAACTCCAAGCACAACGGGCCCAACGGCGAGGGCAACCGCGACGGCACGGACGGCAACCGGTCGTGGAACCACGGCGTCGAGGGGCCGGTGGACCCCGCCGACGAGCGCAGGGACGACATCGAGGCCGCGCGCCGACGGTCGATGCGCAACCTGCTCGCCACGACCCTGCTCGCGACCGGCGTGCCGATGCTCAACGCGGGTGACGAGTTCGGGCGCTCGCAGGGGGGCAACAACAACCCCTACTGCCAGGACAACGAGGTGTCGTGGTTCGACTGGGACCTCGAGGACTGGCAGCAGGACCTGCTCGAGACGACGAGCTTCCTCACCCGGCTGCGCGCCGAGCACCCGGTCCTGCGGCAACGGACGTTCTTCACCGGCCGGGCGGTCCACGCCGACGGCTCGACCGACCTGTCGTGGTTCGGGGCCGACGGCGAGGCGATGGCCAACGGCCACTGGGAGGACCCCCACACCCGGACCCTGCAGATGTACCTCAACGGCGCCTGGCTCGAGCAGCACTCGCTGCTCCTCGTCCTGCGCGGGGACGTTGAGGACGGCAAGGTGACCCTCCCGACGGTGCCGGGCCTCACGGGGTACGAGCTGCTCTGGGACTCCTCCGACGAACGTCCCGCCCCGACCCGGTCGGCGGTCGTGGACCCCGGGATCGTCGAGGTCCGCGGGGCCAGCCTGCAGGTCTACCGAGCGGTCGACACGACCTGACGGACGCTGCGCCGCCACGGGCGTGGGTGCGTGACGAGCGATGCGACGACGGGGGCCAGCGCGAGGCCCGCGCCCCACCAGACGGCTGCGGACCACGGCGCCTCCACCGTCGCCCACCCCGCGAGCAGTGCGCCGCACAGCAGACCCACCGGCGCGACGCGCCAGCGGACGGACAGCACGACCAGGGTTCCCGCCACGACCAACGGGATCGCGAGCAACCCTGCGAGGTACCCCCACCCGTCGAACCAGTCGCTGCCGGACCAGGCCGGGGCCACCACGGCATACGTGAGCAGCGCACCGGCGCCGAGCAGGCCGACCGCCTCGACGGCGTACGCCCGACCGATCCGGCTCCAGCCGCGGGCACTGTTGACCCCCGCGTCCGCCGCTGCCCCGCCACGCGCCATACCGGCAGCGTGGCAGACGCGCGCCGCCTGTCGGGGAGGTTCCCCGCAGACAGGTGTGCCGCGCGCCTCAGGGCGCGCGGCACAGCTGGGTATGGCGGGTGGTGGCGTCAGGCGTTGGCCACCAGGCCGAGCTCGCTCGTGCTGGCCAGCCCGGTGTGCCGGGGCAGCACGCGGACGGTGTAGCCGAACGCGCCGGTGCGGGCGAGGGCGAGGTCCCCGGCGAACTGGTGGCGACCACCCTCGTAGGACTCCACGAACGCCAGCGGCTCGCTCTGGACGTCACGCAGCTCGTCGGAGTCGCGCGCCGTGCCGTACACGACCTGCACCTCGACCTGGTCGGGGGTGAGGTCCCCGAGGGAGACGTACGCCCGGACGTGCAGCGTCTCGCCGATCTGAGGGGCGTCCGAGACGCCCGAGGACTCGACGTGGTCGACGTGCACGGACGGCCAGGTGGACCGGACCTTCGTCTTGTAGGCGGCGAGGTCGCGGGCACCCGCGTAGGTGTCACCGTCGAGCGCCCAGCCGGCGCGGGCCGCGGGCCCGTAGAGCTGGGTGGTGTAGTCGCGGACCATGCGGCTCGCGAGCACCTTCGGGCCGAGCGTGCGCAGGGTGTGGCTGATCATCGACAGCCAGTTCTGCGGCAGCCCGGTCTCGTCGACGTCGTAGAAGCGCGGCGCGACGGAGTTCTCGATGAGGTCGTAGAGCGCAGCCGCCTCGAGGTCGTCACGACGCTCCTCGTCCTCGACACCGTCGGCGGTGGGGATGGCCCAGCCGTTCTCGCCGTCGAACCACTCGTCCCACCACCCGTCGAGGATCGACAGGTTGAGGCCACCGTTGAGGGCGGCCTTCATGCCGGACGTGCCACAGGCCTCGAGCGGGCGCAGCGGGTTGTTGAGCCAGACGTCGCAGCCCGGGTAGAGGTACTGCGCCATGGCGATGTCGTAGTTCGGGAGGAACACGATGCGGTGGCGGATCTCGGGGTCGTCGGCGAAGCGGACCATCTGCTGGATGAGCTGCTTGCCGGTCTCGTCAGCCGGGTGGGACTTGCCCGCGATGACGAGCTGGATCGGCCGCTTGGGGTCGAGGAGCAGGCGCTTGAGCCGCGCAGGGTCGCGCAGCATCAGGGTGAGCCGCTTGTAGGTCGGCACGCGGCGGGCGAACCCGATGGTCAGCACGTCGGGGTCGAGGATGTCGTCGACCCAGCCGAGCTCGGCCGGGCTGGCACCGCGCTTCTTCCACGAGGAGCGGGTGCGACGGCGGGCCTCGAGGACCAGCTGCTGGCGCATCTCGCGCTTCGTGGCCCAGATCGCGTCGCGCGGGACCTCCTCGATGCGGTCCCAGGCGTCGTCGCGCTCGAGGTCGTGGGTGCCGAGGTGCTTGTCGGCGAGCTCGTAGACGCGGCGGTCGACCCAGGTGCCGGCGTGGACACCGTTGGTGACGCTGGTGATCGGGACCTCGTCGTCGTCGAACCCCGGCCACAGTCCGTCGAACATGCCGCGGCTGACGACACCGTGCAGCTGGGAGACGCCGTTGGCGCGACCGCCGAGGCGCAGGCCCATGACGGCCATGTTGAACATTCCGGACTGGCCGCCCGGATAGTCCTCCGCGCCCAGGGCCAGCAGCTTCTCGACCGGCACGCCGGCGACCGCCTGCTCACCGCCGAAGTGCAGCTCGATGAGGTCGGCGCCGAACCGGTCGATGCCGGCCGGGACGGGCGTGTGGGTCGTGAAGACCGTGGCGGCGCGGACGGCCTCGAGGGCTTCGTCGAACGACAGCCCGGCCGACTGGGTCAGCTCGTGGATGCGCTCGACGCCGAGGAACCCGGCATGGCCCTCGTTGGTGTGGTAGACGTCCGGGGTCGGGGCGCCGGTGAGGCGCGACCACAGGCGCAGGGCGCGGACGCCACCGATGCCGAGGAGCATCTCCTGCTGGAGACGCTGCTCGCCGCCACCGCCGTAGAGGCGGTTGGTGATGTTGCGGGCGGCCTCGTCGTTGTCCGGGACGTCGGAGTCCAGGAGCAGCAGCGGGACCCGGCCGACCTGGGCGCGCCAGACGTGGGCGTGCAGCTCCCGTCCACCGGGCAGCTCGAGGGTGATGACGCAGGGGGTGCCGTCGTCCTCGCGCAGCATGCTCAGGGGCAGGCCGTCTGGGTCGAGGACGGGGTAGGTCTCCTGCTGCCAACCGTCGCGGTTGAGGCTCTGCTTGAAGTAGCCGGTCTTGTAGAAGAGGCCGACACCGACGATCGGGACACCGAGGTCGGAGGCCGTCTTCAGGTGGTCGCCGGCGAGGATGCCGAGGCCACCGGAGTACTGCGGCAGCACCTCGGTGATGCCGAACTCCGGGCTGAAGTAGCCGATCGCCTTTGGGGCGCCCGAACCGTCCTCGTCCTGGGCCTGCGCCCACGCCTGGTACCAGCGCGGCTCGGTCAGGTAGGTGTCCAGGTCGGCCTTGGCCGAGGCGACGGCCGCGACGAACTCGCTGCTCGACGCGAGGTCGGCGAGCTCGGCCGGCGAGAGCGCCGACAGCAGGCGGACGGGGTCCTTGCGGACCTTCGCCCAACGCTGCGGGTCGATGCGCTCGAACAGGTCGCGCGTCGGGGGGTGCCAGGACCACCGGAGGTTGCTCGCCAGGTCGCCGAGAGCGGCAATCGGCTCCGGCAGGACAGTACGGACGCTGAAGCGTCGAATCGCCTTCACGAGGGGTGATCATAGGCCCACCGGCCGCCGGCAATGACGCCTTCTTGCAGATCTTTCAGAAAGTTTCAGGACGGCGGCACCCCAGCCGCCCACGCGCTGGCGCGGGGAGGTGCACGGGGCCCCAGACCGAGTAGCGTCGGGCGCGTGACTGCAACGCCCCCGGCAACCACACCCACCTCCCCCGACGCGCCCTCCACGGGCAGCACCGGCACCCGCCCCCAGGCGGCGCCCCCACCGACCACCCGACCACCCCAGACACCGATCGGCCGCATCCCGGTCCAGGACGTGAGCCCCGTCGTCGACGGCGGGGCCCGGCCTGCGAAGTCCGTGGTCGGTGAGCAGTTCACCGTGACCGCGACGGTCTTCCGCGAGGGCCACGACGCGGTCAACGCGTCCGTGGTGCTCACCGCGCCCGACGGCACCGAGCGGGTCCTGCCGATGACGAGCACGAACCCCGGCCTCGACGCCTGGGAGGCCGTCGTCGAGGCCGACACGGTCGGCTGGTGGTCCTACCGCGTGGAGGGATGGTCCGACCCCTACGGCACGTGGGAGCACGACGCCTCCATCAAGGTCGCCGCCGACATCGACGCCGAGATGATGCTCGAGGAGGGTGCCCGCATCCTGGAGCGGGCCGCCGCCGAGGTCCCCCGCGACGCGACGCAGAAGGCGGTGCTCGAGGACGCGGTCACCGCGCTCCGCGACACCCGACGCCCACCCCTGGCCCGCCTGCACGCCGGCACCGACCCCTCCGTGGAGCGCGAGCTCGCCGCCCGCCCGCTGCGCGACCACGTCAGCCCCTCGACCGACCTACCGCTGCTCGTCGAGCGCGAGCGGGCCCTGTACGGCGCGTGGTACGAGATCTTCCCCCGCTCCGAGGGCGCGGTGCAGGACCCGACCACCGGCAAGTGGACCAGCGGCACCCTGCAGACCGCCGCCAAGCGCCTCCCGGCCATCGCGGCCATGGGCTTCGACGTCGTCTACCTCACGCCGATCCACCCGATCGGCACGACGGCCCGCAAGGGGCCGAACAACACGCTCGAGGCCGGGCCCGACGACCCGGGCAGCCCGTACGCCATCGGTTCGCCCGACGGCGGGCACGACGCCATCCACCCGGACCTCGGCACGTTCGACGACTTCGACGCGTTCGTCGCCCGGACCGAAGAGCTCGGCATGGAGGTGGCGATGGACATCGCCCTCCAGTGCTCCCCCGACCACCCCTACGTGGAGACCAACCCCGAGTGGTTCACCACGCGGGCCGACGGCACCATCGCCTACGCGGAGAACCCGCCGAAGAAGTACCAGGACATCTACCCGCTGAACTTCGACAACGACCCGCAGGGGTCCTACGCCGAGATGCGCCGGATGATCCAGGTATGGATCGACCACGGGGTCAAGATCTTCCGCGTCGACAACCCGCACACGAAGCCGGTCGAGTTCTGGCAGTGGCTCATCGACGACGTCGCCCGCGAGTACCCCGAGGTGATCTGGCTGGCGGAGGCCTTCACCAAGCCGGCGATGATGCACTCGCTGGGCAAGGTCGGGTTCCAGCAGTCGTACACGTACTACGCCTGGCGCAACCAGAAGTGGGAGCTCACCGAGTACCTCGAGGAGCTCTCCGGTGAGGCCGCGGCATACATGCGTCCGTCGTTCTGGCCGACCACGCACGACATCCTCACGCCCTACATGCAGTTCGGCGGCCCGGCCGCCTGGAAGCTGCGCGCGGCCCTGGCGGCCACGCTGGTGCCGACCTACGGCATCTACGCCGGGTACGAGCTCATCGAGCACGTCGCCCGCCCCGGTGCCGAGGAGCAGATCGACAACGAGAAGTACCAGTACAAGAACCGCCACTGGGAGGACTACGAGCCCGGCGGCCCGAAGGAGGGCCAGTCGCTGGCCGGGTACCTCACGAGGATCAACGAGATCCGCCGCGAGCACCCCGCCCTGCACTGGCTGCGCAACATCACGTTCCACCACGTCGACGACGAGAACATCATGGCCTTCTCGAAGCGGCGCACCCTCCCGGACGGCAGCGAGGACATCATCGTCGTCGTCGCCAACCTCGACCCGCACAGCACGCGCGAGTCGACCGTCCACCTCGACATGCCCGCCCTGGGCCTCGGCTACGAGGACGGCATCGCCGCCCAGGACCTCCTGACCGGAGCGTCCTGGCACTGGGGCGAGCACGTCTACGTCCGACTCGGTCCCGAGACCGAGCCCGTCCACATCGTCGCCATCCGGAGGTTCTGATGCAGGGTCTCAACCTCAACCAGCCCGGCCTCAAGCACGACCCCGAGTGGTTCAAGACCGCGGTCTTCTACGAGGTGCTCGTCCGCGGCTTCGGCGACTCCAACGGCTCGGGGGCCGGTGACTTCACCGGGCTGATCGGCCGCCTCGACTACCTCCAGTGGCTCGGGGTCGACTGCCTCTGGCTGCCGCCGTTCTACGCCTCGCCGCTGCGCGACGGTGGGTACGACATCGCCGACTACACCGCGGTACTCCCCGAGTTCGGCACGCTGCCGGACTTCCAGGAGCTCGTGTCGCAGGCGCACGCCCGGGGCATCCGGATCATCACCGACTTCGTCATGAACCACACGAGCGACCAGCACCCGTGGTTCCAGGCGTCGCGCTCGGACCCCGAGGGCCCGTTCGGCGACTTCTACGTGTGGTCCGACACCGACGCACCGTACTCCGACGCCCGCATCATCTTCATCGACACCGAGGTCTCCAACTGGACCTTCGACCCGATCCGCCGCCAGTTCTTCTGGCACCGGTTCTTCTCCCACCAGCCGGACCTCAACTTCGAGAACCCCGCCGTGCACGAGGCGATGTTCGACGTGGTGCGGTTCTGGATGGACATGGGCATCGACGGCTTCCGCCTCGACGCGGTCCCCTACCTCTACGAGGAGGAGGGCCACAACGGCGAGAACCACCCCAAGACGCACCAGTTCCTCGCCAAGCTCCGGAAGATGGTCGACACGGAGTACCCGGGCCGCATCCTGCTCGCCGAGGCCAACCAGCCCCCGGCCGACGTCGTGGACTACTTCGGCACCGAGGAGGAGCCGGAGTGCCAGATGTGCTTCCACTTCCCCGTGATGCCGATGCTCTACTACTCGCTGCGCGAGGAGAAGGCGGCGCCGATCATCGACGTCCTCGCCGACACCCCGCCGATCCCGGCAGGCACCCAGTGGGGCACCTTCCTGCGCAACCACGACGAGCTGACCCTCGAGATGGTGACGCCGGAGCAGCGCGCCGCGATGTACGGCTGGTACTCCCCCGACCCGCGCATGCGCGCGAACGTCGGCATCCGGCGCCGCCTGTCGCCGCTGCTCGACAACAGCCGCGCCGAGATCGAGCTGATCAACGCCCTGCTGCTGTCGCTGCCCGGCTCACCGTGCCTCTACTACGGCGACGAGATCGGCATGGGCGACAACATCTGGCTCAACGACCGTGACGCGGTCCGCACGCCGATGCAGTGGACGCCCGACCGCAACGCCGGGTTCTCCGCCGCAGACCCGGGCAAGCTCTACCTGCCGGTGGTCTCCTCGCTCGTCTACCACTACAACAACGTCAACGTCGAGGCCCAGATGGCGACGAGCTCGTCGCTGCTGCACTGGGTGCGCGCGATGCTCGAGATCCGCAAGCGCCACCCCGTCTTCGGTCGTGGTGCGTTCGAGGTCTGCCCGTCCGACAACGACGCCATCCTGTCGTTCCTGCGCGTCGAGTGGGACCACGAGGACGGCGCCGACTCCGAGGCCGTGCTCTGCGTCAACAACCTGTCGAGCCGGCCCCAGGCCACGACGATCCGGGTGCCCGACGAGTTCACGGGCGCCCAGCTCGCCGACCTGTTCGGCGGCAACGGGTTCCCGAAGATCTCGGACGACGGCACCATCACCGTGACCCTCGGGTCGCGCGACTTCTTCTGGCTTCGGCTCGTGCCGGGTGCTGCCCGTGGCTGAGATCCACACCACCGCGAGCATCACGCCGACCAAGCTCGAGCTCGTCGGCCCGTGGATGGCGCGCCAGCGCTGGTATGCCGCCAAGGGCCGGCAGCCGGTGCTGCGCAAGCTTTGGTCGTGGCGCCTCGACGACCCCGCCGGCACCGTGGGCATCGAGACCCTCCTCGTCGCCGACGAGGGCGGCCCCGAGACGGTCGTGTACCAGGTGCCCCTCACCTACCGTGGCGCGCCGCTCGAGGGCGGCCAGCACGCGCTGGTCGGGACCATGGAGCACAGCGTCCTCGGGCCGCGCTGGGTCTACGACGGCGTGCACGACCCGGTCTACGCAGCCCAGCTCCTGGCCCTCGTGCTGGAGCAGACCACCCCGCAGGCCGGGAGCGCCTCCGACACCCCCGAGCCCGCGGTGGCGCCCCGTCGGCACCCGTCGTGGACGACGGAGACGACGCTCACGGGATCGCGCGTGCTCTCGGGCGAGCAGAGCAACACCTCCGTCATCTTCGACTGTGTCGACGACTCAGGTGCACCGAGGCCGTTGATCTGCAAGGTGTTCCGCACGCTCCAGGCCGGCGAGAACCCCGACGTGGTCGTGCAGGGCGCGCTCGCAGAGGCAGGTTCGCTCCGTGTCCCCGGCATGGTCGGGGCCGTCTCGGCCACCTGGCCGTCGGTCGACGGTGAGGGCTCCGACGTGGGCCACCTCGCCTTCGCCCAGGAGTTCTTCCCGGGCACCGAGGACGCGTGGCGGGTGGCACTTCGGGCCATCGCTGCCACGGAGGACTTCTCGGACCGGGCCCGCGACCTCGGGGCCGCGACCGCGGAGGTCCACTCCCGGCTGGCCGGGGTCATGCCGACCGAACCGGTCACCGCCGAGGCCGTGGCCACCACCGTCGCCGGGATGCGCGGGCGATACGTCGCCGCCGCTTCCGAGGTCCCCGCGCTGGCCGCCCACGAGCAACGCATCGCGACGCTGTTCGACCGGGCCGTCAACGCGAGCTGGCCCGCGCTGCAACGGATCCACGGCGACTACCACCTCGGCCAGGTCCTCCAGGTGGCTGGCCGCGGTTGGGTGCTCCTCGACTTCGAGGGCGAGCCGCTGCGACCGCTGTCCGAGCGCACCCGGCCCGACCTCGCCCTGCGCGACGTCGCCGGGATGCTGAGGTCCTTCGACTACGCGGGCGGCTCGTGGGAACAGGCCCACCCGGGGCACAGTGCCCGCGAGTGGGTGGCCTCCGCCCAGCGCGCCTTCCTCGAGGGGTATGCCGCGCAGTCCGGGCGGGACCCCCGCGAGGACGCGGTGCTGCTCACCGCGTTCCAGCTCGACAAGGCGCTGTACGAGGTCGTGTACGAGGCCCGCAACCGGCCGACCTGGTTGACCATCCCCACCACCGCGGTGGTCCGATTGCTTGACGATGCGAGGAAGGACCTTCCGTGAGCCCTTTCGGCAAGAAGGACAAGAAAGCCCCCAAGGCGAAGAAGACCGCTGCCGCCACTGAGCCGGTCGCGGCGGCCGCCGAGTCGGCCGCCGTCGAACCGACGGTGCAGGAGGCCGTGGCGCCGCACACCTCGCCCGAGGAGACGCTGGTCGAGAAGCCGGCTGGTTCGCCGTCGGCGCCCACGGCACCGACGACCGAGCCGCCCGTGGACCGCTCCCCCGAGCCGCTGCCGCCCGTGTCCACACCGGCCGAGGCGATCCGCGCCCTGGCCGACGGCCGCCACCAGCAGCCGCACGACCTGCTCGGGCACCACCTCGAGCCGGCCGGGCTGCGCGTGCGCGCCTACCGGCCGTTCGCGTCCACCGTTGCCGTGCGGTTCGCCGACGGCACCCGCCTCGACCTCGAGCACGAGTCCGACGGCGTGTGGGGCGGGCTGCGCGAGGGCCAGACCGAGACCCAGGACTACCGCCTCGCCGTGAGCTACGCGGACGGCGTCGAGCACGAGATGGACGACCCGTACCGGTTCGCCCCGACGCTCGGCCCGATCGACCTGCACCTCATCGGTGAAGGCCGCCACGAGCAGCTGTGGACCGTCCTCGGCGCCCACGTGCGCGAGTACGACGGTCCGCTCGGCCACGTCGTCGGCACGTCCTTCGCCGTGTGGGCGCCCCGGGCGCAGGCCGTGCACGTGGCCGGTGACTTCAACGGCTGGGACGGCCGCAGCCACCCGATGCGCCTGCTCGGCGAGTCCGGGGTCTGGGAGCTGTTCGTCCCCGGCGTCGGTGACGGGACGATGTACAAGTACCTCATCCGTGGCGCCGACGGGAAGGTGCGCGAGAAGGCGGACCCGATGGCCCAGGCCACGGAGCTGCCGCCGGCGACGGCGTCCTCGGTCGTCCAGTCGCGGTACGACTGGAACGACGCCGAGTGGCTGGCCGAGCGCACCGGGAGCAACCACCACGAGCAGCCGATGAGCATCTACGAGGTGCACCTCGGCTCGTGGCGCCGGGGCCACTCCTACCGCGACCTCGCGGAGCACCTGGTCAACTACGTGGCCGACCTCGGCTTCACGCACGTCGAGTTCATGCCGGTGATGGAGCACCCGTACCCCCCGTCCTGGGGCTACCACGTCACCAGCTACTACGCGCCGAGCGCGCGGTTCGGCCGCCCGGACGACTTCCGCTACCTCGTCGACCGGCTCCACCAGGCCGGCATCGGCGTCATCCTCGACTGGGTGCCCGGCCACTTCGCCACCGACCCGTGGGCCCTGGCCCGCTTCGACGGTCTGCCGCTCTACGAGCACCCGGACCCGCGCAAGGGCTGGCACCCCGAGTGGGGCTCCTACATCTTCGACTTCGGCCGGATGCAGGTGCGCAACTTCCTCGTGGCCAACGCGGTCTACTGGCTCGAGGAGTTCCACGTCGACGGCCTGCGCGTCGACGGCGTGGCCTCGATGCTCTACCTCGACTACGCCCGCAAGGACGGCGAGTGGGTGCCCAACATCCACGGCGGTCACGAGAACCTCGAGGCGGTGGGCCTGATCCAGGAGGCCAACGCCACGGCCTACAAGCGGGTCCCCGGCGTGGTGATCATCGCCGAGGAGTCCACGTCGTGGCCGGGCGTCACCAAGCCCACGAGCGAGGGCGGGCTCGGGTTCGGGCTGAAGTGGAACATGGGTTGGATGAACGACTCCTTGAAGTACCTCAAGGAGAACCCCATCCACCGCCAGTACCACCACCACCTCCTGACGTTCTCGCTCATGTACGCCTTCAGCGAGAACTACCTGCTGCCGATCAGCCACGACGAGGTCGTCCACGGGAAGGGGTCGTTGCTGCGCAAGGCTCCCGGGAGCCGCTACGACCAGCTGGCCACGGTCAGGGCGTTCCTCGCCTACCTGTGGAGCCACCCGGGCAAGCAGCTGCTGTTCATGGGCAGCGAGTTCGCCCAGGAGGCCGAGTGGGCCGACGGCCGCGAGCTCGACTGGTGGCTGCTCGACCACGCGGCGCACTACCGCGTGCACAACCTCGTCAAGGAGCTCAACCGCGTCTACCGAGAGAACTCCGCCCTCTGGGCGCTGGACTCCGACCCCGCGGGTTTCGAGTGGCTCGACGCCGACGACAACGCCGGCAACACCTACTCCTACCTGCGTTTCGGCACCCGCGACCGCCAGGGTCCTGTCGTCGCGGTGGCCGTGAACTTCGGCGGCCTCGCGCGGGAGTCCCTGCGCCTCGGGGTTCCCCGGGCCGGCGACTGGAAGGTCATCCTCGACACCAGCGGCTACGACGAGTTCGGCACGCCCAGCCAGGCAGAGGTGGTCGTCACCGCCCAGGAGCACGGGGCCCAGGGCCAGCCCTGGTCGGTCGAGGTCCGGGTGGCCGCCCTGTCAGCCGTCTACCTCGCCCCCGTGTCGAACGGCGACCAGGCGTCGGTCGAGTCCTCCGTCGCCGGGTCGCGCCAGGTGACCGCCGGGGAGGACACCGCCGGGTGACCCACGTCTGGGGCTACCGCATCCCGCTGCTCGTGGTCCCGGTGGTCCTCGCGTATGCCGCGGTGGCGGCGTGGTGGGTGTGGCGCGGCCGCGCCCACCTCGCCGTCACCCTCGAGCGGGTCCTGTTCGGTGGCGCGGTCGTGTTCGCCTCCGTCGTGACGATGTCGCCGCCCGGTCGGGCGGACAACGGCGTGCTGGCACCGAACCGGTCCTGCGCCATCCACGCGGTCGACCTCGGGCTCGCGGCGGTCACCGCCGACGACCAACGCATCCTCAACGTCCTCCTCCTGCTGCCCGTCGGGTTCTTGGCCGCCGCCGTCGCGGGCCGGCTGCGCGGTCCCGTCGCGCTGCTGGTCGTCATCGGCGCCGCGGCACTGCCCGTGGTGTTCGAGACCGGCCAGCAGGTGTTCCGCGGCCTGGACCGCGCGTGCGACACCACCGACCTCGCCGACAACCTCACGGGCGTCCTGCTGGGCCTGGCCGCCGGCGCCCTCGTCGTGGGACTGCGGTGGGCAGCCGGCCGCAACGCTGGCAGAGTGGCCCCATGAACGACCCGCGCGCAGGACAGCCCGCAGAACCCTCTGACCTGGTCGACGTGCCCCATCTCGTCACCGCGTACTACACGCTGGTCCCCGATCCCGACGACCTCGACCAGCAGGTCGCGTTCGGCACGTCCGGGCACCGGGGTTCGAGCCTGCGCACCGCGTTCAACGAGACCCACATCCTCGCGACGACCCAGGCCATCTGCGACTACCGGTCGTCGCAGGGGTACGACGGTCCGCTCTTCGTCGGCCGGGACACGCACGCGCTGTCGGAGCCCGCGTGGGCCTCGGCCCTGGAGGTGCTCGCCGCCAACGACGTCATCGTCCTCGTCGACGACCGCGACGGGTACACGCCGACCCCGGCCGTCAGCCACGCCATCATCCGCGCCAACGAGGGACGCACCAGCGGCACCGCCCTGGCCGACGGCATCGTCGTCACCCCGTCGCACAACCCGCCCTACGACGGTGGGTTCAAGTACAACCCTCCCCACGGCGGGCCGGCGGACTCCGACGCCACCAAGGTGATCGCCGCCCGGGCGAACGAGCTGATCGCCGGCGGCCTGGCGGACGTCCGCAGGATCCCCTTCGAGCGGGCCCGCAAGCACGCGCAGGGCTACGACTTCCTCGGCACCTACGTCGACGACCTGCCCGACGTCGTGGACCTCGCCCGCATCAAGGAGGCCGGCGTCCGGATCGGCGCGGACCCCCTCGGTGGCGCTGCCGTCGCGTACTGGGGCGAGATCGCCGACCGCCACGGGATCGACCTCACCGTGGTCAACCCCCTCGTCGACCCCACCTGGCGCTTCATGACGCTCGACTGGGACGGCAAGATCCGGATGGACTGCTCGTCCCCCTCGGCCATGGCCTCGCTCATCGCCCGCAAGGACGAGTACGACATCGCCACGGGCAACGACGCCGACTCCGACCGCCACGGGATCGTCACCCCCGACGCGGGACTGATGAACCCCAACCACTTCCTCGCCGTGGCGATCCAGTACCTGTTCGGTGGGGCGCGCCCCGACTGGCCGGACGGCGCCGCCATCGGCAAGACCCTCGTGTCCTCGTCCATGATCGACCGCGTGGCCTCCGACCTCGGGGCACGGCTGGTCGAGGTGCCGGTCGGGTTCAAGTGGTTCGTGCCCGGGCTCATCGACGGGAGCTTCGGGTTCGGCGGCGAGGAGTCGGCCGGTGCGTCCTTCCTGCGGCGCAGCGGCGCTGCCTGGACGACCGACAAGGACGGCATCCTCCTCGCCCTGCTCGCGTCCGAGATCCTCGCGGCGACCGGCACGTCACCGAGCCAGCACTACGCGGACCTGACCGCCCGCCACGGGGACCCGGCCTACGCCCGCATCGACGCGGCCGCCGACCGCGAGCAGAAGGCGAAGCTCGCGGCCCTGTCCCCGGAGGACGTCGCTGCGAAGTCCCTTGCAGGAGAACCGATCACGGCCAAGCTCACCCGGGCCCCCGGGAACGACGCGGCCATCGGGGGGCTGAAGGTGACGACGGAGAGCGCGTGGTTCGCCGCCCGCCCCTCCGGCACCGAGGACGTCTACAAGATCTACGCCGAGTCCTTCCAGGGCCCCGAGCACCTGGCCCAGGTGCAGGCCGAGGCCAAGGAGGTCGTCGACGCCGCCCTGCGCGGCTGAACCCGTGGCTTCGCTGTGAGCGGACAGGTGTGAGGAACAACTCGGACATCCGTCGGCGTTGACACCGACATGACGCCCACGAACACCCCACGCCAGCCCGGGCCCCGCACCTTCCCGCGTGCGAGCAGCACCGGTCCGAACCTCGCCACCCTCGACCGGGTCCGTGGCCTGCGCCGCCCCAGGCTCATGCAGCCGGAGGCCCGCCGCCACCAGATCGAGCAGGAGTGCCGGGCCTGCTGAGGTCCCACCACTCCTGTCGTCCGACGGGCTCCGCCACCTCGGCGGGGCCCGTCAGTCGTGTCCGGGGGCCCGTCAGTCGTGTCCGGGGCCGTCGGTCAGTCCGTCAGGGCCGGCGCCGGCCCACCGACGACGGCCTCGTCAGCCGCCGAGGGCCCGGGGCGCAGCCGGGACGTCTCGTCGGACACCCACAGCCGGGTGAGGCCACCGAAGTGGCCCTCGAACTTGTCCCACTCGTGCTGTGGGTAGGTCGAGCGGATCGTGTCGGTGAGGAGCCCGCGGAAGTCGGCTGAGTCGACCCACTCGAGCACCATCTCGTCGAGGTGCGGCAGGGCGGCATCGCAGAACTCGCGGTACCGGTCGGTCTCGAAGTGGTCGTCCGCGAGCCCCTGGTAGGCCGCGAGCTTGGCTTGGTAGTCCAGCGCGGGGTCGTCGGCGATCTCGAACCACGGCCCGGTGTCGACCTGGGTCTTGGCCTTGCGACCGGTCGCGACGCAGAACACCGACCACTTGAGCAACGCCTTCATCGCCCACGGGAAGTAGTAGTGCAGGGACGTCACCGCGACGTCGGGGCAGGCGTTGGCGTAGTCGATCGGGTAGACCACTCCGTCCTTGACGAGCATCTCGCAGGAGTTGAACTCCCACCGGAAGAACGCGTTGACCGTCTGGGCGATGGTGACCGCCTCGGTGCCGACGCCCTCGGAGAGGAAGCCGTGCTCGACGGCATACCGGTTGTGCATGGGCTCGTCCGGGCGGAACTTCATGACCATGCTCTCGGGCCCGATGGTCAGCGCCCGCGCGAACACCTCGAACCCGTCGACCGACTTCTGCAGGTGCATGAGCATCTCGCCGGAGTCGTCGTAGGCCTCGTGCAGGTCGGCCCGGTCCTTGATCTGGGAGACACCGCGCCAGGCACCACCGTCGAACGGCTTCATGAACATGGGGTAGCCGAGCTCGTCGGCGATGCGGTCGAGGTCGAAGGACTTGTTGTACTTCTCGGAGGTGAAGGCCCAGCGCGCGTTGTCGAGGGGGTTCTTGTACGGCACGAGGACGGTCTCGGGGACGTTCATGCCGAGCCGCAGCAACGCGCAGTACGCCGAGTGCTTCTCCATCGACTGGAACGTGAACGGGCTGTTGAGCAGGTACACGTCGTCCATCAGGGCGACCTTCTTGAGCCATTCGCGCGGGTGGTAGTACCAGTGCGCGAGGCGGTCGATCACGAGGTCGTGCCGGGGCTTGTCCCGCAGGTTGAAGGGTTCGATCGTGACGCGCTCGGTCGAGACCCGGTGCTCCGTGCCGTCCGGCCCGGTGACGACGCCCATGCGCTGCGCGAGCGTCTCGAACGCGCGCGGCCAGTCACCCTCCGCGCCGAGGAGCAGGCCGATGAGGTGTTCCTTCGAGTTCGCCATGCGCCCCATCCTGTCGGCTGGGGCGCCTGCCCGAAAGTGGAGACGTCTAGAACAACGCGCTCATCAGGGAGGTCCGCGCCCTGCGCACCCGCTCGTCGTGCGCCCCGACCACGGCGAACAGCTGCACGAGGTGGACCCGCGCCTGCTCACGCTCGTCACCGCTCGTGGCACGCACCAGGTCGATGAGGCGCAGGAACGCGTCCTCGACGTGGCCGCCGAGGATGTCGAGGTCCGCGACGAGGCTCTGGGCGGCGACGTCCGTGGGGTTCTCCGCCGCTGCCGCGCGGGCTGCCTGGAGGTCCGCCCCCTCGGTGCGCTGCATCAGCCCGACCTGGGCCAGGCCCAGCTCGGCGTCGCCGTCCGCGGGGTTCGCCTTGAGCGCCTGCGTGTATGCCGCGTGGGCGGCGTCGAGGTCGCCCCGCTCGATGGCGTCGTACGCCTCCTGGTGCAGCGGCGGGAGCGGCGGCTCGGCCGCCTCGTCGTCGCCGTCCTGCGGCTCGGCCGCGGTGACCTCGACCCGGCCGGTCACGCCGTGCTGCACCGCGAGCCCGAGGAACTCCTCGAGGATCGGGCGCACGGCCTCGGCCGGCTGGACCCCCGCGAACATCGGGACCGGCTGGCCCTGGACCAGGCCCATGGTCACCGGGACGCTCTGGACCTGGAAGGCGCGCAGCAGCGTGGGGTTCTGCTCGACGTCGACGCTGACCACCTGGAGGCGACCCGCGTGCGCCCCGGCCAGCTCGACGACGGTGTCGAGGTAGGCGCGGGACTCCGGCACCTGCGAAGCCCACAGGACGAGCAGGAGGGGGACGCTGACCGAGGCGTTCGCGACCTCCTGGAAGTTCGCGTCCGTGCCCTCGACGACCAGGCCCGAGCGACCGGGAACGCCCGTGGCCGCGGCGCCGCCCTGGCTCGCCGCCCCCTGGCCCGCAGCCGGACCGGCGCCGGCGGCCCCGGCCGGAGCCCGGGTCGGGGTGGTGCCCTTCAGGCCGGTGAGGTCGACGGCCCCACGCAGGCCTCCAGCGGTGAACGGCTGCTCAGTCATGGTCCCGATTCTTCCTCACTGCGCGACCTCGTGCGTACGCGGCCTCCTGCAGGCTCAGGAACCCTTGGCGGAGAACAGCACCTCGTCGGCGCCGACGACACCGGCCGTCCCGTCGGCGGGCACGGTGAACACCACCGTCTCGTACGACTTGAGCTCGGCACTGGTCGTCAGCGTCTTCTTCTTCACCAGGCGCTGGAACTCGGCGCTGGGGGTGAGCGACTTGCCGCCCGCCTTGAGCGTGATCGTGTCGGTGCGCTCGAGGAGGGAGAACACCAGGGCGCCGCCACCGCGCAGCGCGATGGACACCGTCTGCTCCGGCTGCGCCTCGTGCACCTGCTTGAGCGTCGCGAGCTTGCCGAAGGCCTTCGCCTGCGCGGCGGCGTTGGCGCGCACCGAGGCCGCGAAGGGGT
Source organism: Phycicoccus sp. Root101 (assembly GCF_001426245.1). Lineage (GTDB taxonomy): Bacteria > Actinomycetota > Actinomycetes > Actinomycetales > Dermatophilaceae > Pedococcus. Next base: position 498,864 of record NZ_LMCM01000005.1, on the reverse strand, counting down.
CATCGGTGCCGACCGCCTCGGCCTTGGCCGGGGAGGGGTAGGCGAGGCTGGCGGCATACTGCTTGACGAGCGCGTCGGGGGCCACCGCGAGCCTGGTGTCCTTGGTGACCATGGGGGAACCGGAGTCCAGGGAGTCCAGAGCAGCGACCTGCGTGCCGGGCGCCATGGTGACCGACGTGCTCAGGCGGAACGGCGTCTTCGCGTCGGGCGAGGTCAGCAGGTTGAGCCGGGCCGCTCCCGTCGCCGTCGTGGTCTGGGCCAGGATCAGGCGCGGGAAGGTCGTGCCGCGCGACACCGCGAGCACCTTGGGCGCCTCGGTCCGCTTGAGGGGGGCGGGAGTCGTGGTGGCGGCGGGGTCGACCTCGAGCTTGCTCGCGGCGTTCGCGACGGCGAGCGCGCTCCCGGTCAGGGCCCGCTCACGAAGGGCCTGGCCCTCCGCGGCGGGGGCCGCGGCGGCCTCGTCGGCCTGGGCGATCACGCGCTCGGCGATCTTCTGGGCACTGCCCGCGTCGACCGGGGCGGTGGTCGTCACCTGGGACGGTGCGTCGTCCACACCGACCAGGGCGCTGCCCGCACCGCAGCCCGTGAGGGCGAGGGTGAGGGCCCCGGCGGCGACGATCGCGGGGGTGTTCAGGCTCCTCATACGGTCGCCTCCTCGGTGGGGCGGGCAGGTTCGGTCGTGGCGGGGCGGGCTCCGCGGCGGCGTTCCTGCCACAGCCCGGCGACACCGGCCGCGGCGGCGAGCAGGCCGACCAGGCTGACGAGCAGGGCCTGGAAGAACCAGGTGCGGCGCTCGATGGTCACGGTGAGGCGGCTGATGTCGGCGGGCTTGCCGTCGGCGGTGGCGAGCACGACCGCCTCGGGGGCGTTCTCCTGGCGCACCTGGAGGCGCACTCGGCCGTTCCCTTGCACCGCCTCGCGCCAGATGTCGGCTCCGGCGAGAGCGGGCGCCGCACCGGCACCCGACTGCGACGCGACGAGCGACCAGGAGCGGACGTGCGCACCGGTGACGCGCGTGACGTCGGCGCCGCCGACGATCGCCTCGGCGTCGGACGGGGTGGCGCGGCCGGCGAACACCGGGCTCTTGCCGCGCGTCACCACCGTCACCGTGGTGGGACGGTCGACACGGTTGAGGACGGAGGGCTCGACGACGACGATGCTCCCCTTCGCGGGCGTGGTCGTGAACGTCGCGCTACCGGTGGGACCCAGGTGGAACGTGAACCACGACCCCAGGCCGAGCAGCACGATCCCGACCACGGTCAGCACGGCCAGCACAGCGCGTTTGGCCACCTTCGACACAGTCAGATTCCTTACGTGAGTGGGCCGGCACGGGAGAGTTCCCCGCACCGGCATCGTCCTCCACCATGACCCAGACGCCTCCAGAGGACAAATCCTCCGCCCCACAAACCGGGACGTCGGTGGCATGATCGCCCCTAATGACCACTCGAGCCCGGCACAGTCGCCACCGCCGACCCGGACGCCCCCGCGAGGAGTCGACGGAGCAGGCGATCACGGCCGCGGCACGCCAGGTGCTCGCCGACAAGGGTGTCGCGCGGATGTCCATGGAGCACGTCGCGGCCAAGGCCGGTGTGGCCAAGAGCACGCTGTACCGGCGGTGGCCGAGCAAGGTCGAGCTGGCCGTCCACGCCGTCGCCGCGACGTTCGACGAGATCGAGGTCGGCGACCACGGATCGCTCGCCGAGGACATGCGTTCGGGCATCGAGGAGGCCGCCCGCCTCCTGCGCGACCCCTCCACCGGCGGAGCGTATGCCGCGTTGCTCGCCGAGTCGGCCCGCGACCCCGAAGGCGTCGGGAAGCAGGTCCGCGAGTCGCTGTCGACGCGGCTGCACGCCCTCGTCGCGACGTCGGTCGCCCGGGCCATCGAGCGCGGGGAGATCCGCGACGACATGGTCGACGTCGACCTGCTCGCCGACGTGGTGGTGGGTTCGGTGATGCACCGTTCGCTGGCCACCGGGGTGCCGGACCAGGCGTTCGTCGACGGCCTCATCGAGCTGCTCGCCGACGTCGCGTACGCCCGGCTGCACCGCGCCGCCAGCGCTGCGCGCGCCGCCCAGGACCGCTGACGGAGTAAGGGTCGGGCGGGAGCGTGCAGCTCCGCCCGACCCTCGGTCGGTGTCGACCGTCCGGTCAGAAGCGAGCCGGCTCGCGGTAGATGCCCCACTCGTCGCGCAGGGCGTTGCAGATCTCTCCCAGCGTGGCCTCGGCCCGGACCGCGTCGAGCATCGCCGGGAGCATGTTGTCGTCGGTGCGGGCCACCTCGACCATGTGGGCCACGGCGGCACGGACGGCGTCCTCGTCGCGGGCCGCCTTGCGGGTGGCCAGAGCCGCCACCTGCTCGGTCTCGACCTCGTGGCTGACGCGCAGGATCTCGAGCTCGTGGGTGACCGAGGCGGTGTGGCAGTTGACGCCGACGACCTTCTTGTCACCCTTCTCGAGGGCCACCTGGTACTGGAAGGCGGCCTCGGCGATCTCGGACATGAACCAGCCCTCCTCGATGCCACGCAGGATGCCGCGCGTCATGGGCCACTCGTTGCCGGGCTTGCCGGTGTTCTCCGCGACGAGCGACGCCAGCCCCTCGGTGTCCTTGGTCGTCAGGTCGCTGCCGCCCATGGTGAGGATGCGGTCGAAGATCTTCTCGGCCTCGGCCTCGATCTGGTCGGTGAGCGCCTCGACGTACCAGCTCCCGCCGAGCGGGTCGGCGACGTTGACGACACCGGTCTCCTCCATGATCACCTGCTGCGTGCGCAGCGCGATCTCGGCGGCCTGCTCGCTCGGGAGCGCCAGGGTCTCGTCGAGGGCGTTGGTGTGCAACGAGTTCGTGCCACCGAGGACGGCGGCGAGCGCCTCGACGGCGGTGCGGACGACGTTGTTGTACGGCTGCTGGGCGGTGAGGCTGACCCCGGCGGTCTGCGTGTGGAACCGCAGCCACTGCGCCTTGTCCGTCTTCGCGCCATACACGTCCCGCAGCCAGCGGGCCCAGATGCGGCGGGCCGCACGGAACTTCGCGATCTCCTCGAAGAAGTCCAGGTGGCTGTCGAAGAAGAACGAGAGGCCGGGCGCGAAGGTGTCGATGTCCAGTCCACGCGAGAGACCCAGCTCGACGTACCCGAAGCCGTCGGCGAGCGTGAACGCCAGCTCCTGCGCGGCCGTGGAGCCGGCCTCGCGGATGTGGTAGCCGGAGACCGACAGCGGCTTGTAGTCGGGGATCTTCTCGGCGCAGTACTCCATGAGGTCGCCGATGAGGCGCAGGTGCGGCTCGGGCGCGAACAGCCACTCCTTCTGCGCGATGTACTCCTTGAAGATGTCGGTCTGCAGGGTGCCGTTGAGCACCCCGAGGTCGACGCCCTGGCGCTCGGCGGCGACGAGGTACATGCAGAACACCGGGACCGCCGGGCCGCTGATGGTCATCGACGTGGTGATCTGCTCGAGCGGGAGCTCGTTGAACAGCACCTCCATGTCGGCGGCCGAGTCGATCGCCACCCCGCAGTGGCCGACCTCGCCGAGCGCCATGGGGTCGTCGGAGTCGCGGCCCATCAGGGTCGGCATGTCGAACGCGACGGACAACCCGCCGCCGCCACGCTCGAGGATCATCTTGTAGCGCTCGTTGGTCTGCACGGCGTTGCCGAAGCCGGCGAACTGACGGATCGTCCACGTGCGACCTCGGTACCCGGTCGGGTAGAGGCCACGGGTGAAGGGGAACTCCCCCGGCCAGCCGATGCGCTCGGGGGCCTCGCCGTCGGTGGGGCCGTAGGCGGGCTGGACCTCCATCCCGGAGAGCGTGGTGAAGTCGGCGTCGCGCACCCGACCGGTGGACTGGGCTGCGTCGTAGCGCGCCTGCCAGCGCGCGGCGCCGGTCTGGTCGGGAGTGGTCTGCGTCATACCCGGCAATTTACTAGGACGTCCTACTAATCACCAATCCCTCGCTGGATTGGGTGCCCAGAGGGTCGGAAATCCGACCGTCTGGGCACCCAAACGGCAGAGGGTATGGTGCCGGGCTGGGTCAGGCGTCGAAGTCGGCGGCGCCGATGCGGACCTTGCGCAGGAGCTCGAAGAGCTGCTCGTGCTCGGCGGCGGTGAGCATGCCGAGGCCGAAGCGCGACTCGACCAGGTCCTTGGTCGCCGCCTCCATGGCATCCCGCCCGGCCGGGGTGATCACGGCGAGGGTGCCGCGGCCGTCGTCGGGGTTGGGAACCCGCTCGACGAAGCCCTGGGCGTCGAGGCGCTGGACGATGTTGGTCGCGCTGGTGGGGTGCACCATGAGGCGCTGGCCGATCTTGCTCATGCCGAGGCGCCCGTCGCGGCTGAACGCCAGCAGCACCAGGGCCTCGTACCGCGCGAAGCTCAGGCCGTGGCGCCCGACCAGGGCGTCGTAGTCGGTGATGAGGAGCTGCTGGACCCGCATGATCGAGGTGGCGCTGGCCATGGCCAGGGGCTGGGACGTCCGCCCCCAGCGCTTGGTCCACAGCTGTGCCGCACGCGTGATCGGGTCGAACGGCAGGCGGATGGGCTTGGGCACGCGCAGCAGGCTAGCTGCGGGGAACGCGCACCGTCTCGAGGTGTCCGTCATCGAGACGGATCTCCCCGTCGGCCTGCGCCGCGGCCTCCGGGTCGTGGGTCGCCATGACGACGATCGCGCCGCGCTCCGCCTCCGCCCGCAGCAACGCGAGGACCTTCTCCCGGTTGTCGTGGTCGAGCTCCGAGGTGGGTTCGTCGGCGAGCAGCACACGGCCCCGCAGGGCCAGGCCGCGAGCGACCGCGACGCGCTGCTGCTGTCCACCGCTCAGCTCCTCGGCGAGGTGGCTGCCCGACTCCTCGAGGCCCACGGCGGCGAGGGCCGCCTGGACCCGGTGGCGGGTGTGCTCGGCGGACACCCCGCGCGCGAGGAGCGGCAGCTCGAGGTTTTCCTGCGCCGTCAGCAGGACCGCAAGGGCACTCCCCTGCGGGATCACCTCGATGCCGAGCGACGCCCCTTGGGAGCGGTCGGTGACCAGGTCGTCGCCGAGCCGGACCCCGCCCTCGGCGGGCACCGCCCCGGCGATGGCCCACAGCAGCGAGGACTTGCCGGCACCGCTGTGACCCGTGACCGCGATGAACTCACCCGCGTAGGCGTCGAACGAGGCCGCGTCGACGGCGACGGTGTCGCCGTACCGGACGGTGACGGTGTCCACGACGAGCGGCGGGGTCTCGAGCTCCTCGTCGGGCTCCCACGAGTGGCGCTCAGTCATCGGACGAACCTCCGACCTGGGGGATGAGGGTCCAGACCCCGTCGACGTGGTGCACCCGCACGAGGGCGCCCGGCGGGAACGCGTCGACGGCCGCCGCCGGGAGCGGGAGCGACCCGTCGGCGGACACGACGGCATACTCCTCGCCGGCGCGACCCTCGCTGCCCACGCGACCGTCGCGGATGGTGACGGTCCTCGGCAGTCGCGCAGCCACGTCGGGGTCGTGGGTGACGACGACGATGGTCGTGCCCCACTCCTCGTTGACCCGGTGCAGGGCGTCGAGGACGACGTCGCGCGAGGTGTGGTGCAGCTGGCTGGTCGGTTCGTCGCCGAGCAGCAGGCCCGGCCGGCTGGCCAGCGACACGGCGAGCGCCGCGAGCTGCAGCTGCCCCGGGGGCAACGAGTCGAGCGGTGCGGTGGCGGCGTGGTCGAGCCCCACGAGCTCGAGCACCTCACCGGCCGCCGGCACCCCACGTCCGGCGCGCACGGCTGACCGCTGGGCGAACTCGACGTTCTGTCGGGCCGTCAGGTAGGGCAGCAGGTTGCGTACAGCTCCCTGCAGGATGATGCCCACGTCGGCGGCGCGGAAGCGGTCCAGCTCGGGCTCGGTCATCGTGGACAGCTCGTGCTCCCCCACCCGGACCCGCCCGGCGCTGGGGCGCATCAGGCCGCCGAACAGCGTGAGCAGCGTCGACTTGCCCGCGCCCGAGGGACCGAGCAGCCCGACGACCTCGCCGGGGTCGACGACGAGGTCGACCCCCGACAGCGCCGCGACGTCGTGGCCCTCGGCACGGTAGATGTGCACCAGGCCACGGGTGCTCACGCCCAGACCGGCCTTCACACGGACTCCCTGATGCGGCGCAGCGCGATCCGTCGACCGCAGCCCACCGCGGCAGCCGCCCCGACGGGCAGCAGCACGAGGAGGCAGGCGACGGTGGCCACGAGGACGGCCAGCACCGACGGCGCGATCTGCACCGCCGGGACCGGGGTCGACGGGTCGTCGAACAACGGGAGCAGCGGCATCGCGACCAGCGCCGAGAGGGCTCCGCACACCGTGCCGACGGCGGTGCCGACGCCGACGAGGACGAGCTGTTCGCGCACGAGGGCGCGCCGCAGGACGCTCATCCGCACGCCGGCCATGTGGAGGGCAGCCAGGTCCCGGGCCACGACCCGCCAACCGGTCACCGTCATGACGATGACGACCAGGGCGGCGAGCACGACGGCCATCAGGCCGGTGAAGACCGCGAGCCGCACACCCCATCCGGAGCCCGAGGTGTCGAGGCGCTGCTTGGCCGCGTCGTAGGTGTTGGTCCGCAGCACTCCGATGCCGTTGTCGCGCAGGGCCTTTCGAACCTCGTCGGCCTGACCGGGGTCGCGCAGCCAGACCGACAGGGTGCCACCGGAGGTGAGGGTTCCGCCGAGCCGTTGCAGGGTCGCGTAGTCGACCATCACCCCACGGGCTCCCACCACGGGGAGGGCGCCGGGCCGTTGTGCCGAGAAGACCGACAACGGCGCACCGGTCAGGCTCGGGGCGGTGAACGCCGCCGCAGTCCCCCCGGGCGGCACCCCGCCGGCGAGGAGGCCGGGCACCTTGGCGGGGACGTCGCCATACGTGCGGGCGACGGCGACGCCCGTGCTCCGGAGGCGGAACTCCATGGTGTCGGCCGAGGGGCTGGCGAGGTCCAGCGCGTCCGTCGTGCCACTCGCCACGGGGGCGAAAGGGTTCCAGCTGTTCGGTGAGGAGATCCCCATTGACGTGCCGTCGATGCCGAGGCCACGGACGGTGACGGTGCCGGACACGGTCTTGGCTGCCGGGTCGGTGGGACGGAAGTCGATGCCGGCGAGCCGGCACGTCTCGGGGCAGAGCAGCGGCGTCGACAGCTGCCGGCTGCCGCTCCCGTTGGCGGGGAAGGTGGTCACCTGGCGGATCAGCGCGGTGCCGTCGGGCCCGGTGACCAGCAGGCGCATCTCCACGGGTGCGAGGTCGGCGGGGCTGGCCGGCGACGATCCGGAGAGGACGTCCGACTCGGAGCTCAGCCTCCAGGTCACGGTTCCCGTGATCCGCTGTCCCTTGAGGATGACGGTGTCGACCGGCGGCGGCTTCAGGGCCGCCAGCCGCAGGTCCTGGCCGGCCGGGGTGTAGGCCACGGACGCGAAGTGCTCGGCGTCCACGGCGATGGTGGGGGTCGACCCGGCGGCGGTCTGCCTGATGACGGCCACCGGGGTCACGCGGTCCCCCGACGGGTCGATGGCGCGGGCGGCCCTGGCCAGCGTCGTGGGGTTCACGCTGTCGGTCTCGAGGACGAGCGGGGCCCCGGTCTGGAGCTGGGCGCGAGCCGTCCAGTTGCGGTTGGCCACCACCACGGCGTTCGCGGCGAACACGGTCAGCGCGACGGCCACGCTGACCACGGTGACCACCTTGCGCATCGCCGGACGACGCTGGAGCCCGAAGGCCGTCAGCGCCGGGCCGATCCGTCCCCGCGACAGGCTGGTCCGGCCGGTGGAACGGGCCACCGGGACGGCGAGCCGCGAGACCACGAGGCCACCGGCGAGAGCGACGAGCGTCGGCGTGAGCAGGGCCAGCGGTCCGGTCAGGGTGCGGGTGGCCAGCCCCACGATGCCGAAGACTGCCAGTGCCACGGCCAGGATGTCGACCACCGCGAACGCACCCGCCCGGCTGGGGGACACCCGCCGCAGCAGCGACGAGATCGCCTGCCGCTGCAGTGGACGCACTGCGACGACGATCGCGAGGGCGCACACGACCGCGGACGCGGCCAGGGCCGCCACGGACAGGACCGGCACCTCGAACGGCACCCCGGGCGCCAGGAGGGTCCGCCGGACGACCTCCGACAGGGCCAACGCGAGGCCGAACCCGAGGGGCAGGCCCAAGGAGACCGTGAGGCCGAGCTCGGCCATGACGAGTCGCCCCGCGCCCTCGCGGCTGCGCCCGCGGAGGCGGGCGAGTGCGGCCTCGGGTCGGCGCTGCTCGACGGCCGCCTGCCCCACGAGCAGCAGGATCGCCCCGGCGAGCAGGGCCAGCTGGGCCATGAGGAGGGGGACGATGACACGCAGCTGCTTCTGTCCGCCGGAGACGGCCTGGATGACCAGCGGCAGCTCGCTCTCGACGAGGGCACCACCTTGGCTCGAGGTGCTCGCCCGGGCGCCGATCACACCGGTCACCTCGTCGAGGTTGTCCACGGAAAGCAGCTCGCGACGCAGGGGGAAGCTCAGGGTCGACGTCACCTGCCCCCACGCCTGGTCGAACGTGTCCTCGGTGGTCACGAAGTCGTCGATCGCCGGGACGGGTTCGGTGCCGACGACGAGCAGGGTGCCGGACTTGCCGTCGAGCGTCGTGCGGAGCCAGTACCTCGGGTCGGGCTTCACCTCGTAGGCGCCGACGACCTCGAGCTTCGCCTGGGCGTCCGGCGGGCGCGGATAGACGTTGGTGTCCGGCCCGGGCACGGTCGTGGTGAAGCGCTGGCCCAGCTGCCAGTTCCACGCCTTCTGGTCCTTGGCCGACACGAGGACCTCGTCGGCGGCCGCCGGGCACCTCCCCATCGTGAGGGTGAGGTGGGCGCAGACGTCGGAACGGGCGACCATGCGCCCCGGCGACGCCTTGAGCCCGGTGCGCGGCACGATGTTGATGACGTCGGACATCTGGCCGATCGGTGCCGAGTAGAGGGCCTGCACCTGCGCCGGGACGGCGGCGGCCAGACCAGCTGGTCTCAGGTCCGGGTTGATCGCCGAACGCCCGCCGCGAGCCACCAGGGCGGTGTCCGCCACCGGCGCACCGTCGACGGCCGAACGCAGCAGGGACTGCTCGAGGGCCCGCTCGTAGAGGGGCGCGAACACCGCGCAGGCGGTGACGAGGGTGGACAGCAGGACGAGGACGACAGCCTGGGCGCGGCGATACCTGATCGCTGCCCACATGTCCCCTCGCCTCCCCGCGCCAGCGGGCGCCGACTCATCCCCGGCGCCTCCCGGACGACCTTAGGGTGAGAACGTGCGCCGGAAGGGCACATTCCGGCAACGATTCACGGCCTGGGGCGCCGGACGCCGCACCTACTCCTGCGCGTCGATGGCGGCCTCGAGGCGGTCGAGCTTCGCCGTCAGCTCACCCGTGAAACCGTCGCGGATGTCGGCCTTGAGGACGAGGGAGACCCTCGGCCCGTAGGCGGCGACGGCGTCCACCGCGCCCTTGACGACGGCCAGGCACTCGTCCCACTCCCCCTCGATGGTCGTGAACATCGAGTCGGTGCGGTGCGGGAGGCCGGAGGCGCGGACGACGGCGACCGCGGCCGCGACGGCCTCACTCACCGAGCCGGTGGAGTCGGCGGCGACGGACGGGGCGACGGAGAAGGCGACGAGCATGCCCCCACCGTATGCCGCGGGACCGGGTCCTCCTCCCCGACCCGGTCCCGCGCCCCCACGGACGCCCGCCTCCGGTGCAGCGGGCGTCAGCCTCCGACGTGGCGCTGGTAGGCCAGCACGGCCTCGACGCGTCGGAAGCCGAGCTCCTCGTTGACCCCCACCATGTGCGCGTTCTGCTCCGCGTTGCAGGTCTGCACCCGCTTCGAGGCGGGGGCGACTCGCGCCAGCTCCTGCAGGCCGCGGACCTTGACCGCCATCCCGAGCCGGTGACCGCGGTGCTCGCGGCGCACCAGGGTCCCCCACTGCATCACCTCGTCGGGGTCGTCAGCCGACAGGACGAGGTCGTTGTACGCGACCACCTCGCCGGCCGGCGTCGTGGCGACCGTGTGGATCGTCGTGCGCCCCTGCCGCGTCATGCGGTCGAGCTCCTCGAGGTAGGTCTCCGGGGAGAGCGACTCGGCCTCGAAGTCGACGTCCCCGGTGGGGGCATCGACGGCCAGCTGGTTCCAGCAGTCGCAGTAGGACTGCCGCAGCCCCTCCGGGAGGCGCCCGACGTAGGACTCCACTCGGTAGCCCTGGTGCCTGGTCGCGGACTCGCGGGCCAGCTGGTCGAGCCTCGGCGGGTCGACCGGCAGGTCGAGGAGCCGCCGGATCTCGGTGTTGGCCAGGGCGAATCCGTGCTGCTGGGCGAACCGCACGTGGGGGTGGTCCTCCCGCGCATCGTCGGGCACGTGGCTCTCGATGAGCACCGTCGTGCGCCCGTCCTCGCGGGTGCGGTCGACGATCCGCTCCACGAGGGCACCGCCGACACCTCGGCGTCGCAACCGGGGGTGGACGTCGACCTCACCCCAGGTGAAACGGGTGTTGTCGAGCAGCGGGAACCACTGCATCCCGACACCGGCGACCTCGCCCCCGACCAGTGCCACCCACGGTTCGAGCCGCTCGATCGTGCTCGTCGACCGCAGGTCGACGAGCAGCTCCCGCAACGACGTCCGCTTCGCCCACGGGCGGCCGTGGTTGCGCGACGCCGTCATCGCCAAGTGCGCGGCCGCGACCTCGGCGTCGTCGTCGACGGCCAGCCGCCGGACGACGAATCCACCACCGGCCGCACCGGGGTGGGCGGCCGTGATCGTGGTGCGCGAGGTGCTCGGTGCGGTCATGCAACGAGTGTCGGCCCGTGGCGCCGCCCCCACAACGGGTTTTCGGGTCAGCCGGTCGGGTGCCCCCGGTGCTCACGCCACTCGTCCTCGAGGAGCGACATGAGGATCGCATCGACCCACTGCCCGTCGAACCGGAGCGCGTCGCGGCGCACCCCTTCCCGCACGAACCCGGCCCTGGCGTAGACGCGCTGCGCCCGGGGGTTGAACGCGTACACCTCCAGGGACACCCGGTGCAGGCCGGCCACCTCGAACGCGTGGGCCAGGACGAGCCGCGTGGCCTCGGTGCCCAGGCCACGGTCACGACCCCGGGGACCGATGAGGATCCGGAAGTTCACGCTCGCGTCGGCCTCCTCCCACTCGTTGAGGACGACCTCGCCGACGCACTCCCCGGACACCCGGTCGACGACCGCGAGGTCGAGCCGGTCGGTCTGGGCGTTCCGGGTGGCGTACCACTCGCGCAGCCGCTCCCGGTCCGGCGGCTGCGCCGTCTCCTCGGTGGTGCGGAACGAACCCGTGAGCCGACCGACCTCCGGGTCGGCGACCGCCTCGGTCATCGCCGGGAGGTCACCGTCCTCGAACGGCCGCAGCACGACCCGCTCCCCGGTGAGGGTCGGCTTGGCAGCGAACAGCACGGCTCAGCCGGGCTCGACGCCGAGGTCGAACTGCCAGCGGCCCGAGGCGCTCCCGGTGTCGAGGAGCTCGGCGAGGGCAGCGCCGTCGACGTCCGCAGGGAGGTCCGCCGTGACCAGTCCGTGCTCGGTGGCGGTCGCCACGCACCCGTGCGCCGCCAGCTCGGCCACGACCTGCGCGGTCGTCGTCGAGCCCAACGGGGCGATCCGGGCGGTCCCTCGGCCGGAGGCGAGCAGGACCCCCGTGACCCACCAGCGGTCGTCGTCCTCGACCTGGACGACCGAGACGATGTCGTCGACGGCGATGCCGCTGGTGAACACGGGCACGGCCAGCACGGTGCACGCACCGTCGTGCCGCACCTCGACGTCGAGCCGTTCCGCCTCGAAGGGCGGGTAGCCGTCCTCGTCCTGCTCGAGGGCGACCCAGGCGTGCGCGGGCGGGGTCACGGCGTCTCCTGCGGGGTGAGGTGGGCGTGCACGAGGGCGACCGTGGCGGCCCCTTCACCGCTGGCCGATGCGACCCGCTTCATGGAGCCGGCCCGGACGTCGCCCGCGGCGAAGATCCCCGGGACGGTGGTCTCCAGGGCGGCCGGTGGCCGACCTCCCGTCCACAGGTGCTTGGGCACCTCCCTGCCGGTGTAGACGAAACCGCGGTCGTCGCGCTCGACGGCGTCGGGCAGCCAGTCGGCGCAGGGGTCCGCCCCGAGCAGGAGGAAGAGTCCGTCGGCGTCGACCCGGGCCGGGCCCTGCGGCCCCGTCAGCTCCAGCCACTCCAGGTGCCCGTCACCTCCCCCGTCGGTCACCCGCGTGGCTGTCCGCACCGTGATCCGGGCCGTGGCCGCGATCTCTCGCACGAGGTAGTCGGACATCGTCGCGGCGACGTCGGCGCGACGGACGAGGAGGGTGACGGAGGGCGCGTAGCGGGCGAGGTGGACGGCGGCCTGACCGGCCGAGTTGCCGCCACCGACGACGAACACCTCCTTGCCCTCCATCTCGCGCGAGGCACTGGTGGCCGCGCCGTAGTAGACGCCGAGCCCCACGAGCTCCTCGAGGGACTCGATGCCCAGCCGGCGGTACCGGACGCCGGTGGCCACGAGGACGGCACGAGCCCGCAGCGGCCCACCTTCGGTCTCGATGGTGTGGGCCTCCCCCGGCGCCGAGGCCGGGTTGAGGGACTCGGCCGCGAGGCCGGTGTAGATCCGTGCCCCGAACCGGGTGGCCTGGAAGCGTGCCCGCTGCGCGAGCCGCATACCGGAGATCCCCCGGGGGAACCCGAGGTAGTTGCGGATCATCGAGCTGGTGCCGGCCTGCCCGCCCACGGCGTCCTCCTCGAGCACCACCGTGTCGAGGCCCTCGGACGCGCCGTAGACGGCGGCAGCGAGGCCCGCGGGACCGGAGCCGACGACGACGAGGTCGGCGACGTCGTCGGTGTCGACCACCTGGGGTGAGCCGTAGACGAGGCGGGCGACCTGACGCGCGGTGGCACCCTCCAGCACCTGGCCGCCCACCCCGATGACACCGGACGCCACGACGGGGAACGCCGGTGCCGCGCCGCTCTGCACCGAGGGCAGGCCGCTGATGACGGCACGCCCGGTCTCGCTGTCGGGCCGGTGGACCCCGTGCGGGATGCCCATCCGGTCGAGGAAGTCACGGATCCGCGCTACCTCGGCCGAGTTGCCGCCGTCGACGATCTTGACGCCCTCGACCTCGGGCGTGGACGCCGTCCAGCCCCAGTCCGACAGGTACTCCGTGACGGCGGTGTGGAACTCCTCGTCCCGTGGTCCCTGCGGCACGAGCAGGTAGGTGTCGATGCGCCCCTGCTGCAGGGCCTCGCGCAGCTTGGGCAGCGACAACCCGAAGTCGCCCCGGGCGGTGAGGCAGATGCGGCGGGCGGTCGGCAGCAGGGCGTGCAGCTCGTCCATGAGCTCCAGGCCGCTCGCGTGCTCGCTGCCGCCTCCGGGCAGGTGCCAGCCGATGCCCAGCAGCGCCACCGGTTGCCCCTCCTCGAGCGCGGCCGCCACCACGTCCCGCGCCCCGGAAACGCTGTCGGCACAACGGATCTCATAGTCGCGGGCGTACCTCGAGAACTCGCTGTCGACCGTCGCCAGGTGTTCGGGTGCCACGGCCAGGACCAGGGCGGGGCGGACGCGCGCGGGCGTCGGCGACGCGTCGGTAGCGGCCGCCGCGGACATCAGGCCTGGCCGTCGCCGCTGATCAACCACGAGTCGCCCTTGGGCTCCACCGTGATGCGGTGCGTCTCCTGCGAGTCGCTGCCGTCCTCCTTGTGGAAGGTCAGCTGAACGATGACCGTGCCGACGGACGCGTCCGCCTGGGTCTGGCCCACGTCCACCGACTTGATCGTCGACCAGAAGGTCTCGTAACCGTCCCGCCCACCGGTCGTGCTCTGGTAGGCCGGGGTCAGCTCGGCGAAGGTCTGGTCCCGCTTGTTCTTCTTCGTGACGTCGGCGTAGTAGCTCTTGATGAACGTGGCGAGCCCTGCGTTGTCGGGCGCCTTGGTCGTCGTGGTCGTCGTGGTCGACGGGGTCTGCGTCGTCGTCGTGCTGCTGGTGGTGCTCGTGCTGCTCGTGCTCGACGAGCTGGAGCTGGTCGACTTGGAGGGCGTCTTGGTCACGGCGGGGGCGGTCGTGGTGACGGGCGGCGTCGTGGCCGTGTCGGAACCGGTGCCGTTGGGGCGTGTCAGGAGGTACGCGAGCGCCACCACGCCCAGCACCGCGAGGGCCACGAGGATCGGTACGAGAGGAGAACGCCGCCTGCGGCCGTCGCCATCGTCCCCACCGTCCCCCGGGCCGTACCCGGCCGGGGGGCCGGGGGGCAACGGGTCGTCGTACGGCACGGGATCGGGCTGGAGGCGCTGCGTCGACCCGACCGGTTCGGGGATGAGCTCGGTGGCGGCAGCGCCCCCGAGCGCAGCGCCGCCAGCCCCTGCGCCGACGGCCCCGAGGGGTGTCCCCGCCGGCAGGGCCATGGTCGTGTCCCCTGCGGCGATGCGCTTCAGCCGCTCGGAGGCGGTGTCCATGTCCCAGCGCTGCGCTGGGTCCGCGTGCATCATCGCGGCGATGGCGCCGGCGAGAGGCCCGGCCTTCTCCATGGGGCGTGCCTCCCCGGAGGCGATCGCCTGCAGGGTCGCGAGCGGGTTGGCCTGCGACTCGTAGGGCGGGTGACCCTCGACCGCGTAGTAGAGCGTCGCGCCGAGGGCCCACACGTCGGACGCCGACGTCGGGTCGCCGCCACGGGCCAGCTCGGGCGAGAGGTAGCCGGGGGTACCGGTCATGAACCCGGTCTGGGTCAGCTGGTCGTCGGCCTGCGCCCGGGCGATCCCGAAGTCGCTGATCTTGGGCGTCCCGGCCTGGTCCATGAGGATGTTGCCGGGCTTGATGTCGCGGTGCACGATCCCGCGCTCGTGGGCTCGGGCCAGTGCCCCGGCCACGGCGGACCCGATGGTGGCGACCCTGGTCGGCGACAGTGCGCCCACGTCGCGGATCGTCTCGGCGAGGCTCTGGCCGTGGACGAACTCCATGACCAGCCAGTGCGCGTCGTCCTGGTCGACGATGTCGTAGACCCCGACGGTGTTCGCGTCGTTGAGAGAGGCGGCGATCCGGGCCTCGCGCATGGCGCGGGCCGCAGCAGCCGGCTCACCCGGGAGGGCCCCGACCCGCTTGACGGCGACCTCGCGGCCCAGGACGGTGTCGAGACAGAGCCACACCGTGCCCATCCCGCCACTGCCGATGGCGCGCACGACCTCGTAGCGTCCGGCGATGACCTCGGGCTGCACAGGGATCCTTTCGTCGGGTCGCCCATCACCCTATGGCGTGCGGCGTCCCCTCGACACTCCAGCACACCTGGGTACCACGCTGCACGGATCCAGCCGGGCAGCGGGGGTGGTCCGCAGCTCAGCTCAGGGCGGCGACGACCTCGTCGGCGGCGGCATACGGGTCGGTGGCGCCGTCCACGACCTGCGCAGCGAGCTGGTCGACCCCGCTGCCGTGCCGCAGGTCGCCCATCTTGGCGCGCAGCTGCTGGAGCGCGATGGCCTCGATCTCGTCGCCGGCACGACGGACCCGGCGCTCGCGCAGGGTGCCGGTCTCCTCCATCCAGGCGACGTGCTTGTCGAGCGCCTCCATGACCTCGTCGATCCCCTGGCCCTGAGCCGCGACGGTCTTCACGACCGGGGGGCGCCAGAGGTTCGGCTCCGTACGGTCACCGAGGGAGATCATGTGCCGGATGTCGCGGACGGTCGCGTCGGCCCCGTCGCGGTCCGCCTTGTTGACGACGAACAGGTCGCCGATCTCGAGGATGCCGGCCTTGGCGGCCTGGATGCCGTCACCCATGCCGGGGGCGAGCAGGACGATCGTGGTGTCGGCGAGGCCGGCGATCTCGACCTCCGACTGACCGACGCCGACGGTCTCGACGATGATGACGTCGCACCCGGCGGCGTCGAGGACGCGCAGGGCCTGAGGGGTCGTCCAGGACAGACCGCCGAGGTGTCCACGGCTGGCCATCGAGCGGATGTAGACCTCGGGGTCCAGGACGTGGTCCTGCATGCGGATCCGGTCGCCGAGCAGCGCTCCCCCGGAGAACGGTGAGGACGGGTCGACCGCCAGCACCCCGATCCGCTTGCCCCGGGCGCGGAACGCCGCGACGAGCGCGTTCGTCGACGTCGACTTGCCCACGCCGGGGCTGCCCGTGACGCCGATGATGTGCGCCGAGCCGCTGTGCGGTGCGAGCGCTGCCATCACCTCGCGCAGCGCCGGGTGGGCGTCCTCGACGAGGCTGATCAGGCGCGCGACGGCGCGAGGCGAGCCTGCCCTGGCCGACTCGACCAGGGCAGGGACGTCGACGGTGCGGGGAGCCAAGCGGTGGTCCTCCGGTCGGTGGGTTCGTGCCTCGAGGGTTCGGGTCTCGGGGGTCGGGAGTCAGGCGGTCTTCGGGACCCGGACGATGAGCGCATCACCCTGGCCACCGCCGCCGCAGAGGGCTGCGGCACCGACGCCGCCACCGCGGCGCTGGAGCTCCAGCGCCAGGTGCAGGGCGATGCGAGCGCCGGACATGCCGATGGGGTGACCGAGCGCGATCGCGCCGCCGTTGACGTTGACCTTGTCGAGGTCGATGCCGAGCTCCTTCGCCGAGGCGAGGCCGACGGCCGCGAAGGCCTCGTTGATCTCGACCAGGTCGAGGTCTGACGGCGTGATGCCCTCGCGCTCGCACGCCTTGGCGATGGCCCGGGCGGGCTGCTGCTGCAGGGTCGAGTCGGGACCCGCGACCATGCCGTGGGCGCCGATCTCGGCCAGCCAGGTGAGGCCGAGCTCCTCGGCCTTCGCCTTGCTCATGACGACCACTGCGGCGGCGCCGTCGCTGATCTGGCTCGCCGAGCCGGCGGTGATGGTGCCGTCCTTGGAGAACGCCGGGCGAAGCTTGCCCAGGGAGTCGGTCGTCGTGTCGGCGCGGATGCCCTCGTCGGACCGGAACTCGATCGGGTCGCCCTTGCGCTGCGGGATCGAGACCGGCACGACCTCGTCGTCGAACAGGCCGTCCTTCCAGGCGCGAGCGGCCAGCTGGTGGCTGCGGGCCGAGAACTCGTCCTGCTGCTCGCGGGTGAACTCCTGCGACCCGGTGTTGGCCTGCTCGGTCAGCAGCCCCATCGCCTGGTCGGTGAAGGCGTCCCAGAGGCCGTCGAAGGCCATGTGGTCGCGCATCGTCACGTCGCCGTACTTGTAGCCCTCACGGGACTTCTCGAGCAGGTGCGGGGCGTTGGTCATCGACTCCTGGCCACCGGCCACGACGATGTCGACCTCACCGGCGCGGATCATCTGGTCGGCCATGGCGATGGCGTTGATGCCGGAGAGGCAGACCTTGTTGATGGTCAGGGCGGGGACGTCCATCGGGATACCGGCCTTGGCGGCGGCCTGGCGGGCGGGGATCTGCCCCGCGCCGGCCTGCAGCACCTGGCCCATGATCACGTAGTCGACCTGCTCCGGCGCGACACCGGACTTGTCGAGCGCCCCCTTGATGGCGACGCCACCGAGGTCGGCCCCGGAGAAGCCCTTGAGCGAGCCCAGCAGGCGGCCCATCGGGGTGCGTGCCCCCGCGACGATGACGGAAACGGGACGGTCAGACATGGTTCAAGCCTCCAGCGCCATTGGTGTGGTTCACCCGGCACTCTAGTCCGGCCACCGGGGCGTCGGACCGCCCGGGCGGGTGGCCCTGACCACACGCCGGTATGCCGCGAGGTGGGTTCGTCACCCACCTCGCGACCTCACGTGGTCGCCGTCGCCGTGACCCGCTGTCCCTCGGGGCTGACGACGGTGACCGAGATGGACAGGGCACCGGTGAGGGGGATGAAGGCCTCGTACGGGGGCGGAGCGCCGAGACCACGGCGGAGCCGGTTGCGCACGACGACGATCTCGCCGCTCCTCGGGACCCCGTCGGAGGCCCACGGGATCTCGTCGAACGGGAACGTCCCGGTCAGGGTCCGCGCCCGCGGCAGGAAGGGACCGACCGGCGGGAACGGCCCGACCGGGAACGGCAGCCCGCGACGGAACCCGCCACGGAGGCCACCGCCTCCACCCGCGCCACCACCGGCGCCGCGGGGGAAGCGGACGGGGCCGTCGGGGAGCACCACGGGGCCGACGAGGCGCTGGGAGGCGACGACCTCGAAGACGTAGGGGGGCCGCCGCCGGGCACTGGCGTCGGTCCGGATGCCGACGTGCACGCCGCGGCCGGCGATGGCGAAGACGTCGACCAGCGAGACCGTGACGTCCGGGGGCGGCTCCACCCACCCCGGCACGGTGAGGTCCCGGGTGAGCTCGCGCCCGAGCGGGTCGACCAGCCGCACCCGCACGTCGACCGGGTCGCCGGCGACCGGGCGGGTGAACCACAGGGCGAGCGGTGTCCGTCCCGCGACCCTGGCGCCCTGCTCGAACGTCGGGGTCGTCGCGGCGGCGGGCGGTGGCGTGGTCAGTGCGGTGAGCGCGACGTCGGGCAGGGCGACGGCAGCGACCTCGTCCGCGCCCGCCGACCCGTCGAGGCGGTGCACGCCGGCCGGCAGCACGCGGGGCGGAGCCGAGGTGGCGGACCGCACGACGACCCCCCGGTGGTCGCCTCCCCACACGTCGGCGGTGAGCGGCTCGAGCTCGGGGGCACCGGGTGGGACGGTGACGGCGACGACGTCGGAGGCTGCGGACGGCAGCCCCCGCTCCGCCTTCGCGGGCACCGTGTCCACGGGCACGGCGACCGATCGCAGCAGCCACGGGTCCCACCGCGCCGGGAGGGTGCCGGTCCAGGTGGCCGACCAGACCGGCTGGCCGAGCACGGGGTCGACGTCCGCGGGCGACGGGACCGTGGTGACGACCACGTCGGCGAAGGCCGGACCCATCGTCGACACGTCGCGGGCCGCTTCCTCGGAGGTCGTGCGATGGAGCCTGAACCGTTGCACCGCCATGTCGCTCGCGGCATACAGACGGATCGTGACGGTGCCGTCCAGGGCGACGGACGGGCGCGCGAGCGGAGGTGACGGCCGGCGCAGCCGTGGCGCCATGACGGCCTGGAGGTGCTCGTGGGGCGTTCCGGAGTCCGGCCACGGGCTCTCCACCCCGGACTTCGTCATCGTGGTGACGACGAAGAGGTGGATGTCGGTGGACCCCTTGGGCAGGGTGGCGTCATAGGTGCGCACGGCCCCGTCGACCTCCTGGAACCTGCGGAAGGCGGCGCGGCGCTGGGTCGGGGTCATCGCGTCGTACGCGCTGCGCAGGTCGACCAGCCGCTGGCCGGGGACGGTCGAGTCGGGCGCCTTCGGCGCGAGCCCGGCCCGCTGGCGCAGGGACGTCTCGTTGACCTCCCAGACGATGCAGGTACGCACGTCGGCCCCACCGGGCAGCGACCACGCGACCCGCACGTGGCTGCAGCCCTGCGCGTCGAGGGTGCTGCCGAGGGGCACGCCGGGCAGCGGTGGCGGCGGGAGGGGGACGACCGGGACGGGGCTGGCGGCGCTGGTGCGGGCGGGGTGGGGTTCCCCGGGCGCCCAGGGGGTGGGGCTGGCGCCGACGAGGAGCTGGCGCCGGGTCCAGACCTGCACCCCCCAGCGTCCGGTGCCGGAGAAGTCCAGCGTCGGCACGTCGGCGACCACGGCGTAGCGGCGACCGCCGTCGCCCTGGGCCGGGCCGGGCACGGCGGTCTCGGTGCCGTCGGCGGACAGCGGTCGGACGGTGCAGCCCGACGGGACCGGGGTGTCGCCGGCGAACGTGAACCCGAGGTCCCGGCGGAAGCACCCGGGCGGGGTGACGGCATCCGGGGACAGGCCCGCGGGCGGCGTGGCCGTCGGTGAGGCCATGGGGAAGTAGATCGCCACGAGGTCGACCTGGGTGGGCGTGCGCTCCTCCCACTCGACGGCGACCTCCGCCTTGAGCGTGCCGGGGCACGACGACGACCCGGTCCACCGGGTGTCGAGGGCCACGGAGATGAGGCGGGTCGGCTGGGGTGCGGGCTCGTCCCCGTTCCACGCCACGTCCTGCCAGGGCGACCAGAGCCCGTGCAGGTCGCTCACCGCGACGGCGTACCCGAGGTGGCGGCCACCGCTGCCGATGGGGATCTCCTGTCCCCCGTCGACGAGCGCGATGCGGTTGTTGCCCGCCTCGCCCTCAGGGCCGTCGGGGGTGACGAGCAGCGGCCGGTCGCCACCCGCGTCGCGTCGCGGCAGCAGTGACACCGCTGGTCCGGCGGTCATCAGGTCGAACCTCGCCAGCGCCGACTCGGTCACCGGTGACGTCGCGGCGGCCTTGGGCACACGGTCCCAGCTGAGCCGCACGGACTCGCGCCACGGCGCGTCGGGAACGACCGGGCCGACCAGGCCGGCGCGTTCCGAGGTGAGCCCCGTGGGCGTGGGGACGAGGAGGTGCGGTTCTGGAGCAGGGGCGTAGGCCGCGAACTCCCCTCCCCCGCGCTCCGGCGGTGCCAGCCGGGAGTACTTCGCCGTGACGAGGAAGTCGCAACGGCCCACCGCCACCTGCAGGTCGTCCATCTTCTCCATCGTGTAGCTCGCGCCGAACCCGGTGGCCAGGTTGAGGAAGGGGTCGCTCAGGGCCGGCAGCATGAGCATCGGCCAGGGGCCGGTGTCGGCGGTCGTGCCGAGCGACGACGTCCGCCCGTCCTGCTGCGGCGGATCGACGGCCCGGGGACTGGTGACGGCGAACTGCTGGTACTCGCGCACCCCCGGGTCGTAGAGGGCGGGCAGCTCGGGGAACAGGTCGCGCCGCACCTCCTCGACCAGCAGCTTGGGGTCGGGGGCCTGCCAGGGGGGCGCGGCCCGTCCGGACTCGGTGACCGGTGCCCAGCCCAGGGGTGGGCCGCCGCGCAGCAGCCGGTGGACGGCCGCGTCGACCGGGGGCATGAGGCGGTCGACGGGCCCCTGGTCGGAGGTGTCGTACTCGAACCCGGCCAACGGCTGGTCCACCGGCAGCCCGACGTACTCGAGCTCCTTCCACCCGTCGTCGTCGACGATCCGCTCGAGCGGGTCGATGGAGACGCGGATGTCGGTGCCGTTGACGACCTTGGCGTACGTCGCCCCGGACGTGCGGACGACGATGGTGAGGGGGTCGGCGCTCGACGGCTGCAGCGAGCCGGCCGCCACGACGTGGTCGGGGTCGTCACCGGTGCGGAACAGCAGCACGGCGACCGGCTGGCCGGGGTCGACCGGGCGGCAGGTGACCTGCACGCAGCCGGCCTCGACGGGCCCCCAGAGGACGAGGGGGATGCGGTCGGACGACACGAACGCCTTGGTGCGCTTCGGCGCGTCCTTCGGGCTGCGCGTCCAGACGGTGAACGCGCTGCGGGGCACCCCGAGGCCCGGACCGCACGCCCAGCTGAGGTGGATGTCCATGGAGCGCAGCTGAAGCCGGCGGTCGTCGAACGCCGCATGCGTCCCGGCCTCGAGGTGGTCGAGCCGGCGCAGGAGCGCGCGCTGCCGAGCGGCGAGGGTCGCCCAGGGCAGTCGGACGGCCTTGGCGCGGAACAGCGACGAGTCGGACCTGCGTGCCATCAGAGCTCCTCCTCCCAGGGTGCGCGTTGGAGCGGGACGTCGACGGCGACCGCCCGGGACTCGGGCGCGTTGGCCAGGGCATCGGCGGCGACCACGAGGTCGAGGGCCACGCGCGTGCCGCGCGCACCGGCGCCGAGGAGGACCACCGCCCGCCCCAGACCGGGCCCACGGATGATGCGCGTGATCCCGGCGGCGGGCAGCGAACCCGCCGGTGCCGCAGCGGTGCTCGCCTGCAGGGACAACCAGTCGGTCGGTCGCGCAGCCCACCAGTGGTGCGTGGGGTCGACCGAGTCGACCGGTCCCTGGACCTGGGTCGGCATGAGCCTGTTGCGCCACAGGGTCTCGCTGCACTCGACGACGACGGCCAGCGGGGCGGGGACGGCGTCGGTCGACCAGAGGACCTGCACGACCGGCGCGCCGGGGGTCTGCGGGACGGTGAGCCCCGCGGCCTGGAACGCGGAGTCGAGCTGGTCACCGGTGGGTGCGTCCGGCAGGGCCGTGAGGGGTCCGATCGCCGGGACCACGGTATGGCGCCAGCGCGCCTCCCGGAGAAGTCCGGCCAGCTGGGCGACCGTGCCGAAGGCACTGGTGGTGAAGCCGATCCGGTGCACGAGGGCCCGCGCACTTGCGGGTGCGCCCTTCGGGACGGCGTGGATGTCGATGAGGTAGTCGGTGAGGGGTTCCAGGTCGTAGGGCAGCTCGAGGACGTCGTGGTGGGTCCGCTCACCCGAGACGTCGATGCACTGCTGCCCCTGGCTGAGCACCTCGACGACCGCCTCCTCCCACGGGGTCGTGACGGACAGCCCGAGGGCCTTCTTGAGGTGGATGCCGTCGACCTCGAGGGGCACGGTGAACGCGCTCCCCGGGGCCCCGCCGCCCGGCGGCACCGGGTGCTTGCCCGAGGCGGCCAGGACGATGACCCGCAGCTCCTTGCCGTAGGCGTCGAAGAGGGCCGTGACGTTCTGGGTGGCCAGGGCGATGCGGATCGGCTCGGCGCACAGGACGCCGACGTCGTCCATGCCGGGCGCCGTCGCCAGCAGCCACGGCGAGAGGTCCTTCGGCGACTCGTCCGCCCCGTCGGCGGCGAACCGGAAGCTGTCGCTGTGCCCCCCGTCCCAGGTCGGGGCCACCGTCGGCTCGGCGTCCTGCTTCACCGACGCGGCCTTCCAGGCGACCGTCACGGTGTACGACCGGCCCGGTACGAGCAGCGCGTGGTCGTCGGGGTCCTGGGCCAGCGCGGTCGAGATGGCCTCCTGCTCGCTGGAGACCACGGAGCTGTCCCACTCCCAGCGGGATGCCTCGCTGGTCACGACCCCCGTCATCGCGACGAGGTGGAAGGCGGGTGGCTGCTGGTCCTTCGGGAACCGCCCTGTGTCCCAACCGATCTCGATGGTGGCGACCTCCTTCAGGTCACGCGAGCCCACCAGCAGCAGGGTCTGCGGCCAGGTGGCCCGTGCCGCCGTGCGGGCGGCGACCTGGCCGGCCCGGCAGATCGGGTCGGCCCACGGCCCGTCGCCGTCCATCCAGGCGCCGGGCAGCGGGTTGTCGGTGTCGACCCGGTCGTCGGAGCCCAGGCCGCGCTGGTCGAGGACCTGGCCCTTGGCGTCGAGCCACCGGACGACGAGGCGGTCCATGAAGACCTCCTCGGGGACGAGCAGCAGCATGGTCAGGTCGCCCGCCCCACCGCCCGGGGTGACCCGCAGGACGTCGCGCAGGTCGCCCGGCTGGAACTTCAACCGGTCCCACGCCCGCTTGACCCGCTCCATGTCCGACTCGGTGCCGCGGGGTGCCGGCTCGTCGGAGTCGAGCACCGGTGACCTGAGGATGCGTCCCTCGCAGCCGAGCCCGACGGACGCCGCCCGACCCACTGCCACGCCGGCTGCCTGCGGGCCGGCCACCCCGACGGCCAGACCCAGCGCCGGGTCCCAGCCCTGGCCGAGCCGGGTGGCCTGCACGTCGGCGAGGCTCGCTCCGCCTGCCAGCGCCGCGGCGACCTCGCCCCAGGCGCGCTCGTCGGTGGCGGCGGCCCGGTGCGAGAACGTCGCGCCGGCGGTGGCGACCCAGCCCTTGAGCGGGTTCGGCTGGGGACGACCCGGCTGCTTCTCGCAGCAGCGGACGGCGTCACCGACGACCACGGCCGGGTTGGTGCCCTGCAGGACGTCGATGGCCGGGTCGCCCGTGCGCCACGCCTCGGTGACGTCGCAGTCCGCGTGCACCGGGCGGGTGCGCAGCGTGTCGGGCGGGTCGGGCCAAGGGATGCCGGTGAGGTGCCACCCGACGGTGCTCGGTCCGGGCGCCTTCCCGTCGAACGTCCAGAGCACTGGGGCGGGTGGCGCCGCCGGGTTGCACACCGTCCCCCACCGGTCGGTGACGCTCGTGGTCAGAGCCTCGCCGTACGGCAGTGCCCGGCTGAACGGCGTCGGCAGCCAGTTGAGCAGGGCCAACGCCGGACCGGACGACGGATCCGCCGGCGAGGTCTGCTTCCACCACGAGCTCGGGGTCTTGCCTGCGGGAGCGGGCGGTTGGAGGTCGCCGGTGAGCGTGACCGACGTGACCTGGTAGGTCCACCAGCGGTCCCCGAGCCGCACCCAGGGCCGTGCCCCGCTGTTGCCGAGCGGCGCACCTCCCAGGACCGGCCCACCCACCGAGGGCGCGGTGTTGAAGAGCACGACCGGTACGGCGTCGAGCGGCACCGTGGGCGGTGTGCCCGCGACACCGTCCCCGAGGGCGTCCGCCAGCTTGCCGTCGATGGCACGTTCGCCACCGGTGCCCTCGACGAGGGCGGGCGACCTCGACACAAGGCTCACTCCGGCCACGAGGGGTGGTGGCGTCAGGGTCTCGCTGGGCTGGGAGCCGATGGTGAGCGACACGCAGCCCTTGACGCTGAAGAAGAAGAAGTCGACCTCGCCGCAGACCTCGCCGTGGACGTAGGTGACGTCGGGGCTGCTGGGGGTCGTGCGGCCGACGAGCACGTCGAGCTCCGCGCTGGCCCCGATGCTGATGATGAACAGCCGCAGCTCGCCCCGGACGTAGATCTTGCCGGCGAGGAAGAACGGGTCGAACCCGAGGATCGCGTCGAAGCCGCCGGCGACCTCGAGGTAGAGCCCCACCGCCTTGCTGCCCATGAGGACGCAGCTGATGTGGAACCCCGTGGCGATGGCCATCCCGCCGGTCACGGGCGGCAGCACGGGGATGGTGATGCCGTTGCCGTGCACCATGAGGTAGCCGCTGCCGGTGATGACGTCGAGCACCTCGATCGTCACGCGGTCCTCGTAGGAGCCGAGGTCGACGAGCCAGTTCTGGGGGTTGCGGGTGTCGAAGAACGCCGTCACCGGAACGCGGATCTTGAGCAGGCTCTTGATCTCGTAGGCGGCGACGATGCCGAGGGTGATCGTGCCGCGGCCGAAGTCGATGTCGAGGACGGCGAGGAACGTCGCACTCTGCGTGGAGTCCTTGAGCACCGGCGGCAGCTTGAGGACGTCGGCTTTCATGACCAGCAGCAGGCGCGGGCCGGGCACCTCGATGAGGACGATGCCCTTGAGGTTGACGACGAACCCGCCGTCCACGGTGCCGAGCAGCATGCCCGCCGCGAACGCGTACCCGCCGGGGGTGACGGTCCACCCGTCGGGGTGCATGACGGTGCCCCGCTCGAGCTGTGCCTGCAGCCAGTCGAGGGCGGGCACCGGCCGCGCGGCATACGGGGCCTCGTTGCGTGCGTAGTTGATCCCCACACCGCCGAGGAAGCCGTAGATGCCCAGGCCGGAGTTGCCGAGCAGCAGCGGGACGGGGAGCTCGACCTCGGCCCCGATGAGCACCCCGGTGACGCCGTCGCGGGTCTCGACGGCGAGGACGGCGCTGGCACGCAGGTTGATGGGCGTGACGGTGAGGTCGAAGTAGCCCTTGAACCCGAGCGGCGTGAACTCCAGGGATCCCCTGCCGTGCAACGTCCCCGGCACGTCGATCGAGGCGGCGAGCTTGGTGAGGCTGAGCTCGAAGGGGCCATCGAGCCGCGCCCTGATCCGGACCGTCTCGACGGTGACGATGCCGAGGTCGAGGCCGAGCCCGACCTCCACCTCCATGTAGGTCGGGTTGTCGCGGCTGACGCGGAAGCCCAGGACCCGCAGCAGCTCGTCGAGCGGCGGGCTGGCGGTGAGGGCGCCTGCTGGGATGTCGAGGCTGTAGCCCTTGCTGGGGTCGAACACCGGGACCGGCAGGTAGTCGACGTGGCCCGGGTTCGACGGGTTGGGGGCGGTGTTCCACGACGAGCGGACACCGATCGCCTTGTAGCGCGTGGTCACCGGGTGCTCCGGGTTGACCCGGACGATCGTCAGGTCGAACGTGAAGGTGACCTCGATGTCGAGCAGGATGCTCACCGTCGTGCCGCGCGGGTCGACGGTCGCCGAGCCGTCGGGGGCGATGACCCCCTGGCTGACGACGAGCTCGCCGCCGCGCAGGATGATCTTCTGGGTGTTGATCAGGCTGCTCGCACCGAGGGCGATGCTCCCGAGCGACACGAGCGCGCCGGCGGCCGGGCTCAGCTCGGCTGCGGCGGAGCTGAGCGGCGCGAGGATGCTCAGGGCGCCGAGGACGTTGAGGGCGTTGGGGTTGGAGTGGGCGAGGTCCATCTGGGCGAGGCCGTCGAGGTCCGCCTCCGCCGCCCTGAACTCGGCGCTGACCAGCCACGAGTCGCGGTCCTCGGCGATGCGCAGCCGGACGAGGAACGTGCAGATGCCGTCGCTGGGGTTGCGTGTGCCCTGGCGCAGCTGTTGCTGTCCGTGCTGGCGCAGGGCGGTCTCCGCGGCGGTCTCGATGTCGAACTCGCCGTACACCTCGGCCCGGATGAAGGTGCTGCGCAGGAGCTCGACCCGGACCCCGATCTTGCGGAAGCAGTCCGGCCGGCCACCGGTGGGCGGGGTGCGGTCCACCTCGCGCGGCGGCGGCGTGACGACGCGCTCGACCCTCGCGGTGATGGTCTCCTCACCGTTCCCTGCCGTGGTGGCCCGGGCACGCCACCACGCGCCGCTGCCTGCCGCGGGCGGCGGCGTGGTCCCCTCGACCGACGTCGTATGCGACTTCGCGAGGGTGAACCCGTCCGCACTCCCGGCCGTGACATTCGTGAAACCCTTGCTGCGCAACAGATCCACCATCACGTCACGGCGGCGCTCGCTGAGCTTGCGGTTGTAGTCCGCGTCCGCGGGGGTGTCGTGCTGGGTCCCCTCCCACGACGCATACCCCTTGACGATTAGGGCCGTGCCGGCACCGATCTGGGCGATGACCGCCGGGGTGAGGGCCTGGGTCAGTGGGGCGGACCCTCCGGCGTTGTCGCGGCTCGACGCCTGCCCCGTGCGCACGTTGTCGGGGTTGCTCGCCCACGTGTGCAGCGCCCCGGTGATGGTGGGGTTGAAGGGGTCCGGCTTCGCGAACAGGTAGTACGCGTCGATCACCTGCGGCTGCGTCGCCGGGAGCGTCGCGGTCACGTCCACGCGGGCCCCCGCCGCGACGGGGACGTCCGCGGTCACGGACGGCCCCACCGAGCCACCCGTCCAGGTCCAGTTCGCCGGCACCGGCGGGTCGGTGGTCAGCCGCACCATCGTGGCGGTCCCGGCCCCCGGCACCTCCCGTATGGCGTGCGGCCGGGTGTTGGTCGGCGTCACCGTGACCGTCGAGCTGCCACCGGTGCCGCTCGGGTCCGTGCGCCGCACCGCGCTGAAGGTGCGCGTGGTCGGGTTCCCTACACCGTCGGTCGCGGTCACTGTGATGGACAGGCTGCCCGTCGCGGGGACGGTGACCTCGACGCGGTCGTCGGTCGTGACCGTGCCGTCGACGTCGATGCTGACGGTGATGGGAGCCAGCCCGCCGGCGGTGTCTACGAAGAGGGTCGCGTGCTCCGGCACCTGTGCGGCGCCCGCGCCGGGGTCGCCGATCCACTCCCCCGAGGCGGTGCGGAAGCTCACGGTCATCGTCGGGGTCCCGCCGCGGTTGACCACCTCCGCCTCGAAGATCCCGGTGACGCCTGCGTGGACGCCGAGGCCGATCCACAGGTCGCGCACACCCGCGCTCACCGCGACACCCTGGAGCCCGGTCGGGGCGACGAAGAGGCGGGCCTCGGGGAGCCAGAAGCCCTGCCAGTCGGCGGGCATCGCGCGCGCTTCGGCCGGCACCCCGGGGCCGGCGGTGCCGGAGAGGTCGAGCACCGCTGTCCGGAAGGCGAAGCCGACGACGTCCGACGGACCGACCAGGGCGTGGGGCGGGTTCATCGAGATGAACTCGTAGATGTGGTCGACCGGCGTGCCGCCGGTCTCGGCGGACAGCAGCTCGACGCCGACCGACTGGCCGCTCAGCTGCTTGGCCCGGATCCGCAGGGCGGGGAGGGTGAAGGTGACGGGCATGCCGTTGGCCCGCAGCTGGCCCTGACCGTCCAGCTCGGCGCCACGCAGGAACGGCAGTCGTACCAGGACGATCGGCACGCCCAGGGTCACCCGCCAGCCGCCGTCGCCGACGCCACCCGACTGGTGCAGGGCGAGCTCGACGCTGACCGTGGGGTCGGGGAACTCGATGGGGGTCGTGCTCGTGGTGCCGCCGTTGCCGAACCCTCCGGAGCCCGGATCGAGGGTGATGGGCGTGGGCCACGTGCCGCTGGCGGTGTAGACGTGCCAGGTCCCGTCCTCGTCGGTGTGCAGGCCGTCGTCGATGGCGTTCAGCCCCTGCAGGAGCGGTCTGACCTGGTCGAGGGCACCGGAGCTCTGCGCGCCGGCGGGGAGCTCGTCCCACAGCGACACGGCATACCTCCCTGAGCGGGTGCGGGCACGACGAAGGACGGCCCGTCAGGGCGCCCGGAAAAGTGGTCGGCCGCAGGTTCCCCCTCGCAGCCAATCCCCAGCGAATGCAAGCCAATGGTGCTGTTTGCAGGTAACCAGCGGGGAGGCGCCGCGGTCAACGGCCTGTCACAGAACCGCCATCAGCGCCGCCACAAACACCGTCATTCCGGACGGCCGTCGCCCGTGGACGCGCGGCGCCGGTGTCGCGGATCGTCACGCGCTCGGGGTGAGGCCATCTTCGAGCAGGCCGGCGCCGACCTCGACACCGCCCAGTCCCGGTCCACCCTTTCGACGCCGCTACGTCACTGATCGCGCTCCGCGATCAGTGACGTAGCCGCCACACACCCCTGCCCTCCCCTCCCGCCCTACCGGACGACCGACCGGGCCCGGGACTCGACCGTGATGGTCACCGAACCCCCCAACGCGTCGAGCAACCCGCCCACCAGGGGCAGGTCCGCCTCCCCCGTCAGCCGGACCACTGCCGTCCGACCGTCCGGGCTGCCGGTGCCCCTCGTCACCCCCCAGGAGCTCATCCCGACCGGGAGCGGCCGCGCCGCGAGGTAGTGCTCCGCCGTGGCAGCCACCGTGGCGTCGCTGACGGGAACCGCCGTGCCGATGCCGTCCTGGTAGGCGCCGAGGTCGAGGGAGTCCGCGGCGTCGAGGGCGGCCCCGTCGGCGGCATCGAGCAGGCGCATCCGGGACAGCTGGGCCGAGGTGACGGCGATCGTGCCGACGACGAGCAGGATCGCCACGACGGTGTAGCCGAGGATGAGGATGCTGACCTGACCCTGTTCGCCACGGCGGGCGAGGGCGCGACGGATGTCGACGCTGCTCACGGACGGGTCCGGAAGCGGTCGACCACCGCGACATGGCTGGCCGAGACCGGGACCTCGAGGGGGACGACGTCACGTGCGAACGCCGGGACGAACGGCAACGGCACCGTCACCGTCGCGACCACCTCGATCCGTCCCTCGGGCCGCAGGCACGGATCGCCGTCACAGTCCATCGACAACGCTCCCTCCGCCTCGTCGAAACCTTGGTCCTCGAAGGCGATTCGCGCCGCAGCCAGGGCGCGCGGCTCGGCAGCCTCCTGCGAGGTCGCTGTGACGTAGCCGCGGCCGGCCTCGCGAGCAGCCGTCGACGCTGCATACGCCCCGGCCTGGAGGCGCGCCATCGTCATGACGAGGTAGATGAGCGGCACCAGCATCAGCACGCCCAGGACGACGAACTCCACCACGGCACTGCCGCGCTCGCCTCGGTGGCGCAGCCTGTCCACCTCTCGCCTGAGCCGTCGGATCACTGGGACTCCAGGAAGGCGCGGCCCACGACGTCGAGGCTCCGGTCGGGCCCGAGCGGACCGAGGACGGGCAGCGGGGCCCGCACCCGCACCACCACGACCCGGACGCCGCCCACCTCGGTGGTGCTCACGGTGACGTCGCCGGCGAACCGTGGAGACAGCGAGGTCCGGACGAGGTCGCGGGTCCGCTGGGCACCCTCCTCGGGCGTGGCGCCCGCGCGCGCCCCGAGCCGCGCGCCCTCCGAGGCGCAGGAGATCAGGGTGTTGCGGATGTGCAGCGCGAGACCCAGCTGGAACACGGCGACGAAGAGCAGCGTCACGAGCGCGGACACCATGGCGAAGTCCGCGACCGCAGCACCTGACTCGCGCGGTCGTCGGACCCCCCGGCGGTCGCTGATCGCCATGCGTCAGGGGCCGGAGACGGTGCCCATGGCCCGGTTGAACAACGCCCGCAGCTGGTCGTCGGCGACGGTCCAGAGCACCGCCACGAGGCCCGCGGTCATCAGCGTGATCATCACCCAGCCCGGAACGTCACCGCGTTCGTCGCGGCGCGCAGCACCATGGAGCGCGTACTGCGCCCGGGTCAGCGCCTTGGTCAGGATCGTCATGGGTCTACCTTTCGTCGAGCCATCAGATGGAGAACCGCAGGAACGAGAAGCCGGGGTAGATGGCGAAGAGCACGGTGACGGGTAGGACGAGGAAGACGACCGGAACCATCATCGCGATCTCCTTCTTGCCCCCGGCCTCCATCACCGCCCGGCGACCGGTCTCCCGGACGTCCTGGGCCTGGGCCCGCAGCACGTCGGCCAGCGGCGTGCCCCGCTCGACGGCGATGATCATGCCGTCGACGAAACGGGCCAGGCTGACGAGTCCGGTGCGGTCGGCCAGACCCTGCAGGGCGGTGGGCAGGTTGGCGCCAGCCCGCGCGTCGGCAAGGCAGCGGCCGAGCTCGTGGGACAGCTCACCGTGCGAGAGGCGGCAGACGCGCTCGAGCGCACCGACGGCGCCCTCACCCGCACCGACCGCCAGCGCGAGGAGCTCGGCGATGGTGGGGAACTCGGCGAGCATCCTCTCCTCGCGGCGGTTCGCCTCACGGCTGAGCCACTGGTCCCGTGCGACGACCCCGACCCCTGCGCCACACAGGGTCACGATCACGGCCGGTCCGACGGAGCCGCCGTTGCCCAGCCACAGGCTGACCCCCAGGACCAACCCCACGACGAGGCCGGCCGCACCCCAGAGCACCTGCTCCGCCCGGAACCGCTCGACGTCGGCCGGTCGCCCCGCCCGCAACAGGCGGCGTCGCACGGAGGCCGAGCCGCCCAGCACCCGCTCGATGCGTCGCGCCAGGTCGGCAACAAGGGGCCGGGCGAGCACCCCGAGGACGCCGGCACCCGAGCCCGGTCGCCCCGCGAGGAGCCGCGACGGTCGGGGCGCGTCGCGCAGGTACGGGAGCAGGCGGTCCTCGAGCGTGGCCCGGCGGCGGCGGGGCAGGCCCGCCCACGCGAGCAGCAGGCCCACGCCGGCGCCCAGCCCCAGCAGTGCCCCGGGGAGCGAGATCTCGACGCCCGCAACGGGATTCGTCATCGCAGCACCCGTTCGTCCTCGGGCAGTCGTCCGATGTGGATCATGATGCGGTAGGCGGCGACCGAGATGGCAGCACCGACGAGCAGCACACCCGTGCCGGTGGGGCTGGCGTAGGCCTGGATCGACTCGGGTCGGGTGCACAGCATCGCCAGGACGATCCACGGCGCAGCGACGGCGAGCCGGGCCGCGTTCACCGTCCACCCCTGGCGGGTCTCGAGCTCGGCGCGGGTCCGGCTGTCCTCACGCAGGAACGTGGACAGCGTCCGCAGCAACCGACCGAGGTCACTGCCGCCGACCTCGCGTGCGATGCGCAACGACTCGACCAGCCGGTCCCCCACCGGGTCGCTCAACCGGACCTTCAGCAGGTCCAGGCTCTCCTGGAACCGGCCGGTCGTGCGGTAGTCCTCGGCGAACGCGCGAAAGGCCGGTCGCAGCTCCTCCGGTCCACGCCGACCCAGCTGGCTCAGCGCCTCGGGCAGCGCCATCCCGGCACGAACCGCCGACGCGATGTTGTCGACGGCGTCCGGCCACAGCTCGCGCAGGCTCGCGCGCCGACGGCGTGCCCGCATCCGCACCAGGGCGATCGGGGCGTACCCGGCCATGGCTGCGAAGCAGAGCGCCACGGGGGCCACCCCGGTGGTCGCGGCCACGAGCAGCACCACGAGGGTGAACGCGATGGCGCAGGCGCTGACCAGGCTCCGCGGTCCCACCGAGTCGTAACCGGCCTGCACGAGCTCGTCGCGCAGCCGGTCCGACACGGTCACCCGAGGCGTTGCCACCGCTCGAGGAGCCGGGACCCAGGCCGACCACCAGATGCAGAACAGACCACAGCCCAGCACCAGCCCGAGCAGGGTGCCGGTGGCGCTGCCCCCGACCCCGCTCACCAGCGCGCGCAACCCGTCCACGACGCCGTCCTCAGCCCTGCGCCAGGAGCGCGGCGACATCGAACCCCGCCCGGCGGAACCGCTCCGGGTGCGGCGGGAACCCTTCGGCCCGGCGCAGCACTCCTTCGCGCTGGACGAAGAGGTCGGCGACCTCGACGACGTCGGCCTCGACCCGTCCCGGGACCGCCACGATCTCCCGGACCCGTCGCACCCCGTCGTGCTCCAGTGCGGCGTGGATGACGATGTCGATGGATCCGGCGACGGTGGGGACCACGAAGCGGCTGCCGACGTTCTCGCCGGCCAGCAGCGGCAGCGTGCACATCTTCGTGATCGCCTCCCGGGCGCTGTTGGCGTGGATGGTGCACATCCCGGGCAGGCCGCTGTTGAGGGCGATGAGGAGGTCGAGGCTCTCGGCCTGCCGCACCTCGCCCACGATGATGCGTGAGGGCCGCATACGAAGGGCTTCCTTCACCAGACGTCGCAACGGGATCTCGCCAGTGCCCTCGAGGCTCGGCTGGCGGCACTGCATGGACGCGACGTCCCGCAGGGGGATCTTCAGCTCGAAGACCTCCTCGCACGTGACCACCCGCTCGCGCGCAGGGATCGCGGAGCTGAGGCAGTTCAGCAGGGTCGTCTTGCCTGCCTGCGTTCCGCCGGCGACGAGGATGTTCAACCCGGCGGCGACGGCGGCACCCAGGAAGGTCGCGGCCTGGGGGGTGAGGGTGCCCAGCGCCACGAGGTCGTCGAGGTGCGAGGCCCGGACGACGAACTTGCGGATGTTCACGTTCCAGTGCGACCTCGTGATGTCGGGGATGACGACGTGCAGCCGGGAGCCGTCCGGGAGCACCGCGTCGACGAAGGGGCTGGAGAGGTCGACCCGGCGCCCGCTGGTCTTGAGCATGCGTTCGACGAGGTCGCGGACGCCGTCGGCCGTGAGGAACGTCGTCGTCAGCTCGGCCACCCCACCGCGGGCGACGAACACCTTGGACGGCTCGTTGATCCAGATCTCCTCGACCTCGGGATCGTCGAAGTACTGCTGGAGCGGGCCGAACCCGGCGACCGCGTCGATCACGGACTTCACGGCGTCCTCGACGTTCGGCAGGCTGGGCAGTCCGCCGTGCAGCGAGCGTTCGTCGTAGTCCGCCACGGCATCACGCACCAGTCGGGTGAGCTCCTTGGTGTCGCGCGCGGGGTCGAGTCCGGAGCGCCGGATCAGTTCGCGCACCTCGGACTCCACGGTCAGGACCGCGTCCATCGTCACCTCCCCCTCGAGCTGCCGTCTGTGCCCGCAGTGGCCCCCGCCACGGACGCGAGCCCGGTGTGTCTGCCGCATAATAGGGCGAACCGCCCACCGCCGTCCCGCTGAATCCACAAGGGTGGATAACCGGCCGCAACGGACACGGCGACGACCTAGCGTCCGGCAGATGCACCTGCGGCTGACCGTCACGCACCGCGCCCCGGGTGCCTCCGCCGGGTTCGCCACGGTGGAGGTGGAGGTCGACGCAGTCACCGGCTCCACCGCGGCCGATCTCGTCGATGCCCTGGTCGACCACCTCGCACCTCGGGCCGCCACGACGGCCGAGCCACCGTCCCTGGCCGTTGCCGGCCGGGTGGTGGCGCCCGGGGCCGTCGTGGGACAGCCGCCGTTGCTCGACGGAGCCGAAGTCACCCTGCAACCTCCACATCTGTTGCAGGACAATGGCTCTCGCCGGCCTTCCCGATCCACGGTCGTCCTCGCCATCACGCACGGCCCCGAGTGCGGGCGCACCCTCGACCTGCAGCCGGGACGACACACCCTCGGCCGGTCCACCGAGGCCACCATCGAGATCGCTGACCCCAGCCTCTCGAGGCTGCACACCGAGATCCGTGTCGACGCGTCCGGCGTCACCCTGCGGGACCTGGGGTCGACCAACGGTTCCCGGGTCGACGGCACGCTCGTCGGCGACCAGCCTGTCCCCGTCACCACGGCGAGCGTCATCCACCTCGGAGACACCGTGGTGGCCCTGCGCCACACCGGCGCGGTCCCCGCCTCCACGAGGGCGACCGGCGAGGGCACCGTGGCCGTCAACCGCCGCCCCCGCGTCGTCGACCCTGCGCCGACACCGACGATCGCCCTGCCGACCCCGCCCCCACCCCCGCGGCGCGCCCGCGTGCCATGGGTCGCCGTCCTCCTGCCGGTACCCGTCGCCGGCGTCCTCGCCGTCGTGGTGGGCCCGACCATGCTCGCCTTCGCCCTGATGGGTCCGGTGCTCATGGTCGGCACCGCGCTGAGCGACCGCTGGGGCGCCCGCCGCACGTATGCCGGTGAGCGGGCGGCGCACGACGCTGCGCTCCGGGTCGTGCGCGAACGGATCGAGGCCACCTGCCGCACAGAGGCAAGCACGCTCCACTGCACCTTCCCCGACCCCGCCACGATCCTGGGGATCGCCTCCGGACCCACGGAGCGGATCTGGGAGCGGCGTCGCGGCGACGACGACGCGTGGACCGTCGCGGTCGGTCGGTGTGGTCGCGATGCCTCGCTGCGCCTCACGTCCGGTGGCGAACCGGCCGGGGACCTGGTGCAGCCGCACCTCCGGGACGTCCCGTGCGTCGTCTCCCTCGTCGACGTCGGCGTTCTCGGGCTCTGCGGTCAGCGAGCGGCCGTCCTCGCCAGTGCACGGTCGCTGGTGGGCCAGCTGGTGACGATGCACTCGCCCTCCGACCTGGAGGTCGTCATCCTTGCCGACACCCCGGAACGGGCGACCTGGGAGTGGGTGACCCGGATCCCGCACTGCCACAACAGCTCCCGACGAGGGGGGTCGCCTGACAACACCGACACCACCCTCGCCGACCTGGCAGCCACCGTCCGTCTACGCCGTGCCGACCGCCGGCCCGGTCGGTGGGACGGCCCCACCACCGTCGTCGTGGTCGACGCGATGGTCGGGGCCCGGGAGCTGACCGACCTCGCGACCGTTCTCGCCGACGGACCACGGGCCGGCGTCCTCACCCTGGCCCTGGGCTCGGACCTCCGTGAGCTGCCGAACGAGGCCGGTGCCGTCCTCGAGCTCTCCGGCAACGGCGCACCCACGCTCTCGCTCACCGACCACCGGCACCACGACCTCGTCGTGGACGGCGTCGGGCCCGGGTGGCCGCACCGGCTCGCCCGGTCGTTGGCTCCCCTGCGTGACGCCACACCGGCGGACGGGCGGGCTGCCCTGCCCACGAACGTCGGCCTGCTGGCCCGTGACCGACCTGCGGGCGAGGACGGCGCCGACCTGGCACGGCGTTGGCACGACCACCCGCACCGCACGAGGGTGCCGATCGGGGCGAGCAGCTCCGGGGTCTTCTCGATCGACCTCGCCGCCGACGGACCCCACGTCCTCGTCGGGGGCACCACGGGGGCGGGCAAGTCGGAGCTGCTGAGGACCCTGGTCGCGAGCCTCGCCCTGCACAACGCGCCCCAGCACCTGTCCTTCGTCCTGGTCGACTACAAGGGCGGGGCGGCCTTCCGGGAGTGCGCGGACCTACCCCACGTGTCCGGCGTCGTCACGGACCTCGATGACCAGCTGGCCGCCCGCGCACTGACGTCGCTCACTGCCGAGGTGACGCGCCGCGAACGCATCCTGCGAGCTGCCGGTGTTGCCGATCTCGTTGCGTACCAAGCGAGTCCAGCAGGAGCGGCATTGCCGTTGGCCCGGCTCGTCGTGGTGGTCGACGAGTTCCGAGCCCTCGCCGACGAGCTCCCCGCCTTCGTCGACGGCCTGGTCCACCTTGCAGCCCTCGGCCGGTCCCTGGGCATCCACCTCGTCCTCGCCACCCAACGCCCCGCGGGTGTGGTCACCGCCGACATCAAGGCCAACGTCAACCTCCGCATCGCTCTGCGCATGCGTGACCGTCTCGACTCCGAGGACGTCGTCGACAGCCCTGCGGCTGCTGCCCTGCCCCCTTCGACGCCGGGCCGCGCCTACGCCCGCGTCGGCGGTTCGGGCCTGGTCGAGTTCCAGTCCGCGCACGTGGGCGCCCTGGTTCCACAGCCACGGGCGACACCGGTCCGCGTCCGGGCGTGGAGCGCCGACCCTCCCGCACAGCCGCGCACGGGTCCCGCGACGCGCACCGAGCTCGGCGTCATCGTCGACACCGTGCGGCAGGCCACGGCTGCGGGCGGCTTCGTCGCGGCCAGCCCCGCCTGGCTGCCGCCCCTCCCCGTCGAGCTTCCCCACGCAGACCTCGACGCCACCGACGACCCGTTCACCGCACACCTCGGGCTGGTGGACGTGCCGGAACGCCAGTCGCGCGAGATGTTGGCGTTCGACCTGCGCGCCCGCGGTCACTGGGCCGTCGTCGGCGGACCGGGCAGTGGCCGGACCACCGCCCTGCTCACCCATGCCGTGGCCTGCTGCAACCAACGCGACGCCGCGTCGCTGCACGTCTACGCCCTCGGTGGCGGCTTGGCCGCCCTGTCGGCCCTGCCACAGGTGGGTGCCGTCGTCGACTGGACCGACCCCAGGCGGGTCGAACGACTGGTCTCGCGACTCGCCACCGAGGTCGCCGAACGCCGTGCCGCCCTGGCCCGCGGCGACGGGACCGCCCTGCCGCCGATGCTCCTGCTCGTCGACGACTGGGACCTCGTCGCCGGCCGGACCGACGACCTCGCCCTCAGCACCCTCACCGACCAGCTCCTCGCTCTCCTGCAGGACGGGCAGGGAGTCGGCCTCACCGCGGTCGTCGCAGGCGGCCGCTCCCTCCTCCTGGGCCGGGTGGCCGGCACCGTCACCCGACGCGTCGTGCTGCGCCTGGCCGATCCCACGGACGCGGTCCTGCTCGGTATGCCGCCGGGCCGGGTCGCTGCCCTCACCTGCCCCGGGCGGGGACTCACCATGGAGGGGAACGAGGTCCAGCTCGCCCTGCCGCCGGAGCCGCGCAACGAGGAAGGCCCGCCGACGACCAGTCCGCCGACGACCGACCTGCCGGGGCGGTCGCCCCTTCGGGTGGACGAGCTGCCCCTGGAGGTGCATGAGGAGGAGCTCCGGCCGCACCCGGACCGGCCGCCGTACCCGGCCGGCATCGTGCCCGTCGGGATCGGGGGCGACGAGTCGACCGTGCTGGGGCTCGACCCGCGGCAGGACGGACGACGCTGGCTGGTCACGGGCCCCGCCGCCTCCGGTGTGTCCAGCGCGCTGCTCCTCCTCGCTCGCCGGCACCTCGCAGCCGGCCGACCCGTCGCGGTCGTCGCACCGCGGGGTGGCCCGCTGGAGGTGCTGCGCGCCGAGCCGGCCGTCCTCAGCTGGTCCGACGGCACCGACGGCGGCGGTCTCGTCGAGGCCCGTCGGCGGGCTCCCTCGCTGGTGGTGCTGGCCGACGACGTCGACGCGCTGCTGGACCAGCCCGTCGAGGCGGTCCTGCGCGAGGTCTCCCACCTAGCCGACCGTGACCAGGGGCTCCTGGTCGTGGGCGCCGCCGCGAGCACCCTGTCCTCCATGTACCGCGGCGCGGCGCTCGAGGTCGCACGCCACCGCACGGGTCTCCTCCTCGGCCCCGCATCCTCGGCGGAGGCGGACCTCTTCGGGTTGCGGGTCCCCGTGGACCGCCGGGCCCGGCCGGGGCGAGGTCACCTGGTGCGGCGGGGATCTGCCAGCCCTGTGCAGGTCGCCCGGCCTGGCACCGGGGCCGTCGACGGCCCGGCGGCTGCCCCGCTCGCTGGCCCTGGTGCACCGGGGTAGCGTCGCGACATGACCACTGCCCCCACCCTCGACGCCCTCGGCGAAGAGAAGTTCGTGTCCCTGACGACGTTCCGCAAGACCGGCGTCGGCGTCTCGACCCCGGTGTGGATCGGGAGGGAGGGCGACGCCCTCGTCGTGACCACCCCCAGCGGGAGCGGCAAGGTCAAACGGCTGCGCAACAACACCCGTGTCGAGCTCCAGCCGTGCTCCCGGCGAGGCACCGTCGAGGACGGGGCACCCACGGTCGCTGCCGTGGCCGAGATCGTCCAGGGACCCGAGGCGATGCGGAGGCTCGACACGGTGCTCAGGCCCAAGTACGGGATCGAGTACCGCATCGTCATGACGATCGAGAAGATCATGCGCCGCGGCCACACCGACCGCACCATGCTGCGCATCACGTCGGCCTGAGCCCGCCGCCCCGGAGATCTCCTCCACCAGGGGCTGGGGATGAGGCGTCGGACGCTACGTCACTGATCGCGTGGCGCGATCAGTGACGTAGCGTCCAACCCCCTCAGCCAGGGGTGGGTGGTCGGGCGCCGGCAGCGTCGGAACCGTCCGAGGCCTCCGACGTGTCCGCGCGGACCGCCGCGACGATGCCGACGACGGCCACCACCGCCAGGAGCAGGGCGACGACCCACCGCCCCGCCTGGAACAGGCTCCACGCCACCGGCAGGAGCAACAGGTTCCAGACGACGGTCGGGGTGTTGGGCCAGTTGTCGCCGCGCCACCACCCTCGGGCGAGGGCGCCGATGCCGACGGCGAAGACAAGGATCAGCAGCGCCGACATGACCACGAGGACCGCGTCCTTGCCGGCCCCCTGCGCCAGCTCCCAGAGGTAGAAGACGACGAACCCCAGCAACGACAGGGCCTGGGCGCCGGACAGGGCGGCCGCCAGGTCGCGGTAGACGTCCCTGGCGCGCGGCGAGCGGTCACCGTGCGGGGTCGGCTGGGCGGCGGAAGGGCTGGTCGGGCCGGGCTGGTCGCTCACCCCCACAGGGTATTCGCGGTCGGCGTCGTCTCACGGGTCGGGCACTTCGAAACGGGGCCCCGCGGGTTTCCGAGCACGGTCGGGCACGGCGTCATACCCACGCAACGGAGGCAATGTGACCAAAACCTCACCGTTACACGTCGGTTACTTCCGCTCAGGGGTGCCCAAACGCGACGCGATCTGTGACGCTGGAACAGAAACGTGAGACGGCCCGTTGGCAGAACTGTGCCCAGCCCCCCAAAATGGCTAGTCGCACCTCTTTCACCCCCCGTGGTTCGAGGGTCGGCTAGGCTCGCCGGTCGTCCCTGTTCCCCCGGGAGCATGACCCTGCACACCCCGCAATGACGCGCCGTGCCCATCTGGCCCGTCATCCCTGGGTCCATGGACCGGCGCACTTCCCCCTGCACAACAAGGAGCACGATCTTCATGGATTGGCGCGACCGCGCTGCCTGCCTCGACGAGGACCCTGAGCTGTTCTTCCCGATCGGGAACACCGGCCCAGCCATCCTCCAGATCGAGGAAGCCAAAGTTGTCTGCCGACGCTGCGAGGTCGTCGACACCTGCCTCAAGTGGGCCATCGAGTCCGGCCAGGACGCCGGCGTCTGGGGCGGAATGTCCGAGGACGAGCGTCGCGCGCTCAAGCGTCGTAACGCTCGCGCTCGCCGCGCCGGCTGACGCAGCCCCCTGCCCCACCCTCTCCGAGTGCCTCAGGTCGCGGATCCCGCGAGCTGGGGCACTCCTTCTGCTGCCTGCGAGCCGTCTGCCTAGGAGCCGTCGCGCCCCAGGGGCCGCAGCCGCGCCACGAACCTGGCCCGCGTCCCGCGCGGCTCGGCCGGCTCCCACACGATCCGCCCGCGCAGGTCCTGCACGAGCGACTCGACGATCTGCGTCCCGAGGCCGGACGCACCCGGTCTGAACCCCTGCGGCAGCCCCACCCCGTCGTCGGTGATCGTCACCGACAGGACCTCGTCACCCCGGTCGTCGGTGGACCGCTGCGCCTCGACGCACACGGTGCCGTCGGTGACGTCGGCGAGCCCGTGCTCGACGGCGTTCTGCACGAGCTCGGACAGGATCATCGCCATCGCGGTGGCGTCCTCGGCCCGCAGCATCCCGAACGAGCCCACGACCTTCGTCGTGATGGGGTGCTCGACCTTGGCCACCTCGGTGATCGCCTGCAGGCCGCGGACGGCGATGTCGTCGAACTCCACCGTCTCGTCGAAGCCCTGGCTCAAGGTCTCGTGCACGAGCGCGATGACCCCGACCCGGCGGACCGCCTCCTCGAGCGCCACGCGCCCCGCCTCCCCCTCGGGGAGCCGCCGCGCCTGCAGGCGCAGCAGGGCCGCCACCGTCTGCAGGTTGTTCTTCACCCGGTGGTGGATCTCGCGGATCGTCGCGTCCTTGGTGATGAGCTCGCGCTCACGGCGGCGCAGCTCGGAGACGTCACGCAGCAGGAGCAGGGCACCGACCCGCTGCCCACCCTCGGTCAGCGGTATGGCGCGCATCGAGACGCTCGAGCCGCGCGAGCTCACCTCGGTGCGCCACGGGGCACGACCGGTGACGACGACGGCCAGCGACTCGTCGACCGGCGACTCGTCGCGCAGCAGGTCGGCGACGACCTTGGCGAGCAGCTCGCCGATGACGTCGCCGACGTGGCCGAGGCGGTGGATGGCGGAGAGGGCGTTGGGGCTGGCGTACGACACGATGCCGTTGACGTCGAGGCGGATCACGCCGTCACCGACGCGCGGGGCGCCGCGCCGCTGGCCGGTGGGGGCCGACACGTTGGGGAACTCCCCCGCAGCGATCATCCGGGCCAGGGCGTCGGCCAAGGCCTGGTAGGTCAGCTCGAGGCGGCTCGGCGTGCGCATCGCGGCGAGGTTGGTGTGGCGGGTGATGACCGCCAGCGCCCGGCCGTTCTTGACGACGGGGATGGCCTCCTCCCGCACCGGCATGTCGTCACGGAAGATCGGGTCCCGCTCGCGGACGATGCGGCGATCGGCGTACGCCTGGTCCAGCAGCGACTGCCGACCCCGGTGCGTGCGCCGCCCGACGACGTCCTCGAAGAACACCATCTGTCCGGTCGTCGGGCGCACGTGCGCCACGGCCAGCCAGCCCTCGAGCCCTCCGGGGACCCACAGCACGAGGTCGGCGAAGGACAGGTCCGAGATGAGCTGCCAGTCCCCGACGAGCAGCTGCAGCCACTCGACCTCACCGGGGGCAAGGTCGGTCGACGCGTGGAGCACCTCGTTCAGCGTGGGCACCCGGGCAGCCTAGGTCAGGCGCGGACGACCTCGTCGCCGAGGGCCACCCGGCCGGGTGTGACGACCTCGGCGTAGACGCCTGCGACCAGGTCGTGGTGGTCCGCGACGGCCCTGAGCATCCCCGGACGGGCGGACAGGTCCACCTGGGCGATCCCGACCATCCGGCAGCGCTCCGTGGGTTCGGTGATGCGCAGCCGCACCCCACCGATGGTCACCTCGCGGCCCACCCAGGACTCCTCCGCATACGGCTGCTCGGTCTCGACCACGAGGTTGGCGCGCACGTGCCGCGGGTCCACCGGGCTGCCGTCACCCTCGTGCCGGCCGAGCTCGGCGAGGGTTGCGGTGCCCACCAAGGAGATCGGTGCCGCATCCTGGTGGGGTATGTCGCCCTCCCGCTGGAGGCTCACCGGCTCGCCGAAGTGGCGGCTGAGGGACTCGTCCGTCGCCGGGTCACCCGCCACGAGCTCGGTGCCGTCGGGCAGGACCAGGACGGTCTCGTCCCCGCAGAGGCTCGCCACGAGCGTGAACACCGGGTCCATCCGCCGGAAGCGGCGGGTGTGCTTGCCGGACGCGAGCTTGTCCGCGGCGTCGTGGACCGCCCAGGCGCGGTCGCCGACGACACCCGCGACCTCGACGTCGAGGGCAGGCAGCGACTGCCCACCCGCGGACTTCACGGGGAAGCACCACAACCCGACCACGCGCGCGGTCACGAGGTGGCGGCTCCGGAGCGGATCACCGAACGCAGGGTGCGCAGGGCGACGGACAGGGCAGCGATGTTGGGGTGGTCGAGCCGCTCGATGCCGGACAGGGCCGTCGTCGCCCGGGTGAGCGACTCGGCGTTGGCCCTCGCCCACTCCTCGTACCGGGAGCCCGGCGAGCCACCGACCGTCGAGGTGTCCATGACCGAGCGCACGAGGCTCTCCAGCACGGCATACAGGTCGTCGCGCAGGGCACCACGCGCCAAGGCGTCCCAGCGGTCGTCACGCGGCAGGTTCGTGACCCGCGTGAGCATCCCGTCGATGCCGAACTTCTCGGACAGCACGAAGTAGAGGCAGGCGATGTCGGCCGGCTCCTCCCCCGTGTCGGTCGCGATGTCGACGATGTCGAGCAGCGAGAACTGGTCGAGCAGGCTGGCCGAGCGCAGGGCGAGGTCGGCGGGCACTCCGAGCTTCTCGAGCCTGGCGGTGTTGCGCTGGAGGCGCTTGAGCTCGGCGCCCTTGAGCATCTCGGGCACCTTGGGGGCGAACTCGCGCACGACCGCACCGAACCGGGCGACCTCGCCGGCCACGTCGAGCCGCGAGGGACGCGACGTGAGGAACCACCGGATGGAGCGGTCGATGAGGCGACGGAACTCGAGGTAGAGCTGGCTCTGCACGTCGGTGGAGACGACGTTGTCCAGCGCCTCCACCTCGCGCACGAAGCTCGGCAGGTCGAAGATCTCGCGGCAGACGACGAACGCCCGCGCGATCTGCTCCGGCGTCGCCCCCGTCTCCTCCATCGCCCTGAAGGCGAAGGTGATGCCACCGCGGTTGACCATCGAGTTGACCACCGAGTTGGTGATGATCTCGCGGCGCAGCGGGTGGTCGGCCAGCTCGCCGGCGAACTGCTCGCGCAGGGCCGCCGGGAAGTAGTCGGTGAGAGTCTGCTGGAACCACGGGTCGTCGGGCAGACCCGTCGGCAGCAGGTCGTCCTTGAGCGCCAGCTTGGCGTAGGCCACGAGCACCGAGAACTCGGGGGACTTCAGGCCCAGGCCGTCCTGGAAGCGCCGGTCGATCTCGCTGTCGCTGGGCAGGAACTCCAGCGCGCGGTCGAGGTCGCCACGCTCCTCGAGCCAGTGGATGAGCCGCTGGTGCACGGGAAGCATGGGGTGCTCCTGCGCGCGGGCGTTGCCCAGCAGGACGTTCTGCTCGTAGTTGTCGCGCAGCACCTGGTGCGCCACGTCGTCGGTCATCGACGCGAGCAGGGTGTTGCGCTGCTTGAGCGTCATGTCGCCGTTGCGCACGAGGTCGGTGAGCAGGATCTTGATGTTGACCTCGTGGTCGGAGGTGTCGACCCCGGCGCTGTTGTCGATCGCGTCGGTGTTGACACGCACCCCGTGCAGGGACGCCTCGATGCGACCGAGCTGCGAGAGGCCGAGGTTGCCGCCCTCGCCGATGACCTTGCAGCGCAACGCGTTCCCGTCGACGCGGATGGCGTCGTTGGCCCGGTCGCCGATGTCGGAGCTCGACTCGGAGCCCGCCTTGACATAGGTGCCGATGCCGCCGTTCCAGAGCAGGTCGACCGGTGCCTGGAGGATCGCCTTCATCAGCTCGGCCGGGGTCAGGCTGGTCGTGCCCTTGGCCAGCCCGAGCGCCTCGGTCATCTCCGGGGTGATCCGGATCGACTTGAGCGACCGGTCGAAGATGCCGCCACCGGTGCTGATGAGCGAGGCGTCGTAGTCGGCCCACGACGACCGCGGCAGGTCGAACAGCCGCTTGCGCTCGGGGAAGCTCGTCGCCGCCACGGGGGTGGGGTCGACGAAGATGTGGCGGTGGTCGAACGCGGCCACGAGGCGGATGTGCTCCGACAGCAGCATGCCGTTGCCGAAGACGTCACCACTCATGTCGCCGATGCCGACGGCCGTGAAGTCCTGGGTCTGGGTGTCGACACCCATCTCGCGGAAGTGGCGCTTCACCGACTCCCAGGCACCGCGGGCGGTGATGCCCATGGCCTTGTGGTCGTAGCCGGCCGAACCGCCGGAGGCGAACGCGTCGTCGAGCCAGAATCCGTAGGACTGCGCGACGCCGTTGGCGATGTCGGAGAAGGTGGCCGTGCCCTTGTCAGCCGCGACGACGAGGTAGGAGTCGTCCTCGTCGTGCCGCACCACCGACGCCGGGGGGACGATGTCGCCGCCGACGCGGTTGTCGGTGAGGTCGAGCAGACCGGAGATGAAGACCTTGTAGGAGCCGATGCCCTCGGCCAGCCAGGCGTCGCGGTCGACCGACGGGTCGGGCAGCTGCTTGGCGTAGAAGCCGCCCTTGGACCCGGTGGGGACGATGACGGCGTTCTTGACCATCTGCGCCTTGACGAGTCCCAGCACCTCCGTGCGGAAGTCCTCACGTCGGTCGGACCAGCGCAACCCGCCACGGGCCACCGGCCCGAACCGCAGGTGCACGCCCTCGACGCGCGGTGAGTAGACGAAGATCTCGAACTGCGGCCGCGGGGCGGGCAGGTCGGGCACCTTCTTCGGGTTGAGCTTGATCGAGACGTAGGTTTTGTCGGCCCCGGACTCGTCCCGCTGGTAGAAGTTCGTCCGCAGCGTCGCCTGGATGACGCCGAGGAACGCGCGGATGATGCGGTCGTGGTCGAGGGACTTGACCTCGTCGAGCCCGGTCGTGATCTCCTCGACCAGCGCGGCCTCGGCAGCTTCGCGCTCCCCTCCGGCCGCGGCGCCATACCGGCTGGGGTCGAACCGCGCCTCGAACAGGGCGACGAGCCGCCCGGCGAGCCGCAGGTTCTGCACGAGCGCCGACTCGACGTAGTCCTGGGAGAAGGTCGACCCGGTCTGCCGCAGGTACTTCGCGACCGTGCGCAGGATGACGACCTGACGCCAGGTGAGCCCGGCACCGAGGACGAGTGCGTTGAAACCGTCGGACTCCGCGCGACCGTTCCACACTGCCCCGACCGCGTCCTGGAACAGCTCGCGCAGCCGGTCGCGACCACCCTCGCCGGACCACACCTTGTGGTTGCGGACGCGCAGGCCGAAGTCGTAGACCCACAGGTCGACGCCATCGCCGCGCGACACCTCGTAGGGGCGC
Organism: Phycicoccus sp. Root101; assembly: GCF_001426245.1. Taxonomy (GTDB): domain Bacteria; phylum Actinomycetota; class Actinomycetes; order Actinomycetales; family Dermatophilaceae; genus Pedococcus. The sequence continues at coordinate 454,085 of NZ_LMCM01000005.1, read as the reverse complement.
TCGTCGACGACCTCGACACCCATGTGGGTGAACATCGGCAGCACCTGGGTCAGCGACAGGGGGCTGCGGCGGTAGAGCTTGAACCGCCGCTCGCCGGCCGGGGCACCCGGCTCCTGGTACATGTTGAGGCCGGTGGAGTCGGCGTTCTCGAGCGCGTCCATGTGACGGATGTCGACGACACCGACCCGGGAGGTGAAGTCCTCCTTGTAGGCCTCGGGGAAGGCCCTGCCGTAGAGCCCGGAGAGCCGCGCGGCCGCCTCCTCGCCGTGCTCGGCGCGGGCCGCCTCGGACAGGTCCTCCTCCCACGTGCGCGTGGCGTCGACGAGCTGGCGCTCGAGGACGGCCTCGTCGACCGCCGGGATGGACTCGCCCGAGGGCACGCGCACGACGAAGTGGAGACGGGCCAGGACGGACTCCGAGACCCGAGTCGTGTAGTCGACCGTGGCGCCCGGAAAAGCTTGGTGGAGAATGGATTCCATCTTCAGGCGGACCGCGGTGTTGTAGCGGTCGCGCGGGATGTAGACCAGCGCCGAGACGAACCGGCCGAACCGGTCACGCCGCAGGAACAGCTTGGTCTTGCGGCGCTCCTGCAGGTGCAGGACGGCGGTCGCGTTGTCGTACAGCGACTCCTCGTCGGCCTGGAACAGCTCGTCGCGCGGGTAGTTCTCGAGGACCTCGAGCAGGTCCTTGCCCGAGTGCGAGTCGGGCAGGAACCCGGTGCGCTCGAAGATCGCCGCCACCTTGTCGCGCAGCACCGGAACCCGCGTCACCGACTCGGTGTAGGCGCTCGAGGTGAACAGTCCGAGGAAGCGCTTCTCCCCCGTCACGACACCCGCGTCGTCGAACTGCTTGACGCTGACGTAGTCGAGGTAGGTGTTGCGGTGCACCGTCGCCCGCGAGTTGGCCTTGGTGATGATGAGCAGCTCCGGCGCCCGCGCGACGGTGCGCGCCTGCTCCGACAGCAGCACCCCCTCCCCCGTGGGGTCGTAGCGCAGCAGGCCGAGACCGGTGCCGTGGACCGCCTGGAGGGTGTCGGCGTCGGCGCCCCGCACCAGGGCGTACTCGCGGTAGCCGAGGAAGGTGAAGTGGTTGCCGGCCAGCCACTCGAGCAGACCGCGAGCCTGCTCGACCTCCGCAGCCGGTATGCCGTGCGGCGGCCTGACACCGAGCTCTACCGCGAGCGCGGAGCAGGTCTCCTTCATCTTCGGCCAGTCCTCGACGGCCTCACGGACGTTGGCCAGCACGCCGCGCAGGCCCTCGGCGATCGCCTGCAGGTCCTCGGCGTTGCTGTCGCGGTCGACCTCGAGGTGCATCCACGACTCGCGGACCTCGCCGAAGCTGCCGGCGTCGGCGCCGTCCCCGGCGGCCGTGCCGTCGAGCAGCACCTGCTCCAGCTCGCCCGTGGCGTCGCGCCGCACCCGCATGGTCGGGTGCACGACCAGGTGGACCGCACGGTCCATCCGCTGCAGCTCGGCGGTGACGGAGTCGACGAGGAACGGCATGTCGTCGGTGACGACCTGGACGACGGTGTGACCGCTCGTCCAGCCCTGCTCGGCGACGTCGGGGTTGAACACGTCGACCTTGGCCGTCCCGACCGGGCGGCTCCTGGCGAGGTCGCGGTGCGCGAGCGCGGCTCCGAGAAGGTCCTCGGGGGCTCGGGCGAGCAGGTCCTCGGTCGCCACGTGGCGGTAGTAGGCGCGGAGGAACTCCTCGACCTCACCCCCGTCGTGCTCAGCGCGCTCCGCAGCGGAACGCAGGAGTTGCTGACGGGACTGCTCCAGCGACGCAGACATGCTTGTGGTCTTCATCCTCACGGGGTCGTCGTGCATGCGTGGGCGCACCTCGTTGTGCGTCGGGACGAGACTATCGCTCGTCGGCCGCGGGACTCACGGGCCTCCGACGCGTTTCGGCGCCGAGGATGGGCCGCCGGGGGGCCGATGGGGCCGCGACACTCCCGGGCTCCACGCTCCCCGAGTGGCGCTTTGCGTTTGCGCAGGTCAGAGTGTGTGGTTGCAGCGCTCCCCTGCGCGCTGCGTCACATCACCCATACAGAAGGAGTCCCCGTGATCATCCTCGGACTGATCCTGCTGATCATCGGCCTGGTGGCCAGCATCCCGATCCTCACCACGATCGGGGTCATCCTCATCGTGGTCGGAGTCGTCCTGGCTCTTCTCGGCCGCGCCGGCAACGCCATCGGCGGTCGGAAGCACTGGTACTGATCCCCACCGGGTCTCTGCACGACGTGACGGCCCCCGACGACACCCCTGCTCCGGCATGTGGGTATCGCCGGGGGTCGTTCCCGTTCCCTCACTAGAGTGACCGGTATGCCGCCCGCCCCGGTTCGCCCCGAGGCCCTCCTCGCCCTCGGTGCCACCCTCGGAACGCTGCGTGACTGCGCCCGCAGCGGGGCCGACGAGGTGCTCGACCACCTGCCGGAGGTCGGCGACCGCGAGCTGCAGGCGGGCCTCGACGACTACCTCGACCAGGTCGCCGACCTGCTGCGTGAGGTGGATGCGTCGGCCGCTGACGTCGCCGGGCGGTTGCGGGTCGCCGCCGCCCGGCGCAGCCGCAGCGCCACCGCTGCCGCTGACGACCTCGCCGGCAGCGTCCCCCCACCCCGAGAGTCCTCGACGTCCTCGATCGAGGAGGCCCGGTGACGCTCGTCGCCGGCGACCCGGCCTCCTGCTCACGCGTCGGAGGGTCCCTGCGACAGCTCGCGACGGCGTTGCGCAGCAGCGGTCGAGCCGTCCACGGCGCGATGGCCGACCCCGACCTCCAGCGCCCCGGCACCGTCGTCGCCCGCGCGCGCCGCCGGCTCACCGGCCTCGACGAGGCGGCGGCCGCTGCCTCGGACGAGCTCGACCGGGTCGGTGCCGCGCTGCAGGACCACGCCGCGGACCTCGCGGAGGCCCTGGCCGACGTCCGTGCCCTCGTCGCGCGCGCCGAGGCGGCCGGCCTGCGGGAGACCGACGGTCGGCTCGCACCGGCCTGGGGGGTCACCGGCCTCGCCGACGCCCCCGCGGACGCCGGCCGCGACGAGCGGCGCGAGTCCCTCCAGGCCGAGCTCGACCGCCTCCTCGCCGTCCTGGCCGCGCGCCGTCGTCGGCTCGCCGCGGGGATGGCCGCCTCCGGCAGCGTGCTCGCCGACCACGCCCGGGCGCTGCGCCGGTGAGCACCATCGACCTCAACGCCGACCTCGGCGAGTCGTTCGGCCGGTGGACCCTGGGTGACGACACGGCGATGCTCGGGGTCGTCACGAGTGCGAACGTCGCGTGCGGCTTCCACGCCGGTGACCCCACGACCCTGCTCGAGGTGTGCCGCGCCGCGGCAGCCGCCGGGGTGGCCGTCGGGGCGCAGGTCGGCTACCGCGACCTCGCGGGGTTCGGCCGACGCTTCGTCGACGTGTCCGCCGCCGACCTCACCGCGGACGTCGCCTACCAGGTGGGTGCCCTCGACGCGCTCGCCCGGGCCGCAGGGACCCGCGTCACCTACGTCAAGCCGCACGGCGCCCTCTACAACGCCGTCGTGCACCACGAGGCCCAGGCCGCGGCACTGGTCGAGGCGCTCGGTCTCCTCGGTGGCCACCTCCCGCTCGTGGGCCTGCCGGGGTCGGCTTCGCTCGCCCGGGCGGAGGAGGCCGGCATGCCCACCGTCCTCGAGGCCTTCGCCGACCGCGCGTATGCCGCGGACGGCACCCTGGTGCCCCGCGGTCGTCCCGGGGCAGTGCTCGACGACCCCGACGCGGTGGCGGCACGGGTCGTGCGCCTGGTGGTCGACGGCGTGGTCGAGGCCCTCGACGGGAGCCTGCTGGAGGTCCGCGCCGACTCGGTCTGCGTGCACGGCGACACCCCGGGCGCCGTCGCCCTGGCCGGCGCGGTGCGGCACGGCCTCGAGGCGGCCGGGGTGCGCCTGAGCCCCTTCGTCAGGGCGCCCGGCGGGTGAGGCCCGACCCCGACGGACCGGTCCGACCGGGACCGGAGCAGGACACCGGTCGGCTGCTCCCCTACGGCGACCGGGCGGTCCTCGTCGAGCTGGACGACCTGCGCGGCGCCCTGGCCGTGCACGCGAGGCTCGAGGCGGCCACGCAGCGCGTCGCCGGCCTCGCCGATGTCGTCGTCGGGGCACGGACGGTGTTGCTCGTGGCGGACTCGCCGGGCTCACTCCCTGCCGTCCGTGCGGCGGCCCGGGAGGCCCTGGTCGCCGGCAGGACCCGTGAGCCGGGACCGACGACACCGGACGGGGCATCGGCACCCCATCCCCTGGTCGAGGTGCCCGTGCACTACGACGGAGCCGACCTCACCGAGGTCGCAGGCCTGACCGGACTGTCGGTGCCCGAGGTCGTCGCCGCCCACACGGGCACGCCGTGGTCGGTGGCCTTTGCGGGCTTCGCCCCCGGCTTCGCCTACCTGGTGGACGGCGACCCGCGCCTGCGGGTCCCCCGTCGCTCCTCGCCCCGCACCAGGGTCCCCGCTGGTGCGGTCGGCCTCGCGGACGAGTTCAGCGGGATCTACCCGAGGTCGTCGCCGGGTGGGTGGCAGCTGCTCGGCCACACCGACCTCGCCCTGTGGGACCTCGACCGGGATCCGCCGGCCCTGCTCCGCCCCGGGCTGCGGGTGCGGTTCCGCGATGCGGACGCCGACCGGTGAGCACGCGCGACCCGTCACCGTACGCGGAGCTGGAGGTCCTCGAGGTCGGCGCGACGGCGCTCGTCGAGGACCTGGGCCGACCCGGGATGGCGTCCCTCGGGGTGAGCCCGTCCGGCGCCGCCGACCGCGGCGCGCATGCCCTCGGCGCGAGGCTCCTCGGCCAGGCGCCGGAGCTCGCCTCCGTCGAGGTGGTCGGTGGACTCGTGGTGCGGGCCGTCGGCAGCGTCACGGCCGTCGTCACCGGCGCGGCAGGGACGGTCACCGTCGACGGCCGACCCGTGGGGCACGGTGCGCCCTTCCTCGTGCGCGACGGCCAGCTCCTGACGCTCACGCGAGCCACGGCCGGACTGCGCTCGTACCTCGGCGTCCGCGGTGGGTTCGCCGTCGCGCCGGTTCTCGGATCACGTTCCAGCGACACGCTCTCCGGTCTCGGTCCACCGGCCCTCCGGGTCGGCGACGTCGTCCCCGTCGGCCACCCGGACGGTGCTCCCGGCGGTGAGCTGCTGGTCGACGTCGCCCCGGTCCGCGCCCCCCTCACCGGAGCGGTCGAGCTCGAGGCGATGCCCGGGCCGCGCCTCGCCTGGCTCGCCGACCAGGCCCGGCTCACGTCGGGCGGGTGGTCCGTGGCAGCAGACTCGGACCGGGTCGGCGTGCGGTTCTCCGGTCCTGCGCTGGGGCGCTCGTCCACCCGGGGAGGCACGGAGGTGCCCAGCGAGGGTCTGGTCCGCGGGGCGGTGCAGGTGCCGCCCACCGGGGTCCCGGTGGTGTTCCTCGCCGACCACCCCGTCACCGGCGGCTACCCCGTCGTCGCCGTCCTCACCGAGCACGCCTGCGACCTCGCCGCCCAGCTCGTCCCGGGACAACCCGTGCGCCTGCGCCTGCGCAGCACGCAGCGTGGAACCTGACGTCGCTACGCTGGCGCGAGCCTGCACGGGACGTCCGTCCCCCCGCGCACCCAGAGGAGAGCCGCATGAAGATCGCCACGACGATGGAGTACGCCGCCACCCCCGAGGAGGTCTTCGCGGTCCTGACCGACCAGGCCTTCCAGGAGGCCAAGTGCGCGGCCACCGCAGCGATCAGGTACACCGCGACGATCAAGGAGTCCGGTGGCGGCGCGGTCATCACCACCGAGCGCATCCTGCCCGCCGACGACCTGCCCGACTTCGCCAAGAACATGGTGGGCGAGACCCTCAAGGTCGTCGAGACCCAGACCTGGGGTGCAGCCTCCGCCGACGGCAGCCGCACCGGCACCGTGGAGATGGCCGTCTCCGGGGTCCCGGTCGCCCTCAACGGCAAGCTCGCCCTCGCCCCCGGCGGCCCGGGCAGCATCGAGCACCTCGACTCCGAGCTCAAGGCCAAGATCCCGCTCATCGGCGGCAAGATCGAGAAGGCCGCGGCCAAGCCGATCGAGGAGGCCATCGCCATCGAGGCGAGCACTGTCAAGGAGTGGCTCGCGCGCTGACCCGCGGCCCCCGCCCGGCCACGCGGCATACGCGGAAGGCCCAGAACCGCAACGGTTCTGGGCCTTCCGACGTATGGCGCGTGGTCACCCCATGTGCGGGTAGCCGTGCGACTTCGGCGGGTCGAACGTCTCCTTGATGGAGCGGGCGCTGGTCCAGCGCAGGAGGTTCTGCGCGGCACCGGCCTTGTCGTTGGTGCCCGATGCGCGGCCACCACCGAACGGCTGCTGGCCCACGACGGCGCCGGTGGGCTTGTCGTTGACGTAGAAGTTGCCGGCGGCGAACCGCAGGCGCTTCGTGGCATCGGCGATGGCGACCCGGTCCTGGGCGATGATCGAGCCGGTCAGCCCGAACGGCGCGAAGCTCTCCATCTGGTCGAGCACCTTGTCGTACTGACGGTCCGGGTAGACGTGGACCGACAGGATCGGGCCGAAGTACTCGGTCCGGAACGACTCGTCGGCGGGGTCGTCGATCTCGAGGACGGTCGGGCGGACGAACCAGCCCTCGCTGTCGTCGTAGGTGCCACCGGCGACGACGTCGACCCCGGCCTTGGCGTGCGCCCGGTCGATGGCGTCCTTGTGCTTCGCGAACGCGCGGTCGTCGATGACCGCGCCCATGAAGTTGGACAGGTCGGTGACGTCGCCCTGGGTCAGGCTGTCGGTGATCGAGACCAGGTCGGCCTTGATCTTCTTCCACAGCGAACGCGGCACGTACGCCCGCGAGGCGGCCGAGCACTTCTGGCCCTGGAACTCGAACGCACCGCGGATCATGGCCGTGCGCAGCACGTCCGGGTCGGCCGACGGGTGCGCGAGGATGAAGTCCTTGCCGCCGGTCTCGCCGACCAGGCGCGGGTAGCTGCGGTACTTCGGCAGGTTGGCGCCGACCTCCTGCCACAGGTGCTGGAAGGTCGGGGTGGACCCGGTGAAGTGGATGCCGGCGAGGTCGCGGTCGGCGAGCGCGACCTTCGAGACGTTGAGGCCGTCACCGGTCACCATGTTGATGACGCCCGGCGGCATGCCGGCCTCCTCGAGCAGCGCCATGGTGAGGTGCGCGGCGAACTGCTGCGTGGGGCTCGGCTTCCAGACGACGGTGTTGCCCATGAGCGCGGGAGCCGTCGGGAGGTTGCCGGCGATCGCGGTGAAGTTGAACGGCGTGATCGCGTAGACGAAGCCCTCGAGCGGACGGTGGTCGGTGCGGTTCCAGATGCCCTTGGAGTTGAGCGGCGGCTGCTGCTCGAGGATCTGCCGGGCGAAGTGCACGTTGATCCGCCAGAAGTCGATCAGTTCGCAGGCCGCGTCGATCTCGGCCTGGTAGGCCGTCTTGCTCTGGCCGAGCATGGTCGCCGCGTTGAGGTGCGCACGCCAGGGACCGGAGAGCAGCTCTGCGGCCTTGAGGAGGATGGCGGCGCGGTCGTCGAACGACAGCTCGCGCCAGCCCGGCGCGGCGGCCTTGGCCGCGTCGACGGCCGCCTGTGCGTCACCGACCGTGGCGTTGCGCATCGTGCCGAGCACCTTGCGGCGCGCGTGCGGTTGGCGCACCTCGATCTTGCGGCCGGTGCCGGCGACCCGCTGCCCCGCGATGGTGTGCGGGAGGTCGATGCTGGTGCTGCCCAGCTCGGCGAGCGCGACCTCGAGCTTCGCGCGCTCGGGGCTGCCGGGCGCGTAGTCGAGGACGGTCTCGTTGACGGGGGCGGGCACCTGGGTGACGGCATCCATGGCGGTGGGGGCTCCTCTGGTTGCTTCGACTGTGGTCGTTCGGCTGAAAGGGCCCACCTATGGTGTCACGTATGCCGAGCAGCGCTCACCACACCGAGCTCGCCCACCGCTGGGCCGGACCGGTCGACCCCGCAGCCCCCACCGTCGTGCTCCTGCACGGGCTGGGCGACTCCGGCGACTGCTGGCCCGACGCCGTCCGCCGCTGGTCGCCCACCTACCGCGTCATCGGGGTCGACCTCCTCGGGCACGGCCGCTCACCGCGCTTCACGGCGGAGCAGCTCGGGTCCGTCGACCCCATGAAGGCGATGTATGCGGCCGCGGAGCGGACGCTCGTGACGGTCGTCACCGCCCACGGCGGACCGGTCGCCGTCGTCGGCCACTCGATGGGCGGAGGCATCGCCGGCGCGCTGGCGGCCCGCCGCCCCGACCTGGTTGCCGCCACGGTGCTCGAGGACCCCGCGTGGCGAGACACCGAGTTCCGCGTGCAGCCCCGCGAGATCGTCCGCGAGCGGGTCGCCGAGTGCCGCGCGTTCGCCGACGACCCCACCGGTCAGCTCGAGAAGGGCCGCGCCGACAACCCGACCTGGCCCGAGGCCGAGCTCGCACCCTGGGTCGAGTCGAAGTCGCAGGTCGACCTCGACTTCCTCGAGCTGGGCATCGCCAACCTGCTCCAGCCGTGGGACGCCGTGGTCGCCGCGATCGGTGTGCCCACCCTGGTGCTGCTGGCGGGGCGGGGCGGCCCGGTCACGCCGGAAGCCAGGGCCAGGGCGGCACAGATCGGCAACCCCGCGGTCGACCTGCGGGTCGTCCAGGGTGCGGGCCACTGCATCCGCCGCGACGACGCCGAGGCCTTCCATGCCCTCGTCGACCCCTTCCTCGAAGGGCACCTCACCCGCGGCTGAGCGTGCCGACCCGCCGGCGCGGCCCCGGGACCTCAGAGCAGGCGCAGGACCTCGTCGAGCTCGGTGACGTCGTACCACAGCAGGTCGTCGGTGCCCTCGTCGCCGGCCGTCTCGTCGACGTGCAGCGACACCACCCTCGACAGGGGCAGGGGCTGCGACAGCTGCACCGCGGACAACGCGGTCCCGGCTCGCGACGTGACCCACGTCGGGTCGACGTCCGCGGCGAGGACGACCCGCTTGGCGACCGTGGTGCCGCGGCGTTCGTCAGCGGCCTCGAAGGCCTCGGTCAGCGCGGCGTACTCCCACTCCTCCTCGTCGCCGGAGGGGAGCATCCGCTCGAGGCGCTCGGTGACGGCGAAGGCCTCGACCGGCGTCCCCGCCACCTCACGGTCGGCGGCAAGGCGGCGGACGCCGTCGGCGTCCAGGGGCACGTAGATCCTGGTCTGGGTCATCCCACGTCCTCGCTGGGTCATCCAACATCTTCAAAGGCGGAGCGGTCGGGCAGCGGCGCCGGGTCGTGCAGGGCGACCGCCGACGTCCGCAGGGACGTCTCGATCACCCTAGGGCGTCGGCTGACGTCCATGAGGTTGGACCCGAAGGCCTCGAGGTCCTCCTCGCCCGGGCCGAGGACCGTCACCTCGGCGCCGTCGCCGTGCACCCGCCCGAGCTCGCGCAGCACCCGGAGGGTGACGCGGTTGCGCCACTGGCGTTCCACCCGTGTGCGCCACTGGGTGGGTGCGTCCTTGACGAAGCTCACCTGCGGGGCAAGGACGAAGACCTCGTCGAGGCCGCGGCCCACCATGAGGTCGAGGTTGGTCGAGGACCACGCGCCGCCGTCGATGTAGCGGTGGGCGCCGATGCGGACCGGCTGGTACCACCCGGGGATCGCGCAGGAAGCCATCACCGCGGACGGCAGGTCGACCGGGTCGACGCCGTCACGGCCGAACGCCACCCGCTCCCCCGTGTCGTAGTCCAGGGCGACGACGGTCAGCCCACTGCGCGGGACCCACCCCGTGGGGACGACGTGGCCCACGAGCGCCCCCACCGCCTCGATGCTGCCCCGGCCTTCGGGCAGGATCGCCGAGAGCACCGCGGTCGGTGGCAGCGAACGCAGGTGGAGGGCGTTGCGGCGCAACAGTTCTCGTGAACCGAAGCCGACCTTGGGCAGCCCCGGGCGGTCGCCCCCGGTGTCCCGGTCGTAGTCCCAGACGTACCCGGCGAGCGGTCCGTCCACGAGCGACCCCCCGAGCTGGTGGGTGAGCAGGTCCTCGACCGACACCCCCGCCGCGAGGAGTCCTGCGAGCACCGAGCCCGCCGACGTCCCGACGAACTCGTCGAACTCGCGCACGTCCACGCCGAGCTCGTCCTGCAGCGCCTTGAGCGCCCCCACCATCCAGGCAGCGCCGAGCACCCCACCGCCGCCGAGGACCAGGCCCCGACGCCTAGCAGGAGGGCGCGCCGGGCTCATCGCTTCGGCGACCGGTGGCTGTCGAGGAGCTCGGCGAGGGAGTCGACGACGCTCTGCCCGAGGACGTCGATGTCGGGCATCGAGTCACGGTCGCCGTTGAGGCCGTAGTAGACGCCACCGTCGTAGGACGTGAGCCCGATCGACAGTGCCTGGCCGCGGGCCAGCGGCATCACGGGGTAGGTGGACAGCATCCTGGCGTCCCCGGCATACAGGGTGTGCTGGGGGCCGGGGACGTTGGTGATGACGACGTTGAACAGGCGTCGTGAGACGGCGGACCCGAGGCGGGCCCCGAGGGAGTGCAGGGTGGGCGGCGCGAACCCGGCCAGCCCCGCGAGCGACTCCGCCCCGACCGCCTGGCCACCTTCCATCTGCTGGCGCATCGCGAAGGCGATCTGGTGCAGCCGCATCGACGGGCCCGGCTCACCCACGGGGAGGTCGACGAAGCAGGCGGTGAGCCGGCTGCCGACGTGCCGGGCGTCGGCGTCGTAGACGCTGACCGGCACCATCGCCCGCACCGTGGTGCCGGAGTGGACGGACTCGCCGCGGGTCAGCAGCCAGGTCCGGAACGCCCCCGAGATCGTGGCGAGGACGACGTCGTTGATGCTCACGTCGTCCGCGTAGTTGCCGCGGGCCAGGCGGCTGCGGACCTTGCGGTAGTCCTCGAGGTCCGTGCCGATCATGACGTAGCGCCGGGCTTCGCCGACGTGGGCGTTGAGCGGCGAGTGCGGGGCCGGGCGGGCCGCGGTGCGCGCCAGGGTCGACACCACGTCGCCCGCGGCGGTCAGGGCGCGGGTGCCGACGGCCTTGACGTCCACGATCCCGCCGCGGATGTTCTCCACGACCTCGCTCGGCCGCCGGACCGCGTCGACCAGCGCCCCGGTCAGCAGCTCGACGTCGCTGGGTTCGCGGGAGGGGCGCCAGGTGTCGGTGACCAGGCCCTCGGCCGCCGGGTCGCCGTCCACGATCACGTGGGCGATGTCGACGGCGTTGATGCCGTCCACGAGGGCCTGGTGCGACTTGGTGACGATCGCGAAGCGGCCCTCCTGCAGCCCTTCGACGAGGTAGACCTCCCACAGGGGGCGCTTGCGGTCCAGGGCCCGCGGCTGGATCCGCGCCACGAACTCCTGGAGCTGCTCGTCGGTCCCCGGCTTCGGCAGGGCCGAGCGGCGCACGTGGTACGTCACGTCGAAGTTCTCGTCGTCGACCCAGACCGGGTTGGCCAGGCGACCCGGGATCTGCCGGACCCGCTGGCGGTACCGCGGCACGAAGGCGATCCGCGTCGCGATGAGCTGCACCAGGCGGTCGTAGTCGAAGCCGTCGCTCGGGGGGTCGAACACCATGACCGACCCCACGTGCATCGGCGTCGTCGCCTCCTCGAGGTAGAGGAACGACGCATCGAGGGAGTTCAGGCGGTCCGGCACCCCCACATCGTGGCAGAACCCATTGCCTAGACTTCCATTCGTGACGAAGATGACGCCGCGCGTGGCCGCTCCCCACTCCACCCGCCTCGTGGGAGGAGCCGTGGCCTTCGTGGTCGTCGGCGCCCTCGCGGGGTGCACCGGCTCGGGTGACGAGCCCACGGTGACGACCACCGGGACGAGCACCTCCCCGTCGGTGTCAGCCAGCCAGACCCCCGGCGCGGCCACCACGACCTCCGGCAGCTCGACCAGCTCCTCGAGCAGCACGTCGGCGGGCCGCACCCTGACGATCACCGTCCAGGGCAAGAAGGTCACCCCGGCCCCGGCGACCGTCGACCTGGCCGTGGGCACCACGCTCACCCTCGTCGTCACGAGTGACCACGACGACGAGCTGCACATCCACGGGTTCGAGGTGGAGAAGGCCCTCAAGGCCGGCCAGGCCACCAGCGTCACCCTCACCGGGAAGGAGCCCGGGGTGTACGAGGTCGAGACGCACGAGCCCGAGCTGCGACTGCTCAAGATCGCCGTCCGGTGACCTTGGCGCTGGCCCTGCCGGCCCACGGCGTCGGCTCACGCGAGGACCTGCCGCTGCCGTTCCACCTGCTGCTCATCGGCGCAGGCCTGGCCCTCGTCGTGTCGTTCGTGGCCCTCGGGGCCCTCTGGAAGCAGCCGCGCCTGCGCGGGGAGGACGGCAGGCTCCTGCCGATCACCCTGTCGCTGGCCCTGGACTCGGCGCCGGTGCGTGGGCTGTTCGTCGCCCTGTCCCTGGCCATCACGGGCTGGACCCTCGTCGCCCTGCTGTTCGGCAAGGACGACGCCAACAACCCGGTCCCCAGCGTCGTCTACGTCTGGCTGTGGGTCGGCCTGGCCTTCACGTCGATGCTGTTCGGCGGGGTGTGGCGGCTGGTCAACCCGGTCCGCTGGATCCGGCGGGGCCTGCTGGCCCTCGGCCGGATCGAGGAGGAGTTCAGCCTCAGCGAGTACCGGCTCGGCTACTGGCCTGCCGCAGTCGGGCTGCTCGCCTTCGCCTGGCTGGAGCTGGTCGCGCCCGACAACGCCGACCTGTTCACGCTGCGCGTCGCGATCCTCGGGTACCTGGTGCTGAGCCTCGTCCTCAGCCTGCTCTTCGGGCCCGCCTACCTGCGGACGGGCGACCCGTTCACCGCCTGGTGCTCGCTCTACGGCACGCTCAGCCCGCTCGGGCGGCGCACCGACGGCCGGTGGGTGTGGCGCACCCCCCTGCACGGGCCGTTGCAGGTCGAGGCCCGGCCGGGGCTGCTCGCCGTCACCTCCGTGATGCTCGGCAGCACCGCGTACGACGGGTTCTCCGGCGAGACCCGGTGGTACTCCTTCGTCCAGTCCTCCGACCTGCCCTCCGAGGTGTGGGGCACCGCCGCGCTGGTCACCTTCTCCCTCGTGGTCGCCGGGTCCCTGTATGCCGCCGCGTCCCTGTCCGCGCGGCTCGCCGGCGTCTCGGTGCGCGGAGTGGCCACGGCGTTCGCCTCGTCCCTCGTGCCGATCGCAGCCGGCTACCTCATCGCGCACTACTGGTCGCTGTGGGTGTGGGAGGGCACGAACGGCCTGGCGAAGATGTCGGACCCCCTCGGGACCGGAGCCAACCTGCTCGGCACCGCCGGGCTCAACCCGCCCGCGGCGCTCATCGCGCCGGGGTTCGTCGCCGGGGTACAGGTCGTCGCGATCATCACCGGCCACGTGCTGGGCGTGGTCCTGGCCCACGAACGCGCCATCACGCTGTTCCCCCGACGAGCGGCGGTCGTGGGCCAGCTGCCCCTGCTGGCCGTGATGGTCGTCTACACCGTCGGCGGCCTGACCCTGCTCTTCAGCTCCTGACGCGGGCTAGCGCCGGCGGCGACGGCGGTGCTGAGGCGCCACCGCGACATACGGCTCGGTGAGCCCCACCAGGGCCCGGCGCAGCTCGCTGGCCGGTGCGGACTCGGCCAACGACTTCCCTGCGAACATGGCGCCGTCCACGGTGGCCTGGTCGTGCGGGAGGAAGGCGAGGTCGTCCATGCCGGCGAACCTGCCGAGCGCCTCGGCGATCCGGCGCTCCGGCCGGGCGCCGACCGCGGAAGCACGGACCTTGTTGACGACCACCCTCGGCGTGGGGCTCGGCAGGCCGGCCAGGTCCTGCACGGCGCGGACCAACCGCTGCGGGCCGATCGGGTCGCCGGCCCCGACCACGACGAGCTCGTCGGCGCACTCCAGCGAGACGAGGGTCGGGGCGTTGCGCCGCGGCGCGAGGGTGTCGTAGGACAGCTCCTCGTCGTCCTCGACGCAGAACCCGCAGTCGACCACCACGAAGGTCGCGAGCCGGCGCGCCGTGGTGAGGACGTGCTCCACCGACGCGGCCCGCAGCTCGGTCCACCGGTCCGCACGCGGGACACCGGTGAGGACGCGCAGCTGCGGGGAGACCTCGGGGGCCAGGCGGGCGAGCGCCGGCAGGTCGAGGGTGCCCTGGTCGGAGGCCCGGCAGGCCGCCGCCATGCCCGGCGCCTCGTCGAGTAGCCCGAGCGCCTGGGCCACCGACGAGCCGTAGGTGTCGCAGTCGACCAGGAGCGTGGGTGCGTGGACCGCGAGCTCGGCCGCGAGGTTCAGGGCGACCGTGCTGCGGCCCGGCGCCCCGGTCGGACCCCACACCGCGATGACTCGGCACGGGACATCCGTCGGGCCCGGGAGGTCGTCGTCAGCCGGGCGTGGCAGGCCCCGGCGCGAGCCGGGCAGCGCCCCGCGGTAGGGGTCGTCCTCCGCACCGGGCTCCACCCCCGTGGCCCCGGCCTGCGCCACGAGGTCGTCGAGCAGGTCCTGCAGCTCGTGGCCGGCGACGTCGGTGCGGACGACCACCGCGAGGCCCCGCTGGCGCAACCTCCGCTCGCCGAGGTCGTCCCCCGGTTCGGTCACGCCTGCGACGACCAGTCCGTGCGTGGAGAGCTCGTGCAGCGCGCTGCGGTCAAGGGCCCTCAGGTCGGGCGAGACGAGGGCGACCTGGCCCAGGCCCGCCGCCGCGGCGGCGAGCAGGTCGGGGAGGTCGGCACAGCGTCGGGCGACGACGTAGTCGGACGTGGCCCCGAGTGAAGCGACGAGCTCCGACTCCCCCGCGCCCGTCAGCGCGGTGATGACCGTCCGGCTCACGAGCCGCCCCCACCGCTGCCGGGAGCCGGCACGAGGGTCACCCTGGCCCCGTCGTCGACCTTGCCGATGATGTCCTTGATCCGGTCCTTCGGCGCCATGACCTGGACGGGGCGATCTCCCCCGGCGCCCCCGGACAGGCCGCCCGACGTCTTCGGCAGGCTGGCGACCGACACCCCCTCCAGCGCGAGGACCGGTCCGGTGAAGGCGTCGTTCCCCGTGGCTCGCGGGTCGGCCGGGTTGACGTAGACGTCCA
Source organism: Phycicoccus sp. Root101 (assembly GCF_001426245.1). Classification (GTDB taxonomy): domain Bacteria; phylum Actinomycetota; class Actinomycetes; order Actinomycetales; family Dermatophilaceae; genus Pedococcus. The sequence goes on along the minus strand of NZ_LMCM01000005.1, from coordinate 439,073 downwards.
CCCGGCTGCCGACCGTGAGGGCGGCGACGCTCCCGGCGTCGACGGACAACGTCAGGGCCTGCACGGCGACCTGGTCCAGGCTCCCGACGGCCACGGCCGGCACCAGCTCGCCGGCAGCCACTTCACGCAGCACGTAGTGGTCGGGAGCCAGCCCGGACCCGGCCGACAGGTAACGGTCCCGCTGCGAGCCCAGCTGGACGTCCACACGCACCAGGTCGTCCTCGGTGAGCGGGCGTCCGGGGACGAGGGCCTCGCGGGCGGCATACATCGCCGTGCGGTCGTCAGCAGCCGCCACCACCGTCGAACCCACGACGACGGAGGTCAGCACGAGCACCAGGCCGATCAGCAAGCGGGCGTCTCGCCACGCAGGTCGTTGCAACCGGGCGGCCCTGGGCACTGGAAGGTCCGACACGTCGTTGTCCCCCTTGGCATGGTTTGGCTGGTTTCCCCGTCAGCGGAGTCATCATGGCCCACCGAGGCGCAGGCTCGCCCCCCACATCCACAAAGCGCCGCAAATCATCCACAACCGCCGCAGGCCAACTCCTCCAAACGGTTGACGATGAGACAATTTCGCGATCCACCGGACGCAGCCGCACGAAGATGGTAAAAATTTAGTCAAGAGACACCAAGATCGGGTCAAGGGACCACCGCAGGGAAAGGACGGCACATCGTGGCCAAGCGATTCATCCAGTTGTCGGAGGTGTCCGAGGTCCTCGACATCTCCTCGGCCCAGGCGTACGCCCTCGTGCGTTCCGGCGAGCTCCCCGCCATCAAGGTCGGCGGCCGCGGGCAGTGGCGCGTCGAGGTGGCCGAGCTCGAGAGCTACATCCAGCGGATGTACTCCGAGACCAAGACCTTCGTGGCCGCCCACCCGTTCGGGCAGGGCACCGAGTAGGACGTCGTCGCGGGCCGTGGGGGTCCCGCGACGTTCCCGAGGAAGGGCCCGGAGCACACGCTCCGGGTCCTTCCTGGTGTCGGGGTGGCCGCCCCCGGCACGGCCCACGCGAGCCTCGACGACCCCGTCGCCGACCCGGCCCGTCGAGCCCCTCGCACACCACCGACCGAGCAGCCCGGTCAGGCCGGTCGCACGAGGACGAGCGCGTCGAACGGGACCAGCCGCCGCCCCGTGACGTTCTCGGGGCGACGAGGCAGGTCGGGGGCGTGCTCGGTGAGCTCGAGCACGTCCCGCCCCACCCCGTCGATGGTCCCGGTCGCCTGACCGCCGCCGGCGTCGATCAGCGCGACGACCGCCCGGTCCCGGCTCAGCCCGCGCAGGGCGTAGCCCAGCCCGAAGCGCCGTCCCACCGACTCCCCCGCCGCCCTGGACGACAGGCCGGTCACCGCAGTCACGCCTGCGAACGGGACAAGTGAGACGGCGCCGCCGGGCGCCCCCACGAGCACCCAGCCGTCGCCGACGTCGGCCACCTGCCCGGAGACCACGAGACCGGTCCGCAGGGTCAGCCCGACGGGCGACGGGCCGGCGGCGGCGAGCCGCTCGTAGAGACCGAGCACCCCTCGTTCGCGTCGGGTGCGGTCGGCCACCTCTGCATCGAGCTCGCGGCGCTCCTCCGCCTCCCACTGGGCCGCGAGGTCGTCGAACAAGCTGTCCCAACGCATCCCTACCTCCCCCGGACCGCGGTCGCGGCATCTGCGGGGGAGCCTAGTCACGGCCACCCTTGCGCAGAGGGCAAACGACAAGTACCTTCGATCGAAGGCAAACGCATGCAAACGCATGCATTGAGGAGAGGAGCACACCATGGGCGGACGGCTGAGGGTCTGGGTCACGACAGGGGTCGCGGTGGGAGCACTCGCCGCCCTCGAGCTCCTGCTCGTGGCCGCGGCGCGCGACCGCGCCCACCAGGTGCTGCTGCCCGGACCGGCCTCCGTGGACGAGGTGACGGGCGCCCTCGCCGCCTCCCTGGCCGTGGCGCTCGGCGGCTGGCTCCTGGTGACGAGCTCCGCAGCGGTCCTCGCCCATGCACCGGGTCGACTCGGCCACCGCGCGGACCGCGTCGCCGCCCGATGGACTCCCCTCCTGACGCGTCGGGTCGCCGCCGTCCTCGTCGGCGCCACCGTCGGGAGCGCGTTCGGGCCCGCGACGGCCCTGGCCCAGGTCCAGGTCCCGTCCCCGTCCCAGTCCCCGGCCCGGATCCAGGCCCGGGTCGAGGCCCGGGTCGAGGCCCGAGTCCAGTCCCAGGACCAGTCCCAGGAAGCGACACCCTTCCCGGGATTCAGCGCCACCTCCCCTGTCGGAGACCCCGCGCCCGACGTACCGCCCGCCGGATGGGTACCGAGCAGACCGGTGCAGCGCCCCGTCGTCACGCCTGACCTCGTCACGTCCGGAGGCAGCACCCCGGTCCCGCCCGAGGTCGTGGTCCAGCGCGGCGACACGCTCTGGAGCCTCGCCGCCACCCACCTGGGCCCCGACGCGACGGACGCCGAGGTGGCCGCGGCCTGGCCGCGGTGGCACCGGGCCAACCTCTCCGTGATCGGTGACGACCCCGACCTGCTGCGGCCCGGACAGGTCCTGACCGTCCCCACGACGAGCGCGGTGGCGACGCGATGAGGGCCGCCCAGACCCTGGCCCGGCACGCGGCTCGGCCGTCGTTGCGGCCGCTCACGATCGTGCCGGCTCCCCGCATCCGCCCCCCGGTCATCGCCGAGACCGAGGACGACTGGACCCCCGAGCGGTCCGCGGAGTCCCCCTACGTGCAGGACGCCCTCGCGGTCGACTTCTCCCTGCGCACCGACGAGGAGGTCTTCGGAGAGCAGCCCACGCGTCGCGACGACCTCCCCGACCCGCGCGACTGGGCGGCCCACATCGCCCAGGCGCTCGTCGAGGTGATGGCCGGGGTCCGCCCCGCCCCTCAGCTGCTGCGGTGGACCACCCCCGAGGTCTACGCCGTGGTCGCCCGCCGCGCGGCGGTCTCCGCCCGTCGCGGTATGCCGCCCACGCGTCGCACGGTCGTGCGGAGCCTTCGCGTGTGCGAACCCGCCGACGGGGTGGCCGAGGCGAGTGCGGTGGTCGTCGACGGGGGCCGGGTCCGCGCCCTGGCGATGCGGCTGGTGGGGCTCGACGGTCGCTGGCGGGTGGAGGCCCTGCAGGTCGGTTGAGAGCCCGGTCCCGCACCGCGGCTGGGCGGGATCCTCCGTCGGACAGGCGAACGGCGCCGCCCACCCCGGGGGTGACGGCGCCGTTCGACGGTTCGGCTCGGTCAGGCCTTGCCGTGGCACATCTTGAACTTCTTGCCCGAGCCACACGGGCAGGGGCCGTTGCGCGACGCCCCGGCGACCTGCTCGGCGGAGAGCTCGTCGTCGATCGAGCCACCGCGCTGCTCGACCTCACCGGTCTCCGTGGGAGCGGAGTACTGCAGGTCCTGGGTGCGACGGACGGGCTGCTCGAGGCCCTTGGCCCGGAAGGACACGGCAGCGCGCTCGGCGGCCTGCTCCGTGGCTCCGGACTCGTCGTCTCCGGCGGCGGGGCCGCCCACCTCGGCGTGCACGACCTCGTGGTCGTGGTCGTCGTGGCCGTCGTGGTCATGACCGTCGTGGTCGTGACCGTCGTGGTCGTGACCGTCGTGGCTGTGGTCGTGACCGGCGTGGTCGTCACCGGCGAGGTTCGCGCCGCCGAGCATGTCGGAGACGCTCATCGGCTGCACGGCGGGGGCCTGCTCGCCGGGCTGGTCGACGTCGACCTGGACGTTGAACAGGTAGCCGACGGACTCCTCCTTGATGGACTCGTTCATCGCCTCGAAGAGCTGGAAGCCCTCGCGCTGGTACTCCACGAGCGGGTCGCGCTGGGCCATGGCCCGCAGACCGATGCCCTCCTGGAGGTAGTCCATCTCGTAGAGGTGTTCGCGCCACTTGCGGTCCAGCACCGAGAGGACGACCCGGCGCTCCACCTCGCGCATGACCTCCTCGCCGAGCTGCTCCTCGCGCGAGTCGTAGGCGTGGTGCGCATCGGACGTGATCTGCTCGCGCAGGAAGTCCGCGCTCAGCGCACCCCGGCCACCGGCGGCCTCGACGACCTCGTCCGGCGTGACCGACACGGGGTAGAGGGTCTTGAGCGCGGTCCAGAGGCGGTCGAGGTCCCAGTCGTCCGAGAAGCCCTCGGCCGTCTCGGCGTCGACGTACCCACCCACGACGTCGTTGATGAAGTGGCGGATCTGCTCCTGCAGGTCCTCCCCCTCGAGGACGCGGCGGCGCTCGTCGTAGATGACCGTGCGCTGGCGGTTGAGGACGTCGTCGTACTTGAGGACGTTCTTGCGGATCTCGAAGTTGCGACCCTCGACCTGGCCCTGCGCGCTCTGGATGGAGCGGCTGACCATCTTCGACTCGATCGGCACCTCGTCGTCCATCTTGGCCGTCGTCATGAACCTGTCGACCATGGCCGCGTTGAACAGGCGCATCAGGTCGTCCTGCAGGGACAGGTAGAACCGGGACTCGCCCGGGTCGCCCTGACGACCGGAACGGCCACGCAGCTGGTTGTCGATGCGGCGCGACTCGTGGCGCTCGGTGCCCAGCACGTAGAGCCCACCGAGCTCGGTGACCTCGTCGTGCTCGGCCTGCACGGCGGCCTCGGCCTTGGCCAGCGCCTCGTCCCAGGCTGCCTCGTACTCCTCCGGCGTCTCCTCCGGGTCCAGGCCCTGCTGCTTGAGGGTGGCGACGGCCATGAACTCGGGGTTGCCACCGAGCATGATGTCGGTGCCTCGACCGGCCATGTTGGTGGCGACGGTCACGGCGCCCTTGCGCCCGGCCTGGGCGACGATGGCCGCCTCACGCTCGTGCTGCTTGGCGTTGAGGACCTCGTGCGGCACACCGCGGCGGCGCAGCTGGTCGGAGAGGTACTCGCTCTTCTCCACCGAGACCGTGCCGACGAGGACGGGCTGGCCGTGCTCGTACCGCTCGACCAGGTCGTCGACGACGGCGTTGTACTTGGCCTCCTCGGTGCGGTAGACGAGGTCGGCCTGGTCCTTGCGGACCATGGGGCGGTTGGTCGGGATCGGGACCACACCGAGCTTGTAGATCGAGTTGAGCTCGGCGGCCTCGGTCTGGGCCGTACCCGTCATGCCGGAGAGCTTGTCGTACATGCGGAAGTAGTTCTGCAGGGTGATCGTGGCGAGCGTCTGGTTCTCGTTCTGGATCTCGACGCCCTCCTTCGCCTCGATCGCCTGGTGCATCCCCTCGTTGTAGCGACGCCCGGCGAGCATGCGGCCGGTGTGCTCGTCGACGATGAGGATCTCGCCGTTCAGGTTGACGTAGTCCTTGTCCCGCTTGAACAGCTCCTTCGCCTTGATGGCGTTGTTGAGGTAGCCGATGAGCGGGGTGTTGACGGACTCGTAGAGGTTGTCGATGCCGAGGTAGTCCTCGACCTTCGCGATACCGGCCTCGAGGACGCCGACGGTCTTCTTCTTCTCGTCGACCTCGTAGTCGCCCTCACCGGACTCGAACTCGCCGCGCGTCAGGCGCTGCGCGATCTTCGAGAACTCGGTGTACCACTTGGTCGCGGCGTCGGCCGGACCGCTGATGATCAGTGGGGTGCGGGCCTCGTCGATGAGGATGGAGTCCACCTCGTCGACGATGGCGAAGTTGTGGCCACGCTGCACGAGCTCGTCCATGGACCAGGCCATGTTGTCGCGCAGGTAGTCGAAGCCGAACTCGTTGTTGGTGCCGTAGGTGATGTCCTTGGCGTACTCGACGCGGCGCTCGGCCGGCGTCATCGACGCGAGGATGACCCCGGTCTCGAGGCCGAGCATGCGGTGCACGCGGCCCATCAGCTCGGACTGGTACTCCGCGAGGTAGTCGTTGACCGTGATGACGTGCACGCCCTTGCCCTCGAGGGCGTTGAGGTAGGACGGGAGGGTCGCGACGAGGGTCTTGCCCTCACCGGTCTTCATCTCGGCGACGTTGCCGAGGTGCAGAGCCGCGCCACCCATGAGCTGCACGTCGAAGTGGCGCTTGCCGAGGGTGCGGCGGGACGCCTCACGCACCGCGGCGAACGCCTCGGGAAGGATGTCGTCCAGCGTCTCGCCGTCGGCGAGGCGCTTGCGGAACACGTCGGTCTCGGCGCGGAGCTCGGCGTCGCTGAGCTTGGTGAAGTCCTCCTCGATGGAGTTCACCTGAGCAGCGATGCCGTGCAGCTTCTTGACGATGCGGCCTTCACCGGCACGGAGCAGTCGTTCGACGATCTTGGACACGCAATATCTCCTGAGGTTTCTGATCTCCCGCTACGCCCGGACGATCGCAGCCGCCGACCTCCGGGTGGCAACGGCCCGACCTAGGCTAGTCGAGTCGGTCCGCGCCCGTGGACGCACGTCACGGGGAATGCTCCCCGGTCGCCGAACGCGCCGGGTGCCGCCGCGGTTCCAGCGCACGGCGGCCACCCGTGTCAGGGGGCGACGAGGTCCTGGTAGTCGGGGTGCCGGTCGATCCAGGCGGCGATGAACGGGCACATCGCGACCACGTCGTGCTCACCCTTCGCGCGGACGTCGTCGAGGGCGCCCCGGGCGAGGGCTCCCCCGACGCCCTGGCCCTCGAACGCGTCGTCGACCTCGGTGTGGGTGAAGACCTGGTGGCCGCGGGCGATCCGGTATGCCGCGAAGCCCGCGAGTGCTCCATCCACGTGCGCCTCGTAGCGGCTCAGCTCCGGGTGGTCGGTCACGACGACGTCTGCCATGGCCGACAGCCAAGCACAGCCACCTCACGAGAACGGTTCGAATGCTCCCGGGATCGCGCCGCGGGCACTGTCCGGCAGGTACCTTCCACCACGGTGGCCACAGGGGTCACCCCGGACGGCGGGAGGCGGGCGACGTGAGCACGGTCCACGACGGTGACCCGCCCAAGGGTTCGAACCGCGACCGGTGGCTGCCCCTCGTCCTGCTCGCGCTGGTCCCGTTCGTGCTGCTGCGCCTGGGCCTGCACCCCGTCGGGGACCCCGACACCTTCTGGCACCTGCGGGCCGGCGACCACCTCTGGGGCACGTGGCAGTTCTCGGGCCCGGACCCGTTCTCCCGGTTCAGCACGCGGACGTGGGTGCTCCACGAGTGGCTCCCCGAGCTGGCCCTCGCCGCCGCGGCTGCGGTGGGCGGCCTCCCGGGGGTCGCCTGGCTCGCCTGTGCGCTGATCGCCCTCCTGTTCGTCACCGTGTATGCCGTGTGCCGCACCTGGGTTCCGGTGCTCCCGGCCGCGATCCTCGCCACCGCGGCGGTCTTCGGGTCCGCCGCGAGCCTGACGCCGCGCTCGCAGCTCGCCACGTTCCTCCTGCTCCCGGTCGTCGTGTGGGCCTGGCTGCGCACCGCCCAGGACCTCCGGGCGCGGTGGTGGCTGGTGCCGCTCAGCTGGGTGTGGGCCTGCTCCCACGGCCTGTGGGTGGCCGGGCTCGCCACGGGAGCCGCCGTCACGGCGGGCCTGCTGCTCGACCGGCGGGTGTCCGTGCGCGGAGCCGCCCGACTGGTCGCCGTCGTGGTCCTGTCGTTCGCTGCCGGCGCCGTCACCCCCGTGGGCCCCGAGCTCCTGCTGGCACCGTTCCGGGTGGGCGAGTCGACCAGCCTGATCAGCGAGTGGAACCCGCCGTCCCTGACGTCGCCTCCGGTCGCCGTGACCCTCGCCCTCGTCGCGGCCGTCGTCGTCCTGTGGGCCCGACGGACCCGACCGGTCCCGTGGACGCACGTGCTCCTGTTCGCGACCGCCGTCGGCTGGACCCTCCTCTACTCGCGGACGGTGGCGCTCGGGGCCCTCACGGCGGCTCCCCTGCTCGCCACGCTGTGGCCCGTGCTGCGCGAGGACGTGCAGCCGTCACGGCGTGCCGAACTGGTCAGCCTCGGTGCCGCCGTCGTGGCCAGCCTGACCCTGGCCGGGCTGGTCCTGCCGTCCGTCGCGGCCCAGCCCCTGCAGCCCCATGGCCTCGACCAGCAGCTCGACCGCCTCCCCCGCGGGACCGTCGTGTACGACGAGTACAGCGTCGGCGGGTGGCTGCTGTGGCGGCACCCGCAGCTGGCACCGGTCATCGACCCGCGCGTGGAGGTCTTCGACCTCGCCTACGTCCAGCGACACGTCGCCACGCTGGCGGCCGGGCCGGGGTGGGACACGGCGGTGGCCGACAGCGGAGCCACTTACGCCCTGGTCCCGGACGCCGCGCCGCTGTCGGCGGCGCTGCTCCGCAGCGGCGAGTGGACGGCCCTGGGCACCGACGCCGGGTACGTCCTGCTCGCCCGCAACGGCTGAGCCGAGCCGATCGCCGTACCGGACGTCGCACGCCTCAGGTCACCGCGGCGACCTCCGCCTGCTCGCCCTCGGTGTTCCAGGACCCGCGCTCGGGGGACCGCGAGATCGCCAGGCACGCCATCGCGGCGAAGAGGCACAGGCCGCCCGCCGTGAGCCACGCGGTGTAGTAGTCGCCGGTGCTCTGCCGCACCCACCCGGCATACGAGGCGGCGACGCCGGCCCCGACCATGTGTGAGGCGAACACCCACCCGAACACCATGCTCGACCGTTGCACGCCGAAGTGCCTGCGGCACAACGCGATCGTGGGCGGCACCGTGGCGACCCAGTCGAGGCCGTAGAACACGATGAACACGAACAGGCTGGGCGCGATGTCGGGCCCGAGCAGGGCCGGCACGAACAGCAGCGACAGCCCGCGCAGGCCGTAGTAGCCGAACAGGAGGAACCGCGGGTCCACCCGGTCGGTGAGCCAGCCGGAGGCGATGGTGCCCACGAGGTCGAAGACGCCGACCAGGGCCAGCAGACCGGCAGCCGTGGTCTCGGGCATCCCGTGGTCGTGGGCCGCGGGGATGAAGTGCGTGCCGATCAGCCCGTTGGTGGACCAGCCACAGATCCAGAACGTCCCGAACAGGATCCAGAACGTCCTCGAGCGCACGCTCTCGCGCAGCGTGCGGATCGCCTGCGTCGCCGGCCCCACCTGCGTCCCGGTATGGCGCGTGGGCGCCTCGTCGAGCGCCTCACCCGGCGCCGCGCCATACGGACGCAGGCCGAGGTCGGCTGGGCGGTCGCGCACGACCAGCAGGACCAGCGGCACGAGCAGGACCGCGGCGCCGGAGACGACCAGCGCAGCCCACCTCCACCCCGGTCCGGTCGCGAGCGCGGCTATGCCGGGGAGGAAGACGAGCTGTCCCGCTGCGCCGGCGGCGGAGAACACGCCGGTGACGAGGCCGCGTCGGGACTCGACGAACCACCGGTTCGCGACGACCGAGCCCAGGACGAGCGCCATCGCCCCCGTGCCCACCCCGACCGCGACGCCCCACAGCAGCCACAGCTGCCACGGCGCGGTCATGACGACGGTGAGGCCGCTGCCGACGGCGACGAGCAGGAGGGCGAGGGTGACCACCCGGCGGATGCCGAAGCGGTCCATCAGGGCGGCGGCGAAGGGCGCGGTGAGGCCGTAGATGACGAGGTTGGCGGTGACGGCGCCCGAGGTCGTCGCGCGCGACCAGCCGAACTCGGACTCGAGCGGCTCGAGCAGCGCCCCGGTGGAGGAGCGGAAGCCCGCGGCGGACACGAGGGCGGCCAGGACGACCGCGGTGACCCACCAGGCCCGGTGGACGCGTCGGGTGCGGGTGGGGGCCGGCGACCGGTCCGTGGCAGGAATCGTCACCGTCGCAGACTATGTGCCAGCGGGGCGGGCGACCAGCATGATCTCGTCAACCCTCGCCGGGATCCCGCCAGCTCAGCCGACGACGCCGACGACGCCGTCGACCCCGACGACGGTGTCGAGGCCCAGCCACCGCGCCATCAGCCCGAGCTCCTCGGAGAGCGCCGGCCTCGCGGCCGCGGGGGCACCCGGCTCCCAGTGCACCGACTGCAGCCTCAGGACCCCGGCAGCCCGGTCGGCCTTGAGGTCGCACCGGGCGACCAGCTCGTCGCCGAACAGGAACGGCAGGACGTAGTAGCCGTGCACGCGCTCGGGGGCGGGGACGTAGATCTCGAGCCGGTAGTCGAACCCGAAGATCGCCGCCGTGCGGTCACGCTGCCAGATGAGGGAGTCGAAGGGACTGAGCAGCGCCCGGGCCTGCACGCGCCGTGGGCGCCGCGCCTCGGGGTGGAGGTAGGCCGGCCGCTTCCACCCCTCGATGGTCGCGGGCACGAGCTGTCCCTCGGCGACGAGCGACACGAGGGCCGGGCGGGCCTGCTCCGGCTTGAGCCGGAAGTAGTCGCGCAGGCACTGCTCGGTGCCGACCCCGTGGGCGCGGGCCGCGATCATCATGAGCTCACGGAAGGCCTGCTCGTGGCTGGGTCGGGTGGCGGGGTCGACGGCGACCGACGCCACCTCACGTGGCAGCACGCGTTCGAGCGAGGCGTAGCGCCGCTCGAACCGCGACGTCCGTCCGGCAGAGGTGATCTCGCCCGCCCAGAACAGGTGCTCGAGGGCGTTCTTGACCAGGGACCAGTTCCAGCCCCAGTGCTCGCGGTCGCGCGGTAGGTCGTGCTCGAGGGCGGCCTCCACCTCGCGCGACGTCAGCGGCCCGCCGGCGACGACCTCGGCCTTGACCGCAGCCACCAGCCCCGGGTGCTCCTGGGCCACCCGCTGCATCCCGCCCCAGGCATCGGCGTGCGCCCGCTGCATGCGGAAGTCGAGCAGGGGCCACGTCGTCGGTGGGATGAGGCTCGCCTCGTGCGCCCAGTACTCGACGAGCCGGCGCGGGGCACGGTCACGGGCCCGATCGAGCAATCCCGTGTCGTAGTCGCCCAACCGGGAGAAGAACGGCAGGTACTGGCTGCGGGCGACGACGTTGACGCTGTCGATCTGAACGATCTGCACGCGGTCGACCACGCGTTGCACGTGCCGCATCGTGGCCGTGCCCGGTTCGGGCCGGGGGTCGAGGAACCCCTGGGCTGCCAGGGCGATCCGCCTGGCCTGGGGCCGGGTGAGCCGCACCGGCTCCGACAGCGTCACGCCGCCACCACCGAGGAGGGACCCGCGCTCACTCGCCGGGTTCGAGCAGGTTCTCCCGCACGGCATACATCGCGGCTTCCATGCGCGAGTGCAGCTGGAGCTTCTCGAGGATGTTGCGGACGTGGTTCTTCACGGTGTTCTCGGAGATGAACAGCTGGTGCGCGATCTCCTTGTTGGCCAGTCCCCGGGCCACGAGGCGCAGCACCTCGAGCTCGCGGTCGGTCAGCCGTGGGGCGCCGACGGCGCTGGGACGCTCACCCTGGCGCCGGCTCATCTGGGCGAACTCGGCCAGCAGCTTGGACGCCATGGACGGGGAGATGAGCGAGTCACCGTGGTGGACCGCCCGGACCCCCTCGGCGATCTCCTCGCCCGGCACGTCCTTGAGGAGGTAGCCGTTGGCGCCGGCCTTGACCGCCTCGTAGAGGTCGGACTCCTCGTCGGACATGGTCAGCATGATGATCTTGGTGGACGGGACCAGGGCCTTGATGGTCTTGCAGGCCTCGATGCCCGAGGTGTGCGGCATCCGCACGTCCATGAGCACGACGTCGGGCAGCAGCTCGACGGTGCGGTCCACCGCCTCCTTGCCGTCGCCCGCCTCGCCCACGATGTCGATGTCGTCGTCCTGCGAGACGACCATCTGCAGGCCGCGGCGGTAGAGGACGTGGTCGTCCGCGATGACGACCCTGATGGGGTCGTGCACCACGGGTGTCACGTCGTCGAAACCGCTGCTCACGAGCCACATCCTTGCACGACGCACGGACGGCGCCGAGCAACCTGGGAGTCCAGATTGTCCGGCGCCGTCCGCAGCGCTGGGATCGGGGTGGTCAGGAGACCTTCTGGACGGGCACCGGCGCGTCGCTGCCGTTGCTCGCGCCGGGCTCGGCGACGTCGAGGTGGATCACTCCGTAGGACCAGCCGCGGCGGCGGTAGACGACGCTCGGCTGGTCGGTGTCCTCGTCGTGGTAGAGGTAGAAGTCGTGCCCGACGAGCTCCATCTCGGCCACCGCCTGGTCGAGGGGCATCGGCACGGTGGCGTGGATCTTCTCGCGGATCTCCACGGGGCTGTTGCCCTGGGTGCCGAACCGGTCACCCTCCACCTCCGGGTGCGCGTGGTCCTCGGAGGAGCCGGCCGACGGCTCCTGGATCCGCGCCGTGGCGGCGGACACCGACTCCGGGGCGTGGCGTCCCCGGTGGACGCGCTTGCGGTCGTGGGCGCGGCGCAACCGCTCCATGAGCTTGTCCATGGCCACGTCGAGGGCCGCGTACTTGTCGTCGAGGCAGGCTTCGGCCCGCACGACGGGGCCCTTCACGTGACAGGTGATCTCGACCCGCTCGCAGGACTTCGCCTGCCGCTTGTTGGGCTCGTGACTGACGACGACGTCGACGCGTTGCACGCGGGGGGCGAGCTGCGCGATCTTGGTCAGCTTCTCGTCGAGGTGGTCACGAAATCGGTCTGAGACCTGCATGTGGCGTCCAGTGACGACAATCTCCACGGTGTCCTCCAAAAGGTGTGGTGGAAGGTGAGAGTCGGGCGCGACAGCCCCGATCAACCGCGGCACCACCGCCCTGTCCCCGAGGGGGGCGCGTGCGTGGACGAGCGGGTCCCGAGGGGACCGCTGATGGGCGGTCGGACGACCGCGCCGGTAAGCCTGACGAAGGTCTCCGTCGGCTGTGTGATCGGCTCCGCTCCCTGCGCCAGGGCGCCCGCCGGACCGTGTCCGCGGCGCCCTGTTCTCGTGTGCTGCACGGGGGCCAGGGGGGCCATGTACCGACGGTAGTCCACCGCCGACCGTTGCGACAGCGGGACTGCCAGAACGTTCACCGTGAGCTTCCTGGGGAACGGCTGGGAGGTCGCGAGCGGCGTTGCGTGGCGCAGATGGCGGCTGCGACCACCGGCCCAGCACCGGCTGCCCGCAGGGCACGTGCGGCCTCGACGAGGGTGGCACCGGTGGTGAGGACGTCGTCCACGACCACGCAGGAGGCCCGGTCCAGCGGGGCGTGCCACGGCTCCCTCACGGCCATCGAGTGCTCCACGTTGAGGTGGCGGCCGACGGCGCCCAAGCCGGCCTGGTCGGCCACCCGTCGCCGCATGCGCAGCGCGTCGGCGACGACGGCCTCGTGCGGACCGAAACCCTCCACCGCTGCGCGCGCGAGCGCCTCGAGGGGCGCGTCACCACGTCGGCGCCGCGAGGCGGCCGACGACGGGACCGGCACGACGAGCACGGGGCCGTCCCCGGCGGCCAGAGCGCGGCGGACGTGCGGGTCCTGCCGGACGGCGGCATCGACCACCTCGGCCAGCAGCGCCGACAGCACGGGCGCCACGTCGCGCCGCCCGTCGTCCTTGTACGCCGTCACGAGCGCGGCGAGCGCACCCTCGAACCGGCCCGAGGTCAGGACCGGGGGCAACCCGCCCGGTTCGGGGTCCGGTCTCGAGCGACGGGGTCCGTCCAGCCAGCGGCTCGCGTCGACCTGCGCCCGGCAGCCGAGGCAGAGCGCGGTGTCGGCGGCCCGGCAGACCGCGCAGGTCCGAGGGAGGGCCAGGGACGCCACCGCGGCGAGGGAGGAGAGCCCGGCGAACACCCCCCGATGGTCTCGACACGGTGTGTTCGTGCTCGTTCGCCCCACGTAACGCTGTGGAGCGGTCTAGTCTGAGGCACAACCTGTGGACAAATCGCCGGGATCCAGTACGAGAGGGGAGGCCGCGGATGCGTTGGGTGTCGGTCCTGTCCGTCAGCACGCGGTTGCGTCTGGGCCTCGCGATGCTCGCCGTGCTGTTCGCCGCCCTCGACGACGCGATCCTGACCGGCCTGCCGTGGATCCTGCTCATCATCACCCTGGACCTCGCCGCCTCGGGCTTCGAGTACCTCAGCTCCAGCGGCCGGGCCATCGGCCGGGTGCAGCTGATGGTGCTGTTCGGCGTCAACGCCGCGGCTGCCGGGATCGCGATGGGGTATGCCGGGCCGTGGTCCAAGGTGCTCATCCTCATCCCCGCGTACCACGCCGGAGCACGGTTCTCGCGGCGCGGCGCCCTCATGGTCTTCCTCGTCGGCCTCTTCGCCGGTGGCGGGACGGTGCTGCTGCTCGACCGCTACTCCGAGGGCGAGGCCCAGCGCATCCTGCTGGCCTCGGTCTTCTCCCTCGTCTTCGGCCTGCTCGGTGCCTGGTCGCACCGGATGCAGGAGGAGGAGGACGAGGCGGTCGTCGACCCCAACATCGCGGCGGAGGCCGGCCTGCTGCTGCGGCGCCTGCACGAGCTCGCCGAGACCCTCGACACCGGGTTCGACGCCCCCGCCTCGGCGGAGATGGCGCTGCAGGACCTGGCCACCCAGATGCGCGCAGCCCGCAGCGCGATCCTCGTGGGCTACGGCGACGACCCGGCGGTGCCGCTGGCCATCCGCGGCGCCGACCGCACGCCGTGGCCGGACCCGATGGAGCCCAGCTCCGTGCTCTCCCGCACCTGGCGCGACGGGGTGCCGACCCTGTCGGAGTGGGCCGACGACCTCGTCGCCCGCTCGGTGATCGTCGTGCCCCTGAACGACAACAACGGCGACCGGCTCGGACTGCTCGTGGCCGACCGCCCCCTGGTCACCCCTTTCACCGAGGACGACCTCGCCGCAGCCGGCGAGGTCGCGTCACGTCACGCGGCCAACATCGACCTCTCCGTGCTCTTCGCCGGGCTGCGCGAACGCGCCGGGCTGGAGGAGCGCGAGCGCCTCGCCCGCGAGATGCACGACGGCATCGCCCAGGAGATGGTGGCGCTCGCGTTCGGCATCGACTCCCTGCGGCGCACCGCCCGCAACACCGACTCCCCGCTGGCCGACGACCTCGACGGGCTGCGCGTGGAGGTCTCCCGCGTGCTGGCCGACCTGCGCCTGCACATCGCCGACCTGCGGATCGCCGTGCGCCCCGACACCGGGCTCGGCGCCCTCATCGGCGCCCGGCTCCAGAACTTCGGCTCCACCTCCGGGGTGACCACCCGCATGCACCTCAGCGAGAACGGCTTCCGCCTCCCCGCCCACACCGAGGTGCTCATCTACCGCCTGTTCCTGCAGGTCCTCGCCGACGCGCGCCACTCGCTCAACGCCGACACCGTCGAGGTCCGCCTCAACGTCGCTGCGCCGCGGGTGGAGCTGTGGGTCGCCCACAACGGCACGAGCTCGCTGGGCATCCGTGACTTCAGCCAGCACCCCCTCTCCTCCCTGGGGGGCGAGATCGTCGTCGAGCCGTATGCCGGTGACGGTGTCGCCATCCGCATGCGCATGCGAGCCCGCGGCGCCTCGCCGTCAGCCACGCTTTCCAACGAAAGGATCCCCCAGCCGTCATGACCATCAACGTCGTCGTGATCGACGATCACACCCTTGTCCGTGAGGCCGTGTGCCGCATGATCGACAGCGAGCCCGATCTCGCCGTCGTGGGCCAGGCCGGCGGCATCGCCGAGGGCCGGAACGTGCTGGCACAGAGCCTCATCCACGTGCTCGTCGTCGACGTGTCCATGCCCGACGGTTCGGGACTGGTGCTGGCGCGAGCAGCCCGGGAGGCCTCCCCCCGGCTGGGCATCGTCGTCCTCACCATGCACAACGACGACGAGACCCTGCTCGAGGCGCTCGACCTCGGTGCCTCGGCACTGGTCCTGAAGTCGGCGCCGTCCGACGAGGTCATCGCCGCCGTGCGTCGCGCCGCCGTCGCGCCGGACGCCTTCATGGCGACCGGTCTCGCCGAGGCGCTGCGTCGCCGCGACTCCAGCGACAAGCCGAAGCTCACGCCCCGCGAGGCGGAGGTGCTCGACCGGCTCGTCGCCGGCGACTCCATCGCCGCCGTGGCCAAGCGCCTGTACATGAGCGAGTCGACCGTCAAGACGCACGTCTCGAAGGTCTACGAGAAGCTCGGCGCCCACAACCGTGCGTCGGCCGTCATGTCGGCCCTGCGACTGGGCCTGGTCCGCGCCGAGGCGGTCGGACAGACCCGCCGCTGAGCCGGTCGTCGAGGGGTCTGTCCGGCCCGCTCGACGACATCGACCCCGGACACAGTGAAACGGCCAGCCCCCTCGGGTCCTGGCCGTTTCACTGTGCTGGGACTGAGCGACTGGGCTCAGAGGCCGCCACCGCTGAAGGTGTCGACGATGCGGATGGCACCGGGGCCGATGATGACGATGAACAGCGCCGGGAAGATGAACAGGAGCATCGGGAAGAGGATCTTCACCGGCACCTTCTGGGCCTTCTCCTCGGCCCGCTGGCGCCGCACGAGACGCATCTGGTTGGACTGCTCGCGCAGCACCGCACCGATGGGCAGGCCGAGGCGGTCCGCCTGGACCAGGGCGCTGACGAAGGTCTTCGCTTCCGTGACGCTGGTGCGCTTGGCGAGCGAGCTGAACGCCTCACCACGCGACTTGCCGATCTGGATCTCCGAGAGCACGCGGGCGAACTCCCCCGCGATCGGCCCGGTGGTGGACTTGGCCACCTGCATCAGCGCCGCGTCGAAGCCCTGACCGGCCTCGACACAGACGGTGAGCATGTCGAGGGCGTCCGCGAGTCCGAGCCGCAGCTCCTCCTGGCGCTTCTGGCCGGCGTTCATGAGGAGCAGGTCCGGCAGGAAGAACCCGAGGGCAGCGCCGATCACCGCGAAGAGCAGCCCGCGCACGCTCAGCCCACCAAGGACGAACCCGATGAGGGCGAACACGATCAGGGCCGCGCCCTTGGCCCCCATGATGCGCTCGGCGGTCCAGGTGCCGGGGTTGCCGGCGAGGTCGAGGCGCTTGGTCAGGCCGTCCTGGGTGCCGTTGGGCGAGAGCTTCGCGGCGAGGGACCTGGTCCTGGCCAGGGCCGGCAGGACGATGCGGTCCATCAACGGCAGGTCGGACTTGCTGACCTCCTGGTGGTTGACGGACTTCTCGATCAGCTCGAGCGACCGGGCGACACCGGTCGTCTGACCGGCACCCGCCGACAGGGCGACGACCAGCGTGACGAGCGCGCCGGCGATGGCGACGACTCCGACGATCAGCAGCATGCTTCCCATGTCAGACCTTCACATCCACGACTTTGTTCATCCAGAACATCCCGATCCCGAGGGACACGACGCCAGCGGCCAGCATGGCCAGGCCCAGGGGACGGGTCCAGAGGAGCTGGACGTACTCCCGGTTGGTCTGCATCGTGTAGAGGAAGATGCCGATCGGCAGCGCGATGAGGATGTAGGCCGACAGCCGACCTTCCGCGGACAGGGCCCGGACGTGGCGTCCGAGCTCCTCGCGCTCACGCAGCGTCTTCGCCGTGGTGCGCATCGTCTCGGCCAGGTTGCCACCGACCTCGCGCTGGATCCTGATGGCCATGGCGGTCCAGCGCATGTTGCCGCTGTCCATCCGGTCGGACATCCGCTCGAGCGACTCGGCGATGTCGGCGCCGATCCGCGTCTCGGCCAGGGCCCGGGAGAACTCCTTGGCCGACGGCTCCGCGGCGTCCTTGGCCACGGCGTCGAGGGCCTGGGGCAGGGAGAACCCGGTCGACAGGCTGCTGGCGATGAGCGTGAGCACGTCGGGCAGCTGGTGGTCGAACTTGTTCGCCCGGCGCTTGGCCAGGAAGCGCAGCACGAACGCGGGGGCGAACCACCCCAGCAGGAAGCCGATGAGGATGGCGACCAAGGTCATCCCGAGCCCCCCGCGCAGCAGCAGGGTGGAGACGGCGATGCCGACGAACAGGCTGACGATCCGCATCACCCACCACTCACCGGCGCGCAGCGGAAGGTCGGCGCGCTCGATCAGGGCCATCGTCTTGCTGGTGGAGTCGCGGCCCTCCATGATCTTGTCGCCGAGGAAGACCAGGCTCTCCGACACCGCCGCCTGGCGGTTCTTCGGGGCCTTGGCGGGCCTGCCGCCGTGGGCGACGTACTGGTCGATGCTGTCGACGCGGGTCTGGCGGCCGGACTTCATGGTGCCGCTGGACAGGGCCACGCCGATGGCGATGATCCCGAGGAACACGGCACCGAGGCCGATGCCCAGCATCGGGGACACCCCGAGGATCGGCAGCGTGCTCTCGGTCCCGGAGGCCTTGATGACGTCCTCGGTGGGCCCGACGATCGGGTCGGTGGACGCCGCGGGCGGGGTGGTCGGCGCCGAGACGCCGTCACCGAAGTCGACCAGCGCGGAGGTGCTGAAGGCCTTGCCGGCCGCGAGACCGGAGATCTTGATGTCCTGTACCGCGGTCACCCCGGGCGGCAGCGGCATGGAGAAGGTCAACTGGGACGCGAGGGTCTTGGCCGCGGTCGTGAAGGCGCTGGCGACCGCACCCGCGTTGGCGGCCGAGACGACCGACCCACCGCTGGCGGAGGCGAAGCCCTTGAGGACCGAGACGTTGCCCTCGGTGGACTTGAAGGAGACGGCCTCGGCGCGGACCTTGGCGCCCTTCAGGGCGGCGACCGCCTGCGCCTGGGTGGCCTTGCTGGCGGTGTCACCACCGTCGGAGAGCACGAGGATGCTGCGCTCCCCCTTGGCGCCCAGGGTCTTCACGGCGAGCGTGACACCGTCGTAGAGCGCGGTCTCACCGTCGGACTTGAGGTCGTTGACGGCGGACTGCACCTTGCCCTGGTCGGCGGTCGGCGCCAGCTTGACGACGGCCTTGCCGGAGAACGAGACCAGCCCGACCCGCACGTCGTCCGGGACGCTCTTGAGGAAGGCAGCGACGGCCGAGCGCACGGTCGCCATGCCGGCCTCGCCCATCGACCCGCTCGTGTCGACCACGAGCACGGTGGAGCGCGCGACCGGCGTGCCCTGGCCCGAGGTGATCGCGTCGACGGGGTAGTCCTTGCCCGACACGGTGACCTTGAGGCCCGGGTCGATGGAGGCACCGCCGCCTGCGGAGATCAGGCCGATGAGGTTGCCGTTCTTCGCCTCGATGCCGGTGATGTTCACCACCGGCGCGGAGGCGGCCCCCGCGGAGGCGACGCCCGTGAGCAGGGCGGCAGAGGCGAGGGCCAGGACGGCACCCCACCTGCGCGGCATACGAGCGAGCATCAAATCCCCCGGACGAAGATGTCTGCAGCGAGCTCGATGCCCTGGTCCTGGAGCTCGGCGGCGAACTTGGGACGCAGTCCGGTGCTCTTGAGGGTGCCCTTGAAGCGGCCCTGCTCGTCGCGCCCGGCGCTGTAGTCGAAGGTGAACAGGTCCTGCATGGTGATGACGTCGCTCTCCATGCCGACGACCTCGCTGATCGCCGTCACACGACGGGAACCGTCCTTGAGGCGGGCCTGCTGGATGACCATGTCCACGGCACCGGCGACCTGCTCGCGGATGGCGCGCACCGGCAGGTCGACACCGGCCATGAGGACCATGGTCTCCAGACGGGAGAGGCTGTCACGCGGGGTGTTGGCGTGGACCGTGGTGAGCGAGCCGTCGTGGCCGGTGTTCATGGCCTGGAGCATGTCGAGGGCGGCGCCGTCGCGGCACTCACCGACGACGATGCGGTCGGGCCGCATACGCAGCGAGTTCTTGACCAGCTCGCGGATCGGGATGGAGCCCCGTCCCTCGATGTTGGCCGGGCGGGACTCCAGGCGCAGGACATGGTCCTGGTGGAGCTGGAGCTCGGCGGCGTCCTCGATGGTGACGATGCGCTCGTCGTCGGGGATGAACGACGAGACCACGTTGAGCAGCGTCGTCTTGCCCGAACCCGTACCACCGGAGATGACGATGTTGCGGCGCCCGCGGACACAGGCGGACAGGAAGTCGCGCACCTGCGGCGTGAACGTGCCGAAGGCGATGAGGTCCTTGTCGGTGAACGGGTCGGTCGCGAACTTTCGGATGGTGAGCAGCGAGCCGTCGAGGGCGATCGGCGGGATCACCGCGTTGACGCGGGAGCCGTCGGGGAGGCGGGCGTCCACGAGCGGGCTGGCCTCGTCGACGCGACGGCCGACGCGGCCCACGATCTTGTCGATGGTGCGGCGCAGGTGGGCGTCGGAGCTGAACCGCGCCTCGACCGGGTAGAGCTTGCCGGCGCGCTCGACGTAGATGGAGTCCGGGCCGTTGACCATGATCTCGGAGATCTCCGAGTCACGCAGCAGCGGCTCGAGGGGGCCGTGGCCGAGGATCTCGTCCGCGACCTCCTGGGAGATCCGTGTCCGGTCCGCGAGGGACAGCGGGGTCTCCTCGTGGTCGATGACCTCCTGCAGCGTGTGCCGCACCTTGGCCTCGAGCTCGGACTGGTCGAGGTGCGGGTCGTACAGCTGCGGCCCGAGGGAGTCCAGCAGCGCCTGGTGGACGCTGGCCTTGACCGTGGAGAAGGGGTCGACGACACGCTGGCGCTCCTGCGCGGCCGCCGTGGCGGTCGCGCCGGTCTCGCCGGACGCGGCCTGCTGGCCACGTCGGACGTTCTCGAGCCGTTCGGCGAGGCTCATCACTTACCTCCGCGGGAGAACGACCAGCGGCCGGAACGGCCACCCTGGCCGTCGGTGGACTTGCCGCTCGCGTCGGTCGACGAAGCAGGTTCGGGGGCGCGCAGGAAACGC
Source organism: Phycicoccus sp. Root101 (assembly GCF_001426245.1). Classification (GTDB taxonomy): domain Bacteria; phylum Actinomycetota; class Actinomycetes; order Actinomycetales; family Dermatophilaceae; genus Pedococcus. Next base: position 418,678 of record NZ_LMCM01000005.1, on the reverse strand, counting down.
TCGGCGAGGTCGCGCAGGGCGACGCTCACCGGGTGCTTCGGCTCGTCCAGGATGATCGGCACGCCGCGGTTGACCGAGGCCGGCACGGCCGCGCTGTTGGGCACCATGACCGCGATGTCCTGCTTGAGCGCCGCGACCACGTCCTCGGCGCGCAGGCCCACCTTGGCGTCGGAACGGTTGAGGACGATGAGGCGGGTGTCCTTGTCGTTGCCGAGCAGGTCCAGCGTGTCCAGGGTGAGCCGGAGGTTCTTGACGGCCGGGATGTCGAGGGTGGCGATCAGGACGAGGACGTCGCTGTCGTCGAACGCCGCCAGCACGTGGGACGTGAAGGCCGGCGGGGTGTCGAGCAGGACGTAGTCGTAGTGCCGCTTCGCGACACGGATCAGCTCGGCGACGATCGAACCGGGGATCCGGTCGGCGTCGCTGGGCTCCGAGGGGGCGCTGACGGTGTCGAGTCCGCTCTCGTGCCGGGTGACGACGGACTTGATGGCCTGCTCGTCGATGTGGCCGGCCATGCTCACCAGGTCGATGATCGAGTTCTGGGGCAGCATCTGCAGGCTGATCCCGACGTCACCGAAGGCGAGGTCGAGGTCGATGAGCAGGACCTTGGAGCCGGTGGACGCGAGGTAGGTCGACAGGTTGGTCGCGAACGTCGTCTTGCCCACGCCACCCTTGGCGGAGAACACCGTGACTACGCGTGCCGACCTCGTCCCGGCGCTGCTGTCGACCGTGTGGCCGGAGACGCGGCTGGTCAGCTCGCGGCTGCGGCGGGCCGCGTCGGCGAGCCCGGTGAGGTCGTCAGCCGTGACGACCTCGCGCACGCCCGAGCGCAGCGCCTGGCCGAGGACGTTGACGTCGAGACGCCGGCGCAGCAGCAGGACACCCACCTCCGGTCGCTCGACCCGGGCGAACTCCGTGAACTGGCAGGCACTCTCCATGTCGACCTCGGGGCCGATCAGGACGAGCTGCTCCTGGGGTGCGTCCTCGAGGGCTCGCACCATGGCGGCTTGCGTGTCGACCCGCGTGACCTGACCGACAGCGAAGTCGTAGCGATCCGTGGCCGAGGGGTCCGCATCCCACAACAGCGTCATAGCGTGCTCCTACTTGGAGAAGAGTGATGCTTCGGAAACAACCTTGCCGAGGTCGATCTTCGCATCAGTTCCGCGCAGGGCGGCGTAGAGCGTGCCGGTCTGGATGCCGTGCACCAGCCGGGTTGCGTCGGCGGGGGTGACGGCGACGGTCATGAGAGCGCCGAGGACCGGGGCCGGAGCGGCCTCCTGACCGTCGGCCGGAGCGGCGGCGGGGGTGAGTGACGCCTGGCCCATGGCGATGATGAGCACGTCGTCGAGGAGGACGCGGGTGCTCTGCCCCGTCGCTGCTGCCTGGGTCCCGCTGTTGCGGGAACCCGAGGCGGACGCCGCGGCGACCGGGGAGTAGGTGTCGTAGAGGACGACCTTGGAGCCGGGGGTGAGGAACGTGCCCACACGGGCCGGGTCGGAGAGCTGCACCGACACGGCGACCATGCCGGCGGGGACCGTAATGGCCTTCTCTCCCACGGGCTTGACCCCGAAGCGGTCCGACAGCACGTACTCGCCGGGCTGGATGTCGGTGGTGGCGTAGAGGCCGCCGTTGCTGCCGTCGACGCCGGCGAGCGCGCCGACCGGCACACCGGCCGCGGCGACGGAGGTCTTGATGATGAGGCCGTTCTGGACCGCGTCCTTGAGGGTGGTCCCCGACGGGACGAGCGACTTCACGACGTAGACGCTCGTGGGCTGCTGGGCAGCCACCGCACGTGCATCCGCTCCGCGCGCATAGAGAAGGACCGCCGTGACGCCCACCAGGGCGACAAGAGCGGCGGCGAAGATGGCGACGAGTCTGCGTCCCATGGTGAGTTCTGTCCTCGTGGTTGTCGTGCGGGATTGCGAAGATGCGCTTTCAGAGCGCGCTGGCCGGAACGTTGAAGAGTGAGACCAGGTTCTGCCCGAACAGGGTGACCGCGGCGATGATCACCACGGCGATCATCGACACCATCAGGGCGTATTCCACGGAGGTGGCCCCGTGGTCGCCCCGGTGTGCACCGGGGCGACCACGGACCAGCTCGCCGACGAAGGATGTGGAGCGCGCGAGAATCGTCCAACCGGCGCCGCGCACGGCATTCCGGGACATGGAGCGAGCGTTCACCAATTCCTCCTTGGTCCGCGGGCTGAGTGCGCCCGTCGGTCCTGGTAGTTCGTCAGACGCTGGTGGCAGCCTTGTTGAACAGGCCGGAGAGGTTGTTGCCGAGGAGGACCACGGCCGCGATGATGACGATCGCGATGAGGGCGACCATGAGGCCGTACTCCACCGCGGTGGCGCCCTCCTCGCGGTTGGCGAAGCGGGTCTGGATCTTGGCGACGAACTTGAGCATGGGTTGTGTCCTTTCGAGACCTACGGGCCGGGGCGGGCGCCCCTGCAGGCAAAAGATTGTCAGCAGACACGAACAGCGGTAATCGGCTGTCACGTCACTACCCCGTGGGCCCTTCGAGGAATGGGCATCAACCGTTCGGTTGATGCGGTGAGTCACTTCACCGAACCAGCACGCGTGCGTCGAGAATGGCTGGCATGCCCGACTCCGCCACCTTCGCGCTGCGACGGCGGTGGGGTCCGTGGGCGCAGGGCGCGGTGCTGGGACTCCTCCCCCTGCTCACGGTGCGCTCGGTCGCGGACCCGAGCCCGTGGCTCCACCTGAAGGTCGGCGAGTTCCTCCGGGACGGTGGGCGGTTCGGGTCGCCGGACCCCTGGGCTCCGTTCGCCGCGCACCGCTACGTACCGACCCAGTGGCTGCCGTCCGTGGTGGTGGCCCAGGGGTACGACCTGTTCGGGCTGCCGGCCGTCCTGTGGGCCCGCGGGGTGGCCGTGGTGGCCCTCGTGGTGGCCCTGCTGTGGCTCACCCGGACGGTGAGCCGCCCGGAGGTCGCGGTCCCCGTGACGGTGGCCGCTGTGGCCGCTGCGTGGGGAGGGCTCGCCGAGCGCCCGCAGCTCGCGGGGTTCGTGCTGCTCGTCCTGGCGATCGGCGCGTGGTGGCGCACGGGGGTCGACCACCGGGCCCGCTGGTGGCTGGTCCCCCTCACCTGGGTCAGCGCCTGCACGCACGGCGTGTGGGTGCTGGGCCTCGTCGTCGGCGGCCTGGTCGTCCTGGGGCTGGGCGTGGACCGTGCCGTGCCGGCACGCACGTGGGGCCGGCTCGTCGCCGTCCTCGTCGTGTCCTTCCTGGCCGCGGGGCTCACGCCGATCGGCCCGCGCCTGCTGCTGACCCCCTTCCAGGTGGGCTCGAACGGGCGCGAGTTCGTGTCCGAGTGGTTCCCCTCCTCCGTGCGCAGCCCCGACGTCATGCTCGCCCTGGCCATGCTGGCCCTCGCGTATGCCGCGTGGCTGCGGCTGCGCGAACGTCCGGCCACGTGGCAGCTCCTGCCCTTTCTCGCTGCCATCGGGTTCATCCTGACGATGCAGCGCACCGTCGCCGTCGGCGCGTTCCTCGCCGCTCCCCTGCTGGCCGGCCAGGTCGAGCGGTTGCTCGCCGTCCGCGCCCGCGCCCGGGAGGTCCGGGCTGGCACGGGCCACGACTCGCCCGCGGCACCGAGGCCCGACCGCACCTCCTTCGCCCTGCGGCGTCGCGAGCTCGGGTGCTGGGCCGCTGGGCTGGTGCTCGCCTGCCTGGTCGCGATCCCCCTCGCGGACAGCCGGGCCGGCACGGTCCACGCGGTCCCCACCGCCCTCCAGCAGCAGCTGCGAGTGCTGCCCCCGCACACCCGCCTCGTGGCCGACGGGGACGTCACGGGCTGGGCGCTCTTCACCGCACCCCAGGTCGAGCCGGTGTTCGACCTGCGCATCGAGTCCTACGACGCGGCCTACGTGAAGCGCTACATCGCGGCCATGGAGGCCGCTCCCGGGTGGGAGCAGTTCGTCGCCGACGGCAGCACCCGGGCCGCGTTGCTTCCCGCGTCCTCCCCCCTGGCCCTGGCGCTCGTGGAGCAGCTCGGGTGGTCGGTCGTCGGCCGCGGCGACGGCTACCAGCTCCTGGAGGCGTCGTGAGCCGGATCTCGACGAGGCTGGGCCAGGTCGCCTTCGTCGGCGGGCTCCTCGTGGCCGTCGCCTGGGGCACCTCCCCGTTCAGCGAGGTCGACACCTGGTGGCACCTGCGCGAGGGCGACCACATCCTGAAGACCTGGTCGCTGGTCGGCACCGACCCGTGGGCGTCCCTCGCCGACCGCCCCTACGTCGCCACCCAGTGGCTGCCCGAGGCGGTGGCGGCCTGGACCGGGAACGGCGTGGGCGCCTGGGGTGTCGTGTGGCTGCGAGCCGTGGCCGTCATCGCCCTGTACCTCACCCTCTACGTGCTCTGCCGGCAGGTCGCCGGCCGGCTGCCCGCGAGCCTCGCCGCCGTGGTGGCGCTCCTCGGCGCCGGGGCCAGCCTCAACCCCCGGCCCCAGCTCGTGAGCTTCGTCCTCTTCGCCGTGGTCTACCTCGCCTGGTGGCGCACCCTGCACGACCGGCGGCTGCGGTGGTGGCTCGTGCCGGTCTTCTGGCTGTGGGGGTGCTGCCACCCGCTGTGGATGTTCGGGCTCCTCCTCGGGGTCGTCCTGTCCGTCTTCCTCGCCCTCCGGCCGGCCGGGGAGCGACCGGGGCGTCGTGGCCTGCTCCTGCTGAACCTCGCCTGCGCCGCCGTCCTGGCCGTCACCCCGCTGGGCCCACGGCTGCTCACCGTGCCGTTCGACGTGGCGGGCAACGCGGCGTGGATCGCCGAGGAGTGGCGGGCCACTCCCCTCAACAACGTGTTCGCCTACGCCACGCTCGGGATGCTCATGGTCACCGCGGTCCTGTGGATCCGTCGACCGCAGGCCCGGCCGCCGTGGCAGTACGGGGTCCTGGTCCTCGCCCTGGCCATGGCCCTGTGGATGTGGCGGCTCGTGCCGCTGGCATGCGTCCTCGCGGCGCCCCTGTTCGCCGAGGCCCTGCAAGGAGCCCTGGGGCGCCCTGCCGAGCGTCGCGGCAGGACGGAGTGGCGCGCGGTCGCGGCCGCCGGTGTCGTGGCCGTGCTGTTCGCCGCCGGCACCGCGGCCGGACCCAAGGGTTCGGTCGCCCAGACCTACCCCGGGCGGCTCGACGCGGTCTCCGCACGCCTCGACGGCCTCCCCGCCGGCACGGTGGTGCTCAACGACTTCGCGGTCAGCGGCTGGCTGCTCTGGGCGCACCCCGACCTGCGTCCGGTCGTCGACCTCCGGGTGGAGATCTACTCGGCCGACTACCTGCACCGCTACATCCGTGCCGAGAAGGTCCGCCCTGGGTGGGAGGAGTACGTCCGCAGCACGGGCGCCGGCATGGCCCTGGTGCAGGCCACGTCGCCGCTCGGCGACGCGCTGCAGGGGCGGGCCGGCTGGACCGTGGTGACCAGGGAGGGCGACTTCGTCCTGCTGAAGGCGCCCGGGTCCTGACCGCCCGGCTCAGGGCATGATGAAGTCGCGCGTCACCACGAAGGACTGGCTGATCCACCAGACCTGGAGGCCGAGGCTGACGAGGCAGACCACCGCCAGGCTCGCGACGTGGTGCGGCCGGACCCGGCCGGTCAGCGGCCGCAGGACGAAGAGCATCGGCAGGGGCAGGCACAGGAGCAGGTAGCGCAGGATGCCGGTGTGGATCTCGGTCACCCCGAAGATGTAGAGCGGGTAGCACCACAGCCACGTCGACAGCTCGATCCCCAGGCCGGCGATCCGCGGGGTGCGGCTCACGAGCACGAGCACGAGGATGATCCCCGCCAGCACCACGGGGCCACCGATCCCGAACTCCGCGCCGAGCCGGGAGAACCAGCCGAGCTTGGACAGCATCCCCGGCCGTGTGGTGGCTCCCGTCTGCTCTCCGACGGCCAGCCCCACGACGAAGGCCCAGAGGAACGCGCCGGCCGCGCTCGCGAGGCCGAGGGCCGCCATACCGGACCACTCCCGTCGGGACGGACGGGAGTCGGCGGGTCCGCGGAAGCGTGACCAGGCATGGGCCGCCACCACCACGGCGAGCGGCGCGGTGATGACCCTGGTCAGGGCGAGGGCGACGACGGCGACCAGGGCCCACCAGTAGCGGCGGCGGTGGACGAGCAGCAGCACTGCGCACAGGAGCGCCAGGGCGAGCGACTCGCTGTAGGCCACCTGGAAGAGCAGTGCGGTCGGGGCGAAGCAGGTGAGCGCGACGAGGCTCGTTGCAGCGAACGCCCCGGCGGTGCGGTCCACGAGGCGGTACAGCAACGTCATGCCCACGGCTCCGGCGACGAGGTTGACGAGGGTGACGGCGACCGGGAAGGGCACGCCGGTGGTCTCGAGGAGCACGCGCACGGTCATCGGGAACCCTGGCGGGAACGCCCACGACCACAGGACGTCCGCGGTGTTCGTCGCCCCGGGCGCGGGCAGGTGGTACCCCTGCGTGGCGAGGAACTGGTACCACTGGCCGTCCCAGTTCGAGACGAGCTCGAGGTAGCCCGGGTCCGCCGGGGTGGCGTGGTCGACGGCCGCGAGCCGCTGCAGCGCCGGGTCGGGGAGGGCGATCTGGCGGTGCCCGGCGACGGCCAGGACGATGCCGTCGACGATCCTGGAGACGAGGAAGACGAGCACCGGCACCCAGGTGGCACGGGTCGGCCGCCACCGGGAGCGCACGACGGGCGCCGCCGGCTCGAGACGAGCCGCCGGGGTCGCGGTGCTGGCCGTGGTCATGTCACCTCTCCGGTGGGTCGCTGCACAGGCGCGCGTCACGCTGCCACCCCCGCGGCGCAGCAGACAAGGCCGGGCGAACCGGGCAGGACGCCCGCACGCACGGGGCGGGCACGGCACCCCGGGAATTCGGTCCGTTCGGGTGACCCCCCAGCAGCGCGGGGTCACCCGGGCTCAGCGAGGGGTCGCGGTCGGCAAGGGTCCTCCTCAGCGAGGGTCCCCCTCGGCGTGGGTCCCCCTCAGCGAGCGGCGACCAGCAGGTCGGTGCCCTCGCCGACCCGCTGCCACCGGCTGCCGGCCCGCAGCAGCACCTGGCGGGCGTCGGTGGTGACGACCAGGCCGCGCTCGCCGTTGATGGTGGTGATGGTCTGCGCGCCGGAGATCTCGGGGCCGGCCGTGATCTGGCCGCCGAGCGGCACGGTCCACGGGCGCAGCACCTGCCCCGGGTTCCTGCGCCCGAGGACGACGACGGTGGCGTCGTCGACCCAGACGAGGTCCCGCATCAGGGTCAGGGTGGGGGCCAGGGTCAAGGGGGTCGCCAGCGAGGTCGGCACGTGGTCGGCGCCGCGGACGACTCCGGCGACGTCGAGGCGCGGAACCTTGCCGGACGCGTCGGTGCTCACCACCGCGACCCGCTGGCCGTCCGGTGACAGCCGCAGGCTGACGACCCGACGCTGCGCGAGCCAGGCGGCGGTGACCACGTGCGGTGCGGCCTTCGCGGCGTCCGCCGGGTCCGTCGTGGTGTCGATGACCCAGACCCTGGCCTCGTCGTCGTCCCGCCCGGCGAGCCAGAGCATGTCCTGGTTGTCGTACGTCGGCCGGGTGAGGTTCGACCCGAACGTCAGCAGCTGGACCTGGGTCTTCCCGCGCCACCGGGCCAGCTGGGCCCGGTCGCCGCCGACGGCCGCGACCTCACCGCCGGAGCGCGACACCGCGGGGTAGGCCCACCCGGGCTGGAGCGCGGGCAGGGCGGCGGTCGGCGGGGGGCTCGGCCGCGCCACCGGATCACCGACCTGGTCGGGGCTGACCGGTACCAGCGTGGTGCCGATCCGCAGCAGGGGCTTGATCTCGGGGTCGGCCGGCGTGCCCAGCCCGAGGGCCGCGAGCGAGTCGAGCGCTCCGTCGAACCCGGGGACCCGCAGGTCGGCCCCCTCCAGCTGGAGGGCGACCCGGTCGACGCCGGGCGCCTGGCTCACCGTGGCGAGGAACTGGGCGCCGAGGTTCTGTCGCTGAGCGGGGTCGGCCGCCAAGCGGGTCGCGGTCAGGTCGATCGTGGCGGTGCCCGAGTCGATGGTCACCGCGTCGACCGCCAGGCGGGTGCCGGGCGGGACGTCGCTGCGCACCGCCCCACGCAGGTAGTCGGGAGCCCCGGCGAGCAGCGACCTCGCGAGCCGCGTGGCCAGGCCCGTGCCGAGCGGGAGCCACCGGACGTCGGGGACGAGGCGCCGCTGGCTGGCCGACAGGAAGTAGATGCGGAAGGGGTCGTAGAGGCGCAGGAAGTCGGAGTTGCTCAGCCAGGTGCCGAAGTTCTGGGGCAGCGACGAGATCCGCCACTCCCCCGACCGCTGGACGACGCGGAAGTCTGCCTCCACCGTGCTCGTGGTCGGCAGCTCCTCGTAGCGACCCGTGCCGTCGACCCGTGCTGTTGCGGTCGCCTTGGCCACGACCTGGCCCGCGCCGGACGCCTTGGTGTCGAGGACCGACTCGTTGCCGAACACCACGACCGAGGTGTCGGGGCGCCAGCTCCCGGCTGCATCGGGCGTGAGGTACGACCGCGCCACCTGGTACTGGTCATCGCTCGCTGCCGCGGCCCGGATGAACCCCTCGACGACCTCCTCGGGCGAGGCTCCGGGGCGGATGGGGTTGGCTTCGACCCGGATCTCGTTCTCCTGCACCGACCCCACCTCGAGGCCGGGCTGGACCGCGGACTTCGTCGACAGGCCTCCCCCGCAGGCCGACAGCAAGGTCACCGCCACCGCTGCCAGCGCGACGGCCGCGCGGCGCCTCACCGTGGTGCACCCGGTGCCGTCGGCGTATGGCGCAGGGTCACCGCCGCGTTCGCGCCCGGCCCGGTCGTCGAGGGCGTCTGCGCCTGGGCGTCGCTGGCCTCGCGGGCGGTGCGACGGCGTGACGTGGGGACGTCGTCCGGCCGCAGCGACAGGGGCGCCTCGGTGATCGACTCGCCGTACGTCCGGGGCAGGGTGAGGCGGAAGCAGGAGCCCTCGCCCGGCTCACCCCAGGCCTGCAGCCACCCGTCGTGCAGCCGGGCGTCCTCGAGGGAGATGGCCAGTCCCAGGCCGGTGCCGCCGGTGGTGCGGGCGCGGGCGGGGTCGGCGCGCCAGAAGCGGTTGAAGACCAGGGCGGCCTCACCCGGGCGCAGCCCGACCCCGTGGTCGCGCACGGCCACGGCGACGGCGCTGTCGTTGCCACCGATCGCGATCTCGACCGGGCGGCCCTCACCGTGCTCGACGGCGTTGACGACGAGGTTGCGCAGGATCCGCTCCACCCGGCGCGGGTCGACCTCGGCCTGGCAGGACCCCTCCGCGGTGACGGTGATCGTGCTCCCCCACCGCTCGGCGAGGGGCAGGGCGGACTGCACGGCCCGGGCGACGGTGTCGCGCAGGTCGACCAGGTCGACGTCGAGGGCCGCGGCGCCCGCGTCGAACCTGCTGATCTCGAGCAGGTCGGCGAGCAGCTCCTCGAACCTGTCGAGCTCGTTGTGCAGCAGCTCGGCCGACCGGGCGACCGTCGGGTCGAAGTCGCGGCGCGAGTCGTGGATCAGGTCACCGGCCATGCGGATCGTGGTCAGCGGTGTGCGCAGCTCGTGCGAGACGTCGGACACGAAGCGCTGCTGGACCCGCGACAGCCCCTCGAGCTGGCGGATCTGCGTCTGGAGGCTGTCGGCCATCTCGTTGAAGGAGGCGGCAAGCCGCGCCAGGTCGTCCTCGCCCCGGGCGCGCATCCGCTCGTTGAGCCGGCCCGAGGAGAGCCGTTCGGCGACCATGGCCGCCCGGCGCACCGGGTTGACGACCTGCCGTGTCACGACCCACGCGATGGCGCCGACGAGGGCCACGAGCGCGAACCCGCCGATTGCGAAGGTGCGGGTGATCAGGTCGAGGGTGGCCTGCTCGCGCTGCATGGGGAAGATGACGTACAGGTCGTACTTGCCGGCGACGGGCACCTGGACCTGGGACCCGACGAGGACGGCCGGGACGGCCTGGCCGGTCTGCGGGTCGTCGATGCCGACCAGCGTCACCTGCTGGTGGGTCGGGTCCAGCCGGATGGCCTCGCGCAGGTCGCGCGGGATGCTCGACAGGCCGATCCGTCCGCTGAGGACGGTCTGGACCGTGGTGTCGGAGGTGTTCCCGAGGCTGCGCGCGAAGACGAGGTAGCGCTCGTTGTCGCCACCCGGTGCGGCGGCGGCCTTGATGATGTCCTGCGACTGGAGGTTGATGTCACCCGAGCTGGCGCGGCCGCTGCCGTCGAAGTTGTCCTGCACCACCTTGGTCAGCCGCGACGTCTCGAGCTGGGCCGTCTTCATCCGGTCCTGCTCCAGGCCGTCGGAGATCGAGGAGTAGAGGTAGGAGCCGAGGCCGAGGACGACGAGCAGGCCGAGCAGCATGGTCGTGCTGACCACGCGGAACTGCAGCGAACGGCGCCAGGCGTGGACGAGCCAGCTCAGCGCCGTACCGATCCCCCGGCGGGCGCGCACCGCGAAGGTGCGCAGGGCAGGCGGACCCTGCGCCCCGTGGGCCGTGGGCCGCTCCGGCGGCGTCCGGTCGGGGTCGGGTCCGGCCGAGTCCGACATCGTCAGCTCGGACCGGCCTTGTAGCCGACGCCGCGGACGGTGACGACGATCTCGGGGTGCTCGGGGTCGTGCTCGATCTTGGAGCGCAGCCGCTGCACGTGGACGTTGACCAGGCGGGTGTCACCGGCGTGGCGGTAGCCCCAGACCTGCTCGAGCAGGACCTCACGGGTGAACACCTGCCACGGCTTGCGGGCCAGGGCGACGAGCAGGTCGAACTCCAGCGGCGTCAACGACAGCGGCTCGCTGGCCCGCTTGACCGAGTGACCCGCGACGTCGATGACGAGGTCGCCGATCTCCAGGCTCTCGGGCTCCGGCTCGTCACCACGGCGCAGCCGCGCCCGGACGCGGGCGATGAGCTCCTGGGGCTTGAAGGGCTTCACGACGTAGTCGTCGGCGCCGGACTCCAGGCCCACCACGACGTCGACGGTGTCGGTGCGCGCGGTCAGCATGACGATCGGGACGCCGGACTCGGCACGGATGCGGCGGCAGACCTCCATGCCGTCAAGCCCGGGCAGCATGACGTCGAGGAGGACGAGGTCGGGCTTGCTGTCGCGGAAGGCCGCCACGGCGTTGCCGCCGTCGGCGACGTGCGACACATCGAGCCCCTCGTTGCGCAGGACGATGCCGAGCATCTCCGCCAGCGCAAGATCGTCATCGACGATGAGCACGCGACCCTTCACTGCGTCAACCCTCTCCCTACATCGAGTAAAGATTCCCTCCCGAATCATCACACACGGGCCACCCCGTGGTCTGCCGGACCGGCCGCAGACCATGGAGGCAAACGCATGATCCCGGGCATCGACTTTCGGCCGTTTGGCCGATTACAGAACCGCCGTTGGGACCTGAGACTGAGGTGCTGGGAGCCGCTTGGGTCGCCCACGACGCGAACCGCAGGAGCACACGTGATGATCAGGCCGACGACTCGAAGTCGCAAGACGTCGGAGTCAGGGGCATCGGCCGTCGAGTTCGCGCTGGTCGTGCCATTCCTTGTCCTCATCCTGGGGGGCATCCTCGACTTCGGGTTCATCTTCTCCCAGCAGATCGCGCTGAACAACGCGGCGCGCGACGCGGCACGAGCGGGAGTCGTAAGCAACCTTGCCGGAGCTGGGCTGACATGTGCGCAGATCAGCACCAAGCTGACGAACAGCCTCACCAGCAGCGCCGTTGGTTTGAGCAGCGCGGCGGTCAACGTCACGGTGTCCTCGAGCGCGACGGATCCGTCGGCGTCGTGCACGGCCAATACGGCGAACAAGCCATGCACCAAGTCATCGGCTGGGGACCAGCTCACCGTCGTGGCGACCTTCAACTCCTCGCCGCCATTCCCACTGCCGTACCTCAACGGCATCCAGGTCAGAGGTCAGGGGATCTTCCAGTGCGAATACACCTGAGGCAGCCGACGCCTTTCGAACGAGGCGCCGTCGCGGTAACCGTCGCTCTCCTCGCGCCGGTCCTGCTGATCCTCGCCGGGTTCACCTTGGACTACGGCAATGCCTTCGCCCAGGCGCGCGCGTTCAGCACCGGCGCCGACAGCGCGGCACTGGCCGTCGTCAACGCGAAGCGCACGCTCATCAACGCATCGCCGGCTACCCCCACGAACTGCAAGTCCGTGGTCGACAACGACGGCGGGTCAGCTCTGACCGTCGCGAAGGCTCAGGTCCAGAGGAACGCCCCGAATGGCATGACCCTTGCTTCGGGCAACATCACGGTCAACGTTCAGCTCGCGTGCGTGGACAAGAACGGCACACCGAACGACAACGGGATCCTCAAGGCGACGGTCACCGTCAGCCGGGCCGTCCCGACGCAGCTGGGTCAGATGGTCGGGGTGGCGACGATCAACGCCACCAAGGACGGAAGCGCCGCCCTTGGCGTGGCACGGCAGATCAATGGTGTCTTCCCGCTCGCTATATGCAAGGACGTCGCCGACGATCTCGCTGCCAAGGCACAGGCAGTCGGCGCCCCGTACCCCAACTACGTGATCGACGTGAACAAGGTCTGGGGCGGAGGCACTGACTGCAACGCCGGCAACAACGGCTCTGGCAACTGGGGATGGCTCAACTGCGGCGGTGGTGTCAGCGCTGTCGACATCGGCTCGTACATCGCGAACGGCTGCCTCGCAGACCTCACGCTGGGAGGGTCGCCGCCCTCGACGACCATCGAGGGCTCACCCGGAAACAAGATCAACTCCAACAACGTCACCAGCCCGCTCACCGCGAACCTGGGCAAGACCTACGCCTTTCCGGTGTACACGGACATCGGCGGCAACGGCGCCAACACCACGTTCAAGATCACGGCCTTCATCGAGCTCAAGCTGATCGACTACGACGGGGACGGCAACATCACGGTCCAGTACGTGAACTACAGCTCCGTCGGCGACATCAACGATCTCTGCGGACTCGGCAATATCCAGTGCACGGTCTACAACGCATATGCCATCGGCATGGTGAGCTGAGCACGCAGCAGTCCGCGACTCGTCGCCGCAGCCGACACGCTCACCGAGACCACCCCGGGCCAGACGCCCGGGGTGGTCTCGCCATGTGTCAGAAGACCAAGCACATGGGCATCGAGACACACCCGCTTCCCCTGACAAGGAGTGCTTGAAGGGCTCAACACCTCGCGCGCCGGTTGATGGGCGGCATGACGTGGGCTCGCAATCATGTGGCCGGCGTGCCCGCTGGGCGCGTGCACCCTTGGCCGGTGCCTCTACTCGACCAGGCGAACCGGGTCGCCGGCCACGTTGGCCGTCCACGACGTGGTGTCCGCGGGACTGGACCCGGCGCCGTAGTAGAACTCGAGGCGCAGCCATCACCCGACGGCTGAGGAGTCGGTGCAGGAGTAGTCCGTCGGGATGGGCACGGACACCTCCTGCCACTGGCCGTTGTAGGCCGAGCTGACGTTGATCGTGCAGTCGGTGAGGGCGCCGGTCTGCACTCCCGAACCGGTGCAGCCGCTGAAGGACGAGCCGACCTCGGAGGGCGGCAGGACCTTGACCGTGCTGCCGAGCGTCGCACCGTCACCGATGTCGAACAGGCGGACGGTGAAGAGCTGGCCGCGCGCCCCGCTCGGGACCTCGGCGAGGTAGAACTTCGAGGTGCCGGCCGGGGTGTTGCCGTACATCGCCATCTTGGCGTAGCCGCGACCGCGACCCCGTCATCCCCACTGCTGCTCTCGGTGTAGGCACGCAGGCTGAAGCGGTTATGGCCGCTGGCCGCCTCGTTGCCGACACCGTTGGTCTTGACCTGGATGAGGTAGGTCCCCGGGCTCACTCCCCCGGTGATCTTGCACAGCTGCTTCCACTGTCGGAAGTTGTCGGCGACGGTCGCGTTGAACGACCCGCTCGTCTTGTCGAGGGCGTTGCCGAGGTTGCGTTGAAACCCGCGTAGGTCGTCTGGCACCCCGTGATGGTCGGGTAGCTGAGCGGGTCCCACTGGTTGACGCTGGGCGAGCGGACCGTGAACTGGGTCGCCACCTCGCGGACAGACCTGGTAGCGAGCCACCCGCACCGCAGGGACGCCCGGGACCCGGGCGAAGCCGACGAGTGGAGCGTGACGTAGCACGAGGAAGGGAGTCGACTATGAAACGGCCCGGCTCGTGGTGACGGTGGCGGTTACGGTCTCCGAGGCCGCGGTGACCGTCGGTTTTGCCGATCCACCTCGGTTCAGCACTGGGCGCTCCAACAACCAGTAACTGATCATCACGACGGGAACCAGCGCGATCAGGGACAAGAGTCCGATGAGGGGTCTGGGCAGTTGCGGCACGGCCATGTATGTCAGCCACATCACCGGCACGTGCCAGAGGTAGAGGCTGTACGCGCTCCTGCCGACAAGAGTCAGGGACCGGTGACCTAAGGCAGCTCCGAGCCAACCGGTGTGGCGGACTTCGTTGATCACCAGGAGTGCGGCAATCGTAGCGGCAGGGAACACGATGAAGCGGTACGCCGGGCTGAGGGGTGCCAGCGGTACGAGGACTAGAAGCACCAACAGAACCAGCGCTGCCGCAGCACGTGCGGGGTCCGGGCGCCCTCCTGGCGCCGACTGGGTGGCATGGGTAATGGCCAGGACCGCTCCGGCCAGCATCACCGACACGTTGGCCACGGGCAGCAGATAGAACGCTCGGGGAGACAAGAGGAGACCAGCGATGTACAGGGCTACGACAAGGACCGCGAGGACACCCCGGATGGCACGTGGGGTCAGTCCCCGGGCGCGCAACGCACTCAGCACGAGGGGGAAAACAAGGTAGAACACCCACTCGACAGTGAGACTCCAGGTCGGGCTCCAGAGCGGGTGGATGGCGACGCCCGATCCGAACGCAAAACCGGTGGTCTGCGAGAGCGTCAAGGCTGCCTGCCCAAGGGTGAAGGCAGCGCTCTCGCCCCCTACGAGAAGCAACAGCGGTATGCCTGTCGCGGCCAGGACGGTGACGACGGGAGCAAGACGTTTAACCCTGCGCCAGAGGAAGGATCGGTAGTGCGCTGAGGTCGCGGGGCCTCGCCAGAGGATTCCGGTGATGAGGTAGCCAGACAGGGCGAAGAAGACCAGCACCCCGACGAACCCCCCGCTGCTGTAGGGCACGACCCCGACGTTGGCGGTCAGGTGGCTCGTCACGACTGCGATCGCAGCGAGCCCGCGTAGTCCGTCCAGGGCTGCGCTGCGTCTCGCGATCGCCACGGTCTCCCCCGAATGCGGCATTCAGGCACCCTTCCACGGCCGCCCACTCGCTGCAATCGTTCGAACGGACCGTCCTACCCGGCACAGGTATGCCGCCCGCTCGGGTGAGCGGGCGGCATACCGGGTGGTGCTGGTGCCGTGAGGCGGTGCCTCAGTAGCGGTAGTGCTCCGACTTGTAGGGGCCGGCGACGTCGACACCGATGTAGGCGGCCTGCTCCTTGGTCAGCTCGGTGAGCTTGGCCCCGAGGGCGTCGAGGTGCAGACGGGCGACCTTCTCGTCGAGGTGCTTGGGCAGCACGTAGACCTGCTTGTCGTACTCGTCGTTCTTCGTGAACAGCTCGATCTGGGCGATCGTCTGGTTCGCGAAGGAGTTCGACATGACGAAGCTGGGGTGACCCGTCGCGTTGCCGAGGTTCATCAGGCGACCCTCGGAGAGCACGATGATCGAGTTCCCGTTGTCGAACGTCCACTCGTGGACCTGCGGCTTGATCTGGGTCTTGGTGACACCGGGGACCTTGGCCAGGCCGGCCATGTCGATCTCGTTGTCGAAGTGGCCGATGTTGGACACGATCGCCTTGTTCTTCATCTGCGTCATGTGCTCGGCGGTGATGATGTTGAAGTTGCCGGTCGTGGTGACGAAGATGTCGGCGGTCTCGAGGACGTCCTCGAGGCGGGCGACCTGGTAGCCCTCCATCGCGGCCTGGAGCGCGCAGATCGGGTCGATCTCGGTGACGATGACGCGGGCGCCCTGGCCGGCGAGGGCCGCGGCGCAGCCCTTGCCCACGTCGCCGAAGCCGGCGACGACGGCGACCTTGCCGCCGATGAGGACGTCGGTCGCACGGTTGAGGCCGTCGATGACCGAGTGGCGCACGCCGTACTTGTTGTCGAACTTGGACTTGGTGACCGAGTCGTTGACGTTGATCGCCGGGAAGAGCAGGTCACCGGAGGCGGCGAGCTCGTAGAGGCGCAGGACACCGGTGGTGGTCTCCTCGGTGACGCCCTTGATCTGCTCGGCGACCTTGGTCCACTTGGTGGGGTCGGCCTTGAGGGTCTTGCGGACGAGCTCCTTGAAGACGCCGACCTCCTCGGAGTCCTGCTCGTCGGTCGCGGGGACCGCGCCCGCGGCCTCCCAGTCGCGACCCTTGTGGACGAGCATCGTCGCGTCGCCACCGTCGTCGAGGATCATGTTGGCGCCCTCGCCGGGCCAGGTGAGGATCTGCTCGGTGCACTCCCAGTACTCCTCGAGCGTCTCGCCCTTCCAGGCGAAGACCGGGACACCCTGGGGGTCCTCGGGCGTG
Organism: Phycicoccus sp. Root101; assembly: GCF_001426245.1. Taxonomy (GTDB): domain Bacteria; phylum Actinomycetota; class Actinomycetes; order Actinomycetales; family Dermatophilaceae; genus Pedococcus. Next base: position 402,177 of record NZ_LMCM01000005.1, on the reverse strand, counting down.
CCCTTGCCAACGACGACCGCAGCGGCCGCCTCGTCCTGGGTGGAGTAGATGTTGCAGGAGGCCCAACGGACCTCGGCACCGAGCGCGGTCAGCGTCTCGATGAGCACGGCGGTCTGCACGGTCATGTGCAGCGAGCCGGCGACGCGGGCGCCCTTGAGCGGCTGGGCCGCCCCGAACTCCTCGCGCAGGGACATCAGGCCGGGCATCTCGTGCTCGGCAAGGCGGATCTGGTGACGGCCGGCCTCGGCGAGGCTCAGGTCGGCAACCTTGTAGTCAAAGGACATGGAAGTACTCCTGAAGTTGACTTGCTGGTTTGCGGACCCGGCGCAGCCCATCTGGGCGAACATCGAAGGAGCGGGTTATCACCCACGCCGGCAGTCCCCAAGTCTACCGGCTGGGTACCGGGAGTCCACTTCGGTCGGGCTGGGCCCCCGGGTCCTGGTCGGGCGCGAGCGCCGTCGCCGCAGCCCACGTGCGCGTGGCGCGGGCTCCAGCGGGCACCTCGGACCACTCCACCGCAGGGCCCGTGCGCCGCCGAGAGCGACCGCGCCAGCGGCGCAGTCCTGCGACGGACCACGCAGAGGCGAGGAGCGCAGCGAGCACGCAGGCGACAGCGAGCAGCCATCCGCGGAGCGGGGCCAGCGAGAGCACCGCACGCGGTGGGACGGCTTGGGCGACCACCCAGTCCACCGCGAGCTCGGTGGGCGGCACGCCGACGCGGGTCACGGTGACGACGGCGTCGGCGGCGCCGGCCTCCGTCATGGTCACCGGCACGCTCCACTGCCCGAGGGCCGAGCGTTCACCGGTGCCGGCGGACCGCAGGCCACCGTTCTTGGAGTACACCGCCACCGTCACCCCGGTCACCGGTGCAGGGTCCGGCCGACGGGTGCTGGAGACCGTGATGACGGCGACGTTGGGTCCCGGACGGTTCGGCTGGATCGAGAGCTGTTCCTGCAGGTCGTCGGCGAACGCGGACACCGTGGGGTCGAAGGGCGCGGCCGGGTCGGCGACGAGTGCGGGTCCGACCGCGGGCTGTCCGGCCGCGAGCAGCGCCGCCAGCGCGAGGGCTGCCCCCGCGGCGACGCCCTCGACGACCAGGGAGCGGCCCGGAGTGACGGCCGCGGTGGCCGCGCGACGACGGCCGACCAGCAGCCTCGGGTGCAGGCTGCGGGTGTGGGCCAGCCCGAGCGCCAGGGCGACCGCGGCGGCCGCCACCTTGAGGAGCAGCACCCGCCCGTAGTCGGTGACCAGCAGGGCATCGACGGAGGCGACCACGCTGCTGGCCAGGACCACCCCGGTGACGACCATGACCGAGACGCAGGCGGCGGCCGGCACACCGAAGCGTCGGAGCAGGGCCCGCGCGAGCGCCCGACCGGGCACCCCCTCGCGACGCAGGACCAGCGCGCACCCCGCGAGGAGGACCGCGGCACCCGCCCACGTCGCGGCTGCCCCGACGTGGAGCGCGGTGGCGGCGACCCTGACCCACGAGGTGGTCACCCCCGCACCCGCGTGGCCGAGCAGGGCCTCCCCCGCCGTCGCCAGCACCGCCCCGGAGGCCAAGGCCAGGCGGGCCGTTCTGGGTGCGAGCCGCCGCCAGCGCAGGACCGCGGCGGCGCCGATGAGCAGGAGGCCGGTCTCCCGGGTCAGCCAGCGGGCACCGTAGGCACCAAACAGGGTGTCGAGGCCGGCAGACCCCTCCCCTGACAGCTGCACGGCGAGCAGCCCGACGGCGGTCAGGGCGGCCACCGCGCACGCCGCGGCTGCGACCTGGTCGCAGGCGCGGGCGACCCGGACCACGCTGCCGTGCCGCGCCGGCGTCGCGAGCCGGCGCACGAGTGCGGCCCCGAGGCCGAGGCACAGGCCGGCGAGCACGACCCAGCGCAGCAGGGCCTCGTCGACGCGTGGGGCGGCCTCCTGCCGACCCGCGGCCGAGACCTGCTGCTGGATGCCGAACACCAGGACGGCCGCGGTGCGGTGCAGGTCGTCGGCCGAGACGGTCTCCAGGGAGACGCGGTAGGAGCCGCGCCCGAGTGCCGGCAACGGGGCGACCAGCTCGACCGGGGCCTCGTCCGAGGAGGCAGCCGCCCGAGGGCGCGTGAGCGGGTCGGCCCCGTCCTTCGCCGCCGCGCCGCCGTCGGCGGTCTCCACGAGGCGCAGGCCGGTCAGCTCGTGGCGGACCGACCCGCCGACCACGGTCACCGACGTGGAGCCGAGCAGCACCGACTCGCTCAGCCGCATCCGCAGGACCGTCGGCGAGGAGTCGAGGACCTGTCCGTCGGCCGGGTTGCTCGAGACCAGGAACGCGTGGGCGGACGCCGGTCCGGCCCCGGCGAACACCGCCATCGCCAACGCGACGACCACAGCCGGGACGACTGCGCGGCGCAGCAGCGGGATCATCCGATCACCGGCACGTGCTCGAGGACGAACCCGTTGTAGACGATCCGGGCCGTCTCGCCGGAGCGGACCACGCCACCGCTGTTGTTGTACACGAGGTAGTAGGACTGCCCGGCGCGCATCTGGTGGCCCTGCTTCATCAGCGCGACCCGCTTGGTGCTCTCGGCACGTTCCTCGCTCTCGATCGCCGGCGGGTGCTCGCGGTCGGACTGGAACCGCGTCGCCTTCTCCGGGTCGAGGACGACGTAGCTCGCCTCGAGGAGGCCGCCGTCGGCGACGACGGCGACCCGGGTGAAGCGGATCCCGGCCGACTGCTCGAGGTCCACGTTGAGCGGCATACCGGCCTGTGCGGGGTCGTGCCACAGCATCCGGGAGGTCACCGCACCCCCGACCACGAGGGCGAGGACGACCGCCACCACGACCCAGCCCCTGCGCCCGAGCCGGGCGACTGCCCGGCCCGGGCGGGCGACCCACTCCCCTGAACGGGCCGCCCGCGTCGTTCCCGGGTTCATGGCCCGACCCGGGTGGAGGCGAAGGAGTCGAAGGCGGCGGTCCCCGCCATCGGGGAGTTGTTGCCTGCCGCGACCCCACCGGTGATGCCCAGCCAGGCGTCGTCGACGGCGAGCCCTGTGGTGAGGCCGTTCACCGTGGTGACCACGGTGCCGTCACGGCTCAGGACGAGGGTGCCGCGCGAGCCCCCTGTCGCGGGACCTGCCCGCCACGCCGTCTTCAGGACGTGCGAACCGGCGCCGAGGGTCACCCAGCCACCGTTGACCACCGCCAGACCACCGGTGCGGTCGAGCACGACCCGCACCTGGGCCGTGGCGCCGGACCCGCGGTACTGCAGGGCGTAGACCTGGCCGCCCGCCGCGGTCCTGGCCTCGAACAGGTTGACGATCGAGTTGGTGCCGGTGCCGGTCGTCAACGAGCCTGCGGAGAACGCGAACTGTGCGTCGTAGAGCGTCTCGCCGGCGGGGGTGGAGTCGACGACGTACCCGGGACGGTTGTTGGTCCGGCCCGCGAGCGTCACCGCGAGACCACGGTTGACCCCGTCGTTGGGGATCCCGGCCGAGGCCGTGACCGCGACCCCACCCGTGCTCCCCGACCAGGCCGTGAGGCCGCCCGAGTTGAAGTTGTCCGAGAAGATCGCCATCACCCTGGTCACCGAGACCGTGGTCGACTGGGCGTTGCTCCAGTTGCCCGCGGCGTCCTGGACCCGGATCCCGAAGCTCTGGGGGCCCACGGGCACCCCGGCGAGCGGCACCATGACCACGATCTTGCCGTTGACGTAGCTCACGGGGACGGTGGTCCCGCGACCGACGCCCGGGTCCGTGCCGCGCCAGTACTCGGCGGACCGGAAGGCCGTCTCGTTCGTCGGCGCGGTGAGGGTGAGCGTCGAGGCGCTGTTGGTGGGGTTGGGCGAGGCCGTCAGCGCGCTGAGCTGCGGTGCGGTCCTGTCCACCGTGAGGGTGGCCGGGAACAGCGTGCCCCAGTTGCCGGCCGCGTCCTTGCCGCGGACCGACACGATGTGCGGGCCGTTGGCCAGGGAGGTGACCTGCGAGATCGGGATGAGTCCGTAGACCGTCTCCGTCACCGAGTCGAGCGCCCCGTCGGAGGCGACCATCTGCAGGCCGCTGTCACCGGGTGGGTTCGTCGACGTCGGGTCGAGGAACGCCTCGGCGTCGACGATGGTGCTCTGCAGGCCCTGTGCCGCGTCGCGGTCGGTGAGGGTGGCCGAGACCACCAGGTAACCGGGGTTGGCCGGGTCGCTGAGGACGCCGTTGGTCGGGTTCGGCCCGACCGCGGCCCCGTCGACGGTGGGACCGGTGTGGTCCACCACGAGCGGGATGTCGAGCAGTGGACCCCAGAGGCCGAGCGAGTCGTGGCTGCGGACCAGGACGTGGTGGGTGCCCTCGGTGAGGGCCTGCACGCTGGTGGCGGTCAGCGACGCGCTCAGCGAGACCACGGTGGCGGTGCGGTTCCTCGTCAGCGCCGTGCCCGTTCCGGCAGCGCCGGCGGTGTCGAGGAAGTACTCGGCGCCGTTGATGGTGCCTCCCGCCAGGGTGTCGTCGCCCGTGGCCGTGACCTTGACGAGGGCAGCTCCTGCAGGGTTGGGCCTGGCCGAGCCGTTGGTCGTCGACGGGCCGGTCTTGGGGAGGTTGAGGACGACCGAACCGACCGCGCCCCAGTTGCCTGCAGCGTCGAGGGCGCGGACGAAGACCTGGTGCCGACCGGCATCGAGGGAGGCGAGCACCGTGGTGTCGATGGTGCCCGTGGCGCCGACGACCGTGGAGGTGCCCCACGTGCCGGTCAGCGGCACGCCGAAGCCCGGTCCGGTGGTGGCCGCGTCGTCGATGACGTACTCCGCCTGGACGATGTTCGAGCCACCCTGGGCGACGTCGCTCAGGTCAGCGGACACCGTGACGGGGGTGAGTCCGTTGGACGGGTTCGGGCTGGCGACCACACGGGTCGTGACCGGCCCGACGACGTCGGTCGCCGGTGGGGGCGCAGCCGTGTCGAGGAACGTGAGCATGCCGCCCGTGGCCGTCTGGGTGGGGTCGGCCGCGGTCTGGTTGGCGTTGGCGAGCACGTCGCCGGTCTCGGCCAGGGCCACCTTGGCCTCAGGGCCGGTGGGCATGGTCGTGATGGTGTCGAGGGTCTCCCCCGGTGGCACCGCGGCGACCGTGAGCCGCTGCGGGTATGGCGCCCGGTGCCCTTCGGAGCCGACGACCACCTGGTCGCCGCCGAGCAGTCCCATGGCGTGGGTCCGCGATCCGGCGTTGACCATGCGCAGGAGCACCTTGTGGCCCTGGTCGGTGGGGACGGCGTCGGTCTCCGGGAAGGCCTTGCCGTTGATCAGCCGGTACTGCGGGTGGAACGAGCGCAGGTCGTAGCCGAGCGGGTTGGCGTTGAGTCCCGGGTCGATCTCCGACAGCACCAGGACGGCTTCGTCGTCGTAGGCCGTGGCCGGGGTGCCGTAGGCCGTCCCGTCCCCGGGCAGCACCACCAGGGCACCGGCGAGGCCCATGGCCACCTGGCGCGAACCGTTGGCCGTGTGGCCGGCCTCGTAGATGAAGGTGCCGGGACGCGTCGCCTGGAACGTGTAGCTGGCGGTACCGCCGGTGGCGACGCCGTCCTCCTGGGCGGACGCGGACAACCCGGAGGTGAACGAGCTGCTGGGGATGCCGGGGAACGCCAGGGACATCGCGGTGCTGATCCCGTTGTGGAGGGTGACCGTCACCGTGTCGCCGGTGCGGACGACGAGCCGTGGACCGGGGGCGGTGGCCGAGCCCGCGTCACCGGTCAGCGAGAAGCCCCAGATCGGGAGGGAGCGGCCCAGGATGCTCGTCGTGCCGGGCAGCGACCACAGGTCGCACGCGACGGAGGTGCCGGTGGTCGTGCAGCCGCTGGGGCTCAGGGTGCCCGCCGCTGCGGCCCGCCCCGTGGCGGGCAGCAGCTGGGTGGTGGTCGACCCGACGACGGCAGCCCTGTCGGCGGCGTCGAGGGTCGGCGCGACCGGCGCGGTGCGACGGGTCGGCGCCGTCGGCGAGACGCCGCTGCGCTGGACCGTCGAGCCGGCCGGCTTCGGCGCCGGGTTGTGCGCGGGGGCGTGGGCCACCGCGGCTCCCGCCGTCCCGAACACGGCCAGGGCGACCACGACGGGGCCGACCAACCAGCGCCCGCCGCGTGCGGACCACGGGACGTTCGTGCTTCGACCGTAGGTGCTCATCGCCGACCTCAGTTCGTCGTGCAGCCGGCGACGGGGTCGATGCGGAAGACCGTCATCATCCCGCCGAAGGCGGCGCCGTAGTTGGTGGCCTGCTGGAGCGCGTGGCTGTGGGCCACGTGGTAGTACTCGCCGCAGACGTTGTTGTCGGTGATGTTCGCCGGGAGCGGGTTCTTCACACCGAGGTAGGGGCTCTCGCTGAACCAGGTGTCCGTCCCGACCAGCAGCTGGTCGGTGATGGCCGGCAGGTTCGTCGGGACCGGGTTGGTCAGCTCGTTCCAGTGCTCGACGTCCCGCCAGTCCATGAGCACGTCGATGCTCTGTCCGGGCTGCACGTCGATGTCGTACTTGAGGTACGACAGGTCCTGCCCACCGTCGCCCTGCACCGGCTGGCCGTCCTGGTTGACGACCCGTTCGTCACTGCCGTGCGGGTGGAACGGGTAGTCGACCGTTCCTGCGTTGAGGTAGCGGATCGTCGCGGGCAGCGGGTTGGTGGTCGCGTCGTAGGCGCGGATGTGCACGAACGCGCCATACGGCTGGTTGGGCAGCCACGAGGCGTTGTTGGGTGCCAACGTGTCCGGCATGCTCCGGCCGTTGATGAGGAAGTAGCGCGCCTTGAACGTCGTCCAGTCGATCGGGCCGCCGCGCTCCACGGCGAGGTGCGCCTCGGGGTCGAGCTCGGACAGGAGGAACAGGTACTCGTGCGTGGGGCTGAAGGCCGAGTCGGCGCGGGAGTTGACCCGGTCCGGGTGGCCGTCGGGCCGGACCACGAGCGCGCCGTACATCCCCATCTGGACCTGCTTGGAGACGTCTGTGCCGCTCTTGTAGAGGTAGGTGCCGGGCGACCCGGCCGTGAACGTGTAGGTGACCGTGCCGGTCCTGGCGGGGGCCGCCTGGACGAGGGAGGTCAGCGACCCGCCGCCGTCGAACTGCGGCTGGGCGGGGGCCCCGTTGGCCACCACCCCCTTCTGGCCCGGGAACACGATCGACGTGGCCTCGGGGAGGGTGTTGTGCAGGACGACGGTGACCTTCTGGCCGCTGGTCACGCACAGCGTCGGCCCGGGGAACTGGAAGTGCCCTCGGACCTCGTTCGCGTAGGACCACATGTAGATGCTGTTGCCGTCGGGGGTGGCGATGTAGTCGTCGTCGGCCTTGAGCGTGAACGTGTTCGTGGGCGAGGTGTCGCAGAGCAGGCCGTTGTCTGCGGCGGCCTGCGCAGGGGCGGGACCGCCGAGGAGGGCGGTCGCGACCGCGGCCGCCAGGGCCGTGGCGCCGACGGCCCAGCGGGCGGACCGCCGCGGCCTCGGGATGCGGGTGGGTGTCATCACGGTTCCCCTCGTCACGCGTTCGGGCTGGTCTGGGCGGGGTAGGTGCCGGGGGCGCCGACGCGGATCCGCGTCATGATGCCGCCGTAGCCGCCACCGCCCCCGTTGTTGAGGTAGCTGTAGCGCCGGTCGTACAGCAGGTACTCGCCGGGCCCGGGCGCCTGGAAGATCACGTCCCGGCTCTCACCCGGACCGACGTCGACCGACGTGGTCGACAGGTAGTTGGCGGTGCCGTCCCTGCCGCGCAGGAGGCTCCCGTCCTTGGCGACCACCGTCATGTCGATGTTGTCGGCGGTCATGGTGTGGCTCTGGTACCCGAGGTTCGACATCCGGAGCAGGACGCGCTCCCCCGCGTTGCAGGTGACCAGTGACGAGTTCGGTTGGTACTGGAGCCGACCCGCTGCCGTGCTGTTCGGGTCACCGTTCGGGGCGAGGGTGTCCGGGTAGGCGCGGCCGTTCATCAACCAGAAGGACGGGTCGTAGTCGGTCCAGTCGCTGACCTGGATGTGGGCGTCGCGGTAGTGGGCGGCCGACCACAGCTCGGTGAGCAGGAAGCCGAACTCGCGGTCGTACTTCGTCGACCCGTCGCCGTCGTTGTATGCGTACTTCGTGCCCAACGGGTCGTTGCCGATCGGGAGCGAGTTCTGCTTGGGCTTGACCCACAGCATCCCGGTCATGCCCATCTGCACGTGCTCCACGTCCTCGAAGTGGCAGTGGTACATGTACGTGCCCGCGTCGTGCGGACGGTAGAAGTAGTCGAGGTCGCGCCCGATCGGGACCGCCAACGACAGCTCGGGCACGCCGTCGAACAACGGGATCGCGTTGACGAACCCGTGCCAGTGCAGGGTGTGCCCGTCGAAGAGGTCGGGGCGCAGGACCAGACCGAGGTTGGACAACGTGATGGTGATGTCCTCCTCCTCGTTGAACACCAGGGTCGGGGCACTGATCTGCGCCTTGCCGCGCTGGGCTGCCACCTGGGTGGGGGTCATCCCGGTCACGTCCCTGAACCCGAACGTGTAGGTGTTGAACCCGGGTGGGGCCAACGGGTCCGGGAAGAACGGGAGGTCGGCCGGGGCGCTGGCCGGCATGGCCGCCCAGCCGTCGGTGCCGACGAGGTGGAGCTTGCGGGTGACCCGCGCCGGCGAGGCCGCCGGTGCTGCTGCCGGCAGGCCTGCTCCCCGGGCGGGGCTGGGGGCGATGACGCGTGCCCCCACGACGAGACTCGCTCCGACGCCGGCTGCGCCGAGCAGGAAGGACCGGCGGCTCGCGCCCGGTGCCGTTGTGTCGCTCACGGTGGTCTCCTCTGGTCCGTGTCCTGCGGTGGTGAGTGGTGGTGCGGGTGAGTGGTGCTTCGGGTGGTGGCCGGTGCGGGCCCCAAGTGAGGGGGTGAGGCCCGCACCGGTGTCTCAGGGGGCGAACTGCGCCGAACCGGCGTCGTACCTTCTGCCGGGGTTCGTCGGCCGGTTGCGACCGTCGATGTCCGTGCCCGGAGCCACGACGGTGGTGCCGGGCAGCGGGCCGGCGGTGCTGGCGACCCCGGCACCGATCGCCACCGAGCCGTTCGCCAGGTGGTAGTCACCCAGCAGCGTCAGCGGGAGCTTCGTCGTGACGATGGCTGCCTGCCGGAAGGCGGGGTAGGCCCGTGCGGCGAGCACGTCCACCGTGAGGTCGTACGGCGACCGCAGCTGCGGGTTGGCACTCACCCTGGTGCTGGCCCCGCCGTCGGTGCCCGTGGTGGTCTGCAGGACCGAGTTGACCGGGTGGAGCTGCGCTCCCGGCAGGTCCATGACGCCCATGTCCCAGTTGTTGGTGTCGTTCGTCGTGCCGTCGGGGAGCGTGCCCCCGATGCCTCGGACCCAGCCGCCCACGTAGCTCCCGGCCCGGTTGTCCCAGAACAGGTCGTCGAGGAGGGTCGGCTTGGCGAACCCGGCTGCAGCCACTCCCGGTGCACTGGGGAACTGGTTCGTGTTCCGCAGCCGCTTGAGGAGCGGGTCGCTGAAGCTCGCCGTCGACAGACCGGCCGCGGCCGGGGTCCCGTCGCTCGTGATGGCCGTGGCGGTCGTCAGGTTCTTCACCACCGTGTTGTCGACCACCTCGACGAAGGCCGCGTCGTCGAGGGCGATGCCCCCACCCTCGTGGGCCGAGACGTTGTTGGCGATGGTGTTGTTGGTGATGGAGATGGTCTCCGGGGAGGACTGCGAGATGTGCGACCCCGAGGTCTGCAGCAGCCTGATCCCGCCGCCGTCGTCGTTGGCGAGGTTGGCCCGGATCTGGTTCGAGTCGATCTTCACCGGCCCCGTGCCCTCGGACAGCGTGTTCGGGTCCGCAGGGAGCTCGCCGGCGATCATCACGCCGCCGCCCTCGTCGTAGGAGCTGTTGAACCAGATGGTGTTGTGGTCCACCGATCCGCCCGGGCCGTAGCCCGCGCTGGTCGCCGCGGGGTGCGCCTGGTAGCCGTAGGCCGAGACCCCACCGCCGTACTCCGACGAGTGGTTGCCGCAGATGGCGTTGTGGTCGACCGAGTAGCCGTCGCTGCCCTCGAAGAGGCCGATGCCGCCGGCGAGATTGGTGCCGCCGTTGTCCCGGATCTGGTTGTGCGAGATGACCGGTCCGTAGTTCCGGCTGTTGCCCGCGTAGGGCGTCCCGATCCGGATGCCGCCGCCGTACGAACCGCCGTTGCCGACGATGACGTTGTTCGTCACCCTCAGGCCCATCACGGCGTTGTGGGCGTAGATGCCACCGCCCTGGGCGATGAGCGCCCCGGTGGCGCCGTACGGGGTGCTGACCCCGCCCGTGATGACGTTGACGTTCGTGGGCTGGTCCACCTGGATGCCCCCGGTGACCTGGAACCCGTCGATCATGAGCGGGTAGGCGGTGGGCACCGCGTTGCTGCTCGGCGAGAGCACCGTGAACACCGCGCCGTCAGGAACCGCTCGGGCGCCTGCGTACGACAGGCTGTTGAGCAGGGCGATCCAGGCCGTACCGCTGTCCTGGTCCGCGCTGAAGCTCGAGCCGTCGACGATGGTGCCGGGCACCCAGCTGCCGTTGGCGGCGAAGCCACCGGGACCGAAGCCCTGGACCTGGACCCGGTTGTGCACGATGAGGTTCTCGGAGTACTCGCCGCGGGGGTTGACCGCGGTCGCGGCTCCGGGTCGGACGACGACGAGCCAGTAGGGCGTCGCGTTCGTCGGGCGGGCGGCCTCGAGCGCGGCCTGGATCGTGCGGTAGGTGTTGGCACCGCTGGGTGCGACCTCTGCGATGCGGGGGTTGTTCTGCGTCGTCCCCGCGGCGCCGACGGCGTCGAGGACGTGCAGGGTCAGGCTGTTGGTCGCGTGCTGGCCGTTGGACGCGGTGATGTCGAGCTGCTGCGCGCCCGCGGCGGCGTTGGCCCCGACGCGGATCGTGATCACCTCGTCGGACCACGAGATGACGTTCGCGTTGGCGGACCCGAGGCGCACCGAGCCTGCACCCTGGCTGGCACCGAACCCGCGTCCACGGATGGTGACCAGCCGCTGGGCGTTGCTGTCGGTGAGCCGGACGTACACCTTGTCGACCGCGAACAGCTGGGGGGTCACGGGGTCCACGTCGCACACGGTGTTGTTGGCCACCGTCGTGTCGGGGGTCAGCACCGTCGCCGCCACCTGGGTCGGCGCCGTGTCGGTGACCGTGTAGAGGCCGGGCCAGCCCTGGAAGGTGGCGGAGATCGTCCTGAACCGCGGGTTGTAGTCCGTGTTGAGCGCGCCGGGCACACCCGGGTCGTTGCCGGTGAACCGGTACATGTTCGGGCACGGACCGGCCGGGACGGGGCAGTTGTAGGTGCCCGTCGAGGGCATGAGCGCCTCGTACATGCCGTTGAAGTCGGTGTGGGCCGTGTAGGCCAGCCGTCCCGCGTAGTCGTAGAGGCCGACGGGCACGTACGGAAGCCCCTGCGCCTCACCGTAGTTCGCGCTGCGCTTGTCGAGGGACAGCCCCAGGTCGTTGATCGTCAGGCCCCAGAAGTGGGTCGGGATCGGCACGTCGGTGAAGAGGCTGAACGTCGGTGCCGTGGTCTGGCCGGCCCGGACCGTGACGAGCTTGTCCTGGCAGGAGGGCCGGTCCTGTCCCTGGAACGGGCTGCCGCCCCCGGCGAGGAAGTCCTCGTCGGTCACGTTCACCTTGTGCAGGGGTCCGGCGCAGCCGGACACGATGCCGCCGGTCTGGGACGGGTCCTGGCTGGGAGGGGTGACCTCGGGTGCCGGCGGGTCGCCGGGGTCCGCGGCGATGGCCGGGGTGGCCGGGGGGTAGTTCTCCTGCGGCAGGTAGGTGTCGCCGGTGAAGACGTTGATGTCCTCCTCGGACGTGACCTTGTACATCGGCTTGCCGCCGACCGGGTTGTCGGGGATGTCGACGCCGACGATGTAGTCGCTGGCCGTCAGGGGCTGCGGGTCGTACCCGGCGTCCTTGAGGTTCGCGTACAGCGGAAGGTCGTGGTCGGGCGCCGGGTTGCGGTCGTCACCCACCGGGAAGAGGTTGAGGTTGGACTCGGAGAAGCCGTAGTTGCCGTTGACGGTCTGGGCCCCGTCGCCCTCGGTCGAGTCGCTCGGACCGGCCGTGAAACCCATCATCGGGGCCTCGACGCACATCCGGTTCGGGGCGGCACCCGACTCCGGCAGGGCCTGCTGGTCGGTCAGCTCGGCGCCGTTGTACTTGCGCGCCGTGCAGCCGCGCGGCGGGGCGTACTCCTCCGTGGTGGTCGAGTCCGCGAGCTCCGGCCCGCGGGCGAGGGCCCCGCGCTGCGGGTCGGGGTTGTCCACCAGGGTGCCGTCGGGACCGGTCACCTTGAGGGGGACGATCTCCTTGCCCTGGCGGCAGGTGTTGGCCTTGTCCTCGTCGGTGGTCGCCGTGCAGGGCTTGCTCGCGTAGAGGTGCACGTCGATGCCGGGGATGCCGGGCTGGTAGCCCTCGGTGGCGGCGTCCGCGGGGTCGAGCTCGTTGCGGGTGACGTCGTAGGTGACCGTGCCGGCGATGCCGCCGTTCTCCGCGCCGGGGACCGGCTCCACACCCCAGTCGACGCGGCCACCGAGGCCGATGACGGGCAGGACGCTGAGGTCGACCAGGCCACCGAGCTGGGTGGTCGGCTCGGTCTCGTTCTCGGCCTGCCAGGTCACGCCGGTGGTGCGGTACCGCGTGTTGAACGCCTCGAGGACCAGCCACTTGCTCAGGGGGTAGCCCTCGCGGATGTCGTAGCTGCCCTCGGTGTTGGTCGAGACCGTGTTGGTGTACTGGTCCATCAGGGAGTTGTCGCGCTCGCGCAGGGTGAGGCCGAAGCCCGGGACGCCACGCTCCCCCGGGTCACGGACCCCGTCGCCGTTGCTGTCGATGAAGACCGAGCCGTAGATGTGGGTGAACCAGCCCACGAGCATCTTCTGCCCGACGTCGACGACGTTGCCGCCCACGACCGTGACGTTGAAGCTCCACAGGATGTAGTCCTGGTCGTCGTCCCAGAGGGTCAGCTGGTAGGCGCCGTCGGGCACGTTCTTGATGTCGAAGGAACCGTTCGTCGCGCCACGGCCGACGTAGACCGCGGCGTCGCCCGCACCGAGGTCGGACAGGGCCACCCACGGGCTCTTGATCGGGCCGCCCACCTTCGCCCCGGCGAACCCGGTCTCGGGGATGACCTGCCCTCCCTGGCCGCCGACGTAGGGCAGACCGGCGACGACGCTGCCCTTGACCTCGCCCTTGGGTGCCCTGGTCCCGGAGGGGAGCGCCTTGGTCCGGACGAAGCCGAACTGCACCGCCGGCACGGGCTCGGCGCCCTTGACGATCTCGGTGTCCAGACCGGTGGAGCCCTCCTGGATCCAGATGTCGTGGTCGTGCGCGCCCTCGAGCGTGGTCGTCTGCACCCACTGGTACGTCTGTCCGGCGACCGGCGCCGGCGGGGTGACCAGCGCGGCATACCGGTTGGGTCCGAGGTTGGGGATGGTGATGACGCCGGAGGCGTCGCTCACGCACTTGCCCGTGCTGCGGGTGGTGTCGACGATCGGGCGGTCGTCCGCGTCGAAGAGGATCGGGCTGGCGACGTTCGCGGTGCGGTGCTTGTAGACCGTGCAGAGGGCGTTGCCGTAGTAGTCGACGGAGACGGGACCGAAGACGTCGGTGAGGTTGGCGGTGAAGCCGGCCCGGCCCTGCTCGGCGCCGACCTCGTAGGTGCCGTCGACGGGGGCGTTGTCCTCGAAGACCTGGATCTTGATGGTGCTGAGCGGCAGCGGGGTCGGGTTCATGGCCACCGAGACCTGCTGGGTCCCGCCCGGCGTGACGGTGAAGTGCGCACCGTCGATCTTGAAGTCCTTGGCGGTCACCGAGATGAGGTACTTGCCGGGCGGCAGCCCCTCGAGGGCCTTGGTGCGGTTCAGGTCGCTCTCGTCGCCCTGGGCCACGATCGGCGCGAACCCGCTCGTCCTGCGCGTGCTCGGCCAGGGGCAGGTGTCGGCGTAGTTCGGGTTGGTCGACCCGCCGGTCGCCCTGCTGGGCAGGCACTGGTCGGTGAGCGGGGCGGTGGCGGTGCCGGGATTGCCCGTCGCGTCCTCGTTGACGATCCACTTGTATGCCGTGACGGCATCACCCTCGTGGACGAAGCCGGCCTGCGGCCGGACGGTCCGCGCGCTCGCCACCGCGAGCGTGATGCTTCCGGGCGTCGCCGCGGCAGGAACTGCAGCCGGCGCCGCGTGCGCGACGACGGGCAGTGCGGCTGCCGGGATGCCGGCCACCATCGCCAGCAGGGCGACCACGACGGTGCGGGTGCGTGTGCGCATGAGGACCTCCAACGAGCGAGCCGGTCGAGCTGGTCGCCCCACCGGTGGGGAACACCGCCCCCGAGGGACAGACTCCGCCGCCGCTGACCGTTTGCACCCGACGACCGGCGAACCCTCACGACTTCGTCACGACCGAAACAGATTGCGGTCACTGGAGTTTCAGCCGTGAGTCACATCCGCCTCAGGATGTCGTCATCAGGGCATCAAGGACCCGACACATCGCCGTCATCGACCTGTCATGAAGTCGTCAGGAACCCGTCAGAGAGCGGCATCTGCTCCCTCAGGAGACGTTCGGATCTCATCCACACGCATGATTTCCAATGCCCCGACGTGCGTCATCCTCAGGCAGGGGTGCATTGCACGGCAGGGCACGACGAGGAAGCAGGGGACCTGGGTGAGCACGATCCTGGTGGTGGACGACGAGGAGAGGATCCGCGTCCTGCTGTCGCGCGCCCTGTCCGACGTCGGTCACCGGGTCGTGGGCGTGCCTGACGGCGACTCGGCGTTGACGCAGCTGCGGGCCCAGGACTTCGACCTCATGCTGCTCGACCTCGTCCTGCCGCGCACGAACGGGCTGGGGGTCCTCGACCGGCTCCCCGACCTCCCCTCGCCGCCGCCGGTGATCGTCCTCACCGGGATGCACGACGTGTCGGCGCGGGTGCAGGCGCTCAACAAGGGTGCGGTCGACGTGGTCGGGAAGCCGTTCGTCCTCATCGAGCTGCTCGCCCGGATCAACCGGCACCTGGGTGCCTCCGACGTCCGGACCGGCAGCGACCACCGGTTCCTGGGCACCCCGGGCCTGCGCCTGGACACCAACCGGCGCATCGTCGAGCGCGACGACCGCCGGGTCGTCCTCAGCGAGCGGGAGTCCGCGCTGCTCGCCCACCTCATGCGGCGGGCCGGCGACGTCTGCACCCGCGAGGAGCTCCTCAACGACGTGTGGGGGCTCGACTTCGATCCCGGCAGCAACCTCGTCGAGGTCTGCATCGGCCGGCTTCGTTCCAAGCTGTCCCCCCATCCCCCGATAGAGACGGTGCGTGGTGTCGGATACTGCATCCCCAACGTTTGAGCCTGCCCACCCGCGTCTGCTAATGGGCACCTGGCTGGCGACCGCGGTCGCCAGCATCTGCGCGATGCCGCTCTACCTCGGCTTCGAGACGCTCCCGTTCCACATCGCACTCGTCGTGTTCGTGACCCTGTACGGGCTGGGGCTAGGTGAGCAGCGCCTGACGCTGCCGACGCTGGGACTGTTCTGGCTGATCAGCACCGTGCAGTTCATCCTCAGCGCGATGCGCAGCGAGATCAACTGGATCGAGACCACCGAGCTGCCGTTGCTGGCGATCCTCATGTGGATGGTCATGCACAACATCCAGCGCAGGCAGCGGGCCCTGGTGCAGGTGTGGGAGATGGCCGAGAAGGAGCGCGCCCTCAGCGCGAGCCGCGAGCGCCTGACGCGGATCACCTCGCACGAGCTGCGGACCCCCTTGACCATCGCCCGGGGCTACCTCGGCCTGCTCAACGCCAGCGAGTACCGCTCCGACCGCCTGGCCGACCTCGTCGTCGTCGACGACGAGCTGCGTCGCTTGGAGCGGGTGTGCGACCGGCTGGTCCGGGCGATCTCGCTCGAGGGCGGGACCACCCGCGAGGTGGTGGACCTCGACGACGCGATGAGGGAGGTCCTCGTCCGGTGGTCGACCATCGCCGACCGCAACTGGCAGCTCGACAGCGACGTCGGCCAGCTGGTGCTCGCCCCCGAACGGCTGCGCGCCGTGCTGGACACCATGGTCGAGAACGCGTTGCGCTACACCGGGCCCGAGGCCACGATCCGCCTCTTCGCCCGCCGCTCCGCCGGGCGGGTGCAGTTCGGGGTGGCCGACTCGGGCCCGGGCCTGAGCCCGGCGCAGATCGAGACCATCAACGGCTGGCGCGAACGACCCGCCACCGCCGTCGGGGCGGCCCTGCTCGACGACGAGTTCCGCGACGAGTACTCCCAGACCGGTCTGGGCCTGGCCATGGTGCACGCCCTGGCCCGCGTCCGCAGCGGGTGGCTCGTGGCCGGCACCTCCAGGGAGGGCGGTGCCGAGCTGAGCATCGACGTCCCCGACGCGCTGCGCCCGCACCACTCCCCCGCGAGCGCCGCCGCACGAGCTGGGGCGGCCATGGCTTCGTGGCCGGCGCTGCCCCCTGTCCGGGGCGTGGAGCCCCTCCCGGCAGGTCGTGCGGGTGCGAGTCCGTATGGCGTGCAGTAGGAAGGACCCACACCCGACCCAGGCGAGAGGCACACCATGACCGAGCCGAGCACCCACGTCCCCGGAGAGGTCGCCGACGCCCAGGTGGACGAGACCGCCACGGATGGGACGACGACCGACGCAGCCGAGACCGGTTCCCCCACCTCGACGTCCGCCACCGAGGAGAAGGTCGAGCTCGACCTCGACGAGGACAAGCTCGAGGCCTGGGACGCGATCAAGAGCGACTACCAGGTCGACCCCGACGCCGAGGACGTGCCGGCCGGCACCGACGAGGACGGCATGCCTGAGGGCAACGCCCCGGGCTGAGAACCCTTCGCGGATCAGCCGGCGGCGGCCGGGGTGGCAGGGGTGGCGCCTTCGGGCGGCACCGCGGTGGCGCCCTCGGGCGGCACCGCTGACTCACCGAGGTCGATGTCCGGCTCGAGGTAGATCACCAGGGTCATGTCGGGCTCGGTGGCCCGGACGGCTGCCTCGGCGCGGTTGATGGCGTCCGCGATGGCCGCCGCGTCCGACCCGGGAGAGACCGCCAGCTTCGCGGCGACGAGCAGCTCCTCGGGCCCGAGGTGCAGGGTCTTGGCGTGGATGACCCGCTCGATGCCGTCGGTGGACGCGAGCGCGTCCTCGATGCGTCGGCGGGCCCGGGGGCTCGCTGACTCCCCGATGAGCAGCGACTTCATCTCGATCGCCAGCACGATGGCCACGGTCACCAGCAGCAGGCCGATGGCACCGGTGCCGAAGGCGTCCCAGATGCCGCTGCCCGTGATGAGCGTGAGCGAGACGCCGATGAGGGCGAAGACCAGACCGATGAGGGCCGCGAAGTCCTCGAGCAGCACCACTGGGAGCTCGGGAGCCTTGGCCGACCGGATGAACTCCCTCCACGACCGGCTGCCGCGCGACTGGTTGCTCTCCCCGACCGCGGTGCGGAACGAGAAGCCCTCCATGACGATCGAGGCCAGGAGCACCGCGATGGGCAGCCACTGCCAGCTGGTGATCGCCCCGCCGTGCAGCCGGCTCTCGTGGTACTTGTGGTACGCCTCGTACAGCGCGAACAACCCGCCGAGGCTGA
Source organism: Phycicoccus sp. Root101 (assembly GCF_001426245.1). GTDB lineage: Bacteria > Actinomycetota > Actinomycetes > Actinomycetales > Dermatophilaceae > Pedococcus. The sequence goes on along the minus strand of NZ_LMCM01000005.1, from coordinate 384,625 downwards.
AGAGCACGATGCTGACGATGAAACCGTAGACGTAGCGCTCGCGCCCGAACCCGAACGGGTGCTCGGGGGTCGCATCCCGCTTGGACTTCTTCCCGCCGAACAGCAGCAGGCCCTGGTTGCCGGAGTCGGCGAGGGAGTGCACGGACTCGGCGAGCATCGAGCTCGAACCCGAGAGCAGGAACGCGACGAACTTCGTGACGGCGATCCCCACGTTGGCGGCCAGGGCCGCAAGGATCGCTGTGGTTCCACCCTCGGCTGACATGGCCGTCAGCGTATCCGTGGGCCCGCGGTCCCGCTCGCCTCGTCCTGCCGCTCGGGCAGACCCACGACCGAGGCGTGATCCGTTCGCTCGCCGTGTCCGACTTGTCACGGTTGGTGCCGTTCGGCCGCAGTACCTCAGCCGTTCGGCCAGAACCACCGTCCACCTCTCCCCCTGCACGGCCCCTGCTGGCACTGTGTCAAGCACGCCTCATACGCGGGCGCGGAAGTCAGCCACGGCGATGGGACCGGCGATGCACACGGGGACACCTCGAGGCACACGAGTGCTCGTCGTCGTCCCCGCGTACAACGAGGCCGCCGCCATCGCCGGTGTCGTGGCCGATGTCCGCCGGAACGCCCCCTTCGCCGACCTCCTCGTCGTCGACGACGGGTCCAGGGACGAGACTGCGGCGACGGCACGGGCTGCGGGCGCGATGGTCGCGAAGCTCCCCTTCAACCTGGGCGTCGGCGGGGCGATGAGGACCGGCTTCCGGTATGCCGCCCGCAACGGTTACGACGCGGTCGTCCAGGTGGATGGCGACGGACAGCACGACGCCGCCTACATCCCGGTCCTGCTGAACGGGCTGGCGACGTCCGACGTCGTCATCGGCGCGCGCTTCGCCGGCAGTGGCGACTACGTCGTCCGGGGTCCTCGCCAGTGGGCCATGCAGGTGCTCGCGCAGGTCATGACGTGGATCCTCGGCGTGCGCCTCAACGACTCGACCTCCGGGTTCCGCGCTGCGGGGCCGGCCGCCATCCGCGTGTACGCCCAGCACTACCCGGCGGAGTACCTCGGCGACACGCTCGAGACCCTCGTCATCGCGCACAAGGCGGGGCTCACGGTCTCGCAGGTGCCCGTGGCCATGCTCCCCCGCCTCGGCGGCCACCCGAGCCGCGGCATCCTCGGGTCGACGATCGACCTCGCGCGCGCCTGCGTCGTCGTGGTCCTCGGTCTCGTCCGCGACTGGTCCCTCGCCCCGGACGGCGCTCAGTGACCCACGACGCCTACTGGCTGGGAGTCGCCGGCGGCCTCCTCATCGTCCTCGTCATCGTCGAGATGGTGCGCCGCCGGTACCTGCGCGGCAGGTACGCCCTCGTGTGGGTCGTCCTCGGCACCGGCGCTGCAACCCTGGCGCTCTTCCCGAACCTCCTCGGTCGCGCCGCAACGGCTCTGGGCGTCACCGTCCCGTTCAACCTGCTGCTGTTCCTCGGCGTGCTGGTGATGCTCGTGATGATCATGCAGCTGAGCTCCGAGGCGGGGCGGCTGCAGGAGCGCACCCGCGTCCTCGCCGAGGAGGTGGCCCTGCTCAAGACGGCTGTCGACCAGCTGTCCCGGCGCGACGCCTCGGCCGCTGCGTCTGACTCGCCGAGGGCGGAGTCGGTCCGCGCGACGTGAGCACCCTCAGTGTCGTCGTCGTCGGTTACGGCGACGAACCGGACCTGCCCGCCTGCCTGGCCGCCATCCGCGGGGAGCTGGCCGAAGGCGATGACGTGGTCCTCGTGGACAACGGCGTCACCGCCCTCCCCGACCTCACCGGCGTCCGGCTCGTGACCGCCCCGGGCAACGGCGGCTTCGCGGACGGGTGTCACCTCGGCGCGGACGCCACCGCCGGTGACGTGCTGGTCTTCGTCAACTCGGACGCCGTCATCGGTCCCGGAGCGCTCGACGCGATTAGGTCCGCGGTCCATGACCCGGGGGTCGGCCTCGCGACCGGCCTGGTCGTGATGGCCGACGACCCCGCCGTCGTCAACGCCGCCGGGAACCCGGTGCACTTCCTGGGTATCAGCTGGGCCGGAGGTTTCGGGGAGCCCTCGTCGCGCCACCAGGCGCCCCGCGACGTGGCCTCGATCAGCGGCGCGTTCTTCGCGGTCCGTCGCACGGTCTGGGAGCAGCTCGGCGGGCTCGACCGGTCCTACTTCCTCTACCACGAGGACGCGGACCTCAGCCTGCGGTGCTGGCTCGCGGGGCTCCGCGTCGTCTTCACCCCCACGGCGGTTGCCGAGCACGCCTACACCTTTGCCAAGAACCCGGACAAGATGTTCCTGCTGGAGCGAAACCGGCTGGTCACCGTTCTCACCTCCTACCCCACGCCCCTTCTGCGGCGGGTGCTACCGGCGCTCCTGGTCACCGAGCCGCTGTTGCTCGTCATGGCGGTCGCGCAGGGGTGGGCTGGACCGAAGCTGCGGTCATGGGTCTGGTTGGTGCGCAACGCCACAGCGATCCGGGCCCGTCGCCAGCGGATCCAGGCGCAGGGAGGTTCGTGGGAGCTGGTGGCGAGCCACCTGGACTCACGCATCCACCAGGAAGTCACCTCCGCCCCCGCCGCCATGGCATTCCTGAACTCGCTGCTCGCAGGCTATTGGCGCCTGACCGGATTGCAGCGGGTCTGATCAACGCTCCGACCGGGTACGCCGACGGACTTCCAACGGCACCCCCGGCAGGAAGGTGAACACCGTCCCACGATCGACGTTCGGCGACCTCAGTCGTGCGGTGAGGAATCGGGCGGCGTCTGCGTTGGCATGGTCAGGGCCGAGGGCGAGCCAGGCGCCCTGGGCGCTGGTGGGAACCTCACCCAGCCGTTCGCTGACGGTGGTCAGCATGGCCCGACGCCAACCGAAGGCAAGCCGATTGCACACCCTCGCCATGTCGAGAGGTGATGCACCACCTTCGTACTCGAGGGCCAGTTCGCGGATACGTCTGAATGCACCAGGAATGTCCATGGGCTGCGCCGACACCTCGCCGATGACGTTCCGCCCGTGCTGGACGTAGTCCTGCACCACCTCGTCCACGATCCTGATGCTCCCGACCACCGAGGCGCAGATGGCCAGCCAGTGGTCGTGCACCGCAGTGACTGCATCGACTCGGGGAAACGGCAGGGCCAGGTCCAGCAAGTCCCGACGAAACACCGATTGTGCGCCGGTCACCTGGTTCTGCACGATGAGGTCATCGAAGGCCACCTCTCGTCGAGGGGTCTTGTCCAGGAGAACGGCACCATCGGGGTGACGCACGACCCGGGCCTGACCGGCGGCAAGATTCGCCACGCCGAGCTCGGGCACGAGCCGCGAGAGCTTGTGCGGGTACCAGCGATCGTCCTGGTCAGCGAGAGCAACCCAAGCCGCTTCCCGTGGGACCAACTCCAGTGCCCGCTCGAAGTTCAGGTAGAAGCCCCGACGACGGCCGTCGCCGTGGACCGAGAACCGTGAATCGCCTCCCACTGCGGAGTGCTTCAGCGACTCGATGGCGTCCGCGTCCGAGTCGCAGGAGATCACGCACTGGAAGTCGCTCCACTCCTGTGCCTGGATCGACCGGAGCTGCACCGTGAAGAGCTCGGGGTCGGGCTTGTAGGCCGCCATCGCGATGGCGCCAGCGGCGTGGTGTCTCATCTGACCTGCACCGCCTGACGGTTGACCCTCTGAAGGACAGCGACGACCTGCCACGAGACCGCAACGATCTCGGCCGCCGCCATCGACCACGCGATGCCCACGGCACCGTGGTTTCGCCCGAACACGACCGCCACGGCGACCAACACGGCAGTCCCGGTCAAGGTGCTGCCGGCAAGGACCCGGGACATCCCGAGTGGCATCAGGACCACCAAGGCCGTCACCTGTCCCACGACGAGCACCCCCGCAGCCACCCCGAACGGCACGAGCAGTGTGCTGTCCAGGGCCACCCGCCCTCCCGACAGGACATCGGCAAGACGCGCGCCGAGGAACACGATGACGCCGCCCGCGATGGTTCCCACTGCCATGGCACCGATCAGCGCCTGGCGCGACCGCCGGTACACGAGCACGGCCTCCCTGGGCACCCATCCCTGAAGGAACTGGACCACAGGGCCGAAGGCAGTGAGGGCATACCGGAACAACCGGTCCGACATGGCGAAGGGCGGCAGGCCCGACGCCGCCCACCTGCCGACCATCAACATCGGCAGGTAGCTGTTGGCGCTCCCAGCCCACGACGCGGCCAGTCCGTTCCTGTTCCGACCCACGTATGACGCTGCTGCCCGCCAACCCCACGCGCGGGGGCCGAGACTGATCGGTCCGTCCCGGCCAACGGCACCGATCCCCAACAGCACCGCGACCACATTGCCCCCCAGGACGCACAGCGCGTACCCCACGACTCCTGCGTGAGCCACCACGAGCAGTCCGGCGAGGACGCCCGCCACCTGGGGTACCGCGTCCAGGAGGAAGAGCCGGTTCGGAGCGGACTGCCCGACGAAGTACCAAGACGCACCCATCACGGGAACGAGGCTCGCCACGGCGAGCAGGGCGAGCTCCCTGCCGTTGTCGGGCGCCCACAGCAGGACGATGGCGATCAGGACCGGCGCGACGATCACGAAGGCGTATGTGCGCGTCACCAGGCTCTGGGCGAAGAGCACGGAGCGAGTCGGCGGGTCCCCCATGGCGATGAGTGATGGGCCCACCGTCACCCAGCCCAGGGACACCAGTGCCGAAGCCAGGGCAGATGCGGACTGGGCGAACGCGACACCTCCCCACGTCGCTGCTCCCAGCACCCTGACCAGGGTCACGACCTGGACGAGGCCTGTGCCGGCGACAAGGACGACGACCCACCCGTATCCGGCCACACTCCGCAACGCGCGTGTGGAGGGGCGGCTCATCGTGGGTGGGAAGCAGACGTCAGACGACGCACCGCCGCAGTGACGCGGTCGATGCTCCGAAACGTTCCGATGACGGTCAGCCAGTAGGGAATTGCGACCCTCTGGTAGGCGGACTGTCGTCGTAGGACTCGACTGAGGATCCGCAACGGCAGTCGAACCAACCGCTGCTGGGGGGTCATGATCCTGGTGAGACCGTGGAGGCTCGAGAGTGCGGGCAGGGAGGCTTGGGCCTGGTCAGCGTGGCTCGTCCCGGCGCGAACACCCACCAGATAGAGATCGAACGACGTGGCGTTGTAGACGAGCTGGTGCGCCGAGAACCACTCGTCGACGGGAAGGGCGGACACCTGCGCAGCCGTCACGTTGCAGTAGTAGTCGAGCCCCTCGAACTGGGTGCCGGGAGAGTCGATGACGGTAGTGCGTCGGGTCCCGTGCTCGACTCGACCTGTCGAGGCGCAGGACACGACCACCAGCCCCCCGGGGCGGGTCAGGCGAACCATGTTGGCCAGCGTCGCCCGCCAGTGAGGATCGTGCTCGAAGCACTCTGCGGACAACGCGATGTCCCAGCTGCCATCGAGATCATCCACCTCGTGCCCGTAACCGATCCTGTCCACCCCCGGGCCGTCGACGAGGTCGACCCCGCAGTACTGACCCGCCGTGGAGAACATGGCGCGCACTGACCCGTTCACGTCGTAGGAGCCGATCTCCAGCACGTTCGCTGATGCCGTCAGGTCCCTGTTGGCATCGGCGCACAGCCTGAAGAACGCCAGTTGCTCCGGGTGGCTCATGAGCTCCTCACTCGATCAGGGCGGGACGCGCGGCTCCTTGGCCTGCCCCCCGCTTCACCGGCGCATCCTATGCCGACGCGGCCTCGCTCCAGCGGACATCAGCCGGACGGCGAGGGACCACTCGATGACGGGGCCAGGAGGTCAGCCGGCGCTCACCTAGGCTTGATCCATGGCCGCACCCATGCTCCTGTCCGCATCCCTCCTGACCGTGAGTCGCTGATGGCCGGCGGACTCTTCGCCCTCCTCGACGACGTCGCCGTCCTGGCCAAGGCCGCTGCCGCGTCGATCGACGACGTCGGTGCCGCCGCTGGTCGTGCCAGCGCCAAGGCGGCGGGCGTGATCGTCGACGACACGGCGGTCACTCCTCGCTACGTCGAGGGCATCGACCCGAAGCGGGAGCTGCCCGTCATCAGGACGATCGCGATCGGCTCCCTGCGGAACAAGCTCCTCTTCATCCTCCCCGCGGCGTTGCTGCTCAGCCAGTTCCTTCCCTGGGCTCTCACCCCGCTCCTCATGGTCGGTGGCACCTACCTCTGCTTCGAGGGCGTCGAGAAGATCTGGGAACGCCTCGCCCACCACGACGAGGCCGGCGTCCACTCCGGTGAGGAGCGGGTCGCGGACGAGAAGCAGATCACCAGCAGCGCGATCCGCACCGACTTCATCCTGTCCGGCGAGATCATGGTGATCTCGCTCAACGAGGTGAAGTCGGAGCCGTTCGTCAGTCGCGCGGTCATCCTCGTCGTGGTCGCCCTAGCCATCACCGTGCTCGTGTACGGCGTCGTGGCCCTGATCGTGAAGATGGACGACGTCGGGCTGCACCTGTCCCGGTCGGGGTCAAGCGCCGGTCGGAGCTTCGGGAACGGTCTCGTCCGCGCCATGCCACCGTTGCTGTCGACCCTGTCGGTGGTTGGTGTCGCCGCCATGATCTGGGTCGGTGGCCACATCCTCCTGGTCGGCCTCGACGAGCTCGGTCTCCACGCGCCATACGGGTGGGTGCACCATGCGGAGGAAGCGGTGCACGACGCCACCGGCGCCCTCGGGGGCGTCCTGGGCTGGCTCACCAACACGGTGGGGTCGGCGATCCTGGGCCTGGTCGTCGGAGCGGTCGTCGTCGCGGTCGTCCAGGCCGTCCACCGGAGTCGGGGCGGGTCGGCCGCCGGGCACTGAGCGCGACCGCGAGGCGACCCGCCAACCCGGACCCGCCGACCCGGACCCGGTGGTCCCTTCGGACAGATGTGGGGCCGTGGATCCCTCCTGCCACGCCTGTACCGCGATAATCCTGCGGTGACCTCGGACAGCACCCGACTGCGCGCCTTGCTCGTGAGGTGCCTGGTTGCCGTCCCCGTCTGGCTCGTCGCCGCCCTCACCGTGAACCTCTGCGTCGAGCTGGTGCGCCGCCTCGGTCTGGGTTGGGACTCCCACGCCTACTGGCTGGCCTGGCACGGACCGATGTATGACGCGGCCCCCAACACCGTCGACGCCTACCTGTACAGCCCGGCGTTCGCCCAAGCCTTCTGGCCCCTGGCCCAGCTGCCGTGGCCGGTGGCCTGCGCCGTCACGGTCGCGGCTCCCGCTGCTGCCCTGGCCTGGCTCCTGCGTCCACTCGGGGCCTTCTGGGCCATCCCCCTCTGGCTGATCGGCCTGGCGGAGACGTTGTCGGGCAACATCTTCTGGCTCCTGGCCCTCTGCACCCTCTGGGGCCTGAGGCACCCGTGGTTGTGGGCGATCCCGGCCCTGACGAAGGTGACTCCGGCGCTGGGCCCCGTGTGGTTCGCGGTTCGTCGTGAGTGGCGCCAGCTGGGCGTGAGCGTCGGCGCCACGGCGCTCGTGGTGGCGGTGTCGTACGCCATCTCCCCCGAGCTCTGGTCGCAGTGGCTGACCTTCCTGACCGACAACGCCGGCGGGGCAGGCCACGGCCTGGGGTCGGCGTTCTCCCTGCCCCTCGTCGTCCGCCTCCCCCTGGCCCTCGCGCTCGTCGTCGCAGGAGCGCTGACTGAGCGCCGGTGGCTGCTGCCCGTCGCGATGGTCGTGGCCACACCGGTGACGAGCATCGCCTGCTGGGTCGTCCTGGCCGCCATCCCACGCATCCAGCGGGACCGGCTCCAGCGAGACCAGCCCGCTCCCCTGGCCGCGCGCGTGCGGGATCGCGTGCAGGGCGCGGCGAACCGACCGTGAGCGGCGCCGGCCCGCAGACGGCAATTCATGACACCGGGCTCGACGTCCAGCGACCCTCCTGGGTGGTGCGGTGGGCTCCCTTGGTGGCGTTCGGCCTCCTCCTGCTGGGCCTGGCCCGCCATGCCGGTTCGGGCATCTCCGACCCCGACACCCTGTGGCACGTCCTCGCCGGCGACCACCTGTGGGACTCCCACCAGTTCGCGGGCCCGGACCCGCTCTCCCGCTTCACGGTCGAACCCTGGGTGCTCAACCAGTGGCTCCCCGAGCTCGGTATGGCGCTGGCGAACCACCTCGGCGGCCTCGCCGCCGTCAGCTGGGTCACCCACGTGGCCCGCGTCGGGGTCTGCCTCGTCATCTTCGTCGCGTGCCGCTCCGTCGCCGGGCCGCTGGCCGCCGCCTTCGTGGCCAGCGCCGCAGTGCTCGGCACGGCCGACAGCCTGAGCCCCAGGCCGCAGCTCGTCGGCTTCCTCCTGCTCGGTGTCGTCCTGCTCGCCTGGCTGCGCACCGCAGGGGACGGACGGACCCGCTGGTGGCTGGTGGCGGTCATGTGGCTGTGGGCGTGCTGCCACGGCACCTGGGTGGCCGGGGTCACCGTCGGTGCGGCGGTGGTCGTCGGACTGGCCCTGGACCGCAGGGTGTCGCGCCGACACCTGATCCGCTTGGGGTCCGTCGTCGCCGCCGGAGCTCTCGTCACCGCGATCACTCCGCTCGGTCCGAGGTTGTACGAGAGCTTTGCGACGGTGCGGGCGGTCAGCCCGTACATCCTCGAGTGGCGGCTGCCCACGCTCACCAGCCCGTCGGTCGTGGTCACCCTCGGGCTGGCCCTCGCCGTGCCCCTCCTGTGGTGGGTCGCCCGCCGGCGCCCCGACCGGGTCCAGCTGCTGCTGTGGCTGGTCGGGGTCGGCTGGGGTGCCAGCTCGATGCGCACCGTGGCCATCGGCGCGATCATCCTCGCCCCGCTCGCCGCGCAGGCCCTCGACACCGCCATGCGCCGTCCACGCACCGCGACGACGCGGTCGGAGGCCGCGGTGGTGGCCGGCGCCGCCGTGCTCAGCATCGCGCTCGCCGCGATCCTCGCCGTCGGCGGTCCGTCCGACCCCCAGAAGGTTCCGGCCGCACTCGACACGACGCTCTCGTCGCTGCCGGCCGGCACCGTCGTGTGGAACAGCGACCTGCTCGGGGGTTGGCTGATGTGGAGCCACCCCGACCTCGCCCACACCTCCGACACCCGAGCCGAGCTCTACGGACCGGTCAAGGCGCGCGACTACCTCACCGTGATCGACGCGCGCCCGGGGTGGGAGGACCCGTTCGACTCCGTCCACCCGGCAGCAGCCCTCGTGGAGGAGCGCTCCGGGCTCGCGACGGCTCTGCACTCACGTGGCTGGAGCGTCTCCGGTCGGGACGCCGGCTACGTCCTGCTGCTGCGCGGCTAGGGGTACCGAGCAGCACGACCGCGCACCATCGTCCGTTCGGTCAGGGCCGAGCAGGGTGAACGTCTGCATGTGGTCCGCGGCTGTTCCACCCCGTCGACCCGGACCCTAGATTCGCAGTACTGCCAATCTGGAGGACCCATGTACCGAGGACTCACCGTCGCCGTGGTCGTACCGGCGCACAACGAGCACCTCCTCATCGGCCAGACGGTCCGCACGATGCCGGAGCTCGTCGACCACATCATCGTCGTCGACGACGCGAGCAGCGACGACACCGCCGAGGCCGCCAAGGCCGTCGGCGACTCCCGCTGCCAGGTCATCCGGCTCCTCGAGAACCAGGGCGTCGGCGGCGCCGTCCTCACCGGGCACGAGACGGCCCTCGCCCTCGACGCCGACGTCTCGGTGGTGATGGCCGGCGACGCGCAGATGGACCCCGACTACCTCCCCGCACTGCTGGACCCCATCGCCTCCCGGCAGGCGCAGTTCACCAAGGGCAACCGGTTCTACGGCCGCGGCTCCTTCGACGGCATGCCGCGTCACCGCGTCGTGGGGAACCTCGCCCTGTCGTTCCTCACCAAGGCCGCTTCCGGCTACTGGAACCTCTTCGACCCCCTCAACGGCTACACCGCCATCAGCCGCGAGGCGTTGCAGCGCCTCGACATGCGGCACGTGTCGCGGCGCTACGAGTTCGAGAACGACCTCCTGATCCACCTCAACATCCTGCGGGTGCCCGCGGTCGACGTCGCGATCCCCGCGAAGTACGGCACCGAGGTCTCGGGCATCAACCTGCGCAAGCAGGCGCCTCGAGCCCTCTCCCACCTCGCGAGGGGCTTCTGGACCCGGATCTGGTGGAAGTACGTCCTGCAGTCGTTCTCGGCGGTCGCCCTCATGCTCTTCGGTGGACTCGCCCTGACCGGGTTCGGCCTGGCAGTGAGCGCCTGGACGGTCGTGCACACGCTCGGCCCGGCGACGGCGAGCGCGGGCACCGTCGTCCTGGCCATCGCTCCCCTGCTCAGCGGGTTCCACATGCTGATCCACGCCATGGTGCTCGACATCCAGGACAACCAGAACGCGCGGTGAGCTCTCCGGCGGCGCGCTTGTAACCGCCGGTAGCCTGCGACGGTGACCTCAGCGAGTGGAAACCTGACGTGGGAGCCGGCCGCGCGCCATACCGAGCTGTTGGCGCCCGCGGTCGTCGACGCGCTCGGGCACGCGCCCAGTGCGAAGGTCGCGCCGATCGACGCGACGCTGGCCGACACAGCCGCGTTCTGCGAGGCCTACGACGTGGGGCTGGAGCACTCCGCCAACTGCGTCGTCGTGGCCGGCAAGCGCGCCGGGGAGATCCGGTATGCCGCGGTGATGGTGCTCGCGTCGGCGCGGGCCGATGTCAACGGCGCCGTGCGGCGCCACCTTGACGTGCGCAAGATCAGCTTCGCGCCGCACGACGACGCCGTGGAGCTGACCGGGATGGAGTTCGGGGGCATCACCCCGATCGGCCTGCCGTCGGACTGGCCGGTCCTGGTCGACTCAGCGGTGGTCGCCGCGGGCGAGGTGGTCATCGGCAGCGGGATCCGCGGCAGCAAGATCCTGCTCGACGCCCGGGACCTCGCGTCCCTCCCCGGTGCCACGGTCCTGGACCTCGCGGTCCCGGCGCGCGACGCCTGATCCCGGCCACCGGGCCAGGGCGGCCAGGTAGCCGATCCCCAGGATGGTCCAGGTCGCGTCGACGACGGGCTGGGCCGCACCCACGTCGAGGTGCGCCTGCGCGACGAGCACCATCGGGGGCAGGTACATCACGGCGAAGGTCACGGCCAGTCCCAGCCACCAGCGCCGCACCAGCAGGACGACCATCACCGGAACCACCCACACCCAGTGGTGCGTCCAGGAGATCGGCGAGACGAGCAGGCCCCCGACGGCCAGCGCCGTGACGGCGGCGAGGTGGTCGTGGCGGCCGAGGGTCCGCCAGGTGGCGGCCGCGGCCAGGACGACCACCAGCACCACGAGCGCCAGCCAGACGACATCCGGCACGCCTAGGGCGAACCGGTCGAGCGCGGCACCGAGCGACTGGTTGCCGTAGCCGGCCGCCTCGTCACCGAACCGCCCGAGGTCGCTCGCCCCACCGGACCAGAAGGTCGCGGACGCCGAGGGTGCGACGATGAACCCGACGACGACGGTCGCGACCACCGTCGCCGCGACCCGGGCCAGGGCGGACCACTCGCGCCGCAGGAGGAGGTAGCCGAGGAAGACGGCCGGGGTGAGCTTCACGGCGATGGCCAGGCCCAGCAGCACCCCTCGCCGGCGTCGGGGGACGACGAGCAGGTCCACCGCGACGAGGGCCGCCAGCACCAGGTTGACCTGCCCGAGGATGAGGGTCCGCTGCACGGCTTCCGTGGTCAGGGCGGCTAGGAGGAGCAGACCCCCCACGAGCACGGGCGGCGACGACAGCCGGGGCTGCGGACCGGGGCCGACCGCGCCGACGCTCACGGCGACCACGACGAGGAGGGCGAGCAGCGACAGCACGGACACGACCACTCCGGCCCCGCCGGTCCCGAGGACCGCCAGGGGGACGAACAGGACCGCCGCGAACGGGGGGTACGTGAACGGCAGCACCTGGTCGCGCACGGCATACAGGTCCGCGCCGTCGAGCAGCGCGTGGCCGCCGCGCACGTACACCGCGACGTCCGCCAGGGTCCACGTCGCCGGGTCCACCCAGCGGATCCAGAGCAGCACGAGCAGCAGGGCCCCACCCGCCGCGAGGGCGGTCACGCGAACAGGTGAGGGGCGCACGGGCACGACCCTAGGTGCTCGGGCCGCCCCCACGCGTTCAGTGGCCGGTGCGGCGGCGCAGGTCGGTGACGTGGGGCGAGACAGCCGGGTCCAGGCCGAGGCCGAGGGCCAGGTAGGTCGCGGCGAAGTCGGTCGTCGCCAGCTGCCCGGCGAGCCGGGTGAGCGGGTGCCCCGGCTGGGCGGCGACCTCGCTGACACGGGCGCCGGCCTCACGGGCCGCCTCCGTGACCGCGTCGGCCAGGGCTGCCGACTCAGCTGCCTCCCGGGTCATGGGGTCGGGGTCGGCGTCACGCAGCATGAGCAGTCCGAGCCGCGGGGAGGCGGGCCCGTCGAGGAACGGGTCGGTGAAGATGTTCGAACCGCCGTCGGAGGCGAACCCCGACCCGCTGCGCGCCGCCGCGGACGCGCCATACGCGGTGGTGAACGGTCCGTCGAAGCACGCCACGATCTGCGCGGCATCGTCGGGGAGCTCGCCGTGGATGGCAGGGATCCGCGCCGTGCGGGCCAGCATCGAGGCGGCGCGCTTGGCGGCGACGCCGTTGAGGGGACCGTCGCCCAGGACGACGGGTACGCCCTCGGCGAGGTCGGTGGCGAGCACCTTGGCGGGGTTGACGAACGACTCGGACGACGGGCGGCACGCCTCGGCCACCTCGTCGAGCCGGTCGGCCACCTCGAGCAGCACCCGCTCCCCCGCGTCGACGATCCCGAGCCGGCCCGCAGCGAGGAGGACCGGGGCCAGCAGCGACCAGAGGGCGGTCCGCGACGTCGCGCGCCCGCGGCCGATGTCGATGTGCACCCCGCGTGCCTGCGCGGCCACGTCCGCGAGCGGCGAGTCCGAGGAGCCCACGGTGAGCAGGGACGCACCGCGGCGTGCGGCCTCGGCGGCGAGGGCCAGCGGTCCCGCGGCCCGCCCCGACTGCGACACCGCGATGACGAGGTCCAGCGGCCCGACCCAACCGGGCAGTGGCACGTTGCGCCGCACGCTCACCGGCACCGGCGAACCGGGCTCGGCCAGCAGGTCGAGGACGTCGCAGACCACCGCCGAACCCCCGAGCGACGCGACCAGCACCGATCGTGGCCGCTCGCCACCGGCGACCCGGTCGATGCCGCCCTCGGTGGACAGGTCGATGGCCTCGCGCACCTGCGCGCCCGCCGTCGCGAGGCCACGCAGCGTCTGGTGGCTGTCGAGGGCCGCGATGGCACCCTCGTCGTCGATGCGGGCCTCGTCGAGGTAGGGAGCCATCGGACGCCGCCTTCGGCTCAGGCCGGCTTGCGGGCTTCGTCGACCAGCAGCACCGGCACGCCGTCGTCGATGCGGTACTGCAGGCCGCACTCGGCGTTGGTGCAGTGCAGCTCCTGGCCCGTCTCCCCGGTGGCGTCCGCCAGCTCCGAACGACAGGCGGGGCAGCGCAGGATCTCGCGCAGCCACGGCTCGATCTGGGCTCCAGTGGTCTGCTCGGCCATCAGCCTTCTCCTCTCACCAGGGCGAGGACATCGTCCCGCACCCGTTCCATGGTGGCCACATCAGCCGCCTCGACGTTGAGCCGCAGCAGCGGTTCGGTGTTGGACGCGCGCAGGTTCAACCACCACATGCGGTCGTCGGCGTCCCCGGTCCCGGCGTGCGTCACGGTCAGCCCGTCGAGCTCGTCCACCTCCACGCCCTGCCTGGCCGCCCACGCGCGGACGACCTCGGTCGCGGCCGCCGCGTCGGTGACGGTCGAGTTGATCTCGCCCGAGGCGGCATACCGGCTGTAGGCCGCGGTGAGCCGGCTCAGCGGCTCGTCCTGCTCGCCGAGGGCGGCCAGCACGTGCATCGCCGCGAGCATGCCGGTGTCGGCGAACCAGAAGTCGCGGAAGTAGTAGTGCGCGCTGTGCTCTCCGCCGAAGACCGCGTCCGCGCGCGCCATCTCGCCCTTGATGAAGGAGTGGCCGACACGGGTACGGACGCCGCGGGCTCCCTGCTCGGAGATGATCTCGGGGACCCCGGCCGACGAGATGACGTTGTAGACGACGGCGACGTCGCCGGCCTTCGACCCGGCGGCCACCTCGCGGGCGATCTCCCGGGTGGCGACGAGGGCGGTGACGGCGCTGGGGCTGACGGGTTCGCCGCGCTCGTCGATGACGAAGCAGCGGTCGGCGTCACCGTCGAAGGCCAGCCCGATGTCGGCGCCGTGCTCGACGACCGCGGCCTGCAGGTCGCGCAGGTTCTCCGGCTCGAGGGGGTTCGCCTCGTGGTTGGGGAAGGTGCCGTCGAGCTCGAAGTAGAGCGGGACGACCTCGAGGGGCAGCTCGGGCAGACCGGCGCCGGTGCCGAGGACGGCCGGGACCGTGTGGCCGCCCATGCCGTTCCCCGCGTCGACGACGACCTTGAGGGGACGTCCGCCGGACAGGTCGACCAGCCCGCGCAGGAACACGGCGTAGTCGCCGAGCAGGTCGCGCTCGACGACCGTGCCGGGGGTCGAGCCGGACGGCCCCGCGCTCATGCCCGTGTCGAGCAGCTCCTGCGCGAGGTCACGGACGTCGGCCAGACCCGAGTCCTGCCCGACGGGGCGGGCCCCGGAGCGGCAGAGCTTGATGCCGTTGTACTGGGCCGGGTTGTGGCTCGCGGTGAACATCGCCCCGGGCAGGTCGAGCGCGCCGCTGGCGTAGTAGAGGCCGTCGGTGCTGCACAGCCCGATCAGGGTGGCGTCGAGGCCGTGCGCGGTCACCCCGGCGGCGAAGGCGCGCGACAGCTCCGGTGACGACGGCCGCATGTCGTGGCCGATGACGACCCCTGTCGCTCCCTCCGCCTGGACGACCACCCGGGCGAAGGCCGCACCGAGGGCCCAAGCGACGTCGACGTTGAGCTGGTCGGGGACCAGACCCCGGACGTCGTAGGCCTTGACGAAGTCGGCGAGCTGCGGGGTGGGCACGCCCGAAACCCTAGCGGGGTCAGAGGTCGCGCAGGACGCGCCCGTCCTGCTCGACGCGATCACCCATTCGGATACTTCTTCGAAGGTCACCGTCCTGATTCCACTCAAATCACTCGGTGCCGCGCCCTGGGCTCGTACCCTCGTCGTGACGTCGCACAACCCAGGAGCGCTGCGCATGACCCG
The DNA here is from genome assembly GCF_001426245.1 of Phycicoccus sp. Root101. Lineage (GTDB taxonomy): Bacteria > Actinomycetota > Actinomycetes > Actinomycetales > Dermatophilaceae > Pedococcus. The sequence continues at coordinate 369,479 of NZ_LMCM01000005.1, read as the reverse complement.
TCGGGACCCTCACACCCACCCTCGTCGATGACGACTGCGGTGAAGCGCCCGGCAGGCGTGGCGACTGAGGCGCAGCCCGGCACGAGACGTCCGAGGCGCACCTCCTTCCTCATGGCTGCACTGTCTGCCCTCGGGGCTTTCGCGCTCATGCAGCTCCTGTCCGGCCACGGGTTCGTGTCGTTGCTGCCGCTCTTGCTCGCTTGGCTGGTGCTCCCGACGGCGCCCCACCTCGATCGGCGGCTGGCCATCAACATCTTCGCCACCGCCGGAGCATGCGCACTGCTGTCATGGGTACCGGCGCCGGGGCGGCCGATCAGCCGCGTTGCCATCCTCGTCGCACTGACGGTTGGACTGGCTGCTTGGGCCGCCGCACGCGAAGGCTGGCGGCACCTCGTTCCGACAGCGTCTCGCGGCGACCTCCTCATCGGTCTCGCCGCAGTGCTGGGCGGGGCGATCACGCTGCCCATGGCGCACCCGGGCTCCGCAGACCGCGCCTTCGCCATGCTGAACAACGTCCGGGGCGTCTCAGGGTGGGACCACGCCGCCCACCTCTCGATGTTCCTCACGCAGCGGCAAAATGGCGTCGCGCCGCCCGTGGCCCAGCTGTTGGGGCACGAAAGCGCCCAGTACGCCGCTCACTATCCCCAGCTGTTCCACGGGATGCTGGCCACCCTTGCCGGGTACATCTGGGGAGAAGGCTCAGACTCCGTGGGCGCGGAGCTCATCCACTACGTGCAGCTGCAGTCGCTGGTCCTCGTGCTGCTGTCGGGGGGCCTCACGGCTGCCTGTCTGCATCCACTCGGCTCCGGGAAAGGGTTCGTGAAGACGTTCGCCGCCCTCGGAGTCGCCGGTTTCGTCATCGGCTTCCCCGGGTCCACGAACTTGGCTCAGGGCCACCTGAGCTTTCTCCTCGCCTGCGCGGCCACGGCTGCGGTCTTCCTCCTCTGTCGTGTCGAAGACGTCGAACGATCCCCCTCGCTGGTCTTCCTGTGGGGGGCAACCATCCTGCTCGTATCCCAGTGGCCTCTGCTGCTCCCGCTCGCCTTCGTCGGTTCGGCGAGGCTGCTCTGGAGGATCGCGCGGAGATCCATCAGGTGGCCCCTCATCCAGCTGGCCGTCGTCCTGGTCACTACAGCCCTAGTGGTCCGGACCGGACTGGCCCTCGTGGGTCCCACCGCCGCGTCTGTCCCGGGACAGCTCGTGGCGACCGGCGAGGTGGTCAACCTGTCCATCATCGCCATCCTGGGGGCGCCTCTGATGGTGGTGCTGTTCTGCTGGTGGTCCGCGTCCTCGAACAGGCATGACCCCTACTGCCGTGAGCTCGTTGCGGCAGGTGTCACGGCGCTCGCCAGCGCGTTCGCCCTCGGCTCGTACCAGGTGGCCACATCCGGCGTGCTCTCCTACTACTTCTGGAAGCTCGGACTTGGCAGCGCTCTGGTGGTCCTCGTCGTCGCCCTCCCGTCGGTCTGCGCGTCACTGCAGGGACTTGTCACGCCGGGCGGGACCCTCAACCGTCCTCGGCTCCTGCTCACCGCAACGCTCCTCCTCGTCGTCAACGCCCTCGGGCTCGGCTTCTGGGCGGGAACACCGTCCCTCACCCTGGCCGGCCAGACGTACAAGGCTCTGACACAGGCTGCGGATGGATCACCCGCGACCACACCGTTGTTGCGTGCCGCGCTCGCTACCTCCCCCGCAGATGCCCAGAACACGTCCGTCGTCTGGTTCGACGCAACCCGGCAACCGGCTCTGAGCAGCCAGTGGTTCCACACCCTCACCTCGTCGCGTTCCGGTTCCGCGGACGTCGACGACGGGCAGCTAGGCACCGTGAGGGGAGACGATTCCCCCGGGCTGGCTCGCGTCGCAGTCGCGGCGCTCGAGGCACCCAACCGCCTCGTCGTCACGAACGACCCGACCGTCTGTCCAGCCATCGCCGAGCTAAGTGGGCTCACCACTGCGGCTCGGTGCAGACTGGTCCCGAGCCATTGACCGAGGCCTGTACGCAGCCTCCCGCTTCGGCTAGGGATCGTTCAGGGGTCGCCCCGAGTCGTCAGAGGTCGCGCAGGACGCGCAGGTGCCCTCGCCGACCGGTCTCGACGGCGCCGGAGGCGTCCTCGTCGGAGGCACGGACGGTGGGGTGGGCCGCGCCGTGACCGGCAGCGCGCGCCTGCGGCTGCTCCCCGAGGCGCGGTCGGCCCGCCTCGCGCACGGCGTTGGCCAGGGCCAGCAGGTCGTCGTGGGACGGCTCCGGCTCGACGTACTCCCCCGACAGCCGCACGATCTCCCAGCCACGGGGCGCGGTGAGCCCCTCGGCGTGGTCCCGGCACAGGTCGTAGGTGTGCGGCTCGGCATACGTCGCCAGGGGGCCGACCACGGCGGTCTGGTCGGCATAGACGTAGGTGAGTGTCGCGATGGCGGCCTTCGGGCACGCGGTGCGGGAACACCTTCTGGACAGACTCACGGGGGGACTCTATGTCAGCGCCCGACGGGTGCCTGCCCGGCACGCCGTAGGGTGGGCACGTGACTTCGTCCGGCTCCCCCGCGGCCCGTCCCGGGGGTCCTCGACGGGACCGCCACGGCCGGGGCGTGCGTGGGCCGCTCGCTTGGCCGTCGGTGCCGTCGATGGTGTCGCGGCGTGAGCGGTTCGACGACCTGGTCCTGGACAGCGCGGCCCGGCTCGAGGCGCGGCTCGGTCCGCGGTTCCACGAGGTCGAGTTCGCCGTCGAGGACGTCCCCACCACCGAGCCGGCACCGTGGGAGCGCGATGGCGTCGCCCTCGGCCGGGTCTTCCCGGCACACGGACGTCAACCGGCCCGCATCGTGATCTACCGCCGACCGGTCGAGGCCAGGGCGCAGGACCAGCGCGAGCTCACCGCGATCATCGGCGACGTCGTGGTGGAGCAGGTGGCCGCCCTCTTCGGCCTGCAGCCCGGTGACCTCGACCCCCGCTACGGCGACGGCGAGTCCGACTAGGCGGTTCCGGCAGTGCGGGTTGGCCTGCCGTCGGGATCCGTCACCGGGTCTAGCGCAGGACCTCGCGCAGCCCGACCGTGGTCGTGCGCAAAGCGGTGTCGCGCAACGGCGTCGTCGTCACCAGGGTGCCGACGGCGTCGGTCAGGGTGGACACGACCCCGGCGCGCAGCTCGCCGGTGCCCGAGGTGCGGTGCACCCACACCGAACGCGCGCCGGTGACGGCGACGGCCGTGGTGGCGTCCTCGGGGACGTCGAGGCGCACCGACTTCTGGACGCCCTGCGGGTCCACCGTGACGACCTCGACGCCGGCCGAGGCACCGGTGGCGGTGAGGGCCAGCAGGCGGGCCAGGGGCTTGGTGCTGCCTGCCGGGTCGACCAGCGGCATCCCCGCCACGCCGGTCAGGGGCGGTGTCGAGGTCGACCACGCGAGGTCGGTGGGTGCCGGGGCCGTGCCACGGGTGACCATCGCCCCCGCGACCACCGGGACGTCGGCACGGACCTGGAGGGCGACGGCACCCTTGGGCAGCTTGCTGAGGTCGATGTCCCGGACCTGTCCCCCGTCGATCCGGGTGACACCCCCGGTCGGCAGGGCACGGGGACCCTGCGGCGTGAGGACCCGCGCCTGGACGACGGCCTCGGAGTCACCGGGCACCGCCACCCGCAGCACCGCCGACCCGTCGATGGAGACGGCCGGAACGACCTGGTCGCGCGAGGGTTCCGCGGCGGGGAGCGCGTCGTCGGAGCCAGCGGAGCGCGTTCCGTCGAGCCAGAGGTCGTTGACCACGGCCGAGACCACGCCGCCGTCGGCGACGACGTGCACCACGGGGGTCGTGACGTCACCGGAGATGGAGTCGAGCAGGAACGCGGTGCGACCTCGGGCCGGGACGACGATGCCCTTGCCCTGTGAGGCCGCGACGACGCCGTCGGGACCGTGCAGGGTCACGTCGACCGTGACGGGGTTGCCGCCGGGGTTGGTGAGCACGAGGCGTTCCTGGCGGCCGGGGGCGGCGCCTCCCGCCAGCAGCCACGCCTCGGCGGTGGCCGGGGTGCACGCTGCCGAGACGAGGGCCCGGTGGTCGCCGGTCGGCAGCAGCCAGGACTGGGCTGCGGCCAGCCCCGGCGCCAGCGACTGGCTGCCCGAGACGAGGGCGCCGGTCGTGGGGGGGAGGTCTGCCGTGGCGTTCGTGGCGCGTTCCGTGACGGGACCGCCCAGTCCGGCACCGGGCAGCCGGGTGAGGCCGACCGCGCCGGGGGTGGCGGAGGGGGTCGTCCCCGTCAGCGTCCGCAACGGTGCCGAGGCCGCGGCGACCCGCGGCGTCACGGGCACGTCGTCGAGACCGGGAACCCCCTCGAGCTCGGGGCCGGGGCACACCAGCGCGGAGCCCCGGACGGCATCGGTCGCCGTGCGGGCGGCGGCGGGGGTGCCCGGCGCCGGTCCGACGGCCAGGGCCCCCTGGACGTGCACGGCGCCGAGGACGATGCCCACCCCTGCCGCCGCGGCGAGGGTGGCGCGGGCGACGCCGCCGACGAGGGGGTTCACTTCCGCCTCCTCGAGGCGCGCGTGCCGAACGGGATGGCGAGGAACACGACGAGCAGCAGGGCCGCGCCCTGCACCCAGCGCCAGAGCGGGGAGGCGGGCAGCACCTGCACCGTGATCGTGTGCGAGCCAGCCGGGAGCCGGTATGCCGCCGTGTCGCCCTCGGGTGCCACGGCGGCACCGTCCACGCTCACCCGGGCGTGGCGGAGCCACTCGGCGGGCTCGGCGAGGACGAGGGTGGCCTTCGGCGGCACGACCGCCCGGGCCACGAGGCGGCCGTGGTCGCCGTCGAGCGGCAGCGCCTGCTGGGCACCCGCCGTCACGATCCGGACCCGGGACGGTGCCACGGCGTCATCGCGTGCGTCGCCGCCACCGGGCAGGACGCGCCAGAACAGCACACCGTCGTGCTCGCCGAGGCGGCTGAGGCCGGCGGTGCCGTCGAGCACCCGGACCCTGGGGTCGTCGCCGTCGGTGCGCAGTCCCACGAAGCCGACGGCCAGGTCGGACAGGTCCCGCGACGGGTCGAGCTCGTCCGGGCCGGCACCGGTCTCGAAGAGGTGGCTCACGGCCCCGGTCAGGGCTGCCGGGTCGGGCCGTCCCTGCGACGTGGCGGGCAGCACCCGGGCGACGGCACCGGGTTCGCGCCCGAGGAGGGAGTAGGCGAGTCCGGACGTCTCCGGCTCGAGCAGCAGCATGCGGTTGCCGATGCCGCTCTCCGCCTGGTCAATGGCCACAGCCGGTCGTGGGTCGGTCCAGGTGCCCAGGGTGTCGCCGAGGGTGTGCCACGTGGTCCAGCCCACCGCGGAGACGACGGCCACGATGACCGAGGCGGCGATCGGCCAGCGCAGGAGGGCGACCCAGCCACCGGTCGAGTGGCGCACCGCCAGTCCCTGGGTGCCGAGCAGCGCGGCCGCGAGGAGGGCCAGGGCGAGCAGCGACAGCCCGGTGCCAGACCAGGCGGTCACCACCCTCCCGGCACCGGGGTCACCGGCCGGGACGGTGCCGAGGACCAACCGCGGTGCGAGGACGGCATACGCGAGGCCCACCAGGCCCAGGGCGGCGAGGGCCGTCGCGGCCCAGCCGCGGCCGGCGCCACCGCGCACCAGCCCGAGGACACCGGCCAGGACGATGGGAGCCGAGACGAGGACGGGGTAGGAGGCGGGGCCACCCGGGTGCAGCAACGCCAGCTGCCAGGGCAGCGCCTGACCCGCGCCCCAGACCGAGAGTCCGGGACCGGTGAGGAAGAGGTGGGGCTGGTCGACGAGGGTCTGGACCCACGGGCCGAGCAGCACGACGGGGCCGACCAGCAGCGCCAGGCCCCGGAGTCGGGCCAGTCCGTGGCCGAGCACCACGACGAGGACGGCGACGAGGGCGGCGAGCGGCAGGTAGGCCGGCACGAAGGCACCGAGGACTGCGGTGGCGAGCACGGTGGCGGCCGTCACCGTGGCCGACCCACCTCGGCGGGCAGCCAGCACGAACCCGGCGACCACGAGCGGGAGGAGCACGGCGGCCACGACCGCACCCAGTCGCCCCGCCGCCACGGCCGTGGTGAGGACCGCGGTGCTGCCCCAGGCCAGCGCGGCCAGTCCCCGCGGCCAGGCCGACCGGGTGACGACGCGGCCGGCGAGGTAGGCCGTGAAGGTGGCCAGCGGCATGGCCAGCGTCACCAGGACGGCGACGGCAGAGCCGAGGGGGCTGTCGGGGGCGCCCAGGACGGGGACGTGGGTGACCAGCCAGGCCAGGCCGGCCAGGACCACGAGGTGGGGGCCCTGCTCGCCCGACGAGCCGAGCCCGGCGCCGTGCCAGCCGTCGAGCCACGCGTGCCAGGTGGCGCCGGCCGTGGCCCTGCCGCCGAGCAGCTCACCGCCGACGACGCCCTGGGACAGGCGGTCGACGACGCTCCCACCCATGCTGCGGGTCGCCGCGAGCGAGGTGACGGTGACGAGGAGGACCGCGAGCAGGCCGGGGTTGCGGGCGAACCGGGACGCCCACGTCGAGCCGAGGATGTTGAGGTCCTGCACCTCGTCGGCGACCGGGCCGGGCTCGACGAGCTCGGAGGCGGTCGGGACGAGGCGGCCGTCGTCGAAGGCGACCTGGTCGTGCACGAGGTCACCGGTGTGCCGCAGCACGGTCGACTGGGTGACGAACAGGCCCTTGAGGTCGCGACGGCGCACGGTCCGGGTGCCGCGCGAGCGCCAGCGGGCGCCCAGGACGCGCCACGGCGTGAGCACCGCGCCGAGGTCGGACAGCTCGGCCCAGGCCGCTCGGGGCCGCTTGGCGACCAGGAGCGCCAGGGCCGCGACCAGGCTCGACACGGCGATCCACACCGTCAGCAGCGGCAGCGCCCACCAGGCGCAGCGGGCCAGGGCGACGCGGCGGGCCTGGCGGCGCTGCCGGTTCGGGCTGTCCGCAGCGGAGGCAGGGCCTGGCGTCCCTCGCTGGGCATCGGCGTCCGTAGCGGCGACCGACTCGTCACCGAGCAGCAGCGGGGCCCCGAAGATGCCCTCCGTCAGGCCGTGGGCGTCGGCGCCGGCGCCAACACCGTCGTCGGCAGCGACCCGGTCGGGAGCACCGGTGCGCAGGGTGGCCCGGGGCACGACGACCACGCGCCGGCCGCTCTGGTGCGCGCGCCAGGAGAAGTCGATGTCGGCGCCGAAGCCGCCGAAGGCCCGGTCGGGGCCGGCGAGGCGCTCGTACAGCCCACGCTCGACGAGCATCCCGGTGGCCGGGACGGCCAGGACGTCGGTGCGCCGGTCGTACTGGCCCTGGTCGGGCTCGCCCACGACGGGCGACGGGATGATGCGCCCGCTACGGGTCAGCTGGAGCCCGACCGACCGCAGGGCGCCGGGCAGGGTCCAGTCGAGGAGCTTGGGGCCGGCGATGCCCACGGACGGGGAGCGGCGCACGGCGTCGAGCAGCCGGGCCAGCGTCATCGGCGCGGCAGCGCTGTCGCAGGTCAGCACCCACAGGTGCTCGGTCGACGAGCTCTCCTGCACCGCAGGGGAATCAGCCTCCGACCCGGTGCCGGACCCGATGTGGGACCCGATGTGGGACTCGGCGTGGGACTCGGCGTCGGGCGTGGCCTCGGGCGTGGCCTGCGCAGCCAGGGCGACGTGGACGGCCCGGGCGACCGAAGAGCTCGCCGGGACCGTGACGAAGGACGTGTCGGGGATCGCCGCCGCCAGCTCGGCGTGGCTGCGGACCGCCTCGACGATGCCACCGTCCACGCCGGGGTCGACCACGACCAACCGGTCCGGCCGGCGGGACTGGCGGGCGAGGGAGTCGAGGGTCTGCGGCAGGGCCGAGGCCGGGCCTCGGAGGACGAGCACCGCGGTGACGGTCGACACCGCCACCGCCTGACCGGCGTCGACCTCGGTCATGCGGTGCGGCGGGGCAAGCGTCATGAGTGCGTCACGGGGATGTCGCCACCGGGGCGACTAGACCGCACGCTTCTTGAGCTTGCGACGCTCACGCTCCGACAGTCCGCCCCAGATGCCGAAGCGCTCGTCGTTGGACAGGGCGTACTCGAGGCACTCCGAACGCACCTCGCACCCGACGCAGACCTTCTTGGCCTCGCGGGTGGAGCCGCCCTTCTCGGGGAAGAACGCCTCGGGATCCGTCTGGGCGCAGAGCGACCGCTCCTGCCAGGACATCTCTGTGTCGTCGCCGCCGTCCAGGGCGACCAACTGAAGTTCGTGCACGGCTTCCTCCTCGACCCGGTGCCGTTGCTGCCACCGACCCGATGACAACAATGGAATTACACGCGTGTCATACGTGGTTCGTCAAGCGGAAGTCTGATATTTGCCCGAACTGGTGAACCTTGATAGGGCGTGGTCGTCCCGGATTCGCCGACGGATCGTGACCGACGCCCGGCCCAGCACGAGCCTGGGTCCACTCTCCACCACGTGACGTAGGTCAGCTCGACCGGTCGGCGTAGAGCGCCAGGGCCGGGCACCACCGCACCGCGGCAGCCCTCGCCTCGTCCCCGTCGTCCACCCCGTCCTCGGCGGCGGTGAGAACCACCGGGTACCCCCACTCGTCGAGCCGGATGCTGCCGGGCAAGAGGGTGGCGCAGACCCCGTGGCCGGTGCAGGCGACCCGGTCCACGCGCAGGGTCGGGCGGTCAGTGCGCGAGCGCGTGCTCATGGCTGCTCCTGGGGGTGCGGCCCGGGACGCACTGGCCCCGGGCATGGTCGTCGAGGTGGTCGGACAGGGCTCGCAGGGCGGAGGAGGCCAACCCGGCCACCCCGTCGGGGAACCGGCAGGCCCCCCTCCCCCGCACCGACTCGGCGCGGCGGGCCAACCTGGCGCGGGCTCCACGGCTGCTGACGCTGCCGCTGCCGCCCGCCCGGACTCCGTCGGCCAGGTCGTGCCAGTCCGAGGCGATGGCAGGGAGGCCGAACATGCAGGGCCCGCACTGACCCGCGCTCTCACCCGCGGCGTGGTCGAACCACGCGGCGAGCGCGTCCACGGGGCAGGCCTGCGCGTCCAGCACGTGGACGACACCCGGGCCCGGCGCGCCGCCCAGGGGCGCGAGCCCGGCCCGTGACCACGTCACCCTTGCTGCCTCGTCGGGTCGCAGCACGGTGCCGCCGAGGCCGCCGACGATGACGGGACCGGTTCGGCCCGGATCGGCACCGGCCGCGCCGAGCAACGCGGCCAGCGGCACCCCGGCGGCGGTCTCGACGACGCCCGGTCGCGGGACCGCGCCGCCGATCGCGACCAGGCGCGGGCCGGGCTCGTCGGGCAACCCGTGACCGCGGAACCACTGCGCCCCGTCCGGCCGCTCGACGACCTGGGCGATCCGCCACACGGTCTCGGCGTTGAGCACGACCGTCGGGGTGATCCGTCGGCCCGCGCTGTCGGACCCCCCGCGGACGAACGGCTGGCGCTTGGTCATCGGTCGCGCCAGCCCACCTTGGGCCAGCGAGATCAACGACGTTTCCTCCGAGGACACGTACCGCGCTGGTGCAGCCAGCACGTCGAGCCCGGCGGCACGCAGCCGTGCCTCCGTCGCGGAGCCGCGGTGGGCGGCGTACCGCACCCTGGTGCCGGCCACGAGCGTCGCACCGCGGACGAGCTCGGGGAGGTGGTGCTCGACGACGAAGGCGTCCTTGACGGCACCGATCTCACCGTCGCAGGCGTTGACGAGGAGGCCGGCTCCGTGCTCGTGGGCGGCGCGCACCTTGGTGGCGGTGCTGAAGGCTGCGCCACCGCGGCCGGTGAGGCCGGACTGCTCGAGGACGTCGACGAGGTTCATGACCACTCCTGGGTGAGGACGGCTCGGCGGCGGGTCTGGTCGGCGTGGCCGGCCAGGGCCCGCCAGACGAGGGCGGCACCTCCGACGAGGGCGCATGCGACGGGGACGAGGCGCAGCAGGGGCTCGTTGGCGGTGCCCATGGCGTAGCCGTGGACGAGGGCCATCGGCCAGAGCGCGAACGCCGTGAGGTGCACGGCCCTCCACACCCGCCTGGACAGCCGGTGACGCGGCAGGGAGGTCGCGACCACCGCGAGGACGATGTCGAACGCGAGCGTCCCGAGCCCGACCCACAGGGGTTCGTACCCCGACGTGAACGGCACCACCGCGGAGATCCAGTCGATGCTGACGTAGGTCTCGACGATCGCGGTCGCGATGTGGGCCAGCAGGAACGCCGAGGTGCCCAGGGCCAGCGACCGGTGCAGGCCGACGACGACGGTCTGGCTGACCGCCCGGCTGCGCCGACCGGCGGTGAGGGCACCCAGGACGAGGACCGCGGTGAGCAGGACGATGCTCGCGGTGCCGGTCGCCCGGGAGACGAACCACAGGAGCTCGTTCATGCCGCGCTCCGGTGGCGGGTGCCCGGCTCGGGCCAGCCGGGGGTGGTGACGACCGGTCCGCCGTCGGCGGGGTCCAGCCGCGCCGGTATGCCGCGGGCCGCCAGCCACGCGGGCGCCTCGGCCCCGAGGACGATCGCCGCGGTGGAGGCGGCGTTGGCCTCGAGGGCACTGGCCCCGGCGCAGGTGACCTGCTCCCACACGACCGGTGCGGTGAACCCGGTCCTGGGGTCGACGATGTGGTGGCGCGGTTCGCCGTCCTGGGTCCAGGTGCGTCGACCGGTCGACGAGGTGGCCAGCGCCTGCCCGTGGCTGGCGACGACCTGGCGCACCTCGCCCCCGGTGCCCTCGACGCCGACCTGCCAGCCGTCCTGCGGCAGCTCACCGGAGACGGCGAGGTCACCCCCGAGGTTGACGAGGAACCCTCCCTCGAGTCGCGCGGCCAGCAGCGTGGCGATGGTGTCGGCGGCCTGCGCCTTGGCGCTCGCCCCGAGGTCGAGGACGGTGCCGGCGGGAACGCGCACCCGGCGCATCCCCTGGTCGAGCTCCACGCTGCGCCACCCCGGGACGGCGACGGCCGCGCGGGCGTCGCGCGTGCGGGACCGCGCCCCACCGAGGCGGGGCGGACGCGAGGAGCGGGCGCGCACCTCGGCGAGGTCGGCGTCGTACCCGGACGCGATCACGGCCGCCCCCACGGTCGGGTCGACCAGCCCGTCGGTGAGCCGCGCGGTGCGCAGGGCAGCGGCCAGGCTGGCCGCGAAGACGGGCGACACGTGGGCGTGCGCCCCGTCGCGGCGACGGGCCAGGCTGCTGACCTCCGAGTCCGGCCGGAAGCGGGAGACCGCCGCGTCGAGGTCGCCCAGGTGGTCGCGGGCGATCGCGATGGCGGCACCGAGCGTCTCGGGCCGGGTCACGATGAGGTGGTGGTGGGTGCCGATCGCGTCGAAGGACGCGGAGGCGGTGAACACGTTCTGCGCGACGCGGCCGCTGTGGGTGTTCATCAGGACCCGCTCGTGCTGGTCTGCGACGAACCCGAACCCGAGGCGACCCCGGCGACGGAGCCGAAGCTCGACGAGCCGGAGTCGGTGCTGGTCGAGCTGGACGAGCTGGACGAGCTTCCCGAGTCGGTGCTCGCACCGGTCGAGTCGGTGCTCGTGCCGGCCGAGCTGGCGGTGGTCGTCCCCCGGTCGGTCGCGAGGTGCACCCCGACCGCGCCGGCACCGAGCGTCGTGGCGAGGAGGGCGCCGGCCGTCCAGCGACGGGCCAGGCTCAGGGGGCTGCGGGGCTCGCTCATGGGGTGGGTCCCTTCTGGTGGGTGGTGGTTCCACCGTGGTGGCGCTCGCTGTGCCGTTGCTGTGCGCCGCCTACGGGAGTGGTCCGGTGCAGATGTGCAGTTCCTGTGGGCCCCGTGTGCGTCGCCTGGAGGTCAGGAGCCGCTGCTCCCGGACTGGGCGGAACCGGTACCTCTTTGCACCGGCGCCACCGGGGTGAAGGCCTGCATGTCGTCCGGTCCACCCCACCGGCGACCGGACGGCCTGCCGCGCGGGCGCGGACGACCTGCTGGAAGACTGCCGGGCATGCGCATCACGGCACTCGCCGGTGGCGTCGGAGGTGCCCGTTTCCTGCGCGGCCTCCGGACCCACCTTGACCGGACCCCCGACCTCGCCGACACGGAGCTGACCGTCATCGGCAACACCGGCGACGACATCACGCTGTTCGGCCTGCGGGTCTGCCCCGACCTCGACACGTTGCTCTACACCCTCGGCGGCGGCATCCACGAGGGCCAGGGATGGGGACGCGCGGACGAGAGCCACCGTCTCCAGGGCGAGCTCGCGGCCTACGGGGTGGAGCCCCAGTGGTTCGCCCTCGGGGACCTGGACTTCGGCACCCACGTCGCGCGCTCGCAGTGGCTGGGACAGGGCGTGTCCCTCTCGGAGGTCACCACCCGGCTGGCCGAGCGGTGGGGCCTTCCCGACCAGCGGATCCGACTGCTGCCCATGACCGACTCGCCCGTCGAGACCCACGTCGTCGTGGAGGACGAGGAGGGGCAGCGGGCGATCCACTTCCAGGAGTGGTGGGTGCGGCACCAGGCGTCGATCCCGGCGGAACGCTTCGTGGCCGTCGGCATGGACCGCGCCACGGCTGCTCCCGGTGTCCTCGACGCGATCCGCCAGGCGGACGTCGTGCTCCTGCCCCCGAGCAACCCGGTGGTGTCGATCGGCATCATCCTCGGTGTGCCGGGGGTGCGGGATGCGTTGCGTGGCAGCGCCGCTCCCGTCGTCGGGGTGTCGCCGCTGGTCGGCGGTGTGCCGGTACGCGGCCACGCGGACGCCTGCCTCGCAGCCATCGGGGTGGAGTGCACTCCCTCGGCCGTGGCAGGCCTGTACGAGGACTTCCTCGACGGGTGGCTCGTCGCCTCCGAGGACGAGGCCGAGGTGCGACTTGGCCGGGCCGCGGTCCGAGGACGGCCGTTGCTCATGACCGACCAGGACGCCGCCGCCGACCTCGCGGGCGCGGCCCTCGACCTCGCGCTCGAGCTCGCGAAGGCGTGACCGTGACGGCCCTGGTCATCCTGCCGCTGACCGGCCTCCCCGAGGTCGTGGCCGACGACGACCTCGCCGCCCTCCTGCTCGGTGCGGCGCGGGCGAACGGCAGCGACCTGGTCGACGGTGACGTCCTGGTCGTCTCGAGCAAGATCGTGTCGAAGGCCCTGGGCCTCTGGGCCGACGGCCGCGACCGGTCCGTGGCGATCGCCGCCCAGACCGTGCGCACGGTGGCGGAGCGGCGCTCGGGCGACCGCCTCACCTCGGTGGTCGAGGCGGTGGCGGGCCCGGTCATGGCAGCGGCCGGCGTCGACGCCTCCAACACCGGCGACCGTGAGGACGTGCTGCTCCTGCCCGCGGACCCCGACGCCGAGGCGTTCCGGCTGCGCGAGGCCCTGCTGGCGGCGACCGGCCTCACCCGGCTCGGCGTGGTCCTCAGTGACACCGCCGGCCGTCCGTGGCGCAGCGGCCAGACCGACTTCGCCCTCGGCGCGAGCGGCGTCGCGGTGCTCGACGACCTCCGCGGCGGGGTCGACGCCGACGGCCGCCCGCTGTCCGTGACCGCCCGCGCCGTCGCCGACGAGCTGGCGGCCGCCGCCGACCTCGTCAAGGGAAAGGCCGACGCCGTCCCCGCAGCAGTCGTGCGCGGGACCCCCTGGGCGACCGCCGACGCCGGGCCCGGCGCCCGGACGCTCGTCCGCACCGGTGCCGGCGACTGGTTCGGGCTGGGGCAGGCGGAGTCCGTGCGCTCGGCCCTCGGCGTCCCTCCCGGTGGTCAGTCCGCGCAGGACGTCGGGATCCCCTCTGTCGCACCGGAACCCGTCACCGACAGGGTCACCCGCGCAGTGGCCGTCGCCCTGCGGGAGTGCGAGACTGCGGGGGTGGATGTGGGTGGTGCGCACGAGGGCGGCGGTGGCACGCAGACGATCGAGCTGCGCGTCTCGGCCGCGACGCCGTACGAGCTCGGGGTCGTCACCTCGCGGCTCCAGGTCGCCCTGTGGGGCGAAGGCGTCGACGTGGTGGTCCCACCGGAGGCGACGGGCGACAGCGTGGTGCTGACCGCCCGGGACCGCCCTCCCGCACGCGGGTGAGGCGCGAGCGCCGCCCCGGCGGCGAGCTCCCTCCCCCGCCCGGCGTCGCAGCCCCCGGGCCCGTCGGCACCGGGTCCGTCGTCCCCCCACCGTCGGGTCGCACCGTGAGCGTGGTCGCCGGCCCGGACCTGCCCCACCGCGAGGCCCGCGCCCTGGTCGAGTACGCCTCGCGCGACCCCCGGGTCTGGCGCAACATCGCCCTCACCTGGCTGACCGTCGTGGCGGCACTCGGGGTGGCGCTCGTCGTGTCCGTCCCGGGCCTCACCCCGGTGCAGCAGCACTCGACGCTGGCCGCGACGGGACTCGTCATCGTCATGGCTGCGCCGACGACGTGGGTGTCGTGGTACCTGACGTTGCGTCGCAAGGTGCGCCACACGGTTGCGACGCAGAGCCCGCCCGGCACCGTCATCGGGTCGCGGATCACCGCCGACACCGTGACCTTCGCCGTGGGCGAGGCGGCCTACTCCTACACGTACGAGGCACTCAGCCGCGTGGTGCAGGTCGGTGACGTCCTGGTCGTCAAGCCGCGACACCACCTCGTCCTGGCGGTGCCGGTCGAGGCGGTGTCGCCCGACGACCTCGCCCACCTCCTCGCCCGGGTCGTCAACGAACCGATGTCGCTGGCTGCCCGCACCTGACCGCCCTCAGCCGCGGCCGGTGGGCAGGTGGGTGCGGGGCGACATCCGTGGGCCGCGCCGGGGACGGAAGTGGCCGTCGAGCTCGAGCAGCCGCTGCACGCGGTAGCGGTGGCCGCGGTAGGGCTCGAGCAGCTCGGCCAGGACGTCGTCGTCCCTGGCCTCGCCGAGCAGCGCCCAGGTGATGTTCTTGGCCACGTGGTAGTCGCCGAAGCTCACCGCATCGGCGTCACCGAGGGCGCGCTGGGCCACCTCCGAGGACGTCCAGACCCCGATGCCGGGTATGGCGCGCAGCCGTGCCCGCGCGTCCGCCGTCGTCATCGACGCGCACTCCTCGAGCCGCCCGGCGGCCTTCGCCGCCCGGACCGCCGTCCCGGACCTGGCCCCGTCGACCGAGGCCCGCAACCACTCCCACGAGGGCACCGCCGCCCACGTCGCGGCGTCCGGGGCGACCCACAGCTTGCGGGCCTCACCCGGCCCGGGCGCGCGCGACCCGAAGCGGTGCACGAGGGCGCGGTACCCGCCGAACGCCTCCTGCCCGGTGACCTTCTGCTCGATCACCGCGGGGACGAGCGCGTGCAGGACCAGGCCCGACCGCGGGACGTGCCACGCGGCATACCGGCGGTGCGCCCGGGCCACCTGCGGGTGGTGGGCCACGAAGCCGGTCTCGTCGTCCCCCGCGCCGAGCAGCGCCGGCACCTGGGCCAGCGCCCAGTCGGCGCCCGGGCCCCAGGCCGACGCCGTGACCTCACCGTCGTCGGAACGCTGCACCAGCCGCAGCGTCGCGGCCCCCTGGGGCGTGGGCAGGCCCAGCCACCAGCCCTGCCCGCGGTCGGGCTGGAACGTCGGGTCGCCCCCGCCGCGGCGCAGGATCGAGATGACCAGGCCCACGGAGACCGGACGGTCGGGACGCCACACACGGGTGCGTTCGACCGTCGGGGACATGCGGCAAGTGTCGCGCGTTGGGGTGACAACGACCGCAGGTGGGCCACGTAGACTCTGCGCGACCCGACCCCGAGCCACCGAGGAACCCGTGAGCAACAAGCGTGCGAGCCAGGACCGCAAGGCCCGACTGGCCGAGATCCAGAACCAGCAGAAGGCCAAGGAGCGCAAGGTCAAGGCAGGCATCGGGGCCGGCCTCGTGGTGCTGCTCGTGGGCCTGGGCGGCGTGGTCTTCTACGCGATCAACGACGCCAAGTCCAAGCAGCTCCCCAACCTCGGCGTCAGCGTCGCCGCGGCCAGCTGTGACGCGCCCACGACCGACTCCGGTGGTGGCACCGGCGAGCACGTCGGGCCCGGCACGAACAAGCCGGACGAGACCTCGGTGAAGTACGACACGATCCCCCCGAGCCACGGCCCGCACTTCGTGGCCCCGGACGTCAGCGGCCGCGACTTCTACACCGCCGCCGACCGTCCCGCGCTCGAGACCCTGGTCCACAACCTCGAGCACGGCTACACCGTGCTCTGGTACGACGGCAGCAAGGTGAAGGACACCACCCTGCTCAAGGACGTCGCCGACCAGGGCAACAAGCTCAGCGACTCCTCCGGGAAGTTCAAGGTCGTCGAGTGGGACGCCAGCCGTGGCGCGTTCCCCGCGGGCAAGCCGTACGCCCTCGTGCACTGGGCCAAGGACGCGGGTCACCGCCAGCTGTGCGGCGACCTCTCCGGCCAGGCCGTGGTCGACTTCGTCAAGAAGTACCCGGCCAGCGACACCCAGGAGCCGGGCGCCCAGTAGGACCGCCCCTCCCCCACGCGACGACAGGTGTGCCGCCCGCTCCCCGCGGGCGGCACACCTGTCTGTCGTCCGGGCTCGCGCCGGTCAGCGGCGGCGGAAGGTGAGCAGGATGAACGTGTAGTCGAGGCCGACGCGGTCCCAGTGCACCGGGCGCTCCTCGTGCGACAGGGCGTCCGACGTCGACAGGTCGCCGACGAGCTCGAGGCCGACCTGGTCGGCCGCGGCGACCAGCTCACGGATGTCCTCCGGCGAGAAGATCTTCACCTCGCTGCCGTAGGCGATCCGCCCCGTGGTGTCCGGCGGCTCCTGGTCGTAGTCGGTGGAGACGCAGAGGACCCCGCCCGGGCGCAGCACCCGGGCGCTCTCGCGCAGGAACCCCTCGAGCGGGACCCCGTGCTCGATGACCGACATGCAGGTGATGGCGTCGAGCGAGCCGTCACCCAGGCCGGTCGCGGTCACGTCACCGTGCCGGAAGACCACGCCGTCGCGCCGGACCTCGTCGCCGAACTCGAGGTTGATGCCGATGAGCGACCCCTCGGCGGACCCCAGGCCGTAGAGCCGTAGCCACGGCAGGACGGGCGAGTAGCGCGCGCTCCCGGCATCCATGACGCGGGCCGTGCGGCTGCCGTCATCAGCCAGTGACAGCACGGCACCGACGGCGCCGAGCCCATCCCAGTTCTTCGGCTGGTCGCGGTGCAGCGGCAGGCGCAGGCGGCGCCCCTCGGCCACCGCGCGCTCCCAGTCCGCCCGGGTGCGCAGGACGGCCGTGGGGGCGACCGAGGTGGGGACGGGCCGGTTCGCGGCATACCCGCGGCGTGCCTCGGCCCGGCGCTGGAGGGCGACCCGCCCCCAGAGCACGCGCTCCGCGCCGCGCTTGGCGACGGCGAGCAACGGTCCCCCGGGCGGAGCGGCAACCTGTCCCGGGCTCGCCTCGTCTGGAGTCGTCATTGCGGCAATCTATCCTCCGGTCGGACCGTCGACGGTGGCGTGGTCCGGCTCGCGCTCGTCGCGGGTGGTGATGAGGTGGTGGGAGCGGGCGTAGAGCCAACCACCCAGGGCGAACAGCACGTCGGCCATGACGGTGAGGAACCGCGACAGCACCACCACGGCCGTAGCGGCCGAGGTCGAGGTGATCGGCGCGAGCATCAGGACGAGCAGCCCTTCGCGCACGCCGACGCCTGCGGGCAGGACCACGCTGAACATCGCCAGCGAGGACGCGAGGGCGAAGCCCGAGATGGTCGCGAGCGCCAGCAGCGAGCCGTCGTACGTCACGCCCGTCGCCCGCGCCAGGACGAAGGCGTGCAGTCCCGAGCAGAGCCACGCAAGGATGAACAAGCCGCTCGAGACCAGGACCGCGCGACCCGAGAGCTCGTGTTCGAGGGGTTCGCGGCGCAGGACCCGCAGGACGGTCGCGATGAGCCAGTTGAGCAGGCGGGGCCACAGCACGAGGCTGAGCAGCGGCACCATGAGCAGGGCCACCCAGCCCGTGGTCGAGGCGTTGCCACCCGTGATGAGCAGCGGCACCGCGGGCATCCCGACGATGAGCCCGCAGATGGCAGCCAGCGCGACCGTGACGAAGGCGACGACCGCCGAGCGGCGGCGCGGGATGTGCAGCCTCACGCCCATCTCGGCCTGCACGACGATGCTCCAGACGGCGCCCGGCAGGTACTTGCCGAGCTGACCGACGAAGAACACGCCACCGGACGGGGCGACGTGCAGCTTCGTCCCGAGGTCGGCCAGCAGCACCCGCCAGCCCAGCATGGTCAGCACCGGTGGCAGGCAGACGAGGAACGCGGCCAGCGCGAAGGAGCCGGCGTCGATGTTGTCGATGTCCTCGGACACCTCGGCCCAGTTGCGCGCGACGGCGACACCGACCGCGACGAGGACGAGCAGGGCCAGCGCGATGCGCAGCCCGGTGAAGACCTTGGCGCGCGTCATCAGCGCCGCCGCAACGTCAGGCGCAGCAGCCCGTATGCCGTGTCGGTGCGCGTCGACGTGCCGGACGCCTCGCGCATCCGGCCGGTGATGTCGCCGTCGAGGTCACCGACGAGCACGAACCCGAGGTCGTGCGACCGCGCCAGCACGCCGCGCACGTCGGCCGGGCCGAGCGCGCCCTCCGCGCTGGACGGCCCGATGGGCAGCGTGACGCAGAGCAGGCCGCCGGACTTCAGCGCCCAGCTCGCCTGGCTCATCGCCTCGTCGATGTCGTCGGCGTCGCAGCCGCCGGGGTGCAGGCGCACGATGACGTCGAGCGAGGCGGTGTCGACGTCGAGCACCTCGACGCTCGACCGGTGGCCGGTGAGCTCGAGCTCGACGGGCGCGAACCCGATGGACCGGGCCCAGCGCGACAGCGGCGACCGGGTGCCCGACTCGTCGACGATCACCGCGCTGCGACGACCGTCGTCACGCACCCGCACGATCGCGGCGAGGGCGCCGAGCGCGGCCCAGGCGGCGATGGAGTCACCGCACCGCGGCAGGCCCAGCCGCTTGGCGAAGGCCTTGGCCTCGTCGGCGTCGTGGCCGTCGGCGAGGATGTCGGACGCCCGGATCCACTCCGGCAGGTCACCGCGGCCCAGCTCGACCTCGGGGCGGGAGGCCGCCACCAGGCCCCGGACCGCCGAGGTGACGCGGTGCCGTAGGTGGCCGACGACCGCAGCCGGGCCGCTGCCCGCCGGCGGGTTCGGGGCGGTGCCCACGTCGGGGACGACCTCGTCGGGTTCGTCGGGCAGCGTGGCCGGCTCGACGGCGGCGAGCGCCTCGAGCGTGCCGAGGTAGTTGGCCCACGGCCCGGAGAGGTCCGGCGGGCGGACCCGGGCGCGGAGCTCGTCGGCGTACCCGGGTTCGGACAGCCGCTCGAGGGCCTTGACGAGGGCGTCCTCGTCCCCGGGCGGCACGAGCAGCCCGTCGACGCCGTCGCGCACCTGCGACCCGAACGTCCCCACGTCGGAGGCGAGCACGGCGAGGCCGTGGTGGCGGCCGAGCAGGGCGTTCTGGGAGGCGGTGGCGCTGCGGTAGGTCAGCGCGAGGACGTCGTGGGACGCGAGCAGGGGGGCCAGCCGGTCGGCCGGCACGTAGCCGCCGTGGACCTCGACCCGGCCGCGCAGCCGCGGGTCGCGGGCGAGCTCCCTGACGCGTTCGCCGCTGCTGCCCCACATCTCACCGGCCACGGTGAGCGTCGGGCCGGGCACCTTGGCCAAGGCCTCCATGAGCAGGTCGACACCCTTGTAGTCGCGGACCATCCCCAGGGCCAGCAGGCGGGGCGCGCCCTCGTGGGCGGGCCGCTCGACCGGGGCGCCGCCCGGGAGGTGCGGGGGAAGGTCGGTCACCGAGACGCGGGGGGCGTGCAGCTCGTACGCGAGCCGGGCCTGCTCGTCGCTGTGCACGAGGACCGCGTCGACGCGCTCGAACAGCTGCTGCATGAGCTCGCGGTCGCCGAGGTGCGACTCGTGCGGCAGCACGTTGTGGGCGATGACCACGGTGCGCGGGCTTCCGGACCCCCGCCCGGCCGTCAGGGCGGCGCCGACGCCACGACGTCCGGCCCCTGCCGCACGCAGCAGGGCCAGGTGGGCGGGGACGACCGCGGGGATGACGTGCACCACGACGACCACGTCGAACCCGCGCAGCCGGCGGCCGGTCCGCACCCAGGTGTCCGGCCGGGCCCAGCTCAGGGCACGGACCGTCCGCGGGAACGGCTCGACGTCGGGCGCCCCACCCGGGACGGCCTGCTCACCGGGGTACAGCTTCGAGGGGTACAGGTGCGACCACGACACCAGCGTGACGTCGTGGCCGGCCTCGGCGAGCTCGTGCGCGAGGCTCGTCGTGTGGGCGGCGACGCCACCCTTGTAGGGGTGCGTGGGCCCGACGACGGCGACCTTGAGAGCGGCGATCGGCGTCACCGGAGCGGTCCCCCCGCGACGGTCGACCGGCTCACCCGAGCCGGCCACGCGGCATACCGCAGCGCGCTCACACGCCCGTGCGCGAGCGCACGACGAGGTCGGACAGCAGCGCCAGCGAACCGATCATGATCCCGCTGACGATGAGCAGCACCGTGCTGGCCGGGAAGTAGAACGGGTGGCGGACCATGTCGACCAGGGCCTTGACGACGCCGATGACGACCAGCCACAGGGCCGGGGGCATGAGCACCTTGAGCGGGTCGAAGTACATGACCATGCGCAGCACCTGGAGGATGTAGCGGTAGGCGTCGCGGACGAAGTGGAACTTGCTGACGCCGGCGCGCTTGGCGTAGCTCGTCGGGACGTACTTGATGTCGTGCTGGTTGGACAGGAACGCCAGCGTGATCGTCGTGACGCAGCTGAAGCCGGGCGGCAGCAGGCGCAGGTACGGCAGGGAGACCTCGCGGCGGAAGGCCCGCAGACCCGAGTTGAGGTCGGGGATGGTCTGGTTGGAGAGCTTCTCGGCGATCTTGCGGATCAGCCACTTCGCCGGGACGCGCGCCCACTTGTGGGTGCCCTCCTCGGTGGTGCGGGCGCCGACGACCTGGTCGTAGGACGGGTCGTCGCGCAGGATCCGGACCAGCTCGGGGATGCGCTCGTTCTCGTAGGTCATGTCGGCATCGGTCCACACGACGATCTCGCCGTGGGCCTGCTGCGTGCCGATCCGGCGGGCCGTGCCGCTGCCACCGTTGCGGCGGAACGGCATGACCCGGATGTTGGCGTAGTCGCGCGCCGCCTGGTGCAGCACCTCGAGGGTGTCGTCGGTGGAGGCGTCGTCGATGCAGAGCAGCTCGTAGGTGAACTCGCTGGAGTTCATCGCCACCGTGATCCGGTCGATCTCCTGCAGCACGTGCGCGGCCTCGTTGAAGCACGGCAGCACGATCGTGACGTACGGCTTGTCCGCGTCGCGGGCGCTCTGCGGCGTGCCAGCCGTGCTCGGCAGGTAGGCCGCGTCGGCCGGGTGCACCGACAGCTGCCCGTCCGTCGTGGTCACGGGTCCCGCCACGTGGGGCGCCGGCTGGGCCGGGACCGCGGCCGGCTGGGCCGGTGCCTGCGCGGCCGGCGTCGCGGCCGGCTGGGAGGTCGGGATCATCTCGGTCTCGGGGGCTGCGACGGGGACTGCTGGACCGGTGCTGGTGTGCTCGCTCATCTCGGCGCCGAGCCTACCCGCCGGTCGCCGCCCGCACGCCCAGGTGCGCCGCGACGCCACCTCGCGCCGCGCCATACCCCTCGCCCGGCTCCGTCCCGCTCCGTCCCACTCCCCTGCGCGAGTTTGAAGCGTCACCGCCGTCATGGCGGGGCCGCCGCTTCAAACTCGGCCGTGTCCGAGCCCGCACCCGGGGCGGCGGCATGGCCGGACCCGACCCGCCCACCCTCGTGCGGTGAGGATCGCCGCGATGTCGTGCGCGGTCCGGCACGGTGTCACGGCCACGTCCGCCCAGAACACCCGCGTGGTGGCCCGGTCCGACCCGAGTAGGAGCCGGTCGCGCCTCCCGTCCCGCACCCGGTCGGCCCACTGCTCGTGCCCGAGGCGGCCGTCCACCTCGACGATGAGCCGGTATGCCGTGTACTCGTGGTCGTGCCACCGTCGCCGCCCAGCGTCCGACGGTGACTGCGACACCGACCGAGGCAGTCCGTGGGCCCGCTCGACATCCCGCAGGTAGAGCACCTCGGCCCCGCTCTGCGCGCCGTCCGCGACATCCGCCAGGGCGGGCCTCAGAACGGCACCGTGCCTGTGCCCGGGTCGTCGAGCCAGCTCCTGGCGGAGCTCGGCGACAGAGACTCGCTGCTGCTGGACGGCGCGTGCCACGGTCGCCAGGCAGTCGGTCGGCGAACCGTCGGCAGCGACGTCGAGAACGGTCGCCGGGAGGGTCGTCCGCCACGGCCAGGCCCGGTCGTCGATGAGGTCAGCCCATCTCATCGACCGGCGCACGGCCACGTCTGCGATCGGTCGGGGACATCGGGTGTACGGCACCACGAGGTCGAGTCGCGGTGGCGGCTGGGGTCGCACGCCCCAGAGGTGGGCCGCCGATCGACCGCAGAAGGCGACGTCACCGACGACCGGGTCCCGCTGCAGGGACAGCAGGCGGGCCGAAGCGGTCACGATCCACTCCGAACGGCCCGGCCTGGTGAGGTAGACGCGGGGGTGCAGGCGCACCCAGCGTCCCGAGCGCACCCGCCACTGCACCGCGCGGTCACCGAGCCCGGCGGCCCGGCACTGGGCGAGGGTGAGGAGGTCGTGCTGGCGGTTCGCGCACCGCCGCAGCCCTGCCCAGTCGACCGCCACCGGCCCATGATGCGCGGGCTCGTCCCCGGCTCCGGAGGTTTGTCCACAGGCCCGGTTCAGTGGCGGCGTGATCGCCCCCCTCCCGGCGAGTTTGAAGCGCGGGTGACGCCAGGGCGTCGGTGACGCTTCAAACTCGCGGATGGGGGGCGGGGCTGGTGGGGGCGGGGCTGGTGGGGGCGGGGCTGGTGGGGGCGGGACAGGTAGGCGGGCGGGGGCGGGGCTGGACCGGGTGCACCGCTGGGGGCTGACGTGTGGAACGGTGGGGTCGTGGACACAGGACAGGTGCTGGACCTCATGAAGTCCGTCGCGGCGGAGGTCATCACGCCGCGGTTCAGGTCGCTCGCCGAGGGCGAGGTCATGGAGAAGAACCCCGGCGACCTCGTCACGATCGCCGACCAGGAGTCCGAGGCGATCCTCACGCGCGAGCTCGAGGCGGCCTTCCCGGGGGCGTTCATCCTCGGCGAGGAACGCACCTCGACCGACCCGAGCACCCTCGACCGCTACGTGCAGGCCGAGCACGCCTTCACGGTGGACCCGGTCGACGGCACCAAGAACTTCGTCCACGGCTCCCCCGACCACGCCGTCATGGTGAGCGAGGTCCGGCACGGCGAGACCGTCCGTGCCTGGATCTGGCAGCCCGAGCACGAGGTCGCCTGGGTCGCCGAGAAGGGTGCCGGCGTCTTCCGCAACGGCGAGCGCGTCACCCGCGAACCCGTCGCCGACGGCGTGCCCCCGCGCGGCGTCACCTCGATCTGGCCGCTGCGCGGGCACTCGCTCGGCGCCCTGCCCGCGCTGGTCGGTTCGTGGGTCTGCTGCGGGGTCGACTACCCGCGCCTCATGGAAGGTGCCGCCGACTACATCCTGTACGCCCGCAACAGCCCCTGGGACCACGCCCCCGGCGGGCTGATGGTCACCGAGGCCGGCGGCTACGTCGGGCACGCCGACGGGACGCCATACGCACCGACGGTGCTCACGCCAGGGATCATCGTGGCCGCCGACAGGGGCACGTATGCCGCGGTGCGGCGCCACGCGAGCGACGCCTTCGCGAAGCGCTAGGTCGAGACCGTGGTCGGCTTCGCGCACGAGCAGGTATGGCGCGTGCGCGACCTCACGGGGGACCCCGCCGCCCTCGGTGGCGCCGTGACCGTCGCGCTCTGCGGCCACTGGGAGCACGACGGCGACTGCCGCTGGCCGCACCACTCCTCGGTCGAGCCCGACGGGGACGAGCACGTCGTCACGGTGGCGTTCGACGCCTCGCCCGCCGAGGTCCCGCTCGTGCGACGACGGATCCGCGAGGGCCTCTCTACCGGTCGCCTGACCGGGCCGGACGGCGTCGGGTCGACCTGGCAGCTCCTCGACTGAGCCGGCGCCGCGACGGGCGTCCCGCACCCGGTCACCTCAGCCGTTCGGGCACGTCTGCGCGAACGGCCCTGCGTGTTCGCGCAACGGGCCGAAATGTCGTAATTCCGCGAGTTACCCTCGCTCCGGTCGATCGGCCACTTCGCTCCCAGGGGAAAAGATCCAGCGCATGAAGACACCCACCTCCTCGCCCGCCTCCGCCCGCCGCACGGTGGCCTTCGGCGTCGGCACCGCCCTGCTCGCCACCGCCGCCGCCCTGGGTGCCGCGGCGCCGGCCTCGGCAGCACCCGGCCAGGGCTGGGACCCGTCCCTCTACAACGTGGAGTGGATCCCGACGACCGACGCCGACGGCGAGATCACCGTCGCGCGGATCAACAACGACGACCCGTCCTCGACGCAGGCGATGAGCTTCAAGCGCGACGGGAGCCCGGTGCAGTACTCCACGATGTACGCAGCCAAGGACCTGGCCTGGGCGCCCGGTGGCGACCTGCTCGCCCGCGTGCCGTCCGGTGGGTTCGACATCAGCAACCTGTCCGACCCCACCCTCGAGAACGTGCGGGCGGTCAGCCGCCCCACGTCCGGGCAGTGGTCGCCGTTCGGTGACTCGCTGACCAGCACGACCCAGAACGGCAGCACGTTCACCAACCGCGCGGCCTGGCTGGTCAGCACCCGCACCGAGGCCCTCACCAAGTCGCTCACCGAGGACCCCGGCGTGAGCGCGCCCACCCCGGACGGCCTGTCCCTCGTCGTCACGGTGCGGGACGCCGGCACGGGCAAGCGCGACCTCGCCACCGTCGACGCCGACTTCCCGCGCAGCGGCAACGCGATGTGGAACTCCCCGCTGAACGACCCGGCCCCGCTCGGCTTCAGCGACCTCGACGCCCACGACCCGGTCGTCAGCAACGACGGCACCCTGGCCTTCATCGGCACCGGTGCCGACGGCGACGCCCTGTACGTCGTCGAGGGCGCTGCCGGCCCGGTGCAGGTGGCCTCGCTCGGCGCGACCTGCGCCGGACACCGTCCGTCCTTCTCCCCCAGCGGCCGCTCGCTCGCCTTCGTCGCCTCCTCCACGGACTGCGCCTCGAGCACCCTGAAGATCGTCGACAAGACCGGCAACACGTTCGCCGGTGGCGCCGAGTCGGTCGTGGTCGACAGCGCGAACCTGCCCGGGACCGCGGTCGCCGCGCACTTCGAGAGCCCCTCGTGGCGCCCCCTGACCGTCCCGGCCAGCACCACCCGCCTCGGCGGCGCCGACCGCGTCGCCACCGGCATCGCCGTGAGCAAGGACGGCTGGCCCGAGGGGTCGAGCGGCGCCATCATCGCCAGCTCGGAGTCGTTCCCCGACGCGCTCGTCGCGGGCCCCCTCGCGGGCGCCTCGGACTCGCCGCTGCTGATCAACCCCGCGGCCAAGCTCGACCCGCGCGTCCTCGCGGAGCTCAAGCGCCTGATGCCGGCCAAGGCCGACCGGTTCGTCTACATCGTCGGTGGCACCGGGGTGATCTCGAAGGCCGTGCAGACGACCCTGGCGTCCAACGGGTTCACCGTCTCCCGGCTCTCCGGCACCGACCGGTTCACCACGAGCGTGCGGGTGGCCAAGGAGCTCGACCTCGGCTTCGCCGGGTCGGAGGGCTTCCTCACCCGCGACGCGGTCTTCCTCGCCGACGGCATGAACTTCCCCGACGCGCTGTCCGCGGGTCCGGCGGCCTCCCTGTTCTTCGCCCCGGTCCTGCTCACCAACGGCGGCACCACCCCCGCGTCCGTCAAGACCTACGTCAACGGCCGCGCGGCGATCAAGAAGGCCCACGCCATCGGCGGCGCTGCCGCCAAGGCCGTCGGCACCTTCGGTTCGCGGGCCGGCGAGAAGATCAGCGGCACGGACCGGTTCGCCACGAGCGCCCTCGTCGCCCAGCGGTGGTTCCCCGCCGCGACGCGTGTCGGCTACGCCAACGGGATGTCGTTCCCCGACGCCGTCACCGGCGGCGCCTCGATGAGCGCCTACCACCAGCCCCTGCTGCTGGTGAGCCCGAAGGCCGTCCCGGCGACGGTCAACACGGTCAGCCTGGCCCTGCGCCCGGCCACCGACGACGTCGCGGTCTTCGGCGGCGCCGGTGTGGTCAGCGACGCCGTCCGGACGCAGGTCGGCGCCAACGCGGGCGCGCAGACCGTCCTGTGGGGCCTGGACGTGCCGTCCGTCGACAACCCGCTCGCCGCCGTCCCGGCCGCCGTCGCCGGCGCGAAGGCCGCCAGCCGCGCCGACCAGGTCGCCCGGGCCACCGAGGCCCGTCCGGGCCACACCGCGCCCACCTTCCGGAGCGCCGACCAGCGCTGACGACCGTGCACCACGAAGGGGCCCGGTGGCATCGACCACCGGGCCCCTTCGTATGTCGTGAGCGCGGCCCCCGTTGCGAGAGCTACGGTTTCGGCGTGCCGAGCCAGACCTGGACCGGCAGGGGGACGAGCCCGTCGGGTCGTCGTTCGAGCAGGCGCGCGTCCTCCTGCACCGTCGTGTCCGCCCCCACCACGGCCGTGTCCAGCCCGAGGTCGGTCAGGGCCTTGGTCGAGTCGGCGGCGAGCAGCACGAGCCTGCCGCCTCGGGCGTCCACCGCCTTGGTGATCTGCGTGACCGCCCGTGCCATGCGCGCCGGGTCCTGGCGCAGGGCCGTCGTGGTCGACAGCGCGGCGACCCCGCAGTAGCCGCGCACCACCTGCGGCCACTCGTTCGCCGCCCGCGCATCGGCCATGAGCACCACGTCGCCGGCACGCAGCTGTCCGCAGACCGAGTCGACGGCAGCGAGCTCGCCGCGCTCGACGCGCTCGTCGAGGTGCGGCCTGGTCGCCAGGGCCGTGGGGACGAGGAGCGCTGCGGCGGCCGCGATGCTCACGGCGACGTTCACGGCATACGGCAGGCGCCTCGTCGACCACCGGGAGGCCACGGCCGCACAGGCGGCGACGAGGATCACGACGGTGGGCAGCGCGATGACGAGGCGGCGGTCGGCCCACGGGTGGTCAGGCGTGATGCCCGGCCGGTAGAGGGTGAGGAGGGTCGAGCCGACCGCGACGACGCCCGGCCCCACCCACGCCGGGAGGTCACGGCCGTCGACCCACGCCGACGCCGCGCGGTGGGCGAGCACCGCGACCGCGACCAGGGCCAGGACGAGGGCCACGGGCCCGACCCACCAGGCCATCCACACGAGGGACTGCTCGTCGTACGTGCGGCCGCCGTCGACAGGTAGGCCCTGGCGGGACTGCAGCCCGGCGACGACGCGGGCGCCGGAGTCCGCCGCGGACTGCCGCACGACCTGCCAGAGCGGCCGGGAGGCGAGGAACACCCCGAGGAGGACGAAGCCGCTGGCCAGCAGTCGGGGCAGCCACGCCCGGACCAGCGTCCCGAGCGACCAGCCCCGGCGGGCACCGGCGACGACGACCGCGGAGGCGACGAGGACCACGACCCCGAGGGCCGCGAGCGGAAGGAGCGAGCCGGCGATGCTGCCGAGGTACTCGCTCGACGTGAGCCAGGTCAGGCCGAGCGCCACGGCCGCCGAGACACCGGTGGTGACACCGAGGATCTTGGCGTGGGCCCGCCGTTGCACGAGGGCCAGCGCCACCACCGGGACGACGAGGATCACCTCACGCAGCGCGTCGACCCGGATGACGATGGCACCACCGAGCAGGATGCCGGCCGCGAGCGCTCCGGCCCTGGCTCCGACCTCCTGGGCCACGGTCGCGTGGCGGGCGGCCATGACGAGGGCGACCAGCCCGGCGGCGAGGACCGGCAGCGCGACGGGTTCGGAGTAGGTCGAGCGGGCGACGTGGACGAGCGGGAAGACCAGGGCGGTGCCGAGCGCGGCGAGCGGACCCCACCGGGGCCCGGTGAGCAGCGACCCGAGCAGGCCGATCGACAGGACCGCCAGGCCCCACAGGACGGCAGGGGCCCAGAACGTCGCCGCGGCTCCCCCGACCCACCAGGCCACCGAGTACCAGGCCGCGGTGCCGGGCGGGAACTGCGGCTGGATCGTGGGGTCCTGGGGCGTCCCGGTGGCGAAGAAGGCCGGGCTGGCGAGGGTGACCCCGTCGATGGCCAGCACGTCCGGACCACCCACGGAGTCGGCCGAGATGCTGATCGGCCGGGTGTGGCCGCTCGCGAGCTCGATGGCCGACTGCAGGTAGGAGCCGGAGTCCCGGCGGGGCAGGACCTGTTCGGAGTGCGTGGTGCCCGCCCACACGGTCGACCCGACCGCGAGCAGGACCAGGGCGATCGCCGACCACACGGGGAGCGGGCGGACCGGCACCCGACCGGCGAGCCGGGAGGCCACTGCGCCCAGGACGGCCAGGACCGGCAGGGCGACCCACGGCTGCCACAGGCCGACGAGGGCCAGGACCGCCGACGCGAGGGCGCCGAGGACGAGCCACAGCGCGGCCCCCACGACGGTCCGGGTGACGACCCAGCCGCTCCACGCCTCACCGCGCAGCAGCGGGAGGTCGCCGACATCAGGGGTGTACGGGTAGCTGCGGGGCGCGCGGCTGCTCACACCGCACCACGCTAGTGCCCACGGGGCCCGTCCCGCCGACGCCCCACCCCACGGTCTCGGAACGGCCGTCAGACGACGCGGCGCAGCCCGGGGAGCCGGGCGAGGACCGCGGTCACCGCGAACGCCAGGACGACGACCACGCCGACCAGCGCCACGACACCCGGCACCGACTCGGCGCCGTCGACGAGGTCGACGCCCGGCAGCCGGACCACGGCGGCGAGGACGAGCAGGTGGCACGCGAACACCCCGAACGTGAGGTCGCCCAGCCGCCGCATCCGCCGCGCGAGCGCGGGGGCAGCGAGGGCCGACGACGGGTGGGCCACGCTGCGGACGACGACGAACACCCCGACGGCAGCGAGGGCCAGGACGGCGCCCTGGTAGGTGAGCGGTGAGACGGCGGCGAGGACCGCCCCGGCACCGGTCGGCGTCCCCACGTCGGACCCCGGGTCACCGACCACGGCAGCCTGCAGGACCAGCTCTGCGCAGAGGGCGGCCGTCCCGAGCGCGGTGAGGACGAGGGCCCGACCGCGCAGCACCACCGGCCCGAGGGCGTGGCCGAGGAGCAGGAACCCGACGTAGGGCACGAACTGGGTCACCAGCGTGGGTGATGCGTCGTCGACGGGTCGGTCCTCGAGGAGGGCGATGACTCCGCGCAGCGCTGCGTCGAGCGCCGGGACGGCGACCAGGCCGGCACCGGCGACCGTGAGCTGTCGGGGGCTCCAGGCCCGGACGACCGGCCAGAGGAGGGGGACGACGGCATACAGGCCGAGGATGAGCCAGAAGAAGTAGAGGGCCGTGTAGGCCTCTCCTGCAAGGACGTTCGCGACGACCGCCGGGGCCTCGACCTCCGGGTCGACCACCGTCACGACGAGGACGACGTAGACCACGTGCCAGAAGACGAGCGGGATGCCGAGGCGCCCCAGGCGGCGGCGGTAGAACCGTCGGGCCGACGGGTCCGCCGGCGGTCGCAGGATGACGGCACCGCTGACCATGACGAAGACCGGGACCGCCCACTTGGCGCCGAAGTCGAGGGCGGCCGCCAGCCACCAGGCTGCCGAACCCTCGAGGTCGGGGTTGACGTACGTGAGTCCGGCGACGTGGATGCAGACCACCCCGACGATCGCGATGACGCGCAGCCAGCTCGTGTAGGCGAGCAGCGAGAGGCCGTCGACGGGCGTGCCGGCAGGGCTGGGCGTCGGGGGCGCGTCCATGGGACCAGCATGTCGCAGCGGGCGCCCCGGCCCCTAGGTTGGGGGCATGCCCACCCCCTCGAGCGTCCTGGCCTCCGTGCTGCGCAGCGACCCCGCCAGACCGCGCATCACCTTCTACGAGGACACCCCGGGCCCCACCCGCGGCGAACGCATCGAGCTCAGCGGCAAGGTGCTGGCCAACTGGGTCAACAAGGCGGCGAACGCCTTGCAGGACGAGTTCGACCTCGGCCCCGGGGCGACCGTGCGCCTGGACCTGCCACCGCACTGGCGGTCCATCTACTGGGCGATGGCGGCGTGGTCGGTCGGCGCCACCGTGGTCGTGGGCGGGGACGACGGCGACGACGCGGACCTCCTGGTCACCGACGACCCCGCGGCTGCCGAGGATGCACCGGGTGCAGCGGTGCTCGTGACCCTGGCCGCCCTCGCGCGCCGGTCGCCGGACGCCTCCCCCGACGCGACCGCGATGGACGAGGCACGCGAGCTGTCCACGTACGGCGACCAGTTCACCGCGTGGGACGAGCCCGATGAGGACGCCCCCGCGCTGCGCTCGGCAGGTGCCGAGGCGGCATACGGCGCGGTCGTGGAGGACCGCGGCTGGGAGCGGGGTGTGCGCGTCCACCTCTCGGGGGGTGACCTCGGCCGCGTCCTCACGGCCGCGCTGTCCGCGTGGGCCGCGGACGGCTCGGTGGTCCTGACCCGCGGCGAGCTCGACGACGAGGCACGCTCCCATCGGGTCGCCACAGAGGGAATCACGCTGCAGGAGTAGGGAGCTCGCACCCCGAGCCCGGAGGTGTCCGGCTCAGCGCTTGCGGAGCTCCGCCTCGACCGCCTTCCACGTCACCGTCGCGACCACGCCGGTGCGCGCGAGCTTGGCGCGCCCCTGCAGGGCCTTGACCGCGGCCTCGGTCTGCGGACCGAAGTCGCCGTCGGCGCCGACGTGCAGCGCCTTCTGCAGCGCGACGACGGCCGCACCCTTCGAGCCCTTCTTCACGACGGTCGAGTAGTAGCCGCGCAACGGGTAGTCGCGCGCCTCCAGCGCCTTCCAGACCTTCGAGTCCGTGACACCGGTGTCACCGAGGTGGTGGGACCTCTGGAACGCCGACACCGCGGAGGCCGTCCGTGCACCGTATGCTCCGTCCACGGCGAGGCCGCCGAGCGCGCGCTGGAGGACCTTGACGGCGTCCCCGCGCGAGCCGGTGCGCAGCACCGTCGACATCAGGGCCGTGTATGGCGTGGCGGTGCGCGCCGGTGCCGAGCGCGACGGCGTCGACGTGGTCGCGGTCCCGCCCATGAGCGCCTTCCAGGTGGGCGGTCCGACGACGCCGTTGGCCGTGAGGTTGCGGCGGGTCTGGAACGCCTTGACCGCCGCCTCGGTCTTCGGGCCGAACTGGCCGTCCGCGGTGACGTGGAGGGCCTTCTGGAGCGCCACGACGGCCGGTCCGGTGGCGCCCTTGCTGATCGTCGTGGCGGCGTACTGCGCCAGCGGGTCGGCCGGGGCTGGCTTCGCGGGGGTCGGCGTCGGCGTCGGCGTGCTCGGTGCCGCGCCCCGGGCGGGGACCAGCTTGAGGGCCACCATCTTCGCCCAGGTGGGCGCGTCCATCACCCCGGTGACGGCGACGCCGTGGCTGCCCTGCCAGCTCCGCACCGCCGCCTCGGTCTTCGGGCCGAACTGACCGTCGGGCGTCGCGCCGACGACCTTCTGCGCGAGGGCGACGTCGGGTCCGGTCGACCCCTTGGCCAGCACGGGGTACGACGTCGGCGCCGGAGCAGGAGCAGGCGCAGGCGCCGACCCCGGACCGGGGTCGATCGTGGTGATGGCCTTGCCGGTCCACCAGGACGTGTGGCCGTACGCGCCGTCCCACGAGAACGAGAAATGGATGTGGTCGGTGTGCGGGACGGGCCCGGTGTAGGTCGCCCAGCCGCGGCCGGGGTCGTAGGCGCGCCACATCTTGTGGTTCCAGATGATGTACATGATCCCGAACCGCCGGGCCATGGCACCCGGTCGCCCCTGGGCGTCCGGCGCCGACAGCCACGCGGTCACCGAGTCGGCCACGGCCTTCTCGTTGGGCTTGTTGACGCTGAGCATCCAGTCCCACGCACGTCCCTCGGAGTGCTCCGTCAGGCCGCTGTTGCAGTTGCGGATGATCCCGTACGACGCGCTGCCGAGCCCGTAGTGGCTCGAGAACAGCGTCGCGAACGCCACGACCCCGGGCTTGGCCACCGGGTCGCACAGTCGCTGCGCCTGGTAGGGCGAGGCCAGGTCGAGCGCCGACGGCAACGCCTTGCTCGGCGGCTTGGGCACGCTCGCCGCCTGCGCGTCCGCCATGGCGAGGGGGACGGTGAGGACGGGGATGCTCAGCACACCGAGGGCACGGACAGCACGCGACACGGGACGCTCCAGGGGGGATGGCACCCCGGGTCACGGGGCGCGGACGAGTCGACGGTGCCGGTCCCGGGTCATCACGCCCGGGGCAGGCGAGACATTTGTCCCACCAGTTCACACGCGTCACAACCGCTTCCCCCGAACTACAACCGTGGAGTTCTCGATCCCCTCCCCCGTCCAGCCGATGGCGCCAGGTCCGACATGGCCCGCACGACGTGGCCCGCTCGGCGCGGCCCGGTCGGCGCTCGGCTGATCGGTCGCGGCACACGGGGGTGGTCCTCGGGCCCACCATCCGCACCTCCGCTTCGCTCCGGTGCGCCCACGCGGCCGTGGGACCCGCAGCCATACCCGCCACGGCCCTACGGACCACCCCCGTGCCCCGCTCCCTCGTCGGGTCCCCAGCGACCCGCTGCCCCGCCCCACACCCCGGGCATGTGCGCGGCAT
The DNA here is from genome assembly GCF_001426245.1 of Phycicoccus sp. Root101. GTDB lineage: Bacteria > Actinomycetota > Actinomycetes > Actinomycetales > Dermatophilaceae > Pedococcus. The sequence continues at coordinate 336,987 of NZ_LMCM01000005.1, read as the reverse complement.
ACGCAGGGTGGGCGGAACGGTGGGTAGGGACCACGCACGGGCGGCGGGAGCCGCCGACTAGAGTCGCCGCCATGGACAAAGTCGTCTCCTCCGCAGCCGAGGCCATCGACGGAATCGTCGACGGCTCCTCCCTGTCGGTGGGTGGTTTCGGGCTCTGCGGGGTCCCGAGCGTGCTCATCGACGCGATCCACCACACGGGGGTGAGCGACCTCGAGGCCATCTCCAACAACTGTGGCGTGGACGAGTGGGGACTCGGGATCCTGCTCAAGGACAAGCGGATCCGCCGCATGGTCTCCTCGTACGTCGGGGAGAACAAGGAGTTCGCCCGCCAGTACCTGAGCGGCGAGCTCGAGGTCGAGCTGACGCCGCAGGGCACGCTCGCCGAGCGGCTGCGCGCCGGCGGCTCCGGCATCCCGGCGTTCTACACCGTGACCGGTGCCGGCACCCAGGTCGCCGAGGGTGGCCTCCCCTGGCTGTATGCCGCGGACGGCACCGTCGCCAAGGCCTCACCTCCCAAGGAGAGCAAGGTCTTCGAGGTCGACGGTGAGGACAAGGAGTTCATCCTCGAGCGGGCGATCGTGGCCGACTTCGGCCTGGTCCGGGCGTGGAAGGGCGACCGCCACGGCAACCTCGTGTTCCGCAAGAGCTCGCGCAACTTCAACCCGCTGGCCGCCATGGCCGGGCGCGTCACCGTCGCCGAGGTCGAGGAGCTGGTCGAGCCCGGCGAGCTCGACCCCGACCAGGTCCACCTGCCCGGCATCTACGTCCACCGCGTGCTGCCGCTGACCGCGGAGCAGGCCGCCGAGAAGAGGATCGAGCGCCGGACGACCCGGCCCCGCACCGAGGGCCCGACCGACGGCCACACCGAGAGCCAGGAGGCCTGAGATGGCACTGACCCGTGAGCAGATGGCGGCCCGCGCCGCCCAGGAGCTGTCCGACGGCTCGTACGTCAACCTCGGCATCGGGCTGCCGACGCTGGTCCCCAACTACGTGCCCGACGACGTCGAGATCGTGCTGCAGTCCGAGAACGGCATCCTGGGCGTCGGCGCGTACCCGTTCGAGGGTGAGGAGGACGCCGACCTCATCAACGCCGGCAAGGAGACCGTCACGCTGCGGCGCGGCGCCTCGTTCTTCGACTCGGCGACGAGCTTCGGCATGATCCGTGGTGGCAAGGTCGACGCGGCGATCCTCGGCGCGATGCAGGTCTCGGCCAAGGGAGACATCGCCAACTGGATGATCCCCGGCAAGATGGTCAAGGGCATGGGTGGCGCGATGGACCTGGTCCACGGGGCCAAGAAGGTCATCGTCCTGATGGAGCACAACGCCAAGGACGGCTCCTACAAGATCGTCGAGGAGTGCTCCCTGCCCTACACCGGTCGCGGTGTCGTCCAGCGGATCATCACCGACCTGTGCGTCTTCGACGTCACCGCCGACGGCCTGGTCCTGCGCGAGCTCGCCGAGGGCGTGACCGAGGACGAGGTCCGCGAGAAGACCGAGCCGAAGTTCACCACCGACCTCACCTGAGGCCGGAACCGGGCGACCGCGACCTCCCGCGCGCCGAGTTTGAAGCGGCACCGACGTCAGGACGTCGGTGCCGCTTCAAACTCGCGGGGAGAAGGGGTCGGGTCGTCGGGTCAGCTGTTGGCAGCCGTCGTGAGGGTCGCGGCCGAGACCACGGCCGTGCCGCCGACCGCTGTCAGGGTCTCGAGCTGCGAGCTGGTCTGCAGGGTGGCGAGGGCGTCGTCACCGAGGGAGGACCCCGGGGTGAGGGCGATGACCCGCTGCAGCGTTCCGGCGACGAGCGAGTCGACGAGCGACTCGTTGCGCCCCGACGTGAGGACGATCTCGGACTGGACCGGCACCCGCGAACGGTAGAAGGACGCGACCGCAGCCGAGACGGCATACCGGTCCGTGCCGCCGAGGCGTGTGACGGTGGTGACGCCGGCACGGCGCAGCTGGTCCTCGACCCCGGTGGCCACCACGGCACTGCCGCCGACGACGCGCGCCGAGGTGGGCTTGAGGGCGGAGAGGGCCGACCACGTGTACGAGCTCAGGCCGCCTGCCGGCGTGAGCAGGATCGGCTCGCGCAGGGCGGAGGCCGGGCCGGAGACGCCGAGCGCGTCCGGCAGTCCCTCGCCACCGGCGACGACGACGGTCGGGGTGGCCCGCCTGGCCTTGATGGCCTTGGCGACGACGGCGGAGGTCTCGAACCGGTTCGAGCCACCGAGCCGGGTCACGGTCAGCCCGCGGCTCCTCAGCTGCGCGGCGACCGCGTCCGACACCACGCCGGCACCGCCGACGACGTAGGCCGTCTTCACCGCGCTGCCGCGGCGGTTCAGCTCCGCGATCGTCGCGGCGGGGAGCTTGGACTGCTGCGTGAGCAGGAGCGGTCCGCCGACCGTGGCCGCGAGCGGCCCGGAGACCGAGGCGTCGACGAGCAGGCCGTCACCGGCCGCCACGACGACGGCGCCGGCCGACGACGTGGTGCGTGCCGCGACGGCAGCAGCGGAGGCGTAGCGGTCCGCCCCCGAGAGGCGGGTCGTGAGGTGGCGGATCATCGTCGAGTTGACCTGGCCCGAGAACGGGGTACCGGAGGCCACCACCGAACGCAGCTGGTCACCGGTGACGGTGCGCACGGTGCCGGCCGTCGACGTGGCGGTCGCCGTGCGCACCCCGCCGTTGGCGGTGCGGTCGGACAGGTCGAGGCGCGCGACGTCGGACAGGCCGAACACGCGGGCGAGCGACGGGGCGCTGGCCACCTGGCGCCACGCCCGTGCGGGGTTGCTGTCCTTGAGGCTCCACGGGTCGGACACGCCGCGCAGGTACGGCAGGGGCGTGCCGCCCCAGACGTCCTCGTTGTTCTCGGTGCGACCGCCCGAGGACGAGGAGAAGAACGCCTGGATGATCGTCCCCTTGGAGCGGGCCACGTAGCCGGTCGCAGACGTGCCCGCGGCGCGGACGGCGTTGCGCCAGTTGGCCCAGTACGGCTGGTTGCCGTTGCCGAGCACGGTCGAGTAGCCGGCGTAGACCTGGTCCGCCGTCGTGTCGTAGAGGTGGCAGTCGCAGGATGCGCGCACGGTGCCGCCCAGCGCCTGGTACTTGCTGAGGGCGTAGCCGCGAGCCGCGGCGGCCTGGGCCTTGAGGGCCTCGAGGTTCCACGACCACGGGCTCTCGGCGATGTAGTCGAGGTACTCGTCGTGCAGCCGGACCCGGTTCACGACGTTCCAGCTGCTGGTGCCGTAGGGCTTCATCCGGACGGTGCCGTCGCGGTAGAGCGTGCCGCCGATCTTCATCAGCGTCTTGTCGTTCATGCCGGGGAGGCTGTCCCACCGCAGGATGGCGGTCGTGCCGGCCAGGGAGGACACCCCGGTGCAGGACGAGCAGCTCGCCTTGATGGTGTCGCCGACCCGACTGAACGACACGGCGTCGCCCAGCGCACCGGTGATGGTCCGGGAGTCCCCTGCGACCGTGACGGTGAACGCACCGCCGCCGTTGCCGGCCGCCACGAGCGACGGGACAGCGGTCACGGTGCTCGACCCTGACACCTGGTTGAGGATGTTGACGTCCAGGGTCTGGCTGTCGCTGACGGCGTCGTACGTGGTGCCCGTGTAGTAGTGCTTGAGGATCTGGGGGGCCGTGTAGCCCGCCCTGGCCATCTCGAACGCGCCGTACTGGCTCATGCCGATCCCGTGGCCCCAGCCGGCGCCGCGCAGCACCCATGAGGAGGCGGCCGCTGCGGAGGACCTGGCCGTCGCAGCGCGACGCTCGTCCTGGGCGACGGCGGCCGAGGCCTCGGCACCGGAGACGGTCGGCGCGGACGCGTCGGGCGCGGGTCCGTCGGGGTTCCCGTCGGTCGGGCTCTCCGTGAACGTCGGCCGCGGCTGGTTGGCACCCCACTGCGGGTCCGGGGCGTTCCCCGCGGCAGCGGCGCCCGTGGGCACGGCCAGGCCGAGGGCCACGGCACCGACGGCCGTGGTGGCGAGGAAGCGGACGGCACGCCGTCGCGTCGTTCGGAACACGGGAGGTGTCCTCTCACTCTCAGAGTCTGCGAAGGGGGGTGGGCAGCCCGACGAATCGGGCACCAGCCCCCACAGTCACACATCGGTCGCCGTCGTCCCGGTCTGAGGGGAACCACGTGGCCGTTTCGTTACGCACCCCGCAGCGCCGGCCTCCACGGCAATTCTCCTCCCACCCGCCCGCGCCTGACCAGCACCGCCCGGGCGGCCCACTAGGCTGGCCGACGATGAACGACGACGTCTGGCTGGTCATCCCGCTCTACAACGAGGCCCAGGTCATCGGCGACGTGGTGGCCACCGCCAGGGCGGTCTTCCCCCATGTCGTCTGCGTCGACGACGGTTCGTCCGACGCCAGCGCGGCGGTCGCCGAGGCGGCCGGTGCCGTCGTGGTGCGCCACCCCATCAACCTCGGGCAGGGCGCGGCCCTCCAGACCGGCTTCACCTACGCCCTGGGCGACCCCGGTATGCGGTGGGTCGTCACCTTCGACGCCGACGGCCAGCACCAGGTCTCGGACGTCGTGGCCATGCTCGAGAAGGCCCGGGCCGAGTCGCTCGAGGTCGTGTTCGGCTCCCGCTTCCTCGACGACCGCACCCAGGCGTCCGTGCTCAAGAAGATCGTCCTGCGGGCAGCGGTGGGCTACACCAACCTCACCACCAAGACCCGCCTCACCGACGCCCACAACGGCCTCCGGCTCCTGTCCCGGGGCGTGGTCGAGCGGATCGACATCACGCAGAACCGGATGGCGCACGCCTCCGAGCTCGTCGCGCAGATCGGTGACCTGGACGTCCGCTACGGCGAGAGCCCGGTGCACATCCTCTACACCGACTACTCCAAGGCCAAGGGCCAGTCGATCTGGAACGCCGTCAACATCCTCGTGGAGCTGATCCTCCGATGACCAACCTCGTGCTGATCCAGGTCGTGCTGATGGTCGCCGTGCTGGCGTTCGTCGCCCGGCTGTTCCGCAGCAACGGCGCCCGCGCCCAGGCGATCCGCCGGCTCGGCCTCCTGCTCTTCGCCGCGTTCGCCGTCGTGTCGATCCTCATCCCGAACGTCTGGAACCGCATCGCCCACGTCGTCGGCGTCGGCCGTGGCACCGACATGGTGCTCTACGCGCTCGTGGTGGCGTTCCTCAGCTTCACCGTGACGACCTACCTGCGCTTCCGCGACCTCGAGACGCGCTACACGCGACTGGCCCGACGGCTCGCCCTGGACGAGGCGGAGCGCGACTTCCCGCAGGAGCAGGTTCGCACGACCGGCGCGCCGGACTCCCCGACCGACGGGGCCCCAACGGCCTGACTCGCGGCCCGACTCGCGGCCCACCACGGTCCCAGCGGCGGACCGCGCAGGACCGCCGCCGTCTCAGGGCGCGATCTTGGCGATGTGCTCGATCAGCCCGGTCGTCGACACCGACGGCGTGCGGGGCAGGTAGACGACCTCGCACACGTCGCTGACCCAGTCGAACTTGCCGGCCCAGTCGTCGCCCATGACCAGCACCGACGCCCCGTGCTCGAGGATGTAGTCGCGCTTCTTCTCCAGCGACTCCTCGACGAACACCTCGTCGACCACCTTCAGGCTGCTGATGATCTCGACCCGCTCGTCCTGGTCGAACACCGGGTTGCGGCCCTTCTTGGCCATGTTGAGCGCGTCCGCCGACACCCCGACGACGAGCCGGTCACCGAACTCGGCCGCCCGCTTGAGGACGCGGATGTGCCCGACGTGCAGCACGTCGAAGGTGCCGAACGTGATGACGGTGCGGTTGCTCAACAAAAGCTCCTCGTATGGCGTCGCGGCGTGGCCGTCGTGGTGGTGCGCTGCGCCGAGGCTACCGTCCGGCCACGGCGGCGGCGGCATCGTGGGCGGCGTCCAGCATGGTGGTCGTGGACAGGCCCTCACCCGTGCTGGCCGGTCCCCCCTCGACCAGGGACTGCGCGAGCGAGGCCGCGTCCAGGGGGGAGAGCTCGACCCCGAGGGGGCGGGGGCAGGTGTCGCTGGCGACCACGCGGGCACCGGCCGCGAGCGCCTCCCGGACGATCACCGAGTCGCCGTCCCAGGCGGTGGGGCGCAGGAAGACGCCGCTGGAGGCGAGCACGTGCGCCACCTCGGGTGCCGGGGCGTCGAAGGTGAGCGTGACCCACGGCTCCCGTGCGACCAGCTGACGCAGCTCGGCCAGCCGGTCGCCGTCGTGCCCGTAGGCGAGCACGCGGAGGGTGGCATCGGGCCACGAGCCCGAGCGCACCCGGCGGACCGCCTCGACGGCGAGGTCGGCGTGGTAGTGCTCGAGCCCGGCGTTCGTGGCGACCACGACGGCGTGTGGGTCACGCGCGGGCGCGACGGCTGGGACAGCGTGAGGAGAGGGGACGTAGGGCGTGACCACGCGGACCCGCCCGCGGAGCCCAGCGGGCAGGACCTCGCGGATCTCGTCGTTGACGGCCCAGATCTGGTCGTAGGCGTGCAGGGCGACGCGCAGCACCGCAGCGCCTGCCGGTCCGAGCCTGCGCACCTGGCCCAGGGTGGAGCCGGAGTGCAGGACGAGGACGGTCGTACCCGGTAGCACCGCGAACACCGGCGCGAGGACCATGGCCCGCCACAGCCTGGTGATGTGGAACAGGTGGAGGGACCGGCGGGCCCAGACCGATGGCAGCGCTCGCAGCGCGCGGCGGGGCGAGCCGGTGTCGACGTAGCGGACGACGGACCCCTCGGAGCGCAGCGTCGCCGTGAGCTGCCGGTGGCTGGCGTGCACGCCACCGACCTCACCGTGCTCCTGGGCCCACTGCAGCACCCGCACCGGTCCGCGGGTCGTCACGGTCAGTCCAGCCTCGAGCTCGTGAGGACCCCGAGCAGGTGGCCACCCGCGGTCACCAAGGCCAGCGGCACCATGACGACGACGAGCACCTGGGTGCCGAGGAGGTCGCCGTGGGCGATGTCGACGACCCCGGCGACCAGCGCGAGGAGCGAGGCCTCGACGGCGACGAAGGCCCGGAAGATCGGCAGGTAGCCCATCGCCCTGCGGACGGCGGCGAGGCCGGACACCTTGGACCGCGTGGTGGCCGCGACGTCCTCCAGCATGGGGCGACCGGTCTTGGCGCGCGCCACGTGCACGAGGTCGGTGAAGGCCTTGTTGACCAGCACGACGACCGACACGAGGAGCCCGAGGACGGTCCAGCCGCCGACGTCGAGCGGGTGGGCGAGCGACCAACCGTCGGCGCGCAGGCCGAGGAAGGCCGGGATCGCGGCCTCCGTCAGGTAGTGGCCGATCCGGTCGAGGTAGATCCCGGCCGGCGAGAACCGCTGGCGCCACCGGGCCACCTCGCCGTCGCTGCAGTCGAGAAGGATCTGCAGCTGCATCGCCACGACGCACACCAGTGGGCCGACGACTCCCGGCAGCGGCAGGGCAAGAGCCCCGAGCACGCCCACGGCGATCATCAGCCAGGTGACGCCGTTCGGGGAGATCCGGGTCGGCAGCAGCACCCGGGTCGCGTAGATGGACAGGTGCCGGATGTACAGGGCCCCGGCCCAGTGCTCGGCGTTGTAGCGGGCGATGTGCTCCGGGGGCTGCGCCACGGCCTTGAGCTGGGTGATCGTGGGCCGGTCGTCGGAGGGGTCGTGGGCGAGCTGGCTCATGCCGGCGATCCTGTTCGCAGGGGGTCGGGCTGGGCGGCGATCCACCGACGCCAGCCGAGGAAGGACTCGGTGAGGTAGACGGCGGCGAGCGCGACCGCCGACACCCACAGGAGGGGGACGACCGCCCCGGGGGCGAGCAGGGCCACGAGGAGCATGACGACGAGACGTCCGTCGGTGCCCAGGCCTGCCACCGCCACCCACGAGGCGGGTGGTGTGCCGGTGTCGCGGAGCCGGTAGACGACGTCGTAGCGGTGGTAGGCGATGGCGGCGACATACGCGAACGCGGCGGCCGACCAGGAGTCGAGGGTGTGGTGGACGAGGACGCCGACGGTGAGGGCCTCCGCCACCCACAGGGCGGCCGGGGCCTGCCAGGCGAGGCGGTGGTGCACCGGCGGCTGCCAGGCCGCGGCGACCGCCACGAACCCGGCCACGGCGACGAAGAGGCCGACGCCTACGTGCCCCGACCAGACGACCCACGGCACGGCGACGACGAGCACGACCGCCCCCAGCAGGCCGACGAGGAACGGCGCCCGCAGTGCGCGCGAGACGGCCACCGCCAGCGGTCCGAGGTCCAGCTGCTCGTCGAGGTCACCGCGTCCGGTCGCCTGCTCCACGGAGGCCCAGGTCCGGTCGCGGCCCGCGAGGACCGCGGCCACCCGACCGCCCTGGGTCCACGCCACGGCCACCGCGACGGCGACGGTCAGGACCCACAGGACGAGCATCGGCCGGTGCGTCAGCAGGGTCAGGGAGATCAGGAGGTAGCGCTCCGCGATGGGCATGTGGACCACCTTCTTGGTCCAGTGCACCACCTGCGTCCGGGTGCTCGGGGGTGGAGCGAAGGTCGTGCGCGCCCCCTGCGGACCGAGGTCGCGGGGCACGTCGACCGGCAGCAGGTCGGGCCGGCTGCGTCGCGAACCCCTCAGCCGGTGCTCGTACGCGTAGTCCTCGAGGTGGCGCAGCGTCACCACGGCCATCGCCGCGAGCGCCACCGGCCAGCCGTCCGAGCCCTGGCGGACCGCGACCGCTGCGACGGCGGCCAGGACGGCGTACTCCTTGACGCGGTCGCCGACTGCGTCGAGGAAGGCCCCGAGCGGGCTGAACCGGCGGGTGAAGCGCGCGATCTCGCCGTCCACGCAGTCGACGACGAGCGCCACGAGGAGCAGCACCGCGGCGACGACCCAGGCCCACCAGGCTCCGGTCGCCACGAGCAGCGCGGCGACCAGGCCGAAGGCGAGCGAGACGACCGTGACGACGTTCGGGGTCCACCCGTGGGCCAGGCCCACCCCGGTGAGCCGCCTCGAGAGGGGGCGCACGGCATACGTGGAGAAGAAGCCGTCACCACCGCGGGAGGCGCCGCGGAGGCGTTGCCGCCACGGCTCCCCCGCCGCCCCGACGGCGCGCACCCCCGGGCGCGACCAGTCGAACGGCCCGAGCGGGCCGGCCTGCACGGTGAGCCCGCCCCGGACGAGGACGAGGGTGGCGACGGCCACCGCGTCGGACCCCCACCCGTCGGCCGACGAGGCTGCGGCGCGAAGGAGCCGAGCGGCATCGGCGCGGTCGGGGCCGCTGACCCGCAGGACACCGGGGAGCGCGCGGTTGGGCGCGGTCACCTCGTGCGCCGACGTGCCCACGGACTCGACGAGCTTCCCGTCGTTCCCGATGCGGGCCGGGGTCGCGAGGCCCGCACCCTCCGCGAGTGCGTACGGGTCGGCCACGAGGGCGGCGGTGCGGACCCCGGGGCGGTCCAGCAGGTCGAGGAGGGCCACCGGGGAGATGGCGAGGTCGTGGGCCGCGACGACGGCCGGTGCGTCACCGGTGCGGGCGAGCGCGTCGGCCAGGCCGGTGAGCTGGGCCGACAAGGGGCCGCCGAGGACCACCGGGGGGTTCGAGATGCCGAGCAGGGCGAGGGTCTGCGTGATGGCCGACCCACCGTCGCCGCCGAGGACGACCACGTTCGCACCGGCGCTCAGGCCGTGGACCGCCCGGGCCGTCGCGTTGCCGACGGTGGGCTCGGCGGGCTGAACGCGCTCGGTGCCGGAGGTCACGCCCCGGCGTCCAGGTCGTGGTTGTAGCGGTCGAGGACGTCCTCCATGGGACCGTCCATCGCCAGCTGACCGCGCTTGAGGTAGATCCCGCGGGTGGAGAACCGGCGCAGGTCGCGCTCGGAGTGCGACACGAGGAACAACGTCTTGCCGTCACCCAGCAGGGACTCCATCCGCTGGTAGCACTTCTCGCGGAACGCCCGGTCGCCGACGGCCAGCACCTCGTCCACGAGGATGATCGGCTCGTCGAGCGTGGTGACCACCGCGAACCCGAGCCGGACCTTCATGCCCGAGGAGAAGTGGCGGTAGGGGGTGTCGAGGCCGGCACGCACCTCGGGACCGGCGAAGTCGACGATGTCGTCGAAGCGCTCCTCGATCTCGGCCTTGCCCAGCCCGTGCAGACCCGCCGTGAGGTGGATGTTGTCGCGGGCCGACAGCTCGCCGAGGAAGCCACCGGTCAGCTCGATGAGCGGCGCGACCCCGCCACGCACCTCCACCGAGCCCTCGTCGGGCAACAGCACGCCGGCGATCATCTTCAACAGCGTGCTCTTGCCACCGCCGTTGCCGCCGACGAGGCCGACGGCGTCACCGGCGTGGATGTCGAAGCTGATGTTCCGCAGCGCCCAGAACGTCTGCTTCGTGGCACCGCTGCGACCGTGGAAAAGCATCTCGCGAAGCTGCATGCGCCGACGCCGGGAGCGGTAGAACTCGATCCCGAGGTCGCGCACGGAGATGACGGGCTCGGAGCCGGCGGACCCGGAGCTGAGGGGCTGGGCGTCGTGGGCAGCCATCAGATCTCCTTCAGCACGGCGCGCTCGAGGCGCGAGAAGACGGCGAACCCCGCGACCAGCAGGGCGAACGACACCACGACCGACGTCCCGATCGCCCCCCAGAGGATGGGGAACCGGTCGTGCCGGAACAGCCCGGCCCGCATGATCTCGAGGATCCCGGCGAGGGGGTTGAGCCAGGTGACCTTGTCGTAGGGCGCGGGCACGAGGTGTCCGGCGTAGACCACCGGGGTCGCGTAGAACATCACCCGGGTGGCGATGCGCACGACCCGCTGGGTGTCGGTCACCAGGGCGGTCACCGGCGCGAGGATCAGGCCGATGCCGGTCAGGGCGACGGCCTGCAGGACGATCGCGAGCGGGAACAGCAGCACCCACCAGTTGACGTGCAGCTGGCCCTTGACGAGGTAGACGATGCTGAAGAACACCAGGACCGGCAGCGACAGCAGGTACTCGATCCCCTTGGACAGCACCACCCGCAGCACCCACATCTCGCGCGGGAGGTTGGTGGAGCGCACGAGCTTGGACTCCTGGATCAGCGCGCGCGACGTGTCGGTCAGGCAGCCCGAGAACCACTGCCAGGACAGCAGGCCGATGACGAGGAACATGAAGTACGGCTCGTGCCCGAGGTTGTTGCGCTTGAGGATGAAGACGAAGACGACGAAGTAGACCGACGACATCAGGAGCGGGTCGAGGATCGTCCAGAGGTACCCGAGGACGCTGCGGGAGTAGCGGACCCGCAGGTCGCGGATCACGAGCGTCCACAGCACGCTGCGCCGGGCCAGGATCGCCTGGGTTCGCGTGATCAGCTTCATGGGTCCTTGCCTGTCGTGGGGTGCCTGCCCGCCTCGCCTGCCGGTGGGCATCATCTCGCGTCGGCCCGACGACCGAGGGTACGCCACCCCGGTATCCTCGGCGCAGCCCGGTGGAGAGCCGGGACGACCCCCGCGACCGACGAACGGACACCATGACTCGACTGGCATCGGCCCTGCGCAGGAGCGAGGTCCTGGTCAGCCTCCTGTGGGTGCTCAGCTCGGCGGTGATGCTGCTGGCGGCGCTGGCCGAGCAGGGTTGGCTCCTGGGGGCGGCCCTGGTCGTCAACTACGTCACGGACGCCTCGTTCTACCGGGTCGACCCGCGGGCCGTCATCTGGTTCAACGAGCGCGAGATGGCCCCGCCGCACCGGCACCTCTTCCGCGAGGCCGTCGCCTTCCTGGGCTGGGCCCTGATCACCCACCCCTCCCCGCTCGCGGTGACCGCGGCGCTCACCGCGGTGGTCGTCGTCCACGCCGGCCACGCGGCATACCGGGTGGTGGGGGCCCGCAACAGGCGTATGCGGCGCGGCCGGGTCTGGTGGCGCGGCCTGGACGTCGACGGGGCCGACAGCGGCCCGCAGATCCTGCCCACCACGCTCCCTCGCCTCTGGACCGTCTCGGGTGCGCGGTTCGCCCTCCACGTGGACGTGCCGCTCGTCGTCGGGCTGTGGCTGTCGTGGACCCTCGACGCGACGTGGCCGGTGTGGGTGGCCCTGCTCCTCGTCGTGGCCGGCGCGGTGTTCGTCATCCAGCGCGGGCTCGCCCGGCGTCGCCTGGTCGGCCGGCTGGCCACCCCCGCCCACGAGAAGGCCAGGGTCCTCGCAGCCCTGCAGGAGCTCGCCCCCGAGGTCGTCGTGTACTTCAGCGGCGGCCCCGACACCACCTACCAGCTCAACGTCTGGCTCGAGACGATCGACCGCATCGAGCAGCCCACGGTGATCTTCATCCGCGAGAGCCGCCACCTCGAGGACCTGCTGCCCACGAGCACCCCGGTGCTGGTGCTGCCCCGCGCGCAGGACATCGAGGCCTTCCAGCTGCCGTCGATGCGGGTGGCGCTCTACCCGACGACGGTCATCAAGAACAACCACATGATCCGGCTGCGCGGCCTGCGCCACGTCTTCATCAACCACGGTGACGGCGACAAGTCGGTGACCTACAGCCCGCTGCACCGGGTGTTCGACGAGATCTGGGTGGCCGGCGAGGCCGCCCGCGACCGCTACCTGCAGCGCGGCGAGGGCGTGCGGCCCGACCAGCTCGTCACCGTCGGCCGCCCGCAGCTCGCGCACATCGAGGCCGTCCCCGACGGCGCGCAGCAGGCCTCTCCCCTGACGGTGCTGTACGCCCCGACCTGGGAGGGAAACTTCGAAGGGGTCAACTACTCCTCGGTGGCGCCCATGGGCGAGCGGATCGTCGACGCGCTGCTCGCGTCCGACCGCGACATCCGCGTGCTGTTCAAGGCGCACCCCGCCACCGGCACCCGGCTGGAGAAGGCCGCCACCGCGCGGGCCGCGATCGAGCGCCGCCTGTCCTCCGGCCCCCACCAGGTCGTCGGCACCGAACCGGACGCGCTCTACCGTGCGTTCAACGAGGCCGACGTCCTCGTCGCCGACATCTCCAGCGTCGTCGCCGACTTCCTCGCCTCCCGCAAGCCCTACCTCGTGACCAACCCCGAGGACGTCCCGCTGGCCCGGTTCCACGCGGAGTTCCCCAGCACCGCCGGGGGCGGGGTCATCGGTCGAGACGTCTCCGGCCTCCTCGCGGCGATCGAGGACGCCGCCGGACCCGACACCCTGCGACCCCGCCGGCTCGAGCTCGCGACGTACTTCCTCGGCGAACCCGTCGCCGACCCCATCGCCCGGTTCACCGACGAGGTCACCCGGGCCATCGGCCGCAGCGACCGGGCCCTCGACCGGGCGGTCGAGGCAGCCCAGGTCCAGGCGATCGAGGCCGAGGCCGTGGAGTCCCAGGCCGTGGAGTCCCAGGCCGTGGAGACCGAGGCCGTTCGGACCCAGGCCGTCCAGGAGGACGCGTGAAGACCTACCTGCCCGTCATCGGGGTGCTCGGTGCCGGGTTCGCCCTGCTCGCCGCCGCCCTGCCCCTCGCCGGTTCCCACCCGCTGCTCGCGGCGGTGGTGTTCGTCCTCGGCACGCTCGTCGGTCTCCTCGGCGAGGCCGTGGTGCGCCAGCGAGCGGCCGTCGCCCGCGCGCTCGAGGGTTTCGGGGCCGGCCTGACCGTCCGGACCGGAGTGCGCGGCCTGCTGCTGGGGGGCCTGGCCGTCGCGGCGTTCGGTGACGACCACGGCACCGTGGTCCTCGTCGCCGTCACCCTCGCCCTGGTGTGGCTCTCGCGCCTGGCCCTGCAGGTCCTCGTCACCGACGCGGTGGCCCACCGGCTCTCGCCGGTCTCGTGGCGCAACCTCGAGGTCCCCGGTGTGGTCCGCAACCCTCCCCTGGCACCTGCGCTCCTGGGCGAGGGACAGCGGTGGATCTCGGCGGCCACCCTCGCCATGGTCGTGGGCGTGGTGGTCCCCCTCGCGGACGGGCCCCGCGCCGCCATCGCGATCGCCTCGGCGGTCGCAGGAGTGGTGTGCGTGCTGTTCGTCGTGCTGGCCCTGGTCGACGCCCTGCGGGCGCGGAACGACACCCCCCACGAGAAGACGGTCGACCTGCTCGCCGACGCCCTGCGCGACCTCTCCCCCGAGGCGCTCTTCTACTACAGCCGGCCCGAGGCCATCGGCTACATCGCCAACGTGTGGATGCCGACCCTGGAGCTGGTCGACCGCAGGGTCGTCGTGCTGGTGCGTGAGCCGTGGAACGAGCCCCTGGTGTCCACCGACACCCTGCCGGTCGTCATGGTGAGCCGACCCGGCGACATCGAGCGGGTCGTGCCGCCCTCGGTCCGCATCGCGCTCTACCCGTCCAACGTCGCGACGAACAACCACCTCCTGCGCCTGCCCGGCATCGTCGACGTGTTCGTCGGGCACGGTGACAGCGACAAGGGCGGCAGCGCCACGGTCCTCACCCGCATCTTCGACGAGGCGTGGGTCAGCGGCCCCGCCGCTCGCGACCGCTACCGCATCGCCGACGTCGGCGTCCGCGACGAGCAGGTGCGCGAGATCGGCCGACCCCAGCTGGCCGAGATCCACCGGGTCGCCGCCCCGCTCGCCGAGGACCACCACGGCGACGACGGGCAGAGCGAGTGGGACTACACCGTTCTCTACGCCCCCACGCGTGAGGGCTTCTTCGCCGAGTGGGAGTACTCCTCCATCCTCAGCCAGGGGCGGGTCCTGCTCGAGACGCTGCTGGCCGTGCCGGGCGTCAGGGTGCTGTTCAAGCCACACCCGGGCACCGGGACCGACGACCCGGCGTTCGGGGACGAGGTGGACTCGCTCAAGGACCTGGTCGCCGCGGCCGGCCATCCGCACGAGGTCGTCACCGGTTCCGAGGGGCTGTACAGCGCCTTCAACCGCGCCGACCTGCTCGTGAGCGACATCTCCAGCGTCATCACGGACTTCCTGGCCTCCGGCAAGCCGTATGTCGTCACGCACTTCGGGACCACCAGCGCCGAACAGTTCCGCCTCGAGTTCCCTTCGGCCGCAGGCGCGTACGTGCTCATGGGTGACGGCAGCGACATCGCCGGGTTCGTGCAGGACGCCCGCGAGTCGGACTCGCTGAGCGAGGACCGGACCCGCACGCGGGCCTACCTGCTCGGCGACCAGTCGGAGGACCCGGTCGCCCGGTTCGACCGCGCCTTCGACGAGGCCGTCAGCACGTGGGGGCGCCCCGTCGTCAGCCCTTGAGGGAACGGCGCACCCGCGCGGCGAGACCGGTCAGCCGCTCCGTCGTGGTCGGCCCGGCCGTGGCCCGACGGGACGAGACGCCGAAGGGTGACACGACGACGACCTCGAGCAGCCGCACGGCCCCCCAGGGCCCGGGCGCCGACAGCGTCAGCTCGTAGGTGCCAGGACGCAACGACTCGCCCTCGGGGGCGGAGGCCACCCAGGTCTGGCCGCCGGTCACCACCGGCCACGACGTGCGGTGGCCGTCCGCCCGGCGCAGGCCCAGCGTGCCCTTGCCACCGTCCTGCGCGAGGTGCACGTTCGGCGCCAGCTCCACCCGCGTCCGCGATGCGGAGCGCACCGAGGTGCGCGCGATGAGGACCCGGGCGCGGTCCTTGGGGATGTCCACGTTGAGGCTGAGGTTGCCGTGCGGGTCGGTGTCGAACCGCTCGACGAGGCGTCCGCCCGGCTCCGCGAAGAGGTCGGGGACGACGATGCCGTCGCGCCGGTCGGCGCCCAGTCGCTGCTGGCGGGCCCAGCCGAAGACACCGAGCCGCAGGTAGAAGTCCTGCTTGCCCTCGCGCAGCGCCCGGCCAGCGGCTGCCCTGGCCGGGTCGACGGTCGCGGTGCCCCGCCAGACCACCTCCTGCCCGGCGCCGGACTGCTCCAGCGTCACCTCGAGCGGCTGCGGCAGGTACCACTCGTCGCGCAGCTCCCGGTGGCGCAGCACGACGTCGCCGTACGCCGCGTCGAGCTGGTCGTCGACGCGCCGCTCGTCGTCGGTGCACGCGGTGCCGACGACGGCGCGGGGCAGGAACAGCCGGCCGTCACGGGCCTCGAGCACCAGCGGCTTGCCACGGTGGGTCAGCCGCACCTCGACGTCGAGCTCGAAGGACGAGCCGGCCCAGCGCATCCCGGTGAGGACCGCAGCGGCCTTGACCGCGTTGTACTCGCGGGCCAGGTCCATGATCTGCTCGCGGTCACCGGCGCGGACGATGCCGGCCCGCACCCGCATGGCCGCACCCATACCGGCGTCGACGGAGGCGGGGAACCGCTCCTCGAGGAGCGCGCGGACCTCGCGCAGCAGGGCGTCGAAGTACTCCTCCGGGTGCTTGAGCACCTTGCCCCCGCCGAGGCGCCCGAGCAGCTCGACCCGCAGGAAGCGGCGGTAGAAGTGGTCACGCTCCTCGCCCGGCTGGGTGTGCGCGTCGACGACGTCGAGCACCTCGCGGAGGTTGCCGTAGTAGACGGCCGGGTCGAACCGCTTGGACCCGGCGTTGCCCCCGTCGGGACGGCGCAGGTAGCGGTAGCAGACGTAGTCGCCGACGATCGTCGCGGCGGAGGCGGCGAAGTAGGCCTTCGCCATGTAGAGCTGGTCCTCGAGGCGGCGCGGCCCCTCCGGGTAGCGGATCCCCTTCTCCCGCAGGAAGTCCGCGCGGAACATCTTGTGCGGCGTGAGGCTCTCCATGAGCGGGGCGTCGAAGACGGTGCACGACGGCCGGTGCGTGCGGTAGACCTCGTGGTTGACGCCGCGGAAGTCGCTGATGACCTTGCCGAGCACGACGTCGGCGCCGTTGGCAGCGGCCAGGGTGTGCATCCGCTCGAGCGCCTCGGGCTCCATCGTGTCGTCCTGGTCGACGAACATGACGTAGTCGCCCTTGGCCTGGTCGGCCCCGGTGTTGCGGGGCTTGCCCGGCCAGCCGGAGTTGGGGATCGGGATGACGGTGACCTGCGGGTGCTGGGCCGCCACGGCCTGGAGCTTGGCGAGCGAGTCGTCGGTCGACCCGTCGTCGACGAAGATCAGCTCGAGGTCCTCCGCCGCCATGGTCTGGCCCAGGAGGGACTCGATGCAGGGGTCGATGTACGGGCCCGGGTTGTAGACCGGGACCACGACGCTCACCTTGACGGACACCGTGTACTCCTCTCGCTCCGACGCGTCGCCGGCTACTGCCCCGGCGCGGAACCGCTGGCGGCGGCCTCCGCGTCCTCGGGCATCTCGTCGTGCGGTTCGGTCTGGTGCATGTCGTCGGCGAGCGCGGCCGTGAGCTCGTGCGAGGTGAACGGGTCGGCGCGCCGGATGTCGATGACGTGACCGGTCAGCTCGGACACCAGCACCCGCAGGGCGGCCCGGGCGACGGTCTCGGACTCGAGCAGGCTGTCAGCCGGTTCCTGGCCGAAGGCCTTGGTGCGCATGGGGGTTCCGGTGCGCTCGGGGTTGACGCAGTTGACGCGCACCCCGGAGACGGCCCACTCGTCGGACAGCGCCTGCGTGAGGTTGACCGTGGCGGCCTTGGCCGAGGAGTAGAGGCTGTAGCCCGAACGGCCACGGGTGTACGAGCTCGACGTGAACAGCAGCAGGGCTCCACCGGACTCGCGCAGGTAGGGGTAGAACTCCTGGGCGATGAGGATCGGCGCGATGTAGTTGACCTCGGTCGCCGCGTAGATGGTCTCCTCGGTCGTCTCCTCGAGCGTCCCGCGGGGCAGCACCCCGGCGGTGTTGACGACGAAGTCGACGCGGCCGGTCTCCGCGAGCACCTGCTGGCGCGCGGCGACGATGTCGGCGCGGCGCTCGACGTGGGTGCGGGTGCCGGACCGGCTGAACGCGCGCACGGTGGCACCGAACCGCTCCGCGAGCGAGACGATGTCGGCGCCGATGCCGTAGCTGCCGCCGAAGACCACGACGGTCTTGCCGCGCAGCACCTCGCCGAACTCGTCGTCGGTGTGGTCCTGCGGGAGGTCGTGGCTGGTGAGCTGGAAGAGCTTGTCGGCGAGGTAGACGTCGATGGGCTCGGTGACCTTCATGTTGCGCTCGTCGCCCGCGACGACCGCGATCGGCACGTCGGGCAGGTAGCGCAGGACGACGGTGCAGTCGTCGGTGGCGGTGAAGTTCGGGTCCTGGGACGCGAGCTCGTACGCGCGCGAGATGACGGACTTGCGGAAGCCCTGGGGCGTCTGGCCACGGCGCAGCTCGGACCGCTTGAGGACGTCGCTGATCTCGCTCTGGTCGGTGACCGAGATGATCGTGTCGGCGGACGGGATAGCGGTGTCGACGGCCTCGTACGTCTCGAGCGCGGCCACGCAGTCGCGGACGATGCGCTCGCTGAGCAGAGGTCGCACGGCGTCGTGGAAGAGGACGTTGCACTCCTCGGCGCCGAGCGCCTGCAGCGCGCGACCGGTGGTGCCGTTGCGGGTGTCGGCGCCCTCGAGGATCTGGGTGACCTTGGTGTAGTCGCCGTTGGCGACGATGGCGCGCACCGGGTCGAGGTACCCGGGGGTCATCATGACGATGATCTCGTCCACGAGCGGGCTGCTGTTGAGCACCTCGATCGTGTGCTCGATGATCGGCCGTCCGGCGATCTTGATGAGCTGCTTGGGGATGCTGAGTCCCACCCGGCTCCCGACTCCACCGGCAAGGACCACGGCAACCGTGCGCAACGCTGTCACGCGCCAGACCCTACCGGCTGTGGCGCGAGCGGCTGTCAGCCCCGCGCGGTGCGTCGAGCAGCGAGAGGACCGCCCGGGCGAACGCCTGGTCCCCCTCGGCCCCGACGTAGTGGCGGCGCACCGCCACCCGCTCCTCGCGCAACGGGTCGTCGCCGAGCATGCGGGCCAGCACTGCCGGCAGCTCCGCCAGGTCCGGTGCGACGAGGTATGCCGCCCGTGCGACCGGGTTGCGCGTGGCGAAGTCCGGCTCACCGTCGGTGACCAGCGCCAGGGGCTTGCCCGAGGCCAGGAACTCGGTCACGACGCTGGACAGGTCGCCCACCATCGCGACCACGCGGTTGGCGCTGCCCGCGAACGGCTCGTCCACGCCGTACACGTGGGCACGTCCCGTGGCCCGGGCGTCCGCGGCGAGCAGCTCCTCCACCGCGGCGACGTGGCCGCGTTCGGTGGCGCGGGTGCGCGAGAACGGGTGCGGGCGGAACACGACGGGACCCGGCAGCTCGAGCAGGGCGCGCACCACCTGCACCCCGTGGCTCAGCGAGGAGTAGGACGAGTCGTCGTTGTAGCCCTGCCACGTGGGCGCGTAGAGCACGGCACCGGCGGGGCGACCGTCCGAGGAGCCCGCGACGGTGTCGACGGGCTCCACCGCGGCAGACTGCGGGTTGCCGACGACGACGAACTTGTCGGCGGGCACCTGCACTCCGTGCCGCGCGTACCGTTCGACCGCGGCCTGCCCCGCGACGAAGACGAGGTCGTACATGGCGTGCGCGGGGTGGTGCGAGAGCGCCTTGTCCGACTCGCCGTGGCCGAGGTAGACGTGGGTCAGCTGCCGGTAGGTCACGAAGTCGGCGTTGGCCGCGACGCTGTTGACGTAGAACGCCGCGCGCAGGCTCGGGACGACCACCCGGTCGAGGTCTCGCCACGTGGGGCACGCGACCACGGGAGCCGTCGTCACCTCCGCGAGCGGTGCGAGGGCCGCCGGGTCGCGCGTCACCACGAGGAACGGTCGGCCGAGCGCCTCGAGGTGGGGCAGCCACATCTGCAGCTGGTAGGCGCCACCACGGCGGGCGGTGTAGAGGACGAACTCCGGCGCCACCTGTGCCACCGCGCGACCGAGGGCGGCTGCGGCGGCCGGCCGCGCGGCATACGCGCGCAGCGCCTGGGCCGTGGCGAGCAGGAGGGGCACCCCCTGGACGACGGCGGCCACGCCGAAGACCCACGGCGTCAGCGCCCCGGCCGCCGCGACGAGGACGAGCAGGAGGGCGACGAGGGCCGCCGGGACGACGAACCGCGCCACGGCGACGGTGGGCGGCGTCCAGCCGGGGAGCTGGACGGCGGCGGGGACGGGGAGCAGCCGGCGCAGGACCGGCTCGACGGCGGTGGCCACCAGCAGCACGCCGCCCACCAGCCAGACGAGGGCGTCGTCGGGGCGCTGCGCGACCCAGGCCGCGGTGAGGGCCGTGAGGGCCAGCAGCCGGGGCACGGTGAGCCACCCCGGGGTGGCCGGGCCGTCGGCGGCGGACTGGCGCAGCACCGCACGGAGGGTGTCGGACCACGACCTCACAGCGGGCACCGCCAGCACGGCAGGCCTCGCGCGGTGGTGGGCATGCGGTCCTCTTCGGTGCGGCGGCAGGGCCCGCGCAGCATATCGCCAGCGACCCGGCCGGCCCCGGATCCCGCGGCGCCGGGGTCGGGTGCCCGGCACTGCGTCGCGCCGCTCGTATGCTGTCGCCCATGACCCCAGCGACGCGTCGGCCCGTCCACGGTGCCGTACCGGGGCCCCCCGTGACGATGGCGCGGCGCTGATGGCCCTCGGTTCCACCACGTGGCTCGAGGCCGCGCCGGTCGTGGCCGTCGCCGCGCTCCTGCTCGTGCTCCCCGGAGCGGTGGGCGCCCGCCTGGCCGGGCTCCGCTGGGCCACGGCGCTGGGAACCGGTCCCCTGCTCACGACGACGGCCGTCGCCGGGGGCGGCATCGTCGCCGGGATCGTCGGCGTGGACTGGGGCGTCGCCACCCTGGCGGTCAGCGTGCTGGTCCTGCTGGCCGGCTGCGCCGTGGTCGGCCTGCTGCTGCGGTCCCGCCCCGAGCCCGACGGAACCGGGACGACCGACGGTCCCGACGACGGCCGCTCCGCGGCGTCGGACGGGTCGCCGTGGTCGCTGCTCGTCGGGGTCGCCGTCGCCCTGGTCGTCGCCGTCCTCGTCGTGGTCCCCGAGACCGCCCGTCCCACCGCGTTCCCGCAGAGCCCCGACACGATCTTCCACCTCGGCACGATCCAGTGGATGCTGGCCGGCCACGACATCTCGGCCCTGCACGCCGGCGGGTACGCCTCCCCCAGCGGCACCGGCTTCTACCCCGCCGCCTTCCACGGGGTCGCCGCGACCGTCGCCCAGCTCACCGGTGCCACCCCCGTCGTCGCAGCCTCCTGCGTCGCGCTCGCCCTGGCCGGGGTCGTGTGGCCGATCGGCCTGCTCGTGCTCGCCCGTCGCCTCTTCGGCTCCGGGTGGGCGACGACCGTGTGCGCCGCCCTGGCGTCGGTCGCCTTCGCCGCCTTCCCCTTCTGGCTCATGGGGTACGGCGTGCTGTGGCCCAACCTCTTCGGCCAGGCCCTCCTGCCCGCGGCGCTCACCCTGCTGCTCGCCGCGGTCGACGGCCCGGTCCGTTCTCGCTCGCTGCTTCTCGGCCTCGCCGGCCTGCCGGGACTGGCCATCGCCCACCCGAACGCCCTGATCTCGTTCGTCCTCATCGGCGCCCTCGTCGTCGTGGCCGCCCTGCTGCACCGTGCCTGGCTGCTCCGGTCCACGCGACGCGGGGCGAGCGCCCTCTCGGTCGGGGCGGCGCTCGTCGTCCTGCTCGGCCTGTCGGCCGCCTGGGTCGCCGCCACCGTCGTCTCCGTCGGCATGCGCTCCTCGAACCCCCCGGGCAGGGAGATGAGCAACGCCAAGGGTGTCGTCGACGTCCTGTTCCTCTCACCGCGCGCGCTCTCACCGCTGTGGGTCGCGGGGCTCGTCGTGCTCGTGGGGCTGGTCGTCCTGGTCGTCCGACGGCAGCACCTCTGGGTCGTGCTCGCCCACCTCGGCGTGACGGCGCTCTACCTCGCGATCGCCCTGGTCGACGACGGTGCCACCCGCCTCCTCACCTGGCCCTGGTACAACAACAGCCCTCGACTCGGGGCCCTCATGGTCCTGCCGGCCGCCCTGCTCGCCACGGCTGCCCTG
Source organism: Phycicoccus sp. Root101 (assembly GCF_001426245.1). GTDB lineage: Bacteria > Actinomycetota > Actinomycetes > Actinomycetales > Dermatophilaceae > Pedococcus. Next base: position 315,267 of record NZ_LMCM01000005.1, on the reverse strand, counting down.
ACCGCGGCCGCCGGCTGGCTGGGCACCCGGATGGGCACCCGGTTCGGTGGAGGCGCGTCGCCCGAGGCGTCCGCCGGGTCGTCGCGGCGGGCCACGTCGGCCCTGGCCGCGACGGCGCTCGTCGCGGTCGCCTTCGTCGCTGCGACCGCCGGGGCCGACGTCGGCGCAAGCCGCCACTCGCTCACGGGGTACTTCTCCGCGCCGGCCGACGAGTCGTGGGCCAGCGAGGCCGACCTCGAGGCGCTGCGCACCCTCGGCGCCAAGGTGCCCGCCGGAGCCGTCGTCGCCGCGAACCCGTGGCAGGGCGGCAGCTACCTCTACCTCACCAGCGACCGGCGCGTGCTGTTCCCCACGGAGAAGGTCTGGTCCGAGGGCGGGGACCTCGAACTGCTCGGCGCCGACCTCGACCGTGCCGCCGAGGACCCGGCCGTCTGCCAGGCCGCCGCGCGCCACCGGGTGGGGTACGTCCTCACCGGCGGTTCGTCGATGACCGACAGCCGTGGGCAGGAGCGGCGCTACGCCGGGATCGACGGGGTCGCAGACGCGGCCGGCTTCTCCGTCGTCGGCCGAGCCGGCGACTACACCCTCTACCGGATCGACGCCTGCCGCTGACCCCTTGCCGAGGGCGTCAGTCGATCCGGACCCGGCTGGTCAGGAACCCCCAGCCCCAGCTCAGGTGCATGGTGGGCAGCACCAGCGGGAGCCACAGGCGGTCCGCCGGCTCCAGCCTGCGGTCACCCACGGTGAGGCCCCCGACCGTCGTCGCCACCAGGTATGCCGCGGGCACCAGCCACAGGGGCCACCACAGGAAGCCGCCGACGAGTCCGACGACCACCCCGAGCAGGGCAGTGGGCGGGGCGAGGTAGCGGGCGTTGATGGTGCCGGCGTGGGTGCGGGCCACGACCCGGCGCCACCGGCCGTAGTCGCGGTACTGCCGCGACAGGGCGCCGAGGGTGGGGCGCGGCCGGTACGCGACCCGCAGCCGTGGTGAGAACCAGATGAGCCCACCGGCCTCGCGCAGGCGGTGGTTGAGCTCCCAGTCCTGCGCTCGGACGAAGCGCGGGTCGTAGCCACCGGTGCGGTCCAGCCACTCCCGCCGGAACACCCCCAGGTAGACCGTGTCGGCCGGGCCGGACTCGCCTCCCGTGTGGAAGCGTGCCGAGCCGACCCCGAGCCGCGAGGTCATCGCCGCGGCGACCGCCCGCTCGAACGACGTGACGCCCTCGGCGTCCATGAGTCCGCCGACGTTCGCCGCGCCGGTCTCCTCGAGCAGCTCGACGGCCGTGCGGACGTAGTCGCGGTCGAGCACCCCGTGGCCGTCGACCCGGACGACGACGTCCACGTCGTCGAGCGCGGCGATGGCCGCGTTGAGCGCCTCCGGGGTGCGGCCCGACGGGTTGGTTACGGTGCGCACGCGGGGTTCGCGCGCGGCGATCTCCCGCGCGATGGCATCCGTCCGGTCCTGGCTGGGCCCGAGGGCGAGGACCAGGTGCACGGGTCCGTCGTAGTCCTGGCCGAGCACGGAGTCGACGGCCTCGCCGAGGTGGCGCTCCTCGTTGAGGATCGGCATGACCACCCCCACCCGGGCAGGACGGGGCAGGGCGCCCGGGACGTCGGGTTCGAGGGCGTCGTCGCGCTCGAGGGGGTCACCGGGCCCGGGGGCCGGGGACTCGGAGGCCGGGGACTCGGAGTAAGGGGACTCGGAGGCAGGGGGCGTGCTGGTCATGAGGTTGCAGAGCATACGGAGGAGAGATCGCTCTCCGCCGCGTTGCCGGCCGCCTTGGCCGGGTCCTGCACCGCGGTCCCCGGCTGGGCGACGGGCCTGCTGGGCGCCGGGGTCGCGGCCGTGGCCTTCGCGGTGGCCGCCGGCTTCTTCGCCTTCGCGGGCTTCCCCGCGCCCTTCTCCGACGCCTTGATGGTCGAGGCGACGGTGCGGGTGATGACGCCCGGGTCGTAGTCCCACGGCTTGATCAGGGGCGGGACGAAGTTCACGCCGCGGATCTTCTGCGAACGCGCCTTCATCGCCAGGTCGGCGAACCGGCCGAGCTCGGCCTGCGGGAGGTCGGTCTGGATGAGGCCGGAGCTGGCCGAGGCGATCTTCTGGAAGCGCAGCAGGACCGTCTCGGGGTCGAGCTGGGCGGACATGGCGGTGAGGACGCAGCGCTGGCGGGCCATCCGCTCGTAGTTGGTCGAGCCCTGGCGCGAGCGGGCGTACCAGAGGGCGTGGTACCCGTCGAGGTGCTGGCGGCCGGGCTCGATCCATCCCATGATCGGCGAGGTGCCGCCGCCGATGGGCGTGCGGTACTTCACCGTGACGTCGAGGCCGCCGACTGCGTCGACCATCTTGCGGAAGCCCTTGAGGTCGACCATGACGTAGTACTGGATCGTCAGGCCACTGAGGGCCTCGACGGCCTCGCGGGTGGCGAGCACGCCGGGGTTCGCGGTGCCCGCCGGGAACTGCGAGGCGTGGTCCTGGGCCCAGGTGTAGAGGCCGTTGAGCAGGCACTTGTCGCCGCAGTTCCAGCCGTCCGGCATCAGCCGGGCCATCGTCGAACCGGGGCGGAAGTCGATGTTCTCGGTGTCGCGGGCGAAGCCGAACGTGACGGGGGCGCCGGTCTGCGCGTCGATGCTGACGAGCTGGATGCTGTCCGGGCGGGTGCCGACGCGGTCCTTGCCCGTGTCGGCGCCGAGCAGGAGCACGTTGTAGCGACCGTCCACGGCACCGACGGCCTCGCCGTCGCCGAACAGGGCCCCCAGGGCGTCCTTCCCGGCACCCACGCTGCTCGCGGCATACACGAGGCCTCCGGAGGTGACGACGAGCATCACGGCCGTGACCGCGGTGAGCATCCGGCGGGCCCGGATGACCAGGCTGCTGGGGCGGCCGAGCCGCCACGCGTCGACGAAGAGCAGGGCCCACAGGCCGGCGAACCCCAGGATCAGCCACTCCAGCGCGCCGAGCACCCAGGACCGGCCCAGCAGGCCGATGACGAACGAGTGGCTGGCGAGGAACACGACTCCCAGGACGGCCACGAGGCCGATGAGGGCCAGCCACACGCGCACGGCGAACCGGCCCAGGCGGCGGTTCCCCGCGACGAGCTGGGCGCTGCCCGGCACGACGAGGGTGAGCAGCACGAGGGTGAACGCGCGACGGCGGCGCATGCCTGCGTTCAGCACGTCGGCGTCGGCGAGGGTGCGGTGCGCACGGCCAGAGACGTACACGCCGGCCTCGTCGTCCACGGGGGACGGGGCTGGGCTGCGGCTCATGGTGGACCAGTATGAAGTGGGGCCAGCGTGATTCCTGTGACGCGTGTGATCGTGCGAGTGTCGTGGCGAGGTCTGGGATCGGTCAGGGCCTGGTCAGGTCCCGGTCAGGGTTTCGGTGCGTCGCGCGACCGGCTGGGCCGGGCGCACCATCTCGGGTCGAAGTCGGACGAAATCCCGCCCGTGCCGCCGCGCCGTTTTGCCACGCCCGCTCCCCGCAGCGGACACTGGCGGGATGAGTGGACGCCACACCGGGCCGGACGACGCCCGCCCGATCCCGCAGCGCGGCGACGCCGACCCCACGGCCGGGTGGGAGGACGACCCCGACGACGTGTACGTCGTCGACGTGCGCGGCCGCAAGCAGGGCCGTGGCCCCGGCTCGGGCGGCGGCCAGGCCCGCAACCAGGCTCGCAACCAGGCGCGGAACCAGGCTCGGGACACCGGTGCGCGCGCCCAGTTCGGCGCAGCCGCCACGGCCCCTGCCGACCGGGCCCCCCGGACACCGCGCCAGTCCGCCGCTCCCCCGCCGTCCGCTCCCCCGGCCGGTCCCCGCGCGCCGCAGGAGCCGCGCGGACCCCGCGAGCCCCGCCGGCGCCGCCGACGGCCGGTCGCCCTGCTCGTGGGCCTGGTCGTCGTGGCCTGGCTGGCGTTCATGGCCTTCACCCCGCTGCACGCGTGGAACTCCGTCAGCAAGGTCGACACCACCCCCGCCGGCACCCGCCCGGCCCAGAGCAAGGGGTACAACTACCTCCTCGTCGGGTCCGACAGCCGCGAGGGCCTGACCAAGGCCCAGAAGAAGGAGCTGGCCACCGGCAACGCCGTGGGCCGCCGCACCGACTCGATCATCCTCGTCCACGTCCCGGCCGGGGGCGGCAAGCCCGCGCTCATCTCCCTGCCGCGCGACAGCTTCGTGCCGATCCCGGGCCACAACAGCAACAAGATCAACGCGGCCTTCGCGTTCGGCGGCCCGAACCTGCTCGTCCAGACCGTCGAGCAGGTCACCGACCTGCACATCGACGGGTACGTCGAGATCGGGTTCGCCGGGTTCGCCTCCGTCGTCGACAGCGTCGGCGGGGTGAACATCTGCGTGAAGTTCGCCATGAACGACAAGAAGGCCGGCATCAACCTCAAGAAGGGCTGCCAGCTGCTCGACGGCCGCAACGCCCTCGGCTACGTCCGCGCCCGCTACTCCGACCCGCGCGGCGACATCGGCCGGGCCGAGCGCCAGCGCCAGTTCCTCGCGGCGATCATGAAGAAGGCGCTCACACCGTCGACGGTCCTCGTGCCGACCCGCTACTGGGGGTTCTCCCACGCCGCGGCCCGGGGCCTCATCGTCGGTCAGGACACCTCGATGCGCGACGCGAGCCGCGTGCTGCTGGCGATGCGCGCGGTCTCCAACGACCAGGGCCTGAGCCTCGTGGTCCCGCTGCAGAGCCTGAACTACCAGACCAGCGCCGGCAGCTCGGTCAAGTGGGACACCCCGCGGGCCAAGGCGCTGTTCACGCTGCTGCGCAACGACACCCCGCTCGAGTCCCCGCCCGAGGGCACCGACGGCAAGCCCTCCGGCGGCTGACCGGTATGGCGCGCGGCCGGCTCAGCGCGTGCGGCGCCGACCGTTCACGGTGACGCCCTACCGCGACTCCGTCCGGTCGGCCGTCGCCAGTGCGGCCGAGGTGTCGCGCATCCACTCGAGCTCGCGCGAGACGTACTCGACGATGTCGCCGGTCTTGAGGTGCCCGGGGAGCACGTCCCACGTGTAGGTCTCGATCTCGAGGTGGTCCGAGAGGTCGAGCTCGGCGTGCACCCGCAACGCTGCCTCGATGCCGGGGCGGGTCGTCCGGAACGGACCCAGGTCGTCCAGGAACACCGGCACGTGGAAGTGCGTGCGCCACTCCCGGTCACCGCCCGGGTCCTTGCGCCACGCCGCGATCGCGTCGGAGAGGTTGAGCATCCGCGTCAGCTCTCCCCCGCGGGACTCCGTCGTCTGGCTGAGGTAGATCGTGTCGGTGAACGCCTCCAGCGCCTCGACCGTCTCCGCGTCCACCGTCGGGACCCACAGCGCGGCAGCCGCCTGGAGCTTGAAGATCGGCACCCCGGCGTCGACCAGCGAGTCCAGCGACACCGCGATGTCCTCGAACTCCACCGACTGGTGGCAGATGTCGAACACGACACCGAGGTGGCGACGCAGCGCGCCGATCGCCTCGCTGACGGGGAGTCCGCTCAGCCTCGCGAACGTGACCAGACCAGCGCGTGACCAGATCCGCTCCTGGAAGTACGTGATCGTTTCTGCCGTGGTCTCGAGGTAGCAGTAGGGCTCCGGCTCGAGGGCGAGCTTCACCCGCCGGCCGGTGCGCTGCTCGAGGTCGACAAGGTGGGCCACGACCCGAAGGAGGTTCTCGGTCAGGAGCACGACATCGGCCTCGGAGGTCACCTTGGGGCGGAACGCCAGCGGGGCCGTCTGGATCGAGGGCGACACCGACTCGGGGGTGATCTCGGCCAGGATGTCGGCCACCTGGCAGGTGTAGTCGACCCGCTCCTGCGTGCTCCAGTCGGGCTCGTAGACGTCCTCCATGACGCTGCGGCCCTTGAACGGACCGTGGGGGAACGCGTTGACGGTGTAGACGTACATGTCGTGCTCGTCGAGCCAGTCACGCAGCCGCTTCCGTTCCACGGGATCGCTCGTCAGGGTCCGGGCGGAGGCACCCGAGATCCGCAGGGACACGGCATACGGCTCGTCCGGGGAGACTCGCGCCTTCACCTGCGGCGCATAGGTCTCGAGGCTCTCGCGCATCTCCTCCCAGGTGTCGCCGGGGTGGACCAGCGTCGAGTAGGCGAGGTGGTGGGTCCGGGTGGGACTGGGCATGGGGTCTCCGAGCTTCTGCTGGTGGACGGACGGCTAGGCGCGGGAGTGTGCCCGGCGGACCACGTCCCGGAGGAAGGCGAGGGCGGCCTCCCTCGAGACGGTCCCCGGGTCGTGGCTGAGGGCCACGGAGGACCGCTGGCGGATGGCGATGCCGGGTGAGCCGTCGGCATCGACCACGACCACGCGTCGGGTCGGGGTGCCGAAGACGATGGTCGCGACCTGACCCGGCGGGGGTTCGGCGACCTCGAAGAGCACGTCGGTGTCCTGGAGGAGGCTCACCGTGAAGCCGGCCCCGGGCGGGGGCTCGCCAGCGGTGGCCCCGGCGAGGAGCCGCTGGGCGACTCCCCCGACGTTCAGCTCACCGGCCTGCGACAGCAGGCAGGAGGTGGTGCCGGACCCGGTCGACCACGAGACGGCCAGGTCGCCCGCGTCGGCGCCGGCCCCGGGGGCCAGGAGCGAGGGGTGACTGCGCAGGGCACCAGCGACTGCTGCGACGACTGCCGCCGCTGCCGAGCCGGGCACCGGGACGGACGCCTGGTCGGAGGAGCCGACCCACTGCGCCGCAGGGACGTCCACCTCGGCGACCAGGGTGCGGAACGCACGGTTCGCAGCCGGGGCGGAGCTCCTCGCCAGGCTCGGCAACGGCTCGGTGGCCGCCGCAGTCGACACGCGCTGGGGCGCGGCCCGGGTCGGTACGGACACCGGCGCCTCCGGAGAGGGAACGGGTTCGGGGGCGGCGTGCCGGGCGGCACGCTCCACGTCGTCGGGGGTGACCCGGCCTGCAGGCCCCGTCCCGGTGAGGGAGGCGAGGTCGACGCCGCTGTCGTGTGCGAGCCGCCGCACCCGCGGTGAGTGCCGGTGGCGCGGCCCGCCGGCGGGCGGGGAGGAGCGCTCGCCGCTGGGGGGTGACGGCGAGCGCTCCTCGGCCGCCGGCTCGACGGGCGGTGCACCCGTGGCCTCGGCCCGCTGCCCGGGCGATGGAGCACCGGGCGCGACATGGGCGAGGACCGTTCCGACGTCGACGGTCTCGTCCTCGCCGACGACGATCTCTGCCAGCACGCCGGCGGCCGGCGAGGGCACCTCGGCGTCGACCTTGTCCGTCGAGATCTCGAGCAGCGGCTCCTGGTCGGCCACCGCTTCGCCCACCTGCTTGAGCCACCGCAGGACGGTTCCCTCGGCGACGGTCTCGCCGAGCTGGGGCATCGTGACGGCGACCCGCCCCTCCCGTCCTCCGGTCACGACTGCAGCGCCTTCTCGATGGTGGTCGCGATGCTCTCCTCGGAGGGCATGACGAGGTCCTCGAGCGAGTCGGCCGAGGGGAGCGGGATGTGGGGGGTGGTGATCCGCTGGATCGGGCCGTCGAGGTCCCAGAAGCACTCGTCGCTGGCGAGGGACGCGATCTCCGCTCCCCATCCCAGCAGCTGCGGGTTCTCCTCCACCGTGAACAGCCGACCGGTCCGCGACACGGACCCGAGGATCGTCTGCGTGTCCAGCGGGACGAGGGAGCGCACGTCGATCACCTCGACGTCCATGCCCCGCGCGGCCAGCGCCTCGGCCGCGGCCAGGGCCCGCGGCACCATCATGCCGAGCGACAGGATCGTCGCGTCCCTGCCCGGGCGACGGACCTTCGCGGTACCCAGGGAGTCGATGATGTCGCCGTCGGGGACTTCGCCCTTGGACGCGTACAGGCCCTTGTGCTCGCAGAAGATCACCGGGTCGTCGTCACGGATGGCCGCGGCCATGAGGCCGACGACGTCCTCGGGGGTCGAGGGCGTGACGACCTTGAGGCCGGGGATCGCCATGGCCCAGTTCTCGATCGACTGGGAGTGCTGCGCACCGAACCGCAGGCCACCACCGTTGCCGGTCTTGATGACCAGCGGCAGGCTGACCTGGCCGCCGGTCATGTACCGCGTCTTGGCGATCTGGTTGACGACGATGTCCCAGCAGACGGCGAAGAAGTCGGAGAACATGATCTCGGCGACGGGGCGCAGGCCGGTCATGGCGGCGCCCATGGCCGCTCCGAGGATGGCCTGCTCCGAGATGGGGGTGTCGACGACCCGGGTGGGGCCGAACTCGTCGAGCAGGCCCACGGTCGTCTTGAACACCCCGCCCGCGCCGGCCACGTCCTCGCCGACGAGCAGGACGCGCTCGTCGCGTCGCATCTCCTGGGCGATCCCTCGTGCGACGGCGTCGCGGTACGTCAGTTGCGCCATGACCAGCCTCCATCCGCCCAGAGATCCGTGAAGGCGCTTTCCGGTGCGGGCAGGTCACCGGCGATCGCTTCCTGGGTGGCGGTGTCGACCGCGGCCAGCACCTCCGCGTCGATCGCGAGGAGCTCGTCGGCGGACACACCGAGCCTGATGAGCCGGTCGCGGTAGACGTCGAGTGGGTCGTACGCCTTCCACGCCTCGACCTCCTCGCTGGGCCGGTACTTGCCCGGATCGGCGCGGGAGTGGCCGCCGTGGCGGTAGGTCACCGCCTCGATCAGGCTGGGGCCGTCCCCGGCGCGAGCCCGGTCCAGCGCCCGCCCGGCGGCCAGGTAGACCTCGTCGGCGTCGTTCCCGTCGATCAGCACCGGCTCGAGGCCGTAGGCCGACGCACGGTCGGCGGCCGGCCGCTCGACAGCAGTGATGTCGAAGATCGAGGTGTACTCCATGTACATGTTGTTCTCGCACACGAAGACGACCGGCAGCTTGTACACGGCGGCGTAGTTGAGGGCCTCGTGGAAGGCGCCGATGTTGGTGGTGCCGTCACCGAAGAAGCACACGGCGACCTGGCCGGAACCGCGGTACTGGGCCGACCACGCCGCACCGTTGGCGATCGTGAGGTGGGCACCGATGATCGCGTAAGAGCCCATCATCCCGTGCTCGACGCTGGTGAGGTGCATCGATCCACCCTTGCCACCGAGTAGCCCGTTGGCGCGGCCCAGGAGCTCGGCCAGGACGGGGGTCATGGGGACGCCACGGGCGAGCGTGTGGGCGTGCCCGCGGTAGGTCGCGAAGGTGTAGTCGTCGCGGCGCATCGCCTGCCCGAAGCCGGCAGCAATGGCCTCCATGCCGAGCGAGAGGTGGCTGGTGCCCTTGACCAGCTGCTTCATGAACAGGTCGTAGGCGCGCTTCTCGAAGACACGCATCTCGCGCATGCTCCGGTACAGGCCCGTGCGCACGGCCAGGTCGATGTCGTCCCCGTCGTGCCGGGTCTGGTCCTGCGGTGGCAGGACGGACGCGTGCTGTCCGTAGACGTGGTCGGTCAGTGGTGACCTCATCGGCTCTCCTCCCCCACGCCGACGACCGACGTCGACCTGGTGCGGTTGAGGTGGGACTGGCTGTCCCGCACCGTCGGCAGGTAGCCGCCGGTCGTGTAGTAGCGCTTGCCCGCGACCAGCAGGTCCTCGGCGGGGAACTTCGTGATGACCTCGCACCCGTCCTTGGTCACGACCAGCTCCTCCTCGATGCGCGCGGCGCCCCACCCGTCCGCGGACGGCCAGTACGTCTCGAGTGCGAAGACCATGCCCTCCTCGAGGGTCTCGGGGTGCTCGAGCGACGTCATGCGGCTGAAGATCGGCCGCTCCCAGATCGACAGCCCGATGCCGTGGCCGTACTGGAGGGCGAAGGCCGCCTCCTCGTTGGCGAACCCGAACTCCTGCGCCGTCGGCCACACCGAGACGATGTCTGCGGTGGTGGCGCCGGGCTTCACGAGGTCGATCGCGCGGTCCATGTACTCGCGGCAGATCGTGTAGGCGTCACGCAGGCCGCGCGACGCGCTGCCGACGGCGAAGGTGCGGTAGTAGCAGGTCCGGTAACCCATGAAGCTGTGCAGGATGTCGAAGAAGGCCGGGTCGCCGGGCCTGATGATCCGGTCGCTGAAGACGTGCGGGTGGGGTGCGCAGCGCTCGCCGGAGATCGCGTTGACCCCCTCGACGTGCTCCGACCCGAGGTCGTAGAGCACCTTGCTCACGAGGCCGACGCACTCGTTCTCCTTGATCCCGGGGCGCAGGAAGTCGTACAGCTGCTCGTAGGCTCCGTCGACCATCGACGCGGCTTGGGTCAGCAGCCCGATCTCGTCGCGGGTCTTGATCCGACGCGCCTCGAGGAAGACCTGCTGCCCGTCGACGACCTCGTGCCCTGCGGCCTTGAGCGCTGCGGCGACAGGGGGTTCGACGATGTCGACACCGACGGCCTGGCCCTCGAGCCCGAAGTCGCGCATCACCTCGGCCACCTTGCGGGCGACGTCCTCGGCGCGACCTGCCGCCGGCGAGATCGCCCCGCGCAGCGTGGAGATTCCGGCCCTGGAGCCGTAGCGGTCACCGCGCCCGGCGGCGCGGTGCGGCTCGTCGAGCCACTGTGCCTGCAGGGTGTGGTGGCTGGCGGCGGAGCCGAAGTCCCACAGCACCGGGTCACCACCGCGTGGCAGCAGTGCGAAGCGGATCATCTTGTCCATGGCCCAGGTGCCGATGTGGGTGCTGGTCATGTACCGGATGTTGTGGAAGTCGAACGTCAGCAGGGCACCGAGGTCGGAACGGTCGAGCTCCTCCTTGAGGCGCGCCAACCGCTCGGACCGCAGTCGGTCCATGTCCAGGCGGTTCTCCCAGTCGACGGCGTTCGTGCCGTATGTCGGCGAAACCATGAGTTCTCCTCGGGTCTGTGCAAGAAAAGTCGGGGGCGGGTGGCACGGGTGGGGTGCCGAGCGGGGTCGGCGGGGGCGAGCCTGCGGGTCGCCTCAGGCGGGCACGCGACTCTCGGCCTGCTCCTTCGACGGTCTGGAACGCAGGTACTCCGCGGCCGCGAGCCGGCGCGCCTCCTGGTCGTAGTAGGCGATCTCGACGAGCTCGAGCGCCAGGCCGTCGGGGTCGCTGAAGTAGACCCAGCGCCAGCCGGCGAGCGGCCCGTCGTCCACGACGTTCACCTCGGAGTAGAACGCCACCCCGTGGCTCTCGAGCTCTGCCTTGGTCGCCGCGACGTCGGCCACCTTGAAGCACACGTGGGCCGCGCCGAGGTTGTTGTTGGGCGGCGGCTGCGGCCCGCCGTCGGGCCGCTCGGCGTACTCGATGAGCTCCATGATGGTCTCGCCGGCGAGCAGGGAGACCTGGCGGAGCCTGGCTCCGGGAACCCCCACACCGACGGACAGCTCCGGTCCCTCGAACCAGGGCGTCGGCTCGTTGACGAAGGGCAGCCCGAGCAGGTCGTGGTAGAACCAGATCGACCGGTCGAGGTCCCGGACGACGAGGCCCACGTGGTGGATGGCCTGGATGGTGATCGCCATGACCGTCGCCTCAGCCCGACGTCGTCGGCGACACGAGGACCTTGAGCTGGTCACCGGTCGGGTTGACGAGGACGTCGAAGCCTCGGGACACGACGTCCTCGAGCCCGATCCGGGTCGTGACCGCCTTGGCGACGGGGTACTTGCCCGACGCGATCAGCCGGATGATGCGGGGCCAGTCCGTGATGAGGTAGCACCAGCTCCCGATGTAGCTGATGTCCTTCTCCGACAAGCGCATCGCGTCGATCGTCGCGGGCCGGGTGTGCAGCCCGGTCTGGACGATGCTGCCGCGGGTGCGCACGCTGTCCATCGCCGTGGTGAGCCCTGGCGTCGAGCCGGAGCACTCGGCCACGATGTCGACGCCCCGCCCCTCGGTCGTCTCGGCGATGAAGTCGGCGAAACCGTCCTGGGTGGGGTCGACCACCGGCCCGATGTCCATCGCCCGGGCCAACGCCGCACGGTTGGGGTTGGGTTCGGCGATCACGACGGTGGTGGCGCCCAGGGCGCTCGCGTACATCGCCGACAGGACACCGATCGGGCCGGCACCGGTGACGAGGACGATGTCACCGCCGCGGACCCCGACGCGGTCGATGCCGTATGCCGCGACGCTGGCGGGTTCGACGACCGCACCCTCGACGTCCGACACCGAGTCCGGCAGGCGGCTGACCTGGTACTCCTTCAGCACCGCATACTGCGCGAGGCCACCGGTCTCCGCGGACAGTCCGGTGCAGGCGAACTTCTCGCAGAGGTGGCCCAGGCCCTCCCGGCAGAAGCGGCACCGTCCGCAGACGATGGCGGGCATGATGGCGACCCGGTCACCGACCGCCACGTCACTGACGCTCCGACCGACCTCCACCACCCGCGCGGAGAACTCGTGACCCAGCACCTGTGGAAGCGTCACGCCGGTGAGCGGATGTGGCGTCACCGGCGTGACGATGGGACCGACCATGTACTCGTGGAGGTCGGTGCCGCAGATGCCGCACCACAGGACCTCGACGAGCACCTCGTCGTGCTCGTGGATCTGGGGGACGTCGACGTCCTCGACGCGGATGTCGGACTTGCCGTGGAACCGTGCTGCCCGCATGGGGGTGTCCTCCTGGTCTAGACGCTGGCGCGCGCGCCGCGGACGCGCCCGTAGATGACGGCGGCGGCCACGATGAGCCCGCCCTGGAACAGGTACTGCCACGTCTGCGAGAGGTCGAGGAAGACCGTCGCGTTCAGCAGCTCGATGATCAGTCCGGCACCGAGGAGCGTGCCGATGAACGTCCCCCGACCACCCAGGAGGCTGGTGCCACCGAGCACGACGGCCGTGATGCTGCTCAGGGTGTAGCCGACGCCCTGGGTGGGGTCGCCGATCCCGAGCTGCACGAGCAGGACGACGGAGCCCAGGAAGACGAACAGCGAGGCCACGACGTAGCCGAGCACCACCGTGCGGTCGACCTTGACCCCGACCCGTCGGGCCGAGCCCTCGTCGGACCCGACGGCGCGCAGCCGCCTCCCCCACCCGCTGTAGCGCAGCAGGCACTCCATCACCACCGCGGCGATGACGAGCAGGATGAACACGTTGGGGACCGGGCCGACCCCGAGCTGGAGGAACGCGGTGACACCGTCCGCGATGTTGCCGCCCGGCGCGCTGCGCAGCAGGAGGCTCAGCCCCTGCAGGGCGATGTAGGCCGCGAGGGTCGCGGCGACCGGGGTGAACTTGGCGTACCGGATCAGCGAGCCGTTGACCGCCCCGACACCGGCCGAGGCCAGCACCATGAGGACGATCCCGAGGGCCATGAAGGCCGGTGACTTCCCGTTGACGAGGAAGAACGAACCGATGACGACGACGAAGCCTGCCAGTGGGCCGACGGACAGGTCGATGCCTCCGGAGAGGAGTGCGACGGTCTGGCCCAGGGCGATGAATCCCAGTGCGGCGCAGGACATCGTGACGCTGGTGATGTTGAACGCAGAGAGGAAACGGGGGTTCTGCGCGTAGATGTAGCCGCCCAGCGCGATCATGACCAGGGCGAGGATCAGGACCGGGGCGTAGTCACCCTGCAGGAAGCGCCCGACCCGGGTGGAACCGGTCGCGCTGGTCGACGCGACCGCCCGGTCCTTGGACTTCGTCCGGCTGGTGGCTCGCACGGCCGCGTCGATGAGGTTGCTCTCGGTGACGTCCGCGCCGGCGAAGGTGTTGACCACCGAGCCCCTCGACATCACGATGACGCGGTCGCAGAGCCCCTCGAGCTCCTTGGCGTCCGAGGACGCGACGACCACGGGTACGCCGCTGTCGGAGACCTCTCGCAGGATGCGGTAGATCTCCGCGCGCGCTCCCACGTCCACGCCCTGGGTGGGTTCGTCGGCGACGAGCAGCTTGGGTCGCGACAGCAGTGCGCGCGCGAGCACCACCTTCTGCTGGTTGCCGCCCGACAGCGCCGAGACCTCGGTCTCCTGCGAGGCGGTCTTCACGGCCAGGTCCTTGAGCTCCGCGCCGACCGTCTCGACCTCGGCGCCGCGGTCAAGCAGCCATCCCTTGCGGAACCGGCCCAGTGCGGCGAGCGCCGCGTTCTCCCGGACCGAGAGGGTCATCATCAGTCCCTCGACGTGCCGGTCCGCAGGGAGGTATGCCGTCGCGTGCGCCAGCTGCTTCGCCGTGTGGTCCTTGGCGCCGATCCTGACGGTCCCCGTGAACGGCTCGAGCCCGTTGAGGGCGCGCAGCAGGTCGCTCTGGCCGTTCCCGACGATGCCCGAGATCCCCAGGACCTCTCCTCGACTGGCGGTGAAGGAGACGTCGTTGAAGCCCTTGCCGGAGAGGCCCTCGACGGTGAGGAACTCCTCTGCGTCGACCACGTCCGGGCGCTTGGGCGGGAACGTGTACTCGAGCTGGCGTCCGACGATCAGGGCCAGCAGCTCGTCGTCGGTGATCGTGTCCACCTCGGCCGTGCCGCGCACGCGACCGTCGCGCAGCACGGTCACCCGCTGCGCCAGCTCGCGGACCTCGGCGAGGCGGTGGGTGATGTAGACGACCGCGGTGCCGCGCTCGGCGGCCCGCCTGACCCAGGCGAAGAGGCGGTCTACCGACTCCGGGCCGAGGGGGGCGGTCGGCTCGTCGAGGATGAGGATGGTCGGCTTGACCAGCATCGCCTTGGCCAGCTCGAGCAGGTGCCGCTGTGCGACGCTCAACGAGTCGACGCGGTCCTCGAGGTGGGCGGTCGAGCCCACGTCGTCCAGGACCTGGCGCATGGTCGACTCGGCGGCCCTGCGCCCACCGAGCCGGTCGGCCTGGACCGCCACCCGGATGTTCTCCGCCACGGTCATGTCCGGCAGCACCGCAGGGTGCTGGTGGACGATCGCGATCCCCAGCTGCGTCGCCCGGGCCGGCGTCAGCGAGTCGATGGGCTCCCCGTCGACCTCGATCGTCCCGCCGTCGGGGAGGACGGAGCCGGTGGCGACGCCCATGAGCGTCGACTTGCCGGCACCGTTCTCCCCGAGCAGCGCGTGCACCTCTCCCGGCCGGATGGTCAGGGAGACGTCGGTGAGGGCGGCCACGCCGTCGTAGTGCTTGCTGATCTCGGTCAGCCTCATCGCCGACCTGAGGTCGGTGGCGAGGTCGGCCGGAGTCCGGTCCTGCGTCTGGTCGCTCATGGATCCGTCCTGGACATCAACGTGCATCTTCGACATGGGATCGCCTCACGTGGGACTTACTTCAGCAGCTTCGCCTGGGCGTCGCCGGCCATCTGGGCGGAGAGGTAGATGTCCCCGGGCAGGGCCTTCTCGCAGGTGACGGGGTGCGGCGTGGAGCTGACCGAGTCCTCGAACATCGGCGCCTTGAACACGTCGTCGCTCGGCGTCTTGCCGCCGGTGGCGAGCGCCACGGCCCACTGGACGGCGAGGCGGGCGTTGTCGTTGCCGGTGGCGACCGTCATGAGCTTGAAGTCCGGGTTCTTGGCCTTGTGCGCCTCGTAGAAGCAGGAGAGCACGTTGCCGTCGGACGTGGCGATCATCGGGATCGACCGGCCGGACTTCTCGAACTCGGGCAGGGCGCCCACGAGGGACGGGCCGAAGTCCGAGACGATGACGTCGATCTTCGGGTACTTGGCGATGGCCGCGCTGAGCACCTGCTGGGTCTTGGACGGGTCCCAGTTGGTCACCTCGAACGGCGACTGACCGATGAACTTGTACTTGCCCGTGGGGTCGAGCACGGACTTCATGCCCTTCAGCTCGTCGACGCCCTGGCTGTTGCCCGCAGGTCCGGAGAGGAAGAGGACGTTGCCGCCGTCGGGGAGGTTCTTGACGATCCAGTCGCCCCAGTTCTTGCCGTCGGTGGTGAAGTCGGCCCCGATCCACACGTTGTAGTCGGCCTTGGCCGTCCCGCCCGGGTTCACGCGGTAGGGCACGGTGACCACGCCCGCCTTGAAGGCGCTGCGCAGGGCGGGGAGCATCGCGTTGCCGGCGTCGGGGAAGACCACCATCGCGTTGACGCCCTTGGCGACCAGTCCCTGGATGTCGGAGATGGCCTTCTGGGTGTCACCCTGCCCGTCGGCGTAGGTGAAGTTCGTGACGCTCGGGCACTTGGCGATCTCCTCCTTGGCCGCGGCCGTCGTGACCAGGCGCCAGCTGTTGCCGCCGAACCCGTCGGTCAGGCCGAGGGAGATCTTCTTGGTGCCGCACCAGGACGGGGCGCCGGCCACGGTCGCACCACTGGCCGATCCACTCGTGTCACCGCCCGCTGTGGTTCCGGTGCTGCTGCACGCTGCCAGCGAGAGGGCGACGGCGCCGCAGGAGGCCATCAGCCGGATCTTGCTCGTGGATTCCTTCATGGTTCTGGACCTTTCTGTGGTGCACGGGACAGCGTTGGGTAGAGCCGCGTCAGGGGAGGCGACGGGGCGACGGCGTGGGGCGGAGCAGGGGTGCTGCGTGGTGGTCAGGAGGGGGACGCGACCGGCCCGGGGCTGCGGGCGAACCGTTCGCGCAGACGGCGCCACTCGATGGAGTAGAGGGCCACGCCGATGGCGAAGGCTGCCGCCTGCACGAGCGTCTCGACGGCGAAGTTGACGCCCAGCGCGAGCACCAGCTGGTCGAGCTGCGTGAGGAACAACGCGGCGATCGCCGTGGCGGCGATGTTGCCGCGGCCGCCCAGCAGCGAGGTCCCGCCGAGGACGACGGCGGCCACCGAGGGCAGCAGGTAGCGGTCGCCCTGGTAGGCGGTGGGCTTGTTGAGGATGCCCGCGAGCAGCAGACCTCCCAGCCAGTAGTGCACCTGGGCGGCCACGTACCCGCCGGCGCGATGTCGTTGCACCCGTAGGCCGGTCGCCCATGCCGCCCTGCCGTTCGCCCCCACGGCCTCGAACCTGCGACCTGCCACGGTGCGCTTGACCACCAGGGTCGTGACGGCGACCGTGACGACCGCGACGAGCAGCGAGTTCGGGACCCACAGGAGGGTTCCGCCGGCCACGCTGGCCAGCAGGTCGGTGGTCTGGCGGGGGGTGCCTCCTGAGATGCCGAGGACACCTGCATACAGCAGGGCGTTCACCCCGAGCGTCGCGACGATGGGGTTCAGACCCATCCGACCGATCAGGAACCCGTTGACCAGTCCGGCGACGAGCACCACGCCCAGCGCCATCAGCGCCGCAGGGAGGACCTTCGCGTCGTTCCCGTAGGCCTGGTGGGTGACGATCACGACGACGATGGACACCGATCCCGGGACGGACAGGTCGAAGCCACCCTGCATGACGACCAGGGTCTGGCCGATGGCCACGATCGCCAGGACCGCAGCGAACGGCAGCATTCCCTGGAGCGCTCCGGAGCTCATGCTGCTCGGGGCGAAGACGATCGAGACGACGGCCAGGAGGGCCAGGGCGGCCAGGACGGTCCACAGTCCGCGCGAGAGCACGGGCAGGGTTCGCCGCGGGCTGCTGCCGTGGGCGCCGTCGGTCGATGCCATCCCGTGCCTCCTCGTCGAGGTCCTCCGCAGTGTTCACAGAACGACTGCAGTTCGTTAGGTGTGACTGTACAACTGTGCTGAGGTGTTCACAAGGGGTTTACGCCTATGGGTTCGTCCCACCGGCGGACCGTCGCGCTCAGACGCGGCTGAGATCGGCCATGTCCCGGTCGCCGAAGCCCGACTCCACGGCGAGCTGCACGGTGCGCAGCACCTGCTCGGTCACCACGGCCGGCGCACCCGTGCGACGGGCCTGCTCGGTGATGAGCTGGAGGTCCTTGGCCACCAGCGCCAGCGTCATGGCCACCGGTGTCGCGGTGTCCAGGAAGGCGCCCCGCTTGTACTGCACGTACGGTGCGCCGACCACGCTCTCCTGGAGCACGGCATACGCGTCCTCACGCGAGAGACCCGCTCCCTCGGCGAGCCGCAGCGACTCGGCGAGCGCAGCGTTCAGGTCGTGCAGGACGAGGTTGACGGCGAGCTTCATGACCTGGCCGGCCCCGGGATCCCCGACGCGGATCACCCTGCGGGCGATGGCACCGAGCACCCCCTCGGCCCGCGCGATGGCATCCTCCGGGCCCCCGGCCATGACGAGCAGGGTGCCGCCCTCGACAGCCGGGACGCTCCCCGAGACGGGGGCGTCGACGAAGGACACCCCTCGCTGCGACAGGCCTTCGGCAAGGCGGTGCGCGGCCTCGACGCCACTGGTGCCCAGGTCGACGACGACGACGTCGTCGGCGTACGCGCCCTGCACGTCATCGGCCAGCAGCACCTCGCACGTGGCAGCACCGGTCGCCATCATGGTGAGCACCACGTCGGCGCCCGCGACCGCTTCCGCGGCCGTGTCCGCGACGACCAGGCGCTCGTGCCCCTCGGCGACGGCCTCGGCCGTGGCGCGCGTGCGGTTCCACAGTGGGACGTCGTGCCCGGCACCGGCCACCTTGCGGGCGACGGCCCCACCCATGCGCCCCGCCCCGAGGACGGCGACCCTAGCCACGACGGGGGTCCACGAGGATCTTCTGTCCGGCGGTGCCGGCGGCCAGGGGGTCCAGCCCCTGCGGGACGACGTCTGCCAGCGCGATCGTCCTGACGCCGACGGCATCGCTCAGACGCGTCCGGTCGAGCAGCGCGAGGGCCCGGGGGAGGTCGGTTCCGCACACGTGGGCCACCGTCGTCGCGACGTCCACCTCCCTCAGGACAACCCCCGCGAGGGCGATCGGCTGGGGCGCCTTCGACAGGCCGACCAGCAGGACCCGCCCACCGCGGACGGCGAGGTCCAGGGCCCTCGCAGCCGCCCCGGGGGCACCGGAGCTCTCGATGACGACGTCGACCTGGCCGCCGACGAGGTCGGCGACGGCCTCCGTCGAGGTGTCCGCGGTCAGCTTGATGGTGCGGCTCGCACCCAGGGTGGTGGCCGCCGCCAACCTCGCGTCGTCGATGTCGGCCACCACGACCTCACCGTCGTGACCGGTCAGCCCTGCGAGGATGAAGGAGCCGATGGCGCCCGCCCCGAGGACGAGGACCGTGTCACCCGGGCGGATGCCGGCGCGGTCGACGGCGTGCAGCCCCACCGCGAGCGGCTGCGCCAGCGCGGCATCGACGGTGCGCATGCCCGCGGGGACCTCCACCAGGGTCGAGGCGGGGGCAGCCACGAACTGGGCCAGTCCCCCGTGCGTCGACAGACCCAGCGTGTAGTACGAGGCGCAGAGGTTCGTCCGCCCACGGCGGCACCACGCGCAGGCTCCGCAGGAGACACCCGCCCCGGAGGCCACGGTCTTCCCGACCCATTCGCTGGCGTCCGGAGCCGATCCCACGACGCGACCGATGAACTCGTGGCCGAGGATGGTCGGGCCCACGTGTCCGCTGCCGGGGTGGCGGGTCTGCAGCGGGACCATCATCGGTCCCTTGCTGTACTCCGTGGCATCGGTACCGCAGAGGCCGTTGTGGAACACCTCGATGACGACCTCGCCCGTCTTCGGCGTGGGGTCGGCCACCTCCTCGACCCTGAGGTCACCCGGTGCGTGGAGAACTCCTGCAAGCATGCGAATGTCCTTCTCTTCAGGGCTCGGTGGACCTACAGCGTCGCGTCGGACGTCAGGTGGACCTTGACCTGCGCCTTGTCCTCGAGGACGGTCCGGATGCCTCGGTCACCCTCGAGGAGGGGGACCTGGCACGTGACCAGGGGGGAGAGGTCGACACCGCTGCGAGCCAGGAAGCGCAGGGTCTGGGGCCACACGCCGGGTGAGCCGATGATCCCCCGCGCCTGGAGCTCCTTGGACTGGAAGAGACCGAGCTTCGCCGGCACCGAGGAGCCCACGTCGATGCCGACGTAGACCAGTCGGGCGCGGAAACCCGCGACCTCCAGCGCAGAGGCCATCGCCTCCGGGCGACCACTCGCCTCGATCACGACGCTCGGCCCCTGGCCGTCGGTGTGCTCCTTGACCGCGTCCTCGAAGTCGGCCGACGTCGGGTCGAGGGCGATCTCCGCCCCGAGCGTCTGCGCCAGGCCGGACCGGGCGGCCGACGGCTCGGCGACGATGACCTTGGCCCGCTTGCCCGCGGATGCGGCGACCACGCCGAGCCCGATGGGGCCGGCTCCGTAGACCAGCACGGTGTCGCTGGCGTCGAGGTTGTCGGCCTGCACGGTGGCGTAGTAGCCGCAGCTGAAGGGTTCGACCAGGGCGCCCTGGGTCCACGACAGCGCGTCCGGGAGGCGGTGCAGCCACGACTCCTTCGCGACGAAGAACTCGGCGGCCGCGCCGCTGATGCTGAAGCCGAAGTGGTCGCTGCCGATGACGCACTCCCCCACGACCCGGTCGCCGGGCCCGTAGCCGGTCACGCCCCGCCCCACCTGGACGACCTCGCCGGCCCACTCGTGCCCCGGGATCACCGGGTACTCGAAGGGGATGATGTAGCGGCCTTCGAGCAGCTCGATGTCCGAGTGGCAGACGCCCACCGCGCGGCTGGCGACGAGGACCTCGTCATCGCCGATGCGCGGGAGATCCAGCTCGTTCACCGCGTAGGTGGAGGGGGCTTCGAACTGCAGCGCCTTCATGCGCACCTCTCGGTCGACGTCGTTGTCGCAGCATCCGCGAGGGACACTATGTGTTCATACATGGTTAACGCTGCGGCGTTCGGTGTCAAGAACTACCGAACGATCGTCGCCTCAGTGCTGGTGCGCGACGAGCCAGATGCCCCGCGCCGGCTCGTCGCCGCGGTTCGTGAGGAGGTGGGGCAGGGAGGAGTCCAGGCTCATCGAGTCCCCGGCGCGCAGGGTGAACACGTCGAAACCCGCGGTGATCTCGAGCTCCCCCTCGACGAGGTACCCGAACTCGAAGCCGGCGTGCTGCAGCATCCGCCCGTCGCTCGTCGAGCTGCTGTGCGCCGGGTAGATGATCTCCATGAAGTCGAAGTCCGGCCCCGTGTTCGTGGCCAGTCGCTCCCACACCACGCCGGTGTCCATCTCGAGCCGCGAGCGCTCCCCCGGCCGCGTCACGGCGACCCGGCTGTGGCTCGACTCCTGGGGGAAGGCCTCCGCCGGCGAGCTGATGTCGGAGCGGGCGGGGAGCTTGCCCACCACCCCTACGGCCTTGCGCTTCTTCGGCGTGGACCCAAGCGAACGCACCGGTGTCGCAGCAGGATCCGGCGTCTCCGACTCCACGGCGAAGAGCTCGTCGATGGAGACGTTGAGCAAGCGGGCCAGGGAGTACAAGGTGGCCACCGATGGCTGGGACTTGCCGTTCTCGATCTGCGACACGAAGGACGGCGAGACGCCGAGCTCGCGCGCCGCACCCCGCAGGGACAGGCCGGCCCGCGTCCGTTCCTCGCGCAGGCGTGCGCCCAACCGTCCCACTGGCATGGTGACCAATCCCTCGCTCATCGGATCCACTTCCCGCCGAAGGTACCCCGGATCCGCGAGGACCAGTCGGTCCCGTGCCGCATCAGTGCCACACCGTGTCGATGCGTCCGACCGGAACGGCTCTCGGGCCGGGACGGCGCTCAGGCATGCCCTTCTCCGTTCAGTGGTTCGCGACAGTGATCAAAATGTTAACCTATACTTGACCCCTCGGTCTATGCGCGCCACGATGCCGCACACCGTCGGACCAGGCCCGTCCCCCGCCTGGCTGTCCCGTCACACCTCAGGAGACCTGTCAGATGAAGCGCTCTGCCCTCGTTGTCGGCGTTACCGGCATGGCTGGCTACAGTTCAGCGATCGCCCTGCAGGACAAGGGATTCGAGGTGATCGGCATGTCGCGGTCACCCAAGTACGAGCTCCCCGGCGTCACCCACGTGTACGCCGACGTGCTCGACCGGGAGTCGATCCGGGCAGCCATCGCCGGGCTCACCATCACGGACGTGGTGTTCGCGACCTGGCAGCGGCAGGACACCGAGGCGGAGAACTGCAGGGTCAATGGTGAAATGCTGCAGAACACCCTGGACATCGTGTGCGCCACGAACCAGCTGACGCACGCGACCCTCATCACCGGGCTGAAGCACTACCTCGGGCCGTTCGAGGCCTACGCCAGCGCCCCGGCCGACACCCCGTTCCGTGAGGAGCAGGGACGACTGCCGCACCAGAACTTCTACTACGTCCAGGAGGACATCCTCTTCGCGGCGGCGGAGGAGCACTCGTTCACGTGGTCGGTGCACCGACCCCACACGCTCATCGGCTACGCCCTGGGCAACGCGATGAACATGGGGGTGACGCTGGCCGTCTACGGTGCGATCTGCCGCGCGACCGGCGAGCCCTTCGTGTTCCCGGGCAGCCCGGAGCAGTGGAACGGCGTCACCGACCTCACCGACGCCCGCCTGCTCGGACGCCACGTGGCCTGGTCCACCAGCGAACCGGCCGGCGAGAACGAGGCCTTCAACACCGTCAACGGCGAGGTCTTCCGCTGGCGGCAGCTGTGGAAGGACGTCGCCGCGGCGCTCGGTGTCGAGCCTGCGGAGTACCCGGGCTCCCCCACCCCGCTGGAGGGTCGGATGGACCACGCGGACGAGGTGTGGGCCGGCATCGTCGAGGCCAACGACCTCAAGCCGTATGCCGCGTCCGAGCTGGCGTCCTGGTGGCACACCGACGCCGACCTCGGGCGCACCGTGGAGACCTTCGCCGACATGGGCAAGAGCCGCGCTGCCGGGTTCCTGGACTACCAGGGCACGGCCCAGTCGTTCCGCGACCTGTTCGAGCAGCTGCGCGAGAACGGCATCGTGCCCCGCGTCTGACCGGCCACCTCCGACCTCAAGCCCCCTGGAGACCAGCGTGAACCGTCAGGACCTGCTCGCCGACGTGCCGAAACAGCTGTACATCGGCGGCACGTGGCAGGACTCGAGCTCGGGTTCGACCTTCGAGGTCCACGACCCGGCGACGGGTGCCGTCCTCGCCCACGTCGCCGACGCCACCGTCGAGGACGGCGCTGCCGCGCTGGATGCGGCCGCAGCGGCGCAGGCCGGGTGGGCGCGGACCCCACCGCGCGAGCGCGCCGAGCTGTTGCGCGCGGCATACGAGCTGCTCGTCGAACGCACCGAGGACCTCGCCCTCCTCATGACCCTCGAGATGGGCAAGCCGCTCGCCGAGTCGCGGGCCGAGGTGGCCTACGGCGCAGAGTTCTTCCGCTGGTTCAGCGAGGAGGCGGTCCGCGTCCACGGGCGCTTCTCCGTCGCCCCCAACGGAGCGACACGGCTCGTCACGATGAAGGCTCCTGTCGGCCCCACCCTGATGATCACGCCGTGGAACTTTCCGCTCGCGATGGGCACGCGCAAGATCGGACCCGCCATCGCGGCGGGCTGCACCATGGTGGTGAAGCCGGCGCACGAGACACCACTGTCCATGCTGGCGCTCGCGCGGCTGCTGCAGGAGGTCGGCGTACCGGACGGTGTGGTCAACGTCGTCACCACGTCGCAGTCGGGGGCGGTGTGCGCACCGCTGATCCGCGACCCACGCCTGCGCAAGCTCACGTTCACCGGCTCCACCCCGGTGGGCAAGGCCCTCGTGGAGCAGTCCGCCGCGCAGCTCCTGCGGGTGTCCATGGAGCTCGGCGGCAACGCCCCGTTCCTCGTCTTCGAGGACGCCGACGTCGACGCCGCAGTCGACGGCGCCATGCTCGCCAAGATGCGCAACATGGGCGAGGCCTGCACCGCGGCCAACCGCTTCCTCGTCCACGAGTCGGTCTCGGAGGAGTTCTCCGGCAAGCTCGCGGCACGGATGGGCGCGCTGACGCTGGGTCCGGGTACCCGGGCCGGGGTGGACGTCGGACCGCTGGTGACGGCCAAGGCGCGCGACGGGGTGGATGCGCTCGTCCAGGACGCCGTGGGCCGGGGGGCGAAGGTCCTCACCGGGGGCTCACCCGTTTCGGGTGACGGCTGGTTCTACGGCCCCACGGTCCTGACCGACGTCCCACCGGGGGCGCGATGCCTCACCGAGGAGATCTTCGGACCGGTGGCCCCCGTCACCACCTTCGCCACCGAGGCCGAAGCCGTCGCTGCTGCCAACTCCACGGAGTACGGGCTGGTCGGGTACGTCTTCACCCGCGACCTCTCGCGTGCCCTGCGCGTCGGTGAGGCCCTCGAGTTCGGCATGGTCGGCGTGAACCAGGGCATCGTCTCCAACCCGGCGGCGCCGTTCGGAGGGGTCAAGCACTCGGGGTTCGGTCGTGAGGGCGGGTTCGAGGGCATCGAGGAGTACCTCGAGACGAAGTACGTCGGCATCGCCCTCTGACACCTGCCTGAGCCGGGTCTAGGTCCGGCTCGTCGCCGGAAGGGCCGTCAGTTCGGGCCGCACGAGGCGGTGGTGCGGATCGACCACAGCGCGAGCTGCCCCGACTCGCTGGCGTCCTTCTGCTTGGCCGCCAGGATCCGGGCTGCCTCGGGCACGCCGTCGCGGTAGGAGCAGGCGTAGGGGAGCAGACGCATGTAGCCCTGCACGTCGTTGACCGTCGACCGGTCGGGGTGCACCCAGCCGCCGGGCATCACCGACGCCAGGGAGGCCCGGCCGGCCTCGACGTCGAGCTGGAACTGGAAGTCGATCATCGCCGCGTTGTGGTTCCAGTCCTGGCGGGTGGTGAGGTGGTTGGAGCTGTAGGGCCACCAGCCGCCGGAGGCCTTGGAGACGTCGTGCGCGTAGAGGCGCTGGGCCAGCTCCTGTTGACCGGGTCGCCGCACCCCGGCGTCCCACGCCGACTGGAGGAACCACGACGCCGACGAGTTGACGTTGTAGACGCAGAACCGCCGATCCGAGACAGCCGTGGAGTACGCGAGGCAGTCCTCGTCCCCCGTCACGCGGGGCCACGCCATGACCAGGTCGACGAGGTCACCCACCTCGGCGGCCTGCACCTCCCCGGCGCGGAGCCCGACGAGCAGGCCCACTCCCGCGTGGTCCGTGACCGACACGAGGTAGCTCGTGTCGGGCGGGTTCACCGAGCCGTCGCTGAACGCGTCCCAGGCCCGTTCCATGCCGTAGCCGCCGTCAGGCTTCTTCACGCTGCGCAGCCGCGAGAGCTGGGCCAGCGCCTCGGACGAGCCCCAGCCGTAGAGCGTGGCGATCGAGGCAGCCTGGTATGCCGCGTCGTAGGCGACGTAGGCAGTCGGCGGCTGCTTCTGCTGGCGGGCCAGCAGGTCGAGCGAGAGCTGGAGCCAGGTGCCCACCCTGCGGGAGCGAGCGAGGTCTGCCGCGACGGACGCGAGCGCCCCCTTGCCCGGGGCGGTGAGCAGCACGGGGCCGCCCTGCGTGGCGGCACCCACACCACCGACGAGGGCGTCGGCGAATCCCTGACCCGTTGCGAGGTACGCCCCCGTCGCCTTGCGGAGCTGGGCGACGATGGCCGCAAGGGCGGACGACGTGGCATACCGGTCGGCGCCGGAGGCGCGCTCGGCCGTGGCGCCCGTGGCCGACTCGGCGGCAGCGACGGTGCGTGCGGAGACGGCCGAGGTGCCACCCGCGACGACCAGGCGGCCGGGCGCGAGCCGCACGAGCTGCTCGCCCACCGAAGGGGGAAGCGATGTCGGCGGCGTGAGCAGGAGCGGTCCGCGCAGGGCCGCCGCAACCGGACCCGCCGAGACACCGTCGGGGAAGGCGGCCCCGGAGGCCAGCACGGCTCCGGCCCCGCCGGCGGCGAAGTACCCCGCCACCTTCGCGGAAGTGGAGTACCGGTCGGAGCCGTAGATCCGGCGCAGTGCCACCGAGGCGCCGCCTGCAGCGGCGCGGGCTGCATCGGCGACCCGGGCCGAGACCACGCCGGGACCACCCACCACGGTGACCCGCGTCGGCGACAGCCGGGCGAGCTCGGCCGCGACGGACGACGGGAGGGCATCGCGCGGCACGAGGAGCAGCGGCCCCCTCAGCCGTGAGGCGAGCGGGGCGGCCGACAGCGCGTCGGGGAAGTCGACACCGGAGGCGAGGACGACCTCGCCGGCGCCGTTCGGGGCGATCGCGCGGGACACCGACACGGCCGTCCGGAACCGGTCCGAGCCGGCGATGCGACGCGAGTCGCCGGCGACGACGTCGGCACGGTCGCGGAAGGTGTCCGGGAGGACGCTCGCGCCACCGAGCAGGGTCACCTGGATGGTGGGGCGGGTGATCCCAGCGACCAGCCCACCGCCCGCCGCCGCAGCCGCGAGCTGTCCGGGCTCGACGTTGCGGTCATCGGCGCTGGCCGGGGTGGCCGACGCAGCCATGACGCCGACCGTGACGGCGGCGGCCAGCAACGCACCGGACATGGCTCTCACTCGTGACACACGGGACACCGTAACGGCCGCCGGGCCGGCGACCGAGTGAATGCGGACAAAACGAACCGAACGGGCCAGGTTCGGCCGGTCCGACGGGTCAGCCCAGCAGCTGGCGGGCCATCACGACGCGCTGGACCTGGTTGGTGCCCTCGTAGATCTGCGTGATCTTCGCGTCGCGCATCATCCGCTCGAGCGGGAAGTCGCGCACGTACCCCGCGCCACCGAGCAGCTGCACCGCGTCCGTGGTCACCTGCATGGCGACGTCGGAGGCGTAGCACTTGGCGGCAGCCCCGAAGAACGGCAGGTCCTTGTCACCGCGCTCGGACTTGGCGGCCGCGACGTAGACCATCTGGCGAGCGGCCTCCACGGCCATCGCCATGTCGGCGAGCATGAACTGGATGCCCTGGAACTCGGCGATGTGCTTGCCGAACTGCTTGCGCTCCTTGACGTACCCGATGGCGAAGTCGAGCGCGCCCTGGGCGATGCCGACGGCCTGCGCACCGATGGTGACGCGGGTGTGGTCGAGGGTGCGCAGGGCGATCTTGAGCCCCTCGCCCTCGGTGCCGACGATGCGGTCACCGGGGATGCGGACGTTGTCGAAGTGCAGCTCGCGGGTGGGGCTGCCCTTGATGCCGAGCTTGCGCTCCTTCTCGCCGAACGTGAACCCCGCGTCGGACTTCTCGACGACGAACGCGCTGACGTTGGCGCCGCGGCGGCCCTCGGGGTCGGTCACGGCCAGGACGGTGTAGTACTCGGACACACCGGCGTTGGTGATCCACGACTTCTGGCCGTTGAGGACCCAGTCGTCACCGTCGCGCCTGGCGCGGCACTTCATCGCGGCGGTGTCCGAGCCGGCCTCGCGCTCCGACAGGCCGTACGAGAACGTCGACTCCCCCGCGGCGACCGGCGTGAGGTAGCGCTTCTTGACGTCGTCGTTCGCCGCGAGGATCAGCGGCATCGTGCCGAGCTTGTTGACCGCCGGGATGAGCGAGGCGGACGCGTCGACACGGGCCACCTCCTCGATGACGATGCACGTCGCGAGCGCGTCGGCGCCGACGCCGCCGTACTCCTCGGCGATGTGGGGCGCGAAGAAGTCCGACGCCACGAGGGCGTCGTGCGCCTCCTGCGGGTAGCGCGCCTCCTCGTCGACGGCGGCCGCGTAGGGCGCGATCTTGTCCTCGGCGACCGCGCGCACCGCGTCGCGCAGCGCCTCGTGGTCCTCGGAGATCCGGAAGAGGTCGAAGTCGGGGTTCCCTGTGCTCACGAGGTCAGGTTACCCGCTGGTATGCCGCCTGGGGCAGTGCCCCGGCGTGCGTTGCGCCACGCCGGGGTCACCGAGCAGGACCACGCCCCGGGGCCGCCTCAGCGGCGGCCGAGGTGCCAGAGGTGGCCGTGCTCCTCGCGGTCGAGCAGCTCGGGCATCACGTCGCGTTCGAACATGGCGATGCCGGTCGTGTCGTAGGCGGCCTCGGGGAAGTTGAGGATCGCGTAGGTCATGCCGAGCTGCTGCAGCGCGCCGAGCTTCTCCACGATCTGCTCGGGCGTCCCGACGGTCGCGGAGTCGCGGTACTCGGCGAGCAGTCCGTCGACCCGCGCCTCCGGGGTCCCCACCGACAGCAGGCGGTCACGGATCGAGGCGAACCGGTCGTCGACCTCGCGCTCGTTGCTCCCGATGAAGACGTTGAGGTTGCCGCTGCGGACGATCTCGCCGAAGTCACGACCCACGTCGTCGCAGTGTCCCTTGAGGATCGCGCTCTTGGCCGCAAAGCCCTCGGGGCTGGGGTCGAAGTTCGTGTAGTCGGCGTACTGCGCCGCGATCCTCAGCGTCTTCTTCTCGCCGCCGCCCGCGATCCACATCGGGATGCCGTTGCCCTTGGACCCGGGGACGGCGGTGCCCTGCAGCGGCTGCGGGTAGCAGCGGGCGCCGTCGACCTGGAAGTGCTTGCCCTCGAAGGTCGCCGAGCCGGTGGTCCACATCTGGCGGAAGATCTGGACGCCCTCGTCGAGGGCGGCGAGACGCTCGCCCGCGCGCGGGAAGCCGTAGCCGTAGGCGCGCCACTCGTGCTCGTACCAGCCGGCGCCGATACCCATCTCGACTCGTCCCTCGGAGATGATGTCGATCGTGGCCGCGACCTTCGCCAGGTAGGCCGGGTTGCGGTAGGCCATGCAGGTGCACATCTGTCCGAGCCGCACCCGCCCGGTGACAGCGGCGAAGGCGGCCATGAGGGTCCACGCCTCGTGCGTCGCCTCCTCGCTCGGGATCGGCACGGTGTGGAAGTGGTCGTAGACCCAGATCGAGGTCCAGTCCTCGTTCGCGTCGGCTCGACGGGCCAATCCAGCCATCACCCCCCAGTGCTGCGAGGGGTCGATGCCGACGAGGTCCATCCGCCAGCCCTGCGGGACGAAGAGTCCGAACTTCATGCGACCACTCCTGGTTCGTGGGTGTTGCGGCGACCCGACACTACACACCGGAGCCACCGCGCCCACCACCTAGGATCGGGGCCGTGGCCACCCCCCGCATCCTGTGCATCTCGCTGTCCCCCATCTCCCGCGACGCGCGCGTCCTGCGCCAGCTCGCGGTGCTCGCCGAGCACGGCGACGTGGTCACGGTGGGCTACGGCCCGAAGCCGCAGGGAGCGGCCGAGCACGTGCAGGTCCCCGACGCCGCCCTCACGCTGCCGCAGACCCCGAAGGGCGTCGTCAAGCTCGGCCTGCACCGGCTGCGCAGCGCCGAGCTCGACGCCCCCGCGGTGCAGTTCGCGCTGTCCCGGCTCCGGGGGCAGTCCTTCGACCTGGTCGTCGCGAACGACGCCCGGGCGCTCGCGCTGGCGTTCGCGATCGCCGACGCAGGCGGGTCCCCGCCGGTGTGGGGCGACATGCACGAGTGGGCCCCCGGCCAGCGCGACCAGTACTTCGTCTGGCGGACCATGGTCGCCCCGCTCATGGACTACATGTGCCGCACCTACCTGCCGCGCTGCGCGGCGGTCACGACGGTGGCCGCGAGCCTCGTCGACGAGTATGCCCGTGTGTACGGCGTCCGACCCGAGCTGGTCCGCAACGCCCGGCCGTTCACCGAGCTCACGCCCACCCCGCTGCCGGCCGACGGCACCATACGGCTGGCCCACAGTGGTGGCGCCGAGCCCAACCGCAACCTCGGCATGCTCGTGGACGCGGCCCTCGAGCTCGAGCACGTCACCCTGGACCTGTACCTCGTCGCCGCGGGCGACGGTGGCAAGTTCCTGAGGTCCCTGCGAGAGCAAGCCGCCCAGAGCCCCCGGATCACCATCCACGACCCGGTGCCGCCGGCCGACCTCCCGAAGACCCTCAACCAGTACGACGTCGGGGTGTTCTCGCTGCCACCGGACAACTTCAACATGGAGAACTGCCTGCCGAACAAGCTGTTCGACTTCCTCCAGGCCCGGCTCGCGTTCGCGGTGAGCCCGTCGCCGGAGATGGCCCGGTTCGTGACGGAGAACGACCTCGGGGTCGTCGCCGCGGACTACTCCAAGGAGGGTCTGGTCGCCGCGCTGCGGACCCTGACGCCCGAGCGGATCGTGGCCGCCAAGCAGTCGGCCCACGCCCACGCGCAGGCCCTGAGCAGCGACACCGACGTCGCGACCTCGCACGCGATCGTCACCAGGCTCCTCGCCGGACGCACGGCCTGAGCGCACCGCCGACGGGTCACCCGAGCAGCGAGCGGTACTGCTCCCCGAGGCGTTCGGCGCTGACGGCCAGGCTGCGTTCAGCGACGACGAACTCCCGCGCGGCCCGGCCCATGGTCTCGTGGTCCGCCGCCGGAAGGGTGAGCAGCTCCTCCAGGCGCACGGCCAGGTCGGCCGCGTCGCCCTGGGTGGCGAGCAGGCCGGTCGCCCCCGGCCGCAGCATCTCGGGCTTGCCACCCCCGTCGTAGGCCACGACGGGGACCCCGCAGGCCTGAGCCTCCAGCAGGACCAGCCCGGCGGCCTCGCGCGGCGTGCTGGGCAGGGCGACGACGTGCGCTGCGCGCAGCTGCTCGCGCACACCGACCCGGTCCAACGAGCCGGTCACACCGACGTGCTGCTCGCGCTCGGCCAGCGCGTCGAGCTCCGCCCGCAGTGGGCCGTCACCGACGAGGACCAGCTCGTGCTCGACGCCGCGGGCCCGCAGCGCGGTCGACGCCTCCACGAGGTCCGGCACCCCCTTGTATGCCGCGAGCCTCCCGACGAAGACCACCCGCGGAGGACCGCCTGCCGACGTCGCGGACGGTCCGGGCCCACCATCCGCCGAAGCACCCGGGTCCGCCGGCGTCAGGAAGTCGGTGTCGATCCCCTGGTGGTGCACCTCGACCCGCTCCGGGGGCGCCCCTGCCGCCACCGCCGCGTCGGCGAGGAAGCGGCTCACGCACAGGATCCGGTCGGCCTCCGCATAGACACCGGCGAGGTTGGCGCGATGCCAGCGGTACCGAGGGTCACGGCCGGTGTAGCTCGACGTGAACACGTCGGAGCCGTGGAGCGTCGCCACCAGGGGCACGCGCAGCCGTCGGACGGATCGCCGCGCCGGCAGCGACCACGTGCCGAAGTGCTGGTGGACGAGGGCGGGGTCGAAGTGTTCGACGGCCGACGCCAGTCGACCGAGCACGAGCGGCAGGAGGAACTCGCGCTCGCGGAACGGCCTCCCGTGCAGGCCGAGGGCGTCGACGACGGGGAACGGCGAGGCCCCCTCGGCGACGTCGGTGGCGAGCGCGAAGAAGGTGAAGTCGAAGCGGTCGGCCAGAGGCACCGCGTGCTGGATGGTGAAGTACGTCGGCGGGACGCGCAGGGTGCCGTGGACGACGGCGACCCGGGGTCGGTCGGCTGCGGACGACGCGTCCGCGCTGGCGATCGGCAGGTCGGCAGTCACCGGACGGAGTCTAGGGCCGACGCAGGTAGGGTCGTCGCGTGAGAACACGGGCCCTGGGCACCTCCATCGTGGAGAACCTCCGCCCCCTCCGGCTCGACACCCCGACCGCCCACAGCCTCGCCCAGCGCGGGGCGCTGAGCACGGTCGGCCTCCTCGCCCAGGGGGTGCTGCGGTTCGCGACCAGCTGGCTCATCGGGCGCATCGCCGGCAAGCTCGTCCTCGGCACCGTGCAGGCCGCGATCTCCACCGCCTCGCTGCTGACCCTGATGTGGCCCACGACGACGGGCAGCGTCGCGTCCAAGTACCTCGCCCGGGCCCGCGGCTCCGGCAACCTCGAGGAGCTGCACGCGGTCGCCACCCACTTCCGTCGCCGTGCCCTGCAGTCCAGCCTGCTGCTGGCCGGGGTCGCGGCCCCGTTCTGGGTCTACTACGACGACGGCCGCTGGATCGACGGCCTGTGGGTGGCGGTGTTCACCGCCTCCTACTCCGGCTACAGCTTCATCCGCGGGGTCCAGTTCGGCACGGGGCAGGTCGCCCGCGCCACGACGTGGGACCTGCTCAGCGCCGGCTCCGGGCTCGTGGCCCTGGCGGCCTTCCTGCTCGCCGGGGTGCGCGGCCCCGCGCTGCTGCTCGCCCTCTCCCTCTCGTATGGCGTGTACACGCTCTCGGGGTGGCCGCGGGGCGTGGACCGCACGGCCCGGCTCGAGCCCGCGCTCAAGCGCGAGATGGACCAGGTCGTCCTGGTCGGCGTCGCCGGGACGCTCGCGAGCGCAGGCTTCCTCCAGCTCGCCATGGTCGTGGCCAAGGGTCTCGACCAGGCCGGTGCCGGCCAGTTCGCCGCGGCGATGGCCACCGCGACCCCCGCGTCCATGCTCGCCGCGTCGCTCAGCCTCGTGCTCTTCCCGTCGCTCGCCGAGGCCTGGGGCCGCGGGGACCTGGTGAACTTCAAGGCCCAGACCAACCAGGCGACGAGGGTCCTCGTCCTCGTCATGGTGACGATGTTCGGCTCGCTGATCCTGTGCTCGCGGCTGGTCATGACCGTCCTGTGGGGCAAGAACTTCGACCCCGAGTCGCTGATCCTCCCCGTCCTCGTGTTCGCCCTCATGCTGACCAACGTCGCCGTCGCCAGCATCAACGCCCTCGCCACCCGCTCCCGCCGGGCGATGCAGCTGACCAGTGGCGCCGCCTTCGCCGGGTTGTGCGTCGGCGGCCTGTCGTGGTGGCTGCTCACCCCCGGCATGGGGGTCGACGGCGTGGCGGTCGGGTTCCTCCTCGGCTCCGCGGTGTCGGCGAGCGTGCCGTTGCTCGCCGAGTGGCGCAAGGGACGGCACGCGTGGCTCGGGTTGGCGGCGCGTGGCCTGACCGGGGCGGTGACGATCGTGGGCCTGCTCGTGGCCGAGCGCACCCTCGAGCTGCCCGTCTACCTCGAGCCGGTCGTGGCCGCGGCGTTCTGCCTGGCGTGGTGGACGCTGTCGCGCAAGGACCTGCGGCTGCTGCCGCTGCCCGCCGCCGTCAAGGACCGGCTGCCCGGGTTCCGCTGAGCAGAGCGACCCCCTGCCTCCGGTGCCCCGGCCAGGTCCAGGCCAGGTCCCGGCGGGATCGGTCGCCCACGGACCCGGGATCGCGGGCCGCTAGAGTGACCGGCCGTGAAGATCCTCAGCGTGGTCGGCGCCCGGCCCCAGTTCGTCAAGCTCGCCCCCGTCGCGACCGCCATGGCGGCCCGGGGCGACGAGCACGTGATCGTGCACACCGGCCAGCACTACGACATCAACATGTCCGACGTGTTCTTCCGCGACCTCGGCATCCCCGCACCGGACCGCCACCTCGCGGTCGGCTCCGGCTCGCACGGACGCCAGACCGGGGCCATGCTCGCCGCGATGGACGAGGTGCTCGAGGAGACCCGCCCCGACTGGGTGCTCGTCTACGGTGACACCAACTCCACCCTCGCCGGCACGCTCAGCGCGGTGAAGATGGGGATCCCGCTGGCCCACCTCGAGGCCGGCCTGCGGTCGTTCAACCGCCGCATGCCCGAGGAGCACAACCGCGTCCTCACCGACCACGCCGCCGACCTGTGCCTGGCACCGACCGAGGTGGCGATGGGCCACCTGCGCACCGAGGGACTGGCCGGCTCCAGCGTCATGGTGGGCGACGTGATGACCGACGTGCTCCTGCGGGTGCGCGACGCCGTCGCCGACCGGCCGGCCGAGCTGCCCGCGGGCGTCGACCCCGAGCAGCCCTACTACGTCACCACCCTGCACCGGGCCGAGAACACCGACGACGCGGACCGCCTGCGGACGATCATCGACGGGCTCGCCGGCGTGCAGGCGCCGGTCCTGCTGTTCGCGCACCCCCGGCTGCGCCAGCGCGCCGCCGACTTCGGCATCGACCTCGACCGCGGCTCGGTCACCGTGGCCGACCCGATCCCCTACCCCGCACTGGTGCGCAACGTCATGACCAGCGCCGGCGTCATCACCGACTCCGGCGGGCTCCAGAAGGAGGCCTTCATCCTGCGCGTGCCGTGCACCACGGTGCGCACCGAGACCGAGTGGACCGAGACGGTCGACCTCGGCTGGAACGTGCTCGTCCAGGACCCGAACGACCTCAGGGACCTCGTCCAGCGCCCGACCCCGGCCGCCACCGACGAGACCCCCTACGGCGACGGCGACGCCGCCACCCGCGTGGTCGAGGCGATCCACACCGCCCAGCGCCGCTGACCCGGGTTCGGCTCCCGCACCGCGCGGGCTGAGCTCGTCAGGACAGGCCAGCGCCGCGCAACGCGGCCTCAGCTGCCTGGCGACCCATCGTCCTCAGCGAGGCGTGGCCGTGCGTCCAGGCGACGACGTGCTCGCTGGTGCGGGCCCGCTCCTCCTCGGTGAGGGCCCACGCGCTCGACATCGCGCGCGCGACCCCGTCGGCGTCGTACCCGGGTGCCCAGCCGAGCCGCTGGGACTGCACGAGCTCGTGGCCGGCGCCGGCGCCGGCGAAGATCACGGGCGTGCCGCAGGCCGTCGCGGCATACACCTTGGTGGGCTTGGCGAAGTCGTAGCCCTGGCCGGGCTTGATCGACACCAGCGCGGCCGTCGCGGAGCGCAACCAGGCCGCCGCCTGAGCCGGGGGCACGACGCCACGGAAGTCCACGGCACCCGGGGCGAGCTGGTCCGAGAGCCGGCGCAGGTGGGGCACGTCACTGCCCTGTCCGAGGAAGACCAGTCGTGCCGTGGGCTCGGCGGCACGGAAGGCTACGAGGGCCCGCACGAGCACCTCGGCTCCCTGCCACTCCGACATCGTGCCGGTGTAGACGAACAGCGGCCCGGCACCCCCCTCGGCCAGGGCCTCGGGTGCCGGCCCCTCGGGGGTGAAGACGTCGGTGTCGACTCCGTTGCCCACCACGACGATCCGGGAGTCCTCGACGCCGAGGTGCGCGACGCGTTCGGCGACGCCGTCGCTGATGCACAGCACGCTGCTCGCCCCACGCATGACCCAGGACTCGACCGCCCGGAGCACCTTGACGATCGCAGCGGGGGCGCCCATCGACGCGGCGCCGTCCGACCAGACGTCGCCGGCGTAGTAGGCGTAGGGCACCCGCTGGATCGCGGCCGCCACGCGCACGACCAGGCCGGTGGTGGGTGGCGGTTCGCAGACGAGCAGCGCCGGGCGGCGTCGCACCAGCAACCGGATCGCCAGCGGCAGGTCGAACGACAGGTAGTGCAGGTAGCCCCGGATGTTGCCCTGCTCGTCGCGCAGCGCCGGCCACCGGCTCACCCGCAGCGGACCGTCGTCGGGGACGAGGCCCCCGGGCGGGGTGGTCGTGAGCACCTCGACGGGGTGGCCCAGGGAGTCGAAGGCGTCGGACAGCACGCGCAGCCGGAACGCCGCAGCGGCCACCTCCGGCGAGAACAAGCGCGACGCGACGCGGACCGGACGGGTCACCGGCGGGCCCCGACCACGCGGAGGGGCAGGCGGCGGACGGGGGTCATGACACCCTTTCGTAGCAGTACAGCGAGGACATCAGGTCGACCCCCTCCGGGGGGTCACGGCGGTCGCGGAGCCGCCAGCCGGGCTCGTGCACGGCGATCCACTCGGAGAACGAACGGTGCTGCTCCGTCGCGGCCTTCCGGACGCCGGTCCGGTCGATGCCGCAGATGACCACCCAGCGTTCCGCGCTGGCGAACAACGTCCGCAGGTAGTCCTCGAAGACCTCCTGCTCCACGAGGTGGAACAGGACCTCCATCGACAGCGCCAGGTCTCCGCGCAGCCAGCCGGCCGGGTCGCTGAACTCCCCCGGCGGCAGGTGCAGGAAGCTCTTGTCGCGGTCACCGGCGAAGCGCTCCATGCAGAGCCGCACCGCAGTGGCGGACGCGTCGATGCCGAGGTAGCGCGGGTACTCCGCGAGCGCGAGCTGCTGCCCGTCACCGCACCCGAGGTCGACGACCGAGGTGGCCCCCAGCTCGCGCACCCAGCCGTTGACGACCTCGGCCTTCCACGCGGCCCGGGGGCCGGACGAACCGGCCCCCGAGGTGCCGCCCGCGGCATACCGCCGCTCCCAGTAGGCAGCGGTGCCCGGGAAGGTGCGCCGGCGCAGCCACAGGGCGGCCGGCTCGAGCACCGGGGTGCGGGCGAGACGACTCACCGCGCGCCGCAGGGCCGTGGTCACGTCGTCCTAGAGGGCCGGGACGGCGTCGGTCAGGTCGATGGTCCGGCTGGTCTTCGCCGACTCGATGCAGGCCTCGGCCACGCGGACGGTGGTCAACCCCTGCTCCATGGTGACGATGTCCGCGTCCTTGCCGAGCACCGCGTCGCGGAAGTTCTCGTGCTCGACCCGCAGCGGCTCCGGCTTGGCGATGGCGTACCGGACGACATCCCCCTCGGAGACCCCACGGAACTTGGAGATCGCGTCCCACGTGGTCGCGATCTCGCCGTTCGCGTGGAAGGTGAGGTCGGCCGTGAGGGTGTCGGCGACGAACGTCCCGCGCTCACCGGTGATGATCGTGACACGCTCCTTGAGCGGCGACAGCCAGTTCACCAGGTGGCTCGTGACCGTGCCCCCGCTGAGCTGGCCGACGATGGCGACGAGGTCCTCGTGCTCGCGACCGGACTTGTATGCCGTGCGCGCCGACACCGACGTGTACGTCTGCTGGGTGACCCAGGCCGTCAGGTCGATGTCGTGGGTGCCGAGGTCCTTGACCACGCCCACGTCGGCGATGCGGGCCGGGAACGGGCCCTGCCGGCGGGTGGTGACCTGGTAGACGTCGCCGAGCTCGCCGGCCTCGAGGCGCGCCCGCGCGCTCTGGAGTGCCGGGTTGTAGCGCTCGATGTGGCCGACGGCGCCGACGAGACCGGCGTCCTTGAACGCCTTGGCCAGGCGGACGGCGGACGGGGTGTCCTGCGCCAGCGGCTTCTCGATGATCGCGTGCACCCCGGCAGCCGCCAGGGCCAGGCCGACCGGCTCGTGGTAGATCGTCGGGACGGCGACCATGCAGTAGTCGAGGCCGTGCGCGATCAGGCCCTCGATCGAGTCCTCGAGCGGGCGGTTGCCGGCGACGCCGTGGGCGTCACCACCCGGGTCGGCCACGGCGACGAGGTCGACGCCCGGCAGGGAGCCCAGGACCCGGGCGTGGTGGCGGCCCATCATGCCCAGGCCGATGAGGCCGGCGCGCAGGTTCGCCATCAGGCACCGGCCTTGGCGAGGGCGTTGACGCCGGCGACGATCCGCTCGAGGTCGTCCTGGCTCAGCGACGGGTGGACCGGCAGCGACAGGCACTCGGCCGCGGCCTTCTCCGTCTCCGGGAGGTCGACGGTCCCGTCACCCACGAACGGGGCGAGGCGGTGGTTGGGCACCGGGTAGAACATGCCCGAGCCGATGTTGTGCTCCTCGCGCAGGGCGGCGGCGAGGCCGTCGCGGTCCTGCGGGACCCGGACGGTGTACTGGTGGTAGACGTGCACCGCGCCGTCCGCGACCGGGGGCGTGGTGACGCCCTCGAGGTTGGCCGTGAGGAACGCCGCGTTCTCCTGGCGCTGCTTGGTCCAGGCACCGACCTTGGTCAGCTGGACGCGACCGATGGCGGCGTGGATGTCGGTCATGCGGGTGTTAAACCCGACGACCTCGTTGTGGTACTGCTTCTCCATGCCCTGGTTGCGGTAGAGCCGCATGAGGCGCTCGACCTCGTCGTTCGCGACCGAGACCATGCCGCCCTCACCGGACGTCATGTTCTTCGTGGGGTAGAGCGAGAACATCGCGAACGTGCCGAAGGCTCCGACCGGGGTCCCGTTCAGCGAGGCGCCGTGGGCCTGGGCCGCGTCCTCGTAGACCTGCAGGCCGTGCTTGTCGGCGATGGCCATGAGCTGGTCCATCTTGGCCGGGTGGCCGTAGAGGTGGACCGGCATGATCCCGACGGTCTTGTCGGTGATCGCCGCCTCGACGGCCGCCGGGTCGAGGCAGAAGTCGTCGGCCGAGATGTCGGCGAAGACCGGGGTGGCACCGGTCAGCGCGACGGAGTTGGCCGTCGCGGCGAACGTGAAGGACGGGACGATGACCTCGTCCCCCGCCTTCACGCCGGAGGAGAGCAGGCCGAGGTGCTGGCCCGAGGTGCCGGAGTTGACGGCGACGCAGGCGCGGCCGAGGCCGAAGTGCGCGGAGAACTCCTCCTCGAAGGCCTTCACCTCCGGGCCCTGGGCGAGCATGCCGCTGCGCAGGACGCGGTCGACCGCCTCGCGCTCCTCGTCGCCGATGAGCGGCTTGGCAGGGGGGATGAACTCGGTCATGGTGCGACGGCCTCCGTCAGGGTGTTGTCGTGCTCGGTGTACTGGTCTCCGGTCTGGGGGCAGACCCACGTGCCGGAGTCGTTCTGCTCGAGGGGGACGCCCGCCTTGCCGACCCAGCGGATCCGCCTCGCCGGGACCCCGGCCACGAGGGCGAAGTCGGGGACGTCCTTGGTGACGACGGAGCCTGCGGCGACGAGCGCCCACCGTCCGATCGTCACCGGTGCCACGCAGACGCTGCGGGCGCCGATCGACGCGCCGGTGCGGCAGGTGACCCCGACCGCCTCCCAGTCGTCGCCGGTCTTCAGGGTGCCGTCGGGACTGACGGCACGGGGGAAGTGGTCGTTGGTGAACACGACCGCCGGACCCACGAACACACCGTCCTCGAGGACGGCGGGCTCGTAGACGAGGGCGTAGTTCTGCAGCTTGCAGTTGTCACCCATCTGCACCCCGGTGCCGACGTACGCCCCACGCCCGACGACGCAGTTCTCGCCGAGGACAGCGCCCTCACGGACCTGCGCGAGGTGCCAGATGGACGAACCGTCACCGATCGTCGCGCCGTCGGCGACGTCGGCCGAGTCGACGATCCGGACCGCCACGGTCAGCCCACCTTCTCGGCCTGGCCGACGACGAGGAAGCGGACGTCCTCGAACCTGGCCGGGTCGAGGATGCGCCGGCCGTCGACGACGACCTGCACGTCCGGGAAGTCCTTGGCGGACAGCTCGCGGTATGCCGCGTGGTCGGCCTGGATGACGACGACCTCGACCGGGTCACCGAGCGTGTAGGCGTCCCAGCCGTACTTCGCGAGCTCCTCGGCCGTGTACATCGGGTCGTGGACGACGACGTCCGCGCCGGCCTCGCGCAGGGCGTCGACGGTGCCGAAGACGCCGG
Organism: Phycicoccus sp. Root101; assembly: GCF_001426245.1. Lineage (GTDB taxonomy): Bacteria > Actinomycetota > Actinomycetes > Actinomycetales > Dermatophilaceae > Pedococcus. The sequence goes on along the minus strand of NZ_LMCM01000005.1, from coordinate 276,709 downwards.
AGAACGCCGTCTCCTTGACGCCGCCGCGGTAGGACGCACCGAGCACGGCCACTCTTTTGCCGGCGAGGCTGCCACCGGCGGCGCCGACGGTCAGGCCGACCGTGTAGGCGGGCATCGCGGCATTCGCCTCACGCGCCGCACGCACGACCGTGGCGTCGGGGTCGTTCCACAGGTACAGCCGCGGGTAGACCGGGATGCAGTGCCCGCCGACGGCGATGCCGGGACGGTGGATGTGGCTGTACGGCTGGGAGTTGCTGGCCTCGATGACCTGGAAGACGTCGATGCCGTTCTTCGCGGCGAACGCACCGAACTGGTTGGCCAGCCCGATGTTCACGTCGCGGTACGTCGTCTCGGCGAGCTTGGCCATCTCGGCCGCCTCGGCGGTCCCGAGGTCCCAGACGCCGTTGCCACGCTCGAGGTCGGGGCGCTCGTCGAACTGCAGCACCTGCTCGTAGAACTCGACGGCCTTGGCGGCCCCGGCCTCGGAGAGCCCGCCGAGGAGCTTGGGGTACTTGCGCAGGTCCTCGAAGACGCGGCCGGTGAGGACGCGCTCGGGCGAGAAGACGAGGTGGAAGTCGCTGCCCTCGGTCAGGCCGCTGCCCTCCTCGAGGCGGGGCTTCCAGCGGGTCCGCGTGGTCCCGACGGGGAGGGTGGTCTCGTAGATGACCAGGGTGCCGGGCTTGAGGCCGCGCGCGATGTCGTCGGTGGCGGAGTCCATCCAGCCGAAGTCGGGACGGGCCTCCGCGTCGACGAACAGCGGCACGACCACGACGACCGCGTCGCTCTGGGAGACGGCGTCGGCGGTGTCGGTGGTGGCCACGAGGCGCCCGGCCGGCACGACCTCGGCGAGGTACTCCGCCAGGTGCGCCTCACCGGGGAACGGCTCGGTCCCTGCGTTGACGAGGTCCACGACGGGCTGGCTGACGTCCGCGCCGAGGACGTCGTGCCCGGACTTGGCGAACTGCACGGCCAGGGGAAGGCCGATCTTGCCGAGGCCGACTACGGTGATCTTCACGGTGTTCCTTCACGGTTGGGGTCCGCGAACGATCTTAGGGCTTCCCCGGCGACGCGCCGGCACGCCCCGTGGCCGCCCCCACAGCCGCTCCCGTGGCCGCCCGGTGAGAGCGAAGTGCCAGCACCGTGGCGGCCGGGAGCCTTGCGCCTCCGGGGGAACGTGTGATGCTGGCCTTCATGAGCCTGAAGCACCAGAACGACCCCGAGCTGGTCCGCGAGCTGCTGGTCGATCCCGGCATCTGGGTGGTCGTCGGACTGTCGAACAACCAGGACCGCGAGGCGTTCGGGGTCTCCCGGTGGCTCAAGGTCGAGCTCGGCAAGGGGCTCATCCCCGTGCACCCCCGAGCCGAGACGGTCCACGGCGAGCAGGGCTACGCCACCCTGGCCGACATCCCGGACGGCACGGACATCAAGGTCGTCGACTGCTTCGTCAACTCCGAGCACGTCGGGGCGCTCGTCGACGAGGTCATCGCCCAGAAGGACCGGCTCCAGATCGACGCGATCTGGATGCAGCTCGGGGTGGCCGACGAGGCGGCGGCCGCGCGCGCCCGCGAGGCCGGCCTCGGCGTGGTCATGGACACCTGCCCCCGCATCGAGTGGCGCACCGTCCGCTCCTCCGGGATGGCCCGCTGACCACACGGCCCACGACGGCCGAGCCCGTCAGCAGGGCGTGAGCGCGAGGGCGCGGTCGGAGACCACGGCCGTCCCCCCCAGGGCGGTGACCTTGGTGGCACCGAGCCGAGTGATCTCTGCCAGCGTGGCCGCCGGGACGCAGTCCTTGAGGGTCAGCAACACCGGTCGGCCGCCGAAGTAGGGCGCGACCGCCGACCCGGAGAGGGCGTCGGGGTAGGACATCCCGTCGGCGAGCAGCACCTCGGTGGCCGAGCGGAGGGTGCCCTGCGAGACCAGCGCCGCTGTCGCGAAGCGGTCCTTGCCGCCGATGCGGCGCACGGCATCGTTGGCCAGCCCGGCCGCGGACCTCGCGGCACCGAGGACGCTGGTGGAGATCGCCCCCGTCCCACCGAGGACGACCATCTCGGAGGGCTTGATCCGCTTGAGGGCGGCCGCTGTCTCGGGCGGGAGCTTGGTGGCACCGGTGAGCAGCAGGTACCCCCCTGCGACGCTGGCCGCGGCCCCACCGCCGAGTGCGTCGGGGAAGGTGGTCCCTGAGGCGAGGTAGACGGGGACCCCGGTCAGCGGCGTCTCGAAGGCATCGGTGAGGGAGGCGGCGGTCGCGTACCGGTTGCTGCCGGCGAACCGGTAGGCCATCGCGTTGCCGGCGTGCTTCTCCAGCTGGGTGAGCATCGAGTCGCTGACCGACCCGGGGCCACCGACGACGATGACGTCCCTGGTCTTCAGACGGTCCAGCTCGGCGGCGATCTCGGCCGGAAGCTTGCCCGAGGTCGGGACGAGCAGCAGGGGGGCCTGGACGAGGGCCGCGAACGGACCGGCGCCGAGCGCGTCCGGGAAGTTCTGCCCCGAGGAGACGACGACCGTGTCCTGCGGAGGGGCGAAGTTGGCCTTCGAGATCGCGACCGAGGTCGCGTACCGGTTGGCGCCGGACAGGCGTGAGGTGGTGACGGCGGCGACCGCGGCGGTCGAGGCGACGCGGGTGCCCTTCGCCTCGGGGGACGGGGCGGCGGTGGCGGCGGTGGTGCCGAGGGCGAGCAGGGCGCTGGTGACCAGCGCGGGGACGGTGAGGCGGGCAGGGCGCATGGGGGGACCCTCTCGGACGGGTGCGGGGGAAGGGCGCGAGGCACCGTAACCCCACGATGCGGGACAAATCACCCACTCCGCGAAGGTCTGACCAGACGGACGACCCCGCTCAGCCGCCGGTGCCGCGGCGCTCGCGCAGGGCCGCTCCCTTGGCGTGGGCCTGGTCGCGCAGCGCGGACTGGAACCGCACCATCGCCTCACGCAGTCCGGCCGCGAGCTCACCCTCCCCTGCTGCGAGGATGCGAGCCGCGAGGAGCCCTGCGTTCCGGGCGCCCCCGATGGAGACGGTGGCCACCGGCACTCCGGCCGGCATCTGCACGATCGACAGCAGGGAGTCCATGCCGTCGAGGTGCTTGAGCGGGACCGGCACCCCGATGACGGGAAGCGGCGTGACGGCGGCGAGCATGCCGGGCAGGTGGGCGGCTCCCCCGGCTCCGGCGATGATGACGCGCAAGCCCCGGTCGGCCGCCTGCTGGCCGTAGGCGATCATCTCGTCGGGCATCCGGTGCGCCGAGACGACGTCCGCCTCGTACGCGATCCCGAACTCCTCCAGCGCCGTGGCCGCCAGCTCCATGACCGGCCAGTCGCTGTCGCTGCCCATGACGAGGCCGACGAGGGGCTCGGAGCGGGGGGTGGTGGCGGCGTCGCTCATTCGGTGATCACTCCTGCGAGGTAGTCGGCGGCGTGGCCGGCCCGCGCGCGCAGGTCGGTGAGGTCGGCTCCGCTCACGGTGACGTGGCCGATCTTGCGGCCCGGACGGACCGACTTGCCGTAGAGGTGCACCTTGAGACCGGGGTCCCTGGCCATGATGTGACGGTAGGCGGGGTACAGCTCCGGGAAGTCGCCACCGAGCACGTTGGCCATGACCGTGTGCGGTTCGCGCGGCGTGGGCGCGCCGAGCGGGAGGTCGAGGACCGCGCGCAGGTGCTGCTCGAACTGGCCCGTCACCGCCCCGTCCATGGACCAGTGCCCGCTGTTGTGCGGGCGCATGGCCAGCTCGTTGACGACGTATGCCGCGGCGCCCGTCGCGGGGTCGCGCACCTCGAACATCTCCACCGCGAAGACCCCGGTGACGCCGAGCTCCTCGGCGATCCGCAGGCCGGCCTCGGTGGCCACGGCCGCGAGGTCCGCGTCGAGTCCGGGCGCCGGGGCCAGCACCTCGGTGCAGATGCCGTCGGTCTGCACCGTCTCGACCACCGGCCAGGCCGCAGCCTGGTTGGAGGGGCTGCGGGCGATGAGGACCGCGAGCTCCCGGACGAAGTCGACCTTCTCCTCGAGCAGCACGCCGTCGGCGAGGGCACCGGGCTGCCCGACCTGCTCGAGCCAGTCGGCGACGTCGTCGGCCGAGCCGATGACCCGCACGCCCTTGCCGTCGTAGCCGCCGCGGGGGGTCTTCGCTACGACCGGCCACCCGGTGCGGTCGCCGAACTCCGTCACCTCGTCCGCGGTGAGGGCCCTGGCCCACGGCGGGCAGGCAACGCCGATCTCGGTGAGGCGTTCGCGCATGGCCAGCTTGTCCTGCGCGAAGTGCAGGGCGTCCGGGCTCGGGTGCAACGGCACCCCCGCAGCCACGAGGGCGTCCAGGACCGCCGGCGGGACGTGTTCGTGGTCGAAGGTCACCACGTCGCACTCGGCCGCGAAGGCGAGGACGGCTTCGACGTCGGTGTGGTCCCCGACGGGCGCCGACGGGATCACCTGTGCCGCGGCGGCATCCGGTGCCTCGGCCAGGACGCTCAGGGTCAGGGACAGCTCGGCAGCGGGTCCGGCACACATCCGGGCGAGCTGGCCGCCACCGATGATGCCGACGACGGGGAACCCTCCGGGGGCGCGTTGCGGTGACGTCACGACGGCGAGGATATCGGCCTCCCCCGTTGGGCCGAGGGCGCGGTGCTGGGCACGCGCCGCACGGCATCGGTCGATAGGCTCCGCTGGTGTCTGCGACCCCCTCCGTCCTCACGCGCCTGCGTGGGACCGTCGACGTCCTCTACCGCGAGATGATCAAGTTCGGCGTCGTGGGGGCCGTCGCCTTCGTCATCGACATCGGCGGGTTCAACCTCCTTCGCCGCACCGTCCTGCAGGGCACCGGCGACTGGGTGCTGTCGCACGCCGTGGTGGCGACGATCATCTCGGCCGCCGTGGCCACCGTGGTCGCGTGGGTCGGCAACCGGATGTGGACGTTCCGGCACCGCCGCAACCGTCCGGTGCACCACGAGGCGCTACTGTTCGCGCTGACCAACGGGGTGGCCCTGCTCATCCAGGCGTTCTGCGTCGGGGTCACCAACCAGGTCGTCGCCGGCGAGACCGGCTGGGTCGCGGAGAACCTCGCCAAGATGATCGGCATCGCGCTCGGCACGTTGTTCCGGTTCTACGCCTACCGCCGGTTCGTGTTCAGCCACGAACCCCTCGCGGACACCTCGCCCCTGTCCGAGTGACGCCCCCGCCGCAGCGGATCCACCTCAGGCGGCGTCGGACTCGCTGAGGAAGAGCGCGAAGATCGCGGGCTGGGCCTGGATCAGCTCGAGCCGGCCACCGTTGGACTCGGCGAGGTCGCGGGCCAGGGCCAGGCCGAGGCCGGTGCCGCTGGTCGTGACCGAGCGCTCGAAGATGTGCGGGGCGATGGTGGCGGGCACCCCCTCGCCCTGGTCGGTCACCTCGACGACGACGGACGGGCCGGAGCGCCGGGCGGCGACGTCCACGGTGCCGCGACCGTGGGCCAGGGAGTTCTCGAGCAGCGTGGACAGCACCTGCGAGAGCGCCACCGGGGTGGCCTGGACGACCAGGCCCCGCTCCCCGTGCACCCGGACGCTGCGCCGGGCCTGCTCGAAGGCCGGCTGCCACTCGCGCTGGAGCGCGGCGATGACCGAGTCGAGGGAGACCGTCGCCTTGGGCTCGTCGCCACCGCGGCGGGTCCGCGACATGAGGTCGTCGACGACCCGGGTGAGCCGCTCGACCTGGGCGATGGCGATGTTGGCCTCCTCCTGCACGACCTCGAGGTCGTCCGTGGCGGCGATCTCCTCGAGGCGCATGAGGAGCGCGGTGAGCGGCGTGCGCAGCTGGTGCGAGGCATCGGCGGCGAAGTCGCGTTCGGACGCCAGCGACTTCGTCAGGGTCTGCGCGCTGCGCGAGAGGACCTGGGAGACCTGGTCGAGCTCGGCGATGCCCGAGTGCAGCGGCTGGATCCGCGACTCACCGGCACCGAGCCGCTCGGCCCGGTCGGCGAGCTGCGTCATCGGACGGGAGAGGCGACGCGCCTGCTGGATCGCGACGAACACGCCCACGCCGAGGGCGAGCACCGACAGGGCGATGGCGATGCCGACGAGGCGCAGGGACGTCTCGGTCGGGGTCCCGGCGCTGAGCCAGGTCGCGACCACCCCACGGCCGGCGACGGTGGCGCGCCAGATCGCCACGGCCACCGGCACCATCGTGATGACGATCGCGAGTCCCACGGCCAGGACCGTGGAGCGGATCAGCTGTTGACGCATGTCAGGCGCTCAGACCTCGTCGCCGCGCTCGAAGCGGAACCCGACACCACGCACGGTGGCGATGTAGCGGGGCTGGGCGGCGTCGTCGCCGAGCTTTCGGCGCAGGACGGAGATGTGCATGTCGAGCGTCTTGGTCGAGCCGAACCATGCGGTCTCCCAGATCTCGCGCATGAGCTGCTCGCGGGAGACGACCTTGCCCTGCTCGCGGACCAGCACGCGCAGCAGGTCGAACTCCTTGGCGGTGAGCTGCAGCTCCTCCTCCTGGAACCACGCGCGCCGACCCTCGGGGTCGATGCGGACGAGCTCGTTGGCCGACGGCGCGTCGGTGGGGTTGCGCCGCAGCAGGGCCCGGACCCGGGCCAGGAGCTCGGCGAGGCGGAACGGCTTGGTGACGTAGTCGTCTGCGCCGGCGTCGAGCCCGACGACCGTGTCGACCTCGTCGGCGCGGGCCGTGAGGATCAGGACGGGGACGGTACGGCCCTCCGCACGGATGCGGCGGCACACCTCGAGCCCGTCGACGTAGGGCAGGCCGAGGTCGAGGACGACCAGGTCCGGGTTCTCCGCCGAGGCCTCGAGGGCCGCACGGCCGTCTGCGCGGACGTCGACGTCGTAGCCCTCTCGTCGCAGCGCACGGGCCAGCGGTTCGGAGATGGCGGGGTCGTCCTCGGCCAACAGCACACGGGTCATGGGGTGATCGTAGGGAACGACGGGCCAGATCAGCGACCAGGCCACTCCGGACGGCGTTTTTCGTTGAAAGCGGACACACCTTCGGCACGGTCCGCAGAGAACGCCGTCGCGGCCCAGTGCTCGTCCTCGAGCTCCAGCCCGGCGGCCAGGTCGGTGTCGAAGCCGCGGCGCATCGCGGCCTTGGCGTTGCGCACGCCGACCGGCGAGTTGGCCGCGATCGTCGTCGCGAGCTCGAGGGCCCGCTCGCGGGCCGAGCCGGCCGGCACCACCTCGTCGACCGCGCCCAGGGCGCAGGCGTCGGCCGCGGAGAAGCGCTCGGCGGTGAAGATCATCCGCGCCGAGCGGGACCAGCCGATGCGGCGGGTGAGCAGCTGGGTGCCGCCCCCTCCGGGGATGACCCCGACGGACACCTCGGGCAGGCCGACCACTGCGCCCTCGCCGCAGATGACGAGGTCGCAGGACAGCGCGATCTCGAAGCCACCTCCCAGCGCGTACCCGTCCACGGCCGCCACGACGGGCACGGGCAGGTCGAGCACGCCGCGGTATGCCGCCCGCGCGAGCGGGCGCTGGGCGCGCAGGTCCTCGTCGGTGAAGGAGTTGCGCTCCTTCAGGTCGGCACCGACGCAGAAGGCCTTCGGGTGGGTCGAGCTGACGACGACCGCGCGCACGGTGCGGTCCTCGGCCAGCTCGCGGGCCGCGCGTCCGAGGGCGTGCGCCATCTCGGTGGACACCGCGTTCATCGCCTCGGGGCGGTCGAGGACCAGCTCGGCGACGTGGCCGCCGTCTCCGTGCCGCTCGATGCGGACCATGGTCGTCGTCATGGGGTGTCCTCTCGTGGGGGTGCAGGGGGCGGCGTGGGGGTGCGGCCGGCCAGGCGGCCGCCGGTGGCGCGGCGCAGCTCGCTCGGGGTCACCCGACCGATGCCACGCAGCGTGCGGGTGCGCAGCGCGGTGGTCTCGAACCCCGACAGCGACGCGAGCGCCGTGGCGAGGGCGTCGTCGACGAGCACGCCGCCACCCGGCGCGACGCTGGTGATCCGGGAGGCGCGGTTGACGGTGGTGCCGAAGACGTCCCCGAGGCGCGAGAGGACCGGGCCGACCGCCATACCGACCCGCACGTCCGGGAGCAGGTCGTCCTCGGCCATCGTCTCGACGAGGTCGAGGGCGACCGCGGCGGCGGGCGCGGCGTCGATGGTGACGAAGAGAATCTCGTCCCCCACGGTCTTGATCACCCGGCCGCCGTGGGCGGTGACGATGTCGGTCGCGAGCGCCTCGAACCGCTGCACCATGACCGCGAGCTGGCGCTCGGTCATCCGGCGCACCAGCGAGGTGAAGTTGACGAGGTCGGCGAACCCGACCACGCGGCGCACGCCCTGGGCCGACTGCTGGGGGTCGGCGTCGGCGAGCATGCGGGAGATGGCGGCGGTGAGGTGCCGGCGCCAGGCGTAGATGAGCAGGGGCTCGAGCGAGTCGGCCATGTCGGCGAGCTTGCGGGCCGCCGCCTTGGCGGCGTCGAGGTCGGGGGCGCCGCGGGCGTCGGCCTCGTCGAGGGCCGCCTCGAGCGCCGGGTCGGCGAGCGCCTCGGCCATGAGCTGGGTCTGCCAGACCGCGAGCCGGTCGGTGGTGCGCGCGAAGGCCCGGGTCATCGCGAGGGCGGTCGCCTCGTCGAGCTCCTCCTCGCGCACGAGCCGCGCCACGGCCATGAGGGCCATCTGGTCGGCCTCGGTGAACATCGCGTCGTCGTCCTCGACGATCGGGAACCCCAGGGCGTGCCAGAACTTGCGGGCCGACAGCAGCGAGACCTCGGCGCCGCGGCTGACGTCGCGGCGGGCCATGGTGGCCGGCTTGCCGAGCAGTCGGGCCTCGAGGTTGTCCGGGCTCAGGGCGGCGAAGTCCTCGGGGCGCACGATGCGGTGGCGTCCGACCTCGGACACGGCCGACACCTCCTCGGGATCTCACGGACGGCGCACACGTCGCTGCGCCTGCTGGGCAACACGGGAGCAGCCCCGCACGCGGCAGGACTGCACGGGGCGCGGCGGTGCGTCCCTCACCCCGCATCATGCCGTGCCGGGGAGGCCCCCGCCGCAGGAGTCGGTCAGCTCGCCGGCCGCACGTGCACGACGTCCCCGGCGGCGACCGGGTACTCCGTGCCCCCCGAGGCGACCACGAGCCGCCCCTCCTCGTCGACCCCTGTGGCCCGGGCGCGCCGCACGTCCCCGCCGGCGACGTGCAGCTCCACGTCGCGCCCGATGGTCAGGCACGCCGACCGGTAGGCGGCGTGGAGACCCGCGCGCGCCGCCGGGCCGCCGCACAGCTCACCGTGCCACCGCGCCAGGTGGCCGAGCAGGGCGACCACGAGGTCCTCCCGCCTGGTGTCGGGGGCGCCGGCGAGGCGCAGCGACGTGGCCGTGTCGACGGGCAGCTCGTCGCGCTCCTGGTCGACGTTGATCCCGAGGCCCACCACGATGCCGCCCGGCTGCAGCTCGCAGAGGATGCCGCAGACCTTGCGCTCCTCGTCGGCGGGGAGGAGGACGTCGTTGGGCCACTTCAGCCCGGCCTCCAGGCCGGTGACGTCCCCGATGGCGTCGCGGACCGCGAGTCCCGCAGCCAGGGGCATCCACCCACGCCCCGCGTCCGGTGCGGGCAGCAGGACCGACAGGGTCACGGAGGTGTCCGGTGGCGTCTCCCAGACGCGGCCGAGCCGTCCGCGCCCCGCCTGCTGGTGGTCGGTGACGACGACGTGGAAGGGCCGGGCGAGGCGAGCGGCCTCGGCGTTGGTCGAGCCGAGCTCGCGGTGGACGTCGACGTCCAACCACGGTGAGCCCGACGTGACCAACGCCTCGTGCAATGCCTCACGCTGGAGAGGTTGGCGCATGGGGGCAAGGCTAGGCTCCCCGGCATGGCCCAGACCACCACCGACGCGGTCTCCACCGGCGGCACCGACGTCCCCAGCCCCGACTCCGGTGTCGACCTCCACTCGACGGCAGGCAAGCTCGCCGACCTCAAGCGGCGCGTGGCCGAGGTCGCCCACGCCGGCTCGGAGCGGGCCGTCGAGAAGCAGCACGCCAGGGGCAAGAAGACCGCCCGCGAGCGCCTCGAGATGCTGCTCGACGAGGGGTCCTTCGTCGAGATGGACAAGTACGCCCGCCACCGCAGCACCGCCTTCGGGCAGGAGCAGAACCGCCCCTACGGCGACGGCGTCGTCACCGGGTACGGCACGGTCGACGGCCGCACCGTCGCCGTCTTCGCCCAGGACTTCACCGTGTTCGGCGGGTCGCTCGGCGAGGTCTTCGGCGAGAAGATCTGCAAGGTCATGGACTTCGCGATGAAGGTCGGCTGCCCGGTCGTCGGCCTCAACGACTCCGGCGGCGCGCGGATCCAGGAGGGCGTGGTCTCGCTCGGCCTCTACGGCGAGATCTTCCGCCGCAACGTCCACGCCAGCGGCGTGATCCCGCAGATCTCCCTCGTCATGGGCCCCTGTGCCGGCGGGGCGGTCTACTCCCCCGCCGTCACGGACTTCACCGTGATGGTCGACCAGACGTCGCACATGTTCATCACCGGTCCCGACGTCATCAAGACCGTCACCGGAGAGGTCGTCTCGTTCGAGGACCTCGGTGGCGCCCGCGCCCACAACACCAAGTCCGGTGTCGCGCACTACATGGGTGACGACGAGGCCGACGCGATCGAGTACGTCAAGGCGCTCCTGTCCTACCTCCCGAGCAACAACCTCGAGGAGCCGCCGTCCTTCGCCGACGACGCCGACCTGCCGTCCCTTGAGGTCACCGACGACGACCGGGTCCTCGACACGCTCATCCCCGACAGCCCCAACCAGCCCTACGACATGCATACCGTCATCGGCTCGGTCGTCGACGACGGCGAGTTCCTCGAGGTGCACCCGTTGTTCGCGCCCAACATCATCTGCGGCTTCGGGCGGGTCGAGGGCCGCTCGGTCGGGGTCGTCGCCAACCAGCCGATGCAGTTCGCCGGCACCCTCGACATCGACGCCTCGGAGAAGGCCGCCCGGTTCGTGCGGACCTGCGACGCGTTCAACGTGCCGGTGCTGACCTTCGTCGACGTCCCCGGCTTCCTCCCGGGCACCGACCAGGAGTGGGACGGCATCATCCGCCGTGGCGCCAAGCTCATCTACGCCTACGCCGAGGCCACCGTCCCCCTCGTCACCGTCATCACCCGCAAGGCCTACGGCGGCGCGTACGACGTCATGGGTTCCAAGCACCTCGGCGCCGACATCAACCTCGCCTGGCCGACGGCGCAGATCGCGGTCATGGGTGCCCACGGCGCGGTGAACATCCTCTACCGCAAGCAGCTCGCGGCCGCCGAGGCCGATGGCGAGAACGTCGAGGAGGCCCGCCAGCGGTTCATCACCGAGTACGAGGACACCCTCGCCAACCCCTACATCGCGGCCGAGCGCGGCTACATCGACACGGTGATCACCCCCAGCAACACGCGCATGAACGTCACCCGGGCCCTGCGCGCCCTGCGCACCAAGCGGGAGACGCTGCCGCCCAAGAAGCACGGGAACATTCCCCTATGACCTCGTCGCAGGCTCCGAGCTCAGGGGGACCCGGCCCTATGACCTCGTCGCAGGCTCCGAGCTCAGGGGGACCCGGCCCTATGACCTCGTCGCAGGCTCCGAGCTCAGGGGGACCCGGCCCTATGACCCCCGAGCAGAGTCCGAGCTCAGGGGGACCCGGCCCCATGACCCCCGAGCAGAGCGAGTCCGCAGCGACGGAGCCGCCGCTGCGGCTGGTCCGCGGCGACGCGAGCCCGGAGGAGATCGCGGCGCTGTTCGCCGTGCTGTCGGCCGCGTCCGGTGGCGACGAGGCGCCGGCACCGCGGTCCACCTCGGCGTGGACGTCCCGTGAACGCCTCGTGCGCCGCCCCCTCACCCCGGGTCCGGGCGCGTGGCGCGCCTCCGCCTGGCGCTGAGCCCCAGGGGAGGTGTGCCGCGCACCCGGCTCCGCGGCATACCTCACGTCCCCGACGGAGCGCAGGCAAGACGCTGGTTGCGCGGCAGACCGAGGGTTGATTCGGCGAGCTTCACCGCGCAGCCAGCGTTCTGCGTGGGGTGGTGGTCGGTCAGCGGGTGCGGCTCTCGACCATCTCGCGCAGCTCCTCGGCGTCGGCCCCGGCGAGGGCGTCGGCCGCCAGGACCTGACGGGCCGCCTCGAGGTCGCCCATGAACGCCCGGAAGGCCATCCGCACGTCGACACCGTGCCCGGGCCGCGACACCACCTCGATCGCGTCGCCGGGACGGACCTCCCCACCGGTGACGACCGAGAGGTAGGCACCCGTGTTGCCGACCTCGGTGAACCGCTTGACCCACCCGCGCTCGCCCATCCGGGCCTGGAACGTCGCGCACGGGACGCGAGGGCCGCAGACCTCGAGGACGACCTCGTCCCCGACCGCCCACCGCTCGCCGAGGAGGGCACCGTCGACCTCGAGCCCCGTGGTCGTGAGGTTCTCCCCGAAGACCCCGTCGGCCAGCTCGCGTCCCAGCCGCTCCTGCCAGGCGTCGAGCTCCTCGCGGGCGTACGCGTAGACCGCCTGCTGGTCCCCGCCGTGGTGCTTCACGTCCGCGATGAAGTCGCCGACGACCCCGCTGCCGAGCCCACCGTGCTTGGGCCCGGGGGCGCGCAGGGTCGCGGACCCGACCGGCTTCTTGCCGATGCCGGTGACACCGACCGACTTGGCCGGGTTGGGCTCGGAGGCGCCGATGTTGAGCGAGAGCAGGCGGGCAGTCATGCGGCCAGCCTAGGCAGTGCGGCAAGCCGATAAGGCGGTGACGACGTCAGGCCGCTGGGGTACGTTCGCGGCTGTGAGCACCCAGACCTCCACGACCCGGCCCGCCACCGCAGTCGACGCCATCGCCGACGACTACCTCGCGCGCACCGCAGCCCTCAGCCCGATCAGCGCGACCTACTACGGCATCGCCGGGTACGAGGAGGAGCTGGACGACTTCTCCCCCGCCGGCCATGCCGCCGCCTCGGAGCTGCGTCGCGAGATCCTGTCCCGCCTCGAGGGTGTGCCGCCCGTCGACGACATCGACCGCGTCACCATCGCGGCCCTGCGCGAGCGCATCGGCCTCGCCGAGGAGACGTACGCCGCGGGGCTGGACGAGATGGCCCTCAACGTCCTCGCCTCCCCGCTGCAGGAGATCCGGGGCTGCTTCGACCTCATGGCCACGGACACCGACGAGGACTGGGGGGTCTTCGCCCGGCGGCTGGAGAAGGTGCCGACCGCCCTCGACCAGTGGAAGCAGAGCCTCACCGCCGCGGCCGACAAGGGCAACATCGCCCCGCGCCGCCAGGTCAAGGCCTGCATCGCCCAGTGCGAGGACCTCACCGCCGACGACGGCTACTTCGCCGGACTGCTCGACGGAACCACGGCCGGCACGGCCGACCTCTCCGACGGCACCCGCACCCAGCTGGAGGCCGCCGTGGGCGGCGCCCGCGCGGCATATGCGGAGCTCGGCCCCTGGCTGGCCGAGAACCTGCTGGACCGGGCCCCGGAGGCGGATGCCTGCGGGCGCGAGGCCTACGCGCTGCTGTCGCGGGCCTTCATCGGGGCCGAGGTCGACCTCGAGGAGACCTACGCGTGGGGCCAGGAGGAGGTCCGGCGGATCACGGCCGAGATGGCCGCGGTCGCCGACCAGATCAAGCCCGGCGCCACCGTGGCCGGGGCCATCGCGGCCCTGGACGCCGACCCGGCGTACCAGCTCCACGGCACCGACGAGCTCAAGGCCTGGATGCAGAAGAAGGCCGACGCCGCCATCGCCGAGCTCGCCGACACGCACTTCGACATCCCCGACCCGGTGCGCACCATCGAGTGCCTCATCGCGCCGACCCAGACCGGTGGGATCTACTACACCGGCCCCAGCGAGGACTTCACCCGCCCGGGCCGGATGTGGTGGTCCGTCCCCAAGGGCGTCACGGCGTTCGGCACGTGGAAGGAGCTGACCACCGTCTACCACGAGGGCGTTCCCGGTCACCACCTCCAGGTCGCCCAGACGGTGTTCCGCTCCGAGCTGCTCAACCGCTGGCGCCGCATCGGCATCTGGACCTCCGGCCACGGCGAGGGCTGGGCGCTGTACGCGGAGCTGCTCATGGCCGAGCTCGGGCACATGGACGACCCGGGCAACCGGCTCGGCCTGCTCGACAGCCAGTCCCTGCGAGCAGCCCGCGTCGTCATCGACATCGGCGTGCACTGCGGGTTCGAGGCGCCCGAGGAGGTCGGCGGCGGTGCATGGGACTACGACAAGGCCTGGCAGTACCTCACCGCCCACGCCAACCAGGGCGAGGCCTGGCTGCGCTTCGAGCTCGACCGCTACCTCGGCTGGCCGGGTCAGGCTCCCTCCTACAAGATCGGCGAGCGCCTCTGGCTGCAGCTGCGCGAGCAGGTGCGCGAGAAGGAGGGCGACGCCTTCAGCCTCAAGGACTTCCACCGTCGCGCGCTCGACATCGGCAGCGTCGGCCTCGACACCCTGCGCCAGGCGGTCCTCGGCGAGCTCGACTGACCTTCGTCGGCCGGCCACCAGCGGTGGTCGGCCGACGCGTTCATCCCCTGCGGGTGGGAAGATGCCCGCGTGACACTCGCCCTGACCCTGGTCGCCATCGTCGCTGCGGTGATCGTCGTCGCGGGGCTCTCCGAACGCATCAACGTCCCGGCGCCCCTCTCGCTGATCGTCGTGGGCATCGGCATCTCCTACATCTCCTTCATCAAGGAGCCGGTCCTCACTCCGGACGTCGTCCTCTACGGCCTGCTCCCACCCCTGTTGTATGCCGCGGCGGTCCGGACCTCGCTCGTGGACTTCCGGGCCAACACCACGTCGATCCTGGCGCTGTCCGTCGGGCTGGTGCTGTTCACCGCTGCCGGTGTCGGCCTCGTGACGTGGTGGCTGATCCCCGTCCCGTTCGCCGTGGCCTTCGCCCTGGGCGCCGTCGTCGCCCCACCGGACGCCGTCGCGGCCACCGCCGTGGCCCGCCGGATCGGTCTCCCGCGCCGGGTGGTGACCATCCTCGAGGGCGAGTCGCTGGTCAACGACGCGACGGCCCTGGTGTCCCTGCGGACCGCCATCGCCGCCTTCAGCGTCGCCGGTGTGGGCGCGCACGCCGCGGCCGACCAGGTGACCTTCGGGTCGGTCGCGCTCGACTTCGCCTGGGCGGTCGTCGGCGGGATCGGGTTCGGGGTGGTCGTGGCCCTCGTCATCGGCCTGATCCGCCGCAACTTCACCGACCCGGCCATCGACACCTCCCTGTCCTTCATCGTGCCGTTCGTGGCATTCCTGCCGGCCGAGCACTTCGAGTCCTCCGGCGTCCTGGCCGTGGTCGTCGCCGGGCTGCTGCTGGGCCACAAGTCACCGGTCGTGCAGACGGCGGCCTCGCGCCTCAGCGAGCGGATCAACTGGGCATCGGTGCAGTTCCTCCTCGAGAACGCCGTCTTCCTCATGATCGGCCTGCAGATGCGGCGCATCGTCGCCGACATCTCCGACTCCGGCCTGTCGTGGGGACGGGTCGTGGTCGTCACCCTGGCCGTCCTCGCCACGGTCGTCCTCCTGCGCCCCCTGTACGTCTTCCCCACCCGACTGCTGTTCAGCCGCTTCGACAAGGGCATCAGCCCCACGTCGCGGCCGTACGCGCACAGCGCGATCATCTCGTGGGCGGGCATGCGTGGCGTGGTCACGCTCGCCGCCGCGTTCACGCTCCCCCAGGAGACGCCGTACCGGGGCGTCCTGGTCTGGATCGCCATGGTCGTCACCGTGGGCACCCTGCTGGTGCAGGGCACCACCCTGCCGCTGCTCGCCCGCTGGCTGCGGGTCCGCGGGCCCGACCCGCGCGAGGACGCGCTGCAGGAGGCGACCATCCTCCAGGCCTCGGTCTCCGCAGGGCTGACCGCCCTGGAGAACTGCGACGGCTCGGACCCCGAGGTGGTCGAGACCCTCCGGGCCCGGGCGGAGAACCGTACGAACATCGTCTGGGAACGCCTCGGCCAGGGGCGTGAGGGCGCCGAGACCCCGAGCGAGACGTACCGGCGGATGCGGATGACGATGCTCGAGGCCGAGCGGCGCGAGCTGCTGCGGATCCGAGGCGAGGGCAACGCCGACCAAGAGGTCCTCGCCCACGTCATGGCGCAGCTCGACATTGAGGAGTCGATGCTCGACCGGATCGAGGACCGCACCTCCGCGCTGCGTGACGAGCCGATGCTGCCGGTCGAGCGCACCGAGGGACAGTGCCAGCACCTCGCTGACCACCACGACCGGTTCGTCGCCCCGACCAGCCCGCACGGTTGCGAGGAGTGCCTGCGCGACGGGACGCAGTGGGTCCACCTGCGGCTGTGCCTGGACTGCGGCCACGTCGGGTGCTGCGACTCCTCGCCGCAGAAGCACGCGGACGCGCACTTCCACGAGTCCGGGCACCCGGTGATGCGCAGCTTCGAGCCCGGCGAGTCCTGGCGCTGGTGCTTCGTCGACAACCAGCTCGGCTGAGGGTTCGGGGGGCGTCCGGCGGCGGATAGGGTCCGGGCATGACCAACCCGACCGCCTCGCTCGTCCTCGCCTCCGCCTCGCCCGCCCGCAAGAAGCTCCTGCTCGCCGCGGGGGTGGAGCCGAGCATCGTCGTCAGCTCCGTGGACGAGGACGCCGTGACGGCAGCGGCACGCGAGACGTACGGCGAGCTGGCCCCGGAGGACGTCGCTCTCGTCCTCGCCCGCGCCAAGGCCGAGGACGTCGCCGCCCAGATCGAGCACGCCCTGGTGCTCGGCTGCGACTCGGTGCTCGAGCTCGACGGCGAGGTGCACGGCAAGCCCGTCGACGCCGCGGAGGCGATCGAGCGCTGGTCCCGGATGAGCGGGCGCTCCGGCGTCCTGCACACCGGGCACTGGCTCGTCGACACCCGCGAGAGCGACGCCGGCGGCACCGGCGCGACCCTGGGGGCGACGGCCTCGACCACTGTCCACTTCGCCAGCCTGGACCCCGCGGAGATCGAGGCGTACGTCGCGACGGGTGAGCCCCTGCGCGTGGCCGGGTCGTTCACGCTCGACGGGCTCGGTTCCCCCTACGTCGCGGGCATCGAGGGCGACCCGAGCAACGTCGTCGGACTCAGCCTGCCGCTGCTGCGCGAGCTGCTCGGGGAGATCGGCATCGCCTGGCGCACCCTGCGCAGCCCGAGCTCCGCCCGCGGCAACTGACGCAAGACGCCAGCGACCGCGCACCTGGCTCTCGTTGACGCGCAGGGACGCACGGCCTACGCCGCCGCCAGCGAGACGTCCGGTCAGACCGGGGGGACGTCCCGGCGCTTGGTGGCGAAGTGGCGTTCACGGTTCGCGGCGTACCGCAGCCGCAGGAGGAGCTCGGCGCGCAGGGCGTCGGCCTCGATGACCTGGTCGAGGACGAGGTCCGCGGCGAGGCGCTCGAGGTCGACGTCCTCCTCGTACTCGCGGCGCATCTCCTGGACGAACGCCTCGCGCTCGTCGGGGTCCTCGATGGCGGCGATCTTGTTGGCGTACACCGCATTCACCGCGGCCTCGGGACCCATGACGGCGATCCGCGCGGTCGGCAGCGCGATCGTCGCGTCGGGAGCGAAACCCGGTCCACCCATCGCGTAGAGGCCGGCGCCGTACGCCTTGCGGACGACGATGCAGAACTGCGGGACGGTCGCGGACGACACGGCGTGCACCATCTTCGCGCCGTGGCGGATGATGCCACCGCGCTCGACCTCGGAGCCGATCATGAACCCCGGGACGTCGGCGAGGTAGAGCAGCGGGATCGAGAACGCGTCGCACAGCCAGATGAACCGTGCGGCCTTGTCGGCGCTGTCGGTGAACAGCACGCCACCCTTGACCATCGAGTTGTTGGCGACGATGCCCACGGTCTCGCCGTCCATCCGGCCGAACCCGATGACGAGCTCGGGGGCGAACAGCGGCTTGATCTCGAAGAACGACTCGTCGTCGAGCAGCCCGTCGATCACCTCGTGGATGTCGAACGGCTGGCTCTCGCGCTCGGGCACCGTGTGCCGCGTGAGCGGGCGCGACGGCTCCTCGGGGGCATAGCTCGGCTTGTCGGCGCGCCAGCTGGAGGGGACGTAGGAGAAGTAGAGCTTGGCGAGCTCGATCGCCTCGGTGTCGTCGGAGACGAGCAGGTCGCCGACCCCGGAGACGGTGCAGTGCATGCGCGCACCGCCCATGTCCTCGAGCGAAACCTTCTCTCCCACAACCATTTCCGCCATGCGTGGGCTGCCGAGGTACATCGACGCGTTGCCCTCGACCATGATGATGAGGTCGGTGAACGACGGGATGTAGGCTCCGCCCGCGGCGCTCGGGCCGAAGAGGCAGCAGATCTGCGGGACCTTGCCGGACAGCGCGACCTGGTTGTGGAAGATCTTCCCGGCGCCACGACGTCCCGGGAACATCTCGACCTGGTCGGTGATGCGGGCGCCTGCCGAGTCGACGAACCAGAAGACCGGCAGCTCCTCGCGCAGCGCCATCTCGGTGGCGCGCACGATCTTCTCCACGGTGCGCGCGCCCCACGAGCCGGCCTTGACGGTCGGGTCGTTCGCGATGACGATCGCCGGCCGCCCGTCGACCATCCCGCGCCCGGTGACGACACCGTCGGCGGGCAGGCCCTCGGCCGTCGCGTTGGCGAACCGGCCGTCCTCGACGAAGCTGCCCTCGTCGAACAGCAGGGCGATCCGGTCGCGGACGTAGAGCTTGCCCTGCGCGTCGAGCTTCGCCTTCGCCTTCTCGGGTGCGGAGCCCGAGGCCTCGTATGCCGCGGCGAGCCGCCGGCGCACGTCCCCCACCTTGGGGTCGGCGCCGGAGTCCCCGGCCACGGCGAAGGCGGGACTTGCGTCGTCGACTCGGCTCACCGGCATACCCTCTCGCACTCCGGCGCTCACGCGGTCGGGAGGCCGAGGTGGCGGGCGATGACCATGCGCTGGACCTCGGAGGTGCCCTCGCCGATCTCGAGGATCTTGGCGTCGCGGTAGAAGCGCGCCACGGGGTACTCCTCCATGAAGCCGTTGCCACCGAAGACCTGGGTGGCGATGCGGGTCGCGGTGACGGCGGCCTCGGTCGAGTACAGCTTGCAGATGGCGGCGGCCTGCTTGACCTCCTTGACCGAACGGCGGCCACGCTCGAGCTCGTCCTTGAGCCAGGCGGCCTTGTAGGTGAGCTGTCGCGAGGCCTCGACCATGACGGCGAGGTCGGCGATCTGGAACGAGATGCCCTGGTTGACGCCGATCGGCTTGCCGAACGCCTTGCGGGTCTTCGCGTAGGCCGTGGTCTCCTCGAGCATCCGCTGGCTCATGCCGATGGCGAGCGCGGAGATGGCGATGCGGCCGTCGTCGAGGGTCTTGAGGAACTGCTTGAAGCCCTCGCCCTCGTTGCCGAGCAGGTTGCCCGCCGGGACGCGGCAGTCCCCGAAGGTCAGGCCGTGGGTGTCCGAGGCGTGCCAGCCGAGCTTGTCGTAGGCCGGCTCGACGGTGAACCCGGGGGTGCCCGACGGGATCATGATCGCGCTGAGGACGGCCGAACCGTCGTCGTTCGTGCCGGTGCGGGCGGTGACCGTCACGACGGAGGTGATGTCGGTCCCGGAGTTGGTGATGAACGCCTTGGAGCCGTTGACGACCCACTCGTCGCCGTCGCGGACCGCCTTAGTGCGGGTGGCACCGGCGTCCGAACCCGCGTCGGGCTCGGTGAGGCCGAAACCGGCGAGCGCGCGCCCGGCGACCAAGTCGGGCAGGAAGCGCTCCTTCTGCTCCTGCGTGCCGTAGGTGAGGATCGGGTTGATGCCCAGGCCGACCCCGGCGGACAGCGTGATGCCGATCGACTGGTCGACCCGGCCGAGCTCCTCGATCGCGACGCAGAGGCTGGTGAAGTCGCCGTCGTCGCCCATCCCCCCGAACTCTTCCGGCACGACCAGCCCGAAGAGCCCGAGCTCGCCCATCTTCGGGACGAGGTCCGTGGGGAAGTGGTGCTCCTTGTCCCACTTCGCGATGTTCGGCTCGACCTCGTCTTGGGCGAACTCCCGGACGACCTTGCGGAAGTCCTCGTGCTCCTTGGACAGCTCGAACATGCGCGCTCCTCGTGGGATCGGGGGTGGTGCGGGGGTGCCACGGCGTGAGGTGTGTGGCCGCCAGTTCTTGACGTTGACGTAAACGTAAAGCAATACTCACGGGTATGCCAGCCGCCGACGTGACCGATCTCGACCAGTCGTGGTCCATCCGGGAGATCGCGGACGAGTTCGACGTCACGCACCGCACCGTGCGCCACTACGAGGACCTCGGGCTCATCTCCCCCGAACGCCGTGGCACGACCCGGGTCTACCGTCGCCGCGACCGCACCCGCCTGGCCCTGATCCTGCGGGGCAAGCGGCTCGGGTTCCCGCTCGAGGAGATCCGCACGATCATCGACCTCTACGACCGGCCCCGCGGCAAGGCCAGCCAGCTCGAGTACGTGCTCTCCCAGATCGACGAGCGCCGCCGCGACCTCGAGCAGCGCCGCCGGGACCTCGAGGACGCGCTGGCCGAGCTCGGCGAGTTCGAGCGCCGCTGCCGCGCCGACCTCGACCACCTCGCCTGACCCTGCCGGGCCCCTTCGCACCCGGCTCACCCGACTGCTGCTCCAGCGCGCACGAAGGGGGGCAGAACGCCCCCTCCCCACGTCCGGGGTGGGCCGTTTCCCACCCTTCGGCCACCTGGTTGCCGACCGGGGCAGCTCGCGGCGGTGCGACCTAGGGTTGGGGCATGGCCTCCTCGAGCGCGTCCCCCACCGTCCTGTTCATCGGCGGGACGGGGGTGATCAGCACCGCGTGCGCCCGGGCCGCGGTCGCCGACGGGTTCGCCGTCACCCTGCTCAACCGCGGCGCGAGCAGCACCCACGAGCCGGCGCCGGGTGCCGAGGTGCTGACCGCCGACATCCGCGACCGTGGGGCCGTCGCCACCACCCTGGACGGTCGCGGGTTCGACGTCGTCGTCGACTTCCTGACGTTCACGACCGACCAGCTCACCGCCAACCTGGACCTGCTCGAGGGACGCTTCGGCCAGTACGTCTTCATCAGCTCGGCCTCGGCGTACCAGACCCCACCCACCCACGGCCCGGTCACCGAGTCCACTCCGCTGCGCAACCCGTTCTGGCAGTACTCCCGAGACAAGATCGCCTGCGAGGACCTGCTCGTCGCCGCCTACCGGGACGCCGGGCTCCCGGTGACGATCGTGCGCCCGTCGCACACCTACGACCACACCCTGCTCCCGTTCAGCGGTGGCTGGACGGTCGTCCAGCGGATGCTCGACGGCAAGGAGGTGGTCGTCCCGGGCGACGGGACGTCGTGGTGGACGCTGACCCACCACGAGGACTTCGCGCGCGCGTTCGTGCGCCTGCTCGACCGGCCGCAGGCCATCGGCGAGGCCTTCCACATCACCTCCGACGAGGCACTGACGTGGGACCAGATCCACCAGGAAGTGGCTGCCGCGGCCGGGGTCGAGGCCCGGATCGTGCACGTCGCCTCCGACGCGATCGCCGCCAACGACGCCGAGCTCGGCGCGTCCCTCGTCGGCGACAAGTCGAACTCGATGGTCTTCGACAACACCAAGATCCGGACGCTCGCCGCCGGGTGGAACGCCCGGGTCCCGTTCCGCCGCGGCGCGGCCGAGATGGTCGCCTGGCACCTCGCCGACCCCACCCGGCAGCGCATCGACCACGAGCTCGACGCCCTCTACGACCGCCTGCTCGAGGCCTACCGCCCGCGGGCGCTCTAGCCCCGGTCGACCCGGACCGGCGCGACCCCCGTCGCTGCCAGGAAGGCGTCGATCTCGGCGGCCGTGGGGGCCGTCGCCGGTCCGCGCCGGGTCACCTTGATCGCACCGGCGGCGTTGGCCCGCCGCGCGGCCGTCAGCCAGTCGGCGCCCCGTGCCCGCTCGGCGAGGAGCACGCCGGTGTGGGTGTCGCCTGCACCGTTGGTGTCGACCGCCTCCTGCGGGTGACCGGCGAGGTATGCGGTGTGGCCGGCTTCGTGGACGTGGCAGCCCTTGGACCCGTCGCGGACGATCGCGACGGCGCCATCGGGCAGGCGGAGGGCCACGGCTGCGGCGGAGTCGTCCTCGACCTGCACCCCGGTCAGGGTGAGCGCCTCGTCCGCGTTGCTCGTCCAGACGTTCGTCCGGGCCAGGACCTCCTCCCGCAGCGAGTCGTCCAGACTGCCGAACGCGTCACCCGGGTCGAGCACGACCACGACGTCGTCAGCGAGCCCGGAGAGCCACTGCCGCAACGGATCCCGCGTCCGACCGACCAACGAGAACCCGCTCACGCAGACGAGGTCCCCGGCGACCGGCGCAGACGTGTCGAGGCTGGCGACCGAGATGTCGCGCTCGGCACCCTGGGTCGTCACGAACGTCCGCTCGGCCGACGGCTCCACCATGACGACGCAGATGCCGGTGTCGGAGTCGGGCACGACCGGGCTGCTGAGCGCCACCCCGTCGGCGGCCAGGGCGGCACGGACGAGGTCGCCGTTCGCCCCCGTCCCCACCGAGCCGGCGTGCACGGCGACGGCTCCCGACCGCGCCGCGGCGACGAGGATGTTGACCGCCCCGCCGGCATACCGGCTGTAGGAGGTGGCCACGGCGTTGCCGCCGCGTTCGGGCAGGGACGCGACCTCGACCACCTCGTCCACGAGCGCCTGGGCACTGTGGATCACCCGCGGCCGAACGGACCGCGGACGGCGTGCCTCTTCGGCGTCGTGGGTGGCCATGCCGACGGAGTATGCCGTGTCGGCCTCCGGGTGCGGCCGCACAGGGGCGCGATGCGGGCTGCGCCCGAGCGCGGCACAGGACCGCGTGGCAGGGTGACAGGGTGGCAACCACCCCCGAGACGACCCTGCTCATCCTCGGCGCGGGCGGTGACCTGACCCACCGGCTCCTGCTCCCCGGTCTGGCCAGCCTCCTGGTCGTCGAACCAGACCGGCGGGTCCGGGTGCTGGGGGCCGACCGCGTGGATCTCTCTCCGGCCCAGTGGAAGGCGCGGGTCAAGGACTCGTTCTCGACCGTCGATGCGCCGACGAAGGTGACCACGCCCGTGACCCGGCACACGGCATACCTGCAGACGGACCTGCTCGACGAGGCCGCGCTGCGTGACCTCGTCGCGCACTGCGGCGACGGTCCCCTGGTCATCTTCTTCGCGCTGCCGCCGCAGGTGACCATGAAGGTCTGCGCGCTGCTGCGGCACGTCGACCTGCCGCAGACCACCCGGCTGGCGCTGGAGAAGCCGTTCGGCACCGACCACGAGAGTGCCGTGGAGTTCAACGCCCTGCTGCACGAGGTGGTCGACGAGGACGCCATCTTCCGGATCGACCACTTCCTCGGCGTCGCCACGGTCTTCAACCTCGTGGGGCTGCGGTTCGCCAACCGCGTGCTCGCACCGATCTGGAACGCCGAGCACATCGAGCGCGTCGAGATCGTCTACGACGAGGACCTCGCGCTCGAGGGCCGGGCCGGCTACTACGACGGCGCAGGAGCCCTGCGCGACATGCTCCAGAGCCACCTGCTGCAGGTGATGTCGCTGTTCGCCATGGAGTCCATCGCGACCCTCGACGCCCAGGAGATGCGCGACCAGAAGGTCCAGGTGCTGCGTGCCACCCGGGTGTGGGGCGGGTCGCCCAAGCGGTCCTCCCGCCGGGCCCGCTACACCGCGGGGAAGACCGGCCGCCGCGCCGTTCCCGACTACGCGCGGGAGGAGGGTGTCGACCCACGCCGCCACACCGAGACCCTCGCGCAGGTCACCCTCGAGGTGAGGAACAACCGCTGGGCGGGGGTGCCGTTCGTCCTGCGCAGCGGCAAGGCGCTGGGCTCGCCGCGCAAGCAGGTCGTCGCGCACCTGAGGGACGTGCCGCACCTGCCGACCGGTTTCGTCGGCACCAGCGCCGGCGACCGGCTCACCATCGACCTCAAGC
This sequence comes from Phycicoccus sp. Root101, assembly GCF_001426245.1. Taxonomy (GTDB): domain Bacteria; phylum Actinomycetota; class Actinomycetes; order Actinomycetales; family Dermatophilaceae; genus Pedococcus. The sequence goes on along the minus strand of NZ_LMCM01000005.1, from coordinate 252,857 downwards.
CCGGCGCGGTCTCGCTCACCCTGACGATGAACGCCGAGGGCGACCCCCTCGACCTCGAGCAGAAGACCCTCACGGCTCCCCTCGCCGCACCACGGATGCAGGCCTACGGCGAGGTGCTGGCCCAGGTCCTCGACGGCGACCAGCTGCTCACCGTGCGCGGCGACGCCGCCGAGGAGTGCTGGCGGGTCATGGCCCCGGTCATCAAGGCGTGGGCCGACGACGTCGTCCCGCTCGAGTCGTATGCCGCCGGGTCGGACGGCCCGGAGGGCTGGCTGTAGTCAGACGCGGGCGCGGACGGCGTAGAGCTCGGGGAAGAACGTCAGGTCCAGCGCACGGCGCAGGAAGCTCACACCCGACGACCCACCGGTCCCCGGCTTCATGCCGATCGTGCGCGTGACGACCTGCAGGTGCCGGAACCGCCACTGCTGGAAGTTGTCCTCGAGGTCGACCAGCTCCTCGCAGGTCTCGTACACGCCCCAGTGCTCGGCCGGCGACGCGTAGACGGCGGCGAAGGTGTCGACCAGCCGCTCGTCGAGCCGGTAGGGCTGGGTGAAGTCGCGCTCGAGCAGCTCGGCGGGCACGGCATACCCCCGTCGGTCGAGATAGCGCAGGAACTCGTCGTACAGGCTCGGCTCGACGAGCAGCTCGGCGAGCATGTCCCGTGCCGCGGGGTCGTGCTCGAACACGGTCACCATGTCGGCGTTCTTGTTGCCCAGGAGGAACTCGACCGCGCGGTACTGCCAGGACTGGAACCCCGAGCTGGTCGCGAGGAACGGCCGGATCTCGGCGTACTCGCTCGGCGTGAGCGTCGCGAGCACCGACCACTGGCCGGTGAGGGTGTGCTGGATGTGCTTGACGCGCGCCAGCCGCTTGAGCGCCGGGGCGAGCTCGTCGGTCGACAGCAGTGCCCGGGCCGAACGCAGCTCGTGCAGCATCAGCTTCAACCAGAGCTCGGACGTCTGGTGCTGGATGATGAACAGCAGCTCGTCGTGCTGGGGCGGTTCGCTGCGCGGGTGCTGCGACGACAGCAGCCGGTCGAGCCCCAGGTAGGCGCCGTAGGACATGGACTGAGAGAAGTCGCGCTGCACGCCCTCCTCGATCGGCCGGATCGCCTTGGCGTCCTGCGCCGCGTGGTCTGCCGCTTCGGCACCCACCCCGTCGTTCGTCGTGGCTCCAGCGGCCTGCTCGTCCGTGCTCATGGCGCCCACCCTAGGGCCAGCGGCGCGGGCGTCAGCCGAACTCGCGCGGGTCGGGCCCGGTGCGCTCGCCGCGGTCGAGGCGGGCCATGTCGGACAGGTCGTCCGGATCGAGCTCGAAGCCGAAGAGGTCGAAGTTCTCCCTGATCCGGCTCGGGGTCACCGACTTGGGGATGACGACGTTCCCGATCTGGGTGTGCCACCGCAGGATCGCCTGGGCCGGGGTGACGCCGTGCTTGTCCGCGATCCTCACCACCACCTCGTCGGTGAGGACCCCACCACCGGAGGCCAGCGGGCTCCAGGCCTCGGTGAGCATGCCGTGGTTGGCGTGGAACTCGCGCAGCTCGAACTGCTGGAGGTAGGGGTGCAGCTCGACCTGGTTGATCGCCGGCAGCTCCCCGGTCTCGTCGAGGAGGCGCTGGAGGTGCTCGACCTCGAAGTTGCAGACACCGACGGCGCGCACCCGGCCCGAGGCCCGCAGCTCGAGCAGCGCCCGCCAGGTCTCGACGTACCTGTCCTGGGCGGGTGCCGGCCAGTGGATGAGGAAGAGGTCCAGCACGTCGAGACCCAGCCGCTTCATCGAGGCGTCGAACGACGCGAGCGTCGCGTCGTGGCCGTGGTCGTCCTGCCACACCTTCGTGGTGACGAACAGCTCGCTGCGGTCGAGGTCGGTGGCCGCCAGCGCCCGGCCGACACCCTCCTCGTTGCCGTAGAGCTTGGCCGTGTCGATGCTGCGGTAGCCGACCTCGAGGGCCGAGGCGATGGCCGCGTCGACGTCGGCGTCCGGGACCTGCCACACCCCGAACCCGAGCTGCGGGATCGTGATGGTGTCGGCGCCGGTGGACAGCTGGAGGTTCGGGACTGAGGTCATGCTTCGACTGTATGCAGGTGTCGCCCAGGCCACACCCCGTGGGTGGGAGTGACGCCGGGGAAACGGGCTAGGCTCCGCCGCATGGTGCCCTCTCCCGACTCGACGACGAAGCCGAGCCCCCGCCCCATCTCGAAGGTCCTCATCGCCAACCGTGGTGAGATCGCCGTGCGCATCGCCCGGGCCTGTGCCGACAGCGGACTCGGCTCGGTCGCCGTGTACGCCGACCCGGACCGGGACGCCCTGCACGTCAAGGTCGCCGACGAGGCGTGGGCCTTGGGCGGGACCACCCCCGGCGACTCCTACCTCGTGCAGGAGAAGCTCCTCGAGGTGGCCCGCAAGTCCGGGGCCGACGCCGTGCACCCCGGCTACGGCTTCCTCTCCGAGAACGCCTCGTTCGCCCAGGCCGTCATCGACGCCGGGCTGACCTGGGTCGGCCCTCCCCCGTCGGCGATCGACTCGCTCGGCGACAAGGTCAAGGCCCGCCACATCGCCTCCAAGGCCGACGCCCCGCTCGTCGCGGGCACCCCCGACCCGGTCGAGGGCGCCGACGAGGTCGTGGCGTTCGCGAAGGAGCACGGCCTCCCCGTCGCGATCAAGGCGGCGTACGGCGGTGGCGGCCGCGGCCTCAAGGTCGCCCGCACCATGGAGGAGATCCCCGAGCTGTTCGACTCGGCGACCCGTGAGGCCGTCGCCGCCTTCGGCCGCGGCGAGTGCTTCGTCGAGCAGTACCTCGACAAGCCGCGCCACGTCGAGACCCAGTGCCTGGCCGACCAGCACGGCAACGTCGTCGTCGTCTCCACGCGCGACTGCTCCCTGCAGCGTCGGCACCAGAAGCTCGTCGAGGAGGCGCCCGCGCCGTTCCTGTCCGACGAGCAGAACGCCGAGCTCGTCCGCGCCTCCAAGGCGATCCTGTCCGAGGCCGGCTACACCGGCGCCGGGACGTGCGAGTTCCTCGTGGCCCAGGACGGCCGGATCTCCTTCCTCGAGGTCAACACCCGACTCCAGGTCGAGCACCCCGTGAGCGAGGAGGTCACCGGCATCGACCTCGTGCGCGAGCAGTTCCGCATCGCCAACGGCGAGGTCCTCGGCTACGACGACCCCACGCCCGTGGGCCACTCGTTCGAGTTCCGCATCAACGGCGAGGACGCCGGGCGCAACTTCCTGCCCGCCCCCGGCGTGGTCGCGACCTTCCAGCCTCCGTCGGGCCCCGGCGTCCGGCTCGACTCCGGGGTCGTCGAGGGTGACGTCATCGGTGGTGCGTTCGACTCGATGCTCGCCAAGCTCATCGTCACCGGCCGTGACCGTCGGCAGGCGCTGGAGCGTTCACGCCGGGCGCTGGCCGAGTTCGTCATCGACGGGATGCCGACGGTGCTGCCGTTCCACCGCGTCGTGGTGTCCGACCCGGCGTTCGCGCCCGAGGACGACTCGGCGTTCACCGTGCACACCCGCTGGATCGAGACCGAGTTCGACAACCAGATCCCGGCCTACTCCGGCGCGACGCCCGAAGCCCCCGACGAGTCCGGCGAGCGCCAGAGCGTCGTCGTCGAGGTCGGCGGGAAGCGCCTCGAGGTCGTCCTCCCCGGTGGCCTCTCGCTCGGCGGCGGTGGCGGCGCGAAGAAGAAGGCGCCCCGTCGCTCGGGTGGCGCCAAGGCGGGCGCAGCCGCCTCGGGCGACTCCCTCACCGCGCCGATGCAGGGCACGATCGTCAAGATCGCGGTCGAGGAGGGCCAGCAGGTCGCCGAGGGTGAGCTCGTCGTGGTCCTCGAGGCGATGAAGATGGAGCAGCCGATCAACGCCCACAAGGCGGGCACCGTCACCGGCCTCTCGGCCGAGGTCGGCCAGACGGTGACCAACGGCGCCGTCATCGCCGAGATCAAGGACTGACCCCGCGCCATACCGGCCGAAAAGGCCCTGTCCCGTGGTGGGACAGGGCCTTTCGTCACTTCGGCATGCCGCGGAGCCGGGTCCGCGCCGAGCCTCAGCCGCGGCCGGGACCGCCGTCATCGGGCTGCTTGCCGCCGGGGACGGCGTCGTCGGACTGCCACTCGCCCTGCTGCGTCGACCCGCCCTGCGGCAGACCGTCCGGGTGCTGCGACGGCTGGGTCGGAAGCGTTGAGGTGTCACCCCCACCGTCAGGCGTCGTGTCGCCGGGCGTGCCCCACGTGGGGTGGTCCCCTGCCGGGTGCTGCGGGTCGATGGGGCCGCCGGGCTGCCCGACCCGCTCGTTGTCCCCGGGGACCAGCGAGCCCTCGGACAGGGAGCCGGGCTGCTGCGGGTCGTTGGTGCCGGGATCCGGGTTGGGCACCGAACCCTGGACGGACTCGGTGGCTCCGGCGTCGCGGTCGCCACTGGACACCGGCCCGGCCGGCGCGGGCTCCGGGCTCGGCGCAGGCTCCGGGCTCGGCGCAGGCTCCGGGCTCGGCGCAGGCTCCGGTGCGGGAGCCGGCTCGGGGGTGGGCAGCGGTTCCGGTGTCGGTGCGGGAGCCGGCTCGGGCGTGGTCTCCGGCGGCGCCGGTGGCGCGGGCATGGTCTGCTCCTCGGACAGCTGGCCCGTCGGCGTGCCGCCCGGCTGGTGCTCGGTGGGCGAGCCCACCGGCGTGTCGACCGACGGCGCCTGACCGGACTGCTCGGTCGGGCCCTGGCCCGCGGGGACCGTGCGGGTGTCGCCGTCGCTGGGCAGACCCAGCTTCTCGCGCAGGACGTCACCGCCCTTGTCGATCTTGTCGGCGTACTTGCCGCCGGTCCGCTGGTCGATCAGGCCCTCCACCTTCTCGATCGCCGAACCCGCCTGCTCGGGGTTCCCCTTGATGTAGTCCTTCGCCTTGTCCATCCATCCAGCCATCGCACTGCCTCTCTCGGTGGGGATCTGGGTCATCGCTCTCGAGGTCGACGTGTGGTCGACGCTCTTCTGCTCACGACGCTACCCACAACCCCCTGGGCAGGCACTCCGGGAAACGAGGCGCCCCCGGAACCGTCCGGGACAGGTCAGTCGGTCGGGTGGAGCTGGCGGGCCGCCTCGGCCACCGAGCCGCTGAGCGACGGGTAGACCGTGAAGGTCCCGGCCAGCTGGTCGACGGTCAGCCCGTGCTGCACCGCCAGGGTCACGGGGTAGATGAGCTCGGAGGCCTTGGGGGCCACGACAACCCCACCGACCACGGTGCCGACCCCCTTGCGGGCGAACAGCTTCACGAACCCGTCGGTGATGCCCTGCATCTTCGCGCGCGGGTTCGTGGCGAGGGGCAGCATGACCCCGGTCGCGTCGACCGTCCCGTCATCGAGGTCCTTCTGGGAGAAGCCGACGGTCGCGATCTCGGGGTCGGTGAAGATGTTCGCCGACACGGCGCGCAGGTTGAGCGGCGCAACGGCGTCGCCGAGCGCGTGGGCCATGGCGATGCGCCCCTGCATGGCGGCCACGGACGCGAGCGGGAGTACCCCGGTGCAGTCGCCCGCGGCATACACACCGCGCACGGACGTGCGGGAGACCCGGTCGACGCTCACGTGACCGGACTCGGTGAGCGTGACCCCGACCTCCGCGAGCCCGAGGCCCGCGGTCTGGGGGATGGAGCCCACGGCCAGCAGCGCGTGCGAACCGGTCACCTCGCGGCCGTCCTCGAGGCGGACGACGACGCCGTCGTCGGTGCGCTCGACCGAGGCCATGCGCGAGCGCCCGAGGACCTCCATGCCTCGCTTGCGGAAGACGTCCTCGATCACGGTGGCGGCATCCGCGTCCTCGCCGGGGAGCACCCGGTCGCGGGAGGAGACGAGGGTGACGCGCGAGCCCAGCCCGAGGTACGCCTGCGCGAGCTCGGCGCCGGTCACGCCGGAGCCGACCACGACGAGGTGCTCGGGGAGCTCGGGGAGGGAGTAGATCTGCTGCCAGGTGAGGATGCGCTCGCCGTCGGGCTGGGCGCTGGCCATGACCCGCGGCGTCGCACCGGTGGAGACCAGCACCACCTCGGCGTCGAGGGTGCGGACCGAACCGTCCTCCAGGGTCGCCTCCACCTGCGACGGCGAGAGCAGGCGCCCGGTGCCGCGCAGAACGGTGATGCCGTCGGCATCGAGCCGGCGACCGATGTCACGGGACTGGGCCGCGGCGAGGGCCAGGACGCGCCGGTTGACGGCGTTCAGCTCCGCGACCGAGTCCGCGACCTCGTCGCCCTCGTGGTCCTCGAGGTGCACCCCGAGGTCGGACGCCGTCTCGAACTGCGACATGAAGTCGGCCGTCGAGATGAGGGTCTTGCTGGGCACGCAGTCGGTCAGGACCGCGGCGCCACCGAGGCCGTCGCGGTCGATGACGGTGACGGCGGCACCGAGGTGGGCCGCGACCAGGGCGGCCTCGTACCCGCCGGGTCCGCCGCCGAGGATGACGACCGAGGACTGACGCGAGTTCACGCGCCCATCCAACCATCCCCGCACCTGGCGACCGTGCTCGCGTCGGGTCGTCATGCGCCGGACACCTTCCCGCAACGCCGTCGTGGCCGTATGGTCCGGAAAGGCGGACTAGGTTCCGCTCGGCAGACTTCACGCCCGCAGGCCGGGCTACAACTCCAGGATGGAAACATGACCGCTCGTACCCGCAGCACGGCTTGGCTGGCCGTCGTTGCCGCCGCCACCTCGATCGCGGTCGCCGCGTGCTCGCCCCCCGCGAAGGACTCGTCCGGCTCCTCCGGCAGCTCGGGCGGCTCGGCCGCCACCGCGACCTCCGCGCAGGCGCTGGGCGGCATGGACGCCCTCGTCGCCGCCGCGAAGAAGGAGGGGACGCTCAACGTCATCGCGCTCCCCCCGGACTGGGCCAACTACGGTGCGATCATCACGGCGTTCGGCACCAAGTACGGCATCAAGGTCAACAGCGCGCAGCCCGATGCGAGCAGCGCGGACGAGATCTCGGCCGCCACGCGCCTCAAGGGCCAGGACAGCGCCCCCGACGTGTTCGACCTCGGTGCTGCGGTCGCCACGGCCAACACCACGATGTTCGCGCCGTACAAGACCACCACCTTCGACAGCGTCCCGACCGACCTCAAGGACGCCAACGGCCTCTGGGTCAACGACTACGGCGGCTACATGTCCGTCGGTTACGACTCCTCCAAGGTCCCAGCCCCGACGTCCTTCGCCGACCTCCTCAAGCCTGCGTACAAGGGCAAGGTCGCCCTCAACGGTGACCCGACCAAGGCCGGTGCCGCCTTCGCCGGCGTGCAGATGGCCTCGATCGCCAGTGGCGGCAGCGCCGGCGACGTCACCAAGGGCGTCGACTTCTTCAAGCAGCTCAAGAAGGCCGGCAACTTCATCCCGGTCGACCCGACGCCCGCGACGATCGTCTCGGGCCAGACGCCGGTCGTCATCGACTGGGACTACCTCAACGCCGCCCAGACGGCCAAGGTCCCGACCTGGAAGGTCTACGTCCCGGACAACGCCGTGGTCGCCGGCTACTACGTCCAGGCCGTCAGCAAGGACGCGCCCCACCCCGCCGCAGCCCGGCTGTGGCAGGAGTTCCTCTACTCCGACGAGGGCCAGAACCTCTGGCTCAAGGGTGGTGCCCGCCCGGTCCGGTTCGATGACATGAAGAAGGCCGGCACGCTCGACGCCACCGCGGCTGCCGCCCTCCCGCCCGTCACCGGCACCCCGGTCGTGCCCACGGCTGCCGACTCCGACACCGCCAAGGCCTACCTCGCCAAGGAATGGGCCAACGCGGTTGGCTGAGGTCCGGACGCGCAGGGCGTCCGGTGGCTTCCGGCCACCGGGCGCCCTCCTCGGTGTCGTCCCCTTCTTCGCGTACGTCACCGTCTTCCTCATCATCCCCGCGCTCGTCGTCGTCATCGGGGCGTTCGTCAGCGGTGGGCGCCCGACCCTGGGCAACATCCGCGCGCTCGGGGGTCCGGCGGTCACCGCGGCCCTGTGGCACTCGGTGGTGCTCTCCGTCGTCACTGCGGTCGTCGGCGCGGTGCTCGGCGCGGTCCTCGCGTATGCCGTGTCCACCGCTCCCCCCAACGGTGTGCTCAAGCGGTTCGTCACCTCCCTGTGCGGCGTCCTCGCCCAGTTCGGCGGCGTCATCCTGGCCTTCGCGTTCCTCGCGACCTTCTCGGCCCAGGGGTTCCTCACCCGGCTCCTCGGCACCGGCGGTGGCGGGCTGTGGCTCTACGAGTGGGACAAGGGCCTGATGCTCGTCTACCTGTACTTCCAGGTGCCACTCATGCTCATCGTGTTCCTGCCCGCCGTGGAGGGCCTGCGCCCCCAGTGGCGCGAGGCCACCGAGACCCTCGGCGGGAGCACCTTCCTCTACTGGCGCAAGGTCGCCGGGCCCATCCTGATGCCGTCGTTCATCGGCGCCCTGCTCCTGCTCTTCACCAACGCCTTCTCCGCGTACGCCACCGCCGCCGCGCTGGTCTCGCAGGGCTCGCCACTGCTGCCCCTGCAGATCGGCGGCACGTTCACCTCCGAGGTGATCCTCGGCCAGGAGAACGTCGGCAAGGCGATGGCGTTGGAGATGGTGGTCGTGGTCGCCGTGGTGATGACCGCGTATGCCGTGCTCGACCGCCGCGCCTCGAAGTGGTTGGTCCGGTGAGCGGCCAGCGGGCGTCCATGAGGCGTCGCCAGGACCTCTTCCGGTGGGTCGTCGTCAGCCTCAGCCTGGTCTTCTTCGGGTTGCCGTTGTTCAGCATGCTCGAGTTCACGACGCGCGACGCCCAGGGCCACCGCACCGGGGCGACGTGGTCTGCGCTGGCCGACTTCGGGGCCATCTCCACGCGCTACCCGGACCTGCGGGCCGGGTTCATCGCCTCCATCGGGCTGGCCGTCCTCACCGTCGTGGTCATGCTCGTCCTCCTCGTCCCGACCATGACCTGGGTGCGGCTGCGGCTGCCCGGACTGGGCCGCACGGTCGAGTTCATCTGCCTGCTGCCCCTCACCGTCCCGGCGATCGTGCTCGTCGTCGGGCTGACGCCGGTCTACGCGTGGGTCACCTACTTCCTCGGGGGCAACGCGATCTGGCTCTCGTTCGCCTACGTCGTCCTCGTTCTGCCCTACGCCTACCGCGCGCTCGACGCAGGCCTGCGGGCGATCGACGTCCGGACCCTGTCCGAGGCGGCCCGCTCGCTCGGAGCCGGCTGGGGCACCGTGATGCTGCGCGTGATCCTGCCCAACCTGCGGACCGCAGTGCTGTCGGCATCGTTCCTCGCGGTGGCGCTGACGCTGGGCGAGTTCACCATCGCCAACCTGTTCAGCCGCACCAACCTCCAGGTCGCGATGTACCTCATCGGCAAGTCCGACGCCCAGATCTCCGTCGCCGTCGGCCTCGCCTCGCTCGTGTTCGCGTTCGTCATCCTGTTCGCCATGTCCTTCGTCGGTGGCCAGCGCTCCAGCGCCTCGCCCCTGACCCGCCTGAACCGCCTGACCCGCTCGGGCCGCCGCAAGGAGACCGCATGACCTCCACCAGCACCCACCCGACCCAGCCAGGGAGGTCTGCGGACGGCGGTGCGCGGGGAGTGGCTGTCGAGCTGACCGGGCTGCGGCGCAGCTACGGCGACGTCCACGCGCTCGACGACCTCACCCTGCGCCTCGCCCCCGGCGAGCTCGTCGCCCTGCTGGGACCGTCGGGCTGCGGGAAGACGACCGCGCTGCGGTGCCTAGCCGGCCTCGAGGACCCCGACGAGGGCCGGATCGAGGTCGATGGCAGGGACCTGACGCGGGTGCCGACCAACAAGCGCGACCTCGGGATGGTGTTCCAGGCGTACAGCCTGTTCCCCCACATGACCGCCCGCCAGAACGTCGAGTTCGGGCTCCAGCTGCGGCGCCAGCCCGGCCAGCAGCGTCGCAGCCGGGCCGCCGAGATGCTGGAGCTCGTCGGCCTGTCGACCCAGGCCGACCGGTACGCCCACCAGATGTCCGGCGGTCAGCAGCAACGCGTGGCGCTCGCACGCGCCCTGGCCATCGAGCCGCAGGTGCTCCTCCTGGACGAGCCGCTGTCCGCCCTTGACGCCAAGGTCCGGGTCCAGCTCCGCGACGAGATCCGTCGCATCCAGCTCGAGGTCGGGACCACCACCCTGTTCGTCACCCACGACCAGGAGGAGGCCCTCGCCGTGGCCGACCGGGTGGGCGTGATGCGTGGCGGCCGGCTCGAGCAGATCGCCAGCCCCGAGGAGCTCTACTCGCGGCCGGTCAACGACTTCGTGGCCGACTTCGTGGGGGTGACCAACCGGCTGCACGGGCAGTCGCACGGGACGACCGCGACCGTGCTCGGAGCGAGCATCCCCCTCCTGCCGGGGTCCGCCCCCGAGGGTGCCGCGACCGTGCTGGTCCGCCCCGAGCACCTCACGGTGGCCCTCGACCCTGCCGGACCGGGCACGGTGCTCAGCGCCAGCTTCCTCGGCGCCCACGGTCGCGTCGTCGTCGACCCGGGCGGAGCCGGGCAGCAGGTCATCGTGCAGGTGCCCAGCGGGTCCGTCGCCGACTTCGCCCCGGGTGCCACGGTGACCCTGCGTCCCACCGGCGACCCCGCCCTCGCGGTCGCGGGCACCGACGGCTGAACACCGCATACCCCCGCTGACCAGCAGGAGCACCACCTTCCGGACCATAGGGACGGCACTGGACCGCGCCTGCGCAGACCTCGGTAGTCTTCCCCGGTGACTGAGCAGAGCCGCCCCGCCACGGGCGCCCCCGACCTGACCGATCCGGCGACCGACCCGTTCGAGGTGGCCCGTGCGGCTGCCGCGGTGATCGCCGAGCGCACGGGGGCCGAGCGCCACGACGTCGCGCTCGTCCTCGGCTCCGGCTGGGGCCAGACCGGCGACCTCATCGGCGAGACCCTCGCGACCATCGACAACGCCGACGTCCCCGGGTTCGGCAAGGCCGCCGTCGCCGGCCACAGCGGCACGATGCGCTCGGTCGCCATCGGTGACACCGGCCGCCGCGCCCTCGTCTACGGCACGCGCACCCACTTCTACGAGGGCAAGGGCGTCCGCGCCGTCGTGCACGCCGTGCGCACCGCCGCCGCCGCCGGCTGCTCGACCATCGTGCTGACCAACGGCTGCGGTGGCCTCAACCCCGCGTGGGCCCCCGGCACCCCGGTCCTCATCCGCGACCACATCAACCTCACCGCGCACTCCCCCATCGAGGGCGCCAACTTCGTCGACCTCACCGACCTCTACTCCCCCCGCCTGCGCGACATCGCCCGCAGCGTCGACGCCGCCCTCGACGAGGGCGTGTACGTCCAGTTCCGCGGTCCCCACTACGAGACCCCGGCCGAGGTGCAGATGGCCAAGGTGCTCGGGGGTGACCTCGTCGGCATGTCCACCACCCTCGAGGCGATCGCGGCCCGGCAGGCCGGCCTCGAGGTCCTCGGGATCTCGTTGGTGACGAACCTCGCCGCCGGGATCAGCGACCAGCCGCTGTCGCACGACGAGGTCCTCGAGGCCGGCCAGGCCGCTGCCGAGCGCTGTGGCCGACTCCTCGCGGCCGTCGTCGCCTCCCTCTGAAAGGACCAGCGTCATGACGTATGCCGCCCGGCACGGCTCCGAAGGCGCCCCTCCCCTCGACGGCCACGCGCAGGAGCTCATCGACGCCGCCCAGGAGTGGGTGGACGACGACCCCGACCACGAGACCCGGGTCGAGCTCGGCCAGGTCCTCGCCCGGGCCAAGAACGGTGACGAGTCCGCCGTCGCGGACCTCGAGGACCGGTTCTCCGGGATGCTCGAGTTCGGGACCGCCGGCCTGCGCGGCGCCATCGGTGCCGGCCCCAACCGGATGAACCGCTCGGTGGTCATCCGTGCGGCAGCCGGCCTCGTGGCATACCTCAAGCAGTCGGAGCCGGAGCCCTTCGTCGTCGTCGGGTACGACGCCCGCACCAACTCCGACGTGTTCGCCCGCGACACCGCGGCCGTCACCGTCGGCGCGGGTGGTCGGGCCGCGGTGCTCCCCCACACGCTGCCGACACCGGTGCTGGCGTACGCGATCCGTCATCTCGGTGCCGACGCTGGTGTCATGGTGACGGCGAGCCACAACCCGCCCCAGGACAACGGGTACAAGGTCTACCTCGGCGATGGTTCGCAGATCGTCCCGCCCGCCGACGCCCGCATCGCCGGTCAGATCGCCCGCGTCGCGGCGGTGGCCGACGTGCCCCTGGCCGACGACGGCTGGGAGACCCTCGGCAACGACGTCCTCGAGGACTACGTCGACGCGACGGCCGGTGTCGTCGCTCCGGGCAGCCCCCGCGACATCGACATCGTCCACACCGCGTTGCACGGCGTCGGCAGCGACACCCTGCTGCGCGTGTTCGAGCGCGCCGGGTTCCCCTCACCCGTGCCGGTCGAGAGCCAGCAGCACCCGGACGCCGCGTTCCCCACCGTGTCCTTCCCGAACCCCGAGGAGCCGGGCGCCATCGACGCCGCGCTGGCCCTGGCGCGCGAGATCGGACCCGACATCGTGCTGGCCAACGACCCGGACGCCGACCGCTGCGCGGTCGCCGTCCCTTTCACGGTCCAGGGTGGCGAGAACGACGGCGGCACCGACTGGCGGATGCTGCGCGGCGACGAGGTCGGAGCGCTGCTGGGCGCCCACGTCCTCGCCCGCGGCGTGGACGCCGATGCCGTGTTCGCCAACTCGATCGTGTCCTCGCGGCTGCTCGCCGCCATGGCTGCGAAGGCCGGGATCCGCCACGAGGAGACGCTCACCGGTTTCAAGTGGATCGCCCGCGTCGAGGGCCTGCGGTACGGCTACGAGGAGGCCCTCGGCTACTGCGTCGACCCCGGAGTCGTCCGCGACAAGGACGGCGTCAGCGCCGCGCTCCTCATGGCCGAGCTGGCTGCGACGGTCAAGGCGCAGGGCCGCACCCTGCAGGACGTCCTCGACGACCTCGCGGTGGAGCACGGCGTGCATGCCACGGACTCGTTCTCGGTGCGGGTCGCCGACCTGTCGCTCATCGGCACCGTGATGACCCGCCTGCGCGAGCAGTCACCCACCGAGGTGGCCGGGCTCGCGGTGTCCCGCACCGACGACCTGGCCCTCGGCAGCGACACGCTGCCGCCCACCGACGGCCTCCGTTACCTCCTCGAGGACGACTCGCGGATCATCGTGCGCCCGTCCGGCACCGAGCCGAAGCTCAAGGTCTACCTCGAGGTCATCGAGCCGGTGTCCACCGACCTGGTCACCGCCCGCAAGGCCGCTGCGGCGAGGCTGGCCGCGATCCGCACCGCGATGGAGGAGCTCACGCAGGTCTGACGTCCCGCCTCTCCGCGGCCATGCGAGGGCCAAGCGAGTTTCCGCATCTGCCGATGAGCGGACGTCAGTAAGGGGGGCGGCCCTGGGTTTCAAAGAGAACCAGACCGGGCGCACCACTCTGCGCACATGTCGTCCACCTCTCGCTGGCCCGTGCCCTCCTCTCAGATGCACACAGCGCAGCGAGTGAGGTCCGCACGTCCAGGCCATGGGTGATCTTACTTGTCATGGCCGCAGCTGGAGCCAGGGACCAGTGAGGACCGGGACGCCGCCGCATCTCCGTATGAAGGACCAAATGGGCATGGCTCAGTGCCCACCCCACGTCCGCGCCCGCCCCCCTTGATTGTGGTGGACCAGGCCCTTAGCCGTCGGACCCCCGCTCATTCTGAAGCGGACCACATGGGGCCACGTTCTTCGGCATACTCAGAACATGAGGCGAGGTGCGCTGCGCGTGGTAGACGGACTGGTCTTACTCGCATTGGCTGGGTGTGCAGGGTCGTCGACCAGCATCTCAGCGCCCCCGCCGAGGGCGTCGGCGTCGGTCGTGCTGGACACCTACCTTCGGGCCTTAGTGGCTGGTGATTGCGACACTGCCCATTCGCTCGCCGCGGCGACCTTCACGAGCGGCAACGGTGAACTCTGTGGTGACGTGAAGGTCTCGTCGTTCTCGCTGCGGGGCGAGCCTGCTACTGCGGGTCCCGATGACGTTGAGTACGGATCCGTTCTCGTCACCGACGGCAGCGGCGATGGCAGCATCCCGCGAGGAGACGTCACTTGGTTCTACGAACTAGAGCGCCAAGGCGGTGCCTGGAAACTGGTCGGCGGAGGGTCAGGGCCGTAGCCCGTCGAACCCATCTCCCGTTCACTCTCTGAACCATTGCTTCGAGGTGTGCCCGGGCCGGGGACACCTCGGCGCGTCAAGCCGAGGAGGTCGAGGTCAGGCGCTCCGTAGTCACACCGCAATCCGAGAGAGGGCGCGTCCGCACATGCCGCGATCCACTCGCGCCGGTGACGGACTTTTCGATGTATCTGCGACCTATGGTTGCTTCGTGACCGATCCCCGATGGACGCTGCTGAAGGCGATGGAACCTGCCCTGCTGGAGGGGTTTCGTGAGTCAGGCGTCACAAGGGTCGAATACGTAGCCGCGTTTTCGTTCCAGGACGACGCATGGGTGTGGCTTGGGACATTGACGGACGCCCAACGGGACGCGTTGGCGGGGACTGAGCCTCAGCTGCTCGCCGATGTGCGATTGATCGCAGAGCGCCATGGCTTCCCAGGGGAAAGCGTCAGCGGTGTCACCGTTCAGTCAGAGGAAACGGTGGCTCGAGACTACGAGGGAAGTTGGTTCTACGCTCTTCGCTAACGTCCGCTCATGCCGCGATCCGCTCGACCATGCCGAGATGAGTACGACTGCTGATCCACAGGCAAGCGGTGATGCCCGTGGGTGGTGGGGTACCTGCTTGGGGTGGTTCCGAAAACCGGTCGATGAAGGTGTGGACCCGTGTGGTCCTAGGGACCTCTGTGGCCGTTGCAGCGGGATGGGGGTCCTTTGCCAGTAGTTGATGCAAGGCCCAGGCGGGAATCGAAGGGTCTTGCGAGGGTCAACCCGGCGGTGCACAGGCCCGCAGTGGTCGGGTCGTCCTTGCGTGAGCGAGCGGATTAGGCGGTCTTCGAACGGGGAGCGGCAGCGCTTGTCGTGTCACCTGTTCGGTCAGAGTGTTGTCACCGGGTGCTGCCCACCGTGCGGATAGTTCACGCGTGAACTACGTTGCCGATGGCCGACAAGGGAGTACCAATGACCACGTCCAGCAATCTGCGACTGAACGACCAGCTGTGCTTCGCGTTGTACGCCGCGACGAACCAGGTGACCCGCGCGTACCGACCTCTGCTGGAAGCCGTCGGGCTGACGTATCCGCAGTATCTGGTGATGCTCGTGCTGTGGGAGTCCGATGACCAGCCGGCCCATGAGATTGCCGACCGGTTGCAGCTGTCGCCGGCCGCGGTCAGCCCCATCCTGGGGCGCCTCGAGGAAGCTGGGCTCGTCGTGCGCGACCAGGACCCGGACGATGCGCGAACCCGTCGAGTTCGCCTCACACCCAAGGGCGCTGCCGTCGAGCTGGGCGCGTCGCGGGCGCAACTGAACGTCGTCGAGCAGACCGGATTGTGCGGCGATGAGCTGACCGGGCTGCGCGACGACCTGCACGACCTAGTGATGCGGATGTCGGTGCGAACGTCGTGACCGCGCACAGCGCACCACTCGATGACTGGAACGGCGAGGGCGACGACGCGCAGTCGTTGGGCGACCTGCTGGTCCGCTGCGCATCCGGGGACGAGGCCGCGTTCGAGCAGATCTACGCCGCGACGGCGCCGCGCGTGTTCGGGCTCGTGCTGCGCGTCGTGGTCCAGCACGCACTCGCCGAGGAGATCACCCAGGACGTCTTCGCTTACGTGTGGGCCGAGGCCGGCCGGTACGAACCGTCGCGGGGCAGCGCAGCCGGCTGGATCCTCACCATTGCGCACCGGCGTGCGGTGGACAGGGTCCGCAGTGTCAGCGCGAGCCGCACCCGTGACGACGTGTGGACACGGAAGGTGACGGCGGCACCATTCGACTCAACCGCCGAGTCGGCACACTCCTCCTTCGAAGCCGCCAGAGTCCGAGGTGCCCTGGCAGCGCTCACGATGAAGCAGCGCACGGCCGTCCAGCTCGCGTACTTCCACGGCCTGACGTACACCGAAGTTGCTTCGCACCTGGGCATTCCGCACAGCACCGCGAAGACCCGCATCAGGGACGGGTTGCGCTCACTGGCGCACGCTCTCGACCCAGGGGTTGCCAGCGCCTAGAGGGAGCCCACGTCGGGCGCGCGGTTCGGTGGCTGGTCCTACAGGCGCCGACCGAGTGCGCTGGATGTCAGACCTGCACCTCGTGATCTCGAGCCACCAGCGTCCGGCACATGCAGACTCTCTGTCCCATGGAGGCGTTGCCGTTGGGAGATGATGCGCTGGTGAGCGTTGATGTGAGCGTGGAATGCACGATCGAGCGACCCTCCGCGGAAGTAGCGGCCTTCGCCGGTGACCCGGGTAGGGCTCCGGAGTGGTACGCCAACATCGTGTCTGTGCGCTGGCTGACACCAGTGCCCCTGTCCGTGGGGTCGAGGATGGACTTCGTCGCCCACTTCCTCGGGCGGCGACTCGCCTACACCTACGAGGTCGTCGAGCTCGTGCCTGGGCGCAGGCTGGTGATGCGCACTGCTGATGGCCCGTTCCCGATGGAGACCACGTACGAGTGGGAGCCGGTGCACGAGGGAGCGACGCGGATGACGCTGCGCAACCAGGGCTCCCCGTCAGGCTTTGCCAAGATCAGCGAGCCGATGGTGAAGCGCGCCATGACGCGCGCCACGACCAAGGACCTGGCCAGGCTCAAGGGCATCCTCGAAGCATCCGGCTAAGAACCCGAACCTCCGCCGGACCGCCTCGTTCAGGCGGGAAGTCGGACGACGAATCGGCGGCCCCCGCCGTGGTTGCTGACGGTGACCGTGAACCAAGACATAAACATCATCTGGCCCAAGCGTTGGTCAATTGAGAGCCGAACGTCCGCTCGTGCCGCGATGAGCGCGTTCCTTGCCCGCGTTGGCGTTTGGCCGTCAGAGGGGATGGGTGAACGAGACCGGTTTGCCGGCCGCACGGGCGTAGTCGATCTCCCCGCGGGTCGACTCCCCGACGTACCCGCCAGGGTTGACGACAAGGACACGATCGGCCAGGTCGATCTTGCGCCGGTGGAGGGCGTCGAGAACAGCCTTCTGTTCTGGAGTGGGTGACTGGTCCGCCTCGCTCGGCGCCACGACGATCACCCCGGCCAAGGTCAGCTCACGGTTCACCGCGCGCATCTCGTTCACGAACCGCGCCGATCCGCAGAGGCAGACGATCTCAGGTCGCGCGGTCACGGCCAGACCCTAGCGATGCGTTCCCACGCCCTCCACGACCCCGGGCGCATCAGCCCACGCGTCGATCCACGGGCATGCCGCGGCGCCCGCCAGAGGGGGCGGGCTGTGGGGCGCGGTCATGGTCGCCAGGGTGGTGCCGGGGGTGGCGCGACGGCGGTCGTCGCCAGCTCGCCCCACACGGTGTAGGTGCGAACCCCCGGCCCCGCACCCACTCCGGCACCGTGCACCGCACGTTCGCCTCGCCCCAGCGAGGACCCTGCGGCCGCCTGTCCAGCCAGCCAGTGGTCGTACGAACCGGGGACGAGCGTCCACCGAACCCCGCCCTCGACGAGCTCCCCGAGGTAGCCCTTGCGGTGCACGACCGTGTGGTGCCGCCCGCACAGCAACGCAGCGTTACCCAGATCGGTGGCGCCTCCGTCGACCCAGTGCCTCAGGTGGTGGCCGTCGCACCAGGACGCGGGCACCGTGCAGTCGGGGAAGGTGCACCCGTCGTCGCGGAGCCACAGGGCTCGCAGCTGGGCGCTGGTGAACAGCCGGAACCGGCGCCCCAGATCGAGGACCTCCCCGTCCTTGCCGAGGACGACCGGCACGATCCCGGCGTCACAGGCGATGCGACGGGCGGTCTCCGGGCCGATCAGCGCGCCTGCCTCCCCCGAGCCGAACACCGTGGCGGCGTTCGACCGGGCCACGAGGTCGTCGAGGGAGACGGTCACGAACACCTCGGCCTTGGGGGTGGTGCTCACGCCGTCGGCCGAGGCGACACCTCGTCGCACGACCTCGAGCAGGGCGTCCATGCGCCGCTGACCCGACGGGCGGCGGTCGGGCTCGCCCTCAGCCGGTCGCGGCGCGGACAGCCCCTGCACGGCAGCCTCGATGACCGTCTTGGCCTCGGCATCGACGACCATCGTGTACTCGAACAACCCGGTGCCGTCGGCGAACGGCTGGGACAACGACCGTCGCTCGCAGGCCCGGTCCTGCTCCAATTGGAGCTCGCCGAGCGCGCCGTACTTCGCGACCAGCCGGTCGCGGAGGCCACGCACGTCCTTGGGCCTGCCCCACGACGCGACCTCGATGAGCCCGTCGAGCACCGGCCCAGCAGCACCGGGAGCGAGCCTGGACGCGAGCCGCTCGAACTCGTCGACGACGACGGTCGCGGTGACCAGCGGCACTCGCGCCTCGCGGACGGCCGCCAGCAACGCGCCATACCGGTCGTCGTGGGCGGCCTCGGCGAGCCGCACGACGCGGGCCGAGCCACCGGCGCGCAACGACGGAGAGTGGTCGAGCAGCCAGGCACTCGCCCCGGAGCGCCCCGCGCCGGCCTCACCACGGTCGACCGCCTCACTGAGCACCTCCACGCGGGCTGCGTCGACGCGGGCGGCCAGCTCGTCGAGCTCGGACATGAACCGGCCCAGGTCGGCACCGCTCGCGGCCCATAGGACGTCCTCGGTGCGGGTCAGGACAGCGCACGCCTGCGCCACCGCTGACTCACGCTCCGAGAACGACGCTCCCCCGCCCATGGGACAAAACTACCAACGGGGTCTGACAGTCCCTCCCCGCGAAAGTCCTTGATACGCAACATCTTTCGCTCCCGAACCAAGAGCCTCGCGAGTCACCGCAGGACCAACGGGGGCACACCTCGGGACACCGGCCACGCACACCCCCAACCCCACCGAATCCGCGCGAACCGACCACCCTGTAGACACCGATAGACTCGTGCGGTGAGTACCCCCACAATGTCCGCCCCCTCGGTCGACCCGACCGCCCGGGCGCGTGACCTCCTCGGTGTCTCCCGCCTCACCAACGCGGCCCTCACGAGCTGGCTGCACGGCCTGCCCGGAGTCGACCAGGTGGGCTGCGAGGGACGCGCGGCCGGTCTCGGCACCCGCTCGATCAAGACCACGTCGAAGGCCTGGGCCATCGACACGGCGATCTCCATGATCGACCTGACGACGCTCGAGGGCGCCGACACCAAGGGCAAGGTCCGCGGCCTCGCCGCCAAGTCGCTGCACCCGGACCCCACCGACCCGTCCACCCCGAGCCCGGCCGCAGTCTGCGTCTACGGCGACATGGTGGCCACCGCACGCGAAGCCCTCGGCGACGCGCCCATCAACGTCGCGGCCGTCGCGACCGCCTTCCCCTCCGGTCGCGCGTCCATGCCGGTCAAGCTCGCCGACACCCGTGACGCGATCGCCGCTGGTGCCGACGAGATCGACATGGTCATCGACCGTGGCGCGTTCCTCTCCGGTGACTACCTCGGGGTGTTCCGTGAGATCGCCCAGGTGTCCGAGGCCTGCGTCCGCGAGGACGGCACCCGCGCGCGCCTCAAGGTCATCATGGAGACCGGCGAGCTCGTGACCTACGACAACGTCCGCCGCGCCTCGTGGCTGTCGATGCTCGCCGGTGGCGACTTCATCAAGACCTCGACCGGCAAGGTGTCGCCCGCGGCGACCCTGCCCGTCACCCTGATCATGCTCGAGGCCGTCCGCGACTGGCGCGACCTCACCGGTGAGATGGTGGGCGTGAAGCCGGCCGGTGGCATCCGCACGAGCAAGGACGCCATCAAGTTCCTCGTCACCGTGAGCGAGATCGCGGGCGACGACTGGCTGGACCCGTTCTGGTTCCGGTTCGGTGCGTCCAGCCTGCTCAACGACCTGCTGCTGCAGCGTCAGCGGATGCGGATCGGTGCCTACTCCGGCGCCGACTACGTCACCGACGACTCCCCCAGCCTCTACTGACACCTGCGAATTCGAGGAACCTGAAGACCATGGCCAAGTTCGAGTACGCACCCGCCCCGGAGAGCAGGGCGGTCGTCGACCTCGCCCCCTCCTACGGACTGTTCATCAACGGCGAGTTCACCGAGTCCCAGGGCGGCTCCGCCTTCAAGACCGTCAACCCGGCGACGGAGGAGGTCCTCTCCGAGGTCACCGACGCCAGCGCCGCCGACGTCGACCGTGCCGTCGCCGCCGCCCGCCGCGCCTACAACGGGGTATGGGGCCGGATGTCCGGCGCCGACCGCGGCAAGTACCTCTTCCGCATCGCGCGCATCCTGCAGGAGCGCGCCCGCGAGTTCGCGGTCCTCGAGACCCTCGACAACGGCAAGCCGATCAAGGAGAGCAGGGACGTCGACATCCCGCTCGCCGCGGCGCACTTCTTCTACCACGCAGGCTGGGCCGACAAGCTCGAGTACGCCGGCCTCGGCACGAACCCCCGCGCGCACGGCGTCGTCGGCCAGGTCATCCCGTGGAACTTCCCGCTGCTCATGCTCGCGTGGAAGATCGCCCCGGCCCTCGCGACCGGCAACACCGTCGTGCTCAAGCCCGCCGAGACCACGCCGCTGACCGCGCTGCTGTTCGCCGACGTCGTGCAGCAGGCCGACCTCCCGCCTGGTGTCGTCAACATCGTCACCGGCGCGGGTGCCACCGGCCAGGCCATCGTCGACCACCCCGACATCGACAAGCTCGCCTTCACGGGTTCGACCGGGGTGGGCAAGATGATCGCCCGCTCCATCGCCGGCACCCGCAAGAAGGCCACCCTCGAGCTCGGGGGCAAGGCCGCCAACATCATCTTCGAGGACGCCGCCATCCACCAGGCGGTCGAGGGCATCGTCAACGGCATCTTCTTCAACCAGGGCCACGTCTGCTGCGCCGGTTCGCGCCTGCTCGTGCAGGAGAACATCGCCGAGGACGTCGAGCGCCGCCTCAAGCGCCGCCTGCAGACGCTGCGCGTGGGCGACCCGCTCGACAAGAACACCGACGTCGGCGCCATCAACTCCAAGGCCCAGCTGACCCGCATCACCGAGCTCACCGACGCCGGCGAGGCCGAGGGCGCCGAGCGCTGGGACAACGGCTGCGAGCTGCCGGCCAAGGGCTTCTGGTTCCGCCCCACCGTGTTCACCGGTGTCAGCCAGGGCCACCGGATCGCCCAGGAGGAGATCTTCGGCCCGGTCCTGTCGGTGCTGACCTTCCGCACGCCGCAGGAGGCGGTCGCCAAGGCCAACAACACTCCCTACGGTCTGTCGGCGGGCGTCTGGACCGAGAAGGGGTCGCGCATCCTCTGGATGGCCGACCAGCTCCGCGCCGGCGTCGTCTGGGCCAACACCTTCAACAAGTTCGACCCGACCAGCCCGTTCGGTGGGTACAAGGAGTCGGGCTACGGCCGCGAGGGTGGCCGCCACGGCCTGTCCGCCTACGTCACGACTGAAAGCAACGGGTGATCTCCGCGATGCCGACCAACCAGCGGACTGCCGCCGACGCACGCGTCGACGTGCGTAAGACCTACAAGCTCTACATCGGCGGGAAGTTCCCCCGCTCCGAGTCCGGCCGCTCCTACGAGGTCCTCGACGGCCGTGGCCGCTTCCTCGCCAACGCCTCGCAGGGCTCGCGCAAGGACGCCCGTGACGCCGTCGTCGCGGCCCGCGCGGCCTTCCCCAAGTGGGCCGGCGCCACCGCCTACAACCGTGGCCAGGTGCTCTACCGCGTCGCCGAGGTGATGGAGGGCCGCCGCGCCCAGTTCGTCGCCGAGGTGCGCGCGAGCGAGGGCCTCACCGAGCGTCGCGCCGAGACCGTGGTCAACGCCGCGATCGACCGCTGGGTCTGGTACGCCGGGTGGACCGACAAGCTCGCACAGGTGCTCGGCGGGCTCAACCCCGTCGCCGGACCCTACTTCGACATCTCGGCCCCCGAGCCGACCGGTGTCGTGGGTGTCCTTGCGCCGCAACGTTCTTCGCTGCTCGGCCTCGTCTCGGTCGTCGCGCCGGTCATCGCCTCGGGCAACACCGCTGTGGTCCTCACCAGCGAGCTGCGTCCGCTGCCGGCGATCACGCTCTCGGAGGCGCTGGCCACCTCCGACGTCCCCGGTGGTGTGGTCAACCTGATCACCGGGCGGACCGCCGAGGTCGCACCGTGGATCGCCTCGCACCGCGACGTCAACGCCATCGACCTGGCCGGCGCGGCCAAGGCCGAGGGTGTCGTCTGGGGCGACCTGGAGCTCGCCGCCGCCGAGAACCTCAAGCGCGTGGTCCGCCCTGCGGGCGAAGGCACCGACGCGGTCGAGCCCGACTGGACCCGCACCCCGGACATGGCGCGGATGACGGCGTTCCTCGAGACCAAGACCGTCTGGCACCCCAAGGGTCGCTGACCTTGACGGCCGACCACCCCGGCGACCACACCGCCGCCCGGGTGGTCGTCCTCGCGGGACCCAGCGGGGCGGGCAAGTCCCGCCTCGCCCAGCGCCTGCACGCCGCGCACGGGTGGCCGATCGTCCGCCTCGACGACTTCTACCGCGACGAGGACGACCCGGCCATGCCGCGCAGCGCCGAGCTCGGCATCGTCGACTGGGACCACCCCGACTCGTGGAACCGTGCGGCCGCCGTCGACGCCCTGGCCACCCTGGTGACGACGGGGTCGGTCCGCACCCCCGTCTACGACATCTCGACCAGCCGGGCCGTCGACTCGACGACCGTCGAGGCCGGCGCCCACGACCTCGTGCTCGCCGAGGGCATCTTCGCTGCAGAGATCATCGGTGACCTGCGCGAGCGAGGCCTGCTCGCGGGTGCGTACTGCGTGCACCACCGGCCCTGCGTGACGTTCGTCCGGCGGCTGGCGCGCGACCTGCGCGAGCGCCGGAAGCCGCCGTGGACGCTGGTCCGCCGCGGCCTGGCCCTGATGCGGGTCGAACCAGCCGTCGTGGCGCGCCAGGAGTCGCTCGGCGCGACCCCGGCCCGTGCCAAGGACCTCGAACCCCTGCTCTCGGCGCTGGCCCGCTGACCGGTCCAACTCCGCACGGCGCCGGGTCCGACTTGGTAGGTTTCGGGGCACGCAGGGGTGGGACCTGTCGAGCGCGGGGAGGGGCACGGCCAGCATGAGCGACACCGACGGCGGAGCCGTCCCGCCGGACCCCTCGACGCCCGTCCCGCCGTCGTGGTCGGCCCCCGGTTCGTCCCAGCCCCCTTCCCCTGGAGGCAGCGGGGCGCCAGCCCCTCCCGTGCCGCCCCCGGGCGGACCGACGTATGGCGCGAGCCCCGGGTACGGCGCAGGCGGACCTGCCTTCGGCGCGGGTGCCGGCCAACCGGCATACGGGCCCCCTGCAGGGACGCCGACCGGGACGGCCGGTGCGCCCGCCCCGCACTGGAGCACCGCCCTGACGGCCCACAAGCCGGGGATCGTGGCACTGCGCCCGTCGGGTTTCGGCGACATCCTCGAGGGCTCCTTCGCGGCGATGCGCCGCAACCCGCGGACGTTCTTCGGCCTCGCCCTGCTCACCTCGCTGGTGATCCTGCTCATCCTGGCCGCGGTCGGAGCGCTGGGGTACCTCGCCGTCACCCAGATCGGCTCCTCGCAGGCCAACGACGTCCTGCTGGCGGTGGGGACCATCGGCGGCTTCACCCTCCTGTTCGTCGCGAGCAGCGTGACCTCCGTGGCGCTCACCGGGATGTTGTCCTACCCCGTCGCCGAGGCCGTCCTGGGGCGCAAGCCGTCCATCGGGGAGACGTGGCGCCGCACCCGCGGGATGCTCCTGCGGCTCGCCGGGCTGACGCTCGTCCTGTTCATCCCGGTGCTCGTCGTCATCGCGGGCCTCGTCGCGGTGGTGATCCTCGCCTTCGACCGGGGCTCCAACGTCCTGGGCACCCTCGGGATCTTCGCCATCCTCGGCACCGCCGTCGCGATGGCGTTCCTCGGCGTCCGCCTCGCCCTGTCGACACCCGCCCTGGTGCTCGAGGACCTGGGCGCCATCGCCTCGTTGCGGCGCTCGTGGGCCCTGACCCGAGGACGCTTCTGGCGGACGCTCGGGGTGCTCCTCGTCTCGGGACTCATCGTCGGGGTGGTGCAGCAGGTCCTCGGAGTCGGGTTCCAGGTCGTGGGTGGCGCCGTCGGGTTCGGACTCGGTTCGACGATGAGCGGCCAGGCCGGGGAGATCGCGGGGACCGTGGTCGTCCTCGCGTTCACCCTCCTCGGTTCCCTGCTGGCGACCCTGCTGTCCCAGCCGTTCCAGGCCGCGGTCGGCACGCTCCTCTACACCGATGCCCGCATCCGCAAGGAAGGCTTCGACCTGGCCCTGGTCCGGGCGGCGACCGGCGCCAGGGTGTCCGGGTGACCGGTTCCGTCGTGCCGTCCCACGTCGTCGCCCTCCCTGCGCAGCTGGGGGCGCTGCCGTCCCGCCTCGGGATCGTGCCGTCGCGGATCGACCCCGGCAACGACGAGGCGCGGACCTGGCTGCGGGACGAGCTGGCCAAGCCCGCCTACCGCGACACCCGCGACCCGCTGCAGCGCGCCGTGGACGCCTTCGAGCAATGGCTGACCGACCTCCTCAGCCGGGCCCACACCCCGTCCAACCCGCTGCCGACGATCGTCGCCGTCCTCGTGGCCCTCGCGCTGGTCGCCCTGGTTGCCTACTCGCTGCGCTTCGTCCGACGCACCGAGCGCCGAGCCGCCGACGGGCCCGGGACGGTGCTCGGTGACGAGCGGCTCACCGCCGCCCAGTACCGTGCGCGCGCCGAACAGGCGCTGGCCGAGCAGCGGTACGGCGACTGCGTCCTCGACGCGCTGCGAGCGCTCGCGAGCGGTGCCGTCGAACGAACCCTCCTCGAGGACGCGCCGAGTCTCACCGCGCACGAGATCGCGGGACGCCTGGGCTCCACCTTCCCCGAGCAGGCCCAGGACCTGCGCGCAGCTGCGAACCGGTTCGACGCCGTGGCCTACGGTGACGAGCCGGCCTCGCGCGCCGACGCCGAGGACCTGCTGTCCCTCGACCGGGTCATCGCGGCGGCCCGGCCGCACCGCGCCCAGGTGGTGGCCTCGGCGAAGTCCGTCGTGGGGTCACCGTCGTGACCCTCCACGTCTGGGACCGCGCGGACACCGCAGCCGGTTCGGCAACTCGTCGCCGCCTGCTGTGGGCCGGTGTGCTCGTCGTCGTCGCCGTCCTCGTCGTGACGGCGGTCGTCGTGGGCATCCGGCGCAACGCCCACAAAGGCGAGTCGCTCGACCCGCAGAACCCCGGTCGCGAAGGCGCCCAGGCGCTGGCCTCGGTCCTGCGTGACCGCGGCGTCGACGTCCAGGTCGTTCGCGGCCAGCAGGAGCTCCTCGACGCCCCCGTCGACGCCGGGACGACCGTGCTGGTGACCGGCACCGGAGAGCTCTCCGACCAGACGGCCGCGACCATGGTCGAGCACGTGCCCGGCGCCGGCCGCCTGCTGCTCGTCGCCCCCGGCCAGTTCCTCCTCTCGGCGCTCGAGCTCCCCGTCAATGCCGCAGGTGACGCCGGGATCCCGTCGACCACGACCGCGGGGTGCACGGTCGACGGCCTGTCGCCGGGTGACCGGGTCGTGCCGGCCCCGCAGACCTATGTCGCGACGGGTTCGGGAACGGTGGGCTGCTTCGCGCACGACGGGTCCTTCGAGCTCGTCGCGATCCCCGCGAACGGCGATCAGCCCGAGGTCGTGCTGCTCGGCAACGCCGACCTCCTCGCCAACAGCCAGATCACGCAGGAGGACCACGCCGGGGTGGCGCTGCGCCTGCTCGGCCGGGGCGACCGGGTCGTGTGGTACCTCCCCACCTCGCTCGACATCAGCGACGATGACACGACGGCGACCTCCGAGATCCCGCGCGCCCTGGGCCCGTTGGTCTTCCTCTCGGTGTTCGGCCTGCTGGCGTTGATGCTGTGGCGCGGGCGCCGGTTCGGGCCGCTGGTCACCGAACCGCTCCCCGCCGTGGTCAAGGCGATCGAGACGACCCAGAGCCGCGGCCGGTTGTACCGCAAGGCTCGCGACACGCAACGGGCCGGCGGGGTGCTCCGGGCGCGCACGACCAAGCGGCTCGCCGCCTACCTCGGCCTGCCGACCGGGGCCGCGCCGGACGCGGTCGCGCGGGCCGCCGCCACGGCGACCGGACGCGACCCGCAGTCCGTCACCGACCTGTTCACCGCTGCACCACCCACCACCGAGGCGGCCCTGGTCGCCCTCGCCAACGACCTGACCGACCTCGAGAAGGAAGTGCGCCGCGCATGACCGAGCAGCCCCAGCCCACCGAGCCCCCGTCGGCACAGCCGACGAGCCACTCCCCGTATGCGGACCCGGCCTCCGTCGCCGGCCCGTCCGCCACGGCGGACGACCGGGCCCGCGCATCCCTCATGGCCGTCCGGACGGAGGTCGGGAAGGCCGTCGTGGGCCAGGATGCCGCCGTCGCCGGCATCCTCATCGCGCTGCTGTGCCGCGGCCACATCCTCCTCGAGGGGGTTCCGGGGGTGGCCAAGACGCTGCTGGTGCGCAGCGTGGCCGCTGTCCTCGACGTGCAGACCAAGCGCGTGCAGTTCACGCCGGACCTCATGCCCGGCGACGTGACCGGTTCGCTGGTCTACGACAACTCGACGTCGGAGTTCTCGTTCCGCGAAGGACCCGTCTTCACCAACCTGCTGCTCGCGGACGAGATCAACCGCACGCCCCCGAAGACCCAGGCGTCGTTGCTGGAAGCCATGGAGGAGCGGCAGGTCTCCGTCGAGGGCACGCCCCGGCCGCTCCCGAGGCCGTTCCTCGTCGCCGCGACGCAGAACCCCGTGGAGTACGAGGGCACGTACCCCCTGCCCGAGGCCCAGCTCGACCGCTTCCTCCTCAAGGCGACGATGCCGCTGCCGCCGCGCGAGGACGAGATCGCCGTGATCACCCGCCACGCCTCCGGCTTCGACCCGCGCGACCTCGCCGCGGCGGGCCTCCGGCCGGTCGCCAGCGCCGCCGACATCGAGGCCGGGGCCGAGCAGGTCCGCCACGTGCAGATCTCGCCCGAGGTCACGGCATACATCGTGGACATCGCCCGGGCGACGCGTCACTCACCGTCCCTCGCGCTCGGCGTGAGCCCCCGTGGTGCCACCGCCCTGCTGGCCACCAGCCGCGCCTGGGCGTGGCTCAACGGGCGGTCCTTCGTCACCCCGGACGACGTCAAGTCGCTCGCGCAGGCGACGCTCGCCCACCGCCTGTCGCTTCGTCCCGAGGCCGAGCTCGAGGGCGTCGCCGTGTCGTCGGTGCTGGACGCCGCGATCGGTTCCGTCCCGGTCCCCCGCTGAGGTCGCTCCCGTGATCGTCAGTGGTCGCCTGTTCGGGCTCGTGCTCGCCGGAGCCGTGCCCGTGCTCGTGCGCCCCGAGACGGGCACGGTGTGGCTGTGGATGGGCATCGTCGTCGTGCTCGCAGCGGTCGACCTCCTGCTCGCGGGGTCGCCCACCGCCGTCGAGCTCACCCGCGTGCCGAGCGCCCAGGTGCGTCTGGGCGACGCGACGACGACCACCCTCCTGGTCACCAACCGGGGGAGGCGCACGTTCCGCGGACGGCTCCGCGACGCCTGGCAGCCCTCGGCCGGTGCAGGAACCAACCGGCACCGGATCATGCTCCCCCCGGGCGAGCGTCGCGCCGTCACGACGACCCTGCGGCCGACCCGGCGGGGCGACCGCCTCGCGGACCGGGTGACCCTGCGTCGCCTCGGCCCCCTCGGCCTCGCCGGTCGGCAGAAGTCGGTCGTCGTCCCCGGTCACGTGCGGGCACTGCCGCCGTTCGCCTCCCGCAAGCACCTGCCCTCACGACTGGCCCGCCTGCGCCAGCTCGACGGGCGCTCGGCCGTGCGCGTCCGTGGCCAGGGCACCGAGTTCGACTCGCTGCGCGACTACGTCGAGGGCGACGACGTCCGCAGCATCGACTGGCGCGCCACGGCCCGCCGCCGCTCCACGGTCGTCCGCACCTGGCAGCCCGAGAAGGACCGTCACATCATCCTCGTGCTGGACACGTCCCGGACCTCGGCCGGCCGGGTCGGCGACGTGCCCCGCCTCGACGCGGCCATGGACGCGGCCCTCCTCCTCGCGGCCCTGGCCTCCCGCGCGGGGGACCGCGTCGAC
This sequence comes from Phycicoccus sp. Root101, assembly GCF_001426245.1. Taxonomy (GTDB): domain Bacteria; phylum Actinomycetota; class Actinomycetes; order Actinomycetales; family Dermatophilaceae; genus Pedococcus. The sequence goes on along the minus strand of NZ_LMCM01000005.1, from coordinate 224,773 downwards.
CTGGTCGCCGGCGACCGTCGCGTCCACCGCAAGGTCGTCGGCTCGAGCCGGACGACGCTGCTCGGTGACCTCGTCACGGCGATGGCACCCCTCGAACCCGCCCTCCTCGAGGCGGACTGGAACCTGCTGGCCGCGGAGGTGTCACGGGTGAGCCGGCAGCGCGGACTCGTCGTCCTGCTGACACCGCTGGAGCCCTCGGCCATCGAGGAGTCGCTGCTCGCGCCGCTCGCCGTGCTCGCCGCCCGGCACCGCGTGGTCCTCGCCTCCGTCGCCGACCCGGCGCTCACCGCGATGGTCGAGGGCACCGGCGACTCGACTGTCGTCTACGACGCCGCCGCGGCCGCCCGCACCGTCGCGCTGCGCGAACGCACCGCTGCCGCCCTGGGCCAGCTGGGCGTGGACGTCCTCGATGCCGACCCCGAACAGCTCCCCGTCGCCCTCGCCGACCACTACCTCATGCTCAAGGCCCGCGGCCTGCTCTGAACCCGCGCGTTCCTGTGCCGCAGACCGTGGTCTGGGTACGGTCAGGTGACAGCCACCGAGCACCCGGGGAGAGCAACGGGATGAGACCGCTTCGCTACTCGATCAACATCACCCTCGACGGCTGCTGCCACCACGAGGCAGGGCTCCCGCCGGACGATGAGTCGATGCGTTACTGGACCACCGAGATGGAGCGGGCCGACGCCCTGCTGTTCGGTCGCGTGACCTACGAGATGATGGAGTCGGCGTGGCGCCGGCCGTCCACCGGCGGGTGGCCCGACTGGATGGGCGAGCGGGAGATCGCGTTCGCCGAGGCGATCGACAAGGCCGAGAAGCACGTCGTGTCGAGCACCCTGGGCGGGGTGGACTGGAACGCCGAGCTGGTGCGTGACGACCTGGCGCACGCGGTCAAGCGGCTCAAGCAGGAGCCGGGTGAGGGACTCTTCGTGGGTGGCGTGACGCTGCCCCTGGCGTTGGCAGAGCTGGGACTGATCGACGAGTACGCGTTCCTCGTCCAGCCGGTCCTCGCCGGTCACGGGCCGACGTTGCTCGCCGGTCTGCGCGAGCGCATCCAGCTCGAGCTCGTGGAGCGACGGGAGTTCCGGTCGGGGGCGGTGGCCCTGCACTACCGGCCCGCGCGGGCCACGGCCTAGCTGCGCGCATCAGAGGCGAGGTCCGCGGCATACGCCGCCCGCGCTTCTTCAGGGACGTCAGCCGGAGTGTCAGCCGACAGTGTCAGCAGGGACGTCAGCCGGCGACCGGGGCCATGGCGCCGCGATCGGCCTCGGCGACGTCACCGGTCTCGCCGCGGTGGTGGGCCCACCGGCCGACGGTGAAGACGTAGGTGAAGAAGGCAGCCTCGACGGTGACCCCGATGCCGACCCGCGCCCAGGTGGGCAGCCCCGACGGGGTCACGAACGCCTCGATCAGGCCGGTGAGGAGCAGGAGCACGACGAGGCCGAGGGCGACGCCGAGAGCCGCTCGCCCCTCCTCGGCGAGCGCGCGGACCCGCGTCCGTGCACCGGGCGAGACCCAGGTCCAGAACAACCGCAGCCCCACCCCGGCCGCGACGAACAGGCAGGTCAGCTCGAGCATCCCGTGCGGCAGGATCAGCCCGAAGAACAGTCCGGCCCGGTCGTGGCGGACCATGATCGAGCCGATCACGGCGAGGTTGAGCATGTTGCCCGCGAGCATGAACACCACCGGGATGCAGAACACGCCGAGCGCGATGCAGACCGCCGACAGCCAGAAGTTGTTGGTCCACACGTGCAGCGCGAACGATGTCGCGGCGAACTCGCTGTAGTAGCCCTCGAAGTCGTTGTTCACGAGCTGGCGGATCTGCTCCGGCGAGGCCATCGACGACTCGATCCTCGGGTGGTCGAGCAGCCACCACCCCATGACGACAGCCAGCACCACGTTGACGACCAGGGTGGTGATCCACCACCAGCGCAGGCGGTACAGGGCGGCCGGGAACGACACGGCGAAGAAGCGGCCGAGGTCGGCCCACGACGCGGTACGGGTACCCGCCGACCGGGTGCGGGCCCGCGCCAGCAGCATCGAGAGGTAGCCGACGAGCGAGGCGTCGGGGGCGGTCGACCGGATCATCGACAGGTGGGTCGCCACCCGCTGGTACCGGTCCAGGATCTCGTCGGCCTCGGCACCGTCGAGACGTCGCTGGCGCGTCAGCTCCTCGAGCCGCTCCCAGTCCCCCCTGTGGGCTGCCACGAAGGCGTCCAGGTCCACATCGGCCACCCTAGCGGCGCGGCGCGGCTAGGGTGGCCGACATGAGCAGCAGCACCGTGGGGGTCGGTGCCGACGACCTCGTCACCGGCGAGGCGGTCGCCCTCGACCTCCCCCACGCGGGCATCGGTCTGCGCCTCGCATCCGGGCTGCTGGACCTGCTCGTGGGGTACGGGTTGCTCTACGGCCTGCAGCTCGCCGTCGGCTTCCTGATCGGCGGCGCCGACGACGCCATCCAGGCCGCGGTGTCGATCGCGGTCGTCATCGTCGCCTGGGTCGCGGTGCCCACGACGTTCGAGACGCTGACCCGCGGCAAGACCCTCGGGCACCTCGCCGTCGGGCTGCGCACCGTGCGCGACGACGCCGGCCCGATCGGGTTCCGGCATGCACTCACCCGCGCCCTGCTCGGTGTCATCGAGCTGTACTCCTGCGCCGGCGTCCCCGCCCTGATCTGCGCCGGCGTCTCCCAGCGTGGCAAACGACTCGGCGACCTCCTCGCCGGCACCTACGTCGTGCGCGACCGCCACCGGATCAGCCTGCCGCCACCCGTCCAGATGCCGCCGCACCTCGCCTCGTGGGCGCGCACGGCGGATGTCGCACCGCTGCCCGACCAGCTCGCGGTGGCGCTGCGCCAGTTCGTGGCCCGTGCGGCCACCTTCACCCCAGAGGTGCGCGAACAGCTCGGTCAGCGGCTCCTCGAGGAGACCCGCCCGTATGTCGCGCCCGCGCCTCCCGAGGGCAACCACCCGGAGTACGTGCTCATGGCGGTGCTGGCCGAGCGTCGCAGCCGCGACGCCGCTCGGCTCGAGCGGGAGGACGCGCTGCGGGCGCGCATCCTGCCCCCCGACCCGACCGCCTGAGCTCCCCTCCGGTCCGGTTCAGGCCTCGAGGGCTGCGTATCCCGGCTTCACGACGTCCTCGATGATGGCGAGCCGCTCGTCGAAGGGCAGGAACGCCGACTTCATCGCGTTGATGGTGACCCAGCGCAGGTCGTCGAGGGTCCAGCCCGCTTCGTTGACCAGCAAGCCCATCTCGCGCGACATCGACGTGCCGCTCATGAGCCGGTTGTCGGTGTTGACCGTGACGCGGAACCGCAACCGCTTGAGCAGCGAGATCGGGTGCAGCGCAATGGATTCCGCAGCGCCGGTCTGGATGTTGCTGCTCGGGCACATCTCGAGCGGGATGCGGGTGTCACGGACGTAGGCCGCCAGCAGCCCGAGGTAGATGTCGGCCGGGTCGGCGTCGAGCGCCTTGGCCGGGTCGTCGGCGAAGGGCTTGTCGTGGACGAGGATGTCATCGACGATGCGGACTCCGTGCCCGAGCCGGTCGGCACCGCACCACTGGATCGCCTCCCAGATGCTCGGCAGCCCGAACGCCTCACCCGCGTGGATCGTGAAGTGGGCGTTCTCGCGCCGCAGGTACTCGAACGCGTCGAGGTGACGGGTGGGCGGGAAGCCCGCCTCGGCCCCGGCGATGTCGAAGCCTGCGACCCCGTGGTCGCGGTAGCGGACCGCGAGCTCGGCGATCTCGGTGCTCTTCGCGGCGTGCCGCATCGCGGTCAGCAGGGCGGTGACGCGGATCGGGGTCCCGGCCGCGGCCGCCTCCTTCTCGCCCTCGCGGAAGCCCGCGTTCACGGCCTCGACGACGTCCTCGAGCGCGAGGCCGGCGGTCAGGTGCTGTTCGGGGGCGTACCGGCTCTCGGCGTAGACGACGCCGTCCGCGGCGAGGTCGAGCACGCACTCGCGCGCCACCCGGCGCAGACCGTCGGCCGTCTGCATGACGGCCAGCGTGTGGTCGAACGTCTCCAGGTACCGCACCAGCGAACCCGAGTCCGCACTCTCGCGGAACCACGTGCCGAGGCTCTCGGCGTCCTTCGCCGGCAACGCGTCATACCCGACCTCGTCGGCGATCTCCACGATCGTCTGCGGCCGCAGGCCACCGTCGAGGTGGTCGTGCAGGAGCGCCTTCGGCGCGCGCAGCACGAGGTCCTCGACCGAACCCGGCTCCGGCGCGACGGTGGTGTCGTCGTTCTTGTCCTTGCGGCCGAAGATCATTCGCCCTCCTCCTCGCGGCCGACGGTCTCCGGGGAGAACGCCGGCAGGCACACGGCGACGTACTCGGCCCCGTCCTCACCCGTGGAGTAGCGGATCCGCTCCCCCGCCCTGGTGATGACGCTCTGGCCGGCCTCGACCCGCAGCCGGCCGCCGTCGTGGTCGAGCAGGACCGCGCCTGCGAGGACGAGGGTGATCTCGTCGAACTGCGGCGTCTGGAACGGCTCGCTCCAGTCGGCCGGTGCCTTCATGTGGGCGACGGAGACGGCGTCGGTGCCGGTCGTGACACGACCGACGTGCTCGTCGATGACCTTGCCGCCGGGGACGGGGATGGTCGTGGGCGTGGTGATGAGCTGGGGCACGGTGGGTCCTAGGAGATCTTCTCGATGACGAGCGGGAGCAGGTCGGGGCGGCTGCCCTCGGGGGCGATGGTGAACGAGCCCTCGAGCGACTCGAGGGCGCGCTCGAAGCGCTCTGGGGTGTCGGTGTGGAGCGTGAGGAGCTTCTCGCCCGCACGGACGGTGGCCCCCGGCTTGGCGTGCATCTCGACGCCGGCGCCGGCCTGCACCGGGTCCTCCTTGCGGGCGCGTCCGGCACCGAGGCGCCAGGCGGCCACGCCGACCTTGAGGGCGTCGAGCTCGGTGAGGACACCGTCGGCCGGGGCGAGGACCTCGTGGGTCTCCCTGGCCACAGGCAGGGTCGCGTCCGGGTCGCCGCCCTGCGCGCGGATCATGGCCTTCCAGGCATCCATCGCCCGGCCGTCCTCCAGCGCGTCGGCGGGGTCGACGTCGCCACGACCGGCTGCTGCGAGCATCTCGCGCGCCAGGGCCAGGGTCAGCTCGACGACGTCCTCGGGCCCGCCACCGGCCAGCACCTCGACCGACTCTCGGACCTCGAGGGCGTTGCCGGCGGTGAGGCCGAGCGGCACCTGCATGTTGGTGAGCATCGCGACCGTCCTGACGCCGGCGTCGGTGCCGAGGTCGACCATGGTGCGGGCGAGCTCGCGGGCGTCCTCGACGTTCTTCATGAACGCACCGCTGCCGACCTTGACGTCGAGGACCAGCGCGCCGGTGCCCTCGGCGATCTTCTTGCTCATGATCGAGGACGCGATCAGCGGGATCGCCTCGACGGTGCCGGTGACGTCGCGCAGGGCGTAGAGCTTCTTGTCGGCAGGGGCGAGGCCGTCACCGGCTGCGCAGATGACCGCGCCGACGTCCTCGAGCTGGCGCATCATCTGCTCGTTGCTCATCGCCGCCTGCCACCCGGGGATCGCCTCGAGCTTGTCGAGGGTGCCGCCCGTGTGCCCGAGGCCGCGGCCGGACAGCTGCGGCACCGCGACACCGCAGGCGGCCACGAGCGGGGCGAGCGGGAGGGTGATCTTGTCGCCGACCCCGCCGGTCGAGTGCTTGTCGGCAGTGGGTCGCGACAGGGACGAGAAGTCCATGCGCTCACCGCTGTTGATCATGGCGTTCGTCCAGCGCGAGATCTCGCGACGGTTCATGCCGTTGAGCAGGATCGCCATGGCCAGGCTGCTCATCTGCTCGTCGGCGACCGCGCCCCGGGTGTACGCGTCGATCACCCAGTCGATCTGGCCGTCGGACAGCTCGCCCCGGCCCCGCTTGGTGATGATGACGTCGACGGCATCGAAGCTCTCGCTCATGGCCTCATCGTGTCAGATCCCTACCGCGACCCGACACGGGGCAAACCTTGCTGGTTCCTGCACGAATGGCCCGGGCCTCACCGCTACCGGGGCGATTCGTGCAGGATCCGGCCCAGTGCGCCGTCAGCCGCGTCCCGGGAAGTGCCGTCGCCACTCCTGTGACCTGACGCGGGCCCGCATGCCACAGGCCCGCATCGCTGCCAGGACCCGTTCCAGGGTCCGCTCCGGGTCGCCGTACACCCCGTTCGCCAGGACGACCACGATCCGCCAACCCTCGGTGTCCAGCTCCTCGCGTCGGGCGACGTCACGCTCCCACTGTCTCGTGCTCTCGGCGTGCTGGCGACCGTCGTACTCGATCGCCAGCCGGTGGTCGGGGTAGGACAGGTCGAAGCGGCGCAGCCACCGCCCGTCCGTTCCGTACTCGATGTGGTTGACGACCGGTTCCGGCAGCCCGGCCAGCACGAGGAGCATTCGCAGCCGCGACTCCATCGGCGAGTCGACACCGGCCCGCACCAGCCCCGCGGCGCGCCTGGCCACCGTTGCCTGGAGACCTCGGCGCCCGCTGGCGGCCGCGACGAGTGCGTCCGGAGACGTGCGTCCACGACGGACGAGCGAGTCGCCGAGTACCACGAGGTCGACCACGGAGAGCTCACCGGTGAGGTCGAGGAACGTGTCCTCCGCGGTCGTGACCGGTATGCCGCCGACCCGAGCCTGGGCCTGTGGACCCGACCGAACCCGCGCCTGGACCTCGCGAAGCCGGAGCTGGCCGTGCGGCACACGTAGGTGGATGCGGTGGTCGGGAGGCACGATGCCACCCAGCAGCACGGCTGCCGTCGACCGGGCGACGACGGAACCGGCGGGCGCAAGCCGTAGCGCGGCCAACGCCCGCACCCGAAGGTCCACCTCGACCCCGGCGCGGACGTACGCGCCGTGCAGGACCCGTTGGACGCGGGGGCCGCGCAGCACCTTGTCGGTCAGGCCCGCGGACCGCGCCTCGGTACGCGTGAAGACGAACGGCAGGCCCTCCATACCGACAGGGTCGCCGACCGAGGCAGAGCCGACCGGCGGTTGTCCACAGGGGCGACCAAGGCCCGATCCTGCACGAATCGCCCCTCTCCGCGGCGGCGAGGGGCGATTCGTGCAGGAACCGGCGTGAGTGGGCCGAGCGACAGCCCGAGCGTCAGGCGGGTGGGGCGGCGATCGAGAGGTTGTCGGGGCCGAACGCCTGGGGCAGGACCTCGCTCATCGGCAGGACGCCCTGGGGGGTGAGGATGAGGCAGGTGGGCCCGCCGTTCTCCCACAGCAGCTGGCGGCAGCGACCGCACGGCATGAGCGGTTCACCGTCACGCCCGACGCACGACACCGCGACGAGGCGGCCACCGCCCGTGGCGTGCAGGTGCGAGACCAGCCCGCACTCGGCGCACAGGCCCACGCCGTACGCCGCGTTCTCGACGTTGCAGCCCCAGACGAGCCGTCCGTCGTCCACGATCGCCGCGACCCCGACGGGGAAGCGGGAGTATGGCGCGTAGGCCTTGCCCATGATCTCGATCGCCTTGCCACGCAGGGCGTCCCAGTCGACCTCGTTCGCCACTAGTGACCCTCGCCCTTGCGGTAGATCTGACCGTCGGCCGCCGGCATGCGCAGGCGCTGCGAGGCGAACGCGAGCACGAGCAGCGTGGTGACGTACGGCGTGGTGCCGGTGAGCTCGGCGGGGACGGCGTCCGCGGCGAGGTACCACCAGCCGACGAGGACGCCCACGACGATCGCGAGGACACCCTGCACCATGCGACGGTTGCGCACGACCTGCCAGATGCCGACCGCGATGAGCAGCACCGCGAACAGCAGCAGGAATGCGTGCACGGTCGCGCCACCGCGCAGCTGCACGGCGTCGGTGTAGCCGAACAGGGCGGCACCGGTGAGCAGGCCACCCGGGCGCCAGTTGCCGAAGATCATGGCGGCGAGGCCGATGTAGCCACGGCCACCAGTCTGCCCGTCGCGGTAGATGCTCGCCGCCACGAGGGCGAGGAACCCGCCACCGAGGCCGGCGAGGCCACCGGAGACGAGCACCGCGAGGAACTTGTAGCGGAGCACGTTGACACCGAGCGACTCGGCGGCCACCGGCGACTCACCGACGGAGCGCAGCCGCAGGCCGAACGACGTGCGCCACAGCACCCACCAGGTGCCGACGAACAGCAGGATCGCGATGATCGTCAGGATCGACAGGTTCGTGCAGATCGCCCGCAGCACCGCGGCGAGGTCGCTGACGAAGAACCAGTGCTTCTTCTCCAGGTCGCCCAGCGCCGGCGAGATCCCGGGCAGCGTGAACGACGGCAGCTCCTTGACCTGCGGCGACTGGGTTGGACCACCGCCGGGCAGGCCGTTGAAGAAGCGGGCGGCGAGGTACTTGGCGACACCGAGGCCGATGATGTTGATGGCGACACCGGAGACGATGTGGTCGACCCCGAAGGTCACGGTGGCGATCGCGTGGATGAGACCACCGATCATGCCCATGAGGATCGCGCCGAGGACCCCGGCCCAGGGACCCATGTGGTAGCCGAAGAACCCGGCTCCCCAGGTACCGAGGATCATCATGCCCTCGAGGCCGATGTTGACCACGCCCGCGCGCTCGGACCACAGGCCACCGAGGCCGGCAAGGCCGATCGGGACGGCCAGGCCGATGGCCGCGGCCAGGGCGCCCGAGGACGCGATGTCGTTCGCACCACTGACGACGCGCAGGACGGAGATGACGGCGAGGGCGCCGATCGCGATGACGGCCCACTCGCGGGGCCCGTAGCGACGCTTGCGCCGGGGGCTGTCGGGCACGGTCCTGGTGCCGACCTCGAGTCCGGCGGCGCTCATGCCGGGGCTCCTTCCTTGGATGCGGGGGCAGGCCGCTGGGCGGCCAGCTCCCGGGCGACGCGGGTCTGTTCGAGCCGTTTGTCGGCCCGGCGGATCAGCTCGTAGGCGATGACTACGGCGAACAGGATGACGCCCTGGATGATGTTGACGAGCTCCTGGGCGACGTTGGCCTGGATCTGCAGCGCGTTCGACTGGACGTCGAGGAACGCCCACAGCAGCGCGGCGAAGGCGATGCCGACCGCGTTGTTGCGACCGAGCAGGGCGATGGCGATGCCGGCGAAGCCCAGGCCCGACTGGAATGTCGTGCCGTAGTTGTGGTCCTGCCCGAAGAGCAGCGGCATGCCGACCAGTCCGGCGAGCGCGCCCGAGGCGATCATGGCGGTCATCACCATGCGCGGGACCTTGACGCCGCTGGCGACGGCCGCGCTCTCGGAGCGCCCGGTGGCGCGCAGGTCGAACCCGAAGCGCGTCTTCCCCAGCACGAACCAGTAGAGGAACCCGACCAGCAGCGCCAGGATCAGCAGCGTGTAGACGCGGTTGGTGGCACCGGGGATGAGCTTGAAGCCCTCGAGCTGCGAGCTGTCCGGGATGGTCTTGGTCTCGATGCTGTTGCTGCCGGCCTTGCGGTCGGCGACCTTGAGGAGCAACCAGCTCACGATGCCGGTGGCGATCGCGTTGAGCATGATCGTCGAGATCACCTCGGAGACGCCGCGCTTGACCTTGAGGTATGCCGCGATGCTGGCCCACAGCCCGCCGGCCACCATCGCGATGAGGATGCTCACGACGATGTTGAGCCAGCCGGGCAACCACGCCTGGCCGGCGAAGACGGCGGCGGCGAAGACAGCGACGCGGTACTGGCCGTCGACACCGATGTTGAACAGGTTCATGCGGAAGCCGACCGCGACGGCGATGGCCGACAGGTAGAACACGGCTGCGGCGTTGACGATGTTGACGGCCTGGCGGGGCTTGGGCACCGCGAGGATCGTCTTCCACACCTCCGCCACGGGGTCGCCGACGGCGACGAGCACGAGCGAGGTGACGACGAAGGCCACCACGAGCGCGAGGACCGGGGCTGCTGCGCTGAGCAGGATCCGGCGCGGGTTGAGGGCCTTCATCGGGTCTGCTCCTTCTCGCCGGCGCCGGTCATGGCGGCACCGAGGTCCTCGGCCGTCACCGCGTCCGGGTCGAATTCGCCGGACAGCTTGCCGCGCAGGATCACGCGGATGGTGTCGGACAGGCCGATCAGCTCCTCCAGGTCCGCGGAGATCAGCAGCACCGCGAGGCCCTCCCGGCGAGCGGCACGGATGTGGTCCCAGATGCTCGACTGGGCGCCGACGTCCACACCACGGGTGGGGTGGGCGGCGATGAGCACCTTCGGGTGGTGGCTCATCTCCCGGCCGATGATGAGCTTCTGCTGGTTGCCACCGGACAGGGAGCCGGCCGTGACGAAGATCGACGGCGTGCGCACGTCGTACTCCCCCACGATGCGCTGGGTGTCGGCCTTGGCCGCGGCGGCGTCGATGAGCTGGCCCTTGACGTTGGGCGACTCGGTCTGGTGGCCGAGGATGCGGTTCTCCCACAAGGGTGCCTCGAGGAGCAGCGCGTGGCGGTGGCGGTCCTCGGGGATGTACCCGACGCCCGCCTCACGGATCTCTCGCGTACCCCAGTCGGAGATGTCGGTGGTCTCGAGGTGCACGGTGCCCGAGGTGGGCTCGCGCATCCCCATGATGACCTCGACGAGCTCGGCCTGGCCGTTGCCCTCGACCCCGGCGATCCCCAGGACCTCCCCGGCGTGGATGGTCAACGAGATGCCGTCGAGCAGCGGGCGTCCCGAGCCTCCGCCCAGCACGAGGTCCTCGACCGACAGCAGGACGCGGTCGGTGACCGTGGACTCCTCCGTGGTGGGCGAGGGCAGCTCGGACCCGACCATGAGCTCGGCGAGCTGGCGGGCGTTGACCGACTTCGGGTCGACGGTGTCGATCGTGGTGCCGCGTCGGATCACGGTGATCGAGTCGGCGACCTTGAGGACCTCGTCGAGCTTGTGCGAGATGAACAGGACGGTGAGGCCCTCGTCCTTGAGCTCGGCCAGCTGGTCGAACAGCTCGTCGACCTCCTGCGGGACGAGGACGGCGGTGGGTTCGTCGAGGATCAGGGTCTTCGCGCCGCGGTAGAGCACCTTGAGGATCTCGATGCGCTGACGGGCACCCACCCCCAGCTCGCTGACCAGGGCGTCGGGGTCGACGTCGAGCTTGTAGGCGTCGGAGATCCGCTGGATCTCGCGCCGGGCCTTGTCGCCGATGCCGTGCAGCTTCTCGGCGCCGAGGACGACGTTCTCGAGGACGGTGAGGTTGTCGGCCAGCATGAAGTGCTGGAACACCATGCCGATACCGGCGGCGATGGCGTCGGACGGGGAGTGCAGGTTGACCAGCTGCCCACCCACCTTGATGGTGCCCTCGTCCGGGCGCTGCACGCCGTACAGGATCTTCATCAAGGTGGACTTGCCGGCGCCGTTCTCACCCACGATCGCGTGGACCGTGCCGCGGCGGACGGAGAAGGTCACGTCCTTGTTGGCGACGACACCGGGAAAGCGCTTGGTGATGCCCTCGAGCTCGACGGCTGGGGGGCCTGCGTCAGCGGTGGTCCGCGTCAGGGGTGGGGAGGCAGTGATGGCGACACTCCTGGTCCGGGCCCGCAACGGTGCAGGCAGTTTTCGGCGCATGGTCTGGCAGACCCGGCATACGGGTCGAGGGGTCGGGCTGGTCGTGCGGGACATGCACACGGCCCGGGTGAGACGCTACCGCGCCGCCCGGGCCGTGTGGACCACCACAGGATCGATCTGGGGGTCGATCAGGGGGTGGTGGGAACCTTGATCTCGCCGGAGATGATCTTCTGCTTGTAGTCGTCCAGCTTGGACTTGATGTCGTCGATCTGGCCACCGGTCGTGGAGTAGTCCACGCCACCGGCCTTGAGGTCGTAGACGTTGTTGCCGGTCTTCTCGGTGCCGTCAGCGGCCGACTTGATGAAGTCGAACACCGCGACGTCGACCTTCTTGATCATCGAGGTCATGATGACGGAGCGGACGTCGGCCGGGGCCGTGAGCGCCTGGTCGGAGTCGACACCGATGGCCAGGCCACCAGCAGCCTTGGCCGCCGTGAAGACACCGCCACCGGAGCCACCAGCAGCGTGGTAGACGATGTCGGCGCCGCCCTGGAACATGCCCTCGGCAGCCGTCTTGCCCTTGGCCGGGTCACCGAAGCCGCTGAAGTCCGGCGGCTGGGTGAGGTACTGGCTGTCGACCTTGATGCTGGGGTTCACGGCCTTGGCGCCCGCGATGTACCCGGCCTCGAACTTCTTGATGAGGGGGACGTTGACGCCACCGACGAAGCCGATGTGCTTGGCCTTCGACTTCAGCGCGGCGGCCGCGCCCACGAGGAACGAGCCCTCGTTCTCGGCGAAGGTGATCTGGTCGACGTTGGCGCCCTTGGAGTCGTCGGACGCGTCGTCGACGATCGCGAAGTGCACGTCGGGGTTGGCCTTGGCGGCCTTGCCCACGGAGGCGGCGTAGGCGAAGCCCACCGCGACGACGTGGGTGTAGCCGGCGTCCACGAGCTGCTGGAGGCGCTCCTCGCGGGCGGCCTCGTTCTCACCGTTGACGGCTGCGGCTTCCTTGACCTCGACACCGAGGTCGCTCTTGGCCTTGTCGAGGCCGGCAGCGGCAGCGTCGTTGAACGACTGGTCGCCGCGCCCGCCCACGTCGTACGCCATACCGACCTTGATGTCGCTCTTCTTCGTCGAGCCCGAGCCCGAGCTCGAGGCGCTGCCGCTGGGCTGGTCGCTGCCCGAGTCACCACATGCGGCGAGCGTCAGTGCTGCCACCGACACGACCGCTGCAACCTTCATCGCGTGACGCAAGGCTGTCTCCTGTTCCTAGGTATGCATGAGGCGCTCTGGTGCGCCACTAGGGCGTGAGGATAGCCGCAAGAACTGCGGCTCCCGTCAGCCTTCTGGCGCAGTTCTTGCAAACCGTTACCGATCCGCGACTGTCCGTCCGGAACCGCTCTTGACCACACCAGCCACAGCAGCACCAGCCAGCAGGCGAGCGCCCTGGACCACCGACGTCTCGTCCACGACGAGGTCGCCCTGGTGCAGGTCGTAGGTCGTACCGCCAGGAGTGCGCGTCCCGAGCCGGGCCATCGCCCCGGGCACCTCACGCAGGTACCACGCGAAGTCCTCGCCGCCGAGGGACTGCGGCGTGCCCACCGCGGCCAGGCCCATCCCCTCCGCCGAGCGGCGGAACACCTCGATGGCCTCGGGCTCGTTGACGACGGGGGGCACGCCCTGGGCGTGCTCGAGCACGGCCGTCACGGCATACGGGGCCACGATGTGCTCCAGCGCCTGGGCGAGCAGGGGGCCGACGCTGGTCCACGCGGTGGCGTCGAGCATGCGAAGCGTGCCGGCGACGGTCCCGCTGGACGGGATCACGTTGGCCGCCTGGCCGGCGTGCAGCTCCCCCCACACCAGCGCGAACGCCGTCCGCGGGTCCAGGCGGCGCGACAGCACGGCCGGCAGCTCGGTGACGACCTTGGCCAGGGCGAAGGTGAGGTCCTCGGTGAGGTGCGGGCGGGACGTGTGGCCACCACGACCGCTCAGGTGGACGACGACCCGGTCGGCGGCGGCGGTGATCGCCCCGTCGCGCAGGCCGACGCTTCCGACGTCCAGGCTCGGGTCGCAGTGGACCGCGAAGATCGCGTCGACGCCGTCGAGGGCGCCCTGGGCGATGAGGTCGACGGCACCGCCGGGGATGACCTCCTCGGCGGGCTGGAAGAGGAGGCGGACCCCGATCCCCCGCTCACGGAGCTGCTCCTCGTGCTCCTTGAGGGCCAGGCCGGCGCCCAGCACAGCTGCTACGTGGACGTCGTGGCCGCACGCGTGGCAGATGCCCTCGGTGGTCGAGGCCCACGCCACCCCGGTGCGCTCCCCCACGGGCAGGGCGTCGAGGTCGGCGCGAAGGGCGACGCGGTAGGCCGGCTGCTCGGCACCGAGGTCGGCGACCAGCCCGGTGACGGGCAGGGCGCGGGTGCGGACGCCGGCACCGCGGAGCAGCTCCTCCACGCGGGCGGTGGTGCGCACCTCGCCTCGGGACAGCTCGGGGTGGGCGTGGACGTCGCGCTGGAGGGCCAGGAGCGCGGGGGCCAGGGCGTCGATGGACTCGCCGAGGTCGGTCAGCAGGTGGTTGTCGCTCATGTCCCGGCGCACTCTACTCGCGGGTCACGGCCCCGCCCGGCCACCTGCGGTCCTTGCGTGGCCCGACGGACCAGGACCCGTCGGATCACTCAACGACTGCGGGGAGGACCCCGCCGGGGTGCCGTGGGGACCCCGGAATGGCGCGTGGTCGCGCCGGCGTCGGGCGGCTCAGAAGGTCTCGCGCGGGACGTACTGGCCCCAGACGTCGCGCAGCGCGTGGCTGACCTCTCCGCCGGTGGCGCGCAGCCGCAGCGCCTCCCTCATGGGGTACAGCAGGTTGTCGGTGCCGCGGGCCGCCTCTCGGACCGCCTCGAGGGCACGCTCGACGGCCTCGTTGTCACGTTCGGCGCGCAGGGCGGCCAGCCGCTCCCGCTGGTCGTGCTCGATCTGCGGGTCGACGCGCAGTGGCTCGTACGGCTCCTCCTCGTCGAGGGCGAAGCGGTTGAGGCCGACGACGGTGCGTTGCTTGTTGTCGATCTCCAGCGCGATGCGGTAGGCCGAACGCTCGATCTCGGACTTCTGGAAACCCTGCTCGATCGCGGCGACGGCGCCGCCTCGGTCCTCGACGGCCCGGATCAGCTCGAGGGCAGCGGCCTCGACGTCGTCGGTCATGGACTCGACGACGTACGAGCCGGCGAACGGGTCGACCGTCTTCGTCACGTCGGTCTCGTAGGCGATGACCTGCTGGGTGCGCAGGGCCAGCCGGGCGGCCTTCTGCGTCGGCAGGGCGATCGCCTCGTCGAAGGAGTTGGTGTGCAGCGACTGGGTGCCACCCAGGACCGCGCCGAGGCCCTGCAGCGCGACGCGGACGAGGTTGACCTCGGGCTGCTGGGCGGTGAGCTGCACGCCGGCGGTCTGGGTGTGGAACCGCAGCATCAGGCTCTTGGGGTTCGTCGCCCCGAACTCCTCACGCATGATCCGCGCCCAGATCCGACGGGCCGCCCGGAACTTCGCGACCTCCTCGAGCAGGGTCGTGCGGGCGACGAAGAAGAAGGACAGCCGGGGCGCGAAGTCGTCGACGTCGAGGCCGGCGGCGATCGCCGCCCGGACGTACTCCTTGGCGTTCGCGAGGGTGAAGGCGATCTCCTGCGCGGGCGTCGCCCCGGCCTCGGCCATGTGGTAGCCGCTGATGGAGATGGTGTTCCAGCGCGGCATCTCCTTGGCGCAGTAGGCGAAGATGTCGCTGATGAGGCGCAGCGACTCCTTCGGCGGGTAGATGTAGGTGCCGCGCGCGATGTACTCCTTGAGCACGTCGTTCTGGATCGTCCCGGCGAGCTTCGCGCTGTCGGCGCCGTTCTCCTCCGCGACGAGCTGGTACATGAGCAGGAGCGTCGAGGCGGGTGCGTTGATGGTCATCGAGGTCGACAGCTCGCCGAGCGGGAGGCCGCCGAACAAGGTGCGCATGTCGTCGATCGAGTCGATCGCCACCCCGACCTTGCCGACCTCGCCGCTCGCGATCGCCTCGTCCGAGTCGTAGCCCATCTGGGTCGGCAGGTCGAACGCGACGGAGAGTCCGCCCGTGCCGTTCGCGACGAGCTCGTGGTAGCGCTCGTTGCTCTCCTTGGCGGTGCCGAACCCGGCGTACTGCCGCATCGTCCAGGGCCGTCCGGTGTACATGTTCGGGTAGACGCCACGGGTGTACGGGAACTGCCCGGGCTCGCCCAGCTGCTCCGCCGGGTCGAAGTCCGCGAGGTCCTCCGCGCCGTACACGGGCTTGATCGGGAGGTCGGACTCGGAGCGGGCTTCGGGGACGTCTGCGGCCATGCTGCGGAGCCTAACGGCGAGGTATGGCGCCCGCCCACGGCCCGTGGCCAACCTCACCAGGGGCGCATGCCGTGCCGGGCCGGTGCCGGGCCGGCCCCGTCAGGCGAGGTCGGCGCGGCGCTGCTCCCACCGCTCGGCGATGCCCTTCATCTCCTCCGTGATGAACTCCAGGAACTCGACGCTCAGGGCGAGCCGGTGGCCGGCGGCCGTCCGTCGCCCACCGACCAGGCCGACACCCTCGCGCAGGCTCGCCGTGATCGGGGCGTAGGTCGCCGCGGAGTTGATCATCACGTCGTGCCAGGCGTCGTCGGACACGACGAACACGTCCCGCCGCGACCCGGGCTCGCGCTCCCGGTGGATCATCCGCGTGGTCTCGAGGTAGCGGACCGCCCCGGAGACGGCGGCGGGGCTCACGGCGAGGGCCTCGCCCAGCTCCGCCGCGGTGAGGGTCCCGGTGTCGCGGGCGAGCAGGCACGCGAAGACGCGGGCGGGCAGGCGGGGGAAGCCCGCGGCCGTCAGGCTCGAGCCGAACCGCTCGACGAACCTCGACCGCTCGTCCTCCCCCACTGCATCGGGAGGCGAACCCGCCCGTGCCGAGCCGTTCCTGCGTGTGACCATGCAGTCACTTTAGAACATTCAGTATTTTCTGAAAACTGTGTACCGTGGACACCATGACCACCGTGATCCACGCGGCCGGGCTGCGCAAGGAGTTCGGCCGCACCAGAGCACTCGACGGGCTCGACCTGGAGGTCCAGCAGGGCGAGGTCCACGGCTTCCTCGGCCCCAACGGTTCGGGGAAGTCCACGACCATCAGGGTCCTGCTCGGTCTGCTGCGGGCCGACGGCGGCGACGTCAGCCTGCTGGGAGGCGACCCGTGGAGCCAGGCCGCGACCCTCCACCGCCGTCTCGCCTACGTCCCCGGCGACGTGGCCCTGTGGCCCAACCTCACGGGAGGAGAGGTGATCGACCTGCTGGGTCGGTTGCGCGGCCAGGCCGACGACCGCCACGCCGGGGGCCGGCGTGCGGAGCTGCTCGAGCGCTTCGACCTCGACCCCACGAAGAAGGGCCGCGCCTACTCCAAGGGCAACCGCCAGAAGGTGGCCCTCGTCGCGGCCCTGGCCTCCGACGCCGAGCTCCTCATCCTCGACGAGCCCACGTCCGGACTCGACCCCCTCATGGAGGAGGTCTTCCGCGAGTGCATCCGCGAGGTCCGGGACGAGGGCCGCACCGTGCTCCTGTCGAGCCACATCCTCAGCGAGGTGGAGCACCTCTGCGAGCGCCTGACGATCATCCGCGCCGGCCGCACCGTGCAGACCGGCAGCCTGACCGACATGCGGCACCTGTCGCGCACCGCCGTCGACGTCGAGCTGGACCGCTCCCCGGTCGCCCTCGAGTCGGCCCCCGGGGTGCACGACCTGCGGACGGAGGGCCGGCGCGTGCACCTCAGCGTCGATCCCGACGAGCTCGGCAGCGTGATGAACCTGTTGACGCAGTGCGGGATCCGTCGCATCACCAGCGCTCCCCCGAGCCTCGAGGAGCTGTTCATGGACCTCTACCGGCGCCCCGCCGACACCGCTCGCGAGGTCGGGGCACGGCCATGAGCCCCTCCGGCACCGGGACCCTGCTGCGGCTGGCGCTGCGGCGCGACCGGGTGCTGGCCCCGGTGGTCGTGCTGCTGCTGGGTCTCACGGCATGGAGCACTGCGGCCGCGACCGTCGCCCTCTACCCCGACCCTGCGCAGGTGACCTCGGCGGCCGTCGCCGCCAACGCCTCACCCGCCCTCGTCGCCCTGTACGGACCGGTCCACGCGTCCCTGGGGTCCCTGGCCAGCCTCAAGATGCTCTCGACCGGCGCCGTGGCCATCGCGCTGGCGGCCGTGTTCCTCCTGCGCCGCCACACCCGCACCGAGGAGGAGACCGGCCGCGTCGAGCTGCTCGGGGCCGGGGCCCTGTCACGGCACGCACCCCTCACCGCGGCGGTCCTGCACACCACGTTGGTGGTGCTGCTCGCCAGTGCGCTCTGCGCCCTGGGGTATGCCGCCTCCGGCCTGCCCGTCGCGGGCTCGGTCGCGTTGGGGCTGGCCTGGCTGGTTGCCGGCCTCGCGTTCACCGGGATCACGGCGGTGGCCGTGCAGCTCACCTCGAGCGCACGGACCGTCGCCGCCATCGCGGGAGGTGGGGTCGCGGCGGCATACCTGCTCCGTGCGGTGGGTGACGCGGCCGGCGACGGGCCGGCCCGCGTCCTCGTCTGGCTCTCCCCGCTCGGGTGGGCCCAGCAGGTCCGCCCGTACGCCGGGGAGCGCTGGTGGGTGGGGCTGCTCGCCCTGGCGTTCACTGCGGCCACCACGGCACTCGCCTACGTCCTGCGCAGCCGTCGCGACCTCGGGTCGGGCCTCTTCGCGGACCGTGCGGGACCGGCCCACACGACGATGGGCTCGCCGCTCGCGCTGGCCTGGCGGCTGCAGCGCTCCGCCATCGTCGGCTGGTCGCTGGCGCTCGTCCTCATGGGAGCGGTGCTGGGCGGGTTCGCCTCGAGCGCCGCCACGCTGCTCGACTCGCCACAGGCGCGGGACATGATCCGCAGCCTCGGGGGCACCGGGTCCCTGACGGACGCGTTCATCTCCGCGGAGTTCGGCATCATGGCCGCGGTCGTGGCGGGCTTCGGCGTCGCGGCAGCACTCCGCATGCTGGGCGAGGAGACCTCCACCCGCGCGGAGCTGACCCTGTCGACGGCGACGTCACGGTGGTCCTGGCTGATGAGCCACGTCGGCCTGGCCCTGGTCGGCAGCGCCGGGATCCTGGCCCTGCTCGGCGCCGGGGCCGCCGCCGCGGACGGGGCGACCCGCGGTGACCTCGGCGACTCGTTCGCCCGGGTCCTCCCGGCGGCGCTCGTGCAGGTGCCACCCGTCTGGGTCGTCATCGGCGTCGCCGTGCTGCTCTACGGCACCGCCTCGAGGCTGGCCGTCGGCGCCTGGGTGGTTCTCGCCGGCTGCCTGGTCATCGGCCAGCTCGGCGAGCTGCTCGCCCTGCCGACGGCAGTGCAGGGCCTCTCACCGTTCCGGCACGTGCCGATGCTGCCCGGTGCCGCGTTCGACCCGACGCCCGTCGTCGCGCTGGTGGCCGTCGCGGGGATCCTGGTCGTCGTCGGCGGCAGCCTGTTCCGCCGGCGCGACCTGCACTGATGATCCTCGGCACTCCTAGGTGAGGTCGGTGCGGCCCTGCGCCTTGAGGGCGTCGACGACGCCCTTGACGTCCTGGGCTCGTTCGCGAGACATGACGAGCAGCGCATCCGGGGTGTCGACGACCACGACGTCGTCGATGCCGACGAGCGCGACGACCCGGTCCGTCCCCGGCACCACGACACCGGTCGAGTCGAGGACGCGCACGCGCTCGGCGTCCCCGAGCACGCGAACCCCCGGCAGGCCGTCGGCATCCGTGAGCAGCGAGCCGAGGGACGCGAAGTCGCCCACGTCGTCCCAGCCGAACCCCCCGGGCACCACGGCGACCCGACCCTCGGCGGCAGCAGGCTCGGCGACGGCGTGGTCGATGGCGATCTTCTCCAGGCCCGGCCAGACCTCTTCGAGCCGGGAGGGGGCTGCGGCCAGGGTGCGCAGACCGGCAGCCAGCTCCGGGTGCCACCGGCCGAGGAGGTCGAGCAGCACCGAGGCCCGGACGACGAACATGCCGGCGTTCCAGCGGAACCGGCCGGTGGCGAGGTAGGCCTCCGCCCGCTCGCGGTCCGGCTTCTCCACGAACTGCGCCACCGCATGCGCCGGGCCGTCACCGAGCACCTCACCCAGCTCGACGTAGCCGAAACCCGTTGCGGCATGGGTGGGCTCGATGCCGATGGTCACGACATGACCGTCGGCTGCGGCGTCCACGGCCGCGGAGACGCACTCGCGGAACTGCGCCTCGTCACCGATGACGTGGTCGGCGGCGAACGAGCCGAGGACCGCCTCCGGGTCCCGGGCCTCGAGCACCGCTGCGGCCCAGCCGATGGCGGCCATCGAGTCGCGCGGCGAGGGTTCGGCGAGAAGCTGGTCGGCGGGCAGCCCCGGCAGCTGGCGAGCCACGGCCTCGGCGTGCGCCACCCCGGTGACGACGAGCACCTGCGAACCGGTCAACGGCTCCAACCGGTCCCAGGTGGCCTGCAGCAGCGAGCGCCCGGTGCCCGTGAGGTCGTGCAGGAACTTGGGCGACCCGGCGCGCGACAACGGCCAGAGCCTCGTCCCTGCCCCGCCTGCCGGGATGACGGCCCAGAAGTGCTCGTTCGACATGGCGCGAACGCTAGCCCACGGCCACCACGGCCCCTGGTGATCACCCTGCGCTCACCTGACACACCCCCGGGCGTCGCCGTCCCCTCACCCGCGGTCCGCACGCTGGTGGTGTGCGCATCGCCATCGTCACCGAGTCGTTCCTGCCGAACCTCAACGGCGTCACGACCAGCGTCTGCCGGGTGCTCGAGTGCCTGCGCGACGGCGGGCACGAGGTCGTGGTCATCGCCCCTCGGCCGGCACCGTCGAGCTGGGCCGGGTACCCCGTGCACGCCGTGGCCTCCGTCCCCGTCCGGCAGTTCCCCGTCGGACTGCCGACCGGCGAGGTCGAGGCCCTGCTGCGCCGCTTCGCCCCGGACGTGGTCCACGTCGCCTCGCCGTTCGTCCTCGGCGCCAGCGCGCTCGGCGCGGCGGCCAGGCTGGGCGTCCCCTCGGTCGCGGTCTACCAGACCGACATGCCCAGCTACCTCGGCCAGCACGCCCCACGCGCGCTCGGGCGCGGTGCGGCGACCGCTGCCTGGCGCTGGGTGCGACGGGTCCACGAGCTCGCCGACCTGACCCTGGCCCCCTCGTCGGCGGCGCTCGCCGAGCTGGAGGCGCACGGCATACCGAGGGTGCGGGGCTGGGCGCGCGGCGTGGACGCGGCGACGTTCCGCCCGGAGTGGCGCACCGACGCCGGCACCCGCGCCCTGCGCCGCAGCCTCGCCCCCAATGGTGAGGTGCTCGTGGGTTACGTCGGTCGGCTGGCACCCGAGAAGGAGCTGCACCGGTTCGCCTCCGTCGCCGGGCTCCCGGGGGTGCGGGTCGTCATCGTCGGCGACGGGCCGAGCCGCGCGGACGACTCGGCCCTGCTCGGGGCCGCCGGCCTCGATGTCGTCCTCCTCGGGCGGCGCGAGGGGGACGACCTGGCGAGGGCGTATGCCGCGTTGGACGTGTTCGCCCACACGGGGACCAGGGAGACCTTCGGGCAGACCCTCCAGGAGGCGGCCGCGACCAGCCTGCCGGTCGTCGCACCGGCACGGGGTGGACCGCTGGACCTGGTCGACCACAGCCGCACCGGTCTGCTCTTCGACCCCGACGACCCTGCAGCGCTGCGGGAGGCGGTCGCCCACCTCGCCGGTGACCGGACCAAGCGCGAGGCGATGGGAGCCGCCGGCCGGCTCCGGGTCGAGGGCCGGTCGTGGTCCGCCCTCACCGACGAGCTGGTCGGCCACTACGAGTCGGTCCACCGGGCTGCGGTCCCCGCCGCCTGACCACCTCGCAGGGGTCGTCGGGTACCCGCCGGTAACCCTTCCTGTCTGGTTTCTCACAGCAGGGCCGTGCGCGCTCCACCTGCACGTACGGATAACCTGACGGTCGACGTACGGACAGCCAGGCCCAGCCATGTTCTGGTGCAGCTGCCGTGACAACTCTGCTTCGAAAGGGACGCGCAGTGGCGCAGGCAGCCAACGGGACCCTCTACCGCGGCCGTGAAGGCATGTGGACGTGGGTGGCCCACCGCATCAGCGGCGTACTGATCTTCCTCTTCCTCTTCGCGCACGTGCTCGACACGGCGCTGGTCCGGGTCTCCCCGGAGGCCTACAACGAGGTCATGGA
Organism: Phycicoccus sp. Root101; assembly: GCF_001426245.1. GTDB lineage: Bacteria > Actinomycetota > Actinomycetes > Actinomycetales > Dermatophilaceae > Pedococcus. The sequence continues at coordinate 203,106 of NZ_LMCM01000005.1, read as the reverse complement.
CGCCTACAAGAACCCCGTCGTGGGGCTCGCCGAGGCCGGCCTCGTGGCGGCGGTGATCTTCCACGCGCTCAACGGCCTGCGGATCATCGCGGTGGACTTCTGGGCCAAGGGCCCCAGGTACCAGAAGCAGATGTTCTGGGCCGTCCTCGTCGGGTTCGTGGTGCTCTTCGCGCCGTTCGCGATCCGCCACCTGACCATCGTCTTCACGCACTGAGAGGGCGGATCATGAGCACCACCACCAACTACCACGCCGGTCCCGACGCGGTCTCCGCGAAGACGTCGCGCTACCGCCGCGTCTCCAAGGGCCGGGGCAACTTCGAGCTGTGGTCCTGGGTCTTCATGCGTGCCAGCGGCGTCCTGCTGCTCGTCCTGGTCTTCGGGCACCTCTTCGTCAACCTCATGCTGGGCGAAGGCATCCACGGCGTCGACTTCGCGTTCGTCGCCGGCAAGTGGGCCAGCCCGTTCTGGCAGACCTGGGACATGCTGATGCTGTGGCTCGCGGAGCTGCACGGCTTCAACGGGGTCCGCACGATCATCAACGACTACACCGAGAAGGACCGCACCCGCTGGATCCTCAAGGGGCTGCTGGTCGCGAGCGCCCTGCTCGTCCTGGTCCTCGGCACGCTGGTCATCTTCACGTTCGACCCGTGCCTCGACCCGTCGTCCACCCTGTCCGTGTGCACGGCACGATGACCCCGCAACACCGAAGGAACCAATCCTGATGCAGACGCACAAGTACGACGTCGTCATCGTCGGTGCCGGCGGCGCCGGGATGCGCGCGGCCCTCGAGTCCTCGACGCGCACCCGCACCGCGGTGCTCACCAAGCTCTACCCGACGCGGTCCCACACCGGCGCGGCCCAGGGCGGCATGTGCGCCGCCCTCGCCAACGTCGAGGAGGACAACTGGGAGTGGCACACCTTCGACACCGTCAAGGGCGGCGACTACCTCGTCGACCAGGACGCGGCCGAGATCATGTGCCGCGAGGCCATCGACGCGGTCATCGACCTCGAGAAGATGGGCCTGCCGTTCAACCGCACGCCCGAGGGCAAGATCGACCAGCGCCGGTTCGGGGGCCACACCCGCAACCACGGTGAGGCCGCGGTGCGCCGTTCGTGCTTCGCCGCCGACCGCACGGGTCACATGATCCTGCAGACCCTCTACCAGAACTGCGTCAAGCAGGGCGTCGAGTTCTTCAACGAGTTCTATGTCCTCGACCTGCTCATGAACACCGGCGCGGACGGCGTCGAGCGTGCTGCCGGCGTCGTGGCGTACGAGCTGTCCACCGGCGAGATCCACGTCTTCCAGGCCAAGTCGATCGTGTTCGCCACGGGCGGCACCGGAAAGGTCTTCAAGACCACCTCGAACGCCCACACCCTCACCGGCGACGGCATGGGTGTGGCCTTCCGCCGCGGGATCCCGTTGGAGGACATGGAGTTCTTCCAGTTCCACCCGACAGGCCTGGCCGGCCTCGGCATCCTGCTCTCGGAAGCCGCTCGCGGCGAGGGCGGCATCCTGCGCAACGCCGACGGCGAGCGCTTCATGGAGCGCTACGCCCCCACCATCAAGGACCTCGCGCCGCGCGACATCGTCGCCCGCTCGATGGCCAACGAGGTGCGCGAGGGCCGCGGCGCCGGGCCGAACAAGGACTACGTCCTGCTCGACCTCACCCACCTCGAGCCGGCCCACATCGACGCCAAGCTCCCCGACATCACCGAGTTCGCCCGCACCTACCTCGGCGTCGAGCCGTACACCGAGCCGGTGCCGGTCTACCCGACCGCGCACTACGCAATGGGCGGGGTGCCGACGAACGTCGAGACCGAGGTGCTGCGCAACAACACCGACGTCGTCCCCGGGCTGTACGCCGCCGGCGAGGTCGCCTGCGTGTCGGTGCACGGCTCCAACCGCCTGGGCACCAACAGCCTGCTCGACATCAACGTGTTCGGCCGCCGCGCCGGCATCGCCGCCGCGGAGTATGCCGCGAACGCCGCGTTCGTGGAGCTGCCGGCCAACCCCTCCTCGCTGGTCGACGGCATGGTCGAGGGCATCCGCGGCAGGGCCACCGGTGAGCGGGTCGCCGACCTCCGCAAGGAGCTGCAGGAGACCATGGACCGCAACGTCCAGGTGTTCCGCACGGAGGCCTCCATGAAGGAGGCCCTCGGCGTGATCGAGGAGCTCAAGGAGCGCTACGCGAACGTCGTCGTGCAGGACAAGGGCAAGCGCTACAACACCGACCTGCTCGAGGCCGTCGAGCTCGGCTTCCTCATCGAGCTGGCCGAGGTCATCACGATCGGCGCCCTGGCCCGCAAGGAGTCCCGCGGCGGTCACTTCCGTGAGGACTACGAGGCCCGCGACGACGTCAACTTCATGCGGCACACGATGGCCTACCGCGCGCCCGTCGCCGGCGAGGGCTTCGGGGCGGACAGCCCGCTGTTCTCGGACGAGGTGCGCCTCGACTACAAGCCCGTGACCGTGACCCGCTACCAGCCGATGGAGCGCAAGTACTGATGACTGCCACTGTCGAAGAGAAGACCGAGGGCAAGGTCGGCGCCGTGCCGACCTTCACCGTGACCATCCGCGTCGCGCGCTACAACCCCGAGGCCGACACGGAGCCGCACTTCGAGGACTACCAGGTCACGGCGCACGCGACCGACCGCGTGCTCGACGCCCTGCACCAGATCAAGTGGGAGCAGGACGGCTCGCTGAGCTTCCGGCGTTCGTGCGCGCACGGCGTGTGCGGCTCGGACGCCATGCGCATCAACGGCAAGAACCGGCTCGCCTGCAAGACGCTCATCAAGGACGTCAACCCCGACAAGCCGATCACGGTCGAGGCGATCAAGGGTCTTCCGCTCGAGAAGGACCTCATCGTCGACATGGAGCCGTTCTTCGACGCCTACCGCGAGGTCATGCCGTTCCTCGTGACCACGGGCAACGAGCCGACCCGCGAGCGCATCCAGAGCCAGAAGGACCGCGACCGGTTCGACGACACGACCAAGTGCATCCTGTGTGCCGCGTGCACGACGAGCTGCCCCGTCTTCTGGAACGACGGCCAGTACTTCGGCCCGGCCGCGATCGTCAACGCCCACCGCTTCATCTTCGACAGCCGTGACGAGGGTGGCAGCCAGCGCCTGGAGATCCTCAACGACAAGGAGGGCGTGTGGCGCTGCCGCACGACCTTCAACTGCACCGACGCCTGCCCGCGCGGCATCCAGGTGACCCAGGCGATCCAAGAGGTCAAGAGGGCACTGCTCACGAGCAGGTTCTAGGGCACACTCTTCGCGTGCCCCGACGACGTGCGTCCGCCGCCGCTGCCAGCCTCGTGCTGGCGGTCGGCGGCGCCGTCGTGTTCGGACCCACCGCGCCCGCGGTCGCCGGAGCGCCGGCCAGCGCCCCGGCGTCCCGGGGTGGGCTCACGTCGGCGCAGGTCGCCGCGGCGAAGCCCAAGCCCTCACCCAGCCTCCTGAAGCTCCCGGTCCCCAGGGCGACGGTGCGTCCCGAGCTGTCGATCGGTGGGCCCAGGCTGGCCAGCACCGGTCTGGTCACCGACCTCCCTGCCGGGGTGCCTGCTCCCCCGGCGCTCAAGAACGTCGCCTGGCTGCTCGCCGACATGGACACTGGCGAGGTCGTCGCCGCCAAGGCACCGCACGCCCGCCTCCTGCCGGCCAGCACCCTGAAGACGCTCACCGCCCTGACGCTGATCCCCAAGGTCGGGCCGGATCGGGTGATCACGGCCACCGCTGCCGACGCGAACGCGGACGGCACCCGCGTCGGGATCGTGCCGGGTGCGACCTACACCTCGCGCCAGCTCTTCGAGGCGCTGCTCATGTCCTCCGGCAACGACGCGGCCTACGCCCTCGCGGGGGCCGGCGGCGGGCGGGCCGCGACGCTGGCGGCGATGAACGCCAAGGCGCGCTACCTCGGCGCCCACGACACGGTGGCCAAGGACCCGTCCGGGCTCGATGTCCGCGGCCAGACGTCCAGCGCCTACGACCTGGCCCTGATCGGGCGGGCCGCGATGCAGCTCCCCGAGTTCCGCCGCTACGTCACGACCAAGCAGGCGCAGTTCCCGGGACGCACCGACCCGAAGACCAAGAAGCGTGCAACCTACGTCATCAACAACCACAACAAGCTGCTCTACAACTACGACGGCACGATCGGCATCAAGAACGGCTACACCGTGGCGGCCCACCGCACCTTCATCTCGGCGGTCACCCGGGGTGGGAAGACCTACCTGCTGACCGAGATGTACGGCCTCGACGGGTCCTGGCGACCGCAGGCCGCGATGTACGACTGGGCGTTCCGGTACGGCTCCAGGGCGCGCCCCGTCGGCACCCTCGTCGCGCCGGGCACGGTGACCGCCCCTCCACGGCTCCCGCCGCTGAAGGACAACTCGACGGTGGCTCCCCTCGACGCCCCGCAGGACCAGGCGTCGCGCGCCACCGCGGCCGCGGCTGCCCTCCCCCGAGGGATCGACCACACGTCCGCACCCTGGGTCGGCATCGGCACCCTCGCGGTCATCGCGGGGCTCCTGCTGTGGCTGGGCTCGCGGGCAGCCTCGGCCCGCCGCCGCCACCACGCCCGCCACTGACGTGCTGCACCTGCGCCTCGCCGTCCCGGGCGACCTGTCCGAACAGGTCCTGGCCGTCCTCGAACCCGACGACGCCGTCTGCAACCTCGCGGTCACGCGCGGCGGCAGCCTCAAGCCCGTGGGCGACCTCGTGGAGGCCGACATCGCCCGCGAGGCCACCGACGCGGTGCTCGGCCGGTTGCGCGACCTCGGGTTGCACGACCGGGGCGGCATCACCATCCTCACCATCGAGGCCGCTCCCTCGCGCAACGCCGTCGCGGCCGAACGCCACGCACCGGGTGCGCCCGACGACGCCGTCGTGTGGGACGCAGTGCTGGACGGCGCGGAGGGACAGTCGCACGGGTCGTGGTCGTACTACGCCTTCCTCTGCCTCGCCACGCTGATCGCGTCGGTCGCCGTGGTCACCGACTCGGCGATCCTCGTCGTGGGGGCCATGGTCGTGGGGCCGGAGTTCAGCGCGGTGGCTGCCCTGGCGGTCGGGCTCGCCCTCGGCCGGCCCCGGCTGTCGCTCCGCGCCATGGGCCTGCTCGTGCGCGGGTTCGCCCTGGCCATCGCCGTGACCACCCTGCTGTCGCTCCTCGCGGTGGCCGTCGGCTGGTTCGACGCGTCGACGGTGGCCGCGCCGCGCCCGCTGACCGGCTTCATCTGGCGCCCCGACCACTGGTCGGTCGTGGTGGCGGTGCTGGCCGGTGCGGCCGGGGTGCTCTCGACGACGGCCGGGCGCAGCAACGCGCTCGTCGGGGTGTTCATCTCGGTGACGACGGTTCCGGCCGCGGGCGACTTCTCCGTGGCGCTGGCCACCGGGGCGTGGAGCCAGCTCGGCGGCGCCGCGGCCCAGCTCGGCATCAACCTGCTCGGCATGACCGTCGCCGGCGTGCTGACCCTGCTCGCCCAGCGAGCCCTGTGGGGCCGCCTGCACCGGCGGCGTCAGCCCACCCCGGCGTGAGCGACGCCGGCTGATCGTCGTGACTGGGGTGCCGCGCGCGGTCGGCGCACCCGACGCCGGCCGACCACCGTGACGGGGTGGACCCCGGCTCGGTCAGCGGCGGCGGACGAGCGCCCGTATGCCGCGACCGAGCGACCCGACCGCGACCGCACCGACCGCGCCGAGCACCGCACCGGCTGCCACGGACGTCCGGTCCGCGGCGCGCTGCCCGAAGGTCGGCAACCCCGCGTCGGTACGCTCCCGGACGATGTCCACCGGCTCCGGCGCAGGGCCCTCGGTGAGCTTGTCCTTCTGCGCCGTGGTGAGTCCCTCCGTCGCGTGGTCGACGTCGTTGGCGGCCCACGCGGCGGCGACGAGCATGACGCGCGAGATGATGTTGAGCCACAGGAGCAGGCCGACGACGAGGGCGATCGAGGCGAAGAGCGGGTTGTTCGTGGTCCCGGCGATGAGCCGTGACCCGGCGACCTTGAGCACGGTCAGGCCGATGCCCCCGAACAGGGCGCCGTTGCGCAGCGCGGGCCACGGCATGGCGACCCCGCTGAGGACCCGCAGCATGAGGGCGACCAGACCGGTGTCGAGCACGACCCCGATGAGGAACCCGACGACGCCGACGATCCACGTCTGCGACCCCAGGCCGATCCACGACGACACCGTGTGGGTGATCCCCCCGGCGACGACGGTCACGGCTGCCGAGACCAGCACGCCCAGCCCGAGGACGACCATGACGCCGAGGTCGCGCAGCTTGAGCATGATCGGGTTGCCCGGCTCGCCCGGGACGCCGAAGACCGAGCGGATGCCGTCACGCAGCGCCGAGAGCCACCCCAGTCCGGCGAGCACCAGGCCGGCCAGGCCGACGAGGCCGGTGATGGTCAGGGCGTTCTTCTCGGGGATCGTGATCGGGATGATCCCCTTCTTGGTCTGCTCGTCGTACACGAACCCCGGGAGCGTCTGGTCGACGTACTGCCGCACGTTGTCGAGCAGGTCGGGCCGGTCGCGCAGCACGATCCCGCCGATGGTGAACGCGAGGGCGACCGCCGGGAAGATCGAGAAGAAGGCGAAGTAGCCCACCCCGCCGGCGAGGACGTTGCCCCGGGCGTCGCCGTAGCGCTTCCACGCCTGCCACGCGGTGGTGGCCTGCAGACGGGTCCACCACTGCTTGAGGGTCTGCACGCTCGTCAGCCGCCCAACGCGAAGGAGCGGACCGGGCGCCATACGCCGTCGGTGCCGTGCTCGTAGAGGTGGAACTGGTCGACGACGAACTCGCACTCGAAGTCGGAGAGCTCGCCGAAGGCCCGGTCGAGGGCCTCCTCGGGCACGTGGTGCGCCACCGTGACGTGCGGGTGGTAGTGGAACTCCAGGGTCCGGTCGAGCGGACCGCGGCGGATGGCCTTCTCCAGGAGCTCGCAGTCGGCCAGGCCTCCGGACACCTGGACGAAGACCACCGGGGAGATCGGCCGGAAGCTGCCGGTGCCGCGCAGCACCATCCGGAAGGACTCCTTGTCGGCGGCGACCTCCTCGAGGTGCTTCACCGCGACCGCGAGCTCCTCGTCGCCGACCCCGGTCGGGGGCAGCAGCGTGACGTGGGTCGGGATCGAGTCGGCGAGCGGGTCACCGAACGAGGCCCGCTTGGCCTGGAGCATCTCCGCGTACGGCGAGGGGATGGCGATCGAGACGCCAATGGTGGGCACTGATCGACCCTATCGAACGCTCGGGAGCAGACCCACTCGGTCGCGGACCCGCGCCATGGTGGTCCGGGCGACCTCCCGTGCGCGGTCGGCGCCGTCGGCGAGGATGCGGTCGAGCTCGGCCGGGTCGTCGAGCAGCTCGGACATCCGCTGCTGGAACGGCGTCAGCGCGTCGACCACCACGTCCGCGACCTCCTTCTTGAGGTCGCCGTAACCACGGCCCGCGAACGAGGCGGCCACGTCCTCGACGGACTGGCCGGAGAGCACCGAGTGGATGACGAGCAGGTTGGACACCCCCGCCTTGGCCTCGGGGTCGTAGCGCACCTCGGCGTCGGTGTCGGTGACGGCGGAGCGGATGTTCTTGGCGATCCGCGCCGGGTCCTCCATGAGGTCGATGAGGCCCTTCGGGGAGGACCCCGTCTTGCTCATCTTCGAGGTGGGGTCCTGCAAGTCCATGATCTTGGCCGAGCCCTTGACGATGTAGGGCTCGGGCACGACCAGGGCCTCGCCGAACCGGTGGTTGAACCGCTCGGCGAGGTCACGGGTGATCTCGAGGTGCTGGCGCTGGTCCTCCCCCACCGGGACGTAGGCCGCGTCGTACATGAGGATGTCGGCCGCCATGAGCATGGGGTACGTGAGCAGCCCGACGTTGGCGTTCTGCCCCTTGGCCGTCTTGTCCTTGAACTGGGTCATCCGCCGGGCCTCGCCGTCGGCGGTGAGGCAGTTCATCACCCAGCCGAGCTCGGCGTGCTCGGTGACGTGGCTCTGGCAGAAGACCGCGGAACGCTTCGGGTCGACCCCACCGGCGAGGAACTGCGCCGCGGTGACGCGGGTGCGTTGGCGCAGCACCGCGGGGTCGGTGGGGACGGTCAGCGCGTGGAGGTCGGCGACGAAGTAGAAGGCGTCGAACTCGTCCTGCAGCTTCACCCAGTTGACCAGCGCCCCGAGGTAGTTGCCGAGGTGCAGGGAGTCACTGGTCGGCTGCATCCCGGACAGGATCCGGGGCAGCGCAGCGGGAGCGGGGGACGCAGACATGCCCGCCATTGTGTCAGGTGAGGTGGAGCAGGAATCCCTGGGCGGGGTCGAGCACCGGGAGCGCCAACCCGACCCGAGCGAGGACCGCGCCACTGACGCCGATCCCGTCACCGAGGGCCTGCTCCCACCACTGCGGACCGCGCACCTGGGTGACGGCGGGCAGGCCCGCCTCCGCCCGCACCCGCACCGTGTAGGTGCGGTCGGGGTCGAGCCCCGGGAGGGTGAGCAGGCCCGGCCGGACAGCTGGACCGGTGACGGTCCGCACGACGCTGTATGCCGCCTGCCCACCGTCCGCGGAGACGGTCCCCGTCACCAGCAGGCCCTGCTCCTCGGGGAGGTCGGCGCGCACGAGGTCGCCGGTGTGCAGCAGCGGGCGCAGCTCGCGGTACAGCGCGGACCAGGCGCGCAGGCTCTCCAGCTCCTCCGGGCTGCAGGTGGTGATGTCCCACTCCAGCCCGGCGTGGCCCTGCAGGGCCAGCAGCATGCGGAAGGACAGGTCCAGGGTGCGGTGCGTCGTGTGGGCGGTCGCCGGACCGACGTGCGTGCCCATGAGCTCGGCCGGCACGAGCAACGAGGTCCACCGCTGGATGGCGGCCCGCTCGAGGGCGTCGTTGCAGTCGCTGGTCCAGATGCGGTCGGTCCGGGCGAGGACGCCGAGGTCGACGCGGGCACCACCGCTGGAGCAGGACTCGATCTCGAGGTCGGGGTGGGTGGCGCGCAGCCGGTCGAGCAGGGCGTAGAACGCCTCGGTCTGCAGGTGGACGGCAGGGCGGTCGGTGCCCGTGGCGTCGGACCGCACGGCCTCGTGCAGGTCGCGGTTGTGGTCCCACTTGATGAAGTCGATCCCGAGCTCGGAGACCAGGGCGCTGATCTGGCCCTCGACGTGCGCCGCTGCGTCGGGGTTCGCGAGGTCGAGGACGTGCTGGTGCCGTGACGGGCGCGGCAGTCCGGCGCGCGGCCCCAGCACCCAGTCGGGGTGTGCCCGGACGACGTCGGAGTCGACGTTGACCATCTCCGGCTCGAACCAGAGGCCGAACTCCAGCCCGAGGCCCTTGACGTGGTCGACGATCGGCGCGAGACCCTGCGGCCACATGTCGGTCGACACCACCCAGTCGCCGAGGCCGCTGTGGTCGTCGCGACGGCTGCCGAACCAGCCGTCGTCGAGCACGAAGCGCTCGACGCCGATGGAGGCGGCGGTGTCGGCCAGGGCCTTGAGGCGGTCGAGGTCGTGGTCGAAGTAGACGGCCTCCCAGGTGTTGAGGACCAGGGGCCGGGGTTCGTTGGTGTGCAGTGCGGTCGCGCGCTGGCGACGGTGCAGGCGGCGCGAGATCCCGTCCAGGCCGTCGGCAGAGTGCACGAAGACGACGTCGGGAGCCGTGTAGGTCTCCCCCGCGGCGAGACGCACCTCGCCGGGTTCGAGCAGCTCGCCGCCACCCAGGACGGCGGAGTGGACGCCCGCCCCCTCGGGCAGCCGCTCGACCAGGTGCTCGTGGTTGCCGCTCCAGGCGACGTGGACCGACCAGACCTCGCCGGTGCGGAAGCCGAAGCCGGGCGTGCCGACGGTGAGCAGCAGGGTCGCGTCGTGGCCGGTACGACCGCGGCGTGAGGCACGCAGGTGGGTGCCGTCCTGCAGCGTCGAGCGCTGCGGTGAGCGCTCTCGGCACCAGCGACCGGTGAGGTCCAGGACCTCGGTGGCCCTGCTGGGCAGCGGCAGGATGGCGCGCAGCGCGCCGAGGTCGAGGGGGGTGGCGGCATCGCTTCCCTCCCCGACGTTCGTCACCGAGCTCGACACCCGGAGCACACCGTGCTCGTCCAGGGACCACGTGCCCCGCACTCGAGTGGGGCCGTCGACCGCCGTCACGGTGAGCGAGCGCTCGCCGTCCTGCTCGGTCGTGACCACCCAGCGGGGGGCGGCCGAACCACCGGCACGGTGTGCGGCATACGCCGGGGTGCCGAGCCAGCCGTCGCCGCCCGTGGGGAGCACGGTGAGGGGCCACGGTTCGTCGAGGGCGTTGTGGGCCACGGGGCCGGTGGTGACGGCGGCCAGCTGGCCGGCCACCCCGTCGGGGAGCTCGCTCCCCCAGTGCAGCACACGGGGGAGCGCGCCCTCGGGGAGCTCGATGACCAGGCAGGTGCCTGCGGACCGGAGGGTGGTGGTGGGGATGGTCATCCCTTGGTGGCTCCCAGGGTGAGGCCTGCGACGAACTGCTTCTGCAGGAGGAAGAACACGAGGAGGGTGGGCAGGGCGATCACGACCGACCCGGCCGCCACGAGGTTGTTGTCGGTGAAGAACTGGCCACGCAGGTTGTTGATCGAGCTCGTCACGGGGAACTTGTCGCCGGACTGGAGCAGCACCGTCGCCCAGAAGAACTCGTTGTAGATCCAGGTGACCTCGAGGGTCGCCAGCGCTGCGAGCGGCGGCCGGCACAACGGCAGGGTCAGCGTGAAGAACTGGCGCAGGACTCCGGCTCCGTCGATCACGGCCGACTCGTAGAGCTCGCGCGGCAGCGTCTTCATGTAGTTCGAGAGGACGAAGGCGCAGAAGCCGGTCTGGAACGCGACGTTGACGAGGATCAGGCCCCAGTAGGAGTTGAGCAGGGTGCCCGAGTCGCTGAACCAGAAGGGCACCTCGATGGCGCGGAACATCCGGTAGACCGGGATGAGCAGGGCCTGCGGGGGAAGCAGGTTGGCCGCGGTGAACATGCCGAGCAGCGCGAGGTTGAACTTGAACGAGAAGCGCGACACGACGAAGGCCACGCAGCACGACAGGAACAGCGTCAGCAGCACCGCCGGGATGGTGATGTAGGCGGAGTTGAGCATCGTGTGGGAGAAGTTGGCCTGCTGCCAGGCGTTCTTGTAGTTGTCGAGGGTGAACCCGCCGAAGGACATGTACCCGTTCTTCGCGGTGTACGCGTAGTCACGGAAGCTGCCCAGCAAGGCGTAGCCGACGGGGAAGATCCAGACCAGGGCGACGATGGCCAGGAACACCTGGATGCCACGGTTGCGCTGCTTCTTCGCCCCGCTCGACTCGGCCCGCCGGCTGGCGAGGGGGTTCTTGGACCTGGGGACCGAGACCAGTGGAAGGTCGCTTCCGGCAGTCATCGCTGCTCCCTCATGACGATGCGTAGATAGATGACGATGAAGATCGAGGAGATGACGAGCATGAAGGTGGCCAGCGCCGAGCCGAAGCCGATCCGGCTGGCCTCACCGACGATGTTGCTCGTCACCAGGGTCGAGATGAGCTCGAGCCCGTTGCGCCCCTTGTTGATGACCCACACGAGGTCGAAGGCCCGCAGCGACTCGATCACGGTCACGACCAGGACGATGATGTTGATCGGGAACATCACCGGGAAGACGACCCTGAAGAAGGTCTGGCGCTCACTGGCGCCGTCCACCTTGGCGGCCTCGCGCAGCGTCGGGTCGACGCCCTTCAGCCCGGCCAGGTAGAGCAGCATGATGTAGCCGACGTGTCGCCAGCTCGACGCGATCAGGGCGGCCCAGAGGTTGTACCGCTGGTCGCCGTACCAGTCGATGCTGCTGCCCGTGACGCTGTTGATCAGGCCCTGGTCGCGGCTGTAGATGAGCTGCCAGATGAAGCCGACCAGGGCGAGGGACAGCACGACCGGGAGGTAGATGGCGGTCTGGTAGACCCGCGAGCCACGTACCTCCCGGTCGAGCAGGACGGCGAGGAACATCCCGATCGGGGTCGCGATGAGGAACATCACCGCGAGCCAGATCAGGTTGTGCTGCAGCGCCGGGACGAACGGCGGGTAGATCGTCAGGACGTCCGTGTAGTTCTTCAGGCCGACGTTCTTCGCCGAGGAGATCGGGCCGATCCCGTCCCAGTTCGTGAAGGACAGCAGGACCGACCCGATCGCCGGCACCCAGACCAGCCACAGCACCAACAGCGTCGGAACCGCGATCATCAGGCCGACCACCACCCGGTCGACAGGTGTCAGGTGGTCGATTCCCTTGTACTTGCGTGCCACGGGAGCTCCTCGGTGGGCGGGCGTCGTCGTCGTCGACGTCGGCGTGGTCGGTGCGTCAGCTCGCGAAGATGCTCTGCTTCTGCTTCTCGATGCCGTTGACGAGCCCGTCGATGTCCTTCGGGTTCTTGAGGAAGGACTGGATGGCCGGGATCATCACCGTGGAGGCGAAGTCCGGACGGGTGTCGCGGTCCATGAACTGCGCGATGGACTTGGCCTGGCTGACGAACTCCACCGACTTCTTCTGCAGCGAGGTGTATGCCGCCTGGTCGGCCTTGTCGTTCGTCGCGATGACGCTGGGGTCGGCCTTGACGACGATGTTCTGCGCGTCGGCGGAGCCCACGTAGGCGAGGAGCTTCTTGGCACCGGCCTCGTTCTTCGGACGCTTGGCCATCATGTAGCCGTCGATGGGCGCCTCGATGGCGTCCGCGCCGACGTTCGAGTCGATCTCGGGGAAGTTGAAGAACGTCAGGTCCTCCTGCTCCGCGCCCTTGCCGAACTGCTGGGCCACGAACGACCCGAGCAGGTAGGTGCCGGCCTTCTTCTGCTGGAGGGCCTGGGCGGCCTCCTGCCAGGTGCGACCGAGGGAGTCGGCCTGGTGGTAGTCCAGCAGCCCGGCCCAGGTGTCGAAGACGGCCTTGACCTTGGGGCTGTTCCAGGCTTCCTTGCCGGCCATCAGGTTGACGTGGAAGTCGTAGCCGTTGACGCGCAGGTTCAGCTGGTCGAAGGTGCCCATGGCGGGCCAGCCGTCCTTGTCGCCGAAGGCGATCGGGACGAGTCCGTCCTTCTTCATCTGCGTGCCGAGGGTCTTGAACTCGTCGAGGGTCTTGGGCTCGGTGTAGCCGTACTTCTCGAAGACGCTCTTGCGGTAGAACATCGCCCACGGGTAGTAGGTCGAGGGGACGAAGTACTGCTTGCCGTCGTCGCCGGTCGAGGACTTCTTGAGGGCGTCGGACATCCCGGCACCGGACAGGTCCTTCCAGACGTCGGAGACGTCGCCCGCGAGGCCCTTGGAGGCGAAGAACCGCATCCGGTAGCCGGCGAACCACATCCACACGTCGTCGGGCGAGCCCTGGAGGTAGTTGTTGATGTTCTCCTGGAAGGAGTTGTGGTCGATCGTGTTGATCTTGGTCGTCAGGCCGGAGTTGGCCTTCTGGAAGGCGTCCATGACCGACTGGATGGCCGCCTTCGGCACGGCGTCGGACTGGTTGGAGCCCACCGTCACGGTGCCGGTCGCGGCACCGCCGGAGGAAGAGGAGCCGCTGCCGCCACCACCACACGCCGCGAGGAGCGAGGGGGCCGCGAGCAGGGTGCCGGCGCCCAGGGCGCCGCGCAGCAGGGTCCGACGGCTGACACCGCGGACAGAGGCAGGAACGAGGCTGGCGAGGTACTCGGCCTCAGAGGTCGGGCGGGTCATGACGGGTCTCCTTTGACACGGGTTGCACCGGCGCGATGGCCGAACCCATCATCCGACAGATTCGATCAAAAACCATCAACAAGTCCCGAGGATGGGCCTAGGAACCAACACCTGTCAAGAGTCTGCTCATCACGAAATGGTCGCGCATCCATCCGCCCTCCACCTCGCGGACGCCTCGCCCTCCGCGCACAGGCGGATGACGAATTCGGCTCAACCACGCCATACAGGCAGGACACAGGCTGTTGATCGAGGCGCCGGCTTCCCAGCCCACCCGGCGGAAGGGGCCACGGTCCGGAGGTCCTCCACACGAGGCTGCAGCCATCTGTTGGTTTTTGTTGACATCTTCATCAAACCGGCGCAACACTGTCCGCCATGCGTTCATGGCCGAACCGTCGGATCGCCCTGGGTGGCGACTACAACCCCGAGCAGTGGCCGCGCGAGGTCTGGTCCGAGGACATGGAGCTCATGCGCGAGGCCGGGGTCTCCTTCGTCACCCTGGGGGTCTTCTCCTGGTCGTGGCTCGAGCCGGCGAAGGGCGAGTACGACTTCGCCTGGCTGGACGACATCATGGAGCTGCTCCACGCGAACGACATCGCGGTGGACCTCGCGACGGCGACGGCGACCCCTCCTCCGTGGCTGTCCGCCGCGCACCCGGAGATCCTGCCCGTCGACCACGAGGGGCACACCCTGTGGCCGGGCAGCCGCCAGGCCTGGTGCCCGAGCTCGCCCGTCTACCGCGACTACGCCCTCGCCCTCACGACTCAGCTGGCCCAGCGGTACCACGACCACCCCGCCCTGGCCATGTGGCACGTCTCGAACGAGTACGCCTGCCACAACATCCCCTGCTACTGCGACACGTGCGCGGCCGGTTTCCGCGTCTGGCTGGGTCGCCGCCACGAGACGCTGGAGCGACTCAACGACGCCTGGGGAACGGCCTTCTGGAGCCAGCGCTACACCGACTGGGAGCAGGTCCTCCCCCCGCGGCTGACCACGACGTTCGCCAACCCCACGCACGTGCTCGACTACAAGCGGTTCCAGTCCGACACGCTGCTGGACTTCTTCCGCAGCGAGAAGGCCATCCTCGAGGACCTGTCGCCCGGCATCCCCGTGACGACGAACTTCATGACGCTCGCGCACTTCGACCACCTCGACTACCACCAGTGGGCCGCCGAGCAGGACGTCGTCAGCACCGACCACTACGTGGTCGCGGCCCTCGAGCACCCGCAGGCCGAGCTGGCCTTCAGCGGTGACATCACCCGTGGCCTGGCCGGTGGCCGGCCGTGGCTGCTGATGGAGCACTCGACGAGCGCCGTGAACTGGCAGCCCGTCAACCCGGCGAAGCTCCCCGGCGGCACGCTGCGTGACAGCCTCGCCCACGTCGCCCGTGGCGCCGACACCCTCGGCTTCTTCCAGTGGCGTCAGTCGCTGTCCGGCTCGGAGAAGTTCCACTCCGCCCTCGTCCCCCACGCCGGCCGCGACAGCGCGCGCTTCCGCGAGGTCGTGGAGCTCGGTCAGGTCGCCGAGCGGCTCGGCGAGCTGCTCGGCTCCCGGGTCGAGGCGGACGTCGCCATCCTCTGGGACTACCAGGCCCAGTGGGCCGCCCACGGTCCGGCGATGCCGTCCAGCGAGCTGAGGTACCCCACGACCGCCCACGCGGTGCACCGCGTGCTGCGCGACCGCGGCATCACCGCGGACGTGGTGCACCCGAGCGCCGACCTCACGGCATACAAGGTCGTCGTCGTCCCGACGCTCTACCTCGTCACGGACGAGCACGCGGCAGCGGTCGCGGCGGCCGCGGAGGCCGGCGCGCAGGTCCTCGTCACGTTCTTCTCCGGCATCAGTGACAGCGACGACCACGTCCGCCTCGGGGGCTACCCGGGGGCGTTCCGCGACCTGCTCGGGGTCCGCGTCGAGGAGTTCTTCCCGCTCCTGGCGGACCAGCAGAGCATGCTCGAGGGCGGGGGCACCGGCACCCTGTGGAGCGAGGACGTCACGGCCGTCGACGCCGAGGTCCTCGACCGGTATGCCGCAGGTCCCCTCACGGGTCGGCCCGCCGTGACCCGGCGCCGCACGGGGACGGGCGCGGCGTGGTACCTCAGCACCCTCCTCGACGACGACGCGCTCGGCAGCCTCCTCGACCGCCTCACCGAGGCCGGCGGGGTCGCTCCCGCGGCAACGGTGCCGCCCGGTGTCGAGGCCGTCCGACGTCGTGGCGAGAATGGCTCCTGGCTATTCCTCGTCAACGACACGACGACCGACCAGCAGGTTCCCGTGACCGGGCACGACCTGGTCGCGGACCGCCCCTTCACCCCCGGGACCCCGCTCGCGGCGGGCGCCGTCGCCGTCATCAGGGAGGCCTAGTTGCTCGCCAGCCAGCGTCGCGCCACCATCCTCGGCCTCGTCGAGGACAACGGTGCGGTGCGCGTGTCCGAGCTCGTCGACCAGCTCGGCGTCTCGGACATGACGGTGCGGCGCGACATCGAGCAGCTGGCCACGGAGGGACTCGTCGAGCGCGTGCACGGTGGCGCACTCGCGGTCGGGAGCAGGAGCAGCGAGGAGCCGGGCTTCACCGCGAAGTCCGCCCTCATGCAGTCGCAGAAGAACGCCATCGCCCAGGCCGCCGCCCAGCTCGTCGAGCCGGGCGCCGCCATCGGCATCTCGGCCGGCACGACGACCTACGAGTTCGCCCGTGCCGTGCGCTCCGTCCCCGACCTCACCGTCGTCACCAACTCGGTGCCGGTCGCCCAGCTGCTGCACGAGTCCGGGACCCCCGGGCAGACGGTCGTCCTGACCGGTGGTGTCCGCACCCCCTCGGACGCGCTGGTCGGGCCGGTCGCGGTCGCGGCGCTGCGCATGCTGCACGTCGACCGGTTGTTCCTCGGTGTGCACGGCATGGACGCCCGGGCCGGCCTGACCACCCCCAACCTCGTCGAGGCGGAGACCAACCAGGCGCTGGTCCAGACCGCGCGCCAGGTGTGCGTCCTCGCCGACCACACCAAGTGGGGCACGGTCGGGCTCAGCACGATCATCCCGTTGTCGTCGGTCGACCTCCTGGTCACCGATGCAGGTCTCGGCCAACGGGCCCGCACCGCCGTGAGCGAAGCCGGGGTCGAGGTGGTGCTCGCCACCCCCGGCGTCGTCCGCACGGCCCGCACGAGCAGGAGCCACGCATGACGGTGCGGCGCACGAGCCGGCGGCTGGCCGACGGACGCGAGATCATCTACTTCGACGACTCCCCCGACGCGCCCGAGCGCACCGCCGAGGACACCCGCCCCCTCGGGGACCGGGCCGCCTCGGGCGAGATCCGCTACGACGCCCTCGTCGGCGACTGGGTGGCGGTGGCAGGCCACCGCAGCAACCGCACCTTCCTGCCCCCGAAGGACGAGTGCCCCCTGTGCCCCACCGGCACGGGCAGCGTGCCGTCGGAGGTGCCCGAGGCGGCCTACGACGTCGTGGTCTTCGAGAACCGCTTCCCCAGCTACGCCCCCGTCTCGGCGCACTCCCACGCGGAGCAGGAGGACGGCGACCTCATCCAGAGCAGGCCGGCCCTCGGCCGGTGCGAGGTCGTCTGCTTCACGAGCGACCACGAGTCCACGTTCGCCGACCTGACCCCCGAGCGTGCGCGCACGGTCGTCGACGCGTGGGCCGACCGCACCGCGGAGCTCGGCGCCGTGGCCGAGGTGGAGCAGGTGTTCTGCTTCGAGAACCGCGGGCAGGAGATCGGTGTCACCCTGCACCACCCGCACGGCCAGATCTACGCCTACCCCTACCTGCCCGAGCGCAGCAGGACGATCCTCGAGCAGGCCACCGCGCACCACGCCCGCACCGGCCGGCTCCTCGGGGCCGACATCCTCGCGGCGGAGCTGCACGCCAAGGAGCGCGTAGTCATCGACACCGAGCACTGGGCGGCCTACGTCCCCTACGCCGCCCGCTGGCCGGTCGAGGTGCACCTGGCCCCCCACCGCGACGTGCCCGACCTCGCATCGCTGACCGACGACGAGCGCGACGACCTCGCCCGCGTCTACCTCGACCTGCTGCGCCGCCTCGACCGGTACTACGTCGCCAAGGACGGCGCGCCGATCCGGCTGCCGTACATCGCCGGCTGGCACCAGGCGCCGGCCAAGCAGGGGCGGGACGTCTCGCGCCTGCACCTCCAGGTGATGTCGGTCCTGCGCTCGCCCAAGAAGCTCAAGTACCTCGCCGGTTCCGAGTCCGGCGTCGGTGGCTGGGTGAACGACGTGCCACCGGAGCGCATCGCGGCGCGTCTGCGCGAGGTCGCCCCGTGACGGGGCCGGACACCGCGGCCCGCCTGTTCCGCGACACCTTCGGCGAGGAGCCGGACGGTGTCTGGTCGGCGCCCGGACGCGTCAACCTCATCGGCGAGCACACCGACTACAACGGTGGCCTGTGCATGCCCATCGCCCTCCCCCACCGGACGTATGCCGCGCTGCGGCGCCGCGACGACCGCCACCTGCGGATCGTCTCGGCCCAGGGCGACGGCGTGGTGGAGCTCGACCTGGACGACGTCGGCCCCGGCAGCCCGCAGGGGTGGGCGGCGTACGTCGCCGGCGTCCCGTGGTCCCTTGAGCGGGCCGGCCACCCGGTGGGTGGGTTCGACGTGGCAGTGGAGGGCCGCGTGCCCCTCGGCGCCGGGCTGTCCAGCTCGGCAGCGCTCGAGTGCGCGGTCGCGGCAGCCCTGAGCGACGTGTTCGACCTCGTCCTGCTCGACTCTCCCGCCGGTCGCGTCGACCTCGCCGCCGTCTGCGTGGAGGCCGAGAACACCGTGGCCAAGGCGCCGACCGGCGGCATGGACCAGTCGGCCTCGCTCCTCGCCCAGCAAGGGCACGCGCTGCTGCTCGACTGCCGTGACTTCTCGACCGAGCAGGTGCCGTTCGACCTCGCCGCGCACGACCTGGCCCTGCTCGTCGTCGACACCCGTGCCGTCCACGAGCTGGTCGACGGGCAGTACGCCGAGCGTCGCGACTCGTGCGAGCAGGCGGCCCGCGAGCTGGGGGTCGAGACCCTGCGCGACGTCGACGTCGCAGACCTCGATGCGGCCCTGGAGCGCCTCTCCTCCGACCTGCTGCGTCGTCGCGCGCGGCACATCGTCACCGAGATCGCCCGGGTGGAGCAGGCGCGGGAGGCGCTGCGCGCTGACGACTTCGCCCGCCTCGGCGAGCTCTTCCTCGCCTCGCACGACTCCATGCGCGACGACTTCGAGATCTCCGTCGACGAGCTCGACACCGCCGTCACGTCGGCCACGTCGGCCGGCGCCCTGGGCGCCCGGATGACCGGCGGCGGGTTCGGCGGGTCCGCGATCGCCCTGGTGCGCCGCGAGTCCGCCGACGAGGTCCGGGCGACCGTGGAGAAGTCGTTCGCCGACAAGGGGTTCCGGGCCCCGGAGTGCTTCGTCGTGTCCGCTGCCGGCCCGGCCGGGCGCGACCTCTAGACGGCGGGTCGCGTCCGACTGCCCCTGGCTCGGACGCGACCTGCTCCCCATCACGGCCATGTGCGCCGGATCCGTCACGAATCGCCCCTGCCCGACGAGGACCGGGGCGATTCGTGCAGCAAACGGCACCGATCGCCCCGCCGCCGCTCGCGCCGAACGCCCGCGCCGTCCGGCGGCCGCGGCCGGGGCCTGCCGTCAGCCGAGGTCGTAGTCGACGGTGACGGCCGCGTGGTCGGACCAGCGCTGGTCGTAGGACGGCGCGCGCCCGACGGTGGCCCGCACCGCCCATCGGGCGAGGGGACGGCTCGCCAGCTGGTAGTCGATGCGCCACCCCGAGTCGTTGTCGAACGCCTTCCCCCGCCAGGACCACCAGGTGTACGGACCGGGCCCCGGCCCGTGCAGGTCGCGATGGACGTCGGCCCACGCCCCGTCCGCGAACCAGTCGTCGAGGTGGGCCCGCTCCTGCGGAAGGAAGCCCGACTTCGTGAGGTTGCCCTTCCAGTTCTTGAGGTCGTGCTCGTGGTGGGCGACGTTGAGGTCGCCGGTCACCACGGCGAGCCGGCCGGCGGCGGACCACTCGCGCAGACGCGACCCCATGGCGTCGAGGAAGCGCAGCTTCTCCGCCTGGCGCTCGGTGCCCGCCTCACCGGTGTGGACGTACGTCGACGCCACCGTCACCGTCCCGGACGGCGTGGCGAGGTCCACCTCGACCCAACGGCCGGCCCCGTCGAACTCCGCGGCGCCGACCGTCGTCGACACCCGCGCCTGCGGTTCCCGGCTGAGGACGGCCACCCCGGCGCGTCCCTTGGCGGCAGCCTCCGTGTGGGCAACGTGCCAGTCGCCGAAGCCACCTTCGGCCAGGCACTGCGCGAGCTGGTCGTCGCTCGCCCGGACCTCCTGGAGGCACAGGACGTCCGCCTCCTGCTCCGCCAGCCACGCCACACCCCCGCGCCGGGCGGCGGCCCGAATGCCGTTGACGTTGGCCGTGATCAGACGCATCCAGCCATTCTGCCGACTGCCTCACACCTGGATTCGACCGCCCCCGGCCCGTCCCCACGCATAGGGTGACGCCATGGCCGACGAGTCCGCATCCACGACCAGCACGACCCCGCACACGCCCGAACCGGGCGAGACGGTGACGACGTCCACGGACACCACGACCGTGACGACCGCCCCGGCACCGCCCAAGGACGACCTGGTCGAGACCCAGCACACCCTCGTGATCGGGCGCCGTCGCCTGCGCTACACCGCGACCACGGGTCGGGTGGTGCTGCGTGAGGAGGTCTTCGAGGACCACGTCTTCAAGGGCCACCACGCCAAGGCGGAGCTGAGCATCACGTCATACGTGGTGGACACCCCGGGGACCACCCAGCGACCGGTGACGTTCGCCTTCAACGGCGGCCCGGGCTCGGCCTCGGTCTGGCTGCACCTCGGGCTGCTCGGGCCGCGGCGGGTCGACTCCGGCGACGCCCTCGCCCTCACCCCGCCGCCGTACGGCCTGCTCGACAACCCGCAGTCGCTGCTGGCGGTGTCGGACCTCGTCTTCATCGACCCGGTCTCCACCGGCTACTCGCGCGCGGTCGAGGGCGGCAAGGCGAACGACTACCACGGCTTCACCGCCGACATCGAGAGCGTCGGCGAGCTGATCCGGCTGTGGACGACCCGCCACAACCGTTGGCTGTCACCGAAGTTCATCGCCGGCGAGTCCTACGGCACGGTCCGTGCGGCGGCCCTGGCGGAGCACCTGCAGACGCGCCACGGCCTCTACCTCAACGGGCTCATGCTCATCAGCTCGGTGCTCGACCTCGCCACCGTGGACTTCGAGTTCAGCAACGACCGCGCCCACGTCGACTACCTCCCGACCTACGCCGCGACCGCGCACTTCCACGGCAAGCACGGACGCAAGTCGCTTCAGACCGTGCTCGCGGAGGCGGAGGAGTATGCCGCCCGCGACTACCCGTGGGCGCTGTCCCGTGGCTCCCGGCTGACCTCGGAGGAACGGGCCGAGCACGTCACCCGGCTCGCCGCGCTGACCGGCCTCTCCGAGGCGTACGTCGACAGGGCGGACCTGCGGATCGAGCACGTGCGGTTCTTCACCGAGCTGCTGCGCGACCAGCAGCTCTCCGTCGGGAGGCTCGACAGCCGGTTCACCGGCCCGCTGGCCGCGGGCAACGCGGAGACGTGGGACGCCGACCCCTCCATGGACGCGATCCTCGGGCCCTACGCGTCGGCATGGAACCACTACGTCCGCGACGAGCTGGGCTACAGCAGCGACCTCCCCTACACGGTGCTCTCGCCACTGGCCTCGAAGGACTGGTCCTACAAGGAGTTCGAGGGCAAGCCGGTCGACGTCAGCGCCCAGCTGGCGCGCGCGATGCGGGCCAACCCGCACCTCAAGGTGCACGTGGCCTACGGGTACTTCGACGGAGCCACGCCCTACTACGGCGCCCAGGACGTCGTCGCGCACCTGCAGGTCCCCGCCTCGCTCCACGACAACCTCGAGCACGCCTACTACGAGGCCGGTCACATGATGTACGTCCACGAGCCGTCCCGGCTGCAGCAGAGCGCGGACCTCGCGGACTTCGTCACCAGGGCCAGCGGTCGGTCCTAGCGTCGGCGTGTCCCTCACCGTCCTGGCCCTCGGTGTCGGCGTCACCGTCGACGTGGGCGGCGACCGGGCCCAGGAGCTGCACGCAGCCCTCGCCGGACGATGGGCACCCTGCGTCGCTCCCCCCGGGACCGACGTCGTGGCGCGGGTCGGGGCGGTGCTCGACAGCGACCCTGCCGTCGGTGCGGCCGCCGAGGCTGACGGGCTCGCGAGCCGACCGCGCCTGGACGACCTGCTGCAGGTCATCACCCGTGAGGTGACGGTCGCCGCCATCGACGCCATGGGCGGGGACCACGTGCTGCTGCACGCTGCCTGCCTCGCCGACAGGGACACCGGCCGCGCGACGGCGTTGGTAGCCTCCGGGGGGACGGGCAAGACCACCCTCGCCCGGACGCTCGGACCGGGCCGCTGGTACGTCACCGACGAGACCGTCGCCGTGCGGTCGGACGGCACCGTGGTGCCCTACCCCAAGCCGTTGTCGCTGCGACGGTCCCCCGCGAGCGACCACAAGGACGAGACCTCACCACGGTCGCTGGGGCTCGACCCCGCCCCTGCCGCCGCTCGGCTCCCGCTGGCCCAGGTCCTCCTGCTCGAGCGGGAGGACGGTCCGCCCGGCCACCTCCACGTGTCACCGCTGGGGACCCTGGACGCCATCGACGCCTTGGTCCCCCACACCTCGCACCTCCTCGACCTCGACGAACCACTGCACCGGCTGGCCGCCCTGCTCGAACGCATCGGCGGGGCCGCGCGGGTGAGCTACTCGGAGGCGGCCGACCTCGCACCCCTCCTGGAGGCTGCGACGTGAGCGGCGGCCCACGCCATACCGGGGTCCGCGTCCGGGCCGTCCCGCCGAGGGAGCGGCTCGACCGCGACGGTGAGGCGATCGCGCTGGTCGGCACCTCGGTGCTGCGGCTCTCGGCCGTCGCCGTCGCCGTCCTCGACGGGTGCGCCGACACGTGGACCGACCCGGCAGAGCTCTCGGCGATGCTCCGCGCGCGGTTCGGGGCCCCCGACGGCGACGCCGACGTGGCCCTGCGGTCGCTGGTGGAGACGCTGGCCGGAGCAGGCCTGCTGGAGCTGGCGTGACGGCTCGTCGCCCGGTGGGTCCGCCCAGGACGCGGCCTGCCGCACGCCGGGTGGAACCCGTCGTGCCGACACCCCCGGCCGTCGCCTGAGCTGGCCCCCCGACCGTCCTCAGCCGCCCCCAGCGGCCGAGGACGGTCGTCCAGTGCGGAGTCCTCGACAACTTGCGATCCCGAGCCCCTGCGGCCCGCTCTGCACACCTGAAACGTAAAGGAACGACAGGTTTTGCACCAGTGTTTGGTCAAGTCGGGTGGTGCGCGTTTCCCGGGTCGTGAGCATTGCCGCTTTCGTGCAGTCGAACGGCTGAGTCCCACCTCGTCCGAACGGATGAGAACACGTCCATCCCGCCGCCCCACCGCCCACGGACGGGTCTTGCCCCGGTTGCCCGGTGCCTCCACCATGGAACGACCCGGGGGGCCTCCGACGCACCCCCATGCACCCAGGAGCGTCCGATGCGCACTCCCCCACTCCCGTCCCGGCTCGGCGCCGAGGCGCTCGGCACCTTCTGGCTCGTCTTCGGGGGCTGTGGCAGTGCCGTCTTCGCGGCGAAGTACCTGGCCCCCGACGTCCCGTCCGGCCAGTCGGTGCAGCTCGGCATCGGCTTCCTCGGCGTGGCCCTGGCGTTCGGGCTCACCGTGATGACGATGGCGTATGCCGTCGGGCACGTGTCCGGCGCGCACTTCAACCCCGCGGTGACCATCGGCGTCGCCGTGGCCAAGCGGTTCCCCTGGGCCGAGGTGCCGGCCTACGTCGTGGCCCAGGTGGTGGGCGGCCTGCTCGCCGGGCTGGCCCTGTGGGGCGTCGCGCGGGGCTCGGCAGGGTTCAAGGTCACCGGCAACCTGGCCGCCAACGGTTATGGCGACCACTCCCCGGGCGGGTACACCCTCGTCGCGGTCCTCGTCGCCGAGGCCATCCTCACCGCGTTCTTCCTCTACATCATCCTCGGAGCCACCGACGAGCGGGCGCCCGTCGGGTTCGCGCCCATCGCCATCGGCCTGGGCCTGACGCTGATCCACCTCATCTCCATCCCGATCAGCAACACTTCGGTGAACCCCGCCCGCTCCACCGCCGTGGCCTTCTTCAACGGCAACGGCGCGCCCGGACAGCTCTGGGCGTTCTGGGTCGCGCCCATCGTCGGCGCCGCGATCGCCGGGGCGACCTACCACCTCGTCACCGGCATCGACCGTCGCGACGAGGACATCACCGGCATGGTGGAGCCCGAGGACGCCCCCTCGCCCACCTGATCCCGACGCAGCCGTCCCGAGACGGCCACGGCCCACCCCATCGGGTCCTGGACGGTTCGATAGCCTGAGCAACGCTGCGCACGAACGCTGCGAGCACGACGAGCCCAGGGAGAGAGCCGCCGACATGGCCAAGATCATCTACACCCTCACCGACGAGGCGCCGATGCTGGCGACCTACTCCTTCCTGCCGGTGATCGAGGCCTTCGCGTCCACCGCGGGCGTCGACGTCGAGACCCGTGACATCTCCCTGTCGGGGCGCATCATCGCGGCCTTCGACGACCTCCTCCCCGAGGACCAGCGCATCGGCGACGCCCTCGGCGAGCTCGGGCAGCTCGCGACCACGCCCGAGGCCAACATCATCAAGCTCCCCAACATCTCGGCCTCCCTGCCGCAGCTCAAGGCAGCCATCGCCGAGCTCCGGTCGCAGGGCTACGACCTCCCCGCCTACCCCGACGAGCCGAGCAACGACGCGGAGAAGGACGCCCGTGCGCGGTACGACGGCGTCAAGGGCAGCGCAGTCAACCCCGTCCTGCGCGAGGGCAACTCCGACCGCCGGGCGCCTGCCGCCGTGAAGAACTACGCGCGCAAGCACCCGCACTCCATGGGCGCCTGGAGCCCCGACTCGCGCACCTCGGTGGCCACCATGGGCTCCGACGACTTCCGGTCCAACGAGCAGTCGGTCGTCCTCCCCACCGCTGACACCCTGACCATCCAGCTGGTCACCGACGCCGGCACCACGGTCCTCAAGGAGGGCCTGAAGGTCCTCGAGGGCGAGGTCGTCGACGCCACGGTGCTGAGCGCCGCCGCCCTCGACGCGTTCCTCACCGAGCAGATCGCCAGGGCCAAGGCTGACGGCGTGCTCTTCTCCGTGCACCTCAAGGCCACGATGATGAAGGTCTCCGACCCGATCATCTTCGGCCAC
This sequence comes from Phycicoccus sp. Root101, assembly GCF_001426245.1. GTDB lineage: Bacteria > Actinomycetota > Actinomycetes > Actinomycetales > Dermatophilaceae > Pedococcus. Next base: position 178,145 of record NZ_LMCM01000005.1, on the reverse strand, counting down.
GTCGTGCGGGCGTTCCTCCCGGACGTCTTCTCCCGGTATGGCGCCGAGCTCGCCGCTGCGGGCCTGTCCGCGAACAACGGCCTCGGCTCGATCCTCGACGGGCTCGACGCCCTCCCCGAGGGCACCCGCGACGAGGTCCGTGCGGCGATCCAGCAGGGTCTCGCCGACGGCCCGAAGCTCGCGATGGTCAACTCCGACAAGGGGATCACGAACCTCCACGTCCCGAGCGACGTCATCGTGGACGCCTCGATGCCGGCCATGATCCGCACCTCCGGCCACATGTGGGGCCCGGACGGCGAGGAGGCCGACACCCTCGCCGTCATCCCCGACAGCTCCTACGCCGGCGTCTACCAGGCCGTCATCGACGACTGCCGCGAGCACGGCGCCTACGACCCCACGACGATGGGCTCGGTCCCCAACGTCGGCCTGATGGCGCAGAAGGCCGAGGAGTACGGCAGCCACGACAAGACGTTCGAGATCGCCGAGGCGGGCACCGTCCAGGTCGTCGACAGCTCCGGCGAGGTGCTGATGTCGCACGACGTGCAGCCCGGTGACATCTGGCGCGCCTGCCAGACCAAGGACGCCCCGATCCGCGACTGGGTCAAGCTCGCCGTCACTCGTGCCCGCGCCTCGAAGACCCCCGCGGTCTTCTGGCTCGACGCGACCCGTGCGCACGACCGCAACCTCATCGCGAAGGTCGAGGCCTACCTGCCCGAGCACGACACCGACGGGCTCGACCTCCAGGTGCTCTCGCCGGTCGAGGCGGCCAAGTTCTCCGTCGAGCGCATCCGCAAGGGCGAGGACACCATCTCCGTCACCGGGAACGTGCTGCGTGACTACAACACCGACCTCTTCCCGATCCTCGAGCTCGGTACCAGCGCCAAGATGCTCTCGGTGGTGCCGCTGATGAACGGTGGCGGCCTCTTCGAGACCGGCGCCGGTGGCTCCGCCCCGAAGCACGTGCAGCAGCTGCTCCAGGAGAACTACCTGCGCTGGGACAGCCTCGGCGAGTTCCTGGCCCTGGCCGAGAGCCTGCGCCACATGGCCACGACGACCGACAACGCGCGCGCCGCGCTGCTGGGCGAGGCGCTCGACAAGGCGACCGAGCGGCTGCTCAACGAGAACAAGGGCCCGGCCCGCAAGGTCGGCCAGATCGACAACCGCGGCAGCCACTTCTACCTCGCGCTGTTCTGGGCGAACGAGCTCGCGCAGCAGACCGAGGACGCCGCGCTGGCCGAGGCGTTCGGCCAGGTCTCCAAGACCCTCACCGAGCAGGAGGACGCCATCAACGCCGAGCTGCTCGCCGTCCAGGGCCACCCCGCGGACATCGGTGGCTACTACCGCCCGGACGAGGCCAAGGCGTCGGCCGTCATGCGCCCGAGCGCCACGTTCAACGAGGCGCTCGCCGCCCTGCGCTGAGCCACAAGGGCTGACGGGCCCGAGAGGTCGGTGCCGCAGGGATTCCCTTGCGGCACCGGCCTTTCCGGTCACGTCACGTCAGGTCGAGTCAGGGGGCGTCTGTTCCCCTGGCCCGTTCCTGGTCGACGGTCGCCTCGAGGTCGGTGAGACGGTGCCGCTGCTGGAGCGGACGCGCCATACGGGGGTTGCCGTCCAGGCGGTCGGCGGTGCGGTCGAGGTAGGCCCAGTAGCCGGCGGTGAAGGGGCAGGCGTCCTCGCCGACCCTGACCGTGGGGCGGTAGCGGCAGCCGCCGCAGTAGTCCGACATCCGGTTCAGGTACGCGCCGCCGGACACGTAGGGCTTGGTGGTCATGGCGCCACCGTCGGCGTACTGGCTCATGCCCACGACGTTCGCGGGCATGACCCAGTCGTAGCCGTCCACGAACCGCGTCTGGAACCACTCGGTCAACGCGTCGGGGTCGTACCCGCGCTCCGCCGCCCAGTTGCCGAGCACCATGAGCCGCGGGATGTGGTGCACCCACCCCCGGTCGCGCACACCGGCGAGGACGTCCTTGAGGCACGCGGCCTCCACCGCGTCGGCATCGAGCTCGTCGAACCACCGTGGCAGCGGCTCGCGGGCCGCGAGGGCGTTGCGGCTGCGGTACTGGCCCCCGAAGTGCCAGTAGAGGTGCCAGACGTACTCGCGCCACCCGACGACCTGCCGCACGAACCCCTCGACCGAGGCCAGCGGTGCGTCACCGTCGTGGTAGGCGCGGACCGCCCGTTCGGCGACCTCCACGGGGTCGAGCAGCCCGAGGTTGAGGGGCACCGACAGGAGGCTGTGGGCCATCGCCCAGTCGCCGCGGAGCATGGCGTCCTCGTGCGGCCCGAACGCCCCGAGCCGGTGCGTGACGAACCGGTCGAGCGCCGCGAGCGCCTCGCGGCGGGTCACGGCGAACAGCCGCGGACCGTCCCTCCCCACGGTCACCAACCCGTCGTCGCGCTCCCACCGGTCGAGGTCCTCCCTCACCTGCGCGTCGACGTCGTCCTCGCGCGGCCGGTATGGCGCGGGCACGTCCAGGCGGTCCGCCCCCTTGGGCGGTGGCTCCCGGTTGTCCTCGTCGAACGACCACCGGCCACCCACGGGGTGGCCGTCCCCCTCGACGAGCAGGTCGAGCCGCTGGCGCTGGAACCGGTAGAAGTCCTCCATCCGCAACCGTCGCCGGTCGCCGGCCCAGCGCTGGAAGTCGGTGCGGGGCAGGGAGAACCCCGGTGTCGGGTCGACGGCCTCCACCCTGCCCGTCTCGAGCTGACGGGCGACGAAGTCGGCGGCCCTCCTCGAGGTCGGTTCGTAGACGCGGACGGGTTCGTCGAGCTCGCGCAGGGCCTGGCCGTAGGTGGCGGTCCGCAGGAGGACGGCCGAGTCGCCCAGCTCCGCGGCGCGGTGGCGCAGGGCGGACAGCACGAGGTGCAGCTTCTGACGGTGGTAGCGGCGCCGGCCCAGTGCCTCACGGCTCTCGACGAGCAGGACCCCGCCGCGGCCCACGTCGAAGTGCGGCCCGAGCTGGTCGGCGAACAGCCAGCGCCGCGTCACGGGTTCCCCACCGGCATCGTCACCCAGCCAGTCTGGGCGACCCCGCGTGCCACGGCGAGCCGGGCGGTCCGGTGCCACGCCGCATACGGTGGCTGGGTGGACCCAGTCATCGGCGGCACCCAGACCTCGCACGTCCACGCACCGCCCGAGGTCCTGTGGCAGGTGGTGACCTCGGTCGGTGGGGACACCGGCTGGTTCACGCCCGAGGCCGTCTGGGCGGCACGCTGCGGGGTGGACCGGGTCCTCGGCGGCCCCGGGCGCCGCCGGAAGCGGCCGGACCGGCCGTTGCGCCTCGGCGACAAGGTCGACTTCTGGACGGTGACGGCGATCGAGGCGGGCCGGCACCTGGTGCTGTCACCGGACACCCGGCTGCCGGGCAGCGCGTTCCTCGAGCTGGACGTGGCGCCGGACCGGGACGGCTCCCGGCTCACGCTGCGGCACGGGTTCGTCCCCGACGGGCTGGCCGGTCGCCTCTACGGTGAGGCGACCCGCCTCGGGGACGTCGCGCTCTACGCCTGGATGCACCGACGGATGGTCCTCGCTGCCGAGGACCTCGCCGGCTGACGGTCCCGCCGACCCAGGACCTCGGCCGGCGAGCGCGGGTCAGATCGCGCGCATCCGGTTGTTGCGCGGCTGGTGCTCGACCTCGGCGAGGCCCAGCTCCTCGAGCAGAGGTGGCAGGTACATGCCGACCCGGCCGCGATAGCCCTTGCGCAGGCCGTACCACCCGCCCAGCGGGTTGCCCTCCGAGCGGGCCCAGGCCTCGACGGTCCCGTCCTTGGCCGGCTTCTGCTCGTCGGCCGAACCCAGCGGCACCCAGTCACCCTGCTCCCGCAACCAGGCGTGCAGGTCATCGATGACACGGGCGTCGTAGGTCAGACGCGTCGAACCGACCTGGCAGACCAGCTGGGGCGGGTCGGTGTCGTCGTCGCGGTACATCGTGTAGTCACCGCTGCCCGGTGGCGTCCTGAGCGTCCACGGGTCGTCCTTGGTGCCAGCACCCATCACGTCCACCTTCGTCCTCGGTCGTGCACGTGATCGTCCACCCGGTCGACCACCCGATACCAGTCCAGTTCTACTCCCCTCCGGGCTCCCGGGGTCGCCCAGGGCGAGCTTGAGGCCCTCGTGCGACCTGGCGAACCCCAGCCGCTCGACGTAGAACCGCTGGGCGTCGGTGCGCCGCTTGTCCGTGGTCAGCTGGACGACCGCACAGCCCCGTCGCCGGGACTCCTCGATCCCCCAGCGCAGCATGGCCTCCCCGAGGCCATGGCCGCGCTGGGAGGCGGCGACGCGCACCGCCTCGACCTGGCTGCGCCACGCACCCCCGCGCGACAACCCGGGCAGGAACGTCAGCTGCATCGTCCCCACCACGGTGTCCTTCGACTCCAGGACGACGAGCAGGTGGCCCCGGTCGGCGTCGATCGCGTCAAAGGCCGCGAGGTACCCCGTGAGGTCGTGGCCGTCCTCGCGACCGGCGCCGATCTCGTCGTCGGCGAGGAGGTTCACGATGGCCGGAACGTCGGTCCGGACGGCTCGGCGCAGGACCACCTCGCCGGCGCCGGCGGGCAGCGTCGCGAGCGGGCGCCGGGCTGGGTCCCCCGGGCCGGGAACGGCGGCATACGGGTCCCCGGTCGTCCCTGCGGCACTCGTTGCCTCGTCGGTGTCGAACCACGTGGTGCCGTCGAAGGCCAGGGCCCGTTCGAGCCGGACGCGGGCCCGGTCCATGAGCGGCTCGGGCAGGGCGTCCACAGCGAACCAGCCCACCTCCAGCGACTCGTCGTCGTTGACCCTCGCCTCGCCGGAGAGGTGGCGGGCGAGGAAGCACAGGTCGAGGTACTGCGCTCGGTCGCCGTTGGGGTAGCCCTGCTCCGGCAGCGTCCAGACCGAGGTCAGTGCCTCGATCCTGGCGATGACACCGGTCTCCTCCTCGATCTCGCGGGCGAGGCCCACCGCCGGCTGCTCGCCGGGCTCGAGGATGCCGCTCACCAGGGCCCACTGGCCGTTGTCGGTGCGGCGGCCGAGGAGCACCTCACCGCGGTCGTTGCGCACGACGGCAGTGACGCCGGTGAGCCAGAGGAGGTCGGTGCCGACCTTGTCGCGCAGGGCGAGGATGAAGTCCGGGGTGGGCATGGCCTCGACCCTAACCACCGGGAACCCGTGCTCCGCACCCCTGCTAGCGTCGTGCACAGCTGTCCCACCCCACCGACGTGAAGGGCCCACCGTGAGCACTACCCCCGTCAAGGTCGCCGTCACCGGCGCCGCAGGCCAGATCGGCTACAGCCTCCTCTTCCGCATCGCGAGCGGCTCGCTGTTCGGCCCGGACACCCCGGTCGAGCTCCGACTGCTCGAGATCACCCCCGCGCTCAAGGCGCTCGAGGGTGTCGTCATGGAGCTCGACGACTGCGCGTTCCCGACGCTCGCCAAGGTCGAGATCGGTGACGACGCCGAGAAGATCTTCGACGGCGTCAACCACGCCCTCCTCGTCGGCGCCCGCCCGCGCGGCCCCGGTATGGAGCGTGGTGACCTCCTCGAGGCCAACGGCGGCATCTTCGCCCCGCAGGGCAAGGCCCTGAACAAGGTGGCCGCGGACGACATCCGTGTCACCGTGACCGGCAACCCGGCCAACACCAACGCCCTCATCGCGATGAGCAACGCGCCCGACATCGGTAGGGAGCGCTTCTCCGCGCTGACCCGTCTGGACCACAACCGCGCCATCTCGCAGCTGTCGGCCAAGCTCGGCGTGCCGGTGACCGAGATCAGGAAGATGACGATCTGGGGCAACCACTCCGCGACCCAGTACCCCGACCTGTTCCACGCCGAGGTCTCCGGCCGGAACGCCGCCGAGGCCGTGGGCGACCAGGAGTGGCTGGCCGGCACGTTCATCCCGACCGTCGCCAAGCGCGGCGCCGCGATCATCGAGGCCCGGGGCGCGTCCTCGGCCGCCTCCGCCGCGAGCGCCACCGTCGACCACGCCCGCGACTGGACGCTCGGCACCCCGGACGGCGACTGGGTGTCGATGTCGGTCTGCTCCGACGGCTCCTACGGGGTCCCGGAGGGCCTGATCTCCTCGTTCCCCGTGACCGTCAAGGACGGCCAGTGGTCGATCGTCCAGGGCCTGGAGATCGACGAGTTCTCCCGCGGCAAGATCGATGCGTCGGTCAAGGAGCTCGAGGAGGAGCGCGAGGCCGTCAAGGGCCTGGGCCTCATCGGCTGACGCACTCCCCTCACAGCACGGCGAACGGTCGGTCCCGGGTCACCCGGGACCGGCCGCTGCGTGTCTGCGCACGCGGCACCTGGACACGGTGACCGGTCGGCCACGGCCCGATCAGCCGCGGGGGCGAAGGTCCAGGCTCGCCGTGATCACGGCCAGGGTCACCCCGAGCAGCGCCATCGTCGCGACGTCGACGACGCGGGAGCGCACGACCAGGCCGCCGCTGAGCGCGGTCGGCAGGACCGCCCGGATCAGGGCAGCCATCAGCAGCCCCCCGGCGAGCACGAACCCGGCCAGTCGGACGTGACCCGCTGCGAAGGCCACCACCCCCAGCGCGAGGACCGGCGTGGCGACCCACCACCAGCCCAACCGGGGGATGACCACGAGGTCAGGCCGTGGCCGTGGCCGCGAGCCGGCGTTCGGCCGCACCCACGATGTTGGACAGCAGCAGGGCTCGCGTCATCGGACCGACACCACCGGGGTTGGGGCTGATCCAGCCGGCCACCTCCGCGACGTCGGGGGCGACGTCCCCGGCGATCTTCCCGTCGACCCGGCTGACGCCGACGTCGAGCACCGCGGCACCGGGCTTGACCATGTCCTTGGTGACGATTCCGGGCACACCGGCCGCGGCGATGACGATGTCGGCCCGGATGACCTCGGCGGCGAGGTCACGGGTGCCGGTGTGGCAGAGCGTGACGGTGGCGTTCTCGCTCTTGCGGGTGAGGATGAGCCCGAGCGGTCGCCCGACGGTGAGCCCGCGGCCGATGACCACGACGTTGGCACCGGCGATGGTCACGTCGTGGCGGCGCAGCAGCTCGATGCAGCCCATCGGCGTGCAGGGCAGCGGGGCCGCCTTGCCCAGGGCGAGCCAGCCGAGGTTGGTCGGGTGCAGCCCGTCCACGTCCTTCTCGGGGGACACCCGCGACAGCAGGGCCATCTCGTCCAGGCCCGTGGGCTGCTGCACGAGGAACCCCGTGCAGTCGGGGTCGGCGTTGAGCTCGTCGATGACCGCCTCGACCTCGACCTGCGTCGCGGTGGCGGGGAGGTCGCGACGGATGCTCGTGATGCCGATCTCGGCGCAGTCCTTGTGCTTGGCGTTGACGTACCAGTGGCTGCCGGGGTCGTCGCCGACGAGCACGGTGCCCAGTCCGGGGACCACTCCGTGCTCGCGCAGGACGTCCACCCTGCCGCGCAGCTCCTCCTTGATTGTCGCGAGTACTGCCTTGCCGTCCAGGATGCGCGCGCTCACGGTCCCGTATCCTGCCACGCCGGTCCGAGCGGTCCCCGGACCACCCACGGCTCAGCCCGCGGCCGGGGTGGGCAGCGCGTCGGCGAGGGCGTCGAGCGCCTGCGTGAAGCACTGCGCGGGCGGGGTGACCAGCCCGGCCCCGACCTGACCCGTCCCGGCGACCCGGCCCGCCATACCGGTGTTGATCTGCGGGAGGATCCCGGTCCGCACCACCGCGGTGACGTCGATGGCGGTGGGAGTTCCGCGGAACTCCAGGATCGGCACCTGGTATGCCGTGTGCTCACCGACCGTGATGTCGTACATGGTGCGCGTGGTCCGGAGGGCGAACGGGACGTCGCCGCCCACGAACTTCACGATGGCCGGGGCTGCCGCCATCGCGAACCCCCCGATCCCCGCGGTCTCGGTGATCGCGGAGTCGCCGATGTCGGGGTTGGCGTCGTCCGGGCCGTACGAGCCGAGGAACAGCCCTTCCGGGGTGTTCGCCGGACCGGTGAACCAGCGGTCGCCGGTCCCGGCCGTGCGGATGCCGAAGTCGGTGCCGTTGCGAGCCATCGTCGTCACCACGGTGGAGCCCGGGATTCCTTCCGCCGCAAGGGCCGACAGCTTGCACGCCGGCATGCCGAGGTTGAGGAAGAAGTGCTCGTTGGCACCGGAGAAGCGCACCGCCTCCGCGATGTCGGTGGACGACCCGTCGGCCGTGATGAGGGACGGCAGGAGCTCACGCAGCAGCATGAGCGAGCCGGCACGGTTGCGGTTGTGCCCCTCGTCGCCCATCTGGAGCATCTGGGCGATGATCGCCTTGATGTCGATCGGCCCGGCAGCCCGCACGGCCTGCTGGAGCAGCGGGCCGAGGACGGAGTTCATCCAGTGCAGGCGGTCGACGACCTCCGGGCCGTACGCGCCGTACCGGAGGACCTTGCCGAGGCCTTCGTTGAGCGAGCACCAGGACGTGTGGTCGTGCACCTCGTCGCGCAGCTCGTACAGCCACATCGACGGTGAGATGACTCCGGCCATCGGGCCCACCGCATCGCGGTGGTGGCAGGGCTCGAGCGCCACGTGGCTGGCGGCGAGGGCCGTCTCCGCGGCTTCCGGGGTGTCGGCCATCCCCTCGAAGAGCATCGCCCCGATCAGGGCACCGCGCATCGGGCCCGAGGCACGTTCCCACTCCAGCGGCGGGCCGGCGTGCAGGAAGGTGCCGCGCTCCAGCCCGAGCACCTCGTGGGCCGGTCGGACGTCGACGAGGTCGGCACCCGCTGCGGTCATCCGTTGCAGGGCAAGGGCATTCGCATCACGTCGGCGGCGGTCAGCCATCACCCGGACGAGGGGGTCGACGGAGCCGTCCGGCGGTGGCTGCCACTGCGCCTCCCCCACGACGACGGCCTGGTCGCGCAAGGCGTCGCTGAGCAACCCCGCGCCGGCGGTCGCGACGACCGGGTCGGTGGTCAGCAACCCGTGCAGGTCGACGTGCCCGGCCATGTCAGGCCTCCTCGGTGGTCGGCAGGAGGGACACGGCGCGCCTCGTGGCAGCCGCGTTGGAGAGGAACACCGCCGCACCGGCCGACCGCAGCGCCTCGGCGCAGCGGGTCAGCCCCTGCGGGTCGCCGTCGGTGCCGGTGAGCGACACGACGACCGGGAGGTCGCGGCCCGAGGCTGCGGCCGAGGCGCGGGCCGAGCGCACGGCCTCGGCGAGCTCCTCCGCAGGGTCGGGGTGGGCCCCGTGACCCAGGACGAGGTCGAGCAGCAGCACGCCGCAACCCGCGTCAGTGGCCTCGGTGTGGATGCGTTCGAGCCGCAGGCTGGGATCGATCATCGGGTGGGCGCGCCCGCGCGTCAGCCCGTCGTCACCGAAGTCGAGCACGACGTGCCCGTCGGCGCGCAGGTCGTCACCCACCGCGAGCTCGGGTCGCAGGGGGATGTTGGAACGGATGTCGCCCCGGCCGTCCCCCAGCTCCTCCCCCGCGACGAGCATCGCCTCGTCGGCGAGCGTGCCGCCGCAGAACAGCCCGCGCAGGGACCCCCGGGCCACGGGCTGTTGCGGGACGTCCCACACCGGCCACGTGGGTACCGACCTGCCAAGGGCGGCGAGCACGTTCTCGACCGAGGTGGTGAGGTCGGGCCGACCGGCCCCCAGCGTCGCCCAGTGGACCTGGGTGCCGAGCCCGGCGGCATACGCCTCGAGGTCGGCGAGCACCTCCGGGGCCGGCGGCTTGGAGACGACGACGATGGTGTCCGTCCCCTCGTCGGCGGCGAGGGCGGCGAGCGCCTGCCGGGTGGACCGCCCGGCGACGCGGGACGACAGGTCGCGCCCTCCGACGCCCAGGCAGTGGCTCACCCCGACACCGGCGGCGTCGAGGAGGGCCATCACCTGCTGGGCTCCTGTCCCGGAGGCGGCGACCAGCCCGACCCGTCCGGGCGAGACGACGTTGGCGAACCCGAGGGCCACGCCACCGACCACGGCGGTGCCGCAGTCCGGACCCATCACGAGCACGCCACGGTCGGCCGCTGCGTCCTTGAGGAGCACCTCCGTGTCGACGTCGACGTTGTCGGAGAACAGCATCACGCTCACCCCGCGGTCGATGGCGTCGAACGCCTCCACCGCCGCGTGACGACCGGGGACGGAGACGAGGGCGAGGTTCGCACCGACCGCGTCGATGGCGCGACCGAGGGTCCGTGGTGGCGGGGCGTCGCCGAACCCTCCTGCCGACGTCCCGGCCGACCGGAGCGCTGCGAGGGCGTCGTCGACGGCGGCCCGCCCGGTGGCCACCCCCGTCTCGTCGGCAGCGCGCAGGGCGACGACGAGGTCGTTGGGTGAGGCGGCCGGGACGTCGAAACCCATGCCGCGCAGCACCTCGAGGTTCAGCTCGGTCGCCATCGCGACCTGGGCCGCGTCGACGCCCGGGGCTGCCGCCGCCGTGCGCGAGACCTGCATGAGGCTGACCGAGTCGACGTAGACCCCGGTCCTCAGCTCGACGTGATCGGTCACGAGGTCACTCCTGGGGTCGTCGGGAGGTGGTGGGCGCCCACGGTGGGCAGCCCCAGCACGCGACTGCTCGGGTCACCTCCGCAAGTGCTGTCCGCCGCCGCCAGCGCCCCCGCGAGCCCGGCGAGCAGGTCGGCACCCGAGCTGTGGCCGATGGCCCGCACCTCCAGGGCCGCGGGAACGACGTCGGGTTCGCTCTCGCGGCCACCGGCGAGCGCCGCGGCGAGGCGGACGACGGCCGGCACGGCATACCCGTCGGCGGCCTCGGTGAGCAGGGCGGCGGAGACGGCGGTCGTGGCGCCGAGACGGGGTCGGACCGTCGTCCACAGGTGCCGGCGCGCGTCCTCGGCGCCCGCGAGGCGCAGGGCGAGGAGCACGCCGCACAGGACGTCGTCACCGCTGGGGGTCAGCCCCTGCCCCACTCCCACCGTGTGACCGACGACGTCGACCAACGACTCGCCCCTCAGGGCCGTCGTGGCGAGGTGCCGCGCCGGCACCGCCCACCCGGGGGAGGCGAGCCGCCCGAGGGAGCCGGTCGCCGCAACCCCCGGGAGGTGGCCGGACGTCGGCACGCGGACCGGCCGCCAGACGCGGGCTCGTCGGATCGTCGCGCCGGGAAGGCGGATCTCCCCGTCGCCCACACCCACCCGGTCGCCGGGCTGGACCCCCCAGCCGAGCCGGGACGACCCGGGGGCGAGCACCACGGCGTTGGGCAGGCGCAGCCCCGACTGGGCCACCACGGGCAGGATCCCCTCGGTGGTGCCGTCGGGCCGGCTGCGGTCGAACCGCAGGTAGAACGCGAGCGGGTGGACCGCGACGACGGTGGCACTCCTCGGACGCCGGGCCAGCATCCCCACGGACCGTTCGGAGACCGCGGCCGGCCAGGTGGGGGCTCCCCCCTCGGCGGGCGCAGGGCTGCTCCTGGTGGCACGGTCCATCGTGCCGGCGAGAGGCGTCCCGGAGGGCGTCACGGGTGCTGCACCTCCTCGGCGTCGGGTCGCGCAGGACTGACGAGAGAGCCGCGCGGGTTCCGTGGACAGGGGACCACGAGCCCCGCGCGGCTTCGAGCAGCGACGCTACCCAGTGGGACTACAGTCCCCTCATGGTGAATGTTGCCAATGATCCCGGCGTCCTTGACGCGGAGTTGCCAGCCGCCCAGGCGCTGGCGGCAACACCCCTGCCCACCCGCGAGCTCGTCACTGGTGTGCCACTCAGCAGGGTCCTGCTCCTGCCGGCGCTGGCCGGGGCCACCGTGCACGCGACGGCCGACCAGCTGGGGACCGTCGTCACACGGGCGTCGGTGCACGACACGCAGGCGGGCTCGCGACCCGGCTCCCGACCCGACTCCGGGCGCGAGCTCAGTCCCGACCACCACGTGGTCTGCCTCGACCCCGCCAGGCTCGCGCCCGGCACCGACGTCCGGGGCCTGGTCGACACCCTGGTCGCCGGTGGCGCAGCCGCCCTCGTCGTGACCCGCAACGGCGGCACGAACGGCACCGACTGGCGCAGCACCGGGGCTGCGGCCGGCCTCCCCGTCGTGCTGGTCCGCGGCGCCAGCCCCGAGCTCGTCGTCACCGAGGTCCTCGGGGCGCTGCTCGACCAGCAGTCCGGAATCCTCGCCCGGGTCGACGAGGCCCACCAGATCCTCGTCGGGATCGTGCTCGCGGGAGGCGGCCTCGAGGACCTGTGCGAGCGCCTGGCCGGGTTCCTCGGTGGGGCCACGATGGTGACGACGACCGACGGGCGGGTGCTCGCCCGCGCCGGTTCGGAGGCCGACCTCGAGGCGGCCCTGGCGCTGGACTGCTTCGACCGGACGGGGCGGCTGGTCACCGAACGCGAACCCGTCGGCATCCGCGACCCCCGCGCCGACAACGCCGGCCGCGCCCTCGTCCGGATCGTGGCGGGACAGCTCGACCACGGGCTGCTCTCGGCGTTCGTCGTGGACCGGGCCCTGACCGCCGACGACGTCCACCTGCTCGAGCGCGCCGCCACCGTGGCGGCCCTGGCCATCACCAAGGACCAGGCGGTGTCGGCGGTCGAGGGCAAGTACCGCGCGGAGTTCCTCCGCGACGCGCTCTCCGGACGAGCGGGCGCGCCCGCCGAGGCGATCGCGCACGCAGCAGCCCTCGGGTGGGACATCGACCGCCGGCTCGTCGTCGTCGTCGCCGAGACCGACGAGGACGACGCCCACACGACGCGCTCCCCCGAGGAGGTGAGCTCGCTGCAGCAACGCTTCGCCCGAGCCTGGAGCCAGGCGATGGCGGTGCGCGACCCGCGCGCCCCGGTGGTGGGGTTCAGCCAGGAGGTCGTCGCCCTGCACGCCGTCCCGGCAGACGCCGACACCGATGCCGTCATGCGCGCCGTGGGCGAGGTCGTCCGGATCGTGCGCGGCGACGGCGGAGGGGGGCGTCGCACGTTCTCGACCGGGGTGTCGCGGCCGATCGACTCCCTCGCCGGTCTCCCCGCGGCATACGACGAGGCGCTCAGTGCCGTGAGCGTGGGGCGGCAGCTGCACGGAGCCTCCGCGCTGACCCACTTCGACGGGCTCGGCGTGTTCCGGCTGCTGTCGCTGATCCCGGACAGCGCGGACCTGCGCCGGTTCGTCGAGGAGTCGCTGGGGCCGCTCGCGAACGACGACCTCCCCGAGCACGCGGACCTGCGCACCACCCTGAGCGTGCTGATCGACACGAACATGAACGTCGCCGAGACCGCCCGCATGCTGTTCTTCCACTACAACACGTTGCGCTACCGCATCGCCAAGCTCGAGAAGATGCTCGGCCCGTTCACCTCCGACCCGCAGCTGCGACTCAAGCTGGCCCTGGCCCTGAAGGTCCACCAGATGCGCGGCATCTGAGCGCTGGGGGCGAGTGCACGACCTGCCGAACCAGTGCCCGCCCCCGATGGCAACTGTTGCCCAATGCACGGCCCGCGCGTCCCGCTAGTTTTCGCATGTCCCGGGGTGCCCGGGTCGTAGGGTCGCCGCACCGCGTGACGTTCGACCTGGGGCAGCGCTGCTCCCTCCCCCCACCCGGCGCGGCAGTCGACAAGGAGTCCTCATGGCATTGGGCTGGAAACTTCACGGTGACGGTCGCACGATGGGGCCCGACGACGTCGTCGCCCCCGACGAGCGGCTCTCCTGGGGCAAGACCATCGGGCTCGGCGCCCAGCACGTCGTCGCGATGTTCGGGGCGACGTTCGTCTTCCCCCTGATCATGGGCCTCAACGCCCAGCTGGCGATCATGATGAGCGGCATCGCGACGATCGCGTTCCTGCTCATCGTCCAGGGCAAGGTGCCGTCCTACCTCGGCACCTCGGCGTCCTTCGTCGGCGGTGTCGCGGCGATCCGCGCGCAGGGCGGCGACTCGGCCGAGGTGACCGGGGCGATCCTCGTCGCCGGTGTCGTCCTCGCCCTCGTCGGCGTGCTCATCCACTTCGCCGGCTCACGGGTGGTGCACAAGGTGCTGCCACCGGTCGTCACCGGTGCGGTGGTCATGCTCATCGGGTTCAACCTCGCCCCGGTGGTGGCCACGATCTACTGGCCCCAGGACCAGTGGGTCGCCCTGCTCGTCATGGTGTTCACCATCGTGTGCGCGGTGGCCGTCCGTGGCTTCGTCGGCCGCATCGCCATCTTCCTCGCACTGATCTTCGGCTACGTCCTCTCGTGGATCTTCGACAAGGCCTTCGGCCAGATCACCGCCTACGACGCGGGCGCCGGCAAGATCACGACCCACTTCCGCACCAACTTCGACGGCGTCAAGGCTGCCGACTGGATCGGGTTCCCGCCCCACACCGAGCTCGTCGCCGGCAAGGAGGTCGTCGGCTGGCACGCGCCGAGCTTCTCGGTCGCCGCGATCCTGCTCGTCCTCCCGGCCGTCATCGCCCTGATCGCGGAGAACACCGGCCACGTCAAGGCGGTCGCCGAGATGACCAAGACCGACCTCGACCCCGTCATGGGTCGCGCCATCGCCGCGGACGGCATCGGCACGGTGCTCGCCTCCTCGGTCGGCGGCTCCCCCACGACGACGTACGCCGAGAACATCGGTGTCATGGCCGCCACGCGCGTCTACTCGACAGCGGCCTACTACGTCGCCGCGGTCGTGGCCATCCTGTTCGGTCTCTCACCGAAGTTCGGTGCCCTCGTCGCCTCCACCCCCGGTGGCGTCCTCGGCGGGATCACCGTGGTCCTCTACGGCATGATCGGCCTGCTCGGCGCCAAGATCTGGAAGGAGAACGGTGTCGACTTCGGCAACCCGATCAACCTCGTCCCGGTCGCGGCCGGCATCGTCATCGGCATCGGCAACGTCTCGCTGAAGTTCACCGACGACTTCTCGCTCAGCGGCATCGCCCTCGGCACGATCGTCGCCGTCGGCGCGTACCACCTCGCCAAGTCCCTGGCCCCCTCCGACCTGCGAGCGAAGGCAGAGGGCTCTGTGCTCACCGTGGGCAGGGAGACGTATGGCGACGGTGAGGACGACCTCCGACCTCGCCGCTGACCCGTCCTTCCCACCCGCCCACCGAACAGGCAGGATCAGTCCGTGAAGCCCGCTCCGTTCGTGCACCACGCACCTCGCACCGTCGAGGAGGCCGTCGCGGTGCTCGGGCGGGTGGGCCACGACGGGAAGGTCCTCGCCGGTGGGCAGAGCCTGATCCCGATCCTCAACATGCGGCTGGCCTCCCCGGCCCACCTCGTCGACATCAACCGCGTGACCGGCCTCGACGCCGTCACCGTCACCGACGAGGTGGTCCGGGTCGGGGCCCTGGTGCGGCACGCAGGACTCGAGGCCCACGAGGGCGCATATGCCGCGTCGCCGCTGCTGCGCCGCGCCCTGCGGCACGTGGCCCACCCGGCCATCCGCAACCGCGGGACCACGGTGGGATCCATCGCCCACGCGGACGCTGCAGGCGAGATGCCGGCCATCCTCGCGCTGACCGGTGGCGTGGTCGAGGCCGTCGGGCCTGCCGGGGCGCGCGAGATCCCTTGGCACGACTTCTTCCTCGGCGCGCTCGAGACGTCCCTGGAACCCGACGAGCTGGCAGTGGCTGTGCGCTTCCCGAGACTGCCTGCTGCCACCGGGACGGCGTTCGCCGAACGCGCCCGTCGGCACGGCGACTACGCCATCGCCGGAGCTGCCGCCTCGGTCGCCGTGGCGGACGGGGTGGTCACGTCGGCGAGGCTGTCGTTCGTCTCCGTCACCGAGGTGCCCGGGGTGGTCGACGTGACAGAGGCCGTCCAGGGCCAGTCCCCCGAGGGGATCGACTGGTCCCTGTGCGACGACCTGATCCGCGACCACCTCTCACCGGAGGCCGACATCCACGCCACGGCGGAGTACCGCACCATGCTCGCCACCCGACTCGCCCACCTCACCCTGGCCGAGGCCGCCAGCGACTCGATCGCTTCCAGCGCAGGAGGATCCGCCGCATGAGCGAGCCCGTCCCCGAGGAGCTGCTCGACGTCACCGTCACGGTCAACGACGTCCCGCGTCACGCCCGGGTGCCGGCCCGACGGTTGCTGTCCGACTTCCTGCGGCACGACCTCGGCCTCACCGGCACCCACGTCGGGTGCGAGCACGGGGTCTGCGGCGCCTGCACCGTCCTTGTCGACGGCGCCCCGGTGCGCGCGTGCCTGATGTTCGCGGTGAGCGCCCAGGCCCATGCGGTCACCACCATCGAGGGCCTCGGCACCATCGACGCCATGGGCCCGGTGCAGCAGGCGTTCACCGAGTGCCACGGTCTGCAATGCGGCTTCTGCACCCCCGGCTTCGTCACGACGATCACGGCCTACCTCGAGGAGAACCCCGACCCGACGCAGGACGAGGCCCGCGAGGCGATCTCGGGGAACCTGTGCCGCTGCACCGGCTACCAGAACATCGTCAAGTCCGTCCTGCGCGCTGCCGAGATCAAGGCGGCCGGCTCGTGACCACCCAGATGTTCGGCGCCCCGGTCAGGCGTCGGGAGGACCCGCGCCTGGTGACCGGCGGTGGCAAGTTCCTCGACGACCTCGGACGCGGCGCCCTCGCGGCTGCCTTCGTCCGAAGTCCGCACGCCCACGCCAAGGTCGTCGACATCGACGTCACCGATGCCCTCGACGTCGAGGGGCTGGTCGCGATCTACACGCACGAGGACCTCCCCGGCCGGGTCGGCGAACCCCTGCCGCTGCTCATCCCCCACCCCACGCTGACCCACGGCCGCACCCAGCACGCCCTGGCCAGGGACGAGGTCAACCACGTCGGCGAACCAGTCGTCATGGTCGTCGCCCGCGACCGCTACCTCGCCGAGGACGCCTGCGCCCGGATCCGCGTCGACTACGAGCCGCTCCCCCCTGTCGTCGGCATCGAGGCCGCCCGCACCGCCGACCTGCTCGTCCACGACGACGTCCCCGGCAACATCGCGGCCCACATGCTCCAGGAGGTCGGTGACGTCGAGGCCGCCATCGCCGGCGCGCCGCACGTGCTCGAGCTGGACCTCGCCATCGAGCGCAGCGCCTGCATGCCCATGGAGGGCAAGGGGGTCTACGCCCGCTGGGACGCCGACCGCGACGAGCTGCGCATCTACTCCTCCACCCAGACCTCCACCGGGGTGCGCGCAGCCGTCGCCGCCAAGCTCGGTATGCCGCTCGCCAAGGTCGAGTGCATCGCCCCCGACGTGGGTGGTGGGTTCGGGGTCAAGATCAACCACCCGTGGCCCGAGGAGGTCCTCGTCCCCTGGGTCGCGAAGACCCTCGGGGTCGAGGTGAAGTGGGTCGAGGACCGCCGCGAGCACTTCATCTCCTCGGCGCACGAACGAGGCCAGCTCCAGCAGGTGCGGGTCGGCTTCGACGACGACGGCCGGCTCCTCGGACTGGACGTCAAGTTCTGGCACGACAACGGGGCGTACACGCCATACGGGATCATCGTCCCGATCATCACCTCCACCCAGCTGCTCGGCCCCTACAAGCCGGGGACGTACCGCTGCGAGTTCTGGTCGCTCTACACGAACACCGTCCTCGTCACGCCGTACCGCGGCGCCGGCCGGCCGCAGGGGTGCTTCGCCATGGAGCGCACCATGGACGCGATCGCCGACGAGCTCGGGCTGGACCGGGCCGAGGTGCGGTCGCGCAACTTCATCCAGCCGAGCGAGATGCCGTTCGACCACGGTCTGCTGTTCCAGGACGGCCGTCCGCTGAAGTACGACTCCGGCGACTTCCCCGCGTCGCTGGACAAGCTCAAGGCGCTCGTCGGGTGGGACGACTTCGCCGAGTACCGCGAGCGGGCGCAGGTCGAGGGCCGCAAGGTGGGCCTCGGGATCGGGTGCTACGTCGAGGGAACCGGCGTCGGCCCCTACGAGGGCGGCCACATCCAGATCGAGACCAGCGGCCGGGTCAACGTGTCCACCGGACTCACGTCGCAGGGCCAGGGACACGAGACGGCGTTCGCGCAGGTGGTGGCCCAGGAGCTCGGGGTGCCGATCGAGGACGTGTTCGTCACGACGGGTGACACGCGCCGGATGCCCTACGCCGTCGGCACTTTCGCGTCCCGGGCGGCGGTGATGAGCGGCAACGCGATCGCCCTCGCTGCCCGCAACGTGCGGGCGAAGGCGCTGCGGATCGCGGCCGACGCGCTCGAGGTGTCGGCCGACGACCTCGAGATCGTCGACGGCATCATCCGCGTCAAGGGCGCGCCCGACACCGCGATGTCGCTCGGCACGGTGTCGGTGATGAGCAACCCGCTGCGCTACGCCTTCGACGAGGCGGCGAAGGCGGCGACCCAGTTCGCCGGCAGCAACGACCCCGACAAGCCTCCCGTGGCGGACGACGACGAACCCGGCCTGGAGGGTCGCGACTTCTACTCCCCGACGCAGGCGACGTTCGCCAACGGCATGCACGCGGCGATCGTCGAGACCGACCCGGTCACCGCCGAGATCCGCATCCTGCGCTACTGCGTCATCCACGACTGCGGCACGATGATCAACCCGATGATCGTCGAGGGACAGGTCCACGGCGGTGTCGCCCAGGGCGTGGGCGGCGCGCTCTACGAACGGATGGTCTACGACGAGTCGGGGCAGCTGCTCAACGCGTCGTTCATGGACTTCCTCATGCCGTACGCCTCCGAGATCCCCCACATCGAGACCGACCACCTCGAGACGCCGTCGCCGCTGAACCCGTTGGGGATCAAGGGTGCCGGCGAGGCCGGCTGCATCCCGGTCAGCGCCGTGATCGCGTCGGCCGTCTCCGACGCCGAGGGCTTCGCGATCACCTCGATGCCGATCTCACCGGTCGAGCTCTGGGAGCTGCGCCAGCGCCACGCGGCCGGCGAGATCCCCTCCCTGCGCGACCACGCGCCATACCCCTCCGGTGGCTCCGCGCAGCCCGACGACCTGACCGGCCCCACGACGAGGAAGTCCTGATGAAGATCTCCGGCACGGCCGCCCTGACCTCCAGCCCGCAGCAGGTGTGGGACGCCTTCCACGACCCAGCCGTCCTGGCCAGGTGCCTCCCCGGGTGCGAGTCGCTGACCCAGATCGGCGAGGACGAGTACGCCATGACCGTCACGGCAGGGGTCGCGGCGATCAAGGGCACGTACGACGGTCGCGTCGCGCTCAAGGACCCGCAGCCTCCGGGCCAGTTCACGATGAAGGCGACCGGTGCCGGCGGACCGGGCACGGTCGACGCGGACGTGGTCGTGCGGCTCGTCGCCGCAGCCGGAGGAGGCACCGACCTCTCGTACGACGCGGACGCGGCCGTGGGCGGTGTGATCGGCGGGGTGGGTCAGCGGATGCTCGCCGGTGTGACCCGCAAGATGGCCGGCCAGTTCTTCGCCGCCGTCGACGCCGACATCGCCGGGGTCCGCCCCGAGCCCATCGAGTCCCCCGTGCTCACCCGTGCGCCCGGCGCACCGGCCGGTTCGCCGGTCTACGCCGGCATCGCGGCCACACCGGCCGCCTCCCTGGGACGGCCCGGCTCGTCGGTGGCCGGCAACCGCGACTGGGCGTATGGCGTGCTCGCGGGTGGGGCGGTGGCCCTCGCCGGGGTTATCGTCGGGTGGAACCTAGGGAGGCGACACTGATGCGCGCATTCACCGCCGCGGCCGTCCAGATCGCACCGGTCGCCGGGCCGCTGTCACCGGAGGTCGTCCGCAAGAACCTCGACAAGTGCGTCGACTTCACCCGCCGCTGCGTCGACGCCACCGGTGCCGAGCTCGTCGTGCTGCCCGAGACGGCGACGACCGGGTTCACGCCCGACTGCTCGACCGAGGAGCTGTGGGACCTGGTCTCCGAGGTCCCCGGACCCGTGACCGAACCCGTGCAGCAGGTCGCCCGCGACCTCGGCGTGCACGTCTGCCTGGGCACCTACGAACGCGGCCCCGAGCGCGGGACCGTCTACAACGCCTCGGTGCTCATCGACCCGAGTGGCGACGTGGTCGGCGTCTACCGCAAGACCCACCCGTTCTGCACCGAGCACGTCGACGGCGGCGGCTGGGTCACGCCCGGCGACACGGTCACGGTCGTCGACACCCCGCTCGGGAAGATCGGCATGATCGTCTGCTTCGACGGCGACTACCCGGAGCTCTCGCGGATCCAGGCCGTCCAGGGCGCCGAGGTCATCCTGCGTCCCTCCGCCCTGCTCCGGTCCGCCGACATCTGGGAGCTCACGTCGCGGGCCCGGGCCTACGACAACCACGTCTTCGTCGTCGGGGCCAACGCCACCGGCGTCGACGCGGCCGGCGTCCTCTACTTCGGCAACTCCCACATCGTCACGCCCGTCGGCCACATCGTCGCCAAGGCCGCCTCCCACGAGGGCTGGGTGTCGGCCCTGCTCGACCCGTCGACGGCGCTCGGGTCGTTGACGCCGGGCTCGAACATCGGCCAGGGGTTCGACCACCTGCGCGACCGCAACCTCGACCTCATCCGCAACCACCGCGACGACCTCGAACGCCCCGCGCAGTCCTCGTTCCCCCACTGACGGCGAGCGTCCGCCACCGCCACCCCTACCCCGCCCGCCACCCCGCCCGCCACCCCCGCCCTCCACCCCGCCTTTGGGTGCCCAGACGGTCGGAATTCCGCCCGTCTGGGCACCCAAAGCGCGGGGGGCGAGATCCTTTCGCCTGCCGCTGACTCGCGGCAGACTGCCCGGCATGGACTGGACCCTGGAAGTCGTCATCCTGCCCGTGAGCGACCTGGACTCGGCGGTGGGGTTCTACCGCGACAAGGTCGGCTTCGACCTCGACCACCGCACCACGAACGAGCACATGGACGTCGCCCAGCTGACGCCCCGCGGGTCTGGCTGCTCGATCGTCGTCGGCACGCTCCCGTCCCAGCAGGAGATGGCAGCGGGTTCGATGCGCGGCCTGCAGCTCGTCGTCGCGGATGCGAACGCCGCGCGCGAGGAGCTCGTCGGCCGCGGGGTGGAGTGCAGCGAGGTGACGGTGTTCGACGAGCGTGACGGCGGGACGTTCTTCGGGTTCGCCGACCCGGACGGCAACACCTGGGCGGTGCAACAGCTCAAGGTCCGCGGCGAGAAACCGCTGATCCCGCTCGACCACCGGGGCCGGTTCGGCACCGACGCCTGACCCACCTCTCGCTTTGGGTGCCCCGATGGTCGGAAATCCGTCCGCCTGGGCACCCAAAGCGCAGGGGGCGTCCGCGGGTTAGCCTCGACGAGTGCCCCTGCCGACCAGCTCGCCCTCTGCCCAGCACGTCGACGCCCGCGGCGTCCTCGCCCTCGTCGACGCCCTCGAGGCCGGTGGGCACGACCCGCACAGCCTCCTCATCGCCAGGCACGGCCACGTCATTACCCGCGGCTGGTGGGCGCCCTACGCCGCCGAGCGCAACCAGCTCGTCTACTCCCTGAGCAAGTCGTTCACCGCTGCCACCGTCGGCCTGCTGGTCGACGCGGGTCGGGTCTCCCTGGACGACAAGGTGTTCGACCTCATCCCGGCCTCCGAGATCCCGGCCGGGGCGGAGGTCCACGGACGCTTCGCGCGCCTCACCCTCGGCCACTGCCTGACCATGGCGACGGGCCACGAGGTCGATGCCTGGACCCCTGCCGTCCTGCGGGCCGCCCACACCCCCGCCGGGGACGGCACGGACCCGGTCCTCGGCGCCATCCTCGCTGCGCCCGCGGAGCAGGAGCCCGGCACGGTGTGGGCCTACAACCAGGTCGCGACCTACCTCGCCGGGGCCGTGGTCCGGGCCGTCACCGGGGAAGGGCTGCTCGAGTTCGCGCGGCCGCGCCTGCTCGACCCGCTGGGCGCCCGCGGCGTCCGCTGGCACCGCACCGCCACGGGTCGCGAGCTCGCCTTCTCCGGCATCCACGTCGGCACCGAGGCGATCCTCGCCCTGGCCCAGACCCACCTCGACCACGGTGCGTGGCTGGGCGAGCCGCTCCTCTCCCCCGAGTGGGTCGCGCGGGCCACCGCGCCGACCGGCCTGCCGAACACGGAGGCCGACCCCAACCCCGACTGGGCCCAGGGCTACGGCTGCTCCTTCTGGATCGCCCGCCACGGCTACCGCGGCGACGGCGCCTACGGCCAGTTCGCGATCGTCCTGCCCGAGCAGGACATCGCCGTCGCCATCACGTCGGAGGCTGTCGACATGCAGGCCGTCCTCGACCTCGTCTGGGAGCACCTCCTCCCGGCGGTCGACCGTGACGGCACCCCCGAGGCCGACGCCGAGCTCAGCGGCCGGCTGGCGGACCTGCGCGTCCCCACCCCCGCGTCCACGGG
Organism: Phycicoccus sp. Root101; assembly: GCF_001426245.1. GTDB lineage: Bacteria > Actinomycetota > Actinomycetes > Actinomycetales > Dermatophilaceae > Pedococcus. The sequence continues at coordinate 156,014 of NZ_LMCM01000005.1, read as the reverse complement.
CACCGGTCCGGACGACGCGTCATGGACGAGGTCCCCCGACAGCACCCTCCCCGAGGCGTATGCCGCGGTGAGCCTCGCGCGCGCCGGCGCGGCATACGAGCTCGTCCTGGAGCGCAACGGCACCAAGGTGCCGTTGGCGGTGGGCGACGGTGAGTGGGTCGAGTCGTTGCTTGCGGTCCAGGGGGCCGAGCTGCCGGTCATGGCCGCCGGCGGGTGGCAGGAGGACGGGAAGTTCGCCGCCGACCTGCGGCTCATCGAGACCCCCCACTCGGTGCAGGTCCGCACGCGCCCCGACGGCACCGTGGTGCTGGGCTGGCGCGAGGTGCCGCTGAACGGACCGGACCCGGTTCACACCGCCGTGCGCGGTCCCGCCCTGCCTGCACAGTCCTGAGCACGGTGGTTGGCAACTTGTGCCAACGCATCGACTCCCACGGCTCGGTTGAATCGTCCCGTGACGACACAGCCCACTCGACGCATCCGGATCGGCATCGACACAGGCGGCACGTTCACCGACGTCGTGGCCTTCGACGAGGACTCCGGCGAGCTCGTCACCACCAAGACACCGTCGACCCCGGCGAACCCCGCTGACGGGTTCATCACCGGCGTCCACAAGGTGCTCGGCCTCATGGGGGCGAGCGGGAGCGACATCACCGCGGTCTGCCACGGCACGACCGTCGCGACCAACCAGCTGCTCGAGGGCAAGGTCGAGTCGCTGGGGTTCATCACGACCGAGGGCTACGAGTTCATCCTCGAGATCGCCCGGCAGGCCGTCCCCGACGGCTACGGCAACTCCTACTTCTGGGTGAAGCCCCCACGCATCGTCCCGGTCGACCTCGTCCGGACGGTTGGCGGTCGGATCGACTTCGAGGGCAACGAGATCCGCCCCTTCGACGAGGAGTCTGCGGTCGCGGCTGCCCGTTGGTTCAGGGACCGCGGAATCACGACCATCGGCGTCTGCCTGCTGCACTCGTACGCCGACGACAGCCACGAGCTGGCCGTCCGTGAGGTGCTGCGCCGCGAGCACCCCGACGCGGTCGTCTCCATCTCGAGCGAGGTGCTGCGCGAGTACCGCGAGTACGAGCGCTCCATGACCACGCTCGTCGACGCGGCGGTGAAGCCGAAGGTGTCGCGCTACGTCGCCAACATCCACTCCAGGCTCGACCAGATCGCGCCCGGCGTGGCCTTCTCCATCATGAAGTCCAACGGCGGCGTGCTGTCGGCCGACGAGGTCGTCAACCAGCCGATCACGACGGTGCTCTCGGGACCGGCTGCAGGCGCGCTCGGCGCCGGGCTCATCGCGCAGCGGGCCGGGTTCCCGAAGGTGCTGACCTGCGACGGCGGTGGCACGTCCACCGACGTGAGCGTCGTCCTCGACGGCGAGCCCACTCTCACGACCGAGGGCACGATCGGCGCGTACCCCAGCAAGATCCCCATGATCGACGTCGTCACCGTCGGTGCCGGCGGCGGCTCCATCGCCTGGGTCACCCCGGAGGGAACGCTCAAGGTGGGGCCCCAGTCGGCCGGCGCGGACCCGGGTCCCCTCTGCTACGCCAAGGGGGGCACCGAGCCGACGATCACGGACGCCCACGTCGTCCTGGGCCGGATCCCCCCGCACCTGCTCGGGGGCGAGATCGCACTGGACGTCGACGCCGCCCGCCGGGGGATCGACGAGCTGGCCGGACGCCTGGGGCTGGCCCCGGTTCGGTGCGCCACCGGCATCCTGGAGATCTCGGCGTGGAACCAGGCCAACGCGCTGCGCCAGGTGTCGGTCAAGCGCGGTCTCGACGTGCGCGACTTCATGCTGACGACGTTCGGGGGTTCGGGCTCGCTGCTGGCCTGCCGCCTCGTCGACATCCTCGACCTCGCAGGAGTCGTCGTCCCGCAGAACCCCGGCAACGTCTCGGCGTTCGGCCTGCTCACCGTCGACGTGAAGAACGACTACGTGCAGACCGCTGTAGCCCGGCACGACGCCCTCGACCACGCAGCGGTCCAGAAGACGTTCGAATCGCTCACCGACCGGGCCGCGAACGCCCTTGACGGAGAGGGCTTTCCGCGCTCGGCACACCGGTACACCCGCACCGTCGACCTGCGCTACTTCGGCCAGGCGTTCGAGGTCCGCGTGACCGCACCGGACGGCACGGTCGACGCCGCGTATGCCGCCGCGGTCGCCGACCGCTTCCACGCCGAGCACCGCGCGTTGTACGGCTACGACTTCCGCGACGACCCGACCCAGCAGGTCGAGTGGGTGAACCTGCGCGTGACGGGCGTCGGCCCGATCACCCGACCGCAGCTGCGCGACCTCCCCACCGGCTCAGCCGAGGATGACGCGGCCGCGCAACGCCTGCAACGACCGGTCTGCTTCGACGCGGACGAAGGCCATGTCGACACCCCGGTCATCTGGCGACCGGACCTGCGGGCCGGCGACACGTTCGACGGACCCGCGATCGTCGAGGAGTTCGGCTCCACGGTCCCGGTCCACCCCGGCTTCACCGTCCGTGTCGACGCGATCGGCAACCTCGTGATCACCCGTGCCACCACCGGAGGCGACCGATGAACCCTGCTGGCCTGCCCACGGCATACGAGCACGGTGGGCGGCTCACCCCGCTCGGAAGCACCGTCGACCCCATCCTGGTCGAGATCGTCCAGGGCACCCTGGCCAGCGTCGAGATGGAGGTGGAGACCTCGATCGCGCGCACCAGCCGTTCCCCCATGATCCGCGACGCGCATGACTTCCGGGCCGGCATCCACGACCGGCAGCTGCGCAAGCTCACCGGCCGCTCGTACTCCGCGCTGGTGCACCCGATCGTCCGTGACTTCCCCCTGGCCGAGATGGCCGAGGGTGATGTCTTCTTCCACAACGACGTCTACGAGTCCGAGGGGGGCATCGGCCACCTGCCGGACCTCTGCGTGACGGTGCCGGTGTTCGCTGACGGCGAGGTCGTGGCGTTCGTCCAGGCGTTCGGCCACCACGACGACATCGGTGGCGCGGTGCCCGGCTCGATGCCGAGCAACGCCACGAGCGTGCACGAGGAAGGCCTCGCAGTTCCGCCGATCAAGCTGTGGGACAAGGGAGTTCCGAACAAGGCAGCTCTGCGGATCATGACCCGCAACTCGCGGATGCCCGACTCCCTCGCGGCCGACCTCGACGCCGAGTGCTCGGCCTGCCTCATGGGCGCGCGACGTCTCGGCGAGCTGTTCGCGCGGTACGGGCGGGCCGACGTGGAGGCGGCGTTCGACGCCATCCTCGACGCGACGACGGAGACGTACCGTCGCGAGATCCTGTCGAAGATCCCCGACGGCACCTACGTCTGGGAGGACTACGCCGAGCACGACGGCGTCGACGAGCCCCGGCTGCACACCCAGCGGATCACGCTGACCAAGGTGAGCGATGCGCCCGCCGACCCCGAGAACGGTCGCCCTGCCGGCCCGCGCCTCATCATCGACTTCACCGGCACCGCACCCCAGGCCAAGGGACCGATCAACCACTGCGGCGACTACGTCGGCGGCAACTTCCTGAAGAAGTGGCTCGCTCCGATCCTGCGCAACCTCGCCGACACCCCGGAGCGGATGGCCGAGCTCGACGTGAACGAGGGCGTGGTGCCGCTGATCGAGATGCGCTTCCCCGACAAGGGCACGTTGCTGACACCCATCTTCCCGGCCCCCACCAACGCCCGGACGTTCGTCATCCTGCGGCTGCTCGGGGTGCTGGCCGGTGTGGTCGCCAAGGCCGTGGACGGCAAGATGCCCGCCGACCAGGAGACGATCCGCTACACCGGCGTCTACGGCAAGGACCGCGACGGCAACGACTACCTCATGCGCGAGGTCCTCGGTGGCGGCTCGGGTGGGCGCTACTACGCCGACGGCGAAGACACGATCCACGTCGTCCCCGACTCGCGCAACCTCCCGACCGAGTTCACCGAGAGCCGGTTCCCCTTCATCGTCGAGCGGCTCGGCCTCGCCGTCGACTCCGGCGGCGCCGGGCGCTACCGCGGCGGCCTCGGGTACGAGAAGCAGATCCGGATGCTCAAGGACGCCCACTTCATGTCCATCGCCGACCGCTCGATCCTCGCCTGCTGGGGGGTCAAGGGCGGCAAGGCCGGTATGTCGTTCAACGTCACCGTCGACCTCGGCGGCCCCGACGAGCGCGAGGTCGACGCGCTGGCCGATGCCGAGCCGATCAGGGCAGGGCAGGTGATCCGCATCCGCACCACCGGCGGCGGTGGCTGGGGCGATCCGCTGGAGCGCCCCTACGAGGACGTCGAGCGCGACCTGCGGTGGGGGAAGGTCTCGTTCGAGGGCGCGCGTCGTGACTACGGCGTGGTCGCGACGGGTTCGAAGGACGAGCCGGTGGTCGACGCGGCCTCGTCCGACGCGCTGCGCGCGGAGCTGAGGGCGGCCCGCCCCGAGGCGGGGGCGTTCTTCGACCGGGGACCGGGGTACGCGCGGCTGGCCGACGGCCGGACCACCGCTGAGGTCGACTGGCTCTGAGTCCCACCCCGGACGGGGTGCCGTGACCCGCTCGGCGGAGTTGACCGAATCCCTTGCGACATCGAGGCATCGGCCATTACCTTGTGTCGCATGGTACCCGGCGACGATGGGATCCTGACGCACCTGCGACGGGGTGCGTTGGAGTACTGCGTGCTCGCCATGCTCGCCGAGCAGGAGCTCTACGGCCTCGACATCGCCCGCCGTCTCACGGCCGACGGGGTCCTGCTGGCCAGCGAGGGAACGCTCTACCCACTGCTCGCCCGGCTGCGCAAGGCAGGCCTGGTCGACACCAGCTGGCAGGAGTCCGCCGAAGGACCTCCGCGCCGCTACTACGCGCTGACGGCCGACGGCACCGAGTCCCTCGCCGCCTTCAAGCGCACCTGGAAACCGTTCAGGGACGCGGTCGACACCGCACTCCAAGGGGGCATCACATGAGCTCGTCCACGACCCACCCGTTGACCGAGGCGTGGCTGCGCGACCTCGAGCTGCTGCTGCACGGCATCGATCCCGGCGAACGCGCCGAGGTCCTCGCCGGGGTCCGTGAGCACCTCGACGGCTCCCTGCCACCCGGTGCCAGCGACGACGACGTACGGCGCGTGCTCACCGACCTCGGCAGCCCCCAGTCCGTCGCCGACGAGGCCTGGGCCGGCCGCGCCATACCGAGGCCGGGGGCATCCGTCCGATCGACCTGGCTGGGCATCGCCGCTTCGTGCATCAACGGACTGGGTATCGCCCTGGTGACCCTCTGGTCGTGGAGCGTCACGGCACCCTTCGAGATCATCGCGCTGGGCACGCTCCTCGTCATCCCCTGGGGCATCGCTGTCGTCCTGTCGATGCTCGCGCCGGGATGGACCACGCGGCAGCGAGTGACCTCTGCACTCCTCTTCCCAGCCACGACCGTCGGCTACGCCGCTGTCGGCGAGGTGGCCGTGAGGATCTTCGGTCCCAGCCTGTTGAACATCATCCCCATGGTCGTCGTGCTGGGCGTCGTCCTCTGGGTCCTCGTCGGTCTGGTGAGGGCCGTCACCCGAGTCGCTCGGTGAGGGAGACGACGATGCCCTCCGGGCCTCGGACGTACGCCATCAGCCACGTGTCCTCGTAGCGTCCGACACCTCCGACCAGTCCGTACCCCTCCGCGGCCAACCGGTCGACGATCGACTGGAGGTCCTCGACGACGAAGCAGACGTTGCGCAGGCCGAGCTCGGTGGCCATCGCGTTCGGCGAGCCGGGCGTGTGGTCGGGCCGGACGAACCGCGCGAGCTCGAGGGCGGTGCCACCCCCGGGCGGCCTCAGCATCGCGACCTCGGTGCGCGAGCCAGGGATCCCGCACACGGTGTCGAGGAACTCGCCCTCGACGAACGTGCGCCCCTCGAGCTCGAGCCCCAGGCCGACGAAGAAGTCCACTGCGGTGTCGAGGTCGGCGACGGTGACACCGACGTGGTCGAAGCTCTTGAGCTGGGTCATGACGATCATCCTCCAACGGACTGGTGGTCGACGGCGGGTGCCGCCGCGCACCCCTGGAACGGAGCGGGCACGTCGTTCTCGACATCCCACCGGGCCGCACGTCCACGTCCGGTGTGGCAACCTGCAGAGGTGACTCTTCCCCGCCCCGAGATCGACCCCGACGGCCTGCTCGAGTACTCGGTGGTCTTCACCGACCGATCCCTGAACCACATGTCGAAGCGGTTCGTCGGCGTGATGCAGGACATCATCGACGTGCTGCGCACGACCTACTCCGCGCACACCGTGGCCGTGGTCCCGGGCGGCGGCACCTACGCGATGGAGGCAGTCGCACGCCAGCTGGCCACGGGCCGCCGGTGCCTCGTCGTGCGCAACGGCCTGTTCTCGTACCGGTGGTCACAGATCCTCGACGCCGGCTCCGTCGCCAGCGAGACGACCGTGTGCCGCGCGCGTCCGGCCTCGGACGAACCGCAGGCCCCGTGGACGCCGGCCCCCGTCGCCGAGGTGGTGGCCGCCATCGAGCGGGACCGACCCGAGGTGGTCTTCGCGGCGCACGTCGAGACCGCGGCCGGCATCCTGTTGCCCGACGAGTACGTCCGGGCCGTCGCGGACGCGACCCACGCGGTGGGCGGGCTGTTCGTGCTCGACTGCATCGCCTCCGGCGCGCTCTGGGCCGACATGACCGACCTGCACGTCGACGTGCTGCTCAGCGCGCCGCAGAAGGGGTGGAGCGGTTCGCCGTGCGCGGGGTTCGTCATGCTGTCGGAGGCCGGGCGTGAACGGGTGATGGCGACGACGTCGACCAGCTTCGCGGTCGACCTCCAGAAGTGGCTCACGATCAGCGAGGCGTACCTGCAGGGACAGACGCCGTACCACGCGACCATGCCCACCGACTCCCTCGCGCGCGACGCCGCCATCATGCTCGAGACCCGGTCGCTGGGGCTGGACTCCCTCAAGCAGGCGCAGAGATCGCTCGGCAGCAGAGTGCGTGCGCTGATGACCGAGCGCGGGTTCCCTTCTGTCGCAGCAGAAGGCTTCGCCGCGTCGAGCGTCGTGGTGTCGTTCACGGACGATCCCGAGGTCAAGACCGGGGCGAAGTTCAAGCAGGGCGGCATGCAGGTCGCGGCGGGCGTGCCGCTGATGTGTGGCGAACGCGACGACTTCTCGACGTTCCGCCTCGGGTTGTTCGGCCTCGACAAGCTGACCGACGTCGAGGGCGCCGTCGCCCGCCTCGAGGCCCACCTCGGGACCTCGTAGTGCCGTGCGGGTCGTCGTCCGTGCTGCGGAGATGAGCTCGCTCACCGCGGAGGGGCGCCCTGTTCGATCAGACGCGCGAGTGGCCAGGCGATGAGCGTGAAGCGGGCCAGTCGTCCGACGAAGCATGCCGGGACGAACAACGCGAGCCGCAGGCGCGCCATACCCGCCATCGCGCTGACCACGGCCAGCGGTGGGAGACCCACGAGGGCGCTCGTGGCCACCACGGTCGTCCCCGCAACGGGCGTGCGCAGGCGCTGCAGGGACCACGCCCATCCGGCTCTGAGCGCCCGCGGGGTCCCAGCGCGTCTTGACCCCGCACTCGATGTCCCCGAACGGGGGTGCCTGAATCCGCCCCTCACCTGGGGGAGGTGTTGGAGGCCCGCCGGGCCGTCGCGGGCCGTGAGGTAGATGAGCACCTTGGCCGTGCTCTGACCGGAGGTCAGGCCGAGCACGAGCAGCATCCAGGCCGGCGGTCGGCCAGCCACCGTCGCAGCCAGGATCGCCTCGGCGTTAACCACGGGGACGAGACCTGACGCGAGCCCGCCGCCGAACAGGCCCAGGGCCAGACCAACGTCCGTCCACGGCGCGTCGCCGTTCATGTCGCGCGAACCCGGGTGGTGAGGCGACGCAGCCGTGCGCAGGACCACAGCTTGCCGAGGAGCACGCCAGAGGCGAGGACGGTCGCGAGCCCGGCGTGACCCGCGAGGCAGGCCAGCACGATGACCGAGGTGTTCACGGCCTTGGCGGGCCGAGACCAGTTCCAACGCCACAGTGCCAGGTCGACGGTGTGGAAGTCGTTGGGGCCCTTGATCTCGAAGGCCAGGAACCCCAGGGACAACATGGTGTCGACGACCGCGAACTCCACGACGTAGATGCTGATCGGGACGATCGTCCGCGGGTCGACGGCCACGAAGCACGCTGCGCACAGCAGGCTGTTGGCACGGTCGGCGACGATGTCGAAGACGGCCCCGATCCTCGTCTCGAGGCCCAGGCGTCGGGCCACCTCGCCGTCGGCCATGTCTCCGATCCAGTAGACGAGATACGCCGCGGCCAACAGGATCCCGCTGTCCGTGGCCACCGCCCTCAACGCCAGGACGATGGACAGGACCGTGCGCAGGACGGTGACGGCGTTCGGGAGCGTGAGAGCCGGCTCGTGGGCGACCTCTCGTGTGGACGGCGGTACCGCAACGGGGGCCCACACCTCAGCCCAACGCACGAGCCCACTCCGAGAGCGGGGCCTCGGGCGTCGACGGCTGCGCGAACTCCACCACGTCCCCGGCCCGGTCGACGAACGCGATGGTGCCACTGTCCAACGGTGTTCCACCCGAGTCGGCGGCAGCGTCGAGGAACCACACTGCCGACATGGGCACCGCGGCATACCCGACGGCGGCCGGCAGGGGGCCCGCCTCGCGTTCGATGTCCTTCACAGGCCGAGGGTTGAACTTGTCCCCGGTCGGGTCCGTGACCAGACCGAGGAGGGTCGGATGCGAGGGCGCCTTGGCCACCAGAGGCCGGAGACGCACCACGGCGGCCGACACCTGCGCCACCGTGCCGACCGCGATGACGACCGTCTTCCCGCGGTAGTCGGCCCAGCTCAGCGTCCCGCCCCCGAGACGCTCGACCGTGAAGTCCGGGACGTGGTCGGGGACCGTAGGAACGGGCTGGCTGTCGGGGTCGTGGGACACCTCTCCCCCCGGGCGGGTACCACAGACCTCGTCCATCCAGGCGGCGGACGCCTTGCTGGGGAGCGGCAGAGCGGTGGGCGGCCCGGTCTCGCCCAGCGCGCGGAGCCGAGGCAGCAGGGCGAGGGCCGACCGGATGCCGTCGTCATGGTCGTCGCGTCCGCGCATGTCGGACACGGTCACGACCACCTCCCCAGTGACCAGCGTGAGCTCGCCCATGACGACACCTGCGGGGACTCCCAGCTGGGGTTCGAGGCGAAGGCAGTGGGTGCCGAAGACGTCCGGCGGACGGTCGGAGGTCGAGACGACGACAGGATCGGCGCAACCCCCGTCGCCTGACGGCTGGCAGCTGCCGTAGTCCGCCTCCACCTGAAGAGTCGGGGCGTCCTCCTCGACGAGGTCCAGGACCGTCAGCGGAAGGTCGTCGACCGTGGTCCCCAGGTAGTACGCGGGCTTCCCGGTGGCACGGACCTGGGCGATGACCGAGTCCACCTCGCGCTGGGGCAGGGCGCTCCCCGCGCGGAAGGAGGAGTCACCGCCGGGAGCAGCACCGCAGGCGGACAGTGAGATGGCGACAACGCTTGCCGCCATGGCAGCGACGATCGGGCACCCGGTGCGCATCGGTCCTCCAGGGGTGGTCGTTCCGGCGGGGAGGAGTGAATGGTGGCTCTGCGGGAGCGCGGGCCGCGTCGCCCACGAGGTCCGTCCTCGTCGGCGTACGGGATGAGCGTCCTGTGGACCACAGGAGGACCACCGACACCTCCACACCCGCGTAGCCTTGGCTCATGTCGGGGCTTGTCCGGCGTCTGACGTGGCGGGACTGGGCGGTCCCCGGGGCCCTCTGGGTGGCGGGCCTGCTCGAACTGTGGGACCCGTTGAACGTCCGCGCCCTTCCGGTGCACGGACCACGGTGGCCCTTCGTCGTCGCGGTGACGTTCTGCAGCGCCGCACTATTGGTGCGCCGGACCCGACCCGAGTGGGCTCTGCTCGTGGTCGTCACGTCGGTGGTGGCGACGACGACGACGGCCTACAACGCGATCCTGCTGTCGGAGACCTACCTCGTCGTCGTGGCGGTCTTCGCCTGCGGCCGGTACGGCACCACGCCCCTGAGGTATGCCGCCGTCGCCCTTCCGGAGGTGCCGCTGCTGCTGTGGCTGGCGGCCCACCCGGAGGTCCATGTCGCGAACGCCTGGGCCTGGGGACTCAACGCCGTGTGGATCTTTGCGCTCGGCGCAGCCTTCCGCCGGGAACGGATCCTGCGCGAGCGGGTGACCCAGGCCGTCGCCGCGCAGTCCCGTATGCATGCGGCGGAGCAGCGCGTCAGCCTCGCCAGGGAGGTGCACGACGTGGTGTCCCACAGCCTCAGTGTCGTCGTCGTGCAGACCGAGCTGGCACGGTTGTTCATGACGTCGGACCCAGAGCGCGCAGAGGAAGCCCTGCGACGCGTGCAGGAGACCGGACGCACCGCCCTGGGAGAGACCCGTCGCCTGCTCGAGGAGCTCCGGGACCCGACATCGGCCGATGCTGCGGCCTTGACGCCGACCTGGCCCGACATCCCCGAGCTCGTCCACCGGATGCGCGAGTCGGGGCTCCACGTCACCCTCCAGCTGCCGGATGGCGACCCTCAGCTCACCCCGGAGGCGTCGGCCGCGGCATACCGGGTGGTGCAGGAGGCGCTGACGAACTCGCTGCGGCACGCACGGACGTCGCAGACGACCGTCGACGTCACCCGGCAGGCCGATCTGTTGCTCATCGAGGTGCAGAACGACACGGAGGCGGCCGTCGGCATCGACGAGCCGGCCGTGGGCGGTGGGTACGGGCTGTCTGGCATGCAGGAGCGGGTGACCGCCTGTGGTGGGATGCTCACGACCGGGCCACGGCCCGAGGGTGGGTACCGCGTCCGGGCAGTCCTTCCCGTGGCGGGAGGCCGATGACGACGACCCTCGTCGTCGTCGACGACCAGATCCTCATCCGCGACGGCATCGCGGCGATCCTCGATGCCGAGGCCGACTTCGCTGTTGTCGGCACCGCCGCCGACGGAGCCGAGGCCGTGGGACTGGTGACCACTCTCGCACCGGACATCGCCCTCATGGACATCCGCATGCCCGACGTCGACGGCATCGAGGCGACCCGGCAGATCGTCGAGTCCGGTTCCGCCACCAGGATCATCATCCTGACGACCTTCGGCGCGGACGACCTGGTCCTCGCCGCGCTCCGGGCCGGGGCCAGCGGGTACCTCCTCAAGGACACGCCACGGGCATCACTCGTGGCCGCCATCCGATCCGTGGCCGCCGGGGAGGCCGCCGTCGAGAAGCAGGTCCTGGACCGCCTCGTCAATGCCAGGCCCGCGCCGCCCCACCCGGAGACGGCGCAGGTGCTCGCGCGGCTGTCGCCCAGGGAGACCGAGGTCCTCACGCTCGTCGCCCGCGGTGCCACCAACCCCGAGATCGCCCGTCAGCTGTTCATCGGCGAGACGACCGTGAAGACCCACGTGTCCCGGATCCAGGCCAAGCTGGGGGCACGCGACCGCGTTCAGCTCGTCGTCATGGCCCATCGCGCCGGCGCCACCTGACGGCCCACGGGCGCCCGGCGCCGACCGGCGCCGACGATGAGTTCGATGTCACCGCGCGGTCATAGTGTGGAGAGCACGGTGCCGGCCGCACCCTGACCCCGAGGAGATGAAGCGCATGGTGACGTCCACGGACACCGGTGACGAGGAAACGCCCGAACCGTCGCCGGTGACGGTCACGCCGGTCCTGGCTGCCGAGCTGCTCGTCGAGGACGGACGCATGCCGGTCTACGTCCACGTCATCGACCACCCCGAGGGGCGCGTGCTGGTCGACACCGGGATGACCCGGCTGCACCCTGCGGTGGCCGACATGGATCCGCGTGTCTTCCCCCTGGACAGCCAGCCCGACTTCGACGTCGCGGGCATCGACATGGTCGTCAACACGCACCTGCACTTCGACCACTGTGGTGGCAACCACCTCTTCCCCGACCGGCCGACCTACGTCCAGAGGCGCGAGCTCGACGACGCCCTGGGTCAGGACGACTACACGATCCGGGACTGGGTCCAGGCGCCGGGCGTCCAGTACGTCCCCGTCGACGGACCGCACGAGCTGCTCCCCGGGATCCGGCTCGTCCCGGCGCCCGGCCACACCCCCGGTTCGCAGGTCGTCGTCGTCGAGGCGGGCGGTCGCTCGGTCGTCATCGCCGGTGACACGGCCGTCTTCTTCTCCGAGCTCGACGAGCCGCGTACCGAGGGCCAACGGCTGATCCGCGACCTCGACCCCGACGAGGTCTGGCTCTCGCACGAGCACGAGCCGTGGCGGCCCCCGACCGAATGACCTCCCCACGACGGCTGGGGCCCTGACAGGATGGCGCGGTGAGCGCACCGCTGGAGGACATCACCGTCGTCGACCTGTCCCGCGCCCTGGCCGGCCCGCACGCGGCGATGATGCTGGGAGACATGGGAGCCCGCGTCATCAAGGTCGAGTCGCCGGGCAGCGGTGACGACACCCGCGGCTGGGGACCACCCTTCGTCGGGCCGGAGGACGACCCGGTCTCGACCTACTACCTCAGCGCCAACCGCAACAAGGAGTCGATCACCCTCGACCTCAAGTCCGACGACGGCCGCGACGTGCTCACCCGCCTGGTCAGGGCGTCGGACGTCCTCGTGGAGAACTTCCGCCCCGGCGTCCTCGACCGCCTCGGCTTCACCGTCGAACGCCTGCACGAGCTCAACCCCCGCCTCGTCGTGCTGTCGATCAGCGGCTTCGGCCACGACGGTCCGCAGGGCGGCCGCGCCGGGTACGACCAGATCGCCCAGGGCGAGGCCGGACTCATGTCCGTCACCGGTCCCGACGCCGACACCCCGCAGCGGGTCGGCGTGCCGATCGGTGACCTGCTCGCGGGCATGTACGGCGCGTACGGCGTCGTCGCAGCCCTGCACGAGCGCGACCGGACCGGCCGCGGCCGGGTGGTCCGAACCAGCCTGCTCGCCGCGGTCGTCGGCGCGCACGCCTTCCACGGCTCGGCCTACACGGTCGCCGGCCACGTGGGCCGCGCGCAGGGCAACCACCACCCGAGCCTGTCCCCCTACGGCCTCTTCCACTGCAAGGACGGCGACATCCAGGTCGCGTGCGGCAGCGAGTCGCTGTGGGTCAAGCTGGCCCGGGCGTTCGACCTCGACCCGGCCGCTCCCGGCATGAGCACCAACCGCGAGCGCACGGTCAACCGCGACCAGGTCACCGCCACCCTCAACGCAGCGTTCGCCGACCACCCGCTCGACGAGCTGCTCCCCCGGCTCGCGTCGCTCGGCATCCCCGCCGGCGAGGTGCGCACGATCGACCGCGTGTACGACTGGGACCAGACCCGCTCGCAGGGACTGGTCATCGAGGTCGACCACCCGGTCCTCGGCCCCATCGAGCTCCCCGGACCGCCGATCCGCTTCGACGACAACGGGTATGCCGGTGGGCGGGCCGAGCACCTCGCCCCGCCGACGTTGGGCCAGCACGACGAATCCATCCGGAACTGGCTCGACGAGCTGGGCTGACGCGCCATACTCCCGCCATGGGGGCAACGATCCACGAGCCCGTGGGGACTGCGGCGAGGGCACCGCGTGCTCCTCGCCGACGGGGCCCTGCGGCCCTCGGGCTGCTGACCGTCGCGAGCATCGGCTTGTCGGCGCTGGGGATCGGGACCGGTGACGGACCACTCGGGCCCCCGCCGGGGTACGGCGTGGGGGTCTCGCGCGACGTCGGCTCGGAGGTGACGGAGGGTTCGACGTTCCTCGTGAACCACGGCTGGTTCACCGCTCACCTCGAGAGCGTCCGTCCCGTCTCCGTGGGGGACGAGGCCGCCGGGCTGACGGTCACCGCGGTCGAGGTCGCGCCAGCATCCCCCTCGGGAATCGGCATGGTCGATGGCGACGGGTACGAGTACGTGGCGCAGGGTGTGCGCAGCAGCCCCGCGGAGTACGCCGTGCTGCCTGAGCGACGGGTGGGCAAGGACGCCGGGTACGTCGAGGTGCTCGTCCGTGCCAAGGTGACCAGGCCAGGAACGTGGCACTACCGGGGTTACGAGATCGTCTACCGATCCGGATTCGTCAAGCACCGCATGACCGTCGGCGCAGACTTCTGGGTGTGCACGCCGTCCGGCACGCAGTGCCCACCGGGGTCGGACTGAACCGATCGCCGACCTCCGCGACACGGCGGGGCACCGATGAGTTCCGGGCTGCCCGCGGGTCTGTAGTCAGCACCGGCAGTCAACACACCACGGAGGCAGTATGAGGCTCTTGCTCACCTCGGGTGGGGTCACCAACCCCAGCATCCGCGCGGCCCTGCTGGACCAGCTCGGCAAGCCGATCGAGGAGTGCCACGCCCTCTGCGTACCGACGGCGCAGTGGGGCCACCCGATGTGCGGACCCGGGTCCGTGCAGGGCTTCATCGCTGCCGGCCCCACGTGGCGCAGCCACACCGGTCTCGGCTGGGCCTCGCTCGGGGTCCTCGAGCTCACCGCCCTCCCCAGCATCGGCCGCGAGCGGTGGGAACCCTGGGTCCGCGGGGCCGATGTCCTCCTCGTCGACGGTGGGGACGCGACGTACCTCGCCCACTGGATGCGCGAGTCCGGCCTCGCCGACCTGCTCCCGTCGCTGACCGACACGGTCTGGGTCGGGGTGAGCGCGGGCAGCATGGTCATGACGCCACGCATCGGCGACTACTTCGTCGAGTGGGCAGGGGCACCCGACGACAGTGCGCTCGGCGTCGTCGACTTCTCGATCTTCCCGCACCTCAACCTCTTCGCGACCAACACCCCGGCTCACGCCGACCGCTGGGCGGCCGACCTCGGCGCCCCCGCCTACGCGATCGACGAGCAGACCGCCATCGCGGTCGTTGACGGCCGGGTCGAGGTCGTCTCCGAGGGTGACTGGACGGGTTACGGGCTCTAGCTGGACTCGAGGTACCGCTCGTGCCAGCCGGCGGTCAGCGACTGCGCGACCTCGTCGACGGTGGGCACCTGCCGCCAGGGCCGCCCGTGGGCGCGGAGGGTCGCCACGCTCTCGTCCAGCCGGTCCCGGCAGCGCTGCACGGCCTCCACCCGCTCCTCCTCGGGCCCACCCACGGCCCCGGTCCAGATCGCGCGCCCGGCCATGAAGCCGCACGCCCCTGCGCGGGCGACGATCTCGAGCTGCCGCCGGAAGACGTCATACGTGCCCGATCCGGACAGCATGACCCACGGGGTCCCGGCGCAGGCGGCATCGATCGCCCGGGCCGCGTCGGTGCCGGACTGCTCCCCCGTCACGCCCTCGGGTCCGATGACGAGGTCGCCCGGGAACTCCGACTTCAGCACGTCGATGCCGAGGCCGACGAACTCGCGCGCAGCGCCCACGAGGGTCTCCTGCCGCTCTGCCCTGGCGGCTTCACTCGCGGGGTCCTGACCTTCGGCGGGGTACCACAGCGGCTCGACCACCAGCGGGATCTGGTGGCGTTCGCAGTCAGCAACCAGACGGGACACCACCGCGCGGATCTCGTCCGCGTCGTCCGCGTCGGGACGCCACCAGACGACCATCTTCACCGCGTCCGCGCCGAGGGTCTTGATCTTCTCGACGGTCCACCGGTCACGGACCGCCGTGGCGGTCCCGAACCCGCCATCGGGCTGGTAGCTGAGCGACTCGATGCCGGTGATGATCCCCGTGCCGGCCGGGATCACTCCCGTCGCGATGCCCTGCGCCAGGGACCAGAGCGGGTCGACGAGGAAGGCGCTCGCGTGCGGCGCCAGGGCCGCGATCAGCTCGAGCTTGCTCCGTGTCGCCTGGGCCGACGTCACCCGGCGCCAGTCGGGGTCGAGCATGGCGAGGTAGTTCTCGGGGTGGTCGATGGCCAGGGTCGCGATGAAACCGTCGTCCGTCGAGATCCGGGTCAGCGACCGGACCTTGCCGAGGCTTGCGGGGCCGCTCAACCAGTCAGTCATGCTCGCAGCGTAGTGACAACGGCCGGGCCTCAAGGGACGATGGGCGACCCGGTCATGGTTCGGCCGGGCCGACTCAGGGGGGAGGGCACCGTGGCCCGTGTCGCCGTCGCCGGGCACCTGTGCCTCGACCTGACGCCCGAGCTGCTCGGGGGCGAGGTCATCGACCCGGGCCACCTGCTCGAGGTGGGCGCCCTCTCGGTGCGGCTGGGAGGCAGCGTCGCCAACACCGGTGGCGACCTCGCCGACCTCGGGACACCCGTCGACGTCTTCGCCACCGTCGGCGACGACGACCTCGGCGTCCTGCTTCGCCGGATGGTGGCCGAACGGCCGGGCATGACGCCACGGCTGCGTCAGGTCGACGGCGCAGCCTCCTCCTACAGCCTGGTGTTCGAGTCCCCGGGAACCGACCGGACCTTCTGGCACCACGTCGGCACCAACGCCCACTTCGACGGCAGCGAGGTCACCCTCGACGACGACCTCGACCTGCTCCACCTCGGCTATCCCAACCTCCTGCCCGCCCTCCTCACCGACGGTGCGACCCCCATGCGTGAGCTCCTGGCTCGCGTGCGGCGGACCGGCGTCACGACCTCGGTGGACCTCGCGGTCATCGACCCCCGTTCCCCCACCGGCGCCCTGGACTGGGAGGAGATCCTGCGCCGGACCGTCGGCGAGGTCGACGTCATCACCCCGAGCATCGACGACCTGACCTCCGCGCTGCCCGGGCTCGCGGGGTCGGCGGCCCCGGACGACGCGTGCGTCGAACGCCTGGCGCTGACGCTGCTCGACTGGGGGGCCGCGGTCGTGGCCGTGTCCGCGGGCGCCCGCGGCGTGTTCCTGTGTACCGGGGACACGGCTCGCCTGCACGCGGCCGGCCGGGCCCTGCCCGATCCTGACCGCTGGGTGGGCGTGCGCGAGTGGGTCGCCCCGTATGCCGTGACCCGCCTCGCCACGACCACGGGCGCCGGGGACGCAGCGACCGCAGGCCTGCTCCACGGGCTGCTGACCGGTCTGGCGCCCCGGCAGGCGGGAGGCCTCGCCATGGCGTGCGCTGCCGCGGTGGTGTCCGGACGGCGGCCGAC
This sequence comes from Phycicoccus sp. Root101, assembly GCF_001426245.1. Taxonomy (GTDB): domain Bacteria; phylum Actinomycetota; class Actinomycetes; order Actinomycetales; family Dermatophilaceae; genus Pedococcus. The sequence continues at coordinate 139,075 of NZ_LMCM01000005.1, read as the reverse complement.
CCCGGAGGCCCTCGCCGGCATCGACCCCGCACTCGTCGGGGGCACCGATGACTTCCGGGCGGGGCGCCGGTCAGCTCCGGCATGACAGCCACCTACACCTTCGACATCTTCACGAGCCTCGACGGCAACGCCTCCTACGGACCACCCGGCGACTGGGGCGGCTACTGGGGCAAGCAGGGTCCCGAGTTCCTCGAGCACCGGTTCCAGACCTACGCGGCCGCGCAGCGCATGGTCTTCGGCGCCACCACCTTCGGCCAGTTCCAGCAGATGCTGCCGATGATGGGCGACGAGCGCGATCCCTGGCTCGACCGGATGGTCGCGCTGCCCACGACCGTGATCTCCTCGACGATGCAGGACCCCCTCGACTGGCCGGACGCCTCGGTCGCCGGCGGGGACGCCGTGGACACCGTGCGGCGCCTCAAGGAGGAGTCGGACGTGCCGCTCCGTTCGCACGGCAGCCTCTCCCTGAACCGCGCCCTGATGGCCGCCGGGCTCGTCGACATGGTCCAGGTGACCGTCTTCCCCGTCGTGGCAGCCCAGACGGGGGACGAGCCGGTCTTCGCCGGCGCCGGGGACTTCGACCTCGAGCTGCTCAGCACCCGCACGCTCGACGGCCGGACCCAGGAGCTGGTCTACCGGCCCACGCTGCGCACCTGGCCGACCGAATGATCGGACGGAGACAGACCGACGGCCCACGTCCTGGCGAGAGGAGGTGGGCCGTCGGCGTCTTGAGCGTACCGCCGAGGTGGACTCAGGCGGTGCGGCGGGGGGGCGCGTGACGCAGCTTGCGGCGCAGGCGCTTGCCCACGGCCTCGGCAGCGATGCCGACGCGGGTGCGGCCCTCCTGCTTGTTCGGCAGGGACAGCACGACGACCTGCTTCCACGCGGAGGCGACCTGCTTCGGCAGCGGACCCGTGGTGTAGGTCAGGCCGTAGCGCTCGCAGATCTCCTGGATGCGCGGGGCGATCTCGATGTAGCGGTTGCTCGGCAGGTCCGGGAACAGGTGGTGCTCGATCTGGTGCGACAGGTTGCCGGTCATGAGGTGCATGGCCTTGCTGCCGCTGATGTTGGCGGAGCCGAGCATCTGGCGCAGGTACCACTCGCCGCGGGTCTCACCCTCGATGGAGGACTTGGCGAAGGTCTCGACGCCCTCGGGGAAGTGGCCGCACATGATGACCGAGTGGGTCCAGACGTTGCGGACCGTGTTGGCGACGAAGTTCGCACCGATGGTGTGGAAGAACGACGGGCCCGACAGCAGCGGGTGGATCAGGTAGTCGCGACGGGCCTGGCGGCCGATCTTCTTGAGCACCTTGGCGCCGTCGTTGCGGAAGTCCTCCTTGGACTTGCCCCGACCCTTGACGTACGCGCCGACCTCGAGGTCGTACGCGGCGATGCCGTACTCGAAGAACAGCATGTTCGTGAAGTTGTAGATCGGCTGGCCGAGGTAGGCGGGGACCCACTTCTGGTCCTCGTCGACGCGCATGATGCCGTAGCCGAGGTCGTTGTCACGGCCGATGACGTTGGTGAAGGTGTGGTGGAGCTGGTTGTGCGAGTGCTTCCAGAACTCCGACGGGGAGGCGTTGTCCCACTCCCACTCCTGGCTGTGGATCCGCGGGTCGCGCATCCAGTCCCACTGGCCGTGCATGATGTTGTGGCCGAGCTCCATGTTCTCGAGGATCTTCGCCACGGACAGGCCGGCGGTGCCGACGAACCACGCCGGCGGGAAGATCGAGAAGAGCAGGACCGCGCGGCTGCTCATCTCCAGCCCGCGCTGCCACTTGAGGACCTTGCGGATGTATGCCGCGTCGCGGGTGCCGCGCGAGTCGAGGATCTCCTGGCGCAGGGCGTCGAGCTCGTTGCCGAGGGCCTCGATGTCCTCCGGCGTCAGGTGCGCGGCCGGGTCCGGCTTCCCGGACGGCTTCGGCGCGTGGGTGCGCTCGGTGGTGACGACGTTGAGGCGGCTGTTGACCGCCTTGGTCTGCTTCGGGGCGCTGGGCGTCCCGGCGAGCGACCCGTCGATGGTCAGGTCGAAGTTGTCGGTCTCACGGTTCTGGGCAATGGCAGCCACTGTTCGCTCCTAGAGGTCGATCTCGCAGGCGCCGGCGGCTGCCGACACGCAGGTCTGGATGCGGACGTCGTCGTCCGGTGTGGCCACGGTGAGCTCGCCGTTGCGCAGGTCGCGCACGGCTCCCTCACGCAGCGGGAGTACGCAGCCGAAGCAGATGCCCATGCGGCACCCGGAAGGCATGAGGACGCCGGCTTCCTCGCCGGCGTCGAGGATCGGGGTGGCGCCGTCGGACTCGATGACGATGCCGTTCCTGCGGAAGGTGACCGTGCCACCCTCGCCCTCGGAGATGATCACGGGGCGGAAGCGCTCGGTGTGGATGCGGTCGGCGAGGCCGGCCTCGGCCCAGTGGGCCTCCATCGCGTCGAGCATGCCGGTGGGGCCGCAGCACCAGGTCTCGCGCTCGCGCCAGTCCGGGACGAGGCGGTCGAGGTCGGTGGGGCTGAGCAGGCCGTCGGTGTCGGTGTGCAGCTCGACGAGCTGCAGCGACTCGGCGTCGGCCCACGCGCGCAGCTCGTCACCGAAGATGACGTCGTCGCGGGTCGGGGCCGAGTGGACCATGACCGCGTCGGGCAGCTCCGCGAGGTGGTTGCGCAGCATGCCCATCACCGGGGTGATGCCGCTGCCGGCGGTGAGGAACAGTGCCTTGCGCGGCGTCTGGGCCGGCAGCGTGAACTCGCCGGTGGCCTGGTCGAGGTGGATGAGCGTCCCGGGCACGAGCTCGCGGACGACGTGGTTGCTGACCTTGCCGCCGTCGATCGCCTTGACCGTGATCGCCACGGCGCCGTCGGGGTCGCCGACGAGCGAGGTGAGCGAGTACGCGCGCCAGTTGCGGACGCCGTTCACGTCGACGCCGATGCGGATGTACTGGCCGGGCACGTGGCCCTTCCAGCCGCGACCGGGCTTGATCCGCACCGTGGCGGCGTCGCGGGTCTCGGCCGTGACGGACAGGACGCGTCCGCGCAGGTCGGCGCCGCTGCGCATCGGGGCGATGAGGTCGAGGTACTCGGCGGGCACGACAGGCGTCGTCACAGCCTGGGCCACCCGGGTCAGGGTGTCGCGCAGCGAGCGCCGGGGTGGGGCGTCGCGCAGCGAGCGCCGGGGTGGGGCGCCCTGAGCCGTGCGGGGAGGGAGGACTGCGGTCATGGTTCCATCATGGCGTCATGAGGGTCTAAAATCCTGACCCAGAAGCGTGAGTTCTCCGATGAGAGTTGTTCGCAGATGACAAAGATTGACGAAAATCCCCACGAATCGCCCACGGTGACCGCCGATCGAGCGGCAGCCCTCACACTGTCACCCGAGGTGCAGACCGCCTTGCGGTCGCACCTGCCCTCCGTGGCCGAGCACGCCGTCGCCGCCATCATCGTCGAGGTTCCTGTGTATGCCGCGGCGCGCAGCTTCATGGTCGACAACATCGAGGCGGCCGTACAGATGGCCTTGGGCAGCTTCCTCACGCTGGCCGCCCGGTCCGGGGACGCCTCCACGCCGCTTCGCCCCGCCCAGCGTGGCTCCTACGAGCTCGGTCGGGGCGAGGCCCGCAGCGGCCGCAGCGTGGACGCGCTGCTGTCCGCCTACCGCGTCGGCGCCCGCGTCTCGTGGCGCCAGCTGTCCGCCGTCGCGGTCGAGGCGGGGATGGACGCCGGCCAGCTCGCGCAGTTCGCCGAGCTCGTCTTCGCCTACATCGACGAGCTGTCGGCGGCCAGCGTCGCCGGCCACGCGGACGAGCTCGAGACCTCCGAACGCCTCCAGCGCCAGCACCGCGACCGGCTCGCCCTCGAGCTGCTGCGGGGCGCGTCCGAGGAGGTCCTCCTGCGCCGGGTCGACCGTGCGCGCTGGGACAAGCCGGCCACCATCACCGCCGTGCTGACCCGCGAGACCGACCTGCACGGCATACGCGGGCTCGTGGACCCACGGTCCCTCGTCCTGGCCGAGGACCTGCCCGACGTCGCCGCCGAGGAGAACGTCGCCGTCGTCCTGGTCCCGGACCTCTCCCCCGGCGGCCGGACCAAGCTGCTGCGGTCGATCGGCACGAGGGACGCCGTCGTCGGGCCGACCCGGCCGTGGCTGCAGACGGTCGGCTCCTACCAGCGCGCCCTGCGGGCCCACCGGCTCGTGCGGGGGCACGACCGCGCTGAGCGTGCGGCCTACGACACCGAGGCGCACCTGGCCGACCTCGTGCGGGCCGCAGACCCCGAGGCCCTCGCCGACCTGCGGCGCACGGCGCTCGCCCCGCTCGACGACCTCACCCCCGTGGCCCGCGAGAAGCTCGAGGAGACCTTGCGGCTGTGGCTGCTGCACCGCGGCCGGCGCGAGGCCGTGGCGGAGGCCTTGTTCGTGCACCAGCAGACCGTGCGGTACCGCGTGGGCCAGCTGCGCGACCTGTTCGGCGACGACCTCGACGATCCCGAGGTGGTGCGCGACCTCGTCGTGGCGCTCGGATGAGGAGGCGGTCGCGGGGAGGCACGGCGACCAGATCTGCCAACCGCACCCCGGCTGTTGGGCAGGTCCTGCCAACGTCAGCGCGCACTCCGCCTCCCTAGGCTCACCGCACGACGACTGTGGGGAGGTGGCATGCGGGTCCTGATCGCGCTGGGTGGCAACGCCATGACCGGCCCCGACGGCAGCGCCACGCCGCAGGCCCAGCGCGAGGCGATCGCCCTCGCGATGGCACGGGTCGCCGAGGTCGTGGCCGAAGGCCACGAGGTCGTCGTCACCCACGGCAACGGCCCCCAGGTCGGCAACCTCCTCGTCAAGAACGAGCTCGCGGCCCACGTGGTCCCGCCCGTCCCGCTCGACTGGTGCGGCGCCCAGACGCAGGGAACCATCGGGTTCACCGCGCTCGACACCCTCGAGGCCGCGTTCGCCGCGCGAGGGCTCTCGCGCCGGGCAGCCGCCGTCGTCTCCCGCACGCTCGTGGACCCCGACGACCCCGGGTTCACCACACCCACCAAGCCGGTGGGCCGGTTCCTCCCCCACGACCAGGCCCTGCCGCTGATCGAGCACGGCGAGACCTGGCAGGACCGCGGCGACAAGGGGTGGCGCCGCATGGTCGCCTCCCCCGAACCCCTCGAGGTCCTCGACACCCACACCGTCCTCACCCTCCTCGCCGCGGGCTACGTCGTCGTCGCGGCCGGTGGCGGCGGTATACCGGTCGTCCGGCAACCCGACGGATCGGTCCACGGCGTCGAGGCCGTCGTCGACAAGGACCTCACCGCCGCGGTCCTCGCCCGGGCGATCGGCGCGGAGGTGCTCGTCATCGCCACCGACGTCGAGCACGCCGTCCTCGGGTACGGCTCGGCGTCCGCCCGCGAGCTCGGTCGGGTGCAGCTCGCCGAGATGGAGGGGTATGCCGCGGCGGGCGAGTTCGCTTCCGGCTCGATGGGTCCCAAGGTGGAGGCGGCGCTCCGGTTCGTCCGGGGCGGTGGTCGTCGCAGCGTCATCACCGCCCTCGACCGGATCGCCGAGGCCGTCTCCGGCGAGGTCGGCACCGTCATCGAACCCGCGCCAGCCGCAACGTCCCCAGCTCCTCCCCCTGCAACCCCCGCAACTCCAACCGGAAGGTGAGTCACGTGCCCGAAGCCATCGAGGTCCGCAAGGTGCCGCTCCACAGCGTCTCCGACGCCAGCGAGCTGGCGAAGCTCATCGACGACGGCGTCATCGAGGCCGGTCGCGTCGTCGCCGTCATCGGCAAGACCGAGGGCAACGGCGGCGTCAACGACTACACGCGGATCATCGCCGACCGGGCGTTCCGCGAGGTGCTGGTGGCGAAGGGCGCCGATCCGGCCAAGGTCAAGGAGGTGCCGATCGTCTGGTCCGGTGGGACCGACGGCGTCATCAGCCCGCACGCGACCATCTTCGCCACGGTCCCGGCCGACCGGGCCGAGCAGTCCGACGAGCCGCGGCTCACGGTCGGGTTCGCGATGAGCGAGGTGCTGCTCCCCGAGGACATCGGCCGCACCGCCATGGTCACCAAGGTCGCCGACGCGGTGAAGGTCGCCATGGAGCGCGCCGGCATCACCGACACGGCCGACGTCCACTACGTGCAGACCAAGACGCCGTTGCTGACGATCGACACCATCCGCGACGCCAAGAGCCGCGGCCACGACGTCTTCACGGAGGACACGCTGACGTCCATGGACGTGTCCAACGGCGGCACGGCCCTCGGGATCGCGGTCGCCCTCGGCGAGATCAAGATGCCCCGTGACGAGGACGTGCTCCGCGACCGGAGCCTGTTCTCCTCCGTCGCCTCCTGCTCCTCCGGCGTCGAGCTCGACCGCGCCCAGGTCGTGGTCGTGGGGAACACCCGGGGCATCGGCGGCCGCTACCGCATCGGCCACTCGGTGATGCGCGACGCCCTCGACGCCGACGGCATCTGGGAGGCGATCAAGGACGCAGGCCTCGACCTGCCGGACCGACCGCACTCGACGGACCTGCAGGGCCGCCTGGTCAACGTGTTCCTCAAGTGCGAGACCAGCCAGGACGGGGCGGTCCGCGGTCGCCGCAACGCCATGCTCGACGACTCCGACGTGCACTGGCACCGCCAGATCAAGGCCGCCGTCGGTGGCGTCACCGCGTCGGTGACCGGTGACCCGGCCGTGTTCGTGTCCGTCTCGGCCGCCCACCAGGGCCCCGACGGTGGTGGTCCCGTGGCCGCGATCGTCGACCTCGGGTCAGGCGACCCGACCGGCTACCGCGGGCCGCAGCCCGCCTGACGGTCAGAAGCCGCTGTTGCCGTACCCACCACCGTTGAACCCGGTGGCCGCCTGGTCCGACTCCGCCTGGGCCCGCCCCGGGGTATGGCGCGGGGTCGGGTCACCGCCCCACTTCCGGTCGTAGAGCCACGCCAGTCCCAGGACGACGACGAGCACTGACCCGATCACGATCCACATCATCATGACGCCACCCCTCCGGTGCCCGGGCGGCGTGCCCGGTGCGCCAACGGTCCCACGCCGGACCGCCGGAACGCCAGAGAAGTCGACAACCGCACACCGCGGGCCGTGGGGCCCGCGGTGTGCCGGTGTCAGTGGGCGAAGTGACGGGTGCCGGTGAAGTACATCGTCACGCCGGCGGCCTTGGCGGCCTCGACGACCTCGGCGTCCCGCATGGAACCACCCGGGGCGACCACCGCGCGGACCCCCGCGTCGAGCAGCACCTGGAGGCCGTCGGCGAACGGGAAGAAGGCGTCCGACGAGGCCACGGCTCCGCGCGCCCGATCTGACCCGGCCCGCGACACCGCGAGGTGGCAGGAGTCGACGCGGTTGACCTGGCCCATGCCGATGCCGACTGCCGCGCCGTCCTTGGCGAGCAGGATCGCGTTGGACTTCACCGCGCGCACCGAGCGCCACGCGAACGCCAGGTCGGCCAGCATCGCCTCGTCGGCAGCGTCACCGGAGACGAGGGTCCAGCGCGACGGGTCGTCGCCGCCGGGCTTGTCGCCCTCGACGACGGCGTCGACCTTGTCGACGGTCTGCAGGAGCAGGCCGCCGCTGATCGGCCGCATCTCGATGGCGTCGGCGTTGCGCGAGGCCTCGGCGGGCAGGCGCAGGATGCGGATGTTCTTCTTGCCCTGGAGCACCTCGAGCGCGTCGGCGTCGAAGTCGGGCGCGATGATGACCTCGGTGAACACGTCCTTCACCTGGTCGGCCATCGCGAGGTTCACGGTGCGGTTGGCGGCGATGATGCCCCCGAAGGCGGACACGGGGTCGGTGGCGTGCGCGGCGGCATACGCGGCCTCGACGGAGGAACCCACGGCGATGCCGCAGGGGTTGGCGTGCTTGACGATCGCCACGGTCGGCTGGTCGCCGTGGTCGTGCGCGGCGCGCACGGCGGCGTCGGTGTCGACGTAGTTGTTGTAGGACATCTCCTTGCCGTGCAGCTGCTCGGCGGAGGCGACGCCGCCGCGCCAGTGGCGGTAGATCGCGGCCTTCTGGTGCGGGTTCTCGCCGTAGCGCAGCACGGCTGCGCGCGTGAAGGTCGCACCGGTCCACGCGGGGAAGCCGGTGCCGTCGGAGGTGTCGGTGTAGACGTTGCCCATCCAGTTGGCGACGGCGTTGTCGTAGTCGGCGGTGTGCACGAAGGCCTGTGCTGCCAACAGCTTCCGCTCACCCAGCGTGAAGCCGCCGGCCTCGACGGCAGCCAGCACCGCGCCATACGCGGCGGGGTCGGTGACCACGGCGACGCTCGGGTGGTTCTTGGCCGCGGCGCGCACCATCGACGGTCCGCCGATGTCGATCTGCTCGATGACCTCGTCCGGGGAGGCGCCCGAGGCGACGGTCTCGCGGAACGGGTAGAGGTTCACGACGACGAGCTCGAACGGCTCGACCCCGAGCTCCTCGAGCTGACGGACGTGGTCGTCCTTGCGCGTGTCGGCGAGGATGCCGGCGTGCACGCGCGGGTGCAGGGTCTTGACCCGACCCTCGAGGCACTCTGGGAACCCGGTCAGGTCGGCGACCTCCGTCACGGGGATGCCGAGCGACTCGATGAGCTTGGCCGAACCACCCGTCGAGACGAGGGCGACGCCGGCAGCGTGCAGACCGCGGGCCAGCTCCTCCAGCCCGGTCTTGTCGTAGACGGAGACGAGCGCCCGGCGGACCGGGCGGCGTCCTGCGTCGTCAGCGGGCTTCGGGCTGGACTGCTGGGTCACGGAATGCTGACCTTCCCATCGGTGACGGTGATTCCCTCGCGGGCCGCGCGGCCCACGATGTTGACGAGCAACAGGTGCTCGACGGCTTTGATGCGTTCGTGCAGGGTGTCCTCGGTGTCGCCGGGCTGCACCTCGACGGTGGACTGCGCGATCACCGGACCGGTGTCGACGCCGGCGTCGACGACGTGGACCGTGCAGCCGGTGACCGTGGCCCCGGCGGCGAGCGCGTCACGCACGGCGTGGGCCCCCGGGAACGCCGGCAGCAGCGCCGGGTGGGTGTTGAGGACGACGTGGTCGCCCAGCACCCGCGGCCCGAGGATCTTCATGAACCCCGCCGAGACGACGAAGGCCGGTTCGTGGTCGGCGATCCGCTCGGCCAGGGCTGCGTCCCAGTCGGCGCGATCGTCGTGGTCCTCGACGCGGACGACGAACGTCGGGATGCCCGCGGCGGCAGCCTTGTGCAGGCCCGAGATCCCCGCCCGGTCGGCCCCCACCGCCAGGATGCGGACCCCGTAGGCCGGGTCGGCCGTGGCGTCGATGAGCGCCTGGAGGTTCGTGCCCGACCCGGAGATGAGGACGACGATGCCCGTGGGCTGCGTCGTCCCGTCCGCGGTCACGCGGGAGACGATACCGACCGTCGCGCGGACCCAGGCACCCGCGTCCACGCGCCGGGTCAGGGGGCGGCGGACCGCCGGGTCAGGGGGCGGCGGAGCGCAGCTTCTCCAGCAGCGGGCCGGCTGCCTCGTCGAGGAACCTCTGCTGCCCCTCGTCCCCCACCTGCACCAGCGCGATGTCGGTGAACCCGGCGTCCCAGTAGGCGGAGACGGCTTCGACGATGGCGTCGAGGTCCGGCCCGCACGGGATGTTCTCGGCGACCTGCTCGGGGGTGATGAACTGCGACGCCCCCGCGAAGCCGGCCGGCGTCGGCAGGTCCGCGTTCACCGACCAGCCGCCGGCGAACCAGCGGAACTGCTCGTGTGCCCGAGCCTTGGCCCGCTCGGCGTCGGTGTCCCACGAGATGGGGATCTGCCCGATGGCGCGGGCCGAGGACGAACGGGCGCCCTCGGCGTCGCCGCTGCTCTCGGCCGCACGCCGTGCGTCGAGGAACCCCTTGACGAGGTCGGCGTCCGGCTCCACGGCGATAACGTGGTCGGCCAGCGGGCCGAACCGGGCGAAAGACTTCTCGCCGGAGACGGCCACGCCGATCGGGACACCCCCGTCGGGGCAGTCCCAGATGCGGGCCGAGTCGACCCGGAAGTACTCGCCCTGCCAGGTCACGAGCTTCCCGGTGTGCAGCTCCCGGATGATGTGGATGGCCTCCTCGAGCATGTCCTGACGGACACCCACCATGGGCCACCCCTCACCGACGACGTGCTCGTTGAGGTTCTCGCCGCTGCCGAGACCGAGGGTGAACCGCCCCTCGCTGAGGAGCTGCAGGGTGGCCGCCTTCTGGGCGACCACCGCGGGCTCGTAGCGGATCGTGGGGCAGGTCACGTAGGTCATCAGCTCGAGCCGCTTCGTCGCCTGTGCGACCGCGCCGAGCACCGTCCAGGCGTAGGGCGCATGCCCCTGCTCGGTGAGCCACGGGGAGTAGTGGTCGCTGCTCACGGCGAAGTCGAATCCGCTGCGCTCGGCGTCGACGGCGTAGCCGACCAGCTCGCGCGGGCCGGACTGCTCGGTCATCAGGGTGTAGCCGAATCGGGTCATGCCACCACCGTCACACGGGTCGGCGAGGGCCACCACCCGGGCGGAGGGCTGGGCTCGCAAAGCGGGTGTCCTACGTCAACCCGGGTCATATTTCTGCTGGTGTCACCGAACGACACCCGCTTCGCGGGACAGGCGCGGGCAGGCGCGGGCGGGCGCGGACGGGACAGGCCGCGGGCGAGGAGGTATGCGGTGCGGCCGGGCGCTGCCGGTCAGCGCCGGAGCTTCCAGCGGTCCCAGGCCAGCACCACGGCAGCGCCGGCGACGAGCTCGACGAGCAGCGCCAGGGTCATCGCCCCGGCCGGGGCGCCGATCGCGGACAACCGCTGCTGGCCGAGGGAGGCGCCCCCGACGACGTCGAGCAGGCCGATCAGGCCCGCCGCGAGGACGACGGCGACACCGGCGACCGTGAGCTTGGTGCGTTCGGTGGACAACCGGGCCACGGAGCGCAGCGCGCGCCACCCCACGAACGCCCCGATGGCGACCGGTACGAGCACGATCGCCGGCAGCCAGCCGGGGAACGCGCCGGGCGCCGGCAGCGCCCCGAACACCGGGACCATCGGCAGCAACGACGTGCGGGACCCGGTCCAGGTCGCCGAGGCCCCGTCGACCGCCGAGAAGCCGGTGCCCGCCATGAAGGACAGGGCCCAAAGGCCGAGGTTGGGCAGGACGAACAGCTGCGCCAGGGCGAGCACGGCCCCGCCAATCAGCCCGGGGGCCAGGGCACCCTGGAGGTTGCCGACGCTCGCGTGGTGCACGGCGACCGAGCCGACGCAGACGGCGACACCTGCGCCGAGGAGGGCGCCAGCGCCCTCGACACCCGGGCGCAGGGCGCGGCGGACCGCTTCGGGCAGCCAGGTCGGGCGCCGCAGGCGGTCCCCCGCGAGCTCGGGTCGCCGGCGGAGCAGCCTGGTCAGGGCCAGCGCGGCCGAGGCCAGCGGGACGACGACGACGGGCACGACCAGCGTCCAGAGCACCGGGCGTGGCCCCGCAGCGAGGGCGACGAGGGACCACAGGGCCGTGGCGACGGCATACCCAAGGGCCCACGCCCCCAGCCCGAACGCGAGGGGACGGTGCAGGAGGTCCCCGGCGAGGGCGACCGTGCGGTCCTCCGCGCTGTCACGGACCGCGCGGATGGCGGCCCAGGCCCCGCCGACCACGGCGAGGGCCAGGAAGAGGAGGGGGACGACCGTCACGGTCGTGGCCCCGAGGTCGAGGTGGGCGCCGGTGCCGAGGAGCCACAGGCTCGCCCCCACCCCCAGCGAGGTGGTCCAGGCGACGGTGCTCTCCGAGGCGGCCACCCACACCAGCAGGGCCGGGAGCACGAACACCAGGGCCGAGGCGGAGGCGGCGCCCGCTCCGGCGAGCAGGGTGCGCTGGTGCGCCCTCGGGTCGGGCCCGCCCGATGTCGACGTCGCCCCGCGCAGCAGTTCCATCACAGTCATGTCCGACCCATCGTCGCTGACCGGCCCTCCCCCGGGCCGCAGGCAACGCCGACGCCGGACCAGAAATGTCCGAACGCGCCGCAACCAGGGTCGCCGGGGTCGCGTCTGCTGGGGTGTGATGGCACTGAGGAACGGCAGCGTCGGGACGGCGCCGGACGAGGGGGACGTGGTGGTGGGGACGCAGTCCGCCGAGGCGGAGTTCGACGCGTTCTACCGCGACACCGCCCGCCGGGTCGTCCACCTCGTCTACGGCTTCACGGGTGACCTCACCGTCGCCCAGGACAGCACCCAGGAGGCGTACGCGCGGGCCTGGCAGCAGTGGTCCACCGTGCGGACCCACGACGACCCCCTCGCCTGGGTGCGGACCGTCGCCCGGCGGGTGGCCATCTCCGGGTGGCGCAAGAAGACGACGCAGGACCGGGCGTACGAGCGGCACGGGGTCCGCGACACGACCGGCCCACCCACCGAGGACAGGGTGGCCGTCGTCGCAGCACTGCGGACGCTGTCCGAGCCGCTGCGTGAGGCCGTGACGCTGCACTACATCGGCGACCTGTCCATCGAGCAGATCGCCCACGAGACCAACACCCCCGCAGGCACCGTCAAGGCACGCCTGCACCGGGGCCGCGCCCAGCTGGCGCAGGCCCTCCGGCACGAGGAGACCACCCATGGCTGACCACGAGGACTGGACGGCGCAGGACGACGCCCAGCTGCGCGGCGCCCTCGCCACCCTGCGCCAGGACGTCGACCTGCTGCCCCTGCCGGACGTGCGGTTCGTCCGGGCCCGCGGGGTGAGGCGCCGCCGCCAGCGGGCGCTCGCCCTCACCGCCGCGGCGGCCGCAGCGGCAGTCGTGATCGGGGCGGTGGGGTACGGCCAGCTCGGCCGTGACAGCACCCTGCCCGCCACGCCGGCCACGCAGTCGACGGCGCCGGTACCCACCGCGGCGCCGACCGCAGCGCCCACGAACAGCGCCACCGACCCCATCGCCGAACCGGGTCTGCTGCCCCTCGCCCGGGACTGGGAGACGACCCTGGACCTGCCCACCGGGTCGGCGACGATCACGCCGGTGACCAAGGGAGGCGGCGTCGACTGCGGTGCCCTCGGCGTACCGACCCGCCAGGACGGCATGACGCAGGCCAACTCCCCGGTGAGTGGTGGCGCCGCGTACTGGAAGACGGGAACGCCGGAGCCCTCCGCCAACGCCCTGATCAAGTCCGTCACCGGCTGCGACAACGGACCCGGCTTCACGGTGAAGTCCGAGTACGTCGGCGCGTACGCCCTGTTCTCCTACTCCACCCCCTCGGCCGGATCCGGCTGGTTCGCCGTCGTCCCGGGGGGTGATGGCGTCGCCCTGCTCCAGCTCGTCGACCCCGCCTTCAGCGACGTCGCCTCGGGCGGGTTCACCACCAAGGAGCTCAGCGCGCTCGCCGAGCTCACCCGCCAACGCCTCGACCGGTATGGCGCCGGGTCCGGCTCCGGGAGCCCGTCGGCCACCAGTACGACGCCACAGATCGGACCGACCGGGAGCACGCGGGCGCTGTCCCAGGACATGCCCGTCGCCGGCCCCCAGCCGGTCCCGGGGTCACCCCTGTTCGTCGCCGCCTCGCAGTGGCGGTCCCCGGCGCTGAGCGGGGACGTCGCGACCACGGCCGGTCCCGGAGCCCTCGAGGGCTCCACCGCCATCGCCTCCTGTGAGACCACCGAGCAGCAGGCAGGCATCGGTGGCCGGGTCGGCGTCGTGTCGGTGAGGGCCGGCACCAGCGCCACCAGCTACGTCGGCCACCAGCGCGTGCAGCTCGACGAGTCGACCGGGGCGGCCGTGCAGAAGGCCTACGTCGCCGCGCGCCTGGACGAGGCAAAGGCGTTGTACGGCAAGGGCTGCGCGTTCGGCAACGGCACCGTGAAGTCCACCGCCGGGCCGTCGCAGGGCACCTACCGCCTCGACACCGTCTTCACCGACGGGAGCCCCACCCTCTCCGAGTGGGTCGGGGTCACCGCGCAGAAGACCTCCGGCGCGGTCTCGACGATCGTCATCACCAAGCTGAAGGACCCGGAGCAGGCCTTCGCCGAGCTGGACCGGCTCCTCATGCTCGCCCGCCAGAAGTAGCAGGGTCAGCGGACGAGCACCTGGCGCAGGGTGTTGTCCTGGCCAACGTAGAGGCTTCCGTTGCGCACCACGATCATCGGGGTCGTCAGGCCGCCCGCCACCGCGACGTCGACGCGCAGCGTGACCGGGTCGAACGTGTAGACCCGGCTCGCGGCGGCCAGGAACATCAGCCCGTTCGAGTCGAAGACGATGCCCGCGTTGTGCAGCACCGGCGTGGTCTGGGCACCCTGCGGCGAGAGGGTGATCACCCGGAGCGTCGCACCGTTCGCCGGATTCAGCTCCACGAGGGTCGTCCCGTGGGACGCCCACAGCGTCCCGTTTGGAGAGAGGGCGACCGCGCCGTACGCCTCGACCTTGGCGATCGGGGCCACCTCCCAGAGCTTCTTGCCCGTGGAGGCGTTGTAGGCGAAGACCTTGGCCGAGGGCTGGGTCGGGGTGGCACCCAGACCGCCCCATCGCGAGGTGCCGCCGTACACGACGTCCCCCGACGCTGCGAGCGAGATGACGCTTTGGTCCACGACCGGTTCCTTCACGACACGGGGGGCACTGGTGTCGTTGTCGAAGATACCGAGCGCGCCACCGAGAAGGCCGTACTTGGGCACGGTACCGAAGAAGGTGCGCGACCCGGCAGTCGCCCACGCAAGCGGACGATCCTGCCCGTGGGAGGTCCCGAGGGTCGCCACGAGTGACGGGTTGGTGCCGTCGCTCCAAGGCTGGGTCGTGTCGAACCGGAACACCCTCGAGTCCGTGTAGGTACCGATGTACTGGTACTTCCCGTGCGAGATGGTGGACTCGACCTCACCGATGACGCCGGGGCCGAACGGGATCAGCGGGTACTGCTTCTTCTGCGACAGGTTCGCGTCGTCAAGGACCGCAAGGCTGGACCCGCCGTAGCCACCCACGAACAGGGTTCCGGCGCCGGGTGTGACCGACTTGATGCGCATCTTGGTCGGGAGGAACTTCACCGTGAAGGACTGCTCCTGCATGGTTGCCAGGTTGATGGCCCCGACCGTCCCGTCGGTGTCGTAGGTGAGCAGCCACTCGCCGCTCACGCCACCGATCGTCGCCTGCAGCGTCACGCGGTCACGACCTGCCTGCGTCGCGATCCCGCCTCGCGAGCCGGTCGCGCCGGTCGCACCGTTGACGTAGAGCAGCTGGTTGTAGCGGAAGTAGTAGAAGTTGCCGTCGGTGTCCTGCTCGGTCGGACGCTGCGCGGCGAGGTTGGCCGGCACGTCCCAGGTCTGCGCGACGGTGTCGTAGAGGCGCCGCTCGGAGGCGACAGCCACACCGGCTGCGGTCGTTCCCGACGGGGTCTTCACGGCGAGGTAGCGACCGCGGGAGTCGAGCTCGGTGATCAGGCCACTGGTGACGGGACTGGGCAGCGCCAGCGCCACGCGCTGCGCGGGGTTGGAGAGGGTGACCCTCATGATGCTGGGATCCTCGGACCCGAGGCCCACCCAGGCGTAGGTGCCGTCGACCGCGAGCGTGCGCGCGTAGGCGTGAGTCGGGCTCACCGAACCGAGGTTCGTGATGGACCGCGTGGACGGGTTGTAGCTCCACAGTTCCGAGCCCGGGTAAGACACGCCCCAGAGCCTTCCGTCCTGGCCCGGCTCGAGGTCGAACACGGTGGTGGACTTCGAGGTCGCGCGCCCCACGTCGGTGACGCTGCTGGCGCCGTAGGCCCAGCGCCACAGGTGGCCGTCGTTTCCACCGACGTACACCGCGCTGTCAGGACCCTTGGTGAGGGTCCAGCTGGTCTTCATCGTCCCCAGCGGGAAGCGCTGCTCCACCGTGCCGGTCTCGAGGTCGGCGACCTGGAGCTCTGCGGGGCTTCCGGAGACCGTGCTCACGATCTTCGCGCGGCCACCCACGACCACGGCGTCAGCGACGTTGGTGTTGCTGAAGGCGTCCACAGGCTGAAGGGCGACACCGTTGACGAACGTGTGCACGCCCGATCCCGGGGCCGGCCGGAGGTCCACGGCGTCCCAGGACGCCGTGCCGGTAGAGGCAGCCGTGCTGGCCAGCTCGATCGTCGCCCAGTGCGCGGTCGGCGGAGCCGTGACCTGCCGCGCCAGCAGGGTCCACACGCCCTTCGTGCCGTTGAAGCTGAACCTTTGCTGGCCCACGACGACCCTCGCTGTGTCAGTGAACCGCACCGTGACGGCGTAGCTGCCACCCGTCGGGCGAAGCCACGCCCTGAGGTTGTGGCCGGTGCCGGCGAACACAGGAACCTGTGCACTGGTGGCCGTGACGTCTGCTGTGGTCGACGAGTCGGTCATGGACAGGCTCCGTGAACCGAGACGGGCCTGGTCCGTGGCGATCTTGGCCGAGGTCCGCGCCGGGGTGATGAGCGTCCACGAGGGCACGGGGGTCGTCGACGAGGTGGTCTCGAACCCGCTGTTGCCCACACCGGCCCTCAGCACCTCCAGGGCGTCCCACCACACGGCGGACTGCGCGGAGGAGCTGCTTGAGATCTCGATCCCGACGCTGGTCGCTCCGGCCGGTGCCACGGCGTGGGCCTCGATGCGGGACCAGGCCATGGTGCTCGTCGTGCTCGGGGTCGCGACCCGCAGGACCACTCGCCCGGTCGAGTCGTAGAACCGCAGCGCGAGGTACTGGATGCCGGTCTTCGGCATGGCGTAGCCCTGCAGATGGTATTCGGACCCGGGGACCACCTTGGTCACCGTGCGCCGGGCCGTCGTCCCCAAGGTGGTCGAGTTGTCCTCGACGTAGAGGGAGTGGGTGCCCGAGATGCCCAGAGGACTCGTGACGAAAGCGCGGTTGGGAGCCACGGCGTTGAGGGACCACCCGGGCGGTGTCTTCGACCCAGTCTCGAAGTCTCCGTACGAGTAGTTCGACGTGACCGACGTCAGGGCCGTGGCCGTGGAGGCCTGCCAGAAGAGCCCGGCCACGACGACGGCGATCACGGCCAGGGCTGCGGTGGCACGGGGGCGGAGCGCGCGGCGGCGTGGGGAAAAACGGGTCGACGACATGGCTGGGTCTCTCATCTGAGGGCGGGGGGAATCCCTCTCCCGCGTCGACACGGCTCGCCGCCAGGGGGTGCGGGTCACGGCCTTGGTCGTGCGGGAGGATCACAGGGAACCATCAGGACCCGACCCGGTAAACAGACTTGACCAACTGCTTACCCAAACACACCACGACCTCCCCCGGACGGCTGATGGGCCACCGTCGAAAGGTCAGCAGCACGACGACGAGCGGGCGACCACCGTCCCCGGTGGTCGCCCGCTCGTCGTCTGCCGTGCGTGTTGCTTAGTGCTGCAAGCGCTCAGGCGCCCAGCCCGCGCATGATCTCGCGCATCAGGTCGGCGGTGGCGGACGGCGTCTTGCCGACCTTGACCCCGGCGGCCTCGAGGGCCTCCTGCTTGGCTGCAGCGGTGCCCGCGGAGCCGGACACGATGGCGCCGGCGTGGCCCATGGTCTTGCCCTCGGGGGCGGTGAAGCCCGCGACGTAGCCGACGACGGGCTTGGTCACGTGCTCCTTGATGTATGCCGCGGCGCGCTCTTCGGCGTCGCCGCCGATCTCGCCGATCATGACGATCGCGTCGGTGTCGGGGTCGTTCTCGAACGCCTCGAGGCAGTCGATGTGCGTCGTCCCGATGATCGGGTCACCACCGATGCCGACGGCCGAGGAGAAACCGAACTCCCGCAGCTCGTACATCATCTGGTAGGTCAGCGTGCCCGACTTGGAGACCAGGCCGATGCGACCCGGGCCGGCGATGTTGGCGGGGATGATGCCGGCGTTGGACTTGCCGGGGCTGATCAGGCCGGGACAGTTCGGGCCGACGATGCGCGTCGTGCCCTTGTCCTTGCTGTAGGCGTAGAACTCAGCGGAGTCCTTGACCGCGATGCCCTCGGTGATGACGACCGCGAGCGGGATGGCCGCGTCGATCGCCTCGACCACCGCGGACTTCGCGAAGGCCGGGGGGACGAAGATGACCGACACGTTCGCGCCGGTGGCCTCGATGGCCTCGGCCACCGTGCCGTACACCGGCACCGAGACGCCGCCGTCGAACTCGACCGTGGTGCCGGCCTTGCGCGGGTTGACGCCGCCGACGATCGAGGTGCCCGAGGCGAGCATGCGCTGCGTGTGCTTCATGCCCTCGGAGCCGGTCATGCCCTGGACGATGACCTTGGAGTTCTCGTCGAGAAAGATTGCCATTGTTGTGTTCTCCCGGCCCTTGTCAGTTCGTCGCGGCCGAAGCCAGCTCGGCGGCCTTGCGGGCCGCGCCGTCCATGGTCTCTTCGATGCTCACCAGCGGGTGGTTGGCCTCGGCGAGGATGCGCCGGCCCTCCTCCACGTTGTTGCCGTCGAGCCGCACGACGAGCGGCTTGGTCGCCTCGTCACCCAGCGCGTTCAGCGCACCGACGATGCCGTTGGCCACCGCGTCGCAGGAGGTGATGCCACCGAACACGTTGACGAACACCGACTTCACCTGCTCGTCGCCGAGGATGATGTGCAGTCCGTTGGCCATGACCTCGGCCGAGGCGCCGCCACCGATGTCGAGGAAGTTGGCGGGCTTGGGCGACCCGGCGAACTCCTCACCGGCGTAGGCGACGACGTCGAGGGTCGACATGACCAGGCCGGCCCCGTTGCCGATGATGCCGACGGAACCGTCGAGCTTGACGTAGTTGAGGCCCTTCTCCTTGGCCGCGGCCTCGAGCGGGTCGGCCGCGTCCTTGTCCTCGAGCGCCTCGTGGTCGGGGTGGCGGAAGTCCGCGTTGGCGTCCAGCGTGACCTTGCCGTCGAGGGCGACGATGTCGCCGTCCTCGGTCTTCACGAGCGGGTTGACCTCCACGAGCGTGGCGTCCTCGTCGCGGTAGACCGCCCACAGCTTCTCGAGGACGGGCGCGATCTTGGCGCCGGTCTCGGCGTCGAACCCGGCAGCCTCGACGATCTCGGCGGCCTTGGCCGCGTCGATGCCGGTGTTGGGGTCGACCGCGATGCGCGCGAGGGCCTCGGGACGTTCGACCGCGAGCTGCTCGATCTCCATACCGCCCTCCTTGCTGCACATCGCGAGGTAGGTGCGGTTGGCCCGGTCCAGCAGCACGGAGAAGTAGTACTCCTCGGCGATGCGGGCGCCCTGGGCGATCATCACGGTGCCCACGGTGTGGCCCTTGATGTCCATACCGAGGATCGCCTCGGCGAACTCCTCGGCCTCGTCGGCGCTCTTGGCGACCTTGACGCCGCCGGCCTTGCCGCGGCCACCGGTCTTCACCTGGGCCTTGACGACGGTGACTCCGCCGCTCTTGGGGCCGATGGCCTCCGCGGCCTCGCGCGCCTGCGCGGGCGTGGTGGCGGTGGCACCGGCGAGCACGGGCACACCGTGCTTCTCGAACATGTCTCGAGCCTGGTATTCGAACAGATCCACGTCTGACGTCCTCGTCTGCAGATGGGTGAGGTTCGGCCCCGAGACTAGTCCTGTCCGAGCACGGCAGGACCCGCGGGTGCTGCGGGTGGGAGCAATCTCACGACGAGCGGTCCCCGCGCCCAGCCCGAGGCCTCAGGCGGCCGGGGTCCGGCCGGCGAGGACCTCGGTCAGGATCGGGGTGTCACAGTTGCCGCCGGACAGGATCACCCCGACCCGCTGTCCGATGACGGACCCACGCTCGGCGAGCAGGCCTGCGAGCGCGATCGCCCCGGCCGGCTCCGGGAGCTGGTGCGTGGTGCGCAGGAGCACGCGCATCGCCTCGGCGGTCTCGTCCTCCCGCACCATGACGATGTGGTCGGCACCAGCGACGATCAGGGCGATCGCGTCCGCGTCCGGGGTGCGGCACGCGACGCCGTCGACGAACGTCGCCGCCCGCTCGGTGGTCACGACCTCCCCCGCCGCGAACGACAGCGCCGTCGCGGGCGCCTCCCGGGACACGACGCCCACGATCCGCGTGGGCAGGCCCAGCAGGTCGCGCACGCCGACGAGCCCGGCGATGCCCGAGCCCATCCCGACGGGCACGTAGACCGCGTCGAGCGGTCCGGCCGCATCGAAGAGCTCCTTGGCGTACGTCGCGACACCGGCCACGAGGTCCGCGTGGAACGACGGCACGGTCTCGAGGCCGAGCTCCTCCCCCAGCCGGGCCGCGTGCTCGCGCGACTCCTGGAAGTCGACGCCGTGCACGACGAGCTCGGCCCCGAACCCCTCCATCGCCGCGTTCTTGTCCGGGCTGTTGCCCTCCGGCACGACGATGACCACCCGCAGCCCGGCAGCGGTCCCGGCGTAGGCCAGCGACTGACCGTGGTTTCCCCTCGTCGCTGCCACGATCCCCGTCACGTGCGGACGCTCGCGCGTCAGGCGGTCGGTGTAGACCAGGCCGCCACGCACCTTGAACGCACCCGTCGGGGTCTGGTTCTCGTGCTTGACCCAGACGGTCGCCCCGACCTCCTGCGCAAGGAGCGGCCAGGCGAACTGCGGGGTCGCCGGGAAGTGCCGTCGCACGACCGCGGTGGCTGCGGCCAGGTCTGCCAGGGAGAGGGTCATGCGCGCATCCTCCCCGAGTCGCTGGGGCCGTGGGAGGGTGTCCGGTATGTCGCGACCCACCACCGTGCCCGCGCTCGCCCTCGTCTGCGCCTCCGCCGCCCTCATCGGGGGACTGCTCAGCGGCTGCACGCAGAAGGCGCCGGAGCTGCCGAAGGCTCCCGCCGGCGGAGCATCCTCGACGACCGCGACCGTGGACTACCCGATCGCGATCCAGCGCTTCGGAGGAGTCGCCGGGTTCGGCGACACCGTGAACCTCCAGGACGACCGGACCGTGCTGGCGAAGGTCAACAACGGCCAGGTCACCTGCACGCTCGACCCCGCGGCCTTCTCGGCCATCAGTGCCGCCGCCCTCGCCATCGGCGACAGCGGTGCCAACAGCACCCCGACCATGGCCCACGCCGACGACCTGCTCGTGCTCCTCAACGGGGTCCCCACGGACGACGCCCGGCTCAAGGACGTCGCGCCCGTCGTCACGACCCTGTTCGAGGACCTGGCCAGGCCGAAGGCGCAGCGCACCACCTGCCGCTGACCGCGCCGGAGTCGGTGCGGCCGCCGGCTCCAGACACGAGGGTGCGCCGCCGACCAGCCGGTCGGCGACGCCCCCTCGTCGAGGTGTCTGTCAATCAGCAGGTCTGCGAACCCGCCGGCACGGCGATGGCGTCGAACGCGGACTTCACCGCGACGCACTGCGGCGAGCCCGCGCCGTACAGCTCCTTGGCTGAGGAGATGGCGCCGTTGCGGGCGTCCGCGTAGGTGCTGGTCGACGTGAGCTTGGTCGACAGGGTGCGATACCAGACCTTGGTGGCCGCGTCGCGGCCCGCGCCGGTCACGGGAGCCGCGCTCCCACAGACCGGGCTGTCGTACGCGACACCGTTGACGGTCTTGGCGCCCGACCCCTCTGACACGAGGTAGAACCAGTGGTTCAACGGACCCGAGGAGTAGTGCGGGTCGAGGTCCTTGGTCCCCGTCGTCCAGCAGTCCTGGCTGCTGCCGTCCCGGCTCGGACGGTCCATGTAGCGCAACGGGGCGCCGTTGCCACGGATGTCGATCTTCTCGCCGATGAGGTAGTCCCCCGGGTCAGCGGCGTTGGCGAGCCAGAACTCCGCCGACGTCGCCATGATGTCGCTGGTGGCCTCGTTGAGGCCGCCGGCGTCACCGGAGTAGTCGAGGTTGGCGGTGTTCTCGGTGACGCCGTGGCTCATCTCGTGCGCCGCGACGTCGAGCTGGGTGAGCGGCTTGGCGTTCCCCGCACCGTCGCCGTAGGTCATCATCGAGCCGTTCCAGAACGCGTTGACGTAGCCGCTGCCGTAGTGCACACGGCTGCGTGCGCCCTTGCCGTCGTTCTTGATCCCGTTGCGCCCCAACATGTTCTTGTAGAACTCGAAGGTCTTCTGGGCCCCGTACATCGCATCCACGCCAGCGGTCGCGCGATCGCTGGTGGCACCGTTGCCCCACACGTCGTCGGCGTCCGTGAAGATGGTGCCGCTGCGAGGGAACACGGGCAGCAGGTCGGTCTTGCCGTTGAGGTCCTCGGCCGAGTTGCCGATGGAGTCCTTCAGCTGGAACGTCGAGCCGCTCTTGAGCGTGGGGATGGCGACGGTGCCGGAGTACTGCGAGCGGCCCGTCCCGGTCTTGACCTCGTCCCAGCTGCGCAGCGTCGCACCGGACTTCGCGTCCACGACCGTGTGGAGGCGACTCGGGGTCTGGTCCGCCCTCACTCCCTCCGTGACGACGTCGTAGGCGAGCCTCGAGCCGGTGCCGGTCAGCTGCACCACCAGCTCGTGGTGCGAGCTGTCGACGCTGAAGCCCGAGGCCTTGCGGCCCAACGACTCTGCCCGCGCGCCCGACAGGGTCGCCGTCGTGGCAGGCATGGCCGCGCGGCCGGAGGCGTTCCAGTGCACGGACTTCGCGGCTCCGCCGGGTGCCTGCTCGACGACGAGGTCGCCCCCGAGGACCCGCAGGCCCCGATAGGTGCGCTCGTACCGGACGTGCCGCGTGCCGTCGGTGTCCACGACCACGTCGCGGACGACGAGCTTCTGGTCGGCTCCGAGACCCAGGGTCCTGCCGGCGTCGGCGACCTTCGCCTGTTCGGCACCGATCGCCTGGGCAGCGGTGGGGGCCGGGGTGGATCCGGACGGGACGGCTTGGGCTGCGCTGAGGGGGGTCGCGACTGCGGCTGCGACGACCACGCCGAATGCGAGGCCTGCTGACATCTTCTTCACGAGATCTCCTTCGGGGTGGGCGCCGGGAGTGGCGCCGGTGGTGGTGGCGGGTCCGGGCTGGAGGTCCCGATCCCGCCACCACCCGTTCTGGGGTGACACGGACGTGGGCCGGCGCTCGCACGGGCGCCGGCCCACGTCCCCTCGTCAGCTGGTGGCGAGCGAGGTGTCGTCCACGACGAACGACGTCTGCAGGGAGGAGTCCTCGTTCATGAGGAACTTCACCGAGATCGTCTTGCCCTTGTAGGCCGTCACGTTGAACGACTTCAGGGTGTACGCCGCGTTGGCGCCGACGTTGGAGTACGTCGCCAGGGTGGTGGTCGTCGCACCATCGACGACCTGGACCTTCATCGTGTCGTACGCCGTGCTGCCGGACTCAGCGGTGTCGCTGGACAGGTAGAACGACAGGGTGGCAGCGGTCGCCGTGGACGGGAGGGTGACGCTCTGCTGGATCGTCTCCGTCGTGGTGGCTCCGTTGCCGCCGAGCCAGGCCTTCCACGAGCCCGTGCGGGCTGCACGGCCGGTGTTGTTGGTGATCGGGCCGGCAGTGCCGGTCCAGCTCACCGCACCGGACTCGAAGCCCGGGTTCTGGAGGAGGTTGCCGGTGGGCGGGGGCGTGGTGCCGCCGCAGGACTGCGAACCGGCCGGGACCGCGATGGCCGTGAAGGCCTTCTCGACGGCGGTGCAGGTGGCGCTGCCCGCGCCGTACAGCTCGATGGCCGAGGCGATCGCACCCTCGCGAGCGTTGAGGTAGGTGCTGTTCGAGGTGAGCTTGATCGACAGCGTGCGGTACCAGACCTTCTCGATGTTGCTGCGGCCACCGCCGGTGACGGTCGAACCGTCACAGGTGGGGCTGTTGTAGGCGACACCGTTGACGGTCTTGGCGCCCGAGCCCTCGGAGGCCAGGTAGAACCAGTGGTTCAACGGGCCGGAGGAGTAGTGCGGGTCGAGGCCACCCAGGCTGGAGGACCAGCAGTCCTTGGAGGCGCCGTCCTTGCTGGGCTTGTCCATGTAGCGCAGCGGGGTGCCGTTGCCGTTGATGTTGATCTTCTCGCCGATGAGGTAGTCACCCGGGTCGGCCGCGCTGTTGGCGTAGAACTCGACCGCGGTCCCGAAGATGTCGGACGTCGCCTCGTTGAGGCCGCCCGCGTCACCCGAGTAGGCGAGGCCGGCGGTGTTCTCGGTGACCCCGTGGCTCATCTCGTGCGCCGCGACGTCGATCGAGGTGAGCGGCTTGGTGTTGCCCGCCCCGTCGCCGTACGTCATCTGGGTGCCGTCCCAGAACGCGTTGTTGTAGGCGTTGCCGTAGTGGACCCGGCTGCGGGCGCCCACGCCGTTGTTGAAGATGCCGTTCCGGCCGAGGACGTTCTTGTAGTAGGCGAACGTCTTCTCCGCGCCGTACTCGGCGTCGACCCCTGCGGTCTGCCGCGACGTGGTCGCGCCGTTGCCCCACACGTCGTCGGCGTCGGTGAACTGCGTGCCGGTACCGGTCGTCGCGCCGTTGAGGTCGGTCGTGTAGTTCCCGACCGAGTCCTTCAGCTGGTACGTGCTGCCCGAGAGGGTCGTGTTGAGGGTGACCGTGCCGGAGTACATCGAGTTGCCGGTGCCGTTGACGACCTCGTCCCACGAGGTGAGGACGGCGCCGCTCCTCGCGTCGACGATGGTGTGCAGGCGGCTGGGCGTCTGGTCCGCCTTGACGCCCTCGGTCAGGACGTCGTAGGCGAGGCGCGGCGTGCCGTGGCCCGCCCACACGACGAGCTCGCCGTCGTTCTTCTTCGGCGCGTAGCCGGCGCGCTTGGCACCGGACTTCTCGGCGCTCGTCTCGGCGACCGCAGGCGTGGTCGAGGCGACAGCGACCCTGCCACCGTCGTTGCCGTTCCAGCGAACCTTACGGACCGTGCCGGAGGAGGCCTTGTCGACGACCAGGTCGCCACCGACGACACGCAGGCCCTTGTAGGTGCGGTCGTACCGGACGTGCTGGGTGCCGTCACGGTCGGTGACGACGTTGCGCACGACGAGCTTCTCGTCGTTGGAGAGCCCCAGGGCGCTGTGGTCCCGGTCGGCTCCTGCCTGGGCGGTGGCGACGGCCACGGACTGGCTGGGGGCCTGGCTCGGTGCCGCGGCGGGAGCGGCTGAGGCAGCAGACAGCGGGGTGGCCACTGCTGCGGCGACTGCGACGCCGAGGGCGGCGCCGGTGGACAGTCGGATCACGAGTGTTCCTCTTCTCGGACAGGGCACGGATGGGGTCCCGCACCACGAGGCGACGTCGATCCCCCTCCGAGACGGCACAAGGTGACCGTGGGCGTCGGCGCCGTGCCGACCTAACCTTTCGTGCGCACACAGGGTCAATGAATCTTGCGAAGACTTTGCCAAATGCGTGGGGACCTGCGGTTCAAGGGGATTCGTCACCATGTTTCTTCTGCTCTTGGCCAAGTTCGTGCCATCGCGGGGGCCGACGGCAGGCCCCGCGGTCCACGCCTCGGTACGCGAGATCCACGATGTGGCTACTTCACCGGGGGCGACCCTGGCGGCACGGTGAAGGCCGCGAGCTCGGTGAACGTAACCGCGCGAGCGGTGTCGTCGTTGTCAGTCCACCGAGGCGTCGCCACCCGGCTCGCCCGCACTCCCGTGGAGGCTCGATGTCGCGCCCGTCCCCGTCCCGAGCCCGCCGGCTCACCGCCCTCGCGCTCGCACCCCTCGCCGCGGTCGCCGTCGGCGGCACCGTCGCATCGACACCCGCCGCCGGCGCGACACCGTCCGCCACCTCCCTCGGCGCTGTCGACACGTACACGGGACTGAAGTTCACGGTCCCGGCCGGCAACGACGACCTCGGGCGGCCGCAGACGTGCACCATCGACGCGGACCTCTACAAGCCCCACTCGGCCAGCAGGTCGGCCCGGGTGCCCACCATCCTCACCACCAACGGCTTCGGCGGGAGCAAGGACGACCAGGCCGGGCTCGGACGGGCGTTCGCCGCGCGGGGCTACACCGTCCTGTCGTACACCGGTCTCGGCTTCCCGGACAGCGGCTGCAAGATCTCGCTCGACGACCCCGGCGTCGACGGGGTGGCCGCGTCCTCCCTCGTGACGTTCCTCGGTGGCGGAGGCAGCGCGCCATACGCCTCCGCGCAGGTGGGCGGCACCACCAGGGCTGCCGGCACGCTCACGGTGGACTGGACCGTCCTCGACGACGCGGCCAAGCACGACCCACGACTGGGCATGCTGGGTGGTTCGTACGGTGGTCAGATCCAGTTCGCCACTGCCGCAACGGATCCACGCGTCGACACGCTCGTTCCCCTCATCACCTGGAACGACCTGCGCTACTCGCTGGCCCCGAACAACACCAGCCTCCGCGGGGTGACCTACGCGAACTCGAACCCCGGCACCGAGAAGATCGGCTGGACCGGGCTGTTCTTCGGCATCGGCATCCTCGACGGCCTCCAGGGGACGGCGATCGACCCGAAGCGCAACGTCGGCTGCCCCAACTTCGTCCTCGAGGCCTGCCAGGCGAAGGCGACGCTCGACACGCTCGGCCATCCCTCCTCGGACACGTACCGCCTCACCGACCGCGTCTCGGTGGCGCACTACATCGACAAGGTGAAGGTGCCCACGTTCCTCATCCAGGGCGAGAACGACACCTTGTTCAACCTCCAGGAGTCGGTTGCGACCTACCGCTCCCTGAAGTCCCGCGGCGTCCCGGTGACGATGGCCTGGCAGTCGTGGGGCCACTCGGGCGGCACCAACGGCAACACGGGCGCGGCCCCCGGCGAGCTGGACCTGACCGGCCAGCACATCGAGGACACCTACCTCGGGCTGCGTGTGAAGAACTGGTTCGACCACCACCTCAAGGGCTCGACCGTGTCGACCGGCCCCGAGTTCGCCTACTTCCGCGACTGGGTCCCCTACACCGGCAGCGCCGCACCGGCCTACGCCGGCGCCGCCGCCTTCCCCGTCGGCGCCCGCCGCACGTGGTACCTCTCCGCAGCCGACGAGCTGGTGGCCTCGAGGAGCCAGGTGCAGCCCGGCTCGACGACCTGGTCCAACCCGGGCCTCGGAGTCCCCGCCTCCTACAGCGAGGTCTCCGGACTCGAGGGACAGGTGTCGCTGCCGCCCGGCGTGACCGCTCCGTTCGACACCCCGGGCACGTTCGGTGCGTGGTCGACCGCGCCGCTGGCCTCGGCGGTGGACGTCGTCGGCTCGCCGACACTCGACGTCAGGCTCGAGTCGCCGGCGGCCGCACTGACCCAGGCAGCCGGCCCCACGGGCCAGCTACAGGTCTTCGCCAAGCTCTACGACGTTGCGCCCGACGGCTCGAAGACGTTGGTGCACAAGCTGATCAGCCCGGTGAGGGTCGCCGACGTCACCCAGCCCGTGCACATCGAGCTCCCGGCGATCGTCCACCGGGTGCAGGCGGGGCACCGGCTGCAGCTCGTGCTCGCGAGCACCGACGCCGCCTACAAGAACGCGTATGCCGTGCAGCCGGTCACCGTGCACGCCTCGCCCACGGCCCCGGCCGCCTTCAGCGTCCCCGTCGCTCCCTAGGTTCTGCTCACAGCAGCGAACGCTGGGCGTGCCCACGACGGTGCGCCCAGCGTGGGGCCATGCGCGACACCACCGCCCCAGCCCAGCCCACAGACGCCCACCTCTCCAGCCGGCTGCTCGAGCAGCGGATCATCGTCCTCGACGGCGAGCTCGACGACCACGGAGGCACTCGCCTCTGCTCCCAGCTGTTCCTCCTGTCCGCCGAGGACCCGCGCGCCGACATCAGCCTCTGGATCAACTCCCCCGGCGGATCCGTCCCGGCCATGCTGGCGATCCACGACGCGATGCGCCTCGTGCCCAACGACGTCTCGACGCTCGCCCTCGGGCTGGCGTGCAGCGCGGGCCAGTTCCTCCTCACGGCCGGCACGCACGGCAAGCGGTACGCGCTTCGGCACTCGCGCATCCTCATGCACCAGGGCTCGGCGGGGATCGGCGGGACGGCCGTGGACATCGAGCTCCAGGCCGAGGACCTGCGCTCGACCGTCGAGACCGTCCTCGGACTGATCGCGGAGCACACCGGCCAACCCCTGGAGAAGGTCCGGGAGGACTCGGCACGAGACCGGTGGTACTCGGCCGACCAGGCGCTGGAGTACGGCTTCGTCGACCACGTCCTCGAGTCGCTCGACAGCGTCCGTCCCCGGCGGGCCACGCGGACCGGGCTGGGAGGCGCCCGATGAGCACCTACACGATCCCCAACGTGATCCGCACCCACCCGCGGGGCGACCGGGTGATGGACGTCTACAGCCACCTGCTGAGCGAACGCATCGTCTACCTCGGCACCGAGATCGACGACGGGGTCTCCAACGCCCTCATCGCGCAGATCCTGCACCTCGAGTCCGAGGACCCCGAGCGCCCCATCGACCTCTACATCAACTCGCCCGGCGGATCGCTCACGGCCACCTTCGCCGTCTACGACGCGATGCAGTTCGTCCACGCACCGGTCGCCACGACCTGCATCGGCCAGGCGTGCTCGACAGCGGCGATCCTGCTCGCGGCGGGAGCCCCCGGGCAGCGCAGCATCCTGCCGCACGCACGGGTCCTCCTGCACCAGCCCTCGGCGCGCAGCCAGGGCGCCATACCCGACCTGATCCTCGAGGCGGACGAGGTGATCAGGCTGCGTTCCGAGGCGGAGCAGGTCCTGTCCCGGCACACCGGGCAGGCCCTGGACGTGCTGCGTCGGGACACCGACCGCGACCGGATCTTCACGCCCGCGGCGGCCGTGGACTACGGGCTGGTCGACCGGCTGGTGGCCGCGCGACCGGCGCCGGACTGACGCGGCGCCCGGGTCAGGCGGAGAGCCTGATCTCCCCGGGTGGCGGCGACGTCACGGAGAGGTGCTGGCGGCGCAGGTCCAGCGAGGCGAGGTGGGTGACCTCGACGAGGTCGCTCCCGAGCGCGCCGGTCACCGCTGCCAGCACCTCCGAGGACGGGTCCTTGCGACCCCGTTCGACCTCGGACAGGTACTGCGGCGAGATCCCGGCGCGCCGGGCCGTCTCGACGAGTGTGAGCCCGCGGCGTCGGCGCAGGTGGCGCAGCCGGGCACCGACGACCTCCCGCCACAGGGGCTCGGGGCGCAGGGGTACCGGTCGATCGTGGCCCACCAGCGTCAGGCTCGGCGCGCTGCTCATCTGCCCACGCTAGGCGAGGTGCTGACCACCGGGAAGGCGCGTTCGCCGACGGCAGAACGACCCGGACACCGGAGCCAGGGGGTGGTCAGCCAGGGGGTTACTGCTGGGTGACGTTGCCCCGGACCCACTCCACGATCTCGGTCGTGGTGGCACCGGGGGTGAAGACCTTGGCGACGCCGATCTTCGTGAGCTCGGGGATGTCGCCCTCCGGGATGATCCCGCCACCGAACACGACGATGTCGGCGGCGTCACGCTGCTTCAGCAGGTCCATGACCTTGGCGAACAGCGTCATGTGCGCGCCGGAGAGGACCGACAGGCCCACGGCGTCGGCGTCCTCCTGGATGGCCGCCTCGACGATCTGCTCGGGCGTCTGGTGCAGGCCGGTGTAGACGACCTCCATGCCGGCGTCCCGCAGGGCCCGGGCCACGACCTTGGCGCCACGGTCGTGCCCGTCGAGTCCGGGCTTGGCCACGACCACGCGCAACGGTGAGCTAGTCATAGCCGCACACTATCCACTCCGTGGACACATCCGGGCATCGCCTCGGGGCGACGCACGCCACACCCGCTCCGCCCGGCCCGTTGCGCGCGCGAGGGGGCACCCGCTCGGCTAGGTTCGGGGGGTCATGTCGCAGAGCAGCCCGCGTCCGCGCCGACGCCCCGCAGCGCTGCGGTCGCCGTCGGGTGACGTCCCGCGCCAGGCGCGGGCGATCGGACGGCTGGCCGGTGGGGCGGCCGGTCGGGTCACCGGGACCGTCGTCGCCGCCACCACCGCGGCCCAGGACGTGGTCGGCGGAGCTGCCAAGGCCCTCGCCACCCCCACCGGGTTGCTCGGCGCCGCGGTCGAGGCGGCCTGGCTCACGACGCACCTGGCGCTGTACCCCTGGGGCCTGGTCGGACGGCAGGGTCGGGACAGCCAGCTGGAGTACCGCGTCGAGCACCTGCCCCCGACGCAGCGCGGGCTCGTCATCTCCGACGTGGAGGCTGCGGGGACGCCGATCCTGCTGGTCCACGGCATGGTCGACAACCGCTCGATCTTCACCCTCCTGCGGCTCGGCCTGCGCCGCCGCGGGTTCGGCCGGGTCGTGAGCATGAACTACTCGATGTTCACCGCCGACGTCCGCGTGGCCGCCGCGCAGCTGGCGGAGGAGGTCGAGGCCCTCGTGGCCGAGACGGGGTACGAGCGCATCCACGTGGTCGGGCACTCGATGGGCGGCCTGATCGCCCGGTACTACATCACCCGCCTGGGCGGCGACGCCCGCGTCCACACGCTCGTGACGCTGGGGACCCCGCACCAGGGCACCTACACGGCCTACGGCTGGCACAACCAGCTGACCCGCCAGCTGCGACCGCACAGCGGCCTGATGCGCGAGCTCGACCAACCCGTGCCGCAGTGCCGCACGCGCTTCGTCGTCTACTGGTCCGACCTGGACCAGATGGTCTTCCCGCAGCGCAACGCCGCCCTCGAGCACCCCGACCTGAGCGTGCGGAACATCGACCTCCACGGGGTCGGCCACATGTCACTGCCCATCATCGGCAGCGTGGTGCACGGCATCTCCTCGACCCTGGCGCACCTCGACTCCGAGGGGCACACGGTCACCCCCGGCGTGACCGAGCTCCCCCGTCGGACGTCCCGCGCAACCTCCTGACCTGCGAGGACGTCGCGGTCCGGCCGAGCAGACCCACGCGGCGGTGGAGGATAACGTCCCGACCGTGGACGCGCATTTTGGATAACGAACTGGTCACGCTACGGTATTGGCTTCCGTGTCCCCGCACGCAAGGCAACTTTTCTCCGTGAGCTCCTCCCCCTCCTACCAGGGCCGTCACCGCGTCCCGGGCCGCCACCGTGCGCCCCGGCGTGGGCCGCGCATCCCCGCAGGATTCCGTGGCGGCTTCGTCCTCCCGACGGCGGCAGCCGCTGCCCTCGTCGTGACGACGACCGGGGCCACGGTGGCCGAGTCGTCCCCGGTCCACCTCGACCTCGCGGGCACCCAGGCCAAGAGCCGGGCCCAGAGCGCCGCCCTCGCGGAGTTCGACCGCGTCGAGGCCACCCAGCAGCGTGAGCTCCAGGTGACCACCGCCGAGAGCCGGGCAGTCGAGGCCCAGCGGATCGCGCGCAGCGCGGAGCGCGCGGCGGGCGCGAAGAAGAAGGTCGCCGCCGCTGCGATCGCCAAGGCCGAGGCCAAGCGCAAGAACGCCGAGAAGTGGCTCATGCCGATCAAGGGCGCGGTCTTCACCTCCGGCTTCGGCTGGCGCTGGGGCCGGATGCACCAGGGCGACGACTTCGGCACGCCCGTGGGCACCCCGCTGCACGCCATGTCGACGGGCACCATCGTCTTCGCCGGCGTCCAGGGCGGGTACGGCAACAAGGTCGAGATCGAGTACTGGGACGGCACCGTGTCGGTGTACGGCCACATGAACTCGATCAGCGTCAAGGAGGGCGACAAGGTGGCCCCCGGCGACCTGGTCGGCACCTCCGGCAACACCGGGCACTCGACCGGCCCCCACCTGCACCTGGAGATCCACCCCGAGGGCGGCGCGGCGATCGACCCGGCCCCCTGGCTCAAGGACCACGGCCTCCAGTAGGCCCCGTGCGCACCGACGAAGGCGCCCCGCGGACTCCCGCGGGGCGCCTTCGTCGTCCGGCCACGCCCCATACCCGGGTATGGCGCCGGGCCGACCGAGCCTTGCGGGCCAGAGCCCGCGGGCTGGAGCCTGCGGGCCAGATCCTGCGGGCTGGAGCCTGCGGGCTAGAGCTTCTCGAGCGGGGCGTAGCGCAGCAGGAACCGCTTGACGCCGGTGTCGCCGCCGAAGTCGACGTGCGCCTGCGTCTTGTCGCCCTCGCCCTCGGTCTTGACGACCGTCCCCATACCGTAGCTGTCGTGGGTGACCTTGTCGCCGGCGTGCAACGAGATGAGCGGGCGGTTGCCGGGCGAGCGGACACCGGGACGCTCGGCGAGGCGGGCGACCGCCGGGGTCGAGGAGCGCCGGTAGCTGGTCGCGGCCTCCGCACGCTGCCAGTCGACGAGGTGGGCCGGGATCTCGTCGAGGAACCGGCTCGCCGGGTTGTACTGCGGGGCTCCCCATGCAGAGCGCACCGCGGCGCGCGAGAGGTGCAGTCGCTCGCGGGCCCGGGTGATGCCGACGTAGGCCAGCCGCCGCTCCTCCTCGAGCTCCTTGGGGTCGCCCAGGGACCGCAGGTGCGGGAAGGTCCCGTCCTCGAGCCCGGTGAGGAACACGACGGGGAACTCCAGGCCCTTCGCGGTGTGCAGCGTCATCAGCGTCACGACCCCGAGGTCCTCGGCCTCCTCGCCGTCGGGGATCTCGTCGGCGTCTGCGACGAGCGACACCTGCTCGAGGAAGTCCTCGAGGGTGGCGACCTCGCCGGTCTGTGCGCGGGTCTCGTCGAACTCCTGGGCGACCGCCACGAGCTCGGCGAGGTTCTCGACCCGGGTCTCGTCCTGCGGGTCGTGGGACGCACGCAGCTCGGCGAGGTACCCGGACTTCTCGATGACGGCCTCGAGCAGCGCACCGATGCCCTGCTCGTCGTCGGCGTGGACGCGGCCGAGCTCCTCGAGCAGGCCGGTGAAGCCCTTGATGGCGGCGACCGAGCGGGTGGCGATGCCGGGAGCGTCCTCGGGTCGGCCGAGGGCGGCGACGAACGGGATGCGCTCGCGCTCGGCCAGGGCCGCCACGCAGGCCTCGGCGCGGTCACCGATCCCGCGCTTGGGCACGTTGAGGATGCGGCGGAGGTTCACCGTGTCGGTGGGGTTGGAGATGACGCGCAGGTAGGCCAGGGCGTCCTTGACCTCGCGCCGCTCGTAGAACCGCGTGCCCCCCACCACCTTGTAGGGCAGGCCGACCCGCACGAAGACCTCTTCCAGCGCCCGGGACTGGGCGTTGGTGCGGTAGAAGACCGCGACGTCCTTGGGCTTCACGCCGGCCGAGTCGCCGAGCTCGTCGA
Source organism: Phycicoccus sp. Root101 (assembly GCF_001426245.1). Classification (GTDB taxonomy): domain Bacteria; phylum Actinomycetota; class Actinomycetes; order Actinomycetales; family Dermatophilaceae; genus Pedococcus. Next base: position 106,270 of record NZ_LMCM01000005.1, on the reverse strand, counting down.
TCGTCTTGGCCACGAAGGCGGCCTCGTCGTGCTCGTTGTCGCCGACGTAGCCGACGATGAGGGCGCCGTCGCCGCTGTCGGTCCAGAGGTTCTTCTTGCGACGCTCGGGGTTCTTCGCGATGACCGAGTTGGCGGCCTGGAGGATCGTCTGGGTCGAGCGGTAGTTCTGCTCGAGCAGGATGGTCCGCGCGTCGGGGTAGTCCTGCTCGAACTCCACGATGTTGCGGATCGTCGCGCCGCGGAACGCGTAGATCGACTGGTCGGCGTCGCCGACCACCACGAGCTCGGCGGGCGGCACCTCGGGTCCGTCACCCAGCGGCATACCGGCCGTGCCGGCGGCACCACCGACCAGCTCACGCACGAGCTGGTACTGAGCGTGGTTGGTGTCCTGGTACTCGTCGACGAGGACGTGGCGGAACCGGCGGCGGTAGTGCTCGGCGACGTCGGGGAACGCCTGGAGGATGTTGACCGTGGTCATGATCAGGTCGTCGAAGTCGAGGGCGTTGGCCTGGCGCAGGCGCCGCTGGTAGCCGGTGTAGGCCTCGGCGAGCATCCGCTCCTGGTGGGTGCCCTCGGCGACCTGGGACGAGAAGGTCTCCTCGTCGACGAGCTCGTTCTTGAGGTTGGACACCTGGTGGCTGAACGACCGCGGCGGGTAGCGCTTCGGGTCGAGGTCGAGGTCGCGCATGACCATCGCCATGAGCCGCTGGCTGTCGGCGGCGTCGTAGATGGAGAACGTCGACTTCAGCCCCACCTTGGTCGCCTCGCGGCGCAGGATCCGCACGCAGGCCGAGTGGAAGGTCATGACCCACATCGCCTTGGCGCGAGGGCCCACCAGGGCGGCGACGCGCTCGCGCATCTCGGCCGCGGCCTTGTTGGTGAAGGTGATGGCCAGGACCTGGCCGGGCTGCACCCCACGGGCGCCGAGGAGGTAGGCGATCCGGTTGGTGAGGACACGGGTCTTGCCCGACCCGGCACCGGCGACGATGAGCAGGGGCGAACCCTCGTGCAGCACGGCCTCACGCTGCTGGGTGTTGAGTCCCTCGAGCAGGCTCTCGGGGTCGGCGTGACCGGCGGCGGCGTCGTCGGGCCCATGGCCCTCGGCGGCGGCCTGGGCCCACGTGGGCACACCACGCTCGTCCACGGCGGTCGCTCGGGCAGCCGCTGCCGAAGGTCGGGAGTCGGGAGACGGGTGACCGTCGAAGGGCAGGTCGTCGAACAGCGTGCTCATGTTGGCCCCAGCCTACGTGCCCGTGCCGACAGGTAGCGTCGCCGCATGACCCGTCTCGTCGCCCCGCACCTGCGCCACCAGGAGTCCTACCTGACGGCGTCCGACGAGTTCCTCGCGTCGCGGGAGCAGCGTGACGGCGACGGCGACTGGGTGCACGAGCCCGAGCCCGGGTACGCCGGCTTCAGCTTCACCCGCGAGAGCCTGCGCGACCCGGAGGAGTTCGCCCGGTTCGTCGCCCTGCGGCGGCGCGCCCGGGACGACGACGCCCCGCGCCGGCACGCCTGGACGCCCGTGACGTTCCTGTGGATGGTCGTCGGCGACGAGTACGTGGGGTCGATGGCGATCCGGCACCGGCTCACCGACCGGCTGCTCGAGGAGGGCGGCCACATCGGCTACAGCGTCCGCCCCACGGCGCGTCGCCGCGGGCACGCCAGCCGGGCCCTGGCCCGCGCGCTGGTGCTCGCCCACGGGGTGGTCGACGGCCCGAGCGTGCTCGTCACCTGCCTGGAGGAGAACGTCGGGTCGCGGGCCGTCATCGAGGGCAACGGGGGCGAGTACGAGGACAGCCGCAACGGGGTGCGCCGCTACTGGATCCCGACCCGGCCCGCCTGAGGCCTGCGCCGGGCGGGCGCGGGTTCGGGCGGAAAACCCGGTTGCCCTGCTGCGTAGCGTGAGGACGTGGCCACCGACACCCGGGTGAGGGACCTGCTGCGCGAACGCCCGTTCGCGCTGCTCGTCAGTGCCCGGACCCTGTCGATGCTCGCCGTGGCGTTCGCGCCCGTCGCGCTGGCCTTCGGCATCCTCGACCTCCCGGGCGCCACCCCCACCACGCTGTCGGTGGTCCTCGCCTCCGAGGCGGTCGCCGTGGTCGTGTTCATCCTCGCGGGCGGCGTGGTCGCCGACCGCTACCCGCGCCACCGCGTGCTCCAGGCTGCGGAGTGGGCCAACGCGCTGGCCCACGCCGCGCTGGCCCTGATGATCGGTATGGAGCGCGCGCCGCTGTGGGGGCTGGTGGCCGCCGCGGTCCTGTCGGGCACGGCCACGGCCACCGTCTGGCCGGCGCTCACGGGGATCATCCCGGAGGTGGTGCCGCCCGAGCACCTCCAGCAGGGGAACGCGCTGCTCGCCCTGGGCACCAACATCGCCCGGGTCTCCGGGCTCGTCGCCGGTGGTCTCGTGGTCGCGGCCGTGGGAGGCGGGTGGGCGCTGGCGCTGGCGAGCGCCTCGTTCGCCGCGGCGGGGGTGATGGTGGCCCTCATCCGTCTGCCCTCGGGGGCCGCCGAGCCAGCCTCCGGGGAGCCCGACGGGGACGTGGCCGTCGGGCACGTGGCCGACGGGGCCGGGCTCGTCGGGGACGCGGTCGTCGACGGGACCCCGGTGGCCGACGGGTCGGGCTCGGTGCTCGCGGACCTGCGCGACGGATGGGACGAGTTCCGGTCGCGGCAGTGGCTGTGGGTCGTCGTCGTGCAGTTCTCCCTGCTCGTCATGGTGTTCCAGGCGGCGCACCTCGTCCTGGGGCCGGTGGTCGCCCGGAACGAGCTCGGTGGGCCCACCGCCTGGACCGCCGTCCTGACCGGTGAGGCGGTCGGGCTGATCGTCGGCGTCCTGGTGGCCCTGCGCCTGCGTCCTCGCCGCCCGATCCTGCTCGGCGTCGTCCTCACCCTGGGCGCGGCGCCGCCCTACCTCCTGCTCGGCGCCAGCGCCCCGCTCTGGGTCGTGGTGCTCTCGGCCTTCGTCATGGGTGTCTGCTTCGACCTGTTCGGCATCCTGTGGCAGACCACGATGCAGCGGGTCATCCCGGCGGCCTCGCTGTCCCGGGTGAGCTCGTACGACGCGCTCGGCTCGCTCATGCTGGGACCGCTCGGCCTGGTCCTGGCCGGACCGGCGGCCGAGCGCTTCGGCGCCCACCGCGCGCTGCTCGTCTGCGGTGTCGTCATGGTCGTGTCGACGGCGCTCGCACTGCTGTCGCCGGGCGTCCGCAACCTCGTCGCCCCCGGTCCGGCAGGCACGCAGCCGCTCGCGGCCGACCCCGACCCGGTGCACCCGCTCCCCTGACGCTCGGCCGCCCACCCGGCAGCGGGGACGACCAGCGCCGGATCCGGCACGCATGGCCCCCGGCTTCGCCGGACAGCGGCGATTCGCGCCGGAAACGGCACCGGTGGACCGCCGGGATCCGCACATCGGGGGGAGGTCAGGCAGGTCAGCGCGGGTCGGCGCGGAGTCTTCGCGGGTCAGCGCGGCTGATGGGTGGTGCTCGTGCCCGAGACCGCGTCGGGCGCGCCCGACCAGCTGCCGTGGCGCCGCGTGCGTGCGCCAGGCAGGGCGTCGCGCACCAGTGGGGCGACCACCGAGATGGGTGTCGGCCGCTGCCACGCGGCCCGCAGCCGGGCCCGTCGCTCGAGGTCGAGCTGCACGAGCACCTGCTCCACCGCGGCCAGCACCGAACCCCGCAGCAGCCACAGCTCGACCCGCCCCTCCGGCCGGCTCGTGAGGAGCTCGGTGAGGATGGCGCGGGTCTCCCGCAGGATCTCCAGGCTCTCCGCGAGCGCCTCCTCGGCACGCTCCTGCGCCCCACCGGCCTCGGCGTGCACGAGCCGCCCGTAGGCGCGCAGGCAGTCGGCCACGTCGGCCAGGACCACCGAGAGCGCCTGGCGGGCGTCCTCGTCGAACGCGTCGTCCGCGGCCGCGCCGGCAGCCTCGTCCCCGTCGGCGTCGGGCGGGAGCTCGGCGAGGATCACCGTGAACAGCGCCCGGATCGCCAGCAGGCTCGCCTCGAGCCGGTCCAGGCCCTCCCGCAGCCCCGGCTCGACGTCGGTCGTCGTCAGGGCCCGCGGGTTGAACCGGCGCCCCTCCTTGACCTGCGTCACGACCGCCGACGCCTCTGCCACCCGGGCGGCCACCCCGCGCGTCTCGTCGGCCCACCTCTCGACCTCGCTGCGGCGCAGCCGGTCGGTGGCCATCGACCGGGAGGCCCGGTCCAGGCAGTCCGCCATGGCGTACGCGACGCGCAGCACCGCCAAACCCGCGCGGCCGCTCGGCACGGCCGACGGCAGCAGCAGGTTGAACACGACCCCCACGGCCGCCCCGACGAGGGTCAGGGCGACCCGTGCCTCGGCCGCCACGTCCGCCGACCCGACGGCCAGGATGAGCATGGCGCTGATCGGGACCTCCAGCGCCTGCTCCCCGAGCCGGAAGACCTTGGCGAGCACCAGCGACGCAGCGATCACGGCCGCCAGGCTCCACCACGACAACCCCGCCAGGGCCGAGAACGCCACGGCCACCAGGACCCCGGTGAGGACGGCACCGACGCGCAGCACGCTCATCCGCAGCGTGGAGAACGCCGACGCCTGGACCACCAGAAGAGCCGTCAGCGGCGCCGTGAGGTCGGTCGAGATGCCCGTGACCCGGCCCGCGATGAGCCACGCGATGACGGCGGCCGAGGTCAGCCGCAGCACCCACGCGAGGGTCGGTCGCAGGCGGGTGGGCAGGTCGGTCCAGCGGGTGGGCCGCCCCGGCCAGGCCCGGTCGGCGACCACCGCCAGCCACCCGCGTTCGTCTCTCGCCTCGGCCACGCCCCGAGGGTGGCACGACCCGGGCGCGGGCGACAGACGAGCGCCCCGGCACCTGCGCGTCTACCGTGGCCGCGTGGGCGACTCGCACCCCGTCACCGGGCAGCCGTTCGACTCCCCCGTGCCACCCGGCACGGGGTGGCCCGGCGACCCCGCGACGCCGCACACCCCGGTCGCCTCGTCCCCCGATGACGTGGCGCGCCTGGCCACCACCGCCACCGACGTCGCCGAGCTCGACGCGCGGGTGAGCGTGTGCCGCGCGTGCCCGCGCCTCGTGCAGTGGCGGGAGTCGGTGGCCACGACCGGCCGGCGCGCGTCGTTCGCGGACCAGCCCTACTGGGGCCGTCCGGGACCCGGCTTCGGGGACCCCGACGCGCAGGTCCTCGTCGTGGGTCTCGCCCCTGCGGCCAACGGCACCAACCGCACCGGCCGCATGTTCACCGGCGACCGGTCCGGGGACTGGCTGTATGCCGCGTTGCACCGCGGTGGGTACGCCAACCAGCCGACGTCGTGGGCCTCCGGCGACGGACTGGTCCTGACGAACCTGCGCATCGTCGCGGCGGTCCGCTGCGCACCACCCGACAACAAGCCGACCACCGTCGAGAAGGCGACCTGTGCCCCGTGGCTGGACCGCGACCTGGCCCTGGCAGCGCCGCGGCTGCGTGCCGTCCTCGCGCTGGGGGCGATCGGGTGGGACGCGTTCCTGGGGAGCGCCCGGCGGTCGGGGTGGGAGGTGCCCCGGCCCAAGCCGCGGTTCGGCCACGGCGCCGAGGCGCTGCTCAGGACGCCGGCTGGGCGCAAGGTGCGGCTCGTCGGGAGCTACCACGTGAGCCAGCAGAACACCTTCACCGGCAAGCTCACCGAGCCGATGCTGGACGCCGTCATCAACCGGTTGGGAGAGTATGCGGATGGTGCCTCTGGCGACCCCGCACGTCCGGTTCCACCGCTCGTTCCTCGAGGCGGCTGACGAGTTCCGCGCCGCCGGGGAGGCGACCTACGACGGGATCGTCAACTGGCCCGCCGAAGGCGACTTCCCCGGGGTGGTGTTCACCCGCGAGGCACTGGACGACCCGGCAGAGTTCGAGCGCCTGGTCGCCAACCGCGTCGGGGACGCCGACGAGGCGAGCCTGCGCCCTCCGGGCTGGTCGACCGCGACCTACTGGTGGATGGAGGACCCCGAGCGGCCGGACGAGTACGTCGGGTCGATCTCGCTGCGGCACCGGATCGACCACCCCCTGCTCGCGAGCATCGGCGGCCACATCGGCTACGGCGTGCGGCCCGGAGCACGGCGGCGAGGGTTCGCCAGCGACGCGTTGCGGCAGGTCATCCCGATCGCAGCCACCCGCGGGATCGACCGGCTGCTCGTCACCTGCGACCTCGACAACACGGCCTCGGCGCGCACGATCGAGGCCAACGGGGGACGCTTCGAGCGCGAGCAGAGCGGGAAGCGGCGCTACTGGATCGAGACCGGCGCCTGACGCTGTGCCGCCCCGGGTTCGAGCGGCAGCAGGGCCCGCAAGGCTCCGGTCAAGGCCCTGGTCGCCTACCAGAAGGCGCTCGCCTAGCGTAGGGAGCATGGCTTCCACCACTCCCGCCCTCGTGGTCCCCCGGCACGGCGACTCCTCGGTCCTCGAGGTGCGGGAGTGGGACGTCCCACCGCCCGGCGGGGGTGAGGTGCACGTCGAGGTGGCAGCGGTCGGCGTCAACTTCATCGACGTCTACCAGCGCCAGGGCGTCTACCCCATGGACACCCCGTACGTCGCCTGCTCCGAGGGCGCCGGCACGGTGACCGCGCTGGGCGAGGGGGTGACCGGAGTCGCCGTCGGCGACCGCGTCGCCTGGGGCTCCGGCCTCGGGTCCGCCGCGAAGGTCGCCAACCGGGCGGTCGACTCGCTCGTGCCCGTCCCCGACGGGGTCGACCTCGACGTCGCCGCGGCCGCCATGCTCCAGGGCATGACGGCGCACTACCTCGTCAACTCCACGTATGCCGTGGGGCCGGGCACCGTGGCCCTGGTGCACGCAGCAGCGGGCGGGGTCGGCCAGCTGCTCGTGCAGATGGTCAAGGCCAAGGGTGGCCGGGTGGTTGCGACGGCGGGTTCGGCCGACAAGCTGGAGATCGCGAAGGCTCTCGGCGCCGACGCCACCATCAACTACAGCGACGTCGACGACCTCGCCGCCGAGGTGCGAAAGGCCAACGGGGACAATGGGGTCGACGTCGCCTACGACGGCGTCGGCAAGTCCACGTTCGACGCCTCGCTCGCCTCGCTGCGCCCGCGCGGGATGATGGTGCTCTTCGGCGGCGCCAGCGGTCAGGTGCCGCCGTTCGACCTCCAGCGGCTCAACACGGGTGGCTCGCTGTTCGTCACCCGACCGACCCTGGGCAGCTACCTCCAGACGCGTGAGGAGCTGCTCGAGCGAGGCACCTCCGTGCTCGGTGACATCGCGGCCGGACGCCTCGCCATCGACGTCGGCGGCCGCTACGCCCTCTCCGACGCCGCCACCGCCTACGACGACCTCGAGGGCCGCCGCACCAGGGGCAAGCTGCTGCTGGTCCCCTGACACCGTCACCCCCTCCGGGCAGGATGGGCCCATGGCACCCGAGGTCCAGCCCGCCGCCCGGCCCTGGGTCCTGCACGTCGACCTCGACCAGTTCATCGCGGCGGTGGAGATCCTGCGCCGCCCGGAGCTCGCAGGCCTGCCCGTCATCGTCGGCGGACGCGGCGACCCCACCGAGCGGGCCGTGGTGTCCACCGCCTCCTACGAGGCGCGCGCCTTCGGCGTCCACTCCGGCATGCCGCTCAAGCTCGCCGTCCGCAAGTGCCCGGAGGCCGTCGTGCTCGCCGTCGACGGACCCGCCTACGACGCCGCGTCAGCCGAGGTGATGGCCACCCTCAAGGCCGTTCCCGGGGCGGTCGTCCAGGTGCTCGGGTGGGACGAGGCGTTCGTCGGCATCGAGACCGACGACCCGTGGGCGGTGGCCCGGTCGATCCAGGCCGCGGTGCTCGAACGGACCGACCTGCACTGCTCGGTCGGGGTCGGCGACACGACGGTGCGCGCCAAGATCGCCACCGACTTCGGCAAGCCGCGCGGGGTGTTCGAGCTGACGCGTGACAACTGGTTCGAGGTGATGGGGGCGCGCCCGACGGATGCCCTGTGGGGCGTCGGGTCCCGCATCGCCGCCAGGCTTGCCGCCCACGGCATCGCGACGGTGCACGACCTGGCCACGGCCGACGAGGCGGTGCTGGCGAGCGAGTTCGGCCCGTCGATGGGACCGCACTACCGCCGGCTCGGACAGGGCGCCGGCACGACCACCGTCGACGACACTCCGTGGATCGCCCGGGCCCACGGACGCGAGACGACCTACCAGACCAACCTCGTGGAGCCGCAGGAGATCTCGGACGCCGTGCACGCCCTCGCCGACCAGGTCGTCGAGGACATCCGCCGCGAGGACCGCGCGTGCGTGCGGGTGCACCTCAAGGTGCGCTTCGCGCCGTTCTTCACGACGACCCGGATCCGCAGGCTCGCCGAGCCGACGTTCGACGCCACGGTCATCGCCACGACCGCGCTCGAGCTGCTGCGGGCACTGGGCGACGACCGGCCGATCAGGCTGCTCGGGGTGAGGGCGGAGATGGTGCCGCCCGAGGGTGGCTACGACCCACCGCGCACCGTCGGTCGCGGGGGCCCGCCCGCCCGCTGAGGGGCGTCAGCTCCAGACGGCCGCGACGACGACGTTGAGGGCGCCGAGGGCCCCGGCGGCGCGCACGAGCCCCGCGCCGTCCTGTGCGCGCTTGGTCCGGGCCCGACCGATCTCCACGAGGGCCAGGGCCGCGATCGCGATGAGCAGCTTGACGCCGATCTTGGTGTGGTTGAGGTTCTCGTCGAGCGAGCTCACGCCCTCGGCGAGCCCCACGAGGACGAGCCCGGTGACGAGCTGCGCTCGAGCACCCCACGCCATGACGCTCGTGGAGCCGGCGCCCGCCAGCAGCACCAGCCAACCACCGACGAGGGCGGCCATGCCGAGGAGGTGGGCAACGACGACGAGGTCGTACACGAGCTGCATACGTGGATCCTATCGGCGCCCACGGTGGACCGGCCGGACCGCGGTCTGCGCTGCGACGGCTGCAGGAGGTGCCGCCTCGCGGCCCGCGGGTTAGCGTCGAAGCACAGGCCCCTGAGCAGGGCAGATGCCGACGAAGGACGTACCCGTGACCCAATCGCAGCAGACCCCGACGCACGACCCCGACTCCGTCGCCAAGGTGCGCGACCTCGTCAAGGACGAGCGCACGTGCATGTTCACGACGATCGGGCCCGACGGCGCCATCGTCAGCCGCCCGATGGCCACGCAGGAGGTCGAGTTCGACGGCGACCTGTGGTTCTTCGCCTCGGCCGCCTCCCCCAAGGTGTCCGAGGTGCAGGCCGACCCGCGCGTGAACATCGGGTACGCCGGTTCGTCCTCGTGGGTGTCCGTCTCCGGCACCGCCGAGGTCGTCCGCGACGTCGCGAAGAACAAGGAGCTGTGGAACCCGTTCGCCGAGGCGTGGTTCGCCAACGGCCCGGAGGACCCCGACGTGGTCCTGCTCAAGGTCAGCACCGAGACCGCGGAGTACTGGGACACCCCCGGCGGCAAGGTGGCCAGCGTCATCGCCCTCGTGAAGAGCAAGGTGACGGGCGACCGTCCGGACGTGGGCGACAACGAGACCGTCCAGCTCTAGCCCCCAGATGGGTCGCCGTCAGAGCAGGCGGCGGCCCATCGCCCAGGCCGTGAGCTCGTGGCGCGAGGACAGCTGGAGCTTGCGCAGCACCGAGGAGACGTGGGTCTCGACGGTCTTGACGGAGATGAAGAGCTCCTTGGCCACCTCCTTGTACTGGTAGCCGCGGGCGATGAGCCGCATCACCTCGCGCTCACGGGCCGAGAGGCGGTCGAGCTCCTCGTCGACCTCGGCGATCTCGCCCGCGGCCGCCCCGAACGCGTCGAGCACGAAGCCCGCCAGCCGCGGCGAGAACACCGCGTCCCCGTCGGCCACCCGCTGGATGGCGCGAGTGAGGTCGGTGGCGCTGATCGTCTTGGTCACGTACCCGCGCGCACCGGCGCGGATCACCGCGATGACGTCTTCGGCGGCGTCGGAGACCGACAGGGCGAGGAACCGCACTGGCTGGCCGGCGGTGGTCTCGAGCCCGCGGCACCCGTGCAGGACGTCCACCCCACCGTTGCCGTTGCCCCCGGGCAGGTGGACGTCCAGGAGGACCACGGGCGGCTTGGTCTGACGGATCACGGCGATGGCGGTGTCGACGTCGGGCGCCTCGCCCACGATGGACACCGCGTCGCCCAGCTCGGCCTTGACCCCGGAACGGAACATCCGGTGGTCGTCGACGAGCACGACCTCGACGGGCTTGCGGTCAGGCGTGTTCACGGGTCTCCTCTGGGACGGGCTGGGACGGCGGCGGTGCGGTGGGCGGCGGTGGTGCGGTGGGCGGCGGGGTCGCAGGCACCGGAGGGAGGGTGAGCACGACCTCGGTGCCGTGCTCGAGTCGGCGGACCCGGGCGGTGCCGCCGTGCCGGTCCATCCGGCCGAGGATCGACTGGCGGACGCCGAGGCGGTCGTCGGGCACCTCCTCGAGCTCGAACCCGGGTCCGTGGTCGCGGACGAACGCCTCGACGCCGGACGGACCCACCTCGAGGTAGAGGGACACCGGCGCCGCACCGTGCCGGACGGCGTTGAGCAGCGCCTCGCGCACCGCCCGGGACAGGGCCAGGCCGCCGTCGTCGAGCGGCCGGTCGCCGGTCGCAACCAGGTCGATGGGTGTGCCGTGCAGGTCCTCGACCTCGTGGGCCACCTCGGCCACGGCGGCGGCGAGCGTCGCATCGCTGTCGGTGGGTCCGGCATACAACCAGGACCGCAGCTCACGCTCCTGCGCGCGGGCGAGCTGGGTGACGGCGGCGGGGTCGTCGGCCTTGCGCTGGATCAGGGCCAGCGTCTGCAGGACGGAGTCGTGCAGGTGGGCGGCGATGTCTGCGCGCTCGGTGGCGCGAGCGCGTTCGGCCTGCTCGTGCCGCAGGTCCGACCAGAGGCTCAGGCCCCAGGGTGCGGCGATGAGCGCCACTCCGGCGAGCACGGCGACCACGGCGGCACCGATGTCCCAGATGGCCTCGAGCGACCGACCACGGGTGGCCATGATGACCAGGCCCGCAAGCGCCAGCACCCCACCGAAGACGAGTCGTGCCGCACTGAACCGGCCGGTCCCGGAACCGTCCCCGAGCCACCGCCCCCGCTGTCGCTCGTCGAGCTGCGACCACGCCAGCACCGCACCGGCCGCGACGACGAGCAGGGGCAGCAGGATGCCGAGACGCGCGTTGAGGCCGGCGTTCTGGGCCACGACGACGAGACCGACGGCCAGCATGAGGCCACCGACGAGCAGCACCCGCGTGGCGTCTCGCTCGGCCTCGGGCAGGGCCCCCACCGGAGCACCCACGGGGGCACCGCCACCGGGACCTCCCGTCTCGCCCACCGGGTCGGCCGGGTCCATGGTGGGGCGCTGGCCGTTGACCAACCCGCCCCGGGACAGCGGCGTCAGGGCCCACAGGAACACGTAGGCCACCAGCCCGGCGCCCGTGGGGATCGACAGCACGACGAACAGCACGCGGATCCAGCGCACGGACCAGCCCAGGTGCTCGGCCAGTCCGGCGCTCACGCCGGCGATCACCTTGCCCTCGGCGGGGCGGGTGAGGACGCGGCGGGCGGCGCGGCGTTCTGCGGCCCTCGCCTCCTGTGGGGGGACGGGCCGCTCGTAAGGAGTCGGCATGCCCTCATCCTGACCTACTCCGGGGCGGAAAGAGACCCTCCTCAGGGTGCGGAGCGGGGCTCTCGGGGTCCGTTCAGGGTCGACCCTCATGGTTCCGGGGCCTGCGCGTCGACACCATGGATGACATGACGCAGACCTCTGGGCCCACGACGGGCCCGACGAACGACACCAACGCCTCGGGCCTCGACCGCTTCTTCGGCTGGCTCCGGTCCATCGACCTGCGCCGCGACGGCGACGACAAGTGGCTGGCGGGCGTGTGCTCCGGCATCGCCACCCGGCTCGGGGTGGACCCCATAGTCATCCGCGCGGTGCTGGTGCTGCTCGTCGTCATGGGAGGGCTCGGCATCACCGTCTACCTCATCGCCTGGGCGTTCCTGCCCAACGACAAGGAGGACATCGTCGCCGAGCGCGCCCTGCGCGACGGTGACGTGCTCGGCATCATCCTGCTGATCGTCATCGGCCTGTCGCTGGTCGGCGGCACCGGGTTCGCCGGCGACGTGCCCGGCATGGGCTGGATCTGGTGGGTGGTCATCCCGGTCGGCCTCGTCTTCTGGCTCGTCACCCGCAAGCGCGACTCGGGCCCCTCCTTCCAGCCGGCAACCGCACCGGCTGCCATGCAGGGAGCCACGCAGGCACCCACCTGGACCACCGACGCGAGCACCCGCTCGGCAGACGCCGACGTCGAGCAGGCCGAGCGGTCGCAGCCCGGCACCTGGGCGAGCGTGGCCACCCCCACCTCGGCGGCCACCTCCTCGACGACGACCGCGCCCACCGCCCCGTATGGCGCTGCCACCCCTCCCGGTGGCGGCTGGCCCCCGGCTCCTCCGGCTGCCCGGCAGCCGCGTCCCCCCAGGCCTCCGCGTGCACCGAAGCCGCCGCGTCGGCGCTCGGGCGGGTTCGGCGCCACCCTGCTCGTCGGCGGACTGGCCGTCGCGGCCTACGGCCTGACCTCGTGGGCCCACCAGGCCAACCACTGGGCCGGCAGCGACCAGACGGTCGCCCTGTGCGCCGCCCTCGGGGTGGTGGGCCTGGGCGTCCTCGGCCTCGGTCTCGCGGGCCGCCGAGCCGGCTTCACCGGGTTCCTCGCGGTCGTGCTGGCCCTGGTCACCTGGACCTCGTCGGTCGTGCCGGACGTGACGTTCGGTGGCGGCATCGGTGAGCGGGTCTGGCGCCCGTCGGTCACGGACACCACCGAGAGCTACCGGCTCAGCATCGGCTCGGCCGACCTGGACCTCTCGCAGCTGCCCGACAACCCGGACACCGCGCGTCACCTCGAGGCGAGGGTCGGCATGGGCGAGCTGAGGATCCACATCCCGAAGAACCTGACGGTCGAGGTGCACAGCTCGGTCGCCGCGGGCGACATCACCCGCGCGGACTTCGGGTCGTTCGACCCGCTGCCCCCGTCGCTCGACTCCGACCCGATCGTCCACGACGACACCAATGACAACGGACGCAACATCAGCACGGTCCAGACCTTCGGCACCGGCGACGCCGACGTCGTCATCGACGCCCACGTCGGCCTCGGCCAGATCCTGATCGGCAAGGAGTGAACCCCATGAACGAGACCAACGACCCGACGAGCACCCCCCAGGACGAGAACACCGAGGCCACCGTGGACGACCGCACCCAGCAGCTCCCCCGCACCGAGGCGACGCAGCAGCTGCCCGTGCAGGACGAGGCGGAGTCGACGCAGATCCGAGAGCCGGTCGAGACGGCGGTGTTCGGCGCCGTTCCGGCCGCCGAGGCTCCGCCCGCCGACGACCCGACCGCACCGACCGCACCGATCGCACCGATCGCCACGGCCGGCGTCGCCGCGGACGCGGCGGGCCCGGACACCACCGCTCCCACCGCCACCGCGTCGCAGCAGTGGCCGCCCCCGGTGCCCCCGCGACCGACCGGTCCGCACACCCCGGCGATCATCCTGGGCCTGGTCGTGCTCGCCATCGCGGGCATCGTCCTCGCGCAGGAGCTGGGCAACCTCACCGTCGACTGGGGCGATGTCGGCCCGCTCGGGTTCGTCGCCGTCGGCGCGGTGCTGGTCGTGCTCGGCGCCGTCGGGTTGATCAGCTCCAACCGCCGCAGCGCCCGCTCCTGACCGACCGCCCGGTCAGGTGCGGTTGAGCCACCGGGACATGTGCGGGGCGAACGACCGCCCCAGGTGGTAGCGCCCGAGGTCCTCGACCTGCACCCACCGCACCGACTCCGTCGACCCACCCACGTCGTGGACGACGGGGTCGGTCGGCGCGGGGCACCACGCGGCATACACGATCCGGACGGCGTGGAAGTCCTCCAACCGGCCGCTCGGCGCACGCCCGATCCAGTGCGAGGTGTGCGCCTCGAGGAGGCGGACGTCCTGCACCTGCTGGCCGCTCTCCTCCCACACCTCGCGGTGCAGGGCGGCGACCGGCTCCTCGCCGGGGTCGAGGCCGCCGCCGGGGAGCGTCCAGCGACCGGGCGAGGACGTGAGGGCCGACAGCTCGGTGAGGAGGACGCCGCGTTCGCTGGTGACCACTCCGTAGGCCGCGGTGCGCTGGTAGGGCTCCGCGACCTCGCCGGGCTCGAGGACGAGGCCGGGGTCGGTCGGCACGTGCGGCGCCGGGGGTTCGACGACGCCGGCCGGCTCCAGGGCGTAGCGCAGCGCCAGCGAGCCGTCGGGCTCCCGGACGGCGTCGAGCAGGCCGGTCACGGCCCAGCCCCGGCCGGCGAGCTCGCGGACCGGGTCGGCACCGTGCTCGAGGACGAACGCCACCTCGCGACCGTCCGCTGCCCGGCCCTGAACGTGCAGCGGGGTGCTCACCCGGCACCGGCCCGGCGGTACTCGGACTCGGCCAGGTCGACCACGGCGGGCCAGGACTGCTCGGGCGCGACGGAAGCGTTGTGCGCGGCGATGCGGTGGCGCAGCGCGTCGTCGGTGACGAGCTGCACGAGGCCGGCGACGAGCGCGTTGTCGTCGGCGCCCAGGACGCCGTCGACCCCGTCCACGACGAAGTCACCGACCCCGGTGTCGGCGCGGGCCAGCACGGGGAGACCGGCCGTGCGCGCCTCGAGGGCAGCGATCCCGAACGCCTCCAGCCGAGCCGGGGTGAGGTAGAGGTGGCTGCGCCAGTAGTTCTCCCGCAGCTCGTCGCGGGTGACCCGGCCGGGCAGGTGCACCCAGTCTCCCATCGCGTTGGTGGCGACGAACTTCTCCAGCCGCCGACGCTCCGGCCCCTCGCCGAAGATGGTCAGGCGCATCTCGTGGTCGGCAGGGAGCAGGGCCCGCGCCCGGGACGCCACCTCCAGCACCGCCAGCGGTCGCTTGCGCGCCGCGAACCGCATCGAGGCGACGACCTCGACCGGGCCGCCGTGGTCGCGGACGCCGCCGTCCGGCGGGGTCCAGCGGGCGGGGTCGATGCCGTTGGGGAACACCCGCACCTCGTGGTCGCCCACGACCGTCCGCACCGAGGCCGCGGCCACGCCCGACACGGCCGACAGGGCGGCGCCCTGCTCGGCCCACCGGCGTGCGTGGCCGAGGAGCCGGAAGACGGGTCGCGAGCGCTCCATCAGGCAGTGCCAGGTGACGGCCGTCGGGAGGCCGAGGCCGAGCGCGACGCCGGCGAGGTCGGTGGCGAACGGGCTCACCACCCCCATGTGGACGTGGGCCACGTCGAACCCGCCGGACCGCAGCCGGCGGCGCACCTCGGGAGGCGCGAGGGGGTTCACCGGAAGCTCCCACGGCAGGCGCAGGGCCATCCGGTGCACCGGCACGTCGTCGACCACCTCGACGACACCGTGGCGCTCGCCGAGGGCTCCCGGGGTCGCGGTGAACACCTCGACCTCGTGCCCGCGAGCCTGCAGCTGGGCCGCGAGGTCATGCGTCTGGACCTCGATACCGCCCAGCCGGGGCAGGTAACAGTCCGTCAGCAGGGCCACCTTCACAG
Organism: Phycicoccus sp. Root101; assembly: GCF_001426245.1. Classification (GTDB taxonomy): domain Bacteria; phylum Actinomycetota; class Actinomycetes; order Actinomycetales; family Dermatophilaceae; genus Pedococcus. Next base: position 90,749 of record NZ_LMCM01000005.1, on the reverse strand, counting down.
CCCAGAGCCTGCCATGCGACAGGATGGCTCGTGATGACCCACACCCTCGTGGCCTTCCACGCCCACCCCGACGACGAGGCCCTGCTCACCTCGGGGACGCTGGCACGCGCCGCCGCGGAGGGTCACCGGGTGGTCGTCGTGGTCGCGACGGACGGCGACCTGGGCCTGGCCTCGGGCGAGTTCGCCGCCGACGGCCGGCTCGGCGACCGGCGCCTCGCGGAGCTCCACGAGAGTGCGCGCGCACTCGGGGTCGCCCGCGTCGAGTGGCTGGGGTACGCCGACAGCGGCATGGTCGGCGAGCTCGACCCCGACCCCGACGGTCGGGTGCGGTTCGTGCTCGCCGACGTCGACGAGGCTGCCGAGCGCCTCGCCACGATCCTGCGTGAGGAGGACGCCGACGTGCTGCTCTCCTACGACCGCAACGGCGGGTACGGCCACCGCGACCACGTCCGCGTCCACGAGGTGGGTGCCCGGGCCGCGGAGCTCGCCGGGACCCCGCGCGTCCTGCAGGCGACCGTCCCGCGCGACACCATGACCCGGGCCATCGACCTGGCCGCGAGGGTCTACCGCTTCCCGCCGGAGTTCGACCGCGAGGGTTTCGACCGCGCCTTCAGCGCGCGCGACGAGATCACCCACCGCATCAACGTCCGCCGGTATGCCGCCGCGAAGCGGGCTTCCATGCGTGCCCACGCCTCCCAGGCCAGCGCGGACGCCGGCGCGGACCGCACGCTCGCGGCGTTCCTGCGCATCCCGCGCCCGCTCTACGACCTGGTGTTCGGCCGGGAGTGGTTCGTGGACCCGGCTCGTCCGGCGGGGTCACCCATCGCCACCGACGTCTTCGAGGGACTGCCGTGAGCGCCTCCACGAGGGCGGGCGGCGTCGACGAGTCGACGGACCGCCCGCGGTCCTGGGCCCGGACCTTCCTGCAGGGGGCGCTCGGGCTCGGGCTGGCCGCGGTGCTGCTGGTCTGGGGCCTGCCCCGCGTCGCCCACGTGACCTGGCCGGAGATCTGGAAGGTGCTCAGCGGGGTCCCGGTGTCGACGGCGCTGCTGCTGCTCGTCGGGGTCGTCATCGGCCTCTACTGCTACACGTTCACGCTGACCGGTTCGCTGCACGGCCTGCGGCACTGGCAGGCCCTCATCGTCAACGTCGCGGGGTCGTCGGTGGGCAACCTCCTCCCCGGCGGCGGCGCGGCTGGTCTCGCCGCGACCTACACGATCTGTCGGTCGTGGGGCTTCTCTCGACGGGACATCTCCACGTCGGCCATCGTCACGGGGGTGTGGAACGTCCTCGCACGAATCGCCCTGCCCCTCATAGCGATCGCCGCTCTGCTGGCCGGCGCTGACTCCGACGTGCCCAGGGCCCTCAAGGACGCCGCGGTGGCCGGGGCGGTGAGCGGCGCGCTCATCCTGGGCACGTTCGTGGCGATCCTCGTGTCGGAGCGGGCGGCGGTCGGGATCGGGCAGGGGTTCGACAAGGTGCTGGGACGGTTGTTCCGGCGGCGCAACATGAGCGTCAAGGCCCTCGTCATCGACCTGCGGGCGCGCATCAACGACATCGTCCGCACGGGCTGGCTGAGCATGTCGCTCGGGCTGGTCGGGTTCTTCGGGGTCTACTACCTGCTGTTCCTGGTGTGCATGCACACCACCGGCGTGGACCTGTTCTACGGGCAGCTGTTCGCGGCGTACGCCCTCGGTCGTCTCCTCACCGCGGTCGGGGTCACCCCCGGCGGCCTGGGCGTCACCGAGGCCGCGACCTCGGCCGCCCTCATCGCGTGGGGCGCCGACCCGGCCCAGGCCGTGGCCGGGGCCGTGCTCTTCTCGGTCTACACGCACCTCATGGAGATCCCGCTCGGCGCCCTGGGCTGGTTGGCGTGGTCGGTCAGCCCGAAGAAGGCGCCGGTCGAGGACGTGGCGCACGCGGAGCCGTCCCATGGCTGAGGACGAGGCGGCCCGGCGGCGCGCGGAACGGGCCGAACGTGCCGACTACCACGTCGAGGCCGACCGCAAGCGGCGCGAACGCGAGTCGGTCAAGGCGCAGGCGATGGTCGACGAGTTCGTCGAGCAGGTCACCGCGGACGGCTTCCCGACGCAGGAGCTGACCGCACGGCCGTGGTCGGGGAAGGGGCGCTACAAGACCGGCATCACCGGCTGGTACCTGCGCCGCGACCAGTCGATCGGCATCGGCACGGACGGGTCGTACTACGTGCTCGTCGTGCCGTCCGAACGGTTCGGACGGTGGCGCACCGTCGCCGTCGAGCCCACGCCTCCCCCGCTGCAGGTCGGGGCCGGTGCGCGCGACGGCGAGTCCGCGACCCTCGAGGAGCTGCTGCGACTGCGGCTCGCCTGGGGCAGCGACCCCGACGCCTGAGTCGTCCGCCTCAGGCGAGCGCGCGCACGACGTCGGCAACCAGTGCGCTGCCCGGGTCCTCGCTCAGCACGCGGAACAACGCGGCCCGCAGCACCGCTTGCCGTCGGGCTCCGTGACGCCACCCCTCCAGCGCGGACGGGTCCGCGCCGTGCCAGACCACGGCGTCGAGGACGCAGACCGCCTCGGCCCACAGGGCCGGTCTCCAGTACGGCGCGAGGTCGATGACCACCGGGGTGCCGTGCCCGTCGAGCAGGACGTTCCCGGCGAGGTCGCCGTGGACGAGCTGGTCCGGGCCCGGCCCGAGGCCGCCCTGCTCGTCGCCGCAGAGCTCGGCCACCCAGCGGTCCGCGACCGCAGAGCCGTACGCCGCCACGGCAGCGCCCAGCGCCTGCACCGACCCCCAGACGAGCCGGTCGGCCACGGCCCACCGGTCGTCGCGGTCGCCGAGCCCGGCCGGGCGCTCGGTCACCGCCACGGCGAGGCGTGCGTGCAGCACCCGACCGGTGGCGACGAGGACGTCGAGGTCGGTGCAGGCCGTGGTGTCCGGCTCGTACCGGCTGGCCGCCCAGCCGTCGACGACCCACGACCCGTCCCGGGCGGGGATCGGCATCGCGATCCGCACCGCACCACCGCGGGCCGCCCGGGCCACCAGTCCACCGGGGCGCGCCGCGGCGGCAACACCCGGCGCACCGGTCGCACCGGTCGCACCGGCGAGCTCGAGGTCCAGGGCCACGGCCTGTCGAGCCAGCACCGGGCTGAGCCAGTCCTGGGTCACCGCATCACGACCGGGAGATAGGACGAGGTCGCCGGCGACCACGCTGCGACCCTGCCCTCCCGGCAACGGTCGGACGTCGTCGGGGACGGCGAACAGGTCGAGGACGCGCGCCGGCACCGGTGACGACGACGTCACTGTGGTCTCCGACGCGGGGTGGGCCTGCGGCATACCGGGTCGGTCCCTCAGCGCTTGACGAGCCGGCGCACCTGACGGCCACGGGCCTCGTCGGCGAACGCGTCGTCCTGCTGCTCGGGTTCGAAGGGCCGTCCGGTGGCACGTTCGGCCGCGAGCCCGATGAGGGCGTCGGCGAGCGCAGGGTTGGCCGGGAGGATCGGGCCGTGCAGGTAGGAGCCGAACACGTTGCCGGTGCGCGCGCCCTCGGTCTGGTCGGTGCCGTTGTTGCCGAACCCCGACCTCACGGTGCCGAACGGCGCCTGGCCGGCACCCAGAGTCGTTGAGCCGGAATGGTTCTCGTAACCCACGACGTCACCGAACTCGGTGTCGAGCACCACCGGCCCGATCATCCGCTTGGCGTTGCCCTGGGTCGTCACGTCGAGGATGCCGAGACCGGGAAGCCGCTTGCCCTCGACGGTGATGAAGGCGTTGCCGAAGAGCTGGTACATCCCGCAGATCATGAGCATCGGCGTCCCGTCGGCGGCGAGGTCGCGGAGCCGGTCGGCGATCTGCTCGAGGTCGTCCTCGACGCGGACCTGCCCCGAGTCCTGCCCACCGCCACCGAGGACCAGGTGCACGGTCTCGGGGAACGCGCTGCCCGGGTGGTGCTGGTGGACGACGGGGCTGTACCCGTGGCGACGGATGCGGGCGGCCAGGGCGCGGGTGTTGCCGAGGTCGCCGTAGATGCTCATCTCGCGCGGGTAGAGGTGAACGAGGTGGATCGCGCCCTTGCCGACGCGGTCGCCGTCGGGGACCACCGCGGAGTCGCTCGGCTCGCCGGGGATGAAGACGTCCTGCGGGTATGCCGCGGACTCACCGGGCACGGTCATGAGGCCTCCTCGCCGATGTCGGGCAGGTCGTACCGCGCGGCGAGCACGCGGCGCAGCGCCATCATCGCGGTGTACGTGCAGAAGATCCGCTTGGGCTCGTCGGGGTGGGCGGCCAGGAAGGCGTCGAGCGCGGGTTCGAGGGCGGGCTCGACGCGCTCGACGGCCACGTCGTCGTACTGCAGCCGCAGCGCCATGTCGTAGCCGCGGACCCCGCTGGTCACGGCGACCCCGCGGTCGCGCAGGCTCTCGAAGCTCACGTCGTAGAGCCACGAGACGTCACGGCCGTCGGCGTAGTTGTCGTTGATCGCGACCATCGTCGCGACGGGGGTGCTGCCGTAGGTGCCCAGCGCGACGGTGAAGCCGGCGGGGTTCTTGACGAGCACCAGCTCGAGCGGCTGGCCGTCGACGTCGACGACCTCGCCACGGCCGAACGGCGGCGTGACCGCGCGCAGGGCCGACGCCGCACGAGCCGGGTCGAACGCGTCGCCGAGCAGCATCCGGGCCGTGGCCGTCGCAGCGGTGGCGTTGATCATGGCGGCCAGTCCGCGCTGCTGGAGCTCGAGCGGGCCGACGGTACCGGACCCCGGCCCCCCGCCACCGAAGAGGACCTCGAACGACCGCTCGTCGTTGGGCTTGAGCAGACCGTCGTCGGGCCCGGCGACCGGCGGGACGAAGTCGTCCTCGAACCGCACGTCCTGCTCCTGCAGCTCGGGCAGCCGGTCGGCGATCGAGCCGTCGACCCCGAAGTAGTGGACGGCCACCCCGTCGGCGACGCGGTCGCGGATCCGGGAGACGAACGAGTCGTCGAGGTTGAGCACGACACCACTAGTGGTCTGCTCGGCGAGGCTGGCGAGCAGCTGGGCGGTGTGGTCGATCTCGGCGAACCGGTCGAGCTGGTCGCGGGCGACGTTGAGCAGCAGGGCGTGCGTCGGCTTCACCGCGGCGGCGAACTTCAGGGCGTGCGCCTCGTCGAGCTCGAGCACCGCCATGTCGGCCCTGAGTCGGCCGCGCAGCGGCAGCTCGCCCAGCATGGAGGAGATGACGCCGCGGGTGAAGTTGCTGCCCGTCGGGTTGGTGAAGACCGTGCGACCGTGGGCGCGCAGCACCGCGACCAGCATCTTCGTGGTCGTCGTCTTGCCGTTGGTCCCGGTCACCACGAGGATCCCGCCCCGGACGTCGGCCAGCGCGTGGGCGAGGAACCCGGGGTCGACCTTCTCGGCCACCAGCCCCGGGAGGGCGGAGCCACCACCACGCAGGCGTGATGCCGCCCGCGCCGCCTTGCCTGCGACCACTGCCGCCGTCGTCCTCAGCACCTTGCAAACCCTAACGGTCGCGGTGCCACCGGATCGCACGCGACCCGGCGACCGGCAGGACCCGGCTGCATCGTCCGATCGGCCAACCCTGTCCAGAACCTCCGTCGAGGACGGCACCGGGCGCCATACCGTGTGCCACGGCAGGGGTGCCGTTGTGTAGCTGGAGTGAGGAACGAACAACCGTGCACTATCGCGCTGCCCCGTGGCTGATCGACCACGCCCACCACCCCGAGCTCGTCGAGGAGCTCGAAGGTCTCGGGCTGATCCCCGCGGGCTGCCTCGTCCTGGACAACGGCAAGGACACGTCGCTCGCCTGGACGGAGCCGTATGACGAGGGCGCGAGCCGCTACTTCCTGGAGAACGCGGAGCGGCCCGAGCCGATCCTCGTCACCCCTGACGCCACGGTCACCGTCGAGGTCAGCGACTGGCACGGGGGCCCGAGCATGCGGGTGCGGACGGTGATGGCCGACGGCGCCCTCGTCGAGACCAAGCTCCGCTGGCCCTGCATGCCGCCGTGGCCCCGCAAGATGCAGCGTGCCGTCCGCCTCACCTCACTCGAGACCGAGATGACCCGGCACGCCGCGGACGGCCGCAGCATCGTCATCGCGGACGGCTCCCCCGCCCAGGTCCTCGCGCGGCACCGCGACCACGTGCGCCGCGTCGAGCGCGAACGCACCACGGTCGCCGTCCCCCTCGGCTCGCTCGACGACGTCGTCGACATGGCGAACACGGCGTTCAAGCACGCGGAGCAGGTGGAGACCGCCAGCATCCTCGTCGTCGGGATGGCCCACATGGTCGCCGGGGTGGTCGCGCTGGCCCTGGTCGGGCTGGCCCTGTGGCAGCGCTCGTTCTGGCTGTTGGGGTTGGTGCTCCCCGTCGCCGCACTGGCCTGGTGGGGCAGCGTGCCGCTCGTGGTCCTCGCCCGCAGGTGGCGCAGGATCAGGCCGCCGTTCCCGTGGACGAAGGACCCGCGGTCCAGGGTGCTCACCCCGGGGGCCTGAACCCTCCTGTCAGTGGATCATCACCGTGGGTGCCCCCTCGGCGCTCTCGGCGTCGAGCAGGTGCGACTCCTCGCGCTTGCGCGGAAGGAACAGCGCCGGCACGAGGGTGAGCGCCACGAGCACGGCCGCGACCCAGAAGGTGTGCGAGAACGCGTCGGCCGCCTGGGTGGCGATCTCTGCGCCCAGCTTCTGGCCGGCGGCTGACGGGTTGCCGGCTGCCTGGAGGAACTGGTCGACGAGCGGCAGCCTGGCCGCTGCGGCCTGCGCGGCGTCGGGGCCCTGCGACTGAAGTGCCTCGAAGTACTGGCCGCCCTGGCCGATGAGGGGCCGGTCCTTGAACTGGTTGGTCAGGACGACCGACAGGGTCGCCACGCCGACCGAGCTCGCGATCTGCTGGGTGATGTTGAGCAGGGTCGAGCCACGGGCGACCTCGTGCGCGGTCAACGTCTTGAGCGCCGTGGTGAAGATCGGCATCATCGTGCCGCCCATGCCGAGGCCCATGACGAACAGCGTCGGGATGATGAAGCCCCAGTGGGAGGAGTCGGCCTCGATCTGGGTCAGGGTGAACATGCCGCCGATGATGAGCAGCAGGCCGAACGGCACGATCCGGCCCACGGGGATGCGGTCCACCAACGAGCCCGCGATCGGCATGGTCAACATGGCGCCGAGGCCCTGCGGAGCCACCAGCCAACCGGCCGAGAGCGGGGTCTCGCCCTGGACCTGCTGGAGGAACTGCGGCACGAGCAGCAGTCCTCCGAAGAACGCCGCGGCGAAGATGAACATCGTGATGATCGAGACCGTGAGGTTGCGGTTGTGGAACAGCCGCAGGTCCAGCAGCGGGTGCTTCGGCCGGAAGCTGTAGAAGACGAACGCCACCATCAGCGCGAGCCCGATGAGCCCGGGGGCCAGGACCTTGGTGTGCCCGATGCCTCCCTCACCCGGGATGGACGAGACGCCATACAGGAACAGCGCGAGGCCGGGGCTCATCATGAGCATGCCGACGAAGTCGAAGGACTCGGACGGGGACGGGTTATCCTTCTCCAGCGCGAACCACGCGTAGGTCAGGGCCACGACGCCGATCGGGACGTTGATGAGGAAGATCCAGTGCCAGCTGAAGTGGTCGATCAGCCAGCCGCCGAGGATCGGCCCGAAGATCGGGCCGAGCAGCATCGGCACACCGAGGATCGCCATCAGTCGGCCCATCCGCTTCGGGCCGGCGGCGCGGGTCATGATCGTCATGCCGAGCGGCATCAGCATGCCGCCGCCGAGGCCCTGCAGGACGCGGAAGCCGATCAGCATGCCGATCGTGCTGGCCATGGAGCACAGCGCCGAGCCGAGGGTGAAGAGCAGGATCGCCATCATGTAGAGGCGTTTGGTGCCGAACCGGTCGGCGGCCCAACCGGACAACGGGATGACCGTGGCCAGGGCGAGCGTGTACCCGGTGACCGTCCACGCCACGGCGGAGTAGTCGAGCGGGGCGCCGCCGTCGGCGAACACGGTCTGGAACGTGCGCAGGGCGACATTCACGACGGTGATGTCGAGGATGGACATGATCGCCCCGAGCACCACGACGCCGGCCACCTTGAGGACGGCAGCGTCGATGTTGTCGGGGTACTCCACGGGAGTGGTGGACGGTGCAGACACGGGTACCTCTTCGACTCGAAGGGCGGCGGCGTCAGTGCGGCGCTGCGAATGCACGTTCAAGGCTAGCCCCGGCCACCGACAGTGGATCCAGTCATTTTCCGGACGCCGGGCCCTACGTCCGTTACGTCACGAAAGACCGTCCGCGGCGCGAGATCGACGGCCGGTCCTCGGAGTTCCCCGCATGGCCGGACGGTCGTCAGGACACCCTGGTCAGTCCACCAGGTCGATCAGCCGGCGCAGAGCGGCGACGTGCTCACGCAGGGCCTTGCGGCCGGTCCTGGTGAGGGCGACCCAGGTCGTTCGCCGCCCCGCCAGGACGCCCTTGCGGAGGCGCACGTAGCCGGCCTCGGACAGGGCTGAGAGGTGCTTGGAGAGGACCGAGTCACTGACCTCGAGAGCGGAGCGCAGCGTGGCGAACTCCGCCTCGGACACCGCCGACAGGGTCGTCATCACTTGGAGCCGAGCGGGTGCGTGGATCAACGGGTCGAGCTCGGGCATCAGCTGCCGACCATGAGCACGGCGAAACCCACGCAGGCCGCGAGGGCGAGCAGAGCGAGGGTTCGCGAGGAGACGCCACCCGCCCGCTCGACCGGGTTGAGGCGGTAGGCGCGCCACCAGAGAAAAGCGTTGAGGGAGTAGGCAGCCCCACCCACCACGGCCGCGATCACCACGAGCCACCAACGCGACTCGAAGGCGGCCCAGGTCGCGGCCGCGAACGTGCCCATGTAGACGAGCGTCGACATCGTGCCCGTTCCGAGGACGATCGTGCTGGCCAGTCCGTCCAGCCTGACGCCGTTGACGCGCCGGAACTGCACGAGTACGAGCGCCGCAACTCCCAGGAAGACCGCCGCGCCGGCCAGAACCACGGCCAGGCCAGCGGTGGTCTGCGCCGCGACCCCGTAGGCACCGGCCCCGACCTGGACCGCGACGGCCAGTGCCACGGCGGGGAAGAGCCCCCTCGGTAGCCGAAGGCCATCAGCCAGGCGGTCGCGAGCGCGGCCGGCCGCAGCGAGGACAGAGCTCGGATCCTCTGGCTGCTGGGCCAACGGCATGCTTTCCATGTTGGAAAGCATGCCGCGAACTTTCCAGTTTGGCAAGTACGGCAATGAACAACCCTCATGCAGGCACGGGACTCGCGGTCGGCATGATGGTGGGGGCTCAGGTGCGGCATTCGGAGAGGTCATGGACTCGACTACTCACGTGGTGATCGGTGCGGGGTTGGCGGGCGCTTCGACGGCCTGGCACCTGGCACGGCGAGGCGTGGACGTGCTGGTCCTCGAGCGCGACCGTCCCGCGTCTCCACGTGGCAGCTCCCACGGCTCGGCGCGCATCTTCCGCTATGCCTATCCGGACGCCCTCTACACCTCACTGGTCCAGCGGGCCGAGCCGTGGTGGGAGGAGCTGGCCCGCGAGTCCGGCCGCGACCTGATGGTGCGGACCGGCGGGATCGACCACGGGACAGCGGCCACGACGCGGGAGCTCGCCGCGGTCCTCGAGGCCCGCGGAGTTCCGCACACCGTGCTGAGCGCTTCCGAGGCGGCCGACCGTTGGCCACAGTTCGGGTTCGAGTCCGAGGCTCTCTTCCAACCCGGCGCGGGCGTCCTCGACGCGGAGTCAACGGTGACGGGCATGCTGGACCTGGCACGACGCCAGGGCGCAGACGTCCGCATCGGGTGGACGGTGACCGCGGTCGAGCCCGATGCCGGCGGCTACGTCCTTCGCAGTGCTGAGGGCGACGAGCTCCGCGCAGAGCAGGTCATCGTCGCTGCGGGTGGCTGGCTGCCCCAGCTGCTGCCGGTGCTGCCGCTCTCGCAGGCCTTCCGCAGCGCGCTCCCTCCGTTCGAGGTGACCCAGGAGCAGGCCTTCCACTTCCCCTACGCCGAGGGTTTCCCAGCGGAGACCTGGCCCACCGTGATCCACAGGACGACCGACTCACTGTCCTACGCGTTGCCCGGCGGTCGGGACGCGGGGTTCCAGGGTCTGAAGATCGCCGAGTTCCGGGCCGGGAAGCCACTGCTCTCAGCGGCGGACCAGGACGGGGTCGTCACCGACTCGGGTCGGGCCCTGATGATCGACAAGGTCCGCGCGCTGTATCCGGGCCTGCGGCCGGAGCCGTACGCCGAGACCACCTGCCTGTTCACGATGACGCCCACCGAGGACTTCGTCATCGACAGCTTCGAGGGGATCACCATCCTCTCGGCATGCTCGGGGCACGGAGCGAAGTTCGCTCCCCTGCTCGGCGAGCTCGTGGCCCAGTCGCTCATCGACCGCGTCCCGCTCCCCCGCCAGTTCCAGGTCCGCTGACGGTCTCGGGGACAACGCGGCTGGGCGACGGTCCACAGGGGCGCGCCCAAGGTCTCCCACCGTGCGTTCTGCTCGAGAACGCCTCGTGGACCACGCGCTTCAAGCTCGGCGATCACCCCTCGTTCGCCCGCGACGCGAGCCGCGCGGCCAGGTATGGCGCGGTGGCGCTGTCCTCGGCGCGGGCGACCTGTTCCGGCGTGCCCGTGGCCACCACCCGGCCGCCCTCGTCCCCGCCACGCGGGCCCAGGTCGATGACCCAGTCGGCACTGATGACCGTGTCGAGGTCGTGCTCGACCAGCACCACGGTGTTGCCGGCGTCCACCAGCCGGTGCAGCTGGCGCAGGAGCAGCGCGATGTCGGCGGGGTGCAGTCCTGCCGTCGGCTCGTCGAGCAGGTAGAGCGCATGGCCCCGACGGGCTCGCTGCAGCTCCGTGGCCAGCTTGATCCGTTGCGCCTCCCCGCCGCTGAGCTCGGTGGCGGGCTGGCCCAGGCGCAGGTACCCCAGCCCGACCTCGGCCAGGGTGGTGAGGCTGCGAGCAGCCGCCGGCACGTCGGCCAGGAAGTCGGACGCCTCGTCGACCGACAGGGCCAGCACCTCGGCGACGTTCTTGCCGCGGTACTCGATCTCCAGCGTCTCCGGGTTGTAGCGCGCGCCGTGGCAGGCCGGGCAGGGCGCGTAGGTGCCGGGCAGGAAGAGCAGCTCGACCGTGACGAACCCCTCCCCCTGGCACGTCTCGCACCGCCCCTCGGCGACGTTGAACGAGAAGCGACCCGCGCCGTACCCCCGATCGCGGGCTGCCGGCGTCGCGGCATACACCTTGCGCACGGCGTCGAACAGGCCCGTGTAGGTGGCGAGGTTGGAGCGCGGGGTGCGGCCGATCGGTCGCTGGTCCACGCGCACGAGCCGGTCGAACGACTCCAGGCCCGTGGCGTCGTCGACGTCGATCTCGAGCTCGGTGTCCTCGGCGTCGTCGGGGGCCTGACCGAGGTGACGGCGCACCAGCTCGGCCAGCACCTGGGTGACCAGGGTCGACTTGCCCGATCCCGACACCCCGGTCACCGCAGTCATGACGCACAGGGGCACGTCCACGGAGAGGTCCTCGAGGTTGTGCCGGCTGACCCCGCGCAGGTGCAGCCACCCCTGGGGCGCTCGCCCGGGACGGGGCGCTGCCTCGACGCGACCGAAGAGGTGCGCGCCGGTCACCGAGTCCGCCACGTCCTCGAGACCCGCGACCGGTCCGGAGTAGAGGACCTGCCCACCCCCCTCTCCGGCGCCGGGGCCGATGTCGACGACCCAGTCGGCCCGCCGGACGATGTCGAGGTCGTGCTCGACGACGAACAGCGAGTTGCCCGAATCCTTGAGCGTCTGCAGGACCTCGAGCAACGGCTCCGCGTCTGCGGGGTGCAGACCGGCCGACGGCTCGTCGAGGACGTACACCACCCCGAACAGCCCCGACCGCAGCTGCGTGGCGATGCGCAGCCGTTGGGCCTCGCCGGGTGACAGCGTCGTGGAGCTGCGGCCCAGCGAGAGGTAACCGAGCCCGAGGTCGAGCAGGACCCCCACGCGGGCGACGAGGTCGGCGCACAGCCGCACGGCCACCTCGGTCCCCTCGCCCGAGCCCGCCGACGACGTCGCCGCGGCGGCCTCGGACAGCTCGGCCACCGGACGGAGGAGGGCGACCAGCTCGGCGAACGACAGTGCGTTCACCTCGGCGATGCTGAGGCCGCGGAAGGTCACCTCCAGGGCGTCGGGGCGCAGCCCGGTCCCTGCGCAGTCCGGGCAGGGGATGCTGCGCACGAAACGCATTGCCTTGTCCCGCATCATCTGGCTCTTGGAGGTGGCCAGGACGTGGTGGACGTGCGCGCGGGCACTCCAGAACAGGCCGTGGTACCCGTGGTCGACGCGGTCGCGCTCCGGCTTGATGAACACCTTCGGCTGCTCGTCGGTGAAGAGCAGCCACCTGCGGTCCTTGGCCTTGAGCGACCGCCAGGGGGTGTCGACGTCGATGCCGAGACCGGTCACGATGCTGCGCAGGTTAGCGCCCTGCCAGGCGCCTGGCCAGGCGGCGATCGCGCCCTCGCGGATGCTCAGGGAGGGGTCCGGGACCATCAGCTCCTCGCTGACGTCGTGCTCCTCCCCCAGGCCGTGGCACCGCGGGCAGGCACCGGCGACCGTGTTGGGCGAGAACGCCTCTGCCGCGAGGCGAGGCGCCCCGGCCGGGTAGGTGCCGGCGCGCGAGTAGAGCATCCTCAGGAGGTTGGACAAGGTGGTGAGGGTGCCCACGCTGGAGCGTGAGCTCGGGGCACCGCGACGCTGCTGCAGCGCCACCGCGGGTGGCAGCCCGGTGATCTCCTGGACGTGCGGGGCGCCCATCTGCTGCACCAACCGGCGTGCGTATGGCGCGACCGACTCGAAGTAGCGCCGCTGCGCCTCCGCATACAGCGTGCCGAAGGCGAGCGACGACTTGCCGGAGCCACTCACGCCGGTGAAGGCGACCATCGCGTCCCGTGGGAGGTCCACGTCGATGTTCTTGAGGTTGTGCTCGCTGGCTCCGCGGACGTGGACGTAGGGGTCGTTCGGGTCGTGGGGCACACTCCTGTCTAGTCGCTCACCGGCCGGCCCGCACTGTGACCGCGGGGTGGTGGATCACGCAGAGGGCTGCACCGATGGATCAGGAATCGAGAAGCGCCGGTCACCGGGCCGCTCGTAGCCTTGTTCCTCGTCGATGACCCGACGGTCGGCGAGACGACCGTCCTGACCCGGAGGTGTCGAAGATGAGTCCCACGATCAGCAGTCTGGTGATCCCGGTATCCGATCTGGAGGCCACCAAGGCCGTGTACACGGCCTTGTTCGGCGCACCGCACACCGACGAGCCGTACTACGTCGGGTACAACGTCAACGGCTTCGAGGTCGCCCTCAACCCGGCAGGTGCAGGTGGCGGCCCGGTGGCGTTCGCCGATGTCGACGACCTCGATGCAACCCGCGCAACGCTGCTCGCGGCTGGAGCCACCGAGCGCGACGAGCCGCGCCAGGTGGCACCCGGTGCGCGCGTCTGCGTCCTCGCAGACGCCGACGGCAATCCGATCGGCCTGCGCGGCAAGTAGCAGCGCACTTCGCGGTACCGCAGGCCCCCGCGCGCCGCGAGTAGCGCGTGCCGCGACCCGTTGCCCGCGCCCGGTCAGTAGATGTTCGAGCCGCCGTTGCAGACCATCCGGTTGTTGGCGTTGTACACGGCGTTGGCGACGATGACCGTGGAGGCCACCTTGGTGTTGCTGCTGCTCATCCAGCTCAGGCTGAGCCGGATCGCGACGTCCTCGTTGGGGAGCTCGGCCCCGGTGAAGCCGCTCTCGCCTGCTCCGCCGGCGTCGTGCACGGTCGTCTGGTTCGTGGCACCGGTGGCGTAGGAGGTCCACGTGCGCGTCCAGACCCCGGCCCTGGCGTACGTGTAGAACCAGCCGGAGCGGTACGTGCTCGGTCCGGTCGGGCTCGGGTGGACGAACTCGACGTACACCCAGACCAGCTGCGCCGCGGTGGTCGTGCCGGTCACGTACGGCAGCCCGGTCGTGGACACCTTGAGGTCGGCGAACCCGCCGGCGGCGTGGGGCTGCAGGTACCAACCGCAGTTGACGTTGGTGTACTGGGCCGTGGCCGCCGAGGCGGGGCCGACCCCGGTGAGGGTGAGGCCGAGGCCGGCGCCGGCCGCCACCAGGCCGCAGACCAGTCGGCGGCGCAGACCGGGGCGGACCTTGGTGGCCCGGGTGGGGGCGTGGGTCCCGGCGTCGGTCCCGGCGTCGGTCCCGGCGGTGGTGGCAGTCGTGGTGTTCATCGGGATCTCCCTGGTCGGTGCGGTTGTTCGGCTGACCCCAACTGTCGTCGCCCCGTCGGGATCCGACTGTTCGCCGTGACACCGCTGCTGTGTCGTCCCGGCGACACCCGTGCCCGACCGCGCCTACCAGTTGCGTCCCCACAACCCCGGGCGCGCCCCGGACGTCACAGAGGGTGGCGGGCAACCGCCCGCCGGAACCGACCAGGGGGTCCTTCCCATGAGCAACAAACTGATCCTCACCATGACGAGCACCGCGGGGCTTGCGCTCGCGACGCTGGTCGCGGCACCGACGTCCGCGCAAGCCGCCGTGCCGCACTGCACCAACTCCGCCCTGGCTGCGAGCCTCGTCCACCTCCAGGGCGCCGCAGGGAGCCAGGTCGGCGACCTGCGCCTGACCAACGTCTCCCGTGGCCACTGCTGGACGCGGGGCTACCCGGGTGTCTCCTACGTGGGTTTCGGCAACGGCACCCAGATCGGACGTGCAGCGACCTGGGACGCCGGAGCCGTCACGACGATCACGCTGTCACCCGGGCAGCATGCGGACGCACCCATACGCCTGGTGAACGTGCAGAACTACCCCGCATCGACGTGTCGGCCCACACCGGTGGACGGACTGCGCGTGTACGTGCCCGGCTCCACCCTGGCCAAGTTCGTCCCCCACCGGACGACAGGCTGCAGGTCCACGACCATCACGACGATCTTCGTCAGGCCGTTGGCCCGCTAGACCGACCGCGCCAGGCAGGGGGCGCGGCCCGGCCGCAACGCGAGCCACGAGAACGCTTCACGGCGGCTGTCCGACGGTGGGCGTTCGGTGCAGGTTCACCGGGTGAACGTCGCCCGGTAGTCCGACGGCGTGGTCCCGGTGAGCTCACGGAACGCGGCGTTGAACGCCGACAGCGAGCCGTAGCCCACCTCGTGCGCGATCGTCGTCACCGGGGTGTCGTCGGCTGCGAGTCGCTCCACCGCCCGCAGGACCCGCATCCGCCGGAGGGTGGCCCGCCACGTCATACCGATCTCGGCCTCGAACCTGCGAGCCAGGGAGCGCGGCACCAGCCCGACCTTCGCCGCGACGTCCGCGAAACTGACCTCGTCGGCGAGCTGCTCCTCGGTGAGCCGCAACGCCGTCCGCACCTCGGCCGAGCGCCCGGCCGGCATCCTGACGGGGCTGGGTCGCTCGGCGAGCCGCCACACCACTGCGGCGAGCGCCGCGAAGATGGCGCGGGCGTACGGCGGCAGCGGCTCCTCCGACTCCTGCCACCCGCCGCACTCGGCGACGAGGGCACGAGCCAGGGGGTCGAGGTCGACGACTGCCAGCCCCTCCCGCGGTGGGGGGACGAAGTCGACGTGGAAGAGCACCGAGGCGGTCGTCGCCGGGGCCGGGATGGTGACGGTGGCGGGCCGCCCCGCGCTCAGGAGGGCGGCCCGGGCCGGAGGCAGCAGCCAGCGCTGCCCCTCGGCTTCCAGGCGCAGGGCGCCCCGGGAGGCGCAGAGCAGGTAGTGGCGGTCGACGAGCAGCTCGGTCGCCGGGGTCGGCGCGAAGGACCGGGTGAAGGCGAACGCCTCACGGGTCACGGGAGGTCTCCCACGGGCCGATCGTAGGGACGCCGTTCCCGTCAGGCCACGGACTCGACGAGATCGGCCCGAAACCGTCGGCTCACCGGCCCTTCGGTGACCAACGCTCGCAGGACGGCGTTGGACCGGGCGAACGCCTCGGAGGCGAGGTATGCGGTGAATGAGGGCTGGTCGGTCCACTCGTGGACGACGGTCACGGTGCGGTCGTCCTCACGCGACTCGTACACGCGGAAGGCAAGGTTGCCCGGCATCGAGCGGACGACAGGCCTCTCGCACTCGAGCTGGCTCAGGGCACGGGCGCGGTTTGCTGCAGAGGTCCCGAAATCGACGATGGCGATGAACATCATGTCTCCTTGGTGTTGCTGGTTCTGATGGCCGTTCCAGACTCACGCCAAGGGGCCTTCGTGCGCCTCCGTGCAACGGACCCTTACCGGCGGCCAACGGACACACAACTGGGAGACTGTGCACATGACAGGACCTGATCGTGACCGGGACACCGGTGGACGTGCTCGCCAGGCAAGACCGCGCGACGCGTTGGGCCGTCCTCTGCCGTACGGGGCCGAGGGTGTGGAGCCGGTGTCCGAGGAGCCCCTGCCACCGGAGGACACGCTCGAGGCCGCTCGAGGGCTCGTCGAGGCTGGACGCCCCTTCGCCGCCCACGAGGTGCTGGAGGCCCGTTGGAAGGCTGGGCCGAACGAAGAACGGGACCTGTGGCAGGGGCTCGCGCAGGTGTGTGTTGCCATCACGCACGCTGCACGTGGAAATCAGGTCGGGGCCGATCGGCTCTTCGACCGTGCCGCCCAGAGACTGGAGGCGTTCGCAGCCACAGGACGGTGGGCCTACGGTCTTGACCTCCCGCTGGTGGCGGAGCGAGCGCGAACGCACGTCGGCTCGTTCTGACGATGCGCCTCACGCGGCAAGGACACGGCCCTGGATCGCGGCGGCTGCGAGCCACGGAGGGGTCCCCTCAACCGGGACCGTCCGGGTGGGTGAGGTCGTAGGCCCGGGACACCTTCTGGGGCACGACCATGCGCCAGGCGTCGACCACCAGCTCTCGAGCCTCGCTCGGGTCGAGGGCGGCCAGGTTGGCGTGGACCCAGTTGAATCGCAGGTCCGACGCCGATGGCATGGAGAAGGTGTGCGGATCGCCCGCGACGAGGGAGGCGCGTTCGTCCCTGGGGAAGGCGAATCCCATGATGGTCTCGTCGAGGGAGAAGGCGACGTAGACGATCTGCCCGACCCGGAACTTGAGCCTGCCCCGGACATGGACCGGGTAGGAGCGTTCCAGCTCGGTACCCAACCTCAGGACGTCCTCGATGCCGGTCATGCTGGCCTCCCTGGTGGCGATGCGTGCACGAGATCGACTCCGCACGCTCACTGCAGCGGCAGGGGTGGCTCCACCCACCACGGGCGGTCGTCGTGGCTGATCCGAACGACCCACTTGACCCAGTGGTACCCGCGTCGACCGGGAACCACCAGGCGGACCGGCGCCCCGTGCGCCCCGGAGAGACTCGCACCGTCGATCGCCGTGGCCAGGAGCAGGTGGTCGGTGAGCGGCAGCCGTCTGGTGTAACCCGTCGCGCTCGTCACCTCCACGGTTCCCCCGGCCCCTGGGGGCAGCAGCCTGCTCAAGCGCACGCCTGACCACTCCTGCTCGGTCCACCACCCGCCGGTGCAGTCCAGGACAGCCACCTGCCGGTCGTGCCACCGGGCGAGCTCGACCAGCGACCATTCGCGCGAGGTCCCGCTCGTCGTCACCGTCAAGCGCCACGAGGCCGGGTCGAGCTCGGGGGCCTGGTCGAACAGCCACGACGTGGCAGGGATCGCCGCGACCGAGGAGGACGCGAGCTGGAACGACCCGGTCGCCCGGCGTATGCCGCGCCGTGCCGTGAGTGCGCCCGTCGCCTGGACGCCCGCCTCGAGCACGAGGGCGACGGCGGTGAGCCCCACGAGACGGACGAACGACCGACGCGACAGGTCACTTCGGCGCGCGCGGATGCGACGTTGCAGTGCGTGCGCAACCGTCAGGACCACGGCGACGATGCCGGCGCCCACGTGCAGCTGCATGGTCGTCACCCTCGAGTCGGCGAACAACACACCGATGACGTGGGCGAGGCCCGTGAGCAGGGCCAGCACCACACATAGGCCCAGCAGCAACGACACGGCCCGACCCCGCTGCCGTGTCCGTCCGGGACGGCGTAGCCCCCTGCGGACGACCGTCGACTTCCACGGCACCAGGACGACCACCAGGAGGGCGACGACCCCGTGGAGGATGGCGACCGGCCAGACCGGTCCGCTGCCCAGCAGGAACATCATGAACCCGGTCACGGCCGCCAGCGGGACCACGAACAGCAGGGCGAGGTTTGCCAGTCGACCCTTCATCGGCGTCGGGACGAAACCCTGCACCCGAGATCGGCGACGACTCGACCGTGGTGGTCCACGTCCTGGTCGACCCGGTGACCCACGGCGCGGTCGATGCCCGCGCACCGGGTGTGGCTGTCGTGCGGGTCCCGCGAAGGCTTCACCATCCCATCCTGCACCCGGCTGGCGCGAAGGCCTGAGAAGCACGGTGTTCGCGGCCCCGGCCGCGCGTGACCCGAGGGCGTCACAGCTGCAGGATCCTGAGGACGTTCTCGTACGCCAGGGCAACACCTTCCGGGTCGTGCAGGCTCGTGGGCTGGTCGGTGGCCCCGTAGAACCGGGCCAGCAACGCCGTGGTCACGTCCGCATCGACGAGGGCGACACAGAGCTCCGAGATGACGATGTCGGCGTCGTGGTCATCCAGGTGGTCGAGGGCAAGTCCGTTGTGCAGCAACGTCGCCGCCTCGTCGAAGATCTCCTCGACCATGGCCCGATCCACCTGAGGACGCGCCTGCACCACAGCGACGGCGGTCTCCCCGAACTGTCTGGAGAGCTTGTCGGCGATGCTGGTGGACATCTCGCGAGCGTGACACGGCCACTGTTGCCGGGCAACCGATTTGGGTCCTGCCTCACCTCACGGAATCCCCCCGACGTCGCTCCAGCTGCACACCACCGGGCGCCGGCACTCTCAGGCGAGTGAGGAGTGGTGCTGCTCCCACACCGACGCAAGATCCGATGACTCACCTGAGTGCAGGGCCGCGACGAGGGCGTCGACCTCGGGGCTCATGATGACGAGGATGCGCGCACCGGTGTCACCCACGGTGGCGAACGTGTGGGGCGAACCAGCGGTCACCACGTGCAGGGACCCCGGCTCCAGCCGGTGCCGGAGCGTACCGTCCTGCACGTCGAGCAGTCCGTCGAGCACGTAGAAGGCCTCGTCGCCACGATGGTGGACGTGCAGCGGGGCCTGGTCCCCGGGGAACGGGTCGAGCCGCCATTCACGGATCACGAAGTCGGCCACCGGACCAGCCTACGACGGCACCTCGAACCGGTCGGGTCCAACCGCGCGCCCAGGTCACAGCCCTCGCCGACGACATTCACGAGCCCGACCTGTACGTGCACTGCGCTCGGTGGCGACGAGCGCGCACCGCGGTTCGGGGTGAGCCGTCAGCCCTGGAGGTCGGAGGTCATGGCGGCCTTGACGTCGGAGGCGTAGAGCCCCGACCGCTCCTGCCCCGACAGCGCGCCGATCGCATCCATCGTGGCGTCGGTGACGGCCCGCAGCAGCGCGGCCTTCTGGTACTTCTCGCCCAGCCCGGCCACGTCGATCGGCTCGCCGAAGCGCACGGTCACCTTCCCCGGACGGAACCCGTTCGACCCCGCAGGCTGGACCTTGTCGGTCCCGGTGACAGCGCAGGGAAGGAGCGTCGCACCGGTGCTGAGCGCCATACGGGCGACGCCGGTGCGACCGCGGTGGAGGCGACCGTCGGGCGAGCGGGTGCCCTCGGGGTAGACGCCGAACGCCTCACCTCGGCGCAGGACCTCCTCCGCCAGCGTGAGCGAACCCGCGGCGGCGCGGGGGTCGTTGCGGTCGACCGGGATGGTGCCGGCGGTCGAGTGGAACCAGCGGGCGGCAGCGCCGCGGACGCCGGTCCCCTGGAAGTACTCCGCCTTGCCGAGGAAGTGCACCTGCCGGGCGCAGGCGAGTGGGATGACGATCGAGTCGATGAACGACAGGTGGTTCGAGGCGACGATCAGCGCGCCCTCGCGCGGGACGTTCGAGCGCCCCTCGACCCGCAGTCCGGTGAGCAGCTTGAGCGGCGGCCCGATGAGGACGTGCCGCATCACCCAGCGACTTGCCTTGTCCTCGACCGCCGCCAGCGCATCGCCCCTCAGCGCCACGACCGGGTCACTCCCACTCGATGGTGCCCGGCGGCTTGCTCGTCACGTCGAGCACGACACGGTTGATCTCACGCACCTCGTTGGTGATCCGCGTCGAGATCTTGGCCAGCACCTCGTAGGGCACCCGCGTCCAGTCGGCCGTCATGGCGTCCTCGGACGAGACCGGGCGCAGGACGACAGGGTGGCCGTACGTCCGGCCGTCGCCCTGCACCCCCACCGAACGCACGTCGCCGAGCAGCACCACCGGGCACTGCCAGATGTCGCGGTCCAGCCCGGCGGCCGACAGCTCGTGGCGGGCGATCGCGTCGGCGGCCCGGAGGATCTCGAGCCGCTCGGCGGTCACCTCGCCCACGATGCGGATGCCGAGGCCGGGGCCCGGGAACGGTTGGCGCCAGACGATCGCCTCGGGCACACCGAGCTCGAGCCCGACCTGGCGGACCTCGTCCTTGAACAGTGACCGCAGCGGCTCGACGAGCTTGAACTGCAGGTCGTCGGGGAGGCCGCCGACGTTGTGGTGCGACTTGATGTTGGCCGCACCGGTGCCGCCACCGGACTCGACGACGTCGGGGTAGAGCGTGCCCTGGACGAGGAACTCGACCGGGTGGTCGGAGTCGCCACGCGAACCGACGACGTCGCGCGCCGCCTGCTCGAACACGCGGATGAACTCGCGCCCGATGATCTTGCGCTTCTCCTCGGGGTCGGACACCCCGGCGAGCGCGGACAGGAACTGCTCGCGAGCGTCCACGACGACGAGGTCCACCCCGGTGGCCGCGACGAACTCCTGCTCGACCTGCTCGGCCTCGCCGGAGCGCAGCAGACCGTGGTCGACGAACACGCACGTGAGCTGGTCGCCGACAGCCTTCTGCACCAGGGCCGCGGCGACGGAGGAGTCGACACCGCCGGAGAGCGCGCAGAGGACCCGCGACTCCCCCACCTTCGAGCGGATCGCGTCGACGAGCTCGTCGACGACGTTCGCCGCGGTCCAGTCGCCCTCGAGCCTGGCGCCGCGGTAGAGGAAGTTCTCGAGCACGCGCTGGCCGAAGGTCGAGTGCATGACCTCCGGGTGCCACTGCACGCCATACAGCTGGCGCTCGTCGTCCTCGAACGCGGCGACGGGCGCACCCGCGGTGGCCGCCGTGACCCGCATGCCCGCGGGGGCCTCGGTGACGGAGTCGCCGTGGCTCATCCAGACCGACTGGTCGGCCGGCTGGCCGTTGAACAACGTCGACTCGGAGTCGGAGATCGAGGCAGGTGTCGAGCCGAACTCGCTCAGCCCCGTGTGGGCGACCGTGCCACCCATCGCCTGGGCCATCGCCTGGAAGCCGTAGCACATGCCGAAGACCGGGACCCCGGCCTCGAGCAGGGCCGGGTCGAGCGACGGGGCACCCTCGGCGTAGACCGACGACGGGCCACCGGAGAGCACGATCGCGGCCGGGCCCTTGGCGAGCATCTCGTCGACCGCCATGGTGTGCGGGACGACCTCGCTGTAGATGTTGGCCTCGCGCACGCGCCGCGCGATCAGCTGCGCGTACTGCGCGCCGAAGTCGACGACGAGCACCGGCTTCGCCTGGAGCGGGGTGGAGTCCACCTCCACCCGGTCGCCGTGGGGCGCCTCGACGCGGTCGTCGTCCTGGGCCTGGGTGATGTCGGCGGTGTCGCCGGCGGGGGTTTCACTCACGGGGCAAGGCTACCGGCGAGCGTCGGCTCCACCTCCGCGGCCACCCTGCGCTCGATCACGAACGCGACGAACGGGATGCAGGCACCCAGCACGATGGCGACCATCCGGCCGAACGACCAGCGCAACATCGTCCCCAGGTTCCACACCGTGAACACGAACCCCATGAAGATGAAGCCGTGCACCGGGCTCCACCACGAGAGCACCTCGTTGTCGAAGCCGTACTTGAGGACCATCTCGGCGATGAGCACGAACATGGCCGCACCGGCCGTGAACGCCATCACCTTGAACCACTTCAGGGCACGCTCGGTGCGCGCGGGGTCCTTGGTCCCCTTGGCCTCAGTCGCCTTGCTCGTTCGCTCGCTCATGCTGAGCATCATCGCGCACCATCCTGAACCACATGAACGCGGCAAAGCCCGCGAACACCCACCACTGCAGCGCGTATGCCGCGTTGCGCCACTTCAGGCCGCCCGTCACCTCGGGTGGGGGCACCCGTTCGAGGCCTGCCGACGCAGCGATCGCGGTGCCGCTGGCGGCCCGCTCGGTCTGGGCGAAGACGAAGGCGTTGTAGATGTCACCGGGCCAGCGGTTCACGAGGATCGACAGGTCGATCGACCCGAGGACCTCGGGGGCCGTCCCGCCGGAGCCGCCCGAGCCGGTTCCCCCGGTGGCGGCGGCAGGTGTCGGCGCGACGGCCGGCGACTCCCCCGGCGCGAGCGACCCGTCGACCGTGACCTTGCCGGACGGGGCGGTGCCGGCAGCCGCGGGGTCGGTGACGAACCCGCGGACCACCGCGAGGCGGGCCCCGGTCTCGGCCACGACGATCGGCGCCACGACCCAGTACCCCTGGACGCCGTCGAGCCGACGCGGCCCCACGAGGAACTGGTCCTTCGCGACATACTCGCCGATCGCGGTCACCGCCCGGTTGGACTGGGGGTTCGGGAAGTCCTGGTGCGGCCGGACGACGGAGTCGATCAGGGCCGGCCGGGCCTCGTGGGCCTTGCGCAGCGCATCCGCGAGGCCCTTGTCCTGGGCGACGTGCAGCTGCCAGAAACCGAGCTGCGTGAACGTCACGAGGACGACGACGAGGAGGGCGAACAGTCCCAGCCAACGGGGCTTGAGGGCGGTTCGCAGCACCTCGTCAGGTTACGGGACGCCTCGAGTCGTCGAAGACGAGGATGCTCCCGCCGTAGCAGGCGACCCACACGGCCTTGCGCGTCGGCTCGTAGGTGATGCCGATCGGGTGGTAGTCCGTCGCGACCTGCCCGAGCAGCGACAGGTCGCTCGTGCGCAGCTTGCTCACCGTCGACGACTCGTAGTTCACGGAGTAGATCGCGGTGCCGTCGGTGGAGATGGTCAGCGAGCGCGGCTGGTCACCCACGCGCCTCGAGGCGAGCACCCGACCGGTCGCGCGGTCCAGCTTGGTCACGGTGCCCGAGCCGTTGTTGGTGACGTAGAGGTACTTGGCATCGGGGCTCAGGACGATGTGGCGAGGACCGTCGCCGGTGGTCGCGAAGCGGGAGACCGCCCTGGTGCGCAGGTCGACCGTGACGATGCGGTCGGAGCCCATCAGCGCGACGTACGCGGTGCGGCTGTCGGGGGCGACGACGATGCCGCGCGGGTACCTGCCACCGAGCGGGATCCGGGCCACCTCCTTGTTCTTCGCGATGTCGATGACGGACAGGTCCCACGTGCACCAGTTGGTGACGAGGACCGTCTTGTCGTCGGGCGTCACGGCGACGTACTTGGGGACCGCGCCCACCTGGACCACCCGGTCGATCGCGAACGTCGTGGTGTCGACCCGGTAGACGGTGCTCGGCGACGTCCCGTCCCCTGCGCGACAGCTGTCGAGGCCCTCGGGGCCGTACCCCGCGCCATACATGGAGTAGTTGGACACCCAGGCGTGCTTGCCGTCCTTGGTGAAGGCGGCCTCGACGGGGGCTCCCTTGGTCGTGCCGGGGTGCCCCTTGATGCCGAACCGCGCCAGGTCGACCGAGTCCTTGACCGTCGCGAGGAGGGCGCCGTCGGCACCGAACGCCGAGATCGAGTGGCGGTACATCATGTTCTGGGCGACGACGACGCCGGCGGGTGAGGCGACCACCGACTTCGGCGTCAGGTCGCCGGTGAGCCGCATGGTGCGGACCAGCGCGGTCTCGGCGGCCGTCCCTCCGACCCCGCCCTGCTTCGCCACCGGGCTCGGCACCGGGGCCGGAACCCTGGGCGTGACCTTCGTGGTGGGGGGAGCCTTCGTGACGACCTTCGCGACCGGGGCGGCCGCGGGAGTGGCAGCCGCTCCGCCGGCGAACAGGCCCGCGAGCTGGCTCACGCCGAACGAGGTGACCGCGAGCAACCCGACTGCGGCCGAGGCCGCCACGATGCGCCGCCGGATGAACTTCGTCTCCAGGCGGGCTCTGCGCGTGGGCCCCGCGGGTGGCACGAGCCCATGGTAGGCAGACCCCACCGACAGCGACCGCAGGCGCACCGGGCCCCGGCGTCGAAAACCAGTGTCGGGCCGTCGGTGCGCACGCCTACGGTGGGGACCCTGATGCGCGAGATCCCCTACCCCGATCCCGGCCGTCCCGACACCCGCAGCACGCTGCGGTTCATGCTGTGGATCGGTCGTGAGCAGTGGCGCACCCAGGCGCTCGGCGCGGTGACCGGCATGGTGTGGATGGTCTCCATCGCCCTCATCCCGGCCGCCCTCGGCAAGGGGGTCGACGAGGGCATCGTCCCCGGCGACGTCGACGGCCTCGTGAAGTGGGCCCTGGCCCTCCTCGGCCTCGGCGCCATCGCGGCGTCGACGGCCGCGGCGCGACACTGGTTCGCCGTCCACAACTGGCTGTACGCCTCCTACCGCAGCGCGCAGCTCACCGCCGAGGGCGCCGAGAAGGCCGGCCCGGCGCTCACCCGTGCGATGCCCTCGGGTGAGGTCGTGACCGTGTTCGCCAACGACGTGATGCGCCTCGGTGGTCTGTACGACGCGATGGGCCGGTTCGCCGGTGCGGTCGCGAGCTACGTCGTGGTGGGGACGATCCTGCTCGCCGCCTCGCCCCCGCTCGGACTGCTGGTCCTGGCCGGTGGCCCGATCATGCTCGCCAGCCTGAGCCTCATCGTCCGCCCGCTGCAGCGTCGTCAGGCGCTCCAGCGCGAGGAGGCCGGTCGCCTCACGACGCTCGGCGCCGACACCGTGGCCGGGCTGCGCGTGCTGCGCGGCATCGGCGGCGAGCAGACGTTCCTGCGTCGCTACGAGGCGCAGTCGCAGAAGGTCCGTCACCGCGGCGTGCACGTGGCCGGCATCCAGGCCGCCCTCGACTCCGCCCAGGTCCTGCTGCCCGGCGTGTTCGTCGTGCTCGTCACGTGGCTCGGTGCCCGGATGGCCCTCCAGGGCGAGATCAGTGCCGGGCAGCTCGTGGCGTTCTACGGGTACACCGCCTTCCTCACCATGCCCCTGCAGACGGCGATCGAGATCGTCGACCGCGGCATCCGCGCGCACATCGCCGCGGGCAAGGTGCTGCGGGTGCTGGCGGTCCCGCCGGACCACGACGCGTCCCGCCCCGGCTCCGTCGCGGCGCCGCGCGACAACGACGACCTCGTCGACCCGCTCTCCGGCACGGTCGTCCGTGGTGGCCTCCTGACCGCGATCGTCTCCGCCCGCCCCGAGGACTCCGCGGCCGTCGCCGACCGGCTGGGGCGCCACGGGCCCGGACCGCACCAGACGACGTGGGGTGGCACGAGGCTGGACGACCTGGCGATCGCCGACGTGCGCCGGCGGGTGGTCGTCAGCGAGCCCGATCCCCGCCTGTTCACCGGTGTCCTGCGCGACCAGCTGCTCGGCGCCGCCGCCACGGCCGGGGCCGGTGGCCGCGACCACCTGCCCGACCACGCCGACGCCCGGGTCCTGCGGGCCCTCGAGGCCGCCAGCGGCACCGATGTCCTCGAGGCCCTGCCCGACGGGCTCGACGGCACGGTCGAGGAGCGCGGCCGGTCCTACTCCGGCGGCCAGCGCCAGCGCCTCGCCCTGGCCCGCGCGCTCCTCACCGACGCCCCAGTGCTGGTCCTCGTGGAGCCGACCAGCGCGGTGGACGCCCACACCGAGGCCCGCATCGCGTCCCGGCTCGCCGACCACCGGCGCGGCCGCACGACGGTCGTGACGACGGTGAGCCCGCTGCTGCTCGGGCAGGCCGACGAGGTCGTCCTGCTCGAGGACGGGCTCGTGGCCGCCCGCGGCACCCACCGCGAGCTGTTGGAGCACGCGGCATACCGGCACGTCGTGCTGCGCACCGAGGAGGACGAGACGTGAGCGCCCAGACGCACCCCGACGAGGTGCGCACCGACCACACCCGCCGCACGCTGCCCGTCGCCGACTCCCGGGCGGTGTGGGAGCACACCCGCGAGCTGATGGGGAACCACCGCGGCCTGCTGGGCCGCGTCCTGGGCCTGCACGCCCTCGCGGCCCTGGCCGCGCTCGCCGCCCCGTGGCTCGTCGGCCGGCTGGTCGACGAGGTGAGCGGTCGGGGCAGCCTCGGCGCCGTCGACCGGATCGCCGTGGGCCTGGCCGTCGCGGTCGTCGCGCAGACCGGGCTGACCTGGGCGGCGCGCCGGCTGTCGTTCATCCTCGGCGAGACGGTGTTCGCCGAGCTGCGCGAACAGTTCGTCGCCCGCGCGGTCAACCTGCCGCTGTCGACCGTCGAGCGGGCCGGCACCGGCGACCTCGTCGCCCGGACGACCAACGACGTCGAAGCCCTCTCGCACGTGGTGCGGTTCGGGATCCCGTCCCTGTTCGTGGCCACCATGACCGTGGCGATGACCGTCGTCGCAGCGCTGTTCACCTCACCCCTGGCGAGCCTGGCCATCCTCGCCGGCCTGCCCTTCTACTGGTTCTCGACCCGCCGCTACCTCCGGTATGCCGCGAACGGCTACCTGTGGGAGCGCGCCACCTACGCCTCGCTCAACGGCGTCGTCACCGAGAGCGTCGACGGGGCGCGGACCATCGACGCCCTGTCGCTCGCGGGCGTACGTCGGCACCGGTTCCACGAGGCCCTGCGCGAGTGCTACCGCGCCGAGCGGTACACCCTGGGGCTGCGGCTGCGGTGGTTCCCGTCGGTGGTGTTCGGCTACTACGTGCCGACCGCCGCTGCCGTCCTCTGGGGTGGCTGGCTCGCGATGAACGGCCACATCACGGCCGGCGCCGCGACCGCGGTGGCGCTCTACCTGCAGCAGATGGTCGGACCACTCGACGAGGTGCTCAGCTGGCTCGACGAGATCCAGGTCGGCGCGACCTCGCTCGCCCGCGTCATCGGCGTCGGGTCCGTCCCGCCGGACCGCACGGCCACCGGTGAGCACCCCGAGGGCTCGGACCTGACCGTCGACGACGTCCGCTACGCCTACCGCCCCGGCCACGACGTGCTGCACGGCGTGAGCCTCGACCTGCGCCCCGGCGAACGCCTGGCCATCGTGGGGCCGTCCGGAGCGGGCAAGTCCACCCTCGGGCGCCTGATGGCCGGCATCGACGGCCCCCGCGAGGGGCGGATCGACGTCGGTGGCGTGCCGCTGGTCGACCTCGAGCTGGGCGAGCTGCGCGGCGAGGTGGCCCTGGTGACCCAGGAGCACCACGTCTTCGTGGGTTCGCTCGGCGACAACCTCCTGCTCGCCCGGCCGCAGGCCACCCGCGAGGAGCTGGCGGACGCCCTGCGCGCGGTCGACGCGTGGGCCTGGGCCTCGGGGCTCCCCGACGGCCTGGACACCGTCGTCGGCAGCGGAGGGCACGCGCTCACCGAGGCGCAGTCGCAGCAGCTCGCCCTCGCCCGGCTCGTCCTCGCCGACCCGCATACCCTCGTCCTCGACGAGGCCACGTCCCTGCTCGACCCGCGCGCCGCCCGCCACCTCGAGCGGTCGCTGGCCGCGGTGGTGCAGGGCCGCACCGTCGTCGCCATCGCCCACCGCCTGCACACGGCCCACGACGCCGACCGCGTCGCCGTCGTCGAGGACGGCCTGGTCAGCGAGATCGGCACCCACGACGAGCTGGTCGCCGCCGACGGCGCGTATGCCGCGTTGTGGGCGTCCTGGCGCGACGAAGCCCCCGCCGGACGAGGCACCGGGGCCGGTGGACGGGGCGACTCGGAGAAATCGGGCGGGAGCGCGTAACCCGGGCGCCCAGCGCTCGTTGACCCTCATGTGTGGCTGGAGATCCCACCCCCGGCTCATCTTGGGCCACACGATCAGAGGCGGCGGTTGCGGGGTGCAGGGACCCACCAACCGCCGCCTCCGAACGTCCGGGGTCAGGCCGCGCCGTACCTCGTCACCGCGGGGTTGGCCGCCTTGACCGGCTCCACCGCGCGGTAGCCCTCGTCCTGGGCGGGCCTCGGGTCCTGCTCACCCTTGTTGGGCCACAGCGACATGGCCCGCTCGGCCTGGGCGGTGATGCTCAGCGACGGGTTCACCCCGAGGTTCGCGGAGATCGCGGAGCCGTCGACGACGTGCAGTTCGGGGTAGTTCCAGACCCGCTGGTAGCCGTCGATGACCCCGCGGTCAGGGCTGGAGCCGATCGTCACGCCGCCGAGGAAGTGCGCGGTCATCGGGATGTTGACCACCTCGCCGATGCTCCCCCCGGCGAAGGCGCGCAGACCGGTCGCCTCGGAGAGCCTGGCGGCCACGGCCTTCATCGCCTCCTGCCCTGCGGGGATGTACGTCGGGTTCGGCTCGCCGTGGCCCTGGCGTGAGGTGAGGCCTCGTCCACCGAGGAGGCTCTTGGTCCCGGTGACGTTCAAGGAGTTGTCGCGGTTCTGCATGATCAGCCCGATGATCGTGCGCTCGCTCCAGCGGTACTGCGACAGGGAGCGCACGAAGACGACCGGGTGCTTCGCCGCCTCGACGAGGAACTGCAGCGGGCGGGGCAGCCGGTCGCCGGGGACGAGGATCGTCGCCATCGCGCCCATCAGGTTGGAGCCCGGGCCGTACCGGCAGTTCTCGACGTGGGTGTCGGCCGTGGGGTGGAACGACGAGGTGATCGCCACACCCTTCGACAGGTTCTCCCCGCGCGGGACCTTCTCGACCATCACCCCGTTGAGCGCCTCGGAGTTGGTGCGGGTGAGGTGCCCGAGCCGCGAGGACAGCCGCGGCAGGACACCGTTCTGGCGCAGCGTGTGCAGCAGCTTCTGGGTGCCCCAGGTCCCGCCGGCGAACACCACCTGGTCGGCGGTCACGGACCGCCGGTCGCGCCACAGCCATGCCCCCGTCGCCTCGTGCGACACGGCATACCCGCCGCCCCGGCGCGGGGCCACCCGCACGACGGTGCGCATCGGCTCGATGGTGGCACCGAGCTTCTCCGCCAGCGCGAGGTAGTTCTTGACGAGCGTGTTCTTGGCGCCCACCCGGCAGCCGACCATGCAGTTGCCGCACTGGGTGCAGCCCGTGCGCTCGGGCCCGGCACCGCCGAAGTACGGGTCGGGGACGGTCCGCCCCGGCATGCCGTAGAACACCCCGGTCGGCGTCTTGCGGAAGGTGTCGCCGACGCCCATGTCCTCGGCGGTGCGGCGCATGACGTCCTCGACGATGCCCTCGCACGGGTTCGTGACGACGCCGAGCATCGTCGACGCCGTCGCGTAGTGCTGCTCGAGCTCGGACTGCCAGTCGGTGATGTCGTTCCACTGCGGGTCACGGAAGAACGACTCCGGCGGGACGTAGAGGGTGTTGGCGTAGTTGAGCGAACCACCGCCGACACCGGCACCAGCCAGGACCATGACGTCCGGGAGACGGTGGATCCGTTGCACCCCAAAGCATTTCAGCTTCGGCGCCCACAGGTAGCTGCGCACGTCCCAGGACGTCCTGGCGAAGTCCTCGTCGCGGAACCGGCGGCCCGACTCGATGACGTGGACGCGGTACCCCTTCTCCACGAGGCGCAGCGCGGTGACCGACCCGCCGAAACCGGAGCCGACCACGATCACGTCGACGTGGCTGCCCGCGGGCAGGCTGGATGAGCTCTCGACCGGGCCGGTCATCGGCGGCCGACCGCCTTCAGGGTGCGCAGGGCCGCGGTCATCACCCGGGCGTACGCCTCCTCGGACAGGCCCAGGGAGGGGGCGATCGGCAGGACGTGCTGCGCTGTGACGTTCTGCGACTCGGTGTACTTGAGGATGCCCTCGGACCCGTGGCGGCGCCCGACACCGGACTGCTTCATCCCGCCCATCGGCGCGGCCACGCTCCCCCACGCGGCGGCATACCCCTCGTTGACGTTGACCGTGCCGACCGCGATGGCCGTCCCGATGCGGCGTCCGCGGGCGACGTCACGGGTCCAGACCGAGGCGTTCAGGCCGTAGTCGGTGTCGTTGGCGAGACGGATCGCCTCGTCGTCGCTGTGCACGCGGTAGATCGCCACGACGGGGCCGAACGTCTCGTCGTCGCGCACGTCCATCGCCGCGGAGACCCCCGCGAGGACGGTCGGCTCGTAGAAGAAGGGCCCCAGGTCGGGCCTGGCCCGGCCACCGGTGAGCACGCGCGCCCCCTTGGCGCGGGCGTCGTCGACGTGCGCGGTCACGCGGGCGAGCTGCGCCGCGGAGACCAGCGAACCCATGTCGGTGCCGAACTCCAGCGCCGGCCCCAGGCTCATCGCCCCCACCGCCTCGACGAACCGGCTCGTGAACTCGTCGGCGACGCTCTCGTGCACGATGAGCCGCTCCACCGAGATGCACAGCTGCCCGGCCGAGGAGAAGCACGCGCGCACCGCCCCCGCGACGGCCTTGTCGAGGTCGGCGTCGTCGGCGACGTACATCGCGTTCTTGCCACCGAGCTCGAGGGAGTACCCGGCGAGGCGTCCCGCCACGGACGTCGCGACGCTGCGCCCGGTCGCCGTGGAACCGGTGAAGCAGACGTAGTCCGCGAGGTCGACGACGGCCTGCCCCACCGTCGGCCCGTCACCGAGCACGACCTGCAGCACCGACTCGGGCAGACCCGCCTCGGTGAGCAGCTGCACCGCCTGCAGCGCCGTGAGCGAGGCCTGGAGGTCGGGGCGAAGGACCACCGCGTTGCCCGCCATGATCGCCGGGATGGCGTCGGTGATGGCCAGGGACAGCGGGTAGTTCCACGGGCTGACGATCCCCACAACCCCGCGCGGGTGGTGGTGCTCGGTCGACTGTGTCAGCACCGGGAACAGTCCGGCCCGCCGCTTCGGACGCAGGTATGCCGC
Source organism: Phycicoccus sp. Root101 (assembly GCF_001426245.1). Lineage (GTDB taxonomy): Bacteria > Actinomycetota > Actinomycetes > Actinomycetales > Dermatophilaceae > Pedococcus. Next base: position 59,820 of record NZ_LMCM01000005.1, on the reverse strand, counting down.
CGCCGAGCGGCCGTAGTGCCGGGCCACCAGTGCGACGTCGGCGACCTCCTCGAACGCCTGACCCCGCGTCTTGCCCGACTCGAGCTGGACGACGTCGAGCAGCTCGACCTGCCGGTCCAGGACGAGGTCGTGGTAGCGCAGCATGATCCGCTCGCGGACCTCCATCGGCGTGCGGGACCACGCGCGCTGGGCCGCCCGCGCCGCGTCGACCGCCACGACGACGTCCTCACGGGTGGACAGCGGCAGCGACGCCAGGGGCGCGCCGGTCATCGGGGTGTGGCTCACGTGGTGCTCCGCACGCGGCGCGGCGACCACCCTCCTGGCCAGCCGTCGGACGAGGGCCGGGTCCACGGCATACGTCGCAGTGGGGTCGGTCTCGGGGTCGGCGATGAGCTCGGGAGCCATAGGGGCAGCGTAGGTGGGCCCCACGGTTATTACCAGTAGTAAGTTAGCGGGATCTCACGGTCCCGTGACGACGACGGCGGCCCTCCCGGAGGTCTCCGGTGGGGCCGCCGTCGTGGCGTCGGGCGGGGCTCAGGTGGCCTGGTAGGGGGCCACGACGACCTCGACGCGCTGGAACTCCTTGAGGTCGGAGTAGCCCGTCGTCGCCATCGCGCGGCGCAGGGCACCGATGAGGTTCGTCTGGCCGGTGGCGGTGCGGCCGGGCCCGAACAGGATCTGCTCGAGCGGGGCCACGGCGCCCACCTCCACGCGCGAGCCGCGCGGCAGCTCCTGGTGGTGCGCCTCGGGACCCCAGTGCAGCCCGCGACCGGGTGCGTCGGTCGCCCGCGCGAGCGCCGCACCGAGCATGACCGCGTCGGCGCCACAGGCCACGGCCTTGACGATGTCACCGCTGTCGCCCATGCCTCCGTCGGCGATGACGTGCACGTAGCGGCCGCCGGACTCGTCGAGGTAGTCACGACGCGCCGCGGCCACGTCGGCGATGGCGCTGGCCATCGGGGCGTGGATGCCCAGGGTGCGCCGCGTGGTGTGCGCCGCTCCCCCACCGAAGCCGACGAGGACACCGGCGGCACCGGTGCGCATGAGGTGCAGCGCCGCCGTGTACGACGCGGCGCCGCCGACGATGACGGGCACGTCCAGCTCGTAGATGAAGCGCTTGAGGTTGAGCGGCTCGGCACGGCCGGAGACGTGCTCGGCACTCACCGTGGTGCCACGGATGACGAACAGGTCGACCCCGGCGTCGACGACGTGCTTCCAGAACTGCTGCGTGCGCTGCGGGCTGAGCGCCCCCGCCACGGTCACGCCGGCCGCACGGACCTGCTTGAGCCGTTCGACGATGAGCTCGGGCTGGATCTCGGCCGCGTAGATCTCCTGCATCCGCGCGGTCGCGGTCGCGGGGTCCAGCGTCGCGATCTCGGCGAGCAGCGGCGTCGGGTCGTCGTACCGCGTCCACAGGCCCTCGAGGTCGAGCACCGGCAGGCCGCCGAGGTTGCCGAGCTTGATGGCCGACTCGGGACTCATCACCGAGTCCATCGGAGCGGCGATGACCGGGATGTCGAAGTGGTAGGCATCGATCTGCCAGCCCACCGACACCTCCTCGGGGTCGCGCGTGCGGCGGGACGGGACGACGGCGATGTCGTCGAAGGAGTAGGCCCGACGGCCGCGCTTGCCTCGGCCGATCTCGATCTCAGTCACCGCGCAAGGCTATCGGCCGCGGACGCAGGGGCGAAAAGGGCGATGCCCCGCCGCCGGGTGAGGGGGGTGTCCGGCGACGGGGCATCTGGGATCGTCGGGCACGCGCAAGGCGTCGCCCGACGACGTCAGCACGGGCACAGCCCAGCTGCGACCGTGGGGGATGGGTCGTGGAAGCAGACTAGGAGCGCGGGTCGAGGCAGCGGCTCAGCCGGATGGCGTACCCCCGGCTGGACACCACCCTGGACACCACCAGCCCCAGCCGTACCAGGGTCAGCGGCCGCCGTAGTTGGGGGCCTCGACGGTCATCTGGATGTCGTGCGGGTGGCTCTCCTTGAGCCCGGCCGACGTGATCCGGACGAACTTCCCGCGGGCCTGCAGCTCGGGGACGGTGTTGGCGCCGACGTAGAACATCGACTGGGCGAGGCCCCCGACGAGCTGGTGGACGACGTTGCCGAGCGGGCCGCGGTACGCCACCTGGCCCTCGATGCCCTCCGGGACGATCTTGTCGTCGCTGGCGACGTCGGCCTGGAAGTACCGGTCCTTGGAGTAGGACTTCTTGCCACGGGAGGCCATCGCGCCCAGCGAACCCATCCCGCGGTAGGACTTGAACTGCTTGCCGTTGACGAAGATCAGGTCGCCGGGCGACTCCTCGCAACCGGCGAGGAGGGAGCCCAGCATCACGGTGTCGGCGCCGGCCACGAGGGCCTTGGCGATGTCGCCGGAGAACTGCAGACCACCGTCACCGATGACCGGCACCCCGGCCCTGCGACAGGCCAGCGACGCGTCGTGGATGGCCGTCACCTGGGGAACGCCCACGCCGGCGACGACGCGGGTGGTGCAGATGGAGCCGGGGCCGACCCCGACCTTGACGCCGTCGGCGCCGGCATCGACGAGGGCCTGCGCCCCGGCCCGGGTCGCGACGTTGCCGCCGATGACCTGGACGTGGCGCGTGGCCGGGTCGGCCTTGAGCCGGCGGATCATGTCGAGCAGGAGCCGTGCGTGGCCGTTCGCCGTGTCGGCGACGAGCACGTCCACCCCGGCCTCGACGAGGGTGGTGGCCCGCTCCCACGCGTCGCCGAAGAAGCCGATGGCGGCACCGACGAGGAGCCGGCCGTGGTCGTCCTTGCTGGCGTGCGGGAACTGCTCGGACTTCACGAAGTCCTTGACCGTGATGAGGCCGGCGAGGCGACCCTGGTCGTCCACCAGCGGCAGCCGCTCGCGCTTGTGCTGGCGCAACAGCGCGGTGGCGTCGTCCCGGGAGATGCCGACCGCGCCGCTGACCAGCGGCATCGGGGTCATCACGTCGCGGACGCGCGTGCCGGCCCACTCCGCCACCGGCGTGAAGCGCAGGTCGCGGTTGGTGATCATGCCGATCAGGGTGTTGTCCGGCTGCACGACCGGCAGGCCGGAGACGCGGTACTCACCGCAGATGCGGTCGAGCTCCTCCAGCGTCGCGTCGGGCCCGATCGTGATGGGGTTGCTGATCATCCCGGTCTGGGTCCGCTTCACGAGGTCGACCTGGTAGGCCTGGTCCTCGATGGAGAGGTTGCGGTGCAGCACGCCGAGGCCGCCCTGCCGGGCCATCGCGATGGCCATCCGCGACTCCGTGACCGTGTCCATGGCCGCCGAGACGAGCGGGATGCGCAGCGAGATCTCGCGGGTGAGCCGCGCGGTCGTGTCCACGTCGGACGGGATGACGTCGGTCTCGCCGGGCAGCAGCAGCACGTCGTCGTAGGTCAGCCCGAGCTTCGCGAAGGGGTCGTGGTCCTCGACGTCGGGGGCCTGCTGGGCGAGTTCGGGGAGGCGGTCGTCAAACCCAAGGCTCATTGCCCAATCGTAAGGCAGCGCTGCGGGTGCGACCGACGCGCCCGTCCGGCGTCCGGGTCGCGGACGGCTCCCGTCCGGCGACCGCTCGGGCCAAACGTGGCCAGCCCTTGAACAAGTCCATACGTTCTGCACAAGTTCCTGCAGGTCAGCGACGAGTAGCGTCCGAACCGAGCGGCACGGAGCCGTCGGAGAGCTGAGGGAAGACATGGCGGAGTTGTCACGACTTCCGGGACCGGTGGCCGACCTGTGGGACTGGCAGATGGAGGGGTCCTGTCGCCAGGTCAACCCCGAGGTCTTCTTCCACCCCGAGGGTGAGCGCGGTCCTGCTCGCCGATCGCGCGACTCGCAGGCCAAGGAGGTCTGCCTCGGCTGCCCCGTCCTGCAGCTGTGCCGCGAGCACGCCCTTCGGGTGCGCGAGCCCTACGGCGTGTGGGGTGCGATGACCGAGGACGACCGCGAGCGCCACTACTCGGGCCGGGCGGTCTCGGCTGCGAGCTGAGCGCTCGTAGACTCCCCTCGTGAACGCCGAGCACGAGGTCCCCATCCGCGACGAGTCCATCAGGCTGGGTCAGCTGCTCAAGCTCGCCGGCGTCGTCGACGACGGGGCGATGGCGCGGTCGGTGATCGAGCTCGGCGAGGTGTCGGTCGACGGCTCGCGCGAGACCCGTCGTGGCGCCCAGGTCCGTCCCGGGCAGAGCGTCACCTTCGCCGACCAGACGATCCGCGTGGTCGCCGGCGGCTGAGGCTCGCTAGTTCGCGACGAGCAGGGCCCGCAGCATGCTCGTCGTCTCACCGCTGACCCGCCAGGTGTCGCGCAGGTGCCCGTCGACCGCGAACTCGTGACCGCAGATGCTGCTGAGCTCGACCAGCCGCCCGGTGTCGGTGCGCGCCCTGATCACGTAGCGCTGCGGCCCCGAGGCGCAGTCGCCCTTGCCGGTGCGCCTCGACCCGGACCGGGCCAGGTCGGCGTTCAGCTGGGCCACGGTCGGGCCGCCCAGCACGTTGGCGCGGACCGCCCGGAAGCTCGGTATGCCGGGTGGCCTGGCCTCGGCGAGCGGGTGCAGGCAGGCGGTGGCCTCGACGAGGACTGTCCCCTTCTGCAGGCCCAGCCCGGCCCCGTCCCGGTCGACCTGTCGACCCAGGGTCGTCGGGCACCCGAGGAAGTCGGCGTCCGGCGGGGTGCCCGCGGCGCTCTGCTCGGCCGCGGCGACGAACACCTGGGACAGGGCCGGCCACCCGTTGCAGGCCAGCGCCTCGTTGGACCAGGTCGTCGTGGTGCCGTCGCGGCCGAGGAGCAGGAGCCGGTACGCAGGACCACGGGGCAGGCCGGGGCAGGCCGGTCCGCTGCCCTGCGGTGCCAGCACCAGGGAGTCGATCGCCGTGGGGTCGCTCACCGGGACGTCCGGCGGGAGCGGACCGCTCCAGACCGAGGCCGCATCGGTCCTCGCGCAGACGAGCACGGCGACGTAGTGCGCGCTGAGCGGTGGCTCGACGGGTCGGGGCAGGGCGGGAGGACCGAGCGACGACCCGCAGGCGAGCGCCGCGGGCACCAGGCGGGGGATGGAGGGCGGCGGTCGGACGCCCCCGGCCTGCGGGCGCGTCACGAGCCCCACGACCAGGGCGGCCACCGCCACGGCGGCCAGCGCGAACACCCACCCGCGCAGCCCCCGCCAGCGAGCCGCACCGGCCACCTCCTTGGCGAGCAGCGCCTCGACCGGCGGGTCGTCGGGGGCCAGCGACTCCAACAGTCCGCGCATCCCGCGCTCGTCGAGCCCGAACCGGTCGCGGACGAGGGCCAGCGCGTGCAGCAGATGGCGCCGGACGGAGCCGAGGTCGTCGTCGAGCAGGTCGGCGACGTGCCCCTCCCCCAGCCCGTCGAACAGCACGAGCACGACCACGGCGCGTTCGACGTTGGTCAGCGAGTCCAGCACCTCGAGTCCCCGCGAGACCCTGACCCGCTCGTCCGGACCACCCGAACCACTCGGACCACCCGAACCACCCCGGGCCGCAGGCGATCGGGAGTCGTCGACGTCGTCGCGGGCCGGGTGCCGGTGCTGTCTGAGGTGGGCCTGCACGAGGAACCGCCGCAGGTCGGAGTCGTACGACCCGGCACCGTGCTCGGCCAGCTGCGACCACTGCGGCCAGGCCCGGGCCAGGGCGGTGCGGGCGAGCCGCTGGGCGCCGCGGTCGTCCCCGGCGAGCAGCCAGGCGGTCCGGAGCAGGTCACCACCCCGGGCGACGACGTACTCGTCGAAGCTCGGCCGGTCCACGACGTGCTCCGCCACGGCCACCTCGCTGTGCGCTGCTGCGCCCAGCGTCGCACCGGGAGGGCGCACGCGCCATACCCATCGCGCCTCGGGTCAGGAGGCGGTGCGCAGCTCCTCGGGCCGGGTGCTCGGCCACAGCATCACCAGGGAGGCGAGCGTCATGACGAGCACCGCCGCGATGCTCCCCAGGACCAGCTGCGACACCTCGAGCCAGGGGGCCGCCACCTGGACGAAGACCGGGTCCTGGTTCACGGTGGAGTAGTAGGTGTAGCCACTGTCGCCGAGGAGACCACGCCCCGCCCCCATGCCGGCCGCGGCGGCCAGTAGGACGCAGGGCACGACGGGCAGGAGCGTCTCGGCGAGCGTCGCCCGGGCCAGCACCCACCGTGGGGTCCCCGTGGCGACGAGCGACGCCAGGCTTCGTCGTCGCGCGACGAGCCCTTCGACCTGGACCACGAACAGGGTGGCTGCAGCAAGGCCGATGCCGACCCCGAGGACCACCTCGATCATGCGGAAGGTCTGGGCGTAGAAGGGGTCCGCCGGATCCGTCAGCGCCAGGAAGTTGGCCTTGAAGCACAGGACCAGCGTCCCGAGGAGGACACCGAGCAGCACCGACGCGGTGGCCCGGCTGGAGGTGAACGGTGCCGTCGCCATGCGGTGACCGGCCACGAGGAGGGCCGGTCGCCACGCGACCCGGGAGACCGCCCGCCCGATCAGGTAGGTGATCGCCGCCGACCCGAGCAACAGTCCCAGCAGGGCCACGACCAACAGCCCCCCGGCGATCAGCGCACCATTGCGGTGGCTGATGGAGGTGCCGTAGGCGGAGAAGGACGCGAGGCCGACCACGCCGACGACGAACGCGACGGGGGGGGGGGGGGGGGGGGGGGGGGGGGGGGGGGGGAGCCGCACCGAAGACGTTGGACGACGCTCGCCGCGAGATGAGGAGGGTGAAGAGCACGGCCAGGGCCGGCACCGCCAGCGCCCCCACGACCGCCAGGACCACCACGCGTCCGCTGCCCAGCTGCTCCCAGAGACTGCCCTCCGGGAGGTGGACCAGTCTCGAGGCGGACGCACCCACGACTGCCACGAGGGCGCCCACCCCGAGCACGGTGCCGGCCACGGCGGCGATGGCGACCTCCCACAACGCCACTGCCCGCGCCTGCCACGGAGTCGCACCGGCCAACCGGAGGGCCGTGAGCCGCCGGTCGCGTTGGGGTGTGCCGACGCGGGCCGACATGCCGGCGAACACGAGAGCGGGCAGGGCCAGCAGCAGCAGCGTCACGACGACGCCGAAACGCAGACCGGGCTGGGCGATCACGGCCAGCCGGGAGGACACCTGGCCGGCGATGCCCGCCACGGCGGCGGCCGCGACCAGGGCCGCTGCCGACAGGGCCGTGCCCAGCACCGTGAGCCCGATGCGGAGCCAGTCGGTCCTGCCACCAGCGCGAGCCAGGCGCAGCTGGGTCGACGGGACCGCGGAGCGGCTGCTCCTCGCGAGCTCGGGGCCGGTCGCCAGCGCGCTCACCGGCGCAGCTCCAGACGGGTGGCGCCGACGACGTCCAGCGAGGTCCCCGACAGCCGCCCGTCGCGGACCTCGACGTCGCGGTCGCAGTAGGCGGCGATCCGCGCCTCGTGGGTCACCAGCACCACGGTGGTCCCGTGGTCGCGCGCAGCCTCGACGAGGGCGCCCATCACCTGCTCGGCCGCCATGGAGTCCAGCGCCCCGGTGGGTTCGTCGGCGAACAGCACCGCGGGCTCGGTCACCATGGCCCGCGCGACGGCGACGCGCTGCGCCTGGCCGCCCGACATCTGGCCGGGTCGGTGGTCGGCGACGTCTCCCACGCCGAACCGGTGCAGCCAGGTCTGGGCCCGGTCCAGCGCGTCAGCCCGCCGCATGCGCCCGAGCAGCAGCGGGAGGGCGACGTTCTCGACCGCGGGCAGCTCCTCGACGAGCTGGCCGAACTGGAACAGCACGCCGAACTCCTCCCGTCGCAGCCGCGACCGCACCTTCTCGGACTCCGCACTGATGACTCGCTCGCCGAACCGCACGGTCCCCATGTCCGGCTTCAGCACCCCGGCGAGGCACAGGAGCAGCGAGGACTTGCCCGACCCCGACGGGCCGGTCACGGCCAAGACCTCACCTTGCCGGACGTCGAGGTCGACACCTCGCAGGGCCGGCGTGAGGCCGTAGGTCAGCTCGAGCCCCCTCGCCGACAGCACCGTCGTCGGTGGCGCGCAGGTGTGGTCCCCCTCGCCGCCGATCCCCTGCGATACCTCGCGTGCACCGTCCCCGTCCATGGCCCCCTCCGTCATGCCCCCAGCTCCTCTCTCAGCGTGGTGACGCGGCGCAGCGCCGCGTCCATCCACGTCAGGTCCGCATCCAGGTGCGCCAGCGCGTAGTCCGCCGCGAGCACCTCGTGCACCGACGCCCCGGGCGCCGTCTTCGCCGTCGTGAACGCGCGCATCCGCACGAGGTGGGCCGCCCGCTGTGCCCGCAGGAAGGCCTCCGCACCCGCCTCGTCGCCGAGCAGCAGGGCGAGCGTGACCTTCACGGCGAACGGGTTGGTCACGTGCTCGGACGGCTCGTCGGTCGTGGCGAGCCACTGGGCCAGCTCGGCCCGTCCTGCGTCGGTGATCCCGTACGCGGTCCGGTCCGGCCCGTCGACGCGCTGCACCGCCAGGGGCGCGATGAGCCCCCGGCGGTGCAGTCGCTCGAGGGTGGAGTAGACCACCCCGAACGCCAACGGTTTCGCCTGGGGGAACCGTTCGTCATGGTCCCGCTTCAGGTCGTACCCGTGTCGCTGCCCCCTGCTCAGCAGCCCGAGTAGCACGTGTCCCGTCGACATGACGTGGACTATTCACCAGATGAATAGAGAGGGTCAAGCACCCTGGGCTGCGTGTGTGCGCAACGCCCCACCGCATACGGGCACGCGCGAGGGCCCGCCCCCACCGTGGTGGGGACGGGCCCTCGAGAGGTATGGCGCAGGGAGCCCGCGCCGGTCAGCCTCGGTCAGTGACCGTGGCCGTGGCCGTGGCCGCCACCGGCGGGCTCGGACTCCTCTTCCTTCTTCTCCACGACGAGGGTGTCGGTGGTCAGGACCATCGACGCGATCGACGCGGCGTTGCGCAGGGCGGAGCGGGTGACCTTGACCGGGTCGATGACGCCGGCCTTGATCAGGTTGACGTACTCGCCGGTCGCCGCGTTGAGGCCGTTGCCGGGCTCGAGCTCGGCGACCTTGGAGACGGCGACGTAGCCCTCGAGGCCGGCGTTCTCGGCGATCCAGCGCAGCGGCTCGGCCGCGGCCTTCTTGACGATCAGCGAACCGGTCGCCTCGTCGCCCTCGAGACCGAGGTCGTCGATGGCGGAGGAGGCGTGGACGAGGGCGGAGCCGCCACCGGCGACGATGCCCTCCTCGATGGCCGCGCGGGTCGCCGAGATGGCGTCCTCGATGCGGTGCTTCTTCTCCTTGAGCTCCACCTCGGTGTGGGCACCCACCTTGATGACGCAGACGCCACCGGCGAGCTTGGCGAGGCGCTCCTGGAGCTTCTCGCGGTCCCAGTCGGAGTCGGTGCGCTCGATCTCGGCCTTGATCTGGTTGACGCGGCCGTCGACGTCGGACTTGTCGCCGCCGCCGTCGATGATCGTCGTGTTGTCCTTGGTGACGACGACGCGACGGGCCTGGCCCAGCACGTCGAGGTCGGCCTGGTCGAGCTTGAGGCCGACCTCCTCGGAGATCACCTGGCCGCCCGTGAGGACGGCGATGTCCTGCAGCATCGCCTTGCGGCGGTCACCGAAGCCGGGCGCCTTGACCGCGACGACGTTGAACGTGCCACGGATCTTGTTGACCACCAGGGTCGACAGCGCCTCGCCGTCGATGTCCTCGGCGATGATCAGCAGCGGCTTGCCGGACTTGACGACCTTCTCCAGCACCGGGAGCACGTCGGAGATCGCCGAGATCTTGCCCTGGTTGATGAGGATGTAGGCGTCCTCGACCACGGCCTCCATGCGCTCGGCGTCGGAGACGAAGTAGGGCGAGATGTAGCCCTTGTCGAACTGCATGCCCTCGGTGAACTCGAGCTCGGTCGTCGCGGTCGAGGACTCCTCGACCGTGATGACGCCGTCCTTGCCGACCTTGTCGAACGCGTCGGCGATGGTGGAGCCGATGACCTGGTCCTGCGCGGAGAGCGCGGCGACCTGGGCGATCTCCTCCTTGCCCTCGATCTCGCGGGCGGTCTCGAGCAGGCGGGCGGACACGGCCTCGACGGCCTTGTCGATGCCGCGCTTGAGGCCGGACGGGGCGGCGCCGGCGGCGACGTTGCGCAGGCCCTCCTTGACCATGGCCTGGGCGAGCACGGTGGCGGTGGTGGTGCCGTCACCCGCGACGTCGTTCGTCTTGGTGGCGACCTCCTTGGCGAGCTGGGCGCCCAGGTTCTCGTACGGGTCCTCGAGCTCGACCTCACGGGCGATGGTGACACCGTCGTTCGTGATCGTGGGGGCTCCCCACTTCTTGTCGATGACGACGTTGCGACCCTTCGGGCCGAGCGTCACCTTGACTGCGTTCGCGAGCGCGTCGACTCCGCGCTCAAGCGACTTGCGAGCTGAGTCGTTGAACTCAAGCGTCTTGGCCATTGAGTGTCCTTCTGTTCATGGGGATTCAGCGGGGTGCCGGCTGACGGCGCAGCCGGGACCGGCTGGGCTGAACGGGGTGGTGCGGTGCTGGCAGAGAGCTGCCAGCGGGCTGACGAACGACAGCACGCCCCGGGCGGGACCCCAGCGGGGCCCGCCGGGGCGTGCTGTCAGCGGTGCAGGTGTCAGCCGACGATGGCGAGGATGTCGCGCGCGGACAGGATGAGGTACTCCTCGCCGCCGTGCTTGATCTCGGTGCCGCCGTACTTGCTGTAGATGACCCGGTCGCCGACGGTGACGTCGAGCGGGACGCGGTTGCCGTTGTCGTCGATCCGGCCGGGACCGATCGCGAGGACCTCGCCCTCCTGGGGCTTCTCCTTCGCGGTGTCCGGGATGACGAGACCGGACGCAGTGGTCTGCTCGGCCTCGACGGACTTGACGACGATGCGGTCTTCGAGCGGCTTGATGGAAACCGACACGATGGTGACCTCCCCTTCGGGAATGTCGAAAGTGGACAGGGTGGATGGTGCTGGTACTTCAGGTGGTGCCGAGCTGCGGCCGGAGCGGTCGCCGTCGCGGGGATCGACCGACTGGCTGCGTTAGCACTCGACGAACCTGAGTGCCAACGCAAATCTAGGCTCGCGGTTAGCACTCGGTCAACTCGAGTGCCAGACGTTCTCCTCGCGTTCGCCGAGGGCTGACACCGCGGCGGCGCCGCCGGCCGGCCGGACGGCCGGATCGCCCTGGGCAAACCAGTTGCCAGCGAGGGGCCACAGGGGGCAGGTTCGACCCCGTGACCGACCCCCTGACCGACCCCGTGACCGACCCCGCGACCGACCCACCGACCGACCCTGCGACCGATCCCCTGACCCGCCCCGTGAGCGACCCCGCAGCCTTGCTGAGCGCCTACGACCACCAGCTCCGGGACGAGGCCGAGACGCCGTCGGCCGTCGCCGTGGAGCGGCTGGGACCGCTGCGCCTCGCCACCTTCCGGGGCGGCCGCGGCTTCATCACGTACTCCACGTTGGACGAGGACGGCCGCCCGGCGACGCAGGAGTCGGTCCTCGCGCTGGTGGACGGCGCCCTCGCGCACTACACCGCCTCGCCCGACATCCACCGGGTCGAGTGGAAGACCCGCGGCCACGACCACGCGCCGGGCCTGCACGAGGCGCTCGTCGGCCGCGGGTTCGTGCCGGACGAGCCCGAGTCCGTGATGGTCGGGGAGGCCGCCCTGCTCGCCGTGGACGTCGAGCTCCCCGCTGGTGTGGTCGTCCGGCAGGTCACGGACGAGGACGACGTGCGGGCCATGTGCGCGATGCAGGCCGAGGTGTTCGGCGACACCCCCGAGTTCGCCGCCGAGATCCTCCTGCAGGTCCTGCACCGACTCCGCACCCGTGACGACATGGAGATGTGGGTGGCAGAGGCCGACGGCACGATCGTGAGCGCGGGCCGCCTCGAGCCCGTGGCCGGCAGCGAGTTCGCCGGGATCTGGGGTGGCGCCACGCTCCCCGAGTGGAGGGGCAAGGGCATCTACCGCGCCCTGACCGCCGCGCGGGCCCGGTCGGCGCTGCGTCACGGCAAGCGCTACATCAACAGCGACTCGACGGAGTTCTCGCGCCCGATCCTCGAGCGCTCGGGCCTGGTCAAGGTCTCCACGACGACCCCCTACGAGTGGCGCCGCGACACCTGATCCCCCACCGCGGCACAGGCCCGGCCCGACCTCCCACGCGGCCCCGCGGCATACGCCAGAATGCTCGCCATGGACCTCCCCCTGCTCCGCCGGCTCACGACCGGTGAGGGGTGGGGGCTGCTCCAGTCGCTGCCGCCCTACGACGAGTCGACCGCCCTGCCGCTGCAGCAGCGCCTGAGGGACGCGGGGTTCGAGCCCGACCTCGTGGCGGCCGCGCTCAACCAGGCCCGGCTGCGCGAGAAGGCGACCGCGAAGTTCGGGACGTTCGCCCGCGGCATGGTCTTCACCTCCGACGGGCTCGAACAGGCCACCCGGCTCGGGGTCGCGGCCCAGCACGCCCAGCGGTTCCGGGCGGCAGGCATCCACACCGTCCACGACCTCGGCTGCGGCATCGGCGCCGACGCCATGGCGATGGCCGGGCTCGACCTGCGGGTGCGGGCGATCGACGCCGACGAGGTCACGGCCGCCATCGCCGCGGTCAACCTGCGCCACTGGCCGGACTCCGGCGCCGAGGTGGGGCTCGCCGAGGAGTTCACCCCGCCGGCCGGTGAGGGCGCGCGCGGCGTCGGCCTCTGGCTCGACCCCGCCAGGCGCACCCCCGGCGTCGCCGACATCACCGGGCGCACCCGTCGCCTGTTCCGGCTCGAGGAGATCTCCCCCTCCTGGGAGACCGTGCTGGAGCTCGCCAAGGCGCTGCCCGCGACCGGCGCGAAGCTCAGCCCGGGGTTCCCGCACGCCGCCGTGCCCGCCGGGTCCGAGGCGCAGTGGACCTCCGTCGACGGCGAGGTCGTGGAGTGCACCGTCTGGTTCGGTCCGCTGGTCCGCACGGCCGGGCGCACCGCGGCAGTGCTCCGTGAGGGCTCCTCCCCCGTCCTCGTGACGGAGCAGGACGGGGACCCGACCACCCCCTCCCTGGGCAACCTCGCCGAGGTCGGCGCCTGGCTGTACGAACCCGACAAGGCCGTGCTGCGGGCCGGCCTCGTCTCAGCGCTCACCGCGGCGACCGGCGGTGCCGAGCTCGACGCCGGCGTGGGGTACGTCGGCTCCTCCCGATCCGTCGACGTCCCCTTCGCCCGCCGGTATGCCGTGGTGGAGGCCATGCCGTTCAACGTCAAGGCCCTGCGCGGCTGGCTCCGGGACCACGGCATCGACCGCCTGACCATCAAGAAGCGCGGCGTCAGCGTGGACGCCGACCTCCTGCGGCGCCAGCTGAGGCTCCCTGCGAAGGGGCGGACGGAGGCGGTCGTCGTCCTGACCCGGGTGCGCAGCAACCAGGTCGCGCTCATCGTCAAGCCCTCCTGAGCGCCTCGAACGGCCGCAAACCAGCCCGACGACAGGCAAACGACCACCGACGCCACGACGCGCCGACGCGGTTGGCCACCTCCGTGAGGCCTGCCCTAGCCTCGACGGCAATGTCCTCCGAGAAGCACGGCTCCGGCCGCCACCGTGGTGCGGGCCCGAGCCACACGTCCTTGGTGGCCACCCTCTGGCGGCGCCCCGCCCACCGCTCGACCCTCAAGGGTCTCGGCCTGGCCGCCACCGCGATCGGGGTCGCCACCGCCTTCGCGACGCCGCCCTCCACACCGGGCTACCAGCTGACGGCCGAGGAGCGGACCCCCGCCCGCGCCGTCGCCTCGGCGGCCGCCGCGCCCCACTCGGTCGACCAGTTCGGCGTCATCGGGTTCTCGGCTCAGGCCCTGCCGAAGCCCAAGGCGACCGCCGCACCGGACCTGACACCGAGGAAGACGTCCGAGCGCGTGCCCGCGCGGGTGTCGCGCGGTGCGAACTACTCCCGGGCCGGCCTCGGCGCCCACTCCGGGATGTCCGCGAACGCCGTCGCCGTCGTCAACGAGATCCACGCGTCCTTCCCGCAGATCAGCACCATCGGTGGCTACCGGGCGGGCGATCCCGGCGACCACGGCTCCGGCCACGCCGTCGACATCATGTGCAGCACCTCGCAGGGCGACGCGGTCGCCGCTCACCTGCAGGGCATGGCGAGCACCCTGAACATCAAGTACCTGATCTGGAAGCAGCGGATCTGGTACCCCGGCGGGAGCTGGAAGCCGATGGAGGACCGCGGCAGCCCCACCCAGAACCACATGGACCACGTGCACGTCTCGGTCGACTAGACCGTCGTGTGGCCGGCGCTCGGCGCGACGCCGCCACGGTTCGAGGTATTCGACCACCGGGCTCCGGTAGGCGAATACCTCGACCCAGGGGCAGGCGCACCGGGTCGGGTCGAGCCAGGGCTCCTCAGAGGGCAGGGTCGGACTGCGCCCCGGTCCGCCGCACGGCAGCGGCGCCCGCGTCGCTCGCCCGGCTGACCGCCTCGGCGCGGTCCGCACCCTCGGCGAGTGCTGCCGCCAGAGCGCCGCAGAACGCGTCACCGGCACCGGTCGTGTCCACGACGTCGGCACCGGCGACGGGCGTCCCGTCGTGGCGCACCCCGTCCCAGCTCGACCCCTCCCCACCGAACGTCACCAGCAGCGACGTCGGCACGACGTCGGAGTCGGCGAGCTGCATCGCCTCGTGCTCGTTGACCACCAGGGGGTCGGCGAGCTGGGCCACGTCGTGCGGGAGGGCTGCATACGGGGCGGCGTTGATGACCACGCGCGCACCCCGACCGTGCGCGGCCCTCGCTGCCCTGGCCACGACCTGGACCGGCACCTCGAGCTGGGCGAGGAGGACGTCGCCGGGCCCGAGGTCGGGCAGGTCGGCGGTGACGTGCGCGTTGGCACCGGCGATGACGACGATGGAGTTCTCGGCGTCGTCATCCACGACGATCCAGGCCTGCCCGGTGGGGGTGCCCGCGACGACCCGGACCGCGTCCACGTCGATCCCCCTGCCGCGCAGGCGCTCGACGTATGCCGCGCCGGGTTCGTCGTCGCCCACAGCGCCCACGAGCACGACGTCGGCGCCGGCCTCCGCCGCCGCCAGGGCCTGGTTGCCGCCCTTGCCCCCGGCGTAGCGCTCGACCCCACCGTCGGCGAGGACGGTCTCCCCCGGGCGTGGATGCCGCTCGACGTGGGTGACGAGGTCGACGTTGAGCGACCCGAGGACGACGACGCGGCCCATCAGCTGGTCCTTCCGGAGACGGTGTCGAGCCAGAGCCGGGCGTAGCGCTCGGCATCGATCCCGAGGCAGACGTCGATGGTCGAGCGCGCCCGCCCGTGCGGGTCGTGCGAGAGGTCACCGGTCCAGTCGCGCCGGTCGACGATGGTGCGGCCGCGGGACCACGTGCCGGCGAGCTCGACCCGGACCGGCAGCTGCTCTCGCTGCACGCCCTCGGGGGCGAGGACGGCACAGACCGCCCCGGCGTCGCCGATGGTGGCGGTGTCCGCACCGAACCGGTCGCAGGCGAACGTGATGAGCCGGCCGGCGAGCTCGGGCGCGCCGTGACCACCGGACGCGACCAGCTCGGCCGCTCGGGCCCGCGTGACGAGCGGCGCGTAGAAGACGTCGAGGCCGTACATCGTGACGGCGATGCCGAGGTCGGCGCAGGCGTCGAGGACGACCGCGGCCGCCTCGGGGTCGTGGAAGACGTTGAACTCCGCCGAGGCGGTCGCGTTGCCCACGTACGCCGACCCGCCCATGAACACGATCTCGCGCAGTCCGCGGGCGACGTCGGGGTAGGTGCGCAGCAGGAGGGCGATGTTCGTCAGGGGCGCCAGCGGGACGAGGGTGACGAGGTCGTCGCCTCCTCGCGCAGCCGCGTCGAGGAGCACGTCCCGGAGCACCTCGACAGCGTGCCGCGGGTCGGGACGCCGCTGCGAACTCGGCCAGTCGAGGTCGCCCATGCCGTCCTGACCGTGGACGTGGCGCGCGTCGACCGGGTCCTCGAGCAGGGGCCGTTCCGCACCCCTGGCCACGACGACGTCGTCCCGACCGGCGGCGTCGAGGACCGTGAGGGTGTTGGTCACCACCGCGTCGACCGGCGCGTTGCCACCGACGCACGTGACGGCGCGCAGCTCCAGCCCCGGGTGCAGGGCGGCCAGCAGGAGGGCGCAGGCGTCGTCGACACCGGTGTCGACGTCGAGGACCACGGGGACAGCCATGGCGCGATCCTGCCAGAGAGGTCTAGGGCAGGCCCTGCCCGCAGGACGACAGCACCATGTCCTCCATCGACATCACCGGGTAGACCACCGTCTCCATCTGTCCCCACGGGCGGTCCACGACGACCCCCACCCCGCCACCGGTGTTCGGTGACTTCGCCAGGGCCTTGCGCGCCGACGGCACCGCGGCCCGGCAGTCGGTCGCGACGAAGGACAGCCTGACCTTCTGCTGCCCCCTCGGCGAGAGGCGGATGTCCTTCGGGTCCACCTTCTCCACCTGCACACCCTTGACCAGGCTCGTCCAGCGAACGACGTGCACCGGCGTGACGCCGTCGTTGTGCAGCGTGAACTCCATGAACGACCGGCCGTCCGTGTCCGACCCGCCACCGGCGCCGTTCCCGCCCGAGAGGCGGGCCGAGACGAGGCCCGACAGGAGCAGCGCCGTCGTGCCGACGGCCAGGATCGCCACCACGGCTGCTGCCCGCACCAGCGCCGGTCGCTCCCGCACCGAGGCGCGCTCCGCCTCGACCTCGAGGTCCCGCCACACCTCGTCGCTCACGCCGTAGGCCGTCGAGGCCCCCCGGCCACCCCCGTGCTGATCCGTCATGCGCGGCAATGTATCACTGTGTTGCTACATTGACACAAGACCTGAAGGTGCTGCATCGTGGCCGCATGCTCAACCGCTTCGTCTTCATGTTCGCCGGAGCCGTGCTCGGGGCCGTCCTCCTGACCATCGTCGCCTCCGCCACGACCGCTCCGGTGACCCTGGTCCGGACGCGCCGGTTCGCCCGTCGCCAGGAGCTGCTCGTGACGAGCAGCAACGGCCCGCTGGTGGTGCGCGCACTCGCCGTGACGCACCGGTGGCGTGTCCTGGGGCTCACGACCGGTCTCGTGCTGGGGGTCCTCTGGGCGCTGCGCGACGCCCGGCTGACGATCAGCTTCTCCGCGGGCTTCCTCGGGTGGTTCGTCGGCGCGGTCGTCGCCGAGTGGCGCCTCGCCGGCCTGCCCGTCGAGGGCGGCCGCCGCACGGCGTCGCTGACCCGGCGCACGGTCCGGGGCTACCTCCGGATGGACAGCACCGTGTTGCTGGCCCTCGCCTGCCTCGCCCTCGCCGGGCTGGTCGTCGCCGTCGTCGTGCGGTCCCACGGGGACGGCGCTGTCATGGCCCAGGCCGCGGCCTGGCTCCTCGTCGCCGCGCTCGGGCTGGGCGCCCTCTGGGCCACGCTCCTGCGCGTCGTCTCGCGACCCCAGCCCGGGTCCAGCGCAGAGCTCGTCGCGGCCGACGACGCCCTGCGGGCCCGGAGCGCCAACGTCCTCGCCGGCTCGGCCATCGTCGCAGCCGGATACCCCGCGGCGAGCCTGCTGACGCTCATGGCCGACCCTGCGTCGACCGACTCCGTCTCGGCGTGGGGGGCGGCAAGCCTCACCTGCCTGGTCGCCACCGTGGTCGTCGGCTGGTTGGTCGCCGTGCGCCGCAGCCCGGTCCGCACCCGTCCCGCCGCTGACGTCGTCGCGACCTCGCCCGGGGTCGCCCCGTGACCGGTGCCGTCGTCATCGACATCGACACCGAGAGCGCGGTCCCGGCGTTCGAACAGCTGCGCACCCAGCTGGCCGACATGATCCGCTCCGGCGCGCTCGAGACGGGGACCCGCCTCCCGAGCATCCGCCAGCTGGCCTCCGACCTGGGCCTGGCACCGGGCACGGTGGCTCGCGCCTTCCGCGAGCTGGAGTCGGACGCCCTCGTGACCAGCCGTGTGCGCCACGGCACGGTGGTGGCGCCCGCGCGCCATACGGCATCGCAGTCGCGCAGCCAGGTCGAGGAGGCGGCGCGCGGGTTCGCCCTCGCGGCCCGCCGGCTCGGGCTCTCCGACCAGGACGCGCTCGAGGCGGTGCGGGTCCAGCTCGGGCGGATCGCCACCTGAGCGGTTTCGTGGTGGCGAGACCACCGGGATAGGTTCGATCGGTGAGAGCCCGCACCGCCCGTCCCCTGCGCGCCCTCGGCGTCGCCTCGCTCGCGGCCCTCCTCGCGGCCGGCTGCGACACCGCCACCCGCACGTCGTCCGCGCCCACCACGTCCGGCGTGTCCTCGACGAGCACCCCGCCGACCACCTCCCCGACGTCCGCGAGCGCATCGAGCAGCACGTCGACGAGTTCCACCCCGAGCAGCACCACGACGACCCCGGCACCCTCCTGCGGCCAACGCCTCGCCAGCAAGCTCACCCCGGCCCAACGGGCGGGCCAGCTGCTCATGGTCGGCCTGCAGCCCACCGGGAGCTCGAGTCGCCTTGCAGCACAGGTGAAGTCGCAACACCTCGGCGGCGTGATCTACCTCGGGGGCTGGTCCGGCGGCACCGCCTCGATGGCCCGCATCTCGGCCAGGCTGCAGCAGGGCGCAGGAGGGTCGCTGCTCATCGCGGCGGACCAGGAGGGCGGCCAGGTCCAGCAGCTCAAGGGTCCGGGGTTCACCCGCATGCCGTCGGCCCGCACGCAGGGGCAGGGCGGACCCAGGACGGAGGAGGCGAACGTCGCCGCCTGGTCGCGGGAGCTCGCCAAGGCCGGCGTCACCATCAACCTCGCCCCCGTGGCGGACACCGTGCCCACCTCGTTGGGCGCGGCCAACCAGCCGATCGGGCGCTACCGCCGCGACTTCGTGCCCGGTTCCAGCCAGGGCAACGCCACGTATGTCGCGGCCTTCGTCCGCGGCTCCCGGGCCGCCGACGTCATCCCGACCGTCAAGCACTTCCCCGGACTGGGCCGGGTCACCGGCAACACCGACGTCACCACCGCGGGGACCACCGATGCCACGACGGACGCCGGCGACAGCTACCTGGCGCCGTTCACCGCCGGGATCAAGGCGGGGGCACCCGTCGTCATGGTGTCGTCGGCGCGCTACCCCAGGCTCGACCCCGACAACCGGGCGATGTTCTCCCGCGGGGTCATCAGCGGGCTGCTGCGCGGGAAGCTGGGTTTCGACGGGGTCGTCATCACCGACGACGTCGGTGCCGCGAAGGCCGTGGCAGCCGTGCCCGTCGGCGATCGGGCGACGAGGTTCCTCGCCGCTGGTGGTGACATCGTGCTCACGGCGAGGGCCGACCAGGCGGGGACGATGCTCAAGGCGATCGCCCGCAAGCGCGCCGCCAGCCCCGCCTTCGCCACGCAGGTCGACGCCGCGGCGGCCAGGGTGCTGGACCTCAAGGCCGACTCGGGCCTGGTCAGCTGCGACTGACCGTCAGCCTGCGCGTCAGGTTGGACGGTCAAGCCGCGTGGTCAGGCCGCGTGGTCAGGCCGCGCGGTGAGGCCCGACTGTCAGGCCTGGACGAGGGTGACGGGCATCGAGGAGTCGGCGGGCAGGTCCAGCTCGGACGGCGTCCTGCCCTTGAGGACCATCTGCGCGCCGAGGGCTGCGACCATGGCGCCGTTGTCGGTGCACAGCCCCGGGCGCGGCACGCGCAGCGTGATCCCCGCTGCGTCGCAGCGCTCCTGGGCCATGGCGCGCAACCGGGAGTTCGCCGCGACACCGCCGCCGATCTGCAGGTTCTGCACGCCGTGCTCGCGGCAGGCGAGGATCGCCTTGCGGGTGAGCACGTCGGTCACCGCCTCCTGGAACGACGCCGCGACGTCGGCCACGGGCACCGGCTCCCCCGCGGCCTCCTTCGCCTGGACCCAGCGCGACACGGCCGTCTTGAGACCGGAGAAGGAGAAGTCGAACCGGTAGCGCTCCATGTCGCGCCCGGTCGTCAGGCCGCGCGGGAAGTCGATGGCGACCCGGTCGCCCTCCCTGGCGACCCGGTCGATGTGCGGCCCGCCGGGGAACGGCAGGCCCAGGACTCGGGCGACCTTGTCGAACGCCTCTCCGGCCGCGTCGTCGATGGTCGACCCGAGCGACCGGATGTCGTGGGTGACGTCGGGCACGAGCAGCAGCGACGAGTGACCACCGGAGACGAGCATCGCGAGGGTCGGCTCGGGCAGCGGACCGTGCTCGACGATGTCGACGGCGACGTGCGACGCGAGGTGGTTGACGCCGTACAGGGGTTTGCCGAGCGCGACCGCGAGGGACTTGGCGGCGGCGACGCCCACCATGAGCGCGCCGGCGAGCCCGGGACCGGAGGTCACGGCGATGGCGTCGACGTCCTCGAGGCGGATGCCGGCCTCGCGGGTGGCGCGCTCGATCGTCGGCACCATGGCCTCGAGGTGCGCACGGCTGGCGACCTCGGGCACCACCCCGCCGAACCTCGCGTGCTCGTCGACGCTGCTGGCGATCGCGTCGAACAACAGGGTCTCCCCGCGGACGACGCCGACCCCGGTCTCGTCGCAGGACGTCTCGAACCCGAGGACGAGCGGCTGGTCGGCGCTCATGCCGTCGCTCCGGCCAGGGTGAGGCGCATGACGTGGGCATCCACGTCGCCGGGCTGGTAGTAGCGTCGTCGAACGGTCAACAGCTCGAATCCCCTTGTGTCGTAGAGCCTTCGGGCAGCAGCGTTGTCCTCGCGGACCTCGAGCATGAGGTGGGTCGCGTCGTCGGCGGCGGCCCGTGCGACGAGCTCGTCGAGCAGGCGACGTCCCAGGCCGTGGCCCTGCGCGGACGGCGCAACCGCCATCGTCATCACGTCGGCCACCTCGCCGGCGAGGTCGAGGCCGGCGTAGCCGACCAGGGCCCCGTCGAGCTCCTCGACGACGTACGAGCGACGCGGCCGGGCGGCGAGCTCGGCCCACCAGGTCTCCTGCGACCACGCGTCGTCGGGGAACAGCTCGGCCTCGAGGGCGACGAGCTGCGGCAGGTCGGTCCAGCGCAGGTCCCTCACCTCGCACCCCGCTCGGCCGTGGTGAGGGCGTCCGGGCGACGCAGGTAGAGGGGTTCGACCGGCATGTCCTCCCCACCATCGAGGCGCTCCTCCGCGAGAGCCGCCAGCGTGGCGGCCTGCACGTCGAGGACCCCGATCGCGTGCGGGAACAGGTCCGGGAACAGCACCGGCCCACGGCCGGCGGTCGGCAGGGCCCGCACGTCGTCGGGGAGGTCGGCGGGACGGTCCACGGCGGGCTCGGTCAGCCGTCGCGTGACGAGGCGTTCCGGCGTCGAGGCGTCCACCGTCTCGACGGCGTACCGGGCCCAGTAGACCTCCTTGCGCCGCGCGTCGGTGGCGACGAGCAGCTCACGACGACCCACGAGGGGCGCGGCGTCCGCGGCCAGCGCATCCAGGCTGCAGACACCGTGGACGGGCACCCCGCGCGCGTGCCCGAAGACCAGTCCGGTGACGATGCCGACCCTCAGCCCCGTGAAGGGTCCGGGTCCGTTGCCGACGACGACTCCGGTGACCTCGGCCGGGGTCCGCCCGGCCGACGCGAGGCAGCGCTCGATGAGGGGTGCGACGTGCTCGGAGTGGCCGCGGGCGTCGAGGACCGTGGCGCTCGCGGCGACCCCCTCTCCCCGCAGGGCGACGGTGATCGCCGACGTGGACGTGTCGATGGCGAGGAGCAGCATCAGCGGTCCTCCTCCCGTTCGTGGGCGGACTCGAGGACGGGGCGCCCGAGGACCTCGAGGTCCACACCCTCCCAGCGGCGCCCGTGCGGGGTGACGACGGCCGAGCGCACGTCCTCACCGTCGAGGACGACCTCGAGGCGGTCGTCCGACAGGTCCTCCGCGAGGCCGTGGCCCCACTCGACGATGGTCACCGACTCCTCCAGGGAGGCGTCGAGGTCGAGGTCGTCGAGCTCGGCGAACCCGCCGAGTCGGTACGCGTCGACGTGGACCAGCCGGGGCCCGTCGACGAGCGACGGGTGGACCCGGGCGATGACGAAGGTCGGGGAGGTGACCGGACCGCGCACGCCGAGTCCCTCACCGATGCCCTGGGTGAGGGTGGTCTTCCCCGCCCCGAGTCCGCCCGTGAGGACGACGAGGTCACCGGCGCGCAGGAGGCGTGCCAGCCGCGCACCCCAGGCCCGCGTGTCCTCTGCGGTCGGCAGCGACGGGCTCGACACCTCAGGCACGCCGACCCCCGCGCCGAGCCTTCGCGACCCGGCGTCGCTTCGACAGGTCGGTGACGGTGCGGCGGACCCGCGGCTTGCGCCCGACGTCGACGTTCTCGGCTGAGGCACGCATCCCGCGCTCCACGAGCTCGAGGAGCTGCTCGTTCAGCACCTCCGGGTGCTCGAGCATGATGATGTGGCCGGCGTCCTCGACGACGACGTGCTCGGCCCCGGGGACCAGCCGCACGATGGCCTCCGAGTGGTCTGGTGGCGTGAGCAGGTCCTGCATCCCGTTGACCACCAACGTCTCGATGCCGTGGAAGTGCGACAGCGCGGCCTGCTTGTCGTGCACGTTGATCGTGGGCAGGAAGTCGGCCATGACCGACAGCGGCGTACCCATGATCATGTCGCCGGTGTAGCGGATCGTGTGCTGGGCCACCGGCGACGCGAAGCTGTAGTGGTCGACGATGAGGTCCTCGACGTCCCTGCCGACCCGACGGGCGGTGTTGACCAGCTTCTGCTGGGTGCCGACCCTGGCGAGGAACCGCGGCCCCAGTCGCCCGAGCAGCCGCCCCACGAACTGGCCGAACCCCAGCGTCACCATGTTCTGGCCGCCGGCACTCGTCGCGACGAACGCCGCGGCGATGACGCGCTGCCGCACCGTCTCGGGGAACTGGTCGGCCATCGACATCACCGTCATGCCACCCATGGAGTGGCCCACGAGGACGAGCGGCCCCTCGGGGGCTGCCTCCTCGATGACCCGGTGCAGGTCGCGGCCGAGCTGCTCGATCGTGCACGAGTCACCCTCGGCGACCTCGGACCGGCCGTGGCTGCGCTGGTCCCACAGCACGACGCGGTACCCGGCTCGCTGCAAGGCCTTTCGCTGCAGCACCCAGCTCCGCAGGCTCAGGGTGTAGCCGTGGCTCAGGACGACGGTGGGGTGCTTGGGGTCGGCCGCGTCGGCGGCCGGCTCGTCGACCTCCACGTGGAGGGGCACCCCGTCGTCGGCGACGACCGCGAGCTCGTGGTCGGGCATGTGGGCGTAGACGCCGTCGGGCGCGAGAACCGACAGCCGGGCCGTGCGCTCACGGTTGACCCGGCCTGCAGCGACTCCGGCAGCCGTGGCCACACCGGCAGCGGCGAGCCCGACCCCGAGGCCGATGAGTCCGCGGTTGGGGGGCGTCACGCCTCCACCTCTCCCAGGTGGACCCGTGGCACGCGGGCGCCGACCCGGGTCACGATCTCGTAGTTGATGGTGTCGACCGCGACCGCCCAGTCCTGGGCGGTCGGCTCGCCCGCCTCGCCCACACCGAACAGCACCACCTCGTCACCGGCGACGGCGTGGCTGTCGGGACCCAGGTCGAGGACGAACTGGTCCATGCAGACCCGCCCCGCCACGGCATACCGGCGTCCACCGACCTGCACCGGTCCCACGCTGGAGGCGTGCCGCGGCACCCCGTCGGAGTAGCCCATCGGGACCAGGCCGAGCCTGGTCCGCTCCGTCGTGGTGTAGACGTGGCCGTACGAGACGCCCTGTCCTGCAGGCGATTCCTTGACGCTCGACAGGTGTGACAGCAACCTCATGGCCTCACGCAGACCGAAGTCCCGGGGCGAACCGAGGTCGGGGACGGGCGACAGTCCGTACACCGCGACCCCCGGGCGGACGAGGTCGTAGTGCGCGGACGGGTTCGTGAGCGTCGCCGCCGAGTTGGCGAGGTGGCGCACCGAGGGTCGTATGCCGCTGCGAGCCGCCTGCTCGACGATGCCCTCGAACCGCTCCTGCTGGGCGCGCACGGTCGGGTGCTGCGGCGCGTCGGCATAGGCGAAGTGGGAGAAGATCCCCACCACGTCGAGCACGCCCTCGGACCCGAGGGCGGCGGTGCGCTCGAGGATGGCCGCGAGATCGGCGTCCCAGGCGCCGTTGCGGCCCAACCCGGTGTCGACCTTGAGGTGGATGCGTGCGGTCGTACCGGTGGCTCGGGCAGCCTCGACGGCCTGGTCGAGCGCCCACGTGGTGGAGATGCCGAGCTGGACGTCCTGCTCGAGGGCGGGCACGAAGTCCTGCCCCGGAACGTGCAGCCACGACAGCAGCGGGGCAGTCACGCCGGCCCGGCGCAGCTCGAGGGCCTCCGGGAGCTGGGCCACCCCGAGCCACGTGGCGCCACCGCGCAGGGCCGCCCGGGCGCTGGGGACCAGGCCGTGGCCGTAGGCGTCGGCCTTGACCACGGCCATGAGCTCGGCGGTCGGGGCGTGCCCGCGCAGGGCCGCGACGTTGGCGCTGATGGCGCCGAGGTCGACCTGCGCGCACGCGGGAAACCCCGGCGGGGCCGGGGCAGGAGGGGTGCTGGACGCCGTGTCGGTGGTCATCGCGCACCAGTCTTTCACGGCCTTCCTCGACCTTCTCGTCCGACGCGGCACCCTCGACCGAACGACCCAGGGCGACCGCCAGTCGGGCACCCCGGCGACCGGGGTCCCGCGTCCGTGATGCTGGTGTGATGAGCAGCCGGTCCGTGCCGTCGGGCTCCCCCGACCGGGAGGCCCGCCGGGCCCGCTGGGCCACGGCGGCGATGTTCGCGACGAACGGTGCCGTCTTCGCCAACGTCGTCCCCCGCTACCCCGACATCGTCGCCCGCCTCCACCTCGACGAGGCCGCCTTCGGCACCGCGGTGGCGGGGTACGGCCTCGGGGCCGTCCTCGCGGGCCTGGTGGCCGCGGCCCTGGTGAACCGGTTCGGGTCCGCGCGGGTCGCGGTCGGGGGCACCCTGGCCGTCGCCGCCAACCTCGTGCTCGTCGGCGCCGCCCCGTCCTGGCTCCTCCTGGCCCTCGCGCTGGCGCTGGCCGGGGCCCTGGACTCGGTCACCGACATCGCCGAGAACGCCCAGGGCCTGCGGGTCGAGCGCCACTACGGACGCTCGATCCTCAACTCGATGCACGCCACGTGGAGCATCGGCGCCGTGGTGGGTGGGGTCATGGGCAGCGCCGCCGCAGGGTTGGGGGTGCCGCTCGTGCCGCACCTCGCCGTGGCCGCCGGGACCGCCATCGCGCTGGCCCTGCTCGTCCGCACCCGGCTGCTGCCCGGGCCCGACCCCGACCCCTCCCCGACGGCCGCTGCCGTGGCCCACGACGAGGCCGCGCCGAGCCGCCGTCGCCGCCGCTGGGGACTGCTGGGCAGGCTGCTCGCGCTCGCCGTCGTGGGCTCGATGGCCCAGGGCATCGAGGACCTCACCTCGACGTGGAGCGCGCTCTACCTGCGCGAGGACCTCGGCGCTGCGGCCGTGGTCGGCGGCCTGGGGTTCGTGGCCCTCCAGGGACTGCAGACCGTCGGCCGGCTGGTCGGCGACCGTGCGGTCACCGCCTGGGGCGACCGCTCGGTGGCCCGGGGCGGAGCAGCGCTCGCGGCTGCGGCGATGGGGCTGGCGCTGGTCGTGGGGTCCCCACTGCTGACCATCGCCGCCTTCGGCGTGGTCGGCCTGGGGATCGGCACCCTCATCCCGGCCTCCCTGCGCGCGGCCGACGACATCCCCGGCCTCCCGCGCGGGCTCGGCCTGTCGATCATCGGGATGGGCTTCCGGATCACCCTGCTCGCCTCACCGCTGGCGATGGGGGTCCTGGCGCAGTGGCAGGGGCTCGGCGCCGTCATCACCGTGGTGCCGCTCGCCGCCGTCGTCGTGCTCCTGCTGGCGGGCGCGCTACCCGGTCGAGTGCGATCCGGGCGAGCCGGCCCCTGAGGCCCACCCCACCCTCGACGAGGTCCGGGACCCGGCCCACGGGGGCGTCGAACGTCCCCTCAGCGGGTGAGCAGGTGCGCCACGGTCCCGGGTATGGCGTGCGCCACGGCCAGCGCGCGCACCGGACCGCCCGGGTTGGCCCGGTCGGCGGCGACACCGTGGACCAGCGCCCCGAGCGATCCGGCGTCCACCGGAGAGAGCCCGGCGGCCAGCAGTGCTCCGCACACCCCCGCGAGGACGTCACCTGCTCCGGCCGTCGCCAGCCAGGGCGGCGCGTCGTCCTGCGAACGGACGGGGCCCTCCGGCGGGACGACGAGGGTGGTGGCGCCCTTGAGCAGCACCGTGGCACCGGTCAGCCGAGCAGCCCGACGGGCGTGCGCGAGGGGTGCTGCCTGCACCTGCTCACGGGTCACCTCGGCGGCGTCGGCACCCTCGAGCCGACTCAGGAGCCGGGCCAGCTCACCGGCATGGGGCGTCAGCAGGGTGGGGGCGTCGCGGCGGTCGTGGACGAGGTCGAGGCCGCCCGCGTCGACGAGGACGGGGAGGTCGGACGCGAGCGCCGCCCGCGCGACGTCGAGCTGGGCCTTGCTCCCGGCAGCCCGTGAGGCCGTGTCGAGGCCGGGGCCGACCACCCAGGCCTGGACCCGGCCGTCACCGATGACCGCCTCGGGCACCGCCGCCCGCACCAGCGCGGTCGGTGCTGCGGTGCCGACGTAGCGGAGCATGCCCAGGCCCGCGCCGACGGCCGCGGTGCAGCACAGCACGGGTGCCCCGGTGTAGTCCTCACCACCGGCCACCACCCCGAGGACACCACGGGAGTACTTGTCGTCGCTGGCGTGCGGCACGGGCCAGAACCTGGCCACGTCGGCGAAGTCGAGTCGCTCGACCTCGGGGGCGCCGTCGAGCTCGATCCCGATGTCGACGATGGTGAGGCGTCCGACGGAGGCCTGGGTGGCCGGGAGCACGTGCACGGGCTTGGCCACCCCGAAGGTCACCGTCTCGTCGGCGAAGACCCCTCCGTCCGCGACGGCCTCCCCGGCGGGGTCCTGGCCCGAGGGCAGGTCGACGGCGACGACATAGGCGTCGGGCGGCAGCGCATCGACCCAGGCGACTGCCTCGTCGGGCAGGCCGGGGCGACCACCGATGCCGAGGATCCCGTCGACGACGAGGTCGGCCCCGGCCAGGGCGGAGGACCAGTCCTCGTCGGGACCCAGGACGCGCACTCCCGCCGCCGCCCAGGAGGCGGTGTCACCGATCGCCAGGGGCCACGAACCCTGCAGCGCAACGCAGTCCGCACCGTCGTCAGCGAGGTGGGACGCGGCATACAGGGCGTCGGCGCCGTTGTTGCCCGGGCCGGCGAGGACGACGACCCGGTTGCCCCCACCGTCCCGGAGGCGGGCCCGGCAGACTTCGGCCAGCCCCCACGCGGCCCGAGCCATGAGCTCGCCGTCGTCGAGCGTGGCCATCAGGGCGGCCTCGGCCGAGCGGACCGCCTCGGCGGAGTACGCGCGGAGCACCTCAGCCCTCCGCGATGACGACGGCGGACGCGATGCCGGCGTCGTGCGAGAGGGAGACGTGCCAGGCGTGCACGCCGAGCGCCTCCGCCCGCGCCTCCACGGTGCCGGTGATCTGCAGGTGCGGACGACCGTCCTCACCCCGGCGGACGGTGGCGTCCTGCCAGTTCAGGCCGACGGGGGCGCCCAGCGCCTTGGCCAGCGCCTCCTTGGCCGCGAACCGCGCCGCCAGGGAGTTGAGCGGCAGGGACCGCTCCTCGTCGGTGAACAGCCGGTCGAGCAGGCCGGGGGTGCGCTCCAGGGTCTGCCCGAAGCGCTCGACGTCCACGACGTCGATCCCGACCCCGACGATCATCGGCTGTGCGCGATCACTCGACCGTGACGCTCTTCGCGAGGTTGCGCGGCTGGTCGACGTCGAGGCCCTTGGCCGTGGACAGGTGCAGCGCGAAGACCTGCAGCGGGACGACGGTCAGCAGCGGCGCGAGCAGCGGCGACGTGGCGGGCACGCGGATCACCTCGTCGGCGAACGGCAGCACGTCCTCGTCGCCGTCCTCGGCGACGACGATCGTGCGGGCGCCCCGGGCCCGGATCTCCTGGATGTTGGAGACGACCTTCTTGTGCAGCTCGTGCGGCGTGCCGGGACCGGGCACCACGATGAACACCGGCTGGCCGGCGTCGATGAGGGCGATCGGTCCGTGCTTGAGCTCGCCGGCGGCGAAGCCCTCGGCGTGGATGTACGCGAGCTCCTTGAGCTTGAGCGCACCCTCCATGGCGACGGGGTAGCCGACATTGCGGCCGAGGAACAGCACCGAGCGCGTGTCGGCCATGAACCGGGCGATCTCCTTGACGCGGTCCATCCGGCCGAGCAGCTCCTCGAGCTTGGCCGGGATCTCGTGCAGCTCCTTCATCACCGACTGGGCGTCGTCGGCGAACGTGCCGCCGCGCAGCTGGGCGAGGTAGAGGCCGAGCACGTAGCAGGCGGTGATCTGCGCGAGGAAGGCCTTGGTCGAGGCGACCGCGATCTCGGGACCGGCGTGCGTGTAGAGGATCGCGTCGGACTCGCGCGGGATGGTCGACCCATGGGTGTTGCAGATGCTCAGGGTCATGGCGCCCAGCTCGCGGGCGTGCTTCACGGCCATGAGGGTGTCCATCGTCTCGCCGGACTGGCTGATCGAGACGACGAGCGTCCGCTCGCTGGCGATCGGGTCGCTGTAGCGGAACTCGTGGGCCAGCGACACCTCGACGGGGATGCGGGTCCAGTGCTCGATGGCGTACTTGGCGACCATGCCGGCGTAGGCGGCGGTGCCGCAGGCGACGATGATGATGCGGTCGACGTCCTTGAGCTGGTCCTCGGTGGTCGACATGTCGTCGAGCACGAGCCGGCCGTCGGAGTCGGTGCGGCCCAGGAGCGTGTCGCCCACGGCGTGGGGCTGCTCGTGGATCTCCTTCTCCATGAACGTCGCGTAGCCGCCCTTCTCGGCGGCGGCCGCGTCCCAGGTCACCTCGTAGGGCTTGCCCTCGGCGGGCGTGCCGTCGAAGTTGATGACCTCGTAGGCGTCGGGGGTGATCGTGACGATCTGGTCCTGGCCGAGCTCGAGCGCGTGGCGGGTGTGGCCGATGAACGCGGCGACGTCGGAGCCGAGGAAGTTCTCGCCCTCGCCGAGGCCGACGACCAGCGGGCTGTTGCGGCGCGCGCCGACGACGACGCCGGGGCTGTCGGCGTGGACCGCGAGCAGGGTGAAGGCGCCCTCGAGGGTGTTGACGACTGCCTTCATCGCCTCGGTGAGGTCACCGGTCTCGGCATACGCCCGGGCGACGAGGTGCGCGGCGACCTCGGTGTCGGTCTCGCTCTCGAAGATCACGCCCTCGGCGAGCAGGCCCTTCTTGAGGGAGTGGAAGTTCTCGATGATGCCGTTGTGGATGAGGGCGAGCTTGCCGTCGTCGCCACCGCGGTGCGGGTGGGCGTTCTGGTCGGTCGGGCCGCCGTGGGTCGCCCAGCGGGTGTGGCCGATGCCGGTCGTCGACCCGGGCAGGTCGTCGGCCGCGAGGGCGTCCTTGAGGTTGACGAGCTTGCCGGCCCGCTTCTCGCTCGACACCCCGTCGCTCGTGACCAGCGCCACGCCCGCGGAGTCGTACCCGCGGTACTCGAGGCGGGCCAGGCCCTCCATGACGACGTCCAGGGCCTTGCCGTCGGCGTTCGGACCGACGTATCCCACGATTCCACACATGCGGTGCAGCCTAACGGCCCGACCGCCGACCGACGGCATCAGCGGGGCACCACCGCGCCGGTGACCCCGGCTGCGCACGGGCGGCGTGGTCGGTGGGCGACAATGGCGCCCGTGACGCATCCCGCCACGGGCCAGGCCGCCCTCCCGTCGCCCTACGTCGAGCTCGACCGAGCCGCGTGGGCGAGGCTCCGCGAGAACCATCCCCTCAACCTCGACGCCGGCGACGTCGCGCGGCTGCAGGGTCTCGGCGAGCGGATCGACCTCGCGGAGGTCGAGGACGTCTACCTGCCGCTCTCGCGGCTGCTCAACTTCTACGTCGGCGCCACCGCGGGACTGCACCGGATCACCAGCGACTTCCTGGGCGAGCGCCCCGCGAAGGCCCCGTTCGTCATCGGGGTGGCCGGGTCGGTCGCCGTCGGCAAGTCCACGACGGCCCGCCTGCTGAAGGAGCTGCTGTCCCGCTGGCCGGGCACCCCCCGGGTCGAGCTGATCACGACGGACGGCTTCCTCTTCCCCAACGCCGAGCTCGAACGTCGCAACCTGTTGCAGCGCAAGGGCTTTCCCGAGTCCTACGACCGACGGGCGCTGCTGAGGTTCGTGGCCGAGGTCAAGGCGGGCAAGGCCGAGGTGGTGGCCCCCGTGTACTCGCACCTGACCTACGACATCGTCCCGGGCGAGCAGGTGGTCGTGCACCAGCCCGACGTCCTCATCGTCGAGGGGCTCAACGTCCTCCAGGCGCCGCGCCTGCAGGCGGACGGCCGCACGGGGATGGCGGTCAGCGACTTCTTCGACTTCTCCGTCTACGTGGATGCCCACCTCGAGGACATCCGGCACTGGTACGTCGAGCGCTTCCTGCGCCTGCGCGAGACCGCCTTCGCCGACCCCGACTCCTACTTCCACCGGTATGCCGCGCTCACCGACGAGCAGGCCCGCGAGCGCGCCGCGCAGATCTGGGCCGACATCAACGAGGTCAACCTGCGCGAGAACGTCCTGCCCACCCGCAGCCGAGCGACCCTGGTCCTCTCCAAGGGCAAGGACCACAGCGTCCGCCGGATCCGCCTCCGCAAGCTCTGACGCGCACAATGGCAGGTATGGAGCCTGCTTCCGACCCGACCCCGCCCACCTCCGACCTCGTGGCGGCAGCGCCTGCCGCGCCCCCGGCCACGCGCACCGAGCACGACTCGATGGGCGACGTCGAGGTGCCGGTCGACGCCCTCTGGGGGGCCCAGACCGCCCGGGCGGTCGAGAACTTCCCGATCTCGGGCCAGCCGGTGCCGCCGGGGGTCGTGCACGCCCTGGCGCTCCTCAAGGGCGCGGCGGCCCGGGTGAACGCCGACCTCGGGGTCGTCGACCGTGGCCTCGCCCACGCCATCGCCGAGGCCGCCGACACGGTCGCCGACGGGCAGCACGACGACCAGTTCCCCGTGGACGTCTTCCAGACCGGGTCGGGCACGTCGACCAACATGAACGTCAACGAGGTGCTGGCCCGGCTCGCCCACCTTGCCACCGGCGCGTCCGTCCACCCGAACGACCACGTCAACGCCGGCCAGTCCAGCAACGACACCTTCCCGAGCGCGCTGCGGATCGCCGCCACCCTGGCCGTGCACCACGAGCTCGCCCCGGCCCTGCTCCACCTCGCCCGCGCCCTGCGGGCCAAGGAGGAGGAGTTCGCGGACGTGGTCAAGGCCGGGCGCACCCACCTGATGGACGCCGTCCCGGTGACGCTGGGGCAGGAGTTCGGCGGCTACGCCCGCCAGGTGGAGCTGGGCGCCGAGCGGGTCGTCGCCGCGGCCCGGGCGACGGCAGAGCTGCCCCTGGGTGGCACGGCTGCCGGCACGGGCCTCAACGCCGCCCCCGGGTTCGCTGCGGCGGTCATCGGGCAGGTCAGCGAGCGCACCGGGGTCGACTTCCGGGAGGCTGCCGACCACTTCGAGGCGCAGTCGGCCCAGGACGCCGTCGTCGAGCTGAGCGGCGCGCTCAAGGTCGTCGCCGTCGGCCTCACCAAGATCTGCAACGACCTGCGCTGGATGTCGTCGGGCCCCCGTAGTGGTCTCGGGGAGATCCACCTGCCCGACCTGCAGCCCGGTTCGAGCATCATGCCCGGCAAGGTCAACCCGGTGATCCCCGAGGCGACCCTGATGGCCTGCGCCCGGGTCATCGGCAACGACACCACCATCACGGTCGCCGGCGCCTCGGGGGCGTTCGAGCTCAACGTCATGCTGCCCGTCATGGCGCAGGCCGTCCTCGAGTCCACGACCCTGCTGTCCGCGACCGCACGCCTGCTCGCCGACCGTTGCGTGGACGGCATCGAGGCCGACCGCGAGCGGGCCCGCGAGCTGGCCGAGGGCTCCCCCTCGATCGTCACCCCGCTCAACCGGTTCATCGGCTACGAGGCGGCGGCGGCCGTGGCGAAGCAGTCGATCACGCAGCGGCGCCCGATCCGCGAGGTGGTCCTCGAGCGCGGGCACGTCGAGCGGGGCGAGCTCACCGAGGCCCAGCTGGACGAGGCCCTCGACGTGCTCGCGATGACCCGCCCGCCTCGCTAGCTCGTCCGCGCCATACGCAGGACGCCGCCCCGGTGACCGGGGCGGCGTTCCATGCTGGTGGGTGCTGGGCTCAGTACCAGTGCGGGGAGCGGCTCTGCCACGCGCCCCAGGCGGCGCACGGGGTGCCGTAGGAGGACTTGACGTACTGCAGGCCCCACTTGATCTGGGTGACCGGGTTGCTGCGCCAGTCGGAGGCGATCGTGCCCATCTTCGAGCCGGGCAGCGACTGCGGGATGCCGTAGGCGCCGGACGAGGAGTTCTCGGCCTTGAAGTTCCAGCCGCTCTCGCCGTGCCAGAGGTTGTCCAGGCAGCTCCACTGGCTCTCGTCGAAGCCGTAGTCGCCGAGCAGCGCCCGGGCCGCGGAACGCGGGTCCGCCTGGGCGTTCTCGATCAGCGCCTGCTTCTTCGCCTCGAGGGCCTTGCGGGCCTTGTCGCGGGCGGCCTTGTCAGCGGCCTCGCGGCGAGCCTGCGCGGCTGCCTTCTCGGCGGCGACGGCCTTCTGGCGGTCCTTCTCCTGCACCGCGGCGAAGCTCGCGTTGGTGTCGTTGCGGTCGGTCGCGAGGCGCGCGGTGTCCTCGATCTGCGCGTCGGCGAGCTCGTTCGCCTGCGCGATCGCCTCGGTGCTCACGGTGAAGGCCGCAGTGCCGGTCTGGCGCTGGTCGGTGGCCTGGTAGCCCGCGGCCGTGGTCGCGACGACGGCCAGCAGCAGGCTGGAGGTCACGGCCGGGCGGCGCAGGGATCGGGTGAGCCCCGAGGAGCGAGAGGGCTTCCTGCCGGGGGTCGCCGCATGGCGGTGACGACCCTGGTAGGGCTGGCTCATACAGGTTCCTCCAAGGAAAAGGCCACCGTGTGGGTGGCCTCGTTGGTGCCGGGGGGATGCGCCGGACCCTGCCTTCACACCAGCGCGTTATGAAACCGAGACCTTACCTGAGTACCCACCCTCTCCCGAAATCGCCGGTGCCCGAATCGGTGTACTGAGTGACGTCTGTGACGGGTGGGGCGCCAGAATGGCCCGTTCGTCCGAGTCGCACCCCGGTCTGGGCGTGAGGCAGCGCACGACCCGGTATGGCGCGCAGCCGGCGGGCCACGCGCCCTACCCCCCACCGTGATCCGGCCCGGGTCGCGACGGCGACGCCCCGGCCCCCACCACCGTCACGGTGACCGGTGGTGGGGGCCGGGCGCGGCGCCCCGGGCCGTGGGCTCAGACCTCGAGACCCTCGAGCAGGTCGGTCACGAGCGCGGCGATGGGGCTGCGCTCGCTGCGGGTGAGCGTGACGTGGGCGAACAACGGGTGCCCCTTGAGCGCCTCGATCACCGCGGCGACACCGTCGTGGCGGCCGACCCGCAGGTTGTCGCGCTGGGCGACGTCGTGGGTGAGGACGACACGGGAGTTCTGGCCGATGCGTGAGAGCACCGTGAGCAGCACGTTGCGCTCCAGGCTCTGCGCCTCGTCGACGATGACGAACGCGTCGTGCAGCGAGCGCCCGCGGATGTGGGTGAGGGGCAGGACCTCGAGCATCCCCCGGTCCATGATCTCCTCGACCACCTCGTGCGACACGAGTGCGCCGAGGGTGTCGAACACGGCCTGCCCCCAGGGCCCCATCTTCTCCTGCTCGCTGCCGGGCAGGTAGCCGAGCTCCTGGCCGCCGACGGCGTAGAGCGGGCGGAAGACGACGACCTTGCGCTGCTGTCGGCGCTCCATCACCGCCTCGATCCCCGCGCACAGGGCGAGGGCCGACTTGCCGGTGCCGGCCCGGCCACCGAGCGACAGGATGCCCACGTCGGGGTCGAGCAGGAGGTCGAGCGCGATCCGCTGCTCGGCGCTGCGGCCGTGCAGCCCGAACGCGTCCCGGTCACCGCGGACGAGGCGCACCTGCTTGTCGGCGCCGACCCGCCCCAGGCCGCTTCCCCGCGGCGAGAGCAGGACGAGCCCGGTGTGGCAGGGCATCTCGGCGGCTGCGGCGTTCTCGATCCGGCCGTGCTCGTAGAGCGCGTCCATCTCCTCGACCGTCACGTCGAGCTCGGCCATGCCGGTCCAGCCGGAGTCGACGGCGAGCTCGGCCTGGTACTCCTCGGCCGCCATACCCACCGCGGAGGCCTTGACCCGCATCGGCAGGTCCTTGCTCACGACGGTGACGTCGAAGCCCTCGTTGGAGAGGTTCTTGGCCACCGCCAGGATCCGGGTGTCGTTGTCGCCGAGGCGGAAGCCGGCGGGCAGGGAGCTCGGGTCGGTGTGGTTGAGCTCGACCCGCAGCGTGCCCCCGTGGTCACCGACGGGCACGGGCGCGTCGAGACGTCCTTCGCGGACGCGCATGTCGTCGAGCAGCCGCAGCGCCTGCCGGGCGAAGTACCCGAGCTCCGGGTGGTGCCGCTTGGCCTCGAGCTCGGTGACGACCACGACGGGCAGGACGACCTCGTGCTCCTTGAACCGCAGCATCGCCTTCGGGTCGGAGAGGAGGACCGAGGTGTCGAGCACGAAGGTCCGGAAGGCCGGCGTTCGACCCTTGCTCCGGCGCTTCGGTGCGGGAGCGACGCGCGGTGCGGCCGAGGTGGCGGTCGCAGCGCTGGCCGAGGTGGTTGCGGAGCTGGTCGAGGTGCGACGGGTGGTGTCGTGGTTCGAGGCCAATGTCTCTCCTTGGCACAGCGCGCGCTTCGGCGCGGTGCGCCTACTCGCGAACGAGGTGCCGGGACCAGGCCAACCCACCACGGTGGGGCCGGTTCCGACCCTCCGCCCGGAGCTGGATCTGCTCCATAGGTTGGCCTCCCCGAACGCGGAACGGGTGCTCCGCGTCACTGCCGACGGTACGACTCACCCGACCCCGGGGAAGGAAGGCTCGCGGCGTGTCACGCAGAGTTAACCCGTTGGTCGGAGGACGTCCTCCGACGTTGTGCCGACACCCTCGCCGCACCCCCGGAGCGGGTATGGCGCGCCGCCGGCTCAACCGCCGAAGCGCCGGTTCCGCTCGGAGTACGCGCGCAGGGCACGGAGGAAGTCGACGTGCCGGAAGTCGGGCCAGTAGGCCTCGCAGAAGTAGAACTCGCTGTGCGCGCTCTGCCACAGCAGGAACCCGGACAGCCGCTGCTCCCCCGACGTGCGGATCACCAGGTCCGGGTCTGGCTGGCCCTTGGTGTAGAGGTGCTCGGCGATGTGCTCGACCTGCAGCGTCTCGGCGAGCTCCTCGATGGTCGTGCCGCTCGCCGCGTGGGAGGTGAGCATCGAGCGCACGGCGTCGGTGATCTCCTGCCGCCCGCCGTAGCCGACGGCGACGTTGACCGTCATGCCGTCGACGTCCTCGGTCAGGTCGGCGCTCTCCTTGAGCCGCCGGGCCGTCTCGGCCGGCAGCAGGTCCAGCGAGCCCACCGGGTTGAGCCGCCAGCGCCTGGTCTCGGCGAGGTCGGAGACGGTGTTCTCGATGATCGACAACAGCGGGACCACCTCGGCGGCGGGACGGCTGAGGTTGTCGGTCGACAGCAGCCAGAGCGTCACGACCTCGACGCGTGCCTCCTCGCACCAGTCGAGGAAGTTCGCGATGTTGTCTGCCCCGGCCTGGTGGCCCTCCTTGGTCCCGTGCCCGCGGGCCTTGGCCCAGCGCCGGTTGCCGTCGAGCATGACCCCGACGTGGCGCGGGAGCGACTCACGCTGCAGGCGACGGCTCAGTCGTCGCTCGTACGCGGCGTACAGGAGGTCGGACAACGCCACGGTCACTCCTTCGCAGGCTCGCAGGACGGACGTCCGTGCACCGCACCACGCTACCCCTGTCCCCGGGGGCGGGTGGGGCAGGATGCCTGCCATGTCCCCGCCGTCCGACGACCGCTCCGCCGACTCCTTCTACTCCCTGGACGACAGCGGCCCGGGGAGCAGCACGGTGACCTCCAGCCGCCACACGGCGGGGCCGTGGTCGCCGGACGCCCAGCACGGTGGACCGCCGATGGCGCTGATGGCCCGCGAGGCCGGGCGGCTGGCCGGCGAGGAGCGGGTCGTGTCCCGTGTGACCTGCGACCTGCTCGGCCCGGTGCCGGTCGGGCGCCTGCGGGCCAGCGCCGAGGTGGTGCGACCCGGCCGCTCGGTGGAGCTCGTCGAGGTGCGCCTCACCGACCTGGCCGGCGACCGGGACGTCGCCCGCGCCGCCCTGTGGCTGGTCCCGAGGTCCCAGGACGGGCCCCGGGTGGGCCTGCCGGCGACGCCTCCCGGGCCCGCCGCGGGCCACGAGCACCCGGTGCCGCCGGGCTGGCACCGGGGCTACCTCGACGCCGTCGAGTGGCGCTGGGTCGAGGGGGCGCTCGGCGAGGCCGGGCCGGCGACGGTGTGGATGCGCCCGAGGATGGGGCTGCTGCCCGGCGAGGAGCTGTCAGCGCTGCAGCGGATGCTCGTCTGCGTGGACTCGGCCTCCGGCGTGAGCGCCGCGCTGGACATCACCCGGTGGCAGTTCATGAACACCGAGCTGACCGCCCACGTCGTCCGCGAGGCGTCGGGTCCGTGGATCGGGATGCGTGCCGCGACCACCATCGCCGGGGGCGCCGCGGGGCTCGCCCGGGCCGAGGTCTTCGACGAGCACGGCTTCGTCGGACAAAGCACGCAAAGCCTCCTGGTGAGGCCGACGCCACAACCTACGACTTAGTAACCTACGCGACCGTAGGTTACGATGGGGTGCATGACAACGGCACCCGCCCCCCGCTCCGAGCAGGGACCTGTCGAGTCGGTCGTCGCTGCGGTCAAGCCGCACCTGCGCGGCTGGCTGCACGCCGGCATGGTCCCCCTGGCGGTCGCCGCCGGGATCGTGCTCATCGCCCTGGCGCCGACGACCTCCGGCCGGGTCGCCGCCGTGGTCTTCTCGATCTCCGCGTGGCTGCTCTTCGGCACTTCTGCCGTCTACCACCGCGGCAACTGGTCACCCCGCGTGGCCGGTGTGCTGAAGCGGATGGACCACTCCAACATCTTCCTCATCATCGCGGGCACCTACACGCCCTTCGCCCTGATCCTGCCTCCGGCGCAGGCGAAGACGATGTTGCTCATCGTGTGGATCGGCGCCGTCGCAGGCGTGCTGTTCCGGGTGTTCTGGGTCGGCGCCCCGCGCTGGCTCTACACACCGGTGTACGTCGCCCTGGGCTGGGTGGCCGTGTTCTACCTCGGCCCGTTGCTGCACTTCGGGGGCCCGGCGATCGTGACCCTCATCGCCGTCGGCGGCCTGCTCTACACGGCGGGCGCGCTCGTCTACGGCATCAAGCGGCCGAACCCCTCACCGCGCTGGTTCGGGTTCCACGAGATCTTCCACGCGCTGACGGTGGCCGCCTTCGCGGTCCACTACATCGCCGCGTCGATGACCGTCTACGGCATGCACGCCTCGGCCTGACGGCCGGCTGCGCGCTCGCCTACTGCTGCGGCTCGGCGGACGGGGACTCCCCGGACGCCGGGCCGTTCGCACGACCGGCGTCACCCTCGGCCCCCTGGCCGCCCTCGGTCGGGGTCGAGCCCTTGCCCTTGCGCTCCCGGTCTGCGGCGCGCTCCTGCTCGGCCTCGCGGGCCAGCTCCTCGGAGCGGTAGGACATCCGGCGCATCCGGGCGTTCATGTTGCGCATGAGCAGGTAGAGCGCCAACCCCAGCAGGAAGAACGCGAAGAAGCCCCAGAGGCCGGGTGACACCAGCGAGGACGGGGCGCCGTTCACAGCGTCGACTCCTTGCGTCCGTCGTACACGAACTCGAGGCCGGACTGGGTCGCGAGCGCGTCACCGGCCGCGGCGTCGGGGATGCCGGCGAACAGGTCGTCCTCACCCTCGGCGATCGGCAGGTACGACAGGGCTACCTCGTACTCCTCCGTCGGCCACACCTTCGCCTGCACGTCGCGCGGCACCTTGAACCAGGCGCCGTCCGGGTCGATCTGCGTCGCGTGGGCGAGCAGGGCCTGGTCGCGCTGGTCGAAGTGGTCGGAGCAGTGGATCCGCGTGGTGACCACCCGCTCGGGCCGGTCCTCCCAGCGCTCGAGCCACTCGGCATACGGGCTCTCCTCGCCCAGGGCGGTGAGGGCCTCGTGGAAGGCGATGATGCGCGCCTTGGAGAAGCCCTGGTTGTAGTAGAGCTTCAGCGGCTGCCACGGCTCGCCCGCGTGCGGGTATGCCGTGGGGTCGCCGGCGGCGAGGAAGGCCGCCATGGAGACGGTGTGGGTCATGATGTGGTCCGGGTGGGGGTAGCCACCGTTCTCGTCGTACGTCGTGACGACGTGCGGGCGGAACCGGCGGATCTCGCGCACGAGCGCCTCGGTGGTGACCTCGAGGGGCTCGAGGGCGAAGCAGCCGTCCGGCAGCGGCGGCAGCGGGTCTCCCTCGGGCAGCCCGGAGTCGACGAACCCGAGCCACGTGTGCTGGACCCCGAGGATCTCCTGCGCCCGCTTCATCTCGTCGCGCCGGACCTGGGCGAGGTCGCGCAGGATGTGGGCGTCGTCCTTGAGGTTGGGGTTGAGCACGTCGCCGCGCTCGCCACCGGTGCACGAGACGACGAGGACGTCGGCGCCCTGCGCCACGTACTTCGCCATCGTCGCCGCACCCTTGCTCGACTCGTCGTCGGGGTGCGCGTGCACCGCCATGAGCCGCAACCGGTCAGCCACCTGCACAACCTCACTCGTCCATCGAAGACAATGGGACCGCGGGTCGGTCGACTCCGCGTCCGTCGGACATCCTCTCACCCGTGGAAGGCCCACCATGCCGCTCCCCCGCCCAGCCCCCGGCACCGGACGCTGGTGGGTGGTCGGCATCGTCGGCTGCACCATCGGGGTCGCCCTCGCCACGTGGTGGGGCTTGGCGAGCAGCCTGGGCCAGGTGACCTACACGGACACGGGCTACAAGGTGCTCGACAACCGCAGCGTGCGGGTGGAGTTCGACGTGCACCGTCCGGACGGCCAGGCCGTCACCTGCCGCCTCAAGGCTCTCGACACGACGTTCGGCGTGGTCGGGGTCCTCGACGTCGACGTCCCCGCGTCGTCGGAGCGCTCGGTCCACCGTGTGGCCGTCGTCCGCACCGCCTCGATGGCCGTCACCGGGGTCGTCGACCGCTGCGACCCCGCGGGCCAGGGCCGCTGACCTGCGGGATCGCCGTCTCACGGTGTCCACGACGGGCCTGCGACCGCCGTCGTGAATGGACCGGCTTGCCGCGCGCGGGGTACCCTTGTCCTTTCACCGAAGCGGTCTGGGCCTGACCACGTGAACGTGTGCGGCCCGGACCTTTCTGCGTATCACCCCTCCCTGACGACGCGACCGCGTCACGTCGGGGACCCGATCAAGGAGTACACCGTGAGCGAGACCGCGACCCCCACCGCGAGCTACCTGACCCAGGAGGCCTTCGACCGTCTGAAGGCCGAGCTGGACCAGCTCTCCGGCGAAGGCCGTACGGAGATCGCCAAGAAGATTGAGGCGGCCCGCGACGAGGGCGACCTCAAGGAGAACGGCGGCTACCACGCGGCGAAGGAGGAGCAGGGCAAGATGGAGGCCCGCATCCGCCAGCTGACCCAGCTGCTCGACAACGCGACCGTGGGCACCAAGCCCGCCGACGACGGCGTCGTCGAGCCCGGCATGGTCGTGACCGTGGAGATGTTCGGCGACGACATCACCTTCCTGCTCGGCTCGCGCGAGATCGCCGAGGGCACCGACCTCGAGGTCTACAGCGAGAAGTCGCCGCTCGGCGCCGCCATCAACGGCAAGCAGATCGGCGAGAAGGCGACCTACCAGGCGCCCAACGGCAAGAAGATCGAGGTCACCATCAAGGCCGCCAAGCCCCACGTGCCCTGATCCCCAGCTGCACACAGCGAAGGGCCGCACCCGGTGGGTGCGGCCCTTCGTCGTCCGGGTCGGCCGGGTCCCCGGCCCCCGCGTCAGCCGAACTTCAGCTGGTAGCCCTTGCCCCGCAACGTGCGCAGCACCTCTTCGCAGTGCTGCTGGCCGCGGGTCTCGAGCTGCAAGCCGATCTCGACCTCGTCGACCGTGATCGTAGTGCCGGTCCGGATGTGCTCGACCTCGAGGACGTTCGCGTCGACCGCGGCGCAGTCGGCGAGCAGCCTCGCGAGGTGACCGGGCCGGTCGGAGACCCGCACCCGGAACTGGAGGTAGCGGCCGGCCGCGGCCATGCCGTGCCGGATGATCCGCAGCAGCAGGATCGGGTCGATGTTGCCGCCTGACAGGACCGCCACCACCGGGCCGTCGACGTGCTGGCCCGCACGCGACAGCAGGTGGGCGACCGCAGCCGCTCCGGCGGGCTCGACGACGAGCTTGGCGCGCTCGAGCACGAACAGCAGGGCCCGCGACAGCTCCTCCTCGGTCACCGTCTCCATGCCGTCGACGAGCTCGCGCACCAGCGCGTAGGGCACGTCCCCGGGCATGCCGACGGCGATGCCGTCGGCCATCGTCTGCATGTTCTCGAACGCCACCGGCTTCCCCGCGGCCAACGACAACGGGTAGGCCGCGGCCTGCTCCGCCTGGACCCCGATGATCCGCACGTCGGGGCGGGCTGCCTTCACCGCCACCGAGATCCCGGCGAGCAGGCCCCCGCCCCCGGTGCTGACGACGATCGTCTTCACGTCGGGGCACTGGTCGAGGATCTCCAGCCCCGCCGTGCCCTGCCCTGCGACGATGTCGTGGTGGTCGAACGGGTGGATGAGGACCGCACCGGTCTCGGCCTCCCACTCACGGGCCTTGAGGAGGCACTCGTCGATGGTCGTCCCCACCTGCTCGATGGTCGCCCCGTAGGCGCGCGTCGCGATGAGCTTCGGCATGGGGGCGCCGTGCGGCATGTAGACCTTGACGTCGATGCCGAGCAGCTGGCCGGCCAGGGCCACGCCCTGGGCGTGGTTCCCGGCGCTGGCGGCCACGACACCGCGGGCCTTCTCCTCGTCGCTGAGCCGCGCCATCCGGGTGTAGGCACCCCGGATCTTGAAGGACCCGGCACGTTGGAGGTTCTCGCACTTGAGGAAGACCTCGGAGCCGACCCGCTCGGACAGCGCCCGGCTGTACTCGAGGGGCGTGGGGCGGACAACTCCGCTGAGCAGGTCCTGCGCAGCGCGGACGTCGTCGAGGGTGACGGACAGCAACGGTGATGCCATGGGCGCAGGCTATCGCCCGCCGGGGCCGTCCCCGGACGGCCATGGCCGGGTCTCCCCGGCCGCGGCGGCGCGGTCCGGTGCGGCGACTGGGGGCGGTGGCTTGAGGTCTGCTTAGGGTCCTCTTGAGGACGCTCGGCGCCGGCCGGTCCTACAGTCCAGTCGTCGTCTCCCCCCACGACCAAGGAGCCCTCGTGGCCTTCTCGATCCGGGGTGGCCGACGTCCGGGTACCTGGAGGGGTGGCGCCACTCGACGCCGGCTTGCCCCCACGCTCTGGCTGCTCGTCATCGCCGCTGCGCTGGCCGTCCCGTGGTGGATCCTGCTGACCGTCCAGCGGGCGGAGGAGCAGGGGTCCTGGCGGGTGCTGTCGCTCGCGACCGCGCTGGCCGCGACCTCCCTGCTGGCTGCGGCGTTCGTCCTGCCCTCGCGGCTGCGCGCGCTCACCTCGCACCTGGGTGTGGAGCGGCTGCTGCGGCAGCACCGGGCCCTGGCGTTGGTCGCCGTCGCCCTCGTCGCCGCGCACGTGGTGTTCGTCCTCGCGCACTCCGACGAGGGCCTGGGCGTGTTCGACCTCCGCACCGCCCCGCCCCGGGTGTGGGCGGCGAGCGTGGCCACGATCGCGCTGCTCGCCATGGTGGGGCTGGCGATCAGCCGCCGCTCGCGCAGCCCGCGCTACGAGGGGTGGCGCCTCGTGCACGTCCTGCTCGCCAACACGGTCGTGCTCGCCACGACCCTGCACGTCGTGTGGCTGCAGGATCTCACCCGCCACGACCTCGGGCGGATCTGGTTCGAGGGGCTGGGCACGCTGATGCTCGCCGTCATCGTCTACCGGTGGGTCTGGCGACCGATGCGGGCCAGGCGGAACGCCTACGTCGTGGACCAGGTCGTCGACGGACCCGGGGCGACCTCGGTCGTCCTGCACGCGTCGGGCCACACGGGGGTGCCCTTCCGGCCGGGCCAGTTCGCCTGGCTCAAGATCGGCGCCTCCCCGTTCGTGTTCGAGGAGCACCCCTTCACCATCGCCTCCGCGGCCACCGAGCCGTGGCGCAAGGAGTTCGCGATCAAGCCGCTCGGCGACTTCACCGAGATCCTCGCCGGCCTGCGTCCCGGCCGTCGCGTCTACCTCGACGGACCCCACGGCTCCTTCACCCTCGACGGCCTGCGCTCCTCGGCCTTCGTCTTCATCGCCGGCGGGGTCGGGGTCACCCCGATGCTCAGCATGCTCCGGACGCTCGCCGATCGCGGCGACCGGCGCAGGGCCGTGCTCATCGTGGCCGGGCGGACGGCGGACGACCTGCTGCACCGGGCCGACCACGAGCACCTCGACGCGCGGCTGGACCTGCACGTCGTCGAGATCCTCGAGGAGCCACCGCAGGACTGGCGCGGCGAGGTCGGGTGGCTCACCGAGGCGGTGCTGCACGCGGCCATCCCGCAGCAGCGCGTGCCAGGCAGGGTCGACTTCTTCATCTGCGGGCCGGCGCCCATGGTGGCCGCGACGGTCCGCATCCTCGACGACCTCGGCGTCGCCTCACGTCGCGTCCACACCGAGCTCTTCGACGTGGTGTGACGTCCCCCGACAGGATCGGGGCGATCGGCTCCCCCTGCGCCGGTCGCCCCGATCCGCTCTCCACGCGGGACGAGGCCCGTGGCAGGTCGGTCAGGTCGGC
The DNA here is from genome assembly GCF_001426245.1 of Phycicoccus sp. Root101. Taxonomy (GTDB): domain Bacteria; phylum Actinomycetota; class Actinomycetes; order Actinomycetales; family Dermatophilaceae; genus Pedococcus. The sequence continues at coordinate 16,973 of NZ_LMCM01000005.1, read as the reverse complement.
GTGACGACGGTGCGCGCGAGCGCCTTCGCGGCCTCCGGGTGGTCACCGCGCAGCAGCCCCACGGCGAACAACAGGTATGCCGCGTCCGTCACCACCGCGGCCTCCCGCGGCACCTTCCAGCCCCCGGCGTGGTCGGCCGTGACGGCCCCCAGGACCTCGGCCCGACCCTCGTCGTCGGCATGGCGCAGGACACCGCCCGACCCGACGACGACGCCCACGTCGGCCAGCGGCCGTGGGCTGGCGCCCGGGCCCGAGGGCCGCGCGTGCCGACGCACGGCGACCACTGCGGCCGCCCGGGCCAGGGCCAGGTCGAGCGCACGCTCGGTGTCGTCGACCGGAAGGTGCGACGGGTCGGCCGCGACCATCGCGGCATACGCCTCGAGGCCGTCGCTGAGCGGGAGGTGCTCACGCGTGGCCGCCTCGACGATGCCCACGGCGTTCCAGCGCATGCCGAGGTCGGCCTCGACCGTGCGCGACTGCCACAGGGGTGCCACGACGTCCTTGGCCAGTCCCGCGTCCTCGCCCTGCGGGCGCAACGCGGAGTAGACGTCCGTCGTGGCGCCACCGACGTCGACGACCATCACGTCGCCGTCGAGCTGTTCCGCGAGCACCTCCACCCCGTCGAGGACGGCGTCGGGAGTGGGCGCCTGCACCATCTGGGCGAACTCCGGTCCGCGCGACAGGCCCTTGCCCCCGATCACGTGCTCGAGGAAGGCCGCCCGAATGGCGGCACGCGCCGACTCGGGGGCGATGACGCCGATGGAGGGGAGCACGTTGTCGGCGAGGGTGAAGCGGCGTCCGGTCGACGACAGGACCTCGGCGACCTCACCTTGCGCGTCCCGGTTGCCCGCCACGACCACGGGCGCTCCCAGGCGGGCACGCGCCATACGAGAGGCGTTGTGCACCAACACCTCTGCGTTGCCACCGTCGGTGCCCCCGACGAGCAGTACCAGGTCGGGACGCGACGCCCGCAGCTCGGCGAGGTCGGGGCCGGACAGGGGCCCGGCGGCGAGGTGCGCCACCCGCGCCCCCGCGCTGAGTCCGACCCGATACCCAGCCTGCGCGGTCACCTCACGCTCGTACCCCACGACCGCGAGGCGCAGGCCTCCCCCGGCGCTCGAGCAGGCGAGGACCTCGTCGACCTCGCCGTGGACGGCGAGCTCGTGACGCAGCAGGCGGTAGCCGTCGAGGACGTCGGTGCCGATGGTCGTCGGCGTGGCAGCGGTGGCGACGACCTCGCCGGAGGAGTCGACGAGCGCGGCCTTGGTGAACGTCGAGCCGAAGTCGACGCAGAGGAGCCGCGCCACGGTCGCCGGTCGCTCAGCCGAGGCGGTCGAGGGCCTGCTTGAGGTCCTCGATGAGGTCCTCGACGTCCTCGATACCGGTGGACAGGCGGATGAGGTCGGCCGGCACCTCGAGCTCGGTGCCGCGCACCGAGCTGTGGGTCATCCGGGCCGGGTGCTCGATGAGGGACTCGACGCCTCCGAGGGACTCGCCCAACGTCCAGACCTGCGTCTCGCCGCAGACCTTGACCGCGACGTCCTCGCCACCGCGCACCTGGAACGAGATCATCCCGCCGAACCGCTTCATCTGGCGGGCCGCGACCTCGTGGCCCGGGTGGCTCTCGAGACCGGGGTAGTGCACGGCGCTCACGGCGGGGTGGCCGAGCAGGAACTCGACGACGCGCTCGGCGTTGTCGCTGTGGCGCTCCATGCGCAGGGCCAACGTCTTCAGACCGCGGAGCACGAGCCACGCGTCGAACGGGCCGGCCACCGCACCCAGCGAATTCTGGTGGAACGCAACGCGATCCACAGCGTCCTCGTACCCGGGGACGGTGATCCCGCGGCCGACGACGACCGCACCACCGACGACGTCGGAGTGCCCGCCGCAGTACTTGGTGGTCGAGTGCGTGACGATGTCGGCACCCAGTGACAGCGGCTGCTGGAGGTAGGGCGAGGCGAAGGTGTTGTCGACGACCAGCAGCGCCCCGGCCTCGTGCGCGACGTCCGCGAGCGCGGCGATGTCGGCGATGCCGAGCAGCGGGTTCGTGGGGGTCTCGACCCAGACGATCTTCGTCTGCCCGGGTCGGATCGCGGCCCGGACCGCCTCGACGTCACCCATGGGCGCGATCGTGTGCTCGACGCCCCACGGGACGAGGACCTTGTTGAACAGGCGGTACGTGCCGCCGTACGCGTCGCTGGGGACGACGACGTGGTCCCCGGGGGTGAGCAGGGCACGCAGGACGGTGTCCTGACCGGCCAGCCCCGAGGCGAACGCGAAGCCGCGCTCGCCACCCTCGAGGGCGGCGAAGCACTCCTCGAGCGCGGTGCGGGTGGGGTTCGCCGAGCGGCTGTACTCGTAGCCGCCGCGGAAGCCGCCGATGCCGTCCTGCTTGTAGGTCGACACCTGGTAGATGGGGGTGATCACCGCACCGGTGCCGGCGTCCGGCTCCTGGCCCGCGTGGATCGCGCGGGTGGAGAAACCGCCCGCGTCCTTGCCGTGCTGCTGCTCGCTCATGGCGGCAAGGCTAACGGCTCGGTCGCCGCGCTCAGCCGTCGGTGTCGAGGACCTCCACCGCGTCCCCCAACCGGATGGTGCCCGACTCGAGGATGCGGAAGACCGCCCCTCCCCGGGCGTGCAGCGCCCGCATCGCGCCGGGGCCGATGTGGTCGTCCATGAGGCGGCACGGCGCGGCGAGGCGCACCACCTCCAGGAGGGTGTCACCGACCCGCACCCGGGTGCCCGGCCTCGTGGGGACCGGGCCGACGGAGATGGTGACGTTCCGCCGCGTCGAGCCCGCCGGCACCGGCGCCCCGAGGTCGGCAGCGGCCGCATCGAGGTCGGGCTGCGCCTGCACGGTGACGTGCCGGTGGCGCGTGCCGTGGTAGCGGTCGCCGACCAGCCCCCTGCCCGCCTCGGCCTCGACCTGCTGGACGGGCTTGGTCGGCAGGCGGGTGCCCGGGGCGAGGTGGATCGCCGTCACCACGGCCGGGGCGGAGGGGGTCTCGGCGCTCATGCGTCCAGTCTCCCCCGTGTCCTGCGTCGGCCTCACAGCACCTTCTGCCACTCCCTCAGCCAGGCGTCCTGCACGTACCCGACCTCGCGGTTCACCGCGAGCATCGGGAGGTTGTCGTCGGCGTTCCAGGTGCGGATCCCCCTCACGCCGGGGAGCTCGTCCATCACGGCGAGCGTGCAGGCCGCCTTGAGGCGCAGGCCGAGACCGTGGCCGCGGTGCCCACGGACGACGAGGGTGTCCTGCTGGTAGGCCAGACCGTTCCGGTCGACCTGCACCTGGGTGTAGCCGACCAGCTCACCGGTGGAACGGTGCACGGCGAAGGTGTCCACCACCCGGCGTCCCATCGCGGCGATCTGCGCGTACGTCGACCGCACGCGGTCGGCGTCCCACACCTCTTCCTCGAGCCGCAGGTCACCGAGGGGGACGTCGGTGCTCATCCGCCGGCTCAGCTCCGCACGCCCCTCCAGCCACTCCTGCGGTATGCCGTCCCAGCAGGTCCGCATCCGGTACCCGTCCGCCCCGTCCCCGGCGAGGACGGCCTGCAACCGGTCACGGTCAGCGGGCAGGGGCAGGGTGTTGCGCCGCACCGTCTGCGCGGCGGCATACCCGCGGCTCGCGGCGAAGGCTCCCCCGTCGTCCTCGCGTCCCATGCCCCACTGCGTCTCGGCGGTGATGACCGAGCGCCCCGCCCGCACGGCCTCGGTCTCGGCCTCGGCGAGCAGCCGCGAACCGATCCCGGCGCGACGGTGGCCCGGTGAGACGGCGAGGTCGACGTCGGCGGTGTCGAGGTTGTCGTGCAGCGGCATGGCCAGCGTGGCGGCACCGACGACGGTGTTCCCGACGACGGCAGCCCACGCGAGCCGCCGACGCTCGGTGCTGCGCAGCAGCTCACGCCGCTCCTCGAGGCCCCAGCTCGAGTGGGCCTCACCGAGGGCGTCCCGGCTCGCGTCCTCGTAGACATCGGCCCAGGCACGGAACACACCGTCCTGGGCGGGGTCCTCGGCGTCGACGCGCAGCACCCGGACGTCGGTGGAGGTCATCCCCCCAGCCTGCCGCCTCCCTGTCCCCGTCCGCCACCACGGTGCGAGCGGGATGGAACAGCCGCGTGCAGGTCCGCGTTGAACCGAGCGTGATATTCGGATCGCGAGCCAAGACCACGCTGCCCACCGCGGAGAGCGCCCTCACGGGCCGCTCCACGCGCCCGTTCCACCTCGACGGAACCCATACCGTCCTCAAGACCCCGCTCGAGGGCCCGTGGCCGGACGGCACCGAGGTGTTCTACATCGGCTTGGGCTGCTTCTGGGGTGCCGAGCGCATCTTCTGGCGCCAGCCCGGCGTCGTGACGACGGCCGCCGGCTACATGGGCGGGTTCACTCCCAACCCCACGTACGAAGAGAGCTGCACCGGCCAGACGGGCCACACCGAGGCGGTCCTCGTGGCCTACGACCCGGAGCAGACCACCCCCGAGCTGCTGCTCAAGGAGTTCTGGGAGAACCACGACCCGACCCAGGGCAACCGGCAGGGCAACGACATCGGCACCGCCTACCGCTCTGCCATCTACTGGACCACCCCGGACCAGCAGCGGGCCGCGGAGGCGACGCGCGACGCGTTCCAGAAGGTGCTCACGGACCACGGCTACAAGACCATCACGACCGAGCTGCGGTCGGCGCAGGACGCCGGCCCGTTCTGGTACGCCGAGGACTACCACCAGCAGTACCTCGACAAGAACCCCGGTGGCTACTGCAACCACGGCCCCAACGGGATGACCTGCCCCGTCGGCCTGGTCAAGCAGGACCAGCTGCCCTCGCAGGAGAGCGTGCTGCGGGTCAACGACTCCTCCGGCAGCTGAGGCGCCCCGGAGCCCCCGGGCCCAGGGCACCCTGCGCTCCACCCCGCCACCACTACGGCACTGATCGCGCTGCGCGATCAGTGCCGTAGTGCCGACACATGCCGGGGAGCGCTGCGGCCGCATCGGCCTAGGCTGCTGCGGTGCTGATCCGCGACGCCCGACCTGACGACCTCGCCGCCTTCGCCCCGATCTTCCGCCAGGTGGTCGACGACGGCGAGACCTACGCCTACCCCGAGGGCCTCACCGACGACGAGATCCGCGGACTGTGGTTCGAGCGGCCACCGGGCCGTACCGTCGTGGCCGTCGACGACGCCGGCACGGTGCTCGGCAGCGCTAAGATGGGACCGAACCGCCCCGGGCGCGGGGCCCACGTGGCGACGGCGAGCTTCATGGTCGGCGCGGCTGCCAGGGGCCACGGCGTGGGTCGGGCGCTCGGCGAGGAGATGCTGCGCTGGGCGGGAGAGCAGGGCTACGCCGCAGTGCAGTTCAACGCCGTCGTGGAGAGCAACACCGCTGCCGTCGCCCTGTGGAAGGACCTCGGGTTCGAGGTCCTCACGACAGTCCCAGCAGCCTTCGAATCCAGGAGCCACGGCCGCGTCGGCCTGCACGTGATGCATCGCCTGCTGTGACGGCCGCGGCCTCCTGGGCAGCACGCACCGCCTGCTGACGACGTTCCTCGCGCAGGACCCGCCAGCGCTCCACGAGCTCGTCCACGTCGACGATCCGTGCCCAGACGGGTGACCGCGGCCCGACACCGGGACGCAGGCGGTCCTCGCGGACACGGTGGTTGTAGTCGGCGAGGACGGCGCGCACGCTCTCCTCGGTGCGCAGGTCCAGCAGCGACTCCGGGAACCCAGCGGCCTCCTTGCGCAGCGCCATCGACGGCGACATCGCCCCCGACAGGTCGAGGTTCTCGCGCTCGACCAGGCCCTTGACCCACCAGTCAGGGTCCTCCACCTCCGGGTTGCCGAGGCTGCGCAGCGGCTTCCCGGCGCCGGGCAGGTTGTCGAACTCCCCGCGCTCCTGCGCCTCCCGGATCGCCTTCTCCACCGGCGACTCCCACCGATCCACGTTTCGACCCTAACCCGGCCCGTGGCGGCGACGCACGCCCGACGGCACCGCTGCCCGTAGGGTCTGAGCATGCGCATCGTGTCCCTCCTGCCGTCGACGACCGAGATCCTGTTCGCGGTCGGCGCGGGACCCCAGGTGGTCGGGGTGACCTTCGAGTGCGACACCCCTGCCGAGGCGCGCGAGCGCACCATCGTGTCGACCACCGCGATCCCGGAGGGGTTGCCACCACACGAGATCGACGCCTTCGTGAGCCGGGCGATGGCCGCCGGGGAGGACCTCTACCACCTCGACGCCGGTGCCCTGTCGTCCCTCGACGCCGACCTCGTCGTCACCCAGGACCTGTGCGCGGTGTGCGCCGTGGACGTGTCGGTCGTGGACGACGCCCTCGCCTACCTCGGCTGCCGTGCCGAGGTCCTCACCATCGACCCGCACAGCCTCGACGAGGTGCTCGCCTCGGTGCTCACCCTGGGCCGGGCCAGTGGCCGGCCCGATGCCGCAACCGAGCTCGTGCGTGGTCTCCGGGCGCGGCTGGCCACCATGCAGGAGTCCGTCTCCGGTGCGCCACGGCCGCGCGCGCTGGTCCTGGAGTGGACCGACCCGGCCTTCGCCCCGGGGCACTGGGTGCCCGAGATGGTGACCGTCGCCGGGGGCACCAACGCGCTCGGCGACGCCGGGGAGAAGTCCGTGCGGGTCACGTGGGAGGCCGTGCGTGCCAGCGCCCCCGAGGTCGTCGTCTGCGCGCCCTGCGGCTACGACCTCGAGGGGTCGATCGAGCTCGCCCACGCCGCGATCGCCTCCGGCGAGCTGCCGAGCGACGCACCCGTCTGGGCGGTGGATGCGAACGCGAGCTTCGCCCGCCCCGGGCCACGCCTCGTCGACGGCGTCGAGGCGCTGGCCGGGATCCTGCACCCCGAGCTCGCGCCACCGCCGCGCGCCGACATGGCGCGCCGCCTGCGCTGAGGTCCGAGGCCCTGGGGCGGGACGGTCAGCCGACGAGGGAGATGAGCAGGTCGGCGCGGGTCAGCACCCCGACCGGCTTGCCGTCCTCGACCACCATGATCGCGTCCGACTTCTCGAGCTCGTGCCGGGCGACCGACACCGGCTCGCCCGCACCGACGAGCGGCAGCGAGGGCTCCATGTGCTTCTCGACCGGGTCGGTCAGGTGGGCCGAACCGTTGAACAGCGCCTCGAGCAGGGCGCGCTCGCTCACCGAACCAGCGACCTCCCCCGCCATGACGGGGGGCTCGGCACCGACCACGGGCATCTGCGACACCGAGTACTCGTGCAGGATCTCGATGGCGTCGCGGACGGTCTCGGTCGGGTGGGTGTGCACGAGGGCGGGCAGGTCGCCGGCCTTCTGGTGCAGCACCTCGCCGACGGTGGCCTGCCCCGCGCTGCGCATGAACCCGTAGGAGTTCATCCAGTCGTCGTTGAAGATCTTCGACATGTAGCCACGACCGCTGTCGGGCAGCAGCACCACCATGACCGCATCGGCCGGGAGGTCCTTGGCCGCACGCAAGGCCGCGACGACCGCCATGCCGCAGGAGCCACCGACGAGCAGGCCCTCCTCCTTGGCGAGGCGGCGGGTCATCTCGAACGAGTCAGCGTCGCTCACGGCGATCACGTCGTCGACCACCGACGGGTCGTACGCGGTCGGCCAGAAGTCCTCGCCGACACCCTCGACCAGGTAGGGGCGGCCGGTGCCGCCGGAGTAGACCGAACCCTCCGGGTCGGCGCCGATGACCCGCACGCGCCCGCCATCGCGGTCGGCCGAGGCCTCACGCAGGTAGCGGCCGGTGCCGGTGATGGTGCCGCCCGTGCCCACGCCGGCCACGAAGTGCGTGATGCGGCCGTCGGTGTCGTTCCAGATCTCGGGCCCGGTCGACTCGTAGTGCGAGGCGGGGCCGTTCTGGTTGGCGTACTGGTTCGGCTTCCACGCACCCTCGATCTCGCGGACGAGGCGGTCGGAGGTCTCGTAGTAGGAGTCGGGGTGGTCGGGGGCCACGGCCGTCGGGCACACCACGACCTCGGCGCCATACGCCTTGAGCACGTCGCGCTTGTCCTGGCTCACCTTGTCGGGGCACACGAACACGCACTTGTAGCCCTTGCGCTGCGCGACGAGGGCCAGCCCGACACCGGTGTTGCCCGAGGTCGGCTCGACGATGGTGCCGCCGGGCTTGAGCTCGCCGGACGCCTCCGCGGCCTCGATCATCTTCAGCGCGATGCGGTCCTTCACGGACCCGCCGGGGTTGAGGTACTCGACCTTCGCGAGAATGGTGGCCGAGATGCCCTCGGTGACCGAGTTGAGCTTGACCAGGGGCGTGTTCCCGACGAGGTCGGCGATGTGCTCTGCGTACTTCACCGCCTCATCCTCTCAGACGGTTGAGGGAGGCCGGACCACGCCTCGTGGGGCACCCTGAGGTCAGGCACGACGTTGGTGAGGGACAGTCGGTGAGGTCGACGGAGCGAGGAGGGCAGTGATGGGTCGGGCACGCAGGGCACGCAGGATCGCCGCCACCGCGGCATACGGCGGTGGCGGGCTCGCGGCAGGGATCGGCGCCCTCGGCGCGCTCGGCTACGGCGTCCTCAAGGTCGAGGCCCGGATCGCCCGACGGCTCGTCGGCCAGCCCTTCGACGGCGCACCCGACGACAACGGCACGTATGGCGCGGGGTTCGGCGAGCCGGTCGAGCTCATCGTGCTCGGCGACTCCTCCGCGGCGGGGATGGGCGCCGACACCCCCCACCAGACCGTGGGGGCGATCATCGCCAACGGCGTCTCGGCCCTCACCGGCCGCCCGGTCCGCCTCACCAACACCGCCGTCGTCGGCTCCGAGTCGTCGGGGCTGGAGCTGCAGCTCGCCAACGCGCTCGACCGGGTCCCCCGACCCCACGTCGCCGTCATCATGATCGGCGCCAACGACGTCACCCACCGGATCGACAAGGCCATCGCGGTGCGCCACCTCGAGACGGTGGTGCGCTCGCTGCGCACACTCGGCACCGAGGTCGTCGTCGGCACCTGCCCGGACCTCGGCACCATCGAGCCGATCCCCCAGCCGCTGCGCCTCATCGGCCGCCGCTGGTCGCGCGACCTCGCCGCCGCCCAGACCGTCGCGGTGGTCGAGGCCGGCGGGCGGACCGTGTCCCTCGGCGACCTGCTGGGGCCGGAGTTCTACGAGCGCCCCAAGGAGATGTTCAGCGCCGACCGCTTCCACCCGTCCCCGGCCGGGTACGCCCGCGCCGCGGCCGCCCTCCTGCCCAGCGTGTACGCCGCGCTCGGCGTGTGGTCCGGGGAGGGCGACGACGACCGGCTGCCCGACTCCCGGCGCGGCGAGGGCGTCGGCCCCGTCGCCGTCGCGGCCACGTATGCCGTGCGCGACCCCGGCACGGAGGTGAGCGCCACCCAGATCGCCGGCCAGGCCCGGGGCCCGCGTGGTCGCTGGGCCAAGCTGCTGCGACGCCCGCACGACCCCGTCCCCGACCGCCAGGACGACAGCCCCTCCCCCGACGGCACCCCGACCGGGACCGGCGACGTGCCGCCGTCGGGCGACGCGCCCTCCCCTGACGCGCCCGGCGAGAGCAAGGCCACACCGGGTGACCCGCGCCCGGACGAGGCCGCACGGCATACCATCGAGGCTGACTAAGCGACCGCTCACCCGGCGGTCGCCCTCGACGAGGAGGAACCCCCGTGACCGAAGCCGTCATCGTCTCCACCGCCCGCACGCCGATCGGCCGGGCGTTCAAGGGCTCGCTCAAGGAGATCCGCCCCGACGACCTGTCGGTGCAGGTCATCCGTGCCGCGCTGGCCAAGATCCCCGAGCTCGACCCGACCCTGGTCGAGGACCTCTACTGGGGCTGCGCCGAGCCGTCCGGCCGCCACGGCTCCAACATGGCGCGCGTCATCTCCGTGCTCGCCGGGTTCGACGGCCTGCCGGGCTCGACGATCAACCGGTTCTGCGCCTCCTCGGTGCAGACGACCCGCATGGCCTACCACGCGATCAAGGCCGGCGAGGGCGACATCTTCCTCTCCGGTGGCGTCGAGTGCGTCTCGCAGTACACCAACTGGGCCGGTGCGGGCGGCTCGGCGGGCGACGACCAGAACCCCGCGTTCAAGCCCGCGCAGGAGCGCAGCGAAGCCATCGCGAAGTCGAACGGGACCTGGACCGACCCCCGCGAGCAGGGCCTCGTCCCCGACGTCTACCTGTCCATGGGCCAGACCGCCGAGAACGTCGCGACCCTCAAGGGCATCAGCCGGGAGCGCCAGGACGAGTGGGGCGTCTCGTCGCAGAACCGTGCGGAGAAGGCCATCGCCGACGGGTTCTTCGAGCGCGAGATCGCCCCGGTCACGCTGCCCGACGGCACCGTCGTCAGCAAGGACGACGGTCCCCGCTCCGGCGTCACCCTCGAGGCGCTGCAGGGACTCAACCCCGTGTTCCGCGAGCAGGGCACCATCACGGCCGGCAACTGCTGCCCCCTCAACGACGGCGCCGCGGCGGTCGTCGTCATGAGCGACACCAGGGCCGCCGAGCTGGGGCTCACCCCCCTCGCCCGCGTCGTGTCGACCGGCGTCTCCGGCCTCTCGCCCGAGATCATGGGCCTCGGCCCCGTCGAGGCCTCGCGCCAGGCGCTGGCCCGGGCCGGCATGACCATCGGGGACATGGACCTCTACGAGATCAACGAGGCGTTCGCCGCGCAGGTGCTGCCCTCGGCGGACGAGCTGGGCATGGACTTCGACAAGCTCAACGTCCACGGTGGGGCCATCGCCCTCGGCCACCCGTTCGGGTCCACGGGCGCCCGCATCACGACGACCCTGCTCAACGGGTTGTCCGCGCGTGACGGCCAGTTCGGCCTCGAGACGATGTGCGTCGGTGGCGGCCAGGGCATGGCCATCATCTACGAGCGCCTCAGCTGAGGTCCGCCAGGAGGCCCCGGAGCCGCGACGACAGGTCGTCGGCTCCGGGGTCTCCTGCTGCGCAGGCATCGTGGACGAGGACTGTCAGCTGGTCCATCAGGGCGCCGGGTCCGAGGTCTGGCAGCAGCGGGGCGTCGTCACCCGCGAGGTCGTCGAGCAGGGCCCGCACCGTCGGGACACAACGAAGCGCGTGGTCCAACGGCAGCTGATGCCACCGTCGGACCACGCGCTGGAGTTGTGTCGAGACCTCCTGCGGGACAGGTGATCTCGGGGGCACAGCCGAATGCTAGTTGTTGCGAAGGCGACCGAGCAGCCGCAGGATCTCGAGGTACAGCCACACGAGCGTCACGATGAGCCCGTGCGCGAGCAGCCACGAGTACTTCTCCGGCGCACCGGCCGCGATGGCGCGGTCGATCGAGTCGAAGTCGACGGCCAGCATGGCGGAGGCGAGGCCGATGGCGAACAGCGAGATGCCGATGCCGAGCGGGCCGGAGCCGCCGATGCCGAACGCGGTGTTGGTGACGAGGGCGTAGACGAGGTTGATCAGCGCGAAGATCGCGTAGCCGATGACCGCCATGGTGACGATGCGGCGGAACTTCTCGGTGACCTTGATGATGCCGGTCTTGTAGGCGATGAGCATGCCCGCGAACACGGACAGCGTCGCCAGCACCGCCTGGGCGACGATCCCGCGGAACACCGGGGTGCCGGGCGCGTCGAAGGCCGTGGCGTAGACGTAGCTGATGGAGCCGACGAGCAGGCCCTCGAACACGGCATACGCGACGATGAGCGGGACGCTCACGGTCTTCCTGAACGCGATGACCAGGCCGAGCACCAGGGTGGCGACGATGCCACCGAGCAGCAGCGGCATCCCGATCGAGGGCGTGAGCTGCCAGGCGATCGCAGCCACGACCACGACGATGGCGAACAGGCCCGTCGTCTTCATGACGACGTCGTCGATGGTGAGGCGGCGCATCTGCGCCGGGCCGGCGGCCGGCTGGTTGTAGAGGTCCTGCAGCTGCTGGGGCGTCATCGGGCCCGCGCCCGCGGGGGCGCTCGGCTGCTGGGGCGCGCGGCCGAAGCCTGCGTAGCCCTGACGGGATTCCTTCTCGATCCGGTCGAACACCGGGTTGCTGGCCATGCGTTGCTCCTTGAGGGGCGTCGTGCGGCCCTGCGGTCGGCCGCTCACCCCAGACTACGCGTGGGACCCACCCCAGAGTTCCCGTGCAACGCCACCTGTGGGTGCGCCGGAGATTTCACCTGCCGGGTATGGCGCCGCGCGGCCGGCGCGGAGGACGCTGGAGGTGTGCGGATCGCGAGCTTCAACGTGGAGAACCTCTTCGATCGAGCCAGGCTCCTGGGCGGCGACGACTGGTCGACGCACCGCACCCTGCTGGAGAAGTACGCGCGCCTGACCCGGCTGCTGCAGCGGCCGACGTACACCGCGGACGACAAGGCGCTCATCGCCCTGCTGCTCGTCGACCTCGGCCTCGAGAAGTCCGACTCGGGGACCTACGTCACGCTCCGGCAGAACCGCGGACGGCTGCTCAGCCGGCCTCGCGCCGGCGGACTCACGGTGGTCGCCGAGGGACGCCGCGACTGGGTCGGCTGGCTGGAGCTGCGGACCCAAGCCGTCACCGAGCTCGCGACCCACCACACCGCGCTGGTGGTGCACGACCTGGCCGCGGACGTGCTGGGCGTGGTCGAGGCGGAGAGCCGCATCGCCCTGCAACGCTTCAACGTCGACCTGCTGCGCCCCGTCAGCGACCGCATCTACGGCCACGTCATGCTCGTCGACGGCAACGACGACCGGGGCATCGACGTCGGCATCATGACGCGCGGGGACCACCCGATCGAAGGCATCGTCAGCCACGTCGACGACGCCGACCTCGCAGGCCCGATCTTCGGGCGGGACTGCCCGGAGTACTCCGTCAGCCTGCCCGGCGGTGGGCGGCTCCTCGTCCTGGTCAACCACTTCAAGTCCAAGGGGTACGGCAAGGCATCGGAGTCGGACACCCGCCGACGTCGGCAGGCCGAGCGCGTGGCGGAGATCTACCGGCAGCGACGGGCCGAGGGACACGAGCACGTGGTCGTCCTCGGCGACCTCAACGACTTCCCGGGCTCGGCTCCCCTGGCACCCCTGCTCGTCGGCACGTCGAGCGCTCCGTCGGACCTCAGGGACGTCTCGGCGCACCCCTCGTTCGACGACGGCGGCTACCCCGGCACGTACACGACCGGTCGGACGGCCAACAAGATCGACTACATCCTGTGCTCGCCGGCCGTCTTCACGTCGATCACGGCCGGTGGCATCTTCCGTAAGGGCGTCTGGACCGCCTCACGGCGCTGGGAGATGTACCCGACCCTGACCCGCGAGCAGGACGCCGCATCGGACCACGCGGCGCTGTGGGTGGACGTCGACCTCTGAGCGACCTCGGGGCCACGCGGCGCACGGGGTTGGTGCACTGGTGCCCCCGACGGGGGTCGAACCCGCACCTGTGGCGATTTTAAGTCGCCTGCCTCTGCCAGTTGGGCCACGGGGGCGGGCCCAGTATGCCGCGGCTCAGCGCCCCCGGGACGCGAGTCGCCGGGCGCCGCTGGCCTGCAGCTGGATGACCGCCCGCGTCACGACCGGGACGTACCGCAGGCCGCGCCACGTCACGTGCGCCATGGCCCCGACCGGGATGACGGCCTTGTTGGCCGCGAGCCCGTCGACGCCACGCCTGGCCGTGAGCTCGGCCGTGAGGAACCGCGGCTGCAGCATCCTGACCCGCGACCGGACGCTGCTGCCGCCGAAGCTCGCCGGCGCCTCGTACATCGAGTCGAGCAGCGGGGTGTCGACGAAACCGGGGCAGAGCACGCTGACCTGGATGCCCAGCGACGCGGCCTCGGCACGCAGGGCCGTCGAGAGCCCGACCACGGCGTGCTTGGTCGTCGTGTACGGCAGCATCGACGGTGCCGGGATGAGGCCGGCCAGTGAGGCGGTGTTGAGGATGTGGCCGCTGCGCTGCACGCGCATCACCTCGTAGGCCGCCGTGACGCCGTTGATGACGCCGCGCAGGTTGACGTCGATGGCCTTGTCCCAGTGCCGCTGGTCGAGCTCCTCGAGGAGGCCGCCCAGGCCGATGCCGGCGTTGTTGACCATCACGTCGAGGCGGCCGTGCTCGGCGACGACGTCCTGCACGACCTGCCGGACGGCGGCCGCGTCGGCCACGTCCAGGGCGACGGCGGAGCACCACGGACCGAGCTCGGCGGCCGTCGCCTCGGCTCCCGCGAGGTCGAGGTCGGCCAGCACGACGTGGCTGCCCCGACCGACGAGCTCCGCGGCGATGGCCTTGCCGATGCCGGAGGCGCCTCCGGTGACGATGCTGACCTTGGGCTGGAACGGCTTACGCATCAAGGGATTCCTTCGTGGGACGTCGGGCGGTTTCTGCTCTGACCGGCTCGAACACGGAGTCGTCCATCGTCCGTGTGCGCCACCAGTAGGCGATGGTCGAGCCGGGCCAGAGCGCGGTGTTGTGGCCGAACCGGTCGAGGTACCAGCTCTTGCAGCCGGTCGCCCAGACGGTGTGGCGCGACCTGCGGCGCATCTCCTCGGTGAAGGCGTCCTGCGCGGCCTCGGTCGTCACGCGCGCACCGCGATGGGCACGGTCGAGTCCCTGCAGGATGTAGCGGCTCGCGAACTCGGTCATCATGACGACCGAGCTGTGGCCGAGCCCGGTGTTGGGCCCGAGCAGGAGGTAGAGCTCGGGGAACCCGGCGACGGTGATGCCGAGGTGGCTGTGCGCGCCCTGCGACCACGCCTCGTCGAGGGTGCGACCCCCGAGCCCACGGATGCCCATGCGGTCGTAGCTGCCGGTGAGCGAGAACCCGGTGCCGAGGACGATCGCGTCCACCTCGTGCCGGGCTCCGCCCGCGGTGACGACCGCCTGCGGCTCGATCCGCTCGATGGGGTCGGTCACGAGGGTGACGTCGTCGCGGTCGAAGGCCGGCCAGTAGGTGCTGGAGAGCAGGATCCGCTTGCAGCCCAACGTGTAGTCGGGGGTGAGGGCGGCCCGGACCTGCGGGTCGCGCACCGACTTCGCGAGCTCCCGTCGCGCGATGCGCTCGGCCACCCGGGCGATGACGGGGAACCGCACGAACAACGGCGCCTGCGCCTCCATCCGCCAGTACGTGAGCCAGCGCACCGCCCGCTGCAGACCCGGGTGCCGACGGAAGGCCGTCTTGCGCCGGGCGCTCCACGGCAGGTCGCGCTTGGGGAGGGTCCACGCCGGGGTGCGCTGGAACACCGTGGTGTGCCCTGCCCGTGGCGCGAGCTCGGGCACGAGCTGCACGGAGCTGGCACCGGTGCCGACGACCGCGACGCGTCGGCCGTCCAGGTCGTCGCGCTCGGGCCACTGCGCCGTGTGCATGACCGCACCGGCGAAGTCGTCCAGGCCGGGGATGTCGGGACGGGCAGGCTCGTGCAGGGCACCGACCCCGAGGACGAGGGCGTCCGCGGTCCAGCGTCGCCCGTCCGCCGCGGTCAGCGCCCAGTGCTCCCGCTCTGTGTCGTACTCGGCCGCCACGAGGTCGGCGCCGAAGGTGATCCGGTCGCGCAGGCCGTACCGGTCGGCGACCCCGCGCAGGTAGCCCCAGATCTCGTCGGCCGTCGCGTAGTCGCGGCTCCAGTCCGGCTTCTGGTCGAAGGAGAAGCTGTACAGGCGGGACGGCACGTCGCAGGCACAGCCCGGGTAGCGGTTGTCGCGCCAGGTGCCGCCCACGTCGTCCGCCCGCTCGAGGACGGCGAAGTCCTCGCCGCGCTGGGCGAGCCGGACCGCCATACCGAGCCCTGAGAATCCGGTGCCGACGATGACGACCCGGTGGTGGGGAGTGGCCATGAAGGCAACTTACCATCAGTAAGTTACCGGCGGTAGCGGTAGGCTTCGGGGCGTGCCCACGTCCACCTCCTCCCGTCGAGCCCCCGCCTCTCGCACCGGGACCTCCGCACGGCCCACCCGGGTCCGGATGCCGCGCGCCCAGCGCGAGGAGCAGATCCTCACGGTCGCCGAGCTCGTGTTCGCCGAGAACGGCTACTCCGCGACGACCATGGAGGACATCGCCGAGCGGGTCGGGGTCACCAAACCCCTGATCTACGAGTACTTCGGGTCCAAGGAGGGGCTGCTGTCGGCGTGCATCACCCGGGCCCGCACCCAGCTGCGCGAGGCGACCGAGTCCGCGTGGGAGTCCGTCGGCCCGACGGCCTCGCTCGAGGAGGTCTTCCGCGCCGGCATCCACGCGTTCTTCACCTTCATCGACGGCCACGCGACCGCGTTCGTGCTCATCCAGCAGGAGGGCGCCGTCGCCTCCCAGGCGAGCCCGCTCATCGAGTCCATCCGCGAGCAGCAGTCCGCGGCGACCGTGGCGGCCTTCCGGGCCGCCCCCTCCCTCGCGGGCGTCCCCGAGACCCTGCTCGAGGGGTATGCCGAGGTGGTCATCGGTGCGTGCGAGCGGCTGGCCGTGTGGCGGACCACCCGGCCCGACGTCGGGGTCGAGGACGCCACGGACATCGTCGTCTCGAGCGTGTGGGGCGGCCTGGCGGCCCTGGTGCCGTCGGCCGGGTGAGCCGGTCAGCAGCCGTTCGAGCCGGTCAGCGGCCGGGTGACTGCGAGACGGTCGTCCCGCGCAGCATGGGTCCTGCGAGCAACGTCGTGATGGCGGACGGCGCGCGCCCCGGGTCCAGCAGGGCACCCACGACGGCCTGCTCCTGGGTGGTGCCGGCCAGCCCTGCGTCGGGATCGGCCACCGCCGCCCCCGACGGACCGGCGAACATCGACGGCAGGGCGGAGAACGACGGGTTGGAGGGGTAACCACCCACGTTGTCGGTGCCGTCGTCGAACTTCTTCCCCGGCACGGGACGGGCCTGGGACGTCCTCGGGTGCGGCAGGAGCCCACAGCTCGCCGGCCGGTGCTCGCCCCAGCGCGGCTCCTCCCCTGGGGTGTACCCCGGACGCTGCGGCGCGACCTCCACCGTGATGTGGAACTGCGAGTCCCGGAACGCCTCGTCGATCCGCGGACGCCAGTCCACGAGGGCCTGCGTGAAGCACGGGTACTGCGGCGAGTACTTCAAGCACGGGTACTGCGGCGAGTACTTC
>NZ_LMCM01000004.1 GCF_001426245.1 Phycicoccus sp. Root101 | reverse complement strand
GGCGGCGGCGGTGCGGCGCAGCGAGATCCGCTGTTCGCGGCGTTCACCCCAACGCATGCCGTAGTCGCGGTCGATGCCAGGCAGATGTCCGTATGCAGCCTTGAACGCTTGCGGCCCGGTCCAGGTCAGTGAATTGGGGATGGGGTCGCCGGGCGCGCGACCGGAAGCCGCCATCGTCAGTGCGCTCAGTTCGTGGACGCCGTCACTGAGCGCACCGGTGATCCGGTCAGCGACGGTGAAGGCGACATCGTCGACGCCGTTGCTGAGGGTGAGCCCGACAGCGTGGGCGTAGGCGTTGCGCTGCCCGAGGCGGTACCAGTAGTCCGCGGGGTCGTCCAGGTCAACGCCCTCATGTGCGTTGCGGGACAGTGCGATCAGTTGTTCGACAGCGCGGTTCTGGTCTGTCCCTTCCGAGGTGGCGCTCATGACGGCCTTCCCCGCGCGGGCCCTTCCCGCGCTCCCTCTGGACAACGGCGGCGTGGGGGCACTATGAAGTGGCAGCCCAACCGGCGATCAGAGCGCGGGTCGCTGTGGCGGGTCCCGGTGCTCTCGCATGGTGCACTGGGTCACCGCGTTGAGTTCCCTTAGGAGATGCGTCACGTCCTGCAGAGCGCGCAGCCAGTCGACGGCCGCGGTCGGTGCCGCAGATTGCGCGAAACAGGCCCGCTCATGGTCTTTCAGGGCAAGCAAGGCCTCGACCATGCCGCCGTGCTCCTCCCAGCAGGGCGGGATCGCCCGGGCGTCGACGCAGAAGCGTCGCACCAGCTCGGCAACCCACGCGCGTAGCTCCGCCTTCACCCGCTCACGGACGACACCTGACAGCGACGGCAGGTGCAGAGGTCCGGTCAGCTGACCAAAGGTCACCGCATGTTCGTCGTCGCCGAAGGCGAGAGCTGGTTGACCGCTCACGAAGCGTCCCGCTGGCTGGCGCCGCGACGTCGAAGGAGCGCAATGATCCCCAGGCTCGCCTGCCGTCTGCTCAGGTGCCGCCAGCCCGCGCTGCGCTCGAGAACGCGGTGCAGCTGCCTGTGGTCTCGGGCGCACAATGGTACGAGGTCGTCATCGTCCTCACGCCCGATACGGATGTAGGTGAGGTGATGCAAGTGCCCACTGCGGGGGCACCAGACCCGGTCGCAGACCAGGCACTGGGGTGGGGTTCCATGTGAGGTCAGCCAGGCGGCATACCAAGCGTGCCGTCGCGCCCGCCATCCGCCGGAGGTGAGGTAGGCGTCGTAGGCCGCCCTGCGGGCGATCTGGTCGACGCGGCGACGCCTATTCGTCGGACGCGTTCGCACGATGGATCGCCTCCTCCAGGAGTCGGCGGTCGGCGACGAGCTGTTTGGCATCCCTGCGGCTCGTCCATGGGGTCAGGGCGAGGTCGATGGGTTGGGCGGCGCGAAGAAGCATGACCGCCTTGCCGAACGGCAGGGTGCGCAGCTGGGCGGGTTCGAGGATGGGGACCCGTGTCGTCGTGGTGGAGTGGGTCCGTCGTCCGTCGGCACCACGGCTGGTGGAGGTCTGCCTCTCCTCGCGTTGACCGAGGAGCTTGGAGAGGTCCTCAAGGTCCCGTGCGTTCGAGCCCCCACCGAGGATCACCTTGACGATGGCGGCGTCCCAGATCGCGGAGGCGGCGTGCTCACCCCAGACCGCGCGCGCTTGGGCAAGCGACTGCAGCACCACGACGGTGGATATCCCTGTGCCTCCTCCATCGGACATCAGGGCGGGCAGGGACGGCAACGGATAGTTGGCAGCCTCATCCAGTACCAGCGTCAGGGGAGGGTCGAGCCGGGCGGCGGGGGAGCGCGCAGCGATGCGGCGACCGGCTTCGACGACGTCTTCGACGAATGCACCGACCAGCCCTGCCGTGGCTGCACTGCCAGTCGAGGTGCCCAGCAGGTAGACCGTGCCGTCGCTGCGGAGGAAATCGCCAGGGTCGAAGACCTCGTCAGGGGAGGGGGAGAGGGCATCCATGACGCGGGGGTCGGCCAACGCGGAGAAGACGATGGTGACCATGGCCCAGACCGAGTCTCGCTGGCGCGGGTCTGCGCTGATGATCGCGTCGAGTCCCTGATACCACCCCGCGGCGGCATCGGGGTGGCCGTTGAGGATCTGGACGGCTTCGCGGGCATGGACGGCGGACAGTGACCACCGGAACAGCTCCGAGCATGAGTAGCCGCCCAGGGCGGCGGCGTGGAGCAGGCATCGCACAGCCTGCTCGGCCGAGGCCTGCCAGAAGTTGGAGTCGGTGGTGCCAGCGGCAGTGCCGCTCGTCAGCGCCTTCGCGCGCACCATGGCCGTGTGCGGGTCCTCGCAGCCCCGGATGGGGGACCAGCGAGTGGCGGACGGTATGCCGGGTGCGAGTCCCTGTGGGTCAAACACCGCGACCGGTCCCCATGCCGCTCGCCGCCGCAGCGTTGCCGTGAGGTTGTCCGGCCGAGTGCTCGTCGTGAGCACGGCGCCCGGGGAGTCGAGGATCATGGGAATGGCCAGATGCAGCCCCTTGCCCGCACGCGGAGGACCCAGGACCACCACGGAGTCCTCGACCGAGCAGAAGCAGGCAACTCCGCAGGACTCCCCGAGGTGGTAACCGAGGTCCTGAGACGTCGCGGTTCGAGTCATGGACGGTCGTAGGGCGGCTGCTCTTTGATGCAGGCGACGTTGGCCGGCACTGCCTTGCACCTGGCGGCGCGCTGCCATCCCTGGCCTTCGAGGGATGCGCGTGCCTTGCCGGGCCGCCACGGCCAACAAGCACGCAGCCGAGGCTACAAGCAGTACTAGGACTGGCCAGCTGGACCACGCGGAGCCGATCGAGGCTCGAGCCTCTATCTGATCCCAGACGTGATGAAGGTACTCGTCCAGACCCGACTGGCCGGCGAAAAGGGATGCGTGGCCCAGCCAGGACGGAAGCCGCGCGCCCAACGCTGCGGTACCGCTCGTCACTCCGCGACGCGGCTGTCTCCGTGTAGGCAGTCCGACACGCATCAATACCCCTTACTTCGATCCCCTTTCATGGGGAGACGTGGCCAAGGGGGCACCATTCGCGCAGCCATCGGCCGCAGTGAACCTTCGCATGGGGAAGGGGAGAGGCGCGGGGCTGGCGCCCGTCCGTGCTGGCCCGTGCGCACAGCCCACGCTGGAGTTCGCCGAGACCTGCTGCCTTCCGCCGCGAAGTCACCGGTTCCAGAGTCCGTGTGGTCGCAGGAGTGGGACAAGCTCGCCTTCGAGGACTTTTGCGCTGGGGCCATCGGTGACGATGGTCCAGCTGACCTCAGGAGAGAGCCGCAAGATAGCGTCCGCCGCCCATTCCTTGGCCCGCCTTGGTCCCTCATTTTCGAGGCGGTCAAGCTGGACCCCGATCCAATGCGGATCGGCGAGTGCCCGATCAAGTGCGGCCTCACCGAAGCCGCTCACGGCGCCCTTACCAGTTCGGTAGACAGAAAGCCGACCGTGTAGTCCCATGGGGCGTCCGCTTCCGGCGCGCTCTCCTGCCATGCCTGCGTAGCGAATCACCTGGGATCCAGGCTCGCGGAAGAGGTACACGCCGGGCAGCCGCGGCGCAGAGGTCTGCCCCGTCAGGAACGGGGACCACGGAGACCAGTCGGCCGCGGCCTCGACGAGGGCATATGCCTGTCGAGTTCCTGAATCGAGTATCTGTTCACCCACCCATGCCACGAGGCCATCCTGCCGGATCGTTTCCGGAGGAAACGGCGTACGCAGTGCGTGACCGAAAGGACGGTCTTTTCGCCGCGTCAGTGGAACTCCGCAACAACCTCGATCAGCCCCACGATGTGGTTGTTGAACTCGCCAAGGTCATCGGCCGGGATCCAGTACTCGAGGATGGTCTGGCCTCCAGCCTGCTGAACGTCGTACCGGTCCAGGTAATCCTTCTCGACCTCAAATCGCGTCACATAGCCGACCCCGCTCGCCTTCACATTCCAGTCACGAGCGATTCGTGTGGCGTAGTCCTCGTTCAGCACCGGGTAGAAGATCGGCTGGTCTGGCAACCGTGGCGGCCACGCATGCCATCCGGTGGCCTCGACCAGTGCGAGCTCCTTTGGGCCCGTCGGTCGCCAAAGGGTCACTGTCTGCCTGCTCATCGCAGCAGGATGTCAGGGTCAGGCGTGGGAGACCCACCGATTTAGCAGCGTCTTTCCGCCGCCAGCCGGTCACGTGCCTCCACCGATCGAGTCACCTAGTGGTGCAGCAGACCCCAATCTTTCCCTCCTCAGTGCTTAGGCCCGGCGACGTATACCGCTTGCGCACCAGATGGACATTGAGCATCCTCAAATCAAGTCGCGAGAAACCGGTCGCCTGACCCGTTTGCGTTGTTCCCACTTGCGCCTCCGCGGGCGGAGGCTGCGCGCGGTCGTCTCGGGGCCGCGACGTCCGCGCTGCGAGGTCGCGCGTAATCGGGGGCACGGGGGTCCGACGGATGCTTGACTAGCTGCTTGACAACGGCGGCGTGTTTTGGCGCATTTCGAGGGACGTTGGGGGAACGGTCGTGCTCGGGTGGACGTGCCGGGACACCGGTGGACGTGCTGAAGGTGCATGGCATGGAAGGGGTCAGGGGTTCGAATCCCCTCAGCTCCACAAGAACACGAGATGGCCCCTGGCCAGCGGAAGCGCTGGTCGGGGGCCATCTCGCTTGAAGCCGCCCGTGACGACGTCCTTGGGCCGAAACCACCCAATGCTTGACTGACTGCTTGACTGACCTGTGGCCAACGGGCACGTTTTCACCCATCTCGCCAGTGCCAAGGGGTCCGCTGACGCGCTTGGACGTCCGAAGCTCTGCCTGTCACTTCCCATGCCGGGAAGGGGTCATCTCAGGTGGCTCGCGCCACAGAGGCCTGCAGCCCGAGCGCACCGCTCTGGCGTGGCGACGCACCGCGTTGTCGGTGGCGGTCCGTTCGCTCGCGAGATTTCGCGGCCCCACGTCAAGCGTTGCCGACAGCGGCGCACCGCCGCCGACAGGAAGAAGCATCACAACCCCAAGCGGGGCCACGCGTTCGTGAACACCGTCATCAACGACCACTCCCGGGTCCCCTACGCCGAGGTCCATGACGATGACACCGCGGTCAGCAGCTCATCGGCCTCAGCGGTCCCTGCGGATACGCGGGAGCCGGGGCACAGCGATTCAACGAATCTGGGTATGACGTTGGCGCGCCGCCGATTCAGACCGCCTGCGGTGTGGTCGACCTCCCGATGAGCGCGGTCTCAGCGAGGGGCAAAGCGCTTCAGACGTTCCAGCATCGCGTCGAGTACCGGACCGGCCAGATTCGTTGCGAAGATGTTCTGCGCGTGGGCCGAGCCCGCAAGGATCTTCACCACGTTGTCGTCACCTGGCGCAGACTCGGCCAGCTCTGTCGAGACGTGGGCCAGGGGCTCGTCCTTGCTCGCCACGAAGAGCTTGGGTTGGTCCCCGAGCCCGTCTACGGTTGCGTTGGGCGACAAAAGGATCAACTGATCGGCCAGGCGCCGGTCCCGGCTCGAGAGATCGAGAATGGCATCGGCGCCCGCGCTGGCCCCGATGAGAGCGACATCAGCGACTCCCTCGCCCTGCAGTTTCTCTACGGCGTCGCGGATCGCATCGGGGTCGATGTTCTCGACCGCGATCACGGTCGCTCCCTGGTGGGCTATCGCGACGGCCTGCTTCTCCCAGCTGGCAGCATCGAAGGCAGCGCCGTGCGCGAGTACGACTCCGTAGGCTCCGTCGCCCCATTGCAGCGCGGAGGAGCCTTCAATGGCGATCGCCTTACCTGAGGTGTCGCCGCCCGAGGCGGGGATGCTCGTCTCTGAAGGTTCTCCGCTACTGGTGAGAGCCATGACGACGGAAAGTGCCAGTGCTGTACGCGCCATGATTTGGAGCATGCCCACGAGACTAGATCCCCACGGCTTCAGCGGTTCTTTCAAGAGGGCAACGGCATGGGTTGCTGACCGTGGCTCGGCGGTTCACC
This sequence comes from Phycicoccus sp. Root101, assembly GCF_001426245.1. Lineage (GTDB taxonomy): Bacteria > Actinomycetota > Actinomycetes > Actinomycetales > Dermatophilaceae > Pedococcus. Next base: position 16,401 of record NZ_LMCM01000004.1, on the reverse strand, counting down.
GGCAGAGATCTGCGGCTCGGTCCAGCGCGAAGGTGGTGCGCAGGAACGCCTCGTGGCGCCGATGTCCGTTGGCTGGTGAGGGATGGGGAACGGCCAGGGTGGGCACGAGGACCGGGGTATCGGTGAGCGTGAGGTAGCGCATCCAACCCTCCAGAGCCGCTCCGCCGAAAGTCACCACCACCTTCAGAAAGGGCAGTCCGCTGACCAGCGTGGTCAGGGCCGGGCGGGCGTCTTCCAGGTCGTCGACGCGGGGGCTGCGGCGTCGACCGTCCGGTCCGAGCAGTGCCCAGGGGATGACGTTCCAGCGCAGGCAGTGTGCCGGGTCGAGCCGGGAAAGGGTCATCGCCCGACGGACCTTCTGGGTGGTGGGATCCTCGTTGTCAAGCGAACTGAAACCCAGATCGCCCACCGCGACCGTCTGGGGCCCTGGTGACTCCATCAGGAGCAGGACCTGGGCCTTGGTGCCCGCACCGGCCGGGTCGAACCAGGGCACGAACCTGGTCCCGTTCGCACCATCGAGCCGCCACTGCTCGACCAGCTCGTTCAGCGGGCCGACCGGATGGTCCCGGACGTGGGCCCGTTTGCCCGCAGGCTCAGGGTGCTCCCCTGGGTCGTGGTGCACGCGATCAGCCCCAGCCCACGATCGCGACGCCGGCGGCGGCGGCGGCGAGGCGAAGGGTGCTGACCGCGGTCTTGTGGTCACCACGCCCCCGATCGGTGCTCGATCTGAGCGTGAGCCCGACGCGCGACCCCGGACCTTGGGGCGGCGTGGGCGAGCATGGGCAGGGCCACGTGTCCTTCGTCCGCCTTCCTGCTGTGTGTAGACCGTTCATGTTCCGCTGTCGGGGTCCGGCTGACATAGGTGGTGGATGCCAGCGAACGATGGCGATGGCGAGGGAGCCCGGCCAGCGCCCCACGGGCCAAGGTGTGGGCCTGGTTCCTGGTGATGTCGTCATTGGTCGGGGGCGGCGACCCCGACGGCTGAGGTTGTACCTGCCCAAGGACCCCTATGAGGCGTAGCCACCATGCTGGCGCGCGCATGGGGGCGATGCGTGTCGAGGGGGATGTCTGCTGCTGGAGCGTTCGGGCTCGCCGATTGCGATCAGGCGGGGTCTCCGTTGAGGTGGAAGGTGACGGTCTCGATGTTGGAGGCGACCCCGATGGCCTTGAGGTCGCGGCGGTCGATGCGTCGGTCGCCGTTCTGGTCGGTGATGACGTTGGGTGCGTCGTCGTAGATGCCGTTGTGGTTGAGGTCGGCGATGACGGCGACGGTCAGGGTGGTGTCGACGTTCTTCCCGGCGATCGGGGCGCCAACGATCCAGGTGTCCCAGAGTTCGGTGCCTTGGCTGTCGCGGTTGGTGACGCCGGTGAGGTTGAACAGGTTGGCCAGGTTGGTGCCGGGGCCGGAGAAGCCGGGCAGGGTGTTGTTGGTGGTGGAGGTCAGCACGACCAAGCCGGGCATCCGATCGTCGCGGCCGGTGGAGAAGGTGCCGGGGAAGGGAGCGATGTTGTTGTGCGCGGCGGGGCCGGTCAGCTGGAGGCCGGTGAAGCCGGTCTGGGCCAGGGTGCTGCCGTCGAAGTCGACGTCGAGGTCGACGAACCATCCGGCTCCACTGATGCCAGCGTTGTCGCCTTCCGAGGGGGCGAACACCTCGACGTGGACCGGCTTGTCTGATCCGGAGTTCGAGTCGGCGCTCGCACTGGTCAGGGTGGTGGTGGCATAGGTCGCCGCGAGTGCGGTGGCGACTGCGATGGCGGCCAGGGCTTGGGTCTTGGTCTTCATGGCTGTCCTTCCAGTTGGGATGTCATTGAGGCGTACGCCGGAACCTGGACAACGGTTCAGCGGCGACCTCAGATGTCGGTCGACAGCAGCAGCGTTCCGTCGGTGGTGGCGACGCGCACGGCCGCGACGTCGGTGCGGGCCAGGGCGCTGGCTCCGGTGACGTGGGCGATGCCGTCGGGTGTGGAAGCCCAGGTCGCCGCTTGTTCGCGGGTGCCGTCGGTGGCGATCACCCACACGATGAACCGTTGGTCCTTGGGCAACGCGGACAGGTCGAGATCGATCGAGGTGCCCCACGGTCGAGCGGAGAGGCTGGTCTGGCCGCGCGCTGGGCTGCCTTGGACAGCGACAAGATGCAGGGCTGCAGGGTTGGTCTGGGGGGTGTCCCTGTGCCCGGCAACCAGTCCCGCTGTCGTGGCGCCGAGGCCGAGCACCAGTACCGCAGCGGCCGCGGAACCGAGCAGCGAGCGGCGTCGTCGGCGGCGACGTCCCTGCCGGAGGGCCCCAACGGCGCGGGTCAGCGCACCGTCGTCCAGTTCGGCTGTAGTGCTCGAGTTGGGTCCGTGCCCGAGCCGCAGTAGCGATGGCAGGCCTGCGTAGGCGGCGACCTCGTTGCGACAGGTGGGGCAAGTGCTGAGGTGGCCGTCGAGCAGGGCTCGGTCGGCCGCATCGAGTCCACCCAGCACGTAGGGTCCCAGCAGTTCACGCACCCGGTCGTGTTCGGAGCTCATCGTGTCATTCCCATCTCTTCGAATGCGGCACGCAGCACACGGACCGCGTAGTAGGCACGCGACTTCACGGTGCCGGCCGGGATGCCAAGCAGTTGGGCGGTCTCGGTGACTGTCGAGCCGCCGTAGTAGAGGTGGTCGACCACGGCCCGGTGCTCGCTCGAGAGTCGTTCCAGTGCCTGGTCAACCATCCAGGCGTCGACCTGGGCATCGAGCCTGTCTTCGACCGGTTGCGCCGCAAGAACTTCCTCGTCGGTGACCAGTCGCGGGCGGCGCTGCTCGGCGCGCCAGATGTCGATGACCACGTTCTTGGCCACGGTGAACAGGTAGGACCGTGGGTCCCCTCGTCGCGGGTCGATCAGATCCAGGTTCCGCCAGGCCCGCAGCATCGTCTCCTGGACGAGATCCTCGGCCTTCGCCCGGTCATCGACCAGCCGCAGCACGAATGCGAACAACACCCGCCCATGCAGCCGGTACAGCTCCGCCAGCAACTCCTCCTCGCTGGCGGGCGTCCCTGCCTTTCCCACCTTGGACCGGCGCGTGCGGGGTCGCCACGACTCGGTCGGACCATCGCTGCTCACAAAGAGGTGTACGCCTTTTCCTGATGAGCGGTTCACCCCTACTTTGCGCCGGTTCTCTGATGCCCTAGTCGTTGCTCGGCTGCGCGGGCGATCGAGACCAGTTCGCGGCCCGGCCCAGCGGGTGGCTGCCTGGTGCCTACCCACACGGCGCGGAAGACGCGCTTGAGGTCGAGATTTTCAGTCGGCACCACCACGAGATGGCCGGAGTCCAGATCACGTGAGACAAAGCGATGACTGAGGAAGGCCGGCGAGCTGCCAGCAAGGACCGCCTCGCGGATGGAAGTCGCCGTGGTCAGCTCGACAACCGCGTCGCCCATCGTCAACCCTTGCTGACCAAGGGCCACCTCCAGGACCTCGCGGGTCCCAGAGCCACGTTCGCGGCTGGTCAGCGGCAGCTCTGCGACCTCCGCCGGAGACAGGGGGGTGCGTCGCCGGCTGATCGGCGTGCCAGCCGCGGCCACCAGGACGAGCTCGTCGTGTCCGATCGAAGCACAGCGCACTCCCCTGGGTGCCTCGACGCCCTCGACGAAACCCAAATGCGCGGTTCCGTCACGAACCGCTTCGACTACATGCGAGCTGTTGGAGGCGTTCAGGCTCACCGCCGTCGGCAGGTGTCCCTCGCCCTGCTGACGCTGACGGAGGAGGACCAGCCAGCGGGGGATGAGGCTTTCGGCGATGGTCATGCTGGCCCAGACTGAGAGCTCGCGACTGCGATCGCCACGGAGCCCCTCGATCGCGGTGTCGATCTCGTCCGCGACCTCGATCAGCCGGGCAGCCCACTCGGCCACCACCACACCGGCAGGGGTGAGCTTCGATCCGCGGGCACCCCGATGCACCAGGGTCAGGCCGGTCTGAGCTTCCATCGCACGCAGGCGTTCTGAGGCTGCTTGCTGGCTGATGCCGTTGGCTCGAGCAGTGCCGCCGATGCTGGCATGCTGGGCGATTCCCACCAGCAGCCTCAGCCCGTCGAGTTCTGGCACATGAGGTGAGGGCACACACCCACCCTACAGCACCCACAAGCCAAGGTTGTGCATCCACAGTCGGCTGGGGACTACTGACGACTGTGGCCTGCTCGCAGACTGGATACGTGAACACTCTTCAAGCCGCAACCGGCAATGTCGACCAGCACGCTGAGGGCAATCGTTCCTTCCTGACAGCTCTCGAAGGGCAGCCCGCGTTCGGGTTCATTGGCCCTAACTGGTTCGCCTGCGTGATGGGCACCGGCATCGTCGCGAATGCTGCCGCAACCTTGCCCGTCAAGGTGCCAGGACTGCTGCTGTTCGCGCGGACCGTGTGGGTGCTGGACGGGGTCTTATTGGCAGTTATCGCTGTTGCGACGCTGATCCACTGGACGCGACACACGAGCACTGCCCGCGGACACCTCGCCAACCCGGTGATGTCCCACTTCTACGGCGCCCCGGCGATGGCGTTGATGACCGTGGGAGCAGGTGCCCTGCTGGTCGGTCAGCCGCTGGTGGGCCAAGGCACCGCCGTCGGCATCGACTTCGTGCTCTGGACCGCAGGCACCCTGCTGGGCCTCTGGACCGCGGCGGCGGTGCCGTACAAGGCCTTCACCACCCACGACGTGAAGCAGGACGCCGCCTTCGGCGGCTGGCTCATGCCGATCGTGCCACCCATGGTCAGCGCCGCCACCGGCCCGTTGCTGCTTCCCCACCTACCCGCCGGTCAGTGGCAGCTGTCCATGCAACTGGCCTGCACCATGATGTTCGGATTGACGATCGTTGCGAGCCTCATCGTGATCACGATGATCTGGAGCCGGCTGGTGCATCACAAGGTCGGGCCCGCCGCGGCGGTTCCCACGCTGTGGATCGTGCTCGGTCCGCTGGGCCAGTCGGTCACCGCCGCGCACACCCTTGGTGCCACCGCCACGAGCGTCCTCCCAGCGCCCTACGGCTCCGCCCTCGAGGCGATGGGTCTGGTCTACGGGGCACCCATGTGGGGGTTCGCGATGCTCTGGCTCACCCTTGCGACCGCGATCACCGTGCGCACCGCTCGGCACGGGATGCCGTTCTCGCTGACCTGGTGGTCCTTCACCTTCCCCGTGGGCACCGTCGTCACCGGTACGTCGGGACTGGCTGCTGCCACCGGCGCGCGCTTCCTCGTGGTCGCCGCCGTCGTCTTCTACGTAGGGTTGCTGGTCGCCTGGGCGACAGTTGCGGTCCGCACCGGACGCGGAGTATTCCACGGACACCTGCTGCGCGTCCCTGCCCAATGACCCGGCCCCTGTTCTCCGCTGGATTCGGGCAGGCCGGCAGCCGACAGCCAGCATGCGTACGCCTCGTTGAGTTGAACGGTTCAGGCAGGGTGTCCGGGCGCCACCGGTGAACCGTTCGGCAGTTACGCGCGTACGCAAGAAGAGGAAGGCCGATCTTTCGCACCTCCGACGTGGGCTGGGGAGCCGAATCCCCGAACCACCAGTGTGTCCAACCGCGCGGCCCGACGACAACGCAAGAGGGTCGCCACGTCACTACAAGGAGCCTGATGCAACTCGTTCACCTTTCTTCCCGGCGCCGCCTGCTGGCGGCCGGTACGGTGCTGGCCCTGGCTGCCGGCGGGACCGCCGTTGCGCTGGGCGCCGGACCGACCCAGGCCAGCGCCTCTCACCCTGCGGATCCCATCCAAGCTCCCGCGCTGCCGGGTGCTCCGCCGATCGGCCGGGCCGATCGGGTTTATACCGCCGACCAGACCTCCAACACCGTCACCGTGATCGACCCCAGCACCCGCAAAGTTCTGGGCACGATCCCGTTCGGGGACCAGCGCCTGGGCGGCGATCTCGGACCCCAGTACCTCAAAGACGTCGATGTCCACGGCCTCGGGTTCTCCCGCGACGGCAGGTATCTCAACGTCGTGTCGGTGACGACCAACACCGTCACCGTGGTGCGGACGGTCGACAACACGGTGATGTCCAAAACGTATGTCGGCAGGGCCTCGCACGAGGGCTTCTTCGCTCCCGACGGCAAGACCGTCTGGGTGGCCGACCGGGCGCTCGCCCGCGTCGACATCGTCGACGCCCGTCACGGTGGCATCGTCGGGCACGTCGCCACCGGCGACGGACCGTCGAAGGTGCTGTTCAGCCCCGACGGCCGGTACGCCTACGTCAACCACCTCCGCTCCGCCACCATCGACGTGGTCAAGGTGTCCTCCCGCAAGGTGGTGCGGCGCATCAGCGGCCTCGCCGACGTGTTCTCCTCCGACATGGCGCTCTCACCCGACGGCACCGAGCTCTGGGCCGCACACAAGAAGGTCGGCAAGGTCACCGTGATCGACCTGCAGGCCGGTCGAATCACCAGCGTCCTAAAGACCGGCCCGGATACAAACCACCCGGCGTTCGTGACCACCCCGCGCGCGGGATTCGTCTACCTCACCGTGGGTGCTGAGAACACCACCAAGATCTACCGCCGACACACCGGCGCTGCACCCACCTTGGTCGGTGCGGTGCCTTCCAGCGGCGTGGAACCGCACGGCATCTGGCCCAGCCCCGACAACTCCACCGTGTACGTCGTCAACGAGCACTCCGACAGCGTCGACATCATCGACACCGCCACCCGCAAGCGAACCGATACCCTGCGGGTCGGTCAGGAGGGCCAGGCCCTGGTCTACGTCGCCGGCGCCGTCCCCTCGGGCCCGGGCACCCAGCACCTCACCCGGCAGGGTCTCGACCAGCCTGTCCGCAACGCTGACGCCGCCGTCGCCGGGCCGGGCAAGGTCGCCGTGACCGTCCGCGCAGTCGCGGGTCTCGACATGGTCCAGCTCCAGGGCAGTGGTCTGACCCCGAACACCACCTACACCGCGTCCGCCCGGCACGCTGACGACCTGATCCCGTTGCTCTCGTTCACCGCCGACGCCACCGGCGCCCTCCCGCAGGCATTGGCCTTCGTCAAGTTCCTCGGCGTCTACGACGTCACTAGCGTGCAGGTGCGACCGGCCGGCTGAATGCCTGTGCCAAAAGGTCGTTTCCGGTGCGAAGTTCCAGTCAGAGTTCGGGACCCATCCACTTCGTTGAATGGCTCCGAAGCGCCCAAACCCAATGCTCAGCCCACGGCAGCCGCTGGTTGCCCGACAAAGGAGTCACCTGAATGCGTACTACCACCAAGATTGCCACCGTTGCCCTCGGGTCTGCGGCGCTCCTTCCCTTCCTCGGTGCAGGCATCGCCCAGGCTGCTGACGGCAGCACCATGGCAACCCTGCGTCCCGTGGCGCTGAACGGCGTCGACGCCAGCGGCACCGCAATGGTGACCGTGAAGGGGACGAAGATCGACGTCACCATGGCCGCTACCGGCCTGCTGAAGGACAGCCCCCACGCTGCCCACATCCACTTCGGCGCCGACGCTCGCCACGAGTGCCCAAAGGCCTCTGACGACAAGAGTGGTGACGGCACCTTGACGACCACCGAGGGTGGTCCGGCCTACGGCCCGGTCGTCGTGTCGCTGACCAAGACCGGCGACACCTCGCCCAAGAGTGGCCTGGCCGTCGACCGTTTCGACACCGCCCCCGGCGGCAAGTTCAGCTATGAGCGTGGCAGCATCACTGTCTCCTCCGAGCTGGCCCAGGCGGTCACCGATGGCCAGGCTGTCGTGGTCGTCCACGGTGTGGACCACAACGGCAATGGCAAGTACGACGGGGCCACCAAGAGCGACCTCGACCCGAAGCTGCCGACCGAGGCGACCGACCCGGCCATCTGTGGCGTCCTCAACGCCGCGCCCGCCGGCGGCATGGACACCGGCGCCGGTGGCACCTCCACCCCGAACAACGAGGGCATGCTCCTGCTCGGTGGCGGCCTGCTCATCGCCGCCGTCGGCTCCGGTGCCTTCACCGCTCGCAAGGCTCGCAACCGCGTCTGATGTCCGCATCCTCGGAGTTCGGTGACCGCCGCGGCAGCATTGCCGCGGCGGTCACCGTCGTGCTCCTCGTCGTCGGAGGGGTGCTGGTCGCCAAGTCCTTGACGGGCAGCGACGCGCCTCCGCAACCGGACGCGTCACAGGCCGAGGCGACCACCTCGGCGCCCAGCACGCAGCCGCCGACGAGCACGCAGACGCCGACGTCGTCGGAGGCGGCCACGAAGTCGCAGGCGCCGGCCACGCCGCAGAGCAGCTCCGACTTCGGGCCCATCCTGGAGCCCAGCGCACCGACCTCGCTGACCATCCCGTCCATCGGGGTGCGCACCAGGGGCATCGTCGACCTGGGCCTGGACAAGAACGGCAGGCTCGAGGCGCCAACCGACTTCGACCGGGCGGGCTGGTACGCCAACGGCCCGACGCCCGGCGAGTTCGGGCCGGCAGTCATCGGCGCCCACGTCGACAGCAAGGCCGGTCCCGCCGTCTTCTACCGGTTGGGCTCGTTGAAGAAGGGCGCGACCCTGTCCGTGGGCCGCGAGGACGGGTCGACCGCGCGCTTCCTCGTCGACCGGGTGGCGCGCTACTCCAAGGCCGACTTCCCGACGTCGACCGTGTACGGCGACACCGGGGGCCGCGCCGAGCTGCGCCTCATCACCTGCGGCGGTGCCTTCGACCAAGCGACCGGGCACTACGTCGACAACATCGTCGCCTTCGCCCACCTCGTGAGGTAGGTCCGGGGCCGCCAGACGCCGCTTCTCTACGACGGCCGACTCGTCCGCGGCGGCTCGCCCATGGGTCTGCTGCACGAACAGTCTGCGTCGATTCGTGTCGGCGCTGGAAGGATGTGCACCATGCCCAAGGCGTTTCCCAAGGAGTTCCGTCAGGACGTGATCCGGGTCTACCGCGACTCGGACGCATCGATGGCCCAGGTCGCGAAAGACTTCGGCATCTCGGCGTCGTGTCTGAAGCGGTGGCTGACGATCGACGAGCGCAGCTCATCGGTCTCGTCCGGTTCGAGCCGGCGGGGCGATGAATCCGAGGCGTTGCGTGAGGCCACCAAGCGGATCAAGCTGCTCGAGCAAGAGAACGAGGTCCTGCGCCGCGCTGCGGCGTACCTGTCCCAGGCGGACCTGCCGGGAAAATGATGTACCCGCTCGTCCGCGAGCTAGCCGTCGACGGGATTCCCGTCACGGTGACGTGCCGGGTACTGAAGATCGCTCGCCAGCCCTACTACCGCTGGCTGGTGAACCCGGTCACGACCGCCGAACTGGTTGCGGCCTACCGCGCCAACGCCCTGTTCGACGCCCACCGTGACGACCCTGAGTTCGGCTACCGTTTCCTGGTCGACGAAGCCCGCGACGCCGGCCAGGTCATGGCGGAGCGGACCGCGTGGCGGCTCTGTTCGCAGCTGGGCTGGTGGTCCGCGTTCGGCAAGAAGCGTGGGCGCAACGGCAAAAAGGCCGGTCCACCGGTCCACGACGACCTCCTGGCGGTCACCGACGACAAGGGGCGGACCCGGCACGAGTTCACCGCCCACCGCCCGAACCAGTTGTGGCTGGCCGACATCACCGAGCACTGGACCGGTGAGGGGAAGCTGTACCTATGCGCGGTCAAGGACGTCTACTCCAACCGCATCATTGGGTACTCGATGGACTCACGAATGAAGTCACGCCTAGCCGTCGCCGCACTCGACAACGCCGTCGCCAGGCGCCGGGCCGAAGGCGCCGACGTGGCCGGTTGCATCCTGCACACCGATCGCGGATCGCAGGGCGGATTCAACTGGTCGTCGCAACACCCCGTCATGGAGGTGTTGAGTGGCTCGTCGTCAACAGGCAGCGGATCGGGCGATTCGACCAAAGCTGCGGTCGCCGGGTGCGCCGAGGTTCCAGCGTCATGTCCAAGTGGCGTTCTGGGAGCAGATCGCCGAAGGGTTGCTGCCTGAGGAGGCTGCCGGGGTGATCGGCGTGGCACAGGCGGTCGGTGCGCGCTGGTTCCATCACGCTGGCGGCATGCCGCCGTTCGACCTGAAGTTCACGCCCACGGGCCGGTACCTATCCTTCGCTGAACGGGAGGAGATCGCGCTGCTCAGGGCCCAGGACAGGGGCGTGCGCGAGATCGCGCGAGAGATCGGCCGTGACCCGGGCACGGTGTCACGCGAGCTGCGGCGCAACGCCGCCACCCGTGGTGGGAAGCTCGAGTACCAGGCGTCCGTCGCGCAATGGAAGGCCGACATGACCGCCAAACGCCCGAAGGCGGCGAAGCTGGTCACCAACCCGCGATTGAAGATATACGTCCAGCAGCGGCTGGCGGGGCAGATCAGCCTGCCGGACGGCACCCCATTCCTGGGTCCGACACCACCGCGGTTCACCGGCCGGAACAAGCCGCATCGCAAGGACCGCCCGTGGTCGTTGGCGTGGAGCCCGGAGCAGATCAGCCATCGGCTCAAGGTCGACTTCCCCGAAGATGAATCCATGCGCATCAGCCACGAGGCGATCTATCAGTCGCTGTACATCCAGGGCCGTGGGGCGCTCAAACGTGAGCTGGTCTGGTGCCTGCGGACCGGTCGCGCGTTGCGGGCCCCGCGGGAACGATCGCGGCGCAAGACCTGGGCACATGTCACTGCCGAGACTCTGATCAGCGAGCGGCCCTGCGAAGCAGAGGACCGCGCCATTCCGGGGCACTGGGAAGGCGACCTGCTGATCGGGCTGGAGCGCTCCGCGATCGGCACCGTGGTCGACCGCACGACCAGGTTCACGATGCTGGTCCACCTGCCGCGTGAGGAGGGCTACCGGCACAAACAGACCCCGAAGAACGGGCCGGCGCTGGCTGGCTACGGGGCGATCACGATGAAGAACGCGCTGGCAAACACGATGAAGACCTTGCCGACACAGCTGGCCCGGTCGCTGACGTGGGACCGCGGCAAGGAGATGTCCGCTCACGCCAAGTTCACCGTCGAGACCGGAATCCCGGTCTTCTTCGCCGATCCCCAGTCGCCGTGGCAGCGCGGCACGAACGAGAACACCAACGGCTTGCTACGCTAGTACTTCCCCAAAGGCACCGACCTCGCGCGCTGGTCCGCCGAGGAAATCCAGGCGGTCGCTCAGGCACTGAACACCAGGCCTCGTAAGACCCTCGGCTGGAGAACGCCAGCCGAGGCGTTCAATGAGCACCTACTGTTGCTCCAACAAGCCGGTGTTGCATCGACTGGTTGAACCTGGTCAGTTTCGAAGCCGGAAACTCGTCCGCACACTCAACCGCCACACCATGGTCGGATCCATGGGCCGCGTCGGCGCCGCCGGTGACAACGCGGCCATGGAGTCCTTCTTCAGCCTGCTGCAAAAGAACGTCCTCAACCGGCGCCGCTGGGCCACCCGCACCGAACTTCGGATCGCGATCGTGACCTGGATCGAGAGGACCTATCACCGCCGCCGACGGCAAGCCACACTCGGCCGATTGACCCCCGTCGAATACGAGCTGATCATGACTACACCCGCCGCCCAGGTGGCCTAACCAAAACTGTCACCTGTTCGTGCAGCAGACCCGTGTTCATGAAGAGCACCATCGCCGTGAACACCGCCGAGGGCACAGTGACGCTGCCCCTGCAGCAGGGACTGCACGACGGGGCAACCGTCTGGTACGTCGTCACGGAGTCCTCGAACCGCGACGACGCGCAGCGTCGGGGCGTGAACTATTCGCCGAAACTCGTGAACGCGCTCGGCACCGCCGCGGTCCAGTCGGCCCGCAGGATCGGATCGCAGCTGGCGTTCAGCGGCACGGTGGACTTCAGTCCCACGCGTGTCGTGGTGCCCGGCCCGACGGCCTTCCCACCCACCACCGTGCACGCCGGTGCCGTGGGCGACGCTGACTACAGCCCACTGGTGTCCGCAGACGGGCGTACGGTGATCAACGCGACGCAGGTCGCCAACGCTTCGGGCCTTCACGACGCCATCGTGGACATCAACTTCGACCGACGCCAAGTGACGCTGGACACCCTGAACGGCTTCTACGAGGGCAAGCGCGTGCAGTACCTCCACCAGGAAGCCTCCGTCGAGCTGGTGGCTGCTCTCGAGGGGTCGACGTGGGCTCCTAACCTCGATGCAGCCCCGGGGTTGGCTTCCTTCGACCGGAAGTCTTCGGCACGGGCGGCCATCATCCCCATCGTGAATGGCCCGCAAGGCGCGAACAACCCGCAGCGGCAGGGACTGCAGTCGGCCGTCGCCGGCCAAGGTGACCCGCTCAACATCACCCAGGTCGTGCCGGGCGACAACGACTACTCGCCCGTTTGGGACGTGACCCCGGCCGTTTGGACCGAGGCTGCGATCACGGCAGGTCAGCGAGTCCGGCTGACCGATCATGATGACGTCGCCAAGCTGTTCTCCGACGGACTGCTCGTCAGCGCTGGTGGTGGACCGGCCAACGCGAGCCTCGACGGTCTACGCGCACTGCCGGGCATCTCGAATTGCCCTGTGGTGGTCGAACTTGGCTGATGTAGCACTCGTGTGGAAGGGCTCGACTCGCGTCGGGCCCTTCCACAGCGCATCGCCTTGACGGACAACTACCCCAGCCCTTGAGGAATCAGCCTGGGTGCCGCCTCCAGCTAGTACCCCCAGAGGCCCGAAAGGCAGGCGACTGAAGAAGCCAGCACACCAGCGACCGGCCCAGCCCTGGACGATGGGGTAGGACCACCACCGCGAGCACCACACCACGGGGCCGGGCTCTACGCCCGCCGCCTTCCTGCTCATTGACAGGACTGTCGTTGAGCGCACCCGGAGGCGGAGGAGGACAATGAATCCTTGGAACGCGGGACCGGCAATGTTGGAAGCCTCGGGCCGGGTCTTTCTGCCGCAATATCTGTGTGCCCCACCGGGAGGTCCCATGGTCACCGACGACCAGCGCTCGTGCGAAGCATTGCCTGGACAGCCCCACAGGGCGCGCAACATGGTCGCCATGACCCGGCGCCGGGCGGTTGCGACGGCATTGTTGCTGCTGCTGACCCTTGTGGCGGTGGGTGGGTGCTCCGTTCCCACGCCGACCACGGGCGGCGGCGGCAGCACCGGTGCGGTGTCACCGTTCGCACACGTCGGCGCCATCCCGGACACGGTGTCCGGTGCCGCGTTCGATGCGGCGACCTTGACCGGCAGACCGGTCGTCCTCTGGTTCTGGGCTCCGTGGTGCACCATCTGCCGCAGCGAAGCACCAGCGGTCACCAAAGTCGCCGCCGAGTTCGCGGGGCAGGTCGACATCATCGGGGTTGCGGGTCAGGGGGGGGCAAGGGCGCCATGGTCGACTTCGTCAAGCAGACCGGCACGTCCGCTCTGACCCATCTCGCTGACACCAACGGCACCGTCTGGCGCGAGTACGGAGTCACCGTCCAGCCCACCTTTGCGTTCATCACCGCCGATGGTCGAGCGGACCTGCGGGTGGGCAGCCTTGACGAGGCGACGTTGCGCGCTCGGGTGGCTGAGGTCGCCGCAGGAGCTGCGACGTCCACGGTGAGCCTGCCGCCGGGACCTACGTGCAGCAAGGCCGCTGACGGCACTCTCCTGTGTGGGTCAGCTGGCCCGGGCCAGCCCACGGGAGCCACCCCCGACCCGTCCTCGACGACGACATTGTGAGCCGTGCCGGGAGTGCCAAGGTGCCGGCGGTGGCTTGGTGACTGCCGCTGTCGTGTTGGCGGTCACGGCCGGCATGCTGGCCGCGTTCAACCCCTGCGGGTTCGCCCTCCTGCCCGGATACCTGGCCTTGTTCGTGGGACAGCCGCCCTCGAGGAGCGGGGTCGTGGCTCGCGCCCTGGTCGTCGGAGTGTCGGTGACCGTCGGTTTCGTGGCCGTGTTCGGGGCTGTGGGTGTGGGCATCTCAGCCCTGTCCCTGACGTTGGGCCCGTGGCTGTTCGTGGCGACGTTGGTCGCCGGCGCTGCGCTGCTGGTCGTCGGAGTGCTGCTTCTCCTCGGTCACGACGTGACCGTTCGGACGCCGCGTGCCCGGTCCCGGGTCGATGGTTCGGTGCGCGGCATGGTGGCCTACGGCGTGGTGTACGCGACGGTGTCACTGTCGTGCACGCTGCCGGTGTTCCTGTCGGCGGTGGCGTCGGTGTTCACCAGCGGCGCCGGGGCGTCGTTCGTGGTGGGCGTGTCTGCTGCGGTCGCGTACGCCCTGGCAATGGGACTGGTCATGACCGTGCTGGCAGTCGTCGTCGGACTCCTCGGGCGGGCTGCGATGGCGCGGGCCCGCCCGTGGACCCGCCATGTCGGGCGCGCCTCGGGGGTGGTCGTGACCGTCGCGGCCGGCTACGTCCTCTGGTACGGGTGGGTCGAGCTACAGCTCTACAACGGCAACACGGTCGCATCCGGACCGGTCACGGCTGTCGCCGAGGCTTCCGGTGCCGTGAGCCGAACCTTGACAGCGCTGGGTGCCGGGCGCTTGCTGATCGTTGTGGTGGTCGGGCTGGTCCTGTTCGTGGTGGCGTCCGTGGCGGTGCGGCGGCGCAGTGGGTTACCAGCCCGCTCTGCGGCGTCACGGCGCCGAACTCACTGAGGGTGGTGCGCGAGCAAGGCCTGGCTGTACCCGGCCGCTAGGTTCGCAGCACAGTGCACGTCCCTATCCGGTCCCGGGACTGCGGGCCAAGGTAGCCGATGCCTTCAAATTGGCTGTGAAATGTGACCGGTTCCCCACATCGGCGCTGTCTGCTCCCGACCAGCGCCGACGGCATGACTCGACCTCACGTCCGCTCATCGGCTACTTGTTTCATTGACGTCATGGCCGGGATCTGACGAGGCTCGGTCTAGGCGTTCGGGGTTGTCGCTCTCATTTCGGCTGCTCACCTCGGTGTGGCTCTCATTTGGCCTGCGCATCCCCGGACGTCGCCAGAGCGGAAGTGGCTCAAGAGGGGTTTGCCCTAGCTCGAAGTAGCGTTGCCCTCCCCGCTCGACAACCCCATCAGGTTCGAGTTCGGAGGACAACATGGAAGGCACGCCAGCACGAGTGGTCATAGGGATGGACGCGCACAAACGCTCGGTCACGATCGAAGTCATGACCGGTGGCGAATCCATCGTCGGGAAAGGACGACTCGCGACCGACCGTGACGGTCTTGCCGCGATGCGCCGGTACGTGCAGGCGTGGCCGGAGCATGTCTGGGCGACCGAGGGATGCCAAGGCATCGGCCGGCACGTGGCCAACCGGCTACTGGCCGAAGGCGAGCAGGTCCTCGACGTCCCGCCGAAGCTGTCCGCGCGGGCGCGGGTGTTCGCCACCGGTCAGGGCCGCAAGACCGATGCCACCGATGCGCACTCGGTGGCGCTGGTGGGCACCCGGATGAGTGGGCTGCGCCCGGTCGTCAACGACGAGCAGCTGGCGGTGCTGCGGATTCTGGTCGACCGGCGCCGATCCCTGGGCGAGGAGCACACCCGCAAGATGTCCCAGGTCCACCACCTGCTCCTGGAGTTGATCCCGGGCGGGGCGAAGAAGGAACTGTCCGCGGCACAGGCCAAGGCGCTGCTGGCAACCGTCCGCCCCCGTGACGCTGCGGGCAAGACCCGGCGTCGCGTCGCGGCCGAACTGGTCGTGGACCTCGAGCGGATCTATCAGCGCAAGAAGGCCGCGAACAAGGAACTGACCGCTCTGGTCGCCGCGACCGGCACCACCCTGATGGACCTGAACGGGATCGGCCCGTCCAGCGCGGCCCGGCTGCTGGTCGAGGTCGGTGACATCACCCGGTTCCCGGACAACAACCACTTCGGCTCCTGGACAGGCACCGCAGCCATCGATGCCTCCTCGGGGGACAACGTCCGCCACCGTTTGTCCCGAGGCGGCAACCGTCAGATCAACCGGGTGCTGCACATCATGGCTACCGTGCAGCTGCGTAATCCCACCGAGGGCCGCGCGTACTTCGACCGCTGCAAGGCTCGAGGGAAGACCTCGAACGAGTCGATGCGGCCGCTCAAACGCCGACTGTCCGACATCGTGTATCGGACCATGGTCAACGACGCTGCACGACACATGGCGACGGGCCCGGGAGGGCAACGAGGCAACGACTCTGACTCCAGCGCGGTCGGCTCACAACCTCACACCAACTCTTCGGACAAGCCACTTCCCGGACCCGCCACCACCCACCGTAGAACCCGACTTGCCGCCGCGTCTTGACACAGAGAGGAGCCAAAGTCGGACGGATCGTCGGCCGCAGGACCTGCGTCACATCGCCGCCTGGCGCTCACCTCGGTTGCGACTCCGGCCCTTGGCGGCAATGCCGGTGGCAGCGCAGCGTCCCTGTGTGATGCCGCCCCGGGCTCGGGCGGGTAGGGGCGCGCCTTGGCGTGACTTTCGCGGGACGTTGCCAGCGGCTTGGGAGCGCTCCGGAGGGTCTGTCCCGTACCGGGTCTGATGGAGGCTCTCATTCCACGGAAGGATGAGAGTCATGGCAGCACCGAGGAAGTATCCCGAGGAGCTTCGGGAGCGAGCGA
>NZ_LMCM01000003.1 GCF_001426245.1 Phycicoccus sp. Root101 | reverse complement strand
CCCGGACCCGCGGACCCGACGCTACGCCCGACAGCCGCGCCCCGGAAGAGTCCTCGGGAGGGCCTCAAAGCGACCGCTTGACAACAGAAGGGTGCCGGGAAGACGTGGTTCGACCGCGTGCACTACGCGGGCGGTGCGGGCCTGCAAGGTGCCCCGGGGATCCGTAGTCCATGCGAGTGGTCTGCCGTGGCCGCAGGTAGCGAAGAGCGGTGTCGGGGTGAGTGACTAAGTGAGTGACAACGGAGGCGGAAACGGGCGGACGTCAAAGGACGGGTTCGCGTTCAAAGTCTTGTATTTGAGCGGTCAAACGAATACGGTCCCGGTCGAGCCACAGGCCGCGCCACGGTGGCGTGGGTGGGCTCGGACAGGTGGTCCCGAGGATGTCCCGCATACGGTCGAAGACGCCCGCTCAGCGCCCGACTCTGCAGTCGGTAGCGCACGAGGCCGGCGTGTCGCACCAGACGGTTGCGAACGTCCTCAACTCACCGGAGAAGGTGCGGCCGGAAACACGCACCCGGGTGCTCAAGGTCATCACGGCGCTGGACTACCGGCCAGACGAGACCGCTCGGTCCTTGGCTCGGCGCTCAACGCGCCTAGTGTCGTTGCACCTGGGCCCGCAGTGGAACGACGGTGTGTCGATGCTGGCGGGTTTCGCGCGGTCCCTCGCGCAGGCGGGCGCGTCGCGGGGCTACCGAATCGTGCTTGATGTGGCCGAGGCGGGCGACGAGGTGCAGATCGACTCGTTCCAGGAACTTGCGGCCCGGCGCGCGGTTGATGGTGTGGTCATCCCTGAGACCCACGTCGGTGACCAGCGGCCACGTTGGCTGACCGAGCACGGCCTGCCGATGGTGGCCTTCGGCCGACCGTGGGATGACCTGGATGCCGCCCACTCGTGGGTTGACGTCGACGGGGGACAGGGAATGCGGCAGGTTGCTCATCACCTGCGCGACCACGGGCACACGAGAGTTGCCTACGTCGGACCTCCCCGCGACGGCGGGATGGAAGATGACCGACACGACGGGCTCGTGGCCGGTTTGGCCGAGGCCGGCGTGGCCCGTGACGAGGGCTTGGACCTGTTCGTGACCGAGCGGACCAACCTGTTTGACCAGCTGCCCGACTTCCTGCGCCAGTACCGCCCGACCGCGTTGGCGTGCCGCGACGACTCGTATGCCTTCGAGTCACTTCAGGTCCTTCAGACAATGGATGAGGACATTGCTCATGGCGTCGCCGTAACCGGGTTCGACGACTCACCTCTAGCCCGGATGACCCGACCTGCGCTCACGTCGGTCTCTCAGCAGACCGACCGGGTTGCCGACCTCATCTTCGCGTCGCTGGTTGCCCAAATCGAAGGCCGTCAGGACGAACGGGTGACGCGACTCATCGTTCCCCAGCTAGTTCCTCGGGAGTCCTCGACCGGACGGGGCTAACCCCGCCGCCCTACAACCAAGCTCGTTCTGACCAGCCACCAACTCAAGCAACCGTGCTCGCCCCCAACCCGGCCGCACACCGGCCACCTATGAAGGAGAACCACATGCGGCAACGACGCCTGCGTGGCCTGCTCGTCCTATCCGCTGTATCTGCCTTGCTCGTGCCCACCACCGCCACCTTGACGTGGGCAGCGGCCGCCCCTACGTCCTCCTTCGTGGTCGACGCCGAGACGCTGCCGAACGGTGCGGGCGCTGCCGGAACCCTGGACCTCACCTCGACCGGCACCACGGACTGGGTGCACGTCGCCGGCACCGGCAACAACCGCCGCAAGGACACGACCTCGGTCATCGACGTGAGCAACCTGCACCCGCAGACTGCAGTCGGCACCCTTGGCGACAGTCCGTTGTCCTACCGCTGGTCCGACGGCACACCCACGGCCACCAACGACGGCACCACCACCGGCGGGGTCTTCAGCTATGACCACTCGACTGTTGGCCCGACGACCGGCTTCGATGCCGGCTACCGCGTCGCGGTTCCATCCGCGGACACCTCCCGCACCCTGACCGTGGTCG
Organism: Phycicoccus sp. Root101; assembly: GCF_001426245.1. Lineage (GTDB taxonomy): Bacteria > Actinomycetota > Actinomycetes > Actinomycetales > Dermatophilaceae > Pedococcus. The sequence continues at coordinate 32,764 of NZ_LMCM01000003.1, read as the reverse complement.
GCGGAGTCTGGCAGGCAGCCGCGACCGTCCGTCTGACCACCGCCTCAGGAACCCGTTCCGTGTGGCAGCAACCGGTCAGCGCGTCCGGTACGCCGCAGGTGCAGCGGTACACGGTCATCGTCCCGCCAGGTGAGCCAGTCATCCTCACGACCACGCTCACGGAGACCCGCAGCCCAGAGGGCAACGTTTCCCTAGCGGCAGTCACACTGGCTGAAACCGTCAGCGCACAACCCGCGGTGACGCTGACGACACGGTCGACGCCGTCGACGATGGACCTCACCGCCCTGGGCGCGACTGACTGGATCCACCTGAGCGGGTCCACCCTGAACCGCTCCGCCACAGGGTCGGGCGCGCTTACCCCCAGCAACCGCGGCACCCGCGGCATCTCCCCGCAGGGCGACAACCCGGTCCGCTACTCGTGGAGCAACGGCACCCCGACGACGAACGAGCCGGGCACGACCACCGGTGGGGTGTTCCTCGCCGACAGTGACGACCTGAGCCGGCCGGCCGGCTGGGATCTGGCGGTCGCCGCTAGCGACCGACCGCGGACCCTTCAGTTCGTTGCCGGCGTCTGGGAGGCCGCAGCCACGGTGACCGTCACCACCGGCGGCGCCACCACACCGACAGTGTCGAACACTGAACTGTCCGCTGGCGGCAGCGCACTGTCTCGCCTGTTCACCGTCATACTGCCCGCTGGGCAGACAAGCACCGTCACCGCGCAGCTCACCCGCCGCAACAACGGCGACGGCAACGTCACCCTCGCGGGCGCAGCCCTGGCCCCGACCCCGTCCGCGTCGGCTGCGCGGCGCGCCCTGCTTGACGAGATCGACCGCACGGACACCCCGGCCGCCGACCCTGCCACCCTTGCGCAGCTCGACCGCGAGGTCACCGCCGCGCGCGCCGTCATGGCCGGACAACCGATCGACACCGACGTCCGCCTTGCGCTCGCACGGCTGACCACCGCCTGGAACGCCGCCCAGCACTCCGCGGCCGCCGCCCGGTACACCTTCCAGTCCAACCCTGGCCTTGTGTCGTCGTTCGGCTGGGAAGGCGACCACCACGCACCCATCGCGTCCATCGACGGCAGCTACCGGCTGCGTGACCACGACAACCTCACCATCACGTTCGGGGTCCCAGACATCCCCGGCACCATCGACTGGCGCAATGCCGAGGGGTACCTGCCCGCGTTCGTGAGCACGTACACCAAGGGCGGTCTGCGCCACAGCGTGCAGAACTTCGCCGACGAGGTCGTCGTCGAGGGCAAACGCTACGAAGTTGCGTACTCACGCATGACGACGACCAACACCACGACCGGTGCACTGCCGCTTCCACGGGTCTCCAAGGCGCTGGTCGGGTTGAACGACGCGGCCACGCGCGACAGCGTCGCGGCCGGCCAGACCGTGGTGCGGGACTACGCCGTGGGAGCCGACCGGTTCGGCGGCACGTACGGCTGGCCGTCCAACGCCCAGCTCGCCTCACTCGGCGGGTACGACCAGCACTACAAGCACATGCGCACCTACTGGAACACCCGGTTGGTCGCCATCGCCAACATTAAGGAGCTGCCCGACCCCAAGCTCGTCGACGCGTACAAGGCCGGCTACATCTACACGCTCATCATCCGCGACGACATCAACGGCAAGAAGGAGCTGCACGTTGGGGAGAACGGGTACGACGAGATGTTCGACCACGACACCATCGGTATCGTCTCCACCCTCCTGACCGTCGGCGACTACACATACGCGCAGGACTACCTGTCCACCCTTCCCGCGCAGCTGCAGTACGACGACGCGAAGTGGAAGTTCAGCTGGCCGTTCGCCCTGTACCTGCAGCGCACCAACGACAAGGCGTTCGTGCGGTCGCAGTTCGACAAGATCAAGAAGAACACGCACACGATCGAGACCGACCGCATCAACGGCGGCACCGGCATCATCAAGAAGACCGTCGCCATCGACAGCGAGGGCTACTGGACCATTGACAACTGGTCCGCCCTGGCAGGCCTGACCACCTACCGGTGGCTCGCACAGCAGCTCGGTGAGGACAGCGAGGCGGCGTGGGCCTAGGCCGAGTACGACGACCTGTACAAGGTGGTCAGCGACCAGCTGCGCAAGACGATGACCGACTATCAGCTCGACTACATCCCCATCTCGATGGTCGAGCCCAACGAGCAGGGCCCGCGCAAGGACCCGCGTGACGCGAACTGGGCCTCGATGTTCCTGTTCGGGCAGTGGGCCTGGGACGGCTACCTGTTCGGGGCGCAGCAGTCCGGCTTCATGCTCGACGACATCGACCGCACCTACACGCACGGTTTCCAGCGGCGGGAGAGCTTGACCGACACGGTGTACAACTTCGGCGGCTACCCGCACGGGTACTTCTCGAGCGCGTACAACGCCGGCTACGGCAGCACCGCCTTGCGTGGCGAGCAGTACCGCGACGCCGGCATCCGCGGCTATGAGTTCATGGTGAACAAGTCGCAAAGCGGTCCGTTCGGATGGTGGGAAGGAGTCGACTACCCGAACGCGTCGTCGCCGTGGAACATCGACCACGCCGCCGGTGGCGGCGGCTCCAACCAGCACATGTGGGGCCAGGCAACTGCGACGAAGGTGCTGTTCGACTCACTCATCGCCCAAAAGTCCGACGGCACCATCATCGTCGGACGCGGCGCTCCGCAGGATTGGGTTGCTGCAGGGAAGCGCATCGCCCTGGACAACTTCCCGACCCTTGGTGGCGGTCGAGTCGGCTACGCAGCAACCTCAACCGGGAGCCAGGTGACGTTCACCTTCTCGGGTGACGTTGGCTCCGCGACAGCCTTCAGCATCGAGCTGCTGGCGCTCAAGGGCAACATCACGTCCGTGTCAGTGCCGAAGGCCGTGGTGGACGAGGCGGCCGGCACGGTGCGAGTCCCCGCTTCCACGAAGCGGCTCACCATCACCCTGCGGCACCCGGTGGACGTGGACGGCACCGCACTGTCCCCGACCATCACCGGCAAGGCGAAGATCGGGAGCGCGTTGACGGCCACGGTCAACTCAGGCTGGCAGGCCATCGGGTACCAGTGGACGCGCAACGGTGTGCCGGTCACAGGTGCGACCGGGGCCTCGTACACCCCGACGAAGGCTGACCTCGGCGCTCGCATCGGAGTCCGGGTGAGTGCCGACCGGGCCCACGCCTACACCACGACTCTTTCCGCTCCGGAGGTCGGGCCGGTGATCGGCCCAGTGCCTGGCGGCTGACGGCAACGCGTGGCGTGAAAGCTGCCATGACGAAGGCTCGGACCACCCGGTCCGAGCCTTCGTCATGCGGCGATCTTGCGCACGGGTCTGCGCGCCGTGGCTGTGCTTGGCAGCCGGCGCCGCCAGTGGATCTGGGGGCGACGCACTGCTGACTTCTTCCGTTGGCTGAGCGCATTCAGGCCGTGGTCGGGGGCTGCCTGCCGCAGACCGTGGGGATGTTGAGGCGGGGGAGGAAGACGTTTAAGCAGCGGCGACGCTGGGAGATGGTGCGGACCGAGCTGTGGATGACGACGTGCTGATCGGCATGGGCCGATCGTGCTCAACGGTGCCAGCATCGGCTCGGGCTCGATCATCGGCGCCGGGGCGATGATCCCGGAGGGCACGCAGATCCCGCCGAACTCCATGGTGCTGGGCCTGCCCGGCATGGTCCGCTGAGAAACGACCGACGCAGAACGTGAAGGCATCCGTGCCAACGCGCGGTTCTACGTTGAACGCATCGCTGAGTACACGACCGAAATCTCAGAGGCAGAACCGAGCAACGCTGGCATCCCGTGGCCAGGGGCAGAGCCCCCGCATCGCGCAACGGCTGCTTGACTAAGTGCTTGACAACAGGGGCGTGTTCGGTTGCATGCCGGCGGACGTTGGGGGACTCGTTTCGTGCTCACATGGACGGCGACGGACGTCCAAAGACGGGTGAAAATGCTTGACACGGAAGAGGTCACTGGTTCAAACCCAGTATCGCCCACCAGTACGAAACAGCCCCTGACCTGCGGAAACGCAGATCAGGGGCTGCTTCGTTGTCGGGCTCGAGGGGCTGGATCTGACCTCTTCCCTGCTGGTGAGTGACTAAGTCCCTCGCGCTCACTCGGAGCGGCCATCCGTTGAGGTCCGCCCGCGTCCGTGGCCGTGCGTTGGCGGCCGGCGTCTGCCAAGGGATCTTGGGTCGACTCACTGCTGACGCCTTGTGCGGACTGAGCGCATTCCTGCCTTCGCCCGGGGCCTCTTGTCGCAGACTGTTGGGGTGTTGAGACGGGGGAGGAGGACGTTCGAGCAGCGGCGTCGGTGGGAGATGGTGCGGACCGAGCTGTGGAGCGGGCGTCGCAACATCGTGGCGGCCGCTGCCTGGATGCTGGGTGCCGCCTTGGTAGTAGTGGTGTTGCCGGTCGGGCCGGCCATGGTTCGAGGGGCCTTCGCCGGGGCACTGGTGACGAGCTGGGCATGGATGGTGTTCGTGACGTCGTTGATCCGGACGTATCCGGTGACGATGGGGGAGTGGGGCGAGTCGTTCACGCGGGAGGTTCTCGAGAGCCGGGAGTTCGGTTGGCCGTTCCTGGACGACGTTCCGATGGAGAAGCGCAACATCGACCACGTCGCGGTGAGTCCGCGCGCGGTGCTGGCGATCGAAACCAAGTTCGTCGGTGCTGGCCGGCAGTGGGCGACGGACCGCTATCGCGAGGCGGCGATGGATGGTGCCCGCTCGAGCGCCAGGTCCGTGCGATCGATCCTTCGCTCCCAAGGAGTCAGGGACGTGTCTGTCGAGGCGGTGCTGATCATCTGGGGACCTGGCGCGCGACAGCTGGAGAACGACTGGGCGGTCGTGGACGAGGTCCATGTGGTCAGAGGTGTCGCTGCCGCGGATGCTTGGCGTCGGTACTGCAAGGACGGTGACATCAGCGGTGCCCGGGCCAAGGAGCTCCACGGGATCCTCGCCAGCCATCAGGCCATGCGTGATGCCCACACCGGAGCCAAGACTCGTCAGTCTCACGAGGGCGCCGGCTGCTTACGTCCGCGTCGGCCTCGCTCCAGGCAAAGCTGATGCAAGGCCGGCGGAATGTAGCAGGACCGCGACCCTCGTGCCGGGTCTGGGTAACGTCGTTGTGATCTGTGGCGTCCGTGTCCGGACCGGTGACGGCGCTCCCGGACGATGCCGCGTACCTCGCCTCGAGGGCGGCGGTCGTCGGTCTTACCGGCTCCGTCGCCCTCGCACCCCATAGCATCAGGTCCAACGCGGTCGCAGCGCGATATCGTCGTGGACCGAGTGAGAGCGCGCCATGGGTCGGGCGATTCACATAGGGGCGCTCGGGTCAGCTCAAGGAGGTCGGCACGTTCATCGAGTCGCCTGCCATGTCCTACCTGACCGGTCAGGTCATCGACGTGGACGGTATGAGCTCGATCGTCCAGGAGAGCGGCGGTTCGCCAAGGCAGATGAGGCAGTGCGGTAGTCGGGGTGCGCGCTAGGCGCGGGCGGCGTGAGACCCGATGCTCGATGCTTCGGTCGGGTCCTTGGCAGGAACGTGGTGTCGAGCGTGCAGTGCCCCGAGTAGCGTGACGGCCAACGTGATGGAGCCGGCCAGGAGGAGGCCTCCGCCAAGATGCCACTTCAGCAGGGCGCCGCCAGCGAAGGCGCCGGCAAGGATCAGGATCACCGCGGCCGTGCGCCGGGCGCTCCCAGCGCCCTTGCCGCTGCCTAGCACCGAGTCGGCGGCAAGACCTGTGAGGGTCGAGGTCACGACGACCGTCGTGACGTCCTTGACCGCGATGAATCGGGCAGTGGCCGCCTGGATGCCCATCGCTGCGCCGAGGACGGTGGTGACCGTGACACGCAACGGCGGGCTCACATCCTCCTCGATCGCCAGCAGCAACGCCGCGACCCCGAGCATCAGGACCCCAACGATCGTGAACAGGACCGTGGTCCGTGCCGTCCACCCCGGACCCGCCGACTTGAGCATGCGACCACCGAAGGCAGCGCCCGCCATGAATCCGACTAAAGCCAGGAGCGGGCCGAGCACCGGCAGCCCGGTGCCTCCGACCAGCGCCATGCCAAGGACCACGACGTTGCCCGTCATGTTGCCGGTGAAGACCCGGTCGAGGCCGAGGTAGCCGACCGCGTCGATGACACCCGTCGAGAACGTGAGGGCGAGCATCAGCCCCAGGTGGAAGGCGTCGCGGGGCAGTGCCCCGAGCCGTCTGATCATCGTCCGGTCACCCGATCCGCGCGCTGCCGTCGGAGCGGGGGTCGCTTGCTGCGGCCAATCCGGAAGGGTAGCGCCGCACCATCTGCGAGTGCCCGACCCCGTCGTCGTTGGCGGGGAGCTCGGTGACCTCGAAGCCGGTCGCGCGTAGTGCGTGCGCGACGGCAGCCGGGGCGTTTGCCTCGACTCCGACGGTGCGTTGGTCGCGGTACCCCTCCTCCATCAGGCCGACGACCCAGCGGGGTCTGCCGATCGCTGCCCCTGGCAGGTCGCCGGTCGCGAGGCGGAGTGCGAGTTGTGCGTGGATCTGCGCTTGCGCACGACCGCCCATCGTCCCGTGGGCGCCGGACAGCACACCGTCGTCACGCGTAAGCACCGGCATCAGTGTGTGAGGAGGGCGACGCGAGGGTGCGACGGCTCCCGGGTGGTTGGGGGAGACGGAGAACGACGCACCGCGGTTGTGCAGGATGATGCCTGACTCGGGGTCGAGGATGCCGGACCCGAACGCGTGGAACAGGCTCTGGATGAGCGAGACCCAGGTGCCGGATCCGTCGGAGGTGACGACCGCGACCGTGTCGCCTGTGGGTGGTGGGTTGCGCGGGCCGGTCGCCGGCGCCGAGTCAAGCTGCGCAATCTCGCGGGCGCGGGTACCCATCAGCTGGACCAGGTCGAGCGGGGACACCGCGGGGTCGCCCAACAGGCGGTCGCGGTCTTCGGCGACGTCTCCCAGCACCATCGCAACGGTGGCGGCGTCCGGCCCGTCGAGATCGAGGGGTTTGCCGGTGGCGAGGCGGATCAGCTCGAGTGCAGTCACGGCCTCGAGGAAGAAAGCGCCCTGCGATGGCGGCGGAGCGGTCACGTACTCCCGGCCGTCGTACGTCGCGGAGACGGGGACGTCGACCACTGTTTCGTGGATTGCGAAGTCCTCTGTGGTCATCGCTGAGCCCCTCGACTGCAGGGTCGCGGTGATGCTGCGGGCTAGGTCGCCGCGGTACAGCGCGTCCTGACCCGACTCGGCGATGGCCTGCAGGCTGGCGGCGAGCCGGGGCTGGACGAGTTGCTCACCGGCCGCGAGGGGGCGTCCGTTGGGCGCGAAGACCTGGCGCAGGCCCGGGTCGGCCAGGATGCGGTGCTCCTCGCGGAACAGGTCGCGGCCCAGGCCGGCAGCGACCGGGACGCCCTCGGATGCCATTCGTCGTGCGACCTCGAGGCTCGAGGTCAGTCCGACCGAGCCCCAACGCTCGGCCATGGTGTGCCAAGCGCCGACCGCGCCGGGCACGGTGACGGTCAGCGCGCCGTCGACCGGCATCGTCGTCATGTCGGCGAAGGAGTCGAGCGACATATCCGCCGGCGTTCGACCGACGCCCATGACGACGTGCGTCGTGCCGTCAGGCAGACCGACCAGCGCGATGCAGTCGCCACCGATCGAGCACTGATGGGGGTAGACGACGGTAAGTGCGCTGGCGGCGGCCAGGGCGGCGTCGACGGCGTTGCCACCTTCACGGAAGACCTTCTCAGCGGCGTCGGTGGCGCTGGCGTGGGGGGTGGCGACGGCCCATCGGGAGGTATCGGAGCTCATGTCAGCCTGCCTTCGTAGGTGTCGGGCCGTCGCCGGCGATCACGGTGAGGATGTCGTTGATGTGCGCGGTCATCTCGCGGGACGCTGCGGCTGGGTCGTGGCGCTGGACCGCGTCGAGGATGCGGCGGTGCGCGGCCAACGAGCGATGGATGCGGGTCTCGGTCTCGAGGGACGACCGCCGCGAGGGCGCCATCCATTCATGTGTGACGGTCAGCAGCCGCTCGAGCAGAGGATTAGCCGTCATCCGTGCGAGCGTCAGGTGGAAGGCGACGTCGAGCTCGACGTAGCGCTGCGGGTCGACACCGCGGTCGATCTCGTCAGCGGCCTGCGCCACGAGGTCCGCAAGTCGCTCGATCTGGTCGGTGCTGGCACGCGTCGCGGCCCGCTCGGCGATCGGTGGTTCTATGACGCCGCGCATGTCCATGACCTCGCGCAAGGCCCTGGTCGTGGGGTCGATGTCGCCGAACAGCGATGAGGTGATCTCGGGGCGCTGCGACTCGACCACCACGGTGCCGCGGCCGCGGCGTCGGTCGATCAGTCCGCGCAGCTCGAGCTCGCGTAGCGCCTCTCGAACGGTAGCGCGCGAGACGCCCAGGGCTGTCGAGAGCTCCCGTTCGGCGGGGATGCGTTCGCCGGGGACGAGGTCGCCATCGGAGATCAGCTCGTGGATGCGCGCAGAGATCGTCGTAGGTGCCGATCGTTGCTCATGAGCGAGGTGTTGCCAGTCGATCATGGCGCTCCTTTGGTCTGACCTGTTGTCAGCATGCTACATGTGCCGCTCGCTAGAACGACTATATCCGTACGTGAAGTCGCGTTTATGTGCGATTTACGTCGTCAGTGACCGGATCTTCTTCGAATTGATTGACGTTAGCCCGTCAAGCCCCTAGCGTCTGGATGGTCAGACCAATGAGCCTCGCATCGCGCAGCCCCCGAAAGGTCGCCCATGAAGTCACACGGAACCACCTCAGCCGTCCGGTACTCGATCAGCGTCGTGGCGGTCGTGGCCGCGGCGACGCTGCTGTCCGCATGCGGCGGAGGATCCACGGGGTCCGACTCCAGTTCAGGGTCGGGCGGAGGGTCGGCGGCGGTGCCGTCCAGCTCGCTGATCTCCTCAGGAACGTTGACGTTCTGTGCCGACATCAGTGCACCGCCTTTGACGTACTTCGACAAGGACCAGAAGGCTGTCGGCACCGAGATTGAGCTCGGCGACGCCATCGCCAAGCAGCTAGGCCTGAAGTCGACGTGGCAGAATGTTGCTTTCAACGGCATCATTCCGGCCCTGCAGGGACGTCAGTGCGACGCGATCATGTCGCAGCTATACATCAAGCCGGAGCGCGAGAAGGTCGTCGACTTCGTGCCGTACATGTACGCGGGCAATACGGTCCTGGTGAAGGCGGGCAACCCCGGTGCCGTGACTGGCATCGAGAACCTGTGCGGTCGCAAGGTCGCTGCCCAGACCGGCACCACCATCGTGGACCTCCTTGACGCCCAAGCAAAGAAGTGTCAGGCCGCTGGCAAGCCCACCATCGCCGTCTCGAAGTTCGGCCGTGACTCCGAGGCTCAGCAGCAACTGAAGCTCGGCCTCGTCGACGCCTACGGCACCACGGTCGAGATCGCCGGCTACGCCATCAAGCAGCAGCCCGGCACCTTCGAGACCGTCGGCAAGCCGTTCGGCAAGATCGAGACGGGCATCGCGACTGCCAAGAGCAACGCCGCCCTGAACGCCGCACTGGTCAAGGCGTTCGCCGCGGTGCGAGCCGACGGAACGTACGACGCGATCTTGAAGAATTGGTCGCTCACCGACGACGCCCTCCCCGCGAGCTGACACAGCGGCACGACCTCCGACCGACATGACGACCACGGATCGACAGGACTCATGCACTCACTGCTACAAGCCGCCCAAGGACAGCCGACGTTCGATTGGGGCTTCTTCGTCGACGCGGTCATCCATCCGTCCGGACCGTTCCTCACTGGGCTGTGGCGCACGGTCTACATCTCGGTGCTCGCTCAGGCCTTAGGCGTCATCGGCGGGCTGGGGATCGCGCTGATGCGCCGTAGCCGGTTCCCCGTGCTCGGGTGGATCGGGGGCGTGTACGTCTGGGCCATCCGCGGCACGCCCCTGTTGGTGCAGCTCGTGATCGTCTACAACGGCCTGGCCGCGACGGGTATCTACCGGTTCAGCGACCTCACGCTCGGGTCGGTGACCTTGCTCGGTGTCATCCAGGCGGCGATCATCACGCTCGCGGTCAACGAAAGCGCCTACATGTCCGAGATCATCCGAGCGTCCCTCGATTCGGTGGACGATGGACAGACCGAGGCTGCCAAGGCCCTTGGCATGTCACCAGCCGTCGCGATGCGGACGGTGATCCTGCCCCAGGCCACCCGCATCGTGATCCCGCCACTGGGCAACGAGTTCAACCTGATGATGAAGTCGACCTCGCTGCTCAGCGTCATCGGAGTCCAGGAGATGTTTCTGACGGCCCAGTCGATCAACTCCGCGACCTTCAAGACATTCGAGATCTTCATGGCGGTCGCCGCCTACTACTTGCTCCTTACGACGATCTGGTCGGTCGTGCAGGCATGGCTCGAGCGCAAGTTCGGCGATCCAGCGACGCCGACACAGCGGGTCAGCATGCGCGAACGTCTCCTCGGCGGACCAGCCCGTCTTCCCCTGACGAAGGCGGTTCACGGATGAGCATCCACACCCACGATGACGGTTCCGACGTGATCCTCGAGGCGCGTGACGTCGTCAAGAGCTTTGGGCCGCTCAAGGTCCTCGACTCGGTGTCGATGACGGTGCAACGGCAGGAGGTCGTGGTGATGATCGGCCCGTCAGGATCTGGCAAGACGACCTTCCTGCGATGCCTGAACCACTTGGAGCGGATCGACTCCGGTTCCGTGGAGGTGCTGGGCGAATCGGTCGGTTACAAGGAGTCGAAGGGCGGACTGGTGGAGGACACCCCGCGTGTGGTCGCGCGTCGGCGTCGCAAGATCGGGTTCGTCTTCCAGCGCTTCAACCTCTTCCCGCACCTGTCGGCGCTCGAGAACGTCGCCGTCGCCCCGATCAAGGTGCTCGGCATCAGCAAGGACCAAGCACGCGAGGAGGCGCGGGAACTGCTGGCCCGGGTCGGTCTGTCCGACAAGGAGGACAACCGTCCCCGGGCGTTGTCGGGCGGTCAGCAGCAGCGCGTCGCGATCGCCCGAGCCCTTGCGATGAAGCCGGCCCTCATGCTGTTCGACGAGCCCACCAGCGCGCTTGACCCCGAGATGGTCGGCGAGGTCATCTCGGTCATGGGTGAGCTGGCGGCGGACGGGATGACGATGGTCGTCGTCACCCACGAGATGGGGTTCGCGCGGTCTGCGGCAGACCGCCTCGTGATGTTCGACCGCGGTCGCATCCTGGAGCAAGGGCCGCCGGAGTCGCTTTTCACCAACGCTGAGCACGAGCGCACGAGGGCCTTCCTCTCGATCCTCGGCTCGTAGCAGGGTGGTCGGACATCGACAGGATCGTTGAGAGACCTTTCATCGTCCGCCGTTCATCGTCCGCTTACGCAGGGAAGGAAGGTAGCCATGTCCCAGACCTTCAGCTTCTTGGAGCATGAGGCACTCCCTACACCGGACGTCTCGCCGGCCCAGGCGGAGACAGTCCTGCAGCAGCACTACGGCATCGTGGGCACCGCCACCAAGCTCGGTAGCCAGCAGGATGCCAACTTTCGGATCGAGTCATCCGTCGGGACCTTCGTGCTCAAGGTCTCGAACCCCGCCTTCACCTGGGCAGACCTGGAGGCGCAGGATCGGGCGGCCGCGCACATCCAGCGCTTCGACGACACCATCGCGGTGTCGACGTCGGTGCCTGGGTCGGACGGTGCGACGATTCACCAAGCCGAGATCGACGGAACGGCGCTCCTGATCCGACTCATGACGTTCCTCGACGGGGGAGTCCTCAGCGAGAGCGACCATCTTGCGACGTCGGTGGTGGCGTCACTGGGCGATCTGGTCGCGCGGACCTCGATTGCCCTGGCCGAATTCGATGGACCAGTCCCGCGGCGCGAACTGCAGTGGGACCTGCGACACGCTCACCACGTCGTCGGTCGACTCGCCGGTTTCGTGGACATCGCAGGCGGGCCTGATGCCGCACTGGAGGCCGTGCAGGCCGCGCACGAGGCGCTGGCGAGGGTGTCGGAGCGCCTACCCGTCCAGGTGATCCATGGTGACCTGACGGACGACAACGTTGTGGCGGCTCATCGTCACGGTCGACGACACCCCGTGGGGCTCATCGACTTCGGTGATCTCACGGAAAGCTGGGCCGTCGGCGAGCTGGCCGTGACGTGCGCGACGTTGCTTTCGTACGGCGGTGGTGTGGAGACGATTCTTCCCGCGGTCACGGCATTCGATCGGGTCAGATCGCTGTCGGACGACGAGCTCGAGGCGTTCTGGCCGTTGGTCGTCCTTCGCGCCGCGGTCCTGCTGGTGAGTGGGCAGCACCAGGTGAGCATCGATCAAGACAACGACTACGCCGTGAACAACCTTGAGCGGGAACGGCGGATCTTCACCGTGGCGACGTCCGTTCCACTCGAGGTGATGACCGAGCTTGTCCGCTCGACGATCCGTCTCCCTTTCTCCAGGCCCACTGCGACCGGATCGCCGATCGTCAGCGGTTCGACCCTGGTGCCGATGGACGTCTCGACCACCAGTCCCCACCTCGACGGCGGCGTGTTCCTCGAGGGCGACGCGGAGCAGTCTGTGTCTGCAGCGGTCCTGGCCGCGTCCGCGGACCTCGCGTACATCCCTGCGCACCAGCGCAGACTCACCCGCACACGGACCAACGATTTCGACGCGCCGTCGAACGTGGCGCTGGGAGTGGAGTTGTTCGCGTCTCGGGACACGGAGCTCTTCGCGCCGTGGCCCGGGAGGATCGAAATCGCCGAGGACGCCGTCGTGGTGCGCGGCGACGACGGGCACGACCTGTGGCTGTCCGGCCCCATCGAGGGTGCGGCCCCCGGGTCGATCGTGGGCTCGGGAGAGCCGATTGGAATCCTCGAGACCCGTGGGGTGTCCACGTCTCTTCGTGTCCAGGTCAGCCGGGGTCCGGGTCGACCGCCGTTCTTCGTGACCGCCGCCATGGCTGAGGCGTGGGCGTGGGCCAGCCCCGACCCGACTCCGCTGATCGATCCCGGCGGATGGACGGACTCTCTGCAGGAGAACGCGCACCCTCTGCTCGAACGCCGCAACTCGTCGTTCGCGCCGGTGCAGGAGCACTACTTCAGCGCGCCGCCACAGATCGAGCGTGGCTGGAAGCAGCACCTGTTCGACGTCGACGGTCGCGCCTATCTCGACATGCTCAACAACGTGTCAATCCTGGGGCACGGACATCCGCAGCTCGCCGACGCGATCCAGCGGCAGTGGCGTCTGCTCAACACCAACTCGCGCTTCCACTACCGGTCCGTGGTCGAGCTCTCGGAGCGGTTGTCCGCGCTGCTCCCCGAGCCGCTGGACACCGTGTTCCTGGTCAACAGCGGGTCCGAGGCCGTGGACCTGGCGCTGCGGCTGGCCTGGGCCCACACAGGACGTCGGGATGTGGTGGCGGTTCGCGAGGCGTATCACGGATGGACCGACGCGACGGATGCGATCTCGACCTCGATCGCCGACAACCCGCAGGCCCTCGAGACTCGACCCGAGTGGGTGCACGCCGTTGCGGCCCCCAACGCGTACCGCGGTCAGTACCGGGGCGCGGAGGCTCATCGATATGCCGAGGATGCCGTGGCCCACGTCCGAGAGATGGTGGTGTCGGGCACTCCACCAGCTGCCTTCCTGTGCGAGCCCTACTACGGGAACGCGGGAGGGATGGCGCTCCCGGACGGCTATCTCGACACTGTCTATGAAGCGGTCCGCGCGGCCGGTGGTCTGTGCATCGCGGATGAGGTGCAGGTGGGCTACGGTCGTCTGGGCCAGCACTTCTGGGGCTTTCAGCAGCAGGGCGTCGTGCCCGACGTCGTCGCGGTCGCCAAGGCGATGGGCAACGGTCATCCTCTCGGTGCCGTGATCACGACCAAGCAGATCGCCGCGAGCTATCGCAGCCAGGGCTACTTCTTCTCCTCGGCGGGAGGCAGCCCGGTCAGCAGCGTCGTGGGACTGACGGTTCTCGACGTGCTGCGCGACGAAGGGCTCCAGGACAATGCGCGCGTGGTGGGGGATCACCTGCGGGAACGGTTGCTCGGCCTAGCCGAGCGGCACTCGATCATCGGCGCCGTCCACGGGATGGGCCTCTACATCGGTGTCGAGATGGTCCGTGACCGCCGGACCCTGGAGCCTGCGACGGCAGAGACGGTGGCCATCTGCGACCGCATGAGAGATCTCGGTGTGATCATGCAGCCGACCTCGGATCGTCAGTGCGTGCTCAAGATCAAGCCTCCGCTGGGCATCACCATCGCGGACGCCGACTTCTTCGCTGACACGCTCGACCGGGTGCTGACCGAGGGCTGGTAACGCGATCCAGCGGCGAAGGTCGAGCGGCGTCAAGGATTCGACCGCCGATCCTCAGCGCCCCAAGAACCGTTCTGTGCCCGCGCAGCATGTGGTGAGACACGCCTGGCGTCGGACAACTGGTGGGACGGTCATGCTGAACCAATGACGCTGAGCAGATGGGAAGCGGCTGGCGTTCATATACTTCACCTCCCCTGATCTGCGCCATCCGCCAGCACTGACCGGCGCTCCCGTCATCGCTGACCATGAGAGCCTCCGAAGGAGTACTGGACCTGGTGTCCTTGTGCGGAACGTGTGGACAGGCTCCCACGATTCCCGGCCCTGGGGAGATTGCCGTCATGCGTGACACGACGTGCAGGGGCGGACCGCACGGCTCAACTGTCGCTCGCCACGAGGGGCCCCGGAAAGTTCGCTCCCGCCTGTTGGCCGTTTCGAATCCGCCCTCCTAGGGTGGATGAATGGACGCCGACATCAACTTCTACTTCGACCCTGTGTGCCCCTTCGCCTGGATGACCAGCAAGTGGGTGCGTCAGGTGCAGTCCCAGCGCGACTACACCGTGGACTGGCGGTTCATCTCGTTGCGCCTGATCAATGCCGAAGTCGACTATGACGCGCAGTTCCCACCTGAGTACGAGGCCGGCCACACCGCCGGGCTTCGGCTCCTGCGGGTGGCTGCCCGGGCACGGGCCGAGCATGGGCGCGAGGCGATGGGGCCGTTGTACGCCGCGTTCGGGGCGCACATCTTCGACTCTGCTCCGGGTCCGCAGGACTCGCGAAGTGAGGGCGAGCTGCGTGAGCGTCGCGGGACACGTGAGTTCGTGGAGCCCATCCTCGCCGAGGCAGGTCTGCCGCTCGATCTGGCGGACGCCCTCGACGACGAGTCGTGGGACCTCGAGATCCGGCAGGAGACCGACGAGGCGCTCTCTCTGACGGGCAAGGACGTAGGCACACCCATCATCCACTTCGAGCCTCCTGCCGGTGTGGCCTTCTTCGGGCCGGTGATCAGCCGGCTGCCACGCGAGGAGTCGGCCGTCGAGCTGTGGGACCACGTGGTCGGACTGTCCCGTTTCCCTGGTTTCGCCGAGCTCAAGCGAAGCTTGCGCGAGCAGCCACAGCTGGTTGCCCTCGGAGGTGACGCCGACAGGGTCGGAAAGCAGGAGGACTGGCACGGCGGCAGCCGACGGCAGAAGAAGTGACACCCGCCGAGCCTGGTGGCTTGAGGAAGACCAGCATCCGCAGTTACCAGGAGACCGTCACGGTCAAGGCGTCGGCCGAGCAGCTCTACGACCTGGTCTCCGACATCACCCGCACCGGGGAGTGGAGCCCGGTTTGCAGGTCGTGCTGGTGGGACGACGAGGTCGAGGCCGGTCAGGTCGGTGCCTGGTTCACCGGGCACAATGAGCTCCCGCACCGGACCTGGCAGACCCGGTCGGAGATCGTGGCGGCTGAGCGTGGTCGCGAGTTCGCATGGGTGGTGGGTGGCAGTTTCGTCCGCTGGTCGTTCACTCTGGCCCCGGTGGAGACAGGGACCGCCCTCACCGAGTCCTGGGATTTCCTACCCGGGGGGATCGCCATGTTCGAGGAGAAGTTCGGCGACGACGCGCACGTTCAGATCGCCGACCGTACGCAGCAAGCCATCGACGGCATCCCAGCGACCCTTCGGGCGATCAAGCGGATCGCCGAATCCTCCACCGATGCAGCGGAGGCCGCCGGGTCATGACCGGGCTCGGTGAGGTCGAGCTGCCAGCCCCGCTCGTGACCAAGGCAGCCACACGGCATACAGCGTCTGCTCCGGCGAACCGGTGACCATCTTTGACGTGGTCCGCTTGTCGCCGCTGGTGTACCAGGGGGCCTGACATCGGTGGTCTCGGGGAGTATCGGCTCGACGACGTCCGACACGTCGCCGCGTCGCCGGCACGTGCTGGTGCTGACCTTGGGTTCATGGCTCGAGCGAGCCCGATGCAGGGACTGACTCAGGGCGCTCACGACCCCGCTGGGTGGGTGAGGCCCATCTGCTTTGGGTCGACCGGCCGGGACGAAAGACGAACTGCTTTCGCCTCGAACGAGGGGCTCGGCTCCGGTCGCGGGGTGCGCCGCTGGCGTGCCAGCCTAGATGCGGGCAGGATCCGTGCCGCTGGCATGGATCGTGGAGTTCGTCCACAGGTTCAGCCACGAAGGAGAGAACGATGAAGCCAGGCTCAGCTGACGACACGACCCTGACGATGGTCGGCGAGCGGTCCGCGCGGCCGGGTGCACACCCGCCTGCCTCCGGCTCATCCTCGCTGCGGCCACAAGTGGTGGTCTTCGACGTCAACGAGACGCTGTCGGACATGAGCGGTATGGCGGACCATTTCGCGGCTGTCGGTGCGCCGTCCGCGCTGGCCGGTACGTGGTTCGCCTCGCTGCTGCGTGATGGGTTCGCATTGACCGTCGGTGGCACGAACCCCGACTTCGCTGACCTTGCCGCAACGTCGCTGACGGGAATGCTGACGACTCAAGGGGTCGATGACGTGGGCCAGGCGGTGCGGGAGGTCATGCAGAAGTTCACCTCGTTGCCCGTCCACGCCGACGTGATCGATGGCGTCAGGACGCTGGCCGCTGCCGGCATCCGCTTGGTGACGCTGAGCAACGGTGGGACAGCTGTGGCCGAGGGGCTTCTCGAGCGCAACGGCATTGCGGACAGCTTCGAGCGGTTGTTGTCCGTCCAGGACGCGCCCACATGGAAGCCTGCACGCGCTGCGTATGTGTACGCACTGGAGGTGTGTGGTGTCGCTGCTGGAGACGCGATGCTGGTGGCCGTTCATCCCTGGGACATACATGGCGGTCGTCAGGCAGGGCTCAGGACGGCGTACGTGAACCGCGAAGCCACGCCGTACCCGACCTTCTTCGATCGTGCGGACATTGAGGTGACGTCGTTGACCGACCTCGCCACGAGGTTGAGCCTGCTTGACTGACTGCTTGACCACGCGAATGTGTCCGGGTGGGTGCGGGGGAAAGTAGGGGGGACTGGTCTTCCGCGACACGTCCAACCGCTCCGCAGCTCGGGTGACAGGGCCGGTCTAGAGCGGGGCGACGAGGGGCATCGGCTGCCTTCCCTGCCAGCACGGGATCGACTGATCCATGGAGTCCGATGAGATTCCCAAGCGGGCTCAGGTGTGGCATCGTCGAGTCAGGTTCGAATGCACAGGAGTGACGATGGATCCGAAGCGGACGTTTTTGTCCTGGCCGGTGGTGCGACAGGTTCGTGCTGGTGACCTTTTGGCCAGGGGACCCGCGGTGACCTCCGAGAAGACGCGCTCCCTGCAGCCCCGGACGGCCACGGCCGATCGCGTCGTGCAGAGTGTCTGTCCCTACTGCGCGGTCGGTTGTGGTCAGCGGGTCTTCGTCAAGGACGAGCGCGTCGTGCAGATCGAAGGTGACCCGGACTCGCCGGTGTCGCGTGGGCGGCTGTGCCCGAAGGGGTCCGCCAGCGAACAGCTGGTCAACAGTCCTGGGCGCCAGACCAAGGTGCTCTACCGCCGTCCCCATGGCACGAGCTGGGAACCTCTCGACCGAGAGACCGCGATTGACATGATCGTCGACCGGTTCATCGAGAGCCGGCGCAACGGCTGGCAGGACACCGACGAGCACGGACGACCGCTGCGCCGCACGATGGGCATCGCCTCGTTGGGAGGAGCCACCCTCGACAACGAGGAGAACTACCTCATCAAGAAGCTGTTCACCGCTGCGGGCGCCATACAGATCGAGAACCAGGCTCGTATTTGACACTCGTCCACGGTCCCCAGTCTGGGGTCCTCGTTCGGGCGCGGTGGCGCGACACAGCAGGTGCAGGACCTGGCCAACGCCGACTGCATCATCATCCAGGGCTCCAACATGGCCGAGTGCCACCCGGTGGGCTACCAGTGGGTGACCGAAGCGCGCCTGAAGGGCGCCAAGGTCATCCACATCGACCCGCGCTTCACGCGCACGTCGGCCACAGCCGACAAGCACGTGCCGATCCGGGCGGGCAGCGATGTCGTGTTCCTCGGCGCGCTGATCAACCACATCCTCGCCAATGACCTGTACTTCAAGGAGTACGTCGTCGCGTACACGAACGCGGCCACCATCGTCGGCAACGAGTTCAAGGACACCGAGGACCTCGACGGGCTCTTCTCCGGCTACGACGAGGAGCTCGGTAACTACGACCCGTCGAGCTGGGCGTACGCCACCGAGGGCGAGGGCCCTGACGCCTCCCCGGGCACCATAGGCGGCCCTGCGGCCGGGCACGAGCACGGACACAGCAAGTCCGAGCGTTCAGCCGGCGACGAGCACGGTTCGGGCGGCCCTGCGCTGGAGCACGCGCGGGTCAAGCGCGACGAGACCCTGCAGGACCCCCACACGGTCTTCCAGATCCTCAAGCGGCACTACGCGCGCTACACCCCGGAGATGGTGGCCGACGTCTGCGGCGTCAGCGTCGACGACTTCCACTACGTCGCCAGGGCGCTCACCGAGAACAGCGGGCGCGACCGTACGTCGGCGTTCTGCTACGCCGTCGGCTGGACCCAGCACACCCTCGGTGCCCAGTTCATCCGCACCGCCGCCATCATCCAGCTGTTGCTGGGCAACATGGGACGTCCCGGCGGCGGCATCATGGCGCTGCGGGGCCACGCCAGCATCCAGGGCTCCACCGACATCCCCACCCTCTACAACATCCTTCCCGGCTACCTCGCCATGCCGATGGTCGGCAACCACGACACGTGGGACGACTACGTCGCCGCAATCGCCAACAAGGCGCAGAAGGGCTTCTGGGCCAACGCCGACGCGTATGCCGTGAGCCTGCTCAAGGCGTGGTGGGGCGACGCCGCGACGAAGGAGAACAACTGGGCGTACGACTACCTGCCCAGGCTCAGCGGTGCCCACGGCACGTACCAGACGACCATGGCGATGAAGGACGGCGAGGTCGAGGGGTACTTCCTGCTCGGACAGAACCCCGCCGTCGGGTCCGCCCACGGCCGGATGCAGCGCCTGGCCCTGGCCGAGCTGAAGTGGCTCGTGGTGCGCGACCTCAACATGATCGAGTCGGCGACGTTCTGGAAGGACGCGCCCGAGATCGCCACGGGTGAGCTGGAGACCGAGAAGATCGGTACCGAGGTCTTCTTCCTTCCACCGGCCTCGCACGTCGAGAAGGCAGGGTCGTTCACGCAGACCCAACGGCTCCTGCAGTGGCGGCACAAGGCGGTCAACCCGCCGGGTGACTGCCAGAGCGAGCTGGGCTTCTTCTTCGAGCTCGGCAAGCGGATCCGGGAGCGGCTGGCCGACTCCGACGACCCGCGCGACCGGCCCCTGCTCGACCTCACCTGGGACTACCCGCTCAACGAGGACGGTGAGATCAGTGGCGAGGCGGTCCTACAGGAGATCAACGGCCGCCACCTGTCTGGTGAGCGGGCCGGCGAGCTGGCCGACATGTACACCGACCTCAAGGCCGACGGGTCCACGAGCTCCGGGTGCTGGATCTACTCCGGGGTGTACGCCAAGGGCGTCAACCGCGCGGCCAACCGCAAGCCGGGTCGCGAGCAGAGCCCGGTCGCGCAGGAGTGGGGCTGGGCCTGGCCCGACAACCGTCGCATCCTGTACAACCGGGCCTCGGCCGACCCCGAGGGCAAGCCGTGGAGCGAGCGCAAGAAGTACGTGTGGTGGGACGAGGAGAACCAGACCTGGACCGGGCTAGACACCCCGGACTTCGTCAAGACCACGGCGCCGTCGTACCGGCCCGAGCCGGGCACGGGCGGACCTGCCGGCCTCGCCGGTGACGACCCGTTCGTCATGATGGCCGACGGCAAGGGCTGGCTGTTCGCGCCGAAGGGCATGCTCGACGGCCCGCTCCCGACGCACTACGAGCCACAGGAGTCCCCGGTCCAGAACCCGCTCTACCGCCAGCAGAGCAACCCTGCCCGACGCGTGTTCCCCCGCAAGGACAACCTGTGGAGCCCGTCCGGCACGGCACCGGGTTCGGAGGTCTACCCGTTCGTCTTCACGACGTACCGGCTCACCGAGCACCACACCGCAGGTGGCATGAGCAGGTGGCTGCCCTATCTGGCCGAGCTCCAGCCGGAGTTCTTCTGCGAGGTCTCACCTGAGCTCGCCGAGGAGCGTGGACTCGTCAACGGTGGTTGGGCGACCATCGTCTCGGCCCGCTCCGCCATCGAGGCGCGCGTCCTCGTCACCGAGCGCATGACCCCCTTGGTCATCAGCGGCAGGACCCTGCACCAGGTCGGCCTGCCCTACCACTGGGGGGTGGGCAAGGAGGCGCTGGTCTCCGGTGACAGCGCCAACGACCTGCTCGGCGTCGCCCTGGACCCGAACGTGCAGATCCAGGAGTCGAAAGCGGGCTCGTGCGACATCCAGCCCGGTCGCCGCCCCGAGGGCGAGGCGCTGCTGCGTCTGGTGCACGAGTACCAGTCGCGCGCAGGAGTGACCGTGGAGACCTCCAACCAGCTCAAGACCACCGAGGACGGCACCTGATGGGGTTCTGGCACAACCAGCTGACCGGCCCGACCGACCCAGCGCGCGACGCGGGGTGGGAGGACGAGCAGCCGCGCAAGGGGTTCTTCACCGACACCTCGATCTGCATCGGTTGCAAGGCATGTGAGGTCGCCTGCAAGGAGTGGAACGCCCTCCCGCAGGACGGTGACCTGGACCTGCTCGGCTCGTCCTACGACAACACCGGCTCCCTCGGCGCCAGCACCTGGCGTCACGTGGCGTTCATCGAGCAGTCCGGCGATCGCATCGAGGAGGCGAGGGAGTCCGGGCGCAAGCTCGTCGACCTGGGCATGCCAGCGATCGGGGCGCCGGTGACACCGTCCGGGAACGGGACCGACACTGCCTTCGCCACAGCGCAGGCCACCGCTGCCCGAGAGCTGGGCACCCTCCCGGACTTTCGCTGGCTGATGTCCTCGGACGTGTGCAAGCACTGCACCCACGCCGCATGCCTGGATGTCTGTCCCACCGGCGCCCTGTTCCGCACGGAGTTCGGGACCGTCGTGGTGCAGGACGACGTGTGCAACGGGTGCGGCTACTGTGTCGCCGCGTGTCCCTTCGGGGTGATCGAGCGCCGCGACGGGGACGACACCGTCAAGAACGTCGGCGTCGCGCAGAAGTGCACGCTCTGCTACGACCGCATCGGTCACGACCAGACCCCCGCGTGCGCGCAGGCCTGCCCGACCACCTCGATCAAGTTCGGTGACCTCGACGAGATGCAGGCGCAGGCGCAGGAACGCGTCGCGGCGCTGCACGACAACGGGTTCACCGAGGCGAGGGTCTACGGGGGTAACGAGCACGACGGCGTCGGTGGCACCGGGTCGGTCTTCCTCCTCCTCGACGAACCCGAGGTGTACGGCCTGCCCCCGGACCCGGTCGTCACCACGGCCGACCTGCCGGACATGTACCGCAAGGCCGGTATGGCGGCGGTCGCCATGCTGGTCATGGCCGCAGGTGCCTTCGTGGGAGGACGCAAGTGACCGTCAACGCGTTCGACGCGGATCGGCCGCCCGAGCCCGATCGTCGCGGACGGCGACGCAAGGCGGCCGGTGGGCGACGGCGCGATGAGTCGCTCATGGTGCCCGACGTGAAGTTCGACAGCTACTACGGCCGGCAGGTCGTCAAGCCGGCGCCGTGGGAAGCGGACATCCCCGCCTACATCTTCCTCGGTGGCCTCGCCGCCGGGTCCGGCTTGCTGGGTGCCGGTGCCGTGGCGCGAGACCTGCCCACACTGCGCCGCAACAGCCGGTATGCCGCGATCGCCGCCGTCGCTGCGGGGGGCCTCGCGCTGGTCCGCGACCTCGGCAAGCCCCGCAGGGCGCTGAACATGATGCGCACCGTCAAGCTGACCTCCCCGATGTCCGTGGGCTCGTGGATCCTGTCGGCGTTCGGAGCCTTCGCCGGCCTGGCCGTGGCGACCGAGGCGGGTCGCCACCTCGTCGACGACGACTCGACCTTGGGTCGCGCGCGACGGGTCGCGGACCCCGTCGCGACAGTGGGGTCCGCGTTGTTCGCACCGCCGCTCGCGGCATACACGGCGGTCCTGCTCGCGGACACCGCGACCCCGACGTGGCACGAGTCCTACCGTGAGCTGCCCTTCGTCTTCGTGGGGTCGGCCAACGCCGCAGCCGCCGGCTTGGCGTTGCTCACCACGCCCTCCAGCCAGACAGGCCCGGCCCGCAAGCTGGCCGTCATTGGCGCTGCCGTGGAGATGGCGGCCCTGGAGCGCATGGAGCGCGCCATGGGTGACGTCGTGGCCGAACCCCTGCACCAAGGCCGGCCCGGCTCGCTCCTGCGGGCGAGCAAGATCCTCACCCTCGGCGGAGCGCTCGGCGCGGCCGCCCTCGGCGGCAACCGGTCCGCAGCCGCGGTCAGCGGGCTCGCGCTCATGGCCGGATCGGTGTGCACACGTTTCGGAGTCTTCGAAGCGGGCATCCACTCAGCGAAGGACCCGCGATACACGGTCACTCCCCAGCGCGAGCGACTGGAGCGACGCAGGAGCGAGGGAGTCACCCACGACTCCATCACCACGGGACGTCAATGACGTCACAGACACCAGGAGGCCCAATGAGCCAGACCCGCACCGAGAGGACCGAGCACACCTCGGGCAACCGATGGCTGATCCTCGTCGCAGGAGTGCTGGTACAGCTGGCCATCGGCGCGGTGTACGCGTGGAGCGTGTTCTCCAAGGCACTGCAGAGCCACCAGGCCTTCGGCTGGTCCAAGTCCCAGGCGACGGTCCCGTTCGAGGTCGCCATCGGGATGATCTTCATCGGCAGCTACATCGGCGGCCGCATCCAGGACCGGCGCGGCCCGAGAACCGTCGCCCTCGCCGGCGGTGTCATCTACAGCATCGGCGTGGTGCTGGCGTCGTTCGCGACCGGCGACTCGTTCTGGCTGCTCGTGCTCGGCTACGGCATCCTCGGTGGCTTCGGGCTGGGCATGGCCTACATCGTGCCGATCGCCATGCTGCAGAAGTGGTTCCCCGACAAGCCGGGCCTCATCACCGGCATCGCCGTGGCGGGCTTCGGGTTCGGCGCGGTGATCACCGCTCCCGTGGGCCAGAGCCTCATCAACAACACCCCGGACATGCCGACGAAGGCCTTTCTCCCGCTCGGCATCGGCTACCTCGTCGCCATCCTCATCGGTGCGAGCCAGTTCCGGAACCCTCCGCAGGGCTACCAGCCCCCTGGCTACGAGGCGCCCGTCCCGGCGGCCGACGCCCACGGCGCTGAAATCGTCTCCAGCACCCGTGACTTCACCGCCAACGAGGCGCTGAGCACCCCCCAGTGGTACCTCCTCACCGCGATCCTCACCTTGAGCGTGGTGGCCGGCATCTCCCTGATCTCCGTCGCCGCAGGTAGCGCCAGCGACATCACCGGCCTCTCTGCCGCAGGGGCGGCAACGCTCGTGGGGGCGCTCGGGCTCTTCAACGGGGCGGGGCGCGTCCTGTGGGGCTGGTTGTCCGACCGGATCGGCAAGATGCCCGCGTTCATGGGCATCCTCGGCATCCAGGGTGTCTGCCTCATCCTCATTCCGCACGCCTCGTCGGTCGCCATGTTCGCGGTGCTCGCGGCGCTGATCTACACCTGCTACGGCGGGGCCTTCGGGACGATGCCGTCGACCGCCGGCCGCTTCTTCGGCGTGAAGAACGCTGGTGCCATCTACGGGCTCATGCTCATCGGGTGGAGCATCGGGGGCGTCGTCGGGCCACTGCTCATCTCCAAGCTCATCGGTGAGAACAAGGCGTACACGCTCGGCTTCAGCGTCGTGGGCATCATCGCCCTCGTGGCGCTGGCGGTGCCGCTGATCACGAGGAAGCCTGCCGACGACCGGGTGGCGGCCGGGCGCGCCTGAACGGACCCTGGCCAGCGGCCCTGACCTACTCGCGAACGTCGGCCGGCTCGTCGTGCACGGGCAGGCCGGCCGCGAGCCACGCCTCCACCCCACCCTCGAGGTCGGTGGCGCGACGCATGCCGATGGCCCGTAACGACGCGGCGGCGAGGCTGGAGCTGAATCCCTGACGGCAGACGACCACGACCACCCGATCGGGGTCGTCTGCTTCGGGGATCCGCCAGCTACAGGTGGGGTCCAGGGGCCACTCCAGCACCGTGCGGTCGATGATGACGCCGCCGAGCCGGTCGACCGCGGCAACTGTCCGTGGCGTCGTCATCGGACGTGCAGGACGAACTCGCCACGAGGCACGAACTCGCCCACGACGGGTGCGCCGGGGATCTCGCCAGCCAGGAGCAACCCACCGCTGGTCTGGGCGTCGGCCAACAGGACGAGCTCGTCGTCGCGGACGCTGGCAGCGAGGTGGGGGTGGACCCAGTCGAGGTTGCGTCGGCTCCCACCGGGCACGAACCCGTCCGCCAGGGACTCGCGGGCGCCGTCGAGGTAGGGGATCGCCGCGGAGTCGACCACGGCAGTGACCCCTGACGCGCGAGCCATCTTGTAGAGGTGCCCGAGCAGGCCGAACCCGGTGACGTCGGTCGCTGCCTCGATGCCGGCGGCCAAGGCGGCGACGGAGGCGGCCTCGTTGAGGGCCGCCATCGACTCGACGGCTTGGGGAAAGGACTCACCCGTCGTCTTGTGGCGGTTGTTGAGGATGCCCACACCGAGCGGCTTGGTCAGCGAGATGGGGGTGCCCGCGCGGGCAGCGTCGTTGCGCAGCAACCGGTCCGGGTCACCGATCCCGGTGACGGCCATCCCGTACTTCGGCTCAGGGTCGTCGATGCTGTGCCCACCCGCGACCGGGCACCGGGCCATCCGGCCGACGTCGAGGCCGCCGCGCAGGACCTCAGCCGCCAGCTCTAGCGGCAGCACGTCACGTGGCCAGCCCAGCAGGTTGACGGCGACGACAGGCCGTCCCCCCATGGCGTAGATGTCGGAGAGCGCATTGGCCGCCGCGATCCTTCCCCAGTCGTAGGCGTCGTCGACGACCGGCGTGAAGAAGTCCGCGGTCGCGAGGACCGCCATACCACCCTCCACGCGAACGGCGGCAGCGTCGTCCCCGTCATCGAGTCCGACGAGAAGGTCGGGGGACGCCATACCGGTCAGGCCGCGGACCATGTCCTCGAGCTCCCCGGGGGGGATCTTGCAGGCACAGCCACCCCCGTGGGCGAACTGCGTCAACCTGGGGCGGGCGGCGCTGGAGGTCATGCAGCGACTCTAGGTCGGTGGGCTGGCGTGCGCACACCTCGGCCGGGCGGTCAGACAGAACCCTCCACTGCGTCGAACTGTGGTCTCGCGTTACCGTGGGCCACGGAGGTGTCAGGGTTCCTGGTGGTCCCCCCGGTCTTCAAAACCGGTGAGACCGAGCATCTCGGTCTGGCGGGTTCGATTCCCGTCCACCTCCGCCACCATCAGCTCGTCAGGAGGTCCGCCGCGTGCACGTGATCGCGACGGCCGGGCACGTCGACCACGGCAAGTCCGCGCTGGTCCGGGCCCTGACCGGGATCGAGCCGGACCGCTGGGACGAAGAGCGGCGCCGCGGGCTGACCATCGACCTGGGATACGCGTGGACGACCCTGCCCTCGGGCGAGCAGGTGGCCTTCGTCGACGTGCCGGGTCACCAGCGGTTCATCGGGAACATGCTGGCGGGAGTGGGCCCCACCTCCGCGGTGCTCTTCGTGGTGGCTGCGGACGAGGGCTGGCGAAGGCAGTCGCAGGAGCACCTCGCGGCGGTCGACGCGCTGGGGATCTCCCACGGGCTCTTGGTCGTGACCCGCAGCGATCTCGCCGACCCCGCGCCGGCCCTGCTCGACGCCCGCGACCGGCTCTCTGCCACCAGCTTGGGCGACGTCGAGTCGGTGGCCGTCTCTGCCCGCACCGGAGCCGGGATGACCGAGCTCACCGACGCGCTGGTGCGCCTGGTCGTCCGGCTGCCTCCAGCTCGACCAGGTGACCGTGTCCGTCTCTGGGTGGACAGGGCCTTCAGCATCCGCGGCAGCGGGACCGTGGTCACCGGCACGCTGTCGCGGGGAGGTATCTCGATCGGAGACGAGCTCCAGGTCGGTAACCGCCGAGCCCGGGTCCGCGGGCTGGAGTCCCTGGGTCAACCTCGTGACCGGGTCCTCCCTGTGGCTCGAGTGGCGGTGAACCTCCGTGGAGTGGCGGTGTCCGACGTCGCGCGTGGTGACCTGCTCCTCACCCCCGACGCCTGGCGCATGACGTCGGTGCTGGACGTGCGTATGGGCGGCCAGTCGTCTGGTGACCTGCCGAATCACCTGACTCTTCACGCCGGCACCGCGGCGGTGGCGGTCCACGTGCGACCGCTCGGCGACGACACGGTGCGTCTGACGCTCTCGATGCCGCTCCCACTGGTCGCGGGGGACCGGCTGATCCTGCGTGACGCCGGTGCGCAACGGATCATCGGTGGTGCCCTAGTGCTGGACGCAGATCCCCCCGAGCTTCGGCGCCGGGGGGCCGCGGCTCGACGTGGTGCGGAGCTCGCATCGGCCACCGGCGTCCCCGAGCTGCTGTCGGAGGTCGAGCGTCGCGGCGCGATGCTCGTTGCGGATGCCGCCGCGCTCGGCATCCCCGACTCGTCTGACGACGCGAAGGTCCTGAAGCGTGGCACGTGGCTGGTGTCGGGGTCGGCGTTGCACCGCTGGGCAGACGCCTTGATCGCTTGCGTGCAGCAGCAGGCGGCCGCCGAACCCCTCGAACCCAGCCTCACGACCGAGGCAGCGCGGCTCGCCGCTGGGGTCCCCGACCGGACGCTGCTGCCGGATGTCGTCGAGCGGGCCGGACTGGAGCTCCACCAAGGACGGGTCTGGCTCCCCGGTGTGCGAGCCGCCATGGGCGCGGCCGAACGCGGGTTGCAGGAGCTGGAGGCACGACTGCAGCAGGCGCCGTTCGCCGCGCCCGAGCAACCGGACCTGGCGGCGGCCGGGCTCGGGCCACGAGAGGTCGCCGCAGCCGTGCGGTCGGGGCGCCTTCTGCGGTTGTCCGACGGTGTCCTGCTCGCCCCCGACGCACCAGCCAAGGCGATGCGGGTGCTGGCGGGGCTTGCCCAGCCCTTCACGCTCAGCGAAGCCCGACAGGCGCTCGACACCACACGACGCGTGGCGGTGCCGTTGCTCGAGCACCTCGACGGCCGTGGATGGACCCGGCGAGTCGACGGGACCCACCGCGTCGTGGTGCGGTGACTCAGGGCTTGCCCCTGACGTTCGCCGAGTCCGGGACGAGCCCGGATCACCCTGAGCTCACACGACCATCAGGCAGCCACCTGCACAGTGACCTGCTGGGGCCGTGGTGGTCGACACGGCCAGGACCACCCTGGGTACTGTCCCCGGGGGCTAGGAGCCCGCCCGTTCGAACGCGCGGGACTGGAGATGGGCCGGCTCCAAGTGGTCAGCGTGGTGTTCGGTCGGCACCGACTGGGTGGTGACCTCGGATGCACCACGGTGATGGATCCAGGTCCTTGGCTGTTGTGAAGGCAGGCTCCAGCTGGATTGAGGAGGCAACCACGGGGTACAGGGATACCAAGCGCTCGGCTTCGAACTGTTCCAGAAGGGATTCACATGACCGATATGGACATGGACATCCTTGACTTCGAACGGGAATGGTGGCGTCACGCTGGCGTCAAGGACCAAGTGGTCGCCCAGCGCTGGGGTCTCGACGTGGCTGAGTACGACCGGCGCCTTCTCGCAATTGCCGTGCGCCCTGAGGCAATGGCATACGACTCCGTCACCGTCCGCCGCGTGCGCAGACGGCTCGTTCGGCGCTGACGCTGATGCGTCACTGCTGAGTCGCGCCGAGCGAATGCGCTGGCTTGTAAGGCACCGAACGTTGCTGTCTGCGTTGAGCTACTGCGGCAGGACGACCAGACCGGTGACTCCGACGACGTACAGCAACAGGACTGCGATGCTGTCGATACCCAATCGGGCGTGCTGCTTGGCCGGCCGGAAGAGCAGGCCTGCCATGTACACGACAGTCAGCAGTGCTGCGAGCCCGGTCAGGTAGATGTCGGCGGCGTGCGCGTTGGGCAGCACCGCCTTCCCGGACACGAGGACGGCGAGGAGGAACAGGACGGGCAGGAATGCGTTGCCCCCGAAGATGTCACCGAATGCGAGTTTGTAGTCGCCTTGCCTGGTCGCGGCCAGTCCGGTGCTGAGCTCTGGCAGGGAGGTGGCCGCTGCGAGGACGGTGGCACCGAACAGGGCCCCTGAGAGGCCCACCTGGTCGGCGGCCGCGGTACCGGATTGTTCGAGGACCGCACCGGCCACCAGCGTGGCGACGGCTGCGGCACCGAAGATGAGGATGACGCGCGTGGTGCTGACGCCTTTGCGGGTCGCTTCGTCCGAGCGAGACTTCTGGGAGTGACCGCGTGGCTTGGGTTGGCTGTCGGGCGCCTCGCCGCTGTTCGACCACGGCAGCTTCCCACCGGCTCGTTGGGTGAGCATCAGACCGCCGACCCAGACCAGAGCAATGAGCACGACGTCGGGGCTGAGCCGGGCGAAGACCAGGTTCTTGGGCAGCTGGGTTCCCATGACGACCACGACCAGGACGGCGAGCACGATGGCACCCTCGACGACCAAGGTCAGGCTCGCCGCCTGGTAGGTCAACGGTCGACGTTCGCGCACGCCGAACGCGTCAAGGGCGACCAGGACCACGGTCTGGATGGCGATGCCTCCGAGGATGTTGCTCACTGCCACATCGGGCTTACCGCTGGCCGCCGCGCTGTACGTGATGGCGATCTCGGGCAGGTTCGTGGCCACGGCCAGGAGGATGAGGCCGCCCAGAGCCTGCCCGAGGTGGAGGCGGTCGGCCAAGATGTCTGTGTAGTTCGACAGCGGGATGCCGGCGACCCAGATGAGTGCGGCAGCTCCGACGAAGACGAGCAACTCGCCCAAGAGCGGTAGGTGTGGCAGCAGGTTCACCGCCCCATGTTAGGGACTGACCGCGCACCCTGCGCCCTAGAACGGTTGCCGAACCCGACCGGTCCGTGGGGGAGGTTGCCCTCGTTCGTCAGCATTGGGCGACGGGCCTCACACCGTGTCTGAGTGCGCATCCCATCTACCGGCCTATCTGGTCGGCGGCTCGACCAAGGCCGACGTTCGCCGGCTCGAGTGTGAACCAGACGCTCATCCCGGCTGCGTCCAGTTGGGAGCCCCACCTTGTCGAGAACGCGTCCACGAGCTGAAGTCCACGACCGTGGACGGCCAACGGCTCCCGTGTGACGTTGCTGGGGTTTACCACGACCGTTGAGCCGCTGTCACGAACGGTCGCGGTCAGCACGCCCTGGTCGAGCATGACGCGGACTTCGCATCCGGCGTCGGTGTGGAGCAGTGCGTTGGTGACCAGCTCGCTCAGGCACAGGACCGCGTTGCTGACGGTGCCCTCGTCGACGCCCCAGGACGTGAGGGTGCTGTGCGCGAAGTGGCGGGCGTGAGCGACGGCTCGAGGGTCGGGCGCGACTGAGTACGTCGCCGCTTGTGCGTCGTCCGGTACCGGCTCCGCGTCCAGGGACCTGCTGGCATGGGTGGTGGTGCGCTGCACGCGGCGCAGGTCCGCGCCCAACTGCGTTCCGAGGTCCTCGAGCTCGGCCAGTTGCTTCTGGTCGAAGGACTGGGGTGCGTCGAAGAACAGTGCATACCCGCCCTGGACGTGACCGGCCGCAACGATGGGCAGGAACGCCAGCGCCATCGTCTGCGGGGCCTGGTGGTCGACGAACCCCTGATATCCGGCGGCAAGGTCGTCCAACGAACCGAACACGGCCTCGCCGGTGCGCACGGTGTGGGTCAGGGGGACGTGCTCGTATGCGTCGATCTCACACCAGGTGACGCGCTGCCCGTCGTCGCGGTCGCTGGCGGTGAACAGCAGCCGTCGTCCGCCACCCTCGGCCAGTGCCAGACCGGCCCGGTGGACCCTCGGGACGTCCGCCAGTCGCGAGAGCGCGGACCGCGCCCACGTCTCCCCCTCCGGGACAGGCCTGCTTGCGACGGTGTGCGCCACCTTTGCAGAATATCCGCCCCCGACGGCATTCGCCGGGATCGCGGCGAAGCAGACGGGGCCCGGACCGCGTGACCAACTAGTCAGGGACGGTCCCAGGCTCGCCGCCGTTTGAAGGGCTCGTTGTCCGTCTCGCGTTGGACTCCGCCACGTGCGAGGTGTCCGCGCGCCGGCGCGCGGGCGCTCAGGTGGCATGCAGGGGCCCACACCACTGTTCGCCGTCTTGACGCCACACGACATGTCCATGGAGCGGCTGACGAACGTGAGGAAAGGACAAGGACAACCTCCCCAATGCCCTGAGCGTCTACCAACGGCCGTCACTCGGTCGGGCGGACGCCTTGGGCTCCCCACGCTCAGACGCCAGCGGCGGAGCGCCCCGTTCGCTGGCTATGACCAGTTCGTCGACGACTCGCGACGCCTGCCAGACCCATGGGCGCCGACAGGGCCTCCACGGCGGCGCGGACGTTGCCGCGCGGGCCCCGACGACGCAGCCGTACACCGTCAGACCGAGGACACGGGGCGGAGTCGACGGATCTGGCATGCGGCCTTGATGAGTGAGTCGATCGACGTAAGCGCCTCTTGAATCGAGGTGATGGGGGCGACGGGCGTGCTCGCACCCCGTAGGAGGCCTAGCGGTTCAGACACCTCGCGGTGCAGCAGGACAACGGCTTCGATGAGGTCGCTCAACTGTTCGCTTTCAACCGGTGGTGTTGCAACGAGACGCAGGTCCCTACGCCCTGACGGGGAGCGAGAGTCATGGTTCATGCGGGCCTCCTAGATCGAACTCGCGTCCCTCCAGCGTCCGCGCCCCAAGTGTTGGCGGCAATGAGACGAAGGTCTTACGACCCCTGACATGCCATGAGGCGCCTCTGTGCGAGATCGGCGGCAGGCAACCCGCCTTCGCGGGCCGTGCGCAGTCGCAAGCTGGCAGATCCGGAAGTTGGGGCATAGGGGCAGCGACGACGTAGCCGCGGCAATGGAAGGGGCGGTCCACACCGGCTGTCACGCAGGTTGGCGTTGTCGAGATCTGCACACCAGCTCTTTGAGGTTCCCGGGTTCAGAAGCTCACGGGTCAAGGCGGGCGGGCAGACCCGGCCGTAGCACGCGGCATTTGCGGGCGGTGCGGGTCCCGTTCGCGAATTTGTCCCTGGGATCGGTAGCCCGAGCGAGTGGTCTGCTACGGCTTGAACGGTGCCGAGTGCGCGATCCGGGTGCGTGACTAAGTGAGTGACAACGGGCGCGGATTTGGGTGGACGTCGGTGGACGGTGGGGGAGTGGTTCGTGCTCAGACGGACTTCGA
Source organism: Phycicoccus sp. Root101 (assembly GCF_001426245.1). GTDB lineage: Bacteria > Actinomycetota > Actinomycetes > Actinomycetales > Dermatophilaceae > Pedococcus. The sequence goes on along the minus strand of NZ_LMCM01000003.1, from coordinate 1,228 downwards.
TGGACGGCCACGGACGGCGTAAAAGTCGTTGACACGGAAGAGGTCACTGGTTCAAACCCAGTATCGCCCACCAGTACGAAACAGCCCCTGACCTGCGGAAACGCCGGTCAGGGGCTGTTCTTTGTAGGGCTTCGAATCGGCCCTCAAGGGCGATGCTTGACTAACTGCTTGACTAAGGATCCGATTTCGAGGCCGATTCCGGTGTCGAAAGGGAGTCCGGACGTGGGCGGACGTCCTCGGACATGAAGATGCGGTCCATGGCCTCAGCGCCCTCGGTCAGCACGGGTCTGAGCTGCTTTCGGTAGACCGCCTCGGTGACCGTGGTGCTTCGATGGCCGACGAGCCGGGCGATCTCCTCCAGGGGGACTCCTGCCTCGGACAGGATCGAGACGAAGCTGTGCCGTAGTTCGCGGGGTGTCCACGTCCCGTCGTCCAGGCCAGCTCGGCGCACGACGCTGCGGAAGGCGCGGCGGACGTTCGCCGAGTCCAGGGCGAGCCCGGAATCGGTGCAGAAGACGAGGTCGTTGTCGGTCCAGCTGTCACCGGCTGCCTCCCTGCGACGGTCCTGCTCCTGCCTGTGAGGCGTGAGCGCGTCGACGGCGACGGCGGGCAACCGCAGGGTCCGTCGTGACCGCTTGGTCTTGGTGTCACCTGTTTCACGCACCGACCGCCAGACCTGGATGGTCGGCGGCCGGGGTGGCTGCGAGGCGAGGTCGCCAGTCAGGTCCAGGTGAGCCCAGGTCAGGGCGCGCAGTTCCTCGGTCCGGGCGCCCGTGACGAGGCTGAGCGTGATGTAGGCATTCATGTCCGTTCCACGCGCCGCGGCCAGCACGGCCGCAGCTTGGTCGAAGGTCAGCGCTCTGGACGGGCGCCCTTCTCGTCCCTGTGGGACCTCGCAGTGCAACGCGACGTTTCGTCGGAGCCGGTCACGTGCCACTTGGCGAGACAGGGCTCGACGCAGGATGGAGAGGACGCGCTGCAGGGTGGCGCGGCTCAGGTCGGGTGACTTCCGCTTGAGCCATCGGTCGACGTCCTCGGCTGTGAGCTCCTGCACCTTTCTGGCGCCCAAGTCCGGGATGACATGTCCGTTGGCCAGGATCCGGCACGTGGTGATGGTCTTCGCGGACCGGCCGGCCAGACCGAACTCCAGCCAGTCCTCGATGGCCGAGGCAACTGTCATGCGGGCTGCTACCGAAATGCCATCGCGGTGGTCGCGAATAAGCTTCTG
>NZ_LMCM01000002.1 GCF_001426245.1 Phycicoccus sp. Root101 | reverse complement strand
GCTCGCGCCCACCCTTGCTGTGTTCCGTTCCTACCCCGAACCGCTGCGGCATCCCTTCGACACCCAGCTCAGCCTCGAACAGGCCGCCGCGCTCACCGGCAAGAGGGCCGCCTACTTCCGTCGCAGGGTGCAGCACGGCAACCTGCACGTGGTCCACGACGCGGGCGTTTACCTGGTCAAGACCCGTGACCTGGACGTGGACCCCGACATCACCCCGGCGGAGCTCGGCGACCCGCACCCGCTTGCACGAATCTCCTGCACGCTCGGCGCAGCCGCAGACTTGGCCGTGGCCCAGCGACAGGTCGAGCAGGCCCGCTTCATGGACGACGCACAACTGGCCGGCACCTACATCCACATCCTTTCCCTCACCTACTCTGCAGCACGTCACGCCCTGGCCCATGGCGCAGTAGTGGACGCCGACCGCCCGCTGGCCATCTCGCGATACGCCGAAGAGTCCATCGACGCGCTCCGCGAAGGTGCGCAGCGTCCCCTCGCGCTCGAGCGGCTCACCGCCACCTCGCCGGAGCCGGCTCCAGCGACAATCAACGAGCGCCTCGAAGCAGCCGTCGAACACTGGACGATAGCCGCCGAGCTGGAGCTCCTCCGGCTCGTTCCGAGCGCAGACACCCTGCGCATGCTGGCCAACCAAGGAGCCCTCCTGTACGCGGTTACGCACCAGGTACTTACCGCGCCCCATGGCAACCTCGAGGACGCGCTCGACGGAGCCAGCACCTCTCTGGTAGCTGGTGCACGCGCCTTCCAGTCCGCCGACAAGTCCTGGGCACGGCTCACCACCGCAAGCCGCAGCAGCACCGAGTTCGTCGCCGCCAGTCGTGAGCTCTTCAACGCCCTCAACGAAGTCGGTGTGCACGCATCCGAACCAGCGGATGTTTGGGACAGGCCACGAGGACTACGCGACCTCACCCACGGTGTCGAGACTCTTGGACGAGTCATCATGGAGCTGAGTCAGACGCTTCCAGACCGACTGCTCCGATCCGGACTCGTCTTCGCCCCCGCACGAGCCCTGCCGGTCTCCGTGACCCGGATGCCAGCCAAGAGTCAGGGCAAGTTCGTCGCCGTCTCCAGCCACGAGGTGCCCGACCTCCAGATGCTGTGGAACGAGGCGTATCGACAGACGCAGCAGGTCAAGCACTCCATGGCACGGCCCGACCTACATCCCGGTCCCTCGCCAGTCCAGAGACTGCTCGAGCTCTGACCCAGCCACAGGGCTCTCCACGCGAGCAAGGCTTGTCGCCGTCCGGTTTACCCTCCGGCTTTGGTCGAGAAGAGCCAGGAAATGACGAGCACCCTCACAAGCTCCATCCGCACATTTATGCAGGTCAGAGACTATTCATGAAGTAGGACGAGTAACGACGCGCGCTCCCTCCGGATAATCAACGGATTCGGGGCTCGAGAGCACACCACTCTCGTCTCGAACTCACTGCACGTGGTTGAGCAGCAGCGCCGGCAACGATCACGCAACTCCAAGGTCAACTGAATGTGCTGACGCCAGGGCCAAACGGCGACCTGGCGCGGATGGTGCCCCCTCGTCACCGTTGTCCAGTCGAGAACGACAAGGGAGAAACCATGACCGCAGTGGCAGAACGCGCACTCCTCGGCATCACGGAAACAATGGAGCTGCTCAGCATGAGCCGCACCGTCGTCTATGAGCAGATCCGTGCAGGCCGCTTGCAGACCGTGCACCAAGGGCGCCGCTGCTACGTCACTGCGTCGGCGATCGAACGTTACGTCGCCCTGCTCGAGTCCGAGGCGGAGGCGGATGGCCACACGGCGTAGTCGCGGCGAAGGTGGTGTCCACTTCTCGGAGTCACGCCAGCGCTGGATCGCGACCGCTCAGGTGGGCTTCCACCCAGACGGCAAACGCATCGTCAAGACTGGGACCGGTCGCACCAAGACCGAGGCCAAGGACAAGCTCCAGAAGCTTATTCGCGACCACCGCGCGTGGGCTTCCACCCAGACGGCAAACGCATCGTCAAGACTGGGACCGGTCGCACCAAGACCGAGGCCAAGGACAAGCTCCAGAAGCTTATTCGCGACCACCGCGATGGCATTTCGGTAGCAGCCCGCATGACAGTTGCGTCGGCCATCGAGGACTGGCTGGAGTTCGGTCTGGCCGGCCGGTCCGCGAAGACCATCACCACGTGCCGGATCCTGGCCAACGGACATGTCATCCCGGACTTGGGCGCCAGAAAGGTGCAGGAGCTCACAGCCGAGGACGTGTCCGCGAAGACCATCACCACGTGCCGGATCCTGGCCAACGGACATGTCATCCCGGACTTGGGCGCCAGAAAGGTGCAGGAGCTCACAGCCGAGGACGTGGACCGATGGCTCAAGCGGAAGTCACCCGACCTGAGCCGTGCCACCCTGCAGCGCATCCTCTCCATCCTGCGTCGAGCCCTGTCTCGCCAGGTGGCCCGTGACCGGCTCCGGCGAAACGTCGCGTTGCACTGCGAGGTCCCGCAGGGACGAAAGGGGCGCCCGTCCAGGGCGCTGACCTTCGAGCAAGCTGCGGCCGTGCTGGCCGCTGCGCGTGGAACGGACATGAATGCCTACATCACGCTCAGCCTCGTCACGGGCGCCAGGACGGAGGAGCTGCGCGCCCTGACCTGGGCTCACCTGGACCTGACCGGCGACCTCGCGTCGAAACCACTGCGGCCGCCGACCATTCAGGTCTGGCGGTCGGTGCGTGAAACTGGCGACACCAAGACCAAGCGGTCACGACGGACCCTTCGGTTGCCTACCGTCGCCGTCGAAGCGCTCACGCTTCACAAGCTGGAGCAGGACCGTCGCAGGGAGGCAGCCGGGGACAACTGGACCGACAACGACCTCGTCTTCTGCACCGATTCCGGGCTCGCCCTGGACTCGGCGAACGTCCGCCGTGCCTTCCGCAGCGTCGTGCGCCGAGCTGGCCTGGTCGACGGGACGTGGACACCCCGCGAGCTCCGGCACAGCTTCGTCTCGATCCTGTCCGAGGCGGGAGTCCCCCTGGAGGAGATCGCCCGGCTCGTCGGCCACCGGAGCACCACGGTCACCGAGGCGGTCTACCGAAAGCAGCTCAGACCCGTGCTGACCGAGGGCGCGGAGGCCATGGACCGCATCTTCGTGCCGGAGGACGTCCGCCCGCGTCCGGACTCCGTTTCGACACCGGAACCGGACCCAAAAACGGATCCTTAGTCAAGCAGTTAGTCAAGCATCGCCCTTGAGGGCCGATTCGAAGCCCTACGAACAACAGCCCCTGACCGGCGTTTCCGCAGGTCAGGGGCTGTTTCGTTCTGGTGGGCGATACTGGGTTTGAACCAGTGACCTCTTCCGTGTCAAGGAAGCGCGCTACCACTGCGCCAATCGCCCGAGGGTGGAGATTTCGGGTTCGTACGTAGTCGAGGTGGAGACGGGATTTGAACCCGTGTACGCGGCTTTGCAGGCCGCTGCCTCGCCTCTCGGCCACTCCACCGTGAAGGCGGTCAAACCCTCCGAGCGGATGACCGGGCTCGAACCGGCGACCTCAACCTTGGCAAGGTTGCGCTCTACCAACTGAGCTACATCCGCATTACACGCGCGTTGGTGACGAACGGGGAGTTTTTGCTACCCGCTGCGCGTGCGAAGAAAACTTATCGGATCAGGCGCTTCCTCTCCAAATTGGGTGTCGTCCGAGTCGTCCGGGACGGGGGTCAGCGGCTTGCGCGCCTCCTCCCGGAGACCCGCCAGGGACCCCACGAGCTCCTCCTCCGCGGTGGCGTCCGCCTGGGCCGCGAGCAGCCCGGCCACGCCGCCGGACGCGACTGCTCCGTTGCCCGCAGGGGCGCCGTGGGCGGTGTCGGCGGGGGTTCGGGTCGCCGAGGCGACGGAGGCCGTGCCGGCACGAGCGCCACCCGGCGCAGGGGCCGCGGACCCGGCGCGGCGGGAGGCGAGCTTCCCCTGGACCCACTCGACGACGCGTGCCCGCAGCGACAGTCGCTCCTCGACGGGCCACAGGGTGCGGATGGCGGCGTTGAGCGCGGCGCCGATGAGGACCGCGATGGCGAGGGCGTACAGGAAGATCAGCAGCACGATCGGGGCGGACAGCGGTCCGTAGATCGAGGTGCCGCCCTTCAGCGAGGCCGCGACGGTGCCGCGCAGGACGTACGACGACAGGGACCACAGCACCAGCGTCAGCACCGCTCCGGGCACGTCGCGGAGCCACGGGCTGCGCCGTGGGGTGGAGATGTGGAACAGCGTCGCGATGCTGGCGACCGCGAGGACGGTCACGACGGGCCAGTAGAGCCAGGCCAGGAAGCCCGTCTCCTTGGGCAGCAGGTCCTTGAGCCACGTCGGGCCGATCACGACCAAGGGGATGACGACGATGCCGACCACGAGCGACAGCACGTAGAGCGTCAGCGACAGGGCCCGCGTCCGGACGATCCCGCGCACCCCCGACTGGCCGTACATGATCGAGATGGTGTCGACGAAGACGTTGAGCGCACGCGAACCCGACCACACCGACAGCAGGAAGCCGACCGAGATGAGGTCGAACCGGCCGTCCTTGAACACGTCCTGGACGGTGGGCAGCAGCGTGTTCTGGATGAGTCCGGGCGTGAGGAACTGCCCGGCCCAGGTCTGGATCTGGGCGATGATCCGCGTGACGGTGTCGTCCCCCAGCCACTTGCCGAGGTACCCCACGCCACCGAACAGCCCCAGCACCAACGGCGGCAGCGAGAGCAGCATGAAGAAGCCCGCCTCGGAGGCCAACCCGGTCACGCGGTACTTCAGGCAGACCCTGATCGTCTCCACCGTCATCCGCGCGACCGGCATGGCTCCGGGCACGCGCACCAGCTCGCGACGGACCCGCGCCTTCACACTCACCTGCCCACGGTATCCCGCATACTCTGCGGTCGTGCCCACCCACGCCGTCACCAACCAGGTCCCCGCCCTCCCCGACTACAACGCGTTGACCAGCAACGCCGCGCTGGCAGAGGCCGTTCGGCGCTGGGCCGACGACGCGGCATACGCGGAGGTCGAGCAGCTCGGCGCGCGCTCGGGGTCGGCGCAGGCGCGCGAGTGGGCCGAGCAGGCGAACACCCACCACCCCGTCCTGCGGACCCACTCCCCCACCGGCGAACGCCTCGACGAGGTCGACTTCCACCCTGCGTGGCACTCCCTCATGGAGGTTGCCGTCGGTGGCGGGCTCACCGCAGAGCCATGGACCCGGCCCCCGGGCACCGGAGCGCACGTGCGACGTGCGGCCGGGTTCACGACCTGGTCGGAGGTCGAGGCGGGCCACCTCTGCCCCGTCTCGATGACGTATGCCGCCGCGCCGGCGCTGGCGGCCAACGCCGCGCTCGCGCAGCGCTGGATCCCCCCGCTCGCCTCACGCAGCTACGACTTCGGCCTGCGCCCGCTCGACGCCAAGGCCGGTGCCATCGCCGGCATGGGCATGACCGAGAAGCAAGGCGGCTCCGACGTCCGCGCCAACACGACCCGCGCCGTGGCCACGGACGGCGGCCCGGTGACCGGCGGTGACACCTACCGCCTGACGGGGCACAAGTGGTTCTGCTCGGCGCCGATGAGCGACGCCTTCCTCGTGCTGGCGCAGACGGAAACGGGTGTCGGGTGCTTCCTCGTTCCCCGGGTGCTCGACGACGGTGAGCGCAATCCCTTTGCGCTCCAGCGGTTGAAGGACAAGCTGGGCAACCGGTCCAACGCGTCCTCCGAGGTCGAGCTCGACGGCACGTGGGGGGTGCGCGTCGGCGACGAGGGCCGCGGCATCCGGACCATCCTCGACATGGTCGCGGCGACCCGCCTCGACTGCATCCTCGGATCGTCCGCGACGATGCGAGCCGCTCTGCTCCGCGCGATCCACCACGCCCGACACCGCAGTGCGTTCGGCGCCCTGCTGGTCGACCAGCCGTTGATGCAGAACGTGCTGGCGGACCTCGCCCTCGAGTCCGAGGCGGCCACCACACTCGCGCTGCGGCTCGCGCACGCCGTCGACGAGGGCGACACGGCCCTGTCCCGACTGGGTGTCGCGCTGGGCAAGTACTGGGTCTGCAAGCGCACCCCGGTGATGGTCGCCGAGGCCCTGGAGTGCCTGGGCGGCAACGGCTACGTCGAGGAGAACGGCCTGGCGCGCCTCTACCGCGAGGCGCCGCTCAACTCGATCTGGGAGGGCTCGGGCAACGTCAACGCCCTCGACGTCCTTCGAGCCGTAGGCCGTGAGCAGGCCTCCGTCGACGCCTACCTCGCCGAGGTCGGGCTCGCGCGGGGCCACCACCGCGTGCTCGACGACGCCATCGACGGGCTTCCGGAGCTGCTCGCTCGGGCGACCCGACCAGATGCCCAGGCCGGGGCACGCTCGGTGGTCGAGGGACTCGCCGTCACCCTGCAGGCGTCCCTGCTGGCCAGGCTCGCCCCCACCGTCGTGGCTGACGCGTTCATCGATAGCCGCCTGGGCGGTCGGCACGGCGCGACCTTCGGGACGCTCGACGTCGGCCTCAGCACGCAGGCGTCCAGGACCCTCGTGGACCGCGCATTCACCCTCTGACCGGCCGGAAACACGCGACGAACGGCTGATCGACGCGGAGTCCACGCCGCCGCATACTCGGCAGCATGAGAGGTCAACCCGGACGGGGAGCCTTGATCGGGCTCTTCCTCGGCGCCGTGACCGCGGCGCTGGTCATCCTGCTGCCCGCAGCGATGAAGGGGCTCAACTACATGGACGTCCTGGACCCGCTGCTCTACATCGGGGGCCCGATCGTCGTCCTCTCGGCCTGCGGTGGCGCCATGCTCGGCGCGCCGGCACCCCGACCGCAGCACGAGGTCTGGATGCGCCCGATCCGCAAGCCGGGACCTGCCGCCACCGTTGCAGGGGGAATCGTGCTGCTGACGATCTGCGGGATCGCCACCTGGGTGATGCTGTGGGGGTTCGGCAAGGTCCCGCCGCCGCCCGGGCTGAGCTGAGCGCAGACCGGGCAAGGGCGGGGGCCCGCGCACCGCGCCTCAGTCCTGCCTCAGTCCTGCCTCAGTCCTGCCTCAGTCCTGCCTCAGTCCTGGATGACCGACAGGACGTTCCCGGCCGGGTCCCGGAACCACGCGATGAGCGGACCGCCCCCGCGGAAGATGCCCTTGGCGTCCGTCGCCATCGGCGTCCCCTCGTACTTCTCGAAGCTCACCCCTGCTGTCGTGAGGCCGTCCACCGTCGCCTCGATGTCGGCCACGGGGAAGTTCAGCACGGTGAACCCGGCCGGCTCGTGGTCGCGCTTGGGGTAGATGATCGCGCGGTGGTCACCCCCGAGGTGCAGGCTGAGGATGCCCATCTGCTCGGTCACCTCGAGCCCGAGAACGTCCGAGTAGAACGTCCGCGCTGCGTCGATGTCGTTGGCGGAGAAGCCACTGAATGCCTTCGATTCGCTGAGCACGCCCAGCTCCCTTCGTCGTGGCGGCGCCCGACGTGGCACCACCTACCCGTGAAGACTCCGCCGGGGAGCGGAACTCATCGCACCCTCACGTCACGCGGAGGCGCTGCTGCTCCTTGCTGACGTCGTAGTCGACTGCCGGCCACCGGGGGTCCATCGCCTCGAGGTGCTCGAGCACCAGGCTCTGGACGGCCAGGCGCGCGTACCACTTGCGGTCGGCGGGGACGACATACCACGGGGCTGCGTCCGTCGAGGTGCGGTCGAGGACCGCTTGGTACGCCTCCTGGTAGTGCGGCCACTGCAACCGCTCGTCCACGTCGCCGGGGTTGTACTTCCACTGCTTGTCGGGCCGAGCGAGCCGCTCGGTCAGCCGGGCCTTCTGCTCGTCCGAGGAGATGTGCATCATCACCTTGATGATCGTGGTGCCGTCGGCGATCGCCTTCTCCTCGAACGCGTTGATCTGGGCATAGCGCCGCGACCACGTCGCCTTGGGCACGAGGTCGTGCACCCGAACGATGAGGACGTCCTCGTAGTGCGAACGGTCGAAGACGCCGATCTGCCCCGGCGACGGCAGCGCGTTGCGGATGCGCCACAGGAACGGGTGCCGGCGTTCCTCTGCCGAAGGGGCCTTGAACGCGGTGTACCGCACGCCCTGGGGGTCCATCTCGCCAACGACGTGGCGCATGATGCCACCCTTGCCGGAGGTGTCCATGCCCTGGACGACGAGCAGGAGCGACCGCTGACCGTCCATCTTGGCCTCGGCGTACAGGCGTTCCTGGAACTCGCCGATCTCCCCCGCGCGCAGCTCCAGGGCCGCCTGCCCGGCTTCCTTGTCGCCGTCGAAGGCTGGCGTCGAGCGTGGGTCGCACTCGGCGAGGACGAAGCCCTCCCGCACCCGCAGCGCCTCGCTGAACGTCACGGGAGCCAGCGGGGTGACCTCAGCCGGCTTCGACTCGGGATGCTTGGTGGCCTTCTTGTCCTTCTTGCCCATTGGCGCATCCTGTCACCGCTGGTCACCCCGCGCGAGGGCTGTGAGACGGGAGATGGCGCGGTAGTACTTCTTGCGGTAGCCGCCCGACAACATCTCGGCGGAGAAGACCTCTCCCAGTGGCTGACCGCTGGCGAACACCGGGATGTCTGCGTCGTACAGGCGGTCCGCGAGGACCACGAGGCGCAGCGCGACCGCCTGGTCGGTCACCGGGCGCACGTGGGTCCATCCCACGGCCGTGACCCCGTCGAGCAGGGTGCGGTACCGGCTCGGGTGCACGGTCGACAGGTGACGGGTCACGTCGATGAAGTGGTCGAGCACCGCGCCCTCCCGCTGGGTCGCCTCGGCGACCTCCGGCTCGGTCAGCGGCGGCGGGCTGTCGACCGTGTCGCGGTGCCGGTAGTCCGGGCCGTCGACGGTCAGCACGTCGAAGCGCGATGCCAGCGCCTGGATCTCGCGCAGGAAGTCCTCAGCGGCAAACCGCCCTTGCCCCAACGCATCCGGCAGGGTGTTGCTCGTGGCCGCCAGCGACACCCCGGCCTCGGTGAGGCGCGCGAGCAGGGTCGCCATGAGGACGGTGTCGCCCGGGTCGTCGAGCTCGAACTCGTCGATGCACACCAGGGTGTGCGCGCTGAGCGCCTCGACGGTCTGGGCGAAGCCGAGCGCCCCGACGAGGTTCGTGTACTCCACGAACGTCCCAAAGGACTTCGGTCCCTCCGCCTCGTGCCAGAGGCTCGCCAGCAGGTGCGTCTTGCCGACGCCGAACCCGCCGTCGAGGTAGATCCCGCGCCCGGCCTTCGCCCGCTTGCGACGTCGCCCGAACAGACCGGTGCTCCCAGTGGCTCCGCCCAACGACGCGGCATACGCCTCGAGCCGCTCCACCGCCGCGGACTGGCTGGGCTCCGCGGGATCGGGGCGGTACGTCGAGAACCGCTCCGCGTCGAACCGCGGCGGGGGCACGAGGTCCCGCACCAGCCGTTCGCGGTCGAGCTTCGGGGAGCGTTCGGTGAGTGAGGAGGGCACGGGGGAAGCGTAGGTGAGGCAGACTTCCCGCATGCGCCTGCTGCTCAGCGAGACCGGCTCCCCCGCCCCCGGCACCGATGTGGACGACGCTGCCCTGCGAGAGGCGTATGCCGCGCCGGCCGACCGCGCGTGGCTGCGCGTCAACTTCGTGGCCTCCCTCGACGGCGCGGTGACCGGTGCGGACGGGCGCTCGGGGAGCATCAACACCCCGGCCGACTTCCGGGTCTTCTCCGTGTTGAGGCAGCTCGCAGACGTCGTCGTCGTGGGCGCGGGAACCGTTCGTGCAGAGGGCTATCCGGCGTTGCGGGACGAGGACCCGGAGGCGCCCGTGCTCGCGGTCGTCAGCAACCGCGGGGAGCTACCGCCAACCGTCGCTGCGATGACGTCACCTCGGGGAGCGGCCCTGCTCATCACGTGCGAGTCGGCATCCTCGTCCAACGTCTCCGCCGCCAGGGAGGTCCTCGGAGACGACCATGTCGTGGTGGTCGGCAAGGAAACTGTGGACCTGCGGGCGGCTCGAGCGGCGTTGGAGGACAGAGGGTTCCGCAGCATCCTGTCCGAGGGCGGACCGTCGCTCTTCGGCACGATGCTCAGCGCGGGAGTCGTGGACGAGGTCGACCTCACCTGGGCGCCGACCCTGGTGGGTGGCGAGCACGGCCGGATCACCAGCGGGCCGGACCTCGACGTCGCGCTCACCCCGATGCTGCTGCTCGAGGAGGACGGGACCGTCCTCAGTCGCTGGCGCGTCGACCACTGACGCACTCCTCTCACCACTTCCACTGGCGGCGAGTGGACGGCGCCAATTCGGTTCTGCTCAGAGCGAATTCGTGGGATCGGGGTGTGGACAACCCTTCTCAGAGCATTCGAACACCTGTACGATTGGGGCATGTCGACAGTCCCGCTCGCAGCACTCCCGGACACCGGTCCGGACGGTGGCTGGGGCATGCGGAACCAAGCGTTGTGGGAGCGGACCGCTGCCGTTGCGGGTCGGTTGAACCGGGCGCAGGCCGAGCTGGTCGACATCATCGACGAGGTCATGACCGACCGGCACTGGGGCGAAGGCGGGTTCAAGTCACCCGAGCACTACCTCGTCGTCCGCGCCGGCCTGTCCCATGCCCACGCGGCCGACATCGTCGCCGTCGCCAGGCGACGCACCGAGCTCACCGACGCAGCTGTGGCGTTGGAGGCCGGGGAGCTGTCCCTGGACCAGGTCGCCGTCCTGGCCCGCCACGTCCCCGTCACCCACCAGGCCTCGGTCACCCAGTTCGCCCGGAACGCGACCGTGACCCAGCTGCGCAACGAGGACCTCGCGCCGCTCAAGGAGAGCAGACGTGGTCCTGGTACAACATCTTCGCGTTCTGGATGTCCGACGTGCACAGCGTCGGCGGGGACATCACCGCCGGCAGCCTCTTCGCCCTGCCGGGGAGCTGTCCCTGGACCAGGTCGCCGTCCTGGCCCGCCACGTCCCCGTCACCCACCAGGCCTCGGTCACCCAGTTCGCCCGGAACGCGACCGTCACCCAGCTGCGCCGAGCCGTCGCCCGCCACGCGTTCGCCGCCCCCGCACCAGCCGCACACGCCGCCCAAGGCACCGACGCAGCGGGCAGCGATCTGTCCGTCGAGCCGCACACGCTGGGGTTCGGCGACCTGGACACCGCCGCCCTGCCGTCCACCGCCTTCGAGTCGGCCGCCGAGCAGCGTGCCTGCGCCAAGCCCGACCTGACCATGTCCTACGACGCCGACGGCCGATTCCAGCTGCGCTACTCCGCCCCCGCCACCATCGGCGCGCTGGTCGAACAAGCCGTCAAGGAAGCCAAGGACGCACTGTTCCTGCGCCGCCGCGACACCGACAGCAGTGACGCCAGCGACCCCACCCGGACTGGCTGGGCTGCCGACGTCGACGACCGCTACGCGGGGTCGCCGACCTACGCCGACGCCCTCGAGGAGATGGCCACCCGCTCCCTCGCCTCGGTCACCTCCACCAGCAGATCGGCGCACTACCGGGTCTACCTGCACCTCGACACGACCGGCGCCTGGGTCAACGGCGGCCACGCCATCCCCCTGCGCCTGCTCGGCCGGTTCATCAGACCGGCGCCTGGGTCAACGGCGGCCACGCCATCCCCCTGCGCCTGCTCGGCCGGTTCATCAGCGACGGGCAGGTCCAACCCGTCTGGGAAACCGAAGGACGACCCGTGTCCGTCGGCCGAGCCATGCGGATCCTGCCCCACCGCACCCGCCGCCTCATCACCGACCGCGACCGCGGCTGCCGCTTCCCCGGCTGCCCCACCACCGGGTTCGTCGAGATCCACCACCTCCAGGCATGGGCCGACGGCGGCCCCACCGACACCGACAACCAGATCAGCCTCTGCACCGCCCACCACGACGGCATCGACCGCGGCGACTACACCATCACCGGCGACCCCACCCACCCCGACGGCCTCACCGTCACCAACCGGTACGGGCTCCCCATCCGACCACCCCAACCCCACGAAACCGCCCCACCACCCGAAGGTGACCCACCCGTCCCCGCAGGCACCTACCAACCACCCAGCGGCGGACCCATCACCTGGAACGACCTCGCCATCCCCTCCCCACCCGAAGGTGACCCACCCGTCCCCGCAGGCACCTACCAACCACCCAGCGGCGGACCCATCACCTGGAACGACCTCGCCATCCCCTCCGACCACGAACTCACCCACGGCACACCACCCCCACCCGGGCTCAGCCTCGCCCCACCACCGCCAGCGCAGACCATCTCCTGGCTCGACGACCCCGACAACCCCGACCGCGGACTCATCCGCACCAACTGGGGCCACCACTGAGCCGAGCCGCGCGTTGCCCCCGCCGCGCGGCGCCCCCTACTCGTTGCCCCCGCACGCCGCCGGCCCGAGACTGGGGCGGTGGGCGTACGCAACTTCCTGGTCGAAGGCGTCTCCGGCACGGGGAAGACGTCCGTGTGCGATGAGCTGGGACGACGCGGCTACCAGGCCATCCACGGTGACCGTGAACTGGCGTACCAAGGGGATCCGTTGACCGGCGTGAAGGTCAGTGGTTCGGGCCACGAGCACCACATCTGGGACGTCGAGCAGGTGCGCGCCCTCGCGGCGGATGACAGCCAGCCGCTCACCTTCTTCTGCGGGGGCTCGCGCAACTTCGCGATGTTCATCGACCTGTTCGACGAGGTGTTCGTGCTCGACATCGACGCCGAGACCCTGCACCATCGGCTGGACCGTCGTCCCACGGACGAATGGGGCTCGGAGCCGGCCGAGCGAGAGCTCATCGCCCGACTGCACCGGACCGGGGAGGACGTGCCCGCCGGGGTGGTCGTCGACGCGACGCAACCCCTCACCCAGGTGGTCGACCAGATCCTCGACCACGTCCAGCAGGCCTGGACGACCGGCCGCGGAGGCCACCCAACGGCACGGCCGGGACAGGGACGGCCGGGACAGGGACGGCCGGGACAGGGACCGCCGGGACAGGGACGGCCGGGATAGGGACCGCCGGGATAGCCCACCGTGGCCAAGGTGCGTGCTGCTAGCTGCTCACGAAGTCGGCGACCGACCGCTCCCAGCGTTCGGGGTCGACGTTCCACTCCTTGGTGTGGCGCGAGGTGTCCCAGTGCTCCATCGTCACGAGGTCGGGGCGAGCGGCAGCCAGCTCCTGCGACGGCCCGACCGGGACGAACTCGTCGTCCACCGAGTGGATGATGAGCATCCGGTGGCGCAGCTCGGACGCCTTGGCCACCCAGTCGGTCTGCGCCACGTCGACGGGGTCGTGCACCCCGACGAGACGGCGGGTCAGCCTTCGCCCCATGAGGTACCGGCTCAGGCCACCGATGGTGTCGGGCACCCCGTGCAGGCGCCCGTGGTGGATGAGGACGTCGGTCCAGTCGATCACCGGTGCATCGAGGACCACGTGGCTGACGTGGTCGGCGAGCCAGGACCGGCTCAGGGTCTGGAGCACGATCGCGCCGCCCATGGACCAGCCCACGAGGATGAGCTCACGCGCTCCCTGCTGCACCGCGAACAGCGCAGCGTCCTCGATGTCGCGCCATTCCGAGAGGCCGAGGTTGTACCGGCCATCGGCCCCGCGTCGGGCGCCCAGGTCGTTGCGGTAGGACGGGATGATCACGTTGATCCCGCTGTCGTGCAACGGCTTCACGGCACGCAGGCCCTCGTCGCGCCGCGCCCCGCGGCCGTGCACCAGCACCGCCCACCGGGTCGACGGCTGTTCGGCACGGACCACCCAGGCAGGCATGGTGCCGAGCTCGGTCAGCACGTCGACGTACTCGGTGCGCAGCCCCAGCGCGCGGTCCGGGGGGCCGGCGTAGAAGTACTGGTCCCACCGCCCGTACCCCGGCGCCAGGTGACCCGAGTCGACCCCGAGGAGCTCCCGGCGCACGCGGCCGCGGTCCTCGTCGACATCCAGGAGGTCACCCAGCCGCACGTGCCCCGACGACCCGTCGAGCCACAGCCCGTACCGGCCCGGCACGATGCTCTCGGGCGTGAGGTCCAGCGTCACGCTCCCCTCGTCGACGGCGAGGATCTGGGTGTCGTCCGGCCGCTGACGGTCGGGGGTCAGGGCCCGCCGGGCGACATAGGCGGCCACGCCCACCGACGACACCGCCGCCGTGGCTGCGAGGGAGCCCGCGGTGACCCCTGCGACCGTCGCTGCGGTGCGCAGCTGACGGCGGTCAGAGCTCATCGGCCGGCCTCACCCAGGACGTCGGCGAGGTCGAAGCTCACGGGTTCCTCCAGCTGCTCGTAGGTGCACGTGAGGGGGTCGCGGTCCTCGCGCCAGCGCACGAACTGCGCGGTGTGGCGGAAGCGGATCCCCTCCATGTGGTCGTACTTGACCTCCACGACGCGTTCGGGGCGCAACGGGGTGAACGACAGGTCCTTGCCCGCGTTCCACCGGCTCGTGGCGCCGCTGGTGGGCGTCCTCGTTCCTGCCTCCTGCTCGGCCCACGCCCAGGGGTGGTCCTCGAAGGAGGTCACCAGGGGCTGAAGCTCCTCGAACAGCTCGCGCCGCCGCGCCATGGGGAACGCACCGATCACGCCGACGCTCATGAGCGACCCGTCGTCGGTGTAGAGCCCCAGCATGAGCGACCCGATGAGGTCGTCCCCGGTCTTGTGGGTGCGGTAGCCCGCCACCACGCAGTCAGCGGTACGGACGTGCTTGATCTTGAGCATCGTCCGCTTGTCCTGCTCGTAGGTGCCCGACAGCGGCTTGGCGATGACCCCGTCGAGCCCCGCGCCCTCGAACTGCTCGAACCACTCCTGCGCCACCTCGGGGTCGCGCGTCGCCCGGGTGAGGTGGATCGGGGCCGCCACCGAGTCGAAGGCCTGCTCCAGCAGCGCCCGCCGCTCGGCGAACGGCCGCCCCGTCAGGTCCTCCCCGCCCAGCGACAACAGGTCGAACGCCACGAACTGCGCGGGCGTCTCGGCAGCCAGCTTCTTGACCCGGCTCGCGGCAGGGTGGATGCGCTGCTGCAGCGCCTCGAAGTCGAGCCGGTCCCCCGACGCGCCCACGACCACGATCTCGCCGTCGACGACCGCCTGCTCCGGGAAGTTCTCCAGCACCGCCGACACCACCTCGGGGAAGTAGCGCGTCATGGGCTTCTCGTTGCGGCTGCCGATCTCCACCGCGTCACCGGACCGGAAGATGATCGAACGGAACCCGTCCCACTTGGGCTCGAACAGGTAGTCCCCGGTCGGGATCCCCTTGACCGGCTTGGCGAGCATGGGCGCGACCGGGGGCGGCACCGGCCCCCACTGCTGCCGAAGCTCGGCGTCGCGGTCGGCCTTGGGGGTCATGTAGTCGTCGTCGGCCTTGTCCTGGCGTCGCTTGCTCGGCTGCACCCGTGGCGGCTCCCCCGGCATCTTGGGGTAGTCCGGCGGGAAGTTCAGCTCACCGAGCCCGCGCTCGTTGATGTCCTTGTCCCACAGGGCGATTGCCCCGGCCACGTCGCCGACGGCCTCGTCCATCCCGGCCCAGGCGTCACCGGACGAAGCGAGGATGCCGGGCACCGTGCGGACCGTGAACTCCCCCGGATCCACACCGACGAGCTGGTCCCAGCCCAGCGGCATACTGACCGGTGCGCCGGCGAGGGGGCGCGTGCTGTAGGCGGAGGCGATCGTGCGGTCGCGGCAGGCCTGGTTGAAGTCGACGAACACGCGCTCCCCCCGCTCCTCCTTCCACCACGAGGCCGTCACCAGGTCGGGCAGGCGCCGCTCGAGCTCACGGGCGATCCCGATGACTCCGTGGCGGACGTCGAGGAACTCGTGGGTCGGGGCGACGCGGACGAACACGTGGACCCCGCGGTTGCCCGACGTCTTGACCCACCCGGTGAGGCCGATCTCGGTGAGCAGCTCCCGGAGGGCGACCGCGGCCTCCACCGCGTCGGCAAACGTCCGACCCGGCTGGGGGTCGAGGTCGATGCGCAGCTCGTCCGGCTTGTCCACGTCGGTCGTGCGGACCGGCCAGGGGTGGAAGGTCACGGTGTTCATCTGCATCGCCCACACCACGGCCGCCGGCTCGTCGACGACGACCTGCAGGTGCTTGCGGCCCGACGGGTAGGTGCACATGACCGGGGTGATGAAGTCGGGCATCCCCTTGGGCGGGTTCTTGGTCCAGAACTCCTCACCCGCGATCCCCTCGGGGAAGCGCTGCAGGGTCACGGGGCGGTGGCCGAGCGCGTTCATGAAGCCCGAGCGGACGTCCACGGCGTACTGCGCCAGGTCGAGCTTGGTGATCCCCTCGTCGGGCCAGATCAACCGGTCCGGGCTGGAGATCCGCACCTCCCGCGCATCCCCCCAGGGTCCTTCGGGCACGTCCACCGTCGTCGCCGCTGCCGCCATGGGCCGACCCTATCCGGCGGGTACGTCACGGACCCGTAAGAATCAGGGTGGCCGGGGCGGGACCATTTCCGGCCCTGCCGGCGTTGAGCACGACGTGAGACTGTTCCGAAGGAGTCACGACATGACCATGGACAAGACCGACCGCACGTATGCCGTGTCCAAGACCGAGGACGAGTGGCGTTCCGAGCTCAGCCCGGCCGAGTACCAGGTGCTGCGCCAGGCGGGGACCGAGCGGCCGTACGTCGGCGAGTACACCGACACCAAGACCGAGGGCGTGTATGCCTGTCGCGCCTGCGGTGCCGAGCTGTTCACCTCGGGCACGAAGTTCGACAGCCACTGCGGCTGGCCGTCCTTCTACTCCCCGCTCGCCGGTGACAGCGTGGAGTACATCGAGGACGTGAGCATGGGGATGAAGCGGGTCGAGGTCCGCTGCGCCAACTGCGGCAGCCACCTCGGGCACGTCTTCGAGGGCGAGGGCTACGGCACCCCGACCGACCAGCGCTTCTGCATCAACTCGATCTCGATGACGCTGCGCCCGGCCGACCAGTCCTGACCACCCCAGGCTGACCACACGAGGTCGTTGAGGTATCCGGCGGGCCAGGACCCGTCGGATCCTCGACGACCGTCAACGACCGGGTCCGCCGTACCGCGGGTCGGACTCCCACCACGGACGGTCGGAGGCCGGCTCGAGGTCCAGGCGGGCGTCCACCAGCGCCGCCTCGACCCGGTCGGCACGCACCCACGCGGCCACCGTCGCCGCGAGCAGCGGGAGGCCCACGGCCTCGGCCAGCCCGAACATCGCACCGCCGCCGACGTGCTGCTGGAACAACGGGTCACGGGCCGCCAGGTAGGCCGCCACCGGAGCACCCAGCAGCGCAGGCGACGCCATCACCACCACGCCGGGCACGGCATCGAGCAACCCGTCCCCGAACCCGATGAGCACCCGTACCCCCGGCGTGCACCAGGCCGGGGCGAGCTCGTCGGCGAGCAGCGGCAGGACGAACAGCAGCCCGGTGCCGACGAGCAGCAGGTAGGTGAGCTCTCGCAGCCACCCGAGCTCCAGCGACCGGGCCAGCCACGGCGTCACGAACATGGCCAGGTGGACCCCTGTCGCCACGACCGAGCCGACGAGCGGGAACATCAGCACCCGGGCCACCCGACCGCCGAGGAACTCGCGGACCGCGGCAGCCCGGACGGGGCCCACGGCCCGCAGCCCGAGCCCCACCGGGTCACCGAGGGCGAGGCCGACCGGGGTGATGGCCGCCAGCACGCCGGACTGCGCGGCCGCGGCGACGAAGGACGTGTCGCGGAACGCAGCCAGGCCGCCGTCGGTGGCCAGCACGAGGGTGCCGATCCCCAGCACCGCGTACGTGATCACGCGCAGGACCGGCACGGGCTCGTGGCGACGTCGCAGCGTCCACACGGCCGCGGCATACGCCCCACCCAGGAGGACGGCCAGCGCCGTCCCCACCGGCGACAGGACCCACGCGGTGAAGACGTCGCCGAAACCGAAGGGTGCCACCCCGGGAGCCTGCTCCCCCCACCTGAGACGCGCCTGAGGACCGCCGCCGACCCGAGCGAACCACCGGGACAGGGAAGGGCCCCCGACCGTGGTGGTCGGGGGCCGTCCCCCCCTCCGCGCCGGACGCCTCAGACGGCGTGTGCCGGCGTGGCCGCCCTGCCGACACCGATCCGGACCTCTTCCTCGACCGGGACGGTGCGGCGGTGCCACATCCCGAGTCCGCTGAGGATGAACATCAGGCCGGAGCCGACCAATGCCGCGATCGCACCCCACAGGGCGATGGTGCCCATGGTGCCGAAGGCGTACGCGTTGAGGAGCAGGCCGCGCAACGTGTTACCCATGAACAGGGTCTGGCGCAGCTGCCCGAGCTCGGCGACGGTGGCCGGGTCGGAGGTCTTGTCCGCCGAGGCGGCGATGAACTCGCCACTGACCTCCTCGTAGGTCTTGCCACCACTGGCCTTGTTCATGTGGACGAGGATGTAGTGGTCGGCGTAGGCCTTGGCCTGCGCGCCGGTGGTGAGCTCCTGGCCCGCGTACTGGGACAGGTACGGCTTGATCAGCGGGTCCTCGATCGCCTTGCCCGAAGGC
This sequence comes from Phycicoccus sp. Root101, assembly GCF_001426245.1. Lineage (GTDB taxonomy): Bacteria > Actinomycetota > Actinomycetes > Actinomycetales > Dermatophilaceae > Pedococcus. The sequence goes on along the minus strand of NZ_LMCM01000002.1, from coordinate 35,745 downwards.
ATCGTGATCTTCTGGTCGGCGAGCTGGCTGTGCACGTTGGCGCTGACGAAGCTGCTCGCCCAGGTCAGCAGTCCGCCGGCCGTGAGGAGCACCGCGGCCAGGATCAGGCCGCCGATCGTCAGGAGCGTGTCGAGAGTTCTGCGTCGCATGGTTGTCGTCTCCAGCTGGTCGGGGTTTGCGGCCCCGGGTGGTCATGCCCTTCTGGGCACCCCCAGCATCCGGGCACGCAGTCACCACCGACAGGGACCATCGTCCCCGACCCTGTGTGGTCCACGGCACATCCCTGTGCCGGCAAGGAGATCCGCAGTCGTGCGAAGCGTCAGCGCAGCGACGCGAGCAGGTCCGCGACCTCGACGCGGCGACCCGTGTGGAACGGCAGCTCGTCGCGCACGTGCATGCGGGCCCGCGACGCCCGCAGCTCGCGCATGAGGTCGACGATGCGGTGCAGCTCGTCGGCCTCGAAGGCCAGCACCCACTCGTAGTCGTTGAGCGCGAACGAGGCGATGGTGTTGGCCCGCACGTCGGGGTAGTCACGCGCCATCTGCCCGTGCTCGCGCAGCATGTCGCGGCGTTCCTTGTCGTCGAGCAGGTACCACTCGTAGGAGCGCACGAACGGGTAGACGCAGATGAAGTCCTTGGGCGTCTCGTCCGCGAGGAAGGCCGGGATGTGGCTCTTGTTGAACTCGGCCGGACGGTGCAGCGCCGCCGCCGACCAGGTCGGCTCGAGGAGGTGCCCGAGGTCGGTGCGCAGGAAGGCGCGGTAGGCCGCCTGGACGTCCTCGATCTTCTCCGCGTGCCACCAGACCATGAAGTCGCAGTCGGCCCGCATGCCGCCGAGGTCGTAGACGCCGCGCGTCAGGACCCCCTTCTCCTCGAGCTCGCCGAAGAGGGTCTCGACCTCCTTGGCCATCTGCTCGCGGTCCTCCCCCAGCGGCGCGGTGACGCTGAACACCGACCACATGGCATACCTGATGGAGTCGTTGATCTCGCGGATCCGGGACGGGGAGGGCTTGCTGCTCATGGGTTCATTCTCCCGCGTCCCCGTGGCGGGCGCGCAGGTGGGTGGTCACGGCCAGGGCCGCGGCCCGTCCGCTCGCGATGCAGGCCGGGATCCCCACCCCCTCGTATGCCGCGCCGGCCAGCTCCAGCCCGGGCACCGCCGCCGCTGCGGCCCGGATCCGGGCGACCCGGTCGACGTGGCCGACGGTGTACTGCGGCAGGGCACCGCCCCAGCGCTGGACGTGGGTGTCCACGACCCGTGGCAGCTGGTGGCCCAGCGCCTCGCTGACCTCGGCGACCGCGATCGCCACGAGCTCGTCGTCGGGTCGCTGGAGGTCCGAGGTCTCACCCCAGCGCCCCACGGAGGCGCGCAGGAACAACAGATCCCGGGCCGCCTCGGCGGTCCATCGCCACTTCGTCGACGAGAACGTGCTCGCCTTGATGGTGCGGCCGTCCACGGCCGGGACGAGGAAGCCGGAGCCGGGCAGCGGTCCACCACCGGAGTCGACGGCGAGCGTGACGATGGCCATGGAGGCGTACTCGACCTCGCGCAGGGACGAGGCGGCGGCGGCCGAGTGCGGCGCGATCAGCCGGGCGGCGGGGGCCGCGGGCACGGCCACGACGACGGCGTCGGCGGCCAGCCGCCGCGGGTTCGGCCGGGAGCCCGTGACGACGGCCCACCCGGCCCCGTCCCGGTGCAGCTCACGGGCGATGGTGCTGCTGAGGATCGTGACGCCCCGTGATCGCAACGTCTCCGACAGTGTCTCGGCGAGCCGGCCCACTCCCCCGTCGAGACCGGCGAACACCGGGGCCGACGACCCCGCGGACGACAGGGCCGACGTCTGGGCTGCGGTCGCGGCGGCTTCGGTGAGGGAGGCGCCGGCGGTCACGGCGGCATGCACCTGGGGGAGGCAGGCCCGCAGGGAGAGGCTCCGCGCCTGTCCTGCGTAGACCCCGGCGAGCAACGGCTCCACCAGGCGGTCGACGACCGCGTCCCCGAGTCGCGCGGCGACGTAGTCGCCCACGGACACGTCGTCGAAGTCCCCTCCACCCCAAGGCATCTCGGCCTCGGCTCGGGCGATCTCCTCGGGTGACAGCACACCCGCGGCCGAGGCCGCCGGCGAAGGGATGCCCATGAGAGTGCCTCGGGGCATCGGGTGGAGCTGACCTCGCGACCAGATGCTCGCCGTCGTCGCCTCGGGGTGGACGACGTGCTCGTCGAGGCCGAGCTCCGACATCAGGGTCAGCGCCTCGGGCCGCCGCGCCAGGACCGACTCCGCGCCCACGTCGAGCGCGACCCCGGCCACGGGCTCACGACGCAGCTTGCCGCCAGGGCGGTCGGACGCATCGACGATCGTGACGGTGACACCGGGCAGGGCGTCCAGCAGCTGCCAGGCGGCGGTGAGCCCGGAGATGCCTCCCCCGATGACGACGACGTGCGACCCGACCATCCCCCCACCCTTTCAGGCATCGTGACGGTTTCGACACCACGGGGTGGGAACGGGCCCGTGACGGGTGGAGTCCGAGTGGCATCACTCACCCGATCGACGCTGACCTGGGGGTCGCCATGTTCCGTGATCGTCCGCACCGCACTCTCGTCGGCCTCACGGCCGCGCTCCTCGCCACCGTCAGCCTCGCCGCCTGCAGCGGCGGCGGCAGCTCGAGCACCTCGGACAGCGCCGGCAGCAACGCGGTCGGCGCCGAACCGGGCCCGGCCGCCAGCGGCTCCGGCGCCGCCGGCGACTCGGCCAAGGAAGGGACGGCAGCCCAGCCGGGCACCGCCTTCCGGGGAGCGTCCGGAGGCCCGGCCGACACGGGGACCGGCGCCGTGGACCCCGCCGTCCTCACGGCCCCGGGGTCGACCCTCGCACGGCGGGCCACCGTCGCGCTCAAGGTCAGGAACCTCTCCCAGAGCGTCGCCGCGATCCGGTCCCTCTCGGTGGCCTCCGACGGCGTGATCCTCGCCGAGAACATCGGCACCGGTGGCACCTACGTCCCGCTGGAGGACCGTTCCAAGGTCACGGCGACGACCTACGGGGAGATCACCCTGTCGGTCCCGGCGACCCGGCTCGACACCGTCATGGCCGAGCTGGGCAAGCTCGGGACCGTCATCCGGTCCGAGAGCTCGAGCGAGGAGGTCGGCAAGCAGATCGTCGACACCCAGTCCCGACTGGAGACGATGCGCGAGAGCGTGGACCGGGTCAGGGCCCTGATGACCAAGGCGACCGACCTCACCCAGATCGTCAACCTCGAGGCCGAGGTCAGCCGCCGCCAGGCCGACCTCGAGGCGCTCGAGGCGCAGCTGGCGGCCCTGAAGAACAGCGTGGCCCGCTCCCCCATCCAGATCAGCCTCACCACCGAGACCGACGTCATCGCAGCCCCCAAGCCGGCCCAGGACACCGGGTTCATGGCCGGGCTGTTGGGCGGCTGGACGGCCTTCACCTCGTCCGTGCGGGTGGTCCTGACGATCGTCGGCGCGCTGGTGCCGTTCGCCGCCGCCTTCGCCCTCGTCGGGGTCCCGCTCTGGCTGGCGTGGCGTCGTCGGCGTCCGGCGCCGGCCACGGTGACCGTGCCGACGGTGCTCCCGGAGTAGCCCCGGGTCAGGCTTGGGTCAGGCTCGGGTCAGCGAGCGCCGACCTCGTGGACCAGCTCGACGACCCGGGTGATGACCTCCGGGTCGGTGGACGGCAGGACACCGTGCCCGAGGTTGAAGATGTGGCCAGGGGCAGCCCGACCCTCCTCGACGATCGACCGCACCTTCGCCTCGAGGGCCGGCCACGGCGCGAACAGGAGGGCAGGGTCGAGGTTGCCCTGCACGGCATACCCGTCCCCGATGCGGGCGAGGGCGTCGGTGAGGGAGACGCGGTAGTCGACGCCCACGACGTCGGCGCCGGCGGCGCCCATCGCGGGGAGCAGCTCGCCGGTGCCGACACCGAAGTGGATGGTCGGCGTGCCGTGCTTCGCCACCGCGGCGAGCGCGACGCGCGAGTGCGGCTGCACGTAGGTCTCGTAGTCGGCCCGGGGCAGGTTGCCGACCCACGAGTCGAACAGCTGGACGACCGAGGCGCCGGCCGCCGCCTGGACGTCGAGGAACGCACCGGAGATCTGCGCGAGCCGGGCGCACAGGTCGTGCCACAGCTCCGGGTCGCCGTACATCAGGGCCTTGGTGTTCTCGTGGTTCTTGCTCGGGCCGCCCTCGACGAGGTAGCTCGCCAGCGTGAACGGAGCCCCGGCGAACCCGATCAGCGGCGTGGCCCCGAGCTCGGCGACGAGCAGGCGCACGGACTCGGTGATGTCGGGGACGTGCTCCGGCGTCAGCTCCGGCAGCCGGTCGAGGTCGGCCCGGGTACGGAACGGCTCGGCCACCACGGGCCCGACGCCGGGGACGATGTCGAGGTCCACCCCGACGGCGGCAAGCGGCACGACGATGTCGGAGAAGAAGATCGCGGCGTCGACCTTGTGGCGACGGACGGGTTGGAGGGTGATCTCGGTGACCAGGTCCGGCCGGCGGCAGGACTCGAGCATGCCGACGCCCTCGCGGACGGCCCGGTACTCCGGCAGCGAGCGTCCGGCCTGGCGCATGAACCACACGGGGGTGTGGGTCACGGGCTCGCGGCGGGCGGCCCTGACCAGGGCCGAGTCGAGGGGGCTGTGGAGGGGGGAGGTCACGCGGGCAATCCTAGGTCGCGGTCGCGCGGCTCCTCACACCGCGATGATCGCAGCGCCGGCGAGGGACAGGATGGCCCCGACCTGCTGGATGGGGCGGAGCCGTTCCTTGAGGACGACGCGCGCCAGCAGGATGGTCATGACGGGGTAGAGCGAGCCGAGGACGCTCGCGATGCTCACCTCGCCCCGGGACGACGCGAGCGCGAACAGGCCGTTCGCCGCCATGTCCCCGCACCCGATAACCAGGAGGACGGGGACCTCGCGGGCGACGACTCCCCCCACGGAACGGGTGACCAGGGCGACGACGAGGAAGACCACGAGGGACGTGGAGCGCATGCCCCACAACGTCATCAGCGTCGAGCTCCGGGCACCGCGGTCGAGGCAGAACAGCGCGAGGCCGAACCCCACCGCTGCCACTCCCGCCAGCACGACCGGCCTCGTCGAGACGTCCCCACTGAGCTCGGGTCCGGAGGCGAGCGTCACGCCGATGACGGCCACGAGGATGCCCACCCACGTCCACGCCGACGGCTCGTCGCCGGTGGCCACCCCGAGCAGCACGGGCACGGCGACCCCGAGGGCGGCGATGGGGGCGACCACGCCCATCGTCCCGGTGGACAGGGCGGTGTAGAAGCACAGGAGGCCGCTGAGACCCGACAGTCCGGCAGCCACCGACCACAGCGGCCAGCCCGTCCACGTGACGTCCCCGAGCTGGGTGAGGACGACCACGCTGAGCACCAGGAAGGCCAGTGACTGGGTCCACCCGACCACGGCGACGGCCGGGCGTCGTCGGGAGAACAGCCCGGCGAAGAAGTCCGAGGTGCCCCACACCGCACTGGAGGCGAGCGCGAGGAGGGAGAGCACCCGCGCACGCTACCCGGCGGTCGCGACACGGCGCGGCCTCAGCCTCCCTGTGATACGCGACCGGTCGACATACTCTCTGACGGTGGGCAGCAGAACGGTCCCCGGCGACCAGTCACCCGAGTTCGCGCAGGCGCTCAGCGACCTGCGAGGTGCGCGGTTGCGCCCCGAGATCCGGCTCACCGAGGTGCCCGCGCCCCAGCGCATCGCCCCGTATGCCGTGGCCCTCACCGCCGAGGTGGTGGGTGCGGCCGCCGACGAGGACGAGCTGGCGTCCGGCCGCTTCGTCCTGCTGCACGACCCCTCGGCCCCGGATCCCTGGGACGGCGCCTGGCGGGCGGTGACGTTCGCGCGGGCCGAGCTCGAGCCCGAGCTGGCGAACGACCCGATGCTCGGTGCGGTGGGCTGGTCCTGGCTGACCGACGCCCTCGAGTCGCACCACCTCGGGTACACCGCCGAGGCCGGGACCGTCACGCGGGTGGTGTCCGAGAGCTTCGCCGGGCTGTCCGACCGCCCCGCCAGCGTCGAGATGGAGGTCCGCGCCTCGTGGACCCCCGTCGCCGGCAACGTCGGTGCGCACCTGGTGGCGTGGTCGGACCTGCTGTGCACGATCGCCGGCCTCCCCCCGCTGCCCGAGGGAGTCATTGCGCTGCCTGGGCCGCGGCGCTGAGCACCGCGCCGGGTAGGTTGGGCCGGTGACCGACACCGACGCCGAGGTCCCTGCAGGGGAAACGGCGCCCTCCACCGCTGACGCGGACACCTCCGTCGACGACTCGGGCACCACCGAGACCGTCGAGCTCATCCCTCTCGACATGCCCGCGGACGGCGTCCCCCCGGTCGTCGAGACCGAGCGCGGACTGATGGAGGCGGCAGCGGCGATCGCCGCGGGCGAGGGCCCGGTCGCCCTCGACGCCGAGCGCGCCAGTGGCTACCGCTACGGCCAGCGGGCCTACCTCGTCCAGCTGCGCCGTGAGGGTTCCGGCACCTGGCTCATCGACCCGATCGCCTGCCCCGACCTGTCCCCCCTCGACGAGGCCATCGGCAACGCCGAGTGGATCCTGCACGCCGCGACGCAGGACCTCGCCTGCCTCGCCGAGGTCGGCCTGCGTCCCCGTCAGCTGTTCGACACCGAGCTCGCCGGGCGCCTGCTCGGGCTCCCCCGGGTGGGACTCGCCGCCGTCGTCGAGCACTACCTGGGGCTGTCCCTCGCCAAGGAGCACTCGGCCGTGGACTGGTCCACGCGTCCCCTGCCCGAGCCGTGGCTGCGGTACGCCGCGCTCGACGTCGAGGTGCTCGTCGACGTCCGCAACCTCATGGGTGTCGACCTCGCCAAGCAGGGCAAGGCGGGGTGGGCCCGTGAGGAGTTCGAGGCGCTGCTCGACTTCACCGGGCCGGCTCCGCGCGTGGACCCGTGGCGACGGACGTCCGGCATGCACAAGGTCCGCCAGCGCCGCATCGCCGCGGTCGTCCGCGAGCTCTGGGAGACCCGCGACGCCATCGCGCAGGACCGGGACGTCTCCCCCGGCCGGGTCCTCCCCGACGCCGTGCTCGTCGAGATCGCCATGGCTGCCCCGACGACCCCGGCCGGCCTGCCCTCGGGTCACCGTTCCGTGCGCCGGTACCAGCGCCAGTGGCTCGAGGCGGTCACGCGTGCCAACGCCGTCCCGGAGGCCGACCTGCCCCCGATGACGCTGCGCTCGGACGGCCCGCCCCCTCAGCGCGCCTGGCCCGAGCGCGACCCGGTGGCCGCCGCCCGCCTCGCCGCCACCCGTGAAGCCCTCACGGCCTTCGCCACCGAGCACTCGATCCCGGTGGAGAACGTGCTGTCCCCCGAGCCCCTGCGCCGCGTCATCTGGAGCCCGCCGGCCGACCGCAGCGCGGCCGGGTTCGCCGAGGCCCTGCAGGGGCTCGGTGCGCGGCACTGGCAGACCGACGTCGTCGCGCCCCTCGTCGCCGCAGCCTTCGAGGCCCACCCCGACGAGTAGGTCGGCAGGTGCAGTGACCGGGGGTGACGGCTCTCACGCGCGGGGTCGGGTGACCGCCTTGTTACCGGGAAGTAGCATCGGTGGCAGGTGCACGGGCGGACCGCCCTGCGCCGAACCACCCGTCGCTCCAACACAGGAGGCCACCCGTGCCCCGCACCCTTCGTGAGGTCGTCTTCGTCGACGGCGTCCGGACGCCGTTCGGCAAGGCCGGGGAGAAGGGCATCTACGCCCAGACCCGCGCCGACGACCTCGTCATCCGCTGCATCCGCGAGCTCATGCGCCGCCACCCCGAGCTGCCCCCCGAGCGCGTCGAGGAGGTCGCCATCGCGGCGACCACCCAGATCGGCGACCAGGGCCTGACCCTCGGGCGGATGGCTGCCCTCCTGTCCGGCCTCCCCAAGACCACCCCGGGGTACTCGATCGACCGCATGTGCGCCGGCGCCATGACCGCGGTGACCGCCACCGCGTCGTCGATCGCGTTCGGCTCCATCGACATCGCCATCGCCGGCGGGGTCGAGCACATGGGCCGCCACCCGATGGGTGAGGGCGTCGACCCCAACCCGCGCATCGTCGCCGAGAAGCTCGTCGACCCCAGCGCGCTCGTCATGGGCTCGACCGCCGAGAACCTGCACGACCGCTACCCGACGCTGACCAAGGAGCGCTCGGACGCGTATGCCGTGGCCTCCCAGGAGAAGCTCGCCAAGGCCTACGCCAACCACCAGGTGCAGCCCGACCTCGTGCCCGTCGCCACCCGGCACCAGGACCTCGGCTATGGCCTCGCCATCCAGGACGAGCCGCCGCGCCCGGGCACCACGCGCGCGGACCTCGACGCCCTGAAGACCCCGTTCCGGCCGCACGGCAACGTCACCGCCGGCAACTCCGCGGGCCTCAACGACGGCGCCACCGCGTGCATCCTCGCCTCCGAGGCCGCCGCCCAGGAGCTCGGCCTCCCCATCCGTATGCGGCTCGTGGACTTCGCGTTCGTCGGTGTCGAGCCCGAGGTCATGGGCATCGGTCCGGTGCCGGCCGCCGAGAAGGCGCTCGGCAAGGCGGGGCTGTCCATCGAGGACATCGGCCTGTTCGAGCTCAACGAGGCGTTCGCCGTGCAGGTGCTCGCCTTCCTCGAGCACTTCGACATCGCCGACGACGACCCGCGCGTCAACCAGTACGGCGGGGCGATCGCGACCGGCCACCCGCTCGCGTCGTCCGGCGTGCGCCTGATGACCCAGCTGGCGCGCCAGTTCGAGGAGCACCCCGAGGTGCGTTACGGCATGACCGCCATGTGCATCGGCATCGGCATGGGTGGCGCCGTGATCTGGGAGAACCCTCACCACGCTGACTACGGCAAGGAGGTCGCAGCATGAGCGACCAGGCGACCACTCAGAACCCGGCCTTCGACGAGGTCGTGACCCACACCCCGGTCCGCGACATCACCCTTCCCGGCGACGCCGGCGTGCTGGCGCTCATCACCCTCGACAACGGGTTCGACCACACCAAGCCCAACACGTTCGGGCCGCAGACCATCGCCAACCTACTCTCCGTCGTCCAGGGCCTGCGCACCCGGGCCGAGGCCGGCGAGATCCAGGCGGTCGGCATCACCGGCAAGCCGTTCATCTTCGCCGTCGGAGCCGACCTCAAGGCCGTCGCGCAGGCGACCAGCCGGGACCAGGCCCTCGAGGTCGCCCGCGCCGGGCACGCCGCGTTCGGCGCGATCATGGACCTCCCCGTGCCGACGTTCGCGTTCGTCAACGGTGCCGCGATGGGTGGCGGCGTGGAGATCGCCCTGTCGGCCGACTACCGCAGCATCTCCGCCGGGGTCCCGGCGATCGCGCTGCCGGAGACGTTCCTCGGCCTGGTGCCCGGATGGGGTGGCTGCTACCTGCTGCCGAACCTCGTGGGACCGGTCAACGCGCTCAAGGTCATCATCGAGAACCCCATGAACACCAACCGGATGCTCAAGGGCCCGCAGGCCTTCGAGCTCGGTATGGCGGACGTGATGTTCGCCCCGGCCGACTTCCTCGAGGAGTCGCTGCTGTGGGCCGCAAGGGTCCTCACCGGCGAGACCGAGGTCGACCGACCCGAGGTGACCCGCGACGAGTCCGAGTGGGCCGGTGCAATCAAGGCGGCCAAGGGCCTGGTCGACCTCAAGACCGGCGCGAAGTCCCCCGCGCCGTACCGCGCACTCCAGCTCGTCGCCGCGGCACGCACCGCGACGCGCGACGAGGCGTTCGCTGCCGAGGACGAGGCGCTCGCCGACCTCGTCATGGGTGACGAGCTGCGCGCCGGGCTCTACTCGTTCGACCTCGTCCAGCGTCGGGCCAAGCGTCCGGCCGGAGCACCGGACAAGGCCCTGGCCCGCAAGGTCACCAAGGTCGGCATCGTGGGTGCCGGGCTGATGGCCAGCCAGCTCGCCCTCCTGTTCGCGCAGCGGCTCGAGGTGCCGGTCGTCATGACCGACCTCGACGAGGAGCGCGTGGGCAAGGGCGTGGGGTACGTCCACACCGAGGTCGACAAGCTGCTCGGCAAGCGCCGGGTCAGCCCCGACAAGGCCAACCGCATCAAGGGCCTGGTCACCGGCTCCACGAGCAAGGACGGGTTCGCCGACGCGGACTTCGTCATCGAGGCCGTCTTCGAGGAGATGTCGGTCAAGAAGCAGGTGTGGGCCGAGGTCGAGGCCGTCGTGTCGGCCGAATGCGTCCTCGCGACCAACACCAGCTCGCTGTCGATCACCGAGATGGCCGCCGAGCTGCAGCACCCGGAGCGGGTCGTGGGGTTCCACTTCTTCAACCCCGTCGCCGTGATGCCGCTGCTCGAGATCATCAAGGGCGAGCAGACCGACGACGCCACGCTCGCCACGGCCTTCGCCACCGGCAAGACGCTGAGGAAGACGACCATCCTGGTCAAGGACTCGCCGTCGTTCATCGTCAACCGGCTCCTCGGCCGCTTCATGGGAGAGGTCGCCAAGGTCGTCGACGAGGGCACACCCATCGAGGTGGCTGACCGCGCGTTCGCGGGCCTCGCACCGATGCCGCCGTTCATCCTGCTCGGCCTCGTCGGGCCCGCGATCGCCTTGCACAACAACGAGACCCTGGCCAAGGCGTTCCCCGACCGGTTCTACGTCTCGGAGAACCTGCGCAGGGTCGTCGCGGCGAAGAAGTCGGCCATCTACACCTGGCCCGAGGGCAAGCCGGTCGTGGACCCCGAGGTCGAGGCGCTGTTCGAGAAGCCCGCCGACCCCGTGGTCCTGACCACCGAGCAGGTGCGCGAGCGCGTCCTCGGCGTCCTGGCCGACGAGGCCCGACGGATGCTCGACGAGGGCGTCGCCCAGGCGCCGATGGACCTCGACCTGGCGATGATCACAGGTGCCGGGTTCCAGTTCTGGAACGGTGGGCTCACCCCGCTGCTCGACCGCGAGAGCGTCTCGGAGAAGGTCACCGGCAAGCGGTTTCTGCCCGCCGGAGCGGCGAGCGTCCCCGCCTAGTCCGTACCCGGCATACCCGACGACGCCCCGACAGCTCCTTGTCGGGGCGTCGTCGTCGGAGGACCATGCCTGCATGACCACGACCGCCGACGCCTTCGTCAACGCCCTGGCCGCCAAGGACGAGGGCCGGTTGCGACAGGTGCTGCGCGACGACGTGGACTTCCGCGGTCTCACCCCGAACGACACCTGGCAGGGGACGGGTCACGACGAGGTGCTGGGGGTCCTGCTCGGCCACTGGTTCGAGCCGCAGGACGAGATCGTCGAGGTGCGCGAGGTGGACGTCGACACGGTGGGTGACCGCGACCGCGTGACGTACCGGCTCGGGCTGAGCTGTGAGGGCGAGGCGCGGGTGACCGAGCAGCACGCGGTGTTCGAGACCGATGCCGAGGGGCGGATCGGCTGGTTGCGGATCATGTGCTCGGGTTTCCGTCCCGATGCCGCGAGCCGGTGACCTGGCCCGGCCACACGGAATCCCCACACACAGGTCCACCGAGAACTGTGGCTCGCCGCCACATGATCGACTCTGCACCGCGGACCTAGTCTCGCGGCATGCCGACGACGCCTGCGCTCCTCGACCTGACCGGACGGACCGCCCTGGTGACCGGCGCCGCGAGCGGGATCGGCGCCTCGTGCGTCGAGCGGCTCGCAGCGGCCGGGGCGCGGGTGCACGCGGTGGACCGGGACAAGGAGGGCCTCGAGCGGTTCGCGTCCTTCACCGGGGTCGAGACCCTGCCGACCGACCTGTCGGACCTCGCGGCCGTCGACCAGCTCCCGGGCGACGTCGACATCCTCGTCAACAACGCCGGCATCCAGCACGTCAGCCCGATCCACGAGTTCCCGGTCGAGACGTGGGACCTCATCATCCGGCTCATGCTCACCTCGCCGTTCCGGCTCACCCGCCGGGTGCTCCCCCACATGTACGCGCAGGGGTTCGGCCGGATCGTCAACGTCTCCAGCGTCCACGGCCTGCGCGCGAGCGCCTTCAAGGCCGCCTACGTGTCGGCCAAGCACGGCCTCGAGGGGCTGTCGAAGGTCACGGCCCTCGAGGGCGCCGAGCACGGTGTCACGAGCAACTGCGTCAACCCGGCGTACGTCCGGACGCCCCTCGTGGAGAAGCAGATCGCCGACCAGGCGTCGTCGCACGGCATCAGCGAGGACGACGTGGTCAGCCAGATCATGCTCGAACCCGTCGCGGTGAAGCGGCTCGTGGAGGCCGATGAGGTCGCCGAGCTCGTGGCGTTCCTGTGCGGCCCCTCTGCTGCCTCGGTGTCGGGGGCGTCCTTCGCGATGGACGGCGGTTGGACGGCCCACTGACCGCACCCGGCCGCCTAGGATCCGACTCGATGGACGCCCACGACGACTCAGCGATGACCCTCCTGCGCCTGCTGGCGGAGGGGGCACCCGCGTCGGAGCTGGGGACCGTGGCCGATCCCGGTGGTGAGGCCCGCGAGCTGGCCCTGCGGGTGCGGGCGGCGTTCGACTCACGGCGCCGCCGCGAGGCGGAGCTGACCGCGCTCGTGGAGACCGCGCGGGACCTCGCCGCCCTGCGCGACCCCAGCGGCATCCTCGAGGCGATCGTCCGGCGGGCCCGCACCCTCATCGGCACCGACGTCGCCTACCTCACGCTGTACGACCCCCGGGCCGGTGACACCTTCATGCGTGCCACCGACGGCTCGGTCAGTGTGGAGTTCCAGAGCGTGCGGCTCTCCCTCGGCGACGGCCTCGGCGGCCTGGTCGCCTCGACGCGCAAGCCCTACTGGAGCGCCGACTACCTGCACGACCACCGGTTCCAGCACACCGGGACCATCGACAGCGCCGTCGGTGACGAAGGCCTGGTGTCGATCTGCGGGACCCCGCTCACCGTCGAGGACGAGTTCGTCGGGGTGCTCTTCGCCGCGAACCGCTCACCGCGACCGTTCTCCCCCGACCAGGTCGCCCTGCTCGGCTCGCTCGCCGCGCTGGCCGCCGTCTCCATCGTGCAGACCCGCAGCGCCGAAGAGGTCCGCCGCCACACGGCCGGGGTCGAGCGGGCCGCTGCCGCGCACGACCGGTTCGCCGAGCTGGTGCTCGCCGGTGGTGGGGTCGACGACATCACCAAGGCGCTCGGCGACCTGCTCGGTGGCTGGGTCGTGCTGCTGGGTTCCGAGGGTGAGTGCCTCAGCACGCACGGTGACGCCCCGCCGACCGACGACTCCCGCGCCGGCCTGCTGGCCGACTCCCCCGTCGTCCGGATGACGCAGGCCTCGGGCCGCCTCGCGCACGACGCCCCGGGCGACCGGTGGGCCATCGGCGTCAAGGCTCCGCAGACCCCGCTCGGAGTGCTGGTGCTGGGCGGTGTCGGGGTCCTCGACGACGCCGACCGGCGCACCGTCGAGCGCGCCTCCGTCGTCACCGCCCTCGTGCTCCTGTTCGAGCGCACCGCCGCAGAGGCCGAGCAGCGGGTGCGCACCGACCTCGTCGCCGACCTCGTCAGCGGACGCGGCGACCCCCAGACCCTCGCCTCACGCGCGCGCGGCGAGGGCGTCGACCCCACCGTCCCCCACGCCGTACTGGTAGCGGACGCCGACGGCCAGGTGCCGCGCCGCACCCTGCTGCTCGCCGCCCACGCGGCGGCCGGACCGGACTCGGTGGTGGGCGAGCACGACGGTCGCGTCGTGGCGCTGGTCCCCTCCGACGACGCCCACCAGGCGGCCGGCGAGCTGGCCCGTCGGCTGGGCCGCCTCGGCCGGGTCAGCGTCGGCGCCGCAGGGCCCGTGAGCCTCGGCGACGACGTCCCGGCCACCTGGGCGGAGGCGGTGCGGACCGTTCAGGCGCTGGAGTCGCTCGGCCTCGGCGGCACCGGCGCCAGCTCGGCCCACCTCGGCTTCGCGGGCCTCGTCGTCGGTTCGGCCCCCGACGTGGACGGCTACGTCACCGACCACCTCGGCCCCCTGCTCGACTACGACGCCAGGCGCGGCTCCGAGCTGGTGAAGACCCTGCAGGCCTACTTCGACGCCGGTGGGAGCCCGCGGCACGCCGCGACCCAGCTGCACGTCCACGTCAACACGGTGAGCCAGCGGCTCGAACGCATCTCGGCACTGCTGGGCGCGCACTGGCAGCAGCCGGACCCGGCCTTGGAGCTGCAGCTGGCACTGCGGCTGCGCCGGCTCAGTGCAGGCGCGTCGCCAGCGACGTCGCCACCGCGTCGGCGGTGAGCCCCAGCTCGTCCAGGAGCTGACCGCGCGAGGCGTGGTCGAGGAACGTCTTCGGTATGCCGTGCAGGTGCACCGGCACGTCGAGGCCGGCGTCGCGCAGGGCGACCGTGACGGCCACCCCCACACCGCTCGTGACGAGGTTGTCCTCGACGACCGCGACGGCACCGGCGGTGCGGGCCAGCTCGACCAGGTCGTCGCTCACGGGCAGCACCCAGCGCGGGTCGACCGCGGTGACCCGCAGCCCCTGCGCCTCGAGCTTCCCGGCCACGTCGACGGACAGTGCGGCGAACGCACCCACCCCCACGACGAGCAGGTCGCAGGCCTCCGTCGACGTCTCGTGCAGGACGTCCAGCGAACCCACCTGGCGCACGGCCGGCACCGGGTCGCCCACGTCGCCCTTGGGGAAACGGATCACGGTCGGGGCGTCGGCGACGTCCACGGCCTCGCGCAGCTGCATACGGACCTGCTGGCCGTCACGCGGCGCGGCGAGGCGCAGGCCGGGGACGATCGAGGCGATCGCCATGTCCCACATGCCGTTGTGCGACGCACCGTCGCTGCCGGTGACGCCGGCACGGTCGAGGACGAAGGTGATGCCGGCCTTGTGCAGCGCGGCGTCCATGAGCAGCTGGTCGAACGCGCGGTTGAGGAACGTCGCGTAGACCGCCACCACCGGGTGCAGCCCGGCGAACGCCAGCCCGCTGGCCATGGTCGTCGCGTGCTGCTCGGCGATGCCGACGTCGAACACGCGGTCGGGGTAGGCCGCGGCGAACCCGTCGAGTCCGACGGGGATGAGCATCGCCGCGGTGAGGGCGACGAGGTCGGGGCGCTCGGCGCCGAGGGCGACCATCTCGTCGTTGAACTCGTCGGTCCAGATCCGGCCGCTCACCTCGAACGGCAGCCCGGTCTCGGGGTTGATCTTGCCGACGCTGTGGAACTGGTCGGCGTCGTCGTTGACGGCCGGCTGGTAGCCCCGGCCCTTCTGGGTGATGACGTGCACGAGCACCGGCCCACCGAAGGCGCGGGCCTTGCGCAGCGCGGACTCCAGCGCCGGTTCGTCGTGCCCGTCGACCGGGCCGAGGTACTTCAGGCCCAGGTCCTCGAACATCCCCTGCGGGGCGACGATGTCCTTGATGCCCTTCTTCATGCCGTGCAACGTCTCGTACATCGCCCCGCCCACGACGGGGGTGCGGTGCAGGGTGTTCTTGCCCCAGTCGAGGAACCGCTCGTAGCCCCGGGTCGTGCGCAGCGTGGCGAGGTGGTCCGCGAGTCCGCCGATGGTGGGGGCGTAGGAACGCTCGTTGTCATTGACGATGATCGTCAGCGGCAGGTCCTTGTCGGCGGCGATGTTGTTGATGGCCTCCCACGCCATGCCGCCGGTGAGTGCCCCGTCACCGATGACGGCGACCGTGTGGCGCCCGCGCTCGCCCTTGAGGCGGCGCGCCTTGGCGATGCCGTCGGCCCACGACAGGGCGGTGGAGGCGTGCGAGTTCTCGACGACGTCGTGCTCGGACTCGGCGCGGCTGGGGTAGCCGGACAGGCCGCCCTGCTTCTTGAGCTTGCTGAAGTCGTGGCGGCCGGTCAGCAGCTTGTGGACGTAGGACTGGTGGCCGGTGTCGAAGACGATCGTGTCGCGCGGGCTGTCGAAGACCCGGTGCAGGGCGATGGTGAGCTCGACGACACCGAGGTTGGGTCCGAGGTGGCCACCGGTCTTGGACACCGACTCCACGAGGAACGCACGGATCTCACGGGCGAGCTCGGCGACCTGGGGCGCGGGCAGCGCCTTGAGGTCGGCGGGGCTCTGGATCGTCTCGAGCAGTCCCACGCAGGGCCGTCCTTTCACACAGTCGGTTCGCCCGGTCGACCGCAGCGGGTCCACGCCACGGTCCACCGCATCGGGCAAGCGACTGAGTCTAAGCGTTGCGGCTAGGCGTTGCCGCCGCGCACCCTGACCTCGACACCGTGCGGTGTCCCGGTCACCTCGACCTGCCCGTCCCTGTCAACGCTCACGGTGACGGTGGCGTCCCCGATGCGCAGTCCCTCGACCCGCACCGCGCCGAACGGGGCCGGCACCACCGGGTCGATGTCGACGTACCCGGCGGGCACGTCGGCCCGCAGCCCGAGGGCGACCGTCACGAGGGCACCCGCGGACGCCGCCGACCAGGCCTGCGGACGGCACGACGCCGGGTAGGGCGACGGGCGGCCCATCATGGGCAACCCGGAGTACAGCTCGGGCCAGCGGTGGTCGAACGCCTCCCCCGAGGCGACGAGCGAGCGGGCCACGAGGGCGCTCTCGGCCCGATGTCCTTCTCGGGCAAGGCCCAGAGCAGCGATGGCCGTGTCGTGGGTCCAGATCGAACCGGTGTGGTACCCGATGGGGTTGAAGCCACCGTTGCCGCTGCCGAGGGTGCGGATGCCGAACTCGTCGAGCAGCTCCTCACCGGTCAGCTGGGCGGCGACCGAGGCGGACTCGGCCTCCGTCAGGACACCGGTTCCGAGGACGTGCCCCATGTTGGAACCGAGGCCGTCGACGGCCTCGCCGTGCCCGTCGAGCGCGATCGCGAGGTGGCGACCGGCGTCGGTCTGCACCCAGAACCGGTCCGCGATCCGCTCGCGCAGCTCCTTGGCCTGCCGCTCGGCGTCGTCCGCCCCGTCCTCGCCCAGGGCGCGCAGGAGGCGCGCGGCGCCGGAGAGGGCCTCGACGGCATACGCCTGGGCCTCGACGAGGGCGATGGGGGCGTCGGCGACGCGCCCGTCGCGCCAGCGGATGGAGTCTCCGGAGTCCTTCCAGCCCTGGTTGGCCAGGCCGCTGCCGGAGGTGTCGAGGTACTTGAGCAGCCCGTCGTCGTCGGGGCGGCCGTCCGTGGTGAGCCAGCCCAGGGCGGCGCGCACGTTGGGCAGCAGGGCACGCACCTCGTCCTCGGCCAGACCCCACTGCCACGCCTCCACGAGCAACGTCACCCACAGAGCCGTGGCGTCGACCGTGCCGTAGTAGACCGGCGGCAGCGCCAGTCCGCTCTCGGGATCGAGGTATGCCGTGCGGCGCAGCTCGTGGGGGATCTTGCCGGGCGCCTCGGCGCTCCGGGGGTCGACCTTCGTCCCCTGCCGGCGCGCGAGGACGCGCAGGGTGCCACCGGCGAGGTCGGTGCCGAAGGGCAGCATCATCCGCGCAGCCCAGATGGAGTCCCGCCCGAAGAGCGTGAGGTACCAAGGGGTTCCGGCCGCGGCGAACACGTCGTCGGCATCCTCGGGGTCACGCAGCAGCAGGTTCTGGAGGTCGTCCATCGAACGGGCGACGAGCTGGCTCAGCCGCGGGTCGTCGGCGACGACCCGCACCCCGGCCCAGGTGACGGCGGCGTGCCCGGGGTCTGCGTCCAGGGCCGATGCGGACTCGCGGGACGTCGCGACACGCAGGGTGGCCTCGGTGCTCCCACCGGGTTCGACCGACAGCTGCAGGTCGACGACGGCCCGACCGTCGGACAGGACCACGGCAGCGGGCGCCGGGTCGAGCTCGACGCGGGTCGTGTGCCGGTCGAAGGAGAACACGAGGGCGTCACCCTCGCGGGACGGGAGCACCTGAGGGTGCGCGACGTGCCCGGCCTTGACGGAGCCGATCGGTGCACCGTCGCCGGCCAGCTCGACGCTCAGCGTGGTCGTGACCGTCTGGCTGGCCCGCGAGGTGAGGACCAGCCGCTCGACCATGACACCGTCCTCGAGCACCCGGGTGCGGTGCACCTCGACGGTGGGGTCAGGGCCGGGGTTGCCGAGGTTGCGGGCCGAGAGCACGAACTCGGCGCGCGCGCCGCTCGCACCCTGGGCCACGAAGGCGGGTGCTTCGCCGTCGAGCCGGACGATCGCCGTGCTGAGCACCCGCACGTCGTCGACGTACAGACCGTGCGGGGTCCCCGGGTCGATGTCCCCACAGGTACCGGACAGGGCCGTGGCGTTGCCGTTCACGCAGATGGTGAGCTCGTGGAGCCAGGGTTGCCGCGCCGGGACAGCTGCTCCGGCAGCCTCCGTCGCCTCGTGGTCGGACACCTGTTTGCCTTCTCTCCGTCGACGTCTGGGCAGGTCAGCGAGCTGTCGGCACCGTCGCGACGACGCAGCGCGCCAGCTCGGTCGGTCGGTTCGCCATCCCATCATGCCCTTGACGATGCCGGGTGCGTGCAGCATGCTCGCATTTGTTGGAACGTTCAAACCCGTTCCGATTTGAACGATCACATCGCACGACCAGATCGCAAGGGAGCGAGCCATGGCGGAAGGGTCGAGGGTCACCGTGCCGTCGACGCGGGCGACCATCGTCGACGTCGCCCGTGCCGCTCGCGTCTCCCGCCAGACCGTGAGCAACGTGCTCAACCGCCCGGACAAGGTCGCTCCCCCGACGCTGGAACGCGTCCGCGCGGAGATCGCCCGCCTCGGGTTCACCCCTCACGTCACGGCCCAGCAGCTGCGCCGCCGCAAGGCTGCCGCGTTCGGGTTCGAGGTCAACCCCTCCGGCCACGCCAAGATGGGCCACATCCTCGACGAGTTCCTCGTCCAGCTCACGGTCGCCGCACCCGGCCACGGCTCGCACGTCATGACCTTCGCCCCGGATCCCGAGGACGTCGTCGAGGGCTACCGGCAGACCCTCGCCACCGGACTCGTCGACGGGTTCGTCCTCGCGGACACCCGTCCCGGCGACCCCCGCCCGCAGTGGTTGCTCGAGCACGACGTGCCCTTCGTCGCCTTCGGTCGCGTCTGGGACCTGCCCGACCTGCACCAGTGGGTCGACGTCGACGGCGGGATCGGCGTCCGCCACGCCGTGGCACATCTCGTCGAGGCCGGGTACGACCGGATCGGCTTCCTCGGCTGGCCGGCCGGCTCCCCCGTCGGCGACGACCGCCGGAACGGCTGGCTCGCGGGGCTCGCCGACGCCGGCCGCACCGACCCCGACGAGGCCGAGGCCGAGGAGTCGGTGCAGGACCTCGACCAGGCCACCGCAGCGGCCGAGCGCCTGCTCGCCCGCCTCGGTCCCGGGAGCGCCGTCGTCTGCGCCTCCGACATGCTCGCCCTCGGCGCCGTCCGCGCCGCCCGCAACGCGGGCCTGGCCCTCGGCCCGGACGTCGGCGTGGTCGGTTTCGACGACACCGACGTGGCCGAGGCCCTGTCGGTCACGAGCATCCGGCAGCCCATCGCCGAGGCGGCCCAGACCGCCTGGCGGATGCTCCTGTCCCCCCGAAGCACCGAACCCGTCCTGCTCGTCCCCGAGCTCACGGTTCGTTCCAGCAGCACCCGCACCCCCTCGTCGGCGGCCACCCGGCCGCACGACACTCTCATCACCGAGGAGCAGCAATGAGGCGCACCACCACCATGGGACTGGTCCTTGTGACCACGTCCGCACTCGCCCTGTCCGCCTGTGGCGGAGGCGGGTTCGACAGCAAGAGCTCCAGCCCCCAGCAGACGTCCGGCCCGGCCAAGCTGCAGATCCTCATCGGCACGTCCGGCGACGCGGAGACGGCTGCGGTCAAGGCCGCCGCCGACGCGTGGAGCAAGAAGTCCGGCAACACCGCGGAGGTCGTCGTGGCCTCCGACCTCAACCAGCAGCTCGGCCAGGGCTTCGCCGGCGGCACGCCGCCGGACGTCTTCTACGCCGATGCCGCCCGGATCGGCGACTTCGCCAAGGCCGGCAACCTGTACGCGTACGGAGACCAGGTCAAGGACGCCGGCTACCTCGACAGCCTCGTCCAGACCTACACCTACGACGGCAAGCTCCAGTGCGCGCCGAAGGACTTCTCGACGTTGGGCCTGATCATCAACACCGACCTCTGGACCAAGGCGGGCCTGACCGACGCTGACATCCCGAAGGACTGGGCCGGCCTGGAGACCGTCGCCAAGAAGCTCACCAGCGGCAAGGTCACCGGTCTCGTCATCGGTGGCGAGTGGGCCCGCCTCGGCACGTTCATGCTGCAGTCCGGCGGCTGGGTCGTCAGCAAGGACGGCAAGACGGTCACCGCCGACTCCCCCGAGAACGTCGCGGGCCTGACCGAGGCGCAGAAGCTGCTCAAGTCCGGCTCGATGAAGTACGCCAAGCAGGTCGACGCGGGCTGGGGTGGTGAGGCGCTCGGCAAGGGCAAGGCCGCTATGACCATCGAGGGCAACTGGATCCGCGGTGCGCTCAAGAACGACTTCCCCGACATCAAGACCAAGGTGGTCGAGCTCCCCGCCGGTCCGGCCGGCAAGGGCACGCTGCTGTTCAGCAACTGCTGGGGCATCGCCGCCAAGTCCAAGAACCAGGCGGCCGCAGTCGACCTCGTGAAGTCGCTGACCTCCGTGGACCAGCAGATGACCTTCGCCAAGGCCTTCGGCGTTATGCCGTCCACTACCGAGGGTGCCAAGCAGTACGCCGCGCAGTTCCCGGACGACGCGGCGTTCGCCGCCGGTGGCGACTACGGCACCGGCCCGGTCAACCTCGCCGGCTTCGACCCGGTGATGTCGGCGTTCAACACCGACCTCGAGCAGCTGGCCACCAAGGACCCCAAGTCCATCCTGGCCACCCTGCAGAAGAACGGTGACTCGGCCCTCAAGGGCCAGTGACCGTGAC
Source organism: Phycicoccus sp. Root101 (assembly GCF_001426245.1). GTDB lineage: Bacteria > Actinomycetota > Actinomycetes > Actinomycetales > Dermatophilaceae > Pedococcus. Next base: position 14,985 of record NZ_LMCM01000002.1, on the reverse strand, counting down.
CACCACCACCATCGGGTCCCGTCGCCGCCAGCGCGGCGGCGGGATCCGCGGTCGCGAGGGGGCAGCCGGCTGGTTGTTCATCTCGCCCATGATCATCGTGCTGGGCCTGTTCCTGTTCATTCCGGTCCTGATGGCGCTTTACGTGAGCTTCACCGGTTGGAAGGGCAACGGCTCGCCGTTCCAGGGCGGGGAGAACGCCCCGATGGTCGGAGTGCGCAACTACACGGCGCTGTTCACCCAGGACGGCCTGAAGCGCGACAACTTCATGCAGTCACTGGGCAACAACTTCTGGTACGTCTTCTTCGTCGTGCCGCTGCAAACCGCCGTCTCGTTCTTTCTGGCCCTGATCGTCAGCAACCGCTTCCTCAAGGGCAAGAGCTTCTTTCGGACCGCGTTCTACTTCCCTTCGGTGACCAGCTCGATCGCGATCAGCGTGGTGTTCCTCTTCCTGTTCGCCAACTCCGGCGCGGTCAACGCCGTCCTGGAGATCTTCGGGATCCAGGGACCCGCGTGGTTCAGCGACTCCCGCGGGCTGTTCCACATCTTCTTCAACGCCGTGGGCGTCGAGGACAATCCGTCGTGGGCCCAGGGCGAGGTGCTCGGCAGGTCGGTCTGGGAGTGGATCTCCGGACCGTCGGTGGCGATGTGCGTCGTCATCATCCTCGCGATCTGGACCACCACCGGCACGTTCATGCTGATGTTCCTGGCCGCGCTGCAGGACCTGCCCGTCGAGGTCGATGAAGCAGCGGCCCTCGATGGGGTCTCCCCCTGGCAGAAGCTGCGGTTCGTCACGCTGCCGATGCTCAAGCCGACGATCTTCCTCGTCACCACCCTCGGACTGATCGGCACGTGGCAGGTCTTCGACCAGATCTACGTCATGGGCAAGGGTGCGCCGGCCAACACGACGCTGACCCCTGCGTTTCTGTCCTACAAGCAGTCCTTCACGAGCCTCGACTACGGCAGTGGTGCGGCCATGTCGTTCATCGTGTTCCTGCTGATCATCGCGCTGACCGGGTTCCAGCGGTGGCTCATGCGCGACAAGGACACCCCGCGACGTGGCCGGCGCGGACCCATGGCCACGTCGGGCACCCGAAGCGGACCCGCGGCCCCGGCCACCGCGGTCCTGGCCAACGACGAGGTCGCCGACTCCGGCGCAGCGAGAGGCACGACGCTATGACCAGGCGCACCACCGGATGGAAGCTCATCCTCTTCTATGTCGTGCTCGTGCTGTTCTCGGTGATCTACCTCTACCCGTTCCTCATCCAGATCGCGACGTCGTTCAAGACCGACAGCGCCTCGACCGACAGCCCCCTGAGCCTGGTGCCCAACCCGTTCGACACCACGGCATGGAAGCGCATCTTCGGCATCGGTGGCGACAGCTCCGTGCCGATCACGCGCTGGTTGGGCAACTCGGTCGTGATCACCCTGGTCGTGACCGCCGCCAGGGTGTTCTTCGACAGCCTGGCGGGATATGCGTTGTCCCGGTTGAAGTTCCGGGGCCGCAAGTTCATGTTCGCGACCGTCCTGGCCGTGATGAGCGTCCCCGGCGTGGCCCTGCTCATCCCGAAGTTCCTCATGGTGAGCTACCTCGGGATTTACAACACCTACTCCGCGATGGTGCTGCCCCTGCTCGTGGACGCGGCCGGGGTGTTCATCATGAAGCAGTTCTTCGACTCCATCTCGGTGTCGGTCGAGGAGGCCGCCCGGATCGACGGGGCCGGGGTGTTCCGCACCTTCTGGTCGGTGGTGCTGCCGATGGCACGACCGGCCCTGATCACCTTGACGATCCTGTCGTTCCAGGGGTCGTGGAACGAGTTCACGCACTTCCTGGTGACCACGCAGAGCCCGGAGCTCAAGACCCTGGTGACGGGACTCGCGAGCCTGGCCAGCGGTGATCTAGGCGCCGGATCGCAGTACCCCCTCAAGCTCGGTGCGGCGTTGCTCACCACCATCCCGGTGGCACTGCTGTTCTTCGCCTTCCAGCGGCAGTTCGTCCGTGGCGGCAACGAGGGTGCCGACAAGGGCTAGCGCGATCGGGGCTTCACAGCTGCAGGCGGGCCGGAGGGACGTACCCGGCCCGTCTGCACCGCTTCGCCGCGTGAGCCCAGGCTCTGCTGTCCCCGGACCGGGTGCAGCCTTCCCCGGCCCACCCCAGGCGTCATACGGCAGGGTGGGCCCGTGACCGATCCCCAGAAGGACAGGCTGCACGTCTAGGGCAGCGCCGAGATCCTGGCCACGTGCCGCGCGAACACAGCTCACGCGGACGAGACCATCACTGCGCTCGGCCTCCACGCGTGGGGCACGTGGCGTGGTGGCAACGACCGGAGGACACCGAGCCTGGTTCGCGCGACGACCGGTGGTGAACGGGCCACTGCGCGAAGATCGAGGCGGCGGTGCTCAGCGCCTCGGGCTGACGGCGAGGTAGACGGTGTTGGCGGACTCGCCGCCGGTGAGCGGGTTGGGGAACGGGACCACGTGCGCTTCGGCCCGGTCGAAGGCCTCCCCCATCCGTCGCACGACCTCGGGCTCGGGCGGCTCGTCGGACCACAGCGCGAACACCCCACCGTCGACGAGCATCGCGCCCACCCGGGCGAAGCCCTCGACGGTGTAGAGGTCACCGTGGTCGTCGCGCAGCAGCCAGTCCGGCGCGTGGTCGATGTCCACCAGCACCGCGTCGTATGTGCGGTCGGCGCGGCCGGTCCGCACCACGTCGAAGAAGTCGTCGCGGACCAGGCGCACGCGGGGGTCCGCCGCCAGCCCACGGGTGTCCGGGAACAGGTCTCGCTCGTGCCAGGAGATGACGGCCTCGAGCGCCTCGATGACGGTCAGCTCGGCGACGCGGTCGTCCTCGAGGGCGGCGGCCGCCGTGTACCCGAGGCCCAGGCCGCCGACGAGGACCGTGAGCGAGGTGCCGGGCGTGGCTGCCAGCCCGATGCGCGACAGCTCCTGCTCACCCACGGTGAACTGGCTGGACATGAGGAAGTCGTCGCCGAGCTTGACCTCGTGCACGTCACGCTCGGTGACGCGGTCCCAGCGCCGGCGAAGGCTGATCTCGCCCCAAGGGGTGTCGCCGAAGTCCAGCTCCTCGATCTTCACCTCCCGAGACTAGTCCCGTCACGCCCGGACCCGGCCCGCGCGCCCGCCCGCCCCCACGATGGTTGGATCAGGACATGCGCATCTTCTTCACCGGCGGCAGCGGCAAGGCCGGCAAGCACGTCGCGGCCCACCTGGCCGAGCAGGGTCACGACGTGACGAACGCCGACCTCGTCCCCCTGGGCCATCCCGACGTCGCCGACCTGCGGGTCGACCTCACCGACATCGGTGAGACCTACTCCGCCATGGCGGGCCTGGCTCGGATGGAGGAGCTGGAGCTCGCGGAGAAGCCCGCGTACGACGCCGTGGTGCACTTCGCCGCGGTCCCCCGGATCCTCCTCACGACCGACGCGGCGACCTACGCGACGAACGTGCTCAGCACCTACAACGTGCTCGAGGCCGCGACCCGCCTCGGCATCCGCAAGGTCGTCTTCGCCTCGTCCGAGACGACGTACGGGATCTGCTTCGCGCAGGGCGAGCGGCGTCCGCTGTACGTCCCGGTCGACGAGGACCACCCCACCGTCCCGGAGGACTCCTACGCGATGTCCAAGGTGGCGGGCGAGGTGACCGCGCGGTCGTTCCAGGCCCGGACCGGCACCGACGTCTACGGCCTGCGCATCAACAACGTCATCGAGCCGCACGAGTACGCCGAGCTGTTCCCGGCGTTCCTGGCGGACCCCTCCCTGCGGCGGCGGAACATCTTCGCCTACATCGACACCCGCGACCTGGGCCAGCTGGTCCAGCGCTGCCTCGAGGTCGACGGACTGGGGTACGAGGTCTTCAACGTCGCCAACGCCGACATGTCAGTCGCCGTGACGACCGACGAGGTCCGCGAGCGCTTCTACGCCGGGGTCGAGCAGCGACGGGAGATGGGCCGCGACGAGACGTTCTACTCCATCGACAAGGCGCGCGACCTCCTCGGGTACGCGCCCCGGCACTCGTGGCGCGACGTCCTCGACGACCCCTCAGCCGCCGTTGCGCCCCAGCCAGACGGGAAATGACGGGTCGCCACCCTCGAACGCCACCCACACCGCGTCGCCGACCGCAGGAACGGGTGGTTCCCCGCCCTCGGCGGAGGGGACGGTGGCAGGAAGGCAGGCCACGGCCCATACCGGTCCGTCCTCCACGGTCACGTCGGGGACCGACACCAGCAGGCGGCTGCGCAGGAGCGGGTCGATGTTGTTCACGACGACCGCCCGGTGCACGCCGATGGCGGGGCGCGGCGGCTCCTCCACCACGTCGCCGTCGAGCGGCACCCGGCCCTGTTGCTGGCGCACCGCGACGTACCCACCACCCTGCCGGTAGCGCGCGCTGATCGAGCGACCCCCTGGCGGCCGACCGCCGTGCACACCGTCACCGAGGTCGAGCCCGGCCCGTCCCTCCTCGCCGAGGTAGGCCTCGTCAGCGATGCGGTCCGCGTGGCTCGCGAGCAGCTCCCCCACGAACGCGAACAGTTCCAGGAGCGCCACGCCAGGGTCGTGGTCGGTCCGGTCCGTCCAGTCGCGCAGTCCGGCGCGGGCCCGCTCGACGAGGTCGTCGAGCTGCGGCCGGCCCTCGGGACCGCCTGCGCTGCTCATGACCGCACGCGTGTGTTCATGGCCGTCATTGTCCGCGCCCGTCGTCTCCCAGCCAAGGCATGCAGCAACCCGGTATGCCGTGCTGCGCCGGCTCACCGCGCCACGTCGGCACTGCCCCGGCTCCCCCCGTTGGCCACCCCGGTGGCGAGTCCGGGTGACCCCGCGGGTGTGGCACCCGGCGTGGCAGTGGTCACCGCTCCGGACGTCACTCCGGACGACGTTCCCGTCGCTCCGGTCGTCGCTCCTGATGGAGACAGGGGCGACGGCAGGAGCGCGCCGATGGTCAGACCGGCCAGGCCTGCCAGGTACTCATTGACCTGTTGGCCCCGCACCGACAGGTAGATCACGGCTCCCAGGGTCGAGAGAGCAGCCACGATGACTGCCAGGCTCGAGATCCGGGCGGTGAATGTGTCGCGCATGACGACCTCCAACCGTGGGCCGGGCAGGACGTCCAACCCCTCTGTCAGCAAGGAGGGCCCGGAGCTGCTGTTGATACGCCTGTGGTGCAACAGGATCCGAGCCTGTCCGGCAGCGACGGGTGGTCGCGGTGAGAGCACCAGCACCCGCGCGTACCCGGTGGCGACGGCCCGCCAGCGCTGCGCCGTCGAGCCGCCGAGCCGGCACCGTCGAGGACCAGGGCCCGCTCACCGGCGGCAGGGAGCCGAGGGGTGGCGTCGATGCGCGGGTCCGGCGACGGTGTCATGTCCACGGGAGTCGCGACTCAACCGGGGTAGGACTCGAGGGCCTGGATGGCGCGTTCGAGGAAGGCCTCCTCGCCGAAGGTGTTGACCTTGAAGAACACGGCTTCGCTGCCACCCGCGCTCACCATCGAGAGCGACATCTCCTCCCCCACCGCGAGGACGCTGATGCACAGGCTCACCCGGTTGCCACCCAGGGCGCTGTAGCGCTCGTACGCCCGCACCAGCATCCGCGCGTCACCGACCCGGTGATCCGATCCCGCCTCGTACTTCGCGCTGATGCTCCCCTGCGGGATGGCCCGGTCCAGGTGGGCGACGAGGTCGTCCACGTTCCCGGTCAGGTCCCGCTCGTAGTGCGCCATGCGCTCACGCTAGAACCGCGGGGGCGCCTATGTCGGAGAAATCGAGGGGTCGGTGGAGCGTGCCTGCGGTTCGAGGGTTACTGCCGATCGGCCGAGGAAGAGCAGTAGCGACAGCATGCTCAGTCCCCCGGAGAACAGCAGGGTGCTTCGCAGCTGCGGGAGGTAGTCGAGCAACGGCTTCTCGTTCAGCACCCATGCCGCGAACGCTCCGGCCACCAGGGCCGCGCCGATCCCAACCGCGGTAGCAGCCCGGTCCTTCAGCACGGCCAGGACCGCCAGGAGCAGGACGAGGGTCAGCACGATCGCGGGCAGGTAGACCTCGAGGTTGATGGCGAACGACGGCCCCGCCTCGAGTTCGACCATCGGGTCGTCGGATGCGGGAAGGCCGAACAGACCGAACAGCAACACACCCCACGCCGCGCAGAGCAGGACCAACCCCAGCGACCCGAGCAGCTTGCGCACCCCCACGTCGCTGACCCTACTGCCGGCTCGCGACGGAATGACCGCTTTCTGCTGCTAAGTCGTCGCAGGAGCGGGTCGTCCCATGGGAGCCTGACGAGGTGGTCGAAGCCGACCGCGCCCACTGGGGCAGTCCCTTTGCACGGTGACTCGAGACAGGAGAAGCGCGTGCCTGACTTCACGTGGCTCCCAGCGAACCAGGCGGCGATCCAGGACGTCGATGCGGTGTTCGCCTCGGGTGGCGCGCACAAGTGCCGGTGCCAGGCGATGAAGGTGCCCGGCTGGATCTGGCGCGACACCACGCAGGAGCAGAGGGACGCCGCCCTGGTGGAGCAGACCGCGTGCGGCACTCCGGGACCGACCTCCGGGCTGATCGGGTACGTCGACGGCGAGGCGGCCGGCTGGGTCGCGATCGAGCCGCGCGAGAACTACCCCAGGCTGTGGAGCCGGAAGCAGCCGTGGATGCGGATGGACCCCGAGCTCGAAGGCGTCTGGTCGGTCACCTGCTTCGTCGTGCGCAAGGGCTTTCGCCAAGCCGGGCTGACCTACGAGCTCGCCGCCGCCACCATCGAGTACGGCGAGCAGGTCGGTGCCCGCGTCCTCGAGGGCTACCCGATCGAGCCGCCACCGGGGAAGACCGTGATCTGGGACGAGGCGTCGGTCGGGCTGCTGCAGGTCTTCGTCGAAGCCGGGTACGAGGTCGTGGCCTCCCCCACCCTCCGCCGACGCGTCGTGCGTCGCGTGCTACCGCCTCGGTGGGGCGCATGATGGCCCCGTGCTCACCTCGAAGGACGTCATGGACAAGACGCTCACGCCGACGCAGTTTCACGCCGGGTATGACGAGCGCGAGGTCGACGACCTGCTGGACAAGGTTGCGAACGCCTTGCGCTACTACGAGGCGGGAGGTCGACCCGGGCCAGGGGCGCCCGCCTCTCCGACCCCAGGGCACCGTTTCACGTCAACCAAGCTTCGGCGCGGGTATGACGAGCAGGAAGTCGATGACTTCCTCGAGCAGGTGATCGAGACCTTCCACTACTACGAACAGGGAGGTCGACCCGATCCGCAGGCCTTGGCGGGCAGTGTCGGATCTCCGTCGGAAGGGCTGGGTCAGAAGGCCCTTCGCTGGTTGCGCGGAGATCCGAGGTCGTGAATCGGTGGTGTGGAAGACACCATCCGCTTTCGACGGTGGATGGCGGTACCTCCGCGCCCACGCCGGGTCCTCAGCCTGTCGCCTCACTCAGCTTCTGCCTTCTGTGACGACTCTCCGATGCAGTTCGGTCGTCAACGCGTGGATCTGCCGGGTGAGGTCGGTGTTCGTCTTCAGCTCGATCTCTGACTCGACGAAGTCATGGTCGGCCTTGGCCTGTTGAAAGGCGGCCTGCCGGTTCTGGCCGATCATCACGAACGTCGACAGGAAGATCGCTTCCAAGGAGACGATGAGCGTGAGCGTCGGCCACGGGCTCTTCTCGACGAGCAGCATCCAGCCCGCGAAGGCTCCGGCGTGGAGGTAGACGAACGGCATCGATCCAGCGAAGGCGGTGATGCGATCCGCAATCATCAGTTGGAGGTTCTCGGCGCGCTGGGCGGTGAGCGCCCGCGTGACGGGATGCAGGGGGTGGGCTGGGGACTCAGTGGGCGTCATGGGCTCAATGTCCGCCCCCAGCACCGATGCGCGCCTACTCCCCTCGACGCGGCGGTGTACCGCACACGAATCCGTCGGGATGGCCTACCGAGCGGATGGCCGCAGACGGCTGCGACGAACTCCCCCGGTGTGTGGGTCAGGATGGACCCATGGAGTCCCACGCCACCCCCAGCGCCCCTGAACAGTTGACGAGATCGCTCTCCGTGCACGGGCAGCAGCGCCGAGCCCCGACCCGCCGACTGCAGCAGTTCCTGTCGCGCGTCGAGGACGGCGACCAGGACACCTACGGTCGGGGTGGAGCGGTGGCCCGGCTGGAGGGACGCGTCGCCGAGATGCTTGGCAAGGAGGCGGCCGTCTTCATGCCCACGGGTGCGATGGCCTCGCAGGTCGCGCTCAGGCTGCACGCCGACGCCCGCACGTGTCGCACGATCGGGTTCCACCCCAGGGCGCACATCGAGGTGCACGAGCACAAGGGGTACGAGATCGTCCACCAGCTGCACGGAATGCTGCTCGGCGATCACGACCGCCTCGTCACCGTGCAGGATCTGGAGGCTGTCCGCGAGCCGTTGGCCGCCGTGCTCCTCGAGCTGCCCCAGCGCGACCTCGGCGGGCGCCTCCCCTCGTGGGAGGAGCTGACCGCCCAGACGTCCTGGCTGCGCGCCCGAGGCATCGCGGCCCATCTCGACGGCGCGCGGCTGTGGGAGGCGCAGCCGTACTACGGGCGTCCGCACGTCGAGATCGCCGACCTCTTCGACACGGTCTACGTCTCCCTGTACAAGGGTCTTGAAGGTCTTTCCGGGGCGGTGCTCGCGGGGCGGTCAGACCTCATCGACCAGGCTCGGCAGTGGCGGGCTCGGCTGGGCGGGCAGCTCCACCACGCGTGGCCGCTGGCGGTGTCCGCGGAAATCGGACTCGACACGCTCGTGCCCAGGATGCCTGCCTTCTGGGAGCGAGCCCGCGAGCTCGCTGCGGCACTCCAGGACATCCCCGGCGTCGAGGTCGTCCCTGACCCGCCGCAGACCCCTCTTTTCCACGTCATCGTTCCAGTGCCGCCCGAGGCACTGGCGGCAGCACACCAGCGATTCGTCGAGCGCCGGGGACTCGAGCTCTTCCTCTACCCGCGGCCCACCACGTCGCCGAGGTGCAGCCGGTTCGAGGTCACCGTCGGTGAGAACGCCATGACCGTCGATCCCCAGGAAGTGCGCCAGGCCCTGCAGGAGGTCATCCGGGACGCAGCGGGCTAGCAGCCGGTGCCTGTCGGTGCGCGTCCCAGTCGATCTCGAGGCTGGCAACCTGTCGGATGGGCACGCTGCCCAACCATGTCGGGTCGCCGATCGTGCGCAGGCCTGGGAGGCAGCCGAACAGCATGGGGAGGGCGACTTCTGCGTGGAGGCGAGCCAGCGGTGCGCCCAAGCAGTAGTGGACGCCGGCGGAGAACGACACGTGCGGGTTCGGGGTTCGTGTCGGGTCGAAGGTGTCGGGGTCTGTGAACGTGCTCGGATCTCGGTTGGCGGCGGCGAAGACCACGGCACGGTTGGCGCCGGCGGGGACCTCACAGCTGGCGATCTGCACGTCGGCAGTTGCGGTCACACCTGTCAAGGTCGTTGGTGAGACGAGGCGCAGGAGCTCTTCGACCGCCGGCATCCAGCCCGCAGGGTCTTGTTGGAGGTCAGTGACGTGGTGGGGGTGCGACGACAGGATGTGAACCCCGGCAGTCAGCAGGCTTGTGGTGGTTGCGTGTCCGGCGAGGACGAAGAAGATGCAGTTGGCGAGCAGGTCCTCGTGGGCCCCGTCCGATGCTGCGCTGGCCCCGAGCAGGGTGAGCACGTCGTCGTCAGGCTGGCGCTGACGTTGGCGCAGGAGGTCGTCGAAGAAGGCGAGCATCTGTGACGCCGCCGCATTTCCGGCGTCGATGTTGGCCCGGTCGCGTTGGCCCGCCACTCCTCGACCGAACGTGTCCATGCGTTCGGCCAACCAGGGCTGCTGGCTTTTCGGCACGCCTAGGACCTGACAGATGACGGCGAACGGGAGGGGGTGAGCGAACGTGGTCACGATGTCCACTGGCCCGGTGGCTGGCAGACCCTCGAGCAGCTCGGCGGCGGTGGCTTGGATCTGTGCGCGGTACCGCTCAACTCGTCGTGGCGAGAACAGGCCGCTGAACGCCTTTCGAGACGCCGTGTGACGCTCGCCGTCGACGCGCGACATGAACCGTGCGGCGACCTGGAACATCAGATCCTCCGACGGGGGTATGGGTGTCGCCATCAGCCGCCGGTCGTGGAGTGCCTCCGTCACGAAGGCATAACTGCATCCGGCCACCGGCACCGAACGCGCCGTGGCCGCCGGGTCGCTCCGTCCGTCCGGGCTGAATAGCGCACCCATGAGCGCCCTCTCAGCTTCGAGGGCCGGGTCCTGCACCTCATCGCTCACACTCCGATGGTGGAACGGCGGATCCATCAGTGCAACGACCACCTGAGTCAGCAGCAGACACGTGTTGGCCTGCCCGCCCGGGGTGACCTGCCTTCTGCGGATGGAGCGTCTCGCCGCGCGCCAGCATTTCCACCATCTCGGTGATCTTGCGGGTGCGGCTCTCAGGGCGCTTCATGCTCTCGACGCGATGGATCAGCGCGAACCGGTTGGCGCTCGTGAGCACGTCGAACACCGCCTGCGCGTCCGGCGCCGCCGCTATCGCCTTCACCAGGTCGTCTGGCGCCTGGCGGGTCGCCGGTCCGGCGTACGCCGCGTCCCACCGCCCATCGGTGCGCGCGGCCTCGACCACCGCGCGACCGGCGTCGGTCATCCGTCCCTGCTCCTCGAGCTTCGTCACGAGCGCGACGTTTCGCTGGGACCAGCTGCCCTTGGACCGGCGCGGAGTGATGCGCACGGTGTAGCTGTGCTCGTCGCGCTTGCCAGTCTGGCCATCGATCCAGCCAAAGCAGAGCAACTCCTCGACCGCGCTCGCCCACGTGATCGTGGTGTCCGAGCCGCCCTTCTTGGTCAGCACCAACCGCACGCCGAGCGAAGTCGCGTGGTGTTCTTCCAGCCATGCTCGCAACGCGGCCCGGTCAGTCACGAGCAGCTCGGGCAGCAGGGTTGCCATGCGCAACACGCTAACCGTGTCCGCCGACACCTGCGTCGCTCAGATGGCGAACCGGGAGGCGGCCAGGTGGGTGATGGGAATGCACCGCCCACTTGGCCCAGGACGGTCCGCTCGCGGCGGTAAGACGCAAGGTCGCCTCGGCGAGCGTGGGTCCCCTGAGTTGATCCCCTGACGCGGCTCCGTGGATGGCTCGGTCCGTGGTCGGGATGAGTGACGGGTATCGGTCGAAGTAACTGTCGACCATCACCCGAACTTTCAGGCTTTGACTAGAGACCAATGTCGAGCCTCAGGCGAAGTCAGACAACATGGCGGTGCTCGACAGATTCAACCTGCCGACCACCTGCTTAAAGTGTCCGAACCAGGCTCCGAGTTGACCTGGATTGCTTTGCGACGCAATGGGTTTCATGCTGAACCAACGAACCTCAAAGTCGGCTGACCGTTTCCGGGTCTTCGTGGCCACCGAAGTACTGCTCGAGGACAGCGCAGAACACCGCGCGTTCCTCGTCGCTTTCCGCTGCATGCTTGAAGAGGGTCATCGATGAACGGAGCTTCTGGGCGTCGACGTCGCCCAGAACCACTGAGGGATCGTCGCCGGGTAGGTCCCGCAGCGCGTTGGCGCACTCGACCAGCCGTGGGCCCAGGACCGCGTGATCGAGGTAGGCCCGGGCCTGGTCGAGTCCTGAGATCGCGTAGAACTGCGACGTCGGGCTGTGGCCGAGCCCGGCGACCTGTGGAAAGACGAACCACATCCAATGACTGCGCTTGCGCCCCGCGCGCAGTTCAGCCAGCGCCGTCGCGTAGGTGCTGCGTTCGTCGTGGGCGGTCAGGAAGCGACTCGGATCCAAAGCCATCCCCACATGCTGCACGATCCGGTATCTGTGCGCTGATGTTCACCCGCCGCACTAGTAGTGGTCTGAGTGGATGTCTCCCGCGTTGACGCATTGCTATCTTCCGAAGGACAGACGTCACGTAGGAGGGGTTGCGGGATGGGGCCGATGGAGCACCAACGCTCTTATCAACCGCGAGCGGCGCCGCTGTCCGAGGACGATCCGGTGGTGCAGTGGCTGCTGCGGGGCGATCCAGCGATCCGCTGGCAGGTGCTGCGTGACCTCGTGGATGCCTCCGACACCGTGGTGGCGACCGAGCGCGCGCGTGTCGGGCACGAGGGCTGGGGCGCCCGGCTGCTGGCCTTGCGGGCACCTGATGGCCAGTGGGCGAACGGGGCATGCTTTCCCGGTACCGCGACATTCGCAGAGGCCACCGCGCAGGCCCTGGCTGCCGGTGAGCCGCCGCCGCCCTTCCCGTCCACCGACGCGGAGCCGGCCGAGGTACCGAGCGACGGGTCGGGTGCCGAGCCGGGCCAGCCTTGGACCGCGACGTACCCGGTGCTTCTCGACCTGTGCCACCTGGGCGCGCCACCCAGCAGTCCGGTGATGCAGGAGACCGCGCGCTTGGTGGCTCGTAACTGCCGCTGGGAGTATGACGGGCTGCCGTTCTTCGACGGTGAGGTGGACTGCTGCATCAACGCCGGCACGATCCTGATCGGTACCTACCTGCGCGTCAACGTCGACCGGCCGGTGCATCGGCTCGTGGCTGACCAGATGCCTGATGGTGGCTGGAACTGCTGGGCCACGACGCGCCCATCGCCGTCATCTTTCGCCAGCACCCTGGATGTGATCGACGCTCTGCTGCGGTGGGAGCGCCAGACGGGCGGATCCGAAGAGGTCCGTCGAGCTCGCCAGGCGGGAGAGGAGTACCTGCTCCGGCGCAACCTCCTCCGGTCATTGCGCACGGGCGAGGTGGTCAACCCGCAGTGGGGACTGTTCTCCTACCCCCCACGCTGGTACTACGACCTGCTCAAGGCCACGGAGTACTTCGCGCGGCGTGGGGGCACTCCGGATCCGCGGGTGGACGAAGCGGTCGAACACGTCCGCGCCAAGCGCCAGCCCGACGGGCGTTGGCTGCTCGAGAACACCCATCCCGGCGAAGTCCACTTCCGGTTCGAGGAACCCGACGGCGGACCTAGCCGGTGGAACACCTTGAGGGCGCTGCGGGTGCTGCGCTGGTACGACGCGTCCGCCCACTCTGTCAGCGCGGGCCCCCCTTCACACCGCAGACACTGATGCCTCGCTGGTGAGATACCAACGCTTCTCGTACCCGGGTGATCCGTCAAGAGGCGGGCGACACCACTTCCTTGACTGACCTGCTGCCGTGGTCCTCGCCGAGCTCGTTCCTGAGCATGACCGTCCCTCCCTGGGAATCGGATCTTCTCTTCCCCCGATCAGTTCATCGTGCGAATCGAAACGAATGGACCCTGTCATGGCGGGCTCGTGGCCCTTCCCAGTCGTGCTGCTCAGGGGAATCTCGGGTCGCACCCCGGAGGTGCGCATGATCTCGCGCCCGCAGCCTTCTGCTCCTGACGTCCCTACAGACACGTGCGAGGTGACCCGGCGTCGGGCTGTGGTCATGGCTGCCGCGCTGGCTGCTGTGATGATGGTCAGCGGTTGCGCAGGGAACGACCCTTCCAGCGGTCGCGCGTCGACGCCGAACCGGCATCTGCCGCGCGACCAGTCCACCAGCCGCAAGCACAGTCACCTCCGTCACCGACAGGTATCGGTCCAACATCTTGTCGCCGGCGATCACGAACGTCCGATCCGTCCTGGTCACCGTCGAAGGGACGCCGCTGGTGCAGCTGTACCGCTCCAGCACACCGGCGCAGGCGCATCTCGAGCGAAGCGATCGATCCCGACGTCATCAACGCCGACAAGGTGCCGGTGACCGAGTTGCAGGGGCTCCCCCCGCGCCCTCAAACGCTGAACAGCTAGTCCGGCAGCTCGAACCACGCCGTGGTGCCACCCCACGGAGAAGGCTTCACACCGATCCGACCTCCGTGCGCCTCGACGATGCGCCGACACGTCGTCAGACCGATCCCCGAACCCTCAACGTCAGGATCGACCCGCGCCAGCGGCTCGAAGACCCGTTCGCGATCTGCCTCCGCGATCCCCGGTCCACGATCGGACACCTCGACCCGCCACCCACCGGCGATTCGATGGGCAGCGACCTCCACGTTCGCCTTCTCCCCAGGCCGGGTGAACTTGGCCGCGTTCGCCACCAGATTCTGTACCACGGCCCCCAACTGAACAGGGTCACCGGTAACCCTGGGGAGGTCACGCACCTCGACCGTTGCGCCCATCAAGGCGACCGCCAGGTCTTCGACCACCCCCCTCGCCACCGCAGAAAGATCGACCGGGACCCGGACGAGTTCACCCCCCAGACGAGCGAAGGCCAGCAGGTCGTCGATCAGGCGCTGCATCCTGTTCGAGCCGCTGATCGCGCGATGCAGTAACCACCCGATGTCTTGGAGGGCGTCGCCTGCAAGCCCATCGCTGCCGATTGCCTCATCGATCATTCTCAGCGCCATCGACACCGCTGTCAACGGATTGCGCAGGTCGTGGCTCACCTGGCCCGCGAAGGCGGTCAGCCGCTCGTTCGAGCGGCGCAGTTCCGCCTGAGCCGACTCGAGCTCTGCCACCGTTTCGCTCAGCCTGCGGGTGCGCAAATCCAGTTCGAGCAGGTCGACCACCCGCTCAGCCAAGCCTCCCAGGGCCTGCGCCTGCTCGCCGCTCATGGTGCGCGGCTTCGTATCGAAGACGCACAACGCCCCGATCGTGACCCCCTGCGGGGTGATCAGCGGATGGGCGGCATAGAACCGGACTGCACCGGTGGTGCCGTCGACGTTGGGACTGTTCTTGAAACGCTCGTCCTTACTGGCATCCGGCACGACCACCGGGCGCTCGAGATCCAGCAGCACGTTGCACATCGAGTTCTCCCGGGCGCCGGACCCGGCGGCGTAGCCGTGCGTCGCGACCGGATGTTCCTCGATGTCGGTGAACAGGTTGATTGCCGCCATCGGCATGTCGGCCATCTGCGCCGCCACCTCGACCACGGCAACCAGGTCGCTGCGAGCTGGCTGTTCGATCACCTTGTAGTTCGCGAGCTCGGCGACTCGGGCATGGTCCTGCTCCAACGTCGTCACTGTGCAGCCTTCCTTGCTATA
>NZ_LMCM01000001.1 GCF_001426245.1 Phycicoccus sp. Root101 | reverse complement strand
CGACGTCATCACGCAGGACCGGTCGAGCGTGGCGATCGAGCTGGAGAAGGTGTTCGCGGACCTGTTGCCGTTGTTGCGGGCGGTGAAGCCGGAGAAGTTGTCGGCGACGTTGAACGCGTTGGCGTCGGCGTTGGAGGGTCGGGGGACGGCGTTGGGCAAGAACCTGGTGCTGGTGGATTCGTACTTCAAGGAGATCAACCCGAAGCTGCCGGTGATCAAGGCGGACATCTCGGGGTTGGCTGACCTGGCGAGCACGTATGCGGTGGCGGCGCCGGATCTGGTGCGGGCGGCGTCGACGTTGGCGACGACGAACACGACGATCGTGCAGAAGAAGGATGTGTTGGCGGGGTTCCTGGCGGGGACGGCGGGGTTCGCGAACGAGGCGTCGGACTTCCTGGAGGCSAAYGGGGGTCGGATCATCCAGGTGGGGCAGGTGCAGCGGCCGACGTTGGCGGTGCTGGCGAAGTACTCGCCGCAGTACCCGTGCTTCACGCAGGCCCTCGTGGACTGGCGTCCGCGGATCGACGAGGCGTTCCGGGACTCGCAGTTCCACATCACGGTGGAGGTGGCGCCGCAGCGTCCGGGGGACACCCCGGGGGAGGAGCCGCGCTGGGGCGAGAGCCGCGGTCGCCGCAGTACCCGTGCTTCACGCAGGCCCTCGTGGACTGGCGTCCGCGGATCGACGAGGCGTTCCGGGACTCGCAGTTCCACATCACGGTGGAGGTGGCGCCGCAGCGTCCGGGGTACACCCCGGGGGAGGAGCCGCGCTGGGGCGAGAGCCGCGGGCCGAACTGCCTCGGGCTGCCCAACCCCGGTGGCAGCCAGGCCAACCCCCACCAGGGACCGCACTTCGACGACGGCACCCGGTCGGGCGGCACCAGCGCAGGCAGTGCCCTGCCCGCCGCCTTCACCGGTCCGTCGGGCTCCAGCATCGTCGGGCCCGACGCGGGCCTGGCCGGTACCGAGGAGGAGCAGCGCGTCGTGGCGGCACTGCTGTCCGGGAACGGCTCTGCCGAGCCGTCCGCCATCACGACCCTGCTCGCCGGGCCGATGCTGCGCGGAACGGTGGTGAGCCAGCGATGAACACCACCCCACAAGGTGCTTCCCTCCTTCGTCGCTCCGATACTTCGCGGGGGCCCCGATGAGCACTCGCTCCAGCCTCGTGAAGTTCATCGTGTTCGTCGTGGCGACGCTGCTCGCGACGGGCACCCTTGCCGCGACCATCGCCAACATCCAGTTCGGTGACAAGGCGACGTACACCGCCGTGTTCAAGGACGTCACCGGCCTGGCCGCGGGTCAGGAGGTGCGGATCGCCGGCGTGCGCGTCGGGGAGGTCAAGGCCATCAAGGTCGCCCGCGACCGGGTGCACGCCGACGTCCAGTTCAAGGTGCTCAAGACCAGCGTCCTCACCCAGGGGACCAAGGCGACGATCAAGTACCGCAACCTCGTCGGGGAGCGCTACATCGCCCTCACCCAGGACGTGGGGGGCGCCACCCCGCTCAAGGACGGCGCCACCCTCGGGCTCGACCACACCCAGTCCGCGCTCGACCTCACCGTGCTCTTCAACGGGTTCAAGCCGCTGTTCGCCGCACTCTCGCCCAAGGACGTCAACGAGCTGTCCGCCAACATCGTCAGCGTCCTGCAGGGCGAGGGCGGCAACATCAACTCGCTGCTGGCCAAGACCGCGTCCCTGACCTCGACGCTGGCCGACCGCGACGCGGTCATCGGGCGCACCATCAGCAACCTCAACACCGTGCTCGGCACGGTCGACGACCGCGACGCCGCGCTCAAGGAGCTGATCGACCAGCTCCAGCGGTTCGTCTCCGGCCTGGCCGCTGACCGCAAGACCATCGGTGCATCGCTGACCAACATCAACTCGCTGACGGCCCAGACCGCGGACCTGCTCAAGGTGACCCGCTCGCCGCTGAAGTCGGACATCGCCAACCTGCGGTCCCTCGCGACCAACCTCAACGAGCCCGCCAACACGGCCACCTTCGAGAAGTTCCTGTTGACCTCACCCGGGAAGATCTCCACGATCACCCGGACCGCCACGTACGGCTCGTGGTTCAACTTCTACCTGTGCGACTTCAGCGGCACGATCAAGCTGCCGGTCGGCCCTGCGGTCAACCTCGGCAAGCCCGAACAGCTGTCGGCTGCGAGGTGCTCCTGATGGCCATCCCGTTCCGTGAGCGCAACCCCGTCCCGATCGGGGCGGTCGGCCTGCTCTCCATCGCCGTGCTGCTGTTCCTGGCCTTCAACATCCAGAGCATCCCCTTCATCGGTGGGGGCGACTCCTACCGGGCCGCCTTCAGCGAGGCAGGTGGCCTGCTCAAGGGCGACGACGTCCGCATCGCCGGCGTCAAGGTCGGCAAGGTGAAGTCCGTCGACCTCGCGGGCGACCACGTCGTCGTGCAGTTCAAGGTCACCGAGCCGGCCGCATTCGGCACGGAGACCGCCGCGTCGGTGCGGATGAAGACCCTGCTGGGCCAGAAGTACCTCGCGCTCGAGCCCGCCGGTCCGGGGCAGCTCAAGGCGGACAGCGAGATCCCGATCGACCGCACGGTCTCGTCCTACGACATCATCAACGCCTTCAGCGACCTCGCGACGACCACCGAGCGCATCGACACGGGTCAGCTGGCCGACTCCCTGACGACCCTGGCCGCGGAGTTCAAGGACAGCCCGAAGGACGTCAAGGCCGCTCTCGACGGCCTCAGCCGGCTGTCGCGGACGATCGCCTCGCGGGACGCCGAGCTGAAGAAGCTGCTCGCCTCGGCGAACAGCGTCTCGGGCACGGTCGCCCAGCGGAACAAGGCGATCGAGTCGATCATCAAGAACGCCGACCTGCTGCTGGTCGAGCTCGAGGCGCGTCGGGAGGACATCCACACCCTCTTCGTCAACACCTCGGCGATGGCCCAGCAGGTGACCGGCCTGGTCCGGGACAACCGGGCACAGCTCAAGCCGGCCCTGGACCAGCTGACCAAGGTCCTCGCGGTGCTGCAGAAGCACGAGAAGGACCTCAGCGACACGATCGCCGCCATGGCGCCCTTCACCCGGCTGTTCGCCAACGTCCTGGGCAACGGCCGGTGGTTCGACACCTACATCGAGAACCTCACCACGCCCGTCGAACTCGGAGGCAAGTGATGGCCCGCCGTACCCCGTCGCTCGGGGGCTTCGTCCCGAAGGCCGTCGCCGCGCTCACCGTGGTGGCGCTGGCTGCAGGCGCGTACGCGTTCTGGCCCCGCCACGAGACCGTCCGGGTCACGGGTGAGTTCTCCCGCGCCGTGGGTCTCTTCCCTGGCTCCGACGTGCGCATCCTCGGCGTGCAGGTCGGGCAGGTCAAGGACGTCACCCCGAAGGGCGACAAGGTCGAGGTGGTCTTCGAGTACGACGCGAAGTACAAGGTGCCCGCCCAGGCCCAGGCCGCCGTGGTCGCTCCGTCGCTGGTCAGCGACCGGTACGTCCAGCTCTTCCCTGCCTACACCGGTGGGCCGGTGATGAAGGACCACGCGCAGATCGGCCTGGACCGCACCGCCGTCCCGGTCGAGCTCGACCGGATCTCCACCAGCCTGGACGACCTGCTCGTCGCCCTCGGTCCCACGGGTGCCAATAAGGACGGTGCCCTCCAGGCCGCCCTCGACACCGGAGCCAGGAACCTCGACGGCCAGGGCCAGAAGATCCACGACACCAACCACGACCTCAGCCTCGCCCTGCAGACCCTGTCGGGCGGGCGCAACGACCTGTTCGGCACGGTGAAGAACCTGCAGACCTTCACCTCGATGCTCGCCACCAACGACAGCCAGGTGCGCCGACTCAACGCCGACCTCGCGAGCGTCTCGACCCAGCTCGACGCCGAGCGGGACGACCTCGCCGCCGCCCTGAAGAACCTCGCGGTGGCGCTGAGCGAGGTGAGCTCGTTCGTGCACGACAACCGGGCGTCGCTGACGACCAACATCGGCCAGCTCGCCTCCGTCACCGGGACGGTCGCCAAGCAGCGTGACGCCCTGGCGGAGACGCTGACCGACGCCCCGGTCGCGATCAGCAACCTCCAGAACGCCTACAACCCCAAGAGCGGCACGCTCGACACCCGCGCCAACCTCAACGAGAACCTCAAGCTCCAGACGTTGCTGTGCAACCTCATCACCGCGAGCGGCCAGCCGCCGAGCGTCTGCACCACCGTGGCGGGCGTGCTCAAGCCCGTGACCGACCTCCTCGACAAGCTCAAGGGGCTGGGCGTGGTCCTCCCGACCAACCTGCTCAGCGCCATACCGAGGTCGCAGGGGGGCACCGGGCCCGAGGCGACCACCGCCGGGGCGCCAGCCGCGACCACTCCCGCCGTGCAGCTGCGCGGCGCCGACCCCACCCTCGGTGGGCTCCTCGAGGGGGACCGGTGACCACCATGGCGCACTCCAGCGAACCCACCACCCGGACGCGTATGCCGCGTGGCCGCCTGTTCGCCGCCGCGCTGGCGGCCGGCGCGGTGCTGACCACGACGGGCTGCCAGGGTGCGTTCGACCTGCCCCTGCCCGGTGGCGCCGCCAACAGCGGCGACATCATCCGCGTCACCGCCGAGTTCGCCGACGTGCTCGACCTCGTCCCGCAGTCCTCCGTGAAGGTGGACCAGGTGACCGTGGGCTCGGTGGAGAAGATCGAGCTCAACGGCTGGACCGCCCGGGTGACGCTGCGCCTGCCCAAGGACGTGAAGCTCCCCGACAACGCGGTGGCCGAGCTCAAGCAGACGTCCCTGCTGGGGGAGAAGTACGTCGAGCTCTCACCGCCGACCACGGGCACCCCCGAGGGCGCCCTCGGCGACGGCGACAACATCCCCCTCGACCGGACCGGCCGCAACCCCGAGGTCGAAGAGGTCCTCAGTGCGATGTCGTTGCTGCTCAACGGTGGTGGCGTCGCCCAGCTGAAGGTGATCGAGACCGAGCTCAACCACGCCCTGACCGGCAACCAGGCCGAGATCAAGGACCTGATCAAGCAGCTCGACACGTTCGTCGGCGGGCTCGACCAGCAGAAGAGCGAGATCGTCCGGGCCATCGACAACATCGACAAGCTCGCCAGCCGACTCGCGGCCCAGAAGGACGACATCGACCGGGCCCTGGCCACGATGCCGCAGGGCCTGAAGGTGCTCGCCGACCAGCGCAAGCAGCTGGTCCAGCTGCTCGCTGCGCTCAGCCGCCTCGGCGCGGTGGGTACCGACGTCATCGCGCAGAGCAAGGCCGACACCACGGCCAACCTCAAGGCCCTTGAACCCATCCTGGCCCAGCTCACCAAGGCCGGTGACAACCTGCCCAAGTCCCTGCAGCTGTTCCTGACCTACCCGTTCCCCGACAGCGCGACCGGGGCGATCAAGGGCGACTACACGAACCTGTCGGCCGACCTGGACCTCAACCTCAAGAACCTCGCGGGCAACCTCGGCCTGCCGACGACCCTGCCCACCGGCGGTCTCCCCACCGGCGGGCTGCCCACGGGTGGCCTCCCCGGGCTCCCGGGTCTGCCGACGCCGTCGCTGCCGGTGACGCCGTCGCTGCCCACCCCGTCCATCTCGGTGCCGAGCGTCCCCGGGGTGCCCCTGCCCAGGAGCACGTCGTCGAGCCGGACGTCGAGCGGGAACCCCGTCTGTCCGCCGCTCTGCCTGAGCCCGCAGCAGTCGCAGTCGAGCTCCGACGGCTCCTGGCGCTCCCTCTACGGAGGTGACGCATGATCCGCCGCTCGGTGAAGGTGCAGCTGTTCGCCTTCATGCTCATCACCCTCCTCACGGTCTCGGTACTGTCGGCGCGCTACGTCGGCCTCTACGACCGGGTGGTCGGCGGTCAGTACCACGTGTCGGCCGACTTCGCGCAGTCCGGTGGCATCTTCATCGGCTCCGAGGTGTCCTACCGGGGGGTCACCGTCGGCCGCGTGGACGACCTGCGCCTGTCCAAGGACGGCGTCGTCGTCGACGCGAAGATCCAGCGCGGCGTCAAGATCCCCAAGGACACCAAGGTCGTCGTGGAGAACCGCTCGGCGGTGGGGGAGCAGTACCTCGACTTCCAGCCGCGCAGCGACGGTGGGGCGGTGCTCGCCGACGGCGACACGATCCCGCGCAAGGACACCCAGTTCCCCCTGCGCGTCGACACGCTGCTGCTCGACCTCGACCACACCGTCAACTCCGTCGACCGGCAGGACCTGTCCACGGTGGTCGACGAGCTCGGGAACGGGTTCGCCGACGGCGGGCAGGACCTCCAGCGGCTCATCGACAGTGGTGACGCCCTCACCCAGGCGGCCACCGAGGCGCTGCCCGAGACCAAGAAGCTGCTCGACGTCGGCCGGATCGTCCTGGACACCCAGCGCGACACGTCCGGCCAGGTCAAGACCTTCGCGAAGAACTTCGCCGACCTCGCCGACACCCTCAAGGCCTCGGACGGCGACCTGCGGCTCGTGCTCGACCGTGGCGTCGTGGCCTCGACCGAGCTCGAGGCGCTGATCCGCGACAACAAGGGCAACCTCGCGGCCCTGCTGGCCAACCTCATCACCGTCGGCCAGGTCACCACCGCGCGCGTCGACGGCATCCAGCAGCTGCTCGTGACGTACCCCGACGTCGTGGCCGGCGGCTTCACCGTCGTGCCCGGTGACGGCACCGCCCACTTCGGGCTGGCCCTCGCGCAGAACCCGCCGGTCTGTACCCAGGGCTACGGCGGCACGAAGCGGACCAACCCGAAGACCACGACCAACCTGCCGCCGGTGAACACCAGCGCCCGCTGCACCGCCCCCCGTGGGTCGGGGACGACCGTGCGCGGTGCGCAGAACGCGCCCCCGGCCTCGGGCGGGGCCGCCAACGCGACCGTTCCGCTCGCTTTCGGCGACCAGCCCGTATCGCCGGGCATGGCCGCGTCGTTGGGCATGGCGACACCACAGGTCTCCGTGCCCGTCCCCCCGACGGACGGTGCGGGCGGTGAGGCCTCGTGGTTGTGGATCATGAAGGAGGCCGCTCGATGAGCACCACCACCACCACCGCGCCCGTCACGACGCCCACCACAATGGCGGGCATGACCGACGCCGACGCCGAACCCGCCACCGGGTCGACCACCGACCCCGCGGGCCGCGCAGCGCCCACCGCGGGCGTCGCCCGCATCACCCCCCGCCTCGTGTGGGTGGTGGTGGCCCTCGCCCTCGTCGCCTCGGTGGCCCTCGGGGCCACCCGCGGCCGGGACTGGTATGCCGCGCGGCAGACCTCGGCGGCCAACGCCGCCGCCACCGCTGCGGCCAGGCAGCTGGCCATCAACTTCGTCAGCGTCGACTACGCCAAGGTCGACGCAGACACCGCACGGGTCCGGGCCGGTGCCACGGGGGAGTTCCTCAAGAGCTACACGACCTCGGTCGACCAGCTCAAGAAGGTGCTGGTCGCCAACAAGACGGTCTCGACCGTCCAGCGGTCCGAGGCCGCCCTCGTCTCCGGTGACCTCGACTCTGCGGTCGCGCTCGTCGGGGTGGTCGCGCCGACGAAGAACACCGCCGTCCCCGCGGGGGAGACCAAGACCTACCGGATGCGGCTGGAGCTCCGGAAGGTCGGATCGGCATGGAAGGTGGAGAACCTTGAGTTCGTCGGCTGACACCCCTCGTCCCCGCCCCAAGGTCGCCGGGCACCGCTCACGCGCCCGCACGACGGGCACCGCCACCGCGGCCCCAACGGCCGCGTCCCCCGCGACCGGCTCCACGGACGCACCCGCGGTCGAGCGCAGCGGCGACCCGGCCGAGGGTGCCACGGCCGGTCCCCGACGCCGGCTGACCCTGCCCACGCGGCACCAGCGCGCCGCGGCAGAGCCCACGTCCGAGGCGACGTCCGAGGCGACGTCCGGGCTCGAGGCGGGAGAGGGCACGGCCTCCTCGGAGGTGCCCGCCGGCCGTCGACGCCGCTGGGTGGCCCCCTCGGTGGCCCTCGTGGCCAGCCTCGCCCTGCTCGGCACCGTCGCCGGCCTCAGCCTCCAGGACACCGGCGCCGACGCGCGCGCCGAGCGCGCTGCGACCAGCCAGGCGCGCACGTCGATCGAGCAGATGCTCAGCTACAACTACAAGACCATCGACGCGCAGTCCGCCCAGATCGAGGGCCTGCTCACCGGGTCGTTCAAGACCGAGTTCACCACCGCCATGGACAAGGAGATCAAGCCGCTGGCCGTCAAGAACCAGACCGTCGTGCAGGCCCGGGTCTCCGACGTCGGCGTGATGAGCTCGTCCCCGACGACGGTGAAGGTGATGGCCTTCGTCAACCAGGCGCGGGTCGGCACCGACCAGAAGCAGCCCGTCGTCGACCAGAACCGCGTCCTCGCGACGCTGTCCAAGGTCGGCGACCGGTGGTTGATCAGCCGGGTGGACGCGTTCTGACGATCCTCGGAGCACCCCGCTGACCTGCGGCGACGTCCCCTACGGGGCGTCGCCGCAGTCGTGCCGGGGGACCGTTCGGCTCCTTCTCGGGGTGGCGCCCTTGACGCAGGGGCGCGGGCGCGTCATCCTCGTCTGCGTCGACCCGCCCCTTGTGGGGGCGAGACCCCCGTCAAGGCTGTGGCTCTGCCCGCTGGACACGGTTGGACGAGGCTGCCCTCCTACGTGTATGCTCATCCTTTGCGCTGCCCTCTTTCGCGCCCCCACCTCGGACAGAAGCTCTTCGTCGTGCCCTCCGGCACGGAAAACGAGCCACCTCCTGGCGGGATCGTGACGGCGGCCGGCGCCAATTCGGTTTCGAACCATCAGTTTTAAGACAGGCCCGTGGAAGGACCCCTCCTTGGCTGCCTCGCGCAACGCGACTCAGACTGTGTCCACCGCACGGACGGCTTCTGGCCGTCTGTCGTTCGCGAAGATCCGCGAACCCCTCGAGGTCCCCGACCTCTTGGCGCTGCAAACGGAAAGCTTCGACTGGCTGCTCGGTAACGAGCGCTGGCAGGCCCGTGTCGCAGAGGCCAAGGCCGCGGGTCGGGGGGATGTGCCGGATCGCTCCGGCCTCGAGGAGATCTTCGAGGAAATCTCTCCCATCGAGGACTTCAGCGGCTCCATGTCGCTGTCGTTCCGTGACCACCGCTTCGAAGAGGTCAAGTACTCCATCGAGGACTGCAAGGAGCGCGACCAGACCTACTCCGCGCCCCTGTTCGTCACCGCGGAGTTCATGAACACCACCACCGGCGAGATCAAGAGCCAGACGGTGTTCATGGGTGACTTCCCGCTCATGACCGAGCGCGGCACCTTCGTCATCAACGGCACCGAGCGTGTCGTCGTCTCCCAGCTGGTCCGCAGCCCGGGCGTCTACTTCGAGCGCACGCCCGACAAGACGTCCGACAAGGACATCTACACCTCGAAGATCATCCCGAGCCGCGGTGCGTGGCTCGAGTTCGAGATCGACAAGCGCGACATGGTGGGCGTCCGCGTCGACCGCAAGCGCAAGCAGTCGGTCACGGTGCTCCTCAAGGCCCTGGGCATGTCCGAGGCCGACATCCTCGAGGAGTTCGGCGACTACGAGTCGATGCGGCTCACCCTGGAGAAGGACCACACGGCCGGCCAGGACGACGCGCTGCTCGACATCTACCGCAAGCTGCGTCCGGGCGAACCGCCGACCCGTGAGGCCGCCCAGACCCTCCTGGACAACCTCTACTTCAACCCCAAGCGCTACGACCTCGCCAAGGTCGGCCGCTACAAGATCGACCGCAAGCTCGGCGTCGCCGCCGAGCTCGGCGACTCGGTCCTGTCCGTGGACGACATCGTCGCGACGATCAAGTACATCGTCTCCCTGCACGCCGGCGAGACGACCCTGAACGGCAAGAACGGTGACGAGGTCGTCGTCGAGGTCGACGACATCGACCACTTCGGCAACCGTCGCCTGCGCAACGTCGGCGAGCTCATCCAGAACCAGGTCCGCACCGGCCTGTCCCGCATGGAGCGCGTCGTCCGCGAGCGCATGACCACGCAGGACGTCGAGGCGATCACGCCGCAGACCCTGATCAACATCCGCCCGGTGGTGGCCTCGATCAAGGAGTTCTTCGGCACCTCGCAGCTGTCGCAGTTCATGGACCAGAACAACCCGCTCGCGGGCCTGACGCACAAGCGGCGTCTGTCGGCCCTCGGCCCGGGTGGTCTGTCCCGTGACCGCGCCGGCATGGAGGTCCGTGACGTCCACCCGTCGCACTACGGCCGCATGTGCCCCATCGAGACCCCGGAAGGCCCGAACATCGGCCTGATCGGCTCGCTGGCGTCCTACGGTCGGATCAACGCCTTCGGCTTCATCGAGACCCCCTACCGCAAGGTCGTCAAGGGTCGCGTCACCGACGACATCCAGTACCTGTCCGCCGACGAGGAGGACCGCCACGTCATCGCGCAGGCCAACGCCGTCATCGACGCCGAGGGCAACTTCACCGACGAGCGCGTCCTGGTCCGCACCAAGGGCGGCGAGGTCGACTACATCCCGGGTGAGGACGTCGACTTCATCGACGTCTCGGCCCGCCAGATGGTGTCCGCCGCGACCGCGCTGATCCCGTTCCTCGAGCACGACGACGCCAACCGCGCGCTCATGGGTTCCAACATGCAGCGCCAGGCGGTGCCGCTCGTCAAGTCCGAGGCGCCGCTGGTCGGCACCGGCATGGAGTACCGCGCCGCGCTCGACTCGGGCGACGTCGTCCGTGCCGAGGCCGCTGGTGTGGTCACCGAAGTCTCCGCCGACCTCGTCACCGTCGCCGGTGACGACGGCTCGACCCGCACCTACCGCATCGCCAAGTTCGCGCGCTCCAACCAGGGCACGTCGTACAACCAGGTCGTCGTCGTCAACGAGGGCGACCGGGTCGAGACCGGCGGCGTCATCGCCGACGGTCCCGCGACCGACGGTGGCGAGATGGCGCTCGGGCGCAACCTGCTCGTGGCGTTCATGCCGTGGGAGGGCCACAACTACGAGGACGCGATCATCCTCAGCCAGCGCCTGGTGCAGGACGACGTCCTCTCCTC
Source organism: Phycicoccus sp. Root101 (assembly GCF_001426245.1). Lineage (GTDB taxonomy): Bacteria > Actinomycetota > Actinomycetes > Actinomycetales > Dermatophilaceae > Pedococcus. The sequence continues at coordinate 898,024 of NZ_LMCM01000001.1, read as the reverse complement.
GATCCACATCGAGGAGCACGAGGTCGACGCCCGTGACACCAAGCTCGGGCCGGAGGAGATCACCCGGGACATCCCGAACGTCTCCGAGGAGGTCCTGGCCGACCTCGACGAGCGCGGCATCATCCGCATCGGCGCCGAGGTCCGCGACGGCGACCTGCTCGTCGGCAAGGTCACGCCCAAGGGTGAGACCGAGCTGACGCCGGAGGAGCGCCTCCTGCGCGCCATCTTCGGTGAGAAGGCCCGCGAGGTCCGCGACACGTCCCTGAAGGTGCCCCACGGCGAGACCGGCACGGTCATCGGCGTGAAGGTGTTCGACAAGGACGAGGGCGACGACCTGCCCCCGGGTGTCAACCAGCTCGTGCGCGTCTACGTCGCCAACAAGCGCAAGATCACCGACGGTGACAAGCTCGCCGGCCGTCACGGCAACAAGGGCGTCATCTCCAAGATCCTGCCCGTCGAGGACATGCCGTTCCTCGAGGACGGCACCCCCGTGGACGTCGTGCTCAACCCGCTCGGTGTCCCCGGTCGAATGAACGTCGGCCAGATCCTCGAGCTGCACCTCGGCTGGGCCGCCTCGCGCGGCTGGGAGATCGCCGGCAACCCGGACTGGGCCAAGCTCATCCCGGAGGACGCCCGCAAGGCGCCCGCCGGCACGCGCGTGGCCTCCCCGGTGTTCGACGGTGTGCGCGAGGACGAGATCGTGGGTCTGCTGGACTCCACGACCAAGACCCGCGACGACGTGCGCCTCATCGACGGTTCCGGCAAGTCCCGGCTCTTCGACGGCCGCTCCGGCGAGCCGTTCCCCGAGCCGGTGTCGGTGGGTTACATGTACATCCTCAAGCTGCACCACCTCGTGGACGACAAGATCCACGCCCGCAGCACCGGCCCGTACTCCATGATCACGCAGCAGCCGCTGGGTGGTAAGGCGCAGTTCGGTGGCCAGCGCTTCGGTGAGATGGAGGTGTGGGCCCTCGAGGCCTACGGCGCCGCCTACGCGCTGCAGGAGCTGCTCACCATCAAGTCCGACGACGTCCAGGGCCGCGTGAAGGTCTACGAGGCGATCGTCAAGGGCGACAACATCCCCGAGCCCGGCATCCCCGAGTCCTTCAAGGTGCTCATCAAGGAGATGCAGTCGCTGTGCCTCAACGTCGAGGTGCTCAGCAGCGACGGCACGTCCATCGAGCTGAAGGAGTCCGACGAGGACGTCTTCCGCGCGGCGGAGGAGCTCGGAATCGACCTGTCCCGGCGCGAGCCCAGTTCGGTCGAAGAGGTCTAAGGCGTCGGTATGCCGCGCGGGCACCACTGGTGAGCGCGCGGCATACCGCCCCTCCTCCCGACCAACCCCAGATTTAAAGCTAGAGACACGGAAGAAGGAACCACGTGCTCGACGTCAACTTCTTTGACGAACTGCGCATCGGCCTGGCCACTGCTGACGACATCCGTCAGTGGAGCCACGGTGAGGTGAAGAAGCCGGAAACCATCAACTACCGCACGCTCAAGCCCGAGAAGGAGGGCCTGTTCTGCGAGCGCATCTTCGGCCCCACCCGGGACTGGGAGTGCAACTGCGGCAAGTACAAGCGAGTCCGCTTCAAGGGCATCATCTGTGAGCGCTGTGGCGTCGAGGTCACCCGCGCCAAGGTGCGTCGTGAGCGGATGGGCCACATCGAGCTCGCCGCCCCCGTCACCCACATCTGGTACTTCAAGGGCGTCCCGTCGCGCCTGGGCTACCTGCTCGACCTGGCCCCGAAGGACCTCGAGAAGGTCATCTACTTCGCGGCCTACATGATCACGTCCGTCGACGACGAGCAGCGCCACAAGGACCTGCCGTCGCTCGAGGCGCAGATCGAGGTCGAGAAGAAGGAGTTCTCGAACAAGCGCGACTCCGAGGTCGAGGCCCGGGCCAAGCGCCTCGAGTCCGACCTCGCCGAGCTCGAGGCCGAGGGTGCCAAGGCCGACGCGCGCCGCAAGGTCCGCGAGTCCGCCGAGCGCGAGATGAACCAGATCCGCAAGCGTGCGGACCAGCAGATCGAGCGCCTCGAGCAGGTCTGGGACCGGTTCAAGAACCTCAAGGTCCAGGACCTCGAGGGCGACGAGATCCTCTACCGCGAGATGCGCGACCGGTTCGGCCTCTACTTCGAGGGCGGCATGGGCGCCGCGGCGATCCAGAAGCGCCTGCAGACCTTCGACCTCGAGGCCGAGGCGGAGCTGCTGCGCGAGATCATCGCCACCGGCAAGGGCCAGAAGAAGACCCGTGCCCTCAAGCGGCTCAAGGTCGTCACCGCGTTCCAGGTCACGACCAACAAGCCCGACGGCATGGTGCTCGACGCTGTCCCGGTCATCCCGCCGGACCTGCGTCCGATGGTGCAGCTGGACGGTGGCCGCTTCGCGACCTCCGACCTGAACGACCTGTACCGCCGCGTGATCAACCGCAACAACCGCCTCAAGCGGCTGCTCGACCTCGGTGCTCCCGAGATCATCGTCAACAACGAGAAGCGGATGCTCCAGGAGGCTGTCGACAGCCTCTTCGACAACGGCCGTCGTGGTCGCCCGGTCACGGGCCCCGGCAACCGTCCGCTCAAGTCGCTGTCCGACATGCTCAAGGGCAAGCAGGGTCGTTTCCGCCAGAACCTGCTCGGCAAGCGCGTCGACTACTCCGGCCGTTCGGTCATCGTCGTCGGCCCGCAGCTCAAGCTGCACCAGTGCGGTCTGCCCAAGCAGATGGCCCTGGAGCTCTTCAAGCCGTTCGTGATGAAGCGCCTGGTCGACCTCGACCACGCGCAGAACATCAAGTCGGCCAAGCGCATGGTCGAGCGCGCCCGTCCGGTCGTGTGGGACGTCCTCGAAGAGGTCATCACCGAGCACCCCGTGCTGCTCAACCGTGCACCCACGCTGCACCGACTCGGCATCCAGGCGTTCGAGCCCCAGCTGGTCGAGGGCAAGGCCATCCAGATCCACCCGCTCGTCTGCTCGGCCTTCAACGCCGACTTCGACGGTGACCAGATGGCTGTCCACGTGCCGCTGAGCACCGAGGCGCAGGCCGAGGCCCGCATCCTCATGCTCTCGAGCAACAACATCCTCAAGCCGGCCGACGGTCGTCCGGTGACCATGCCCACCCAGGACATGATCATCGGCCTCTACCACCTCACCTCCGAGGTGGAGGAGGGTCGCGGCACCGGTCGCGCGTTCTCCTCGGTCCACGAGGCGCGGATGGCGTTCGACGCGGGCTCGCTCGAGCTCGGCAGCAAGATCAAGCTGCGCCTGGTCGACGTCGTGCCGATCCCGGGCACCGAGCTGCCCGAGGGTGTCGAGGCGGACGCGCAGGGCCAGGTGCCCTCGCTGACGTTCGAGACCACCCTGGGTCGCGCGCTGTTCAACCAGACGCTGCCGGTGGACTACCCGTTCGTCGACGCCGTCGTGGACAAGAAGCGCCTCTCGACGATCGTCAACGACCTCGCCGAGCGCTACAGCAAGGTGCAGGTCGCGGCCAGCCTCGACGCGCTCAAGGAGTACGGCTTCCACTGGGCGACCCGCTCGGGCACCACGGTCGCCATCTCCGACGTCGTGACCCCGCCGCGCAAGCTCGAGATCCTCGAGGCGTACGAGACCAAGGCCACCAAGGTCCAGGTCCAGTACGAGCGCGGTCTGATCACCGACGACGAGCGTCGCCAGGAGCTCATCGAGATCTGGACCCAGGCCACCAACGAGGTCGCCAAGGAGATGGAGGCCAACCTCCCGAAGACCAACACCATCTACAAGATGGTGTCCTCGGGTGCGCGTGGTAACTGGATGCAGCTACGTCAGATCGCCGGTATGCGTGGTCTGGTGTCCAACCCGAAGGGCGACATCATTCCCCGCCCGATCCGCGCGAACTTCCGCGAGGGTCTGTCGGTGCTCGAGTTCTTCATCTCCACGCACGGCTCGCGCAAGGGTCTGGCCGACACCGCGCTGCGTACCGCCGACTCGGGTTACCTGACCCGTCGTCTGGTGGACGTCTCGCAGGACGTCATCATCCGCGAGGACGACTGCGGCACCGACCGTGGCCTGACCATGCCGATCGCGCAGAAGAACGCGGCCGGTGCGCTGGTCGAGCACGACGACGTGGAGACCTCGGTCTACGCGCGGACGCTCGCCGCCGACGTCGAGAAGGACGGTTCCGTCCTGGCCGAGGCCGGTATCGACCTCGGTGACGTGGTCATCGACGCCCTCGTCGCCGCCGGCGTCGAGGAGGTCAAGGTCCGCTCGGTGCTCACCTGTGAGTCCCACGTCGGCACCTGCGCCGCCTGCTACGGCCGTTCGCTGGCCACCGGCAAGCTCGTCGACATCGGTGAGGCGGTCGGCATCATCGCCGCGCAGTCCATCGGTGAGCCCGGCACCCAGCTGACGATGCGTACCTTCCACACCGGTGGTGTGGCCGGTGACGACATCACCCAGGGTCTGCCGCGTGTCGTCGAGCTCTTCGAGGCACGTACCCCGAAGGGTGTCTCCCCGATCGCCGAGGCCTCCGGCCGCGTCGTGATCGAGGACACGGACAAGACGCGTCGCCTGATGCTGACCCCCGACGACGGCTCCGAGGAGCACGCCTACCCCGTGAGCAAGCGTGCGCGCCTGCTCGTCGCGGACGGCGAGCACGTCGAGGTCGGCCACCAGCTGACGGTCGGTTCGATCGACCCGAAGCAGGTCCTGCGCATCCTCGGCCCGCGTGCGGTCCAGATGCACCTGGTCGACGAGGTCCAGCACGTCTACCGCCAGCAGGGTGTGTCGATCCACGACAAGCACATCGAGGTCATCGTGCGGCAGATGCTGCGCCGGATCACGATCATCGAGTCCGGTGACGCCGACCTGCTTCCCGGTGAGCTGGCCGAGCGTGGCCGCTTCGAGAACGAGAACCGTCGCGTCGTCGCCGAGAACGGTCGCCCGGCCTCGGGTCGCCCCGAGCTCATGGGTATCACCAAGGCGTCGCTCGCGACCGACTCGTGGCTGTCGGCCGCCTCCTTCCAGGAGACGACCCGCGTGCTCACCGAGGCTGCGATGAACGGGAAGTCGGACCCGCTGCTGGGTCTGAAGGAGAACGTCATCCTCGGAAAGCTCATCCCGGCCGGCACGGGTCTCCCGCGCTACCGGAACATCAAGGTCGAGGCCACGGAAGAGGCCAAGGCTGCGATGTACTCGATGCCGAGCTACGAGTACGACTACCCGGTCTTCGGCCCGGGCTCCGGCGAGGCCATCCGCCTCGACGACGCCGAGCTGGGCCTCGACTGAGGTTCCCGCAGAGCGTGACCCGAGGGGGTCGGTCCGGTTCGCCGGGCCGGCCCCCTCGGTCGTGCCGCCCCGCGGCCCCGGACGTTCGCGTGCCGGCCACCCGCACGCCGGGTGGGCGACGCCCGCCGGGGAGCAGGCGGCATACACGGGGCCGCGCCGGTGTTGACCGGGGTGCCGCGCAGCGGGGGAGCGGGCCCATACCGATTTGGTGGGCCACCACGCAGGCGGTATCTTTGAACACTGTGTCTGAGGTCCAAACCTCGGGCACGCCCGCTGGAGCCGCCGCCGTCACCGGCAGGTGGGCCAGCACCACCTCTCGCCGGGCAATCCACGTCAGATCCGCATGGGTCCGTCGTGGGGAGTGCAGGGGGGAGCGCCGAGTCCGACACACCCGAGTGCGGGGGTCGGGCAGAGCACCACACCAAGGAGTGCCGGACGGCTGCTGGTCAGCCAGCCGGCGCAGAACATCAACTACGTACGGAGAACAGGTTGCCTACGATCAACCAGCTTGTGCGCAAGGGGCGTCAGGACAAGGTCACCAAGACCAAGACTCCTGCCCTCAAGGGCTCGCCCCAGCGCCGTGGTGTGTGCACGCGTGTGTACACCACCACCCCCAAGAAGCCGAACTCTGCCCTGCGCAAGGTCGCCCGCGTGCGCCTCACCAGCGGCATCGAGGTCACGGCCTACATCCCCGGCGTCGGCCACAACCTGCAGGAGCACTCGATCGTGCTCGTGCGTGGCGGTCGTGTGAAGGACCTTCCCGGCGTGCGCTACAAGATCGTCCGCGGCTCGCTCGACACCCAGGGTGTCAAGAACCGCAAGCAGGCCCGCTCCCTTTACGGCGCGAAGAAGGAGAAGAAGTAATGCCTCGTAAGGGACCCGCGCCCAAGCGCCCCCTCGTCGTCGACCCGGTCCACAACTCCCCGTTGGTGACCCAACTGGTCAACAAGATCCTCCTCGACGGCAAGAAGTCCATCGCCGAGACGATCGTCTACGGCGCCCTCGAGGGCGTCAAGGAGAAGACCGGCTCCGACCCCGTGGTCACGCTCAAGCGTGCCCTCGACAACATCCGTCCCACCCTCGAGGTCAAGTCCCGCCGTGTCGGTGGCGCGACCTACCAGGTGCCGATCGAGGTCAAGCCCAACCGCGCGACCACGCTGGCCCTGCGCTGGATGGTCGGCTACTCGCGTCAGCGTCGTGAGAAGACCATGACCGAGCGCCTCATGAACGAGATCCTCGACGCGTCCAACGGCCTCGGTGCCGCGGTCAAGCGTCGCGAGGACACCCACAAGATGGCCGAGTCCAACAAGGCCTTCGCGCACTACCGCTGGTAACAGCACCGGGGTGCCGCGCGCTGCAGACCGCGCGCGCGGCACACCGGAGGTGCGTGGTGCTCACGCGCCACCCGCACCACCACGAATTTTCGTAACGAGCGAGATGAGACGATCACATTGGCACTCGACGTCCTGACGGACCTGACCAAGGTCCGCAACATCGGGATCATGGCGCACATCGACGCCGGCAAGACGACGACGACTGAGCGCATCCTCTTCTACACCGGGGTCAACCACAAGATCGGTGAGACCCACGACGGTGCCTCCACCACCGACTGGATGGAGCAGGAGAAGGAGCGCGGCATCACGATCACGTCTGCCGCCGTGACCTCCTTCTGGGAGGGCACCCAGATCAACATCATCGACACCCCCGGGCACGTCGACTTCACCGTCGAGGTGGAGCGTTCGCTGCGCGTGCTGGACGGCGCCGTCGCGGTGTTCGACGGCAAGGAGGGCGTCGAGCCCCAGTCCGAGACCGTCTGGCGTCAGGCCGACAAGTACGACGTCCCCCGCATCGCGTTCGTCAACAAGATGGACAAGCTCGGCGCGGACTTCTACTTCACCGTCGACACCATCAAGGACCGCCTCGGCGCGGAGCCCCTCGTGCTCCAGCTGCCGATCGGCGCCGAGAACGACTTCGTCGGTGTCGTCGACCTCATCTACCGTCGCGCCCTCGTGTGGCCCGGTGACGCCAAGGGTGACGTCACCATGGGTGCCAAGTACGAGATCCAGGAGATCCCGGCCGACATGGTCGAGAAGGTGGAGGAGTACCGCCACGCCCTGGTCGAGCGCGTCGCCGAGTCCGACGACGTCCTCATGGAGAAGTACCTCGGTGGCGAGGAGCTGACGCCCGAGGAGATCAAGGGCGCGATCCGCAAGCTCACGGTCAACTCCGAGCTCTACCCGATCCTGTGCGGCTCCGCCTTCAAGAACCGCGGTGTGCAGCCGATGCTCGACGCCGTCGTCGACTACCTGCCGTCCCCGCTCGACGTCCCCCCGATGGTCGGCCACAAGCCGAACCACGAGGAGATCGAGATGACGCGCAAGCCCGACACCACGGAGCCGTTCTCGGCCCTGGCGTTCAAGGTCGCGACGCACCCGTTCTTCGGCACGCTGACCTTCATCCGCGTCTACTCCGGCCAGATCTCCAGCGGCTCCGCGGTCGTCAACACGACCAAGGGCCGCAAGGAGCGCATCGGGAAGCTCTTCCAGATGCACGCCAACAAGGAGAACCCGGTGGACGAGGCCCTCGCGGGTCACATCTACGCGGCGATCGGCCTCAAGGACACCACGACCGGTGACACCCTGAGCGACCCGAACGAGCAGATCGTGCTCGAGTCGATGACGTTCCCGGACCCGGTCATCCAGGTGGCCATCGAGCCGAAGACCAAGGGTGACCAGGAGAAGCTCTCCACCGCCATCCAGAAGCTCTCCGCCGAGGACCCGACCTTTCAGGTCCACCACGACGAGGAGACCGGCCAGACCATCATCGCCGGCATGGGCGAGCTCCACCTCGACATCCTCGTGGACCGCATGAAGCGCGAGTTCAAGGTCGAGGCCAACGTCGGCAAGCCGCAGGTGGCCTACCGCGAGACGATCCGTCGCACCGTGGAGAAGCTCGACTTCACCCACAAGAAGCAGACGGGTGGCTCCGGCCAGTTCGCCAAGATCCAGATCTCGATCGAGCCGCTGGACACCGCCGAGGGCGAGCTCTACGAGTTCACCAACAAGGTCACCGGTGGTCGCGTCCCGCGCGAGTACATCCCGTCGGTGGACGCCGGAATCCAGGACGCCATGCAGTACGGCGTGCTCGCCGGCTACCCGCTCGTCGGGATCAAGGCGACCCTGCTCGACGGTGCCTACCACGACGTCGACTCCTCGGAGATGGCGTTCAAGATCGCCGGTTCCATGGCGCTCAAGGAGGCCGTCCGCAAGGCCGACCCCGTGCTCCTCGAGCCGATGATGGCCGTCGAGGTGCGTACGCCCGAGGACTACATGGGCGACGTCATCGGTGACATCAACTCCCGTCGTGGCCAGATCCAGGCCATGGAGGACATCAGTGGTGCCAAGGTCGTCCGCGGCCTCGTCCCGCTGTCGGAGATGTTCGGCTACGTCGGTGACCTGCGGTCCAAGACCCAGGGTCGCGCGAGCTACTCGATGGAGTTTGACTCCTACGCCGAGGTCCCCAAGGCTGTGGCCGAGGAGATCATCAAGAAGACCCGTGGTGAGTGACCGCTAGGATCAACGGTCGAACCACGATCTGACTCACCCCAGCTCCACCCCCATATCGCGTCACGTCCCACCTGGGCACGCGGCGTACCACCAAGTACAGAGTCCTGAGGAGGACACCAAGTGGCGAAGGCAAAGTTCGAGCGGACCAAGCCGCACGTCAACATCGGCACCATCGGTCACATCGACCACGGTAAGACGACGCTGACGGCTGCGATTTCCAAGGTCCTGCACGACAAGTACCCGGACCTGAACCCGCAGTTCGCGTTCGACGACATCGACAAGGCGCCGGAAGAGAAGCAGCGCGGCATCACGATCTCGATCGCGCACATCGAGTACCAGACGGAGGGTCGTCACTACGCCCACGTCGACTGCCCCGGCCACGCCGACTACGTGAAGAACATGATCACGGGTGCGGCGCAGATGGACGGTGCGATCCTCGTGGTTGCGGCCACCGATGGTCCGATGCCGCAGACGAAGGAGCACGTCCTGCTGGCCAAGCAGGTCGGCGTCCCCTACATCGTCGTTGCGCTCAACAAGGCTGACATGGTCGACGACGAGGAGATCATGGAGCTCGTCGAGATGGAGGTCCGCGAGCTGCTGTCCTCCTACGAGTTCCCCGGCGACGACCTCCCGGTCGTCAAGGTCTCGGCGCTGAAGGCGCTCGAGGGCGACGCCGAGTGGGGCAAGTCGGTCCTCGACCTCATGGACGCCGTGGACAACTACATCCCGGAGCCCGAGCGCGAGGTCGACAAGCCGTTCCTCATGCCCGTCGAGGACGTCTTCACGATCACCGGTCGTGGCACCGTCGTCACCGGTCGTATCGAGCGCGGCATCCTCAAGGTCAACGAGGAGGTCGAGATCGTCGGCATCCACACCGGCCCGCCGGCCAAGACCACCGTCACCGGTGTCGAGATGTTCCGCAAGCTCCTCGACGAGGGTCGCGCTGGCGAGAACGTCGGCCTGCTCCTTCGTGGCACCAAGCGCGAGGACGTCGAGCGTGGCCAGGTCATCGTGAAGCCGGGTTCCATCACCCCGCACACCGACTTCGAGGCCAACGTCTACATCCTGTCCAAGGACGAGGGCGGCCGTCACACGCCGTTCTACGACAACTACCGTCCCCAGTTCTACTTCCGTACGACTGACGTGACGGGTGTCGTGCACCTCCCCGAGGGCACCGAGATGGTCATGCCCGGTGACAACACCGAGATGAACGTCGAGCTCATCCAGCCCATCGCCATGGAGGACGGCCTCAAGTTCGCCATCCGCGAGGGCGGTCGCACCGTCGGCGCCGGTCGCGTCACCAAGATCACCAAGTAACACCCGGCGACTTCGCCACCGGTGATCTGACGCGACACCGCACCACCTGGAGGGCCCCGCAGCTTCGGCTGCGGGGCCCTTCGCGTTGCGCTCGGGCCCCCGGCGAGCCTCGTCGTCCGCAAGATGTCCCGCGGACTGACCGAAGATCGTGACATTTGCCATGGGTGGGGCGGTCGAGCGGGATGACACTGCGCAGGGGTCGTCGACCGGTCGACCCGGCTCACGACCTCGGAGGTCACATTCGGATGAGAAGTCCCAGCAGGAGTCAGACAGGACTTGCGGTCACGGGGGCCCTGGCCCTCGCCATGGCGGTCCCCACCATCGCGCAGGCCTCGGGGGAGACCAGCCGCCACGTGGTGGGCAGCGCCCCCTCGTGGACGGCGCACGCCCAGCGCGTCGCGCCCGTGGCCTCCTCGGCCACGCAGCACCTCACCTTCGTCCTCAACCTGCGTGACGCCGCCGGCGCCCAGGCGCTGGCCGACGCCGTCTCCACGCCGGGCTCGGCGCAGTACGGCCACTTCGTCTCGGCAGCCTCCTGGCGCTCACGGTTCGCCCCGACGTCGAGCCAGGTCGCCTCCGTGACCAGCTGGCTGCGAGGCCATGGCTTCACGATCGGCTCCGTGCCCGCCAACCACCGCTACATCGAGGCGACCGCACCGGCCGCCACGGCGCAGAAGGCGCTGGCCACCAAGCTCTCCTCCTTCAGGAAGGCAGGCCAGACGGTCACCGCGCCCACCACGGCATACTCCGTCCCGGCCTCGCTCGCCGGCCTCGTCGCGGGCGTCGCGGGCCTGGACACCTCGGCCCGCAAGACGCCGATGCGGGCCGTGCCCGACACGACGGCGCAGCAGCAGAAGGCGGCCGCGCACGCCGCGTCCGGCAGCACCCGGCCCGCCGAGGTGCTGCCGCCGCCGGACGCCGTGTTCCGCAACGCCCGGCCCTGCTCCTCGTACTACGGGGAGAAGATGGCGACGACGCTGCCGCAGCTCGTCAAGAACCCCCAGCCGTACGCACCGTGCGGCTACAAGCCGCCGCAGGTGCGGGGCGCCTACGGCACCAACGTGGCCCAGTCCCAGGGGTACGACGGTCGGGGCACCACGGTCGCCGTCGTGGACGCCTACGCGTCGCAGTACATCCTCGGCGACGCCACGCGGTACGCCCAGCTGAACGACCCCAGCCACCCGCTGCGCAGCTACCAGCTCGACCAGAACCTCCCGGCGAACTTCACCCACACCGACGAGTGCGGCGCGAGCGGCTGGTACGGCGAGGAGACCCTCGACGTCGAGGCGGTCCACGCCACGGCACCGGGCGCGAAGATCCTCTACGTCGGCGCCGAGAGCTGCTTCGACGACGACATCAACGCCGCCGTCAACACGGTCGTGGACAACGAGCTCGCCCAGGTCATCACCAACTCCTACGGCGAGACCGATGACGTGGTGGCCCCGGCCGACCTCGTCAACAGCCACCAGACCGCTCTGCAGGCCGCGGCCGAGGGCATCTCGATGGTCTTCTCCAGCGGTGACGACGGCGACGAGATCGCTGCCAGCGGCCAGCGCCAGACGGACTTCCAGGCCTCCGACCCGATGGTCACCGCCGTCGGCGGGACGGCCCTGGCCGTGACGCAGGGCAACGGGTACGGCTTCGAGCAGGGTTGGGGCACCGGCAAGTCCTCGCTCGTCAACGGCGCCTGGTCGCCCAGCAAGCCGGCCTACCTCTACGGCGGTGGCGGTGGCACGACGCACCTGTTCGCCGAGCCGAGCTACCAGAAGCCGGTCGTCCCCGCGGCGTTGGCCAACTACTTCCGCGAGGGCCCGCACCGGGTCGTCCCGGACGTGGCGATGGTCGGCGACCCCAACACCGGGTTCCTCGTGGGCCAGAGCCAGACCTTCCCCGACGGCAGCATCAAGTACTCGGAGTACCGCATCGGCGGAACGTCCCTGTCCTCGCCGCTGTTCGCCGGCATGGTGGCGGTCGCCGACCAGGTCAACCGTGGTTCGCTGGGCTTCCTCAACCCGAAGCTGTACTCGCTGTCCGGCACCTCGGCCTTCCGGGACGTCAACCACGGGCGCAGCGTCACCGACGCCGTCGTCCGGGTCGACTACGCCAACGGCTTCGACAGCAGCGACGGCCTGCTCACCTCGCTGCGCACGCTCAACCAGACGGGGACGATCTACACCCGCAAGGGGTACGACGACGTCACCGGCGTCGGCAGCCCGAACGGCATCTCGTTCCTCATGTCGATGGCGCTCAAGCGCTGACGACCCGGACCGCCTGACGACGGCGCGGCGCTCCCCTCGTGGGAGCGCCGCGTCGTCGTGTCCGGTATGCCGCTTGCGCCCCTTCCTGCCTACGCCCGGTGGGGGAGGCGCGAAGTGGGGGCAAGCCCTTTCCGGCGCACCAGCACGGCCGGCGACTACCGCGCCAAGGTGCACCTCACGTCCAACGGTGGGGTGGGCCTGTCCCTGCAGCGGGCGACGACCGCAGGCGTCGAGACGGCCCTGGCCGCCGAGACGACCGTCCCGGGCGTGACGCTGGCAGCCGGGGACCAGCTCAGGTGCGCGTGCAGGTCGTCGGGACCTCTCCCACGACGCTCCGCGCCCGGGTCTGGAAGGTCGGGGCCACCGAGCCCGCGACGTGGCAGAAGACGGTCACGGACGCGACGGCCGGGTTCCAGGTCGCTGGGAGCCTGGGGTTCTACGGCTACCTCTCGGGATCGGCGACCAACGGCCCGGTCACGATGTCGGTCGACGACCTGGTCGTGAACCCCTCACCCTCACCGCCGCGCGGCCTCAGTCCCCAGCGAGGACGTGGGCGCCCAGCTCGGCCACCGAGCCCACGCCGCACAGCCCCAGCGTGAGGTCCAGCTCCGCCACGACGTTGGTGACGACGTCACGGACCCCGTCCTGGCCCGCGAGGGCCAGCCCGTACACGTACGGGCGGCCCAGGGCCACGGCGTCGGCTCCGCAGGCGAGCGCCTTGACCACGTCGGCACCGGTGCGCACCCCGCTGTCCAGCACCAGCGGCATACCTGGTCCCACTGCTGCCCGGATCGGACCGAGGGCGTCGAGCGAGGCCACCGCCCCGTCGACCTGACGGCCTCCGTGGTTGCTGACCACGATCCCGCCGACCCCCAGCTCGGCGGCGCGGCGCGCGTCGTCGGGGTGCAGGATCCCCTTGAGCAGGATCGGCAGGTGGGTGCGTCGGGACAGGGTCGCGAGCAGGTCCCACGACAGCCCGGGGTTGGAGTAGATGTCCAGGAAGGCCTCCACAGCGGCGCGCGGCGCGGGCGAGCGGAGGTTGTCGCGCAGCGTCCCGGGGTGCTCGCGGCTGATCGACAGCAGCGACCGGATGGCGCCCAGCGTCACCTTCACGTCGTCCGAGCCCCCCGAGCCAGCGGCCTTGGCTGCAACGCGCTCGCGGACGATCTCCTGGAACCGCGGGTCGGAGGTGTACTGCGCGATCCCGATGCCCTGCGAGAAGGGCAGCGACCCGAGGTTGAGGTCCTGGGGACGCCAGCCGAGCATGGTCGTGTCGAGCGTGACGACGATGGCGCTCGCGCCGGCCTGCTCGGCCCGGCCCACGAGGCTGTCGACGAGTCGTTCGTCGGTGGACCAGTAGAGCTGGAACCACCAGGGCGTGTCGCCCAGGGCCGTGGCGACCTCCTCCATCGGGGAGCAGCCCTGGTTGGAGACGATGTAGGGGACGCCCGTCTGCGCCGCCGCGCGGGCGACCTGCAGGTCGCTGCCCCGTGACACCAGGCCGAGCGCCCCGACCGGGGCCAGCAGCAGCGGCGTGGCCAGCCTCGTCCCGAGAAGGGTCGTCGACAGGTCGCGGGTGGTGTGCCCCGAGGCCATGCGCGGCACCAGTCGGCGACGATCGAAGGCCTCCCGGTTGGCCCGCACGGTGGCGCCCTCCCCGGCGCCACCACCGACGTAGGCCCAGGCGCGCGGGGTCATCGCCGCGCCGGCGCGGCGCTCGAGCTCGGCCGCGTCGGCGGGGACGGCCGGCCGGTGCCCGAGCACCCCGGCGCGGTAGATCAGCCCCTGCCGTCGACGGCCCGGACCCTCGGGTGGGGCGTCCGGGCCGGTGGGGGACTGGGGTGCGGTCGTCATGCGCCGATCTTGTCACCGGCTCGGCGGCCGAACCCGTGTCCGGGCACGGGAACCTGTGCGTCGCCGGCCCCCGCTGACAGGTTCGTGACAGGTGGCGCACTGCTCGCCACAAGGACCTGTGCGCACGGTGGTGGGACGGCGGGACGTCGCAGAGGCCGTCCCCACCACGAGAGGAACCACGCATGTCTCCAGTCCGCACGTCCGTGAAGATCGCCGGCGCCGCCGGGGTGACCGCCATCGCCGCGGGCCTCGGGGCCAGCCAGGCCCTGGCCGACACCAGCACCCCCACCCCGAGCGGGACGACGAGCTCGGCTCCTGCCCAGGGCGACGCCGGCCCGGCGGGGAAGGGCGGACCGGGCGGGCCCGGCGGCCGCGGACACGGCCCGGACGGCGCCGACGCGGCTGCCCTGGCGAAGGAGCTCGGGGTCACGGAGGCCAAGCTCCGCACCGCGCTCGACGCCGTCCGTGACGCGAACCGGCCGGCCCGCCCCGCGACGCCGCCGGCCCAGGGCACCAAGCCGACCCCACCGACGGCGGCTGAGCGGACCGCCCACGAGAAGGCCCGGGTGGCTGCCCTCGCGAAGCAGCTCGGCCTCTCCGAGGCCAAGGTCCAGGCCGCCTTCGACGCGGTCAGGGCCGACCACGAGGCGGCCCGCCGCACCGACCTGTCCAGCCGTCTGGACGGTGCGGTCAAGGACGGCAAGCTCACCGCCGCCGACAAGGCGTCGGTCCTCAAGGCCTTCGACGCCGGAGTGCTCGGGGGCCCCCGCCCCTGACGCGGCCCATCCTGTCGCGGACGCCCACCGTTCACCGTTCACCGTTCACCGTTCACCGTGAACGGTGGGCGTCGCGGTTTCGCGTGGACCGTCCACCGTGGTCCGCAGCGGTCGTGGCGGGTGAGCGTGGCCGCGGGATCCTCCACCGTGAACGGGTCCCGCGGCACACGGGGGTCGATCGGTGGGGGGCCGGCAGGGGACTGGTCAGGGACTCGCGGGGGAGGCCGTACAGTGGAGGGACGTGGTGCGACGCGCCACGTGGCACCAGTTGCCGAGCGGCCCGACCTCGATTTGGTAGGTCACGGGGGGCTCTGGCACACTGGACCGGTTGCTTGACGCGCGCCGTTGACCCATGTCGACGCCGCCACCCCCGGTGACACACCTCGAACCGAGTGCCTGAGCGCTCGGGGCGACACTCCAGGGAAGCGCAAGCCCCGGCTCTGCCGGAAACTATTCGATCTGTGTGACCACTGCGTGCAAACGCATGTCGCCGGACCGCGAAGCGGGTGCGACACACCCGACCGCGGGGGTCGGAGAAGACCACAGGGCCGGTTAGATGTTCGGCGAGAGAGAGACGTAACGGAGATGGCGGGACAGAAGATCCGCATCCGCTTGAAGTCGTATGACCACGAGGTCATCGACAACTCGGCGCGCAAGATTGTCGACACGGTCACCCGTGCTGGCGCGACGGTGGTCGGCCCTGTGCCGCTGCCCACGGAGAAGAATGTCTTCGTGGTCATCCGTTCGCCCCACAAGTACAAGGACAGCCGCGAGCACTTCGAGATGCGCACCCACAAGCGCTTGATCGACATCATCGACCCGACGCCGAAGGCCGTCGACTCGCTGATGCGCCTCGACCTGCCGGCTGACGTCAACATCGAGATCAAGCTCTGAGGCTGGCGACAATGACCGACACTGCTACCAAGACCGTGAAGGGTGTGCTGGGCAAGAAGCTCGGCATGACCCAGGTGTGGGACGCCGAGAACCGGCTCATCCCCGTCACCGTCATCGAGGCCGGCCCCTGCGTCGTGACGCAGGTGCGCGATGCCGCCACGGACGGCTATGCCGCCGTCCAGATCGCGTTCGGCGCGATCGACCCCCGCAAGGTGACCAAGCCCCTCACCGGCCACTTCGAGAAGGCCGGCGTGACCCCGCGTCGCCACCTCGTGGAGCTCCGCACCGCTGACGCCGCCGAGTACTCGCTCGGCCAGGAAGTCACGGTCGAGACCTTCGAGGCCGGCCAGGACATCGACGTCACCGGCACGACCAAGGGCAAGGGCTTCGCCGGCGTCATGAAGCGTCACGGCTTCCACGGCGTCAGCTCCTCCCACGGTTCGCACAAGAACCACCGCAAGCCGGGCTCGATCGGTGGCTGCGCCACCCCGGGTCGCGTCTTCAAGGGCATGCGCATGGCCGGCCGTATGGGCGGCGTGCGTCAGACCACCCAGAACCTCACGATCCACGCCGTGGACGTCGAGCGCGGCCTGCTGCTCGTCAAGGGTGCCGTACCCGGCCCCCGTGGCGGCACCGTCCTCGTCCGCACGGCCGCGAAGGGAGCCTGATCATCATGGCTACCAAGACTGTCGCTGCTGACCTGCCCGCCGAGATCTTCGACGTCCAGGTCAACGTCCCCCTGATCCACCAGGTCGTCGTCGCCCAGATGGCTGCCGCTCGTCAGGGCACGCACTCGACCAAGACCCGAGGCGAGGTCCGCGGCGGTGGGCGCAAGCCCTACCGCCAGAAGGGCACCGGCCGCGCCCGTCAGGGCTCGACCCGTGCTCCGCAGTTCGCCGGCGGTGGCGTCGTCCACGGCCCGCAGCCGCGTGACTACTCGCAGCGGACGCCCAAGAAGATGAAGGCCGCCGCCCTGCGCGGTGCCCTCTCCGACCGGGCCCGCAACGGTCGCGTCCACGTGGTCGACTCGCTGGTGACCGCAGCCGCTCCGTCCACCAAGGACGCCGCCGGCCTGCTGGCCGCGCTGACCACCCGCACCAACGTGCTCGTGGTCCTCGACCGCAGCGACCTCGTGTCGCTGAAGTCGGTGCGCAACCTCGAGGGCGTCCACGTCCTCGCGGCCGACCAGCTGAACACGTACGACGTGCTGATGTCCGACGACGTGGTCTTCACCACGGCGGCCCTGGAGGCGTTCGTCTCCGGTGCGCAGCCGGTGGGTGGCGTCATCGAGATCGAGGTCGAGGCTGCAGAGCCCGCCGCGGTCGAGAAGCCCGCTACGAAGACCGAGAAGAAGGCCGACAAGGCTGAGAAGGCCGACAAGCCCGCAAAGGCTGAGAAGCCGGCGAAGGCCGAGAAGGCCGACAAGCCCGCGAAGACGACGAAGGCTGCCAAGGCCGCCGAGTCTGCGGATGAGGAGGAGGGCAAGTGAGCTCGCTCGCTGCAGGCAAGGACCCCCGCGACATCCTGATCGCTCCGGTCGTTTCCGAGAAGTCGTACTCGCTGCTCGACCAGGGCAAGTACACCTTCATCGTCGACCCGCGGGCCAACAAGACCGAGATCAAGATCGCCGTTGAGCGTGTCTTCGGTGTCAAGGTCGACTCCGTGCACACCCTCAACCGTGTCGGCAAGACCCGTCGCACGCGGTTCGGCATCGGCAAGCGCAAGGACACCAAGCGTGCGATCGTCACCCTCCGCGAGGGCTCGATCGACATCTTCGGTGCCGGCGCCTGACCAGGACGCTGAAGAGACGTTAGGGACTTTCAAACATGGGTATCCGCAAGTACAAGCCGACGACGCCTGGCCGTCGAGGCTCCAGCGTTGCCGACTTCGTCGAGGTCACGCGCTCCACTCCGGAAAAGTCGCTGGTTCGTCCACTGACCAAGTCCGGTGGACGTAACAGCAACGGCCGCATCACGACCCGTCACATCGGTGGAGGTCACAAGCGCGCCTACCGCGTCATCGACTTCCGTCGCCACGACAAGGACGGCGTGCCGGCCAAGGTCGCTCACATCGAGTACGACCCCAACCGCACCGCACGCATCGCCCTGCTGCACTACGCCGACGGTGAGAAGCGCTACATCCTGGCCCCCAAGGGCCTGGAGCAGGGCGCCAACATCGAGAACGGCCCCGGTGCCGACATCAAGCCCGGCAACAGCCTGCCGATGCGCAACATCCCGACCGGTACGGTCATCCACGCTGTCGAGCTCAAGCCCGGCGGCGGCGCGAAGATCGCCCGATCGGCCGGTGTGCGTGTCCAGCTCGTCGCCAAGGACGGCCCCTACGCCCAGCTGCGCATGCCGTCCGGCGAGATCCGCAACGTCGACCTGCGCTGCCGCGCCACGGTCGGCGAGGTGGGCAACGCCGAGCAGTCCAACATCAACTGGGGCAAGGCCGGCCGCATGCGGTGGAAGGGCAAGCGCCCGACCGTCCGTGGTGTCGCCATGAACCCGGTCGACCACCCGCACGGTGGTGGAGAGGGCAAGACCTCCGGTGGACGCCACCCGGTCAGCCCGTGGGGACAGGCCGAGGGCCGCACCCGCCGCCCCGGCAAGCCGAGCGACAAGATGATCGTCCGTCGCCGTCGTACTGGCAAGAAGCGCTGAGAAGGAGCCTGAGAAACCATGCCTCGTAGCTTGAAGAAGGGCCCCTTCATCGACGGCCACCTTCAGAAGAAGGTCGACGTCCAGAACGAAGCGGGCACCAAGACAGTCATCAAGACCTGGTCACGTCGGTCGGTCATCAGCCCCGACATGCTCGGTCACACGTTCGCCGTCCACGACGGCCGCAAGCACGTCCCGGTGTTCGTCACCGAGTCGATGGTCGGCCACAAGCTCGGCGAGTTCGCGCCGACCCGCACGTTCAAGGGTCACGTGAAGGAAGACAAGAAGGGGCGTCGTCGCTGATGGCCGCCCCCACCGAGAACAAGGACAACGTGATGGAAGCCAAGGCGATTGCGCGGTCCGTCCGCGTCACGCCCCAGAAGGCGCGTCGCATCGTCGACCTCATCCGCGGCAAGCAGGCCGTCGAGGCCATCGGCGTGCTGAAGTTCGCGCCGCAGTCCGCGTCCGACCCGATCCAGAAGGTGCTCGAGAGCGCCATCGCCAACGCCCGGGTCAAGGCCGACAAGGCGTCGGAGGCCTTTGACGAGCGCAACCTCGTCATCAGCGCCGCCTACGTCGACGAGGGCCCGACGATGAAGCGGTTCCGCCCGCGTGCCCAGGGCCGCGCGGCCCGCATCAACAAGCGGACCAGCCACATCACCGTGGTCGTCACGCCGAAGACCACCAAGGGAGGCACCCGCTAATGGGCCAGAAGGTCAACCCGCACGGCTTCCGCCTCGGCATCACCACCGAGCACAAGAGCCGCTGGTTCGCTGACTCCACCAAGGAGGGGCAGCGTTACCGCGACTACGTCAAGGAAGACGTCGCCATCCGCAAGCTCATGTCCGAGGGCATGGAGCGAGCCGGCATCTCCCGCGTCGAGATCGAGCGCACCCGTGACCGCGTCCGTGTCGACATCCACACCGCGCGTCCCGGCATCGTCATCGGTCGGCGCGGCGCAGAGGCCGACCGCATCCGTGGCGAGCTCGAGAAGCTCACGGGCAAGCAGGTGCAGCTGAACATCCTCGAGGTCAAGAACCCCGAGGTCGACTCCCAGCTCGTCGCGCAGGGCATCGCCGAGCAGCTCTCTGCTCGTGTGTCGTTCCGTCGTGCGATGCGCAAGGGCATGCAGTCCGCCACCCGCGCCGGCGCCAAGGGCATCCGTGTCCAGGTCTCCGGTCGCCTCGGCGGCGCCGAGATGTCCCGCACGGAGTTCTACCGTGAGGGTCGCGTCCCGCTGCACACCCTGCGTGCGCAGATCGACTACGGCTTCTACGAGGCCCGCACCACCTTCGGTCGCATCGGCGTCAAGGTGTGGATCTACAAGGGCGACGTCACCGCTCGCGAGCTGGCCCAGCAGCAGGCTGCTGCGCCGCGCCCGAGCCGTGGCCCGCGTCGTGACGGCGCCGACCGTCCGGCCCGCGCTCGTCGCGAGCGTCCGGAGGGCACCGCCACCGAGACCGCTGCCGCAGCACCCGCCACCGAGGCCCCGGCCCCGGCAGCCGCTGCCAGCACTGAGGGAGAGCAGTCCTGACATGTTGATTCCTCGTCGAGTCAAGCACCGCAAGCAGCACCACCCGGGTCGCTCGGGCGCTGCGAAGGGTGGCACGAAGATCGCGTTCGGCGACTACGGCATCCAGGCCCTCGAGCCCGCCTACGTCACCAACCGTCAGATCGAGTCCGCTCGTATCGCGATGACGCGTTACATGAAGCGTGGTGGAAAGGTGTGGATCAACATCTACCCCGACCGCCCGCTGACCAAGAAGCCCGCTGAGACCCGCATGGGTTCCGGTAAGGGTTCCCCCGAGTGGTGGATCGCCAACGTCAAGCCTGGTCGCGTGATGTTCGAGATCTCCGGTGTGTCGGAAGAGGTCGCCCGCGAGGCGATGCGTCTGGCGATGCACAAGCTCCCCATGAAGTGCCGCTTCGTTCGGCGTGAGGGTGGTGACATCTGATGGCAGTCGGATCCAAGGACCTGACGTCCGAGAACATGCGTGGTCTCGATGACGAGCGCCTGGTGGACGAGCTCCGCAAGGCCAAGGAGGAGCTGTTCAACCTCCGGTTCCAGTCGGCCACCGGCCAGCTGGACAACCACGGTCGCCTGCGTGCGGTCCGCAAGGACATCGCCCGCATCTACACCGAGCTGCGTGAGCGCGAGCTGGGTATCGGCGCACCCGCGAAGGAGGAGTCGGCATGACCGAGAACGTGAAGGATGAGGCCGTGACGGCTGCAGACCGCAACTACCGCAAGACCCGTCAGGGTTACGTGGTCAGCGACAAGATGGACAAGACCGTCGTGGTCGAGGTCGAGGACCGCGTCAAGCACGCGCTCTACGGCAAGGTCCTGCGTCGCTCGAGCAAGGTCAAGGCCCACGACGAGCAGAACGCCGCCGGTATCGGCGACCGCGTGCTGATCATGGAGACCCGACCGCTGTCGGCCACCAAGCGCTGGCGCGTGGTGGAGATCCTCGAGAAGGCCAAGTAACACCACGACATACCGTCACCACCGCGGCGCCCGGCCACCTGGCCGGGTATGCCGCGGCGGGACGGAAACAAGACCACCCACAGTTCGGCAAGGCTCACCGCGCGTGAGAACCAGCTCGACGACAGGAGTTAGACAGTGATCCAGCAGGAGTCGCGACTGCGTGTCGCCGACAACACTGGTGCCAAGGAGATCCTTTGCATCCGTGTTCTCGGTGGTTCGGGTCGTCGTTACGCCGGCATCGGTGACGTGATCGTCGCCGCCGTCAAGGACGCCATCCCCGGCGGCAACGTCAAGAAGGGCGACGTCGTCAAGGCCGTCATCGTCCGGACCACGAAGGAGCGTCGTCGTTCCGACGGCAGCTACATCAAGTTCGACGAGAACGCCGCCGTCATCCTCAAGGGTGACGGGGACCCGCGTGGTACCCGCATCTTCGGCCCGGTGGGCCGCGAGCTGCGCGAGAAGAAGTTCATGAAGATCATTTCGCTGGCGCCGGAGGTGCTCTGAGCCATGGCAGCCCCCAAGAAGATGAAGATCAAGAAGGGCGATCTCGTCCAGGTCCTCACGGGCAAGGACAAGACCAAGCAGGGCAAGGTCATCGCCGTGTACCCCGAGACCGAGCGCGTGCTCGTCGAGGGCGTCAACCGGGTGACCCGCCACACCAAGGCCGGCCAGACCGCTCGCGGCAGCCGCACCGGTGGCCTGGTCGTCCAGGAGGCCGCGATCCACGTGAGCAACGTGGCCATCGTCGACCCCACCGACAAGAAGCCGACCCGCGTCAAGACCCGTGTCGAGACCGTCGAGCGCAACGGGCGCGAGAAGACCGTCCGTACCCGCGTCGCGGTGCGCTCGGGCAAGGACCTGTGAGAGACATGACTGAGACTGCAACCAAGCAGGCGCCGCGTCTGAAGACGCGCTACGCCGAGGAGATCAAGGGCCAGCTGCAGCAGCAGTTCGGCCACGCGAACGTCATGCAGGTCCCCGGCGTCGTCAAGGTCGTCGTCAACATGGGTGTCGGTGACGCCGCCAAGGACGCCAAGCTCATCGAGGGCGCCATCCGCGACCTCTCGGCGATCACCGGCCAGAAGCCGCTCGTCACCAAGGCCCGCAAGTCGATCGCCCAGTTCAAGCTGCGTGAGGGCATGCCGATCGGCGCGCACACCACGCTGCGCGGCGACCGCATGTGGGAGTTCCTCGACCGTCTGGTGTCCACGGCGCTGCCCCGCATCCGTGACTTCCGTGGTCTGTCGCCCAAGCAGTTCGACGGCAACGGCAACTACACCTTCGGTCTGACCGAGCAGTCGATGTTCCACGAGATCGACCAGGACCGGATCGACCGCGTGCGTGGCATGGACATCACCGTGGTGACCACCGCCACCAACGACGACGAGGGCCGCGCACTGCTCAAGGCGCTCGGCTTCCCCTTCAAGGAGAACTGACATGGCGAAGACCGCCCTGGTCAACAAGGCCAACAAGAAGCCGAAGTTCAAGGTGCGTGGCTACACCCGTTGCCAGCGCTGCGGCCGACCGCACTCGGTCTACCGCAAGTTCGGACTGTGCCGCATCTGCCTTCGCGAGATGGCTCACCGCGGTGAACTGCCCGGCGTCACCAAGAGCTCCTGGTAAGCAGCTCAGCACCACCCCACCCATTGATTTCGTTCTACATCGCAGGTCGCAGCGCACAGCGCAGTGAAACCGCGGTGAGAGAGGGCCGGAGAAGCCCATGACCATGACTGACCCGATTGCGGACATGTTGACGCGCGTCCGGAACGCCAACTCGGCGCACCACGACGCTGTCTCCATGCCGTTTTCCAAGCTGAAGTCCCACGTTGCCGAGATCCTCCAGGCTGAGGGCTACATCGCCTCCTGGAAGGTCGAGGATGCCGAGGTCGGCAAGACGCTGACGATCGAGCTGAAGTACGGCCCCAACCGCGAGCGTTCCATCGCTGGCGTGCGCCGTGTCTCCAAGCCCGGTCTGCGCGTCTACGCCAAGTCGACGAACCTTCCCAAGGTTCTCGGCGGACTCGGTGTGGCCATCATTTCCACCTCGTCTGGACTCCTCACGGATCGTCAGGCGGCTTCCAAGGGTGTGGGCGGGGAAGTCCTCGCCTACGTCTGGTAAGGGGTATTCGACATGTCGCGTATTGGACGACTCCCGGTCTCCATCCCCAGCGGTGTCGACATCACCATCGACGGTCAGACCGTCAAGGTGAAGGGCCCCAAGGGCGAGCTCAGCCACCGTGTGGCCGAGCCGATCACCGTTGAGAAGGGTGACGAGGCCCTCGAGGTCAAGCGGCCCAACGACGAGCGCCAGTCCCGTGCCCTGCACGGCCTGACCCGCTCGCTGATCAACAACATGGTCCTCGGTGTCACCGAGGGCTACGAGAAGAAGATGGAGATCCACGGCACGGGTTACCGCGTGGTCAACAAGGGCGGCACGCTCGAGTTCGCCCTCGGCTACAGCCACTCGATCACCGTCGAAGCCCCCGCGGGCATCTCCTTCACCGTCGAGAACCCGACCCGCTTCGCGGTCCAGGGCATCGACAAGCAGCTGGTCGGCGAGGTTGCCGCGAACATCCGCAAGCTGCGCAAGCCCGACCCGTACAAGGGCAAGGGCGTGCGCTACGCGGGCGAGACCATCCGTCGCAAGGTCGGAAAGGCCGGTAAGTAAGTCATGGCAATGATCGTCAAGCGCGCCAAGGGCAAGTCCGCTGCACGCGGCCGTCGCCACCTGCGCCTGCGCAAGAAGGTGACCGGCACCGCGGTTCGTCCGCGCCTGGTCGTCTCCCGTTCGTCGCGCCACGTCTTCGTGCAGGTCGTCGACGACACCCTCGGCAAGACCGTGGCGTCGGCCTCCACCATGGAGGCGGACCTGCGCTCGTTCGAGGGCGACAAGACCGCCAAGGCCCGCAAGGTCGGCGAGCTGCTGGCCGAGCGCGCCAAGAGCGCCGGCGTCGAGGCCGTCGTGTTCGACCGTGGCGGCAACCGCTACCACGGTCGCGTCGCGGCCATCGCCGAGGGCGCCCGCGAGGGTGGGTTGTCCCTGTGAGCACCGTGACCGCAACTGTTATTGAGATGAGGAACATCTGATGCCCGGACCCCAGCGTCGAGGCACTGGTGCCGCTGCTGGCGGCGACGCAGCTCGTGGCGAGCGCGGCGACCGCCGCGGTGGCCGCGACAACCGTCAAGGTGGCCGTGACCAGGCCGAGAAGAGCGCCTACGTCGAGCGCGTGGTGACCATCAACCGCGTCGCCAAGGTCGTCAAGGGCGGCCGCCGCTTCAGCTTCACCGCCCTCGTGGTGGTGGGTGACGGCGACGGAACCGTCGGTGTCGGCTACGGCAAGGCCAAGGAAGTTCCCGCAGCGATCGCCAAGGGTGTCGAGGAGGCCAAGAAGGAGTTCTTCAAGGTCCCGCGCATCCAGGGCACCATCCCGCACCCCGTGCAGGGTGAGGCCGCTGCTGGTGTCGTCATGCTGCGCCCCGCCGCTCCCGGTACCGGTGTCATCGCCGGCGGTCCGGTGCGCGCGGTGCTCGAGTGCGCCGGCATCCACGACGTGCTGAGCAAGTCGCTCGGCTCGGACAACGCGATCAACATCGTCCACGCGACGGTCGCGGCCCTCAAGGGCCTCGAGCGTCCGGAGGAGGTGGCTGCACGCCGCGGCCTCCCCGTGGACCGTGTCGCCCCGGCCGCCATGCTGCGCGCCCAGGCTGCTGGCCGCGAGGCCGCCAAGGCAGGTGCCTGATGCGTCTGAAGGTGATCCAGACCCGTTCCGAGATCGGCGGCAAGCAGAACCAGCGTGACACCCTGCGCAGCCTCGGTCTGAAGCGCATTGGCGACGTCGTCGTCAAGGAGGACCGTCCCGAGATCCGCGGGATGGTCAAGACGGTGGCCCACCTGGTCGCCGTCGAGGAGGTTGACTGACCATGGCAGAGAAGAAGGCCACCAAGGCCGCTGCTGCGAAGTCGGAGAAGTCCGTCGAGGGCACCGCTCTCAAGCTGCACCACCTGCGTCCCGCCCCCGGAGCCAAGACCGCCAAGACCCGCGTGGGTCGCGGTGAGGGTTCCAAGGGCAAGACCGCCGGTCGTGGCACGAAGGGCACCAAGGCTCGTTACCAGGTGCCCGAGCGCTTCGAGGGTGGCGCCATGCCGCTGCACATGCGGCTGCCGAAGCTTCGCGGCTTCAAGAACCCGTTCAAGGTGGAGTACCAGGTCGTGAACCTGGACAAGCTCTCCGCCCTCTACCCGCAGGGCGGCGACGTGACCGTCGACGACCTCGTGGCCAAGGGTGCCGTCCGGGACAACCTCCCGGTCAAGGTGCTCGGCGACGGCGAGATCAGCGTCAAGGTCTCCGTGACCGCTGACAAGTTCTCGGCCAGCGCCAAGGAGAAGATCGAGGCCGCCGGCGGCTCGGTCACCTCCGCCTGATCCACCCAGCTCCACGGTATGCCGCGGGCTCACCGCAGAAGGTGAGCCCGCGGCATACCTGTTTTGCATGCACACCCCTCACCATCGGTCGGGGTATCGTGCCTAGGATTGCCTGACCGTCTCACCGCGTGCCGCTCGGCCCGCGTCACCCAGGAGGACCTGTGCTCACCGCCTTCACCCGTGCGTTCAAGACGCCGGACCTGCGCAGGAAGCTGCTCTTCACGCTCGCCATCGTGCTCATCTTCCGGATGGGTTCGCACGTGCCCGTCCCGGGCGTCAGCTACACCGCCGTGCAGGCGTGCATCAAGGGTGCCGACGCGACGACCGGCGTGCTGGGCCTGGCCAACCTCTTCAGCGGTGGCGCGCTCCTGCAGCTGTCGATCTTCGCGCTCGGGATCATGCCGTACATCACCGCGAGCATCATCGTGCAGCTCCTCACCGTGGTCATCCCGCGGTTCGAGGCCCTCAAGAAGGAGGGCCAGCAGGGCCAGACGAAGATGACGCAGTACACGCGTTACCTCACCATCGGCCTGGCGATCCTGCAGTCCTCGACGCTGATCACCTTCGCGCAGAACCCCTCGGCCCTCTTCGGCCCCCAGTGCACGAGCATCCTGCCCGACGACTCGATCCCGACCCTGGTCATCATGGTGCTCACCATGACCGCCGGCACCGGTGTCGTCATGTGGCTCGGTGAGCTCATCACCGACAAGGGCATCGGCAACGGCATGTCGCTGCTGATCTTCACCTCGATCGCCTCGAGCTTCCCCAGCTCGCTGTGGGCCATCCAGCAGCAGGACGGCCGCTGGGACGTCTTCATCGGCGTGATCCTGCTCGGGTTCCTCATCATCGCCCTCGTCGTCTTCGTCGAGCAGAGCCAGCGACGCATCCCGGTGCAGTACGCCAAGCGCCAGGTCGGGCGCCAGATGTATGGCGGTACGTCCACCTACATCCCGCTCAAGGTCAACATGGCCGGCGTCATCCCCGTGATCTTCGCCTCGTCGCTGCTCGCGCTGCCGACGCTGCTGGCACAGTTCAACAGGTCGACCACCGGGAACCAGCCCGGCTGGGTGACGTGGATCGACCAGAACCTCACCAGGGGAGACCACCCGATCTACATGCTGATGTACGTCGGCCTCATCCTGTTCTTCACGTTCTTCTACGTGTCGATCACGTTCAACCCCGTCGAGGTCGCCGACAACATGAAGCGCTACGGCGGCTTCATCCCAGGTATCCGCGCCGGGCGACCCACGGCCGAGTACCTCGACTACGTGCTCACCCGCATCACGGTCCCCGGGGCCATCTACCTGGGCCTCATCTCGCTCATCCCGCTCATCGCGCTCGTGGCCGTCGGCGCCAACTCGAACTTCCCGTTCGGTGGCACGTCGATCCTCATCATCGTCGGCGTCGGCCTGGAGACGGTGAAGCAGATCGAGAGCCAGCTCCAGCAGCGTCACTACGAAGGGTTCCTCCGCTGATGCGTCTGATCATCCTCGGCCCCCCGGGCGCCGGTAAGGGCACCCAGGCCGCCAGGATCGCCGAGTCCTTCGGCATCCCCGCGATCTCCACCGGTGACATCTTCCGCGCCAACATCAAGAACGAGACCCCCCTGGGCAAGCAGGTCAAGGAGGTGCTGGCGTCCGGTGGCTACGTCACCGACGACATCACCAACGCGATCGTGCGCGACCGCCTGTTCGAGGACGACGCCGAGAAGGGCTTCCTCCTCGACGGCTACCCCCGGACCTCGGCCCAGGTCGACGCCCTCGACGCGATCCTCGCCGAGCACGGCCACACCCTCGAGGTCGTCCTCGAGCTGACCGTGGACGAGGACGCCGTCGTGGCCCGGCTGCTCAAGCGGGCCGAGATCGAGGGCCGTGACGACGACACCGAGGAGGTCATCCGCGAGCGTCAGGCCATCTACCGCCGCGAGACCGCCCCGCTCACCGACGTGTACTCCGAGCGCGGGCTGCTCGTGAAGGTCGACGGCATGGGTTCGGTCGACGAGGTCTTCACGCGCATCTCCGAGGCCCTCGAAGCGGTTGCTCGCTCCTGATGTTCGGCCGGTCCAAGATCGACACCAAGACCACCGACCAGCTCCTGCTGATGCGCAGGGCCGGGCTGGTCGTGGGCCAGACCCTGCAGCTCATGGCGCAGACCGTGCGCCCGGGCATGACCACCAAGCAGCTCGACGAGCTGGCCGAGGAGCACATCCGGGGCTGCGGGGCGACGCCGTCGTTCCTGGGCTACCACGGCTTCAAGGGCTCGCTGTGCACCTCGGTGAACGACGAGGTCGTCCACGGCATCCCGGGCAGCCGGGTGCTGGCCGAGGGCGACCTCATCTCCATCGACTGCGGAGCCATCGTCGAGGGCTGGCACGGCGACGCGGCGATCTCCGTGATCGTCGGCGGTCGTGAGGCCGGGCGCCCGGAGGACCTCGAGCTCATCGACGCCACCGAGGACTCCATGTGGGCCGGGATCGCCGCCCTCCGCGTGGGGGAGTCGCTCTACGAGGTCGGCGCCGGCGTCGAGGACAGCGTCGTCGCGTCGGGGGAGCGGGTCGGCCGCGACTACGGGATCATCGAGGACTACGTCGGGCACGGCATCGGCACCGCCATGCACATGGACCCGCAGGTCCCCAACTACCGCGTCCGTGACAAGGGCCCGGTCGTGCGGTCCGGGGTCACCGTGGCGATCGAGCCGATGGTGACCCTCGGTTCCGCGGAGACCCGCGTGCTGGCCGACGACTGGACGGTCGTCACCACCGACGGCTCGCGTGCGGCCCACTGGGAGAACACCGTGGCGGTCACCGACGACGGGCTGTGGGTCCTCACCGCCCTCGACGGCGGCAAGGAGCGGCTGGCAGCCGCCGGCGCACCATACGCACCGCTCGACCAGGGCTGAGACCGAACCTGGGCCCCGGCGCGATTTCGTCGCTGAGGGGGGCCTGACGTAGACTGTTACGTCGGCATGCGTGTGTGCGCGTGCCGACGTCGATGTGTCTGTTCCAGCCTGGAGCAGACCGATGCAGCAGATTGTGGAGGCTATGGCCAAGAAGGACGGTGTCATCGAGATCGAGGGCACGATCGTCGAGGCTCTCCCGAACGCGATGTTCCGGGTCGAGCTCACGAACGGTCACAAGGTTCTCGCTCACATCTCGGGCAAGATGCGTCAGCACTACATCCGGATCCTCCCCGAGGACCGCGTGGTGGTGGAGCTCAGCCCGTACGACCTGACCCGTGGCCGGATCGTCTTCCGCTACCGCTGAGCACGACCCCGCAAGACCTGCAGACCCGTCCGGGTCCGCAGTGCCAGATCGACTCGAAGCAGAGGCTATGAAGGTTCAGCCGAGCGTCAAGAAGATCTGCGACAAGTGCAAGGTGATCCGCCGTCACGGTCGGGTCATGGTCATCTGCGAGAACCTGCGCCACAAGCAGCGCCAGGGCTGAGCATGACCTGGGTCCCCACCAGGGACCTCCGCCCCGGGTTCGCCCGGAGCACGAGTCGCATCTCTTCGAGAAGCGCAGACAAATGAATGACGCAGTACCCGGCCCCTGTGCGCGGCGTCGTCGACAGACGACTTCCATGCCGACCAGGACGTCACCCCCGGCCCGGAGGCCGAGGACCGGTGCCCCGAGGAAAGCTTCGGGACCAAGCCCGGAACGGTACTGCCCCAGACCTCCGGTGAAACAAAAGGAACACACAACATGGCACGTCTTGTTGGTGTGGATCTTCCGCGCGAGAAGCGCGTCGAGATCGCTCTCACCTACATCTTCGGAGTGGGTCGCACCCGCTCCCAGCAGGCGCTGGCAGCCACGGGTGTCAACCCGAACACCCGCGTCCGCGACCTCTCCGACACCGAGCTGGTCCAGCTCCGTGACTACCTCGAGGCCAACGTCAAGATCGAAGGTGACCTCCGCCGTGAGGTCGCCGCCGACATCCGCCGCAAGGTCGAGATCGGTTCCTACGAGGGTCTGCGCCACCGTCGCGGCCTTCCCGTGCGTGGTCAGCGCACCAAGACCAACGCGCGCACCCGCAAGGGCCCGAAGCGCACCGTCGCCGGCAAGAAGAAGGTTGGTAAGTAATGCCTCCCAAGGCTCGTACCGCTGGCGCCAAGAAGGTGCGCCGCAAGGAGAAGAAGAACGTCGCCCACGGGCACGCTCACATCAAGAGCACGTTCAACAACACCATCATCTCGATCACGGACCCCTCGGGCGCCGTGATCTCGTGGGCCTCTGCCGGCCAGGTCGGCTTCAAGGGCTCGCGCAAGTCCACCCCGTTCGCGGCGCAGATGGCTGCCGAGGCTGCCGCCCGTCGCGCGATGGAGCACGGCATGCGCAAGGTCGACGTCTTCGTCAAGGGCCCGGGCTCCGGTCGTGAGACCGCCATCCGCTCCCTGACCGCCACCGGCCTCGAGGTCGGCGCGATCAGCGACGTCACCCCCTCGCCGCACAACGGCGTCCGCCCGCCCAAGCGCCGTCGCGTCTGAGAACTGGGAGATAGAGAAAACTCATGGCTCGTTACACCGGCCCCATCACCAAGAAGTCGCGTCGCCTCAAGGTCGACCTCGTCGGCGGCGACAAGAACTTCGAGCTCCGTCCCTTCCCGCCCGGCCAGCACGGCCGTCGCCGGATGCAGGAGAAGGAGTACCTCACCCAGCTGCAGGAGAAGCAGAAGGCCCGCTTCACCTACGGCGTCATGGAGAAGCAGTTCCGCGGTTACTACGAGGAGGCCTCGCGCCGCTCGGGCAAGACCGGTGAGACCCTGCTGCAGATCCTCGAGTCCCGCCTGGACAACGTGGTGTACCGCGCCGGCCTGGCCCGCACCCGTCGTGCGGCTCGCCAGCTCGTCACGCACGGCCACTTCGAGGTCAACGGCGTGCGCGTGGACGTCCCGTCCTACCGCGTCGAGCAGTACGACATCATCACCGTTCGCGCCAAGTCCGTGAACACCTTCCCGATCGAGCTGGCTCGCCAGACCTTCGGCGAGCGCCCCACCCCGGCCTGGCTCCAGGTCGTCCCGGGCACGCTGCAGATCATGATCCACTCGCTGCCCGTCCGTGAGCAGATCGACACGATCCTCACCGAGCAGCTGATCGTCGAGCTCTACTCGAAGAACTGATCCACGCCTCCGTATGGCGCGGGCGCCGCGTGCGCCCGCGCCATACGGAGCGGATCTGGTCCGGACCACAGACAGAGGTGGGCCGGCCGGCCGGTTGAGAACCGGCGACTTCATCGGCGTCATATAGCGGTCGCCGACGAGAAAGGAATCACCCCGTGCTCATCGCACAGCGCCCCTCACTCAGCGAAGAGGTCGTTGCGGACAACCGCAGCCGCTTCGTCATCGAGCCCCTCGAGCCCGGCTTCGGCTACACGCTCGGCAACTCCATGCGCCGCACGCTCCTGTCGAGCATCCCCGGTGCCGCCGTGACCAGCATCCGCATCGACGGTGTGCTGCACGAGTTCTCCACGATCCCCGGGGTCAAGGAAGACGTCACCGAGATCATCCTCAACATCAAGGGCCTGGTCGTCTCCTCGGAGCACGACGAGCCCGTGGTCATGTACCTGCGCAAGACCGGCTCCGGCCCGGTCACCGCCGCCGACATCGCGCCCCCGGCCGGTGTCGAGGTCCACAACCCCCACCTGCACATCGCCACGCTCAACGGCAAGGGCAAGGTCGAGATGGAGCTGACCGTCGAGCGCGGTCGCGGTTACGTCTCGGCCAACCAGAACAAGTCCGGCGACCAGGAGATCGGCCGCATCCCGGTCGACTCCATCTACTCGCCCGTGCTCGCCGTGACCTACAAGGTCGAGGCGACCCGTGTCGAGCAGCGCACCGACTTCGACAAGCTGATCGTGGACGTCGAGACCAAGAACTCGATGGCTCCCCGTGACGCCATGGCCTCCGCCGGCAAGACCCTGGTCGAGCTGTTCGGCCTGGCCCGCGAGCTCAACGTCGAGGCCGAGGGCATCGACATGGGCCCGTCGCCGACCGACGCCGCCCTGGCCGCCGACCTGGCGCTGCCGATCGAGGACCTCGACCTCACCGTGCGTTCGTACAACTGCCTCAAGCGCGAGGGCATCCACACCGTGGGTGAGCTCGTGGGTCGCAGCGAGGCGGACCTGCTCGACATCCGCAACTTCGGTGCGAAGTCGATCGACGAGGTCAAGGCCAAGCTCGTCGGCATGGGCCTGGCGCTCAAGGACAGCCCGCCCGGGTTCGACCCGAGCGCGATCGCTGACAACTACGGCGACTACGACGACGACTTCGCTGACGACGGCCGCGCGCTGGCCGAAGACGAGCAGCTCTGACCAACCGCCGCTGAGGTGGCGGTCTGAACACCGCCACCTCACACACCAAGGAGAACCCAAACATGCCTACGCCCACCAAGGGTCCCCGTCTCGGCGGCGGTCCGGCTCACGAGCGCCACATCCTGGCGAACCTGGCCGCTTCCCTGTTCGAGCACGACTCCATCACCACCACCGAGGCCAAGGCCAAGCGCCTTCGCCCGCTGGCCGAGCGTCTGGTGACGTTCGCCAAGCGCGGTGACCTGCACGCGCGTCGCCGCGTCATGTCGGTCATCGAGGACAAGGGTGTCGTCCACCGCCTCTTCACCGAGATCGCGCCCGACATGGCCGAGCGTCCCGGTGGCTACACCCGCATCACCAAGATCGGCGCCCGCAAGGGTGACAACGCGCCCATGGCCGTGATCGAGCTCGTCCGCGAGCCCATCGCGAAGAAGGCCACGGTCAAGGAGGCGGAGGCCGCCACCAAGCGCTCCGCCAAGCAGGCCGAGGCCAAGGAGGCCGCGGTCGAGACCAAGGCCGCCGAGGACGAGGCGAAGGCCGAGACCACCGAGGCGACCGAGACCACCGAGGCGGCTGCGCTGCCCGAGGGTGCGATCGCTGCCAACGAGGACGGTTCCACCCCCGACGAGGCCTACGTCGTCAAGGGCAACGCCGACTCCGGCAAGTACCACGAGGCCGACGGCCAGTGGTTCGAGCAGACGCACGCCGAGTTCTGGTTCAAGTCCGCCGAGGACGCCGAGAAGGCTGGCTTCACCAAGGCCGGTTCCTGATCCGGTAGCCACTGGCTGACCGTCGAAGGGCCGCTCACCCCCACGGGGTGGGCGGCCCTTCGCCGTGCCCGGGCACCCTACGGGCGAGCGCCCGGGCGTCGGGTCGCCGAGATTGAAGCGTCAGCGACGTCAGGACGTCGCTGACGCTTCAAACTCGCCGGGTGGGGACGCCGGGTCAGGTGCGGCGGGCCCGGAAGACGCCGGCGAGGGGGAGGATGAGCAGGACCAGCACCATGGGGACCGCGAAGCCGACGCGCAGGGAGTCCTGGCCGACGGCACCGGTGAGCACCGCCCCGAGCAGGCCCCCGACGTAGTTGAACTGGTTGAAGCGGGCGATGACCGCGTCCACGCGGGCACGACGCGCCTCCCCGTCCACGCCGTCACCGGCCACCACCGCGGCGGCGGAGAAGCTCAGGGGGGCGATCACCGCGACGGAGGCGCCCACGACGGTGAAGCCGACCACCGCCACGGGCCAGGTGGGTGAGAAGACGATCACGGCCAGACCCAGGCTCGCCGCCACGGCGCCCCCGCGCACGAGGGGGACCGCGCCGAACCGTTCCACGGCCCGGTCGCCGAGGAGCCGTGTCAGGCCGCTGGCGACGAGGTAGGGGAGCGTGGCCAGAGGGAGCAGCCAGGCCGGCGCGTCGTGGGCGGACTTGAGGAAGACCGGTCCCCACGTCGTCGCGGCCGTGTCGACCATGTAGAAGAGCACCATCGCGGCCCCGAGCAGGCCGATCCGTCGCCACGGGATGTCGATCGCCACGGCCGGGGGTGCGTCGCCGACCGCGGAGACGGCGTGGGGCAGCAGTGGTGCACCGATGGCCAGGGCTGCCACGGCAGCGAGGGGGAGGAGCCCTGCGGTGAGCCCGGCGTTCGTCACGGCGATGGCGACGAGCGTGCCGATGATGCCGCCGACCGTCCACGCACCGTGGAAGGAGGGCAGGATCGTGCGTCCCCACCGGTGCTCGAGGGCCACGGCCTGCATGTTGCCCGCTGCGTCCACCGCACCGAGCCCGAGGCCGTAGACGGCCAGTCCCGCGACGAACACCGGCCGCTGGGGAGCGAGGGCGACCAGGGCGAGCCCCACCGTGATCAGGCCGAAGGCGACCCGCAGCACGGTCGCGCTGCCCAGCCGGCGGGCACCGGGTTCGGTGAGGACCGAGCCCACCCCCGCGAGCAGGACGACCATGAGCAGGAGCCCGGTGATGAACAGCTCGTCGAGGTCCCAGCGGTCCTGGAAGCGTGGCAGGCGGGTCGTCACCGAGATGAACAGCAGTCCTTGCGTGGCGAACGTCGCGGCGATGCCCAGCCGCTGCCGGGTCAGGGCGGCCTCCGAGGTGGCCGGGGTCGTGGTCCGCGGATCGCTCACCGGGACACTGTGGCAGACGGGGCCGGGCGGTGGGGTGCAGTCGCCCCGGACCGAGCCGTCCGGCCCGAGCCGTCGGCTCGGCCCGACCCACCACGTACCCCGACCGAGCCGTCGGGGTACGTGCTGCGCGTCGCTAGGCTGGCGGCATGGTCGAGGACGCGGGGTCGGGCGGTGGCACGCTCCGGGTCCGGCTGGACCTCGCCTACGACGGGACCGACTTCTCCGGGTGGGCCGCCCAGCCCGGCCTGCGCACGGTCGAGGGCGAGCTGTCGGCGGCGTTGACGACGTTGCTCCGCGCGCCTGCTCCCGTGCGGCTCACGGTCGCCGGGCGCACCGACGCGGGGGTCCACGCCCGCGGGCAGGTGGTGCACGCCGACGTGGACGCCGAGGCCTGGGCCCGCGTCCCTGGTCGGTCCGACCGTGAGCCGGGGGTCGCAGCCCGGACCCGCCTCGGCGGGATCCTGCCACCGGACGTGGTCGTGCACGCGGTGACCGAGGCCCCGGACGGGTTCGACGCCCGCTTCTCGGCCCTGCGCCGCCGCTACCTCTACCGGTTGTGTGACGACCCCGCCGCCGCCGACCCCTTGCGTCGGCGGGACACCGTGCACACCAAGCGCGGGCTGGACGTGGCTGCCATGGATGCCGCGGCCCGGACTCTCGTGGGGCTCAACGACTTCGCGGCGTTCTGCAAGAAGCGGGAGGGGGCCACGACGGTCCGCACCCTGCTGGAGTACTCGTGGGAGCGGCAGGAGGACGGGACCCTGGCAGCGACGGTGGTGGCCGATGCGTTCTGCCACTCCATGGTGCGGTCGCTCGTGGGGGTCGTGGTGCCCGTGGGCGAGGGGCGCCGACCGCTCGACTGGCCCGCCGAGGTGCTGCGCGCCTCCCGGCGGGACGCGGCCGTCAGCGTGATGCCGCCCCACGGGCTCTCCCTCGAGGAGGTCGTCTACCCCGACGCCGCGGGTCTCGCGGCGAGGGCGTCCGAGTCCCGCTCGGTGCGCTCGCTGCCGGGCCCGGGGGACTCCGGGAGCGGCGGCCCCACCACCTCGAGGCCGTAGCGCGGTCCGACCTCGTTCCACCGGGCGATCTCCTCGCCCATGGGACGGCCGTCGGGGCCGGGCAGGCGTCGCTCGGCGGCCGGCAGGCCCACCTCCGGGTAGAGGTCGAAGAGGTGCCCGGGATCGCTGAGGCCGACGAAGCGGACCGCCTGCTCGCCGGTGACGCGGAAGGCGTGCGGGATGCCGGCGGGCAGCCAGATGAGGTCGCCGGCACCGAGCTCGAACACCTCGTCGCCCGCGCGGTAGGTCATCGAGCCGTCCAGGAGGTAGAAGCCCTCGGCCTCGTTCGTGTGCCGGTGCAGCGGTGTGGCGGTGCCGGGCGGTTGCGTCACGAGGGCGACACCCACCCGTCCGCCGGACTCCTCAGCGGTGAGGAGGTGCTCGAACAGGCTCCCAATCGCCCAGGTGGCCGGACCGGTGCCGGCGCGGCGGTGGACCACCCGGCCGGCGGTGCCCACGGGTTCGGGTCGAGCCATGACGGCCTCCTCGCAGATTTCGTCCGAACCAGATTCAGGCGAATATTGGTACGGTAGGGGCGATGTCCGAGACCGTCAAGACCCGCGCCTACCGCTCGACGGTGCGTGCCGAGCGAGCCGCCCGGACCCGCCACCGCGTCCTGGTGGCCGCTCGGGAGCTGCTGGGGCAGCTCGGGTACGACGCCACGACGGTGGCCATGGTCGCCGAGCGCGCAGGCGTCTCCGTCGACACCGTGTACGCCAGCGTGGGCCGCAAGCCCCAGCTCGCCGTCGCGGTGGTGGACATGGTGCTGGGGTCGTCCGACGAGACGCTGGCCGCCGAGGAGCGTGCGTACGTCAAGGCGGTCCGTGCCGCTGAGGGTGCTCGCCGCAAGCTCGAGCTGTATGCCGCTGCCGTGGGTGAGGTGGTCCCCGGCACGGCTCCCCTCATGGAAGCCCTGCGGCGCGCCGGCGAGAACGACGACGAGTGCGCCCGAGCCTGGGCTGCGGTGGTGGACCGGCGCGCGGCGAACATGATGCTGCTGGCAGCCGACCTGCGGGCAACGGGTGAGCTGCGTGCGGAGCTCGTCGACCGGGACGTCGCGGACATCATCTGGTCGACCAACGCCCACGAGTACTGGTTGCTGCTGCAGTCCCGAGGTTGGTCACGACAGCGTTATGCCGACCTCCTCGCGGACCTGTGGTGCCGGCTGCTCCTGGTCGGGACGGCCCCACCCACCCCGTGAACGGCCGCGTCCCGTCGGGCTCAGTCCCGGATGGCGGCGTAGCCGATGGCGTCGTGGATCGCGAGGCCGGCGAACGACGGTGAGCCGGAGTAGGCCCCCACGACGAGGTCGAGCTGCACCTCCATCTGCGCCATCGTCCCACCGTAGAAGGACTGCTTCACCGACACCGGGTCGTCACCGAGGTGGTTGGTCTCCTGGCCGATGCGGACCGGGACGCCGAGCTCGGCGCCGGCGCGGACCTCGTTGGCGGACAGCGCGATCGACCCGTCGACGCCGCTCGCGAGGCGACGGTAGGCCATCACCGTGACGCCGTCCGTGCGCTTCATGACCTCCCGGTCGAAGGTCGACCTGTTGGCCGGGATCTCGTTGAACCAGAACGGGATGTCCGCCTCGAGGGGGGTGCTGCCCGCGGTCGCACGGAAGGCGTCGAGGGTGGCCAGGTACTTCGTCACGACGGTGGACCGCTTCTTCGTCCACGCGGGGGTGTTGTAGGGCTCGATGTCGACGTGGACACCGGTGAACAGCCCGGTGGCGAGAGCGGGGCGCAGCCAGCTCGTGACGGCGGCCGAGGGGTTGTCGACCCAGCCGGGGTCGCCGCCGAGCGCGTCGACCCTCAGGCCTGACGCCTCGGCCAGGGTGACCAGCGCACGCAGCTCCGCGAGCTTCGGCGAGCTGTCCACGTGGGCGGGGACGGCGGCATACAGCTGGCCGATGCCGCGGGAGGTGGCCAGGGCGACGACGGCCTGCGCGTCGGAGGTGTCCCACACGTACATGGCGCGCGCGACAGGGATCGCGGGGGTGGCGGCGGCGGCGGCGCCCGGGACGGGCCGGGTCCTGCGGACCTTGGTGACCTTGGCTCCCTGGGGGCTCTTCGCGCGGGTCGGCAAGGCCGTCCCGGCGGCCGGGGCGGTCTTCGGGCCGTTCTGGGCGGCACTGGCCTGCGCGGCAGCGCTCACGCCGATGATGCCGATGAGGGACACGAGGCTGACCATAACGACGGCGCGCAACGCGGTGGTGGGACGGGGCACGGGGAGACCTTTCGACGACACCTCGATGGTTGCCGTGGTGGGCGGGTCCCCTGAGCCGACTTGGGCAAGCCTTGACCGTTGCCTCCTCCGTACGGTCACCCGCGCACCCCCCTTGTGGTGCGGATGTCCGCGCGGGCTTGCGCCGATGGCCGGGGCCGGGCACGGGGGAGCCCGGCCGGCGCCAGCCGGCGATATCGAGGTGACGGCAGGGCACGCGGTGCAGCACCCTTGTCCCGTGGGCCACATCGACGTCAACTCCGTCAGCTTCGTCCTGCCCGACGGCAGGCCGCTGCTCGGCGACGTCTCGCTCCGGGTGGGGGAGGGCGCCAAGGTCGCGCTCATCGGTCCCAACGGCACGGGCAAGACGACCCTGGGGCGGATCATCGCCGGGGACCTCACCGCGAACGACGGTGCCGTGACGCGTTCTGGCGGGCTCGGGGTGATGCGCCAGTTCATCGGCTCGGTCCGGGACGACTCCACCGTCCGCGACCTGCTCGTCTCCGTGGCACCGGCCGCGATCCGCGCCGCTGCCGCCGAGATCGACCGGACCGAGCTGGCCATGATGGAGCGCGACGAGGAGTCGGACCAGATGGCCTACGCGCAGGCGCTGGTCACGTGGGGCGACGTCGGAGGCTACGACTACGAGACGCTCTGGGACGTGTGCACCGTGGCAGCCCTCGGTATGCCGTTCGACAAGGCCCAGTGGCGCAAGGTCACCACCCTCTCGGGCGGGGAGCAGAAGCGCGTGGTCCTCGAGGCGCTCCTGCGCGGGCCCGAGGAGGTCCTGCTGCTCGACGAGCCGGACAACTACCTCGACGTCCCCGCCAAGCGCTGGCTCGAGGACCAGCTCATCGCCTCGCCGAAGACGGTGCTGTTCGTCAGCCACGACCGCGAGCTGCTCGACCGCGTCGCCACCCGCATCGCGACGCTCGAGCCCGGGAGCGCCGGGTCGAGCCTCTGGGTGCACCCGGGCCGCTTCGCGACCTACCAGCAGGCTCGTGAGGACCGGAACTCCCGCCTCGAGGAGCTCGCCCGCCGCTGGGACGAGGAGCACCTCAAGCTCAAGGCGCTGGTCGTCATGTACCGGCAGAAGGCCTCGTACAACTCCGACATGGCGCCCAAGCTGCAGGCGGCCGAGACGCGCTTGCGGCGGTTCGTCGAGGCGGGGCCGCCCGAGGCGATCCCGTTGCGGCAGAACGTCAGGATGCGCCTGCAGGGTGGGCGCACGGCCAAGCGCGCGGTCATCGCCGAGGGTCTCGAGCTCACCGGGTTGATGCGTCCCTTCGACCTCGAGGTCTGGTTCGGGGAGCGGGTCGCGGTCCTCGGGAGCAACGGGTCGGGCAAGTCGCACTTCCTGCGCCTCGTGGCGTGCGGCGGCAGCGACCCCGACGTGGAGCACCAGCCGGTCGGCGACGTCGTCCCCCGCCCCGTCGAGCACACCGGGCGGCTCCGCCTCGGGTCGAGGGTGCGGCCGGGGTGGTTCGCCCAGACGCACGAGCAGCCCTCGCTGACCGGACGGACGCTGCTGGAGATCCTGCACCGCGGTGACGAGCACCGGGCCGGGAAGCCTCGCGAGGAGGCAGCCCGGGCGCTGGACCGCTACGGCCTGGCGCGGGCCAGTGAGCAGACCTTCGAGTCGCTCTCCGGTGGGCAGCAGGCGCGGTTCCAGATCCTGCTGCTCGAGCTGTCAGGTGCCACGTGCCTGCTGCTGGACGAACCCACGGACAACCTCGACCTGCACTCGGCCGAGGCCCTGGAGGAGGGGCTGGCCGCGTTCGAGGGGACGGTGATCGCGGTGACCCACGACCGCTGGTTCTCCCGCGGCTTCGACCGGTTCCTCGTCTTCGGCGCCGACGGCCGCGTCTACGAGAGCGACGAGCCGGTCTGGGACGAGGGTCGCGTCGTCCGCAGCCGCTGAGCTGCCCGGTGCTGGGCGGGCCAGGACGCTGGGATCCCCGACGTCCTGGCCCGCGTGGTGGCGAGGGTCAGGTCCTGTTCTGCCGGTCGAGCGCCACCGCGCCGGTGGCTCCCACGGTGACCGTGGCGTACCCGCGGCCGTTCACCTGGACGGGTGCGCTGCCGTTGGCGCAGCCGGCCCGTGTCGCCTTGCCCTCGAGCACGTTGCAGTAGCGGCCCCGGGCCAGTCCGGTCTGCACGGTGATCGTCTTCGCCGCTGGACCGTTGTTGAACGCCACCCATCCCCGGTCGCCCCGGCTGAAGGAGATGACGTTGTCGCCGTCGGTCCAGAAGTTGCCCCGGCGAGCGGTGCCGACGTAGTTGTGCCAGCCCACCATCCCGAGGATGCCCGGGTTGCGGTGCGTGCAGGTCCACTGGCCGTTGGCGCAGTCGGTGTTGGTGATGATCCCGTTGGCGTCGGAGGGCGGGGAGTCGTCCGTCGTGTTCCAGGTGAAGCCCGAGAAGACCTGCGGATGGCCGTACCCGTCGGCGAGGAGCCACTCGTTGGCCAGCACGTAGCGCGCGCCGTCCTTGTAGTTGAGGGCGTCGCCGTTGCGCTCCGTGTCGTGGTTCGTGACGAAGGACAGTGTCTTCGCCGCCGGGGTGAGCCCCGAGCCGGAACCGAAGACCTGCAGGGTCGCGAGGCTGCCGATGTGCTCTGCCGGGTAGCTCTTGAAGGCATCGCGGATCTGCTTGACCCCGTCGAGGCCGAGCACGTCACCACTGCTCGTGAAGGCCTGGGGCGACAGGACGCCGGGTCCGCCGCCGAACACCTCGAGGGCCCAGTACGGCTTCACCTTGTCCCGCGTGCGGTGGAGCTTGGCGTAGATGGCATCGAGGTCGGTCTGGCCGACGTGCTTCGCCGCGTCGACGCGGAACCCGGAGACGCCGTAGCCGATCAGCGTGTTGAGGTAGGCGGCAAGTCGGTCCTGGACCGTCGGGCTCGACGTGTCGAGGTCCGCCAGTCCCACCAGCTCGCAGGTGAACACCTGGTGCCGGTTGTTGAAGTCCTCGATGCCACCCGAGGCGGAGGTGCAGTCGTCGGGCCCGGTGCCCTTGTGGTGGAAGTCGGTCTCCGAGTACACGCCCGGGTAGTTGAAGTGGGTGTAGGTCTGGCCGCCGTAGGACGTGCTGCCCTGCCCCGTCATGTGGTTGATGACCGCGTCGACGTAGACCTTCACGCCTGCCTTGCGACAGGCGGCGACCATGGACCTGAACTGCGCCTCGGAGCCCATCCGGCTGGTGAGGGCGTAGTCGACGGGCTGGTAGACCTCCCACCAGGGGTGGAGGACGGTGTTGCTGCCGTCGCCCAGGGCGATCCGCTTGAGGGAGTCCGCCGGCGCCGAGACCTGGACGCCCTGGTAGCCCCCGGGCCCGAGCACCGTGGTGCACTCGTTGCCGACCGAGTCCCAGTTCCACTCGAAGAGGTTTGCCGTGACGCCGGGAACCTCGGTGCGGTTGCCGTCGCCCTGGGCGGAGGTGACCGATGACGGGATGCCCATCGCGAGCCCGACGGTCAGGACGGTCCCGGCCACGAGGGCCGTCCGTGTGCGGGTGCCTCGGGGCATCCGTGGTGTGACTTTCTTGGACATGGCACTCCTTTGTGCTCGGCGGAGGCTGCGGGATGGCAGCGGCCCATCGTTCATGGTGACCCAGGTCACACCGTGACGCCACCGTGGCGACGTCGATCGCGTTGCCGCAGGTCAAGAGATCGCAATTTCTTGCAGCAAGTTGCAACGCACTCTGGCGAGTCGGACGAATAGGGTCATAGGGTGTGCCGGCACCCCCGCAGCAAAGGAGCTGTCAATGGTCCGTTCGTCCGTCGTCGCCGCCGTCAGCGGCGCAGCGCTGGTCCTCTCCGGGGCGCTCGTCCCGCTCACCGCGGCCCCGGCCGCAGCGGCCGACCGGACGGTGACCCTCGTCGGGTCGCTCCAGTCCGAGCTCGGCTGCGATGCGGACTGGGCCCCCGCATGCACCGCGACCGACCTGACGCGGGTCGGCGCCGGCACGACCTACGCGAAGACCGTGACCGTCCCCGCGGGCACCTACGAGTACAAGGTCGCCATCGACCACTCGTGGGACGAGAGCTACGGCGCCGGTGGCGCCAAGGGCGGAGCGAACCTCCCGCTGGTCCTCAAGGGGCCGGCCAGGCTCGAGTTCACCTACGACGACGTGTCGCACCAGGTCGGTGTCCGCCCCGTCACCCTGTCCGGGCCGGCCACCACCGCCGACAAGGCGTATGCCGCGGACTCGCTGCGCCAGCCGCTCACCAAGGAGCGCTACTACTTCGTCATGGCGGACCGGTTCGCCAACGGGGACAAGGGGAACGACCTCGGCGGGCTCACGGGCGGACGGCTCGCGACGGGGTACGACCCGACGGACAAGGGCTTCTACCACGGTGGTGACCTCAAGGGAATCGAGGGCAAGCTCGACTACATCAAGGGCCTGGGCACGACGGCGATCTGGCTGACCCCGTCGTTCAAGAACAAGCCGGTTCAGGGTTCCGCGGGCAACGAGAGCGCGGGCTACCACGGCTACTGGATCACCGACTTCACCCAGGTCGACCCGCACCTCGGCACCAACGCCGACCTCAAGGCCCTGATCGCCGCGGCGCACGCCAAGGGGATGAAGGTCTTCTTCGACATCATCACCAACCACACCGCGGACGTCATCAACTACAAGGAGAACCAGTACACCTACCGCGACAAGACGGCCTTCCCCTACAAGGACGCCGACGGCACCGTCTTCGACGACAAGGCGTACGCGGGCAAGCCCGGCTTCCCGAAGCTCGACCCCAGGACCTCGTTCCCCTACACCCCGGTCTTCACCAACGCCGGCGACTCCACGGCCAAGGTCCCGGCGTGGCTCAACGACCCGACGAACTACCACAACCGTGGTGACTCGACCTTCGCCGGTGAGTCCTCGGAGTACGGCGACTTCGTCGGCCTCGACGACCTGTTCACCGAGCAGCAGGACGTCGAGAAGGGCATGGAGGACATCTACAAGGCGTGGGTCGACTTCGGGGTCGACGGCTTCCGCATCGACACGGTCAAGCACGTCAACATGGAGTTCTGGCAGTCGTTCAGCCCGGCGATGATCGCCCAGGCCAAGGCCCGCAAGAACGACGACTTCTTCATGTTCGGCGAGGTCTACGACGCACGCCCCTCGTACATGTCGCAGTTCACGACGACCGGGAAGCTGCAGGCCACCCTCGACTTCGGGTTCCAGGCGCAGGCCACCAACTGGGCCCAGGGCAAGGCGGGGACGGACCTGCGCGACCTCTATGCCGACGACGACTACTACACGGACACCGACTCGAACGCGTACGAGCTGCCGACCTTCCTCGGCAACCACGACATGGGTCGCGTCGGCTACCTCCTCAAGGGGGCCGACCCGGTCGGACCGGCGCTGATGTCGAAGGTCAAGCTCGCCGACTCCCTGATGTACCTCACGCGTGGCCAACCCATCACCTACTACGGCGACGAGCAGGGCTTCGTCGGCTACGGCGGTGACAAGGACGCCCGGCAGGACATGTTCGCCTCCAAGGTCGCCGACCGGCCCAAGGCGGGTGGTGGCACCGACCCCGGCTACACCACGCAGCCCGTCCTCGGCGGGACCGCCGGCTCCAAGGACCGCTACTCGACGAGCGCCCCGCTCTACCAGCACATCAAGTCGCTGGCGGCGGTCCGCGCCGCGAACCCGGCCCTCGCCGACGGAGCCCAGGTCCACCGCTACGCCAGCAGCAACGCCGGTGTCTTCGCCTTCTCCCGGATCGACGAGGGCAAGCGCGTGGAGTACGTCGTCGCCGCCAACAACGCGACCACCACGAAGTCGGCGACGTTCGCCACGTACGGGCACAACCAGACCTTCAAGCCCGTGTACGGGACCTCGCGGCTGGTCCGGTCGGCCAAGGACGGTCGCGTCACGGTGAGCGTCCCCGCCCAGTCCGTGTCGGTCTGGAAGGCGACGTCCCCGATGGACAAGCCGAAGTCGGCCCCGGCGGTCTACCTCACCTCGCCCGGCGCCGGCGACGTCGTCGGCGGTCGCGCCGAGATCGGCGCCGCCATCCCGGACAACACCTTCGCCCAGGTGAGCTTCCTCTACCGCCCGGTCGGCACCACGGCCTGGCAGAAGCTCGGCACCGACGACAACGCGCCGTACCGCGTCTTCCACGACGTGAGCGGGATGGCCAAGGGGACCCTGCTCGAGTACCGCGCCGTCGCCAAGGACAGCGCCGGGCACGTCTCTGCCTCCTCGTCCTACGGCATCGTCGGCGACCCCAAGCCCGCTGGTGGCGGCGACGGTGGTGGCGTCGGTCCGGTGACCCAGCCGGCGAACGTCAGCGTTCCCGGTGACCACAACAGCGAGATGGGCTGTGCCGCCGACTGGGCGCCCGACTGCGACCAGGCCCAGCTCACGCTCGACCCGAAGGACCACGTCTGGAAGGGGACGTACACGCTCCCTCCGGCCGAGCACGCCTACAAGGCGGCGATCGACAAGAAGTGGGACGAGAACTACGGCGCCGGCGGCCGCCCCAACGGCGACAACATCAGCTACACCGCGCCGAGCGGACCGGTGACGTTCTACTACGACCACGCCACGCACTGGGCCACCTCCGACGCCCAGGGACCGATCATCACGGCCCCGGGTGCCTTCCAGAGCGAGCTGGGCTGCCCAGCTGACTGGAGCCCGGACTGCATGCAGCCGTGGCTGCAGGACCCGGACGGCGACAAGACGTACACGTGGTCGACCGACCAGCTCCCGCCCGGCACCTACGAGTTCAAGATCGCCCACGGCCTGAACTGGGACGAGAACTACGGCGCGGGTGGCGCACCCGGCGGAGCGAACCTCTCGGTGACCGTCCCCGCGGCCGGGATGATCACGTCGATCTCCTACGACCTCGCGACGCACGTGGCGACCACCAAGGTGGTCCGGGCCGGCTCGGCTCCCGACCTGACCAAGCAGCGCGCCATCTGGGTCGACCGCGACACCGTCGCCTGGCCCGCCGACATGGTCCCCGACGGTGCCAACCCGGCCCTGCTCAAATGGCGCCTCGCATGGTCCGCCAAGGGTGGGCTCACGGTCGATGCCGAGGACATCACCGGTGGCTCCTCCGCCCCGCTGACGTTCGACCCCGCGGGCCTGCCTGCGAAGGTCACGACGGCGCACCCCGAGCTCAAGGGCTACCTCGCCCTGAACCTCGACAAGCGCACCGCGAACGCCGTCCCCGTGATCCTGCGCGGACAGGTCGCCGTCGGCATGTACGACTCGCTGAACCGGCTGCTCGACGCCACCGGGACCCAGAACGCCTACGCCCTGGACGACCTGTATGCCGCCGGGGCGAGCAAGCGCGCCTACGGCGTCACCTTCCAGGGTCGCAAGCCGGTGTTCCGGCTGTGGGCACCGACCGCGCAGAAGGTCGACGTCCTCACCTGGGCGCCCGACGCGAAGGCGAACGCCCCGACCAGTGCTGCCAAGCGCACCGCGATGACCCGGGCGGACGACGGGTCGTGGTCGGCCATGGCCGGATGGCGCAACGCGCGCTACCTGTACGAGGTGACCGTCTGGGTGCCCTCCACGGGCAAGGTCGAGACCAGCCAGGTCACCGACCCCTACTCGGTGGCCCTGACGCTCAACTCGACCCGGTCGGTCGCCGTGGACCTGC
Source organism: Phycicoccus sp. Root101 (assembly GCF_001426245.1). Classification (GTDB taxonomy): domain Bacteria; phylum Actinomycetota; class Actinomycetes; order Actinomycetales; family Dermatophilaceae; genus Pedococcus. The sequence continues at coordinate 853,185 of NZ_LMCM01000001.1, read as the reverse complement.
GGGACCCGGCGTACCGTCCGGCCCTGTGGTCGACGACGAAGGCGCCCGCGCTGAAGCAGGACGTCGACTCGACCATCTACGAGCTGCACGTGCGCGACTTCTCCGTCAACGACACGACGGTGAGCGCCGAGAACCGCGGCTCCTACCTCGCGTTCGCGGAGAACGGCAACGGCACCAAGCACCTCAAGGCGCTCGCGGCCGCCGGACTCAACACGGTGCACCTGCTGCCGACCTTCGACATCGCCTCGATCGAGGAGGACCCGGCCAAGCAGGCCAAGCCCGCGTGCAACCTGAAGTCGTACGCCCCGGACAGCGAGCAGCAGCAGGCCTGCATCGAGCCCACCCGCTCGGGCGACGCCTTCAACTGGGGCTACGACCCGTGGCACTGGATGGCGCCCGAGGGCTCGTACGCCTCCACCCCGGCCAAGGCCGACGGTGGCACCCGCGTCGCCGAGTTCCGCACCATGGTCGGTGCGCTGCACCGCGACGGGCTGCGGGTCGTCCTCGACCAGGTCTTCAACCACACGCCCAGCTCGGGCCAGGCGCCGACCAGCGTCCTCGACAAGGTCGTCCCCGGGTACTACCAGCGACTGAACGCCACGGGCGGCGTCGAGACGTCGACCTGCTGCCAGAACGTCGCCACCGAGCACGCCATGGCCCAGAAGGCCATGGTCGACGCCGTCGTCCTGTGGGCCAAGGACTACAAGGTCGACGGGTTCCGCTTCGACCTCATGGGTCACCACAGCAAGGCGAACATGCTCGCGATCCGGGGCGCCCTCGACAAGCTGACCCTGGCCCGGGACGGGGTGGACGGGAAGAAGGTCTACCTCTACGGCGAGGGCTGGAACTTCGGCGAGGTCGCCGACAACGCGCGCTTCGTGCAGGCCACCCAGGGACAGCTCGGGGGCACCGGCATCGGGACGTTCTCCGACCGCCTGAGGGACGCCGTCCGTGGCGGTGGGCCGTTCGACGACGACCCGCGCACCCAGGGCTTCGGCAGCGGGGAAGCGACCGACCCCAACGGTGACAGTGGGGCAAACCCTTCTGCCGCAACGCGACTCAAGCACGACACCGACCTCGTCCAGCTCGGTATGGCGGGCAACCTGCGTTCGTTCGCCTTCCGGCTCAACGAGAACGGCAAGGTCGCCCAGGGCAAGGACGTCGACTACAACGGCGCGCCGGCGGGGTACGCCGACCAGCCCGACGAGGTCATCAGCTACGTCGACGCCCACGACAACGAGACGTTGTTCGACAGCCTGGCCTTCAAGCTGCCGCAGGCCACGACGATGAAGGACCGGGTGCGGATGAACTCGGTCTCGTTGGCCACGACGGCCCTCGCGCAGACGCCGTCGTTCTGGCACGCGGGCGCCGACCTGCTGCGCAGCAAGTCGCTCGACCGCAACAGCTACGACAGCGGTGACTGGTTCAACACCCTCGACTGGACCGGTGCCGACAACGGCTTCGGGCACGGTTTGCCGCTCAAGGGCGACAACGAGGCGAAGTGGCCGTACATGAAGCCGCTGCTCGCCGACCCGGCGCTCAAGCCGACGGCGAACGACGTGCAGTCCGCCAGCGCCCAGGCGCAGGAGCTGCTCCGGCTGCGGTTCTCCACCCCGCTGTTCCGGCTCGGCAACGCCGACGCGATCCGGGCCAAGGTCTCCTACCCGGCGAGCGGCACGGCCGACGCGGTGTCCGGCGTGATCGCCATGCGGATCGACGACACCGTCGGCGCCGACGTCGACCCGCGGCTCAAGGGCCTGGTCGTCGTCATCAACGCCTCGCCGATGGCCGTGACCCAGAAGGTGCCCGGCCTGGCCGGTGCCTCCCTGGCGCTGTCCCCGGTGCAGGCGTCCGGAGCCGACCCGGTCGTCAAGTCCTCGTCGTGGAACGCGACGGCCGGCACGGCGACGGTCCCGCCGCGCACCGTCGCGGTGTTCGTCCAGCGCTGACCGACGACACCACCGAGGCCCCCTGAGCGAGCGCGCTCAGGGGGCCTCGGTCGTGCGACGGGCCGCTGCCTACTGGGTGAGGACCACGTCGGTGCCGGACAGCGTGGCCCGGAACCCGTTCTGCTGCACCGAGACCCCGGTCAGACGCATGCCGGCGGGCAGCCCGGTCACCGTGTGGCGGATCGTCACGAACCGCCGGGCGGCGGCGGACAGGGCCGTGTCGACCAGGCCGGGGCCGCCCAGGTCGACGCTCTCGGGCTCGATGACCAGCTGGCCGTCGACGGCTCGCACCGTTCCCGTGGCGCGGACGGAGAGGTCGCGCCCCAGGATGCTCGCAGTCCGGCGGACGCCCGCCCGGCCGTTGCCGGCGGCATACAGCTCGACGTCACCGATCTGGCGCGCGGCGGTGGCGAACGGGAGGACCGCCCCGAGGTCGAGCCGCTGGGCCCTCAGCCCGTCGGCGGTGAGGCGCACTCCGGCGCCGGTCGCCCGCACGTCGGTGAGGGGGCCGTCGGAGGTCAGGACCGTGCTGCTGGTGAGGTCGACGTCGCTGAGCCAGGTCTCACCCTCCGCGACGCTCGCCGGTGCCCCCGAGGGGGCGGGGGAGGGCGACGACGTCGCTGGAGCCGGGTCGGCGACGGGCAGCGTGCCCACGACGACCACGGCCGCCACGGCGAGGGCCACGAGGGTGGTGAGGACTCCGGCGAGGAAGGAACGCATGTCCCCAGTCTGTGGGCTCAGGCGGGGGCTGGCTCGGTGACGGACCGGTCCTGGTGACGTTCCTGGCGGATGGCGGGGAGGTACAGGGCGGCGCCGATGATGCTGAAGGCTCCCGCCACGATGATGGCCATCGCCGTGCTGGTGCTCTCGGCGAACGGGCCGAGGACGAGCATCCCGAGGCTGAATGCGCCGCCGGCGATCATCGAGTTCATCGACAGGACCGTGGTGCGGTTGCGGGCCTCGGCCTGGCGGTGCAGCAGGGTGCTGTGCACCGGGCCCCCGGAACCGTGCAACGTGTAGGTGACGAGGAAGGCGGTGATCAGGCCGACCGTCCCGAGCATCAGGCCCATGACGACGATGAAGGCGCCGTTGAGCACGCGGGCGAGGACCGCGGTCCAGGCGACGCCGATGCGGCGGCTCGCGAGCCCCGCTGCAGCCGAGCCGACGGCGAACAGGCCCCAGGCGGCGGCCGACACCGGCCCCATGAGCGCGCCCGCCTCCGTCTCGCCCCCGGCGAGCTCGGCCAGCCGCACCGGCATGAACGTCTCGAACGCGATCATGCCGACCGACCAGAACACCTCCACGAGCACGAGCGCCAGCAGCACGCGTGATGTGCGGAGCGTGCGCAGGCCGTCGACGACGACGGTCGGTGCCTGCCTGGCCGAGGCCAGGGCGCGGTGGAACCCGGTGGAGTCGACGTGGGTCACGGGCTCGCGCACGAGCACCGACACGGCGGTGAGGTGGACGACGTAGAAGCCGATCGCGCACCAGTACGGGAACTCCAGGGCCGTCAGCGCCCGCACCGGGTGCCAGGCGATGAGGCCGCCGGAGACCAGCGCGCCGGAGGCGATGGCCAGCCCGAGGACCGTGCCCGCGCGGGAGAGCCCGTCCTCGACCGGGATGGCCGGGTCCTCGGCGTGGGCGGTGTCGACGTACCAGGACTCCAGCGGCCCGGAGTCCAGCGCACGGAACACGCCCTGCAGCAGCAGCGCCACGACGAACCCCGTGAAGGTGTGGGAGGTGATGAACACGAGGCCCGAGACGAGGGCGACCACGGCCGAGGCCACGAGCACCGGGCGGCGGCCCAGCGCGTCGGCGAACCCGCCCGTCGGCAGCTCGAGGCCGAGGACGACGAAGCCCTGCATCGAGAAGATGACACCGAGCTGGGCCAGGCTCATGCCGCGCTCGAGGACGAGCAGTGTCGTGACACCGATGGTGAGTCCCACCGGGAACCACCGGGTGAAGGTGAGCAGCAGCAGGACCCGGCGGGCCTGCAGGGCGGTCACGGGGGAGGCGGTCATGACTGGTCCGTCCCCCGGGGGACCCGGTCGAGGTCCAGCGGGTAGGTGGCGGTGTAGACGGCAAGGCGACGCGCGTTGGGGTTGCCCTGTCCCACCCGCCGGTAGCGGGCGATGAGCTCGTCGATCTCCACCTTGAGCTCCTCCACCTGGGCGGCCGTGGCGACGATGAAGGAGTCGTTGAGCCCCACGGCGTCGCGCCACTCCATGGGCCAGTCGGCCTCGACGTCGAGCCACTTCTCGAACCGCTCGGAGAAGTGCCGCGCGTAGTCGCGGACCAGCCAGTTGAGCGCCGTCTCGGAGTCCTCGTCGCCGGCGAAGTCGCTCGGCTCGAACTGGTGGCTCTCGGTGGCCGCCTGCCACAGCCGCCGCTTGCCCTCACCGTCACCGGTGTCGCTCACGAGGCCCACCGACTCCAGCTTGCGCAGGTGGTACGAGGTGGCGCCGGAGTTGGTGCCGAGCTGGGTCGCCAGGTCGGTCGCCGTGGCCGGACCCCCGATCCGCAGGCGCGAGAGCAGGCGCGAGCGCAGGGGATGGGCGAGGACCTTCAGTGAGGTCGCATCGAGCCGGAAGCCGGTCAGGCCGGCACTCGTGGAGGGTTCATCGGGAGCCATGCGTGCACAATACATGTGCACACTCTGTTTGCACAAGATCTGTGCACGGGTGCTCCGAAAGCGTGTTCTCGCAGGTCAGGTGCCATTCCCGGCTGCCCCGGGGACGATTTGGGTCCACCGCACCCCACCCGTAAACTTGAGCACTGTTGTGCCGTGCGCCCTCGCAAGGCGACACATCAGCGCCTCGGGCGCCCACGGCACACGGATCCTTCCCAGCAAGCAAAGGGCCAGTACATTGCGCACTTTTACCCCGAAGCCGGCCGAGGTCACTCGGACCTGGCACGTCATCGACGCCACGGACGTCGTCCTGGGTCGCCTGGCGAGCCAGACCGCGATCCTCCTGCGCGGCAAGCACAAGACCACCTTCGCGCCGCACGTCGACGGTGGTGACTTCGTCATCATCATCAACGCCGACAAGGTCGCCCTCACCGGCGCCAAGCTCGAGCAGAAGAAGGCGTACCGCCACTCCGGTTTCCCGGGCGGCCTGCGGAGCACCTCCTACACCGAGCTCCTCGCCAAGAGCCCCGAGAAGGCTGTGGAGAAGGCCGTCCGCGGCATGCTTCCCCACACGACCCTCGGGCGCGAGCAGCTGACTCACCTCAAGGTCTACGCCGGCGGCGAGCACCCCCACGCGGCCCAGCAGCCGAAGCCCTTCGAGATCTCACAGGTCGCGCAGTAAGTCCGCAAGGACCTGTGCAAGAAAGCGAATTGAGGACATCACGTGGCTGACACCACCGAGAACATCGACTCGACCGACGAGGTCGAGCTCACCGAGTACACCTCCGAGTCCGAGGGTCCCGTCTCCGACGAGCCCACGCGGCGTGCGAGCGCCACGGCGCCCGGCGCGGCCACCGGCCGACGCAAGCAGGCCATCGCCCGCGTGCGCATCGTCCCCGGCACCGGCGAGTGGAAGATCAACGGGCGCACGCTCGAGCACTACTTCCCGAACAAGGTCCACCAGCAGATCGTCAACGAGCCGCTCACGCTGCTCGAGCTCGACGGTGCCTACGACGTGCTCGTGCGCGTCCACGGCGGTGGCCCCTCCGGCCAGGCCGGCGCGGTGCGCCTCGGCGTCGCCCGCTCGCTGAACGGGATCGACGAGGAGCTGAACCGTCCCGCACTCAAGAAGGCCGGCTTCCTCAAGCGCGACTCCCGCGTCCCGGAGCGCAAGAAGGCTGGTCTCAAGAAGGCCCGCAAGGCTCCGCAGTACTCCAAGCGCTGATCCTGGCTGGCGCCAGGCTCACCCGCTTGGCTCCTCCGCGCTGACAGATCAGCGTGGGCGTCGCTTCGGCGCCTGCCGTTTCACCACCGCGATGGCGGCACCCGCACGTCGGGTGCCGCCATCGCGGCGTTCGGGGGAGTAGGTTCCTCGAGATGCCCGTGTTCGCGGGCGCCCACCCCGGTTGCGGTCCTCCCGTATGCCGCGTGGGCGCCTGACCACCGAAAGGTTCACCACCCATGGCCACTCCGGCACGACTGTTCGGGACCGACGGGGTCCGCGGCCTCGCCAACGTCGACATCACCGCCGAGCTCGCCCTGAAGCTGAGCGTCGCCGCGGCCCACGTCCTCGGGGACGGGGCCCGCAGGAACGGCCGCCGCCCCAAGGCCGTCGTCGGTCGCGACCCCCGGGCGTCCGGCGAGTTCCTCTCGGCCGCGGTCATCGCCGGCCTCGCCTCAGCAGGGGTCGACGTCTACCACGCCAACGTCCTGCCGACCCCGGCGATCGCGTTCCTCACCGCAGACACCCACGCCGACTTCGGCGTGATGTTGTCCGCCTCGCACAACGCCATGCCGGACAACGGCATCAAGTTCTTCGCCACCGGTGGGCACAAGCTCGACGACGCCGTCGAGGACGAGATCGCGGCGCTGCTCGACCAGGAGTGGGACCGCCCGACCGGCGCAGACGTGGGCCGGGTCGTGACCATGCCCGACGGCCACACGCGCTACATCTCCCACCTGCTCGCCGTCCTGCCGAACCGGCTCGACGGGATCACCGTGGTCATCGACGGCGCGCACGGGGCCGCGAGCTCGGTCTCGCCCGAGGTGTTCCGCCTCGCCGGCGCCACGGTGCACGAGATCGGCACCGAGCCGGACGGGCTCAACATCAACGACGGGTACGGCTCGACGCACCTCGACCACATCAAGGCCGCCGTCAAGGCCAAGGGGGCCGACCTCGGCATCGCCCACGACGGTGACGCCGACCGCTGCCTGGCCGTCGACGCCGACGGCAACGAGGTGGACGGCGACCAGATCATGGCCATCCTCGCGGTCGACATGAAGGAGCGCGGCGCGCTCGCCCAGGACACCCTCGTCGCCACGGTGATGAGCAACCTCGGGCTCATCCAGGCGATGGAGCGTGAGGGCGTCGCCGTCCGCCAGACCGGCGTCGGCGACCGCTACGTCCTGGAGGAGATGCGGTCCTCCAACCTGTCCCTGGGCGGCGAGCAGAGCGGCCACGTGATCTTCCTCGACCACGGCACCACCGGGGACGGGGTCCTCACCGGCCTCATGCTGGCGGCCCGCGTCTGCGCCACCGGGCGTTCACTCGCCGACCTCGCCACCGTGATGCGCCGGCTGCCGCAGGTGCTGATCAACGTCAAGGGTGTCGACAAGTCCCGTGTCGAGAGCGACGTGGAACTCCAGGAGGCCGTGGCCAAGGAGGAGGCGGCCCTGGCCGGTACGGGCCGCGTGCTGCTGCGCAAGTCCGGCACCGAGCCGGTCGTGCGCGTCATGGTGGAGGCCGCAGACGAGGCCGAGGCGCACGCCGTCGCCGGTCGCCTCGTCGACGTCGTCACGGCGCGCCTCTCGCTCTGAGCCACCGGTCAGCCGGGCTACCGTGCTGGCTCGGGCCGGGCCGGCCGGCCGGCCCGGCCCGGTAGCGCAGCGGGCCGTTCGGCCCCGGCGTCAGGGCGTGACGGGTCGCAGCACGACCCAGGCCGCCGCGCCGAGGGCCACGGCGAGCACGAGCGGGTAGCCGCTGGTCAGGGCCAACGGGTCGGTGTCGGTGAAGAACCGCCCGACGGCGCCCCAGGCGTGACGCCACGTGACGAGCACGGCCGCACCGCACCCCAGCAGGAGGCTGGCTGTCGACAGGGAGTACATCCCGGTCTGCCCCCACCGCTTGAAGACGGTGCCCATGAGCATCCCCAGCGCCGAGACGCACACGAACGGCACCGAGTAGGTGAGGAACAGCTCGGCGGGGTTGCCCCCCTCCAGGAATCCCGGGGTGAAGAACCGCATGTGGACGCCCCAGCCGTTCGTCGCCCCCTCCAGCGCGTGGAGGACGGTGAGGACGACCCCCGCGAGCACGGACTGCCCCAGGACGTACAGGCACGTCCCGTGGAAGAAGCTGCGACGGGTGGAGCTCAGCCCGATCGCGAGCGGGAAGACCTGGGTCCACAGCGAGAGGTTCGCGAAGATCGCCACGCCGTAGAGCGAGGCGATGCCGCCGGTCTGCCGGTCGGCCACGGGGACGTCCGTGAGGCCGAAGATGGCGAGGTTCACGAAGAACGAGATGGCCAGGATGAGCCACGGCCAGAACAGGGCCATCGGCCCCGGGAGCAGGTGGATGCGCAGGACCTTCAGGGCGGCGGTCATGAGAGGTGGACCTCCTCGTGGCGGATGACGGTGTCGGGTGGCAGGGCTGGGCCGGTCGTGGTGCGCACGACGAGCTGCTGGAGCGAGACGGGCTCCAGCCGGAGCCCGTGCCGCTCGGCGTCGCCGGTCGGGGCGTGGCGGACGGTCGCCCGCGTGAAGCCGCCGAGGTTCTCGCGGTGCACGACGTCGAGACCGGCGGCGAAGTCGTCGACCGCCGCGCTCGGGCCGCTCACCACGACGAGGCTCCCGCGCAGCGCCTCGGTGTCCTCGTCGACGACCACCCGCCCCTGGTCGAGCACCACGACGTGGTCGAGCAGGTCGCCCACCTCGTCGATGAGGTGGGTCGAGAGCACGATGGTGCGCGGGTGCTCGGCGAAGTCGGCCAGCAGGCGGTCGTAGAACAGCTGCCGCGCGACCGCGTCGAGCCCCAGGTAGGGCTCGTCGAAGATCGTCAGCGGGGCGCGCGAGGCGAGCCCCAGGACCACACCGACCGCGGACAGCTGGCCGCGTGACAGCTTCTTGACCCGCTGGTTCGTCCTGAGCCGGAACTGGTCGACCAGCTCGGTCGCGAGGTCGTCGTCCCACTGTGCGAAGGAGATCCGCCCGGCCGCGAGGACGTGGCGCACCGTGAAGGCGTCGGGGTAGCGCTGCCCCTCACGGATGAAGCAGGTCCGATCGAGGACGCTGGTGTTCTCCCACGGGTCCTCCCCGAAGGCCCGCACCCGGCCCGAGGTCGCGAAGGCCTGGGCCGTGAGGATCTGCATCAGGGTGGTCTTGCCGGCGCCGTTGCGTCCGAGGAGGCCGTGGATGGCGTTCTCCTCCAAGCGGACCGTGACGTCGTCCAGCGCGGTGACGTCTCCGAACCGCTTGCTGACGTGGTCGAGCTCGATGATGCTCACTGGTCTTCCTCCCACACGTCGATCAGCTTCCTCACGTAGTCGGGCTCGATGCCGAGCTTGCGTGCCTCGGTCATGAGCGGCTCGACGAACTGCCGGGCGAAGTCCTCCCGGCGCCGTTCGAGCAGGCGCGAGCGTGCCCCGCTGGCGACGAACATCCCGATCCCCCGCTTCTTGTAGATGACCCCGTCGGTCGCGAGCTGGGCCACGCCCTTGGCCGCCGTGGCCGGGTTGATCCGGTGGAAGGCGGCGAGCTCGTTGGTCGAGGGGACCTGGCTCTCCTCGTCGATCGAGCCGTCGACGATCGAGTTCTCGATCTGTTCGGCGATCTGGAGGAAGATCGGCCGACCGTCGTCCATCACCGGACGGACCCTCGGTTAGCCGGTTCATTACTCATGTAACTAACCATGCAACCCAGCGAGCCGCGCTGTCAAGACCTCGGTCCCGCGTCAGCGCTCGTGCGGTCCCACGAGGTCGTCGACGATGTGGCGCGCGATCTCCAGGGCGCTCGTCGCGGCCGGCGAGGGGGCGTTGAGGACGTGCACCACCTTGCCGACCCGCTCCACGAGGAAGTCGTCGACCAACGTGCCGTCGTCCCGCACGGCCTGGGCGCGGACCCCGGCCGTCGCCGGCACCAGGTCGTCGTCGTGGATCTCCGGGACCAGCCGGCGCAGGCTGTCGGCGAAGAGGTGCCGGGACGCCGACCGGGCCACCTCGCGGGCGCCGGCCCGGTAGTGCCGACCCGCGAGCCGCCAGAACCCGGGGAAGGTCAGGGTGCCGCGCAGGTCCTCCCAGGAGGCGGTGCGCCAGTCGTACCCCTCACGCGCGAACGCCAGCACCGCGTTGGGCCCGGCGTGGACGTGACCGTCGATGCCGCGGGTGAGGTGCACGCCGAGGAACGGGAAGTCGGGGTCGGGGACGGGGTAGACCAGGCCCCGGACGAGCGGGGTGGCCGAGGGGGACAGCTCGTAGTACTCCCCGCGGAAGGGCACGATCCGCGCCGAGGGCTCGTGCCCCAGGCGCCGGGCGACGGCATCGGCGTGCAGCCCGGCACAGGCGACCACGAGGTCTGCAGGCAGGTCGCCTCGGGTGGTGCGGACGACCGTCCCACCGGTGACGGTCTCGTGGGCGCCGAGCACCTCGGTGCCGAGCAGCAGCTCGGCACCGCCGGACTCGAGGCGATGCACGAGCGCCGCGCAGACCGCGCCGTAGTCGATGATCCCCGTCTCGGCCACGTGCAGGGCAGCCAGCGCCGCGACGTGTGGCTCGTGCTCGCGGGCCTCCTCGGGGCCGAGCTCACGGACCTGCAGCCCGTTGGCGAGGCCGCGTTCGTGCAGGCGGCGCAGGCCGGCGAGCTCGTCCTCACGGGTGGCCACCACGAGCTTGCCGCACACCTCGTGCGCGATGCCGTCCTCGCGGGCGAGGGCGACCATGGAGGCGGATCCGGCCCGGCACATCCTCGCCTTGGCCGACCCGGGCGGGTAGTACAGGCCGGAGTGGATGACGCCGCTGTTGCGCCCCGTCTGGTGCCGCGCCCAGCCCTGCTCCTTCTCGACCACCGTGACCTCGGTGCCCGGCCGCGTGCGCAGCAACCGCTCGGCGACCGCGAGGCCCAGGATCCCGCCACCGATGACGACGACGCGGACTGGTGGGGACATGCCACCAACCTAGCGAGCGGCAGGGGGCAGGGCCTCGGGCGTGGCCGACCGGTGTGTGCAGGCACACGTCTCGGGACGTGGACCACCGGGAATTGCCCCACCTCCCCACGAGTTGCCGCAGACGTACCCGTACACCGACAGACAGGACAGCCATGCCTTTCGAAGCAGTCAACGAGACCCTCTACACCATCGCCGCCTCCGCCCAGGGTGGACGTGAGGGCCGCGTGCAGAGTGAGGACGGCGTGGTCGACCTGCCCCTGGGCAAGCCGGGCAGCAAGAGCAACCCCAAGGCCAACCCGGAGACGCTGTTCGCGTCCGGCTACGCCTCGTGCTTCAACGGCGCGCTCGCAGCCGTCGCCGGCCGTGAGGGTGTCGACGCCAGCGCGTCCACCACCACCGCCGACGTGACCTTCGGCAAGACCGACACGGGCTTCGGCCTCGCGGTCACCCTCGTCTCGGAGGTCCCCGGGGTCGATGACGCGACGGCCCAGCGCCTCGCCGAGCTCGCCCACGAGTTCTGCCCCTACTCCAAGGCGACGCGCGGCAACATCGACGTCACCATCTCGGCCAAGGGCATCTGACCCCGGTCCCCAGCAGCACACAGGCGGGGTATGGCGCGTGGTCACCACGCGCCATACCCCGCCTCTGTGTGTGCCTCCGTCCCAGGGTCCCGTCGTGGGGACCGACGGTCAGAACAGCTGGTCGAGCAGGCCGCTGTCGACGTCGTAGAGGAAACCGCCGACGGAGACCGTGCCGGGGATGAGCGGGTGGCTGCGGACCGCGGCGACGTCCGCACCGAGCGCGGCCCGCTGGTCGGTGACCACGTGGAAGCCCTGCCAGGAGGCGTCCTGCCCGGACGACTCGCCGATCTTCGCCCGCAGCTCCTGCTCGCTGTTCGAGGCCATGGCGCACCGGGTGTGGGGCACGATGAGGATGCGTTCGACGCCGAGCAGGTGGACGCCGAGGACCAGCGCCTCGAGGGCGTTGGAGGTCACCCGCCCGCCGGGGTTGCGGAAGATCTTGGCGTCGCCGGGCTGGAGGCCGACGAGTCGCAGCGGGTCGATCCGCGAGTCCATGCAGGTGACGATCGCGACACCTGCGTGCGCGATGCCGTCGAACCCGCCGGTCGAGAACTCGGTCTCGGCGTAACGCTTGTTCGCCTCGATCAGGTCGTCGAATCCTTGTGCACTGATGGGTGATTCGCTCACAGCAGCCCCGGTCTCTTAGGGATGGACATGGCCATCGGCTTGGTGGTGGAGGCAAAGAAGTCGTTGCCCTTGTCGTCGACCACGATGAAGGCGGGGAAGTCCTCGACCTCGATCTTCCAGACCGCCTCCATGCCGAGCTCGGCGTACTCGAGGACCTCGACCGACTTGATGCAGTCCTGCGCGAGGCGGGCCGCCGGGCCGCCGATCGACCCGAGGTAGAAGCCGCCGTGGGCATCGCACGCGTCGGTCACCTGCTTGGAGCGGTTGCCCTTGGCCAGCATGACCATCGACCCGCCGGCGGCCTGGAACTGGTCGACGTAGGAGTCCATCCGGCCGGCGGTCGTCGGGCCGAACGAGCCGCTGGCGTAGCCCTCGGGCGTCTTGGCCGGACCTGCGTAGTAGACCGCGTGGTCCTTGAGGTACTGCGGCATGCCGTCGCCGGCGTCGAGGCGTTCCTTGATCTTGGCGTGCGCGATGTCGCGCGCGACGACGAGGGGGCCGCTGAGCGAGAGCCGTGTCTTGACAGGGTATTTCGTCAGCTCGGCACGGATGTCGTCCATCGGGCGGTTGAGGTCGATGCGCACGACGTCGTCCTCGCCCTCGAGGTGCTCGTCGGTCGTCTCCGGGAGGAAGCGGGCCGGGTCCGTCTCGAGGACCTCGATGAAGACGCCCTCGGGAGTGATCTTGCCGAGGGCCTGGCGGTCCGCGGAGCAGGACACCGCGATGGCGACCGGGAGGGAGGCCCCGTGGCGGGGGAGGCGGACGACGCGGACGTCGTGGCAGAAGTACTTGCCGCCGAACTGCGCCCCGATCCCGAAGTTGCGGGTCAGCTCGAGCACCTGCTCCTCGAGCTCGGTGTCACGGAACCCGCGGGCGGTCATCGCCCCCTCGCGTGGGAGGTCGTCGAGGTACTTCGCGCTCGCGTACTTGGCTGTCTTCAGGGCGAACTCGGCACTCGTGCCGCCGATGACGATGGCCAGGTGGTAGGGCGGGCAGGCGGCCGTGCCGAGGGAACGCAGCTTCTCGTCCAGGAACGCGAGCATGCGCCCGGGGTTCAGGATCGCCTTGGTCTCCTGGTAGAGGAAGGACTTGTTGGCGCTGCCGCCACCCTTGGCCATGAAGAGGAACTTGTAGGTGTTCTCGTGGCCCTCGGCGGTGTCGGCGTAGAGCTCGATCTGCGCGGGGAGGTTGGAGCCGGTGTTCTTCTCCTCCCACGTCGTCAGCGGCGCCATCTGCGAGTAGCGCAGGTTGAGGCGGGTGTACGCGTCGCTGACACCGCGGGCGATCGCGCGCTCGTCGGTGCCCTCGGTGAGGACGTGCTGGCCGCGCTTGCCCATGACGATCGCGGTGCCGGTGTCCTGGCACATCGGCAGCACGCCACCGGCGGCGATGTTGGCGTTCTTGAGCAGGTCGAGGGCGACGAACTTGTCGTTGTTGCTCGCCTCCGGGTCGTCGAGGATGCGCCGCAGCTGTGTCAGGTGGGCCGGCCGCAGGTAGTGGGCGATGTCGTGCATCGCCGTGTCGGTGAGCAGCCGCAGCGCCTCGGGCGCCACCTCGAGGAAGGTGCGACCCCCGGGCCCCTCGACCGTCCGGACGCCCTCGGTCGTCAGCAGGCGGTACCCCGTCTGGTCGGGACCGATCGGCAGCAGGTCCTCGTAGGGGAACTCGGGCTCCGGCGGGTTCTCCGGCGTGTCCGGCATGGTGCTCCTGTCCTCAGGTCGCCGCAGCGACAACAGCTCGTGACTACCGCTCGTGACTAGAGCTCGTCGAGGCTGGGGGCGTAGGCCCCGGCCTTCCCGACGGTGACTCCACTCGTGGCCAGCCCGCGGTCGACGGCGGGGCTGACGTCCTCCAGTGTCGCGCTCCGCAGCCGCTCGCGTGCACCCGGGTCACCCAGCAGCCCGGCGACGACGAGCCCGGACACGAGTCCGGCCATGAAGGAGTCGCCGGCACCGACGGTGTCGACGACCCGGTCCGCCCGCGCGGGCTCGGTCACGACCTGCTCACCGGCGGCCACGCGGTAGACCACGCCCTCACCGCCGAGCGTCACCAGGGTCATGCCTGCGCCGAGCTCGACCCACAGGGCCATGACCTGCTCGGGGGAGCGGTCGGGGTAGAGCAGGTCGAGGTCGTCCTCGCTCGCCTTGACGACGTCGGACAGACCGACCAGCTCCTCCACGCGGTCGCGGACGGCGTCGAGGTCGCCCATGATGCTCGGGCGGATGTTGGGGTCGTAGGACACGGTGCCGACCTCGCGGACCGCGCGCAGGGCCGCGGTGACGCTCTGCGCCCCCGGCTGGAGCACCGTGGCGATCGAGCCGGTGTGGACGTGGCTCGTGCCCGGCTCGAGGACGACCTCCGGCAGCTCCCAGAGGAGGTCGAAGTCGTAGCTCGCTGCGCCACCCTGGTCCAGGGTCGCCGCGGCGACGGAGGTGCGGGCCGCGCCCAGGCTCGCCGGCAGCACGTGCACGCCGTGCCGCTTGAGGTGACCGGCGATGCGGGAGCCGCGTTCGTCGTCGCCCAGCCAGGTCGCGAAGTCGACCCGGTGGTCGAGCCGGGCCAGGCCGACGGCGACGTTGGCCGGGCTGCCGCCGATGTGCTCTGCGGACTCGCCGTTGGCATCGGTGACGATGTCGACGAGTGCCTCGCCGACGACGAGCAGGCGCTGGCTCATGGGGCGTCCTGGAGGTGGGGGGTGGCGTGGTCGAAGTCGATGGAGCTGTAGGCCCGCAGCTTGGCGAGCTGGTGGTGGCCCTCGATCAGCCGGATCGTGCCGGACTTGCTGCGCATGACGAGGGAGTGCGTCGTCACGCCGCCGGCTCGGTAGCGGACCCCGCGGAGGAGCTCGCCGTCGGTGATCCCGGTGGCGACGAAGAAGCAGTTCTCGCCGCTGACCAGGTCGTTCGTCGACAGCACGCGGTCGAGGTCGTGACCGGCGTCGATGGCGCGCTGGCGCTCCTCGTCGTCCTTGGGCGCGAGGCGTCCCTGGATGACGCCACCCATGCACTTGATGGCACACGCGGCGATGATCCCCTCGGGGGTGCCGCCGACACCGAGCAGCAGGTCGATGCCGGTCTCGTCGCGGGCGGCCATGATCGCCCCGGCGACGTCGCCGTCGGAGATGAGGCGCAGGCGCGCCCCCGCCTCGCGGACCTCGGCGGCCAGCTTGTCGTGGCGCGGGCGGTCGAGCATGACCACCGTGACGTCCTCCACGGTCTCGCGCTTGGCCTTGGCGACCCGGCGGATGTTCTCGGCGACGGGGAGGCGGATGTCGACGGCGTCGGCGGCCTCGGGGCCGGTGACGAGCTTGTCCATGTAGAACACCGCAGAGGGGTCGTACATGCTGCCCCGGTCAGCCACGGCCAGCACCGCGACGGCGTTGGACTGACCCTTGGCCGTCAGCGTCGTCCCGTCGATGGGGTCGACCGCGACGTCGCACTCGGGACCGTTGCCGTCGCCGACCTCCTCGCCGTTGTAGAGCATGGGCGCGTCGTCCTTCTCGCCCTCGCCGATGACGACGACGCCCTGCATCGAGACCGTCGAGATGAGGGTCCGCATGGCCTCGACCGCTGCACCGTCCGCGCCGTTCTTGTCACCCCGCCCGACCCAACGGCCACCGGCCATGGCGGCGGCCTCGGTGACGCGGACGAGCTCGAGCGCGAGGTTGCGGTCAGGGGCCTCCCTGCCGACGCGAAGGGATGAGGGGAGGTGCTGCTCGGACATGCATCAGATCCTTCACGCGGCGGCGGGTGAGTGCCCCGAGACTATCGGTGGCAGGGGCAGTTGGCGCCCAGCGGTCCGCGTCAGGGACGATGGTGGCGTGAGCACCCAGGCACCCCGCAGTTCCTACGCCAACGGCTCCGTGCCCAACATGATCCGGTCCCTGCTCGTGATCGGTGCCCTGGTCGCGGTCCTCGTGGCGGTGGTGCCTCGCGTCAACAACGTCACCCAGCCGCCGGTCGACGTCGCTGGCGCGTCCGTGGAGGTCGCGCGCGAGAGCGGCTGGCCTATCGAGGTGCCGACGAACCTGCCCGACGGGTGGCGGGCGACGAGCGTGCGGTACGAACGCTCCACCGACGGCCTGATGGTCTGGCACGCCGGCTACCAGTCGCCCACGGGGAACTACGTCGCGATCGAGCAGACGAAGGACGCCACCGCGAAGTGGATCGAGGCGCAGACCAACCGCGCCGCGGCGAAGGGCACGGTCGAGGCCGGTGGCCGCACGTGGACGACGTACGTCCGCAGCGGCAAGGTCCAGAACAGCCTCGTCCACGAGGCGGGTGCGGGTGACGAGCTGACGACGATCATCACCGGGACCGGCACGCTCGACGAGCTGAGCGCCTTCGCCGGGACCCTGCAGAAGGCTCCCGCAGGCTGACGCCGCCGCGGTGCCCCGCCGGCTCAGGAGCCGTCGACGTCCTCGGTGAGGGCTGCCTCGGCGTCGTCGAGCCAGGTGCTGCAGTGGGCCGCGAGCGCCTCGCCGCGCTTCCAGAGCCGCATGCTCTCCTCGAGACCCACCTGGCCCCCCTCGAGCTGGGCGACGATGCCGATGAGCTCGTCGCGAGCCGCCTCGTAGGACAGCTCCGCCACGTCGGGGAACTGGTCGGTGGACGAGGTCTGCTCTGCTCCCTTGGCCATGGGGCAGGAGCCTAACCGGCCTCGGCCGGCTGGCCCGCCGGCAGGCCCACGACGCGGGTCGCGAAGTCACCGCGGGCCACCCGGACCCGAAGGAGCTCGTCGGGGGCGACGTCGTCCTGGTCCATGACCACGCGGCCGTCGCGGTGCTGCACCACGGCATACCCACGCTCGAGGGTGGACAACGGCGAGAGGGTGCGGACCTGTGCACGGAGGTGGCCGATGTGGTCGGTGGCCCGGTGGACGGAGGCGAGGACGCGGCGCTGCGAGCGTGCGGTGAGCGCATCGAGCTCGGCCCGCCGCGCGTCGATCATCGCGGCAGGGTTGGCGACGACGGGCCGCGAACGCAGCGCCACGAGGTGACGTCGCTCGCTCGCGACGTGACCCGCGAGGGCCCGTCGGGCCCGCTCACGCGACTGGCGTATGCCGTGCCGCTCCTCCTGCGCGTCCGGCACCACCCGCTTGCCGGCGTCGGTGGGGGTGGAGGCGCGCCAGTCGGCGACGTGGTCCAGCAGCGGGGTGTCCACGTCGTGGCCGATGGCCGAGACGACAGGGGTGCGGGCGGCGGCGACGGCGCGCAGGAGCGCCTCGTTGCTGAACGGCAGGAGGTCCTCGACCGAACCCCCACCGCGGGCGATGACGATGACGTCGACCCCGGCGACGGCGTCGAGCTCGGCGAGCGCGGCCATCACCTCCTGCACGGCCTGCGGCCCCTGGACGGCGACCTCACGGATCTCGAAGCGGACGGTGGGCCAGCGCCGCCGGGCGTTCTCGACGACGTCCTTCTCCGCCGCGCTCGCCCGCCCGCAGACGAGGCCGACGGTCCGCGGGAGGAAGGGCAGCGGCTTCTTGCGGTCGGGGTCGAACAGGCCCTCGGAGGCGAGCGTGCGCTTGAGGTGCTCGACCCGCGCGAGCAGCTCGCCGACCCCGACCGGTCGGATCTGCCGGGCGTCGAGCATCAGCGAACCGCGCTGGGTCCAGAAGACGGGCTTCGCCTGCAGGACGACCCGGGCCCCCTGGGCGACCGGGACCGGCATCGCGTCGAGGGCGTTGGTCGAGATCGCGACCGACAGGGACATGTCGACGTCCGGGTCGCGCAGGGTGAGGTAGGCCGTCCGGGACCCCGGTCGGCGGGTGAGCTGCACGACCTGGCCCTCGACCCACAGGACCGACATCTTCTCGACGTACTCGGCGATCTTCATGCTCAGCAGCCGCACCGGCCAGGGCGACTCGGCCGTCGTGTCGCCGGCCCGCTCGGGCAGGGTCGGGCGCTGCTCGGGGCCGGTCACGGGGCTCACTCTAGGAGACGGCACCGACGGCCTCGCGTGTCGACGCCCCTGCCGGTCGCCCTGGGCGCAGGATCGGCCCATGAACACCTTCGTGTGGATCCTCCAGGTCGTGCTGGCGCTGGTGTTCCTGGCCACGGGCGCCCTCAAGCTCGTCCAGCCGAAGGAGAAGCTGCGCGAGCAGATGCGCTGGGTCGACGGCTTCTCCCAGGACACGATCCGCGGGATCGGGCTGGCCGAGGTCCTGGGCGCGCTGGGCCTGGTGCTCCCCGGGTGGCTGGACGTGCTGACGTGGCTCACGCCGCTGGCTGCCAGCGGCCTGGTGCTGGTGATGGTGGGCGCCATCGCGACCCACCTGCGGTTGCGCGAGTGGCCCATGGTCGCCGGCAACGTCGTCCTGGCCGTCCTCGCGCTCGTGGTGGCCTGGGCGCGGTTCGGGTCCTACCCGCTCTGACCGCGGGTCTGGCGCCGGCGGGCGGCCCGCAGCATCGCGCGCTGCAGGGCGATCGGCTCGGGCGCCGGTGGGAGCGGGGTGGCCGCGATCGGGCGACACGCGTCGAGGAACAGCGCGACGTGCCGCCGCCACGCTTCCGGGAGGTCGTCACGGGTCGTCTCGATCACGCCCGCGACGGCGAACGTGAGGACGGGGAGGTCCTCCGGGCTGAAGTCGGCCCGCAGGACGCCGGACGACTTGGCCCGGTCGATGACCTCCACGACGGTGCGGTAGCCACGCTCGCGACGTCCGGACGAGCCGAGCTCGCGACGCCCGGACGAACCACGCGCCGCCGTCGACGAACCACGCCCCAGCGGGACGGACTGGATGAGGTGGGTGAACCCGCGGTTCTCGGCCTGCAGGGCCGCCATCCGTTCGACCAGGCCCACGAATCCGGCCCACGGGTCGTCGTCCGTGAGCGCCAGGTCGGCACTGGCCTCGTACTGCCGGAGGGCGTCGTCGAACGCCTCGGCCACGAGGTCGGCACGGTCGGGGAAGCGGCGGTACAGCGTCGCGATCCCGACACCCGCCCGTGCGGCGACCTCGGTCAGTGGAGCGGACACGCCCTGCTCGGCGAACACCGCCTGCGCGGCCTGGACGATGCGGGCCCGGTTGGCCTCGGCATCGACGCGCAACGGGGGTGGGGTGGTCACGTCCACACACTAACCGGAATAGGTCCTCCACTTCTTGCGTTGTGCCTCCCGACAGAGTGGAGGATGGCCTCCACTTGATGACTCGAAGGACGTCGACCGATGAACACCGTGCTCTGGATCCTGCAGATCGTGCTCGCCTTCTTCTTCGCCATGGCCGGGGTGACCAAGCTGAGCCAGCCCAAGGAGAAGCTGCGCGCCCGACTCCCCTGGGTGGAGGACTTCTCGGCGGGGACGGTCCGGTTCATCGGCGCCGTGGAGCTCCTCGGCGCCATCGGGCTGGTCCTCCCGGCAGCCACCGGGATCGCCGTGGTCCTGACCCCGCTCGCCGCTGTCGGCCTCGCCGTCGTCATGGCCCTCGCCGCGGTGACCCACCTGCGCCGTGGCGAGACCCAGGCGCTGGCGATCAACGTGCCGGTCCTGCTCGTCGCAGCCTTCGTGGCGTGGCAGCGCTTCGGGCCGCAGGCGTTCTGAGCGGTGGTGGGCGATTGGGGTGCCCCGGCGCGGCAACCTACGATGGAGTCATGACTGACACCATCGGACAGCCCACCCAGCGCGTGCTCCTCGCCGCGCCCCGCGGCTACTGCGCCGGCGTCGACCGCGCCGTCGTGACGGTGGAGAAGGCCCTCGAGCTCTACGGTCCGCCGGTCTACGTCCGCAAGGAGATCGTCCACAACAAGCACGTCGTCACCACGCTCGAGAAGCGCGGGGCGATCTTCGTGGAGGAGACCGACGAGGTCCCCGAGGGTGCGACGGTCATCTTCAGCGCCCACGGTGTGGCCCCCGTCGTCCACGAGGAGGCCAAGGCGCTGAGCCTGAAGACCATCGACGCCACCTGCCCGCTGGTCACCAAGGTGCACCGTGAGGCGGTCCGGTTCGCCGGCGACGACTTCGACATCCTGCTCATCGGTCACGAGGGCCACGAGGAGGTCGTCGGGACGTCGGGGGAGGCGCCTGAGCACATCACCCTCGTCGACGGCCCCGACGACGTCGCCAACGTCACCGTGCGCGACCCGGAGAAGGTGGTCTGGCTGTCCCAGACCACGCTGTCCGTCGACGAGACCATGGAGACCGTCCGCCGACTGCGCGAGCGGTTCCCGTCGCTGCAGGACCCGCCCAGCGACGACATCTGCTACGCCACCCAGAACCGCCAGCTCGCCGTCAAGCAGATGGCCCCCGACTGCGACCTCATGATCGTCGTCGGGTCGCGCAACTCGTCCAACTCGGTCCGACTCGTCGAGGTGGCTCTCGAGCACGGCTCACGCGCCGGTCACCTCGTCGACTACGCCGACGAGATCGACCCCACCTGGCTGGAGGGCGTCTCCACCGTGGGGGTGACCTCCGGTGCGTCGGTGCCCGAGGTCCTCGTGCGCGACGTCCTCACCTACCTGGCCGAGCGCGGGTACGCCGACGTCACCCCGGTGGTGGCCGCCCAGGAGAGCCTGCTCTTCTCGCTGCCCAACGAGATCCGTCGTGACCTCAAGGCCCGTGGGCTGAGCGACAAGATGCGTCACGACGGCGCGTTCGAGGAAGCCGGCTCCCTGCACTGACGGATGCCGCGCGGCGCCGTGCGCGGGCACTGCACGGATCTGGACGCCCGCGCGGGTACGGTCTGACCATGATCGACCTGTCGGCGACCAAGCGCCGCATCCTGCAGCGGCTCGTCGCCCGCGGGCCCGCCGTGGTCGACCTGTCCCTGCTGGACTCCGTGCCGCGGCGGCTGCTGCGCCCGCTGCGCCGGGACGGCCTGGACCCGGTGCGCCGCTCGGGGCCGGGGTCCGGTGACCCGGTCCACCGCCTCGCGCACATGTTCGGGATGAACATCTGGCTCGTCTCCGGCCACCCGGAGGGCAAGGCGGTGCTGGCCGACCAGAAGCGCTACAGCAACGACGTCCGGCCGTACGTCGGTGCCAGCGGCGGAGCCGTCGGCGGTCTGGGGTTCACCGACCCGCCGGAGCACACCCGCCTGAGGGGTCTGCTGACGCCGGAGTTCACGATGCGTCGGATCCAACGGCTGACCCCACGGATCGAGCAGATCATCGACACCCAGCTCGACCTGATGGCCGCCAAGGGCGCGGACGTCGACATCGTCGAGGACTTCGCCTTCCCGATCCCGTTCCTCGTCATCTGCGAGCTCCTGGGGCTGCCGGCCGAGGACCGCGCCCGCTTCCAGGCCCTGTCGCACGCGAGGTTCGACGTGTCCGCCGGTGGCGCGGGGGCCTTCGGCGCGATCTCGTCGTCGAGGGAGTTCCTCCTGGAGGCGACGCGGCGCCAGCGCAGGGACCCGGGGGACGGCCTGCTGGGGAGGATCATCGCCGAGGCGGGCGACGAGGTGAGTGACGAGGAGATCGCGGGGCTCGCCGACGGCGTCTTCACCGGCGGGTACGAGACCACGGCCAGCATGCTCGCCCTCGGAACCCTGGTCCTGCTGCGCGACCGACCCCACTTCGAGCTCGTCCGCGACGACCCCACGGCGATCGACCGGGTGGTGGAGGAGATGCTGCGCTACCTGTCCGTGGTCCAGATCGCCTTCCCCCGGTTCGCCCTCGAGGACCACGAGCTCTTCGGTCGCAAGGTCCGCAAGGGTGACGTCGTCATCGTCCAGCTCGCCCGCGGTGACCGGGACGCCAGGATCGGGCCGAACCTCGACACCTTCGACCCGCTCCGCCCGCCGTCACCGCACCTGGCCTTCGGCTACGGGTTCCACCGGTGCGTCGGCGCGGAGCTCGCGCGCCTCGAGCTGCGGATGGCCTTTCCCCGGCTGGCCCGCCGGTTCCCCGACCTCCAGCTGGCGGTCCACCCGTCGACGCTGCGGTTCCGCGACCAGTCGATCGTCTACGCGGTCGACTCCCTGCCGGTCCACCTGGGCGTGCCGTCGTCGCCGAGCACCTCAGGAGCCCGCCCCAGCGACTCGGGCGACAGGTCCAGCTGAGGGCGGGCGTCCTCGGCGGTGGCCGCGTCGAGCAGCTCCACGGCGGTGAGCACCCGTGGGCCGGTCTCGACGGGGCGGGCGACGGGCAGCTCGTCCTCGACGACCTGGAGCTCGTGCATCCGCCGGGCCGTGACGAGGACCCGCGACTCGAGCGCCCCCACCATCTGGTTGTAGGCCTCGACCGAACGCTGCAGCGCTCCACCCATGCGGGCGGTGTGGGCACCGAGGGTGCCGAGCCTCGCGTAGAGCTCGCGGCCCACCGACATCAGCTCGCGGGCGTTGGCCGTGAGGGCGTCCTGCTGCCACGTGAACGCCACGGTGCGCAGCAGGGCCATCAGCGCGCCCGGGCCGACGAGGACGACGCGTCGTGCCATCGCGTCCTCGTGCAGGCTGGGGTCGGCGGCGAGTGCCGCGGACAGCATCGCCTCGCTCGGCACGAAGCACACCACCATCTCGGGTGAGGTCTCGAACGCCGACCAGTAGTCCTTGGCCGCCAGGGCCCGGACGTGCCCCTGGAGTGCCGTCGCGTGCTCGCGCAGCAGCCGGGCCCGCTCGTCGGCGGGGAGGTCGTCGGCCTGGGCCTTGAGGAACGAGACCATCGGCGCCTTGGCGTCCACGACGAGGAACTTCTGCCCGGGGAGTCGCACCACCACGTCGGGGCGCACCTGCCGGTCGTGCCGGCTGACGCGGTGCACCTGCTCCTCGAAGTCGCACCGGGAGAGCAGGCCGGCGTGCTCCAGCACGCGGCGCAGCTGGACCTCGCCCCAGGCGCCTCGCACGGTGGACGCGTTGAGCGACCCGGCCAGGCTCTGCGTCTGACGGCCCAGGGCCGAGGTCGAGGCGTGGACCTGCGCGATCGTCTGCTCGAGGGCTGCGTACTGGTGGGTCCGGTCGCGCTCGAGCGTGCCCACCTGCTGCTCGACGCGGCCCAGTGCGTCCCGCAGGGGGACGAGCGCGGCGGCGGTCTGGGCGTCGTCCGACAGGGCGGCCTCGAGGTCGATGACGCGCTCGCGCAGCAGGTCGCGCTCGGCGCTCACGCCGGCCGCCCGGGCCGTCCCGAGCTGGCGGCACACCGCGACAGCCACGACGGCACCGAGGGCGAGGCCGACGAGGAGGGCGAGGACGAGTTCCATGTCGAGGACTGTGGCAGACCGCACCGACAGCGAGAGGGAGGCGCTCGGCGGGTAGCGTTCCGGCATGTCCGAAACCGCTGCCGACTCCCGCCGACCCCTCCTGGCTGATGGCGACGTCGTGGTGCGCGGGGTCGAGGACGGAGTGGATCCCGCCGACCTGCGCGCCTTCGAGGTGCGTTGGCAGGACGAGCGGGTCGGACGGGTCGAGCTGCTCCTCGGCGAGACCGGGGACGCCGAGGTCATCTGGGTGTTCGTCCCCGAGTACCGCGCCGTCGGCATCGTCGAGCGGGCCCTGCGGCTGGTCCTGCGGTGGGCCTTCGACGACCTCGGCCTGCTGCGCGTCGAGGCGAGGGTGCAGGACGCGGACCGCGACGGGGTGCGGGCCGCGATGCGGGCCGGGCTGCGCAAGGAGGGCGTGAGCCGCTCCCAGAACGTGCCCGGAGGGAGGGGCGACGTGGTGGTCCTCGGTGGGCTCGCCGACGACCCGTCGCCGGACAGCCGCGAGGGGTTCATCGCCCAGCTCAACTCGGCGCTGCCCACCAAGCGGGCCATCGCCCAGGGTGTCCTGCGCGACCGGCAGGACCGTGTCCTGCTGTGCGAGCTCGTCTACAAGCAGGAGTGGGACCTGCCCGGTGGTGTCGTGGACCCGCACGAGTCACCCGCCCACTGCGTCGTCCGGGAGGTGCGTGAGGAGCTGGGTGTCGAGGTCGAGGTCCGCGGCCTGATCGCCGTGAACTGGCTCCCGCCGTGGCGCGGCTGGTCCGACGCGACCGTGTTCGTCTTCGACCTCGGGGTCGTGGACGCCGACTTCGTCGCCTCGACGACGTTGCAGCCGAGGGAGATCCTGGCCGTGCACTGGGTTGGCGAGGAGGACCTCGAACACCGCGTCGCGCCATACAACCAACGCCTGCTCGCCTTCCTCGCGACGCACACCGGACCCACTGCCTACCTCGAGGACGGCCTGCCGGCCCTCTGAGGTGAGCCTCTTCACGTCGGCCGCGCGGCACCCGCGGTCGTGGGTGAGACTGTGCGGGTGAGCGAGTTCGACGACGGTTCAGCAGTGGTGGCACGGGCGCAGGAGCAGGGAGCCTACGACGCCGCGCTCGGAGACGGGTGGCGCATCGGTGGGGGCGTGAACGGCGGGATGCTGCTGTCGATCGCCGGTCGGGCGCTCGCCGCGGAGCTCGGCACCTCCGACGGCGACCGGCCACCCCACCCGCACCCCCTCGCGATCAGCGCCTACTACCTGACTCCCGGCGTCCCCGGCCCTGCCACGGTGCGCACCTCGGTCCTGCGCCGAGGTCGTGCTGTGTCGAACGGCCAGGCGTCCCTCCTCCAGGACGACGGCGCGGGCGGTGAGGTCGAACGCATCCGGGTGCTGGCCACCTACGGTGACCTCGCCACCATGGACGACGAGGCGACGACGACGGCCACGCCGCCGGAGCTCCCGCCGCCGGACGAGTGCCTCACGACCGAGCAGGCGCCGCCGCAGTTCCTCAAGGCCGCCTCCCTCCTCGAGCGGCTCGACCTGCGGCTCGACCCCGCCACGACCGGGTGGGCGATGGGCAGGCCCTCGGGCAACGGGGTCATCCGCGGCTGGCTGCGGATGGTCGACGGCCGTGAGCCCGACCCGCTGCTGCTCCTGCTCGCCGTCGACGCGCTGCCGCCCGTGGCGTTCGAGCTGGGCCTGCCGGGGTGGGCGCCGACCCTCGAGCTCACCGCCCACGTACGCGCGCGTCCGGCACCGGGCTGGCTGCGCGTCAACCTCACCAGCCGCACCATGTCGGGGGGCTACCTCGAGGAGGACGCCGAGGTCTGGGACAGCCGGGGACGGTTCGTCGCCCTGTCCCGCCAGCTGGCAAGGGCCGCCACACCGCGACGGTAGACTCTCGGCCTTGTGGCTCTCACTATCGGAATCGTCGGTCTGCCCAACGTCGGCAAGTCCACGATGTTCAACGCCCTGACCAAGAACAACGTGCTCGCCGCGAACTACCCGTTCGCGACCATCGAGCCCAACGTCGGGGTCGTGCCCCTGCCGGACGCCCGCCTGGGCAAGCTCGCCGAGATCTTCTCCTCCGAGAAGATCCTCCCGGCGACGGTGTCCTTCGTCGACATCGCCGGGATCGTCCGCGGCGCCTCCGAGGGGGAGGGGCTGGGCAACAAGTTCCTCGCCAACATCCGTGAGGCCGACGCGATCTGCCAGGTCGTCCGTGCGTTCGAGGACGGCGACGTCGTCCACGTCGACGGCAAGGTCTCGCCGGCGTCGGACATCGAGACGATCCACACCGAGCTCATCCTCGCCGACCTGCAGACCCTCGAGAAGGCCGTGCCGCGCCTCGAGAAGGAGTCGCGGATCCAGAAGGAGAAGAAGGCCTCCCACGCGAACGCCGTGGCGGCCCAGAAGGTCCTCGAGGAGGGTCACACCCTGTATGCCGCGGGGGCGGCCGCCGGGGTCGACCTCGCCGATGCGCGTCAGCTCGGCCTGCTGACGACCAAGCCGTTCATCTACGTGTTCAACCTCGACGAGGACCAGCTCGGCGACGCCGAGCTCCACGCCTCGCTGCGCTCGCTGGTCGAGCCGGCGGACGCGGTGTTCCTCAACGCCAAGCTCGAGATGGACCTCATGGAGATGGAGGCGGACGAGGCGATGGAGCTGCTGGAGTCGTTCGGTGCCACCGAGTCCGGGCTCGACCAGCTCGCCCGCACCGGGTTCCACACTCTCGGCCTGCAGACCTACCTCACCGCGGGTCCCAAGGAGTCGCGCGCCTGGACGATCGGCCGGGGCTGGACCGCCCCGCAGGCCGCCGGGGTCATCCACACCGACTTCCAGCGCGGGTTCATCAAGGCCGAGATCGTGTCGTTCGACGACCTCGTCGAGGCGGGGTCCATGGCGGCGGCCAAGTCCGCCGGCAAGGTCCGCATCGAGGGCAAGGAGTACGTCATGGCCGACGGCGACGTGGTGGAGTTCCGCTTCAACGTGTAAAGCCGCAGGTCAGGGCCTGTTTAGGCGTCATCTGCCCTCACAGTGCCCTCACCAGATCCGAGGACCTCGGCCACGAGGCGGGCTGACGCGTCGCGGACTCGGTCTTCAGCCGACGGCCACAGGTGGGCGTAGGTGGTCAGAGTGGTGGTCGACTTGGCGTGGCCCAGAGCCCGCTGGACCACCACGACGTCGCAGCCAGAGGCGATGAGCCCGGAGGCGAAGAAGTGCCGCAGGTCGTGCAGCCGGACGCCCTCGATCCCGGCCCTGGACAGGGTGGTCCGCCACCGGTAACCGACGGTGTTCTGGTGGGGCGGAAGGCCCTCTACGCCCGCGAAGAGCCAGCCGTTGAAGAGGCCCAGTTCGACGTGCCGGGCGAGCATCTGGGCGAGCGCGTCGGGGATGTGGACGGTGCGCTCGGAGTTGTACTTCGGGAGCCGGATGTCGAGCTCGCCGCCGGTGAGTCGCTGGACCTGTCGGCTGACCTGAACCTGGCGGCGCAAGAAGTCGACGTCCTCGACGCGCAGGGCTGCGGCTTCGCCAAGGCGTAGGCCGGCGAAGGCGCACAGCCCGACGAACGCCGTGAACCGTGGGTCGGAGGCGTCGAGAATGCGTCGAACGACCTCTGGGGCGGGGATCGTCATCGCCGCTTCGCGTTTGCGCAGGCGGGGGAGGCGGACCGAGAGGGTGGGGTCGACGGCGATCATCCCGTCGCGGACGGCAGCACGGAAGACCGATCGCACGTTGACGAACCGGGTCTTGATCGTGCCGGGCGCCAAGGGTCGTGGTCGCTTCTGGGTGGGGATGGTCATCGACTTGACCCACGCCTCGATGTGGCTGGGGCGGACGCGGCGCAGGTCGACGTCGGCGAAGGTGGTCGACCGGGCGGCCAGTGACATCGCCTGCCGGGTGCCGTCGGTCCAGACCTGGTCGCGTTCCCACGCCTCGAAGTAGCGGACGAAGGAGACCTTCCCTGCCTTGGGGTCGACCCACCGTCCCCGATCCAGGGCATCGAGCTGCTGACGCCTCCACCGGACTGCGTCGGCCTGCCTGGGGAACGACCGCTCGTGCTGCCGACCCGTCTCGGGGTTGCGGTACCGCGCGCGCCAGGACTCACCGCGACGGCTGACTCCCTCAGGCATCGAGATTTCCATGGTGCTGCGCGATGAACGCCATGCCATTCCTCTCCGAGGTTCGCCACGTTAGCCGCGACCTCCGACGACGGTCGAGGGCGACTGGTGGCCCGTTCCGGACGTTCACGGTTGTGCCCGGACCTGACAGCCATTCCTGCCGGTGACCACCGACGACGACCCGTCGGCATTCGTCGGTGACAAGCCGAACCCACCACCATCGCTAGGAGATCGTCGTCATGAACCAGAACGCGAAGAACCAGGAGCAGCTAGGGCTGTGGGACAGCACTGGTGACCCGCAGAACGCGGGTCGCCGCACGTCACGGCCTGCACCTCCACTGCCGGCCCGCCGGCCGGCAAAGCCGATGGAGTACCAGGAACTGTGGGACATCGACGACCTGGCCAACTACCTCGGGGTGCCCAAGCAGACGATCTACTCGTGGCGAACCACGGGCTATGGACCCAAGGGGATCCGGATCGGGAAGCACCTGCGCTGGCGTGCAGCGACCGTGATCGCCTGGACCCTCGGACTGGAACAGCAGTGACGCGAGATGGCCGCGTAGCCCGTTCGTGCCCTCGCTGCGGCCGGGTCATCCAGGAGGCGTGGCCACCTCGACCCGGACGACCCAAGCGGTGGTGTTCGCCGCAGTGCCGCCGAGCAGCGTCGGAGGAGCGACGCGCGGCGGACAGCGGAGCGATCGGCATCCGGTACATCGACACCGTGGTCTCGATCGAGGACCACGTCCGGGCCGTCCTCAGCTCTCCAGCCGCCTGCCGCCGGGTGCTGCGGGAACTGGGGGACCGCGCCGCCCGCGGCGACCTCGTTGACGCGAGGTGGCGCAGCGTCCTGACCGACCTGGAGCACCTGCGTCAGCCCGCAGGTTGGCCGCGGGAGCGCTACCTGTGGCGCCGTTGAAGGAGATTCGTCCGCCATAACCTCGCCGACAATGCATGAGGTGTGTGGGACATGGGGTTTGGCTTTTCGTTGGGGGGTACGACGTCGACAAGGCGGCCTGTTTCCGTGCTGTCGACGTCGCTCCGGGTACCGGGCCGGCCAGCTCTCGGATCAGCTGTGACAGGGCATCGCGGACGAAGCGCAGTCAGGTGCGGACCTGGACGAACCGTTGGTGGTCATCGCTGCCGTCGGAGACCTGTTCGTGGGTACTGATGACGCCCTGGAACAGCTGGCGCTGCCGCGGTTGCGGGCCGGGGCGCCGCGTCGGCAGGGCACCACTCGGCAGGAGGCCTCACATGCCAGCCGCGCCGGGCACCTCGTCTACCGGTCCACCGGGACATGGGCTCGACCAGCGTGGAGGTTCGCCGGCTCGAGCGTGAACCAGACGCTCATCCCGGCCGCGTCCAGCTGCGAGCCCCACCTCGTCGAGAACGCGTCCACGAGTTGCAGTCCACGACCGTGAGCAGCCAAGGGGTCCTTAGTGACGCTGCTGGGGTCGACGACGACGGTTGAACCGCTGTCACGAACGGTCGCGGTCATGACACCTTGGTCGAGCAGGACGCGGACTTCACAACCGGCGTCGGTGTGGAGCAGTGCGTTGGTGACCAGCTCGCTCAGGCACAGGACAGCGTTGCTGACGGTGCCCTCGTCGATGTCCCAGGATGCCAGGGTGGTGTGCGCGAAGTGGCGGGCGTGAGCGACCGCTCGAGGGTCCGGAGCGACCGAGTACGTCGCCGCTCGTGCGCCGTCCGGTACCGGCTCCGCGTCCAGGGACCTGCTCGCATGGGTGGTGGTGCGCTGCACGCGGCGTAGGTCCGCGCCCAACTGCGTTCCGAGGTCCTCGAGCTCAGCCAGTTGTTCCTGGTCGAAGGGTTGGGGGGCGTCGAAGAACAGGGCGTACCCGCCCTGAACGTGACCGGCTGCAACGATGGGCAGGAACGCCAGCGCCATCGTCTGCGGGGCCTGGTGGTCGATAAACGCTGGGTAGCCGACCGCCAGGTCGTCCAGCGAGCCGAGTACTGCCTCGCCGGTCCGCACGGTGTGGGTCAGTGGGACATGGTCGTACGCGTCGATCTCACACCAGGTGACGCGCTGCCCGTCGTCGCGGTCGCTGGCGGTGAACAGCAGCCGTCGCCCGCCACCCTCGGCCAGTGCCAGACCGGCCCGGTGGACCCCCGGGACGTCCGCCAGTCGCGAGAGCGCGGACCGCGCCCACGTCTCCCCCTCTGGGACTGGCCTGCTTGCGACCGTATGCGCCACATCCGCAGAATATCCGCCCCCGACGGCACTCGCCGGGCTCGCGACGAAGCAGCCGGCGCCTCAGCCCGCGCGCTATAGGGGGCCGCCAGGAGGCCAATGCGTGCACGGTCTGGACTGACAAACGGAGGTGGGTCCCCTCGGACCTCTGCGCCACTTCGGGTGAACTGATGCGGACCATCGGCGACAACTGCCGGGTAACTAGCCGCTGAAGGCGATCGACGCTGCCGATTGCGCAGTGGGGCACTAGCGTCGGTTCAATCCCTTCAGCAAAGGCGCGCTCGAGAGGACTCTGCGTATGTCGACTGGCACGCCCGGACCACCAGCCCCCGGCAGCAATGTCCGGGTAGTGACGCTCCGCCTTCGCACCGTACTCATCGGTCTGGGGATCGCTCTGGGCGTACTGGCCGCACTCGAGTTCGTACTGCGGGCACAGAAGGGGCTGACGCTGATTGCGATCGCACTGTTCCTGGCCATTGCCATCAACCCCGCCGTGGAGTTCTTCCAGCATCGTGGGCTGGGACGCGGGGTGGCCGTCGCTATCGTCTCCAGCCTGGCTGTGGGCGTCTTTGGGCTGCTGGGTCTGGTCTTCATCCCACCGCTCGTCACGCAGGTCTCGCACCTCGTCACCGCCCTGCCGGTGCTGGTCGATGACCTCACCAAGGGTCACGGACAGCTGGGGTTCCTCGAGCGCAGGTACCACGTCGTCGAAAGCGTTCGGGAGGCGACGACAAAGCCGACCTCCGGGACGTTGAGCGGGGCGGCCACTCCCGCATTCGGCATCGTCAAGGGCGTGGCGACAACCTTCACCGGCACGGTCATCATTGCCTTCCTGACTCTCTTCATGCTCCTCGAGGGTCCTGAATGGCGGCGACGTGTCTCCGACCTGATACCTGAGACCCACATGCTCCCGGCTGAGCGCATCGGCGCCGGGGTGTACCGGTCCGTCCGGGGATTCGTCACCGGCAACTTGCTGGCGAGCTTCATTGCCGGGGTCGTGGCGACGGTGACGCTGCTGCTCGTCGGTGTCCCGTACGCCCTACCGCTCGGTCTGTTCACGGCCATCCTCGAGCTGGTCCCCTACATCGGGCCGGCGGTCGTCACGATCCTGCTCAGCCTCGTCGCACTGACCGAAAGTCCGGTCGCCGCCGCGATCGTCTTCGTCGTCATGCTCCTCTACCACCTGATCGAGGGCCACACCCTTCGCCCACTCATCTACGGCCGGGCCCTGCAGCTCTCGGCCTTGGCGGTCCTGATTGCGATCATCCTGTGCACCGAAGTCGCCGGCATCCTGGGGTCATTGGCCGCCATCCCGATCGCGGGTTCTGTCCAGGTGATCATCGTCGAGGTGTTGGAAGAACGGGAGCGACGACGAGCCGGCAGCGTTCCAGGGGCACGTCAACCCACCGAAGCCGTGGATTGACGTGCCCCGGCCCACACTGAAGGAAGAACGCCGCTCGTGCAGCAGAACGCGTTGCGCGAGGCGCATCCGGAGCCAGCGATGAGGGTCGTGGATCGAGTCGACCGCTTTCAGCGGCGCAGGCGCTGGGTCGCGCTGCCGATCGCGGTGGCATACAAGTTCTTCGACGACCAAGGCAGCTACCTGGCCGCCTTGATCGCCTACTACGGCTTGGTTTCCCTGTTTCCACTCCTCCTGCTCTTGTCCTCACTGCTCGGCTTCGCCCTCCAAGGCAACCCGCGCCTGCAGCTGGACATCTTGTCCTCGACGCTGAGCCAGTTCCCCGTCATCGGAGCACAGCTGCGCAGCACCGGGCTGCGCGGGAGCGGGATGGGAGTGATCGTCGGCCTGCTGGGCTCTCTGTACGGCGCGCTGGGGGTCGCCCAGGCCGTGCAGAACCTCATGAACGTGGCATGGGCGGTGCCGCGCAACCGGCGACCCAACCCGATCTCCGCTCGCGTCCGCAGCCTGCTGCTGCTGGCGACAGCGGGAGCCGCGGTGATCACCACCACGGTCCTGTCCGCGCTGGGGGCGACCGCAGCATCCTTCGGAGCCACCTCGTTGGGGTGGGGCGTGAAGGCGCTCCTGTTGCTCATCTCCGTCGCGGTCAACGCCGGAGTGTTCCTGCTGGCCTTCCGGATCGCGACGGCCCAGCAGGTGAGTTGGCGGTTTTCAGCGCCGGGCGCTCTGAGCGCGGCTGTGGCTTGGCAGGTCCTGCAGGTCTTCGGCGCCCTGCTCGTCGGCAACGTCTTGAAGCACGCCACCGCTGTCAACGGGGTCTTCGGTCTCGTGCTCGGGCTCTTGGCATGGCTGTACGCGACGGCATTGACCATCGCCTTGTCCGTCGAGCTCAACGTGGTGCTGGCCAAGCGACTGTGGCCGCGCGCGCTACTCACGCCGTTCACCGATGACGTCAACCTGACCCACGGCGACCGCCGCAGCTACACCGACGCTGCCAAGGCCCAGCGAGCCAAGGGCTTCGAGACCGTTGACGTCAGCTTCCAGAACGAGGGTCAGAACGCGACCCGCCAGAGCGGGCCCACGAACAACCCTCCCGCATGACGCGGCCCGTCCCCAACGCCATGACAACCGATCTCGTGGGCGCCTTCGGCCAAGAGGCGAACCGCTCGTGTGCGGGGACAGAGACATGCGTTCGGCGGCCTCGGCCGTGTCGGCTGCTTGGGCCAGGAGCGTCAAGAGCTCCCGCCGCGCTGCGACAGACCGTTCGCGCGAGCAAAGACGTCGGGGCGACTAGCCGAGGAGGTCGGCTCGATCGTCACCGCGATCAGATCGCTCGGTGCCACCCGCGATGCCCGCTTTTACCGTCTGTTGACCGAGCAAATGGTTTGTTGCTGGCGTTCCCGGGGAATTGGTCTGTCACGTGGGCGCGCGTAGGGCCTACCTGTTCGGCGAGGAGCCATCGTGACCACGACCCACACACCTGAGAACCGTTCGGCCCCCAGGACTTCGGAGCCACCAGATCACAACGATCTCCGGGAGCACCTGTCGGAGGGGTATTTTCCAGGCACACGTGACCACTTTTTGGCGGCGCTGGCACGTCGACATGCTCCCACGGCCCTGCTGTGGGAGCTGGGGCGTCTCGCGCCCCATCGCCGATACGACAGCGTTGACCAGGTCTGTGCCGACCTAGAGGCACGCACGTGCCCGGATTTTGTCACCGAGCCGATTTGAGTCCGAAGCTGCACCAGCACTCCGAGTGATGCATGCCGTTGAGAGCGTGACGCCTAAAGAGGCCAACCCGCGGTGCGTTCCATCAGGCGGCGGCACCTCAGTCGTCAACGAGACGGTGACAACCGCCTGACCTGTCAAGGTTCAATCGTTGGCTGTATCCCCTGAGCGGCCGGCAGCGCCCTCATCCTCCTCACGGAGGGTGAGGGCGATTTTTGACGCTTCCTACGTGTGGGAGCCGCTCGCCACGATCCCCTGGTTGAGTGGCGAGCGGCTCCTCGCGACGATCTTCCCCGCGTCGCGCGGGCTGACGCTTCTAGGCCCTCCCGAAGAGTCATCCTTCCTGTTGATCGTGACCCTCTCCCTGGCCATCGACAATGGCCCGATGTGACTAGGTCGTTGCAACGGGAGGCGTCTGCCCAACGCGAACGGTCCGGCCTCGGAGATGCGGTCACACGGTGGCTCGCGCCGATCGGGCCTGCAAGCCCCATTGCCGACCGCTCGGCCTGGCGGTGGCCCGTAACTCCCTCTTGGCAGCCAATGCCGCCAGAGCGCTCTACGCACGCGTGGACGGGGGCTCAGCCCTCGGTTCCAGTTCGCTGGTCGGGGTGCGGGTTGAGCGCCATGAGCACGTTGAGAAGGCTTCGGCCCGGTTCCAGGCTCGAATACTGCGGGTCCGACAGACCTTGCGCAATGCGCTCGGCTACGACGGCGAGCTTGATGTTGGAGCGACTGGAGTAGGTGCGAAGCAACTCAAAGGCAGCCTCGTCATTGATGCCGAAACTGAGCATGAGGGCGCCCTTGGCCTGCTCGATGACCGCTCGATGTTCCAGTGCGCCGGCGACAGCGGCAGCTGCCGTCTCGCGCAGCATGTCGGTGATGTCGACGACGAAACCGTAGAGGCGCGTCACCTGTCCTTCGTCCGCTTCGGCGTGGCCCACGTACCGGAGCCTGTGCAGGTGGCCGTGGGGGTCGCGCATGTCATAGACGCAGGTGTATGGACCTGGCGTGACGAGGTGCGCCTTGAATGCTGGACCATCTCGTCCCGGTGCTCCTCGACCATGAGGTCAAGGAGGGTCGTCGTCGTAGGCTGATCATCGGGGGACAGCCCATGAAGTTCCCGCAGGCCACTTGACCACCGCCAGCACCCGGACGGCACGTCGTATTCGAAGGCCAGAGTTGGCTCATCAACTCGAGGAAGGCTCATGAGGAGACCTCCTACCGACAGGCGCCCTCGAGGAGTTCGCGGTGTAAGGGGTGGCCGCTCCTTGACCGAACACCAGAATGCCACATGGCCTCAACAAACGACCTGATCCTCAGCAAGGGGGCTTGGAGGGTCGCACATCCCCTCGGTGCGCAGCCGAACTTTGCTGCCGCGCGAGACCGGTAAGGGTCAAGCGGCGATGCCCTCTTTGGTTCATTTGGTATGGCCCGCTCTGGCTATAGCGCTCGCGAGAACGGGCTGGAACCCTTGACGGGTGGCCAGCGGAGATTTGCGCTGCGAAGGGTGCCGCCACCCTTATGAAGGCCAGGTGGGCTGGGACTTCGCGATGGGCAGTGGTCATGAGGTTCGTGTCATGTGTCCCGACTGTCAGGGCGACGCTGGGGCCGCCGCTACGGAGCCGTCAGTGAATGCGGACTAGACGCAACATCCCCTCCCACGACCCTTTCGAGGGGGTCGCCAGGTTGCCGGTGCGGAGCGGTTCGTCTGCGACGTCACCCACTCTTCGGTTCGTACGACTACTGACGGAGGCGACACGTCGACTGCGGTGCCTGCTCGAGTCGGTGGCATTCCACAAGGACACCCACGGCTGTCCCTATGACTCGGTTCGTGGCCAGACGCATCTCGAGACTGTCTGATCGATCAGCGGAAGAGGCCGCGTGGATCCGAGGGAGGCGACGTCAGCAAGAAACGTCCCCGATCCCCAGGACCTTCGTCGAAGGCACCCACGTGGCGTTAGTACGCCGTCAGCACTCTCGAGGGCCAGTCGTGTGCCTCCCCTGAAGGACAAACCGCACGCACGGGCGTCCGTTGCTTCATTCCTGCGGTAGCAGGCCGTCCGTCGTCGCGTTCGTGTTGTGGCAGCACAACCCCCACCCGACGGTCAGACCGGCCTGAGCACGAGCATCTTCCCGCGTACCTCACCGGCCCCAAGCAGCGCACCCATCTTGCTCGACTGTTCCTCAGCCGTCTTCCACCGGGGATCGTCCCTGTGATGGCACTCGAGTTCCGCCTGGACGGTCGCCATGACGTCTTCCCAGTTGGCTGGGAACGCCGCGAAGTGGTCGGTCCAGCCACTGCTCAGCACCCGCAGCGATGCTTCCGCGAGCAGCCTCTCCAAGGCCTCAACGGTCGGGAATGCGTTGCCCTCAGGCGGTTCCAATCGAAGGTCTCCGGAGTGAGCAGCGCAGTAGACAATCATGCCGAAGCGCGCCTCCGGCCGCAGCACCCGCCGGATCTCGGCTAGGTACGCTGGTTGGTCGTCCACAGTGCACAGCACTCCGAGGCTCCACCCGGCTCCGATGGCCCCTGTCGCAATCGGCAGCTGGCTCCCCGCTTGCAGCGCGGCCAGCCCGAACAGGGAGCGTGCGGCTTTACACGCCCCGCGCTCCGGGTCGGTCAACAGGGGGCGTACGCCGGTCTCTCGTGCCGCGAATGCGGCAGGTCCGCCGATGCCACCGCCGCAGTCCAGGAACGTCTCCTGGGCTTGCGGCTGTAGGTGGTCGAGCAACCAGTGCAGCGCCCCAGGGCTACCGCTGCCTCGGCATCCCGCCGGAATCCGATCGGGTAGGGCCAGGCCAGCGACGACCTCCGCAGTCCAGGCCGCGACCGTGTCGAACTCGGCGTCCATCGCGTCGAAGGAGTCGCTCACCGGCGTACACCTCGCGCCGCTCGGATTCGGTGGCCGATCTCGGCCTGGATCTCGGCGGCGGCTTGCACGCCCCTGGCCGACGCGAGCCCGGACAAGTTCACCCCCGCCACGCCGGACAAGCCCAGCAGCTCGACTGCCTCGTCCACCGCCGCCGCGATACCGGCCGCGACCGGGTCGTCGGCCGTCAGCACGGTCTCCAGGCGCTCCGGTGCGATCTCCAGACCCGGCAGCGCAGCCAGCGCCTTCGCTGAACGCTCGTCGGTGAACACCACGACCGAGGCGATCACGGGAATCTGCAGCCCGGCCGCTCGGGCCGTGTCCAGGAACTCGACCAGCATGGCCGCGCTTGGCACGTGGTTCAGCACGCCCACTCCAGCCTGGCCGACCTGCTGCTTGTGCACCAACCTCCTTGGCCGCAAGGCCACCGGGCGCGCGGTTGGAGTCTCCACCACCGCCACGGACAGCCCTAAGCGCGCGGCCAGCGCGGCCAGCCGGGTACCGTCGAGATCGAAAGCCTGGCTCACCTCGGGGCGCACGTCGTAAGCCCGGCCGTCGCCGGTGACGCACAGCACTGTTGCAAGCTGGTCAAGTGCAAGGGCGTGCAGCTCCTGCTCGAGGCTGACCCGGTTGCGATCCCGGCAGGCCAGCGTCACCCACGGAACAGCGTCAGCGTCGGCAATCAGCCGGGCAAGCGTGCTCGGCGGAAAGTCAACGCGGTCCTGGTGGTCGCCTACCAAGACAGCGTCACAGCTCGGCGCCAGCAGGCGGGCCGTGGAGCGCAGAGTCGCAGCGTCGGCCGGCGGCACGCTCAGATCCGTCAAGACGAGCGGTGGTTGCCACCGGGCAGACGGCGTCATGAGCCGATCGACGGCCAGTGCCTCGCCATCGCCGAGAAGGCGATCCGGAAGGTCAGCTAACCTGTCGAAGACACACGGATGCGGGATCATCTCGCATTCACCGTCGACGCGAACTCCACCGCATGGGCCGTACACCATCCGCTTGGGACAACCAGGGACCCGTTGCTGAGACAACAACTGCACATCTCAAGACTGTCAGGCCGCTAGCGACCGCGCGAACCAGACAACCGCTGGGGCGTTGCGCGCGGTTACAGGGCCCCTCGTTGCCCTGGAGGCGCGTGAAATAGTCGCCATGCGACTGGCTCTCAACGCCATCAGTGGCGCAGTGCCAGCCTGCACGACCGCTTGGTCTGCCGGCCACCGCCGCGACTCGACCATCCCGGGCGATGGGCGTGAAGCCGGACTTTCCCGCTCGTCGCTCGGTTCCTTTACGACTGACCCACGGTCCTGAACGAGTGTGCAAATTGACGGCGGTATGAACACGTGCATCGTGAGCCGGAAGGCGTACACCTTCGCCTGGTCCACTTGGAGTAGACCGCATCACGGGCCAAACGACTCAAAGTAGCCATGGGCGGCGGCGACCGCCGCCGTTGATACTGGACACATGCAGACGCTCAGGTTCACTCCGCACACGCGAGTGTGCGATCGCGTAGGCGCCTGCGCCGGTCTCGTTGAGGTCGTTGAGGATGCCCACGACCGTTGCCTTCAGGCGGAGCATTGCCGGATCTATCAGGTGCGATCGCTTGTGACAGGCGCGATATGCTGGGCCTACATCACAGAACT
The DNA here is from genome assembly GCF_001426245.1 of Phycicoccus sp. Root101. Lineage (GTDB taxonomy): Bacteria > Actinomycetota > Actinomycetes > Actinomycetales > Dermatophilaceae > Pedococcus. The sequence goes on along the minus strand of NZ_LMCM01000001.1, from coordinate 816,133 downwards.
CACGGTCGAACACGCGGCGTAGTCACAGCGGGCGCCGCGATGCCCGAACTACGAGTCGGCGGAGAGGCGCGGATGAATCCAGCGGTTAAAAACGCCGACACCTCGCAGATCAGTGCAAGAGAAGGTTGAGTCCGACGGTCAGCACGATCGAGAGAATCACTGACACGAGGATCATCGTGAGGCACCCGGCTGCGCCCCCGAGGGGCTGGACGTTGACTCTTCCTATACGCATGGGGGGTTTCTACCCTGCCCTGCCTGCTTTGACACCCTTCGCGGGTGTCTCCCCGGGCTGGCTGTCGGCACCGCTGTAGCCGTACGCAAAGGGCGGCGGGCGCCCGATCAGGGGAGCTTGACTCCCGGCGTCAGCGGCGTCGGATGCGTCTCATCGAAGTCCTGCCGCACAGGAGCGTCGCAGCCTCGGCTGCCGACTCGACAGGACGTCCTCCTCTTCTTGCGCGCTGGGTCAATGGCTGACTGTGAAACTCTGCGAGGCCCGTCCGCTTCGAGCCAGGGGAAGGACCGCTTGGGGCGGTGCAGGGCGGCGACCGGTCATGCGAAAGCGAGAATCGCCGTTGCCTGTGTGTCCGTTGGTGCATGTCGACAAAACGGATGGGTATGGCGCGGATGGCTGGGGGAGTCGAACAGCGGGCTCCCTCAGTCACCTGCAGGCGGCTCCAGGCTTCCTGTCTCGAGGACCTGCGCGGCGAGCACGGACAGCTTGATGTTCTGATCCTGGCTCGCCTTGGACAGCAGGTCCCAGGCCTGCTCGAGGCTGACGCGACGGCTGTTCATCAGGATCCCCAGCGCCACTCCGATGCGGCGACTGGTGTGCAGGGCCCGTTCCAGGTGCTTGGCCCTGTCGTCATGGTGCGCGACGCGCAAGGTGCCCGCTGCGGTAGAGGCGAAGATCGACAGCAACGTCTCGTGCTCCTCTGTGAACGCGTCGACGCGGGCGGCGTAGACGTTGACCGCGCTCACGACGTCCTCACTCACGGGGCGCACGGCGGCGACCATGCTGTGCATTCCGAGCTCGCTGGATGTCTTGTGTCCGAAGGTGGGCCAGCGTGTGTCAGTGGCCAGGTCGTTGATGCGGACTCCGTCAGCGATCTGCGCGGCGTCGAGGCAGGGTCCCTCACCGCTCGTGTACTGGATGCCGTCGACCTGGTTCGGCAGGTCGCTGGTGCTCGCGACAGGGGCGAACTTGCCTCGATTCACGGTGGTGATGGACGCGTGATCCCCCTCGACTACCTTCATGGCGAGCTCGCACAGTGCAGCGAGAGCCTGCTTGTGGTCGTCCTGCATGTGGGCGAGGCGCGCTACTTCGGCGAAATCGTCCAGCATCTGCCAGGTCTCGTCCAACTCCCGGGGCATTAGGGCTCCCTCTCTGCCCCAAAGCGGGCGGGTGGCCGACCGCGCATGGTCGCTGCCGCGATTCAACTCGGTCTATGCCGAGATGTCACCTTGTCCGTGAACGGAGATAGGTCAGACAGCGGCCGGGCATGGCCAGACCACGTCCACCTTGGCGGGTAGAGGTGCCTTCGGCGGGACGGCCGGCGCCTGGAGGTATGGAGGGGTCTCCTGCACGGATAGGTGACACCTGAGCTGCGGTGGTCTGAGCGGGACGTTGGGTCGTCCGTTGCGTCGGGGAAGTGATCAGCTGACGTGGATGCTGGGGCGCTGCGTCGGGTCCGGCTCGACCTTGCGGATGATCTCGCGCACGACGGGTGGGGTGTCCCCGCGGCCCAGGAGCAGGTAGCGCAGCAGGTGGGCGACCGGGGACCCTTCGGCCCACTCGAAATGGCAGTGCGGGTGCAGTCCGGTCGCGTCCCGCAAGGCAAGAAGGACTGCGGCGATGGCGTTGGGTGCGGCGGGGCTGGCCACCCGCAGGATGCGGTACCCGCCCACCTGTACCCCATGCACTCGGAGGACGTCCGCGAAGTCGGAGGGGTCGTCGATGTCGACCTCGAGGAACAGCACGTCGGACCGTCCTGGAACCGGATTCATCGATCGCTGTTCGGCCTCCTTGGCGACGTACTCGGCCTCGTCGCCGGCTTGGCGCTTGTTCGCGATGATGTTCAGGAGCCCGTCATGGGCGACGGACTCCTCGATGATGCGCCGGGCATCCTCGTCGAACTCGATGTGTTCGACGCGCAGCTCGGTGGTGCGGCTGATGCGGGAGATCAGCGAGACCACGACGATGCCGAGGATGAACAGCCCGGAGATGGCGATACCGTCCGGCTTCTCGCGGATGTTTTCCACCAAGGCATACAGCAGGATCAGGGTCAGGACGGCGAACCCTGCCGCGGCGGCTCTTTGCCGGTGCCGGTACGCGGAGATGGTGACCGCGACCGCGCCCGAGACCATCATCGCCAGGATCCCCGTGGCGTACGCGCCGGCCTGGGCGTTGACGTCGGCGCCGAAGGCGAACGTGATGACGATGCAGATCACGGTGTAGACCAGCACGACCGGCCGCACCGCGCGGGCCCACTCCGGTGCCATGCCGTACGCGGGTAGGTACCGGGGCACGATGTTGATCAGGCCGGCCATCGCCGAGGCACCCGCAAACCACAGGATGAGGATGGTGCTGATGTCGTAGACGGTGCCGAACCCGTCGCCGAACATCTCGTGGGCCAGGTACGCCAGGGCGCGACCATTGGCTGCCCCTCCGGCCTTGAACTCCTTCGTCGGGATGAGGACGGTGGTGACGAAGCTGGTGGACAGCAGGTACACGCTCATGATCAGCGCCGCACCGGCCAGGAGCTTGCGGGTGTTGCGGATCCGGGAGGCCAGCTTCTCGGCAGCGCTTTCACCCTCTGCGGCGACCAGCGGCATCATCGACACCCCGGTCTCGAACCCGGACAGGCCCAGGACCAGGAGCGGGAAGGCGATGACTGCCGGCCCGATGGCACCACTCACGCCACCGCTATCGGACAGGGCGGACGTCCACGCGGACAGGGCGCCGTCGGTAGTGAAGACCTCGACCAGGCCCTTGACCACGACGACCGCGTTCAGAGCCAGGAACACCGCCACCAGCGGGATGGCCACGCTGACGGCCTCGCTGAATCCGAGCAGGAACACCCCGCCGAGCACGAGCAGCAGGAACACCGTGATGGCCACCGCGTGCCCGTGCAGACCGGACGGAAAGAACGGGGACTCCAGCACGTGCACCGACGCGTCCGCCGCGGACAAAGTGATGGTGATGATCCAGGATGTGGCCACGAAGCCGAGCAGCACCAGGACGAAGACCTTGCCGCGCCAAAAAGGCAGCAGGTCCTCCAGCATCGCGACCGACCCCTGCCCGTGCGGGCTCTCCCTGGCGACCCGCGAGTACATCGGCAGCATCCCCAGCAGGGTCAGCAGGACGATGAGAAGCGTCGCCAACGGCGACAACGCCCCCGCGGCCAAGGCTGCGATACCTGGCAGGTACGCCAACGTGGAGAAGTAGTCGACCCCGGTCAGGGTCATCACCTTCCACCACGCGTGCGGCGTCGTGTGCTCCTCGCCGGACTCGGGACCGACGGGCTGCACCCGGTGCTCGAGCAACCACTTTGCGCCGGGCTTGGTGGGATCGACGCGCTTGGCAGGGCTGGCTACTCGGGCGGGCATGACCAGCGGGTCAGAAGCGTTCACGGTGTCTCTCAACTCTGAATGTGGGGCGAGGCCACCTTACGGTCGGCGGGCCGGGACGCTGCCAGCCGCCACCGGCCCCACCTACGGGACGCAAGACCACCGCTACGGTCGCGGCAGGAGGCGAGCGGTGGAGCGAACAGAACACGGCGTCCGAACGTGTTGTCGCTCCGCGTACGGGCGACGTAGGCCAACTGGCACGACCTGTCCTGACCCCGTTCCGGGTTCGTGCTGCCCCTGTCCAGCGGCACTCCCGACCGTGCACGAGCGCCTGTGCGGCCTTGTCCGCGCTCCCGTGGGACCTGCTTACGGTTGGACCTCCCGGTCCCAGTGCCGCAGGGCGCCACACGTCTTGATGAACTTCACCGCCGAGGACTTCGTGAGCTTGACGCACCCGGCGTCAATCGAGTCGGCTACACCGGCGGCTGCGAGCAAGGGCTGTGCCTTGGTGGTGTAGCCGATGAACTTGTGGTGAGCGAAGGCATCCGCGACGAAGTCCTTCGCGGTGCTGCGGCCGGCCAGCCACTTGGCTCCGGCGGTCGAAGGAAGCAGTGCCACGGCGTCATACAGCACCGACGGGCCGCCATCGATCATCTGGTCCGCCAGCAGCGTGGAGCCGTCGCTGAGCACGACGCCCCCCACGACCGGGGCGATCGTCTCGAGGACGGCGCCGGCCTGCGTGACCGCCTCGCGCAGGGCCTGCAGGACGGCCGCGTCGGTGCCGTCGGTGACCATGACGCCCAGCTTGCGACCGGCGAAGCTCTTCGGCCCCTTCTTGAGGATGCTGAGCGCGTCCGACGGGGCCAGGTCGGTGCGGGGCTCCACTGCCGCGATCGCAGGCTCGGGCAGTGGCATCCCGAGTCCGGCAGCCACAGCATTCGCCAGGTCCTCGTGGACGTTGAGCAGATGAGCAAGGATGCGCGACCGCACCTCCGGGAGCTCGCATTTGCTGAGCTCGAATGTGTAGGCCTTGACGATGTGGTCCTGCTCGACCGGGGTCTGGCTCACGTAGAACTGGCGCGCCTGGCTGTAGTGGTCGGCGAAGGTCGCCGAACGAACCCTGCCCTTCTCACCGTCAAGGGACTGTGCGTAGGACCGGAACCCGGCTTGCGCATCAGCGCGGGGACCGCGTTGCGGTCCGGCAAAGCCGTTGGGTTCGTAGTTGACCTGCCCCATAGGCACGTTCGTCTGCATCTGTCCGTCACGCTGGAAGTGCGCGACCGGACAGCGAGGAGCGTTGACTGGTAGCTGCGTGAAGTTGGGTGTGCCGAGGCGCGACAGCTGGGTGTCAAGGTAGGAGAAGTTGCGGCCCTGGAGGAGCGGGTCGTCCGAGAAGTCGATCCCTGGCGGGACGTTGCCGGTATGGAAGGCAACCTGCTCCGTCTCGGCGAAGTCGTTGTCGACTACCCGGTCCAGGGTCAGGCGGCCGACGACCCGCAGCGGGACGAGCTCCTCGGGGATGAGCTTGGTCGCGTCCAGCACGTCGAAGTCGAACTCGTCTGCGAAGGTTTCGTCGAACACTTGGACGGCCAGGTCCCATTGCGGTAGGTCGCCGGCAGTGATGGCGTCCCAGAGGTCTCGACGGTGGAAGTCGGGGTCGGCGCCGTTGATCTTGACTGCCTCGTTCCACAGCACCGACTGAAGGCCCTGCAGGGGCCGCCAATGGAACTTGACGAAGGTCGACTTGCCATCGGCGTTGACGAAGCGGAACGTGTGGACGCCGAAGCCCTCCATGAAGCGGAAAGACCTGGGAATGGCGCGGTCGGACATCTGCCACAACGTCATGTGAATCGACTCGGGCGTGAAGGACACAAAGTCCCAGAATGTGTCGTGCGCGGACTGCGCCTGCGGGAAACCGCGGTCCGGATCCTCCTTGACGGCGTGGACCAGGTCGGGAAACTTGATGGCGTCCTGGATGAAGAAGACCGGGATGTTGTTGCCGACGAGGTCCCAGTTGCCCTCGGTCGTGTACAGCTTTACCGCGAACCCGCGCACGTCACGCGCGAGGTCGAAGGACCCCTTTGCGCCGGCGACCGTGGAGAACCGCACGAAGGCCTCAGTCGTGGCGCCGGGTGTGGCGAAGATCGCCGCTCGAGTGATGTCAGACAGGTCGGCAGTGGTCTCGAAGGTACCGTGCGCCCCATAACCGCGAGCATGAACGACGCGCTCAGGGATCCGCTCATGATCGAAGTGGAAGATCTTCTCCCGCATGGCGAAGTCCTCCAACAGGGTGGGACCCCGCTGGCCCGCCCGGAGGCTGTTCTGGTTGTCAGACAGCGGGGTGCCGTGCGCCGTCGTAAGGACGTCGCCATCATCCACGGACTGGTGCAGCTCACCCCCCGAACCGGTCACCGCAGTCCGCTGCTCGCGTGGCTGCCCAGCTGCACCGTCCGCGGTGGCCGCCTGCGTCTTGGTCGCCCCTTCGGCACCCTGCTTCGTGCTCTTCTTCGCCATGTCAGAAGAGTGCCCAGCGCGAGCCGTCCGCAAACGTAGTCAGGACTCGAGGTCAAGCCGTGAAATACCGAGACCAGGCATCGCACGAGACCACAAGTTCGGTCGTCCTGCCCAGACCGGGGCTGACCAAGGCGTTCGCCCAGCCCCGAGCCCCAGCGCGGCACGCGGACTCGAACCTGTTGAATCCTTCCCTGTCATCGGTCATATGGATGACGAAGGTGTCGCCGGTGAACCGCCCGTAGTGATCACGCAGACTCCTTCCGCGGGGTCGGGAGCAAGATGACCGGCAGCGCGGCTCCTCTCCCGATCCACCTCGGGTCGAGGATGCCCGCGTTTCGCACACGCAGTCGCTTTCGCAGAGCTGCTCCCAAGTTTGAGTAAGTTCTGCCCATGGAGGGTAGGCGAAGCACTCGGTTCACGAGTCCGAAGGGGGACGGGGACGCTCCGTGCCGCGGACGAGCCGGGAAGCGCGGCGTGGGTGCTACTGCGGGAGGACGACCAGCCCCATGACACCGACGACGTAGAACCCCAGCACGGCGATGCTGTCGATGCCGAGACGGGCGTGCTGCTTCCCGGGACGAAAGATCAGGCCGGCCATGTAGATGACTGTCAGAAGTGCAGCCAGGCCGGTGAGGTAGATGTCGGCAGCGTGGGCGTTGGGCAGGACGGCCTTGCCCGAGACCAGGACCGCCAGCAAGAAGAGCACCGGCAGGAAAGCGTTGCCACCGAAGATGTCACCAAACGCGAGCTTGTAGTCACCCTGCCTGGTCGCATTCAAGCCCGTACTGAGCTCCGGCAGCGACGTCGCAGCCGCCAGCACAGTCGCACCGAAAAGCACCCCGGACAGGCCCACCTGGTCGGCCGCCGCCGCGCCACTCTCCTCGGCGACGGCCCCGGCAACCAGGGTCGCCACCGCTGCGGCACCGAAGATGAGGACGACGCGGGTGGTGCTGACGCCCTTTCGGGTCGCCTCGGCTGAGCGGGTCGTCTTTGAGTGGCCACGGGGCTTCGGCTGGCTGTCGGGGGCTTCACCGCTGTTGGACCACGGCAGCGTCCCCCCGGCTCGTTGGGTCAGCATGAGCCCCGCGACCCAGACCAGCGCGATGAGCACGACGTCGGGCGTCAGCCGGGCGACAACGAGGCCCTTGGGCAGCTGGGTGCCCATCACCACGACGACGAGCACTGCAAGGACGATCGCGCCCTCGATGACCAGGGTGAGGCTCGCGGCCTGGTACGTCAGCGGCCGTCGTTCTCGAACACCGAAGGCGTCCAGCACGACGAGGACCACCGTCTGGATCGCGATACCGCCGAGGATGTTGCTCACGGCCACGTCCAGCTTCCCGCTGGCCGCTGCGCTGTAGGTGATGGCGATCTCAGGCAGGTTGGTGGCAACAGCAAGGAGGATGAGACCACCGAGCGCCTGACCGAGGTGGAGCCGGTCGGCCAAGATGTCCGTGTAGTTGGACAGCGGGATGCCCGCGACCCAGATCACGGCTGCGCTGGCCACGAAGAGCAAGAGCTCCGCCCACAAGGGTAGGTGTGGCAACACGTTCAGGACCTCCGGATGGTGGCGGATGCCGCGGGGGCGACCGGGGGAGCCACGATCAGGGCCTGGGGAGCGGCAGACTTCATCCGGGTTACCAGCCACGCCAGCTGGCGCGAGACGTCCTTGCGTGCGGCCTGTTCGATGGACAGGAGCTCCTGGTCACGAAGTCCTTGCGCCCCTTGTCCGATGACCGTCCAGGTGCTGTCGACGAGGGTGGCAAGCATGTGGAGGTCCTGCAGGTCGCGGAGCAGGCCGACGGCTCCGCTGCGAGCCTCGCCGACCCCCGAAGCGTGCAGGTGTTGTGGTTCTTCGACGTCGGAGGCTTCGCCGTACCTGGCCACAACTGGTTGCAGCTTCGCCACGTGGCTCCGGCTCATCTGGGCCAGGGCCTGGCAGGTGAACAGCACGTCCGGATGGTTCGCATGTCCTTGGCCGATGGTGTCGAAGGAGTCGGCCAAGGTGGCTTCGCTGGCGTGGATGAGTGCGACGTAGGTCGCGAGGTGGGTGCTCATGACCGATCCTCGTTCAACGTGCCGGCGTCCCCTTCAGGTGCAGGGGTGCCGCTTCCAGGACGGGGGGCCTGGGCAGGGTCATTGGGATAGACGGGTATGGAGTCGAGCACGACGCTGGATGTGGGCGTCCCTCCCCGGGTCGGTGGCAGGTCGGTCTCCGCGGGTGCGGAGGCGGCCGTGGTGGGGGCAGGGGAGGGACCACTCGGCAGGCGGCCGTCTTGAAGTACGGCTGCTTGGACACGGGGTCCCACACGGTCATGGTCAGCTCGTTGGCCTGCCGTGAAGGGCTGTCGACCTCGGCGTCGGTGAGGTCCCAGGTGCCGTAGTGGAAGGGCGCGAACACCGCTCCCTTCATGACGCGGCCCACGCGTGCCTGAACCTCGATGGCGCCTCGGGGTGACTCGACGCGCACGACGTCGCCCTCGGTGACACCGAGACCGGCCGCATCCTCGGCGCTGAGCTCGACCCAGGCATCGGGTGCGGCCTCGTTGAGCCTGCGCGCCCTACCGGAACTGGTAGACGGTCCGACCTGTGGTGAACAGCAACGGGTATTCGTCGCTCGGGACCTCGTGGGCGGGGGTCCACTCGCACCCCTTGAGGAAGGCCCTGCCGGCTGGGGCAAGGGCACGGTGCTCGGTCTCAGTGACGGCACCTCCCGTGAGCAGGTCGTGTCCGTAGGTCTCGCACTCGTCCGTCTGGGTGGGGAAGACAGCGTCGGTGTAGAGACGGTCGGTGCCGTCGGGTGCAGTCCGCGCGTTCACCGGCCAGGGGATGCCGGTGGGGCCCCGGAGCTTCTCATAGCTCAGTCCGGTGTAGTCGACCGGGCGTCCTGCCGTCGCCTCCTTCCAGGCCTCGAATGCCTCCTCGGGGGTACGAAACGACGGCAACGGTCGACCTGAGCGGTCAGTGAAGCCCATCAGCTCCGCATACATCGTGAAGATCTCGAGGTCGCTCTTCGCCTGCTCCGGCGGTTCGACAGCCTTCTCCGACAGGTGCACGGTGCGGTTGACGTTGGTGAAGGTCCCCGTCTTCTCACCCCAGCCCGCGGCCGGGAGCACCACGTCGGCCATCTGCGCGGTCTCGGTCAGGAAGAGGTCCTGCACCACGACGAAGCACTGTTCACCGCCGAGGATCTTGCGCATCCGGGCCGACTCGGGCATGGACACCGCGGGGTTGGTCGCCGACACCCACAGCATGCCGATGGTGCCTTCCTCGGCGTGGCCGAAGATCTCCATAGCGTTCGTTGGAGGAGCCCAGTGAGGTATGACGGACGCATCGACGTCCCACAGGGCGGCGAGTTCCTGCACGTGGGAAGCGTTGTCCCAGTTGCGGAAGCCCGGTAGGTCGCCATCGGCCCCGCACTCGCGGTTGTTCTGGGCCGTGGGCTGGCCATTCATCTGCAGCACACCGGACCCCACCTTGCCGATCAGCCCGCGTAGAAGGTGCAGGTTGTTGACCGCGACCGACGCCGCTGTCGCCTGGTGAGACTGGTAGAAGCCCTGAAGGACCGTGGACAGCACGCGGTCGCTCTCACCGAAGATTCGCGCCCGACGGTGTGCGCCTGCACCCACTCGTGGTCGACCCAGTCGTTGACGAACAGCTCACGGGTCAACGCGTTCATCAGCGCCAGGTTGGTGCCCACCTTCGCCGCGAGGTGGACGCCACCGGTGCGGATGGCCTCGTCGGCGACCAGCGTGCGACGCGGGTCGATGCAGACGATGGTCGGCGGGTTCGGGCCACGCGTGCGGTCCAGGATGCGCGTCCACAGGACCGTCTGCGTCTCGGCCATGTTGTGGCCGAACAGGAAGATGGCGTCACAGTGCTCTATGTCCGTGTACGAGCCAGGTTGTCCGTCGGCGCCGAAGCTCTCCTTGAACGACGCCGCAGCCGTAGCCGTGCACAGCCGCGTGTTGCCGTCCATGTGCGGTGTCCCCAGACACGCCTTGCCGATGACGGCCAGCGCGTAGTACTCCTCGATGAACAGCTGCCCCGAGGTGTAGAAGCCGAGTGACAGAGGTCCCTTCTCTTCGAGCAGGCGCTTGCTCACCTCGACGACCTCGCCCATTGCGGTCGCCCAATCGGTCTCCACCAGGACCCCGTCCCGACGCACCATCGGTCGGGTCAGGCGATCTGGGGACGATGCCCACGGCGTGCTGCCGTACAAGCCCTTTGGCCCCAGACGCCCATGGTTGACGACATCGCCGCCACGCCCCCGCACCCCGACCATGCGGCCGTCCTTGACGGCGATGTCACACCCGCACCCGTTGCTGCACAGCACGCACGCCGACTGGACCCAACGGTCCACGGAGTCCGGGATGATGCCTTCCTCGAGGTGAGTATCGACTCGAGCGGGCCACGCCGTTCCGCGCGCGTGCGGGGTCAGCGGGCCCCAGATGTCCGCAATCCGATCGATCGAGTCGGTCATCGTCCGCTCCTTGTCGTCGTCGTCACCCGCCCCGTGCCTGGTGGGCAAATGCACTCCCGGAAGGCCTGAATCCAGCCTGCCCAATTATGTGCGCGGGCGCAACAGATGCGATTGCGCATGCTAATTTGTGCGGCAGGGAGTCAGTGGCGCCGGAGGCGGTATGCGCCGCCACTCGTTCCATGCTCGACGTAGGCCTCCGCGGCTGGGTGGGAGGCTACTGCGGCGGTCACGGCAGACAGGCTCCGCTCCAACGAACCGCGAAATGACGTCTCGCACCAGGCGATCGATCCCATGCGAGGCGCTGGGTGAGCGGTGGTCATGACGCGAGCACAGGAGGCTGCTGACAGGTTCGTGCTTAGGAACAACGACTGCGAAGATGCAATTACCCTGCAGAAGTCATGACCGAATGAGTCCTAAAGCGCAACGATTGGTTGAACGCAACGGCTGTCATACTCGTGTCATGAGTGATTCGGTGGCAAGTGTCAACGACCCAGACCGGCAGGCCGACGCGGTCATGCGTGCGGCGCGGGTGCTGGTAGGGGTGATCGCACGGTCCGTGGCCGAGGTGGAGGACGTCGTGTCGTTGCCGCAGCTGCGCGTCCTGGTCCTCGTCGCCAGTCGCGGAAGGCTGAACCTCGGGCAGGTCGCTGAGGCTCTGGGTGTCCACCCGTCCAACGCGACTCGCACGGTGGAACGGTTGGTGGTCGCAGGGCTCCTTGAGCGCACCGAGGACCCCGCGGATCGTCGTTACCTCGCGTTAGAGCTCTCCAAGGGCGGACATGACGTGGTTGAGCGCGTGATGGCCTATCGCCGCGAGTCGATTCTGGCGGTGATGGGGAACATGAGCCTCACGAGCCGTCGTGCTCTGGCCCGGACACTGGAATCGTTCGCGAAGGCCGCGGGGGAGCCGTCCGAGGGTGAGGATGCCTATGTTCTGGGGCTGCCGACCTGAGCCGTCGCCAGGTGGGTTGGGTCCGCGTGGCGGGAGCTCCAGACCGACGTCCCGCATGGCCGGACCGTTCACGACACAGATGTTGCCGTTGATCAGTCGACCGCGGCAGCCTCCAGCCGAGGCCCGGGTGGCACTGCGAGCCCTCGGGCGTCCAGAGCGCTCACCCGGACTGCCTGGGTCTCCTCGAGGGTGAGGCCGCGCGCATTCGCGAGCACCTCGCGCAGCGCGCCCTGATGTTCGTGCCGGTGCCGCCTTCGTAGCGCGGCTTCACGCGACAGGTCTGTGTCCGCCATCACGAGCACTGGCTCCGGGTCTGGCGGTGCGGGGAGGTCCAGCCAGGGCTGCCGCGTCCGCGTTGTGGCGCAGACGGGGGGCCGGGGCCCTCGCGTTGTCTTCGGTGGGACTCGAGACACCGGCGGAGCGCTCCCTCCCAGCGTTGCGAGGCGGCGCATCACGAGACCGGGACGTGATGCAAAGTAAGTGAAGTGACGCGACTTCTCACCGGTGGTCCGGGGGAGCCGGGCGGAGGCGAGGCCTGAGGAGGATCATGAATCCACGACCCCCAGAAAGGTTTGGAAATGATGACCGAAGACCGCCCACCGTTCCCGCCCTTCGATGAGAACAGCGCCCGACAGAAGGTGCAGGCTGCCGAGGATGCGTGGAACTCCTGCGACCCTCAACGCGTCAGCCTCGCATACACGCCGGACTCCATCTGGCGAAACCGTGATGTCTTCGTCACCGGACGTGAGCAGATCGTCGAATTCCTCACCGCCAAGTGGGAACGCGAGCTTGAGTACGCGCTGCGCAAGAGCCTGTGGAGCGTCAACAACAACCGGATCGCCGTGCGTTTCCAGTACGAGTGTCACGACACGTCGGGACAGTGGTTCCGCAGCTACGGCAACGAGCTGTGGGAGTTCGATGACCGCGGTCTCATGCGCCGTCGGGAGGCATCCATCAATGATGTTGCCATCGAGGAGCACGAGCGCCGCTTTCAGGGACCCCGCCACGACGGGGAGCGCACCCCCGAATGGGAAATCCCCCTTCAGTAGGGCGCCACGCAAGGATTGCCGCGGCACTCGGCCCCATGAGCGAGAGCTGGTCCTTGAGGGGCCTCGCGCGACCAAGTACCTTCCCATCAACGGAACTTGTCGCCGCCGCCCCGGGTGACAACGAGCGCAACAATGTGGCCAACAGCTCCAGCGGCGATGCGACACGCACCTGGATCATGACTGTCGGCTGGGGGGCTCAGACGCCGGTGACGTAAGTGGTGGGGAACGGACGCCGCGCGAGTCGAGGTTGCCTCGGGCTCGGTCGTAGTGCTCTTTGGTCCTTGTCGGCGTGCCGGGCGAGAATGTGCGCGTCGCGTAGCGGTACGCCGGCATGCAGTGCGTTGGTGAAGGCGGTGTGCCGCAGCGAATGAGGGCTGATGTGACGCGAGATTCCAGCAGCCTCTTGCGATTCCGCGACACCCTCGCCGACCTCGCGGCAGTAGGACGTGGCACGCGACCGCGGTCCGCGAGCGACGTGGAGCGGCATCAGCTGCCCGCGCCCTGGCCAGGCCGGCACGCAGTCCGCCCGGGAGTCTGCTTGGGTGGAGGGCATGTTCTTCCCGGGTTTCGATGAGTGGGACCAGGAGCTGCGCACGGGGATCCGCGTGCACGGGCGGTCGGGTGGCTATGGCCCACCGGTGCTGCTCTTGCACGGGCATCCCCGCGCTCACACGACGTGGTACCGCGTCGCGCCTCTTCTGGTCGAACAAGGCTTCACGGTGGTGTGCCCTGACCTGCGTGGCTACGGCCGCTCGGGGAAACCGACTCCCGATCCCGCCCACACGACGTACAGCGACCGATCGATGGCCAGTGACGTGGTGGCGCTGATGCAGCAACTCGGACACGACGAGTTCGCGATGGTCGGACATGACCGGGGCCAAGGAGCGGCCTATCGCTGTGCCCTGGACCATCCCGAGCTCGTCCGTGGCCTGGTGGTGCTGGACGGGGTGCCTATGGCAGAAGCGGTCGAGCGGACCGACGCCAGGTTCGCTACCGAATGGTGGCATTGGTTCTTCTTCGCCGGCTCACCTCACGCCGAACGAGTCATCACGGCCGATCCATTCGCTTGGTACGGATTGGACGACGACAAACGGGCCGCGATGGGAGCGGAGAACTTCGCCTATGTCGCAGCCGCGCTACAGGATCCCCACACGGTGCGTGGAATGCTTGAGGATTACAGAGCTGGTCTGTCGGTGGACAATGCCAACGACCTTGCCGACCGCGAACGCGGACATAAAATCACATGCCCCACCTTGGTTGCCTGGTCCATCCATGACGACATGGAGGATCTGTACGGCGACCCGTCTGCGATCTGGAGAGGCTGGGTCGATGCCCCGATACACACGGCACGGATCGACAGCGGGCATCACATGGCGGAGGAGAACCCGGAGCAGCTCGCGACAGTCCTCAGTGCCTTCTTGACTTCCACCACCAGCCCGACGCGCGACCGAGATTGACCGCCCACTCACCCGGACTGCCCTGGTAACCATGCACGGGACCCGCTCTGCTCGCGGCAGTTTGACGCGCGGTTCAGCCGTGGACGAGCGACACGAGTTGAGCGGTGAGCGCTACCCCGCCAATCACGCGCCGAAACGGACTCGCGCCCCGAACGACTTCGTCGAGTCCCCACACGAGAAGGGCCCCGTGCCCTATGCCGTCCACTGTCGTCGCGTGCGCGGGGGACAGGTCGAACCTCCTTAGCCCCAAGGTAATCAGCCAAACGCACAACGCCGCGTTCGGCGGCTGCCACAGGGTCAACCGCCCGTCCGAGGAGCGGAACCACCAAGAGGGTGAGGTCAGGCGTGCGGACACGGTCTCGATCGTCGCAGGGGAAGTCACCTCGCCAACGTACCCAGACTCCCCGCGTTCGGGTCCGTTGGCGACACTGGTCTGCGACGCAAGGCGGTGGCGACAAACCCTCATCGCAGGGGGGTTCGGGTACTTGACGCTCATGCGAGTAACAAGCATGCGTCAAATCGGCGACCCGCTACCCGCAACACTCGAATGCCAGAGCGGGTCGGTGATATCCGGTTCACGGAGTGGACGCGCGAAGGGCGGCTGCAACATCCCGTGTGGCGCGGGCTGCGGCCCCGGGAAAAGGCCGGACCAGGTCGTGCGAGCATCCGGACAACTCAGCAGCGGTTTGGCAGGCCTGGCCGCCAGGGCGAGCTGGGCCACGCAAGGCACTTGGTCGGCCAGCGAGCCGGTTCGGCGACGTGTCGAGCGGATGCCCCTCAGGACCGGCCAAGACCGCCAGGGCTCCGTCCCTCGAGCGAAGGTTTGAGACCGCTGCGATCCTGTTGACATGCTGCCCACACAGTCGGGTAGGCAACTGCATCTACACCTTGGTGATGCACCTGGCCCACCCTTGTTCGAAACCGCCGCCGCCTTGTGATTGATGAGGACACCTTGCGGGTATGGATGAGGCAACGCGGTGGTAGACCGTCTGAGTGGAAGGGGTCTCGATGACCGACATGGATATGGCGTTCTTGGACTTCGAGCGTGAGTGGTGGCGCCACGCTGGCGCGAAGGACGATGACGTTGCTCAGCGCTGGGGAATTAAAGCGGCTGAGTACGACCGCCGTCTGTTCGCGATCGCCGCGAGCCCCGAGGCGCTGTTTTACGACGCGACCACAGTGCGACGCGTTCGCAGACGCCTCGTTCGTCCGGACCTTCGGGGAGTTTGTTAGTCACCACACCCGAAAGGCTTGGGCGAGCTGCAGAAATGTAGGGATGTCCTGTCGTATCCGTGGGGAGAGTCACTCCCGATCAGAGTCAGGTGGTGAGAGATGCCATGTCTGTGAGCCAATCCGCGAGTCTCGAGCGCAGGCAACCCTGACTCAGACGTGACTGCATGATTGGTTTGTCGGCGCCGGGGCATCGGGGGTTCTTCGAACACGTCAATGGTCGCGGCGTGCCTCCCGTAGCAGACGGTGCGCGAGCAGATCAGCCTACCCACCCAGCGTCCCGCCGATGGTTACTCACTTCACTCGTCGGGGAGCGGTCGGCTATGAGTACCACGCGCTCGTTTGAGTCCTGCGTGGAGGGTCCGGCATGTGCTAAACCTCATGGTGAGGGACTGTGTTCGGGTTGCGACACGAGGAAGTGATCCGCAATGAGCGAGGGATGGGCACTGGGGATCGGCTGGATGATCTTCCTAGCGATGCTCGCTGCGCTGGCGATCACCGTTTTGCGGAGACGCTCATGACATGGGGACGACCGGTCGCAGTAGCCATCGCCGTGCTGGCGCTGAGCGGATGCATTACTCCGGCTCTGGACTCCGGGGCATTCGAGCAGAACGCCAAGAGCGCGCTGGAGTCGGCCGCGAGCGAGACTTCGACCGCGCAGATCGCACTGGACGTGTTCGCGTCCGGCAACTCGACGAACGCCTACGCCGACACCGTTGTCACCGACAGCGAAAATGCGATGGGCGGCATCCAGACCAGCTTCGGCGTGGTCGACCCGCCATCACCAACTCAGGACCATTTGCGCGATCAGGTTCTTACTCTGCTCGGTGACGCGGAGGACGCCCTGTCCCACGCCCGTATCGCCATCCGTCGGAGCGACCCCTCCAACCTGACCGAGGCCCGCAAAGAGCTCGAAAAGGCGGGTGCCGACCTGGAGTCCGCGAGGGCTGACCTCAAATGAACGGGGAGGCGCTGCCATGAAGAAAATCTTCGCGGTCGCGCTGGGGATTCTGACGGCCATCGGCGGGTTCGTGGACATCGGCGACCTGATCACCAACGCGTTGGTCGGATCAAGGTTCGGGCTGTCGCTCGTCTGGGTGGTTGTCGTCGGCGTGGTGGGGATTTGTGTCTTCGCGGAGATGAGTGGTCGCGTCGCCGCCGTCAGCGGACGTGGGACGTTCGACCTGATCCGTGAGCGCTTGGGACCGCGGGTCGGGCTGACCAACTTGGTCGCTTCGATGTTGGTGACGTTCCTGACTCTCGCCGCTGAGATCGGTGGCGTCGCGTTGGCTCTGGAACTGGCCACCAGCGTCAACCGCTTCTTGTGGATGCCCGTTGCTGGTGCCGCTGTGTGGCTGGTCCTGTGGTGGGTCAAGTTTGCCGTGCTGGAAAATGCGTTCGGTCTGGCCGGGCTGTCCCTGATCGTCTTCGCCGTGGCGGTGTGGAAGCTAGGTCCGGACTGGGGCTCACTTGCCGAGCACGCGCTCAACCCGGTCGTTCCGCCCAACGAGTCCCACACGGTGTACTTCTACTACGCCATCGCCCTGTTCGGCGCCGCCATGACCCCGTACGAAGTCTTCTTCTTCAGCTCCGGCGGAGTTGAGGAGAAATGGACCCCAAAGGACCTGGGCACTATGCGTGCCAACGTCTTTATCGGATTCCCACTTGGCGGACTCCTCTCGCTGGCCATCGCCGCCTGCACCTCGTTGGTGTTCCTGCCCCATGGCATCACCGTTGACACTCTCGGTCAGACCGGCTTGCCAGTCGTCGTGGCAGTCGGGAAGGTGGGGCTCGCGTTCGTGCTGCTCGGATTCTTCGCAGCCACCTTCGGAGCCGCGTGTGAGACCGGCCTGTCAGTTGGCTACAGCATCGCGCAGTATCTGGGCTGGCAGTGGGGCAAGTTCGTGGAACCTTTACGCGCCGCGCGGTTCCACACCGTCCTGCTCCTGTCATGCATCGGCGGTGTGGCGTTGCTGCTGACGACGGTGGACCCCGTCATGCTCACCGAGTACTCCGTCGTGTTCAGCGCCATTGCGTTGCCACTGACCTATTTCCCGATCTTGGTCGTGGCCAACGACCGGACTTACATGGGTGACCACGTCAACGGACGGCTGGCAAACCTCCTCGGAACGCTATACATGCTGCTGGTCATCGTGGCCTCGGTGGCCGCCATCCCCTTGATGGTCATGACGAAAGCTGGCCAGTGATGAGCAAGACCAAGAACGGCAACCTGGATCTGGTCCTTCGCGTGATGGACCACCAGCTCGTCGGTCCAAGTGGCGCCCTCCTCGGCAACGTCGACAACCTCGTCCTGCGCGAAGACGACCAAGCCCTCACGGTCGTCGGCCTTCTCGCCGGACCCGGCGGGTTCGGCCCGCGCCAGCCCGGTCTGTTCGGTGAATGGATCGTGGCAGTGTGGAAGAGGTTGAGCACCGACGAGGACCCCAGACCGCTGATGGTGCCGATGTCTCACGTGCGTGACATCGGGTCGGCGATCACGGTCAGTGACTACGCTGAGCGCGCTCTGCAGCAGACCAGTGGGCTTGAGCAGTGGCTTCGACGTCACGTCATCTCAGCCCTACCCGGAGCCAAGGGTGGTGGAGATGACCGACTGACCGGGACCATCTCGGCCTCAGCTGCGGGCCACCATGAACTCACCCGTCCGCCCAATACGCAACTGCTCAGCGACCTGCTCGGGGGTTCGGTAGTCGACGGTTCGGGCCGATCGTTGGGTACCGTCATCGAACTTCGGGCGCGCCCCCTCGAGCAGACGGGTCTGGAAGTTGGGCGGCTCCAGGTGATGAGCTTGGTGTTCGGGCCGCACCGCCTCGGCGGCGAGCTCGGTTACACGACCGTGAAGGATCAAGGGCCGTGGCTGCTGGCACGGGCCTTCCGGTGGTGGCACCGTCGAGACCGTGAGGCGCAGTGGAACGACATAGCCACGGTGAGGTGGGACCAACGCCTCGTGACGCTGGCACCGGTCGAGGGGTTACCTCACCCATTCGCCATCAGCGACCCGGGCAACTAGCGGGGCCGTTTGCTGGTGCATCCAGTTGTTCCCACACGCAAGGCCCGCCTTGACCTCACGAGTCATGCCGGCTGTGCGCGTGGCTCAGATGATGCGGCTCTTGACCAAGAGGCGTGCTAGCTCAACCTCGTGGATGCCCGCCCTGTGTGCGGCGTCGCTCAGCCGTTGAGCCGCAGCCTCGGAAGGCACGTGATGAACGGCCATGAGCATCCCGATGGCTTGGTCGGTCACGTACCCGTCCAACAGCTTTTGAGGCGTCTCCTTCGCTCGGCGAACGCCTGTCAATGACAGATCGGCGTTGGTCACCGCCCCCTGAGCCCAGCCGCCCCACTCCGCAGCGAGTTGTTCGTGCAGCCCGTCGAAGGCGGCCGGAGTTCTTCCATAGAAGTTGACTCCACCGGTCACCCTTCCGTCCGCGAACAGCGGGATGGATAGCGTGCTCTCCACACCGGCAGAATTCTCCGCCCGCGAGAACAGCCGCCACGTTTCCTCATCGAGCGGATCGTTGCTCGCAGCCGCCACGATGTCCCCGGTGTCCATCGCCTGAAGGCAAGGTCCGTCGTCGAGGTACTGCAGCGCGTCGAGGGCAGCGACGTCCAAGCTGCTCGCAGCCCACGTGAAGGCGTGGCCCTCCTTCACATAGGACAACGTCATGCCCATGCAGTCGGGGGCAATGAGCGCCACCCTGTTGGCCGTCGCGGTGAATCGAGCAGTGAGATCGTCAGCCCGGAAACGGGACATCTCGGTCAATGCGAAACGGGTCTCGCGGATCGGCTCCATACCTCTTCCAGTCCTTCGGGGAAGTCGACTTCGACCAGACTTACCCGACAAAGGGCCCAAGCGCAACGCAGTCCACAAAGACGCGAAGGTGGTACGTGCCCGCGACCCCGACGAGCAGTCCGGCCCCACCCCAGCCACCAGTGACACGAAAGGGTGCGGCCGCCCAAGTCAGCAGGAATTCGTTTCAGGGGCGAGCATGTCCGACGTTGACAGGGCGGCACCGCCGAGGGACTGTGGTCGCTCTCGTCGCACTGGGGATCGCATCCGGCGCCCGCTATCTTGCGGGGCACTTGGTGACCGTGCGCAAAACCGGCCCTCGGGATGTGGCGTACGAAACGATGGCATGGGTCCACTGGTGATACGGCCCAATCTGGGGGCGGAGTGAACAATGCCCGCGCCTGAACGGGACGAGGAACCCGCCCAATTGTCTGACCGCAAGTTGGACGAGCTTCTGCAGTACCTGCGTGTCACGCAGACAAGTCTGCAGATCGTCCTCGGGTTCCTGATGGCCTCGGTCGGCACGCCTGGCGTGGCTCCTGAGCACTCCCTATCGGCCCTGCCGCCGAGGTGACCGAGGACGACGCCCGCCACCGAGGAGGCGGCCCGGTGAAGCAGGACGCGCGCGTCATCGACGAAATGCATTCAGGGGCCATCAGAGGGCTTGGGCGAAGCCGCACGGGGTATGCAGCGGGTGCGGGGCCGTCCTTCTCCAACAGCGCGGGCGGGGCGGTGCCCGTCCCACGATGAGGAGGAACCCCGATGGACAACCCTTTTGCTGCTCTGTCTTCAGTCGTCCTAGTCGACCGCGCCTTGGGTGAGGTACTGCAGGAGATCTCGGAGATCGCGCGCGCCGCCTGCCCGGTGCGGACGCGTCCTCGATCACACTGGTGCGCGGTGACCGCGCCTGGACCGCGGCGTGCTCGGGAGCCATAGCCCAGGACGCAGACGACCTGCAGTACGAGACCGGGCACGGCCCGTGCCTGGATGCGGGTCGGACCGGGATGCTCCTCGTGGCCAACAACCTCTTGGACGACGACCGGTGGCCGCAGTACGCGCCGCGGGTCGTGTCGGAGGTGGGAGTCCACAGCTCGATGTCCGTACCCCTGCCGTTCCAAGGTTCCACCGTCGGCGGCCTCAACAACTATTCGGCTCGCCCCGGCGCTTTCGACGATCGGTCGATCCAGGTGGCACAAGAGATCTGCGCGCACGTCGCCATTGCCGTGATGAACGCAGACGCCCACTCCGAGGCCACCAACGAGGTGCAAAACCTGCGCCAGGCGCTGGAGTCGCGCAAAGTGATCGACATGGCGCTCGGCATCCTCATGTCGGCCCACCATTGCAGTCCGGACGCGGCATTCACGATCTTGTCCCGAGCATCGCAGAACCGGAACCAGAAGCTGCGGGACCTGGCCTCCGCGATCGTGCGCTCGACCATGGACGCGGGAAACAAGGGAAGTCTGCCAACTGGTTGATTGGCGCCAGCCAGTGGAGCAGGATCGCGGTAGATCGGAGTACAGGGCAGTCCGCGCCACAACGGGGCAGTGACGACGACTGCACGTTGAGCGATGGTTGAGGGTGCCGACTGCAGGCGTGAGTCGGACACCGTCGCCGACGCCGCACGAAGGACGGCGGAACTCTGTGTCGGCTCATCACTCGTGGGCACCGAGAAACCAAGTCCCCCCATCCCGCCGGAGCAAACCATGCCCGGGCACGGCGTACACAGTCCTCGCCGACCGTGCGAGGGCTTGGCAGGAACACACCACTGGCAACTCCTTTGGGATCCTTGCGGAGTTGCGGTGGGACATGGTTGGCCGCGGACTCGGCCTCCTTCGCAGCCAGTGGCGGGCGGTAACGCCGTGCGATGGCGACCCGACTAAGCGCTGCCCCGCCCCGACCGGTCTGCCGTCGTCCACTACCGCGGCTGCCAGCCCGCCGACTGCAGCGCTCAGTCCCGTCGGTACTCGCCTCGCCGCGACTCGTGGCCGCCCACCTTGCCGTCTTGGATGCCCCCCCCTTCGTCCGCCTCAACGTCGTCAACGCGCCGACCGCTGTCGTCGGTCTCGACGTCCGGATCGGTCTCGTCGGCCCGGCGCAGGTGCTGGTCACGCTCGGCGCGGACCTCCTCAGCGCTCTCCCCGCGTCGCTCGGCCTCCGCCTCCAGCCGCTTCGCCTCCGCCGCCTTTCGGTCGGCCTCAGCGCGAGCAGCACGGGCCTGCGCCTCGATCTCCTCGGCGCGGGCCTCACGCTCACGCAGCTGACGATCATGTCCGCGCGCCTCCTCGCGGAGACTGCCCGCCTCGGCCCGTCGCGACTCGACCCGACGGGCCGACGCACGGCGAGCGACCACCGCCACGAGGAGGGCGAGGACGACAACCGCGACGATGATCCAGATGATGGTGCTCGTGTCCATCTCGAACCTCCTGGTCCCGGTGGCCGGGTGCCGACCACCCCTTGACCGTAATCCCGTGCCCGGGCCCTGGCACGCCGAGCCGCCGCTGCCACATCCGCGCAAGCCAGCCGTCGCGGGGGCTTCGGATTGGACTGGGCAACGTTGAGACCCCCGGTGGTCGGCGCAGTCGATGCGGGGGCCGATTGCGAAGGACTGGCACACCTGGGCCAGCACCGCTGGGACATGGACCACCATCAACGGCCGCCGCGTCTTCCGTATCCACCTCGTCCGCGACGCCCACCACCTCAAGGCCGAGCTCGCGCGTCAACGATTAATGCGACCCTGAGCAGCGCCTGAGAGAGCAGTGCCTCCGAGCCATTGAAGGCTGTCATGCTGGTCGGGCCGGGCACCCCTGCGCCGCGGCCGCGCCCCCGCTCATCCTCTGATGAGCGGGGGCGTTGACGTCTACGGCCGGCCAGAACCGATGGGTTGGGCAGCCCTGATTCCGTGACCTCACGTATCGGCATCGACCTTGCCGTGGTACCAGACCAAGGTCACCATTTGATCCGACGAGCGCAGACATACTGTGCCCATGAGCGACGAGAAGCAGGACGAGCTGGTGTCACAGCAGCGCTTCAAGGAACTCAGCGCCAAGGTGAACGCCAACCGTGCAGACATCGAGGCCTTGCGAACCCGGGTCGACGTGGACCAGGAGCTGATCGCCGCGATCGACGCTCAGGCAGCGTTGGGTCTGGAGCGTGCTTCTCAGCTGCAGGTCGCCCTGCGTACGTCGAGAAGAATTGGTGCCGCGATGGGCATCATCATGGCCGAACGCAAGTTGGGCGAGACAGACGCCTTCGCGGTCCTGTGCAAAGCCAGCCAAGACACGAACCGTAAGCTTCGTGACATCGCCGACGACGTCGTCCAGTCGGGCGATGCGGGCGCCCTCCCGCACCTGTAGGACGTCGGCGCACATTCCGGTGCTTCCAAACAGGGCCGCCGACGTTTGGGTCACCTCGACTGAGGGTAAATCTTCAACAGCCGCGGTTCGGCCCCAGATGTGGGGACATGAGGACTGGACCACGTCAGGAGTGGGCGACCCTGCCGTTATGGACCCGACGGACGGAGGGTCCTCCAATTAGTACTACTCGCCCGGGACAGGGTTTGCGATTGGCGCCAGCCACCGGATCGCACCGCTTCGGCAAGGACCCGGTCGCCATCGCAGCTGAACTGGTCCCCACCTAGCGAGGACACCGCAGCATCGTGCTGATCGCCCGTATCGGCTCCGTCCAACTCGCCAACACGTCTGGCAAAGCTCCCCGGTACTCACCTGGGCTAAGTCCGGCCCTGGTTCCTGCCATCATGCGCCTTGCACCATCTAGGCGTTGGCCTCCCGACGACGCGGCACGTGGGCGTGACCTCATCAGCGCTCGGGGAGCTGCTCGTGCTGTGGTCCTTTGGCTGGGTGCTGGGGCCGGGTGCAATACCGGCCCCAGCACCTCAGTAGCTCCTAGTTGTTGCGGTCGTTGACGCCGTCGGTGTCGATCTGTTCCTTGCGCACCTCACCGGT
This sequence comes from Phycicoccus sp. Root101, assembly GCF_001426245.1. GTDB lineage: Bacteria > Actinomycetota > Actinomycetes > Actinomycetales > Dermatophilaceae > Pedococcus. The sequence continues at coordinate 793,114 of NZ_LMCM01000001.1, read as the reverse complement.
GACGGTCTGCTGCTCGGTGACCTGCTCCTTGGACAGCCTGACTCGTTCCACGGGTACCGCCTCGGTCTCGACGACGGGGCGCTCCTCGTGGAGGGTCACCTCGTGCTCCTCCTCAGAGATGTCGGGGCCAGAGGTAGCGTCGCCGCGGTTGTCTTCGGTGATCGGCTCACGCTCGATGCGGACCTCCTCCCGGGTGACAGGCACGGTGACGCTCTGCTGCTCGGTCACGACGTACTTGCGCAGGCGCGCCCTACCGGCCTCCTGCGTTTCGGTCCCGACCTTCAGCTGCTCCTCGGACCGGGTCATGGCGTCATCCGTGTCGGGTCCGGAGGTGTCGTGCCCATCGGATCCGTCGCCATAGGCGAGGTCGCGTGTGTCGCCGTGACGGTCTGCGTCGGTCGTCTGTCCCGACGCAAGGCCGGAGTCGGACCGACGCTCTGAGTACTTGAGGCCGTAGTGCTCGTAGAGGGCTCGCTCTTCGTCCTGTGACAGGTGGTCGTCGGCGGTGTCGACGTTCGGGGCGTCCTTCACGGCGTCCTTGGCGAACGGGACGGTCAGGCCCCGATCCCCGAGCTCTGCCCCGGCCAGCGGGATGAAGCTCTCGTTGGTCCCGAACAGACCCGTGTTGACGGTGATCCACTCGGGGCGGCCGGTCTCGTCGTCCAGGAAGACCTGGCCGGCGCGACCGATCTTGTCGCCGTCGGAGTCGTAGACGTCGGCCCCCGTGACCTGCTGGATGTCGTTCTCTGCGATCATGATCGAGCTCCACTTCATTGTGATGGGTTGGGGTCAGAGGGCGGGGGTCAGTTGTGAAGGCGGACCCCCGCCCCGGTCTCCCACCGTTCAGCCTGAGCGGCGGGAGGGCTCGATGCCGGTATCAGTTGCGCGGCGAACCCGCACCGGTGCCGTCGGCGCGGGTCGAGCCACCGGCGGAGGTCTGGTCATAGACGGTCGTGTCGTGGCCGATGTAGGCGTCACCGGTGCCACCTTGGGGGGACATGGTGGGGTCCTGCTCGTCGAGGCGTTCCTTTGCGGCTCGTGCCTGCTGGCCCACCGACGGGGCCTGACGGACCTGGTTGCGAATCGTGTCGGCCTCTGCGGCCGCCGTGTTGAGGTAACCCTCCCAACGTGACTGCATGGGCTTGATGAGCCCGCCGCCCACGCCGACGATGAGGATTCCGCTGATGGTGCCCAGAACGGCGATCAGGACAGGCAGGGTGACCGTGGTGGCGATGCCCACCTGGTTGAGTGCAGCAATGACACCCAGACCGATGATGAAGAACGCGGCGATGTTGGCCAAGGTCTTGCCGTAGGACAGGCCGCCCAACGTGTTGGAGATCAGTTCGCGCACCGCGGTGGCGATCGCCGCAGTGACCACGATGATCACGATCGCCACGATGACCTTGGGCAGGAAGGCGATGACGCCCGTCAGCAGGTCACTGATGGGGTTGGGTCCGAAGACCCCGAACGCCATCTGCAGCACGAAGAGAAGCAGTGCGTAGAACACGAGCTTGCCGACGATGTCAGAAGCGTCGTACTTGCTCTTGGACAGCGCCTTCTTGACGCCGCCACGCTCTACGGCGCGGTCGAAGCCGACGCGCTCGAGGAGCTTGTCGACAGCCTTGCCGATGAGCTTGGCGATGAAGTAGCCGATGATCAGGATGGCAAGGAAGGCCACCAGCTTGGGCACGAAAAGCGCGACGCTCCGTAGCGCATCGTTGAGTGCTTGGGTCATTGAAGTCTCCCTTATGAGGTAAACGGACAATAAGAGACTTATGGACTAAGGCTGAAAGTGCAAACCGAATGGCCGCCTGACTGCAGTACTGCCCGTCGAGTCGGTCTGGTAAACATCAGGGATCGTCAACAGGGAGGTCCGATGGCACGCGAGGCAGTGACGAAGCGCGACACGCCCGGAACGGAGGACCGCCATCCACTCTCGCGCCGACTGATCTTGAGTACTGCGATCGAGCTCATGGACGCAGAGGGAGCACAGGGACTGACGATGCGACGGCTGGGGGAAGCCCTCGGCGTGGAGGCCATGTCCCTCTACCACCATGTCAACGGCCGCGAAGATCTGCTGGAAGGCGTGGTCGACCAGCTCGTGGACCAGATCCGAGTAGCCCCCGAGTCCACCCAGCCCCCCCACAGCGGTTGGCAATCCGTCATGCAGCTGCTGGCTCACGAGGTACGCCAGCTCGCGCTGGCCCACCCCAAGATCTTCCCGCTCATCGCGACTAGGCACCCCGCCGCCCCATGGTTGCGACCACCCCTGCGTAGCCTGCGAGTCGTCGAAGAGTTCCTGCGCGCTCTGACCGCACGCGGCCTCACCGACGTCCAAGCAGCCCGCGCCTACCGATCGTTCACCAGCTTCTTGCTCGGACATCTCCTCTTGGAAGCAGCCACGTCGGGTGCCGAGACGTCACCCGTCGAGGAACCCTTGGACGAGGGGGGCGCGGACATCTCGAACGGGGCCGCTCAACTGCCCATCGAACGTTTCCCGACCGTCCTACGCATGCAGACACTTCTCTCCGAGGACCGCACCAAGATCGAGTTCGAGGAAGCGCTCGAAGGCCTCCTCAACCGGTTGGATCTCGAACTCAGCCAGTAGTCCAAGCCTGACGCCGTTGCCAGTCGCGAAGCGCCCATTCGTCCGCCCACAGCAAGATTCCGCATCCCGCCTGCGCGTCTCCCCGCATCAACAACCAACATTGGTAGATATCGCAGGGCGCCAGCTAACGACGCCCACACCTACGCGAGCGGCTCCGACCCCTGCGGGGTTCCGATTGGACGGCAAAGAGGGGCGCCCATAGGGGGCCGTGTGCAGCAACTCCCGCGCGGCCGCCGTCTCGAGTGAGTCGGGCTGGCCCGGCCTCCTCGAGAGTCGAAGCGGGAGGAACGCTGTGCCCTCAATCTGCCCTCACCAGCATCGGAATCAACCGGGATCGTCCACAGTGGACGCGAGGCCAATCAGCACTGTTTCCGCAGGTCAGAGGCCATGCACGCCGAAAAACCGCAATGCTTCGTAGCGCGCGTCAACGTTCCGCTTCAACGTCTGACGAGGACGTCCGGCAGCGGCGGGTCAGCGCGACGCCCTCGCACCGATGTCGGCGAGCAGGTCGAGGACGCTTCGCACGGCCACTCGCTGGGCGACGTCCCGGCGCGAGAGGGCGACGATCCGTCGGGCGGCGCGAACCCCGACCAGCGGCTTGCTGACCACGCCGGCCCGGGGGCGCGTGGTGAACCGGGGCAGCAGGGCGATCCCGAGGCCGTGGGCCACCATCGCCTCGACCACCCGGTTGTCCCGCAGGCGCTGGATCCGTTCGATCCGGCGCCCGGTGGCGTTCTCCATCGCCACGAGGACCGTGTCGAATGGATAGCCCTCCGGCACGCCGACCCAGCGTTCGCCGACCACGAGCTCAGGGGTCAGGTGTCGTCGCCGCGCGAGGTGGTGGTCGACGGGCAGGGCGACGTCGAGGGGCTCCTCGGCCAGGGTGCGGTGGTGCAGGTGGGCCGAGCCCTCGGGAGCGTCGCCGGTGATGGTGTGGCCGATGACGATGTCGTGGTCCGCCGCGAGTCTCGCGAAGTCCGACTCCGCCACGTCGAAGTCATCGAGCGTGACGAGCAGCCCGCTGCCCTCGAGGCGGGCGAGGAGCTCGGGTACCAGGACCTCGGCGGCACTGGGCAGGGCCCCGATCGTGACGGTGCCGACCGGGGCGTCCCGCAGGGTGTCGAGCTGCGCGCGCACCCGGGCGAGGGCAGTGGCGACGTCGACGGCACCCTCGGAGAGCAGGAGCCCGGCCCGGGTCAGCCGCACGCCGCGCCCGTGGGGCTCCACGAGCGGCATACCGGCCTCGCGCTCGGCCGCGCGCAGCTGCTGGGACACCGCGGACGGGGTCCGGTGGGTCGCGGTGGCGACGGCGGTGAGGGTGCCACGGTCGGCGAGCTCGCGCAGCAGGTCCAGGTGACGAACGTCCATGTAGTGCACCTTAAGTGTCTCTGCAGAAGTCTGTGATTGTGCTACGACGTCGCGTCACGCATGCTCGGGTCATGACCCAGGGACTGCCACCGCTGCACCGTGTCCTGGCCTGCGTGGTCGCGGCCATCTGGGGCGTGAACTTCCTGGCGATCCACCTGTCGCTCGCGCAGTTCCCGCCGTTGTTCCTCGTGGCCCTGCGCTTCGCGCTGCTGGCGGTCCCGACCCTGCTCTTCGTGCCTCGCCCGCAGGTGCCCACGCGCTGGCTGGTGGGGTACGGCCTGGGGTTCGGGGTCCTCCAGTTCACCTTCCTGTACACCGGGATGGCTGCGGGGATGCCGTCCGGTCTGGCGTCGCTGGTGCTGCAGGCCTCCGGCCCGTTCACCCTCGTCCTGGGCGCCCTGCTGCTGGGGGAGGGGGTGGGGCGACGGCAGTGGCTCGGGGTGGCCCTGGCCGCGGTCGGCATGCTCGTCGTGGGGGTGTCGCGAGCGGGCGTCGCCCAGCTCGTTCCCTACGTCCTGGTGCTGCTCGGTGCGCTCGGGTGGGCGCTGGGCAACCTGTCCAGCCGGCTCGCGGCGCCACCCAACCCGTTGCACCTGACGCTGTGGATGTCCGTGGTGGTGCCCGTGCCGATGCTCGCGCTGTCCCTGGCCCTCGAGGGTCCGGAGGCGATCGGGCGGTCGCTGTCCACCTCGTTCACCGCCGAGGCAGCCCCCGCCTGGGCCGGGCTGGCCTACACCGTGCTCGTCGGGACGGTCGTCGGCTCGGGGATCTGGACCTGGTTGCTCGCCCGGCACCCTGCGGGCGTCGTCGGGCCGTTCTCGATGCTCGTCCCGGTGGTCGGGATGGCCACCGCGGGGCTGGTCCTGCACGAGCGACCCACGCTCGTCGAGGTGGCCGGAGGGGTGGTCGTGGTCGCGGGGGTCCTGCTCGGGGCGTCCGGCGCGCGAGGGGCGGGGGCGGCTGTCAGGCGGAGGGGGCGGCGGTCTCGCGAGCGAGGCGGCCCGCGTCCATCGACAGGGCGACGCGTGCCGCGGTCTGGGTGGGCACTCCGCGGTCGCTGAGCTGTTGCACCACCTGCACCCGGCAGATGTCCAGGTCGGTGTAGCGGCGGTGGCCGCCGCTGGTGCGCTGCGACGGTCCGATGCCGTACCGGCGGTCCCAGCTGCGCAGGGTCGCCGTCGGGATGCCGCACTGCTCGGAGACCGCGCCCACCGACCACTCGACCTCAGGTGGTGCCGTGTCGTCGGTGCGGACCACGAGCAGTGGCGGGCGGACGAGGAGCGGTGTCGAGCCGGCGATTCGGAGCCCGGGTGCCTGCCCCGGGATGGAGGCGGTGACGTCGTTGGGCATGGTTCGACTGTAGAACTTGTTCAGGCGGGTTGCATGTTGAATAGGTTTTGCATAAGTTGTGAACCACTTCACCGCCACATGAGAAGAGTTCAGACATGGCCAGCATCAAGCGACTGCCCCAACCGCTGTTGAGCTCCTACGAATGGCAGGTCGAGGGCGCGTGCCGCGACACCGACCCCAACGAGTTCTTCGCCGAGGAGGCCGAGCGCGGCAACCGACGCCTCAGCCGCGACGAGCGGGCCAAGGCCCTGTGCCGCGAGTGCCCCGTGGTCAAGCAGTGCTTCGAGCACGCCATGTCCGTGCGTGAGGCGTATGGCGTGTGGGGCGGCACGACGCCGGAGGAGCGCGAGCTCATCCGCCTCGGCCAGAGCGCGCGCCAGGCCGTCTGACCCTTCGAGGGAAGGCGTCCGGGCTGCGCGCCAGCGCTGTCCGGCCGGCAGGGCCGCAGCCGCTCACGGGCGGTGAACCGTGCTGCGCGACGGTGCCGACCGTGCGCGTGCGACCGCGGAGGCGGCGAGGGGCTTGCCGGGGGCGTGGCCACGAGGCGGTAGAACCACGGCTTCGCCGCCTCGACGAGCGGGGCGCTGGGCGGGCTCCTGAAGGGAAACCCCCCGCGTGCCGTTCGGTCGCGGCCCGGCGACCTCGTGGAGGGTGCTACCCGTCACGGCAGGCCATGGGGCCCCGCCTCGACGCCCACCACGCGTACCGGCAGGGGCCAAGGTCCCGGTCCCCGCGCCATACCCGGGGGTTTGGGGTGGGGGTGCGGGGGTAAGGACACAGGGTCGGGCCGCGTGGCCCGACCCCTTCACGTCTGGAGCCCCCATGTCGACCGACGCCATCACCATCCTGCGAGCCGACCACAAAGAGGTCCGAGCGCTCTTCCGCGAGTTCGAGAAGTCGACGACGACGCCTGCCCGCCAAGGGGCGATCGTCAAGAAGTGCATCGAGCTGCTGACGATGCACACCTACATCGAGAACGAGGTGATGTACCCCGAGGTGCGTCGCCTGCTGCCCGACCTTGAGGACGACGTCCTCGAGTCCTACGAGGAGCACCACGTCGCGGACGTGCTGGTCATGGAGCTCATGCCGATGAAGCCGTCGGACGAGCGGTTCCACGCCAAGACCACCGTCCTCATCGAGAACGTGCGGCACCACATGGACGAGGAGGAGAACGACTGGTTCCCGAAGGTCCGGGAAGGGCTGGGGCGCAAGCAGCTCAGCGAGCTCGGCGAGCGGCTCCTCGAGGCCAGGAAGACCGCTCCCCGGTCCCCGGCGCAGCCCAGTGCGCTGAAGAAGGTCGTCGACGCGGTGGTCTCCTGACGGTGACCGAGGCACTCCACCCGAACCACGGCGGCGAGCCCGGCCTCGACGAGCTCACCCGTGAGCTGGCCCTCGACCCCGACCGCCGCAGCCCGCACGAGGTGGCCGGCGCGCTCGAGACGATGGTGCTGCACCCGGACTACCCCTGCCTGGGCGCTCGTTCGGTCTTCAACCGCGACCGGGCGACCGTCGTCGCCCTCGGCGAGATGGCGACCGAGGGCGCGACGGCCCTGTTGTACGGCGCCCTGTGCGCCTTCGGCCGGGACACCGACCAGGGGGCGGGGTTCGCGTCCCTCGTGGCGGTCTTCCCGGACACGGTGGTGGACAGCGAGACCGCCTTCGAGTCGCTGCTGTGGCGTCAGCTCGAGCAGCTGCACGAGGCCGACCAGCAGCCGTGGAGCCCGCACGTGTCCGACGACCCGGCCAACCCCCACTTCGCGTTCAGCGTCGCGGGGACCGCGTACTTCGTCGTCGGTCTGCACCCCGCCGCCTCGCGCATCGCCCGGCGGACCCCGCTGCCCACGCTGGTGTTCAACCTGCACCAGCAGTTCGAGGACCTTCGCGCGTCCGAGCGGTTCGAGCGCATGCGTGACACCATCCGGCGTCGGGACACCGCCCTGCAGGGCCACGTCAACCCCATGGTCGCCGACCACGGGGCCGGCTCGGAGGCCCGGCAGTACTCGGGCCGAGAGGTCCCCACCGACTGGGCCGCCCCAGTGAGCTTCGACGAGGAGAGCCCGTGACCACGCACGACACCGACGGCCAGGACACCGGGACTCGGGACGGGGGAACCGGCCTCGAGCGACTCGCGCCCCAGACGGGCACGGGCTTCCTGCTGCGCGCCGGGGAGCAGCTCACGGTGGTCGACCCGACCGGCGGCCAGGTCAGCGACCTCTTCTGCTTCAACGCCGAGGACCACGACGAGTGGTTGTCGAGCGGCCGGACGATCGACTTCGCCAACACGATCTTCCTGACCACCGGGCACACCCTCTACAGCAACCGGAGCACTCCCATGCTCACGGTCGTCGAGGACACCTGCGGCCGGCACGACTTCCTGCTCACGCCGTGCAGCCAGCAGACCTTCGACCTGCTCTACCCCGAGTTCGAGGGCGCCTACCACCCCAGCTGCCTGGAGAACCTCGTGACCGGCCTGTCGCCGTTCGGGATCACCTCCGACATGGTGTCCACGACGCTCAACATCTTCATGAACGTCTGGCCCGAGCCCTCGGGAGAGCTGCACATCGACCCTCCCACGTCGTCCGCGGGGGACCGCTTCACGGTCCGGGCCGAGATGGACCTGCACGTGGGCCTGACGGCCTGCTCGGCGGAGAAGTCCAACGGCGGGACGTGCAAGCCGATCGACTACTCGGTCCGGGCGTCCTAGGGCTCGTCGAGCTCGGCGGCTTCGCGCCCGAGCTTCACGCCGAGGGCGATCGTGCCGATCAGGGCGAACGTGCCGCCCGCCACGACGATCACGAGGCCGACGAACGTCCAGAACACCCCCCAGCCCCCGCCGACGCTGACGAGCGCCCACACCACCACGGCCACACCCACGGCCCATACCAGACCGCCGATCACTGCGCGTTCCCAGAGCAGCTGCACCTTGTCCGTCATGAGGTCATGTGTAGCGCCTGGGCGTGGCCGGGGGGAGCGGACCGGCCGGACCATCCGATCCTCGTCTCTTCGGTCAGGCTTGTCGGGTTCGCAGGGACGAGGGTCGGTGAGGACGTAGCGTGAACCGTCCCCCATCGAAAGTGTCTGTCCCTCCTCATGATTCGCCGTCCCGAGCTCCGCTGGCCAGCGGCCGCAGGCTGGGTCCTGCTCGTCGTCGCGGTCTCGGGCTGCGTGCCGGCGAACGCGGACTCCCCGGCCTTCTCGACGCTCACGGGCCCCACGAGCTCCACGGGCTCCACGCCGCCAGGCGAGGAGGCGCAGCCGGCGTCGGCCCCGGCGCCGACCACCACCACGACGCCGACGACGAACCCGGCGCGCTCGGCGACGACCGACACCTCCCGTCCCGCCGCCTCGACCACCCCTGCCCCGGACGCGGCGACCGCGACGGTACGACCGGGCACCGCCGTGACGACGTTGGCCACCCTGCCGGTCAAGGGTCGGGCGCCCAGGACGGGCTACGACCGCGACCGGTTCGGCCAGGCCTGGGCCGACGTCGATCGCAACGGCTGCGACACCCGCAACGACATCCTCCGGCGCGACCTCACGCGCTTCACCCTCAAGGCGGGCACGAACGGTTGCCTGGTCCTGGCCGGCACCCTCGCGGATCCCTACACCGGCACGGCGATCGACTTCGTCCGTGGGCGGGGTACCTCCAACGCCGTCCAGATCGACCACGTCGTCGCACTCTCGGACGCGTGGCAGAAGGGCGCCCAGCAGTGGTCGACCGCCAAGCGAACGGCGTTCGCCAACGACCCGCTCAACCTCCTTGCCGTGGACGGCCCCACGAACGCCGGCAAGGGTGACGGAGACGCCGCCACCTGGCTGCCTCCGCGCAAGGCCGGTCGCTGCTCCTACGTCGCGCGACAGGTGGCGGTCAAGCACCGGTACGGCCTGTGGGTCACGGCGGCCGAGCGCGACGCGGTCATCCGGGTGCTCCGGGCGTGCCCCGGCCAGGCGCTGCCGACGGCCAGGGCGATCCCGCTCGGTGGCGGACCCACCGGGGCCACCCCCACCCCGACACCGACCCCGGCCCGCAGCCGGAGCACCCCCAAGCCGTCGACCCCCAAGCCCTCCCACACCGACCCGCGGTTCGGGACGTGCCGGGAGGCGAACGCCGCCGGCTACGGCCCCTACCGGCAGGGCGTGGACCCGGAGTACGACTGGTACCAGGACCGTGACCACGACGGGCTGGCCTGCGAACGCTGAAGCGCAGGCGGGCCCCGCGCGGTGGTCCGCCCCTCACAGGAACGGCACAGTGGCGGCACACCCGCGCGCCAGCGCCTGCCACCACGGTGGTGCCATGAACATCGCCGCAGCCACCCTCCGTCGCCCCCACCTGACCGCGCGCGGGCTCACGTCCGCCGCGGTCCTCGCCGCAGCCCTGTCCGTGCCGGTCACCGGCACCGGCTCCTCGATCGAGGCGGTGCACGCGCCGCCGCAGGTCCGGGTCGCCGCGGTCTCGACCCTCCTGTCGCTGCCGGCCATGGGCAAGCTCGACGTCTGACGACGTGGGGGTCAGCTCTTCAGGGTCCCCCGGACCAGGCTGTCGCCGGAGTGCTCGGGTCGCTCGTCGAACCCCTCCCGCGAGATGTCGACGATGACGTATCCCTCGTCGATCAGCTGCTGGGTGACGGGGAAGGACGACCGGCCGTCGGACCGGAGCACCCCGAGGGACACCATCCGCTTTCCGTCGCGGTTGAGCAGCCACACCTCGAGGTAGCCGGAGCCGGCGTCGAGTCGCTCGGTCCGGACCGAGAGGAGCTCCTGGTCGTCCTCGCGCAACAGCGTGGCCATCCCCTGCCACTGCCGGGTGTCGAGGGTGTCGAGCCGGGTGCTCGCGACCTCCACGGGTGCCGGGGGTGCGGGTTCGTTCCACACCGCGTACCCCGCGAGCAACCCGATGGCGATCCCGGCAGCAGCGGCGCCCGCCGCCCGCCCGACCGGGCCCCAGCGGCGTCTCGCCCGGGCTGCGACCGGTTGCGTGGGAGGGGACTGCGCGATGGCGGGTGACGGAGCGACGGCGTGAGCCTGGTCGAGGACCTCGGAGTCCCGCTCCTCGTCGTCGATCTGGGCCTCGATGCGGTCGAACAGGCCGGCGGGGGGAGCAGCGAGGTCGAGGCGTCGGGGCGACACGGACACCGCGTCGGCCACGCGGCGGAGGTCGGCCACCGTGGCGCTGCAGGAGGGGCACGTGGCCACGTGGGCGAGGTCGTCGGACGCCCCTGCGGCGTCACCCAGGGCCAGCCCGGCCAGGGTCTCCTCATCGGGGTGAGTCATCGTCCACCTCCTCCAGTCGTGATCGCAGCTGCACCAGTCCTCGGCGGACGTGGCTCTTCACGGTGCCCAGCGGCAAGCCGAGCCGCTCGGCGATCTCCTCCTGCGGCCGGTCCTCGATGAAGGCCAGCCGCAGCACCGACGCCCGTGGCTCGCCCAGGCGGTCGACCTCGTGGGCGACGAGCAGACGCTGGGCGATGTCGGGCTCGGGTGGCGGGGAGCCGGCCTCGGGCGTGACGGAGGCGACGGCGGCCAGGTTGCGAGCCCTGCGGTAGCGCTGGGTGCGGACGTCGGCGACCTTGTGGCGGGTGATGCCCACGAGCCAGGCCGGTATGGCGCCCTCGCTCGGCCGCAGGGTGTGGCGGCTTCCCCACGCCGACACGAAGACCTGCTGGGTGACGTCCTCCGCGTCGTGCGCGTCGTCCAGGGCCCGCAAGGCCACCGTGTAGACGAGTGCCGACCAGCGTTCGTAGACCTCGGCGAGAGCCTCGCGCGAACCCGAGGCGAACCGGGCGGCGAGGTCGTCCTGCTCCGCGACCAGCTCGTCCAGGGCCAACACGCCTTCCACTGTAGTCATGGGGATCTCAGCCCACCGGTGTCGCCACGACGACGATGTTGTCCTCGTAGTGCCCGGTGGTTCGGTCGAACGCGCCACCGCAGGTGACCAGGTGCAGGCGAGCCGGTCCGTCCCGGTCGAACAGGTCGTCGGTGTCCAGCTTTCCCTTGTCGAGACGCAGCACCCGGGTGACGCGGTAGCGCAGCTCGTCCCTTCCGGCGGTCAGCGTCACGGTGTCGCCGCGCTGCAGGGTCCCCAGGCGGGCCAGGGGACCGATGCCGTGGCGCGCGTCGTCGACGTGCGCCGCGATCACGGTCGCCCCGGACGAGCTCCCCGGTGCGGCCCCGAACCGGTACCACCCCGCCACGCGCGGGTCCGCGGGAATGACCATGTCGCCGCGCTGGTCCACCCCGACGGGAGCCACCCGCATGGTCGCGTCGAGCCGGGGGACGACGATGCGGGTGGGTGGTGGAGGTGTGGAGCGGACCGTCGCGCCCACTCCGGCGGCGGGTATGGCGTCGCGCCCCGTCTCCGAGCGTGTCGGCGTGGGCGACGACGTGGGCAACGGGCGGTATAGCGGCGCGGCCGTCGTGCCCGTCGAGGCCGTGCGCGCGAGCGCCCGAGGGTCGTCCTCACCGGCGTCGCGCGTCAGCCAGGCCGTGAGGGCCCCCGCGAGGAGGGCGGCGACCACCGCGGCCGCCACCCTCCTGTGGGAGGCCCTCACGAACACCGTCGGCCCGCCTCAGCCGCGGGCGACGGCGGGGCGACGACGCAGCAGCACCACGCCACCGGCGACGACCGCTGCCGCGGCCACCAGGGCGGCGCGAGAGAGGTCCGCCGACGCGGCCGCCTGCCCACCGTTGCCGGCAGGGACGCCACCGGGCGAGGAGTGCAGTCCGGAGATGGTCTGGACGGCCAGGGCGAGGGTGTCGTCCGTGGCGCTGCCGTAGGCGTACACGATCGTGTTGCTCCCCTCGGCCAGCGTCACGTCGGCGGGTCCGATCGCGACCGTGTCGGTGCCTGCGAGCACCACGTCCGCGCTGATCGTGCCGGCAGGGAGATCGGCCTTGGCCTCCTTGGGGTTCGTCAGACCCTTGAACGCCACCGCACCGTTGGCCCGAACGTCCACCGCCGGGGCGGCAGCCGTGTGCCGGACCGTCAGGCGGGCCTTCCCCGCCGCCACCCTGGAGACGTCGTTGACGAAGGGGGTGAGGACGGGCTTGCCGTCGGCCGTGAGGTGCGCGACCACGGACACGTTGGCCCCGGCCGGTACGGCGACACCCTTGGCCTCGACGACGGCCTTGCCGTCGGCACCGGCGTTGGCCGCGGTGACCTTGAGGTCGTACGTGCCGGCCGGGAGCTTCACCGGGTCGGTGACGGTCCCGGGCTTGAAGTCGGTGAGCAACGCGTCACCGTTGGCGTAGACATCGACCGTGGCGCCGGGGATGCCGTGGACGACGGTGACGGTGGCTTCGCCGGCGGCCTGCGCCGGCAGGGCCGACCCGGTGGCTGCCACCGCGAGGAGCGCGGCGGCGAGGAAGCGGGTGATCTTCATGGGGGGTTCCTCAGCTCTCGAAGGGTTCGGTGGAATGGTCTGGTCAGAGGTCGACAGGTCGGAGGACGAAGACGATGCCGTGGGCGATCTGCCGGTTGCCCTTGTTGATGTCCAGGGCGCGGGGGTTGAGGATCGGGTTGACGTCGTTCTTGTCGTTGTCGCGCAGCACCACGAGCTTGAAGCGGGCGGAGAGGACGTCGACGGTGAAGGACGCGCCCGGGAGGGCGGTCGGGAGCGAGGCCCCGTCGGACCGCAGCGCCGTCCGGGAGTCGATCGTCACGCCCGGGACGACGTGGTAGAGCAGCACCTTCTCGATCGCGTCGATGCCCACGGTGCTCGCCAGCGTGCTGAACGTCTTCTGCTCCGTCCTCGGCCACGACCTGGTGAGGTCGGCGACGAGGACCTGGAACGCGCGGTCGTTGGGCAGGAACGCAGTCAGGGGGACGGTGCCGTCGGCGAGGACCCCGACCGGGCTGTCCGGCTTGGCAGCGAGCACGGCGAGGACCGCCTCGGTGAGGATGTCGTAGTCGTACCAGTTGCGGTCGAAGGTGTTGCCGTCCGCCGTGAGCACGGCGGCCAGGCTCCTCGTCCCGGTGGACGCGGTCGTGGTCGGTGCCGCGCTCGCCGCTGGCGCGACGAGCGCGGTGGCGAGGGCGGCAGTGGCGAGGACGGAGCTGACTCTGCGGCGCAGGTACATCGGTGGACCTCCAGGGCTCGGGGCGGTCCGTCGTGGGCCGCCTGCCCCTACTTCCGCCGTACCCCCGTCCCGGGATGCACTCGGGCGCGAGAAGTTGGTCGACGACCCGCTCCCGGGCCCGTGCCACCGTGGGACCCGACCCGTACCTCGGTACGGGCGTGGCGTCCGTCGCGTCCTTACAGCTGGGTGCCCACCAGGGCGCCGATGCCGTAGGTGACCGCCATAGCGAGGACGCCTCCCGCGACGTTGCGCAGGACGGCGCGCTGTCGCGGTGCACCCCCGAGGCCGGCGCTCACCGCGCCGGTGACGGCGAGGGCGACGACGACGGCCAGCGCCGTGACGACGACCCGGGCACCCCGCGGCGGCAGGAGGATCGCGACCAGGGGGAGCAGCGCCCCGCCCGTGAAGGCAGACATCGAGGCCCACGCCGCGTGCCAGGGGTTGGTCAGCTCGTTCGGGTCGATGCCGAGCTCGGCCTCGGCGTGGGCGCCCAGGGCGTCGTGCTTCGTCAGCTGCACCGCTACCTCGTGGGCGAGCTCGGACGACAGACCCTTGCCCTCGTAGATCTCCGCGAGCTCGCGCAGCTCCTCCTCGGGCATCTCGCGCAGCTCTCGGGTCTCCTTGTCCAGCAACGCCTTCTCGGTGTCCCGCTGGGTGCTCACCGAGACGTACTCGCCCGCGGCCATGCTCATCGCACCCGCAGCCAGGCCTGCGACACCGGCCGTCACGATGGCGCCGCGGTCGGTCGTCGCGGCGGCCACGCCGATCACGATGCCGGCCGTCGAGACGATGCCGTCGTTGGCGCCGAGGACGGCCGCCCGCAGCCAGTTGAGCTTCGCGCCGATGCCTTGGTCGTGCTCCTCGCCCTCGTGGGGGACGACGTCGGTCTCCACCTCAGCCACGCGGCTGCGCCCCGATCCGGTCCGCGGCCTGGTTGATCTGGTGGGCGAGCTCGACATCGAGCTGGGTCAGGCCCCCCTGGTCGTGGGTCGAGAGCACGAACCGCACCGAGCGCCAACGGATGTCGATGTCGGGGTGGTGGTTCATCGACTCGGCGTCGAGGGCTACCTCGTCGACGAGGCGGATCGCGGCGGGGAAGTCGGGAGCCTCGAACGTCGCCACGATCTGGGTGCCGTCGACCGCCCACCCGGGCAGGTCGTTCAGCTGGCGGTCGATCTCCTCGTGCGTGAGCAACCTGGACATGCGCCCACTCTGGCAAGGAACGCCCCCTCTGTCACCGAAGCCCAGCCTCACCTCACCCACCCGACGCAGGCCGACGGGCGACCACCCCCCCGGGGACGGGTGTGCCGCGTGCGCGAGGTGCACACGCGGCATACCCGCGGTCTTCGGTCGGCCGGTCAGGCCCGGTGGCTCCTCAGAGGGCCTCCTGGACCGAGGCCGGCCCGAGGAAGTCGTCCCCACCGGAGGTGTGGTCCGTCTGCGACGTCAGGGAGGCCTTGACGGTGTGCATCGCGACCTCGCCGGACTCGATCTGCTCGGCCCAGTGGCAGGCGACCCGGTGCGAGTCGGGGACACCGGCGATCTGCAGGGTGCGCAGCTGGGGGCGCTCGGTGTCGCACTTCGTGTCCTGCCGCCACGGGCAGCGCGTGTGGAACCGGCAGCCGGTGGGCGGGTTGGCGGGGGAGGGCAGGTCGCCCTGCAGCAGGATCCGCTCGCGTCGGTCCTCGATCAGCGGGTCGGGGACCGGCACGGCGGACATGAGCGCCCGCGTGTACGGGTGCAGCGGCTTCGTGTAGAGGTCCTCCGCATCGGCCTCCTCCGCGATCGCCCCGAGGTACATGACCCCGATGCGGTCGCTGATGTGGCGCACGACGGCGAGGTCGTGGGCCACGACGAGGTAGGTCAGCCCGAACTCGTCCTGGAGCTCCTCGAGGAGGTTGATGACCTGCGCCTGCACCGACACGTCGAGCGCCGAGACGGGCTCGTCGGCGACGATGAGCTTGGGGTTCACCGACAGGGCCCGGGCGATGCCGATGCGCTGGCGCTGGCCGCCGGAGAACTCGTGGGGGTACTTCTTCAGCGCCGCCACCGGCAGGCCGACGGCCTTGAGCAGGTCCCGCAGCCGTGTGGCCGCCTGCTTCTCGTCCTTGGTCAGCCCGTGCGCCTTCATGCCCTCGAGCAGCAGGGACTCGACGGTCTGGCGCGGGTCGAGGCTGCCCATCGGGTCCTGGAACACCATCTGGATGTCCTGGCGCTTGTGCCGCAGCTCCTCGCCCTTGAGCGCGGCGATGTCGATCCCGTCGAACTCGACCGAGCCCGAGGTGGGCGGTTCGAGGTTGAGGATGGCCCGCCCCAGGGTCGACTTCCCGCAGCCGGACTCGCCGACCAGGCCGTAGGTCTCTCCCTTGCGGATCTGCAGGTCGACGCCGTCCACGGCGTAGACGTGGCCGATCGTCTTGTCGAAGATGACCCCCCGCTTGATGGGGAAGTGGACCTTGACGTCCTTGACGTCGACGAGGATCTCGTCGCTGACGGTCACCGGGACACCTCCACGGGGTTGTGGCAGCGGAGCGCCCGCGGGCCGTCCTCCACGAACTCAGGGGTCTTCTCGACGCAGACGTCGATGGGCTGCGAGCACCGGGGCGCGAACGCACACGCGTTCGCCCACGGCAGGTTGTCCGACACCGAGCCGGGGATCGGGGTCAGCTTGGTGCCCCGCTCCCCGTCGAGCCGGGGTATGGAGCTGAGCAGGCCGTGCGTGTACGGGTGCCGCGGCTGCGCGAAGAGCGGGTGGCGGTCACCGCGCTCGACGATGCGACCGGCGTAGAGGACGTTGATCCGGTCCACCAGCCCGGCGACGACGCCGAGGTCGTGGGTGATCATGACCAGGGCCGTGCCGCTGTCCTCGACCAGCTCCTTGAGCAGGGCGAGGATCTGGGCCTGGATCGTCACGTCGAGGGCCGTGGTCGGCTCGTCGGCGATGAGGACCTTGGGGGCGCACGCCAGCGCCATCGCGATGAGGGCGCGCTGGCGCATCCCGCCGGAGAGCTGGTGCGGGTAGTCCTTGAGGCGGCGGTTCGGGTCGGGGATGCCGACCTTGTCGAGCATCTCGCGGGCCAGCGGCGTGGCCGCCTTGCGGGACAGGCCCTTGTGGCGCTCCAGCACCTCGGTGACCTGGACGCCGATCGGCACGACGGGGTTCAGCGACGACAACGGGTCCTGGAAGATCATGCCGAGGTCGCGTCCACGGCGGTCGCGCATCTGCTCTTTGGACTGGGTCAGCAGGTTGGTGCCGCCGTAGAGGACCTCGCCCTCGACGCGGACCCCGCGCTGGGGGAGCAGCCCCATGATCGCCAGGGACGTGACGGACTTGCCGCAGCCGGACTCGCCGACGAGGCCGACGGTCTGGCCGGGGCGGACGTCGAAGCTCACGCCGTCGACGGCCACGAACGGCTTCTCGCCCTGCCGCGTGAAGGTGACCGTGAGGTCGCGCACCGACAGCAGCGGTTCCTCGCTGTGTCCTCGGGTGCGGGTGTTCTCGATGGTTTCGGTCATGCCTCCCTCATCTCCTGCTCTTGGGGTCGAGGGCCTCGCGCAATGACTCACCCATGAGGGTGAAGCCGAGCGCCACGACGATGATGCACAGCGCCGGCCAGATGGCCAGGGCCGGGTTGTCGAAGATGTTGTTCTGGGCCTTGCCCAGCATCTGGCCCCACTCGGGCTGCCGGTCGTCGGGGTTGCCGAGACCGAGGAAGGACAGCGCCGCGGCGTCGATGATCGCTCCGGCGATGACGAGCGTCGCCTGGACGATGACCGGGCCGAGCGAGTTGGGCAGCATGTGCCGGAACACGATGGCCGACCGCTTCACGCCGAGCGCCCTCGCTGCGAGGACGTGGTCGCTGGAACGCTGCGCCAGCATCGAGCCGCGCAGCAGTCGGGCGAAGATCGGGACCTGGACCGTCGCGATGGCGATGATGACCGTCCACTGGCTCGGTCGCGAGGCCAGCGCCGCGATGGACACCGCGAGCAGCAGCGACGGGATCGAGAGCATCACGTCCACGATGCGCATGACGAGGGAGTCAACCCACCCGCTGAAGGCACCGGCGAGGACACCGAGCGACATGCCGCCCGCCAGGCCGAAGAGCGTGGCGAAGACACCCACGATCAGCGTCTGGCGGCTCCCGACGATGAGGCGGGAGAGGACGTCACGTCCTGAGGTGTCGGCGCCGAGGGGGAAGCCGGCTTCCGGACCCGGGACGGGGTTGCTCTGCGGACGGACCTTGTCGAGCAGCAGCCCCTTGGTGGGGTCGTGCGGCGCGATGAGGGGGGCGAAGATCGCCAGCAGGACGAACAGGAGGGTGATGCCGGCGCCGAGGAGGAAGACCGGGTTGCGCCGCAGCCGGCGCCACGCGCTCGCGATGAGCGAGACGCCGGTGCTCTCCTCGATGTGACCGGCGTCGTCGACGGTGAGCGTCGCGGTGCCGCCGGAGCCGGCTGCGAGCTCGTCGATGCGCTGCTTCTTGTTCCTGGGGTCCAGGTTGTCAGGGTTGAGGGGATTGGACACCGGGGTCACCTCGTCCGGACTCGGGGGTCGATCACGGCATACGCGATGTCGACGAGAAGGTTGATGACGACGAACGTGATCGCCGCCATGAGGATGCACACCTGCAGGACGGCGTAGTCGCGACGGGTGAACGCCACCGCCACGGCCTCGCCGATCCCGCCCCAGGAGAACACCCGCTCGGTCAGCACCGCGCCGACGAGCAGGCCACCGGTCTGCAGGCCGATCGTCGTGACCACGGGCAGGAGGGCGTTGCGCAGGATGTGCCGGCCGCGGATGACCTTGTTGGTCAGGCCCTTCGACTCCGCGGTGCGCACGTAGTCCTCGTCCATGACGTCCAGGACGGACGCGCGGGTGATGCGGAAGATCACCGCGAAGGGGATGGTCGCCAGCGCGAGGCTCGGCAGGATCAGGTGCTTCAGCGCGTCCCAGGCGGCGTCGTACTCACGCGTGAGGAGCCCGTCGAGGACGAAGAACCCGGTGACACGGGTCGCGTCGAGGCTCGGGTCCTGGCGACCGGACACCGGCAGCCAGTGCAGGTTGATCGCGAACCAGTACTTCAGCAGGAAGGCGAGGAAGAAGACCGGGACGGCGACACCGATGAGGGAGCCGACCACCGACAGGTTGTCGAACCACGACGTGCGGCGCCGAGCGGCCATGTACCCGAGGGGAATGCCGGCGGCGATCGCGAAGAGCAGGGCGAAGAAGCTCAGCTCCAGGGTCGCGGGGAACCGCTGCACGAACACCTGCATGGCGTCGACACCCGGCTGCACGCCGGTGCTC
This sequence comes from Phycicoccus sp. Root101, assembly GCF_001426245.1. Classification (GTDB taxonomy): domain Bacteria; phylum Actinomycetota; class Actinomycetes; order Actinomycetales; family Dermatophilaceae; genus Pedococcus. The sequence continues at coordinate 774,407 of NZ_LMCM01000001.1, read as the reverse complement.
GACCCGAACTGGCCCTGGACGGCCCGCTTGAGGAACTGCCAGTACTGGACGTAGAGGGGCTGGTCGAGGCCGAGGGCCTTCTCCAGGGCGGCCCGTCGGGCCGGTGTCGCCTTCTCGCCGAGGATGGCGGACACGGTGCCGCCCGGCAGCGAACGCAGCCAGAGGAAGACCAGCAGGGACAGGACGACGACCACCCCCACCATCTGCAGCAGTCTTCGCAGGATGAATCTCAGCACAGGGGCTCAATCTCCTTCACGGTCGACCATCGGCGTCGACGGACGGGTTCGCACGGGGGGAAGTGCATGTTCGACGAACGTTCATACACGACTGTGGCCGTCCCAGCGATTCTGCTGGGACGGCCACAGTCTTAGGAAGTGCTGTCCGAGGTCTACCTCAGATCACTTGCTCACCGTCACCGAGGAGAACGTCTCGGCGGTCAGCGGGCTGGCGACCAGGCCCTTGAGCTTCTTGCTCACGACCAGGGCCGGCGGGGAGTGGCTGATCGCCAGACCCGGCAGGTCGTCTTCCATGATCGTCTTGTTGAGCTTCTCGTAGGCAGCGGTGCGCTGGCCCTCGTCCACGATGGCGTCGGCCGCCTCGAGGTCCTTGGACAGCTGGGCGCCGTACGACGTCGCACTGGTGTGGAAGTCGTTGGTCTTCAGGCTGCCGAAGAAGGTGCCGATGAAGTTGTCGGGCGAGTTGTAGTCACCGGTCCAGCCGAGCAGCCACGCGTCGTAGCCACCGTTGTCGACGGTGTCGAGGTAGCCACCGTTCCACGGCTTGGTGACCACGTTGACCTTGATGCCGACGGCCTCGAGGTCGGTGCGCAGGGCCTCGTAGATCTTCTGGGGGTCCGGCATGTACGGACGCGACACCTCGGACGGGTAGGCGAACGTCAGGCTCATGCCCTCGGCGCCGGCCTCCTTGAGGAGCGACATGGCCTTGGCCTTGTCGTACGCGTACGGCTGCAGGTCCTTGTTGTAGCCCTTGATCGTCTCGGGGACGAACTGCGTGGCGACGGTCGCGCCCTCGGGCAGCTGGGTCTTGACCAGCTGCTCACGGTTGAGGGCGTAGTAGAGGGCCTGGCGGACCTTGAGGTCCTTCAGCTTCGGGTTCTTGGCCGGGTTGAGGCCCATGTAGAGGATGTTGAACGCGGGGCGGACGAGCACGTCGTTGCCGGCGTCCTTCAGGCCCTTCCAGTCAGCCGGGTTGGGGAGGTCGTAGCCGTCGATGCTGCCGGCCTCGAGCTCCTGGCGACGGGTGCTCTCGTCGGGGATGATCTTGAAGACGAGCTTGGCCGTCTTCGCCTTCTCGCCCCAGTAGGCGTCGTTGCGCACGAGCGTGACCGTCTTGTTGGCCTCGTCGTACTTGTCGAGCTTGTACGGGCCGGTGCCGACCGGGTTCTTCGAGTACGCGGGGTAGCCGAAGCCCTCACCCTGCTTGGTGACGTTGTTCGCGTCGCCGTCCTTGAGCGCCTTCGGCGACTGCATGGAGAACGAGTCGAGCGACAGGGCCGTCGGGAACTTCGACGTCGGGCGCAGGATCTTGATGACCGCGGTCATGTCGTCCTTGGCCGTGCAGCCCTGGTAGAGGGCGTTGGCCGCGTCGGTCTTGAACGAACCCATGACGTCGGCCCAGTAGCCGGCGGGGCCGCCCTGGGCGACCTCGTTCTGGTCGAACATGCGCTCGAAGTTGTAGCAGACGGCTGCGGCGTTGAAGGCCTCGCCGTCCCAGAACTTGACGCCCTCGCGGAGCTTGAACGTCCACTCCTTGCCGTCGGCCGAGGCCTCCCAGCTGGTGGCGAGCTCGGGCTCGATGTCGGCGGTGCCCGGCTTGATGCCGACCAGGCCCTCCATCATCTGGCGGGTGACGCGGAACGTCTCGCCGTCGGTGGCGTAGAAGGGGTCGAAGAGCTCGGGGGCGCCTGCCGCGCCGAACGTGATGGTGTCCTTGGTGTCACCACCGCTGGAGGAACCGCTGCCAGACCCGCGGTCTGACTGGGCGCAGGCCGTCAGGGTGAGGGCCAGCGTCGTCGCCAAGACGACCGGAGTCGTCCTTCGCGTGAGCTTCATGAATACCTCGCTTGTGTGCGAACTTTGGTCGACCCGGTCGGGCGCCAGGGGTGGAGCAGGGGTGGTGCAGGTGGTGCGGTCCGAAGGGGCATGCGTGCGCAAACCTTCTACGGTTGGTGCGAGACCCTAGCGAGAACTGCGGTGCCCGCACCGCTCCGCCGCGGAAATTAACAAAAGTGAGACACATGCCGGAAAGAGCACGGTTCCCGTTGGTGCGCGCCGTCGTCGGCGCCGCGATCGTCGACGACCTCGACCACCCGACGCGCCTGTTGAGCGCCCGTCGGACCGAGCCCCCGGCGCTGGCCGGCGGGTGGGAGTTCCCCGGTGGCAAGGTCGACCCGGGCGAGACCGACGAGCAGGCCCTGCACCGCGAGCTGCGCGAGGAGCTGGGGGTGACGGTGCGCCTCGGAGCCGTGCTCCGCGGGCCCCGGGACGGCCGGTGGCCGCTGGGGGAGGCGTACGCGATGACGGTGTGGTGGGCCGTGGTCGAGTCGGGCGAACCTGCCCCGTTGGAGGACCACGACGCCCTCCGGTGGCTCACCGCCGACGACCTCCACGACGTGCCGTGGCTGCCCGCCGACCTCCCGATCGTCGACGTGATCGCCACCCGGCTGCGCTGAGTCGCGCCAACCGCAGCCAAACAACCGACAGCGCCGCCTCCCGGGCGCTGAGGGACCCGTCCGGTGGTGAGCCGGCACCACCGGGAGGTATGGCGGCGGGCGGGCCCGCCGCACACCCCGCTTGTGGGGGTGGTCACCACGTACGGGCGGGGTGGTCCTGACGTGCTCGAAAGCCTGAGACAATGGCGCTCATGCCCATGAAGACCCGCGGTGACATCCGCAATGTCGCCATCGTTGCCCACGTCGACCACGGAAAGACCACCCTGGTCGACAAGATGCTCTGGGAGGCCGGCGCGTTCGGCGAGCACCAGCACGTCGACGAGCGCGCGATGGACTCCGGTGACCTCGAGCGCGAGAAGGGCATCACCATCCTCGCGAAGAACACCGCGATCCACTACGCCGGCAAGGCCGCCGCAGAGGCCGGCCTCGCCGATGGCGCCACGATCAACATCATCGACACCCCCGGCCACGCCGACTTCGGTGGCGAGGTCGAGCGCGGCCTGTCGATGGTCGACGGTGTCGTCCTGCTCGTCGACGCGTCCGAGGGCCCGCTGCCCCAGACCCGCTTCGTGCTACGCAAGGCGCTCGCCGCCAAGATGCCCGTCGTCCTGTGCATCAACAAGGTCGACCGCCCCGACTCGCGCATCGCCGAGGTCGTCGACGACGTCTACGAGCTGTTCATGGACCTCGACGCCGACGAGCACCAGATCGAGTTCCCGATCGTCTACGCCTCCGCCAAGAACGGCCGCGCGTCGATGACCCGTCCCGAGAACGGTGGCCTGCCGGACGCCGACGACCTCGAGGCACTCTTCGAGACGATCCTGTCGACGATCCCCGCGCCGACGTACGACGACGAGGCGCCCCTGCAGGCGCACGTCACCAACCTCGACGCCTCCAACTTCCTCGGTCGCCTCGCCCTCCTGCGCGTGCACAACGGCACGATCAGGAAGGGCCAGCACGTCGCCTGGTGCAAGGTCGACGGCACCGTCGAGCGCGTGAAGATCACCGAGCTCCTCATGACCGAGGCCCTCGAGCGCAAGCCCGCCGAGTCGGCCGGCCCCGGCGACATCATCGCCATCGCCGGCATCCCCGAGATCATGATCGGCGAGACCCTCGCCGACGCGGAGAACCCCATCCCGCTTCCGGTCATCACCGTCGACGAGCCGGCCATCTCCATGACCATCGGCACCAACACCAGCCCGATGGTGGGCCGTGTCCGTGGCTCGAAGGTCACCGCCCGCATGGTCAAGGACCGCCTCGACAAGGAGCTCATCGGCAACGTGTCGCTGCGCGTCCTGACGACCGAGCGTCCCGACGCGTGGGAGGTCCAGGGCCGTGGAGAGCTCGCGCTCGCCATCCTCGTCGAGCAGATGAAGCGTGAGGGCTACGAGCTCACGGTCGGCAAGCCCCAGGTGGTCACCCGCGAGATCGACGGCAAGACCCACGAGCCGGTCGAGCGCCTCACGATCGACACCCCCGAGGAGTTCCTCGGCCCGATCACGCAGATCATGGCTGCCCGCAAGGGCCGCATGGAGCAGATGACCAACCACGGCACCGGCTGGATCCGCATGGAGTTCCTCGTGCCGTCGCGCGGGCTCATCGGCTTTCGCACCGAGTTCCTCACCGAGACCCGCGGCACGGGCATCGCCCACCACGTGTTCGAGGACTACGAGCCGTGGTTCGGCCCGATCGTCACCCGCACCAGCGGTTCGCTCGTCTCCGACCGCACCGGTGTCGTCACGGCCTACGCCATGGTCAACCTCCAGGAGCGCGGGACGCTGTTCGTCGACCCGACGACCGAGGTCTACGAGGGCATGATCATCGGCGAGAACTCCCGCGCCGACGACATGGACGTCAACATCACCAAGGAGAAGAAGCTCACCAACGTGCGCGCCTCCTCCTCGGACAACTTCGAGAAGATCGTGCCCCCGCGCAAGCTGAGCCTCGAGCAGTCGCTCGAGTTCTGCCGCGAGGACGAGTGCGTCGAGGTGACCCCGGAGGCCGTGCGCATCCGCAAGGTCGAGCTCGACCAGACCCTGCGCGCCCGCGCCGCGTCCCGGGCGCGCAACGCCTGATCGCGGCAGGCTGGTGAGCGTGCTCCACCGACGCCTGCTGCCATCACGCCGGTCGGGCCTGCCCCCGTGCAGGCCCTTCCGGCGACCCGGGGTGGTGACCGCCCTCGTGGCGGTCGCCCTCATGGTGTCCGGGTGCACCGCCGGCGACGCCTCGGCGCCGGACACGGGTGTGGCCGGGCAGCTCTCCGTGCTGTCCCTGGGCCCAGTGGCGAGCTGGGACCCCCAGCGCATGACCACGCCGCAGGACGTCGCCTTCGCGGGGCGGACCTTCATCCGCACCCTGACGGCCCACCCGGCGGGCACCGACGCGGCAGCCCAGCGGGACGTCGTCGGCGACCTCGCCACCGATGCCGGCCGACCCGACGACTCGCTGAAGGTCTGGGCGTTCACGCTGCGCAGCGGGACCACGTGGCAGGACGGTTCGCCGGTCACCTGCGAGGACGTTCGCTACGGCGTCTCACGGTCGTTCGCGAAGCCGTGGGCCGACGAGGGCCTCAACTACCCCCTGGCCTACCTCGACATCCCGCGCAAGGCCGACGGGACGTCGACCTACGCCGGACCGTTCGGCGGCTCGGGCCAGGCGGCGTTCGACAAGGCGGTCACCTGCGACGGGTCCAAGATCACCTTCCGCCTCAGCACACCGATGGTCGACTTCAACCAGGTCGTGGCGCTGCCCGCCTTCGCGCCCGTCAAGAAGTCCCGGGACGGCAAGGCCGACGCCACGTATGCCGTGTTCTCCAACGGGCCCTACCAGCTCAAGGGCGAGTGGGATCCCAGCACCGGTGGGGTCTTCGAGCGAAACCCCAAGTGGGACAAGGGTTCCGACCCCATCCGCCGCGCCGCGCCTGAATCGATCCGGTACGTCGAGGGCACCGAGTCCCAGACGGCCGTCCAGCAGGTCATCAACGACGAGGGCGACCGCCGACGCGCCGTCACCCTCGACTCGGCTCCGCCGGCGATGCAGCAGCAGGTGCTCGCCGACAAGGGGTTGACCCGCCGTTCGATCAACCCCACCGCGCAGTTCGTCGACTACCTCGCGCCGAGCTTCGCCTCCCCGGTCATGCGCAACGCGGACGTGCGACGGGCCCTGGCGCTGGCGACCAACCGTGACGGGTACGTCACCGCCCTGGGCGGAACGAGCGCAGCCGAACCCACGTCGACCCTGCTGGGCCCCGCCATCGCCGGTCACCGCGACACCGACCCGCTCGGTGCCTCACCGTCGGGCGACCCGGCCGGGGCCCGGGCGGCCCTCCAGGCGTCGGGGCTGACGCTCCCGGTGAAGATCACGGTCGCCTACCGCTCGACCCCGACCGCGGACAAGGCGATGGCGGCGCTGCTCAACGGCTGGGAGCGGGCCGGTTTCCAGGTCACGCTGCAGCCCATCGAGAAGGACTACTTCTCGGCGGCGTCCAGGCCCGGCCGCGCGGCCGACACCGATGTCTTCTGGGCCAACTGGGCGCCGGCCTGGCCGGCGGCCTCCACGGTGATCCCCCCGCTGTTCGACAGCCGCCTGAACCTCTCGGACAGCGGGACCGGCCGCGACCTGGGCGCCTTCGCGGACGACGGCGTCGACAAGGAGATCACCCGGATCTCGACGGTGAAGGACCCTGCGGCGCAGGCGGCGGCGTGGGCCGACCTCGACACCTCGCTGGCCAAGCGTGGCGCCTACATCGCCTTGGCGCAGCGCCGTTCGTTGTTCATCGCCGGGAGCGCCGTGAGCGGGCTCAGCGCCAACGAGGCCCTGGGTGGGTTCGTGGACCTGGCGACCATCGGTGTGGAATAGCCAGGTGACGACCCCCGACCCTGCGCCCGCGGCACGCCTGCTGTTCGTCCACGCGCACCCGGACGACGAGACCTTGACGACGGGCATCACCATGGCCCGTCATGCGCAGGAGGGGCACCCGGTCCACGTCCTCACCTGCACCCTGGGGGAGGAGGGCGAGGTGATCCCGCCCGAGCTGCTGCACCTCGACGTGCACCACGACGACGCCCTCGGGCCGTACCGCCGCGAGGAGCTGCGCGCCGCCATGGCCGCCCTCGGCGTGAGCCACGAGGTGCTGGGGGAGGACGAGAGCCGCCTGTCCGCCTACCGCGACTCCGGGATGGCCGGGTTGGACTCGCCACCCGGCCCCGGGACCTTCGTGCGCGCCGACCCGGAGGAGGCCGTGTCCCTGGTCGTCGACGTCCTGCGACGGGTCCGGCCCGCCGTCGTCGTCACCTACGACGAGCACGGTGGCTACCTCCACCCGGACCACGTCCAGACCCACCGCATCACGTGTGCGGCCGTGGCCTCCCTGCCCCGCGAGCAGCGCCCCCTCCTGTATGCCGTGCTGACGCCGCGCTCGTGGGCCCGTGAGGACCGGCAGTGGCTGGCAGAGCACCTCCCACCCGACTCCCCGTGGTCGCTGCCGGACCCCGACGGCGAGTACCCGCCGTCGGTGGTGGCCGACGAGCTCGTGACCCACGAGGTCGTCGAGCCCACCCTCGTCCCGGTCCAGGCCCGGGCGCTTCGCGCCCACGCCACCCAGGTGACCGTGGACGGTGAGACCTACGCCCTGTCCAACGACATCGCGGCCCGGCTGTCGGGGCGTGAGGGCTTCGCCCTGCTCGACCCCGAGACCGGACACCTCGTCACCGGCGCGGACCTGCGCCCGGTCGACCACTCCCGGACGGGCGCCCCGCCGGGGTCCCGTCGCACCGACCTGACAGGAGCTCCCGCGTGAGCACCGACCTCCCGGCCGTCGACACCGACCAGTTCCGCCTGGCGATGGGGCGGTTCGCCACCGGTGTGACGGTGCTGACCACCCGCAGCGGCGAGCACGACCACGCGATGACGGCCAACGCCATCACCTCCGTCTCGATCGACCCCCTGCTGGTGCTCGTGTGCGTCGAGGTCGACGCGCGCTTCCACGAGGCCGTCACCGACGCAGGCATCTGGGGTGTGAGCATCCTCGGGGCCGAGCAGCGGCCCGTGGCGCAGTGGCTCTCGACCCAGGGCCGACCCCTGCACGGCCAGCTCGACCGCATACCCCACCACCGCGGTGCGGCCACGGGCGTGGCCCTCCTGGACGGCGCGATGGCAACGATCGAGTGTCGAACCACGGACGTGCACCCCGCCGGTGACCACAGCATCGTGGTCGGCGAAGTAGTGTCCCTCTCGAGCAACGAGCACCCCGCGGCCGCGCTGGTGTACTACCGCAGCCGCTACCAGGCGCTGAAGTGATGGGAGGGCAGGGCGTGAAGGAGAGCGGCTCCGCCGGTCTGAGGTTCGGGGTCGCGCTGGCGGTCCTGTTCGCCGCCTACCTCGGCACGGCCTGGTTCCTCGGGCGGCACGTGCCCGCCAACACGTCAGTGTCGGGCGTGCCGATCGGCGGGATGTCGCCGGCGGCCGCAGAGCGGACCCTGTCGCGCTCGTTGGGTGCCCGGCAGGACGCCGCGATCACCGTCACCGCCGGCGAGAAGTCGGCCCAGCTGAGCCCCACGGACGCCGGCCTCGCGCTCGACCTCCCGGGCACGGTGGGGGAGCTCACAGGGTTCAGCCTCAAACCCTCCGACCTCTGGAACCACCTCACCGGTGGGGACGCGGAGCAGCTCAAGACGTCAGTGGACCGCGCGAAGCTCGAGGCGGCCGTCAAGGGCATCGAGTCGACGCTCGACACCCAGGTCGTCCAGGGCGCCATCACGTTCCCCGATGGCAGGGCCGCGGTGGTGCAGCCGGTGGCCGGCGCGACCCTCTCGGTGCCCGGCACCGCTGACGAGGTGGCCGCCCGGTGGCCCGCCAAGGGACCGATCGGGGCCAAGTTCGACACCGTCGAGCCCGACGTGTCGGCTGACGAGGTGCAGCGCGCCGCAACGGAGTTCGCGACGCCGGCCATGTCCGGTCCCGTCACGGTCGAGGTCGCCGACAAGAAGTTCCCGGTGAAGCCGGCCGACTACGCTCCGGCCCTGTCGATGAAGGTCCAGGACGGCAAGCTCGTCCCTGTTGTGGACGACACCAAGCTCGTGGCCGCCGTCCGCGCGGCCGCCTCGGCCGCCGGTCTGGAGACCAAGGCCCGCGACGCGAAGATCACGTTCAGCGGCACCAAGCCCGTCGTCATACCGTCCGCCACGGGCTCCACCCTCGACGACGCCTCGGTCGTCGCCGCCGTGGTCCCGGCCCTGACGTCACCGTCGCGGACGGCCACCGTCACCGCGAAGGCCGTCCAGCCCAAGCTCACGACCGCGCAGGCGAACAAGATCAAGCCCAAGGAGATCATCTCCTCGTTCACCTCGGTCTTCCCGTTCAACCCCCCGCGCACCGAGAACATCACCATCGCTGCGCGGACCCTCAACGGCACGTACGTCGCGCCGGGGGAGACGTTCAGCCTCAACCAGCGACTCGGCCAGCGGACGGCGGCCAAGGGCTACAACTCGGCGCCGGTCATCGTCAACGGCCGACTGACCAAGGACTACGGCGGCGGCATCTCGCAGCTGTCGACCACGCTGTTCAACGCGGTGTTCTTCTCGGGCGTGAAGATCGAGGAGCACCATCCCCACAGCTTCTACATCTCGCGCTACCCCGAGGGACGCGAGGCCACGATCTCCTGGCCCGACGTCGACAACCGGTTCACCAACGACAGCGGCTACGGCATCCTCATCCAGGCGTACGTGTCGGGCAGCTCGGTGACGGTGACCTTCCACGGCACCAAGGTCTGGGACGTCGAGGCCTCCAAGGGGGATCGGCGCAACGTCGTGCAGCCGAAGACCATCGTCGACGACTCCAAGGGCTGCGTGACGCAGACCCCGACGCCCGGCTTCGACGTCACGGTGACGCGAATCTTCAAGAAGGCCGGCAAGACGGTGCGGACGTCGCAGTTCAACACCCACTACATCCCCGAGGACAAGGTCACCTGCACCGGCGGGTGACGCACGGCTGACCAGCCGAAACGTCCCGATCCGGGGACAGGGGTCGGGCCGTGTCGGGAGGGCGCCACACCCGGTGTCGGGTGGTCCGGATCGTCGGGAACCCGCCAGTTCGAGCTGGGTGGTTCTGTCCCGATATGAACCCATTTTCGTGTCGTTTGCGTGTGTCCTCGATTTCGCGACCCGGAGCTGTCGGGCTACGGTTTCGCCCTGTTCGAGTCTGCGCGTGGAACCGTTCCACGCAGCCGGAGACAGTGACCGGAGCGCCCCTGCAGGGAGGTGGCCTGCCGGTACCGCGTCCGCCGTGATGCACCACTGCTCCGTGCGACCCACGCTCCTGCGTGGGGCAGACAGGCGCCCCTCAGGCCCGCTCCGGCGGGAGTCGGGCGTCCCCCCAAGCGTCCCCCCGCGCGCAAGGAGAAGCATGTCCACCCCCCGTCGTACCGTCCTCAAGCACCTCGGTGCCGCAGCCCTCGTCTCCTCCGGAGCGGCCGTCGTCGGAGCCTCCTCGGCCTCCGCCGCCGTCGCCGAGGACGACATCCTGCTCGACTCGTTCACCGGCACCGACGACGAGAGGCTGACCAAGGCCCTCGCGGTCGCCAAGGCGTCGAGTCCCCGTCGAGCCATCCGGCTCGCCGGCCGCGCCCACACGTTCACGCAGACGCGAACGACGTTCTCCGGCCTGCGGATCCTCGGCCCGAACGTCGGCTGGCAGAACCCCGAGATCGCCGGAACCAGTGGCTGCCTCCCGCAGTGCACCGTCACGCTCAACTGCGGCAACGGCGCGAAGTCGTGGCTGGTCGGAACCGCCACGACGTACAACGTCATGGTCGCCGGCATCACGTTCAAGTCCTCGAACGCCGTGACGCAGTTCTACCACCACCCGATCAGTGCCGGGACGTGCTACGCCGCCACCTTCGACACCCTGTCGTTCTACGGGTTCAAGCACGTCCTGGGCACCCCGGCCGACCCGTTCTCGATGACGCTGGTCACCACCAAGGGCTCCTGGACCTGCGTCGCGGTGTCTGTCGTTCTACGGGTTCAAGCACGTCCTGGGCACCCCGGCCGACCCGTTCTCGATGACGCTGGTCACCACCAAGGGCTCCTGGACCTGCGTCGCGGTGCAGGACACGCAGTTCTCCCTGCGCGGCTCCGACAACTTCCTGTGGGTCGCCGGCGACATGAACTACGGCTGGGCCGGCGCCAACGGAGGCAAGTACCTCATGCGGTTCAGCAACCTGGCCAAGACCGCGGTGCGCCACCTCTACCTGACGGCCCGCGGTGGCTCCCGCGCGGTCCTCGTCGAGGGCCCGGCCTCCCAGCAGGGCGGCCTGGACATCAGTGACTGCGTCATCGAGGGCCAGAACGCGGGCGACCCCGCCATGGGTGCCCTGATCGTCGTCAAGGGCGGCGGCGTCTCGCTGACGAACACCAAGCTCAACTTCGGCATGGCCCGCCCCACCGACTTCAAGGACCAGAAGGACACCGCGCTGATCATGGTCCAGGGCGGCACCGCACTGATCACGAACACGTGGACCAACCGCGCCACGGCCACGCCGGAGTCGGTGCCGGTCGTCGCCGTGTCCGGTGGCGCCGCCTACGTCTCCCGCGTCATGGGTATGGGTGGCAACTGGGCGGGCAAGCCCAAGGTGGTCCGGACCGGTGGCACGCTCGTCCCCGACGCCACGGTCGCCGCAGCCTGACGGCTGGGTGCCCTACCGCACCAGGTGGGCGTAGGGGTCCGGTCGCTCGGACTCGCTGCGCAGCACGCAGAACTCGTTGCCCTCCGGGTCGGCGAGCGTCGCCCAGCCGGTGCCCGGGCCACGGTGGTCCCGCAGGTCGTGGACCATCGTGGCCCCGGCGCCGAGCAGGCGCTCGACCTCTTCGTCCATCGTCCGGTCGGTGGGCCAGAGGTCGAAGTGGATGCGGTTCTTGACCGTCTTCGCCTCGGGCACCTCGATGAACAGCACCCGCTGACGCCCGTCGGGCGAGAAGATCATGCACTCCTCGTGCCCCGGCAGGTTGGGGTCCTGCGGGTCCTCGCCGAAGCCGAGGACCCAGGCCCACCAGACCGACTGGGCGTGGGCGTCGCGGGAGTCCAACGTGGTGTGCGAGATGCGTGACGTCATGGCGCCACTCTTCCCGCCGACCCTTGCCGTGCGCCACCGGTTTGCGGCGACGTGAGGTACGCGTAGGACGAGTGCACGACGAACCCCAGCCGTCGGTACAGGCGGATTGCCGTCTCGTTGTCGTGCTCCACCTGCAGGTGGAGCAGCGAGACGCCCTCCTCGCGGAGCGCGACGGCGAGGCGCGCGGTGAGGTGCGCGGCCAGCCCACGCCCCCGGTATGCCGGGTCGGTCCAGACCGCACCCAGGCCGCCCCACCCGGCGCCGATCCCCAGTCGTGCCAAGGCGATCGGTGCGGTACCGGCCGCATCGCCAGCCCTGAGCCCCAACTGCTGGGAGAGCCCGCCACCGGGGGTGATGCTGCCGAACAGCACGCGCGGGCTGCCGCCCAGGACCGCCTCCGTGGCGCCCGGCACCGTGGCCCGGGTGCGGTGGTAGGCCTCCAGCCACGAAGGGGACAGGTCGTCCGCGATCGTGACCGCCGGTCCGCCGGGGTCGGCAGCGGCGATGGTCTCCCGGGCGGCAGTGAGGTTCAGCGTGCGGCTGCCGACGGTGTAGCCACGGGCCAGGAGCACCGCCCCCAGCGAGTCATCGGCGGGCTCGAACCCCTGAGGTCCCGCGAGGGCGAACTTCGCTGGGAGACCTCGCCCGGCATACCAGTGCTCCACCTCCTCGACCGCGGCGGCGAGGGGCCTCCCGGGGCTTCCCACCGGGACGACCGAGTTGCCGCGCTGGGTGTACCCCGCCGAGGCGCGCAGCTGCCAGTCACCGAGGGCGCCGCGCTCGACCGCGCCCCAGGCCGGCACCATGACGCGCTGGAGGTCCTCGATGGTCAGGGCCAGGTGGGGTGCGCCGCGGCGCGACGGCTTCGGGGGGACCTCCTTGGCGGTGGTCACCCGCGCCAGCGCGATGGTGACGGGGCCGCGCGAGGTCTCGACGACCACGTGCTGCGCGTCGCGCTCCGCAAGGGTTCCCACGCTGTCGGTCAGGGTCGCCCCGGTGGCCTCGTCGGGGGCGTCGAGGCGCCACCTGACCACCACTCGGGACCCGAGGGGGATCCTCCGCACGTCTGCTGGCACAGGCCGCATAGTATGTCCGCCATGACGTACGTGATCGCCCAGCCTTGCGTTGACCTCAAGGACAAGGCCTGCATCGAGGAATGCCCGGTCGACTGCATCTACGAAGGTGAGCGGTCCCTCTACATCCACCCGGACGAGTGCGTCGACTGCGGCGCCTGCGAGCCGGTGTGCCCCGTCGAGGCGATCTACTACGAGGACGACGTGCCCGAGCAGTGGGCCGAGTACTACAAGGCGAACGTCGAGTTCTTCGACGACCTCGGCAGCCCCGGCGGTGCCGCCAAGCTCGGCATCATCAACAAGGACCACCCGATCATCGCCGACCTGCCCCCGCAGGAGCACGACGAGTGAGCATCCGCTCGCTCCCCGACTTTCCCTGGGACTCGCTCGCTCCGTACAAGGAGCGGGCGAGTTCCGCTGTCCCGGGCGGGATCGTCGACCTGTCGGTGGGCACCCCCGTCGACCCCACGCCGGGTGTCGTGCAGGAGGCGCTGCGTGCTGCCGCCGACGCTCCCGGCTACCCGCAGACCTACGGCACCCCGGCCCTGCGTGAAGCGGTCGCCACGTGGTTCGCCCGTCGCCGGGGGGTCCCGGACCTCGACCCCGACGGTGTCCTGCCGACCGTCGGGTCCAAGGAGCTGGTCGCGTGGCTGCCGACCCTGCTCGGCCTGGGCGCGGGTGACGTCGTGGGGTTCCCCGGCATCGCCTACCCGACCTACGACGTCGGCGCCCGCCTCGCCGGGGCGACCCCCCAGGTCGTCGACGGGCTCAACGCGCTCGGGCCGCTGACGGCCGCCACGACACCGAAGCTGTTGTGGCTCAACACCCCCAGCAACCCCACCGGTCGCGTCCTCGGCATCGACCACCTCGCCAAGGTCGTGGCCTGGGCCCGCCAGCACGGCGTGGTCGTCGCCTCGGACGAGTGCTACGCCGAGCTGGACTGGCGCAGCGACTCGACCGAGCCGACCACCCCGAGCATCCTCGACCCACGGGTCTGCGGCGGCAGCCACGAGGGCCTGCTCGCCGTCTACTCGCTGAGCAAGCAGTCCAACCTCGCCGGGTACCGCGCCGCATTCGTCGCGGGGGACGTGACCCTCGTTCGTCAGCTGCTCGAGGTCCGCAAGCACGCCGGCATGATCGTGCCGTGGCCGGTGCAGGCCGCCCTCACGGCCGCGCTCGGTGACGACACCCACGTGGCCGAGCAGAAGGCCAGGTATGGCGCGCGGCGTGCCGCCCTGCGCGAAGCTGTCGAGGCATTCGGCCTCCGCGTGGACCACTCCGACGCGGGCCTGTACCTCTGGGCGACGCGGGGCGAGGACGCCTGGCAGACGGTCGACGCCCTGGCCTCGCGCGGGATCCTGGTGGCACCGGGCACCTTCTACGGTCACGCCGGGCGCGAGCACGTGCGGATCGCCCTGACCGCGACCGACGAGCGCATCGACGCCGCGGTCGGCAGGCTCCTCGCCTGAGGTGCCCGTTTTCCGCCCGTGCGGTGGGTTGGGGTAGCGTCGAGCGTGCGCGAGGCACGCCGTGTGAAGGGTGCCCGCCCCGGGACATTTGAGGATGGTTACGCATGAGCAATGACGGATCCACCGGCGCCACGCTGAAGGCCGGCACCACGGAACTCGACCTCCCCCTGGTCAAGGCAGCCGAGGGCAACGACGGCTACGACATCAGCAAGCTGATGAAGGAGACCGGCAACACCACCCTCGACATCGGGTTCGTCAACACCGCCTCCTGCAACAGTGCGGTGACCTACATCGACGGCGACCAGGGCATCCTGCGCTACCGCGGGTACCCGATCGAGCAGCTCGCCGAGAAGTCGAGCTTCCTCGAGGTCTCCTACCTGCTCATCTACGGCGAGCTGCCGACGCAGACCGAGCTCGACGACTTCGACTCCAAGATCCGTCGCCACACGCTGCTGCACGAGGACCTCAAGGCCTTCTTCGGTGGGTTCCCGCGTGATGCGCACCCGATGCCGGTGCTGTCGTCAGCCGTGTCCGCGCTCGGCACCTTCTACCAGGACAGCCTGGACCCGTTCGACAAGGAGCAGGTCGAGATCTCGACCGTGCGCCTGCTGGCCAAGCTTCCGACCATCGCGGCCTACGCCTACAAGAAGTCGGTCGGTCAGCCGTTCCTCTACCCCGACAACTCCCTGTCGGTCACCGAGAACTTCCTGCGCATGACGTTCGGCTTCCCGGCCGAGCCGTACGACCTCGACCCCGACATGGTCAAGGCGCTGGACCTCCTGCTCATCCTGCACGCCGACCACGAGCAGAACTGCTCGACGTCGACGGTCCGCCTCGTCGGATCCGCCCAGGCCAACCTGTTCAACTCGGTCTCCGCCGGCATCCACGCCCTGTCCGGCCCGCTGCACGGCGGCGCCAACTCGGCCGTCCTCGAGATGCTCGACGGGATCGCCAAGGACGGTGGCGACGTCGATGCGTTCGTCCGCAAGGTGAAGAACAAGGAGGACGGCGTCAAGCTGATGGGCTTCGGCCACCGGGTCTACAAGAACTACGACCCGCGCGCGGCGATCATCAAGAAGACCGCCGACACCATCATCAACAAGGACGGCGTGAAGGACCCGCTGCTCGACATCGCGCTGCAGCTCGAGCAGCGCGCCCTCGAGGACGACTACTTCGTGGAGCGCAAGCTCTACCCGAACGTCGACTTCTACACCGGCCTGATCTACAAGGCCATGGGCTTCCCGACCAAGATGTTCACGGTCCTGTTCGCCCTCGGTCGCCTGCCGGGCTGGATCGCCCAGTGGCGCGAGATGATCGAGGACCCGCAGACCAAGATCGGTCGCCCGCGCCAGATCTACACCGGTCACACCGAGCGCGACTACGTGGACTTCAGCGCCCGCTGACCCACCCCGCCATCAGGTACGGCGCGAGGCCCGGTTCCCCACGGAACCGGGCCTCGCGCCATACCAGTCCTTGCTCTGCCGGGGGCACGTGCGTTCAGTGAGCGCGATCTGTCGGTATGGCGCACTGGTTCCGACAGATGCTGCTCACTCAGGGGGCGCACCAGTTCAGCCGACGAGCGACCGCAGCAGAGTGAGGAGCTCTCGGCGGAGTCGGGCGTCGTGCAGGTCGGCGGCGGTGATGCGGATGACCCGCCACCCCAGTGCCTCGAGCAGACGGGTCCGCGCGATGTCGCCCTGCCACTGGCGCCGGTCGGTCCGGTGCTGGTCGCCTTCGTACTCGACCACGACCTTCGCCACCCGCCAGGCGAAGTCGGCCCTGGCGATGAACTGCCCGTCCTCCCCGCTGATCACGGCGTTGAGCTCCGGCTCGACCAGATCAGCCTCGGCGAAGATCAGTCGCGCGCGCGTCTCCATCGGCGAGCCGGAACCCACACGAATCAGTCCCGCCGCCTGGCGGAGCGTGCGCACTCCGCGGCGGACGGACCGTCCGGCGACGAGGGCATGCAACTCCGGGAGGAGGGACGGGACCCTGGCCACGAAAGCATCTCCGGCGATGACGAGGTCCGTGAGCGACATGCCGTCCAGCGAAGCCAGGTCCGCCCAGGTCCATGCTTCCGTCGTCACGCGGTGGCCGCGCAGGTCACGGAGGTTGCGACGCTCGAGCCCGCGGAAGCCGACGACGCCTGCTCGTCGGACCTGTGCCGCACCCGTCGGGCGGATCACGTGCAACGGTTCGTCGGGCGTCCAGGGCCGGGGCAGTGGAAGGCGGTACAACCGGGCTGCGGTCAGGTGGGAGAAGGCCCAGGGCTCGGGCAGGACGAGCGCGACCTGACGCGCGTGGTCGTCGGCGTCGACCGCGTCGCGCAGGCTTCGCACGCCTCGAGTCGGTCGGCGCAGGTCCGGCCGTCGGAGCCGCTGCTCCGACACCCCGAGCCCGCGCGCGTCGGCCACACGGAACGCAGATCCGCTCAGCGGCGACGGGAGGGGTGACGGTGGGCGGGACACGACACCCATCGTGGCGAAGTGCGGCGGAGCCGGACGCCCGTCATCCACAGCCCCACTCGGTGAGCAGGAAGTGTCGGCATCCGCACGGCATACCGACACTTCCCACTCACTCAACGCCGGCGGACGCGCAGGAGTGGGCAGGTGCGGGCGCCGGCGGACGGTTAGCTGGTGGTCGGGAAGGTGACGGTCACGGTGGTGCCGGCGCCGCCCTTGACCGACTTCCACGTCCAGCCGTCGGTGTCGCGGGTGCGGGTCCACTCCTTCGAGCCGACCCGGACCTTCGTGGCGCCGTACTGCGCCGCCTTGGCGACCGCGAACGACCCCGTGCTCCACGCCTGCCGCTCGGAGCCCGCCTTGACGGTGAGGACGCTGCCCTTGACCGAGCCCTTCACCCCGAGCTCCTTCGACAACGCGGCCCTCAGGTCGGCGGGCCGGCCACCCGTGGAGTCGTCGAGGCGGCAGCCGAGGCCGCCGGGGGAGTGGCCGCTGAGCGTCGAGGCCATGAGGCGGCCCTCCTGCTCGTGGTCGGCGTACGCCTCGGGGTAGGCCGAGCGCTGCACCTTCTGGGCGATCTCGGTGATGCGCATCTGCTCGTACCCGTCGACCTTGACGAGCGCGTCGTAGAACTTGTTCGTGGCGTAGACCGGGTCGAGGATCTGCTTCTCCGTGCCCCACCCCTGGCTCGGCCGCTGCTGGAACAGCCCGACCGAGTCCCGGTCGCCGTAGGTCAGGTTGCGCAGCTTGGACTCCTGGATCGCCGTGGCGATGGCGATCGTGCCGGCCCGGGCGGGCAGGCCGCGCTTCTCCGCGATGGCCACGATCGTTGCGGCGTATGCGGTCTGGCTGGGGTCGAAGTCCACGCTGGTGCCCAGCGCGGTGGCCTGGCACCGGGGGCCGCCCAGGTTGTGCAGGGTGCCGCGCAGCCCGATCCAGCCGGCACCCACGAGTCCCGCGACGAACAGCAGCAGCACGACCCGGGTGACGAGGCGCCGGGTCCGCGACGGGGGCCTGTGCTCGGAGAGGACGGTGCCCCGCTTGGTGCTGGGCACGGCTAGTCGTTGGCGTGCAGCGCGGAGTTGAGCACGATGCCGTGCCCGTCCCGTGCCTTGGCCTCGACGGTGCCGGTCACCGAGTTGCGGATGAACAGGAGGTTGTCGTGACCGGACAGCTCGCGGGCCTTGACGACCCGCCCGTCCGCGAGGGTGACCTTGGTACCCGCCGTGAGGTAGAGGCCCGCCTCCACCACGCAGTCGTCACCCAGGGCGATCCCGAGACCGGCCTCGGCGCCGAGGAGGCAGCGCTCACCGACGCGCACGCGCTCGGTGCCGCCCCCCGACAGGGTGCCCATCGTCGAGGCGCCGCCACCGATGTCGGACCCGTCGCCCACGACGACACCCTGGGAGATCCGGCCCTCGACCATCGAGCTGCCGAGCGTCCCGGCGTTGTAGTTGACGAACCCCTCGTGCATCACCGTGGTGCCCGGCGCCAGGTGCGCGCCCAGGCGAACCCGGTCGGCGTCGGCGATGCGGACGCCCGTGGGGACGACGTAGTCGACCATCCGGGGGAACTTGTCGATGCCCAGCACGTTGACCGTCCCGCGCAGGCGCAGCCGGGCGCGCGTCATCTCGAAACCGTCGACCGCGCACGGGCCCTGGGTCGTCCAGACGACGTTGGCGAGGACCCCGAAGATGCCGTCGAGGTTGATGCTGTTGGGCTCGACCAGGCAGTGCGAGAGCAGGTGCAGGCGCAGGTACGCGTCGGAGGGGTCGGCCGGCGCCGCGTCGAGGTCGACCTGTACGTCCACCACGGTGCGTCGCACCCGACGGAGCTCGTCGGCGCCGGCGAGGGCGCGCAGCTCCTCGGGGACGCTCGCACCGGCAGGGCGTGCGCCGAGCGCCGGCTCGGGGTACCAGGTGTCGAGGACCACGCCGTCGACGGTCGTGGTGGCCAGTCCGAAACCCCAAGCGCTGCGCTCACTGCTCATGTGGACAAGCCTAGGGGAGCGAGGCTGAGGATCCGGACGCTGGATAGGGTCGTGGGCATGGCGAACCCTTCTCAGCACACCACCCAGGACAGCCCCCAGGACACCGCCCACGACCTCGTCCCGCTGGACCTGTCCGCCGACGTCGTGACGTTGACCGCGGCGCTGTGCGACATCGAGTCCGTCAGCCTCGACGAGCGACGGGTGTGCGACGCGATCGAGGCGGCGCTCGTGCCGCTGGAGCACCTCACGGTCACCCGCATCGGCAACACCCTCGTCGCGCGCACCGAGCTCGGCCGTGACGAGCGCGTCGTCCTCGCCGGCCACATCGACACGGTCCCGCTGACCAAGGCTCCCGCCAACCTGCCGACCCGTCGCGAGGGCGACGACCTCGTGGGCCGCGGCACCGTCGACATGAAGGGCGGCGTCGCCGTCCAGCTCAAGGCCGCCCTGGTCACCGAGCCGAGCCGCGACCTCACCTTCGTCTTCTACGAGGGGGAGGAGATCGACAGCGAGCACAACGGCCTCCTGCACGTCCAGCAGCAGCGCCCCGAGCTGATCGCCGACGCCGACTTCGCCGTCCTCCTCGAGCCGACCGCCAGCCAGGTCGAAGGTGGCTGCAAGGGCACCCTGCGGGTCGACGTGACCGCCCGTGGCGTCGCGGCGCACTCGGCCCGACCGTGGAACGGGCGCAACGCGATCCACGCCGCCGCCGACCTGCTGAACCGCCTCACGGCATACGAGCCGGCCACGGTGACGGTCGACGGCCTGGACTACCACGAGGCACTCAACGCCACGGGGATCCGTGGCGGCATCGCGGGCAACGTCATCCCGGACGAGTGCGTCGTCACGGTCAACTACCGGTACGCCCCCGACAAGTCGCCGGAGGTCGCGCTGGCCCACGTGGCCGAGCTGTTCGAGGGCTATGACCTCGTCGAGCTCGACAACGCCCCCGGCGCCCGCCCCGGCCTGGACCTCCCGGCCGCCAAGGCGTTCGTCGAGGCGCTCGGGCTGCCCGTCATCGCCAAGGAGGGCTGGACCGACGTCGCCCGCTTCTCGGCCATGGACATCGCCGCGGTGAACTTCGGCCCCGGTGACCCCAACCTCGCGCACCACGACGACGAGCGGTGTCCCGTCTCGCAGCTCGTGTCCGCCGAGGCGGCCCTGCTGCGTTGGCTCGCATAGGTTGATCGCGTGAGTGACGAGACGACGGACATCACCAGCGCGAGCGACTACGAGTACCACACCGGCCCGGTGACCCTGCGGGGTTCGCGCGTCCCCGGGACAACCACCGACCAGCGACTGCTCGACAGCCGCGGCTCCAGCGAGTGGCTGCACACCGACCCGTGGCGGGTGATGCGGATCCAGAGCGAGTTCGTCGAGGGGTTCGGGGCGCTCGCCGAGCTCGGCCCGGCGGTGAGCGTGTTCGGTTCGGCCCGGACGAAGCCCGGCACGCCCTTCTACGAGCTCGGCACCCATGTGGGGCGGGCCCTGGTCGAGGCCGGGTATGCCGTGATCACCGGTGGCGGGCCCGGCGCCATGGAGGCGGCGAACAAGGGTGCCCGTGAGGCGGGCGGGGCCTCGGTCGGCCTGGGGATCGAGCTGCCGTTCGAGCAGGGGCTGAACGAGCACGTGAACCTGGGGGTGAACTTCCGCTACTTCTTCGCGCGCAAGACGATGTTCGTCAAGTACGCGCAGGGGTTCATCGTCCTGCCGGGCGGGTTCGGCACCCTCGACGAGCTGTTCGAGGCCGTCACCCTCGTGCAGACCCGCAAGGTCACGTCCTTCCCGATCGTCCTGATGGGCACCGAGTACTGGGGCGGGCTGCTGGACTGGTTGCGCGGCACGGTCCTCGATGCGGGCACGGTCAGCGAGAAGGACATCGACCTCCTGCACCTCACCGACGACGTCGACGAGGCCGTCCGCATCGTCACCTCGACCGACCAGACGGTGGCCGCCAAGCGTCCCGAGTGACGTCCGGCCCGATCGACCCATGGACTCCGGGGCCGGCCGGGGGCGATGATGGACCCGTGAACATCTCACCGCTGCCACGGCAGGGTGACGTCGTGGTCGGTCGCGACGTCGCCGGCCGGACGCTGCGGATCTCCGGTCACCCGGAGAGCGGGCGGGTGGTGCTGTCGATCTGGCAGGACACCGTGTGCAGGGCGACGGTCCGCCTCCTGGCCGAGGACGTCCCCGCGGTCGTGGAGATGCTCGCGCGGAGTGCGCTGACCCCCGCCGCGTCGGGGGAGGACGCCCGCGCCCTCGACACGGCAGGCTGAATAGGACGCTCCCAGCAGTTCGTGCGACGATCACCTGCGTGATCTGGGTCTTCTTCACCGTCATCGCCGTGCTGCTCATCGGCGGCTTCGCCGCGCTCGTGACGGGCCGGCTGGGCTACGACCCGATGGCGGACGCGACGAGCACCCAGAGCTCACCAGCCCTGTCCGACGGGTTCGCGTCCGACGAGATCTCCGCCGTGCGCTTCGACACCGCCCTGCGCGGTTACCGCATGGACCAGGTCGATGCCGTCCTCGACCGGTTGCAGTCCCGCCTCGCCGAGCTGGAGGGTCCGCGCGCGGCCACCGAGCCGGAGAGCCCCCGCGACACGGTGCGCTGAGCAGATGGCCACCCTCCACCTCACCCGGCACACCGCGGCGAGTCCTGCCGCCGTGTGGGACGTCGTCGCCGACTTCGCGGGCTACGGCGACTGGATGCCGATGACCCGGATGACCACGGACGCGGGGGAGCCGCGGGTCGGCTGGGGGTTCGCTGGGCTCAGCGGGCCCGGTCCGCTCGTCTTCTCCGACTCCATGCTCGTCACCCGGTGGGACCCACCATCGCCCGACAGCGACCCCGCCGCCCCCGCGGTGTTCCGGGTGGTCAAGACCGGACGCCTGCTCGGTGGGTGGGCCGAGGTGACGGTGACCCCCGAACCACACATCGGCAGCCCGGGTGTGCTGGGTTCCCGGCTCGACTGGGTCGAGGACGTCGTCGTGCGTCCACTGCCGTTCAAGCGCCTGTTCGAGCCGGCGCTGGACCGCGCCAGCACGTGGCTCTACGGACGTGCCGTCGACGCCATGCTCGCGCGGGCCGCCGGGTCCCGACGGTGAGCGGCCTCCTCGTCGGCTCGGACGGGTTGGCGCGCTGCGCGTGGGCCGGGTCGACCCCGGACTACCTCACCTACCACGACACCGAGTGGGGTGTGCCGGTCCACGGCGAGCAGGCGCTGTACGAACGCCTCACCCTCGAGGCCTTCCAGTCCGGGCTGTCCTGGATCACCATCCTGCGCAAGCGCGAGGCCTTCCGCGCCGCGTTCGCAGGCTTCGACGCCGAGGTGGTCGCGACCTTCGGCGACGCCGATCGGGCCCGGCTGATGGCCGATGTGGGCATCGTCCGCAACCGCCTCAAGGTCGATGCCGCCATCCACAACGCCGCCGCCGTGCTCGCGCTGCGGGAGCGCGGCGGGCTCGACGCCCTCGTCTGGTCGCACGCGCCGGCCGACCACGCACCGCCGAGGTCGGCCGAGGACTTCCGGTCGACCAGCCCGGAGAGCGTCGCCCTCGCCAAGGGCCTCAAGAAGGCGGGGTTCGTGTTCGTCGGCCCCACGACGATGTATGCCGCCATGCAGGCGTGCGGCCTCGTGGACGACCACGTCGTGGGCTGCCACCGGTCGGGGGTCGGTGCCGGGGCGGACCAGGGCCCCGCATGAGCAGGGGCGCCGTCCTCCTCAGGTCGCTGACCGTCAGGACAGCGCTGGTCTACCTCGCCCTGCGGGCCGTGTCGGGCCTGCTCCTCGTGCTGGCCAGCCGGGACCAGGCGGTGATGCCGGACTGGACCGGCCCGACCGTCGAGCCGATCGACATGACCGTCCTCTGGGACGGCAGCTGGTACCGCAACGTGGCGGAGCAGGGCTACCCCAACCCGCTGCCCGTCGACCAGGCCAGCGGACACGTCGCGCAGAACGCCTGGGCGTTCTACCCGCTCTTTCCCCTCCTGGCGCGGATGCTCATGTCGGCCACGGGTCTGGGGTTCCCCGTGGTGGCCTCGACCCTGGCCCTCCTCGCCGGGCTCGGCGCGAGCGTCCTCATGGCCCGCCTGCTGGCCGAGAAGGTGGGCGACAGGGTCGCCCTCGGCGCCGTCGCCGTCTGGGCCGCGTTCCCTGCGGCGGTGTCCCTCCAGCTCGCGTACACCGAGTCGCTCGCGATGGTCGTCCTGTGCGGCCTGCTCTGGGCGCTGGTCCGACGCAGCTGGGGGATGGTGGCCGGGCTCTCGCTGCTGCTGGGCCTCACCCGGCCCATCGCTGTGCCGGTGGTCGTCGTGGTCGGTGTCTCCGTGCTCCTGCTGTGGCGAAGGCGCCGCCAGCAGAACGTCACCCGGGGTGAGCTCGTCTCGGCCCTGGCCGCGCTCGCCACCACCGCGGTGGGCGCAGTGCTGTGGCCCCTCATCGCCTGGCAGGTGACCGGGTCCCGCACGGCATACACCGACACCATGGCCGCGTGGCGCGCCGGAGGTGAGATCACCCCGCTCAAGCCCTGGCTGGGCATGTCGCAGTGGGCCTTCCGCGACTTCGACGGTGCCGCCGTCTACGGCCCCGTGGGGCTGGCCGCCCTGGTGACGACGATCGTCGTGCTCACGTGCGGCCCCTGGGCGACCAGGCTCGGCCCCGAGCTGAGGGTCTGGTGCCTGGCGTACCCCGCCTACCTCGCGGTCGTCCTCGACCCCTTCACGAGCATCTTCCGCTACGCCCTGCCACTCTTCCCGCTGATCGTCGTGGTGCTCGGCGGCGGCTGGCTCGAGCGGGCCGCGCGCCACCTGACCGTCCGCGTCGGCTTCCTCGTGGCTGCGGGCATCGTGGGCCAGGTCGCCTGGATCTGGAAGCTGCTCGTCTACCACGCGCCGGCGGACTACCCGCCGTGACCGCCGTCGCCCGCGTCCGCAGCGTCCCGTCCCTGCTGACCTCCTCCCTGCTCACCTCCAGCGGCCGCAGCGCCGCCGCCGGGTGGGCCCTGCGCCGCCCCGTCGTCTTCCTGCTCCTCTGGTATGCCGTGACGCGGGTCCTCGTGTTCGTCACCATGGCGGTCGCCGCGACGTGGTTCCAGACCCCTGCGGGGGTGGGCCACCTCCACCCGACGATCGGTGACGTCCTCGGTGGGTGGGACAGCGTCTGGTACCGCCGGGTGGCCGTCGACGGCTACCCCGTGCCACTGCCTGCCGACCCCGACACCGGGCTGCTGACCTACAGCGCATGGGCGTTCTACCCGGCGTTCCCGATGCTCGTCCGCGCCCTCATGGTCACGGGGATGTCGTTCGAGGTGTCCGCGGTCCTGCTCAACCTCGTCCTCGGTGCGGTCTGCACGATCCTCGTCTGGAAGTGCCTCAACTTCGCCCTCCACGCGGCCCCGCAGCCGGCCCGCGAGCGGCTGGCCCTCGTCGCGGGCATCCTCTGGTGCCTCTACCCCGCGACCTCGGTGCTGGTGATGCCGTACACCGAGGCCCTCGCGGGCGTGCTCATCGCCGGGTCGCTGCTCCTGCTGATGCGGCGGCAGTACGCCCTCGTCGCGCTGGTCACGATCGGGCTCGGGTTCACGCGTGCCGCCGCCCCTGCGATCGCCTGTGCCGCGATCGCGCACCTCGCCCTGCGCTGGCGCGAGGACCGGGCGGCGGGCACCCGGCCGCTGACCGGGCAGCGGACGACCGCGGCCCTGATGCTGCTGGCGACGGCCGCCTCCTCCATCGCCTGGCCCGTCGTCGTCGGGATCGCCAGCGGGCTGCCGATGGCGTTCTTCGACGTGCAGGCCGCCTGGGGGCAGAGGCCGGAGTCGGGGCCGTTCGTGCTGTGGCTGTCGTGGGCGTGGGACGGCCACGGCGTCGTCGGGGTGGCGGTCCTCGTCGGCCTCGTGGCGACGTACATCGCCCTCATCGTCGGCCGCCACGGCCGCTGGCTGGCGATCGAGCTGCGGGTCTGGGCCCTGGCCTACCCGCTCTACCTGCTGGCGGTCGTCCGGCCGATCACGAGCATGTGGCGGTTCCTGCTGCTCGACTTCCCCATCGCCGCGCTCGTGGCGTCCGTGGCGATGCGGACCTCGACGGGGGAGCGGGTGGTGCCGCACTGGCGGCGCCGGGTCGCCGTCGTGGCCCTCGTCCTGCTCGGGGGCATGTTCTGGTTCACCTGCACCCTGCTGACGTACACGCCGTGGGCGGCAGCCCCGCCCTGACCGTGTCGCCGGTCGCTGGCCGCCCGCCGGTCCGTCAGCCGGTCACTCGCCGGTGAACACCGGCTTCTCCTTCGCGAGGAACGCAGCCACCGCCGCCTTGTGGTCGGCACTGGCACCGGTGAGCGCCATGTACTCGCCCTCCCGCTCGAGGGACTCGCCCAGGCCGTGGCCGGCGGCGAACGCGACGGCCTGGCGGATCGAGCCGTACGCCAGCGTCGGGCCGTCGGCCAG
Organism: Phycicoccus sp. Root101; assembly: GCF_001426245.1. Lineage (GTDB taxonomy): Bacteria > Actinomycetota > Actinomycetes > Actinomycetales > Dermatophilaceae > Pedococcus. The sequence continues at coordinate 749,169 of NZ_LMCM01000001.1, read as the reverse complement.
GGTGGTCGCCAGCTCCAGCACGGCGGCGTCGAGGTCGGCCGCGGCGACGACCCGGGTGACCAGGCCGAGGGAGAGGCACTCGTCGGCGGGGACCGTGCGCGGCAGCAGGAGCAGCTCCTTGGCGCGGGCCGGGCCGACGAGCCGCTGGAGGCTCCAGGACGAACCCGAGTCGCAGGACAGTGCGATCCCGGCGAACGCCAGGTTGAAGCCTGCCGTGTCCACCATCACCCGGAAGTCCGCCGCCATCGCGAAGGCGGCGCCGGCACCTGCCGCGACCCCGTTGACCGCGGCCACGACCGGCTTGTTCATCGTCGTCAGCAGCTCGACGATCGGGTTGTAGTGCTTGGGGACGGTCTCCCACAGGGACGGGTCGTCCGACTGCTGGAGCCGGATGTGCTCCTTGAGGTCCTGGCCGACGCAGAAGGCGCGACCGCTGCCGGTGAGCACGACGCACCGGACCGTGGGGTCGGCGGCCACCTCCGTCAGGGCCGCGAGCAGGGCCTCCTTCGTGGGGCTGTCGAGGGAGTTCATCGCCTCCGGCCGGTTGAGCCTGACGGTGGCGACCGCACCCTCGCGTTCGACGACGACGGGCAGGTGAGGGGGCTGCGGCGCTGCAGGACTCTGGGTCATGCCGGACATCATGCCCTGCGGCCACCGGGTCGCCCGGGGCTGCACCCCGGACCGGATTTCGCCTGTGAGCAGGTTCACGGGATAATGGAGCAAATCTGGCACGCACGGGCGGAACTCAAGCACTGGCGTGGACCCGCGTGCCCAGCAGCAAACCACGCCATACGGAAGGGACACACCCATGGCGGCAATGAAGCCGAGGACTGGCGACGGCCCGCTCGAGGTGACCAAGGAAGGTCGCGGCATCGTGCTGCGCATGCCTCTCGAGGGTGGTGGGCGCCTCGTCGTCGAGATGACCCCCGACGAGGTCCGTGCACTGGGCGAGGCCATCGACAACTGCGAGGGCCTCAAGTAGTCCTGCCTCCACAGCTTTCGAGGACCCCCTCCGGCGCCTGCCGGAGGGGGTCCTCGCCTGTGCGGGGCCGCACGGGTCGACCGGTCCACCGAGGGCCACGGGTATGCCGCCGACTCCGGTCGGGTGGGTAGGGTCGGGCCGTGCCTGCTCCAGAACTGCTCGACCCCCCGTCCAGCTCGTGGTCGGTCCGGCCCGACGCGCTCGCCGACGTCCTCGCCGACCTCGACCCGACCGACCTGCTCCTTGCCGTCCCGGTCCACCGGGGCGGCCTGCGCGCGGACTCGGACGCGGCCGGGTGGCTGCCGGTGGTCGGTCTCGACGCCACGGACGTGCAGGCGGCCCACGAGCCCTCCGGCGAACCCGGCGCCGTCACCCGGCTGCCGCTGGTGCCCGGGGAGCGCGCCGCCCGCACGGTGCTGCTGGTCGGGCTGGGTGACGCGGGTCCGGCGGACCTGCGCAGCGCCGGCGCCGCCCTCGGTCGGGCCGGACGCGGCCGGGCCCACCTCGTGGTCGCCGTCACGGGCCTCGACGCGCAGGCCCAGGCAGCTCTCGTGGAGGGCATCGCCCTGGGTGGGTACACCTCGCCGCGCTGGCGTGGTCCCGATGCCACGCCCTCGAGCGCACCGGTGGCAGAGGTGACGCTGGTCGGGACCTTCGACGAGGTGACCTGCCGACGTGCGGTGACCCGGGCCCGGGCCACGATGGTGGCCCGGAACCTCGCGGTCGTCCCCTCCAACACCAAGAACCCGGCGTGGATGGCCGCCCAGGCGCGCACCATCGGGCGTCGGGCCGGGCTGGACGTCAAGGTCTGGACCGAGCGCGACCTCAGGTCCGAGGGCTTCGGTGGGCTCCTCGCGGTCGGGGGCGGATCGGCCACGCCGCCGCGCCTGGTGCAGCTGTCACACGAACCCGCCGGCGCCACCTCGAGCACCCCGCACGTCGTCCTCGTCGGCAAGGGGATCACCTTCGACACCGGTGGCCTCGACATCAAGCCCGCCGAGGGCATGCTGGCCATGAAGACGGACATGTCGGGCTCGGCCATCGTGCTCGCCGTCGTGGCGGCCTGCGCCGCGCTCGACCTCCCGGTACGGGTCACGGGACTGCTCGCGCTCGCCGAGAACGCGGTGAGCGGCAGCGCCTACCGGCCCTCCGACGTCATCACGATGTACGGCGGTCGCACCGTCGAGATCGGCAACACCGACGCCGAGGGCCGCATCGTCATGGCCGACGCCCTGGCCTACGCGGACGCCCACCTCGCGCCGGACGTCCTGCTCGACATCGCCACCCTCACCGGGGCCGCGAGGGTGGCCCTCGGCCGCAGCATGGCACCGGTGTACGCCACCGACGACGCCCTGAGCGACGCCCTGGTGGCGGCCGGCCGGGCCAGCGGCGAGCTGCTGTGGCCGTTCCCCCTGGTGGAGGACTACCGGTTCGCCCTCGACAGCGTCGTGGCCGACGTCAACCACATCGCGGGCACTCCTGTCGGCGCCGGCTCGATCACGGCAGCATTGTTCCTGCGCGAGTTCGTGGGCGAGCGACGCTGGGCGCACCTCGACATCGCCGGGGTGGGTCGTTCCGACGTCGACCGCGGACTCCTCACCAAGGGTGGGACGGGCTTCGGTGCCCGCCTGCTGCTCACCTGGCTGGAGGAGATGGCATGAACGCGGGATACGGGTTGTCGGTGCGCTGGTCGCTCGAGGACGCACCGAAGGACGTCGCGACGTCGTTGCGCGACTACGTGGTCGGCACGTCGATGGCGAAGTTCATGTTCCTCGACGGGCTGGCGTTCAAGACCTGGCGGATGGTCGAGGGGGAGTGGTTCGAGGGCACGTACGTCTTCGACCAGCAGGTCTACCGCGACGACTTCCTCAAGGAGTTCGCCGAGACCGCCGCGGAGTCCGCGGGCAGCGCGATCATCGGCTCGGCGCCGATCCTCATGGAGCCGTTCGAGGTCGTGGCCATCGCCGAGGGACCCGAGCGCTTCCGCCGGGGCCCGGGACCCGGCACCGCCTGAGGGTCAGCGCTTGACGGCCGCGAGGACGCCGTCGCCCACGGGCAGCAGGGCCGGGACGAGCCGGTCGTCGTCGCGCAGCTTCTTGCCGAGGTCGCGCAGCACCGTCGTCTGGGCGTCCCGGGCAGCCGGGTCGGCCACCTTGTCGTGCCACAACATGTTGTCCAGGACCAGCACGCCACCGGAGCGCAGCAGCCGGATCGCGTGGTCGACGTACTCCGGGTACTCGGCCTTGTCCCCGTCGACGACCACCATGTCGTAGGCGCCGTCGGTCATGCGGGGAAGGACGTCCAGCGCCCGTCCCGTGATGACGCGGGTCCGCTGGTGGGCGACGCCCGCCTCGGCGTACGCCTTCTTGGCGACGCCCTGGTGCTCGGCCTCGACGTCGATCGTCGTGAGGATGCCGTCCTCCGGCATCCCCTGGAGCATCCACAGGCCCGAGGTGCCGGCGCCGGTGCCGATCTCCACCACGGAGCGCGCCTTGGCGGCTGCTGCCAGCAGGCGCAGCAGGACTCCGGCACCGTTGCCGACGGGGGTCGCGCCGAGCTCCTCGCCGCGGCGGCGGGCGTTCTCGATCACCTCGTTCTCGGTGACGAACTCCTCGGCGTAGGCCCAGCTGGCCGGCTTCTGTGCACTCATGCGGGAAACCCTACTGCCGCGAACACGCGTCGCCGGCCCCGCGGCATACAGGAAACGCTCAGGTTGTTGGGGAACCATGCAAGCCACTCGGTCGTCTGGACCGAATGCATGGTGTGAGCGCCGCAACGGCGCCCGACGGAGGTGAGGGACGTGACCGCGACCGACACGATCGGCCCGGCCCGACAGGATGTCCAGAGTGACGTCCAGGAGGCCCCCGCCTGGGTGCCCCCGACGTGGGAGGAGATCGTCGAGCAGCACTCGGCGCGCGTCTACCGCCTGGCCTACCGTCTCACCGGCAACCCGCACGACGCCGAGGACCTGACCCACGACGTGTTCATCCGCGTCTTCCGGTCGCTGCACAGCTACCAGCCCGGGACGTTCGAGGGCTGGCTTCACCGCATCACGACCAACGTCTTCCTCGACAAGATGCGGCGCAAGCAGCGCATCCGGTTCGACGCGCTGTCTGACGAGAGTGCGGCCCGCCTCCCCACCCGCGAGGCCGGCCCCGAGGCCGCCTACGACGCCACCCACTTCGACGACGACGTCCAGCGCGCCCTGGACGCCCTCTCACCCGACTTCCGTGCAGCGGTCGTGCTGTGCGACATCGAGGGGCTGTCGTACGAGGAGATCGCGACGACGCTGGGCGTCAAGCTGGGGACGGTGCGTTCGCGCATCCACCGCGGCCGGGCCCAGCTGCGTGAGGCCCTCGCCCACCGCGACCCGACCCTCGACCGCCCCGCGCTCGACATCGACCGCACCCCCGCCCCCGTCTCCCATCGGCGTCTCCCGGTGATCCGCCGCGCGGTCCCGGGGTCGCGGTGAGCCGGCTGGGCCTGCCGGGCGCCCGGTGCCTGGGCGCTGACCTGACCGCGTACGCGGATCGGGCGATGGACGCCGCCACCCTGCTCAAGTGGGACCGGCACGTGGTGGCCTGCACCTGCTGCCGCGCCGCCGTCGACGACGAGCGGCGCGTGCTCGCGTCGTTGCGCTCGCCGTCGGCACCGGAGGTCTCGCGCGACCTTCGGGGGCTGCTCCTCGCGATGGCGAACGATCCCGTCCGCGCCGAAGACGCGTCCGCCGCCGGCGCGGACGTCCGCTCGGCGTGGTCGCTGCCCATGGTCCCGCCGGTCCCGACCGCTCCCGTCCCGGTGATGGACCGGGGCGCCCCGGCGATGCACCGGTCCGCACGTCGGGCCACGATGTTCGCCGGTCTCGCAGCCGGTGCCACGGCTGCCGCCGCGTGGAGCCTGGTCGTCACCGGTGGGAGCCTCACCTCTCCCGCGCCGACGCCCGTCACACCGGGCACGGTCCAGCGGGCCCGTCCGGCCACCCCGGGCTTCGCGACCGCGGCGTTCACCGTCCCGTCCCTCGGGACGAGGGTGACCGCGGCGCCGCCGCGCAGCACGCAGCCCACCTCGTCCACCCCCGACGTGGGCGCGGCGCGGCTGGGTTCGGCACAATCGACCCCATGAGCGACGAGCGTCCCCCGAGCAGCGACCAGCCCGGTCACGAGGCGGGCCAGCACGAGGGCCACGGCCAGACGCAGGAGACCGAGGCCGTCGCCACCCCCGACCCCACTCCTGAACCCGCGGACACCCCCGAACCGGCGCCGGAGCCGGTGTGGTCCGAGGCGACCCCAGCACACCCGGGCCGGCCTGTCCCCGACGGGGCCAGCGTTCCCGAGCCCGCGTCACCGCGGGACGTCACGCCCGTGGAGCCCGCGTGGGACCTCTGGGCGCCGCCGCGCGACGACCAGCCGGTGGCCCAGCCCCAGCAGGGGTATGGCGCCGGTTCGGCTCCCGACCACACCCAGCCGGTCGACCTCTCGCACACCCAGGAGCTCTCCGGCTCCACGGCGTCGGCGGAGGACCCGGTCCAGACCCCGGCCCAGACCCCGGCCCAGACTCCTGCCCAGGCTCCGGCCCGGGAGCAGGCCTGGGCGAGCGAGCCCACCGGCTGGCCGAGCCAGGCCGACCGTGAGCACGGGCCCGGCGACGCCTCCGCCGGTGCGGGCGCGCCCGCGCTCGGCGCGGCAACCCTGGGCGCTGCGGATGCGCCTGCGCCCTCGGCCCAGGGCAGGGGCTGGGACCCGATCTCGGCCACGAGCGCCGATGCCGGGTACGGCGGCCAGCAGGGGCACTGGGTCGGCGGTCAGCCGCTGGCCCCCAGTGCCCCGCACCAGAAGGGCCCGGGCTGGGGTGCCCTCGTCGGGGTCGCGGCCGTCGCCGCGCTCGTCGCGGCGACCCTCGGCGGGATGTTCGGTGGCTGGCTCGGTGCGACCGACCGGCTCGGCTTTGGCAACCTCGACCGCACCGGTACCTCGATCCCGACGGTCGGCGCCGGGGCGACCGCCCGACCCGAGGGCAGCATCGCCAACATCGCGGCCAAGGCGCTGCCCAGCGTCGTGACGATCAAGGTCAAGGGCGCCGACGGTGCCGGGACCGGGTCGGGCTTCGTGCTCGACCGGGACGGCCACATCATCACCAACAACCACGTGGTCGCCAGTGCCGCCGCAGGCGGCACCATCGCGGTGGAGCTGTCCAACGGCACCGAGATCGAGGCGACCATCCTGGGGCGCGACAGCTCCTACGACCTCGCGGTCCTCAAGACCAGCCGGACCGACCTCGTTCCGCTCGTCATCGGGGCGTCCAAGGACGTCGTCGTCGGTGACCAGGTCATCGCCGTCGGCGCCCCCCTCGGCCTGGAGTCCAGCGTCACCTCGGGCATCGTCAGCGCCCTGAACCGGCCGGTCAGCCCCGGTGGTGACGGCGACCAGCAGTCCTTCATCAACGCGATCCAGACGGACGCCGCGATCAACCCCGGCAACAGCGGCGGTCCGCTGCTCGACATGCAGGGCCACGTCATCGGCATCAACTCCGCCATCGCCCGGATCCCCGGCGCCGCGGACGTGCAGTCCGGCAACATCGGTGTCGGTTTCTCGATCCCGAGCGACCAGGTGGCCAAGACCGCGGCCCAGCTGATCAAGACCGGCAAGGCCGAGCACCCCGTCATCGGGGTGATCCTGGACCGCCAGTACACCGGCAGCGGGGTGAAGATCCTGGCCTCCGGGTCCGGAGCCAGCGCCAACCCCGTCACGCCCGACGGTCCCGCCGGCAAGGCGGGCATCAAGCCCGGTGACGTCATCGTCGAGTTCGACGGACGGCCCGTGTCCGACCCCGACGACCTCGTCGTGGCGATCCGTGCCAAGAGCGTCGGGGACAAGGTGCCGATGAAGGTGCGCCGCGGGAGTGAGACGATCAGCGTCACGGTCACCCTGACCGGTACCTCGGGCAGCTAGGACGACATCACATGATGGACATCAACGGGTGGGAGTTCATCGCCCTGATCGTTCTCGCCGTGGTCATCCTCGGCCCCGAGCGGCTGCCCGAGTATGCCGCGAAGCTGGGCCAGTTCGTCCGCCAGGCGCGGTCGATGGCCGAGGGTGCCAAGGGTCAGCTGCGTGAGCAGATGGGCCCGGAGTTCGACGACATCAACTGGAAGCAGTACGACCCGCGGCAGTACGACCCGCGACGCATCGTGCGCGAGGCGCTGATGGAGCCGGACGCGGACGACGACCACGTCGGCTCCACGGCCCCCGACGTCGTCGCGCACGACCCGTCACGGGCCACGCCGTACGACGTCGACGCGACCTGAGGGACGTCAGCGACCGACGGGCGACAGGCCCAGCGAACGACCAGCGAGGCCGCGCGAGCGCGTGCCCAGGCCGCGCGCGATCCCGCGAAGCGCCACGGCGGCAGCCGAGTCGGGGTTGCGCAGGACGACCGGCACACCCTCGTCAGCACCCTCGCGCAGGTTGGTGTCGAGGGGGATCTGGCCCAGCAGGGGCACGTCCGCCCCGACGGCGCGGGTGAGCGAGTCGGCGACGCGCTGACCGCCACCGGAGCCGAAGATCTCCTGCCGCGAGCCGTCCGGCAGCTCGAGCCACGACATGTTCTCGATGACCCCGACGAGGCGCTGGTGCGTCTGGAGGGCGATCGAGCCCGCACGCTCGGCGACCTCGGCGGCTGCCTGCTGCGGGGTCGTGACGACGAGGATCTCGGCACCGGGGATGAGCTGGGCGACCGAGATGGCGATGTCGCCGGTGCCCGGCGGCAGGTCGAGCAGGAGGACGTCGAGGTCGCCCCAGAAGACGTCGCCCAGGAACTGCTGCAGGGCCCGGTGGAGCATCGGGCCGCGCCACACGACCGGCTGGTTGCCGGGCACGAACATGCCGATCGAGATGACCTTCACCTCGTGGCTGATGGGCGGCAGGATCATGTCGTCGACCTGCGTGGGGCGGTGCTCGACACCGAGCATGCGCGGCACCGAGAACCCGTAGACGTCTGCGTCGACGACCCCGACCCGCAACCCGCTCTGGGCCAGGGAGGCCGCGAGGTTGACGGTGACCGAGGACTTGCCGACGCCGCCCTTGCCGGAGGCCACGGCATACACACGGGTGAGGGAGCCGGGGCGGGCGAACGGGATCTCGCGCTCGGCGACGCCCCCGCGCAGCTGCTGTCGCAGGGCGGTGCGCTGCTCGTCGCTCATGACGCCGAGGGTGACGTCGACGGACGTCACGCCGGGCACCTTCGCCAGGGCGGCGGTGGTGTCCTTGGTCAGCGTGTCCTTCATCGGGCAGCCCGACACGGTCAGGAGGATGGTGACGGCGACCCGGCCGCTCTCGTCGACCGTGCAGCTCTCGACCATGCCGAGCTCGGTCACCGGCTTGCGGATCTCGGGGTCGATGACCGTCGCCAGCGCTTGGTGGAGGGCCTCGTCGGTCACAGGTGCTGCGGGGTGGGGCATGCCCCCATGCTAGGTCGAGGACCCGTCCCGCGAAGAACCGGTCGGGCCGCCGCGGCTGTCATCTCCCTCACGCCGGCGCGACTCGAACCCCCGCTCGTCGAGCTCCTCGAGCAGGCTGCGCAGCTCGGAACGCACGAAGTCGCGCGTCGCGGTGTCGCGCATCGCCAGGCGCAGGGCCGCCACCTCGCGGGTGAGGAACTCGGTGTCGGCGAGGTTGCGCTCGTCTCGGGCCCGGTCCTGCTCGAGGGCCACGCGGTCGCGGTCGGCCTGGCGGTTCTGCGCGAGGAGGATGAGCGGCGCGGCATACGAGGCCTGCAGGCTGAGCATGAGCGTGAGGAAGATGAAGGCGTAGGGGTCCCAGCGCAGGTCAACCGGGCCGAAGGCGTTCCAGCCGATCCACGCGATGACGAACAACGTCATGTAGATCAGGAAGCGCGGCGTCCCCATGAACCGGGCGAAGCGCTCGCTCCAGACGCCGAACGTCTCCTGGTTGACCGACGGCCGGGGCAGCAGCGTGCGACGGGTCTCGCGTGGCTGGTCCAGGCGGGCGGGGGCGCGATTCTGGCGCTCAGCCACGGGTCACCTCGTGCCGCTCCTCGCGCCAGTCGTCGGGCAGGATGTGGTCGAGCACGTCGTCCACGGTGACCGCTCCGACGAGGCGGCCGTCCTCGTCGACCACGGGCACCCCGACGAGGTTGTACGTCGCGAGCATCCGGGTGACCTGGCCCAGGGGCGCCTCGGCCGTCAGGGGCTCGATCTCCTTGTCGAGGATGCTGCCGATGGAGCCGTGCGGGGGTTCGCGCAGCAGGCGCTGGATGTGGACCATGCCGAGGTACTTGCCCGACGGGGTCTCGTGCGGGGCGCGGCAGACGTAGATCGTGGCGGCGAGGGCGGGGGACAGCTCGACCCGGCGCACGACGGCCAGGGCCTCGGCGATGGACGCCTCAGGGCCGAGGATGACCGGCTCGGTGGTCATCATGCCGCCGGCGGACTCCTCGTCGTACGTGAGGAGGCGCCGCAGGTCGGCGGCCTCGTCGGGCTCCATGAGCTGCAGGAGCTCCTCCTGCTTCTCGGTGGTGAGGTTGTGCAGCAGGTCGGTCGCGTCGTCGGGCTCCATGGCCTCGAGGACGTCGGCGGCCCGCTCCACCGGGAGCGAGTCGAGGATCTCCACCTGGTCGTCCTCGGGCAGCTCCTCGAGGACGTCGGCCAGCTTGTCGTCGTCCATCGCCTCGGCGACCTCGGCCCGGCGCTTGGGCGACAGGTCGTGGATGACGTCGGCGAGGTCGGCGGACTTGAGGTCGTCGTAGGTCTCCAGCAGCAGGGCCGCGGACTGGCTGCTCGACGACTGGTGGATGCCGGTGACGTCCTCGACAGGGACCAGCACGGTCGCGCCGCGGCGTCGGCGGAACGGCCCGATCGCGGTCCGGCTGCTCCCGCCCTGGCGCACGAACACCTTCGAGATCGACCAGTCGCGGCTGCGCTCGCGCTCGATGGCGACGTCCTCGACGGTCGCGGAGTACGCGCCCTCCGGGTCGGCGACCGTGACCGGGCGCTCGAGGATCTCGGCCATGACGAGGACCTCGTTGGTGCGCTGCTCGAAGCGGCGCATGTTGACCAGGCCGGTCGTGATGACCTGTCCGCCGTCGACCGAGGTCACGCGGGTCATCGGCACGAAGACGCGACGTCGGCCGGGCACCTCGACGACGAGGCCGATGACGCGTGGTCGGCGCCGTGAGGCCCCGAAGGTGACGACGACGTCGCGCACCCGACCCACCTGGTCACCGAGCGGGTCGAACACGCTCAGGCTGGTCAGGCGGCCCACGAAGACACGCGACGGAGTGCTCACGCCGCAAGGCTATCCGGCTGGTCAGCCGCCGTCAGGGAGGCGGTTGCCGCGACGGCGCCGTGGCCGTCCGCGCCAGTGCCACGGACGCCACGTGGAGGTCGTCGCCTCGGACACCGGCACCGGTGCGGCGCCCGACCCGGTGTCGTAGCTGCCGGGTGCCTCGAGCGGTGCTCCGTAGGGGGTGAGCGCCCGGACCGTGCACTCCCGGGCCCAGCGGTCCAGCGCGTCGGCGGCGGCGTTGAGCCGGCCCGCCTTGAGGGCGTCGGTCGCCACGGCCCAGCGCTCCTCGTCGGGCCGGATCTCCCGCACGCTCGCGGACACGGTGAGGAGGCGTCCGCCGGTGTCCTTGCTGCGGGCCACGAGCGTGACCTCCTCCGGCAGCCACGGCAACGTCTGCTCGCCCGGACCGGAGACGACGTAGACCGTGTCCTCGGCCCAGGCGTGCCAGAAGGGCCAGGCCCGGTCGCCGGGGGGTTGCACCCACATCAGGCCTGACTTGGAGGCTGCCTCGGCGAACAGCGCCGTCACGTTCAGCGGCGGGCTCGCTGGTGCCGTCCCGGGCTGGTCGGGAGCGGTCTCGGTCACACGTGAACTCTGTCATAACCCCCGCGTGACTGTCGCTGCTAGCGTCGCCGCGTGCGCAGCCCCAAGGACTACTTCGCCCCCCTTGCCGTGGGTGCCCCGGCCCCCCTGACGCAGGTGCCCTCGAGGCCCTCCCGGGTCATCCACTTCTTCGACCCGAGCAACGAGAAGATGGCCGCCAAGGTGCCGGCGATGGTCGGCACGGTCGACGTCCTGCTCGGCAACCTCGAGGACGCCGTGAAGGCCGACCGCAAGGTCGCCGCCCGCGAGGGCCTGGTCGCGATCGCGAAGGCGACCGACTTCGGCGACTCCACCCAGCTGTGGACCCGCGTCAACAGCCTCGACAGCCCCTGGGTGCTGGACGACCTGACGACGCTGGTCACCGAGATCGGCGACAAGCTCGACGTCATCATGGTGCCGAAGGTCCAGGGCCCGGAGGACATCCACTACGTCGACCGCCTCCTCGCCCAGCTCGAGGCCAGGGCCGGGCTGACCCGCCCGATCCTGGTGCACGCCATCCTGGAGACCGCCCGCGGCGTCGCGAACGTCGAGGAGATCGCCGGCGCCAGCCCGCGCATGCAGGGGATGTCGCTCGGACCGGCCGACCTCGCGGCCGACCGCCGGATGAAGACGACCCGCGTCGGTGGTGGGCACCCCGGGTACCTCGTCCGCCAGGACCCTCCCGAGGGCGTCGACGACGCCGTGCACGCCGCGCGCGCCACCTACCAGCAGGACCTGTGGCACTACACGATCGCGCGCATGGTCGACGCCTGCGCGATGCACGGGATCTTCCCCTACTACGGTCCCTTCGGTGACATCGCCGACGTCGTCGCGTGCGAGGACCAGTTCCGCAACGCGTTCCTGCTCGGCTGCGTCGGCACGTGGTCGCTGCACCCGGTGCAGGTCGAGATCGCCAAGCGGGTGTTCAGTCCGTCGCCCGAGGACGTGGCCCACGCCCGGCGCGTGGTGGACGCCATGGGTGACGGCACCGGTGCGGTGATGCTCGACGGGAAGATGGAGGACGACGCGAGCCTCAAGCAGTGCCAGGTGGTGCTCGAGCTCGCCGAGCGGCTCGCCAGGACCGATCCCGCACTCGCGCAGGCGTATGCCGTGAAGTCGCCTTCTCTCGAGGGCGAGGGTTCCTGATGGGTGACCTCGGACCGGGTGCAGGCGACGAGGGTGCGCAGGCGGCATACCGGCCTCGTCGTTCGGTCCTCTACATGCCCGCGTCCAACGAGCGGGCCCTGGAGAAGGCCAAGACGCTTCCCGTGGACGCGCTGATCCTCGACCTCGAGGATGCGGTGGCCCCCGACGCGAAGGTCCAGGCACGCGAGAACGCTTGTGCTGCAGCACGATCCGGTGAGTACGGGCCGCGCGAGGTGACCATCCGCATCAACGGCAGCGGGACGCAGTGGCACGAGGAGGACCTCGCGGCGGCGTGCGCGGCAGGCCCCGACGCGGTCGTCGTCCCCAAGGTCGGGTCGGCGCAGGAGGTGCGCGACCTCGTTGCCGCGATGGAGGCAGCCGGGGCCCCGGCACGCACCTCGCTGTGGGCGATGGTGGAGACGCCCGCCGCGATGCTGCACTGCGAGGAGATCGCGGCCGCCTCCGAGCGGCTGACCGTCCTCGTGATGGGGACCAACGACCTCGCCAAGGAGCTGCAGGCCGAGCACGTGCCCGGGCGGCAGCCGCTGCTCACCGGGCTCGGGCTGTGCCTGCTCGCAGCCCGCGCGACGGGCACGGTCATCCTCGACGGCGTCTACAACGACGTCCGTGACGCAGAGGGCTTCGCTGCGGAGTGCCTGCAGGCCAGGCAGCTGGGGTTCGACGGGAAGACGCTGGTGCACCCCGGACAGGTCGAGCCCTGCAACGCGGTGTTCGCGCCGAGCCCCGAAGCCGTGGAGGAGGCCAAGGGCATCCTGCGCGCATGGGAGGACGGGGCCGGAGCAGGGGTCGTGACCTACGGCGGCAGGATGATCGAGAGCCTCCACGTCGACACCGCCCGCCGGGTGCTGACGGTGCACGAAGCGGTCTCGGGGTCCACCTCGACAAGTTGAGAAATCAACTCGAATCGGCAGGCAACCTTTGGCCCCCGCTCCGCGTCTAGGTGAGTGCGGTCGCCCTCGGGGGGAGGGCGACCGCGCCATGTCTGGGGCCGGTGGGCCAGGTCTCGAGTCGGCAACGACACGCATCCGGGACAACCGGTTTGCGTGCTGGTGCGTCACCCTGTGTGAGGTTCCGCAGGTACGGCCTCACCGCGCAGCGACGAGAGGGACACCATGACCCACCACCGACTCGACCCACGCCGTTCGACGACGGTCCTGGCCACGGGCCTGATGGTTGCCGCCACGGCCCTCAGCGGGTGCGGCATGGTGTCGGTCGGGAGCGCGAGCGCCTCGTCGAGCGGACCGGTCGCCGGAGCGGCACCGTCCTCCTCGGACCAGCCGTCCGCCGACACCCCCTCCGCGGACACCCCGAGCGCCGACCCCACGACCAGCGAGCCCACCGAGGCGACGCCGGCCGTCCCCAGCGACACGGCAACGGCCACGCCGACGACGAAGCCGGCCACGAAGCCGGCTCCGGCGCCGACCACGCCGAAGCCGACCACCAAGCCCGCCCCCACTCCGACCGCGCCGAAGCCACAGCCGGTCCCGACGGAGGGCGACACCCTCCACGTCGGCGACTCGGGGCCGTACGTGAAGTCGGTGCAGCAGCGGCTCTCATCGCTCGGCTACTGGAACGGCACCGCGGACGGCGAGTTCGGCCTGCTGACGTCGCAGGCCGTGATGGCCTTGCAGAAGGCCGCCGGCCTGGGCCGTGACGGTGTGTACGGGCCCTCGACCCGGAAGGCCCTCCAGGCGGGGACCCGCCCGCAGTCGCGCATCGGTGGCACCGGCATCGAGATCGACAAGGCCCGACAGCTGCTGCTCGTGGTCCGCGGTGGGCGCGTCACGACGATCCTCAACACCAGCACCGGGAGCGGCGAGACGTACACCTCGAGGGGCAGCCAGCACGTCGCGAACACCCCGGCCGGGACGTTCAGCACCTTCCGCTCCGTCGACCACCTCGACAAGGGCCCGCTCGGCGACCTCTGGCGCCCCCGGTACTTCAACGGTGGCATCGCCGTCCACGGGGCGGCGTCGATCCCCGGATACCCGGCGTCGCACGGCTGCGCCCGCGTGAGCAACCCGGCGATGAACATGATCTGGGCCGACAACCTGATGCCGATCGGTAGCCGCGTCGTCGTCTACTGACGCGGATCGCTCAGAGCTGCTTGGCGATCCACTCGAGCTGGCCCCGGGCGTGCTCGCGCCAGTAGGTGTTCGTGTGGCCTCCGGCGTCGACGGTCAGGGTCGCTGACGGGAGTACCTTCGCGAAGGCACGGTTCGCCGCCACGAAGGGGTCGCGGTCCCCGCAGTCGAGCCGGACGGGGAGGCCCGCGAGGACGTCGGCCCGGTCGAACACGTCGTGCGCGACGAAGTCCTCCCGGTCGTCGAACGCACCCGAGGCGCTCGCGCCCGGGCCGGTCCAGAGGGCCGCACTCTCGGCGACCACGGCGCCCACGCCCTCACGACCGAGCTGTGACGCCAGCAACAGGGCCCCGTAGCCGCCCATCGACCACCCGAGGAGGGCCACCGGGCCGCCGTACCCGCCCTCGTTGCGGGCGAGCGGCAGGAAGTCGTCGACGACCATGGCCCCCGTGTCCACGCCGCTGCGGCGCCGGTGCCAGTAGGAGTCGCCGCCGTCGACCGAGGCGATGGTGAGCCCGGTCGCCGCCACGTGCTCGTCGAGGTGCAGCGAGTCGAACGCCGAGCGCGCGCTGCCGCTCTTGCCGTGCAGGACGACGACGAGCGGGCTGGCGCCGCGCCCGGAGTCGGGGAGGGCCATCTCCCACCGGATGTCGTGGTCCGGCCAGTGACGGCTGCGCAGGGTCCCGGACCGGCGCCGGGGGCCGCTGGCGCCGCACCCCGCGAGGCCGAGAGCTGCTCCGGCTGCGCCGAGGAGCACCCCGCGCCGGCTCACCGTGGACATGCCGCGAGCCTAGCCGCGCCCCGCTGGGCGCTCGGTCGCCGCGCCTCACCACCGGGCGGTCGAGGCGGCGACGAGGTCACCGAGGAGCTCGCCCTCGTCGACCGCCAGGCCCCGGGTGGTGAACCAGCGGCACATGTTCGTGACGTCGCGCTCCAGGAACTCGAACCCGCGCGGGTTGCCGATGATGTCGACGATCTGGGGCCAGTCGATGACGACGAGGCGGTCGTGGTGGAGCAGGACGTTGTACGGCGAGAGGTCGCCGTGGGTCCAGCCCCGCTCCGCCAGGACGACCATGACCGAACGCAGCTGCTCGAAGAGCTCGGGCAGCAGGGCCGCCTCCGGTCGCGCCTGGGCCAGCCGCGGTGCGGCCACTCCGTCGGCGCCGATGAACTCCATGAGCATCTCGCGATCGCTGAGCTGCACGGGGTAGGGAACGGGGATCCCCATCTCCCACAACGTTCCCAGGGCCTCGAACTCCGCGATGGCCCACTGCCCGGAGAGCAGCTCCCTGCCGAACTCGGTGCGTCGTGCCATGGCTCGCATCTCGCGGCTGCGACGGACCCGGCGTCCCTCCTGGTAGCCGGCGTCGCGGTGGAACATCCGGTGCTCGCCGGTGCGGTAGCGCTTGGCGGCGAGGAAGCTGTCGACCGCCGGCTCGGTCGTGCCGTCGGGGATCCAGCGACGGACGATGTGGACGTCCGCCTCCTTGCCCGTCTTGAGGACGCCGAGGTCGGTCTCGACGGCGCCGAGCGCGGTGATGACCCAGTCGGGTCGGGGTTTCGGACCGTGCGTGGCACCGTCCCAGCTCGACCAGCGCTCGCCCTCGGGCGGGTCGTCGGGAAGGCTGTCGAACGAGAAGAGGTCAGCCCCTGGAAGGGCCGCGGACTCCTTGAACTGCATGGGTGAACTCCAAGGGAAGAGGGGAGAGGGCACAGGTGGTGCCCGGGACCGTCGTGGACATCTCGACCCTCCGTCTCTTCCGGTGTGGAGCTCGGGCGCGGGCTCGGCTGCCCAGCGCTTCCGGTGAGAGCGTGACAGACCGGTATGCCGCCCCGCCACCGATTTACCGACGCTGCACCTCCCCGCGGGTGGGGAGGCTCACACGAGCTGAACCTGTGCCGGGACCGAGCCGCTCGGCATACTCGCGGGAGGTTTCCTTTCCCGCGAACGCAAGGTGGCGATCCCCGGATGTCCCGACTCCAGCAGACCGACGGACTGAGCGACGAGCAGGTCGAGCTGGTCAAGCTCGTCAAGGAGTTCGTCGACGAGCAGATCATCCCGGTGGCGCAGGAGCTCGAGCACGCCGACGAGTACCCGACGCAGATCGTCGAGGGCATGAAGGAGATGGGGATCTTCGGGTTGATGATCCCCGAGGAGTACGGCGGCCTCGGCGAGTCCCTGCTGACCTATGCGCTCGTGGTGGAGGAGATCGCCCGGGGCTGGATGTCCGTGAGCGGCATCATCAACACGCACTTCATCGTCGCCTACATGCTGCTGCAGCACGGCACCGAGGAGCAGAAGCAGCGGTACCTGCCGCGGATGGCGACCGGTGAGGTGCGAGGGGCGTTCTCGATGAGCGAGCCGGGTCTGGGGTCGGACGTCTCGGCGATCAAGTCCAAGGCCGTCAAGGGCGGCGGCGAGGGCGACGCGACCGAGTGGACCCTGACCGGCCAGAAGATGTGGCTCACGAACGGCGGCAGCGCGAATCTCGTTGCGGTGCTGGTGAAGTCGGACCTCGGCGCCGACTCGGTCTACAAGAACATGACGACCTTCCTCGTCGAGAAGGAGCCCGGCTTCGGCGAGACCGCGCAGGGCGTCACCATCCCCGGGAAGATCGAGAAGATGGGCTACAAGGGTGTCGACACCACCGAGCTCGTCCTCGACGGGCACCGCACCACGTCGGCGCAGATCCTCGGTGGCGAGCCGGGCAAGGGCTTCTACCAGATGATGGACGGCGTCGAGGTGGGCCGCGTCAACGTCGCGGCCCGCGCCTGCGGCGTCTCGATGCGGGCCTTCGAGCTCGGGATCGCCTACTCCCAGCAGCGCGAGACGTTCGGCAAGAAGATCGCCGAGCACCAGGGCATCCTCTTCCGCCTTGCCGACATGGCCACCAAGGTCGAGGCCAGCCACCAGATGATGGTGAAGGCCGCCCGGCTCAAGGACGCCGGCAAGCGCAACGACCTCGAGGCAGGGATGGCCAAGTACCTCGCCTCCGAGAACTGCGCGGACGTGGTCGAGCAGTCGTTCCGCATCCACGGTGGCTACGGGTACTCGAAGGAGTACGAGATCGAGCGGCTGTACCGCGAGGCCCCGATGCTCCTCATCGGCGAGGGCACCGCCGAGATCCAGAAGATGATCATCGGTCGGCGCCTGCTCGAGGACTTCGCGCTCAAGACGTAGCAGCGCACCCGGGAGCGGGCTCAGTACCTCGGTGCTGCCGGCAACCCGAAGTAGTCCTCGATGGTGTGGAACCCACCGGCCTTGTAGTCGCGTGACGTCGCGGCGCCGAGGTAGCGGAAGTGCCACGGCTCGGGGCTGTAGCCCGTGGTCGGGGTGCGCCCGCTCTCGTAACGCAGGACGAATCCGAACCGGGGGGCGTTGGCCGCGAGCCAGCGGCCCTGCGGGGTGTTGCCGATGCAGCGGTAGTCGTTGCAGCTGGGGTCACCCACGGGTGACAGGTCCATGCCGAGTCCGGTCTGGTGCTCGCTGTAGCCGGGCCGGGCGACCACCTTGTCGGCGGCGGCCACGCCCCGCAGTGCGACCTCGGCGTTGTAGACCTGCACCTGGTAGGAGTAGGAGCGGTAGCCGCTGAGGAGCGCGATGCGACCGGCGCCCTCGGCTCTAGCGGCGTCGATCATCGTCTTGAGCGCGGCGGCAGCGTCCCTGCGGAGCTTGTGGCCGTTGATCGTCGCGACGTCGGGCTGGACGAGGCCGCTGGGTGCATAGCTCTTGGGGCTGAGGCGTCGCTGCTTGTTGGCGACCACCCACAGGCTGTCCGCGGCCGTCAGGCTCCCACAGGTTCCGAGCGTCCCGACGTACCCGCGGATCGCTGCCGGACCGCCGACGAGCCGAACCCTCGAGATGGCCGTACGACTCAGCTCTGTGCGCACGGAACCGTTGGCGCAGTAGGCGTAGGAGAGGTACAGGGGTCGCTTGGACCGCCCCGCGAGCACCCCGACGGCGAGGGCGTCGGCGAAGCCGTTCCCCGCGGCCACGTAGGCGTCCCCCCGGGAGAGGGACGGGAACGCCCGGCTGTTGACGGCGATCGTGGTGGTGTACCGGTCGGCGCCGGCGGAGCGGGTCACCGCCGAGGAGCCGACGAGGGACCGCAGACCCGACTCGATGCCGCTGGAGACCACCCCGCTGCCGCCCGCGATCCGCACCGTCGTCACACCGAGGTCCTTGAGCAGCTGGCTGGTCGCAGCGGGCACTGTGCGCGAACGACCGTCGACGAGGACGACGGGACCGCCTGCGGCGGAGGCCGCGGGGCCGGCGGAGAGGGCGTCGGCATACCCCTGGCCGGTGGCGACCCAGGCGGTGCGGGCGCCGGACGGGAAGCCCTCCCGCGCGACCGCCGCGGAGGTGGCGTAGCGATCGGCCCCCGAGATCCGGCTCACGGGGAGGCCGAGGGCGCTGACGTCCCGCATCGCCTTGGCGGAGACCGCCCCGGCGCCGCCGACGACCACGACACGGTCGGGCGCCAGGCGACGCAGCTCGGTCGCCGTCGATGCGGTGAGTCGGTCGGGCTGGGTGAGGAGCAGCCCGCCGGCACGGGCCACCGCGGTCGGGCCGGCAGCCAGGGCGTCCGCGTAGTCGGCCCCGGAGGCGAGGTACACGGTGGTCAGGCCCGCCGGGTTCGCGCTCGGGAAGGCAGCCCGGGAGGCGGCGACGGCGGTGGCGTAGCGGTCGGCGCCCGCGAGGCGGTCCGTGGTCGGGGCGGCGGCAGCGGTGACGGGAGACGGCACCGGGCCGGCGTCGGGACCGACGTCCCGGGTGGTGGCCTTGCCGGCGCGGGCGTCGGGATCGGCCCTGGGTGCCGCGTGCGCCGTTGCCGGGACGGCGAGGAGGGCGATCGCGGCACAGGCCGAGACCGCCCTGGCGCGACGGAGAGTGCTGGCCGGGGACACCACTCCAGAGTGACACCTTCCCCGAACGGGCGCGAGGGTGGTGTCCCCGTCACGGCTGAACAGGGGAGGACCGGACCCCGGCCGTTCAGGCAACGTCCAGCGGGCTTTGACACACTGGGGGCATGAGCACGCAGCCCACCGCCCTCAGTCGCTCCCGCGCCGTCCTCGCGCTGGAGTACCCGATGTCCCTGGGCCGGTACGACACCTACGACAAGGCGCAGCGGGCGGTCGACTACCTGTCGGACCACGAGTTCCCGGTGCAGAACGTCCTCATCGTCGGCACCGACCTCAAGCAGCTCGAGAGGGTGACCGGACGCCTGACCCGCGGACGGGCTGCCCTCGGCGGGCTCATCTCCGGCGCCTGGCTCGGCCTGTTCGTCGGCGCGGCCTTCGCCCTGTTCGACAACCAGGGCCTGTCCGGCATCCTCGCGACGGTGGCCTTCGGCGCCTTGTTCGGCGTCGTGTGGAGCCTCCTCGGCTACCAGATCGCCCGGGGCCCGAGGGACTTCACCTCGGTCATGCAGGTCGTGGCCACGCAGTACGAGGTCCTCGTCGAGCACAAGTTCGCCGCCCAGGCCCGTGAGCTGCTCACCCAGATGGACCCGATGGCCGCTGCCCAGGCGCAGGCCCCGGCGAACCTCGAGGCTGCTCGGCAGCAGCAGGCGCACCCGGGTCAGCAACCCCCGCCCGCCTGACGGAGCCACCCGGCACACCCACAGCCGGTCCCCGGCGGCGCACCCGCAGCCGGTCCCTGGATGCGTGACCTCGGGGGATGGGCAGGACGGACGCCGGGTCGTACGCTGCCGGGATGAGCGAGCCCGCCGGTGACCGACCCGCCCTCGTCGACTTCGGTGACGACTTCTCCTCCGTCCTGTGCGTGGTCGCGCACCCGGACGACATCGAGTACGGCACCGCGGCAGCCGTGGCGAAGTGGACCGCGGCCGGCAAGACCGTCACCTACTTCCTGCTGACCCGCGGCGAGGCGGGGATCGACACGATGCACCCCGACCAGGCGGCCGGTGTCCGCGAGCAGGAGGAACGGGACGGCGCCGCGCTCGTGGGGGTGACCGAGGTCGACTTCGGCGACCACCGCGACGGGAACGTCGAGTACGGGCTCCCACTGCGCCGGGACATCGCCCGCGAGATCCGGCGCCGCAAGCCGGACGTGGTCGTCACCGGTCACTACGGGGACCGGTTCGTCCAGGGGATGCTCAACCAGGCCGACCACCGGGCCGTCGGGCTCGCCTGCGTCGACGCGGTGGCCGACGCCGGGAACCGCTGGATCTTCCCCGAGCTGGTCGACGAGGGGTTCGAACCCTGGAACGTCAAGCGGCTCTGCTTCGGCGGCTCACCCACCCCCACCCACTTCGTCGACGTCACCGACCACGTCGAGCAGTCGGTGGCCTCGCTCGAGGCCCACGCGGCCTACAACGCGGCCCTGCCCGACACGTTCCCCAAGCCGGCCGAGCTGATCGGCATGATCCTCGGGTGGGGTGGTCAGGCGGCCGGCGTCGACAAGGCGCTGACCCTCGACGTGGTGGACCGCCGCTGAACGAGGCACGACACGTCGCGCCTCGCTCAGCGACTCAGCGGGACTGGACCTCGGCGATCCAGGCCTCGACGTCCTGGGACGTGCGCGGCATGCCGGCGGACAGGTTCTCGTGGCCGTCGGTGGTCACCAGGACGTCGTCCTCGATGCGCACCCCGATGCCACGGAACCGCTCGGGTGCCTTGAGGTCGTCAGCCTTGAAGTAGAGCCCCGGCTCGACGGTGAGGACCATGCCGGGCACGAGCTCGGCGTCCATGTACTCCTCGCGCGTCGCGAGCGCGCAGTCGTGCACGTCGAGGCCGAGGTGGTGGCTGGTGCCGTGCACCATCCAGCGGCGGTGGTACTGACCGTGCTCCTTGTCGAGGGTCCCCTCGACGTCGACGCCCTCCGGCAGCAGACCCCAGGAGTGCAGGTGCTCGGCGATCACGCGGATCGCGGCGGCGTGCACGTCGGAGAACTTGTTGCCGGGCTTGACCGCTGCGAGGCCGGCCTCCTGCGCGGCATACACGGCGTCGTAGATCTCGCGCTGCGCGTCGGAGAAGGTGCCGTTGACGGGGAGCGTGCGGGTGATGTCGGCGGTGAAGAGGGAGTCCACCTCGACCCCTGCGTCGAGCAGGATGAGGTCGCCGTCGTTGATCTCCCCGGTGTTCTTGATCCAGTGCAGCGTGGTGGCGTGGTCGCCGGCGGCGCAGATGGAGTCGTAGCCGACACCGTTGCCCTCGTGCCGGGCGGTGAGGCCGAAGACGCCCTCGACCCAGCGCTCGCCGCGGCCGTTGGCCAGCGCCTCGGGCAGGTCGGCGATGACCGCCTCGAACCCGTGGTGGGTCGCCTCGACGGCCTTGCGCATCTCTTCGACCTCCCACTCGTCCTTGGTCAGGCGCAGGTGGGAGAGGAAGTGGGCGAGCTCGTCGTCGCTCTCGGTGAGCTCGTCCTGATCGGTGTTCTCCGAGGCGCGTGCGGCGTCGAGCTGGCGGGTGAGGTCGCGGTCGGCGTCACGCACGACGCGGACGGTCACCTCGCCCGAGTCCTTGACCGCGGCATCGGCGAACTCGTCGATGTGGCGGGCGGTGAGGCCGAGCTCGGTCTCGATGTCCTCGATGGTGGGGCGTGCGCCGACCCAGAACTCGCCGTACCTGGAGTCGGCGAAGAACTCGTCGCTGTCACGACCCGCGAGGGGACGGAAGTAGAGGATGGACTCGTGCGAGCCGTCGTCGCGGGGCTCGAGGACGAGGACGGCGTCCGGCTCCCGGTCACCGCCGAGGCCGGTCAGGTGGACGAACGCCGTGTGGGGCCGGAACACGTAGTCGGTGTCGTTGCTGCGCACCTTGAGGCCCCCGGCGGGGATGACCAGGCGGTCGCCCTCGTAGGCGGCGCTCACGGCGGCACGCCGGTCCGCGGCATACCGGGCGGCCTCGCTCAGCCCGGTGGCACCCGGGGTGCGCGGTGCCCAGTCCTCGGCGACGAACGCGCGGAACTCGTCGGTCGTCGGGCGGGCGCGGTTCTCCGGCTTGGTCTGCTCTTCGCTGCTCACGGCGCCATCGTGCCATGGAGGTATGACGTGTCGCAGCCCCCGGGGCGGGCCCTCAGCTCGGCGCGAGAAGCGCGAGCACGGCCTTCTCGATGGCGGCCTGACGGCGTTCGGGGCTGCGGAACCGGCTGGGGTCGACGTCGATCGTCGTGCCCGACTCGTAGCTGTCGAGGACGCGCGGGTCGATGTAGGAGTTCTTGGCGATGGTGGGAGTGTTGCCGAGGTAGCTGGCCACCTCCTCGACGGCGGCCTTGATGGCGCGCTTGCGTGAGGTCTTGGTGTCGCCGGGCTCGTTGCTGGAGCGGAGGGCGACCGCTGCCAGCACCGTCGCGTGCCACGTCCGGAAGTCCTTCGCGGTCATCTCGCCGCCGAGCAGCTCGGCGAGGTAGGCGTTCACCGTGGTGGCGTCGAGGTCGGACCACCGCTTCGCGTCCTGGTAGGCCAGCAGCCGCCTGCTCGCCGAGCGCCGCTTGCGCAGCCGGTCGAGCGCCTCCATCGCGGCCGTGTCGTCGATCTCGATGCAGTGCTCGATCCCCGACTTCCCCACGAAGCAGAACACGATGACGTCACCCTTGCGCGTGACGTGCTGGCGCTCCAGGGTCGTCAGCCCGAACGACCCGTTGTCCTCGGTGTACGCGTCGCTGCCGATGCGGAAGTAGCCCAGGTCGAGCAGCCGGACGGCCACGGCGGACGCCCGGCCGCGCGGCATACCCTCCAGCGCGAGGTCCGCGAGGACCCGCTTGCGCGCGGCCGGCAGGCGGGCGGCGGCGCCCAGCACGCGGTCGAACTTCGCGGCGTCCCGCTTGATCCGCCAGTCCGGGTGGTACAGGTACTGCCGACGGCCGGCCGCGTCGCTCCCGACGGCCTGGATGTGGCCGTTGGGGACGGGGCAGATCCAGACGTTCTCCCACGCTGGGGGGATGACGAGGGCGCGGATGCGTTCGACGTCGGCGGCGGGGAGACGGGCGCCGTCGGCGTCGAGGTAGACGAACCCCTTGCCGGCCCGGCGACGGGTCCAGCCACGGGAGGCGGGGGAGACGGTGCGCAGGCGAGCCATGGTGGGACCCTAAGCCAAAAGCGCAGGTCAGGCCCCTTGGAGAGGGCGTCTGGCGCGGCCGCGCTACAGGGTGCTGTCCGGCCCGCTGCGACGGGCCTCGTCGGCGGAGGCGTCGTCCGGCATGGTCTGGCTGACCCGTTCGGCCTCGACCCGGCCGAGGTAGATCGCGATCTCCTCCTGCGTGCGGGCCTCGTCCCAGCCGAGCACGGGTGCGACGAGGGCCGCTGCCACGGGTGCTGCCGAGACCCCGCGGTCCCAGGCCTCGATCGAGATGCGGGTGCGGCGGGTCAGGATGTCGGTGAGGTGGAGCGCTCCCTCGTGGGACGCGGCGTACACGACCTCGGCCTGGAGGTGGTCCTCGGCGCCGTCGAGGGGTTGTCCCAGCTCCGGGCGCTCGGCGACGAGGGCGAGGACCTCCTGGGTGAGGACGCCGTAGCGCTGCAGCAGGTGCTCCACGCGGGCGACGTGCAGCCCGGCGTCGGCGGCGAGGGAGTGGCGCTGGTTCCAGATCGCGGCGTAGCCGACGGCCCCCACGAGCGGAACCGTGTCGGTCGTGGACGCGGGGACTCGTCGCGAGATCGCCTGTGCCGCTTCGTCCACGGCGTCCTTGGCCATCACGCGGTAGGTCGTGTACTTGCCTCCGGCGACGACGACGAGCCCGGGGGCGCTGTGGGCCACCACGTGCTCGCGGGACAGCTTGCTCGTGGACTCGGACTCGCCGGCGAGCAGCGGGCGCAGCCCGGCGTACACGCCCTCGACGTCCTCGTGGGTGAGCGGCGTCTGGAGGACGCGGTTGACGTGGTCGAGGATGTAGTCGATGTCGGCACGGGTGGCCGCGGGGTGCGCCTTGTCGAGTGCCCAGTCGGTGTCGGTGGTGCCGATGATCCAGTGCCGGCCCCACGGGATGACGAAGAGCACGGACTTCTCGGTGCGCAGGATCAGGCCGGTCGAGGAGTGGATGCGGTCGCGCGGCACGACGAGGTGGATGCCCTTCGACGCGCGCACGTGGAACTGCCCGCGCTCGCCGACCATCGCCTGGGTGTCGTCGGTCCAGACACCCGTCGCGTTGACGATCTGCCGGGCGTTGATGACGAACTCCTCGTCGGTGAGCTTGTCGATCGCCCGGACCCCGGTGACGCGCTCACCCTGGCGCAGGAACCCGATGGCGGCGACACGGTTGGCGACGTGGGCGCCGTAGTGGGCGGCGGTCCGGGCCAGCTCCATCGTGTGGCGGGCGTCGTCGACCTGGGCGTCGTAGTACTGCACGGCGCCGGTGAGGGCGTCGTTGCGCAGGCTGGGCATGAGCCGCAGCGCCTGGCGGCGGGTGAGGTGGCGGTGGTGGGGCAGCCCGGCGCCGCCGCTGGCCGCCATGGCCATCGCGTCGTAGAGCGCGATGCCCGAGCCGACGTAGGCGCGTTCCCAGCCGTGGTGGGTGAGGGGGTAGAGGAACGGGACCGGGCGCACGAGGTGCGGCGCGAGGCGGGTGAGCAGCAGGCCGCGTTCGTGCAGGGCCTCCCGGACCAGCGCGAAGTCGAGCATCTCGAGGTAGCGCAGGCCGCCGTGGATGAGCTTGCTCGACCGTGACGACGTGCCGCTGGCGAAGTCGCGCTGCTCGATCAGGCCTGTCGACAGGCCCCGCGTCACGGCGTCGAGGGCGGTGCCGCTGCCGACGACCCCGCCGCCGATGACGAGCAGCTCGAGCTCCTCGCCGGACTTGAGGGCCTCGATGGCGCGCTGGCGGGACTGCGGCGAGAGCCCTGTGGTCCGGGCGTTCCCGGTCGTCCCGGTGGCGGTTACCGTGGTCATTGCCCTACCCCTCGTCGACGTCCACCCAGTCCAGGGTGCGTTCCACGGCCTTGCGCCACCCGGCATACCCGTCGGTGCGCTGCTCGTCGCTCCAGGTCGGCGACCATCGCTGGGACTCCTGCCAGTTGGCGCGCAGCTCCTCGGTGCCGGACCAGAAGCCAGTGGCCAGACCTGCAGCGTAGGCCGCACCCAGGGCGGTGGTTTCGGCGACCACCGGGCGTGAGACGGGCACGCCCAGAATGTCCGCTTGCAGCTGCATGCAGAGGCCGTTGGCGGTGACGCCGCCGTCGACCTTGAGCACCTCGAGCTCGACGCCGGAGTCCTTGGTCATCGCGTCCGCGACGTCGCGGCTCTGGTAGCAGATCGCCTCGAGGGTGGCCCGGGCCAGGTGGGCCCCGGTGTTGAAGCGGGACATGCCGACGATGGCGCCGCGGGCGTCGGGGCGCCAGTAGGGCGCGAACAGGCCGGAGAAGGCAGGGACGAAGTAGAGGCCGCCGGTGTCCTGCACGGACCGGGCGAGGCGCTCGACGTCGCCGGCCCCGGAGATGATCCCGAGCTGGTCGCGCAGCCACTGGACGGCCGAGCCGGTGACGGCGATGGACCCCTCGAGCGCGTAGACCGGCTTGGCGTCGCCGAACTGGTAGGCGACCGTCGTCAGCAGCCCGGACTCGCTGCGGACGATCTCCTCACCGGTGTTGAGCAGCATGAAGTTGCCGGTGCCGTAGGTGTTCTTCGCCTCGCCGGGGCTGAAGCAGACCTGGCCGACGGTGGCCGCGTGCTGGTCACCGAGGTCGCCGGCGAGCGGGACTTCCCCACCCAGGGGGCCACCGGGGCGGGTGGTGCCGTAGAACGCCGGGTCGGAGCTCGGCCGGATCTCGGGGAGCATCGAGCGCGGGATGTCGAAGAAGGACAGCAGCTCGTCGTCCCAGTCGAGGGTCCGCAGGTCCATGAGCATGGTGCGGCTGGCGTTGGTCACGTCGGTGACGTGGACGCCGCCGTCGGTGCCGCCAGTGAGGTTCCACAGCAGCCAGGTGTCGATGGTGCCGAAGACCGCGTCGCCGTCGTCGGCCGCCTTGCGTGCGCCGTCGACGTTCTCGAGGATCCACTGGACCTTGCCCGCGGCGAAGTAGGCGGCCGGCGGGATGCCCGCGCGCTCGCGGATGACCTCGCCCTTCCCCGACTGGTCGAGCGCCCGGGCGATCTTGTCGGTGCGGGTGTCCTGCCAGACGATCGCGTTGTACAGGGGGCGACCGGTGCGGCGGTTCCACACGACCGTGGTCTCGCGCTGATTGGTGATGCCGAGGGCGGACAGGTCACTGGCCTGCAGGTCGAGGTGGGCCAGGGCGGACGCGATCACGGTCTGGGTGCGTTCCCAGACCTCCAGCGGGCTGTGCTCGACCCACCCGGCGCGCGGCATGATCTGCTCGTGCTCGAGCTGACGGCGGCCCACCTCGGCCCCCGAGTGGTCGAACACCATGAACCGTGTGCTCGTCGTCCCCTGGTCCACCGCGCCAACGAAATCGGCCATGCCCAGACCCTAGCGGTGCAGTGACCGACCCGACGGGGGCTGTTCGGGACCCGATCCGCGCTCAGTGAGCGCGAACGGTCGGCAAGGCTGGGCCTTTGCGACAGTTGGTGCTCACTGAGTGACGGAGGGCTCAGCCCTCGGGCGCGGGGGTGGGGGCCGGCTCGGGGGTGGGGGTCGGCGCGGGGGTGGGGGTCGGCGCGGGGGTGGGGGTCGGCGCGGGCTCGACCAGCTCGGGGCGGCCGGGCTGCTCACCACCGCGGGCGGCGAGATAGCTCTCCTTGGGCACCATGACCTTGCGGCGGAAGATGCAGACCAGCGTGCCGTCCTGGTTGTAGCCCTTGGTCTCGACGTGGACCACTCCGCGGTCGTCCTTGGACCTGCTCTCCCACTTGTCCAGGACCTCGGTCTGGCCGTAGATCGTGTCGCCGTGGAACGTCGGTGCGACGTGGCGCAGCGACTCGACCTCGAGGTTGGCGATGGCCTTGCCCGAGACGTCTGGGACGGACATGCCGAGCAGCAACGAGTAGATGTAGTTGCCGACCACCACGTTCTTCTTGAACTGCGTCGTGTTCTCCGCGTAGTTCGAGTCGAGGTGGAGCGGGTGGTGGTTCATGGTCAAGAGGCAGAACAGGTGGTCGTCGTACTCGGTCACCGTCTTGCCGGGCCAGTGCTTGTAGACCGCGCCGACCTCGAACTCCTCGTAGCTGCGTCCGAATTGCATGGTGGCCATCCTGCCGATCGGGGACCGACGGCGACACCGGTATGCCGCGTGGGTTCCCTCACAGCGCCGTCACCTCAGGGCCGGGATGCCGTTGTCGTTGCTCGAGGACATCGTCTGGCCCACCTGCACGGTGCTGAGCCCGTCGAGCACGGCGACGGTGAACGGTGTGGCGGGGATGTGCCGCAACGGCACCGAGAATTCGGTGCCGTCCTGGAGTGCGGTGTTCATGCGCGTGTGTCCGGACGCGGTCCGGTCGAGCGACCAGGTGGTGCCCCTGGCGGGCACGTCCTCTCCAGCCACCGGCCCACGTTCGGGGTGGGTCATCGCGATGGCACCGATGAGGGTCGCGCCGCCGCCCGGCTCCAGAACCTCGAGAACCGCTTGGTTGCGGTCGAGTCCCCGGTCCGGGCTGACCGTGACCCGGTAGCTGCGCACGACCCCGTCTGCGCCCCTTTGGGTGAACTCGAGGGTGGACGGCGCGCGGAGCAGGGCGTCCGGCGAGGCGGAGGTGCGGGCCGAGGCGACCGGCGTGAGGGGTGCCGTGCCGGGGCCGTCCGCCACCGCGGCGGCCACGCCGATGGCCGCGACCACGGCCGTGCCGGAGGCGACGGCGGTGAGGCGGCGGCGACGGACGCGGCGACGGCCGCCATGCACCACGGCATACGGGTCGATGCCCATCGGGGGAGCGCTGGTGCCTTCCAGAACCTCGTTGAGGTCAACGGACATGGGAGTTCTCCTCTCGCTCAAGGGATTCACGCAGCTTGGCCAACCCGCGTGAGGCGCTGGACTTGACCGAACCGAGGCTGATGCCGAGGAGCTCTGCGACCTCGACCTCGGGGAGGCCTGCGTAGTGCCGCATGACGACGACCTGGCGTTCGCGCAGCGGCAGGCGACCGAGCAGGCGAACCACATGGTCGGCGTCCTCGGGCCCGGAGTCGCGGGTGGATGACTCAGGCATCGCCTCGACGACCGTCTCGCGCTTGCTGCGCCTGCGGTCGTCGATGTGCAGGTTGAGCAGGATCCGACGGGTGTAGGCCAGCGGATCGCCCTCACTGATGCGCGCCCAGCGGACGTAGACGCGTTCGAGGGCCGCCTGCACGAGCTCCTCGGCCTGGACCGGGTCGCCGCAGATGAACCACACGGTCTTGAGCAGGCGTGGTGAGGCGCCGCGGACGAAGTCCACGAACTCCTCGTCGTCCTGCCCAGACATAGCGCCCCCTCCTTGGTGTGTGCCCGGTCGTGCACCCCTCCAACGGAGAGGGTGCCTGATTGGTTGAGTCCCGGCCCTGACCCGCGAGGAAAAGATCCTGAGCGAAATGTCGAGCACGCCGGGCTCCGGGCGTCATGGTGGTGACCGGGCCGCACGGCCACCAGCACCCAGACAGGGAGCCCCACATGAAGTACGTCATCCTCATCCACTCCAACCCCCAGCCCTGGGGTCACCCGACGGCCGACTTCCTGGCCGAGCACCAGGCGATGCCGGCCGCCGAGCGGGAGCGGCTCAACGCGGACTTCGAGGCGGTCATGCAGGACCTGTCCGAACGCGGCGAGCTGGTCGGCGGCCAGGCCCTGGGCGATCCGCGGGAGGCGACCCTGGTGCGGTTCGAGGGTGGCCGGCGCAAGGTGACCGAAGGTCCCTACGCCGAGACGACCGAGCACTTCGCGGGGTTCTTCCTCATCGACGTCGCCGACCGCGCACGGGCCGAGGAGGTCGTGCTGAAGTTCGCAGGACCCGGGGAGACCGTCGAGCTGCGCCCCGTCGCAGAGTGAGCGGGGTCGTCGCTGAAGGGGCGACGCCCCCTGAACTCACGGCAGGTCGAAAGAGTGCGAGGCCCCGGTTCCGTCCGTCCAGCTGACGGAGGGGACGGGGTCGGGGCTGCTGTCGTCCATCCCCGTCAGCTGGATCGCCGTTGCCCACACGCCGCCCGTGACCTCGACCGTCGTGAAGGTCCACCCGTCGACGAAGCGCGCAGCGGTGTCGCCCCGGGGCGCGACGGATACGGGCTTGGAACGGGTGAGCCCGTAGAGGGTGGCGTAGGCGCCGCCGTCGCCGCGGGCGAACTCCTGTGACTGACCCGGGTCGAGCGTGAGGAGGCCCAGGTGCTGCAGTCCCAGCGTGGGGGAGTCCGCCTTCTCCACCTCCACGAGGGCGGTGCCGGTGGGCGTGGGCCGGGCGGTGAAGCGCACCGGAAGGGGGGACCATCCTGCCCCGCCCCCCTTGGCGGGGATGGTTGCCGTGAACGACGCCGGCATCCGGGCGGCGCCTCGCTGCCCCGTTCCCGTGGTCCACGCCAGGTCCTGCCACGGCTTCGTCCACGACGCGGGGATCGACGCGACCGTCAGCCACTGGGAGGTCCCGGCCACCGGGGCCGACCCCAGGTGGTCGAGCGCGAACCCCGTCGAGCCCATCCGGATCGAGTCCACCGGTCCTTGCGTGACCAGGATCGCGAGCGGCCCGTCGGTGTACGCCACGTCTGCGAGTTCCGGCCGGTCGAGGCGAAGCCCGGCCACCGTCCGGGGGACCCCCTCGACGGAGTTCTCGAGGGCGGCGAAGCGATGCCCGTCCGAGACGAGGCCGCGGACCGTGTAGGCCATGGTCGAGCCGGCGGGCCGCAGCTCGGAGCGGGACCCGAACGCGCCCGCATTCACCCGTGCCGTGGCTGTCGAAGCAGTCGACGGTGTCGAGGAGGTGGCCGTGCCCACGGGCGCGACGGCCCGCCTCGGCGCGGTGTCGCCGAGCGCCACCCCGACCGCCAGGGCCGCGAGCGACACGGCGGTCGCGGCCGCTGCACGCGACAGCCCACGTCGTCTCGCGGCGCGCCGACCGAGCCCGATCACCGAGGCCGGGTCGAGGTGGTCGAAGGCGACCTCGCCGGCAGCCGCGTGGAGGTCCTCGCGGACGCGGTCCTCGAAGGTGCTGGTCATCGCAGGCTTCCCTCGGTGGTCGACTCGTTTGTGGGGTAGGAGGCCCGAAGGGTGGCAAGTCCTCGTGAGGCGGCGCTCTTCACCGAGCCGACGGAGATGCCGAGCAGGTCGGCCACGGCGTGCTCCGACAGGTCGTTGTAGTACCGCAGCACGACGACCCGTCGCTGCTGGTCGGGCAGTGCGGCGAGCATCCGCACGACGCGGTCCCGGTCGTCGGCGGTCGTTCCGTCGTGGTGGGGGCGTTCGGGAGGCTCGGCCACCGGGTGCTCGCCCCTCGTCTTGCGCCACGTGTCCGTGCGGTGGTTGATGAGGATCCTGCGCGCGTAGGGGAGGGCCTCGTCCTCGTGGACCCTGGACCAGACGACGTAGGTCTTCACCAGCGCGCCCTGGACCAGTTCGTGGGCGGCATCGTGCGAGCCGGTCAGCAGCCAGGCAGTGCGCAGCAGGGACGGTGTGGACCGCGTCACGAAGTCGGCGAAGGCGGCATCGCGTGCCGCCTTGTCGCTCCTGCTCATGCTCACCCCTCCCGTGGTCGACACCCTGCACTACGGCAGGAGCGTCCGAAAGGTTGCCGCGCGCAGGGCGGCGAGGACACGCCGGGCCTGCCCCTACCCTTGGGGCGTGCTCATCGACCTCCACACCCACTCCTCGGCGAGTGACGGCACCCAGCCGTCCGCCGACGTGGTCCGGTCGGCCGCACTGGCCGGACTGGACGTGGTGGCCCTGACCGACCACGACACGTATGCCGGGTGGCCGGCCGCCGTCGACGCCGCCCTCGAGGTCGGGGTCGGCCTGGTCCGGGGCGTGGAGATCAGCTGCCAGCACCGGGGCATCAGCGTCCACCTGCTCGGCTACCTCGTCGACCCGGACCACCCCGAGCTGCGCGCCGAGCTGGCCCACGCCAAGGACTCCCGCGAGACCCGGGTTGCACGCATGGTGCACGCCATGGCGGCCGACGGCATACCGGTCACGCTCGAGCAGGTGCGCGGGCTCGCCGGTGACGGTGCCACCCTGGGCCGGCCGCACATCGCCGACGCCCTCGTCGACAGCGGCGTGATCCGCACCCGCGACGAGGCGTTCGAGGACCTGCTGCGCAACGGAAGCCGCTACTACGCCTCGCACTACGCGCCCGACCCGGTGCGCGCCGTCGAGCTCGTCCGGGCGGCGGGCGGGGTGCCGGTCATGGCGCACCCGTTCGCCAACGGTCGCGGCTGGACGGTCGGCGACGAGGTCATCGAGTCGATGGCCCGGGCCGGGCTGGGTGGGCTCGAGGCCGACCACCGTGACCACACCCCGCGGGAGAAGGCGCACGCCGTCGACCTCGCCGCGCAGCTGGGACTATTCACGACCGGCTCGAGCGACTACCACGGCACCGGCAAGCAGAACGTGCTCGGCGAGAACACCACGGACCCCCTGGTGCTCGCCGAGATCGAGGACCAGGCACGGAGCGACATCGAGGCGGTCAGGCCGTGAACGACATCGTCGACCTGCAGGTCCTGGGCTCGGTCTTCGTCACCCTGCTCGTGATCATGGACCCGCCGGGCGCCCTGCCGATCTTCCTGGCCCTCACCGGCACCCTGACGCAGAAGCAGAAGATCGCCGCCGCCCGTCGCGCCTCGCTCGTGGCGCTGGGCGTCATCGTGCTGTTCGCGGTGTTCGGGCAGCAGATCCTCACCTACCTGCACATCTCGCTGCCGGCGCTGCAGGGGGCCGGTGGCCTGCTGCTGCTCCTCGTGGCCCTGCAGCTGCTCACCGGTTCGGAGCAGGAGCAGCACGCGGACGCAGGCGTGAACGTCGCCCTGGTGCCGCTCGGCACCCCGCTGCTCGCCGGACCGGGGGCGATCGTCGCCACGATGCTCCAGGTCAAGCGTGCCGACGGCCTCAGCCAGTACGTCGCGGTGGCGCTGGGCCTGATGGCCACGATGTTCGTCGTGTGGCTGTTCTTCCGGTTCGCGGGGCAGGTCCACCGGGTGCTCAAGGACAGTGGCACGGTCCTCATCACGCGCATCGCAGGACTGCTCCTGTCCGCGATCGCCGTCCAGATGGTCGCGGATAGCATCCGGGCCTTCGTCAGTGGCAGCGCCTAACGTGGCGGGCATGCAGCAGGGGAGCCCCGCGGGGCCGGCGTCGGCCGCCCGGTCCGCGTTCGTGCAGGAGTCGTTCGGCGGTATGCCGCGGCGCCTGTTCCGCGCCAGCCCGAGCCGCCTGCTCGCGTGGGTCGACTGCCCGCGCCGGTACCGCATGCAGTACCTCGACCGACCCTCCCCGCCCCAGCGTCCCCAGCGGGCGCACACCTCGGTGGGCACGGCGGTGCACAACGCCCTGCGCGACTGGTGGGACCTCGCCCCGGAGCAGCGCACCCCGGAGGCCGGTGCCGAGCTCGTGCGGACCTCGTGGATCGAGGCGGGCTTCCGCGACGCCGACCAGTCGCTGGAGTGGCGCCAGCGGGCGCAGGGGCAGGTGCGCACCTACCTCTCCGACGTCGACCCCGTCGACCAGCCGCTGGGCATCGAGCGCACGGTGTCGCTCAAGACCGAGGAGCTGGCCCTCCAGGGCCGCATCGACCGGCTCGACGACCGCGGCAGCGAGCTGGCGGTCGTCGACTACAAGACGAGCCGGTGGGAGCCCACCGACGACGACGCGCGCACCTCGCTCCCGCTCGCCCTGTATGCCGCGGCGGCGTGGAAGATGTTCCGCCGCCGCTGCGTCCGGGTCGAGCTGCACCACCTGCCCAGCGGCGCAGTGGCCACGCACGAGCACAGCGGCGAGTCGCTGCAGCGCAAGATCGCGGAGGCCGAGTCCATCGCACGCGACGCCCGTCGCGCCGAGGACGACTATGCGCAGTTCGGCGTCGACTCGGGACGGTTCCCCGCCACGGTGGGGCCGCTGTGCCAGTGGTGCGACTTCAGGGCGCACTGCCCGGCCGGCCAGGCGTTCGGGCCGGAGAAGTCGAGCTGGGCCGCCCTCGAGGACCCCGCGCGACCGGCGGCACCGTCCTCGCGCACCGGCGCCTGACCGCCTCGTCGAGGGCGGCTCTCAGAAGTTCCAGCGGATGCCGACGCGTCCGGGCCCGACCCGGTGCACCACGTGCTGGACGCTGGTGGAGTCGCCGAGGTCGATCAGGGACGAGGTGGTCATCCCGTCGAGCACGCTGTAGGTCTCGACGGTGACGGGCAGCCTGGCCGGGTGGAACCGCACCCAGATCATCAGCTCGGTGACCCGGTGCAGGAGGAAGTACTCGATCGACTGCTCGGGGTCGAGGTCGCGGGGGAGCACGACCTGGTGCTCGGCTGCCGCCGTCTCGTCGACGCGCAGGGGCCGGTCGAGGATGATCTCGGCGGCGAACACGCCGTCGGCGTCGTGGGAGATCGTGCGCCCGACGCGGCAGCCGCTGACCGCCCGGAACTCGGCCCGTTCGCCGCTCGGCTGGTCGGTCGCGAGGAGGGCAGGGATGCGCTGGGCGCCGTCGCGCATGGCACGGACGACGTTGCGGATGGTCCGCACGCGCTGAACGCCGTGGGCGTCGACGTCGAGGGTGTCGTGCACCGTGAGGTCGACGAGCTCGAGGGTGTCGCCGAACCCCAGCTGCTCCATCGCCTGGGTCGCGAGCGGGATCTCGACCGGGAGGTCGGCGGCGCGGGGCAGCTCGCGGGGCGGACCGGGCCGGCGTCGAGGGCCGAGCTTGCTCAGGAGGTGGCCGCGCGGAACCCCGAGGATCTCCTCGAG
The DNA here is from genome assembly GCF_001426245.1 of Phycicoccus sp. Root101. Lineage (GTDB taxonomy): Bacteria > Actinomycetota > Actinomycetes > Actinomycetales > Dermatophilaceae > Pedococcus. The sequence goes on along the minus strand of NZ_LMCM01000001.1, from coordinate 715,304 downwards.
GTGGGCGACGGCTTCCAGCGAGCCGACCCGCTGGGGCTGGCTGCGCCCGGACTGCCAGTAGCTGAGGGTCGCGATGCTGACGGGGGTGCCGCGCTCGTCGAGGCGGCGACGCAACGACTCCAGGCTGCGGCCGCTGCGCTTGACGGCCGTGCGGAGGGCTGCAGGGAAGGTGGCATCGTCGAGTCCCTGGGGGCCCCCCTGGCCCCGGTGTTGCGGCGTCGCCACAGCCAAACCTCTCCTGTCGGCACGTCCGCGCCGCCCTTTGCGTAGCCCTGCGCTACGCCCAACACGATAAGCGTTCAACTATCTCTTCGCGCGGGGACCGGACAATCCCTGTCCGTACGGCCGCCGCATCGTCACCGTTCGTACCTGACAGACTGGCGCCCCCGGCACACCCACCTCGCACGGAAGGGCCCTCCCGTTGGCCAGAGCTCGCACCCGGCCCGCAGCCATCGTCTCGGTGGCCAACCAGAAGGGCGGCGTCGCGAAGACGACGTCGGTCGCCTCCCTCGGGGCGGCGTTCGCCGAGCAGGGCAAGCGCGTGCTGCTGGTCGACCTCGACGCCCAGGCGTGCCTCACGTTCAGCCTCGGTGTGGACCCCGACGAGGTCGAGGCCTCCGTCAACGAGGTGCTCCTGGGCAAGGCGACCATCGCCGACGTCCGGGTCGCCTGCGACGACGGTGTCGACCTGGTGCCCAGCGTGATCGACCTCGCGGGCGCCGAGGCCCAGCTGCTCCCGCGACCCGGACGCGAGTACGTGCTGCGCACCGCCCTCGAGGACGTGCGCGGCGACTACGACGTCATCCTGCTCGACTGCTCACCCAGCCTGGGGGTCCTCACGCTGAACGCCCTGACCGCGAGCCAGGGGCTGGTCATCCCGATGCCGTGCGAGATGCTCAGCCACCGCGGGGTCGGCCAGCTGCTCGACACCGTCGCCGACGTGCAGAAGATCCTCAACAAGGACCTGCGGGTCCTCGGGATCCTGCCCACGATGTTCGACGGCCGCAGCAACCACGCCCAGGAGGTGCTCGCCGACGTCGGCCAGCGCTACGACCTGCCGGTCCTGAGCCCGCCCATCCCGAAGACGGTGCGGTTCGCGGAGGCGCCGGCGGTGGGCCGCAGCATCCTGGCTACCTCCCGCACGTCCAAGGGGGCCAAGGCCTACCGTGAGGTCGCGAAGGCGCTCGCGAAGCAGCTCGCCACGCTCTGAGGTGGCGTGCGTTGCCTGTGAGACGCCTGTGACGCGGCTACCGCACCTCAACCGAACGGACGACCCCCTACTGAGCCGATCGGGCCGGAAACGGCGCCGTCGGCGTGTCGGAAGTTATGGAACTGGCAAAGAGGTCGTGACCGCTCGTTGATGCGCTGCGACGATCTCTGCATCCGCCACGGAGCACGACCAGACCCCCTGCTGGTCGTCGAGCGCGGCGCAGATCCGAGGAGTCCCCCAATGTCGTCCACCCCCCAGCCGACATCCACCACCCGCTCGACCGGCGCCCACGCCGGACCGCTGCAGACCATCCTCGCGGCGATCGCCGTGTGCGTCCTCTACTGGTCCGTGGGCATCAACGACACCTCCGACGCCACCACGGGCTCGGGCGCCCCGGCGGTCCAGCTCCAGCAGGTCGGGAACTCCACGTCGGCGCAGTCCGCCGTCCCCGCCGCATACCGGGTCTCCGGGCAGTCGCGGTAGCTCGTCCGAAGCATTCTCCCCGGCGTTCGCGGCGCGGTCGCGCACCAGCCCCGCCGGCGGGCTCGGAATAGTCACGTCCGCGAGGGACTTGTCCCTTGACGGTGACTGACCCCGACCCCCCAAGGAGAATCATGTCCCGCACTGCAGCACTGTCCGCCGCGTCCGCCGGAGCCGCCCTCGAGGCGACCACGATCGAGCGCCGCGAGCTGCGCGATGACGACATCGTCATCGACATCGCATTTGCCGGAATCTGCCACAGCGACATCCACCAGGTCCGTGAGGAGTGGGGGAGCGCCATCTTCCCGATGGTGCCCGGCCACGAGATCGCCGGAGTCGTCTCCGAGGTCGGTGGCGGCGTGACCCGTTACAAGGTCGGCGACCGCGTCGGCGTCGGCTGCATGGTCGACTCCTGTGGCGAGTGTGAGTACTGCAAGGACGGCCAGGAGCAGTTCTGCCTCAAGGGTGCCGTCATGACGTACAACGGCACCGGCTACGACGGCGAGAAGACCATGGGCGGCTACGCGCAGTCCGTCGTCGTGAGCGAGCGCTTCGCCGTCCGCATCCCCGACGCCCTCGAGCTCGACGTCGCCGCACCGCTCCTGTGCGCCGGCATCACGACGTTCAACCCGCTCAAGCGCTGGGGCGCAGGGCCCGGCAAGAAGGTCGCCGTCGTCGGACTCGGTGGCCTCGGTCACCTCGGCGTGAAGTTCGCCGCCGCCCTCGGCGCCGAGGTCACCGTGCTGAGCCAGACGACCTCCAAGGAGGCCGACAGCAAGGCCTTCGGCGCTGTGGCCCACTACGCCACCAAGGACCCGGAGACCTTCGAGAAGCTGCGCGGCTCGTTCGACCTCATCCTCAACACGGTGAGCGCGAACCTGCCGTTCGACGACTACCTGTCGCTGCTCAAGGCGAACGGCGCCATGGTCAACGTGGGCGCCCCGAGCGACCCGAGCACCTTCGTGGCGTTCTCGCTCATCGGTGGCAGCAAGGCACTGGCCGGCTCCAACATCGGCGGGATCCCGCAGACCCAGGAGATGCTCGACTTCGCGGCCGAGCACGGCATCGCCGCCGAGATCGAGACGATCGACGCCAGCAAGGTCAACGAGGCCTACGACCGCGTCGTGAACTCCGACGTGCGCTACCGCTTCGTCATCGACACGGCGACCATCGGCGCCTGACACCCCGCCCGACGCGCGGCGCGCCACGCTTCCCGCACGGCGAGCCTTCAGCCCCTGGCCCAGTACCGGACCAGGGGCTGAAGTGCGTCCTGGACCGCGCGGGTCTGCCCCTGGCTGTCCGTGTCCAGAGCGCTGACCGAGGGCGCCTGGCCCTCGGCGAGGTCGACGAGCCCGGTGACCGACGTCCCGGGGACCGGCAGGAGCAGGAGCACGGTGGGATGGGCCGACCCCAGGTCCGCCCGGCGGGCCCGGACGACGTCCAGCAGGGGCCGCCAGCTCGCCTCGCGCAGGGGGAGCCGGACGAGCAGGGTCTGGGTGGTCGGGCGACGTCCGTGCTCGTCGGCCTCCGCCCAGTGGACGCAGGTCGCACCGCTCGCGCCCGCGCGCAGGGCGGCAAGGTAGTTGGCGGCCTTGCCGAGCCGTCCGGGCGGGCCCGTGTACGCGAGGTTGAGGCCGTGGCCCACGTCGGGGCAGTCGACCTCGGGGTCGGGGGCGAGGGCGTCGTCGCGGTCGTAGTCGGGAGGCGCGGGTGAGGTGTGCAGCTCCACCTGCTCGACAGCCTCCGGCAGGGCCGCGAGGACCCGTGGGAACGAGACGTCGGGAGTGACCCGCAGGTCGGCGGTGACGGGACGCCTGGTGTCGGAGGTGCCGGGGTCCACGGTGACTGCCACGGCTCCTGAGTCCCGCCGCAGCTGGGCCGCCGCGGAGGTGGCCCACGCCTGCTCGTCCATGGTGACCGGACCGACAGGGCCCTCGACGACCTCACCGAACCGGCTCAGGCCGAAACCCGACCGGTGCAGGGCGTCGACGTCCTCGGCCACCAGACCAGGGCCCGGGAGCCTGATCACGCTCCGGCGGTCCGTGCTCGGTGTCCCGGAGACCGTGAGCGTGACTGCTCGGGCCGGGGCCAGTCGCACCGCCAGGGCGAAGGCCCGCCGGTCCGACGCACTGACGGTGCCGCCGTCGAGGATCCGTACCTCGTGGCCCTCGGGGTCGCGGACCGCGACGGACGGGGGTCCGTTGACCCACGACTCGTCCGGGTGCGGCACGGCGCCGGCCAGGGTCGTCACAGCGGCAGGCAGGTCGGAGCCGGTCTCCACGGTGGCGGTGAAGGGCGCGGACCCCGATCGCACGGCGATCTGAACCGCGACGACACCAGGCAGGTCACGCATCGCGCCGAGCACCCGCAGGGTCGTGGCATTGGTACCCGGGCGCGCACCGACGAGCACCACGTCCCGGCCCTGCCGCAGCTCCACGGCTGGACCGCTCAGGGACGGGTGGGTGGCGGCATACGCGACGATGGCGCGAGCCAGGCGGTCGACGACCGCGACGTCGAGCGGCACGGCCACCACGGCACGGTCGGTGGGTTCGAACACCCGGCCGGCCACCCCGGCGACGCCGAGGGCCACGGCCCGGGCGGGTTCGTCGACGGACACGATGTCGGGCTGGTCACGCAACCAGGACCGGAAGCGCTCCTGCTCGCTCGGCCGCAGCACCGCGACCACGACCGCGACGACCGCGACCGCGGCCACCAGCAGGATCGCGACGGTCCGGCGCCCGGAACGGTGCATGAAGTCCCCCACGACGTGAGGATGGCACCAGTGCCCACGGGTATGGCGCCGACGTGACCGATTCGCAACGCGGCGCCGTACCCGGCAGTGGGGTCAGCCCTCCTGGCCGGCGGGGGCGGCGTCGCCCGTGCCGCCGCGGGTGCGCCGCCGGTTGCGGTTGCGACGCGGCTTGGTGGCTGCGTCACCGTCCTTGGGCGCCGAGTCGGGGCGGCGCTCGCTGCGACCGGCGTCGCGCGAACCCTCGCGTCCACGACCACCGTCGCGGCTTCCCTCTCGGGCGCCGTCACGACCACTGCGGCCACCGCCGGCGGGGCGCCGACCGCTGGCCTTGCCGGTCTCGCCGAGGTCCTCGAGCACCTCGGCGTCGAGCCCCGCGAGCTTCTGGGCGGCCTTCGGCAGGCGGCCCTTGGCGGTGCGCGGGATGTCGAGCTGCTCGTAGAGGTGGTCCGAGGAGGAGTAGGTCTCCTCCGGGTCCGGGATGCCCAGGTCCAGCGTCTTGTTGATCAGGCCCCAGCGGGGGATGTCGTCCCAGTCGACGAAGGTGACGGCGATACCCGTGTTGCCGGCGCGGGCGGTGCGGCCGATGCGGTGCAGGTAGGTCTTCTCGTCCTCGGGGCACTGGTAGTTGATGACGTGGGTGACGTTGTCGACGTCGATGCCGCGGGCCGCGACGTCGGTGGCGACGAGGATGTCGACCTTGCCGTTGCGGAACGCGCGCAGCGCCTGCTCGCGGGCGCCCTGGCCGAGGTCACCGTGGATCGCGGCGGCGGCGAACCCGCGGTCGACGAGCTCGTCGGCGACCTTGGCGGCGGTGCGCTTCGTGCGGCTGAAGATGATGGTCAGGCCACGGCCCTCGGCCTGCAGCATGCGCGCCAGCATCTCGACCTTGTCCATCGCGTGGGCGCGGTAGACGAACTGCTCGACGGCCTTGACCGTGTGGGCGTTCTCCTGGTCGTCGCCCATGGCCCGGATGTGGGTCGGCTGCTTCATGTAGCGACGGGCCAGCGCCACGACCGCGCCCGGCATGGTCGCCGAGAACAGCATGGTCTGGCGGTTCGGCGGCGTCATGGCGAGGAGCTTCTCCACGTCGGGCAGGAACCCGAGGTCGAGCATCTCGTCGGCCTCGTCGAGGACGACGGACTTCACGTGGGACAGGTCGAGGTGGCCCTGCTTGGCCAGGTCGATGAGGCGACCGGGCGTGCCGACGACGACCTCGACGCCGTTGCGCAGCGCCTCGACCTGCGGCTCGTACGCGCGGCCACCGTAGACGGTGAGGACGCGGATGCCGCGTCCCTTGCCGGCGCGCTCGAGGTCGGCGGCGACCTGGACCGCGAGCTCGCGGGTCGGTGCCACGGCCAAGGCCTGCGGTTTGCCGGCGTGCTTGAAGCCGTCCCAGGCGTCGTCGACGCGGGCGATCGTGCGGTTGAGCATCGGGACGCCGAAGCCCAGCGTCTTGCCGGTGCCGGTCTTCGCCTGGCCGATGATGTCGTGGCCGGCGAGGGCGACCGGGAGGGTCATCGCCTGGATGGGGAAGGGGGTGACGATGCCGGCGGCGCTCAGGGAGGCGACGATGTCGGGGTGGACGTCGAAGTCGGCGAACGTCGGCTCTGCGGGCGCAGCAGCGTCCGTGGTGGTCTCGGTCATGAAGTTCTCTCGATCGGGGGCGCTCCCCACGGGGGAGGCCGTCGCGCAGCGGGCCGATCGGAGGTCTTCCATGCTCGTCGAGCGGTTGCGCGGACCACGTCCGCGGCTGATTCGTGCCGACCGGGCACCTTTGACGCGTCCAGTCTACCGCCGGGGCCCTCCCATCCCCTCATCGTCGGTCCCCGGCGGTGGGTCGTCGGGCGTCGGTGGGTGCGGTCGCGCCGTTAGGGTGACGGACATGACGCAGGACGACTGGCTGGCTGATCCGCAGTACCGCGAGGCGGTCGCGGACCTCCTCGGTGCCCTTGCCTACGGCGAGCTCACCGCGTTCACCCGACTGGCCGGTGACTCCGAGCTCTCGCCCACCCAGCCCCTCAAGGCCGCCGTCGCCGGGCTCGCCGTCGCCGAGTTCCGGCACTACGAGATGATCGTCGCCCGCCTCGACGACATGGGGGTGGCGCCCCAGACGGCCATGGCCCCGTTCATCGCCCCCGTGGACGCCTTCCACGAGCGGACCCGTCCGAGCACGTGGCTCGAGGGCCTGGTCAAGGCCTACGTCGGGGACGGCATCGCCACCGACTTCTACCGCGAGGTCGCCGCGTACGTGGACCCCTCGACCAAGGCGCTCGTGCACTCGGCGATGCAGGACGTCGGCCAGGCCGACTTCGTCGTCAAGGTCGTCCGGGAGGCCATCCGCACCGACCCCCGCATCTCCGGGCGGCTCGCGCTGTGGGGTCGTCGCCTCGTGGGCGAGGCCCTGTCGCAGGCCCAGCAGGTGGCGGTCGAGCGCGATGCGCTCGCCTCCCTGCTCGTGGGTGGTGCGGGGGGTCCCGACCGTCCGAGTGCCGACCTCGCCGAGCTCGGCCGGATGTTCGCCCGGCTCACCGACGAGCACACCCGCCGGATGGGACGCCTGGGCCTGGCTGCCTGAGTCCGCCCACCCAACCAGCCGGCCGACGGCTCGGCCACAGCACACGAAAGGGCCCGGTCCAGCTGGACCGGGCCCTTTCGGCGTCAGGGGTGACGTCAGGCGTGGTGGCTGCCCTTGCGACCGGTGACGCGCTCGTAGACGACCACGAATACGGCGGCGACGACGATGCTGGTGATCCAGCGCAGCCAGTCGATGCTGCCGTCGTCCTTGGGAGCGCCCCACACCCAGTAACCCACGAGGGCGCCGAGGATGCCGAGGATCACGGTGACAAGAGTGCTGATGTTCTGGCGGCCCGGGAGGACCAGGCGAGCCAAGACCCCGATGATGGCACCGAAGATGATGGTGCCGATGATTCCAGTGATCATTTCCCGCTCCTTCTGCACCGGGTTCACCGGTGCTGTTGCTGGGCCGCGTGTGCGGCCCTCACGGGGACAACTCAACACCGGTATGGGCGGAATCGCACCCTGGGGAGCGGGACGGGAAGATTACGGACCGGGAACGATTCTCCCGAGTTTGCGCAGGTCAGCGGCCTGCGGTATGGCGCCGGCCGACGCCGCCGGGTGTGGTCGCCCGGTGTGGTCGCCGGGCGCCCGTGGCGGGCCCCGGCGACCGGTGGGTCAGCTGTTGCCGAAGCCGACGCCGCGCTTCTCGGACTCGCCGATCTGCACGTAGCCGAGGGCGCCGGCGGGGACCACGGTGACGCGGCCCTTGTCGTCGGTGAGCGACAGGGAAGCTCCCTTGTCGATGGAGGCCGCCACGGCCTTGGCGACCTCGTCGGGGCTCTGGGCGGACTCGATGACGACCTCACGGGAGACGTTCTGCACGCCGATCCGGACCTCCACGGTCATGGCCTTTCTGTGGGACGGAGCACGCGGCACAGCTGCCGGTGCGGACTGTCGGTCTGACTTGTCGGTAAGGCTAACCAGCGTGCTCGGGGGAACCTTCCCCGCCCACCTTGGGGAAGGAGCCGAGACCGCGCCAGGCGAGGGTGCCGACGAGGCGGGCGGCCTCGTCCTTGGGCACGTCCGACCCCTGGGCGAGCCAGTGGCGGGCACTGACCTGGGCGAGCCCGGTGAGCGCCATACCGAGCAGCGAGGCGTCCTCGTCGGGGAGGCTGGTGTCCTCGGCGATCACCTCGGCCACCGCCTCCGCGCAGACCAGGCCGACGGCGTCGAGGCGGTTGCGGACCGCCGACTCGTTCGTGAGGTCGGACTCGAAGATCAACCGGAAGGCGGCGCCGTCCCGGGACACGAAGTCGAAGTAGGCGGCGATGGAGGCGTAGACGCGCTCCTTGTTGTCGTGCGTGGAGGCCAGCGCCTCGCGCACGAGCATCTCGAGCGCCTCGCTGTGCTTGTCGAGCAGCGCGAGGTAGAGCTCGAGCTTGCCGGGGAAGTGCTGGTACAGGACGGGTTTGGACACGCCCGCGCGCTCGGCGATGTCGTCCATCGCGGCAGCGTGGTAGCCGGACTCGACGAACGCCGCCTGCGCGGCCTCGAGGAGCTGGGCACGGCGTGCGGACCGCGGCATCCGCTGTCCGCGGGCGGCGTCGGTGCCGGTGTCGGCGCGAAGCGACATGCGTGCCTCTCAGGTCGGGAGGTCACCGCCGGGCGGCGGTGTCGGGGACATCGTACGGGTGGGTAACGTGAGTCACATGGCCATCCCACCGCTGGTTGCGCCCGGTCCCGAGCTCACGGTCGAGCAGAAGGGTCGGTACGCGCGGCACATCCTGCTCCCCGACATCGGCCTCGAGGGGCAGCAACGACTGTCCAACGCCCGCGTGCTCGTCGTGGGTGCGGGCGGGCTCGGGTCGCCCGCGCTGATGTACCTCGCGGCGGCCGGTGTCGGCACGATCGGCGTCGTCGACGACGACGTGGTCGACGCCTCGAACCTCCAGCGCCAGGTCGTCCACGGGGTCGCCGACGTCGGGCGCCGCAAGACCGAGTCGGCCGCCGAGACCGTCGCGGCGATCAACCCCCTGGTGACCGTGGTCCGCCACGACCTGCGGCTCACCTCGGAGAACGCGCTGGAGGTCCTCGCCGACTACGACGTCGTCCTCGACGGCGCCGACAACTTCGCCACCCGGTACCTCGTCAACGACGCATGCGTGCTGCTCGGGCTCCCGCACGTGTGGGGGTCGATCTACCGGTTCGACGGGCAGGTGTCGGTGTGGTTCGCGGGGTACGGCCCGTGCTACCGCTGCGTGTTCCCGGAGCCGCCCCCGCCCGACGCCGTGCCCTCCTGCGCGACCGGTGGCGTGCTCGGGGTGCTGTGCGCGGCGGTGGGTTCGGTGCAGGTCGCCGAGGCGGTCAAGCTCATCGTCGGTCGGGGCGAGACCCTCGTCGGCCGGCTGCTCGTGCACGATGCGATGCGCCAGACGTGGGACTCGCTCACGGTCCGCGCCAACCCCGACTGCCCCGTGTGCGGCGAGTCCCCGACGATCACCGCGTTGGTCGACTACGAGGAGTTCTGCGGCACGGCGGGCGCCGTCGTGGTCGAGGGCGAACCGTCCGAGCGGGCGGCGACGCCTGCCTTCGCGGAGGTGTCCGCGACCGAGCTGGCCGACCTGCTGGCCGCCCGCGAGCGGGGGGAGACGAGGTTCGAGCTCGTCGACGTCCGTGAACCCGGCGAGCGCGCGATCGTGTCGATCCCCGGCGCCCGCGCCGTGCACCTCGACGAGTTCCGTTCCGGGACGGCCGCGAACGAGCTCCCGCGCGACATACCGGTGGTCGTGCACTGCAAGTCGGGAGCCCGGTCGGCAGAAGCCGCGGGACTGCTCGCCGCGACCGGACGCGACGACGTCAGCAACCTGACCGGCGGGGTGCTCGCGTGGGTGCGCGACGTCGACCCGTCTCTTCCCGTCTACTGAGGAGGACCGAGTTGGTCACGGACGCAACAGGATTCGGGCAGCCGAGCGAGTTCGCCGACGACGTCCTCGAGGTGGTCGACCAGATCCCCGAGGGCATGGTCATGACGTATGGCGACATCGCCGAGGTGCTCGGACGCGGCGGTGCGCGCGGGGTCGGGTCGGTGATGGCGAGGTACGGCTCGGACGTCCCCTGGTGGCGCGTGCTGCGCTCCGGGGGGTACTTCCCCCAAGGGCTCGAGGACGAGGCGCTCGCCCACTACCGGTCGGAGGGAACCCCGCTCGTGCGCGGCCAGGTGGACGGCCGCCGGGTGGACCTGTCCGTCGCCCGCTGGAAGGACGCCCGCCGTCCCTCGGCGTGAGTGCATCGCGTTCGTCGGCCCCGCGCCGGTGGGGCGTGACCGCCGATGTCGGCCCGGGGTGATGGAATCGGCCCCGTGCTGATGCTCCGCCGTGCCCCGAGCCTGGTCGTCGACGCGCCCGCGCTCGACGAGGTCCAGCGAGCGGCGGTCGCCCACCGGGGCGGGGTGCTGCGCGTCCTGGGCGGCCCGGGCACCGGGAAGACGACGGTGGCGATCGAGACGGTCGTGGCCCGGGTCGAGGCGTCGGAGGCGACGCCGGACCAGTGCCTGGTGCTGACCTCCTCGCGCGTCGGTGCCGGCAGCCTGCGAGAGAGGGTCACCGCGCGGCTCGGTCGCACGTCCACCGAGCCGCTGGCCCGGACGCACCAGGCCTTCGGGTTCGGGATCCTGCGGCAGGCCGCAGCGCTGCGCGGCGACCCTGCTCCCCGGCTGCTCAGCGGACCCGAGCAGGACGTCATCCTGCGCGACCTGCTGGCCGGCCACGCCGCGGCCGAGACCGGGCTCGTGGCCGGGGCGACGCCGGCCCCGTCGTGGCCCACCGCGCTCGACGCGGCCCTGGGCACCCGTGGGTTCAGGGCGGAGCTGCGCGACCTGCTCATGCGGGCCGTCGAGCTCGACCTCGAGCCCGACGATCTGGCCCGCCTCGGTGTGGAGCACGACCGCCCCGAGTGGGTGGCCGCCGCCGACGTGCTCGCCGAGTACGACGAGGTGACCGCCTTCTCCGCGCCCGGCGCCTACGACCCCGCGTGGATCCTCGGCGCCGCGGCGGACCTGCTCGTCGAGGACCCCGACGCCCTCGACCGGTTGCGCAGGGGACTGCGCCTGGTCGTGGTGGACGACGCCCAGGAGCTCACCTCGGCGGCGACCCGCCTCCTGCGCACCGTCGCCGCGCCAGGCATCGACGTCGTCCTGCTCGGCGACCCCGACAGCGCCGTGCAGACGTTCCGCGGTGCCGACCCGCGCTACCTCGCCGACGGCTGGACCGCGCTCGGCGAGGGCCCGACCCTCGTCCTCCCCACGGCCCACCGCCTCCCGGAAGCCGTCCACGCCGCAGCCGCACGGGTGGCGCCCAAGATCGGTGCCCTCGGTGGTGGCAGCCAGCGCGGCGCCGTACCCGGCCGGCCGGGAGGCCAGGTCGAGGTCCGGCTGCTGCGGGCGGTGAGCCAGGAGGCGAGCTTCGTCGCCGCCGAGCTTCGCGAGGCCCACCTGCGGCACGGGGTCCCGTGGTCGCAGATGGCGGTGGTCGTCCGCGGTCAGGGGCGGACCTCGACCCTGCGCCGGGTCCTCATGTCGGCGGGCGTGCCGGTGGCCGGCAGCGCCACCGACCTCCCCGTGCGCGACGAGGTGGCGGTACGTCCGCTGCTGACCCTGCTCAAGGTGGTCCTCGGCATCGTGCGGGTGGACCTCGCCCAGGACGCCGTTCCCCGCATCGCCCCCCAGGTGGCGGTCGACGCCCTGCTGTCCCCGATCGGTGGCGCCGATGCCGTGGGACTGCGCCGGCTGCGTCGTGCCCTGCGCCGCGTCGAGCTGGCCGCGGGCGGCAGCCGCACCAGCGACGAGCTGCTCGCGGAGGCCCTGACCGTGCCGGGTTCGCTCGTCGAGCTCGGGCCGGAGGGAGGCCCTGCCAGACGGGTCGCCCGGACCATCGCCGCCGGGGTCAAGGCCGCGCGCGGCCGGGCCGAGGGAGGCACCTGGCGCTGGGAGCCCGGCGTGAGCGCCGAGTCGGTGATGTGGGAGATGTGGTCGGCCACCGGGTTGGCACCCGAGTGGCAGAGCGCCGCGCTGTCCGGCGGACCGGCCGCGGCCCGGGCCGACCGCGACCTCGACGCGGTCGTGGGGCTCTTCGACGCTGCGGCCAAGTTCGTCGACCGCCTGCCGCAGGCCGGCCCCGAGGCCTTCCTCGCCCACATCGGCAGCCAGGACATCCCGGGCGACACGCTCGTGGCCCGCTCACCCGTCGGGGAGGCGGTCACCATCACCACCCCCCAGGCCGCCGCCGGTCGGGAGTGGTCCCAGGTCTTCGTCACCGGGGTGCAGGAAGGGGTCTGGCCAGACCTGCGGCTGCGGGGTTCGCTGCTGGGGTCCGAGCGACTCGTCGACGTCGTCGCGGGGCGCACCTCGACGTTCCGGGCGGCCCAGGCGGCGGTGCGCTACGACGAGACCCGCCTGCTGCTGGTGGCCCTGACCCGGGCCACCGACCGGGTCGTCATGACCGCAGTCCGCAGCGACGACGAGCAGCCGTCGGTCTACCTCGACGTCGTCGACCCCGACACCATCACCGAGCTCGGCGACCGGCCGTTCGCCGACGTCGCCCGCACGATGACCTTGCCCACCCTGGTGGGCGAGCTGCGCCGCCAGCTGCTGTCCGAGGACGGCAGCACGCGCCGCACCGCGGTCGCGGCCCTCGCCCGGCTCACGCACGAGCGGGTGCCGGGCGCCGATCCCGGCCAGTGGTGGGTGATGCGCTCGGTGTCCGACGAGCGACCCCTGCGCACGGCTGACCAGCTCGTGCGGGTCTCGCCGAGCAAGGTGGAGTCGTTCGGGAAGTGCGGCCTGCGCTGGCTGCTCGGTTCCGTCGGCGGCGACGGGCCGTCGGTCGGGGCCGCAGACATCGGCACGCTCGTGCACGACATCGCCGCCGAGCTGGGCGACGTCGCCGCCGACGAGCTCGTCGCGGAGGTCGACGCCCGCTGGGCCAGGCTCGGCATGCCGTCGGGCTGGGTCTCGGACCGCAAGCGGGTCGAGGCGCACGAGATGGTCCGCAGGCTGGCGCGCTACTTCGACGAGGCGCGGTCCCACGGCTGGGTGCGCCTCGGCGCGGAGCTGGACATGAAGGTCACGCTCGGTCGGGCGGTGCTCAGCGGCAAGGTCGACCGCCTCGAGGAGGTCACCGTGCCCGGAGGGGGACCGACCGGGTTGCGCGTCGTCGACTACAAGACCGGCAGCAGCAAGCCCCGCAACGACGAGATCGACCGGCACCCCCAGCTCGGCGCCTACCAGCTCGGGGTCGAACAGGGCGCCTTCCCCGAGCACGGCTCGACCTCCGTCGGCGCCGCCCTGCTCCAGGTGGGCAAGGCGGCGCTGGTGAAGACCACCCTGCAGGAGCAGAAGCCGCTCGCCTCGGACGAGGACCCGACCTGGGCCGCAGACCTCGTCGCGCGGACCGCTGAGGGGATGGCCGGTGCGACCTTCCTCGCGAGCGTGGGGGACTGGTGCAAGCAGTGCCAGGTGCGGTCCTCCTGCCCGGCCCAGCCCGAGGGGAGGGTCCTGTGACGCCGCGGTGGTCGGCGCGAGCGGTCGCCGAGGCCCTCGGCCAGCCGGAGCCGACACCCCAGCAGGTCGCCGTCATCGAGGCCCCGATGTCGCCGCTGCTGGTCGTGGCCGGAGCGGGTTCGGGCAAGACCGAGACGATGACCGGCCGGGTCGTCTGGCTCGTGGCCAACGGGTTCGTCGAGCCCGACCAGGTGCTGGGCCTGACCTTCACGCGCAAGGCTGCCACCGAGCTGTCCGAACGCATCGGCTCCCGGCTGCGGCTGCTGCAGCAGCGCGAGATCTGGACCCCGCGCCCCGACGACGGCGAGAGCGACGCCGAGGTGCTCGGCGGGACGCCCACGGTCTCGACCTACCACTCCTACGCGGGACGGCTGGTGCGCGAGCACGCACTGCGTCTCGGGTTCGAGTCCGAGTCCCGGCTCCTGTCGGAGGCCGCGGCCTGGCAGTACGCCTCCGAGGTCGTGGCGGCCTACGACGGGCCCATGGACGACGTCCCCAACGCGGAGTCGACCGTCACCGCAGCCGTCGTCGACCTCGCCGGGGAGATGGCCGAGCACCTCGTCACCCCCGCCCAGGTGCGCGAGCACATCGAGACCGTCCTGGCCGCCCTCGCGGCGCTGCCGCCCGGCGCCAGCAGGGCCAAGGACCTCCCGGGTGAGGCGAAGAAGATGCGTGAGGCCCTCAGGGCGCGAGCGGGGGTGCTGCCCATGGTCGAGCGCTACCTCGCCCTCAAGCGACAGCGCGACGCGATGGACTTCGCCGACCAGATGGCGCTCGCCGCCCAGCTCGCCCTGACCTTCCCGGACATCGGTGCCATCGAACGACAGCGTTTCGGTGCCGTGCTGCTGGACGAGTTCCAGGACACCTCCGCCGCGCAGCTCGACCTGCTCCGCGCCCTTTTCGTGGCTCCCGGGGAACCCGTGCCCGTCACGGCCGTCGGTGACCCGCACCAGTCCATCTACGGCTGGCGAGGCGCCAGTGCCACGACGCTCAGCGCCTTCCGTGACCAGTTCCGCGACGGCTCGGACCCTGCGCCGGTCCGCCCGCTCGCCACCAGCTGGCGCAACGACGCGACGATCCTCGACGTGGCCAACGCCGTGGCCACCCCCCTGCGCGAGAGGTCCGCGGTGCCGGTCGAGCAGCTGGGTGCCCGCCCGGGAGCGGGCCCCGGCACGGTCGAGGTCGCACGCGTCCTCACGGCTGCGGACGAGGCTGCGATGGTGGCGCAGTGGCTGGGTGACCGTCGCGCGTCAGGTGCGAAGTCGTCAGCGGTGCTGTGCCGCAAGCGGTCCCAGTTCGCCGCCGTCATCGACGCGCTCGAGGCGCGCACCATCCCCTACGAAGTGGTCGGCCTGGGCGGCCTCCTGCTCACCGCCGAGGTGCAGGACATCACCTCGCTGCTGCACGTGGTCCACGACCCCACCCGCGGCGACCAGCTCATGCGCCTGCTGACCGGGCCGTTGTGCCGCCTGGGTGCGGCCGACCTCGACGGCCTGATGGCGTGGACTCGCCACCAGCAGGACGTCCGGCAGCAGCAGGACGTCCGCCACCGGGAGGCGAGCGGCGCCCCCGCACCAGTCCACGACCAGTCGCCCGACAGCGCCGACACCGTGAGCATCGTCGAAGCCGTCGACGACCTGCCGCCGCTCGGCTGGCGCAGCCGGGACGACAAGGCGGTCAGCGAGGTCGCCCTGCACCGGCTGGTCGGCCTGCAGCACGCCATCCGCCGGCTGCGTTCGCTGAGCAGCCTGCCACTGGCCGACCTCGTGGGCGAGGCCGAGCGCGCCCTCGGCCTCGACATCGAGGTGCTGGCCCGTGAGGGGTACACGCCGGCCGCGGCCCGGGCCCACCTCGACGCCTTCGCCGACGTCGCCGCCACCTTCACCACGAGCGCTGACCGCCCCAACCTCGGAGGGTTCCTCGCCTGGCTCACCGCCGCCCTCAAGGAGGAGCGCGGGCTCGACAAGGGCTACATCGAGGCGTCGACCGATGCCGTGCAGGTCCTGACGGTCCACGCGGCCAAGGGGCTGGAGTGGGAGGCCGTGGCCGTCCCGGGGCTCGTGGAGGGGTCGTTCCCGGCCCTGGCATCGGCCGCCAGCCGGGTCGGCGACGACGGCACGTGGACCCTGTCCACCCCCAAGGGGCGCGGGTGGATCGCCGGGCTCCAGGACGGCGGCATCCCGTACGCCCTCCGCGGTGACGTGTCCGGGCTCCCGCACCTGGACTGGCCGGGCGCGCAGGACTGGAAGGACATCGACGCCCGCGTCGAGGACTTCCTGCTGGCCAGCGGTGAGCACGGGGTGGCCGAGGAGCGCCGCCTCGCCTACGTCGCCTTCACCCGCGCCAAGACCCACATGTTGCTCACGGCGCCGGTGTGGACCGACGGCAAGACGCCGAAGGTCACCTCGCGCTTCCTCACCGAGGTCGTGGACGACCTCGACCTGCGGGTCCGCCGCCTGGCCTGGGTCGACCTGCCCGACCCCCTCGACCCCGAGGCCACCCAGAACCCCGCCACCGCGGTCGCCGTGTCGGTGCCGTGGCCGGCCGACCCCCTCGAGGCGCGCCGCGAGGCGCTCGCGGAGGGGGCCCGGCTCGTGGAGGCCGCGATCGACGAGTATGCCGCCGGGTCACCCGCCGATGACGTGTCCGAGCAGGGCCTGCTGCCGATCCCCGGGGCCGAGCTCACCGTGCTCGAGGAGCTGGACCTGCTGCTCGAGGAGCGGCGCCGCCTGGGCGCGCGCAGCCACGTCACGGTCCTGCTGCCGCGCCACCTGTCGGCCTCGGCCGTCGTCGCCCTCGCCCAGGACCCGGACCGGTTCGCGTCGACGCTGCGCCGACCCATGCCCGAGCCACCCGCGCTGGCCGCCCGTCGGGGCACCGCCTTCCACGCCTGGGTGGAGCAGCACTACGCCCAGGCCGCCATGGTCGACATCGTCGACCTCCCCGGCAGCGCCGACGACGACCCCGGTGACGACGCCGAGCTCCCGGTGATGAAGGAGCACTTCCTCGCCAGCGAGTGGGCCGGGCGCGTGCCCAGCGAGATCGAGATCGCGGTCGAGACGGTGATCGACGGGATCGCCGTACGTGGCCGCATCGACGCCGTCTTCCCGCGCGAGGGCGGCGGCTTCAGCGTCGTGGACTGGAAGACCGGGGCGAAGCCGAGCGGCGAGGCGGCCCGGGTGCGGTCGCTGCAGCTGGCCGCCTACCGGGTCGCCTTCGCCCGGCTCCGCGGGCTGGAGCTCGACGAGGTCGACGCCGCGTTCTACTACGCCGGGACCGGCGAGACGGTGTGGCCGGACCTGCCCGACGACCAGGACCTCGCGACGCTGCTGTCGGCAGTTCCCGAGTAGGTCAGCGGCTGGTGTAGCCGGGCTCGTGCTCCGGTCCCGGGTCGTCCTCGTCGAACTCGAGCAGGTCCGGCTGGGCCGGTCCGCCTGTGCGCACCGGGATCTCGGTCGTCGCCGCGCCGCGGTGGTCGGCGGATTCGGCGTCGGTCGGTTCGGGGTCGGCGTCCGTCGGGTCCTCGTCCACCGGCACGGCGAACGCGTCCGTGTCCTCATCGTCGTCCGCCGGCTGAACGTCGTCCTCCGCCTGCTGGTCGGTCAGGGACTCCTCGTCAGCCGAGGACGCCTCGTCCGTCGGCGGCTGCTGGTCGACCGCTGCGTCGTCGTCCGTCGCGGCACCGTCGTCCGCCGCGGGACCGTTCGTGTCGCTGTCTGCGTCGGCGGTGCGGGCGAACATCACGGCGACGTCCTCGTCGTCCTCGTCCACGTCCTCGACCACCGGGGGAACGACGACGGGGCTCACAGGCCGGGCGGCGGCCTCGGCCTGGCGGCGGTAGTCGTTCGTGGCCTCGTCCTCGGCGTGCAGCTGCTCGTCGAGGCGGCGCAGCCCGGCGGCGTGGCGTTCCACGAGCAGTCGGTCGCCGCCGCCGACGGCGACCATGAGGTCGCCGAGCGCACGCATCTGGGACGCGAGCCGGGCTCGGGTGAGCAGGTGGGGGTCGGGTCGTTCGGAGCGCGCGTGGGCGTAGGCCTCCATGAGCGTCTCGAGTGCGCTCTCGGGCACCTGGGTCACCAGGGCCGAGAAGTCGTCGGCGGGGTCGGCGACCTTGGCGTCCTCCCAGCCCGTGATGGCCTTGACCCGGCCGGTCGAGGCGTCCTGGTCGTCGTCGAACACCACGAGGACCTGGTCCCCGGTGAGGTCACCGTGGGTCGGCGTGGGCGCGAACCGCCACAGCACGACGTCCTCAAGGAGCTTCTCCCACCGGGTGAGCAGTCCCGTCGGCACGTGGCCGGTGGCGGCTGCACGGTCCAGCTCGGTCAGGCGGCGGGTCCGGTAGGTGTCCGCGTCGTACGCCGGGAGGCCGGCCTCGTCGAACAGCCCGTGGTCGGTGTTGTGCAACGCCGCGATCGACCGGCCGAGCTCGGCCGCCAGCCCGGGACCGGCGGGCAGGGCCCCGAAGTCGAGGTTCCGACCCGGCAGGTAGGGGTAGATCGCTGCGCGACCGCCCTCCTTGAGGGCGGCGAAGCCCTTGGGCGTCGGCACGCTGAACGGCAGGCGTCGGGCCAGCAGCGCCAGCAACGCGAAGGTGGACTCCATCTGCGCCGCCGCAGTCTGGCTGCGGGGCACGCGGATCACCCACCGACGGTGCTGGGTGTCCTGGACGAACGCGACGTCGTACTGGTGGTCGGGTGCCCCGGGCAGGGCTTCGACGCTGGCGGGGTCGAGGCCCGGAACGGCCGCACTGGCCAGCGCGGCAAGGAAGAGGGGGCTGCGGTCCACGCGCCCACCGTATGCCGATCTGCCACGCCTAGGGTGGAGGCGTGGGCTCCTACGCGAAAACTCTCCCGAATCTCGCGCTCGCCGGACCCGGTCTGGACCGGGCTGCGGACCGGCGCACGGACGAGAACCTCCTCCGTGAGCTCCTGGCGGACCCGTCGACGCGGGTCCTCGAGCTCCGCGGTGACCGGGTCGACCTGGTCGAGGACGGTCCGGGCCTGCACCTGCGGCTGCGCCCGCCGGCACCGCACGACCTGACCCGGCTGGGACTGTTCCTGGGTGCGGACGGCGACGAGACGGCATACGTCGCGGTCGTCAGCGAGCCGCCGCCCGAGGCGGGCGACCACGAGGACGACGGCCGCACCCTGCGCCAGGTCGGCGCACTCCTCGGCGAGCGGGACGCGGCGCTGTTCACCACGGCGCTCGCACTGGCCAACTGGCACCGGGCGCACCCGTTCTGCGCGCGGTGCGGCGCTCCGACCGAGGCGGCGTCGGCGGGGTGGTTGCGGCGGTGCACGGTCGAGGGCAGCGAGCACTACCCGCGCACGGACGTCGCGGTGATCATGTCGGTCGTCGACCCCGACGACCGCCTGCTCCTGGCCCGTGGGGCCGGGTGGGGCGAAGGGCGGTTCTCGGTGCTAGCGGGGTTCCTCGAGCCGGGGGAGAGCCTGGCCGGGGCGGTGGCGCGCGAGGTGCGCGAGGAGGTCGGGGTCGAGGTCCACGCCGTGGAGTACCTCGGCGACCAGGCCTGGCCGTTCCCCAGCTCGCTCATGGTCGGCTTCACGGCCAGGACCACCACCGCCGAGCTCACGCTGCAGGAGTCGGAGATCGCCGAGGCGCGCTGGTACACCCGCGAGCAGCTGCTGGCGGCGGTCGCCGACGGCTCGCTCACGGTGTCGCCACGGGTGTCGATCGCCCGGCGGATCGTCGAGCACTGGCTCGGGCACGAGATCGCCGACGTCCCCTAGGGGCGCGTCGGCAAGGTCGGTCCGGTGGGGGCGGCACGTCGCGCCCGCCCGGGGATCAGGAGGCGAGGCGCTTCTTGACCTCGTTGATCGAGGGGTTGGTGGCGGCGGTGCCGTCCGGGAAGAGCAGCGTCGGGACGGTCTGGTTGCCGTCGTTCGCGTCCATGACGAACTGCACGGCCTCCGGGACCTCCTCGATGTTCACCTCGGTGAACGGGATGTTCTCGCGCCCCATCTGCGCCTTGAGACGGTTGCAGTAACCGCACCAGGAGGTGGTGAACATGGTCACGGAGCCGGGGGCCGGGGCCTTGAGGGACGACATCTGGAGGTGCTCTCTCTCGATCGGGAGTGGTCGCAGGGTCCAACGCCGACGGGCCGCACAATCTTCCGCGCGCGCCGGTCTGTGTCCATGATGACCCATGAGCCCCACAGCCCTCGACCCGAACCTCCTCGCCCTCGCCGCCGCCGGACACCTCGGTGCGCTCGCCGCCCTCAAGCGTGACGGCCGCCCGCAGCTGTCGATGGTCAACTACGCCTTCGACCCGGCTGCCGACGGCGGCCCCACCGTGCGGGTGTCGGTCGTCGACGGCCGGGCGAAGGTCGCGAACCTGCGTCGTGACCCGAGGGCGTCGTTGCTGGTCACCTCGGCCGACGGGTGGTCGTATGCCGTCCTCGAGGGTGACGCGGAGCTGTCACCGGTCGCGCGCGCGGAGGACGACGCGACGGTGGACGAGCTCGTGGAGCTCTTCCGCACCATCCGCGGTGAGGACCACCCCGACTGGGCCGAGTACCGCGCGGCGATGGTGGCCGACGGTCGGCTGGTCCTGCGCCTGCGGGTGACGCGCGTCTACGGGCTGCAGCAGTAGCGCGGCCCCGCCTCACGTGGGCGGCGTCGGCGGCGTCTGACAGGATCGCGGGCGATGCCCAACCTCCCCTCGCCCCTGACGCCGTTCGGTGCGGTCGCTCCCTCCCCGGACGACGTGCTCGCCGCGCTCGACCCCGAGCAGCGCGAGGTCGCGGCCCACCCGCTCGGCCCGATGTGCGTGCTCGCCGGTGCCGGCACCGGCAAGACCCGCGCGATCACCCACCGCATCGCCTACGGCGTCCACTCCGGCGCCTACCAGCCGCAGCGCGTGCTGGCCGTCACCTTCACGGCGCGGGCCGCGGGCGAGATGCGCACGCGGCTGCGCGACCTCGGCGCCGTCGGGGTGCAGGCCCGCACGTTCCACGCGGCGGCACTGCGCCAGCTCCACTACTTCTGGCCGCAGGCCATCGGCGGAGCCGCGCCGGAGGTGATGGCGCAGAAGGCCGCCGCCGTCGCCCAGGCCGCCGCCTCGTTGCGCCTCGACCTCGCCCGCGACCGCACCGCCATCCGTGACCTCGCCGCCGAGGTGGAGTGGGCCAAGGTCTCCATGCTCACCCCGGAGACGTATGCCGCCGGGGCCCGCGCCGCGCGCCGGGAGCCGCCCGGCCTCGACGCGACGGCGATGGCACGGGTGCTGGAGGCCTACGAGCAGGTCAAGACCCAGCGCGGGGTCATCGACTTCGAGGACGTCCTGCTCCTCACCGTCGGCATCCTCGCGGAGCGTGACGACATCGCCCGCGCCGTGCGTTCGCAGTACCGGCACTTCGTCGTCGACGAGTACCAGGACGTCAACGCCCTGCAGCAGCGGTTGCTCGAGCTGTGGGTGGGGGAGCGCGACGACCTGTGCGTGGTCGGCGACCCGGCCCAGACCATCTACTCGTTCACCGGCGCCAGTCCCCGCCACCTGCTGGAGTTCCCGACGGCGCGACCGACCGCCAAGGTCGTGCGACTGGTGCGCAACTACCGCTCGACGCCCCAGATCGTCGGTCTCGCCAACCTCATCGTGCGAGGGCCGTCCGGGGCGATGCGCAGCAACGCGGTCCAGCTCCAGGCCCAGGCCGGCGACGGCCCGACGCCGTCCCTCACGGCGCACCCGGACGACCCGGCGGAGGCCGCCGCGGTGGCCTCCGAGATCGCCGACCGCGTCGCCAAGGGCATGTCGCCCGGCCAGATGGCGGTGCTGTTCCGCACCAACGGGCAGTCCGAGGCCTTCGAGTCGGCGCTGTCCGAGCGTGAGATCCCCTACCTCGTGCGCGGTGGCGAACGGTTCTTCGCCCGCAAGGAGGTGCGCGACGCGATCCTCCTGCTGCGGGGTGCGGCGCGCTCGGACGACGGTTCGGTCCCGCTGCCGGAGCTCGTCCGCGACGTCCTGCTCGGAGCCGGGTGGACGCGCGAGGCCCCGAACGCCGGAGGCGCCGCGCGGGAGCGGTGGGAGAGCCTGGCCGCCCTCGCCGCCTTGTCGGACGACCTCGTGGCCGCCGGTCCCGAGGCGCGTCTGCCCGACTTCCTCCGCGAGCTCGACGAGCGCGCCGCAGCGCAGCACGCTCCCGCGGTCCAAGGCGTCACGCTCGCGTCCCTGCACGCGGCGAAGGGCCTCGAGTGGGACGTCGTGTTCCTCGCCGGCGTCTCGGACGGGTACCTGCCGATCACCATGGCAGACACCCCCGAGGCCATCGAGGAGGAGCGCCGCCTGGCCTACGTCGGCGTCACCCGTGCCCGCAAGGAGCTGCGGCTCTCGTGGTCCGGGGCCCGCACGCCAGGTGCCCGGGCCAGCCGGCGGCCCTCCCGCTTCCTCGACGGCGCGGCCAGCATCCTGGGGGACGGGGCGCGGTCCCAGCCCAAGAACGCGTCGGGAGGACGCCGCTCCGGGGGCAAGGCAGGCAAGCCGGTGCTGCCGGCGCACTGCCGTTCGTGCGGCACGGAGCTGACCACCGCGGCCCAGCGCAAGACCGGTCGTTGCGACGACTGTCCGCCCACGTACGACGAGGCCACCTTCGAGCGCCTGCGCGAGTGGCGGCTGGCCGTGTCCCGCGCGAGCAGCGTGCCGGCCTACGTGGTCTTCACCGACGCCACCCTGACCGCGATCGCCGAGCGGGTCCCCACGTCCGAGGGGCAGCTGGCCCAGATCTCCGGGGTCGGCGCCCGCAAGCTCGGGCTGTACGGCGAGCAGGTGCTGGCTGTCCTCGGCGGCGCCACCGCGGATGAGGTGCTCGAAAGTCGTTCTGCTGCAACGGATTCCGACGAATAGCCAGTCGTTCACCAATCTGTTCCCGAATTTCTCGTTAAATCCGTTGCTGTCGTCGCAACCGCTGCCCTACCCTTGACGAGCACGCCCGGGCGGTACAGCGACCCGGTCACCACGACATGACGAAGGAGGTTGGCCCCATGGAGAACATCACGATGACGATCGACGCGACGCACATGTCCCGCGTCCGTTCCGTGTGCCCCGAGGCCGGCCGTCAGCTCCTCGTCAGCACGCGTGGATGGGTTTCCCAGTTCCAGGGGATCGCTGTGCCCGCGTCCGTCGCCGTCCGCGCGAATGCCGATGTCCAGGCCCCGGTGGGCTACATCGGCGGTTTCGACGCCACCCCCAGCACCAAGGATCTCGCGTTCCGTCCCTTCGGAGAGCCACCTGTCTAGGCCACCAGCCAGCAGGCCCCTCCAAGGCCGCGGAACCCGACATCCGGGATCCGCGGCCTTTTTGTTTGTCCCCACGGATTTCTTCCGCTCCACGCACGCTCCACGCACTGCAGGAAGAAGCAGCACCACATGAAGCAGCACGACACCACCGAAGAGAACAGGCCGGCCCCCGACCGGGGACCAACCGGCCAGAACGCAACGAAAACCTTCGCCACCACCGTGGCGGGACGAGAAGAGGGAGGTGACACCCGATGCAGTTGAGCGCACTCCACGACCTGAACGAGCAGGCCGCGACCTCAGGCGCCGGCATCCCGTGTCGAGAGAACGACGCCGAGATGTGGTTCGCCGAGAGCCCGGCCGACGTCGAGTTCGCCAAGTCGCTGTGCCACACGTGCCCAGCCCGGTTGGCCTGCCTCGCAGGGGCCATCGACCGTGCCGAGCCGTGGGGCGTCTGGGGTGGTGAGCTCCTCGTCCAGGGAGCGATCGTCGCCCGCAAGCGTCCGCGTGGCCGTCCGCGCAAGAACCCGGTGGCCGCATGACCACCACCTTCCTTCGTCACCACACCAGGAGATCCACCATGTTCCAGGCCTTGTACGCCGACCTGGCGCGCGCTCATCGACAGCGTCGCCAACGGGAGTACCAGCGCCGGCTCGAGGCACAGGCGCAGCACGACATGCTGCTCGCCATGCCTCGCATGCTGGCCCGGTGACCCCGGCCCGCGAACCCGCCGGGACCCCCGCTCTGGGGAGGTCCCGGCGGGTTCTTCCTTGTCCCGCTGCCTGTGCTCGCGGTGGCGTCCGGGCCCGACCTCCTGCCCGGCGGCGGCCGTCCCCCTAGGCTCGCCGCATGTCGCTCGACGAGGTCGTGGCCGCCCTGACCGTCCCGGACCTCGCTCGCGTCGTCGACCTGGTCGTGTGGGTGGAGGACGGCGCGGCGATGGCGGCCAACCACCTGGGTTGCGTGCGGCTGCACCCCGACGGCCACCACGAGGTCATGTCCGGCATCGACCCGGTGCCCGACACCAGTCCCATGGCCTTCCTGCCCTACGAGCGTGAGCTGCAGGCCCCGGGCCCGCTGGTGTCCACCGACAACGCCTACCCGTATGCGGCGCAGCGCATCCTCTCGCTGTTCGCCGACCCCGACCGCAGCCCCGACCTCGTTGTGGTCCACACGCCACGTCACCACTTCCCCGACGAGGGTGGGCACGCAGGGGAGCACGGCTCGCTGGACGTCATCCAGTCGCGGGCGCCCCTCGTCATGTCCGGGCCGGGTGTACGCCGACTCGGCCGGGTGGACGACCACGCCCGGCTCGTGGACGTGGGTCCCACGCTCGCCGTCCTGTCCGGGGTGCCTCCCACCGACCTCGTCGACGCCCACGGCGCACCGCTGGACGGTCGCGCGCTGACGGCATACCTGGAGGACCTTCCTTCCGGGCACCGCCCACGGGTGGTGGGGATCCTCTGGGACGGGGCGCACTGCGGTGAGCTGCTCGCCCTGGCCGAGTCGGGGGAGCTGCCCGGGGTCGCACGGCTCATCGACCGAGGCCTCGCCCTGGACGGGGGAGCGGTGGCGGAGTTCCCGAGCGTCACGCTCACCAACCACACCTCGATCCTCACCGGGGTCGGCCCCGGGAGGCACGGCGTGCTCGGCAACGTCTTCTACGACCGCTCGACCGGTGACCAGGTCGTGCCCAACGACGCGGGGACGTGGCACCGCAGCGCCGAGTGGTTGCGGCCCTCGGTGCGGACCGTGTTCGAGATGGTGAACGAGCATGTGCAGCAAGGAGATTCGCCGCGTACGGCGAGCGTGGACGAGGCGATCGACCGAGGGGCCGACTACGGAACGATGGCACTGCTGCGTCAGGCGGGCGGGTTCGAGGCGGCGACCACGGGCCTGGGCGACCTGCTGCCGGACCCCACGGCCTCCCCGTTCGTTGCCCACCCCGAGCACCTGGAGGACGCCTACTTCTCCTGGGGCGTGCAGGTCGACGACCTGGGCCTCCAGCAGGTGCTCCAGCTGTGGGAGGACGCCGACAGCGCCCCCACCCTGACCTGGTGGGCGAACGTCGTCACCGACGCAGGTCACCACGGCGGCGGACCGCGCTCGGAGATGGCCAGGGACTCGCTGCGGCAGAGCGACGCGCGGCTGGTGGCGTTCCTGGACCACCTCGAGCGACTGGGTGTCCTGGACGAGGTCACCTTCCTGCTCACGGCAGACCATGGGTTCGAGGCAGCCGACCCTGACGTCACCGGCTCGTGGACCCCGGTCCTCGAGTCGCTCGGCATCCCCTACCGCGACGAGGGCCCCGGGTTCGTCTACCTCCTCTGACCGCTCGCAGCGCGAGGCCGGCTGTTGCGTGGTCACGCATCGCCGTGGTGCCGCCCGCTCGGGCGAGACAGACTCATCCCATGGCGCAGTGGTGGGTGAAGGTGGTCGGGTCCCCCGTGGGACGGGCGCTGGCCTGGAAGCCGAGCACCTGGCGCGGACTCCTCGTCAGCAACGTGGGGCTGTTGGTGGTGATCCTCCTCGTCGAGGACCTGCTCGGGTGGTACGACCTCCGTCGCGACCCGGCCCCGGGCCTGCTGTTCGGGGTCTGCATGATCGGAGCCCAGGTCTTCGCGTTCGGCCGGGCACGCCGACTGGACGGCAGGGACGCCGAACGTCGTGACACGAAGGCCCGGGCCGACCGGTCGAGGGCTGGCTAGGCTGGTGGGCATGGCCACGCAGATCCGGATCGCCCAGGACGCCGCCGCCGACGAGGTGCTCAGCTCGGACCCGTTCGCCCTGCTCGTGGGGATGCTGCTGGACCAGCAGTACCCCATGGAGCACGCGTTCCGCGGTCCGTGGAAGATCCTCGAGCGGTTCGGGACGCTGTCGCCGTCAGCGATCGCGGAGGCCGAACCAGAGGCCTTCGCCGACCTGTGCTCCACGCCGCCGGCCATCCACCGTTACGGCCGCTCGATGGCCGGGCGGGTCCAACAGCTCGCTGTGGTCGTCCGTGACGAGTACGGCGGCCGGGCCGAGTCGATCTGGCAGGACGCCGAGGACGCCCGGGACCTGCTGGCTCGGCTGCGGGCGCTGCCCGGGTTCGGCGACCAGAAGGCACGGATCTTCGCGGCCCTGGTCGGCAAGCAGCTCGACGTCCGGCCTGCCGGGTGGCAGGAGGCCGTCGGCCCGTATGCCGAGGACGGCAGCTACCGCTCGGTGGCCGACGTCGTCGATGCGCAGTCGCTGGCCAAGGTCCGCGAGTTCAAGCAGGCCGCCAAGGCGGAGGCCAAGGCCAAGGCGGCTGGCAAGGGCAGCAAGGGCTGAGCGTGTCGGACGAGTCGCCCGTCTGCGCCACCTGCGGGGCCACGGCTCCGGACCCGGCGCTCGCCACGATCACCTGGACCCGGGGCATCGAGAACGGCCGGGACGTCTGGACCTGCGACCGGTGCAGCCGCGAGCACCTGCGCAGCATCGAGGGAAAGCTCGACAGCGCCTGGTGGTGACCTCACCGCCGCGGCCGCACGTGCGTGCGCGGGTGGGTGCGGTGGAGCTCAGTCGATGGGCGGCGGCAGGGTGTGCAGCTTGAGCCCGGGCATGTGCTCGATGACGATGTCGCGTGCCGGGATGGTGCCGTTCAGCTGGCACAGCACTCCGATGCCGCCCAGCCAGACCCGGTGGATCAGCAGGTACGACGGCGGCAGGTTGAGCTTCATGCCGACGAGGAACTCGGGCCGGCGCACGTCGTTGACGTGGGCCGCCACGTTGCGCAGCCACTCGCGGCTGAAGGTGAACTCCTCGTGCAGCAGCGGGTCGATGAACGGCTGCAGGTAGTCCAGCAGGGCCTGGGCGTCCAGTGACATCGTGGGCTTGATGAACCCCTCGGAGCGCAGCCCGGCCTCGAGGGCCCGGGCGTCACCGCACAGCGCGGCGGCGGCGAGCGAACCCATCGCGGGCGGCAGGCCCTGGGGGAGCCGGTTGACCGCGCCGTAGTCGATGACCCCGAGGCGGCCGTCCTCGAGGAGGCGGAAGTTGCCCGGGTGCGGGTCGGCGTGGAGCAGGCCTGCGCGGGCCGGACCGACGAGCAGGAACTCCATGTAGCGCTCGGCCGCGGCGTCACGCTGGGCGCGGGTGCCCTTGGCGACGATGGTGGACAGCGGGATGCCGTCCATCCACTCCGAGACGATGACGTGCTCGCTGTTGACCAGCACGTCCGGCACGGCGAACCGCTCGTCGTCGCGGAAGATCTTGGCGAAGCGGCGCTGGCTGGCGGCCTCGAGGTTGTAGTCGAGCTCCTCGGACATGCGCGACTTCAGCTCGTCGGTGATCGGCTTGATGTCCATGCCGGGGATCCAGCCACCGGCGAGCCGGGCGACCCGGGCGAGCTGGTTGAGGTCGGACAGCAGGGCCTTGCCGGCTCCCGGGTACTGGATCTTCACGGCGACCTCGCGGCCGTCGCGCCACACGGCCTTGTGGACCTGCCCGATCGAGGCAGCGGCGGCCGGCGTGTCGTTGAACGACTCGAACTTCGCCGTGCGCCAGCGCGGGCCGAGCTCCTCCGCCAGGACGGCGTGCACCGTCGCCGCGGGGAGCGGGGGAGCGGCCTCCTGCAGCTTGGTGAGGGTGGCGCGGTAGGGCGCGGCCATCTCCTCCGGCAGTGCGGCCTCCATGACGGACATGGCCTGGCCGAACTTCATCGCGCCGCCCTTGAGCTCGCCGAGCACCTTGAACAGCTGCTCCGCGGTCCTGGCCTGCAGCTCGGCCGCGACGACCTCTGCGGACTTGCCCCCGACGCGCTTGCCGAGCCCGACCGCCGTACGACCTGCGAAGCCGAGGGGCAGGCTGGCCAGACGGGCCGTGCGGGTGACAGCACGGCGTGGGAGCTCGTTCATCCAGCCATTCTCACCTGTCTCGCAGGATTCGCGTCGGCGGGTGGGTCGTAGGTCACCTGTACGGCGCACGAACAGCGGGGGTGGACGGCCCATTCACGCTGCCGGACGCGGGGCCACGGCAGGCCCACCTCGAGGGATCGACCCGCCGGGAGGGGCTGCCCGTCGACCACCCCGAGCACGACCATCGCCGCCATGCCCGCGGCCATCCCGACCAGCGTCGTCTCACCGCCGACGTCGTGCCCGGCGCCGACACCCGGTCGGGTGAGCTGGCCGAGCAGGGCCGGCCAGGCCGGGTCGAGGTCGGCCCGCGTCAGGTCGAGGCAGCGCAGGCAGGGCCCGCCCGCCACGACCAAGGGGCCGACGACCGCCTCCACGTCGTGCATGAGGACCGGCAGGACGGGTGTGCCGCGACGACGCCACGAGTGCGCCGCAGCCGGTTCGAGGGCGCCCGAGGCGGGCAGCACCACCACGTCCGGTCGGGGCACGGGCGGCCGTTCGCGCAGGGCCACGTGCTCCCAGTCGTCGGCCGAGCGCGGACCGTGCGACACGCGTCCGATCCCGGCCCGCCGGAGCGCGGCGGTGAGGGCGGCCGGCAGGTCCCCTCGGCCGGCGACGACGACGTGGGCCGCGCGGCGGGCGGACAGCGCCGCATACCCGGCGGCGGGTGGGCAGCTCGTCCGGACGAGGGCGTCCGCGTCCGGTGCGAGCACGGCCCGCACGACCGGGGGCACGGTCGAGGCAGGTGCGGCCTCGACGACGAGTCCGCAGGCCACGAGCTCCTCGAGGAGGGTGGCGCCGGTGCCGCTGGTCAGGGCGACCGGGAGGTCACGCGTGCCGTCGAGCTCCTCCAGCGAGACGACCTCGGGCTCGGTCAGCCCACCGACGACGACCGCGTGCTCGGCCGCGGTGCCGAACTGCACCTGTCCGGGGCCTCGTCGCAGCGCCGGCCACACGGTGCGCAGGAGGGGGCGGCGGGTCACCTGCGACAGGGTGGCACAGCCGATGGCGGCCGCCGGGCGCCATCCACAGGGGACGAAACGCCGCGAGGGGCGGACCCGACCGTGTGGTCGGACCCGCCCCTCGCGATGGGGTCGGCCTGGATCAGGCCTTGCCGAGAATGCGGTTGAGGTTGGTCCCGCAGACGGGGCAGACGCCCTTGGCCATGCGGCGGCCGTTCGTCTCCACGACACGGCCCTCGGCCTCGCGCTTCTCCTTGCACTTCACGCAGTAGAACTCGCCCTTGTAGGTCTCTTGGGTCTCTTCAGCCATCGCCATGTCTCCTTGTCGATCTCGGCGCACGCTGCGCCGTCGGACTTCGGCCACCGTAGACCATGCTGAGCACAAAATCGCGCAAGGGGGGTGTGTCCCTCGTGCTCAGCTCCGCCCCTAGGCTTCGCGCCATGACGGGTCGACAGTGGCGGGACGAGACGTTCGAAGATCTGCAGGTCACGAGCCGTGAGAGCGCCGGACGCCGGGTCGCGGTGGTCACCCTCGACCTGCCGGACCGCCGCAACTCGATGAGCGCCGCCATGACGGCGTCGTGGGTCGACCTCATGGGCCTGCTGCGCCTCGACCCCGACCTCGCAGCGGTCGTCGTGACCGGTGCGCCTCCGGCGTTCTGCGCCGGCGGCGACCTCTCCTGGATCGTCTCCGAACCGGACGCGGCCGTCTCCGACCTGCGCTCGCGGATGCTCGCCTTCTACCGCTCCTGGCTCTCGATCCGTGACCTCGAGGTGCCGACCATCGCGGCCGTCAACGGGTCGGCGATCGGGGCCGGGTTCGCGATCGCCCTCGCCTGCGACCTGAGGTATGCCGCCGCTGACGCGAAGCTGGGCGTGCCGTTCACCTCCCTGGGGCTGCACCCGGGCATGGCCACGACGTGGTCGCTGCCCGACGTCGCCGGTCAGGCGGTGGCCCGCGACCTGCTGCTCACGGGCCGGATCATCAACGGCGACGAGGCCTTTCGCCTGGGGCTGGTCTCCCGGTCCGTGCCCGCCGCGGACGTCCTGGACGAGGCGCTCGCGGCCGCGGACCGCATCGCCGCTGCGGCCCCGGTCGCGACCCGGCTGACGCTGCAGGCGCTTCGCGGGGGCGGTCACGCCGACCTCGAGACGGCGTTGCAGTGGGAGGCGCTGGCCCAGGCGACGACGCTGGCGACCGACGACGTCCACGAGGGCATCGACGCTGCGGCCGGGCGACGCACCCCGCGGTTCCAGGGGAAGTAGGGGGGCGCCGGCCCGCTGACCTGCACGGGTGTCGCGGCGCAGATCACCGGCGATGTCAGATCCGTCACCTATCGTGGTCACATGGGGAGTACTGACATCGAGGTCAGGCGCAGCCGGCGCCGGCGTCGCACCGTGAGCGCCTACCGCGAGAACGGTCGCACCATCGTGCTCATCCCCGCGCGGTTCACGCGCGCCGAGGAGCAGCAGTGGGTCGCCACCATGGTCGACAAGCTCGACAAGGGCGACCAGCGCCGCCGGCCGAGTGACAGCCAGCTCCAGAAGCGGGCGGCCGACCTCTCCCAGCGCTACCTCGGGGGCCTGGCGAAGCCGTCGAGCATCCGCTGGGTGACCAACCAGAACTCCCGGTGGGGTTCGTGCACCCCCGCCGACGGCACGATCCGGATCTCGGCGCGGGTCAAGGGCATGCCGGCCTACGTCCTCGACTACGTCATCCTCCACGAGCTCGCCCACCTGCTGGCCCCCGGCCACGGGCCGGACTTCTGGCGCCTGCTGAAGGCCTACCCGCGCACCGAGCGCGCCCGCGGCTACCTCGAGGGTGTCGCCGCCACGGCAGGGCTCGACCTGTCCGAGGACGACGAGGTCGTGGACGGCGTCGACGGGGATGCCGAGCAGGCCGCCCTCGACGTCGTGGCCACCGACTGACCCGTCCCGCGCGTCGGTCAGCCCAGCTGCCTGCGGGCGGCGCGCGCGAGGGGTCCGATCTCGTGGGCGCTCTCGGGCGGCAGCGCACCGACCGGCCACCAGGCGACGTCGAGCGACTCGTCACTGACGGCGTAGGCGCTCTCGTCGCGGGCGACACCGGCGTACCGGAGGTCGAGGTGCTCGCTGCACCTGCCGAACCCCGCGGCCAGCAGCCGGTGCCGGTCCAGGTGCACCAGCTCCGGTGCCAGCTCGAGGCCGGCGATCCCCGACTCCTCCCGGGCCTCGCGGGTGGCGGCTCCGAGGACGGTCCGGTCGCCGGGCTCGAAGTGGCCGCCGAACTGCAGCCACAGGCCCGCCTTCGCGTGCAGGGTCAGCAGGACCTTGTCCAGTGAGGCGTTGAGCACGAGGGCGCTGGCCGTCAGGTGGGCGGGTGGACCCTGTTTCGACAGCGCGTCGGGATGGGACCGGCAGTGCTCGAGCAGCTCGACCCGCAGCGTCTCCTGCTGGTCGTCGGGTGCGGCCCAGGCCTGCAGGACCCGGACGGCGTCGTCCCGCAGGACGAGGTAGCCGGGAGGGATCTGGTCGGTCACTGCTCGGGGCCCTGCTCACCCTCGCTGAGCAGCTGGTCGAGCGCGGCGTCCATTTCGGAGTCGCTGGACCCACCGACACGGTCGACGTACCCGAGCGGGTCGTCGAGGTCGGCAGCGGTCGGCGCGACGTCGGGGTGGCCCCACGCGCCGTCCCGGCCCTTCTGCCCGTGGCGGTCCTCCAGCGCGGCCCAGAGGTTGGCCGCGTCACGGAGGCGACGCGGTCGCAGCTCCAGTCCGACGAGACCGGAGAACGCCTTCTCGGCCGGGCCACCGATGGCCCGGCGACGGCGGACGGCCTCGCCCAGGGCGGCTGCCTGCGGCAGGTGGTCGCGGGTGGCGCGGTCGGCCACGACGTCGACCCACCCCTCGACGAGGGCGAGGTAGGTCTCCAGTCGTCCCAGGGCAGCACGCTGGCTGGCGCTCGGCTCGGGGCGGAAGAGCTGGTCCTGCAGCGCAGACTGCAGGGCAGTCGGGTCGCTGGTGTCGACCGAGGTCAGGGCCGACTCGATGCGGTCGGTGTCGATGCTGATGTCGCGGGCGTAGTCGCGCACCGCCGCCAGCAGCTGCGGGCCGATCCACGGCACCTCGGAGAACAGCCGGACCCGGGCCGCCTCGCGCACGGCGAGGTAGAGCCGGACCTGGTCCAGGTCGACGCCCAGGCCCTCGGCGAACGCCTCGACGTTCGCCGGCAGCAGGACGACGGACCGGTCCGCCACCAGCGGGAGACCGACCTCGGTGCCGCTGACGGTCTCGGTGGCCAGTGCGCCGAGCGCCTGACCCACCTGCAGGCCGAACATCGACCCGCTCATCTTGGCCATCATCGGCTCCATCTGGCCGATCAGCGCGGACGGGTCCATCCCCGCCGGCAGGAGTCCCTCGGGCAGGGCGGCCCCGTCGCCCAGCTCCTTCATCTGCGCGCGCATGGCGTCGCCCACGGCGCGCCCCACACCCTCGGCCACCGGCTCCACCAGGGTGCGCCACGTGGGCATCGTCGCCTCGACCCACTCGGCGCGGCTCCAGGCGTGCGTGGTGATGCCGGGCGCCTCGAACGCCGTGACCTCGTCGAGCCACAGCTCGGCGACCTGGGCGGCCTGGGCGACCTGGCGCGCCGTCGCCTCGCTGACGCTGGCGTCGCCGGCGGCCGAGACGGTCTTGCGTGCCGTGTCGGTGGCGAGGGCGACGTTGAACGGTCCCTCGTCGGTGCTGGCGAACATCGCCTGCACCTGGCCCATCATCATCTGCAGCATCGCCGGGTCCACCTGGTCGATCCCCATGTCCTTGAGGGTGCGCGCCATCTCGGGGTCGATCGGTCCGCCGGTGATCCTGGCGATCATCTGCTCGAGCTCGGGCGGCAGACCCGACTCGGTGGGTTCGTCGGGGGTCTGGGGGTGGTCGGGCACAACGGCTCCTCGGCAGTCCTGAGAGGATGGGCTTTCCCTAGACAACCACGCGGAGGCCATGGTGAGTTCCCCTGCGCGCGCCGGAGCAGGCGGCGTTCGCTCGCGGCGTAGCGCCATCGACGTGGCCGTCGTGGGTACCGCCGACGCCGCCAGCCACGCCGTGCTGCGCGCGCTCGTCACCGCCGCCGCCCGCGGCCACGCGGCACCGGGGGAGCCGGGCTCCGAGTCGCGCATCGGCAGCGTCGTGGCCGTGGACACCGAACGCCCGGCCGTCGGTGGGGTCGAGTTCCGCCTCGCCGACCCGGCCGACCCCGCCCTGGTGCGCGCGCTGACGGGGGTCCACGCCGCGGCATACGTGGCGGCGAGCACGGACCTCGAGCAGGACCTCGCCCTCGGCACCCGTCCGCGCCGCGAGCGCAACCTGCGCCGCGCCCAGACCGTCATCACCGCGGCAGCCGCTGCGGGGGTGCGCCACCTCGTCGTGGTCACCGGCGCACAGGTGTACGGCGCCCTGCCGGACAACCCGGTGCCCCTCGCCGACGACGCCCCGCTGCGCGCGCCGGCCGACGAGGGCCAGGTCGGCGACCTCATGGATGTCGAGCAGCTCGTGGCCGTCGCCCGCGACGTGCACCCCGGGCTGAAGCTGACCGTGGTCCGCCCCGCGGCCCTCGTCGGGGACGGGGTCGACACGGTCGCGACCAGGCACTTCGAGGCGCCGCGGCTGCTCACGGTGCGTGGTGCCGCCCCCGCCTGGCAGTTCTGCCACGTCGACGACCTCGGGTCGGCGGTGGCGCTCGTGGTCGCCCGCGGGATCGAGGGGGCGGTGGCCGCAGGCGCCCCCGGTCACCTCACCCAGGCGGACCTCGAGCGCCTCACCGGGATGCGGCAGGTCGAGCTGAGCCTGGGCGCCGCGATGGGAACTGCCGACCGCCTCCACCGCGTTGGTGTCTTGCCGGCACCCGCCAGCGACCTGGCCTTCGTGGCTTTCCCGTGGGCGGTCTCCTCCCACACCCTGCTGGGTCGCGGTTGGGTGCCGGTCCATGACAATGAGACGTGCCTCGGTGTCCTCCTGGACGCCATCCGGGGCTCACACGCGGTCGCGGCGAGACGCCTGGACCGCAAGGACGCCGCCCTCGGGGCGGCCAGTGCCGCTGTCGCCCTCGTGGGCACGGCGGCGATCATGCGGCGTCGCCGCAGGAAGGGTGCGACCGGATGACCGAGCCGACCACCGGGTCGACCAGCGAGCTGTCGACCAGTGCCGAGGTCGTCCTGTGCGACGTCCGGGACGAGCCCCTGAGCGTCGACGAGGTGCTCGGGGTCGTCCGGCACCCGCAGTGCGGCGGGATCGCGCTGTTCGTGGGCGTCGTCCGCGACCACGACCACGGTGCCCCGGTCACCGCGCTGGACTACTCGGCGCACCCGACCGTCGTCGACGCGCTGGCGAAGGTCTGCCGCGAGGTCGCCGAGCGCCACCCCGTCGCGCGGCTCGGGGCGGTCCACCGCGTCGGGCACCTCGAGATCGGCGACATGGCGGTCGTGGCCGCCGTGTCCGCCCCGCACCGGGGGCAGGCCTTCGACGCCTGCCGCGACCTCATCGACACCCTGAAGTCCACGGTGCCGATCTGGAAGCACCAGCAGTTCACCGACGGGTCCGACGAGTGGGTGGGCCTCCCGTGACCACTCCCGGCATGACGCCGTCCCCGATCGTGGAGGCCGGCCAGCGCGGCGGTCCCGGCCAGACCGATCCCTACCGCCTCGGGCGGCGTTCCTCGGCGAGCCTCATCGCCCTGTTCCTCGCGATCGCCCTCGGGGCGTTGTCGACCCTCGTGGGCCTGCCCTACGTCGTCATGAAGCCCGGCCCGATCACCAACACGCTCGGGCAGCTGTCGGGCAAGGACCTCATCACCGTCTCGGGTGCCCAGACCTACCCGACCGAGGGTGCGCTGGACTTCACCACCGTGCGGGTCTCCGGTGGGCCCGGTTTCCGCGTCACCATCTGGGACGTGCTCAAGGGCAAGCTCGACCCCAGCGAGGAGGTCGTCGACGAGGAGCTGTACTTCCCCAAGGGCGTCACCGACAAGCAGGTGGAGGAGGAGAGCACCGCGGAGATGATCGACTCCCAGCAGGAGGCGATCGCCGTGGCGCTCAAGGCCACCGGGCAGAAGGTCACGACCCACACGGTCATCGGGCAGGTCGCCAAGGACGCGCCGTCGGCCGCCCTGCTCAAGGCCGGCGACGAGGTGCTCGCCGTGGACGGCAAGACCGTGGACGGGCCCGACTCGATCCGCAAGGCGGTCAGCGCCCACAAGGCGGGGGAGACCGTCGACCTCAAGCTCCAGCGCGACGGGAGCACCGTCGACGTCGCGGCCAAGACGCGCGACTCCGACGGCCGCGTGACCGTGGGGATCTTCCTCGGGACCAAGTTCGAGTTCCCGTTCGACGTGAAGATCGACGCCGGGAACGTCGGCGGCCCTTCTGCCGGAACGATGTTCGCTCTCGGTGTCTACGACCGACTCACCCCCGGCGCGCTCACCGGTGGCAAGAAGATCGCCGGCACCGGCACGATCGACGCGGCCGGGACGGTGGGTCCCATCGGCGGCATCCGGCAGAAGCTCGTGGGAGCCCGCGACGGCGGCGCGAAGTTCTTCCTCGCGCCGGCGCAGAACTGCGACGAGGTCGTCGGCCACGTCCCGGACGGCCTGACGGTCGTGAGGATCAGCACCTTCGACGAGGCGAGGAGCTCCGTCGAGGCGATCGCCGCGGGCAAGGCGTCCAGCCTGCCGACCTGCACCAAGTAGGCGAGGCGGGCGGCCCCGGTCAGTCCTGGAGCGTCGCGCGCAGCGCGTGCACCAGACCGGGTGCGATGTCCTCGCCCAGCGCCACCTGGTCGTCGCTGTCATGGGCGCGCTGGCGCAGCAGGCACCGGCTCTGCCCGTCCCTGGTCACCGCGACGAGGAGGCGCACGTCCTGCCGCTTCGGGTGCGCGGCCAGGGCGTCGACGGCCGACTCGGCGTGGACCGGGAGGTCGCGCTCCGCCTCCGGGGGCACGACGATCCGCTCGACGGCCAGGGCGGCCCCGACGACGCTCTCGGGCCAGGCGATGCCGCCGAGCAGCGACTCGAGGTTCGAGGTCTTCGGGAGGTCTTCCTGCTCGATGGCGCTCAGGGCGCCCTCGGCGAGGTCGGCGCCCTTGAGCTGGGCCCGCAGGTGCGGCTCGCGCGCGACCAGGTCCGAGGTCGGCACGAGGGCGAACAGGCGTGGGTTCTGGTCCCAGCCCGACGCCGCGACGTGCTTCTCGGTGTCGAGGGCGGCGATGGACAGCGGGTCGGCGACAGGTCGGGACGTCTGGCTCACGCGCCCATCGTGCCGCATCGCCGACCGGGGGCGCGCACGCGGCATTCCCAGCGGGTTGCCAGCCGACGCCAAGGCGTGACCGAGGTTGCCGTGGGAACCACAGGCGCGCTCGGTAAGTTGGTCCCACTACCAGCAGGCCCCCATCGTGGGAGGCGGCGCGGCAGATCGGGCGTGGAGTGAGTTCTTCAGAGTGGTTCGGGCAGGACGGACCGGGCGGCGAAGGGGGTCGGGGCGACGGTGCCCCGCGCCCCGGTGGGGCAGGGGCCGGCGGTCGGCGACCCCCGACCCTGAGCTTCGGCAGGCGCCGAGGCCCGCTCGTGCCGACGATCCTCATCCTCGTGGCGCTGGGCTTCCTCATCTCGATCGGGTCCTCGCTGTGGACCGAGGTGCTGTGGTTCAAGTCGGTCGGCTACGAGAACGTGTTCACCACGCAGCTCGTGACCAAGATCGTCCTGTTCGTCATCGGGTTCGTCATCACGGCGGCGCTCGTCGCCTCCAGCCTGCTCATCGCCTACCGGACCCGGCCGATCTACGCCCCCGTCACGGCGCAGCAGCAGAACCTCGACCAGTACCGCGAGGCAATCGAGCCGCTGCGCAAGATCGCGATCTTCGCGGTCCCGGCGGTGCTCGGGCTGCTCGCCGGCACCGGTGCCGCGGGCCAGTGGCAGACCTTCCTGCTGTGGCGCAACGGCAGCTCGTTCGGCACCAAGGACCCGCAGTTCAACCTCGACCTGTCCTTCTTCGTCTTCACCCTGCCGTGGATCCGGTTCCTCCTCGGGTTCTTCACCATGGCGCTGGTCATGGCCCTGCTCGCCGCCGCGTTCACGCACTACGTCTACGGCGGCCTGCAGATCCAGACGCGCGCCGAGCGCACCACCCGGGCGACCCGCACCCACCTGGCGATCCTCGTCGCGGTGCTCGTCCTCGTCCGCGCGGCGACCTACTGGTTCGACCGGTACTCGTTGTCCGTCAAGGACTCCACGCTTCTGACCGGCATCAGGTACACCGACGCCAACGCCGTCCTGCCGGCCAAGGCGATCCTCGCCGTCGCGGCGGTCATGGTCGCGGGCATCTTCGTCGCCTCGATCTGGACGCGCTCCTGGCGCCTGCCGGTCGTCGGTGTCGCCCTGCTCGTCATCACGTCCCTGGTCGTCGGCAACATCTACCCGGCGCTCGTGCAGCGCTTCCAGGTCAAGCCCTCGGAGAAGTCCCTCGAGCAGCCATACATCGAGCGCAGCATCAAGGCGACCCGCGCAGCGTTCGGGATCGAGTCGGTCAAGACCACGCCGTACACGGCGACCACCGAGGCGAGCCAGGGCCAGCTGCGTGACGACGCCGAGACGATCCC
This sequence comes from Phycicoccus sp. Root101, assembly GCF_001426245.1. Lineage (GTDB taxonomy): Bacteria > Actinomycetota > Actinomycetes > Actinomycetales > Dermatophilaceae > Pedococcus. The sequence continues at coordinate 678,080 of NZ_LMCM01000001.1, read as the reverse complement.
CGGCATCCGCCTCGTCGACCCGATCGTGGTGTCGCCGACGTTCAAGCAGCTCCAGTCGGTGAAGTCCTACTACGCCTTCCCCGACGCCCTCGACGTCGACCGCTACAACGTCGACGGCAAGGTCAGCGACACGGTCGTCGCCGTGCGCGAGCTCGACCTGGCCGGGGTGCCCCTCAACCAGCGCAACTGGCTCAACGACCACACCGTCTACACCCACGGCTACGGCGTGGTGGCGGCCTACGGCAACCAGCGCACCGCGGACGGCGAGCCGGTCTTCTACGAGCGCAACATCCCCCCGACCGGGAAGCTCGGCGACTACGAGCCGCGCGTGTACTTCGGCGAGAAGTCCCCGTCGTACTCCATCGTCGGTGGAGCCTCGGGTGCATCGCCGCGCGAGTTCGACTACCCGGACAACAGCACGGCGGGGCAGAAGAACAACACCTACGCGGGCAAGGGTGGTGTGGCGCTGAGCTCGTTCGCGCGCCAGGCGGCCTACGCCCTCAAGTACCGCGAGCTCAACCTCCTGCTCTCGGACGCGGTCACCGACAACAGCCGGATCCTCGACCACCGCGAGCCGCTCGAGCGCGTCGAGCGCGTCGCCCCCTGGCTCACCCCCGACGGCAACCCGTACCCCGCCGTCGTGGACGGCCGGATCCAGTGGATCATCGACGGCTACACGACCTCGGCCGACTACCCGTACTCCAAGCTCACCGAGGTCGACACGGCCACGTCCGACTCGGTCACCGCGCGCTCCAGCGCGGTGCAGGCGATCGGCGCGGGCAAGGTCAACTACATCCGCAACTCGGTCAAGGCCACGGTCGACGCCTACGACGGCTCGATCAAGCTCTACTCGTGGGACGACAAGGACCCGGTGCTCAAGGCGTGGAGCAAGGCCTTCGGCAACACGGTCCTGCCGATGTCGCAGATCAGCAGCGACCTCATGGCGCACCTGCGCTACCCCGAGGACCTGTTCAAGGTGCAGCGCAAGATCCTCACCAAGTACCACGTGACCGACGCAGCGTCCTTCTACGGCGGCCAGGACTTCTGGGAGGTCCCGGAGGACCCGGCGCAGGAGGCGCGCAACGTCGACCAGCCTCCGTACTACCTGACGCTGAAGATGCCGGAGCAGGCTGCCGCCAAGTTCTCGCTGACGACGACCTTCAAGCCGGTCGGTGACCGGCAGGTGCTCTCGGGCTTCCTCGCGGTCGACGCCGATGCCGGCCGGACGGCGGGTCAACCCAGCAACGACTACGGCACGCTGCGGCTGCTGGAGCTGCCCAAGGACAGTCAGGTCAAGGGTCCCGGACAGGTCCAGAACGACATCGGGTCGTCCAACCAGACCTCGGCGGCCTTCAGCCTGACGCTGTCGCAGTTCCTCAACAACGCGCGGCAGCCGGGTTCCAGCGTGACGCTGGGCAACCTGCTCACCCTGCCGGTCGGTGGCGGACTGCTCTACGTCCAGCCGATCTACGTCAGCGCCAGCAGCACGACGGCGTTCCCGCTCTCACGGGCCACGGTCGTGGCGTTCGGCAACAAGCTGGCGTGGTCCGACACCCTCGACGGGGCGCTCGACGGCCTCTTCGGCGGCAACTCGGGCGCGACCGCGGGCGACTCCGGCACCGGTGGGGCCACGACCCCCACCCCCACGCCGAGCCCGAGCGGCACCGGTGGCGGCAGCACGCCGACGCCCAGCCCGAGCAGCACCGGTGTCGCCAACCCGGCGGCGCTCGCCCAGGCGCTCTCCGACCTCCAGGCCGCGTATGCCGCGGGTCAGGAAGCGTTGCGCAAGAACGACTTCGCCGCCTACGGCGAGGCGCAGAAGAAGCTCGACGACGCGATCAAGCGGGCCGTGGCCGCGTCACCGAAGGGCGGCAGCGCGACGGTGTCGCCGTCCCCGTCGGCGACCACGACCACGCCGGCTCCGAGCGCGACGACCCCGTGAGGAGGGCTGCCGGGGGACTCGCCCGAGTCCTCCGGCGGCCGCCCCGCAGCACCCGCCGGGGACGATTTGGAGATGGCGCGGGCCGTCCCGTAAGGTTGGGTCTACCGACGCGGGGTGGAGCAGCTCGGTAGCTCGCCGGGCTCATAACCCGGAGGTCGCAGGTTCAAATCCTGCCCCCGCTACCACGAAGTAGCAGGTCAGAGGCCCTTTCCTTTCGAGGAGAGGGCCTCTGGCGTTGGCACCTGTAGCCAAATGCGTAGCCAGCGGGCGTCGAGGGCTCCGGGACGAGCGGGACCGCTTGGGACACCTGGGACGAGGCAGAAACGCATGAGACGCCCGGCCGGACGCCGGATGCCGCCAATTCGGGATGTCGCCGGGTCGATATCCGGGCGATCGCCAGTCAGCGCCCGCCACAGAGCCTTGGGTGATTTTCTCCTTGGGTGGTGCTCCTGTGACGTGCAGTACCCGGTCGGAGTCTTCCTGTCTCTGACTAGCTCGCTCGGTTCGACAAGATGTGGTCGCAGACCCGCCAGGCGTTGGCCATGATGGTGAGTGTCGGGTTCGCTCCTGTTGCCGTGGGGAACGGAGAGCCGTCGACAACGAACAGGTTGTCGACCTCGTGGGCGCGGCAGTTGCGGTCCAGTACTGACAATGCGGGGTCGTCACCCATCCGGGCGGTGCCGTGCTGGTGAGAACAGTTGCCTGTCACCTTCTCGGCGTAGACGCGGTCGACCTGCTTGGCCCCCGCAGCGTCGAGGATCTCCCCGCACCGGTCGACCAGGAACCTGCCCTGGTCGATGTCGTTCTGGTGGGTTTGAAGGGTGATGCGGGCGACGGGCAGTCCCCAGGCATCCTTGACGTTGGGGTCGAGGTCGACCCGGTTGTCGTGCTGCGGCATGTCGTGCAGGACCATGGCGACCGCCATGCTGTGGCTGAAGTAGTCGCGATCGTTCTGCTTGGCCTCGGCGCCCCAGGTGGGTCGACCCGGCAGTCCCCAGTTGATGGGCAGTGGTATGCCGACTCCGGCGGCAGCAATGTGCCCACCACTGACGAACCCCCTGGAGTCGTCGTGCTCGTAGAACTGGAAGCTGCTCGCGCTGACATAGCCGCCGCCGGCCCAGGCATTGATCGGGTCCTCGAAGGTGCCGACCGACGCGCTGTACTCATGGAAGGTGACGTTGCGCCCCACGAGGTCGTTGCCGTTGGCGAGTCCGTTGGGGAACCTCGAGGAGGTCGACAGCAACATCAGCCGGGCGGTCTCCACGGCGCCGCAGGCAAGGATGAAGACATCGGCCTCCTGCTCCACGAGTCGACCCGCGGAGTCCTCGTACACGGCGCTCTGGATGCGACCTTGAGAGTCGACCGTGAGCTCGCGAACGTAGGAGTCCGCCCGAAGGTCGTACCGGCCCGTGGCGACAGCATCGGGGATGAACACGTTCAGTGCGCTGGACCGGGTGCCACTGGGATCGCCGTGCTGCTGCGCGAAGGCGCTGATGACCGTGGCGGGCCGCCCGTTGAACGGCTGAGACAGGGCCGCCTGCGGAGTCGGGAAGGAGTTCCAGCCGAGTTGTTCGCAGCCGAGGTGGAACTTCTCGGCGTAGCGGGACTGGGGCATCGGCGGGCAGGGGTAGCCCCGGGAACGGAAGGACTCGAACGCGTTCGCTCCGGCCTGTCCCGAGACTCCGAAGGCCCACTCGACCTTGTCGTAGTAGGGCTCCAGCTCGGCGTACGTGATCGGCCAGTCGGCAAGTGAGGTCCCGGGCAGTTCGCCCGCGATGCTGCGCAGGCGGAAGTCGTTCTCGGTGAATCGGGGGAGCCACCCCTGCCAGTGGACCGTCCCGCCACCGACCATCTGCGGAACCGGGCAGAAGAGGTCGACCTCCGCCTCGCTCTCGGTGTCGCGCCGCGATGTGCGGGGGTTCAGCAGTGGATCGGGCCAGAGGTTGTAGCGGTTGACGTTGGCCAGCTCGTCTCCGCCGAAGGACTCCTTGGTGCGCCAGGGCCCCTTCTCGAGGGCGACCACGCGCATGCCACCCTCGGTGAGCACCTTGGCCGCGGCTGCCCCGGAGGCGCCGGCGCCGATGATCACGGCATCGACTCTCTCGGGCTTGGTCGCGGGGATGGTCATGAGGACTCCTCCAGGCTGCGGTGGGTCGGGTTGTCAGAGAAGTACTGGTGGGTGGTGTAGCGGCCGGTGTGCACCTCCGCGAGATCCTTCGGCCCGGGGAAGCCGATGGTCTGCCAGCCGACCTGGCCACGGTTGCCGCCGTAGATCGGATCTGCCAGGAAGCCCTGGCGGGTGTGCGTCACGAGCAGGCCGAAGAAGTCGAGGTCGGACTCGGCGCTGGTCTGCTGCAGCGCCGGCTCTTCGGGCCCCCCGTAGTTGATGGTCGGAGCGCTCGTGCCATGCTCGAGCCCGCGAAGGATGTCGTCCTGCTCGGCGTCATCGAGCTTGACGAAGGACCTTCCGTGGGCGTCGTTGGCACGCTTGTCGAGCTCGACGACCCCTGCGACGTACACCGCACGCGCGTGGTCGACCCGTTGCTGCCAGGCCTGCGCGCGCAGTCCAGTGAGCGTCTCGAACCCGGTCCCGTCGGGAAGGGCGTAGATGTAGTCGATGCCAGACAGGTAGCGGTCGAGGAAGTCGATCGTGCCGGCCTCGCGTGCGCCGGGTGTGTCGTCAGTCGGGATGATCCGGGCCATTGCCGCCTCTGTCGTCTCCCGCTGGTGGGCGTCGAGGAAGATGTCAGCCATGGGGGCCTCCGTTCGAGTCGTGGGGGTCAGGCGATGATGAGTGGTCGCAAGGTGTGATGTGCGACGAGCAGCCCGGTTTCGATCCGGGCCTCGCTGCCGCCCCAGACCGGGTCCTCGTGCTCCACCGACAGCACGCCGTCGAACCCGCCCTCGTAGAGCGTGTCCACGACGCCGTTCCAGTCGACCTGACCGCGACCGGGGATGCGGTACCGCCACCAACCGACGTCCCACGGGTCCGCGCTCTTGTCTGCGATCCCGGGCCAGCCGAACCGGTTCCGCTTGTGCGGGAACAGCTCGATGTCCTTGGCCTGGGCGTGCGCGACGCGGTCCACGTAGGGGCGCAGCGCCTCCACAGGGTCGATGCCCATCCAGACCAGGTGGGACGGGTCGTAGTTCAGGTAGAGGCCCAGCCCGAACATCCACTCCCAGAGCTCAGGGGAGTACGCAAGGTTTCCGGGATAACCGTCGGGGTGCCAGCCCTCCATGACGCAGTTCTCGATGACGAGCTTGACGCCCTTCTGGCCGGCGTGGTCCACGAGTCGCGGGAAGATCCTCTCGGCCTCGCGAAGGTTGTCCGCCACGCTCTGGCCAGGATGGCGGCCGATGAACGTCCCGACGGTAGGGACATCGAGGAGAGCGGCAGCATCGATGCACGCGATGACGTGGTCGTTGATCGCCTGTCGTTCCCTAAGGTCAGGGTGAAGGTTGTTGTCGTAGAACGCAAGGGACGACAGGGTGAGATCGTGGTGTTCGAACAGCGCACGGATCTTCTCGGCGTCGCCGTCGGTGAACGACTCAGCCACGATGTGGCTCGCTGTGAACGGTCGATCACCAAGTGCCGGCCAAGCTGCCACCTCCAGCGCCTCATAGTCGTGCTCCGCCGCCCACCTGGCAATGTCTTCGAGGGGCCGGTCCGGAAGGCAGGCCGTGAGGAACCCGAGTTTCACGAGGGCACCTCCACCCAGGAGTCCTTCGCAGCCGAGGCCAGGACGGCCTCGGTGATGACGGCGGCCCGGTGGCCGTCGCTGAAACTGGGAAGCCCCTCGGGCCGCGGGCCGGACACCGCGGCATACGCATCCGCCATGAACGCGGTGAAGCTGTCCTGGTACCCCTGTGGGTGCCCGGCAGGCAGGCGCGAGTAGTCGGCGCCGCCACCGGCGGTGAACGTATCCGGCCCACGGGGGACTATCTGGCTGGAGGACCGCCCACCGATCCACAGAGAGTCCGGGAGCTCCTGGTCGAAGACGTAAGCCGCCTCGGTCCCGTCGAAGGAGAACCAGAGCCGGTTCTTGCGGCCCAGCGATACCTGGCTGGCTACCACCGAGCCGGTCGCGCCGCGGTCGGTCTCGAACATCACGGTCGCGCCGTCCTCGGTGCCCACCACCGAACTGCCGTCGGTGCCTGCCCGGCTGGCGTGGGCCTGGGACATCCGGGACACGAGACGTGTGATGCGGTGTCCGGTGGTGAACTCCATGACGTCGCACCAGTGGACACCGATGTCGCCGAAGGCTCGCGACCCACCGCCGATGGCCGGGTCCACCCTCCAGTTCGTTTCCTGTGAGCCGGAGAGCCAGTCCTGGAGATACGAGCCGTGCAGCATCCACAGGTCTCCCGCCTGTCCGCTGGAGATGCGGTGCCTCGCCTCACGGACGGAGGGGTAGAAGCGGTAGATGAACGGCACTGCGGTGACCGCGCCCGTGGACTCGGCCGTCTCGGCCAGCAGGGCGGCGCGCTCCACCGAGGTGGCCAGCGGCTTCTCGCAGATGACCGCCTTCCCGGCCTGCATTGCGGCGAGCGCCAGGTCGTAGTGCGTGTCATTCGGTGTGCAGATGTGCACGACGTCGACGTCGTCGGAGGCGATGAGTGCCTCGGGGGACTCGGCGCCTGACCTGGCTCCGAGCCGAACCGCGGCGTGGGTGGCTGCCTCGGGGGAGTGGTCGGCGACTTGCGTCACCACTCCTCCGCTTGCTCGCACGGCATACGCGTGCACACCGCCGATGAAGCCGGCGCCGATGATTCCAGCTCGCAGTGCGGGCATGCGACTCACTTCTTCCGCGCGAGCGCGACAGCCAGGATGATGATGACGCCGCGGACGACCTGCTGCTGGCTGCTGTCGAGTCCGGCAAGAATCAGGCCGTTGTTGATCAGGCCGATGAGCAGCGCACCGACGAGCGTGCCGACCACCGATCCTGCGCCCCCGAAGAGGCTGGTGCCGCCGAGGATCACCGCCGCGATGGCGGACAGCTCGTCGCCTGCGCCCCACTGGAACCGTCCAGACTGCAGCCGGCCCGCATAGAGCATTCCGGCAAAGCTGGCGACCGTGGCGGAGAGGAGCAGCACCTGGAACTTGATCCTGCGTGTGTTCACCCCAGTGAACTGAGCCGCGGTGCGGTTGCCGCCTGTCGCGAGCACCTGACGGCCGAAGCGCGTCTTGGCCAGCACGATGGCGCCGATGGTCACGAAGATGGCGCTCCACGCGAGCAGGCCGGGAACTGGACCGAAGTTTCCACCACCGAAGATCAGGTTGAACGTGTCGTTCAGGATGGGCTGCGGCGCCGAGGAGGTTATCCATTGCGCCACCCCTGCGGCGATGCCGAGCATGCCCAGCGTCACAAGGAAGGACGGGATACCGAGCAGGCTCACCAGGGCACCGTTCACCGTGCCCACGGCAAGGCCCACCGCGAGTCCGGCGAGGACGCCCGGGATGAGACCCCAGCTGGAAATAGCCATGGCGGTCACGACGCTCGACAGTCCTGCCACTGAGCCCACGGACAGGTCGATCTCGGCACAGGCGATCACGTAGGTCATACCCACAGCGATGACCGTGATCGTCGCGGTCTGGCGGAAGATGTTGAGCAGGTTGTTGGAGGAGAGAAAGCCTTGGTCCCGCAACAGGACTGCGAAGAAGGCAAAGACGACCAGGAAGCCGATGTAGATGACGTAGCGGCGCCAGTCGATCGTGGACATGCGGCTCTGAAATGAGCCCAGTGCGGTGTTCTCTTGGTTCGGTGCGATGGTGACCATGGGTCAGACTCCTTGAACGGCCAGTTGAAGGGATTCCTCGTCGGCGATCTCGCTGCGCCGCAGATCGCGGGTCACAGAGCCGTCACGCAGGATGAGGATGCGGTCGCTGACCGCGAGGAGCTCGGGGTACTCCGAGGAGATGAGGATGACGGCCTTGCCGACATCAGCGAGGGCGCGGACCATGTCGAGAATCTCGGACTTGGTCCCGATGTCCACTCCCGCGGTGGGTTCGTCAAGGATGAGGACGTCGGGTTCGGTGCCCAGCCACTTGGCGATCACGACCTTCTGTTGGTTGCCGCCCGAGAGCAGACGGATGGGCCGATTCGGGTTGGTTGCCTTGATGGCAAACCGCTGAATGAGGCTGGAGGACATGGCCTTTCCCGCCTTCCCGTCGAGCAGCGGACCCTTCTTGAGCTTCCCCAGCAGGGGGAGGAGCAGGTTCTCGCGTACGGAATGGTCCAGGACCAGTCCTTGCTCGCGACGGTCCTCCGGGATGAGCGCGAGTCCGTGACCGATCGCGGCGCGGGGGTCGTTGACGGTGATCTCCCTGCCCCGCAGGCGGATGGTTCCGCTCGTGGCCTTGTCGATCCCGAAGAGGGTCCGGGCGAGCTCGGTGCGTCCACTTCCCATGAGGCCGGCGAGCCCGATGATCTCGCCTGCGTGGACGGTGAATGAGACGTCCTGCACCAGGGGACCACTGGTCAGCCCGGATACTTCCAGCAGGGCCTCCCGCTGGTCGAGACCCTCCCGTTCGCGGTAGTTCATCTGACCTTCGATCTTCTTGCCGACAATCCCCTCGACGATCTGCTCGGGCGTGACCGCAGCCAGCGGCTCGGTGAGGAGGCGCTTCCCATCGCGAAGAATGGTGATGCGGTCGGCGATTCGGTAGATCTCGTCCATCCGGTGGGAGATGTAGATGATCGAGATTCCGCGCTCTTTGATCCGGCCGATGAGGTCGAAAAGCGCCTCGGTCTCGTGCTTGGCCAGGCTCGCCGTGGGCTCGTCCATGATGAGGATCTGGGCATTCTGGGCCAGCGCCTTGGCGATTTCGGTGAGCTGCCAGTAAGCAGTTCCGAGGCTGGCAACCATCGCCTTCGGGTTGACTGAGACCTCCATGGTGGCAAAGACCTCCGCGGCTTTCGCGACGGCAGCTCGGTCGTCAATGAGACCGAACCTTCCAGCGGGCTCGTCGGCCAGATAGATGTTTTGTGCCACCGTCAGAGTCGGCACCAGGCTGAACTCCTGGAACACCATGCCGATGCCCGCTGCTCGCGCGCTCTGGATGGAGTTGATGTCTACGGGCTCGCCGTCGACGCGGATGTCCCCTTCGTCGGCCCGGTAGACCCCTTGGAGGATCTTCATGAGCGTCGACTTTCCTGCGCCGTTGCCCCCCGCGAGCGCATGGACCTCGCCGCGGCGGACCTCGAAGTCGACGTTGTCCAGGACGACCACCCCGTCGAATGCCTTGGTGATGCCGTGCATCTCTACCGCTGTCGCGGTACTGCTCTGCTCGCCCATCGCGTACTCCCTTCTGGTGGCGGGGCGGATCGCTGCTGGTCCGCCCCGCCGGGATGTCTACTTCTTGTACGAGCTCTTCAGGTCGGCCGGGGGCTCCTGGTGATAGACCTGCTTCCACGCCTCGAGGATGTTCGAGTGGTCGACAGGCAGCGAGCTCAGGGCGACGTAGGGCGGGGCCTTCTTGCCCAGCAAGGCACCTGCGCCCAGCAGGGCCTCGGTCACGCCCTGGTCGTAGGGCAGCTGTGCGCCCAGACCGACCACGAGCTGGTTCTTCGCCAAGGCGATTGCGACGTTCTTGCCAAGGTCCTCTGTGGCGATCTTCAGGTCCGCACGACCGGAGGCACGTGCCGCGGCCATGATGCCCTCGGCGGGAACGTCCCAGACGCCCCAGATTCCGGCCAGGGTGGGGTGCTTGCTCAGCATCGCGTTGGCCGCACCTTGCGCGTCGCCGGCGAAGTCGGGGCCCGCGATTCCCTTCTCCTCCACGATCTTGATGTCGGGGTAGTCCTTGGTGATGGTGGACTTGAACCCGTCGTAGCGCTGCTTCGTGACGAAGAAGTCGGCCTCGTGGAAGACCAGGCCGATCTCGCCCTTGCCGCCCAGGGCCTTGGCCATCAGGTGGGCGGAGGTGACACCGTTGCCGTAGTTGTCCGCGGACACGACAGAGACGTAATCCGTGCCGGCCTTCATGCCCTGGGGGACGTTGTCCATGAAGACGAGCTTCACCCCTGCTGCGGCGGCCTTCTTGAACGCGGACGCCGTGGCCACCGGGTCGGTGGGGATCGAGACGATGATGTCGGGCTTGAGGTTGAGCACGGTCTCAAGGTCGGAGACCTGCTTGTCCGGCTTGAAGTTGGCGTCGGTGACAGCGACGACGTCGATGCCCAGCTTGCCGAACTCGCTCTTCAGGCCGTCCACCTGCGCGTTGGCCCAGTCGTTGCCTCCGTAGTGCATGACGATCGCCGCCTTGGCCTTCATTCCCTTGACCTTCGTGATCTCCTCGGCGCTGAGGGCTGCCGCCGAGGCAGGGGAGGGCTCTTCGCCGTTGGGCCCCTTGCTGAGGACGGTGCCCTTGATCTTCGCCAGCGCATCATCGGCTTTGGACGACACTCCGGCGTCGACGCCGGTGGTCGCGCTGGAGGCTGAACTGCAGCCGGCCGTGGCCAAGGCGATGGCGGTCGCCAAGCCCGCCAGGCGGTAGGTGCTCTTCTTCATCGAATCTCTCCTGAGGGGATGGTGCCGCCAGCGGTTGCGAGCAGCGTGTCGAGGTACTTCTTGCTGGTGGCGGCCGCTTCACGAGGGTCGCCTTCGTATGAGTCGAGCTCGACGACGATCCAGCCGTCGTAGCCGACCTCGTTGACGGCCGCGATGACGTCCTCGAAGTCGACGTCCCCCTGGCCCAAGGGGAGGAATTGGGTGGTCGCCACGTCCACGTCCTTGAGGTGCACGTGACGCAGGCGTGTTGCATACCGGCGGATCAGTTCCGCGGGGTCACCGCCACCGGCGATCAGGTGGGCGGTGTCGGGACAGAAGCCGATCCGGGTCAGCGCCATCAGCCGGTCAAGCTCATCTGGGCTCTCGACGATGGTGGTCAGGTGCGGGTGGTAGCAGGCCACCAACCCGAGCTCCTCGGCGATGTCGGTGACCTGGTCGAGCGCAGCGCCCAGCGCGGAGTAGTCCCCGTCTGTGGTACCCGACGCCCTGCGGGCGCCGCCGCCCACGACGAGGTTGTCGGCTCCGAAGCGGGCAGCCAGTTCCGCCGCCTGACGCACCCGGTGCAGCTCGTCGCTCAGGATGTCCGGGTAGATGAAGTTGCCCCCGGTGTAGACGGCTGCCAGCACCACGCCTGCGTTGGCCAGCAGGTCCGCCAGCTCGTCGGGCCGGTTGGCGTAGTCCGCCACGTTGCCGTCGAACATCTCGACGCCCTCGTACCCCAGGCTCGCGATGTCCGCTACGGCACGGTCCATGGGGCCATTCACGCGGTAGAAGAGGTCCTTGACGCTGGTCACGCCGGTGGCGTCGCCCACGACGCCACCCCAGGTGATGGTGTGGTAACCGAGCCTCATCGTCGAGTCCGTTCTGTCTGCAGTGTGGGGTGTCTCAGCCGCTGCCCGGTTTTTCCTGTGAGGTGCATACTTCTGCATGTACCGTGCAAAAGTCAAGAGTAAACGTGCTGATATATTTACGTCACAGACAGAAGGAGGTGGCTGACATGGATGCCAGAACTCAAGGGCCTCTTGCCCCCGATCACGTCGTCGACCTGGTACGTGTGCTGGATGCCGTGCGCTCCGGCCGGGCCAGCACACGCCCGGAACTCGCCCAGGCCACGGGTCTTGGCAGAAATGTCGTGACCCAGCGGGTGGCCCGTCTGATGGACTCGGGCCTGCTGGTCGAGGGTCCGCCCTTGCGGTCGACCGGTGGTCGCGCCCCGCGTGCACTGCGGTTTCCCGCCGATGCAGGCCGGATGCTGGTGGCCGAACTTGGCGCGACGAGCATCGGGGCCGCTGTGAGCGACCTGGAGGGGACCCTTCTGGCCCAGTACGAAGAGGACGCAGACGTGACGATGGGGCCGGTCACGGTGCTCACCCGCGTGGCCGAAGTCTTTGACGAGCTCCTGCAGCAGCTCGGTGCCGGCGCGCCCATCTGGGGCTTGGGGATCGGCCTCCCGGGCCCCGTCGAATTCGCGACTGGTCGGCCGGTTGCGCCTCCCATCATGCCCGGCTGGGACGGGTTCGACGTGCGCGCTTTCTTCGCGGGACGGTTTCAGGCGCCGGTCTGGGTCGACAACGACGTCAACGTGATGGCGCTGGGGGAGTTGCGTTCCGGGCAGGCCAAGGGCCTGCGCGACGTCGTCTACGTGAAGATCGGTTCCGGTATCGGCGCAGGACTCGTTTCCCAGGGCGTCCTGCACCGGGGGGCCCAGGGCTGCGCGGGCGACATCGGGCACGTGATTGTGGAGGAGGGATCCACCGTGCTCTGCCGGTGTGGCAAGTTCGGCTGCCTCGAGGCGCTGGCTGGGGGCGCAGCGCTGGGCCGGGACGGCGAGACCGCCGCCCGGGAAGGTGACAGTGCCTATCTCGCCGATCTGCTCGCGAGCGGGGACACGATCGATGCGCGCGCCGTGAGCGAGGCCGCCATCCACGGCGACCCTGTGGCGATCAAGCTCCTGGCAGCCTCCGCCCGACTGGTCGGGCAGACCCTGGCGCGGATCGTGAACTTCTTCAACCCCTCTCTCATCCTCGTCGGAGGGGGGGTCTCGGAGGCAGGCGACTACTATCTGGCGGAGGTTCGGCAGACCGTGATCGGCCGGTCGCTGCCCCTCGCGACCCGCTCGCTCCAGATCGTCCGCTCAGGCCTGAGCGACCGGGCCGGTCTGCGCGGCGCGGCTCACATGGTCATGGACGCCCTGCTGTCGCCTGAGATCCTCCCGACATGGCTGGATCAAGGAACTCCCGCAGGCCGCGCCGAGCTGGCCGCCCAGTGATGCGTCCCCCGCCGGGGGCGATTTGCAGGGCGGTGAATGGATCCTCGGGCGGGGAGCCACGTCGGACACTGACCGGCACTGTCCGCTCCGTGGAGGTGTAGCCAAATGTGTAACCGGGAGCAGGCGGGACGGCTTGAGACGCGGCGCAACACCGGGGACACAGTGCCGAGATTTCGTGCGGCGGGGGAGATGCTGCGGGACGTGTGAGACGTTGGCTGGGGTGGCTCATAACCCGGAGGTCGCAGGTTCAAATCCTGCCCCCGCTACCAACGCGTCAGCGACAGAAGGCCCGGACCACTGGTCCGGGCCTTCTGCTGTGCGCGGCGCTCCCCCTGCCGCAGCGGACGCCCCTCCGAGGCTGCTCGTCGCTCGCTGGCCCCCGCCACCGGCAAATGTGTGACTTCCGTCCGGTGGGCACCCCACGCCTCTACCATCGGCGTGCGAGAGGATCGCTGGGACGGTGGAGGGGAGGGTTCGGATGGAGTCGCGTACCGGCGTGGCCTGCCAGCTCGACCCGTCCGGCGCGGTCGTGACCTCCCCCGTACGGCGCGTGGTCACCTACCGCGCGGTGCCCGGCGAGCAGGGGCGGTTCCTGTCGGTCGCCGGTGGCGTGAAGGACGTGCTCGGGGCGCCGTCGAGCCGGATCCTCGCCGACGACGACTACTGGTCCCGCCACCTGCACCCCGCCGACCAGGCGGCAGCGCTGGAGCAGGAGGAGATCGGCTTCCGCAACGGAGAGCTGGTCTCGGAGTACCGGATCGTCCGCGAGGACGGCCGGCTGGTGTGGGTGCTCGACGAGGCGAACGTGGTCGAGGACCCCGTCGAGGGGCCGGTGTTCGACGGCGTCTTCGTCGACGTGACCTCCCTGCGGCGGTCCGAGCTCAAGGTGGCCGCGCACGGCCTCCTCGTCGAGCAGGTGAGCGCCGGGGCGCCGCTCGCGGACTGTCTCGAACCGCTGGTCCGGGCCGCCGGCGAGATGTGCATGGCCCACCACTGCCGGGTGTCGGTCGGTGCGGACACCACGGTGGCCCACGAGCTCGCGGCATCCGGCCCGATCCTCACCGAGCACGAGGCCGTCGACCACGTGCGCCACTGCGGCCTCGACGGCCCCGGTGCGGCGTCGATCCTGGCCGCGCCCTCGCCGGACGTCGAGGACACGCTGGCGTGGCTGGCGGACACGACGGTGCAGGCGCAACGCATGCTCGCCGACCGCTCGCGCTCGCTGCGGGCGGCCGCCCTCGCCGCCGCGACCCTCGAGTCCACGGTGGACGGGCTGCTGGTCGTCGACCAGGCGGGTCACGTGGTCGGGTACAACCAGAAGTTCGCGTCGATGTGGCGGGTGCCGCCGGGGCTGCTCGAGGCCGGTGACGACGAAGCGGTCATGGGTTCGGTCCTCGGGCAGCTCGTGGACCCGGCGGCCTTCCAGGCCGGGGTGACGGCTCTGTACGAGGACACGGTGGCGACGAGCTTCGACGAGATCCTGTTCACGGACGGTCGGATCTTCGAGCGCTACTCGCAGCCGCAACGCCTCGAGGGCCGCGTCGTCGGACGGGTGTGGAGCTTCCGCGACGTCACGGCAGGGCGGCAGCTGCAGCGGGAGCTGGCCACCGCGGCGGACACGCTGCAGAGGCAGCAGCGCGTGCTCGAGCTGCTCGGCACCGTGGCCGCCGCAGCCAACTCGGCCGTCAGTGTGGAGGCTGCGGTGGCGCAGACGCTCGACGCCCTCTGCGAGTTCGGGGAGTGGGACGTCGCGCACGCGTGGCTGGCCCCGCGGTCGGCGGCGACGGCGTCGACCCACATGTGGACCACCTCGGCGGGCCCGGACGACGACTCGTTCCGCAGCCAGACCGAGAGCACCGAGCTGACCGACCTCCCCGTGGTGGGCCTGGCCATGGAACGAGGGGTCCCGGTGTGGAGCGACACCCGGGAGTGGAGCAGCGCGGCCTGGCTGCGCACCGCGGAGTCGGTGGGTCTGCGGACGGCGGTCGCCCTGCCGATCCGCGTGCGCGACAACGCGGTGGGTGTGCTGGAGATGTTCTCCCGGTCCGTCGTCGAGGAGGACGCAGCCGTCACCGAGGTGATGAGCCAGGTCGGTGTCCACCTCGGGCGCAGCGTGGAGCGGCACTATGCCGAGGACGACCTCGCGTCGCAGTCCACGGCGCTCCAGGAGCTCACCGACCAGATGGGTACCGTCCTCGACTCGGTGGAGGAGGGAATCTTCGGGGTCGGCGGTGACGGGGTCATCACCTTCGTCAACCGCGCCGGGGAGGACCTCGTGCGGCTGCCGCGCACGAGCATCCTGGGGCGTACCGACGTGGAGGTCCTCAGCCTGGCCTGCGTCCCGGCGACGCGGTCGGCGCGGGCGGTGGCGACACCGGCCGGAGCCGTGCCACCAGAGGTGAGGCCGGGCCTGCCCGAACGCGGCACCCACGTCAGGGCGGACGGTTCGAGCTTCGACGCCGAGTGGGTCGTGTCACCGATGCGCACCCGCTCCGGAGCGGTGGTCATCGTCCGGGACATCGGCCAGGTGCAGGTGGTCGAGCGGATGAAGGACCAGTTCACCGCCATGGTCAGCCACGAGCTGCGCACCCCGCTGACGTCGTTGCGCGGGTCGCTCGGGCTGCTGAGCGGGGGAGCGGCCGGCGAGCTGCCACCAGCCGCCGCGCGGATGGTGGCCCTCGCGACGACCAGCGCCGACCGGCTGGTCCGGCTCGTCAGCGACATCCTCGACGCCGAACGCCTGCGCACGGGCCGTCTCGTGCTGCACCCGGCGGAGGTTCCCGTCGACGACCTGGTCTCGGCAGCCTCGCTCGACGCCGCGGCCGCGCTCAAGCGGGCGGCCGTCGCGCTGGAGTACACGCCGACCCCGCTGACCGTGCGGGTGGACTCCGACCGCATCGTCCAGGTGCTCGCGAACCTGCTCGTCAACGCCTCGAAGTTCTCCAGCCAGGGCGCGTCCATCGACCTCGACGTCCGCGCCGACGACCACTGGGCGACCTTCGAGGTGCGCGACCACGGCAGCGGCATCCCTGCGGAGATGGTCGAGAAGATCTTCGAACCGTTCGTGCAGGTCGACGCGACCGACACCCGGTCCCACCAGGGCTCGGGCCTGGGCCTGGCCATCTCCCGCGACATCGTGCGCCTGCACGGCGGCGACATGCACGCCGGTGGCACCGAGGGTGGCGGGGCCCGCTTCACCTTCACCGTGCCCCTGGCCTGAACGTGACGACGCCCCACCCGATCGGTTCGGGTGGGGCGTCGTCACGTGTGCGGTGGGCTCGCGGCGGCGTGCGGGTGACCCGCGCGCCATACCGGGGGGGTTGGTCAGGCGTCGACGATCACGGGGATGATCAGCGGGCTGCGGCGGTGCTTGCGGTGCACCCAGGTGGAGGTGGCCTTGCGGACGAGCTCCTCGATCTGGTCGAGGTCGTCCACGCCGTCCTTGGACGCCTTGAAGAGCGCCTGCTGGATTGCCGACGTGGCGTCGGTGAAGTCGATCGTGTCGGTGGCCAGGCCGTGGACCATGTAGTCGGGGTCCTCGGTGAGCTTGCCCGAGTCGGGGTCGACGATGCAGACGATCGTGAGGACGCCCTCCTCCGCGAGGGTCCGGCGGATGTGCAGGGTCTCCTCGGTCGCCCCACCGACCCGGCCGCCGTCGACGTAGACCATGCCGGCGGACACCTTGCCGGTGATGCTCACCTTGCCGCGGACGAGGTCGATGACCGAGCCGTCCTCGGCGATGAGGGCGTTGCGGGGGTCGACACCGGTGCGGATCGCGATGTCGGCGTTCGCGCGCAGGTGACGCCACTCGCCGTGGACCGGGAGCACGTTGCGCGGCTTGATGATGTTGTAGCAGTAGGACAGCTCGCCGGCGCTGGCGTGGCCGGAGACGTGCACCTTGGCGTTGCCCTTGTGCACGACGTTGGCGCCCCAGCGGGTGAGCTCGTTGATCACGCGGTAGATCGCGTTCTCGTTGCCGGGGATGAGCGAGCTGGCCAGCAGGACGGTGTCGCCCTCCGTGACCTCGATGGGGTGGTCACGGTTCGCCATGCGCGACAGGGCGGCCAGCGGCTCACCCTGCGACCCGGTGCAGATCAGCGCGATCTTGTCCGCGGGGAGGTTCTCGAGCTTCTTGAGGTCGACGACCAGTCCCTGCGGGATGTTCAGGTAGCCGAGCTCGGACGCGATGCCCATGTTGCGGACCATCGACCGGCCGACGAACGCGACCTTGCGGCCGTGCTCGTGGGCGGTGTCGAGGACCTGTTGGATCCGGTGCACGTGGCTGGCGAAGCTCGACACGATGACCCGGCCCTTGGTGGTCCGGAACACGGTGTCGATGGCGGGGGACAGCTCACCCTCCGAGATCGTGAACCCGGGCACCTCGGCGTTGGTCGAGTCGGACAGGAACAGGTCGACCCCCTCCTCGCCGAGCCGGGCGAACGCGCGCAGGTCGGTGACCCGGCCGTCGAGCGGGAACTGGTCCATCTTGAAGTCGCCCGTGTGCAGGACCAGACCGGCCTCGGTGCGGATGGCGACGGCCAGGCCGTCCGGGATGGAGTGGTTGACGGCGATGAACTCGCAGTCGAACGCCCCGAGCGTGCGGCGGTCACCCTCCTTGACCTCGACGGTCTTCGGGGTGATGCGGTGCTCCTTGAGCTTGGCCTCGAGGAAGGCCAGCGTCAGCCGGGACCCCACGACGGGGATGTCCGCCCGCTCGCGCAGGAGGTACGGCACACCGCCGATGTGGTCCTCGTGGCCGTGCGTGAGGACGATGGCGTCGATCTTGTCGAGGCGGTCCCGGATCCAGGTGAAGTCCGGGAGGATGACGTCGACGCCGGGCTGGTGCTCCTCGGGGAAGAGGACGCCGCAGTCGACGATCATCAGGCGGCCCTCGTGCTCGAAGACGGTCATGTTGCGGCCGATCTCGCCCAGGCCGCCGAGCGGCACGACGCGCAGGCCACCCTTCGGCAGGGGGGCGAGCGTGTCCTTGGTCCGGCGACCGCGTCCGGAGCTGCGGCGGCTCATCGCGCCGCGCCGGGGATCGTGGTGGACGAGGCACGACGTGCCTGCTGGGGAGTGTTCATCGATGTCCTTCGGTATGGGGTTGAACGGTGCTGCGGGGTGAGCCACCCGGGCGCCCGCTGGGCTCCCGACCGGTTCGGTCACCTGCCAGTGTCCTCTGTCCGCGGCGGGATGGTGCGCACAGGTGGCCCCGACGACCATCCGGGGGCGCCCGCGCGGCCCTCGTCCACCCGTGTCGGTGGGTGGCTCGACCGGTTTCGTGGCGGTGTGGCAGCCCTGGTGGTGGGCGTCCTACGCAGGCTGCCGGAGGGGCCGCCGGCACCCGGGTGCGTACTCTGGTCCGCATGGTCTCGGCAGGCGCGGGTGCTCTGCGCCTGACCCGTGCCCTCGGCCTGGCCGTCGCGGCATACGGACTCTCGCTCGCCGCCCACCTCGTGGGCGGGGGCAGTGCTCCTTCGCCGGCTGGCACCGGCGTGCTGCTGTTCGTGACCTGGTGGGCCTGTGTGCTCGTCACGCACCGCCGACTCGGCCGGGTCGCGCTCGTCTCGGTGCTGGCGCTGTCCCAGGTCCTCCTGCACCAGGCGTTCCTGGTCGCCGGGACCGCTGGGTCGTGCGTCACCGTGGTGCACGCCCACGCCGGTCACCTCGTCGACGGCGCCAGCACGGTGTGCAGCGCTGCCGGGATGAACGGCATGGGCCCGATGTCGCACCAGGGGCCGTCGGGAGCGGCCATGGTCGCCGCCCACGTTCTCGCCGCCGTCCTCCTCGCCCTCGTGCTGGCGCGCGGTGAGGCGGCGGTGTGGTTCCTCGCCGGTCTGGTGTGGCCGACGCCGCCCGCTGCGGCGCAGCTGCCGGCGGCGCGCCGACCGCTGACCGTCCTGCCCCGGCTGCTCCTCGCGGTGGCCGAGCCCGTCGTGCCCGGCAGCGTGGGTCGCCGGGGCCCGCCGTGGGTCCACACCCCGGCCACCTCCTGAGCGACCGCACCTCCCCATCGCGTCGACGACGCGACGACGGCGTATGGCGCGCGGACGGGCCGGGTGCCCACCACCCCCCGAACTCCCTGCGTCCGCAACGCCTCGGGGCGTTCCGGCGTACCCACGCAAAGGAACCTCATCGATGAACCACTTCCCGGCGCGCCTTCGTGCGCGCACCACCACCGTCGTCCTCGGCGGACTTGCTGCAGTCTCCCTGTCAGCGGGGCCGGCCGCGGCCCACGTCAGGGTCGAACCCGACTCGACGGTCTCTGGCAGCTACTCCGGGCTCACGTTCCGTGTGCCGAACGAGTCCGACACCGCGTCCACGACGAAGGTGGTCCTGACGCTGCCCCGGGACACGCCCTTCCGCCACGTCTCGGTGCGACCGGTCCCGGGGTGGACCGCAGCCGTCACCGAGGCCCCCCTCCCGACACCCGTCACGCTCGACGGCAGCACGCTCACCAAGGCCGCTCGCACTGTCACGTGGACGGCCGGGGGTGGGCAGGCGATCGCCCCGGGCCAGTACCAGGAGTTCGCGATCAGCGCGGGCCCGCTGCCCGCCCCCGGCACCCTGGTGCTGCCCGTCACCCAGACCTACTCGGACGGCGAGGTCGTCGACTGGGCCACGGCCCTGGCTCCCGGGCAGGAGGAGCCTGAGCACCCGGCGCCGCAGTTCGAGGTGACGGCTGCCACGGCGGGAGGCACGGCTGGCGTGTCAGCCGGGGCGGGGGACGGGCGGGCCGCGCACGCGGAACAGACCTCCGGCAACGAGGGCGACCTCGTCAGCCGCCTCCTGGCGGGTGGTGCGCTCCTCGTGGCCCTGGCCGCCCTGGCCGGCCAGGTGCTCGCACGGCGACGACGTGAGGTCTTCGCGTGACCGGCCCGCGACGGGGAGGGCGCACCCGGCGCGCCCTCCCCGGGGTGCGGGCGGTGCTGGTGGCCCTCGTGGCCGCCGGCACCGTCGGCCTCGCGCTCGCGCTCGCGCCGTCGGCGCAGGCCCATGCCCGCGTCCGCTCCACGGTCCCGGCTGCGGGGGCCACGCTCACGACCGCGCCGCAGGAGGTCGTCCTGACGTTCAACGAGCCGCCCATCGGCGTCGGCGCCGTCGTCCGCGTGGAGGCGCCGGACGGTCGGGTCGTCTCCGTCGGTGCCGTCCGGGTGGTGGACGACGAGGTCCACCAGACCCTCGCGGACGGTCTCGCCCGGGGGGCGTACCACGTCGCCTGGCGGGTGACCTCCGACGACGGACACCCCGTCTCGGACGAGTTCGCCTTCACCGTGGCTGGGGACGGTGCCGCGTCGTCGTCGTCGGCGTCGTCGGCGCCGTCGACGACCTCCGCGACACCCGGCGCTGCCCCCACTGTGGCGACCACGCGCCCCACACCCCCCGAAGCCACCTCCGGCACGGCCAGCCGGTGGCTGGTCCTGGCCGCCGCCCTCGTAGCCGTGGCGCTGGGGGTTCTCGCCCTCGCGCGCACCCGCTCCACCCGTCATCTCCGAAAGTGAAGGCCCCTCCCATGACCCGTTTCCAGCACCCGCGCCCGTCCCATGGCGTTCGCGCCACCGTGGGTATTGCCGCCATCGCCGTCGCCCTCGCCGGCTGCTCCTCGGGGTCCGGCACCTCGGGGTCCTCGAGCACCACCGGGGGCTCGAGCTCCACGGCGGCGGCCACGAGCACGTCCGCCGCCTCCAGCGGTGGAGACCCGACGTCGTCCACCTCCTCCACGAGCCCGCCGACCACCACGACCTCGTCCGCGGGTGACCTGCCGGCCGGAGCGAAGCAGCTGTCGGTCACCGTCACCGGCAAGAAGGTCTCGCCGTCACCAGGGGTGGTGGAGCTCCGGGTCGGCCAGGTGTTGCGCCTGACCGTCACGAGCGACCACGCGGACGAGCTGCACGCGCACGGCTTCGAGAAGGAGGCCGAGCTCGTGGCCGGCACGGCGACGACCCTCGACCTCGTCACGGACCAGCCAGGGACCTACGAGGTGGAGACGCACCACCCGGCGCTGCGGCTGCTCAAGGTGCAGGTGCGGTGAGCCAGCTGGACGGCGGCATCACCAGGTGACCTCGGCGCAGCCGGTGTGGGTGTCGGGCTCGACCTGCAGGGTCGCGTGCTCGACCCCGAACCGGCTGCGCATCACCTGGCGCGCGTCGTCCAGCACGGCGTGCGCGTCGGTGCTCTGTGCGGTGACGAGGTGGGCGGTGGCGACGTTCATGCCGGAGGTGAGCGTCCACACGTGCAGGTCGTGGACCTCGCGCACTCCCGCCACGGCACCGAGCGCGCTGGCGACCTGGTCGGGGTCCATGCCCGCGGGGGCGTGCTGACCCAGGACGACGAGGACCTCACGACCGAGGGCCACGGCCCGGACGGCGACGAAGACGGCGATGGCCAGGGCCACGCCGGTGTCCCACCAGGCGTTGCCGGTGGCGGCCACGAGGACCCCGGCCACCAGGACGCCGAGCGACCCGACGGTGTCGGCGACGACCTCGAGGTAGGCGCCCTTGACGTTCAGGGACTCCGAGGCGCCCTCGCGCAGGAGGACGAGGCAGACGACGTTGACGACGAGCCCGAGGAAGCCCACGACGAACATCGGTGTCGCCGCGACCTGGGCCGGCGTCCCGATCCGTCCCAGCGCCTCGACGACGATGTAGACCGAGACGCCGAGCATGAGGAGGACGGCGAGCCCTGACGCGAACACCTCGGCGCGGTAGGAGCCGAAGGTGCGCCTTCCCGTCGTGTCGGGCCGCGCGGCGATGCGGGTCGCCACGAGGGCGGCGCCGAGGGCCACCACGTCCGCGGCCATGTGCCCGGCATCCGAGAGCAGCGCCAGCGACCCCGACACGATGCCCGTGACGAGCTCGACGACGAAGAACCCTGCGACGAGGGCGAATGCGGTCCGCAGTCGCCACCGGTGCGCCGCGCCCGCGTGACCGGGGATCGGCGCGTGCGAGTGGGAGTGGGAGCCGCCCACGGCGTCAGGAACCGTCCGTGGAGGTCATGTCCCGATCGTACCCGGGGGGTCTCGGAGGCTCAGTCCTCGTCCAGGGCCGTGAGTCCGAGGTAGGCGCAAGCCCTTCGTGCTGCACTGAGGTCGTCGTCGTGGACGGAGTGGAACTCCGTGACGAGGCCGCGCGCCACGATGGCCAGGTCCGTGCCCGTCTCCTCCGAACGCCAGGTGAGCAGCTCGAGTGCTGCGCCGGCCGTGAGCCGGAAGGCGGCGATGAGGGCGCCCTTGGCCTGCTCGATGACGGGATCGATCGCCGGGCGACGCGCCTCGACCATGAGGACCTCGGCGGCGGCCTGCGAGGTGGCCACGGCGAAGGCCGAGGTGAGGTCGACGAAGTAGCCCTGCACCGTGGCGATCCGTCCGTCGGCGTCACAGACGGCCTCGCCCACCGAGAGCACCTCGCGCACCTGACCGTGGGTGTCGAGGACGCGGTGCCGGCAGCAGAAGGGCTCGCCCGTCGAGAGGACGCTGCGCAGCGTCTGCTCCGTCGCGACCAGGTCCTCGGGGTGCTTGTGGCTCATGAGCAGCTCGGTGGTGGGTTCGACCTCGCCCTCGGTGAGCCCGTGCAGGTCGAACATGCCCGGTGACCACCACCAGTCACCGCTGCGGACGTCGTAGCGGAAGCGCGCGGCGGGCTCGGCGGTGCCGGCGGTCAGGGCGGTCAGCGGGTCCCAGGCCGCGGCACCGGTGCCCGTGGCCCGGCCCGGCTGGGTGGGTGCCTCGTTGACCGGCTTGCTGTGGACCGCGCCTGCGAGGGCCTCACCGGGGACGGGGGAGGATCCCTCCGTCCGGAGGGGTCGGTCGACGGGGGAGCTGGGCGTGACGGTGCTCATCGTGCTCTCTCGCCTCGGAGGATGGTGCGAAAGATGTACCACAGCCGGGGTGCCCGCCGGGGGTTTGCGGGCCGCCGCCCGCACGGGCGCCGCGGACGGTAGGATGGGCGCAGTACCGGCCCCGGCGCCATACCGTCCCTCTCGCACCGACTCAGCTCGGTGCACGGCGGTCGCGGCACCCCGGGGTCCCCGGTCCCACCGCGGGGGCAGCTGCTCCGTCCCCGCCCCGGTCGCTCGACCGGCGGGTCCGGGTCGCGTCGAGGGGTCCCGGGAGGGACGCCTGCCGTCGCCTGATCGTCCCGGTCGTCCCAGGCCGGGTCCGCCCGTCCGCTCGCCGCGGTCCTTCGGAGGAGAAGTTCTTGGCTCGAGGCCAACGCCAGCCCGGCGCCACGCGCAGTGGTGCCGCCAGTGGTGGTCCCGCCCGCTCGGGCGGAGCGCGTCGCGGAGGTGCCCAGGGGGGTCAGCGGTCGCCCCGACGGGTCCGTGACCTCGACAACGAGGGGATGATCCCGGTCCTCGCCCGCGCCGTGCGCGAGGTCGAGGCCGCCGCCCAGCGTGGAAAGGTCCGCCCGTCCGGCCGGACGAAGTTCCAGGTCGTCGCCCTCCTGGTCCGCGAGGAGCGGGCGCGGATCCGCAGCGACGCCGAGAGCACCGAGGCGCAACGCACGGAGCAGCTCAAGCGGCTCGACGGCGTGGCCACCATCCTCGCCAAGACCGCGGCGCGGGACACCTCCCTGCTGGTCCTGCTGCCCGAGGACACCCCGGTCTCCGACGACGCTGCGACGCTCAAGCGCGAGATGCAGCTGGCCGCAGGGTTCGAGGTGCCCGACGAGCCGGAGCCCGAACCCGTCGACGACTCCGCAGCCCCGGTCCCCGAGCGGCGGGTCGTGCCCCGCTCGGTCGTCGCCCGCCAGCTCGCCAACCCGTTCCTCGCCCCCGACTTCTCCGCCGTGGAGCACAAGCGCCCCACGGGCCGGCTCAGCAGCTGGGAGCTGCTCGGTCCGCTGTTCCGCTCCTTCGAGTACGGCGGTGCGTCGTCCTGCATGGAGCTGCCGGAGGACGCCCCCGTCAAGGCCCCTGCCGGGCTCGAGCTCATGCACCACCAGGCCCAGCTCGTCGGCGCGGCCGCAGCGGGCCACCGCACCTTTCTGCTCGCCGACGAGCCCGGTCTCGGCAAGACCGCCCAGGCCCTGCTCGCCGCCGAGGCCGCAGGCGCCTACCCGCTGCTCGTCGTCGTCCCGAACGTCGTCAAGACGAACTGGGCCCGGGAAGCGGCCCTCTGGACCCCCCGCCGCACCGCGACCGTGGTCCACGGCAACGGCGACACCATCGACGGGTTCGCGGACATCGTCGTCGTCAACTACGAGGTGCTGGACCGCCACGTCGGCTGGCTCGGCAACCTCGGGTTCCGCGGCATGGTCGTCGACGAGGCGCACTTCATCAAGAACAAGACGTCGCAGCGCTCGCAGCACGTCCTGCAGCTCTCCGAGCGCATCCGCTCGCGCACCGTGCGGCCGCTGCTCATGGCCCTCACCGGGACGCCCCTGATCAACGACATCGAGGACTTCCGCGCCATCTGGCAGTTCCTCGGCTGGATCGACGACAAGAAGCCGTTGGCCCCGCTCATGCACGCGCTCGAGGAGACCGGGCTGACGCCGGCCGACCCGGGCTTCTACACGGCTGCGCGCACGAGCGTCATCGACCTCGGCATCGTGCGCCGCCGCAAGGTCGACGTCGCGTCCGACATCCCGGCCCGGCGCATCGCCGACCTCCCGGTCGAGCTCGACGACGAGGCTGGTCGGTCGATCCGCGCCGCCGAGCGCGACCTCGCCCGGCGCCTGGTGTCCCGCTACGACTCCGCGCTGGAGAACCGCCGCTCGAGCGTCCTCGTCGAGGGCATCGACCACGAGCTGGTCCGCAGGGTGGCTCGCTGGGAGCGCGAGGACACCAACTCCTCCGCCTCGGAGGAGAACGTGTTCGGCGTGATGCGGCGCATCGGGCAGGCCAAGGCCGGCCTCGCCGCCGACTACGCCGCCCAGCTCGCGCGCAGCGTCGGCAAGGTCGTCTTCTTCGCCAAGCACATCGACGTCATGGACGTCGCCGAGGAGACCTTCGCCAAGCGGGGGCTGCGCTACTCCTCGATCCGCGGTGACCAGACGCCCAAGCAGCGCCAGGCCAACATCGACGCGTTCGTGAACGACCCCGAGGTTGCGGTCGTCGTGTGCTCGCTGAGTGCGGCCGGGGTCGGCCTGAACCTGCAGGTGGCCTCGAACGTCGTCCTCGCCGAGCTCTCGTGGACCGACGCCGAGCAGACCCAGGCCATCGACCGGGTGCACCGGATCGGGCAGGAGGAGCCGGTCACTGCGTGGCGCATCATCGCCGCCCAGACCATCGACTCCAAGGTCGCCCAGCTCATCGACGCCAAGGCCGGCCTGGCCGCGCGCGCTCTCGACGGGTCGGACGAGGACGTGTCCTCCTCCGAGGACATCCAGCTCGAGGCCCTCGTGGCGCTGCTCACCGACGCGCTCCAGGCCCGTCTGACCGTCTGACCGCACGGTCGGCCGTCTGCCCGGCGGGCTCGTCGGTCAGCGCGTGGGGACCGTCGAGCCGTGCGTGGCGAGCGCGAGCTCGATCAGGTCCGCGGCGTCCCGCAGGGTGTGCCCGAGGGGTAGGGTCCCGTGGGCGACGTCCTCCTGGGCAGCCCCGCCGACGTACACCGGGAACCCGGCGTCGAGCGCGTGCAGGGCCTCGGCGGTCTCGCGGACGGCGATGACGTCGGCCTGCATCGGCACCCCGACGACCACGGCCGCAGGGGAGTGCCGACGGACGACCTGCACCCAGTCCTGCGCCGGCAGGTCGGTGCCGAGGTAGACGACCCGGACCCCGCGTCGGCGCAGCACCACCGAGAACGCCAGCACCCCGAGCTCGTGGTGCGATCCGCGGGCGAGGCCGACCACCACCAGGGGTCCGCCGGGTTGGCGCGGGCAGGCCTCCATCGCGGCGCCGAGGTGACGGTGCACGGTGGCGCTCACGACGTGCTCGCCGGCGACGTCGACCCGGCCCTCGCGCCACCAGGCGCCCACGACCTGCAGGGACGGCATGAGCCAGGTGTCGACGACGTCCTCGAAGGCACCGCCCGCGAAGGCCTCCACCATCGCGGCGGAGACCGCCCCCGGGTCCATCGCGGCAGCCCCCCGCGCCAGCGCGGCCAGGGGGTCCCCGTCCGGCACCTCCGTCGGCGCGGGAGCCGCGACCGGTGCAGGACTCCTGCCCCGACCCGATCCCGGCGCCGAACCCGGTGCGGGCCGCAGGCCCGTCATCGTCTCGAGGGCCACGGTCGTGTCGGTGCCCCCGGTGTCCCGGCCGGGCTGTTCGGACAGCAGGTGGTCGGCGGCCTGGCGCGGCGCCCAGCCGGCGGCCACGAGCGAGGACATCGCGCGCACGACCTGCAGGGCGCGCTCGTCGTAGAGGCGGTAGCCACCGTCGGTGCGCAGCGGCTCGACCAGCGCGTACCGCCGCTCCCAGACCCGCAGGGTGGCGGCCGGAACACCGGTCAGCCGCGCGGCGTGGCTGATCGTGTACACCCGCGCAGCGTAGCCCCGACGTTGGTCAAAGTATGGACAAGAGCTCCTGCGGCGGGCAGGATCACTCCAGGGTGCAACCTTGGACAAACATTGTTCACAGAGTCTGGGCCTGCTTGGCCTCCTCGACCAGGGGCGAGG
The DNA here is from genome assembly GCF_001426245.1 of Phycicoccus sp. Root101. GTDB lineage: Bacteria > Actinomycetota > Actinomycetes > Actinomycetales > Dermatophilaceae > Pedococcus. The sequence continues at coordinate 651,799 of NZ_LMCM01000001.1, read as the reverse complement.
CGGCCGCGGAGCTGTCGGCTCGACCGACCACCCGACCGACCCCGACGTGCCGAGACCTTGCTCCGGCGCGTCGGGGTCCACCCGTCGGGGCCGACGGGCGCGCGGAACCAAAAGCCTGCTGACAGGATGACTGCATGAGCGAGCCCGTCCTCCCGGACATCGCGCCGGGGCGGGTCGTCGGCGTCGACGTCGCCCGAGCGTTCGCGCTCGCGGGAATGATGGCCACCCACCTCCTGCCCGGTCGGATCGGGAACGACGTGCCCTGGGCCCAACAGGTGGCCGGGGGTCGCGCGTCGGCCCTGTTCGCGGTGCTGGCCGGGGTCAGCGTCGCCCTCGCGAGCGGCCGGACCGAGCCGCTGCGAGGCCGTGAGCGCGGCGCCGCGTCGGTGCGGCTCGCCGTCCGTGCCCTGCTCATCGGCGCCCTCGGCCTGGCGCTCGGTGCCGTGCCCACCGTGATCGCGGTCATCCTCGCCTCGTACGCAGTGCTCTTCCTCCTCGGCCTGCCGTTCCTCGGGCTGGGCCCCCGCTCGTTGGCGGCCTGGGCGGTGGCGTGGGTCGCCCTCGCCCCCGTCGGCGCCCACCTCCTGCGCCCCCTGCTCCCACCTCACGAGGTCGGCAGCCCGGAACCCGAGGACCTCCTGCGCCCCGGCCACCTCCTGAGCGAGCTGCTCCTCACCGGTTACTACCCAGCCGCCGTGTGGGTCGCCTACCTGCTCGCCGGTATGGCGCTGGGCCGGCTCCCGCTGGCCCGGCCCGTGGTCGCGGCCCGGGTGCTCGCCGTCGGGGTGGTCCTCGCGGTGGCGGCCACCGCGAGCTCCCGGCTCCTGCTGGGGCAGCCGGGAGCGCGGGCGGCGCTCGCGGCGACCTATCCCGACACGGTGACGCCCGACCCCTCCCTCGCCACGGACCCCGGGGCCCTCGACGCCCTGTTGACGCACGGGCTGGGCGGGACCACGCCCACCGGTTCGTGGTGGTGGCTGGCGGTGGTGGCCCCGCACTCGGGCGCGCCGCTGGACCTGGCCCAGACGATCGGCACCGCCATGGCCGTGACCGGGCTCTGCGTGCTCGCCACCCGGATCCACCCGAGGGTGTGGGCGGCGGTGTTCGGGGCCGGCGCCATGACCTTGTCGCTGTACACCCTGCACGTGCTGATGATGGCCCAGGGCTGGTGGCCCGACTGGGAGTCGCCGGACCACTACGGCGACCAGGTCCTCGTGGTCGGTGTCGTCGGCGCGTTCTTCGCGCTCGTGCCCCTGCGGGGACCGCTGGAGACGGTGGTGTCGGTGACCTCCCGGCGGGCGGCTCTCTGGCTCGTAGCCCCTGCCCGTCTGCCGGGCACGGCCCCGCGATAGGCAATCCGTCCCACCCCGCACGCCGAATGACCTGCACGTCGACCCCCTGAACGGATGGACCACCATGTCAGCACCACGCCGCGCCGTCATCGGCAGCGGAGTCGCAGGCCTCACCGCCGCCCACGTGCTCAGCACGCGCGGCCCCGTGACCCTGTACGAGGCCGACGCCCGCCTCGGCGGTCACGCGGACACGCACGAGGTCGAGGTGGACGGTCGCGTGGTCGGCGTGGACACGGGCTTCATCGTGCACAACGACCGGACCTACCCGACGCTGCTGCGCCTGTTCGCCGAGCTCGGTGTGGCCACCCAGGACTCCGACATGAGCATGTCGGTCCGGGACGACGAGTCCGGCCTGGAGTACGCCGGCGCGAAGAAGGCCAAGGGGCTGTTCCCCCGCGTCGCCAACCTCGCCAACCCGTCCTACCTGCGCATGCTCACGGAGGTGAAGAAGTTCCACGGTGCTGCCCGCGACGTGCTGGCCCGCGACTCCTCAGACACCGACCGCGACGAGACCCTGGGCGCCTTCGCCCGCCGGGTCGGCTTCAGCGCGTACTTCACCCGCCACTTCCTCGAGCCGGTCGTGGCAGCCGTGTGGTCCTGCGACCCGGACGTCTCGCTGAAGTACCCCGCCCGCTACCTGTTCGAGTTCCTCGACCACCACGGCATGCTCACCGTCTTCGGGTCGCCGACCTGGCGCACCGTCACCGGCGGCTCGAAGCGCTACGTCGAGGCCCTCGCCGCAGGCATCGACGACATCCGCCTCGCGACCCCCGTCAGCTCGGTCACCGAGACACCTGACGGCGTGCTGGTGGTCGACGCCGGCGGGAACAGCGAGACGTACGACTCCGTCGTCATCGCAGCCCACCCGCACCAGGCGCTCGCCATGTTGAGCACCCCCACCGACCTCCAGCGCGACGTCCTCGGCGCGATCCCTTACTCCAGCAACGTGGCCCAGCTGCACACCGACGAGTCGGTGCTGCCGCGCACGACAGGTGCCCGGGCCTCGTGGAACTACTGGCGTCGCCCCGAGCGCGCCGGTGGGACCGGTGTCCTCGTGACCTACGACCTCACGCGGCTGCAGCGCCTCGACGTGCCGGGACGGCGGTTCCTCGTCACACTCAACGGCGTGGACTGCGTGGACCAGGACAAGGTCATCGACACGATGAGCTACGAGCACCCCCTCTACACCCCGGAATCCGTTGCAGCGCAACGACGTCTTCCCGAGATCAACACCTCGCGGGTCGCCTTCGCCGGCGCCTACCACGGGTGGGGGTTCCACGAGGACGGCGCGCTCTCCGGGGCCAAGGCTGCGGCTGCCCTCGGCGTCGACTGGGACGAGGCGGTCGTCGAGGAAGTGCCGGAGGAGGTCGTCGCCCGATGAGGACCTCGCCCGCGACGCGCATCTACGCGACGTCGGTCCACCACGCGCGCAAGGAGCCGGTCGCCCACCGGTTCCGCACACGCAGCCACAGCTGGCTCGTCGACCTCGACGACCTGCCGCGCCTGGGTGGCCTGCAGCGCCTTGCGAGCTTCGAGTCGCGCGACCACCTCGGTGACCCCGCGCGGACCCTGCGCCAGAACCTCGACACCTTCCTCGCCACCAAGGGCGTCGACCTGCGCGGCGGGCGGATCCTGATGCTCGCCATGCCCCGGGTGCTCGGAACCGTCTTCAACCCCATCAGCGTCTACTGGTGCCACGACCCCGAGGGCACGCTCGCGTGCACCGTGGTCGAGGTCCACAACACCTACGGCGACCGGCACGCCTACCTCGTGCAGGCCGACGAGTTCGGCCGGGCAGAGGTCGACAAGGCCCTCTACGTGAGCCCGTTCAACGACGTGTCGGGCTCCTACAGCCTCACCGTCCCCGAACCCGACGACCGGGTGTCGGTCCAGGTCGTCCTCCGACGCCCCGGACGCCCCGCCTTCGTCGCCGGGATGACCGGGCGCGCACTCCCCGTCACGACCCGCACGGTCCTGCGCCTGGCGCTGACCCAGCCCCTCGAACCTCTCTCCGTCTCGGCACGGATCCGACTCCACGGCATCTGGCTGTGGCTGCGTCGCCTGCCGGTCCAACCCCGTCCGTCCCACCACCAGGAGGCAGTCCAGTGACCACCGCCACCGCCGGGCTCTCCATGAGCCCCGCCATCGACCCCGTCCGCTGGCCGGGCCTGACCACCCGCCGCGCCAGGGCGCGCCGGGTCGTCGAGGGTGCCCTCGCCCGACGCATCTTCCTGTCCGCGGTGAAGCGGCTGCCCGTGCGTGTGCAGCTCGGCCGCGAGGCGATCGTCGGCGGAGCGGCCGTGGACCCGACCGCACCCCTCATGGTCATCGAGCGCCCGGACGCCTTCTTCGAGGCCGTCGGTGCCAACGGCCTCATCGGCTTCGGTGAGTCCTACATGGCGGGCGACTGGAACGCCGAGGACCTCGGCGGCCTGCTCGAGGTGTTCGCCGCCCAGATGGCCACGCTCATCCCCGAGCCGCTGCAGAAGCTGCGCGCGGTCTACGTCGCCCGCATGCCGCACACGGAGAAGAACTCGACGGCCAACACCCGCAACAACATCGCGAGGCACTACGACCTGTCCAACGACATGTTCGCCACGTTCCTCGACAGCACCCTCAGCTACTCGTCGGCGTTGTTCGCCGGGGACGAGCAGCGCGGCGGACCGGTGGCGGGGGAGGCCGTCACGGTCAGCCGTCCGGCGTCCGCCCCGGCCTGGGACGACCTGGCCGAGGCGCAGGGTCGCAAGGTCGAGCGCATGCTCGACTCCGCGGGGGTGGGTGAGGGCAGCCGCGTCCTCGAGATCGGTACCGGCTGGGGCGAGCTCGCCATCCGCGCCGCCCGACGGGGCGCGACCGTGCTGTCGGTCACCCTCTCGTCCGAGCAGCAGGCCCTGGCCCGCGAGCGCATCGCCGCAGCAGGGTTCGCCGAGCAGGTGGACGTGGAGCTGCTCGACTACCGCCTGGTCGAGGGCAAGTTCGACGCCGTCGTCTCCGTCGAGATGATCGAGGCCGTGGGGCACGAGTACTGGGGCGAGTACTTCCGCAAGATCGACAGCGTCCTCGCTGCCGGCGGCAAGGTCGCCATCCAGGCGATCACGATGCCGCACGACCGGATGCTCGCGACGCGCTACACGTACACGTGGATCCACAAGTACATCTTCCCCGGCGGCTTCCTGCCGTCGACCCAGGCCATCGTGGACGTCAACCGTGCCCAGACCTCGTTGCGGGTCTCGGAGCGGCTGTCCTTCGGCCAGCACTACGGCGAGACCCTGCGCCTCTGGGACGAGCGGTTCCTCGGTGCGCTCGAGCGGGTCCACCAGCTCGGTTTCGACGAGGTCTTCGACCGGATGTGGCACTTCTACCTCGAGTACTCGCGGGCGGGTTTCCGCTCCGGCTACCTCGATGTCCAGCAGCTCGTTCTCCAGAGGGAAGGCGGCCGATGACCGCGACAGACACCACCCCCAGCACCGCCACGGCCACCCAGCCGGGCGTCGCCGCCGAGATCGCCGCGGCGCTCGCCCCCTTCGTGGGCGGCGCCCTGCCGGTGCACCTCTCCGCCTGGGACGGCAGCGCGGCCGGCCCGCAGGACGCTCCCCACGTCGTCCTCCGGTCGCCGCGGGCCCTGCGCAGGCTGCTGCGCCACCCGGGTGAGCTCGGCGCCTCGCAGGCCTACGTCACCGGCGAGCTCGACGTCGAGGGCGACCTCGACGCGGCCCTCACGCACGTGTGGTCCGTCGCGCACGAACGCGGCCTGGGCGCCATACGCCCGACTCCGGCGGCCATCGCCGCGATCGTCAAGGTTGCGAAGAGCGCTGGGGCACTGGGGATCCCGCTCCGGCCGCCGGCGAGCCAGGCCGTCCTCAAGGGGCGCCTGCACAGCCTGGGTCGCGACAAGCAGGCCATCCACCACCACTACGACCTGTCGAACGAGTTCTACGAGCTCATCCTCGACCCGCACATGGCCTACTCCTGCGGCTACTGGACCTCCGACGACCCCGACTACACGGTCGAGGACGCCCAGCGCGACAAGCTCGACCTGGTGTGCCGCAAGCTCGGCCTCCAGCCGGGCATGCGCCTGCTCGACGTCGGGTGCGGCTGGGGATCGATGAGCCTGTATGCCGCGGAGCACTTCGGCGCGCAGGTCACCGGGGTGACCATCGCCGCCGAGCAGAAGAAGTTCATCGACGCACGCATCGCCGAGCGTGGACTGCAGGACCGGGTCGAGATCCGGCTCCAGGACTACCGCGACGTGCCGGACAGCGACTTCGACGCCGTCGTCTCCCTCGAGATGGGTGAGCACGTGGGGGAGCGCAACTACCGCACCTACACCTCGGTCCTCCACGACCGCGTACGCCCCGGTGGCCGGGTGCTCATCCAGCAGATGTCCCGGCGTGGCCGGCACCCGGGTGGGGGTCCCTTCATCGAGTCGTTCATCGCCCCCGACATGACGATGCGGCCCGTCGGCCAGACCGTCGACCTCATCGAGGAGTCGGGGCTGGAGGTGCGCGACGTGCACGCGCTGCGCGAGCACTACGTGCGCACCGTCGACGCCTGGCACGACACGTTCGAGGCCAACTGGGACCGGGCCGTCGCCCTGGTCGGTGAAGAGGTCGCCCGCGTGTGGCGGCTCTACCTGGTCGGTGGCTCGATGGCCTTCCGCGACGGTCGCATGGGCGTCGACCAGATCCTGTCGGTCCGCCCGGACCACGGTTCGTCCGGCCTCCCGCCGCAGCGCCCTACGATCTGGTCATGACCTTCGACAGCTCGAACTTCCTGGCCGTCACCGGTCTCTCGCTCCTCACGGTCGTCGTCCTCATGGCGGCGACCGCGGTCGTCGGCGCGAGGCAGGGGCGCGTCAGCGTGGTCGACACGACCTGGGGCCTCGGGTTCGTGGTCGTGGCGGTCGTGGCCGCCCTCGTCGGTGACGGCACGGGGTGGCGCCGCCTCGCCCTCGTGGTCGTCGTCGCGCTGTGGGGTCTGCGCCTGGCGTGGCACGTGACGCGACGCAACGCGGGCAAGGGCGAGGACCCGCGCTACGCGGAGATGCTCGACAAGGAGCCCGGGAACCCGACGTGGGTCGCCATCCGGAAGGTCTACCTCGTGCAGGGCCTGGCCGTCTGGTTCGTGTCCCTGCCGATCCAGGTGAGCGCTGCGTCCGGACCCGGGATCACCGTGGTCGCCGTCCTCGGGCTGCTGCTGTGGGCGGTCGGCCTCACGTTCGAGGCGGTCGGTGACGCCCAGCTCAAGGCGTTCAAGGCCGACGCCTCCAACAAGGGCAAGGTCATGGACCGCGGCCTCTGGTCGTGGACGCGCCACCCCAACTACTTCGGGGACTCCTGCGTCTGGTGGGGGATCTACCTCGTCGCCGCGAGTGCGTGGCCCGGTGTCCTCACCGTCCTCTCGCCCGTCGTCATGACCTACTTCCTCGTCTTCGCCACGGGGGCCAAGCTCCTCGAGAAGCACATGGGCGAGCGCCCCGGGTACGCCGAGTACCGTCGGCGCACGAGCTACTTCCTGCCCCGCCCGCCGAAGCAGGCCTGAGACCCCCGCCCGACTGCCGCGGCTGACGTCGCGCCCGTGTCGGACACGGCGGCTAGGGTCGCTGGCGTGGACTGCCTCTTCTGCCAGATCATCGATGGCTCGGTGCCCGCCACCGTGGTCGTCGACGAGCCGTTCGTGCTCGGGTTCCTCGACACCCGGCCCGTGTTCAAGGGGCACGTCCTTCTCGTTCCCCGCATCCACGTCGACACCTTCCCCGACCTCCCGGCCGAGCTCCTGCCGGTCCTCATGGGCGCCGCCCAGCGCACGGCGAGCGCCGTCGTCGCCGGGCTCGGTGCGCAGGGGTCGTTCGTGGCGGTGAACAACGTCGTCTCGCAGTCGGTCCCGCACCTGCACGTCCACGTCGTGCCGCGCACCAAGGGCGACGGGCTGCGCGGCTTCTTCTGGCCCCGCACGAAGTACGCCTCGGACGAGGAGGCGCAGGAGTATGCAGGGCGGGTCGCTGCCGCGCTCGCGCCTGCACCCCGGTGACGCCATGAGGACCCACACCGTCGTGCCCTCGCCGATCGGCGACCTCACCCTCATCGCCGAGGACGGCGTCCTGGTCGCGCTGCACATGGACCGGGCGAAGCACGCACCCGGCTCCACGGCCGAGCTGGGGGAGCGGGACGACAGCGGCTTCGACACCGCCACCAGGCAGCTCGGCGAGTACTTCGCCCGCGAGCGGACCACCTTCGACCTGCCCCTGGCACCGGTGGGCAACGCGTTCGAGCAGAAGGTGTGGGCGTTGCTCCGCGAGATCCCGTACGGCCAGACCCGCAGCTACGGCGACCTGGCCAGGGCACTGGGCGACGTCGGGTTCAGCCAGGCGGTCGGGGCCGCCAACGGACGCAACCCGCTCGGCATCATCGTCCCGTGCCACCGCGTGATCGGCGCGGACGGCAGCCTCGTCGGCTATGCCGGTGGCCTGGACCGCAAGCGGTTCCTCCTCGCCCTCGAGGAGTCCGAGGAGACCCGGGCCGCACGGTTGTTCTGACCGGCCGTCCACGTCCTGGGACGACGTGGGGCGCCTGTGGCTCGTGGGGCCTGTGTCCGGTCTGCGCCTCGTCCGTTCGTGCCGTTCCCCCCGCGCGGCCAGGTAGGCGGCGACGCGGACCGGCAGGGTGGGCGGGTCTGCTGCGGCCGGGTCCGGCCGCTCCACGCGCGGGAGGGAGAGGTCGGTGCGGGTCCAGCTGGTCAAGCTCGGGGTGCTGTCCGCCCTCGTCACGGCGGTCGTGGCCCAGACGGCGTCCGCCCACGAGCTGACCGCGGGGGCCGGGTCCGCCGAGAAGGCCTCCACCACGCCGGCGGTCCTGCCGGTCGACCTGTCGGTCGGGCCAGCGCTGACGCCTCCCGTGGTTGCCGTCCCCGACGCGTGGTCCTTCGACGACGCGCACGGTGCGTTCGCGCCGGCCGCCGGTGCTGCCGGCCGGGTCGTCGTGGCCGTCCGCCGGACCGTCGCACCGCCCAAGCCGCCGAAACCCCCGACCAGGGCCTCCTCGGGCGCGCTCCCGCGGGCGGGCACACCGCAGGCCGTCCTCGCCGCCGCCTACGTCAGGGCCGCGGCCGCCGCCCCGGCCTCCTGCCACCTCCGCCCGGCCCACCTCGCTGCCATCGGCCAGGTCGAGTCCGGCTCGATCGGTGGTCGCCAGGTCGACGCCGACCACCGGGTGACCCCGGCGATCTACGGCCCGCTGCTCGACGGCGGACCCTTCGCGGTCGTGCACGACAGCGACGGGGGTGCCTACGACGGGGCCGGCGACTACGACCGTGCCGTGGGTCCCCTCCAGTTCCTGCCGGGCACCTGGCGCTGGGCCGGGCGCGACGGTGACGGCGACGGTCGCCGCGACCCGCAGAACGTCTTCGACGCCGCCCGGGCGACCGCCGACTACCTGTGCCGCGACGGACGCGACCTGTCCCGCAGCGGTGACCTGCGCTCGGCGATCCTCACGTACAACTGGTCCGGGGAGTACGTCGCCGCGGTCTCGCAGTGGGTCACCTTCTTCACGCGGCACGGGCTGGCCCCGATGACCGACGTCGCCTTCCGGGTGGGTTCCGGCGGTCGCGCCAGCGACCTGGCGGTCGCCGAGCCCGAGAAGGCGAAGAAGCCGGCCAAGAAGCCTGCGAAGAAGCCGGTGAGGAAGCCGGTCAAGGCGTCACCCACGACGCCGCACCGGGGTCCCGTGACGACCACGCCGACTCCGTCCCCGACGACACCGGTGCCGACCACGCCGGTGCCCGACCCGACGACCTCGGGGCCCACGACCCCCGATCCCTCCACGACCACACCGGTCCCGGACCCCACGCCCTCGACCCCCGACCCGGCGTCGACGGTCCCTCCGCCCGATCCGTCGGGCGACGTGTCGACTCCCACGACGGGGTGAACCCGACGACGTGATGCGCATCGCAGCCCACGCAGCGAGGTGAGGCCACGGCATACGTGCGCCGATAGGGTTGTTGACGCAGATGCAGGCGTCATGGAGGACGGCACCCCCGACCAGGGGTGGCCGTCCTTCGTCTTTCACAGGAGAGTGTCGGTATGTCGCACGAGGTCCACACCCAGCAACGTCACCGCGTCGTCGTGGTCGGTTCGGGGTTCGGTGGGTTGTTCGGCACGCAGGCGCTCAAGCGCTCCGACGTCGACATCACCCTGATCGCCAAGACCACCCACCACCTGTTCCAGCCCCTGCTCTACCAGGTGGCCACGGGCATCCTGTCCGAGGGCGAGATCGCGCCTGCCACCCGTGAGGTGCTCGCCCGACAGGACAACGCCCGCGTGCTCCTGGGCAACGTCACACACATCGACCTGGAGTCCAGGACGGTGACCTCCCGCGTCCTCGACCGCGAGACCGTCACCGAGTACGACTCGCTGCTCGTCGCGGCGGGGGCCGGCCAGTCGTACTTCGGCAACGACCACTTCGCCCAGTACGCGCCCGGCATGAAGTCGATCGACGACGCGCTCGAGCTGCGCGGACGCATCTTCGGTGCGTTCGAGTGGGCGGAGCTGGCCACCACCCCCAAGGAGATCGAGCGCTTCATGACGTTCGTCGTCGTCGGCGCGGGACCGACCGGGGTGGAGATGGCCGGCCAGATCGCCGAGCTGTCGCGGCGCACGTTGCGTCGGGACTTCCGGTCCATCGACCCCACCCGCGCGCGCATCGTGCTGCTCGACGCTGCACCGACCGTCCTGGGGGCGTTCGGTGACCACCTGGGCGCCAAGGCCGCCGAGAAGCTGCGCAGCCTCGGGGTCGAGGTCCAGCTCGGTGCGATGGTGACCGGGGTCGACGCGACAGGCATCGACGTCAAGGACTCCGACGGCTCCATGCGTCGCATCGAGTCCGTCACCAAGGTCTGGGCCGCCGGGGTCCAGGCCTCCGAGCTGACCGCCCAGCTGTCGGACCAGTCCGGCGCGAGCCTCGACCGGGCCGGACGCATCGAGGTGAACGACGACCTCACCCTCCCGGGCCACCCCGAGGTGTTCGTCGTCGGTGACATGGCCGCGCTCAAGGGCTATCCCGGTGTCGCGCAGGTGGCGATCCAGGGTTCGCGCTACGCCGCTGACCAGATCAAGCGACGGCTCGCGGGCAAGGCGCCGGCCGGCCCCTTCGTCTACAAGGACAAGGGATCGATGGCGACGATCTCGCGCTTCAGCGCCGTCACCTCGATCGGCAGGCTCCACTTCAGCGGCTTCGTCGCGTGGCTGCTGTGGCTGGCCGTGCACCTCGTCTACATCATCGGGTTCAAGCACCGCCTGACGACGCTCCTGCACTGGGCGGTGAGCTTCGTCGGCCGTGGGCGGTCCGAACGCACGGTGACCGAGCAGCAGGTGTTCGCCCGCACGGCGATCGAACAGCTCGGCGACGGCTACGCCCCGTCCCTGCCGCGCGTCCCAGCCGACCGCAAGCCGCCGGCGCAGTCCGTGGCCCAGGCGCGCGAGCAGGGCAGCCGCGTCCTCTGAGACCGGCCGTCCGGGCGGCGTTGGCGGGGGAGGAAGTTCGCCGCACGCAGGCACGCGGGCGGGCGTTCGCCTAGGGTGCAGCCATGCCCCTGGACTACCCGATCCACGAGTTCACGCTGCCCAACGGCCTGCGTGTCGTGGTCTCTCCCGACACCAGCGTCCCGAACGTCACGGTCAACCTCTGGGTCAACGTCGGCTCGCGCCACGAGGTCGCCGGACGCACCGGCTTCGCGCACCTCTTCGAGCACCTGATGTTCCAGGGCTCGCGCAACATCGCCAGCGGTGAGCACTTCACCCGGCTGATGGCCGAGGGCGGACGCCTCAACGCGACGACGTGGTTCGACCGCACCAACTACTTCGAGACCGTCCCCAAGGGTGCGTACGAGCTGGCCCTCTGGATGGAGGCCGACCGGCACGGGTACCTCCTCGACGCGGTCAACCAGGAGAACCTCGACAACCAGCGGGACGTCGTCAAGGAGGAGAAGCGCCAGCGCTACGACAACGTGCCCTACGGCAAGGCCCTGATCGAGGTGTATGCCGCGGTGTTCCCCGAGGGGCACCCCTACCACCACCCGACGATCGGGTCGATGGAGGACCTCGACGCGGCCAGCGTCGAGGACGTGCACGAGTTCTTCCGCCGCTACTACGGGCCGAACAACACCGTGCTCACCCTCGTCGGCGACCTGACCCCCGAGGAGGGCTTCGCCGCGGCCGAGCGCTACTTCGGTCACCTGCCGGCCAGTGCCGAGACGCCACGCGCCAACCTCCCGCAGCTCGAGCCGCTGCCCGCGCCGGTGCACGTCGACCGGCCGGGACCGGTGCCGAACGACCGGCTGCACATCGCGTTCCGGCTGCCGGCCGACAACACCGAGGAGTTCTTCGCGGCGGCGCTCGCGATCGACGCCCTGGGTGGGCTGTCGACCTCGCGCCTCGTGCAGCGCCTGGTGCGCCGCGAGCAGGTCGCCAACGCAGTGCAGGCCCACGCGATGGGGTTCGTCGACGGCGTGAGCCTCGGGTTCTTCGTCGTGGACGTCGCCGAGGGGCAGGACCCGCAGGCCATCGAGGCTGCCGTGGTCGAGGAGCTCGAGCGGTTCGCGAAGGAGGGCCCGACCGAGGTCGAGGCCGAGTCCGCGATGGCGCAGTCCGAGCGCAGCTGGCTGTCCGCACTCGCGGGACAGGAGGAGCGGGCCGACCTCATCAGCCAGCACGCACTCCTGCACGGCGACGCGCAGTTCATCAACACGTTCCTGGACCGCATCGGCCAGGTGACCCCCGACCAGGTGCGCGCCGCGGCGCAGGCGTGGCTGGCACCCGAGAGCAGGGCGGTCGTGCGCCACCTCGTGGCGACGCAGGAGGACGCAGCATGAGCACCGGACACACCACCCCCGAGACCCCGCAGCAGGATGGTGCCCCGCGCCCCGAGGTCACGCCGCCGGGTCCGTGGAGCTTCCCGGTCCCCACCCGGCAGACCCTCTCCAACGGCATCGAGGTGCTGGCGTACGACATCCCGGGGCAGTACGTCATCTCGGTGCGCACGGCGCTGCCCCTTCCCCTGTCCGCCGAGCCGCGCGAGGTCGAGGGCGTGGCCACCGTGATGGCACGGCTGCTGGACGAGGGGACCGCCGAGCACTCGCCCGAGGAGTTCGCAGAGCTGTTGGAGCGCAAGGGGATCGCGCTCGGGGCCTCGGTCAACGAGGCCGGTGTCGGGGTCGACCTCGACGTGCCCAAGCGACGCCTCGAGGAGGCCCTCGACCTCCTGCGGCTCGCACTCTCCGAGCCGGTCTTCCCGCAGACCGAGGTCGACCGCATCCGTCGCACCAGGCTCGCCGAGATCGAGCAGGAGCGGGCCCTCGCGCCCCAGCGCGCCGCGCGCGCGTTCGTCGCGACGTTCTACGACGCGCAGGACCGGGCCTCGCGGCCGTCGGCCGGCACGGCCACGTCGATCTCAGCGCTGACGCGACAGGACGTCGTGGACTTCCACGCCAGGCACGTCGGCCCGCAGGGCATGACGGCGGTCGTCGCCGGCGACCTGTCCGACCTGGACGTGTTCGGCATGGTCGAGCGCACCCTCGGCACCTGGACCGCCGAGGCCTCCGTACCGGACGCGGTCCCCGCCCTCCGCGCCGCCGACGCCGCGCGGATCGTGCTGGTCGACCGGCCGGGCTCGGTGCAGAGCGAGGTCCTCGTGGGCTGCGCGGGCCCGGACCGACGCGTCGAAGGTGGCTGGGCGCCATACCCCGTCCTCGGGTTCGTGGTCGGCGGCTCGCCCAACGCACGGGTGGACGCGGTGCTCCGTGAGGAGAAGGGCTACACCTACGGCATCCGCTCGGTCTTCCGGCCGCGCAGCTCCGGCGGTTTGTTCCTCACCTCGGGGTCGGTCCGCGCCGACGCCACCGTGGAGTCCGTGCAGCTCCTGCTCGAGATCCTCGGCAGCGGTCGCGAAGGCTTCGGCGAGGAGGAGGTGCGCTCCGGGGTTGACTTCGTCAGCAAGACCGCACCCGGCCGCTACGCGACGGCCGACGCGGTCGCCGACGAGGCCTCGACCATGGCCCTGGAGGGGCTCACGACGGAGTTCACCACCCGCAACCTCGAGCAGATGCGCGAGCTCGGTCCGAAGGACCTCCAGGAGGCCTACCGCCGGTGGGTGCAGGGGGAGTGGACCGTCGTCGTGGTCGGGGACGCCTCGACGTATGCCGACGCCATCCGCGAGCTGGGCGTCGGCGAGGTCACCGTCGTCCCCAACTGACGTGAGCCGGACGCCGGATGGCGCCGGGCCGTCGGGCGCTGTCCGGCGTCCGGGGCGCGGCGCGGCGCGAACGAGGTGCCTCGTCAGCGGTTCAGGCGCGCGCGTCGGTACCCAGACGGGCGAGGACCTCGTCGTGCAGCAGCCCGTTGGTGGCCACGGCGTTGCCACCCCACGGACCCACGGTGCCCGCCAGCGACGTGAACCGGCCGCCGGCCTCGGTGACGATTGGGACCAGCGCCGCCATGTCGTAGACCGCGAGCTCGGGCTCCGCCGCGATGTCGACGGCCCCCTCGGCGACGAGCATGTAGGACCAGAAGTCTCCGTAGGCGCGCGTGCGCCAGCACTCGTCCGTGAGGTCGAGGAACTGCTGGTGCCGATCGAGGGCACGCCATCCCGACAGGCTCGAGTACGACAGGGAGGCGTCCTCGATCCGGGACACCCGTGACACGTGGATGCGCTTCGCGGCGGTCAGGCTGCGACCGGACCAGGCGCCGGATCCCGTTGCAGCCCACCACCGCCGGCCGAGCGCCGGTGCGGCCACGAGGCCGAGGACCGGCTGCCCCTCGTCGACCAGGGAGATCAGCGTCGCCCACGCGGGGACGCCACGGACGAAGTTGTGGGTGCCGTCGATCGGGTCGATGACCCACCGTCGCGGGCCGTGACCCGTGGTCTCGAACTCCTCGCCCTCGACGGCGTCGCGGGGCCTGGTGCGCTTGAGCTGCGAACGCACGAGCTCCTCGGCGGAGCGATCCGCATCGCTCACCAGGGTGAGGTCCGGCTTCGACTCGACGACGAGGTCCTCGGCGCGGAACCGCGCCATGGTGATGCGTTCGACGGCGTCCGCCAGGACATGGGCGAGGCGCAGGTCGTCGTCGTAGGGCACCCGGCCACGCTAGCCCGTCCCCCCGGTGCGGCGAGGGACCGCCACGGGTGCACTCACAGCAATCTCCCAGCCGCGAAGGGGTGTCGGCCCGAGCTGTCCACCGCTAGCGTCGGCGGACCTGAGGTCCCGACAGCCCGTCCGCACCGGACCCGACCGACCCGCAGGAGCCTGCCGTGTTCGACACCGTCCTCGGACTCCCCGTCCACGCCCTCGTGGTGCACGGCGTCGTGGTGCTCCTGCCGCTGATGGCCCTCGTCACGCTGGTCTGGGCCTGGCGTCGACCGGGACGGGCGACCGCCGGGTGGCTCGTCGTCGCCGCCGACGCCGTCGTCATGGTCATGACCTTCGTGGCCAAGCAGTCGGGGGAGGCGCTCCAGCGACGGCTCGGTGGCCAGGCCGCGGTGGAGCACGGTCACCTCGCCGGACCACTGCCCCTCATGGCCGGTGCGCTGCTCCTGGCCGCGGTCCTCGTGCAGGTCCACCGCATCCGGGTGTCGGCCTCCGCCACCACCGGTCAGCAGGTGCGCACGGCCCTGTCCGTGCTGGTCACGGCGGCCGCCGGGGTCGTGGTCGTGTGGACCATCCGGGTGGGTCATTCGGGCGCCGAGGCCGTGTGGGGGCAGATCGTGAGGAACACGTCCCAATAGGTCGAAAAGCCACTCACGCCGAAGATCTGCTCTCAGGTCGGCTGCGGGACGATCACGTTTTTGTCTCGGGTTGGCTCAGAACGTCGCCTTTACTCCCTCCTTGCTCTTTCATGGGTGCCACAACACGACGCCCTGGGCGTTACAGGGCTGCACTCCGACCGGCGTGCAGCCCGGACCGACCGTTCACTCGAACGGCAGACCCTAAGTAGGAGGACATCAATGCGAGGACTTACTCGCACGGTGACCATGGTTGCTGGTATTTCCACCGTGGCGCTGCTCGCAGCTGCCTGTGGTGGCGGTAGCGGCGACAAGGCCACCAGCTCCAGTGCAGGCGGCAAGGCCGGCGGCGCTGTCACGGTCCGTGGGTGCAACCCCCAGAACCCCCTCATTCCCAGCAACACCACGGAGACCTGTGGTGGAAACGTGCTCGACGCCATCACGGCGAAGCTCGTCCACTACAACCCCGAGACCGGTGCGCCGGAGAACGACATCGCGGACAAGATCGACACCACGGACAACCAGAACTTCACGGTGACGATCAAGAAGGGTTACAAGTTCCAGGACGGCACCGAGGTCAAGGCGAAGAACTTCGTCGACGCCTGGAACTACGCCGCCTACGGCCCGAACGCCCAGTCCTCCGGGTACTTCATGGAGCCCATCGAGGGTTTCGGTGACATGCAGTGCGCCGGCACCGACGCCGAGGACCCCTGCAAGGGGTTCACGCCGAAGGCCAAGACCCTCACCGGTCTCGCCGTGAAGGACGACTACACCTTCACGATCAAGACCACCGAGAAGGTCTCCAACATGCCGGTCCGTCTCGGCTACTCGGCGTTCTCGCCGCTGCCGGACACCTTCTTCAGCGACCCGAAGGCCTACGGCGAGAAGCCGGTCGGCGCGGGCCCGTACAAGCTCGACTCCTGGACCAAGAACACCGAGATCAAGCTCAGCAAGTTCGCTGACTACTCGGGCAAGTTCGGTGGCAAGCTCGACGCGATCACGTTCAAGATCTACCAGGACGCTGACGCTGCCTACACCGACGTCCAGGCCAACAACCTCGACGTGACCGACGAGGTTCCCTCCTCGGCGATGATCGACGACAAGTACAAGACGGACCTGCCTGACCGCAACGCCCAGAAGGCCGTTGGCGTCATCCAGACCATCACGTTCGCGCCGGTCAAGGTCGACCCGAACTACGCCGACCCGAAGATCCGTCAGGCCATCTCGATGGCCATCGACCGTCCGACGATCATCAAGCAGATCTTCAACAACACCCGTCAGCCCGCCACCGGCTGGGTCTCCCCGGTCGTCGACGGCTACAAGGCCAACGCCTGTGGCGAGTACTGCACCTTCGACGCTGCCAAGGCCAAGGCCAAGCTGGACGAGGCCGGCGGCTTCAAGGGCGGCAAGATGACGATCGCCTACAACGCTGACGCTTCTCACAAGGCGTGGGTCGAGGCGACCTGCAACTCCATCAAGGGTGCCCTCGGTGTCGACTGTGTCGCCACCCCGGTCGTGGACTTCTCCACCTTCCGCGGCAACATCGCGGCGGGCAAGCAGAAGGGCATGTTCCGCACCGGCTGGCAGATGGACTACCCGTCGATCGAGAACTTCCTCGCCCCGATCTTCAAGACCGGCGCGTCCTCGAACGATGGCAAGTACAGCAACCCTGAGTTCGACAAGCTCCTCACCGAGGCTGCTGCCTCGACGGACGCTGCTCAGGCCAACCAGAAGTACCAGGAGGCCGAGGCACTGCTCGCCAACGACATGCCGGCCATCCCGATGTGGTACTCCACCGCGACCTTCGGCTGGTCCGACAAGGTCACCGGCGTGAAGATCACCGCGTTCGGCACGATCGACTTCTCCAGCCTCGCGCTGAAGTAAGTCGACCCGGTTCGCCCACCCTGATCGGGTGAGCGGATCCAGACAGGTCGTCGGCCTGCCGGCCCAGTGTCGGCAGGCCGATGGCCTGTCCGGGGACAGTCGTGGCGTGACCCGCCTGATGCCCCCAGCACCCCCTATACGACTATGTTGTGATGGGCAGCGACGCCAACCTGAGGTAGCGTCCCCGCTCGTCCAGCCACGCTGCCGGGAACACCCCATCCCGCTGGCGTCAAACCCAAGGAGGTGACGTGTACAAGTACATCCTTCGGCGACTGATTCAGATGATCCCGGTGCTGCTTGGAGCCACGTTCATCATTTTCGTCATGGTCTACGCCCTTCCCGGCGACCCCACCATCGGGCTCTGCGGCGAGCGTCCGTGCCCGGCTGCCTTCGTGGCCGAGTTCCGTGACAAGCACGGCCTCAACGACCCGTTCCTGGTCCGGTACTTCACGTACATGGGCAACCTCCTCCACGGTGACCTGGGCACCAACTTCCGCGACCTCGCGGTGGTTGACGAGCTCAAGCTCCGCTACCCGACCACGGCCAAGCTGGCCGGTATGGCGATCGTCTTCGAGACCGTCATCGGCATCATCGCCGGTGTGCTGGCCGGCATCCGCAAGGGCCGGTTCATCGACAACCTGGTCCTGGTGAGCACGCTCTTCGTCATCTCCATCCCGATCTTCGTCATCGGTGTGACGCTGCAGTACTACTTCGGCCTCAAGTACCCGATCTTCCCGGCGACCGTGGGCTCCGACGTCACGTACTACAAGCTGCTGCTCCCGGCCTTCGTCCTCGGTTCTGCCTCGATCGCCTACGTGGCCCGCCTGACGCGCACCAACCTCGTCGAGAACCTCCGGGCCGACTACCTGCGCACCGCGACCGCCAAGGGCCTGACCCGCCGGCGCACGCTGAGCGTGCACGCCCTGCGCAACTCCCTCATCCCGGTCGTCACCTTCATCGGCGCCGACTTCGGCGGCCTGCTCGGTGGCGCGATCGTGACCGAGCGCATCTTCAACATCCAGGGCGTCGGTGGGTTCCTCTTCACCGGCATCCGCAACCGCGACCCCGTGAGCGTCGTCGGCACCGTGACCGTCCTGGTGCTCGTCTTCCTCATCGCCAACCTGCTCGTCGACCTCTTGTACGGCGTGCTCGACCCGAGGATCAGCCATGACTGAGGCATCGACCATCGCCGTCTCCGCAGAGGCCGGTCAGCCGGTGGGTGGCCAGGCGGACGAGGGGCGTTCGCTCGCGTCCGACGCCTGGCGCCAGCTCAAGGGGAACCCGATCTTCTGGGTCTCCGTCAGCCTGATCACCCTGTTCGTGGTCATGGCACTCGTGCCGCAGCTGTTCACCAACGTCGACCCCGGCGCAGCCGTCCTCAAGGAGGCCCGTGCGGAACCAGGGGCCGACGCGTGGTTCGGTCGCGACATCCAGGGCTACGACATCTACTCGCGCACCGTCTACGGTGCCCGCGCGTCGATCCTCGTCGGTGTCTTCTCGACGCTGGCCACGGTGGTCATCGGCCTGGTCATGGGTGTCCTCGCCGGGTACTACGGCGGCTTCCTCGACACCCTGGTCTCCCGCGTGACGGACATCTTCTTCGCGATCCCGCTGCTCCTCGGCGGCATCCTGTTCATGTCCACCTTCCCGAACGACCAGAACACGCCCTACCTCGTGGTGGTCGGCAAGGTCGTGCTGGTGCTGTCCGTCTTCGGGTGGCCGAGCATCGCCCGCCTGATGCGTTCGTCGGTGCTGCAGGTCAAGCCCAACGACTACGTGCAGGCGGCGCGGGCCCTCGGCGCCAGCCCCTGGCGGATCATCCGGTCCCACGTCATGCCCAACGCGCTCGCGCCGGTCATCGTGGTCTCGACGATCAACCTCGGTGTGTTCATCACCGCGGAGGCCACCTTGAGCTTCCTCGGGATCGGGCTCACGCCGCCGGCCGTCTCGTGGGGTGTCGCGATCTCGGACGCCCTCGTGGCTGTGCGGACCTACCCGCACATCCTGCTGTTCCCCAGCCTGTTCCTCTCCCTTGCGGTGCTGGCCTTCATCATGCTCGGTGACGCCGTGCGCGACGCCTTCGACCCGAAGTCGCGCTGAGCGGGAAAGACACACACAGATGACGACAACTGACACCGGAACGCGCCGCGGCAAGGCCGCGGCCGGCTCCGAGTACCACGCCAAGGACGGGCTGCTGCTCGAGGTGGAGGACCTCTACGTCGAGTTCCACACCGCCGACGGCATCGCCAGGGCCATCAACGGCGTCAACTTCGACCTGTACGAGGGCCAGACGCTGGCCATCCTCGGCGAGTCGGGATCCGGCAAGTCCGTGACGGCGCAGGCCATCATGGGCATCCTGGACGTGCCGCCTGCCGTGATCCCCAAGGGCCAGATCCGCTACTGCGGTGAGGACCTGCTGACCATGCAGGCGGAGAAGCGACGCAAGACCCGTGGCCCGGAGATCTCGATGGTCTTCCAGGACGCGCTGTCCTCGCTCAACCCGGTCTTCCCGGTGGGCTGGCAGATCGCCGAGATGTTCCGCGTGCACCGCGGCATGAACCGCTCCGACTCGCTCGAGCGGGCGATCAAGCTCATGCAGCGCGTGCAGATCCCGGGTGCCAAGGAGCGGGTGAAGGCCTACCCGCACCAGTTCTCCGGCGGGATGCGCCAGCGCATCATGATCGCCATGGCCATCGCGCTCGACCCGGCCGTGCTCATCGCGGACGAGCCGACCACCGCGCTCGACGTGACCGTCCAGGCCCAGATCATGGCGCTGCTGCAGGAGCTCCAGGAGGAGCGCCAGATGGGGCTCATCCTCATCACGCACGACCTGGGCGTCGTGGCCGACGTGGCCGACAAGATCGCGGTCATGTATGCCGGCCGCATCGTCGAGCGCGCGGACGTGTACGACCTGTACCGCCAGCCCGCCCACCCGTACACCAAAGGCCTGCTCGAGTCGATTCCCCGACTGGACCAGAAGGGCCAGCAGCTCGCGGCGATCGGCGGTCTCCCGCCGAACCTCATGCGCATCCCCGAAGGGTGTGCGTTCAACCCGCGCTGCAAGTACGCCCAGGACGTCTGCCGTGAGGACCGTCCCGCGCTGCGGCTCGTTGCTCCCGGCCGTGAGTCCGCCTGCCATTTCGCCGAGGAGGTCCTCAATGGCTGAAGCCATCCTGACCGCGACCGACCTGGTCAAGCACTACCCGATCAAGGGTGGCGTCCTGCGCCGCACCGTCGGCCACGTCAAGGCCGTCGACGGTGTCAGCTTCGAGCTCCTCAAGGGCGAGACGCTGGGCATCGTCGGTGAGTCCGGCTGTGGCAAGTCCACGCTGGGCCGCCTGCTGATGCGCCTGGAGGAGCCCACCTCGGGTTCCGTGGTGTTCGACGGTGTCGACATGTACGCGCAGAAGGGTCGCGCGATGCGCAAGCTGCGTCGCGACATCCAGATCGTGTTCCAGGACCCCTACACGTCGCTCAACCCGCGCAAGACGGTCGGCGACATCGTCGGGGAGCCGTTCGACATCCACCCCGACGTGGTGCCGAAGAAGGGCCGCCGCAAGGCCGTGCAGGACCTGCTCGACCTGGTGGGCCTCAACCCTGAGCACATCAACCGCTACCCGCACCAGTTCTCCGGTGGCCAGCGCCAGCGCATCGGCATCGCCCGGGGCATCGCGCTCAACCCCAAGGTGCTGATCTGCGACGAGCCGGTCTCGGCTCTCGACGTGTCGGTGCAGGCGCAGGTCGTCAACCTCATGGAGAAGCTGCAGGACGAGCTCGGGCTGTCCTACATCTTCATCGCCCACGACCTGTCCGTGGTGCGTCACATCTCCGACCGCGTCGGCGTGATGTACCTCGGCAAGATGGCAGAGCTGGGGGAGGAGGACGACATCTACGGTCGTCCCACCCACCCCTACACCCAGGCCCTGCTGTCGGCCGTGCCGGTGCCGGACCCGACGCTGCGCGACAAGAAGGAGCAGATCGTCCTCAAGGGCGACGTCCCCTCGCCGGCGAACCCGCCCTCGGGCTGCCGGTTCCACACGCGGTGCTTCAAGGCGCAGGACAAGTGCAAGACCGACATCCCACTGCTCGAGCTGCGCCCCGACGGCGCCGGCGAGCACCTGTCGGCCTGCCACTTCGCCCAGCCGCGCGAGATCATCGAGACGATCGACCTCACCGAGCAGGGTGCCGGCAACGCCGTCTGACGTCCCCGCACGGCATACGCACGAACGACCGCGCCGCTCCCCTCGACGGGGGGCGGCGCGGTCGTTGGTTGCCATGCCGTGAGGGTGGCTCCCGCTGCAGGAGTCGCCGTGGGCGGGACCGCGCCCGGAACACGTCGGGACTCAGTCGGCCTCGCCCGAGCGGGCCCGCAGGAGCCTGCGGAGCGACTCGAGCCGGGACGCCCCTGCCGGACCCGCCTGGCCCGACTCGACCCATGCGTCGAGGGCGCACTCGTCCTCGTCGTGGGTGCAGCCGCGGGGGCACAGGCCGGTGCCGGCCTCGAGGTCGGGGAAGTGCTGGATGATGCGGCCCAGGTCGACGTGGGCCAGGCCGAACGAGCGCACACCGGGGGTGTCGATGACCCACCCGTCGCCGTCCGGGAGGCGCAGGGCGACCGCGGAGGAGGAGGTGTGGCGGCCACGGCCGGTGTGGTCGTTGACGATGCCCACCGCCCGTCGTGCGTCGGGCACGAGGCCGTTGACCAGCGTGGACTTGCCGACGCCGGAGTGGCCGACGAAGACGCTCACCCGGCCGACGAGGCGCTCGGTGAGGCCCTCCAGCCCGTCGAAGCCGGACTCGCCCGTCGAGGTGACGACGTTGGGGACGTTGAGCGGGGCGTAGCTCCCGAGGAACTCCGACGGGTCCTTGAGGTCGGCCTTGGTGAGGACGAGGAGGGGCTCCAGGCCGGCGTCGTAGGCGGCGACGAGGCAGCGGTCGATCAGGCGCGGCCGGGGTTCGGGGTTGGCCAGGGCGGAAACGATGACCAGCTGGTCGGCGTTCGAGACGATGACCCGCTCCACGGGGTCGGTGTCGTCGGCGCTGCGCCGCAGCACCGAACGGCGTGGGGTCAGCCGGACGATGCGGGCCAGTCCGTCGGGGTTGCCGGTGGTGTCGCCGACCAGCCCGACGTCGTCGCCGACCACGATGCCCTTGCGGCCGAGCTCGCGCGCCTTCATGGCCGTCACGAGCCGCTCGGGGGCCGCCTTGCGGCCGGTGCCCCGGGGGATGAGCACGGTGTAGCGGCCGCGGTCCACGGCCACCACGAAGCCCGGCACCGCGTCCTCGTGGGCGGGGCGGTCCTTCGACCGCGGACGCGAACCCCTCCGGCTCGGGCGGACCCGGACGTCGCTCTCGTCGTAGTCGGTGGCCTTGCGGTTCATGCGTCCGCTGCGCTGGTGCCCGGCGACACGAGGCGGTGCCACAGCGTGGTGAACTCGGGCAGCGTCTTGGCGACGGTGCCTGCGTCCTCGATGACCAGGCCCGGGCAGCGGAGCCCCAGCACCGCACCGGCCATCACCATGCGGTGGTCGGCGTAGGTGTGGAAGAGGCTGGGCCGCAACGGTTTCGGCTCGATCCGCAGCCCGTCCTCGGTCTCGGTGACCACGGTGCCGAGGGCTCCGAGCTCGCGGGCGAGGGCTGCCAGGCGGTCGGTCTCGTGGCCCCGGATGTGGGCCACGCCGCGGATCACGCTGGGGGAGTCGGCGAGCGCGGCCACGGCCGCCACGACCGGCGTCAGCTCGGACGCGTCGTGCAGGTCCACGTCGATCCCCGACACCTCGCCGGTGCCCGACACCGTCAGCCCCTCGCGGCTGAGGTTCACGTCGGCACCCATGGCGTCGAGGATGTCGCGGATGGCGTCGCCGGCCTGGGTGGTGTGGTGCGGCCAGCCGGGGACCGTCACCCGCCCGCCGGTGACCAGCCCTGCGGCGAGGAACGGTGCGGCGTTGGACAGGTCCGGCTCGACCTGCACGTCGAGGGCGTTGATCTCCGAGGGCTCGACGCGCCAGGTGTCCGGGTCGCTGTCGTCGATGAGGGCACCGGCGTCGCGCAGGGTCTCGACGGTCATCTCGATGTGCGGCTCGGAAGGGACCGGCTTCCCGTCGTGGTGGATCGTGACGCCCCGGTCGTACCTCGGGCCGGCGAGCAGCAGGGCCGAGATGAACTGGGACGACGCCGAGGCGTCCAGGGTCACCGCGCCACCGGGGAGGCTGCCCCGGCCCCGGACGGTGAAGGGCAGCGTGCCACGGCCACCGTCGTCGAGGTCGGCGCCGAGGGCGCGCAGGGCGTCGAGGACCGGCCCCATCGGCCGCACGCGCGCCTGCGGGTCGCCGTCGAACGCCACCGGCCCGGCAGCCAGGGCGGCGACCGGGGGCAGGAAGCGCATGACGGTGCCGGCGAGCCCACAGTCCACCCGGGCGCCGCCGCGCAGCGTCGCCGGCGTGACGACCCAGTCCGGCAGCTCGCCGGAGTGCGCGGTCGTGTCCTCGATCCCGGCTCCCAGCTGCCGCAGCGCCTGGGCCATGAGCAACGTGTCGCGCGAGCGCAACGGGCGACGCAGCCGGGACGGGCCGTTGGCCAGCGCGGCCAGGACGAGGAAGCGGTTGGTGAGCGACTTGCTCCCGGGGAGGACGACGTCGGCGTCGACGGGTCCCGGGGCCGCGGGCACGGACCAGTCGCCCTCTGCAGGCGCCGTGGACGTGGCGCTCAGCGACGGGTCCGAGGGGCGGGTGGGGGGTCGGACGGGATCAGGTGAGGGCATCGTGGGCCTGCGACGCGGCGAGCTTGGCCTCGCGACGGGCGGCACGCGCCGCGTGCTTGGCCTCGCGGCGGGTCTGCTTCGCGACCCGCTTGGCGGAGTCGCTGGCCAGGCCCGCACGGTAGGCGAGACCGGGCTTGCCCTCGGTGTCGACCGAGGCGAGCAGCAGCCCTCCGAGGAGCCCGAGGTTCTTGAGGAACCCGATCCGCTGCGTGGTGCGCACCGCGGGGTCGGTCTCCTCCCAGAACCGGTGTCCCACATACGTCGTCGGCACCAGCGAGCCGACCAGCGCGAGCGAGGCCAGCCGCGGGAAGTGGCCCGTGGCGAGCAGCGCTCCACCACCGACCATCGTCGCGCCGTTGGCGCGGACCAGCAGCTCGGGGTCGTTGGGCAGGCCCAGCGGGGCGACCTGCTCGGCGAACGGGGCCACCTTGGCCTTGAGCGCGGCGGGGTGCCGCAGCTGCTCGAGCCCCTGCACCACGAAGATCGCGGCGAGCATCGGGCGGGCCACACGGCGGACGAGGGTCATGATCACTCCTGTGGACGTCTGGGGAGACGGGTTTTCCCCATCGGCTCCCTTCCTACCGTATGGGGCGCGTCGGCGTCGCTGCGTACCCTGTCCACCATGTGCGGACGGTACGCGGCGACGGCGAATCCCGACGAGCTCGTGGAGGAGTTCGAGGTCGAGCAGGACCGCACCGGCGACCCGTCGCGCAGCATCCTCAAGAACCCCCAGAGCCCGCCGGCGGGCGCCCCCGACTGGAACCTCGCCCCCAGCAAGCAGGCCCCCGTGGTCCTCTCGCGGGTGCCCCGCGACACCGACGAGGCGTATGCCGCGGACGCGGGTCCGGTGCGGCAGCTGCGGTTGCTGACGTGGGGACTGGTCCCGAGCTGGTCCAAGGACACCAAGATCGGGATGCGGATGATCAACGCCCGGGCCGAGTCGGTCCTGGAGAAGAGCTCGTTCGCGAAGGCCGCAGCGTCCCGCCGCTGCCTCGTCCCGGCGCAGGGCTGGTACGAGTGGCAGAAGTCGCCCGTCGCCACCGACGCCAAGGGGAACCCGCGCAAGCAGCCGTTCTTCATGCACCGGGCCGACGGCGACGTCGTGGCGTTCGCCGGTCTCTACGAGTTCTGGCGGGACCGCGAGATCGCCGACAAGGACGACCCGCAGGCCTGGCTGACGACGTTCACGATCATCACGACCGACGCCGAGCCCGGCCTGGACCGGATCCACGACCGCCAGCCGCTCGTCCTCGAGCGCGAGGACTGGGCCACGTGGCTCGACCCGGAGATGACCGACACCGCCGAGGTGGGCGCACTGCTGGCGTTCTCCCGCCCGGGGCGGTTCGAGGCGTACCCGGTGGGCACGGCGGTGTCCTCCAACCGCAGCAACGGGCCCCAGCTCATCGAGCCCGCGGGGGAGGCCGAGCTCGAGGGCGTGGTCGACCCGATGACGGGGGAGATCGTGGGCACCGGCGGTGCGGCCACGTCGCCCGCCCCGGCGTCGACCGCTGTGTCGACCGTGCCGTCCGCCGAGACCGTGGGCGGGGCGAACCCCGCATGACCACGGTGCGCACGGTCGAGGTGCCCACGACGCTGGGGCCTGCCGTGGTGCAGGTGCAGCGGCCCGTCCACGCCCGCGGGACCGTGGTGCTCACCCACGGGGCCAGCGGCCGGGTGGACGGCCGCGACGTGCTCGCCGTCCGCGACGGACTGGTCGCGCAGGGGTGGGCCGTCGCCCTCGTCCACCAGGCGTGGGGCGTGGCCGGCCGCCGCACCCCGCCGCGGCCCGGTCCGCAGGACGAGGCGTGGGTGCCGGTCGTCCAGGCGCTGACCACGGGTCGGGGGAGGCTCCCTCAGCCCCTGGTCGTGGCCGGGAAGAGCAACGGCGCCAGGGTCGCGTGCCGCACCGCCCACCTGGTCGGGGCCGACGCGGTGCTCTGCCTGGCCTTCCCCCTCCACCCGCCGGGCAGGCCGGAGACCTCCCGCGCGGGTGAGCTGCGCGCACCGCTGGCCCACGGCATACCGCTGCACGTGGTCCAGGGCACCCGGGACCCGTTCGGCACCCCCGCGGAGGTCAGGGCGGAGCTTCCCGACCCCGCTCTGGTCACCGAGGTCGTCGGTGAGCACACCGTGAGGGACACCGGGGCCCTGGTCCGCGCTGCCGCGGCGTTCCTCGCCGGGTTGGGGGACCAGCAGGGCGCGGAAGGCTAGAGCGCGCCGCCGGCGGCCTCGGGTGCGGAGGCGTCGTTGCCACCGTCGCCGACGGCCTCGCGGGCGAGGTGGTCCTCGATCTGGAACCAGTCGGTGCCCGCGCGGACCGCGATGGTCAGCAGGGTGTTCATCGAGGAGACCTCCTCGACCTGCTCCTTGAGGAACCACAGCATGAACTGCTCGCCGAGGACGTCGCCCTCCTCACGGGCGGCGCGGAAGAGTGCCTCGATCTGGGCCGTGACGGCCTTCTCCTGGGCGAGGGCGAGCTCGATCGGCGCGGTGGGCTTGTCGAACTCACCGCGGACCTCGTCCACGCCAGGGATGGTCACCGGCCAGTCCCGGTCGAGCATGTACTGGACCATCATCATCGCGTGGTTGCGTTCCTCGACGCTCTGCGCGTAGAAGTGCGCGGCCAGGCGAGGGAGGTCGTGGTCGTCGAACCACACCGCGATCGCGATGTACTGCTGGCTCGCGGTGAACTCGTGCCTCACCTGCTCAGCGAGCAGCTGGACGAAGGTGGGGTTGGCGTGGCGCGACATGGGCCGAGGTTAGCGCGCGGGGAATGACACCCGGGGCGGAGCCGTTGCACGAGATGTCCCCACCCGCAACCGGAGCCCGAGGGTCCTCGACCCGGCCTCCAAGGAGCCGCACCGTGCCAATGCTGACCGCCTCGCCGCCCGAGGGTGGCACGACCGCACCCGTGCAGCTGGGCCTGTCCGCGGGTGCCACGTCGAGCACGACCACCACGACCGGGCCGAGCCGCTCGACGAGCGGGCTAGGCTGGAGGGCAATGACTGAGACCCCTGCCCCCGACGCGACCGTCGACGTGGCCACCGAGTCGCCCGAGGAGCGGCAGGCCCGCTTCCAGCGCGAGGCCATGCCGCTGCTCGACCAGCTGTACTCCGCCGCGCTGCGGACCACGCGCAACCCGGCCGACGCCGAGGACCTCGTGCAGGAGACCTACACGAAGGCCTTCGCCGCGTTCCACCAGTACCGCCCGGGCACGAACTTCAAGGCGTGGATGTACCGCATCCTCACCAACACGTACATCAACAGCTACCGGAAGAAGCAGCGCGAGCCGCTCCAGTCGGACGCGTCGGAGATCGAGGACTACCAGCTCGCCCGGGCCGAGTCCCACAGCTCCGCCGGCCTGCGCTCGGCCGAGACCGAGGCGCTGGACCACCTCCCCGACACCGAGGTGAAGCGCGCGCTGCAGGACCTTCCGGAGGACTTCCGTATGGCGGTGTACCTCGCCGACGTCGAGGGCTTCGCGTACAAGGAGATCGCCGAGATCATGGACACGCCGATCGGCACCGTGATGTCCCGGCTGCACCGAGGCAGGCGGCAGCTGCGTGAGCTGCTGACCGATTACGCCGCCGAGCGCGGCTTCGCGACCCAGGGAGCGGACTCATGATGTGTGGAAGCGACTCAGGTCAGGGAGACGCCGCAGGAGCAGACTGCTCCGAGGTGCTGCACCGGGTCTACGAGTACCTCGACGGCGAGATGACCCGTGACGACACGGAGAAGATCGCCCACCACCTCGAGGCCTGCTCGCCCTGCCTGAAGCAGTACGACCTCGACCAGGCACTCAAGGCGCTCGTGAAGCGCTCCTGCGCCTGCGAGGAGGCACCGGTTCAGCTGCGGACCGAGATCATGGCCCGGATCACGACGATCCGGTACGAGATCTCCGAGTAGCGCCTCCTCGGCAGCGTCGCACCAGACCTGCCGGCACGACCCCGGACACCACGAGAGCGGCGCTTGCGGGCGCGCTTGCTCATGGGTGTCTCCGTCGGGTGGTCCGGTGGCGCCAGGACAGCGCCCTTCCTGCCGTCATTGTCGCACAGCGACATGTGTGCTCCACGCCGCAGAGGGGGAGAAGGCCCCTTTTGAGGAGGTCTGTACACCCCGAAGTTCCAGCGAACCTTCAAGATTTGGCAAAGAAGGAACTACTCCGCCTGCGCGCTCTCGACGGCCGGGACATCATAGTCCTGCGACCACGGTGCACCCCTGACACCTAGGCGCAATGACGGCTCGAAATGGTCCGAACGGATGAGGGACCATCCCCCGAGCAGAAGGAGCACCCCAGCCATGAAGACGATCACCACCATCTTTGAGTCCATCCTCGGCCAGGACGACACGTTCGTCTGGACCCCCACCGACGGCCCGACCGAGTTCGCCCGTGGCTGGGACTGGAAGGGCGTCGACGGCGCTTCGCGTGGCTGGGACTGGAAGGGCCTCGAGAGCATCTGACGCTCCGGGTCCTGATCTTCTGGTCCGGATACGGGCGGGTCGCTCACGCCGTAGATTGGTGACGTGAGCGCCGCCCGATCAGGATCCCAGGCATCGACGCTCTACCGCCCTGCCGTGTTCGCCTATGTCGGAAGCGTCTACGCCTTCACGCTCTCCCTGGTCGTGCTGGCCCTCCACGTCGACGGGCCGCCCCAGGACTGGCCGGCGATCGGTGTCCTGACCGCCCTGGCTGCGGGCGGCGTCCTCCTGCGCGAGACCGAGCTGATCAGCCGGGTGCGCATCAGCTTCCTGAGCATCATCCTCGTCGCGGCCGCGGTGATCGTCGGCCCCGTGGGAGCCGGCATCGTCGGCGCCGTCGCGATGCTCGCCAAGGTGACCAGTGGCCCCAAGGTGGCCACCGCGTTCAACGTGGCGATGATGAGCGGCCTCGGTGTGGCCGGTGGCCTGGTCTACCTCGCAGTCGGCGGCCGCGACATCGTCTCGGCCGACATGTCCGCCGGTGAGGTCCTGCTGCACGTGGGTCTGCCCCTCGTCGTCACCGACGTGACCCAGTGCCTGCTCAACGCCCTGCTCATCGCGCTCGTGCTCCGCGTCTCCAGCGGCAGCCCCATCCGCACCCGCGTCCTCAGCCTGCTGACCACGAGCGGCCTGGCCTACGTCGGGTACGGCGTCATCGGGTTCCTCCTCGTGGTCCTCTGGATCCCCGCCAAGGTCGGGTGGTTCGCCGGGGTGCTCGTCCTCGCACCCCTGCTGGTCGCCCGCTGGGCCTTCGACCAGTACGGCGAGGAGCTCAAGGCGCACGAGCGCACCCTGAAGGCACTCGTCACCGCGGTCGAGACGAAGATGCCCCACAACGTCGGGCACAGTGAGCGCGTCGCCCAGCTGTGCGAGTGGATCGCCGAGGACGTCGGGCTGACGCCCAAGGAGATCCAGGACGTCCGCACCGCGGGCATGCTGCACGACGTCGGCCTGGTGCGGGTGCCGAGCCGGATCCTGCGCTCCCGGAAGGTCCTCGACGACGAGGACCTGGTGATCCTGGCCGACCACGCGCTCGGCGGTGTCGAGCTGATCGAGGAGATCGAGTTCCTCGTAGGGTCCAAGGAGGGCATCGCCCACCACCACGAGCGCTTCGACGGCCTCGGGTACCCCCTGGGCCTGGCCGGGAACGACATCCCGCTCGCCGCGCGCATCATCGCGGTCGCCGACACGTTCGACTGCCTCACCACGGACCGCTCGCACCGTGAGGCCCTCTCGACCCCCGACGCCCTCGAGGCGGTCACCCACAGGTCGGGCACCCAGTTCGACCCGCGCGTCGTCGGAGCGCTCGCCAAGGTCCTGGGTCGGCACGACTGGACGCCGACCCGCCACCCCGAGGACGAGCTCCCGCAGGGGCCCGCCCTCGACCACGACGAGCCCGAGATGTCCGACCGGCTGGCCGGTCGTCCCGACCTGCGCTCGCTGATCCACGGCGCACCCCGGGTCGAGACCCAGCACCTGGCGGGCCGGGCGTGAAGCGGCTGCTCGCGCGCGGCCTCGAGCTCGGTCTCCCCGTCGCCGTCGCCGGAGTGCTGCTCGCCACCGCCTGCTGGGCATCCTTGTCCCAGTTCGGTGCGCTCGGGGTGAGCACGCTGCTCACCCTGGCCGTGTTCGTCGTCGCGATCGCGCTCGGTGAGACGGCCCGCCTCACCGTCCTCGCCGGACGCCTCACGGCCCCCATGTCCTCGGCGGCCGCCCTGGCCCTCGGGCTCGCCGACATCGCGCCGCCGGGTGAACCGCCGGTGGGTGCGGGCGTGGTCATCGTGACGATCGGCGCGGGCATGCTCGTCGGCAACGGACTGCTCGAGGCGAACCGCCGGACGGTCAACTGGTCGGGTCTGTCCGCCCGGTTCATCGGTGCCGCCGTGGTGCCCCTGCTCTACCGCAGCGTCACCTTCGACGGGGTCACGCTCCTCGGCCACGCCGTCATGTGGGACTCCCGGCGCTGGCTCGTGGCCGTGGTGATGCTGTGCGTGGGGTCGGTGGCCATGCTCGTCGACCTGACCCTCCAGGCGGTCGTCCGGGCCGGTCACGAGCACGGACCACTGGTGCGCAGCATCGTCGACGAGATCCGCTCCACGATCGGGCTCGCCACCGCTCTGGTCACGTCCGGGACCCTCATCGCCCTGGCGGCATACTCCCTCGGGGTCGTGGCCCTCCCGCTGTTCCTGTTCCCCCTGGTCCTGACCTACTTCGCCGTCCAGCGGTACGCCTCGATCCGGCAGACCTACCGACAGACCATCGGGGCGCTGTCGTCGCTCACCGACCGCACGCACTACACGGTTCCGCAGCACGCCCAGCGCGTGGCCGAGATCTCGATGGCGGTCGGGCGCGACCTCGGCATGAGCCAGCGCGAGCTGACCGACCTCGAGTACGCCGCACTGCTGCACGACCTGGGCCAGGTGGCGCTGCGCGAGCCGATCCCGCAGGGGGCGACGGTCATGGCCGCCCCGGCGGACCAGCAGCGGATCGCCCACGACGGTGCGGAGATCGTCCGCAGCACGGGTGTCCTCGACAACGTCGCCACGATCATGGAGGCCCAGATCACGCCGTACCGCCAGGTGCGCGAGTTCGGCCAGGACCTGCCCATGGCCAGTCGCATCATCAAGGTGGCCAACGCCTACGACGACCTGAGCGGCCCGAACGGGCTGCACGCCGACCGTGCGATGGAGCGCATCCACCTCGGCCTGGGCTACGAGTACGACCCCCGGGTCGTCGACTCGCTCACCCGCTTCCTGACGCGCCGTCGCCGGACCGGAGCGCCCGGCCAGTAGGGGTCCGGGCGCGCGGCCAGGCGCGACGACGAAGGGCGGCACCGGGACCAGGTCCCGGTGCCGCCCTCGTCCGTGGCGTGGCCCTCGGCTACGGCGTGCCGGTGGTGAGGTGCGCGTCCATGGAGACGTTCTTCTCGACGCGCGGGTCGTCCGCGTCGGCGAAGTAGTCGCCCCGGATCGTCTCGTCCTTGCCGGAGTCGACCTTGAGCGCGTTGAACAGCACGGTGAGGATCGCCGCGATGACCAGGTTGATGACGAAGGCCGTCATCCCGATGTAGCCCATCTTCCCGATGACGGGGATCATGTCGAGCGAGCCGCCGAAGTGGCCCTTGGTCGCCGGGTTGATGACCTTGTAGGCCGTGATGGTGCCGTAGAGCATGCCCACGGCCCATCCCGCGAGGAGCGCCCAGCGGTGGAACCAGCGGGTGTAGAGCCCCGCGACGATCGCCGGGAACGTCTGGAGGATCCAGATGCCGCCCAGGAGCTGGAAGTTGATCGCGTTCTGCTTGTCCAGCGTGAGGACGAAGATCAGGGCGAACGCCTTGACCAGCAGGGACACCAGCTTGCCGACCTTGGCCTCCTGCGCGTGCGTCGCGTCGGGCTTGATCAGGTCGCGGTAGATGTTGCGGGTGAACGTGTTCGCCGCCGCGATCGACATGATCGCCGCCGGCACGAGGGCGCCGATCGCCACGGCGGCGAAGGCCACCCCGGCGAACCACGACGGGAACATGTCCTCGAACAGCTGCGGGATGACGAGCTGGGCGTTCGGCTTGCCGTCGAGGCCGATCGGCTTGGTGCCGGCGGCGATGGCGACCCAGCCGAGCAGGGCCAGCAGGCCGAGCACGAAGGAGTACGCCGGGAGGATCGCGGCGTTGCGGCGGATCGTGTTGCGGCTCGAGCTCGACAGGGTCGCCGTGATCGAGTGCGGGTACATGAACAGGGCGAGGGCCGAGCCGAAGGCCAGCGTCGCGTAGGCCCAGTACTGCTGGGCGTTGGGGATGTACGCGCCGGTGGGCTTGGCCGGGTTGGCCGCGCTCGGCTTGGCCATCTTCGCCTCGGCCGCGCTGAAGACGTGGTCCCAGCCGCCGACCTTGGAGGGCAGGTAGATGACCGCGACGATGATGACGAGGTAGATCAGTGCGTCCTTGACGAAGGCGATGACGGCCGGGGCCCGCAGGCCGCTGGAGTAGGTGTACGCCGCGAGCAGGGCGAACGCGATGAACAGCGGCAGGTCCTTGGCCAGCAGCGAGGAACCACCGACGCCGGCCACCTCGAGGACGGCCTGGATGCCGACGAGCTGCAGGGCGATGTACGGCATCGTCGCGAGGATCCCCGTGACCGACACGGCGACCGAGAGGCTGCGCGAGCCGTAGCGACCCTTGACGAAGTCGGCCGGCGTGACGTAGCCGTGCCGGTGGCTGACCGACCAGAGGCGGGCCATGAAGATGAAGATGATCGGGTAGAGCACGATCGTGTAGGGCACCGCGAAGAAGCCGCTGACGGACCCGAGCGCGAACATCGCCGCCGGCACCGCGACGAACGTGTAGGCCGTGTAGAGGTCACCGCCGAGCAGGAACCACGTCACCCAGGTGCCGAAGCGGCGGCCACCGAGGCCCCACTCGTCGAGCGACTCCATCGAGTCGGCCTGGCGCCACTTCGTGGCCCAGAAGCCCATCACCGTGACGAGCAGGAAGAGCACGATCAGGACGGACAGGGCGACACCGTTGACGCCGCCGGTGCCGGTCGCCGCCGGAACGAGGGTGCTCATCGGACGTTCTCCTCACGCGAGCGGTGGTCGGGGTGTCCCGGCATCGGGCGGTGCGGCCGCGCCTTGAGCACGAGGCGGTACGCGGCATACGTCATGGCCGAGCAGAGGAACACCCAGAGGAACTGGTACCAGATGAAGAACGGGAAGCCCCAGAGCTCGGGGTCCTTGCGCGAGTAGCTGCTCACCCAGAGCAGCGCGATCATCGGGAGGGCCAGCAGCACGGCGGCGACCGCCAGCAGCCCCTTGTTGGCAGGTGGAACGGTGTCGTGGTCGACGTCGGTGTCAGCACTCACGGTGACCTCCAGGTGGAAGTGGGGACGGCGGGCACGCAGTCCGGAAGGCACCGTATGCCCGACTCGCAGGTAATGGTGGGATGCGACGCGGAGGGGGCCGACCTCGGCAGAGGTCGGCCCCCGGTGGGTGAGGGAGCGGATCAGTGATCTCCGTGCCCTGCGCGGCAGGGGTTCCTGAGGTCCCCGCTGTTGAAGTTGTTGATGCGCGTGGTCGTGGTGAAGCCGACCGTGGGGTAGACCGTCTTCAGCAGCGGCCCGTACTCCGAGGTCGAGGTGCCCCCGAAGGTCCTGGTCGTCCCCGGGATGAACCGCCCACCTTCCTGCCACATGCACCGTCCGTGCGCCTTGGCGGTCGTGAAGATCGGGTAGAACTGCGCCCCGTGCGGCGGGTTCACGCAGTTCGCACCAGTGACCCGGTCGCAGAACGGAGGGCTGTCCTGGGAGTCGGCTGCCTCGATGCGGGGCAGGTCGGTCTCGAAGGCGACCCTCGAGTACTGCGTCCTGCCGTTGGCCACGGGGCTGGTGAACCGGACCGGTGACGGGTGCAGGGCGCGGTCGAGGGCGACGTTGCGGAACGTCCCGGGCCAGTCGTTACGGTAGGACTGGCCGTCGAAGTCCTCGTCGGCACTGAAGCACCCGTTGATCTTGACCAGGGTGGAGTCCTCCGCCGGGACGCAGAAGCTGTTGCCGTCGTCCTCGTCGAGGCCGCCGGCGTCCTGGCTGCCGGGATCGGTGCAGTTGAAGGCCGCATCGAGGGCCAGGCAGTTCTCGAAGTGCCCGATCTCGTCGGACATCGCCACGTTGTAGGTGTGGGCCGACCACGTGTTGCCCCGCGGGTTCGCCGTGGAGTACTCCGGGTGGAAGGCGTATGGCGCGGCCTGGCACGTGTTCGACGTGGGCGTGTAGAGGACGTGGCCGAACCCGTTGGCCACCGAGGCGGTCATCGATCCGTCCCGGCCGGTCGTGAGGTCGTCGAGGTCGATCCGCAGCCCTGCGGTGGTGTCGTGCATGTGGATCCGGATCCGGTCACCGGGGTTCATGAACAGGTCCTTGGCGGGGTCGGGGGAGACCGCCGTCAGGTCCGGGTTGTCGAAGGTGCCGGTGAACAGGGGGTTGGCCGGTGCCTGCGAGTGACCGTCGCGGGTGATGTACGCCCAGTTGATGGGCTCCACTCCACCCAGCAGGTAGTTGTCGCACGCCGCCGTGTTGGCGACCCCCGTGTTCTGGTCGAGGTTGAAGCTGTCGATCGTCATGGCCGCGCAGTACTGCGTCGCCGTGCAGCCGAAGCCCTCGAACTGCGGCACGTACCCCGGTCCGTAGAACTGCAGCTCCATGTAGGCGTTGCCGGGGTGCTTGCCGATGTAGTCGGGGGCGGTCGGGTCGGTGCCGACGAGGTCGTTGCGGTCGGAGTCGGGGATGCAGGTCTTGGTGAACTCCGGCGCAGACTCGGTGTCGCAGAGAGTGAGGCCGAACCAGAAGGTCGGCCGGAGCTGGAAGTTCCAGGTGGAACCGGTCGCCCCGGACGCCGTGGGCTGGGTCCTGGGGTCGCGCGGGAGCTCGACCGTGTAGGTGATGTCGTTGCCGGAGCCGCGCACTCCCGACTTGAACAGGACGGACGGCTCGTCGTGGCCGACGTACTCGCCGGCGGGGTTGTCGAACGTGTCCGCGCAGAGGGAGGAGCGCCCTTGGCAGAGGGGCTCGCGGTACGCCGGGTGGGCGCTGGCCGACGCGGCCGACGCAGAGGCCGGCGCGGAGGCCGACGGTCGAACGCTGGCTGCCGCTCCGGCGGACCAGAACGGAGTCAGGCAGAGCAGGCACGCCGTTCCCAGCGCGAGGAGAGTTGGTCGTTTCACAGGCTTCACCTTTGTGGCCGTGTGACAGCCTGGGCCAAGCCGAACCGGGGTCGCCCCGACGGGTGGACCCCTCCGCCCCTTCGCGGACCCAGGGTGTCGTGGATCCGGAAATCGTGCAGACGTCGGATCGTGCGGCTACCGGCGTCCTGTCACCCGCGCCCGGCCCCAGCAGGACTCGGCCTGGGTGGGCGGGCTGGGACGCCTCAGGCGGAGTGGTCGGGGCCGTTCGTGGGCCGTCAACAACCGGCCAGTGTACGCCGACCGGGATCCACGCAGTAGGGGCAGAGCAGACGCCCGCCCCGATGGCTCGGGACGGGCGTCACAGGGGACCAGAGGGCTCAGGCCTTCTTGGTCTCCTTGAAGATCGCGTCGATCTCGTCGATCTTGGCGAGCAGCTCGTCGGCCTTGCCGGCGTCGAGCTCGCCCTTGGTGCCAGAGGCACCCGCCAGCTTGGTCGCCTCGTTGAAGAGGGTGTGCAGCTGGGGGTACTTCTCGAAGTGCGGCGGCTTGAAGTAGTCGGTCCACAGCACCCAGAGGTGGTGCTTGACGAGCTCGGAGCGCTGCTCCTTGATGACGATCGCACGGGTGCGGAAGTCGGGGTCGTCGTTGTCGGCGACCTTGGCGATGATCGCCTTGATCGACTCGGCCTCGATGCGGGCCTGGGCGGGGTCGTACACGCCACAGGGGAGGTCGCAGTGGGCGCTGACCTCGGTGGTACGGAAGATGCGGGAGAGCATGCGGATCCCTTCTGCGAGACGGATGATCACGAGCTCCTTCAACCTACCCCGCGTCCCCGGTGGTCGCACGGCCCCCCCTGCGGCTTCCCGGCACCCGGACCCGCTGCGGGATCCGGAACAGCACCAGCGCCCTGATCTGGTCGCGGGCCAACGAACCGATGCCGTGGGTCCACGAGTCGGCCACACCTAACAGGCCCTGGTTGTCGGACTCCACCCAGTACCGCGTGCGGTCCGCGGGATCGCGCATCGTCACCCGCTTGATCGCGAGGGGACGCGGCACGCCCTCGTCGTCCGGGGGGAGCCGCACGATGGCGAGCCGTCCCAGGCGCGGTGGTGCGCCCTTGAGGACGACCATGCGGTCGCCGGTGTGCAGGGTCGGCTCCATCGACCGACCCCGCACCACGACGACGCCGAGGCCGAGCGGCATCAGTGCTCTTCCTCCTGGCGCATCCGTCGCAGGAAGGACCTGGTGCGCTCGTGCTGGGGGTTCGAGATGACCTCGGACGGCGGTCCCTGCTCGACGACGACCCCCCCGTCCATGAAGACGACCCGGTCGGCGACCTCACGGGCGAAGCCCATCTCGTGGGTCACGACGATCATCGTCATGCCGTCCTTGGCGAGGTCGCGCATGACCTTGAGCACCTCGCCCACCAGCTCGGGGTCGAGCGCGGAGGTCGGCTCGTCGAAGAGCATGAGCTTGGGGCGCATCGCGAGCGCCCGGGCGATGGCGACCCGTTGCTGCTGCCCACCCGAGAGCTGGGCGGGGTAGGCGCCCGGCTTGTCCTCGAGGCCGACCTGCTTGAGCAGGGCCAGCGCGCGCTCGCGGACGTCCTTCTTCTTCTCACCCTTGACCTGGACGGGCGCTTCCATGACGTTCTCGAGCGCGGTCATGTGCGGGAAGAGGTTGAACCGCTGGAACACCATCCCGATGTCGCGGCGCTGGGCGGCCACGGCCTTGTCGGTGAGGTGGTGCAACGTGCCGCCGCGGTCCTCGAACCCGATGAGGTCGCCGTCGACCCAGATGCGGCCGCCGTCGATCGTCTCGAGCTGGTTGATGCAGCGCAGGAAGGTCGTCTTGCCCGAGCCTGAGGGACCTAGCAGGCAGACGACCTCGCCCTTGCTGACGTCCATGTCGATGCCCTTGAGCACCTCGTTGCCGTGGAACGCCTTGGTGACGTTGAGGGCGTGGACGAGGAGGGTGTCCTTCGCGTGGGTGCTCATCAGGCGCCTCCCGCCCCGCCCTTGAAGGACAGCATCCGGGTCTTCTGTGTCGGGCCGCTCGCGCCGAAGCCGCGACCGAAGCGCTTCTCGAGGAAGTACTGCCCGACCATGAGGACGCTGCACAGGATCAGGTACCACGCGGTGGTCGCCACGTACGAGGGCATGATCTGCAGGGTCCGGGTGCCGACGGCCGTCGCCTGGTAGTAGAGCTCGGTGTTGATCGGGATGGCGATGAACAGCGAGGTGTCCTTGACCATGGCGATGGTCTCGTTGCCCGTCGGCGGGACGATGACGCGCATGGCCTGGGGCAGCACGATGCGGCGCATGGTCTTGCCGGCCGGCATGCCGAGCGCCTGGGCAGCCTCCGTCTGGCCCTTGTCGACCGACTGGATGCCGGCGCGGGCGATCTCGGCCATGTACGCGGCCTCGGACAGGCCCAGGCCGATGATGCCCATCATGATCGTGGAGCTGAACTGGTTGACGTCGAGGCTGAAGAAGGTCAGGTCGTTGCTGAGCCCCAGCCAGTGGGCGAACTGCTGGCTGAAGGGCAGGGGTCCGATGTCGAGCGCCGGGTAGAGGAAGCCGAGTCCGGTGCCGAGCATGCCGAGCAGCACGATGCGGGGGATGGCCCGGAAGAACCAGGTGTAGACGAACGAGACGCCACGCAGCACCGGGTTCGTGGATAGTCGCATGATGCCGATGACCACACCGAGGAAGACGCCGAGGACCATGGCGCCGATCGTGCCGACGATGGTGCCCTTCACCAGGCCCTCGAGGACCGGGTTGAAGTTCATGATCTTCAGGGCGTAGGGGAAGTTCCACTTCTCGTTCGTGACGAACGAGCTGACGAGCATGGCGACGAACACCGCGATGACCGCCACGGCGACCCACCGCCACGGGTGGCGGACCGGCCGGGCGTGGATCGCGCCCGGCCGGTCCTGGGTGGCTTCAGACATCAGTGACCCGGATCAGGGGTTGACGGCGAAGTCGGTGATGGCGCCGGTGTCGTTGCCCCACTTGTCGAGGGCGGCCTTGTAGCTGCCGTCGGTGCCCATCGCCTTGAGTGCGTCGGCGATGGCCTGGGCGAAGTCGGTCTCGTCCTTCGGCACGACGAACCCGTAGGGGGCGGCGTCGTAGATGTCACCGAGGGCCTCGAGCTGGCCGCCGGTCTGCTTCACGGCATACAGGCCCACGGGGGAGTCGGCGAGCATGGCGTCCGACTTGCCCGAGATGACGCTCGCGGTGACCTTGCTCTGGTCGGCATCGATGATCTGCTTGATGGCCGGCTTGCCGGCGTCGGTGCACTTCTTCGAGCGGGCGGTGAGGTCGTCGATCTGGACGGTGCCCTTCTGCACGCCGATGTTCAGGCCGCAGGCGTTGTCGATGTCGACCTTCTTCGGGTTGCCCTTCTTGACCGCCCACTGGGTGCCGGCGTTGAAGTAGCTCACCATGTTGACGCTCTTCTTGCGCTCGTCGTTGATGGTGAAGGAGGAGACGCCGACGTCGTACTTGCCGGAGGTCACACCCAGGATGATCGTGTCGAAGCCGGCGTTCTGGAACTCGGCCTTGAGGCCGAACTTGGCGGCCACGGCGCTGAACAGGTCGACGTCCATGCCCTGCACGGTCTTGCCGTCGTCGGCGAGGAACTCGTTGGGGGCGTAGGAGGCGTCGGAGCCGACGACGATCTTGCCCGCGTCCTTGATCTTCTGGGGGACCTTGGCGGCGAGGGCCGGGTCGACCGACGCACTGCTCGAGGAGCTCGTGCTCGACGTGCTCGACGAGCTCGACGACGAGCCGTCGAGGGAGTCGGAGCCGCACGCGGTCAGGGCCAGGCTGGCGACGGCCAGCCCGGCGAACAGGACGGCGGTGGGGCGGAGGCGGTGCGTCATGCGAAGGGGTTCCTTCCTCGGATGCTGCGTGGGGAGTGACGTGGGTCGCTCCACCGGGGTTGTTGCGCATCCTGCCAGCATGGGACCGGGGTTGCGGTAGATCTCGGATTCCGAAACCGTCTCGAAAGCGAGACAGTCCGAGCGCGAACGCGACCCGGGTCACAGTCCCGTGACAGGGGTGTACGGCCGTCGACGCCTGTGCCACCATGAACCGGCGGGTAACCCCCGTCTCCATGCGTTTGATTGGCCACACCCCGGCCCGACTGATCGTCCGGCTGCGTCGGCTGTGCCCCACGCATCTTCTCCCTCCTTAGTTCCCTGAGGTGACTTCTCCATGACTGCGAATGCAGTGACGTCCGCGTACCCGCTCTTCGACCCGACCGACCCGGTCTTCCGGGCGCACGAGGGCGGCAAGCTCGGGGTACACGCCACGCAGCCCCTGCGCGACCGGGCCGACCTCGCGCTCCTCTACACGCCGGGCGTCGCGGACGTCTCGCGCGCCATCGCCCTCGACCCCTCGCTCGCCGCCCGGTACACCGCCCGCAGCAACACCGTGGCGGTGGTCACCGACGGCACCGCGGTGCTGGGCCTGGGCGACATCGGACCCCTCGCGGCCATGCCCGTGATGGAGGGCAAGGCCGTCCTGTTCAAGCACTTCGGCGCGGTCGACGCGGTACCCGTGTGCATGGAGACGGGCACGGTGGACGAGCTGGTCGACGCCATCGCCCGGATCGCCCCGACGTACGGGGGCATCAACCTCGAGGACATCTCGGCCCCCCGGTGCTTCGAGATCGAGCGCCGCCTCCAGGAGCGGCTGGACATCCCGGTGTTCCACGACGACCAGCACGGCACCGCGATCGTGGTGCTCGCCGGGCTCATCAACGCCGCCACGGTGGTGGGCCGGAGGCTCGACTCGCTGCGCGTGGTCGTGTCCGGTGCCGGTGCGGCGGGGGTGGCCGTGACGCGGCTGCTCGCGCGGGCGGGCGTGGCTGACATCGTCGTCTGCGACTCCCGCGGCATCGTCGCCCCCGGGCGCACCGACCTCGCCGACCACAAGCGCCGCCTCGCGGCGACCACGAACCCCCGTGGCCTGACCGGTTCGCTGGGCGACGCCCTCGTCGGTGCCGACGTCTTCGTGGGGGTGTCGGGTGGCGTCGTGCCCGAGCATGAGCTCGCCCGCATGGCCCGGGACGGGATCATCTTCGCGCTGGCCAACCCCGACCCGGAGGTCCACCCGGACGTCGCCTCCCGGTATGCCGCGGTGGTCGCCACCGGTCGCTCGGACTTCCCCAACCAGATCAACAACGTGCTGGCGTTCCCCGGGATCTTCCGCGGTGCCCTCGACTCCGGGGCGCCCCAGGTCACCGAGGCGATGAAGCTCGCCGCAGCGCGCGCCATCGCCGACCTGGTCCCGGAGCCGACCGCCGACGAGATCGTGCCGAGCGTCTTCGCGCCCGGGGTCGCCGACGCGGTGGCCGCCGCGGTGGTGGCCTGCGCCCGGTCGGCCGGGGGGACCTACCCGGCGAGGGAGGCGTAGAACTCCCGGCACGCGGCATACGAGGGGAGCAGGCCCTGCTCCGCGGCCTCGGCGAGCGTGGGCGCAGCAGCGTCCTTTGCCGACAGCAGCGGGGCCTGCATCCCCTCGGGGAGCTCGAGGCCGACCTGCGGGTCCAGCGGGTGGATGCCGTGCTCGCGACCGGGGTTGTAGGGGGCGGTGACGAGGTACATCGCCGTCGTGTCGTCCTCGAGGGCCGCGAAGGCGTGGCCCATGCCCTCGGGGAGGTAGACGGCGCGGCGGTCCCTGGTGTCGAGCAGGACCGCCTCCCACTGGCCGAACGTCGGTGAACCCACCCGGATGTCGACGACGAAGTCGACGAGGGAGCCGGACAGGGCGGTGATGTACTTCGCCTGCGACGGGGGGACATCCGCGAAGTGGATGCCGCGGACGGTGCCGCGCGAGGACACGGAGACGTTCGTCTGGACCACCTGGGGGCGGTGTCCGAGGTGCTCGGCGAGCAGGTCGCCGCGGAACGACTCGAGGAACACGCCCCGGTCGTCGGGGAACTGCCGCGGGGTGATCTCGTAGGCGTCGGCGATCGACAGGGGGCGGACCTCCATCAGAGTGCCCCCCGCTTCTCGGCGAGCAGCCCGGCGAGGTGCACGCCGTAGCCGCTCTTGGTCAGGGCGGTCGCCAGCGCCTCGAAGGTCTCGTCGTCGATCCAGCCGTTGCGCCAGGCGATCTCCTCGACGCAGCCGATCTTCTGGCCCTGCCGCTGCTCGACCACGTGGACGAACTGGGCCGAGTCCATCAGTCCCTCGAAGGTGCCGGTGTCGAACCAGGCCGTGCCGCGCGGCAGCACGGTGACGCTGAGGTCGCCGCGACGCAGGTAGGCGTCGTTGACTCCCGTGATCTCGAGCTCGCCACGGGGGCTGGGCTCGAGGTCGCGTGCGATCTGGACCACGTCGTTGTCGTAGAAGTAGAGACCGGGCACGGCGTACGACGACTTCGGGCGCTCGGGCTTCTCCTCGATCGAGAGCACCGTGCCGTCCTCGGCGAACTCCACGACGCCGTAGGCCGACGGCTCGGTCACGTGGTAGGCGAAGATGTGCCCGCCGCTGACGGTGGTGTTGGAGCGCAGGGCCGTGCCGAGGCCGGTGCCGTAGAAGATGTTGTCGCCGAGGACGAGGGCCACGGAGTCGTCACCGATGAAGTCCGCGCCGATGATGAACGCCTGGGCCAGCCCGTCGGGGCTGGGCTGCGCGGCATACGTGAGCTCGATGCCCCACTGCGAGCCGTCGCCGAGCAGGCGGACGAACTGCGACTGGTCGTCGGGGGTGGTGATGATGAGGACCTCGCGGATCCCGGCCATCATCAGCGTGGAGAGCGGGTAGTAGATCATCGGCTTGTCGTAGATCGGCATGAGCTGCTTGCTGATCCCGAGCGTGATCGGGTGCAGGCGCGTGCCGGAGCCGCCGGCCAGGATGATCCCCTTCATGGGACAGACCCTACTGACCGCGGCGATGTGCCGGAGGGCGAGCGGGTACCCCGGCCTGCTCCGATAACCTCGGCCCATGAAGGTCCTCGTCACCGGCGCTGCAGGGTTCATCGGGTCCAACTTCGTCATCCGGGCTCGTCAGGTGCGCCCCGACTGGAGGCTCACGGTCCTGGACTCGATGACGTATGCCGCGAACCTCACCTCCCTCGACCCCGTGATCGGGGACGTCGACGTCGTCAAGGGCTCGGTCACCGACGCGGACCTCGTGGACGAGCTCGTCGCGGCCCACGACCTGGTCGTGCACTTCGCGGCCGACTCGCACAACGACAACTCGCTCGACGACCCGTGGCCGTTCATCGACACCAACATCATCGGCACCTACCAGCTGATCCAGGCGGTCCGCCGCCACGACAAGCGGCTGCACCACGTGTCGACGGACGAGGTCTACGGCGACCTCGCGCTGGACGACCCGGCCAGGTTCACGGAGTCGACGCCGCTCAACCCGTCCAGCCCGTACTCGGCGTCGAAGGCGAGTGCCGACCTGCTGGTGCGCGCCTGGATCCGGTCGTTCGGGCTGCGGGCGACCCTGTCCAACTGCTCCAACAACTACGGTCCCAGGCAGCACCCGGAGAAGCTCATCCCGCGCCAGATCACGGGGATCATCGACGGCGTCAGGCCCAAGCTCTACGGCGACGGGCTCAACGTCCGCGACTGGATCCACGTCGACGACCACAACGACGCCGTGATCACGATCATCGAGCAGGGCCGTCTCGGCGAGACCTACCTCATCGGGGCCGACGGTGAGATGAACAACCGCGACATCATCGGACTGATCCTCGAGCTCATGGGCAAGCCGGCCGACTGGTTCGACCACGTGCCCGACCGCCCCGGACACGACCTGCGGTACGCCATCGACGCGACGAAGCTGCGCACCGAGACCGACTGGGTCCCCGCGCACCCCGACGTGCGCTCCGGGCTCGCCGACACGATCGCGTGGTACCAGGAGAACCAGGACTGGTGGCGGACGGCGAAGGTGGTCGCCGAGGCACGCTACGAGCGGCTCGGCCGCTGATGACCCGCTGGCTGGTCACCGGTTCCGGGGGGATGCTCGGCCTCGACGTGCAGGTCGTGCTGGCGCTCGCCGGGGTGCCCGACGACGACGTGACGGCACTGGAGCGCAAGGACCTCGACGTCACCGACCCCGATGCCGTCCGCGACGCGGTCCGCGGCCACGACGTGGTCGTGAACTGCGCGGCATACACCGCCGTCGACGACGCCGAGTCGCACGAGGCCGAGGCGTTCGCGGTCAACGCGATCGGGGCCTCCAACGTGGCCTCCGCGTGCCGGGAGACCGGTGCCCGCCTCGTGCACGTCTCGACCGACTACGTGTTCGCCGGCGACGCAGACGAGCCGTATGCCGAGGACGCAGCCCTCGCGCCGCTGTCGGCGTACGGGCGGACCAAGGCCGCCGGTGAGTGGGCCGTGCAGGCGCACTGCCCGCGGGCCTGGATCGTCCGGACCGCGTGGCTGTACGGCGGCGGCGGACCCAACTTCGTCAAGACCATGGCCCGGCTCGCCGGGTCCCACGACACCCTCTCGGTCGTCGACGACCAGCGCGGCCAGCCGACGTGGACGATGGACGTCGCCCGGGCGATCCTCGGCCTCGTCGAGGACGAGGCGCCGTTCGGGATCTGGCACGCGACCAGCCAGGGGGAGACGACCAAGTACGGCTTCACCCGCGAGATCTTCCGGCTGCTCGGGCTCGACCCGGAGCGGGTGCAGCCCACGACGAGCGATGCGTTCCCCCTGCCTGCACCGCGGCCCGCGTACAGCGTCCTGGGACACGACGCGTGGCGGATGGCGCGCCTCGCGCCGCTGCCGGACTGGCGCGAGAGCCTGGCGCAGGCCCTGCCGGACGTCGTCGAGCAGGTCTGACGCTCTCCGGACACTTTTCCGACCCGCGTCGGTCACCTTCGCGACGAGGGCCACACTCCCGGGCGATGGCGCCGTGCCGCCGTTAGGGTCGAGGCATGCTCGCTGTCTACGCTGCCCGCCAGTCCGCCGACGACCCGCTGTCCGGCCTCGAGGTCGGGGAACGTCCCGAACCGCAGGCCCGCGAGGGCTGGACGACCGTCAGCCTCAGGACGGCCGGTCTCAACCACCACGACGTCTGGTCGCTGCGCGGGGTGGGTCTGCCGGCCGACCGGCTGCCGATGATCCTCGGCTGCGACGGCGCCGGAGTGGACCCCGACGGCAACGAGGTGATCGTCCACGCGGTCGTCCCGAGCGACGGCTGGCGCGGCGACGAGACGCTCGACCCGCGCCGCACGCTGCTCTCCGAGCTGCACGACGGCACCCTGGCGCAACAGGTCGCGGTGCCCACCGGCAACCTCGTGCCCAAGCCCGAGGGCCTGTCGTGGGAGCACGCGGCCTGCCTGTCGACGGCCTGGCTCACGGCCTACCGGATGCTCTTCACCCAGGCCGGGCTCGCCCCGGGCGCCACCGTCCTCGTCCAAGGAGCGGGCGGCGGTGTGGCGACCGCGCTCGTCCAGCTCGGCGAGGCCGCGGGCTACCGGATGTGGGTGACCACCCGCGACGAGGCCAAGGGCAAGCGGGCCGTCGACATCGGGGCCGACCGGGCGTTCGCCAGCGGGGAGCGGCTGCCCGAGCGCGTCGACGCCGTCATGGAGACCGTCGGTGCCGCCA
The DNA here is from genome assembly GCF_001426245.1 of Phycicoccus sp. Root101. Lineage (GTDB taxonomy): Bacteria > Actinomycetota > Actinomycetes > Actinomycetales > Dermatophilaceae > Pedococcus. The sequence goes on along the minus strand of NZ_LMCM01000001.1, from coordinate 607,300 downwards.
CCTGGTCGCACTCGGTCAACTCCCTGAACCCCGGTGGCGCCATCGTCATCAGCGGTGCCACCTCCGGCGACGCCCCGGCCAAGGCGGAGCTCACCAAGATCTTCTTCAAGCAGCTCCGGGTCCTCGGTTCGACGATGGGGACGCGGTCGGAGCTCGAGCGGCTCGCGGCGTTCGTGACCCACAAGGGGATCGAACCCGTCGTCGACTCGGTGATGCCGCTGGAGCAGGCGCGCGACGGGTTCGCCACCATGGCGGGCGGTGACGTCTTCGGCAAGGTCGTCTTCACCGTGAGCTGACCGCCGCGCGGTCTGCGGACACGGAAGGCTCCCTGCGCACTGCGCGGGGAGCCTTCGTCGTCGCGGCGGTCAGCTGGGGGAGATCTGCAGCCAGTCGTACCAGCCGTTGTGCAGCACCAGCCAGGCGATCAGCCCGTAGCCGGCTTGTCCGGGGTGGTGCGGCACCCGGCTGGCGGCCAGGTCCGTGCGCCACTGCTCGTGACCGAGCAGGGGGCTGAAGCAGTCGACGAACTGCACACCACGACGGGAGCAGACGTCGGCCTGCGCCTCGACGAGCACGTCGAGCTTGGTGTTGAGGTCATCGTCGTCCGAGGGCGGCGGACCGACCACGAAGGTCCCGATCCCACTGCTCGCGGCATCGTCGAGGATGTTGGCGAGGTTGAGCCGGTGCCGCGCCAGCGTCACCCCCGAGGCCGCGTCGTTGCCGCCCACCGAGACGACGAGCCGCTTCTCCTGACGCCCCGCCCACCGCGGGGCGCACTCGGCCTGCCACCGGGCGAGCAGGTCGGCCGTGGTGTCACCGCGAACCCCGAGGTTGTAGGCGGTGAGGGACAGGTCCGGGTGGTGGGTGCGGCCCACGACGCGCGAGACCCAGCCCTGGCCCTTGGGGTCGCCGACTCCCGCGACGAGGGAGGCGCCGAGGAAGACCAGACCGACGTCACGGGGCCCGTCGTCGGCCACCTGGAACTCAGCGCTCGGGGTGAAGGTGGGGTCGCTCACGCGTCAGTCCTCATCATCGTCTTCGGTGACCAGCGGCCACCGACGTCACTCGTCGTCATCGTCGTCGAGCCGGGCCAGCCAGGTGGCCAGCCGCTCGACGGGGGTCTCGAACTCGGGGTTGAGGTCGACGAACGTCCGCAGCTGCTCCGCGAGCCACTCGAACGAGACCTCTTCCTCTCCCCGCCGGGTGGCGAGCTCCTCGATTCCGCGATCCGTGAAGTACACGCTGCAAGGTTAACGGGGTGCACGCCTGCCGCTGACGAGGCCACGCGGACGTGGTGGCTGCAGGGCGCGGTCGGACCCGGACCGTGCCCGTGCTCCGCACGGCACGAACGCGCCCGCCCACGGGCACGCTCCGGTCAGGAATGCAGCCCGCCCACGCGCACGCTCCGGTCAGGAATGCAGCCCGCCTACGCGCACGCTCCGGTCAGGGATGCGGCCCCGATGGGCATGCTCCGGTCACGCACGCCCTGGCGAACCTCGTCGCGCACTCTCCGCGGACCTAGGGCCGCCGCACGAAGGCGACGCGCTTGCGCCGGCCCTCCCGGGTGAGGCGATGGTGGTAGTTGGGGTCGTGAATGCGCTGATGATGGAAGGCGCAGAGGGGGACTGCCTAGTCGAGGTCGGTCGCTCCACCCGACGCCCAGGGGTCCTCGTGGTGGTGCTCGGTCCAGGCGTACGGCCGGTCGCAGTCGTCGGCAGCGCAGGTGTCGTAGGTCAGGGCCAGTGCCACTCGCTGTGCTTCGGTGAAGAAGCGTTGGCTCCGTCCCAGGTCGAGCACCTGGGACGGGCCACCCAGGACTGCGGGGACCAGCCCGGCGCCGCAGGCCAGCCGGCGGGCCTGGGACGCTGACACGTCGGACCCGGTGTCGAGGTGGGCGGAGCCGAGCCCGGCCCGGAGCTGCTGGTGGTCGATCGTGACGAGGACCGTGGCGTTGACCTTGCCGGCCAGCTGGTCGGTGGGCAGGTGCTCGACCAGCTCGACGAACGCACGACCGTACTTCTGCGACCAGTCGAGGTCCTCGGTCCGGAACCGCTCCCAGATCGCCTCCGCCACCTCAGAGGCTGATGAGTCGGCTCGTCGTCTGCGGCCCGCGGCATCGGCCCGGGCCTCGAGTGCCGCACGCTGGGCGAACCGCCGGGGTGAGGCGATCTGCTGGACGACCTTCTTCAGGATCTGGCCGGCGAGGGTGGGAACGGTGAAGTGCCCGGTCATGGTGCCGTCACGATTGTCGTGCAGCGTCAGCTTGGTGGCGGCGAGGGCCGCGGCCTCCTCGCTGCGCAGGACTGCGTCCTCGTGGGCGTCGACCTCGGCTGCACCGCGTCGCGCGGCCTCGAGCGACCTGCGGGCCACCTTGCGCAACGCGACCGGGTCGACGCGCTTCGCCGCGGCGACGAGAGCACCCTCGATGGCCTCGCGTTCATCGTCGCCCAGCGCCGGCGGCAGCTGCTCGGCTGCTCTGGCGATGACATGGGCGTGCTCGGTCGAGACGTGACCCTCCGCCAGTGCTCGGCGGGTCTGCACCAACCCGCCGTCGAGAGCGGTCGCCAGCCGCAGATCCCTCGCGGCGGATGCTCCGTCGGACCGCGACCTGGCAGCCAACCACGCCGCGGTCCCGGTCATCCCCGCCTCGTCGGCCACCTGCGCCTCGTGCGCCCGCGCGACCAGGGCCAGCTTCATCGACTGCAGTCGCGTCACCGCTCGGTCGACCTCGCCCAGCAGGCTCGCCGCCGCGGCTCCGGACAGCGCGGGCACGGTGTCGCAGCGGTCGAGCACCCTGTGCACCTGACGCACGCCATCGGCCACCGCGAGCGGGGGCGAGGGGTGCAGGGGAGCGATGGCCATGGGCCATCCTATTCGAACAGGTGTTCGAACGTCAAGGCGTGTCAACACGTCAAGCATGCGTATGCCGCGCGGCCCGAGGTCGTCGGGGCCACGCGGCATACGTCGTGCGTGCGGGTCATCACCCCGGTGGTCAGGGGCAGCGACGGGTCACTGGCGCAGGGCCGAGGTGATCAGCTCGTTCTGCTGCTCGGCGTGGCGCTTGCTCGAGCCGGTCGCGGGCGAGGCCGAGGCCTTGCGCGAGACGATCTGCAGCGCACGCTGCTCGCCGAGGTCGGCGAGGGCCTGCGGCAGGTTGAGCGCCATGAAGGGCCACGCGCCCTGGTTGCGCGGCTCGTCCTGGACCCAGACGACGTCGGCGTTCGGGTACTTGGCCAGCTCGGCGGCGATCTCCTTGGCGGGCAGCGGGGCGAGCTGCTCGACCCGGACGATCGCCGTCGTGCCGTCGTCGGCCTTGTCGCGGGCAGCCTCGAGGTCGTAGACGACCTTGCCGCTCGCCAGCAGGACCCGGGTCACGGCTGCGGCGTCGAGCTCGCGGCGGTCGGGGAGGACCGGACGGAACGTGCCGGTGGTGAAGTCCTCCGGCATGCTGCTCGCGGCCTTGAGGCGCAGCATCGACTTCGGGGTGAAGACGATGAGCGGACGACGCGGACGGGCGTAGGCCTGACGGCGCAGCAGGTGGAAGTAGCTGGCCGGGGTCGACGGGTAGGCGACCGTCATGTTGTCCTCGGCGCACATCTGCAGGAAGCGCTCGATGCGGGCGGAGGAGTGGTCCGGTCCCTGGCCCTCGTAGCCGTGGGGGAGCAGCAGCACGACGGACGAGCGCTGGCCCCACTTCTGCTCCGAGGAGGAGATGAACTCGTCGACGATGGTCTGGGCGCCGTTGAAGAAGTCGCCGAACTGCGCCTCCCACAGGACGAGGGCGTCGGGGCGCTCGACGGAGTAGCCGTACTCGAAGCCCATGGCCGCGAACTCCGACAGCAGCGAGTCGTAGACCCAGAACCGGGCCTGCCCGTCGCCGAGGTAGAGCAGTGGGGTCCACTCCTCCGCGGTGTGCTTGTCGATCAGCACGGCGTGCCGCTGGACGAACGTGCCACGGCGGCTGTCCTGGCCGGCGAGGCGGACCGGCGTGCCCTCCATGAGCAGGGAACCGAACGCCATGAGCTCGCCGGTGGCCCAGTCGATGCCACCCTCGCGCGTCGAGGCGGCTCGCTTCTCCATGGCCTGGGCCAGCTTCGGGTGCACCGTGAAGCCCTGCGGCGGGTTCACGAACGCATCACCGATGTGCTGCAGCAGGTCGCTGGAGATGGCCGTCTCCTGGGCGGAGCGGGTCGTCTGGTCCTTGGCCTGGGCCGACGGCGGCTCGAGGCCGGAGTGGCCCTCGGCGTCGGTCCCGGCCAGCGTCGGGTCGACCGCTTCCTGGGAGGCGGCCTCCTTGAGGGCGGCCTTGGTCTCGACGAACACGCGCTCGAGCTGCTGCTGGTAGTCGCGCAGCGCCGCCTCGGCCTCTTCCTGGCCGATGTCACCGCGGCCGATGAGGGCCTCGGTGTAGAGCTTGCGGACCGAGCGCTTGGCCTCGATGAGGTTGTACATCAGCGGCTGGGTCATCGACGGGTCGTCGCCCTCGTTGTGGCCACGGCGGCGGTAGCACACCATGTCGATGACGACGTCCTTGTTGAACTCCTGGCGGAACTCGTACGCGAGCTCGGCGACCCGGACGCAGGCCTCGGGGTCGTCGCCGTTCACGTGGAAGATCGGCGCCTGGATCATGCGGGCCACGTCGGTCGAGTAGGTCGACGAACGCGAGGCGCTGGGCGACGTGGTGAAGCCGACCTGGTTGTTGATGACGACGTGGATGGTGCCGCCGGTGCGGTAGCCGCGCAGCTGGGAGAGGTTCAGCGTCTCGGCGACCACGCCCTGACCCGCGAACGCCGCGTCACCGTGCATGAGCAGCGGCAGGACCGTGAAGTCCTCGCCCGCGAGGTCGAGGCGGTCCTGCTTGGCCCGCGTGATGCCCTCGAGGACCGGGTTGACGGCCTCGAGGTGGGAGGGGTTGGCGGCGAGGTAGACCTTGGTCTTGCTGCCGTCCTCGGCGACGAACTCGCCCTCGGTGCCCAGGTGGTACTTCACGTCGCCGGAGCCCTGCACGGACTTGGGGTCCTGCTTGCCCTCGAACTCACGGAAGATCTGGCCGTAGGACTTGCCCGCGATGTTGGCGAGCACGTTGAGGCGCCCGCGGTGCGGCATACCGATGCACACCTCGTCCATGGAGTCGGCGGCGGCGCGGCACAGGATCCGGTCGAGCAGCGCGATGACGGACTCGCCACCCTCGAGGCTGAACCGCTTCTGGCCGACGAACTTGGTCTGCAGGAACGTCTCGAACGCCTCGGCGGCGTTGAGGCGCCGCAGGATCCGCAGCTGCTCGTCGGGGCCGGGTTTGGCGTAGCCGACCTCGATCTTGGACTGGAGCCAGCGTCGCTGCTCGGGGTCCTGGATGTGCATGTACTCGGTGCCGATGGTGCGGCAGTAGGAGTCACGCAGGATGCCGAGGATCTTGCGCAGGCGCAGCATCGGCGCCCCGCCGAAGCCGCCGGTCGCGAAGTCACGCTCGAGGTCCCAGAGCGTGAGCCCGTGCGACGTCACGTCGAGGTCGGGGTGGCGGCGCTGGCGGTACTCCAGCGGGTCCGTGTCGGCCATGAGGTGGCCGCGGACGCGGTAGGCGTGGATGAGCTCCTGGACCCGGGCCGTCTTGTTGACGTCGTCGTCGTGGTGCGCGGAGATGTCGCGGACCCAGCGGACCGGCTCGTACGGCAGGCGCAGGCTCTCGAAGATCTCGTCGTAGAAGCCGTTCTCGCCGAGCAGCAGCTGGTGCACGATCCGCAGGAAGTCACCGGACTGCGCACCCTGGATGATGCGGTGGTCGTACGTGCTGGTCAGCGTGAGGATCTTGGAGACGGCGTTGCGGTTGAGCGTCTCCTGGCTCGCGCCCTGCCACTCGGCGGGGTACTCCAGCGCGCCGACGCCGATGATGGCGCCCTGCCCGGACATCAGGCGCGGGACCGAGTGGACGGTGCCGATGGTGCCGGGGTTGGTCAGGGTCAGCGTGGTGCCCTGGAAGTCCTCGACGGTGAGCTTGCCGCCACGGGCCTTCTTGACGACGTCCTCGTAGGCGGTCCAGAAGTGGGCGAAGTCCATCGACTCGGCGGACTTGATCGACGGCACGAGCAGCTGGCGGGTGCCGTCCGGCTTGGCCATGTCGATGGCGAGGCCCAGGTTGACGTGCCCGGGGACGACGAGAGCGGGCTTGCCCTTCTCGTCGGTGGTGTAGCCGTTGTTCATCTCCGGCATGTGGCCCAGCGCCTTGACCAGGGCGTAGCCGATGAGGTGGGTGAACGACACCTTGCCGCCGCGCGAGCGGGCCAGGTGGTTGTTGATGACGACCCGGTTGTCGATGAGCAGCTTGGCGGGGACGGCGCGGACGCTGGTCGCCGTGGGGACCGTCAGCGACGACTCCATGTTGGTCACCGTGCGGGCGCTCGCGCCGCGCAGCGGCTTGACCTCGTCCTGGTTGACCGGGCCGGTCGACTTCGGCGCCTGCGGCTCGCGGGGCTTGGGCTGCTCCTTGGCGGCCGCCGCCTCCTTGTCCTCGGGCTTGTCGGCGACCGCGGTGTCCGTCTTGGCGTCCGAGCGGTCGGTGCTCGTGGCCTGGGCCTTGCCGGAGTCGGTGGCCGAGGAGGCCGTCCCGGTGCTCGCGGGGGCGCTGGCCGGCTTCGCGGGGGCCTGCTCCGCAGGCTTCGCGGCGGCCGGCTTCGCAGCAGCCGGCGCCTGTGTGGCAGCAGCCGGGGCCGGTGTGGCGGCGGCCGGCTTCGCGGCGGTCCCGTTGGGCGCTCCGTTGGAAGGCGTGGACCCGTTGCCGCCACCACCATCCGACGGCGTGTAGTCCTCGAAGAACGACCACCACGCCTTGTCGACGGAGTTCTTGTCGTTCTGGTACTGCTCGTAGAGCTCGTCCACGAGCCACTCGTTCGGCCCGAAGGCCGCCATGGGGTCGCTGGTCGGGGACTGGTCGGGCACGGCGGATACGCCTCTTTCGTAGCGTCGACAATGACGGGCAATGGGTGCACCCAGCCTATCCCCGTCCGCGTGCTCAGGGGCAGGCGGGTTGACCCGATTCGGACGCGATCCGGGTCACTGCGTGCACCCCGTCCGACCTGCGGGTATGCCGCGGGGCCGGCTCCCTGACGGAAACCGGCCCCACGAGCGGGTTGCGGACGCGCCCGTGTCAGCTGATGTCGCTGCGGATGGTCCGCAGGGAACCCAGTCCCGCCAGCACCGCCGCATACGCGGCGAGCACGAGGGCGGCCGCCCACCACTCGAGGCGAGGTGCGGCGTTCGGGCCCCCCTGGGTGACGCCGTTGATGATGGCCTGCGAGGCGGCGGTGGGCAGGTACTCGACGATGTGCTCGCGGCCCCAGTCCCAGAGCCCGAGGAGCACGCCGGCGATGGGCTCGACGATCCAGGCGACGCCCACGGAGATGAGCAGAGCGGCGACCTGGTTGGGGATGAGGATGCCCGCGCCCAGACCGATGAGGGCCCAGAGCCCCAGCACGAGCAGGCTGAGCGCGAGGGTGCGGAAGACCCCCGAGCTCGGGAACGCCTCGAAGCCCCGGGCGTTCAGGACGATGGCGCCGGCCACCACTGAGGCGACGAGCGAGATCAGGCCGTAGATGGCGCCGATGCCCAGCAGGGCGATGACCTTGGCGCCCATCACGCGCACCCGCTTGGGCACGCTCAGGAGGGTGCTCGTGATCGTCTTGTGCCGGTACTCGGACCCGATCTGCATGACCCCGATGACCAGCAGCAGCAGGTAACCGACCTGCAGGCCGCTGGTGTAGACGCTGTTCGCGATCTGCTCGGGTGTACCCGTGGGAGCGCCGTCGTTGCTGCCCGTGGGATCGGGTGCCTGCGTGAGGAGGAAGCCGAAGAGCACGGCGAGGCCGGCGCCGGCGACGAGGATGGCGATGGCCATGCCCCACCACAACCGGGTCGTGAAGAACTTGCGGAACTCTGCGCGGACTGCGGCGGTCATGCGTTCGCCCCTTCCTGTCCGGTGACGGCGTCCTGTTCGGGGGAGGCCGCCTTTCCGAGGTTGCGGTTGGTGCCTTCGGTGAGCTGGAAGAAGACGTCCTCGAGGTCGGTCGTGGCAGTGCGCAGCTCGTAGACGGGAAGTCCCGCGCGCAGGGCCACGTCGCCGATGAGCCGCAGGTCCGACGTCTCGACGCGCAGGGCGCCGTCCGCCGGCGTGCTGGTGACGTCGGCGACGCGGAGCGCACCCGCGAGGGCGTCTGCGTCACTGGTGCGCACGATGGCACCGCCACTGCCGTGCAGGTCGGCCATCGTGCCCTGCTTGACCAGCTGGCCGTTCGTGATGATGACGACGTCGTCGACGGTCTGCTCGACCTCCTGGAGCATGTGGCTGGAGATCAGCACGGTCTTCCCCTGGCCGGACAGGTGGCGCAGGAAGCCGCGCAACCAGCGGATGCCCTCGGGGTCCAGGCCGTTGGCCGGCTCGTCGAGGATGAGCACCTGCGGGTCGCCGAGCATGGCCGCTGCGAGGCCGAGGCGTTGCCGCATGCCCATGGAGTAGCCGCCGGCGCGCTTGCGGGCCGCCGCGGGGATGCCCACGAGCTCGAGCATCTCGTCGACGCGGGCACTGCCGACCCCCATGGTGTCGCCGAGCACCCGCAGGTGGTCGCGGCCCGTGCGGCCGGGGTGGAAGTTGGTCGCCTCCAGTGCGGAGCCGACGGTGGACATCGGTGACGGGATGTCGCGGTACACCTGTCCGCCGATGGTGGCCGTCCCGCTGGAGGGGGCGATCAGGCCGAGCAGCATCCGGAGCGTCGTGGTCTTGCCGGCTCCATTGGGGCCGAGGAAGCCGGTGATCCGACCCGGCTCGACGGTGAAGGACAGATGGTCGACGGCGGTGAAGCTGCCGAAGCGCTTGGTGAGGTCGCGGACCTCGATGCGAGCGCCCTCTCGAGGCGTCCTGGGTGGGCTGGTGGTCTGGGTGGTCATCGTTCCCCCGGGCTCATGGACATGGCGCCATCCTCCCAACTCACGTGGGGTGAGGGTCAACGGGGTTTGATCCCGCGCGCGTCGTCGGAGTCGGCCTGGGGGAGCAGGCGACCCTAGGATGGCCTGCACTATGACCGAATGGTTACTGGTCCTCGCAGGCGTGGGACTGACTGCGGGGACCGCCGTGTTCGTGGCGACCGAGTTCTCCCTCGTCGCGCTGGACCGCCCGACCGTCCAGAAGGCCATCGACGGCGGGGACACCGGGGCGGAGCCCGTGCTGGCCTCGCTGCGCCGCCTGTCCACCCAGCTGTCTGCCGCGCAGGTCGGCATCACGCTGACGACGCTCATCCTCGGGTTCATCGCCACCCCCTCGATCGGGCGGCTGCTCGAGACCCCACTGGGGGCCGCCGGCCTCTCCGGGGGGACGCTGGACTCGGTGGCCGCCGGGCTGGCCCTGGTGGTCGCCACCCTGTTCTCGATGGTGTTCGGGGAGCTGCTGCCGCAGTTCCTGGGCATCTCCGCCGCCCTGCGGACGGCCAAGGTCGTCGCTCGACCGGTGCGGATGTTCGCGGTCGTCTCGCGCCCGTTGATCGTCGTCCTCAACGGCTCGGCCAACCTGTTCCTGCGCGCCCTCGGCATCACCCCGCAGGAGGAGCTGTCCGGCGCCCGCACGCCGCAGGAGCTCACCTCCCTGGTCCGGCGGTCCGCCGAGGCGGGCACGCTCGACGAGGGCACCGCCCGCCTGGTCGCACGCTCGTTGGGGTTCGGTGAGCAGACCGCGGCCGACGTGATGAGCCCCCGGGCCAGGTCCACGTCGATCGAGCGCACTGCGACCGCCGACGACGTCGTGCGCCTCGCACGGCGCACCGGCCACTCGCGCTTCCCGGTGACGGGGGAGGACTGGGACGACATCGACGGTGTCGTCCACGTCAAGCGCGCCATCGCCGTCCCCCACGAACGCCGGCACGACGTCCCCGTGTCGGCCCTGATGGTCCCGCCCCTGCTGGTCCCCGAGACCATCCGCCTCGACCCGCTGCTGCTCATGCTCCGCGAGCACGGGCTGCAGCTGGCCATCGTCGTCGACGAGTACGGCGGCACGGCCGGCATCGTCACCCTGGAGGACGTCGTCGAGGAGATCGTGGGCGAGGTGTCCGACGAGCACGACGTCTTCCGGACGACCGGCCGCGAGCTCACCGATGGCTCGTGGACCGTGCCCGGACTGTGGCGACCGGACGAGGTGCGTGACCGCCTCGGCGCCGGGGTGCCCGACGGCCCGGCGTACGAGACGACCGGGGGGTTCGTCATGGCCGAGCTCGGCCGCATCCCCGTCGTGGGGGACCGCGTCGAGATCCCCGGCTGGGAGATCACCGTCCTCGCGATGGACGGGATGCGGGCCGACCGGCTGCGCTTCCGTGCCGAGGACCCCGAGGCCGTGGTCGAGGGCGTCGGCGCGACCGGACCCACTGCTGGGGGTACCGACAGCACTGGCGCGCCGCCGGACCCGTCGCCCACCCCGGGAGGCCCTGCCGCCCAACCCGGCCCGCGCCACACGGAGGAGCCGCGATGAGCGCCGGCGCCGTCTGGGTGACGGTCCTGCTGCTCCTGCTCAACGCCTTCTTCGTGGGGGCGGAGTTCGCGGCGATGGCCGCGCGCCGCTCCACCCTCGAGCCCCTCGCCGCGGCCGGGTCGCGGCGGGCGCAGACCTGCCTCGACGCGCTCGAGCAGATGGGGTCGCTGCTCGCGTGCGCCCAGCTCGGCATCACCGTCTGCTCGGTGCTGCTCGGTGCCGTCTCCGAGGCGGCCCTGCACCACGCCCTCGAACCCGTCGTCGAGCACCTCGGGCTCCCCACCGGCGTGGCCGACGGCGGCGCCCTCGCGCTCGCGCTGCTCATCGTCGTGTACCTGCACGTCGTCGTCGGCGAGATGATCCCCAAGAACCTCGCGCTCGCGGGACCCGAGCGCTCGGCGCTCGTGCTCGTCCCGGCGCTGCTGTTCATCACCCGGGTGCTGCGGCCGGTCATCTCCGTCATGGAACGGCTCGCCAAGTCGCTCGTGCGGCTGTTCGGGGTGGAGCCCAAGGACGAGATCGCCTCCACGTTCACCGTCGAGGAGGTCGAGCACATCCTCGCCGAGAGCCACCACGAGGGGCTCATCGAGGAGGGGCAGCACGGCCTGGTCGGTGCGGCCCTGGAGTTCAGCGACAAGGACGCCGTCGACGTCGCCGTCCCCCTCGCCCAGCTGGTGACCCTACCGCTGACCGCCACCCCGGACGACGTCGAGCGGCTGGTCGCCAAGCGGGGTTTCTCGCGCTACCCGATGGTCGACCGCAACGGCGGCCTCGCGGGGTACCTCCACCTCAAGGACGTCCTGTACGCCGACGACACCGAGCGCTCCATCGCGGTCCCGGTGAAGCGGGTCCGCAAGCTCGCGACCGTCCAGTCCGCCGACGAGGTCGAGGAGGTGCTGCGGACGATGCAGCGCACGGGTGCCCACCTGGCCCGGGTCGTGGACACCGACGGCGTCGACATCGGGGTCGTCTTCCTCGAGGACGTCATCGAGGAGCTCGTCGGCGAGGTCGCCGATGCCTCCCAGCGCTGACCACCCGCTGACCTCCCGCCCGTCGATCGGGCACCAAAAAGGCCGAGTGCGTCGCACTCGGCCGATTGGTGCCCCCGGCAGGATTCGAACCTGCGCTCCCGCCTCCGGAGGGCGGTGCTCTATCCCCTGAGCTACGGGGGCCGAACCACGCCCCGTGAAAGGCGCGCCCGGTGAGGGTAGCAGCCTAGGGTGGCCCTCATGGAACGCGGGGGACTGGTCATGGTGTGCGACGACACCGAGCCGATCCGACGCCTCATCCGCCTCAACCTCGAGCTCGAGGGGTACGACGTGGAGGAGGTCACCGACGGCGCCCAGCTGCTGGCCCGGCTGGGCGAGCGTGCCGACGAGGGACAGCCCCTCCCCGGGGTGATCACGCTCGACGCCCACATGGTGCCGCGTGACGGCTGGTGGACCATCGCGCAGATCCGCGGTGACGCCCGGTTCAGGGACATCCCGGTGCTCATGGTCACCGCGTCGGTGCAGCAGCACGACCGCACCCAGGCGACGGCCTCCGGGCTCGACGCGTTCGTCGCCAAGCCGTTCGACCCGGAGTACCTCATCTCCCTCGTGGACGGCTTCATGGCGGAGGGTCGCAGCCACACCCCGGCGCCGTGACCGGGCACCTGCGGGCCAGCCCTAGACTTGCCCGGTGACTCCCGAACAGCTCTCTGCTGCCATCCGCACCGCCCTGACCGACGCCGTCGCCGCGGGCGACCTCGCCGTGGACGTGCCCGCGGAGGTCCGGGTGGAGCGACCGAGGAACCGCGACCACGGCGACTGGTCCACCAACGTCGCGCTCCAGCTGGCCAAGCTCGCGGGTATGCCGCCGCGCGACGTCGCGGCGCTGCTCGCCGACCGCCTGGGCCGGGTCGACGGGGTCAAGGCGGTCGACATCGCCGGGCCCGGGTTCCTCAACATCACCCTCGACGCGGCCTCGGCCGGTGAGCTGGCCCGCAGCATCGTGGAGGCGGGGGAGGCCTACGGCCGCAACGACTCCGAGGCCGGGCACGTCATCAACCTCGAGTTCATCTCGGCCAACCCGACCGGGCCGCTGCATCTCGGCCACACCCGTTGGGCGGCGCTCGGCGACGCCATGAGCCGACTGCTCAAGGCGTCCGGGGCCGACGTGACGACCGAGTACTACATCAACGACGCCGGCGCCCAGATGGACAAGTTCGCGGCGTCGGTGCTGGCCAGCGCCAAGGGTGAGCCCACCCCCGAGGGCGGCTACCCGGGTGCCTACGTCGACGACCTCGCCGCCCAGGCCCTCGCCGCCCGCCCGGACCTGCTCGACCTGCCTGCCGACGAGCAGCTGGCCGAGGCGCGCTCGCTCGCGTACGCCGCGCAGCTCAAGGACATCAAGGACACGCTCGCCGACTTCGGCGTGCACTTCGACGTGTGGTTCTCCGAGGAGCAGCTGCACGCGTCCGGTGCGGTCACCCAGGCGGTCGACCGGCTGCGCGCGCAGGGCCACGTCTTCGACGAGGACGGCGCCGTCTGGCTGCGCACGACCGACTTCACCGACGACCGCGACCGCGTGCTGATCCGCGCGAACGGCGAGCCGACGTACTTCGCGGCGGACGCGGCGTACTACCTGTCCAAGAAGGACCGCGGCTTCGACGAGAAGATCTACCTCCTCGGTGCCGACCACCACGGCTACATCAACCGGCTCAAGGCGATCGCGGCCTGCGCGGGCGACGACCCCGAGCACAACATCGAGGTCCAGATCGGTCAGCTGGTCAACCTCGGTGGCGCGAAGCTCTCCAAGCGGGCGGGCAACATCATCGAGCTGCGCGACCTCATCAACTGGATCGGCACCGACTCGATCCGGTACTCGCTGGCCCGCTACCCGGCCGACAGCCCGCTGTCGCTCGACGGCGAGGAGCTGCGCAAGCAGACCAACGACAACCCGGTCTTCTACGTCCAGTACGCCCACGCGCGGACCTCGAACGTGGCGCGGCTCGCGGGGGAGGACGGGGTGTCCCGTGTGGACGGCTTCCACCCGTCGCTGCTGTCCGACCCGACCGAGGCCTCGCTGCTGGCCATCCTCGGGGACTTCCCGCGGGTCGTGGCGCAGGCGGCCCACCTGCGTGAGCCGCACCGCGTCGCGCGCTACCTCGAGGACCTCGCCGGCCACTTCCACAAGTGGTACGACACCTGCCGCGTGCGGCCGATGACCGCCGACGAGGAGGTCACGGACCTGCACCGCAGCCGGCTGTGGCTCAACGACGCGACCCGCCAGGTCTTGGCCAACGGACTGGCGCTGCTGGGAGTCTCCGCACCAGACAGGATGTAGCCCATGCGCGCTCACGAGGCTGGTGCCCTCCACGCCGAGGGGTACGGCGGTCCGCCGCACTGGTTGCCCACCCCGGGCGACGTCAACGAGCTCATGCCCCAGCTGTGGCCGCAGACGGTGGCCCGCGACGAGCAGGGCCGGCTGACGGTCGGTGGGCTCGACGTGGTGAGCATCGCTCGCGAGTTCGGCACCGCGGCATACGTGCTCGACGAGGAGGACTTCCGCGCGCGGGCGCGGGCGTTCCGTGACGAGTTCGCCGAGCCGTTCGCCGAGCTCGGCGGGGTCGACGTCTACTACGCCGGCAAGGCGTTCCTGTGCACCGAGGTCGCGCGCTGGGTGGCGGACGAGGGGCTTTGCCTCGACGTCTGCTCCGGCGGCGAGCTCGCGGTCGCGCAGCGCGCCGGGTTCCCGGCGGAGCGGATCGGCCTGCACGGCAACAACAAGTCGCTCGCCGAGATCCGACAGGCGCTGGAGTACGGCGTCGGGCGGATCGTCGTGGACTCGTTCGAGGAGATCGAGCGCGTCGCCGCCGTGGCGACCGAGCTGGAGGTCCGCGCGCCGGTCATGGTGCGTGTGACGGTCGGCGTCGAGGCGCACACGCACGAGTTCATCGCCACGGCCCACGAGGACCAGAAGTTCGGGTTCTCGCTGGCCGGCGGCCGGGCCGCGGAGGCCGTCGCCCGGATCCTGGAGCACGACGGGACCCTCGACCTGCTCGGCCTGCACTCGCACATCGGCAGCCAGATCTTCGACACCAGCGGCTTCGAGGTGTCGGCCCGACGGCTCATCGGCCTGCACGCCGAGGTGGCGCGGGTCCACGGGGTGCACATGCCCGAGCTCGACCTCGGTGGCGGCTACGGCATCGCCTACACGTCGGAGCACACGCCGCTGCAGCCGCGCGAGCTCGGCGAGCAGATGGCCGACCTCGTGGCCCGTGAGCTCAAGACGGTCGGCGACGGGAGCCCCGACGTCCCCGCGCCGAAGATCTCGATCGAGCCCGGCCGGGCGATCGCCGGCCCGAGCACCTTCACCCTGTACGAGGTGGGGACGGTCAAGGACGTCGACCTCGGCGGGGGCCTCACGCGCACGTACGTCTCGGTCGACGGCGGCATGAGCGACAACATCCGCACCGCCCTCTACGACGCCGACTACTCGTGCACGCTGGCCAGCCGCCGGTCCGAGGCCGGGCCGCGGCTGGCGAGGGTGGTCGGCAGGCATTGCGAGAGCGGTGACATCGTCGTCATGGACGAGTACCTCCCGGACGACATCACGGCCGGCGACCTCGTCGCCGTCCCGGGGACCGGCGCGTACTGCCGCAGCATGGCCAGCCAGTACAACCACACGCCCCGGCCGCCGGTCGTGGCCGTCCGCGACGGACGGGCGCGGGTCCTCGTGCGGCGCGAGACCGTGGAGGATCTGCTGGCGCTCGATGTGGGCTGAGGAGATCTGGCGGCGGGACCGGCACGTTGCGCGAAGACGTCCGGATGACGGAACAATGAGCGTCCACAACGTGGTCACACGGCACGATGGCCGGACCGCAACCAAGCCCCCAGGGGCGCTGAGGAGCACGTCGTGAGTGACAGCCAGAAGGTGACGGCAGGGGAGCCCCTGCGGGTCGCCCTGCTCGGGTGTGGCGTGGTCGGGTCGTCCGTGGCCCGCCTGCTCACCGAGCACGCCGACGACCTCGCGGCCCGGGTGGGTCGCCCGCTCCAGCTCGTCGGCATCGCGGTGCGCCGCGCCGGTCGGGACCGCTCCGACCTGCCCGTGGACCCCGCGCTCTTCACGACCGACGCCGACGAGCTCGTCACCCGCGCCGACATCGTCATCGAGGTCATCGGCGGCATCGAGCCGGCCCGTGGCCTGATCGAGAAGGCGATGGCCCACGGCGCGTCCGTGGTCTCCGCCAACAAGGCCCTGCTCGCCGAGGCCGGGCCCGGCCTCTACGCCTCGGCCGCCCAGCACGGCGTGGACCTGTACTACGAGGCCGCCGTCGCGGGCGCCATACCGATCCTGCGGCCGATCCGGGAGTCCCTCGCGGGCGACGACGTGCGCAAGGTGCTCGGCATCGTCAACGGCACCACCAACTACGTCCTCGACAAGATGGACAGCACCGGTCAGGGGTTCGCCGAGGCGGTCGAGCAGGCGCAGGCCCTCGGGTACGCCGAGGCCGACCCGACCGCGGACGTCGAGGGGTTCGACGCGGCGGCCAAGGCCGCGATCCTCGCCTCGCTCGCCTTCCACACGCGGGTCTCGAGCGACCAGGTCTACCGCGAGGGCATCACCGAGGTGAGTGCTGCCGACGTGCAGGCCGCACGCGAGATGGACTGTGTCGTCAAGCTCCTCGCGATCTGCGAGCGCACCGAGGTCGCGGGTGAGGACGGGGAGCTGGCGCCTGGCGTCAGCGTCCGGGTGCACCCGGCGATGATCCCCCGGTCGCACCCGCTCGGCGGGGTGCGCGACGCCTTCAACGCGGTGTTCGTCGAGGCGGACGCAGCCGGGCAGCTGATGTTCTACGGCAAGGGCGCCGGTGGTGACCCGACCGCGAGCGCCGTCCTCGGTGACGTCGTCGCCGTGGCCCGGCACCGCGTCGGTGGCGGACGAGGTCCGGGGGAGTCCGCCTACGCGGACCTGCCCGTCCTCACGATGGGTCAGGCGCTGACGAGGTACCACATCAGCCTCGCCGTGGCCGACCGTCCCGGCGTCCTCGCCCAGGTGGCCACGGCGTTCGCGGCGCACGACGTGTCGATCGAGACCGTGCGCCAGAAGGTGGTCGTCGACGAGGAGGGCGGGGAGACCCGCGCCAGCCTCGTCGTGGTGACCCACACCGCCCCCGACGCCGCGCTGTCCGCCACGGTCGAGGCGCTCGCCGCGCTCGACACGGTGCACGAGGTCACGTCCGTGATGAGGGTGGAGGGAGCCTGATGCCGACGATGTGGAAGGGCGTCATCCGCGAGTACGCCGACCGCCTGCCGACGCTGGCCGGTGCCCCGGTCATCACGCTGCAGGAGGGTGGCACGCCGCTCATCCCGGCCGAGCACCTGTCCTCGCTCACCGGCGCGAACGTCTTCGTGAAGTACGAGGGCCTCAACCCCACCGGTTCGTTCAAGGACCGCGGCATGACGGCGGCGATCTCGGTCGCGGCCCGCAACGGTGCCAAGGCCGTGATCTGCGCGTCCACGGGCAACACCAGTGCCAGCGCGGCCGCCTATGCGACCAAGGCCGGTATGACGTGTGCGGTCCTCGTGCCCGACGGCAAGATCGCGATGGGCAAGCTCAGCCAGGCGATCGCCCACGGGGCGACGCTGCTGCAGGTCGACGGCAACTTCGACGACTGCCTGACGTTGGCCCGCAAGCTGGCCGAGGCGTACCCGGTCGAGCTGGTGAACTCCGTCAACCCGGCGCGCATCGAGGGCCAGAAGACGGCGTCGTTCGAGGTCGTCGACGCCCTCGGGGACGCCCCCGACATCCACTGCCTGCCCGTGGGCAACGCCGGCAACATCACGGCCTACTGGAAGGGCTACCGGGAGTACCACCGCGGGTCCGAGCAGCCCGGTCCGGCGAGAAGGCTGCCGCAGATGTGGGGCTTCCAGGCCGCCGGCGCCGCCCCCATCGTCCTGGGCCACCCGGTCGACGAGCCGGACACGATCGCGACCGCGATCCGGATCGGCAACCCCGCGTCGTGGAAGCAGGCCGAACAGGCGCGCGACGACTCCGGCGGCCGGATCGAGTCGGTCACCGACACGCAGATCCTGCACGCCCACCGGGTGCTGTCCGCGGAGGAGGGCATCTTCGTCGAGCCCGGGTCCGCCGCGTCCGTCGCGGGGCTGCTGCAGGCCGCCGAGGCCGGACAGGTGCCGGCCGGGGCGACCATCGTCTGCACCGTGACGGGTCACGGGCTCAAGGACCCGCAGTGGGCGCTGCGCAACGCCGACGGTTCCGACGTCACCCCGACGCGGGTGTCCGTGGACGCGTTCACCGCCGCCCAGGCGCTGGGGCTGGACGGCTGATGGGGGCTGCCCTGACGCCCGGGGCGGCAGTCGAGGTGCGGGTCCCGGCGAGCAGCGCGAACCTCGGGCCGGGGTTCGACTCCGTGGGGCTGGCCCTCGGCCTGTGGGACTCCTGCGTCGCGACGGTGACCGAGGAGGCGGGCCTGCGGATCGACGTGGAGGGGGAGGGGTCCGCCGACGTCCCGCGCGACGCCACCCACCTGGTCCACCGGTCGATGTTGCGCGCCTGGGAGGAGCTCGGCGTGGACGCCCCGGCCGGGCTTCACCTGGCCTGCCGCAACGAGGTGCCCCACGGCCGTGGCCTGGGCTCGTCGGCGACGGCCATCGTCACGGGAGTCGTTGCGGCACAAGGCCTGCACGACGTATGCCGCGAGCTCACCGATTCCCTCGACCTCGCCTTCACCAACACCCTGGCGGCTCGTCTGGAAGGGCACCCGGACAACTCGTCCGCGTCCGTCTACGGCGGCCTGACCCTGTCGTGGTCGGACGGCGACGGCGACGGCACGCACACCGTGCGCTTGTCCCTGCACCCCGACGTCCGGATCCGGGTGCTGGTGCCGGCGACCCAGCTCTCCACCGCCAAGGCCCGCTCGGTGCTGCCGACCCACGTGCGGCACGGCGACGCGGCCCTCAACTCCGCCCGGTCGGCCCTGCTGGTGCAGGCCCTCACCGCGCACCCGGAGCACCTGCTGGCGGGGACGAGGGAATGGCTCCACCAGGAGGCGCGGCGCGAGTCGTTCGGCGGCTCGATGGAGCTCGTCGACAGCCTCCGGGCCGCAGGGCACGCCGCGGTGATCTCGGGTGCCGGGCCCTCCGTCCTCGTGCTGTCCACGGTCGACGCGGTGGACGGGGTCGCGCCTCTGGTCGACGGGGCATGGCAGCTCCTCGACCCCGGCGTGCCGGACGAAGGAGCGCAGGTCAGGGCCCTGGCACCCTGACCGACAATCTGGACAGGCTGGACTTCCTGACCGGCCAACGGTGTTACATTGAGCACGCACCCGCCGCCGATGCCGCCTCTTCGCGGACCACCGTTCGGGTCGCACCCTCCACATGACGGCAGCGTTCGCTGCCTTGGCCTCACCGTGCTGCATGTGGCTCCACTGGTCGGCCCACTGCCGACCCAAGCACCGGCTCGGGATCTGAACCCGGCCGCATACGAGGGGGAAGGATCCTTCGTGACAGACACCACCACTCTCGGCACTGCGCCCGCGCAGGACGAGAAGCCGCGCCGTTCCGGTGCCCTGAGCACCATGAAGGTGGCGGAGCTCCAGGGCCTCGCCGCGAGCATGGGCATCGCCGGGACCGCGAAGATGCGCAAGGGCGACCTCGTCGCCGCGATCAAGGACCGTCAGTCCGGTGGCACCGCGCCGCGCCGCGACAGCGGTGCCGAGCGCCCGGCCGCGGACACCGCGTCGGCCGCCGCCGCCGTGACCGAGGCCCCACGGGCCGACGCGCGCCGTGAGGACACCCGGGGTCAGGCGCAGCGTGCCGACTCCTCGCGTGCCGACGCCGCGGGGGGCGATTCCCTGGGTGCCGATTCCCCGCGCACTGAGTCCCCGCGCGCCGAGGCGGAGCAGGCTCGCGCCGCACGCCAGCAGGCGCGCTCGGAGCGTTCTGCCCGTGCGGCCGAGCGCCGTGCCGAGCGCCCGCAGACCGAGCAGGCGACCGAGCGTTCCGGCTCCGACCGTGCCGGCTCCGACCGTGCCGGCTCCGACCGTGCCGCCTCGGAGCGCAGCGGCGCCGAGCGTGCCGGCTCCGACCGGGCCGCGACCGACCGGCAGCAGGACCGCGAGGACCGGCCCGAGCGCACGGACCGCCAGCAGCAGCGCGCCGACCGCGCCGACCGCCAGGCCTACCGGGCCGATCAGGCCGACCGTGCCGACCGTGCCGACCGTGCCGACCGTGCCGATCGCCAGGACCGGGGCGAGCGCCAGCAGGACCGCGACGACCGCCAGGACCGGAGCGAGCGCCAGCAGGACCGCGACGACCGCCAGCAGGGTGACCGGCAGCAGGGTGACCGGCAGCAGGGTGACCGGCAGCAGGGTGACCGGCAGAACACCCGCACCCAGCAGCAGGGCGACCAGAACCAGGGTGGTCAGAACCAAGGCGCTCAGGGCGGCCAGAACCAGGGCGGGTACGGCGACGACGACGGCGAGGGCCGTGGGCGCCGCCGCAACCGCAACCGCAGCCGCAACCGTGACAAGCGCACCCGCACCGACCGCCCCTACGGCAACGACTACGAGTCGGAGCCGCAGGTGGCCGAGGACGACGTCCTGATCCCCGTCGCGGGCATCCTCGACGTCCTGGAGAACTACGCCTTCGTGCGCACCTCGGGCTACCTGCCCGGGTCCAACGACGTCTACGTCCCGCTGGGCGCGGTGAAGAAGAACGGCATGCGCAAGGGCGACGCCGTCACCGGTGCGGTGAAGGCGCAGACCGAGGAGCAGCAGCAGAACCAGCGCCAGAAGTTCAACGCGCTGGTCCGCCTCGACACGGTCAACGGCATGACCCCCGACGAGGCCCGCAAGCGGGTCGAGTTCGGCAAGCTCACGCCGCTGTACCCGCAGGAGCGCCTGCGCCTGGAGACCGAGGCCGGCCTGCTCACCACGCGGGTCATCGACCTCGTCGCCCCGATCGGCAAGGGCCAGCGCGGTCTCATCGTGGCCCCGGCCAAGGCCGGCAAGACGATGGTCATGCAGGCCATCGCCAACGCCATCACGACGAACAACCCCGAGTGCCACCTCATGGTCGTCCTCGTGGACGAGCGTCCCGAGGAGGTCACCGACATGCAGCGCGCGGTGAAGGGTGAGGTCATCTCCTCGACCTTCGACCGTCCCGCGGAGGACCACACCACGGTGGCCGAGCTGGCCATCGAGCGCGCCAAGCGGTTGGTCGAGATGGGCCACGACGTGGTCGTGCTGCTCGACTCCATCACCAAGCTGGGTCGCGCGTACAACCTCGCGGCCCCGGCGAGCGGACGCATCCTGTCCGGTGGTGTGGACAGCGCCGCGCTGTACCCGCCGAAGAAGTTCTTCGGCGCCGCCCGCAACATCGAGGACGGCGGTTCGCTGACGATCCTCGCGACGGCGCTGGTGGAGACCGGGTCGCGCATGGACGAGGTGATCTTCGAGGAGTTCAAGGGCACCGGCAACATGGAGCTCAAGCTCGACCGGGGGCTGGCCAACCGCCGGATCTTCCCCGCGGTCGACATCAACAACTCCGGCACCCGCAAGGAGGAGATCCTCCTGTCCGGGGAGGAGCTCAAGATCATGTGGAAGCTGCGACGGGTGCTCGCAGCGCTCGACCAGCAGCAGGGGATCGAGCTCCTCATCGACCGGCTCAAGAAGACCAAGAGCAACGTCGAGTTCCTCATGCAGGTCCAGCAGAACTCCTCGCTCAAGCCGCAGGACGACGAGAACGCCTGACGGTCACGGCCCCTGGGGCCGCAGCGTGTGGAGCCCGGCACCGAGGTGGTGCCGGGCTCCGTCGTCGCCGGTGGAGCGCGTCACGGGTCACGAAGGGCCCCTCATTCATTCCGCGTACCCGGCGATTTCCCTGGTTGATGGAGGCGCCGAGTAAGCCGTTCGGCCGTATTTGCCATGGCAGGCCCATGGATGCCCGCCGACGCGAGCTGTTGGGGTCCGCACCCCATACATTTGATGTAATGCAACGTAGTGATCCAGGAATGGCGAAAGGACTAGCCGTGGCGGCAATGCCCGATGGGGCCCGTGTACTCATTGCTGACGACGACCCGGACATCCGTGACCTCGTGGAGTTCAAGCTCACGCAGTCGGGGTACGCCGTCGAGGCCGTGGGTGACGGACTGGCTGCCTGGGAGTCGTTCCAGGCACAGCGCCCGGCGCTCGTCATCCTCGACGTCATGATGCCCGGCCTGTCCGGCATCGACGTCCTGCGCAAGATCCGCGACAGCGAGAACGGCGCGGTGCCGGTCCTGCTGCTCAGTGCGAAGTCGCGCGACAGCGACGTCGACACCGGCTTCGCGGTGGGTGCGGACGACTACGTGATCAAGCCGTTCAGCCCACGGGAGCTCCTGCACCGGGTGAACGGCATGCTCTCCCGAGCGCGGTGACCACCCGCCAGCTCCTCCTCGGCATCGAGTTCCTGGTCCTCGTCGCCTGCGTGGGGCTCGCGCTCAGCGTCATCGTCTCGAAGGTGGTGCGGCTGACGCGGGAGAACCGTACGGCCATCGCCCTGTCGCCCGTCCGTGGAGCGCTCATCGAGCTCGCCGCGGGTGAGCCCGAGGGCCTCGCCGTGCTGCGCGGCGCTCGTGGTGAGACCGCGGACGCCATCGACGAGGCGGCCGTCCGCCTCCTGGCCAAGGTCCGCGGCGAACCGGCCACCCAGCTCGTCGCCGTCCTCGAGGACCACGGCGCGCTCGAGCGCGCCAAGGCCGACGCCTCGCACCGCTCGCCGGTCCGCCGCGCCCACGCCGTGCAGCTGCTCGGCCTCGCGCGCGTCGCCGACTCCACCCCCCTGATCTCCGAGGCGCTCGAGGACGAGGCGTCCGAGGTGCGCGCCAGTGCCGCGTATGCCGCGTCCTACCTCGCCGACCCGTGGCTCGCCGCGCCCCTGCTGCGGTCCGTGGGGGTGGGTGAGGGCATCCCCGCCGGCCTCGCCGCCGATGCGCTGCTCGAGATGGGGGTGGAGATCGTCCCCGTGCTGCGGGCCGCCATGCGGAACCCCGCGCCGCGCACCCGGATGGTCGCGGCCCACGTCGCGGGCGTCGGTACCTTCGTCCAGGCCCTCCCCGAGCTGCGGGAGCTCGTCGGTTCCGACCCCGACCTGACCGTGCGCGTCGAGTCGGCCGAGGCCCTCGGGCTGATCGGCCGTGACTCCGAGGTCGATCTGCTCGCGCGGCACACGGCCGTCGGTGTCGCCACCGACCTGCGCCGGGCCTGCGTCCGCGCCCTCGGTCGGATCGGCGCCGCCAACGCCCTGCCCACCCTCGTGGGCCTGCTGGACGACACCGACACCCGGCTGGCCGAGCTCGCGGCGCACGCCCTCGTCGAGCTCGGGGCGCCCGGCATGGAGACCCTCGAGGCCCGTCGTGCCGAGCCTGCTGCCGGCACCGCCCTCGTCCTCGCGGGGCTCAAGGCGGGCCGTTCGTGAACGGGTTCCTCGACGGCCTCCGGTCGGTCGTGCAGTGGCTCTACGACGTCACCGCCATCCCGATCCTCGTCTACTTCACGCTGATCAACCTGTCCTTCCTCGTGCTCATCGGCACGGCGGCCCTGCAGTTCCGCCGGTACCTGCGCATGCGCGACGCCTCGGTGGACACCCTCGGTGGTGAGCTCGCCCTCGGGGTCTCGGTCATCGTCCCGACCTACAACGAGGAGGTCGGCGTCGTGACGTCGACCAAGGCGATGCTCTCCCTGCGCTACCCGCGCCACGAGGTCGTCATCGTCGACGACGGCAGCACCGACAACACCTTCCCGCTGCTGCGCGAGGCCTTCGACCTCGTGGAGATCCCCCGTGAGGTCCCGCGCGACATCCCACTGCGGGCCCAGATCACCGAGGTGCACGTGCCCCGGGACGGGCACACGCGGCTCGTGGTCGTGCGCAAGACGAACTCGGGGCGGTCCGAGGCCATCAACGCCGGCATCAACGCGGCGATCGAGCCGCTGGTGGCCGTCATCGACGCCGACTCGATCCTGGAGCCCGACGCCCTCCTGCGTGTCAGCAAGCCCTTCACCGACGACCCCACCCGCATGGTCGCCACGGGTGGCACCATCCGCGCGGTCAACGGCAGCCGGGTCGTGTCCGGCCGTCTCGTGCGGCTGGCCATGCCCAAGCCGTGGCTGGCCCGGATCCAGGTCGTGGAGTACCTGCGGGCGTTCCTCATCGGGCGCACGGGCTGGTCGCGCCTGGGGATGCTCATCCTCATCAGCGGCGCGTTCGGCATGTTCCGGCGCGACGTCGTCGTCGAGGTCGGGGGACTGGACCCCGACAGCATCGGCGAGGACTTCGAGCTGATGCTGCACATCCACCGCCACATGATCGACACGAAGCGGGACTACCGCGTCGAGTTCGTCCCGGAGCCGGTCTGCTGGACCGAGGTGCCGTCGAGCTTCGCGGTGCTGGGTCGGCAGCGGCGGCGATGGCACCGGGGCCTGTGGGAGACCCTCTGGGCCTACCGCGGGATGATGTTCCGCCGTCGCTACGGACGCCTCGGCGCCCTCGCCCTGCCGTACTACTGGTTGTTCGAGCTGTTCGCCCCGCTGCTCGAGGCCTTCGGGATCATCGTCGTCGTCCTCGGACTGGCGCTGGGGATCGTCAACGTCCCCTACGCGATCCTGTTCATGCTCCTCGCCTACGGCCTCGCGATCCTCGTCACCCTGGCCGCGATGTCGGTCGAGGAGTGGGCCTTCCACCGCTACACCCGCTGGCGCGACCTGGTCACCACGTTGGCAGCGGCGGTCCTGGAGAACTTCGGGTACCGGCAGCTCACGGTCTTCTGGCGCCTGTCGGGTTGGTGGGCGAGCCTGCGCGGGAAGAAGCAGGTGTGGGGCGTCATGACGCGGACCGGCTTCGACGAGGTCCAGCCTTGAGCCGTCCGGCGCAGTGGTCGGTCTCGGCCCAGCTGCGCCTCCTCGTCATCACCATGCTCTGCATCGTCCCCGTCGTCGCCGGCGCCGCCCTGCTGACCGTGCGCTCCAACTCGCTGGACACGGCGCGCTCCAGCCAGGCGTTGTCGCCGGCCATCGATGCGACGAACGCCGTGCGCCAGACGATGACGGACGCCAACACGGCGTGGATCCGGCAGGTGGCTGGGACCTCGAACGACGAGGCCGCCGAGGTCCGTGCCGCCCTCACCACGATCGAGCAGCTCGTCGACCGCCAGCAGGCGGCCCTGTCCCGCGACGTGCTCCCACGCAGCGACCGCACGCGGTACCTCCAGCTGAGCCGCGACCAGGAGACGGCCGCCCAGGCCTGGTTCGACTGGATCGACCAGCCCGCGACGGGAACCGACGCCGCCGCGAGGACCGCGCTCCTGGCGGGTGCGGACCAGCGGTTCGACGCGTTCCGCGCCGTGTCGGCCACCCTCCAGTCCCAGCTCGGCGACCAGCGTGCGCAGACGCGCGAACGCATCGCCGGCGCGTTCAACCGCCTGCTCGCCCTCATGCTGCTGCTCACCGTGCTGTCGGTGGTGGGGGCGTACCTGATGTGGCGCACGATCGAGGGTTCGCTGTCGCGTCCCATCGTCCGGCTGCGCGGTGTGGTCGGCCGCCAGCGCGCCGGTGATGTGCTCGCCATGGCCGACGGCAGGGCCGGGGCGGCCGAGATCCGGGCGCTCGCCGACGACTTCAACGACCTGACGACGACCAACCGGGCGCTGCTGGAGGAGCAGGCCCAGGTCCTGCGCATGCACGAGCTGGTGCTGGACGTCGCCCAGATGGTCCGCAGCGCCGAGGACATCGAGGAGGTGCTGCGACTGGTCTGCTCCCACCTGGGCACCGAGATGCGCGCCGACCGGGTGCTCCTCTACACCCTGGGCGACGGCGAGGGCGGGGTCGACGAACGGGTCCAGTGGCACCGCGACGACCTGCCGCCACTGCCGCCCCTGCCGCCGTCCCTGGCCGGCAGCGTCCCCGACGTGAACCGCGAGCTGCGCCGCGAGGGGTCGGTCTTCGTCATCCGCGACCTGCTCGACCCCGAGGTCGCCCGCGACGAACGGGCGGCGGCGTTCCACCGGGCGACCGGGGCCCGCTCCCTCGTCATGGTGCCGGTCGGCGTGGGAGAGCGCGGGCTCGGTGTACTGGCCCTGATGACGGTGGACATCTACCGGCGCTGGCGGCGCTTCGAGATCCAGGCCGTCCAGCAGTGCGCCGGCTACCTGGCCCAGACGATCGCCCAGCTGCGCCTCAACGAGATGCAGCTCGAGCAGGTCCGCCGGCTCACCGAGCTCGACCGCCAGAAGACCGACTTCATGGCCACCGTGAGCCACGAGCTGAGGACGCCCCTGACGTCCATCAGCGGGTACCTCGAGCTGCTCGAGGACGGTGACTACGGCGGCCTCGAGCCCTCCCAGCAGTCGGCCCTGCGGGTCATCGGCCGCAACGCGTCCCGCCTGCGCGGGCTGATCGAGGACCTGCTGGTCCTGAACAAGATCGAGGCCTCGGGCCTGGAGTCCGACCCCGAGGACGTGCTCGTCAGCGACGTGGTCCGGGGGGTCACCGAGATGCTGCAGCCGGTCGCGGCCCGCGGGTCGGTGCGCCTCGTCGTCGACGACGTCGACCCCTGCCTCGAGGTGCACGTCGACCGCATCCAGCTCGAGCGCGCCCTGATCAACCTCGGCTCCAACGCGGTGAAGTTCACGCCCGCCGGTGGCGTCGCCACCATCACCACCCGGGCCGTGGGCAGGGAGGTGCAGATCAGCGTGGCCGACACGGGCATCGGCATCCCGGCCAAGGACCAGGCCCGGCTGTTCGACCGCTTCTTCCGGGCCTCGAACGCCAACGCCCAGGCGATCCCCGGGACCGGTCTCGGGCTGGCCATCGTCCGGGCGATCGTCGAGGGGCACGCGGGCACACTGGGCTTCGAGTCGACCGAGGGGGTGGGGACGACGATGACCATCACCCTCCCGCTGCTGGGCAAGCCCGCCCCGCCCCGCCGGATGGCCCCGCCGGCGCCGGTCTCCGCGCCTGCTTCGGTCCCCGTCACCGTGACCCCTCCCGGACCTGCCTCGGGGAATGAGCAGCAGGCCTCTGCCGTTTAGGAGATGTGCGCCGCTGTCTGGCACACTTGACCGCTGACCGGTTCACGGCAGCCAGGGCACTCCGCCCGGCCGACCCGGTCTCATGACTCAAGGAGCGCGAAGTGAAGAAGGACATCCACCCCGAGTACGTCGACACCACGGTGACCTGCACCTGTGGCAGCACGTTCACGACCAAGAGCACCGCCACCTCCGGCCAGATCCGCGCCGAGGTGTGCTCGCAGTGCCACCCGTTCTACACGGGCAAGCAGAAGATCCTCGACACCGGTGGTCGCGTGGCCCGCTTCGAGGCCCGCTACGGCAAGAAGGCCGTGGCCGAGAGCAAGTAGCTTTCCCGATGCGCCGGTCCTGACCCTCGTGGTCAGGGCCGGCGCATTGCTTTACCTGCCACCCCGCGCCGAGAACCACCCCGCGCCGAGAACCACCCACGCCCGACCCACGCCCGACCCACGCCCGACCCACGCCCGACCCAGGAGCCGTCATGTTGGAGTCCGCCGCAGCCCTCGTCCAGGAGCACGCCGACCTCGAGCAGCAGCTGGCCGACCCCGAGGTCTTCGGGGACCAGGACCTCGTCCGCCGGTTGAACAAGCGGTATGCCGCGCTGGGACCCACCGTCGCGGCCTACCACGCGTGGCACGCGGCGACCGATGACCTGGCCGCCGCTCGCGAGATGGCCAAGGAGGACGCCGAGTTCGCAGCCGAGGTGCCGTCCCTGGAAGCGACCCTCGAGGCCGCGGAGGACAAGCTGCGCCGCCTGCTGGTGCCCCGCGACCCCGACGACGACCGTGACGTGATCCTCGAGGTGAAGGCGGGGGAGGGTGGCGAGGAGTCGGCGCTGTTCGCGGGCGACCTGCTGCGGATGTACCTGCGCTACGCCGAGCGCCGTGGCTGGAAGACCGAGCTGATCGACGCCACCGAGTCCGACCTCGGCGGGTACAAGGACGTCCGGATGGCCGTCAAGGCCAAGGGGACGCCCGAGCCCGGTGACGCCCCGTGGGCGCGGCTCAAGTACGAGGGCGGGGTCCACCGGGTCCAGCGCGTCCCGGTCACCGAGAGCCAGGGTCGCATCCACACCTCGGCCGCCGGCGTCCTCGTGATGCCGGAGGCGGAGGAGGTCGAGGTCGTCATCGACACGAACGACCTTAAGATCGACGTCTACCGCAGCTCCGGCCCCGGCGGGCAGTCGGTCAACACCACCGACTCGGCCGTGCGCATCACGCACCTGCCGACCGGCACCGTCGTCTCCTGCCAGAACGAGAAGAGCCAGCTCCAGAACAAGGAGTCGGCGATGCGCGTCCTGCGGGCCCGCCTGCACCAGCTCGCCCAGGATGCCGCGGACGCCGAGGCCAGCGCCGCGCGTCGGAGCCAGATCCGCACCGTCGACCGCAGCGAGCGCATCCGCACCTACAACTACCCGGAGAACCGCCTCTCCGACCACCGCACCGGGTTCAAGTCCTACAACCTCGACACGGTCCTCGACGGTGAGCTCGACGCCGTCGTCCAGTCGGCGGTCGACGCCGACGAGGCGGCGCGCATGGCAGCGGTCGCCGAGGCGTCCTCGGGCTCGGGGAAGTGACCGACCAGCCCGGCGGCGGCCTGCGGGCAGCGGTCCGGGCGGCCGCAGCCAGGCTCGCGGAGGCCGGCGTGCCCTCCCCGGAGAACGATGCCCTCGCGCTGGCCGCGCACGTGCTCCGTCGCCCGGTGGGCGAGCTGCGCACCGCCATGGTGGTGGGTGCCGCAGCTCCCGACCCCGCGGCCTACGCACGGCTGGTCGAGCACCGGGCCGACAGGGTGCCCCTGCAGCACCTGACGGGGCGAGCGGCCTTCCGCCGCCTCGAGCTGTCGGTGGGACCGGGGGTGTTCACGCCGCGGCCCGAGACCGAGGTGGTCGCCGGGCTCGCGATCGACGCCGCGCTGGCCGTCGACGGCGCACCGGTGGTGGTCGACCTCTGCACGGGTTCGGGGGCGATCGCGCTCGCCGTCGCCGACGAGGTCCCGTCGGCGACCGTGTATGCCGTGGAGCTGGGCGAGGACGCGCACGCCTGGGCGGCGCGCAACGTCGTCGACTCCGGGCTCCCTGTCACCCTCGTGCACGGTGACGCGACGACGGCGTTCCCCGAGCTCGACGGGACCGTCGACGTCGTCGTGTCGAACCCGCCCTACATCCCGGTCGGCATGGTGCCGCTGGACCCCGAGGTCCGCGACCACGACCCGGAGCTCGCGCTGTACGGCGGCAGCGAGGACGGCCTGGCGATCCCGCTCGCGGTCGCGGCACGGGCCGCCGACCTGCTGCGGGCGGGCGGTGTCCTGGTCATGGAGCACGCCGACAGCCAGGGCGAGTCATTGCCTGCGGGGTTGCGCCGCAGCGGTCGGTGGAGCGAGGTCCGCGACGAGGTGGACCTCACCGGTCGCCCGCGGGCCACGGTCGCGGTCCGGCGCTGACGTCGGTCGCCGCGCGCCCTCAGGCGAGCGAGGCCGCGACGAGCGCGCCGGCCGCCTCCTTGGCGGCCCGGGGCGCCTCGGGCGCCGCGTCGAGGGTCCCGCTAGCCAGGCCGCCGTCGAGCAGGAGCGTCAACGACCGGGCCAGGGTGGTGGCGTCGCGCGCCCCGGCCCGGCGGGCGAGGTCCTCGACCCAGCTGAGGACCGAGGCCTTGTGGGCCACGGTGCGCTCGTGGACCGGGGTGCCCGGCTGCGACTCGGCGGCGGCGTTGATGAAGCCGCACCCGCGGTAGCCGTCCCGGCGGCAGGCGTTCTGCAGCGCGTCGAACAGCCCGACGAGCTGGTCGGCCGGGGCGGGGCCGGCGGCCTGCGCGGCCGCGTGGAGCTGACCGGACCAGACGCCGTCGACCTTGTCGAGGTAGGCCAGCACGAGGTCGTCCTTGGCGGGGAAGTGCTTGTAGAAGGTCGCCTTCGCCACCCCCGACTCGGCGATGATCAGGTCCACCCCGACCGCGCGGATCCCCCTGGCGTAGAAGAGCGCGAAGGCGGTCTCCAGGATGCGCTCGCGGGCAGGGCTGGGCCGCGCACCGGTGGCACGGGCGGTGCTCGCGTCGGTCTCCGTCGCGTCGGTCTCCGTCGCTGCTGCGGGGGAGGAGCTGGGGCTGGGCACGGGGTGGGCCTCCTCGGAAGGGCGTGCGAGCAGCATACCTTGGCAGTAGACAGATCTGTCTGCTACGTTTCCGTGCATTGGTAGACAGATCTGTCTACTCCTTCGACCCAGGAGCACACCATGAAGATCGCCGTCCTCGGAACCGGCACGGTCGGCCAGGCCCTTGCGGGGCGCCTGTCCGAGCTGGGCCACGACGTCGTCACCGGCACCCGCGACCCGCAGGCCACCCTCGCGCGGACCGAGCCCGACGGCATGGGCACCCTCCCGTATGCCGCCTGGGCCACCGAGCACCCGCAGGTCACCCTCGCGACCTTCGCGGACGCGGTCGTCGGCGCGGACGTCGTCGTCAACGCCACCGGAGGGGCCGCCGCCGTCCCGGCGCTGCAGGCTGCCGGTGCCGAGGCGCTCGCCGGCAAGGTCGTCCTCGACATCAGCAACCCGCTCGACTTCTCCCAGGGCTTCCCTCCCACCCTGTTCGTCAAGGACACCGACAGCCTCGGGGAGCAGATCCAGCGCGAGTTCCCGCAGGCCCGCGTCGTGAAGTCCCTCAACACGCTGACGGCCGAGCTCATGGTCCGCCCCGCGTCGCTCGGTGCGGAGTCCTCGGTGTTCCTCTCGGGCGACGACCAGGACGCCAAGGCCGTCGTGGCCGAGCTGCTCGAGAGCTTCGGGCACACCGACGTCATCGACCTCGGCGACATCTCCACCGCTCGGGGCACCGAGATGCTCCTCCCGGTCTGGCTGCGGCTCATGGGCGCGCTCGGCACCGGCATGTTCAACTTCAAGATCGTCCGCTGAGCGACCGGCGCGTCCGCACCCGGGGAGCACAACTACGCTGGCGTCCATGAGCCCTGTGTACGACTGCACCACCGAGTCCGGGCGCGCCGAGGGGATCGCGGCAGCCGTCGAGGTCGTCCGGGACGGAGGCGTCGTGGTCCTCCCGACCGACACCGTCTACGGCATCGGTGCCGACGCGTTCTCGCCGGAGGCCGTGGCGTCCGTCCTCGCCGCCAAGGGTCGTGGCCGAGAGATGCCGCCGCCGGTCCTGGTGCCCAGCATCCGCACCGTCGACGGCCTGGCCACCGACATCCCGTCCTGGGCCCGCGACCTGATCCGCGAGTTCTGGCCCGGGCCCCTCACCCTCGTGTTCAAGTCCCAGTCCTCGCTCATGTGGGACCTGGGTGACACCAACGGCACGGTCGCCGTGCGGATGCCCCAGGACGAGACGGCCCTCGCCCTGCTCAGCGAGGTCGGCCCGATGGCGGTCACGAGCGCCAACCTCACCGGCCAGCCCCCGGCCACCACGGCCACCGACGCCGCGGCGCAGCTCGGGGCGGCCGTGGCCGTCTACCTCGACGCCGGACCCACGTCGAGCAACGAGGTCTCGACGATCATCGACTGCACCGGTGCGGAGCCCGAGATGCTGCGGGCCGGGGCCATCACCCAGCAGCAGATCGACGCAGCGCTGCGACCGGCCGAGCCGGAGGACGCCGACGCCGACAACGACGCCGACGCCGAGAACGTCGTCGAGGCGGACGCCGAGGCGACGCCGGTGGCGGTCGACGAACCGCAGCCGTTGCGCGTCCCGGAACCGCTGAGCGACCCCGAGCCGGGGGACGCCCCGGAGCCGGCGCGCGACCCCGGGCCGGCGACGGATCCTTCCCCGACCGAACCGACGCAGGGCCTAGAGTTGCCGGCGGATCCGACCGCCGAACGCACCGCTGCCGACCACCCAGGAGAGACCCGATGACCCAGAGCGACACCTTCTACGGCTCCGACTTCGGGGCCCTGGAGTCCTTCGACCCGGAGATCGCGGGGGTGCTCGTCTCCGAGCTCGACCGCATCCGCGGCGGCCTGCAGCTCATCGCGTCGGAGAACATGTCCAGCCCCGAGGTGCTCACCGCCCTCGGCTCCACGCTGTCCAACAAGTACGCCGAGGGGTACCCCGGGCGTCGCTACTACGGCGGCTGCTCCGAGGTGGACAAGGCCGAGACCCTGGCCATCGACCGGTGCAAGGCGCTGTTCGACGCCGACCACGCGAACGTCCAGCCTCACTCGGGCGCCAGCGCCAACCAGGCGGTCTACGGGGCGTTCATGTCGCCCGGTGACACCATCCTCGCGATGGCGCTGCCCATGGGTGGCCACCTGACCCACGGCACCAAGGTCTCCTTCTCCGGCAAGTGGTTCAACGCGGTGCACTACGGCGTCGACCGCGAGACCGAGGACATCGACTACGCCGAGGTCGAGCGCCTGGCCAAGGAGCACCGCCCCAAGGTGATCCTCGCCGGCGGCTCCGCCATCCCGCGCCTCATCGACTTCGAGTTCTTCCGCCGGCTGGCCGACGAGATCGGCGCGATCTTCTGGGTCGACGCGGCGCACTTCATCGGCCTCGTCGCCGGCAAGGCCATCCCGAGCCCCGTCCCGTACGCCGACGTCGTCACCTTCACGACCCACAAGGTCCTGCGCGGCCCGCGCTCCGGCGCCCTCGTCTGCAAGGCCGAGCACCAGGCGAAGCTCGACAAGGCCGTGTTCCCGATGATGCAGGGTGGCCCGCAGATGCACACCATCGCGGCCAAGGCCGTGAACTTCAAGGAGTGCGCGACGCCGGAGTACCAGGCGTACGCCAAGCAGGTCATCGAGAACGCCAAGGTCCTCGCGACGTCGTTGGGCGAGAAGGGGATCCGCCCGACCACCGGCGGGACCGACACCCACCTGTCGCTCCACGACCTGCAGGGCGTGGGTGTCACCGGCGCCGATGCCGAGGCCCGCTCCGACGCAGCGGGGATCGTGCTCAACAAGAACGCCATCCCGTTCGACCCCCAGAAGCCCAACATCGCCAGCGGCATCCGCGTGGGCACGCCCTGCGTCACGACCCAGGGCATGGGCACCGACGAGATGCGCACGATCGCCGACCTGATCGCGAAGGCCGTCATCGAGGGCGACGCCGACCCGGACCACGCGGTCTCCAAGGAGGTCCGTGCCGGGGTGAGCGACCTCGTGACCCGCTTCCCGGCATACCCTCGAGGCTGAGTCCCGACCCACCCGAGAGGCGCCTGAGTGCGCGAGTACCTCCTCGTCCTGATGGTCGCCGCGGTGATCACGTATGCCGCGACGCCGCTCATGCGCGCCATCGCGGTGCGCACCGGGGCGTTCACCCCGGTGCGCGACCGTGACGTCCACTCGACGCCGATCCCGCGGCTCGGAGGGGTGGCGATCTTCCTCGGGTTCGCGGCCTCCATGCTGGCGGCGAGCAAGCTGCCCTACCTCGGGCAGGTGTTCGCCCTCGGGCCCGAGCTCAAGGGCACGCTGGTCGGTGCCGGCATCGTGTGCCTGCTCGGGGCGATCGACGACGTGCGCGAGCTGGACTGGCTCACCAAGCTCGGCGGGCAGATGATCGCCGCCGGGATCATGGCGTTCAGCGGCGTCATGCTGTTCCAGCTCCCGATCGGTGGCGTGACGGTGCTGCCCGAGCCGTTCATGGTGGGGCTCACGGTGTTCGCCGTCGTCGTGTTCACGAACGCCGTCAACTTCATCGACGGGCTGGACGGGCTGGCGGCCGGGGTCGTCGTCATCGCCGCCTCGTCGTTCTTCATCTACAGCTACGGCATCTCGCGGACGTTCGACCCGCCGAACGTGTTCTCCTCGGCGACCTTCATCTCCGCCGCCCTGATCGGCTGCTGCCTGGGCTTCCTGCCGCACAACTACCACCCGGCCCGGTTGTTCATGGGCGACTCGGGGGCCCTGCTGCTCGGGCTGCTGCTGGCGGCCGCGACGATCTCGACGACGGGCAACGTGACGCCGTCCCAGGTCAGCACCAACCCCGTGGCGGCGACCTTGCTGCCCCTGGTCGTACCGGGCGCGATCATCCTGCTGCCGCTGGTCGACATCCTGCTCGCGGTCGTGCGTCGGACCGCGCGCGGCGAACGCCCGTGGAGCCCGGACAAGCAGCACCTGCACCACCGGATGCTCCAGATCGGCCACGGCCACCGGCGCGCGGTCATCCTGCTCTGGCTCTGGGCCGCGGTGGCCGCGCTCGGCGCGGTCAGCTTCATCTTCCTCGACCCGTGGGTCGCCGCCGGGGGAGTCCTCGGCGCCGTGCTCCTGGTCGGCGTCCTCACCGTGTGGCTGCCCCGCTGGGCCCCCAGCGGTGGGCGCACCCGCGCCCTCTAGCGCGGGACCCGGCCCAGCCGCTCCTCCAGGCCTGCCCGCACCTGCGGCCACTCGTCGGCGAGCACGCTGAACACGACCGTGTCGCGGAACGTCCCGTCGGCCCGCCGCGTGTGCCGGCGCAGCACCCCCTCGCGGGTGGCGCCCAGCTTCGCGATCGCTGCCTGGGAGCGCTGGTTGACCGCGTCGGTCTGGATCTTGACCCGCCCGAACCCCAGGTCGAACGCGTGCCCGAGCAGCAGCAGCTTGCACTCCGGGTTCACCGCGGTGCCCCACCACCGCGAGCCGTAGAGCGTCCAGCCGAGGTGGGCTCGTTCGTTGACGACGTCGATGTCACCGAGCGACGTGGTGCCCACGACCGTGCCGGCGGCCCCGAGCCCGCCCGCTCCCGTGAGCCGCACCGTGTATGCCGTGCGACCGACCTCCCGCGCCGCCATCGCGGCGGCGACCAGCGCCCGGGTGGCCGCGAGGTCGGGGGGAGGGGAGGCCATGACGTACCCCTGCGTGTAGACGACGGGGTCGCTGTGCACCGCGTGCAGGCCCTCGGCGTCGTCGGCCCGGACCGGGTCGAGGCGGACGAACGTCCCCTCGAGGGGCGAACCGGACGGAGCACGCGCAGGCATGACGGCAGGCTAGTTGCCGAGCCGCGGACGGCGGCGGCGGGCGGCGTCGGGAACCCCTACGGTGGGACCGCGAAAGGCCCCGCTGTGAAAAGGCTGAACGCTTGTGATACCTTTCACAAGCGCCCACCGAAGGGCGTGACCACCCCTTTCGCCAGGCATTCCAGCCCCGACGAGCAGGCAGGCCACCATGACGCAGCAGAGCGCCCAGACGGGTTCCTACCCGTTCAGCGCGACCCTTCGCGGCGCCCTGGTCCCCACCCTCGTCGCAGGTGGCGTCGCGACCGTGGTCCTCGCGCTGACGCGGGGTCTCGACGGTGGCGTCTCCGCCCTCGTGGGTGTGGCCATCGCCGTCGTCTTCTTCGGCTCCGGCCTGCTCCTCATGGACAAGCTGGTGCGCGACCGCGACCCGATGCTCTTCATGGCCGTCGGGATGGCGATCTACTTCGGCCAGGTGCTCCTGCTGCTCGGGGTCCTCGTCGTCGCCGGACGCATCGAGAGCCTCGACAGCTGGGCCGCGGGGGTGGCCATGCTCGTGGCCGTCCTGGCCTGGCAGGTCGGTCAGGTCCGCGCCTGGCGACGTGCCCGCGTCCCCGTCTACGACCCGCCGTCGGACCTGCCGTCCGCGGGTGGCACGGACACCCCTGCCGACCCGTCGTCGACCGGAGCAGGTGAGGGGCGGTGACGGGCCGGTCCCGCGTCGCCCCGATGCTGCGGAGTCGGGTAGCGTACCTACCGTTCTGCGCCGAGCCGGTGTCGAGCATGCATTCGTCCCGGTTGTCCCGCACCGACCGTGAAGTCTTCGCGGTGAACGGGTTGCACGTCAGTTCATTCGAGGAGAGGCAGTGAGCCCAAACATGGTGTCTGCGGACATGGTCACGAATCTCGTGGCCGCAGGAGGCGAGGACGGGTTCAAGACCCCCGGCGTCGCCGACTTCTGGTGGCCGCTCATCGGTGGCAACAGCCCGTGGACGCTGACCCGTCCCGCGCTCGTCCTGCTGATCTCGGTCGGCATCCTGGGCTGGTTCTTCGTCTCAGTGTCGCGCAAGCTCACGGTCGTCCCGGGCAAGACGCAGTTCATGGCCGAGGGCGCCTACAACTTCGTGCGCAACACGATCGGCCGCGACATCATCGGCACCAAGGACTTCATGCAGTTCGTGCCGCTGCTGTTCACGCTCTTCACGATGATCCTGGTCAACAACCTGTTCGGGATCATCCCGTTCGTGCAGTTCCCCACGATGAGCCGCGTCGGCATCCCGATCGTCCTGACCCTCATCGTCTACATCGTCTACCACACGGTCGCGATCCGTCGTAAGCACGGCGTCCTCCCGTACTTCAAGTCGCTGATCCCCCCGGGCCTGCCCGGCTGGCTCAAGCCGATCCTGTTCGTGCTGGAGTTCCTGACCTACTTCGTGATCCGCCCGCTCACGCTCGCCCTGCGACTGTTCGGCAACATGCTCGCCGGCCACCTCATGCTGCTGGTGTTCATCATCGGCGGCGAGTACCTGCTGCTGCACGGCAGCAACCTGTTCCTGAACTTCTCGGGCGTCCTCGCCTTCGGGTTCTCGATCGGCATGACGTTCTTCGAGCTCCTCATCGAGTTCCTCCAGGCGTTCATCTTCACTCTTCTTGCGGCGCTCTACATCTCGGACGCGGTGTCCGAGCACCACTAGCCCGCTCGACCGTCGAGGCCCCCGGCCTCGCGTGCACCACCTGAATATCCACACCCCCGACACCGGGAAGCGGTCCCGGTGCCATGGAAAGGAAATGACATGTACGGCTCCATCGCCTACCTGGGCTACGGCCTCGCTGCTATCGGCCCCGGCATCGGTGTCGGCCTGATCTTCGCCGCCTACATCAACGGCGTCGCCCGTCAGCCCGAGGCTCGCGGCATGCTCCAGACCATCGCCTTCACCGGCATGGCGATCACCGAGGCGCTCGCCATCCTCGGTCTGGTGTTCGCGTTCGTCTTCCAGGGCACCAACCCGAACTGACGCGGCCCCGCCGCCCTCGTGCCACACCCGATCGCTTAAGAGATAAGGACGCGATGTGATCCCCGCATCCATAGTCGCTGAGGGGGAGACCACCGGATTCCCCTCGGGATTCCCGCTGCTCCCGCACCCCGCCGAGATGATCGTCGGGCTCATCGCCTTCGGGATCTTGTACTGGCTGTACAAGACCAAGGTCGTGCCGCGCATGGAGGAGCTGTACGCCGAGCGCACGGCTGCCATCGAGGGCGGCATGCAGCAGGCCGAAGAGGCCCAGCAGCAGGCCCAGGCTGCTCTCGAGCAGTACCAGGCCCAGCTGGCCGAGGCTCGCGCCGAGGCTGCTCGCATCCGCGAGGAGGCTCGCGAGCAGGGTGCGGCGATCGTCGTGGAGATGCGCGGTCACGCG
This sequence comes from Phycicoccus sp. Root101, assembly GCF_001426245.1. Classification (GTDB taxonomy): domain Bacteria; phylum Actinomycetota; class Actinomycetes; order Actinomycetales; family Dermatophilaceae; genus Pedococcus. The sequence goes on along the minus strand of NZ_LMCM01000001.1, from coordinate 570,441 downwards.
CAGTCCGAGGCGGCTCGCATCACCGAGGCCGCGCACAAGCAGATCGAGGCCGAGCGCCAGCAGGCCGTCGTGTCGCTGCGGGCCGAGGTGGGTCGCCTGTCGACCGACCTGGCCAGCCGCATCGTGGGCGAGTCCCTCGAGGACGAGGCACGCCAGCGCGGGATCGTCGACCGCTTCCTCGCGGAGCTCGAGTCCGGCCAGGTGCAGCCCGAGAAGGTCGGAGAGGGCGCCTGATGCGTGGTTCGTCGCGGGCCTCCGCCATCGCCGGGAGCACGGCCCTCGAGGCCGCGCTCTCCGCAGGCACGGACCGCCGGGCCCTCGCCGAGGAGCTCCTCGCGGTGACCGCCCTCATCGACGGCAACGCCACGCTGCGACGGGCCCTCGCGGACCCGTCACGCGAGGCGGCCGGCAAGCAGGAGCTCGCCGAGCGCCTGTTGTCGGGCAAGGTCTCCGCGGAGACCGTCGTCGTGGTCAAGGCCCTCGTGGGCCAGCGCTGGGCGACCGAGCGCGACCTGTCCGACACGGTCGAGCGGCTCGGGATCGAGGCGCTGCTCGCCGACGCCGAGGCCAACGGGCACATCGACCGGGTCGAGGACGAGCTGTTCCGCTTCGAGCGGATCGTCGCCGGCAACCCGGACCTGCGCGACCGCCTGACCAACCGCCAGGGCGACGTCCAGGCCAAGGCCGGCGTCGTGGCGCAGCTGCTCGAGGGCAAGGCCAGCGAGGAGACGGTCCGGCTCGCACGCCAGGCCGTGCTGGCGCCCCGTGGGCGCAAGCTCGACCGCACGCTCGAGGGCTACCTCGCCCTCGCGGCGACGCGGCGCGAGCAGGTCACGGCTGTCGTCACGGCCGCCACCGACCTCACCGAGCAGCAGCGTGAGCGTCTTGCCGCAGCGCTGCAGAACATCTACGGCAAGACCATCGTGCTGCAGGTCGTCCGCGACGAGCAGGTCATCGGTGGCATCCGCGTGCAGGTCGGCGACGAGGTCGTCGACGGCACGATCCTGCGGCGCCTCGACGAGGCCCGCAGGCACATCGCCGGCTGACGGCACGCACCACAACTCCACAGCACGACCACCACACCGCCTTCCGGTCCGAGCCCCCTCGGCGCCGGTCACTGCACCACTCAAGGGAGAAGAGATCAGATGACGGAGCTTTCGATCCGTCCGGAGGAGATCCGGGACGCACTGGACAACTTCGTTCAGTCCTACGAGCCCGGCACGGCCTCCCGCGAAGAGGTCGGCCGCGTCAGCGACGCCGGTGACGGCATCGCCCACGTCGAGGGCCTGCCCTCGTGCATGACCAACGAGCTGCTCGAGTTCGAGGACGGGACGCTGGGCCTCGCGCTCAACCTCGACGTCCACGAGATCGGCGTCGTCATCCTCGGTGACTTCTCCAAGATCGAGGAGGGCCAGGAGGTCAAGCGGACCGGCGAGGTGCTGTCGGTGCCCGTCGGCGACGCGTTCCTCGGTCGGGTCGTCAACCCGCTGGGCCAGCCGATCGACGGTCTCGGCGAGGTCGCCACGACCGAGCGCCGCGCCCTCGAGCTGCAGGCGCCCACCGTGGTGCAGCGCAAGTCCGTGCACGAGCCGCTGCAGACCGGCCTCAAGGCCGTCGACGCCATGACCCCCATCGGTCGCGGCCAGCGCCAGCTCATCATCGGTGACCGCCAGACCGGCAAGACCACGGTCGCGGTCGACACGATCATCAACCAGAAGCAGAACTGGGACTCGGGCGACCCGGAGAAGCAGGTTCGCTGCATCTACGTCGCCATGGGCCAGAAGGGCTCGACCATCGCTGCCGTCCGCGGCACGCTGGAAGAGGCCGGTGCCCTGGAGTACACGACCATCGTCGCGGCGCCCGCGTCCGACTCGGCCGGCTTCAAGTACCTCGCGCCCTACACCGGTTCGGCCATCGGCCAGCACTGGATGTACCAGGGCAAGCACGTCCTCATCGTGTTCGACGACCTGTCCAAGCAGGCCGAGGCCTACCGCGCCGTGTCGCTGCTGCTGCGTCGCCCGCCGGGCCGCGAGGCCTACCCCGGTGACGTCTTCTACCTGCACTCCCGCCTGCTGGAGCGCTGCGCGAAGCTGTCCGACGAGCTCGGCGCCGGCTCCATGACGGGTCTGCCGATCATCGAGACCAAGGCCGGTGACGTCTCCGCGTACATCCCGACCAACGTCATCTCCATCACCGACGGCCAGATCTACCTCCAGGCCGACCTCTTCAACGCCAACGTGCGTCCCGCCATCGACGTGGGTGTCTCCGTCTCCCGTGTCGGTGGCGCCGCCCAGATCAAGGCCATGAAGGAGGTCTCCGGTCGTCTGAAGCTCGACCTCGCGCAGTTCCGCGCGATGGAGGCGTTCGCCATGTTCGCCTCGGACCTCGACCCGGCCTCCCGCGCCCAGCTCGCGAAGGGTGCCCGCCTCGTCGAGCTCCTCAAGCAGAAGCAGGCCGCGCCGTTCCCGGTCGAGGAGCAGGTCGTGTCCATCTGGACCGGCACCACCGGCCAGCTCGACTCGATCGCGGTGGAGGACGTCTCGCGCTTCGAGGCCGAGTTCCTCGACTACCTGCGTCGCGAGAAGAAGGGCCTCCTGGACGCCATCCGCGAGTCCAAGAAGTTCGAGGACGAGACCCGCTCCGGGCTCGAGGACGCGGTCACCGCGTTCAAGCAGCAGTTCGCCGCCTCCGGCTCCGAGCACACCCCCGTCGGCCACGAGGCCGACCCGGGCGAGCTCGAGCACGAGGTCGAGCAGGAGAAGATCGTCAAGCAGAAGCGCTGAATCGGCTGCCGGGTGCGCGCCTGTCGCGCACCCGGCACCGCAGGCGAGCGGCCGCGGGGGAGACCCCGCAGCACCCCCCGAACTGATCGGCGGCGACCAGCCGCACCAGGAACGAACGAGAGAGGCGGCAACATATGGGAGCGCAGATGCGGGTCTACCGCCAGCGCATCCGGTCCGTCCAGGCGACCAAGAAGATCACGCGCGCGATGGAGCTCATCGCAGCCTCCCGCGTGGTCAAGGCGCAGCAGCGTGTGCGCGAGTCCTCGCCCTACGCCCGTGCGCTGACCCGGGCCGTCTCGGCCGTGGCGACGTTCTCGAACGTCGACCACCCGCTGACCACCGAGTCCGAGGAGGTGCGCCGCGCCGCGGTGCTCGTCGTGACCTCCGACCGTGGTCTGGCCGGCGCCTACAGCTCCTCCGTCCTCAAGGAGAGCGAGCGCCTCATCGGCGAGCTCAAGGCGGACGGCAAGGAGGTCACGCCCTTCCTCGTCGGACGCAAGGCGGTGGCCTTCTACAAGTTCCGCAAGCGCGAGTACGCCGACGAGTGGACCGGCTTCACCGACCAGCCCACCTTCGAGGTCGCCCGTGAGATCGGGGAGACCCTGGTCGCCGCGTTCAACCGCGACCACTCCGAGGGCGGGGTCGACGAGGTGCACATCGTGTTCACGCGCTTCGTCAACATGGTCTCCCAGGAGCCTGACGTCATCCGCATGCTGCCGCTCGAGGTCGTCGAGGGCGAAGAGGCCCCGGCCGAGGACGACGTGCTGCCGCTCTACGAGTTCGAGCCGAGCGCCGAGCAGGTGCTCGACGCGTTGCTGCCGAAGTACGTCACGGCGCGCATCTACAACTGCCTGCTGCAGGCCGCCGCGTCCGAGCTCGCTTCGCGCCAGAAGGCGATGAAGTCGGCCACGGACAACGCCGAAGAGCTCATCAAGAAGTACACCCGGCTGGCCAACCAGGCTCGCCAGGCTGAGATCACCCAAGAGATCAGCGAGATCGTGGGCGGCGCCAGCGCCCTCGCCGACGCCAGTTGAGAAGGTAGAGAGAAACCAATGACTGCCACTGTCACTGAAGAGACCAAGGCCGCCACCCCGGGTGGCATCGGCCGCATCTCCCGCATCATCGGCCCGGTCGTCGACGTGGAGTTCCCCGCGGACGCCATGCCGGAGCAGTACAACCTGCTGACCACGTCGGTCGAGCTCCTGGGGGAGACCAAGAACCTCAACCTCGAGGTCGCCCAGCACATCGGCGACAACATGGTCCGCGCCATCTCCCTGCAGCCGACCGACGGCCTCGTCCGCGGTACGCAGGTCCAGGACACCGGTGGCCCCATCTCGGTGCCCGTCGGTGACCAGACCCTGGGCAAGGTCTTCAACACCACCGGTGAGGTCATGAACCTCGCCGAGGGCGAGACCTTCGAGGTCAAGGAGCGCTGGGGCATCCACCGCAAGGCCCCGGCCTTCGACCAGCTCGAGTCCAAGACCCAGATGTTCGAGACCGGCATCAAGGTCATCGACCTGCTGACCCCCTACGTCCAGGGTGGCAAGATCGGCCTGTTCGGCGGCGCCGGCGTGGGCAAGACGGTGCTCATCCAGGAGATGATCGCCCGTGTCGCCCGCGACCACGGTGGTGTGTCGGTGTTCGCCGGTGTCGGCGAGCGCACCCGTGAGGGCAACGACCTCATGGTCGAGATGGAGGAGGCGGGCGTCCTCGGACAGACCGCCCTCGTCTTCGGCCAGATGGACGAGCCGCCGGGCACGCGTCTTCGCGTCGCGCTCTCCGCGCTGACCATGGCGGAGTACTTCCGTGACGTGCAGAACCAGGACGTGCTGCTCTTCATCGACAACATCTTCCGCTTCACCCAGGCCGGTTCCGAGGTCTCCACCCTCCTCGGCCGCATGCCGTCCGCCGTGGGTTACCAGCCCACCCTCGCCGACGAGATGGGCACGCTCCAGGAGCGCATCACCTCGACGCGTGGTCACTCGATCACCTCGATGCAGGCGATCTACGTGCCGGCCGACGACTACACCGACCCGGCCCCGGCCACGACGTTCGCCCACCTCGACGCGACGACCGAGCTCTCCCGTGAGATCGCCTCGCTGGGCATCTACCCGGCCGTGGACCCGCTCACGTCGACCTCGCGCATCCTCGACCGTCGTTACATCGCCGAGGACCACTACAACACCGCGGTGCGCGTCAAGCAGATCCTCCAGCGCAACAAGGAGCTGCAGGACATCATCGCCATCCTCGGCATCGACGAGCTCTCCGAAGAGGACAAGATCCTCGTCAACCGCGCCCGTCGCATCCAGCGCTTCCTGTCGCAGAACACCTACGTCGCCAAGCAGTTCACCGGCATCGAGGGTTCGACGGTCCCGCTGACCGACAGCATCGAGGCGTTCACGAAGATCGCCGACGGCGAGTACGACCACGTGCCCGAGCAGGCCTTCTTCATGTGTGGTGGCCTCGACGACGTCGAGCGTCAGGCCGCGGAGATCGAGAAGAACCTCTGACGCCACGGCGTCGCAGCACGATGACGCGCGAGCGTCGCCCGCAGCACCCGTAGGTCGTGGGGCCAGCCGCACTGGCTGGCCCCACGGCATACCACCCGTCGGGGGGCCTCCCCACGACGGTCGTTAGACTCGAGCAGTACGCATTCCCCGTGGAGGACACCGTGAGCACCCTGCAGGTTGAACTCGTCGCCGCCGACCGCAAGGTCTGGGAGGGCGAGGCCGAGATGGTCCAGGCCCGCACCATCGACGGCGAGCTGGGCATCCTGCCCGGCCACACGCCCCTGCTCGGCGTCCTCGTCGAGGGCGAGGTCCGCATCAAGACCGGCGGCAGCACCGCCGTCGCCACCGTGGACGGCGGGTTCCTCTCCGTCGACCGCGACAAGGTCATCATCGTCGCCGAGGCCGTCGACGCCTCCCAGATCCCGGCCTAACCGGAAGGGGTGAGCATGTCGCCCGTGGTCTTGTTCGAGATCACCGTGGGGACGCTCGCCCTGCTCGCAGTCCTGGCGCTGGCGTACATCTTCGTGCGCCGGCGCCTCCTGTCGTCCGGGGCTCCCCTCATGCTCTGTGCGCTGCGACTCCCGGGCCGCACGTCGTACCGGTTGGGCCTGCTGCGCTTCTCCGGCCCCTCGCTGGAGTGGTTCACCCTCATCGGGCCCTCCCCGCGCCCGGTCCGTTCGTGGGAGCGGCCACGGCTCGAGCTCGGGCCGCCGGAGGTCGCGCAGGAGCCCATCTCCGGACTGCCCGACGCGGTCACCGTCGAGTGCCACTACGAGGACGAGCAGTTCCGGATCGCCCTCGCCCCGCCTGCCTACACGGCGATGCGCAGCTGGCTGGAGAGCTCGCCCCCGGGCTTCAACGTCAACGTCGCCTGAGCGTCACTTCTTCGCGCGGGGCGCCTCGGCACGGCCGCCACCGGGCTGCCAGAGGACGTCGCCGCCGATCGGCAGGTTCGCGACGCGCGCCAGCACGAACAGCAGGTCCGACAAGCGGTTCAGGTATGTCGCGGTGAGGACGTTGACGCCGCCCTCACCCTTGGTGCCGGTGCCCGGCTGGTCCCCGTAGGCGTCGATGGCCGCCCACGCAGCCCGCTCGGCCCGGCGCACCACGGTCGTGGCCACGTGCAGGTGGGCCGAGCCCACGGTGCCGCCCGGGAGGATGAAGGACCTCAGCTTCTCGACGCGCTCGAGGTAGCGGTCGCAGTCGGCCTCGAGCTCGTCGATCCAGGCCTGCTCCACCCGCAGCGGTGGGTACTCGTAGGTCGGCTGCAGGGGGGTGCAGAGGTCGGCCCCCACGTCGAACAGGTCGTTCTGCACCCGGAGCAGGGTGGCCCGCAGGTCCTCGGGCAGCTCCCCGGCGGCGAGGGCGACGCCGATGGCGGCGTTCGCCTCGTTGGTGTCGGCGTAGGCGAGGAGGCGGACGTCGGTCTTGCTGGTCCGGCTCATGTCGCCGAGGTGGGTCTTCCCGTCGTCGCCGGTGCGGGTGTAGATGCGGGTGAGGTTGACCATGGCTGCAGCCTGTCAGATGGGGGAGTCGGGCGCGGATAGGGTGGGTCGGTGGCTGAGAGATTCAGGGTTGTCGGAGGCACCGCGCTGCGCGGCGAGGTGGCCGTGTGGGGCGCGAAGAACAGCGCCCTCAAGCTCATGGCGGTGGCGTTGCTCGCCGTCGGCCGCACCCGCCTCACGAACGTCCCGGCCATCCTCGACGTGACGATCATGGCCGAGCTCCTCCGGCGCCTCGGCTGCACGGTGGACTACGACGCGCCTTCCGGGGTCGTCGAGATCGACGTGCCGGAGAAGATCGGCCACCGCGCCGACTACGACCTCGTCCGGGCCCTGCGTGCCTCGACCGCCGTGCTGGGGCCACTCGTGGCACGCACCGGTTCGGCGGACGTGGCCGTCCCCGGTGGGGACGCGATCGGTTCGCGCGGGCTCGACCTGCACGCGGCCGGGCTGGAGGCGCTCGGTGCCAGCGTCCACGTGACGCACGGCTTCCTCGTCGCCGAGGCGCCCCGCGGGCTGGACGGTGCAGAGATCCGCCTCGACTTCCCGAGCGTCGGCGCCACCGAGAACGTCCTCACCGCGGCGGTCCTCGCCCGGGGGACGACCCGCCTGGAGAACGCCGCCCGCGAGCCGGAGATCGCCGACATCGCCGCGATGCTCACCTCGATGGGCGCGCAGATCAGCGGTGCAGGCACCTCGGTGATCGAGGTGCACGGCGTCGACAGCCTCACGGCGATCGAGCACGCCGTCGTCCCCGACCGGATCGCCGCCGGCACCTGGGCGTTCGCCGCCTCCGCCACCCGTGGCGACGTCGAGGTGGTCGGCGCCAACAGCGACCACCTCGTCGCCGCCCTCGAGCTGGTCGAGGCCAGCGGGGCGACGGTCACCGACACCCCGCGCGGCTTCCGCGTCGACTCCGGCGGGCGTCGACCCAGGGCGTTCGACGTCGCCACGCTGCCCTACCCGGGCTTCCCGACCGACCTGCAGCCCTTCGCACTCGCCTGCAACGCCGTCGCAGAGGGGTCGGCGATGATCACCGAGAACCTCTTCGAGGCCCGGTTCCGGACGGTGCAGGAGCTCAACCGCCTCGGCGCCGAGACCCGGATCGACGGCCACCACGTCATGGTCCACGGTGTCGAACGGCTCTCCGGGGCGCCGGTCGAGGCCAGCGACATCCGCGCCGGCGCTGCGCTCGTGATCGCCGGGCTGGTCGCCGACGGCGTCACGACCGTCAGCGGGGCCCAGCACATCGACCGCGGGTACGCCGGCTTCGCCGAGAGCATGCAGGGCCTCGGCGCGGACGTCACCCGGGAGCCGGACGACGACCCGTTCCTGTGACCGTCGGCCCCTTGGGGTGTGACGCAGGTCTCAACAGTTACCCAAAAGAGACCTGACCTGCGACAACCAAAGTCCCCTTCACTTGCGTCTGTGTGAGTGAATGTGTCCACGGACAAGGGGGTTCGCATGTCGGTCAGCACCATCGGGGTCCTCCCCGTCGCAGTCCGCCCGGTGCACACGGGCCAGGAGGTCGCGATCACGGGTCGCATCGACGTGCACACGGTCCCCGACGTCCGGCTGCTGCTCCACGAGATCATCGACACCGGCTTCGGCGACGTCCACATCCGCCTCGCGGGCGCGGAGATCGGTGACGCCACCGGTCTCGGGGTCCTCGTCGAGGCGTACAACCGGGCCCGCCGGGCCGGGCGCCGCCTCGCCGTGGTCGACATGAGCGAGCGCACCGGCCGCCTGTTGCGTGCATCACGCCTCGACCGGTCGCTGGTGCTCCGCGAGCTCCCGGACGGCGCGACTGTGGCGGCTGTCACCGCCTGAACGCCTCCCGGCGCGCACCACCCCGCAGGTAACTTCGGGCCATGCCTGCCGAGCCGATCGAACGTGACCGTCCCTGGGTGATGCGCACGTACGCCGGCCACTCCAGCGCCGCTGCCAGCAACGCGCTCTACCGCCGCAACCTCGACAAGGGGCAGACCGGCCTGTCCGTGGCGTTCGACCTGCCCACGCAGACCGGTTACGACCCCGACCACCCGCTCGCGCGCGGTGAGGTGGGCAAGGTGGGCGTGCCGATCTCGCACATCGGCGACATGCGCGCCCTGTTCGACCAGATCCCGCTCGACCAGATGAACACCTCGATGACCATCAACGCCACCGCCATGTGGCTGCTGGCGATGTACCAGGTCGTGGCCGAGGAGCAGGCCCTCGCCGACGGTCGGGACCCGGCCGAGGCGGTGCGAGCCCTTGCCGGCACGACCCAGAACGACATCATCAAGGAGTACCTGTCGCGGGGCACGTACGTCTTCGCGCCCGGGCCCTCGCTGCGCCTGATCACCGACATGGTCGCCTACACCGTGTCGGACATCCCGAAGTGGAACCCGATCAACATCTGCAGCTACCACCTGCAGGAGGCCGGCGCGACGCCGGTGCAGGAGATCGCCTATGCGATGTGCACCGCCATCGCCGTCCTCGATGCGGTGCGTGACTCGGGGCAGGTGCCGCCGGAGCGCTTCGGCGAGGTGGTCGCGCGGATCTCCTTCTTCGTCAACGCCGGTGTGCGGTTCGTCGAGGAGATGTGCAAGATGCGGGCGTTCGTCCAGCTGTGGGACGACCTCACGCGTGAGCGCTACGGCGTGCAGGACCCCAAGCAGCGTCGCTTCCGGTATGGCGTGCAGGTCAACTCGCTCGGCCTCACCGAGGCGCAGCCCGAGAACAACGTCCAGCGCATCGTCCTCGAGATGCTGGCGGTGACCCTGAGCAAGGACGCGCGCGCCCGGGCCGTGCAGCTGCCGGCGTGGAACGAGGCGCTCGGACTGCCCCGGCCGTGGGACCAGCAGTGGTCACTGCGCATGCAGCAGGTGCTCGCCTTCGAGTCCGACCTGCTCGAGTACGACGACCTGTTCGCGGGTTCGACCGTGGTGGAGGCCAAGGTCGCCTCGCTGGTCGAGGGTGCGCGGGCGGAGATCGCCCGGGTGCAGGAGCTCGGTGGCGCGGTCCCGGCGGTCGAGAGCGGGTACATGAAGTCGGCGCTGGTGGCCTCGCACTCGCTGCGACGCCAGCGGATCGAGACGGGTGAGGACGTCGTCGTGGGCGTGAACCGCTTCCAGACGACCGAACCCAACCCGCTCACGGCCGACCTCGACGCGGCGATCCAGACCGTCGACCACGACGTCGAGGCGAAGGCCGTCGCGGCGGTCCGCTCCTGGCGGGAGCAGCGCGACGCCGATCCCGCGGGGCGCGACCGGGCGGCGGCTGCCGTCGCCGCGCTGCGGGCCGAGGCCCGTGCCGGGTCGAACCTCATGGCGGCGTCGCTCGAGGCGGCGCGGGCAGGTGTCACGACGGGGGAGTGGGCCCAGGCGCTGCGCGAGGAGTTCGGGGAGTTCCGTGCCCCGACCGGGGTGTCCGGGTCGGTCGGCGTGAGCGACGGCGGCACCGACGAGCTGCGCGCGGTGCGTGAGCAGGTGCGCCACACCGCCGGCGAGCTCGGCGAACGGCTCCGGGTGCTGGTCGCCAAGCCCGGACTCGACGGCCACAGCAACGGTGCCGAGCAGATCGCCGTGCGCGCCCGTGACGCGGGCTTCGAGGTCGTCTACCAGGGCATCCGCCTGACCCCGGAGCAGATCGTGGCCGCAGCCGTGGCGGAGGACGTCCACCTCGTCGGCATCTCGATCCTGTCCGGCTCCCACATGGAGCTCGTGCCCCAGATCCTCGACGGGCTGCGCACTGCCGGTGCGGGTGACGTGCCCGTCGTGGTCGGCGGGATCATCCCCGACACGGACGCCAGGGCCCTGCAGGCCCTCGGGGTTGCTGCCGTCTTCACGCCCAAGGACTTCGGCCTCAACGACATCATGGGCGAGTTCGTGCAGATCGTGCGCCGGTCGCGTGGGCTCGCCGCCGAGGTGGCCGCGCCCGCCTGAAAAGGAGGCGACCACCGCTGAGGGAGTTGGCACCATGCCGGTATGACGTTGCCGACCCCCACCCTGCACACCGATCGCCTGCTGCTGCGCCCCTTCGAGGACTCCGACGCGGACGCCCTGTTCCGGCAGCAGAGCGACCCCACGGTGCTGCGCTACTGGGACTCACTGCCCTGGGTCGACCGGGCTCGGGCGGACCAGTTCATCGCAACCTGCCGGGACCTCGAGCGAGAGGGCAGCGGCGCGCGCCTGGTGGTCACCCGGCGCGCTGACGGGGAGTTCCTCGGCTGGGTCAGCCTCACGCGGTGGAACCCCATGTTCCGCAGCGCGTCCCTCGGCTACTGCTACGGCGAAGCCGCCTGGGGCCGCGGCCATGGCACCGAGGCGGCTCGGGCGGTGCTGCGCTGGGGTTTCGAGACGCTCGACCTCAATCGGGTGCAAGCCGAGGCCGACGCCCGCAACATCGGTTCGACCCGGGTGCTGGAGAAGTCGGGCTTCGTGCGGGAGGGCACCTTGCGCGAGGACTGCATCGTCGATGGCGTCATCTCCGACTCGCACGTGTACGGGCTCCTGCGCCGGGAGTGGGAGCAGCAGGTCGCGTAGCGACCGCGCTCAGAGCCAGGCGCCGTGGCGCAGGACGCCCACGGGGTGCAGCTCGCGGTCCGTGACGAGCACGTCGGCCCGGGACCCCGGGGCCAGGGTGCCCACGCCCACCAGCGACAGCGACCGCGCCGGAGTCGCCGCTGCCGCCGCCACGGCATCCACCAGGTCGATGCCGAGCTCCGTCACGCACCACCGGACCTGGTCCAGCAGCGTGGAGACCCCGCCCGCGAGCGATCCGCCTTCGGCGAGCCGGGCCTCGCGACCGCGGACCTCGACGTCCCGGCCCCCGAGCGTGTAGGTGCCGTCGTCGAGGCCGCTGGCCGACATGGCGTCGCTGACCAGCGCGATGCCTGCCGGGCCGACGGTGTCGAAGACCAGCTGCACGGTGGCGCCGTCGAGGTGGACACCGTCGGCGATGAGCTCGACGACAGCCTCGCTGCGGGCGGCCGCGCCCAGCGCGGCGGCGACCGGGCCGGGGGCGCGGTGGTGCAGCGGCGGCATACCGTTGAAGAGGTGGGTGACCAGGGGGAGCCCGCCTCGGACGCCGCCGCCGAGCACGGCGGACAGGGCCCGGGAACAGGTCGCGTGGTCGGCGTCGGTGTGGCCCAGGGCGCCGAGGACCCCGTGTCCGGCGAGGGCCGAGGGGAGGCTGCCGGAGGGATCGCGCTCGGGGGCGAAGGTCATGTGCAGCAAGCCACCACCGGCCGCGGCCACCAGCGCGTCGACCAGGTCGAGGTCGACGTCGACGAGCGCCGCGGGATCCTGCGCCCCGCAGCGCAGGGTCGACAGGAACGGACCCTCGAGGTGCAGGCCCGCGAGCTCCCCGGAGGCCACGAGCGGGGCGAGGGCCGTGGCACCGGCGAGCAGGACGGAGGCCGGGGCGGACACGAGCGAACCCACCACGGACGTCGTCCCCGCCCGGTGGTGGTGGGCCGCGGCCGTCCGCGCGCTGTCCGCGTCGGGGCCGAACTCGCCACCGGCGCCGCCGTGGCAGTGCACGTCCACCAGGCCGGGGAGCAGGGTGACGTCCCCGGGGAGGTCGTCACGGGTGGGCAGCCCCGCCCACAGGTCGGGCAGCTCGGTGCGCGGACCGGCGTAGGAGATGCGGTCGCCCTCGACCACGACGGCCCCGTCCTCGACGACCCCACCGGGCAGGACGAGACGTCCGGTCAGCAGGAGTCGGTCGAGGGTCGGGCCGTCACTGGTCACGACAGGATGATGGACCGCGAGAGGTGCCGCGGTCGATCAGGGTCCACGCCGGCGCGTCCCGCCTTGAGCAGGCACAGCCGGTGGACGCGCAGGAGGTCGGCCAGCGGGTCGATGTCGCGGTGCTCGAAGTGGGCACCCGTCGCGCGGACGTCCTCGTCGAGCCCGGGCGGGACCTCGCCGAACGCCCACGTGGCCCCGCCCTCGGTGGTGATGCTGATCGGCCCGTGGCGGTACTCCATCGCGGGGTACGCCTCGGTCCAGAACTGGGCCGACTCGCGGAGCTTCAGGGCCGCCTCCTGGGCCAGGCCGTTGGTCCAGCCGCGCCCCACGAAGGTCAGCTGGGCGGCATCGGCCACCCCGGCCAGCGCGCTGTCCTCGTCCTCGGCCAGGACGGCCTCGGCGTCGGCGATCGCCGGGCCGAGGTCCTCACCGATGGTGGCGCGCAGCAGCGCCAGGACGGTCGTGGCGAAGCGGGTCTGCACGACCGACTGCTCGTCCACCTCGGGCAGGAGGAAGGCGTGGGTGGCCAGGGACGGGATCGCCGTGCCCTCGGTCGCCACGATGGCCGTGGTGGTCCGCCCGTCGGCCCGCAGGCGCTCGAGCAGCTCGATCACCTCGGTCGTGGTGCCGGAGCGGGAGATGGCCACGACGTGGTCGAACTCCCGGGTGAGGGGGAACTCGCTCGCGGCGTGGGCTTCCGTGTGCCCGGCGCCGGACTGCTCGCGCAGGGTCGCGTAGGCCTGCGCCATGAAGAAAGACGTGCCGCAGCCGACCACGGCGACGCGGGCGCCGGGGGGCGGCAGGACGGCCAGGGCCTCGTCGACCCGGCTGCGAACGGCGGCCCAGTCGGTGGGCTGCGTCGCGATCTCGTGGGCGAGGTGGCTCGAGTAGGAAGACATCGAGATCCCATCTGTGAGTGATTGAGAGTGCTGAAAGTCTCTACCAGTCACATTCGATCAGTCAAGATCCCGGCGGTATGTCCCGTTTCGCGCAGGGGTTTGGTGAGAATCTCTCGGAAATGGGTGCGGTGAAGTGCTTGACGAGGCTCGCGGGGAGGGCCAAGGTTTCCCTCATGCTTCCTCGAAGATGAGCGAAGCGCGCTTGAAACGCTAGGAAACGATCATCCGTTTCGCGACAGTGACGAACGACTTGAGGAGCGACGTGGGCACCACGACTTCACGACACACACAGGCGGTGCGTTGGGGCGGCCTCGCCCTCGGCACGGCATTCGCCCTGGCGGCCTGCTCCGGGGGCACCGGGGCCGGCACGGCCGGCGGCGGCGACAGCTCGGGGAAGAAGGCGACGACCATCAAGCTCGTCGCCGCGGAGTACTCCAAGGACCACACGAAGGCGTTCTGGGACAAGTTCGCCACCGACTACAAGGCCAAGACGGGCAACACCCTCGAGGTGCAGATCGTCAGCTGGGACGACATCGACCAGCAGAGCTCGACGATGGTCCAGAACAACAACCCGCCGGACATCCTCAACCTCAACGCGTACGCGAGCTACGCGAAGGACGACCTGCTCTACAGCGCCGACGACGTGCTGTCGGACTCGGTGAAGTCCGACCTGCTCGAGGCGTTCGTCAAGTCCGGGTCCTACAACGGCAAGATGTACGGCATGCCCGACCTGAGCTCGGCGCGGGCCATGTTCTACAACAAGAAGCTCTTCCAGCAGGCGGGCATCACCGCGGCGCCGAAGACCTGGGACGAGTTCAAGGCCGACGCCAAGAAGGTCTCGGCCCTCGGGAACGGCGCCATCGGCTACGGCCTGCCGCTCGGCCCGGAGGAGTCGCAGGGCGAGTTCTCGATCTGGATGTTCAACAACGGCGGAGACTGGAAGAAGGACGGGAAGTGGACGATCAACTCGGCCCAGAACGTCGAGACGCTGTCGTTCCTCAAGTCGCTGTCGACTGACAAGCTGACCCAGAACAACCCCGGCAAGACGAACCGCCAGGACGCGTTCGACCTGTTCGCCTCCGGCAAGGTCGGCATGGTCGTCGGCTTCTCGCCGCTCGCGGCCACCCTCGACGCTGCGAAGAAGGTCGACTACGGCGTCGCGCCGATGCCGACCAAGGCCGACGGCGGCGAGCCGCAGACCTTCGGCGTCACCGACTACCTCATGGCGTTCAAGAAGGACGGCAACAAGGACGCGGTGAAGGCGTTCTACGACCTGTACTACCAGAAGGACCAGGTCAACTCGTTCATCAAGGCCGAGGGCTTCCTGCCGGTGACCAAGTCCGGCATCGAGGAGTTCAAGTCCGACACCAAGCTCGCGACCTATCTCGAGACGCTGCCGAACGCGCACCTCACGCCGACCGACGACCCCACGTGGGACAAGGTCAAGCTCGCGGTCCAGCAGAACCTCGGCACCGCGATGACGGGCGACCCGAAGGCCGTGCTCGACAAGCTCCAGAAGTCTGCTGAAGCCGGCGGCTGAGCGTGACGCAGACCGCTTCGGCTCCCGTGGGTGCGACCGGTGACCCGGCCGCACCCACGGCGGGTCGCCGGCCGCGCCGGGCACGCCCGCGCCGCGGCCGGGCCTCGCTGGGTCAGGCGCTCCTGTGGCTGGGGCCGGCCCTCCTCCTGATCTTCGGCGTCGTCGTCTACCCGGCCGTCGAGCTGGTCAAGGCCTCGCTGTCGCGCTACTCGATCACGGGTCTGCGCAAGGGCGACGCGGGCCTCGACAACTACACGAACGTCCTGGCCAACGAGTCGCTCGGCACCGTGCTGACCAACACCCTCGTCTGGGTGGTCGCCGTCGTGGCCCTGACGATCCTCATCAGCCTCGGCCTCGCGCAGTTCCTCACCAAGGAGTTCTGGGGCAGACGGATCGTGCGCTGGGCCGTCATCGTCCCGTGGGCGGCCTCGCTGGTCATCACGGCGCGGCTGTTCAGCCTCATCTACAGCTACTACTACGGCACCCTCAACGCCGTCCTGCTGAAGATCGGCCTCGTGGACACCCCCATCGACTTCCTGGGTGACGACCGCTGGATCATGCCGTCGATGATCGCGGTCGGGGTGTTCGTGTCGATCCCGTTCACGGCCTACGTGTTCGTCGCCGGCCTGCACGCCATCCCTACCGACGTCTACGAGGCGGCCCGCATCGACGGTGCCTCGCCCTGGCAGATCTGGCGCCGGATCACGTTGCCGCTGCTGCGCCCGGCCATCCTCGTGGCGACGGTGCTCAACATGATCTACGTGTTCAACAGCTTCCCGATCATCTACACCCTCAACGAGTCCAACCCCGGCTTCAGCCACGACACGACCATCACGTTCATGTACAAGCTGGCGTTCAAGAGCGCCGAGAAGGACGTGGGCCAGTCGGCTGCGGCCGGCCTGTTCAACGTGCTGCTGATCCTCGTGGCCGTCGTCATCTACCTGCGTGTCTCGCGCTGGCGCGAGGAGGAGGAGTCGTGAACGGCACCCTGAGCTGGCGTCGGATCCGCCCGGCGGCGATGCCGGTCATCGGCCTCGGGGTCGCGTTCGCGTTCCTGTGGCCCTACCTCGTCATGCTGCTCGACGCGTTCCGCCCGAGCGGCGACGTGGTGCAGACCCCGGCGTCGATCCTGCCGCGGGAGTGGAAGTGGACGACGTTCTCCGAGGTGGTGGGGGACGAGCGCTTCCGCGCCTGGCTCCAGACGTCCCTGATCGTGGCCCTGTCCTCGACGGTGATCGTGGTCCTGGTCGCCGTCCCGGCGGCATACTTCACCGCGCGGTTCCGCTTCCCCGGGCGGATCGCGTTCCTCTTCCTGGTCCTCATCACGCAGATGTTCTCGCCGACCTCGCTCGTCGTGGGCATCTACCGGGAGTTCTACGCGCTCACCCTCGTCGACACCTACCAGGCGCTCATCCTCACGAACGCGGCCTTCAACCTCGCGTTCGCGATCTGGATCCTGCACGGGTTCTTCGCCTCCATCCCCAAGGAGGTCGAGGAGGCGGCGGAGCTCGACGGGTGCGGACCCCTCCTGCGGCTGCGCCGGGTCATGCTGCCCCTCACCCTGCCCGGGCTCGTGACGGCGACGATCTTCACCTTCATCGCGGCGTGGAACGAGTACGTCGTCGCGCTGACCCTGATGCTCAGCGACGAGAAGAAGCCACTCACCGTCGGCATCAACTCCTACGTCACCGGCTACGAGCAGAACTGGGACCAGCTCTTCGGTGCCTCGATCATCGCGATCGTCCCCGTCGTCATCCTGTTCGCGGTCATCGAGAAGCACCTCGTCGGGGGCCTGACTGCCGGGTCGGTCAAGTGACCGCACCCACCGCCAGGCCCGCGGACCGGGGGGCGCGCTGGAGCGCGCTCCTCGGCCTGCTCGCCGAGCACGGGCGGCTCAGCGTGACCGAGGTCGTCGAGTCGCTCGGCGTGAGCGAGGCGACGGTGCGCCGCGACTTCGCCGACCTCGCCGCCCAGCAGCTCGTGACCCGCACGCACGGCGGCATCGTCGCGACGGCGGTGGCCTACGACCTGCCGGCCCGCTACAAGCAGGCCGGCGGCGACGACGCCAAGGACCGCATCGCCGCGTGTGCCGCGGACCTCGCCCTCGAGGGATCGGTGGTCGGCTTCAACGGCGGCACCACCACGAGTGCCGTGGCACGACGCCTCGCCGCCCGGTCGGACCTGGCGATGTCGTCGCGACGCCCCGCCATCACCGTGGTCACCAACGCGCTCAACATCGCCACGGAGATGGTGCTGCGTCCCTTCGTCCGCTGCGTCTCCCTCGGTGGTGTCGCCCGCCCGGAGTCCTACGAGCTCTCCGGCCCGCTGGCGGCGATGGTCCTCGGCGAGCTCTGGCTCGACACCGTCTTCCTCGGCGTCGACGCGGTCTCGGCGACGGCCGGTGCGATGTGCCACCACGAGGGCGAGGCCGGCATCAACTCGCTCATGGTCGAGCGCTCCGAGCGCGTCGTGGTGGTGGCCACGGGCGCCAAGCTCGGCACCAGGGCGTTCGCCCGCATCTGCCCGTCGTCGCGGATCAACCTCGTCGTCACCGACGGCAGTGCACCGAAGGCCGCCGTCGCCGACCTGCGTTCGGCCGGCATCACGGTGGAAGTGGTCTGAGCGTGGCGCAGGTCGTGGCCGCCGTGGACGTCGGCGGCACCAGGGTCAAGGCCGCGCTGGTCGACGCCGCCGGCCACGAGGTCGAGTCCCGGACCGTGCCCACCGTGCCCGGCGCCGCGGTCGAGGGTGTCCTCGTCGGCCAGGTCGCCGGGTTGGTGCGCGACCTGCGCGACAGCGCCGGCAGCCGGCACGAGGTCGGTGCGTGTGGCGTCGTCGTCCCCGGCCTGGTGGACGGCTCCGCGGGGGTGGCCCGCTGGTCGGCCAACCTCGGATGGCGGGACCTTCCCGTGTCAGGTCCCCTGACGGAGCTGCTCGGGCTGCCGGTGGCGCTGGGCCACGACGTGCGCGCCGGGCTCGTGGCGGAGGTGCGCTGGGGCGCGGCCTCCGGCGCACGCAACGTCCTGTTCCTGCCCGTCGGCACGGGCATCGCCGGAGCCCTCATGCTCGACGGCCGCGTCGTCGAGGCCGACGGGTGGGCCGGCGAGCTCGGGCACGTGGTCGTGGAGCCCGACGGTCCGCTCTGCGGGTGCGGTGCCCACGGGTGCCTCGAGGCGGTCGCCTCCGCGGCTGCCGTGGAGCGCCGGTATGCCGCGCTGTCGGTTCCCGTCGCGGGCGGCCCCGTCGGCGCCGACCGGATCGCCTCCCTGGTCGACGCCAGCGACCCGCTCGCCGTCGAGGTGTGGGGGGTCGCCGTCGAGGCGCTGGCCCGGGCCGTGACCCTCACCGTGACCCTGACGGGGGTCGAGCGGGTCCTCGTCGGTGGTGGGCTGGCACA
Organism: Phycicoccus sp. Root101; assembly: GCF_001426245.1. Lineage (GTDB taxonomy): Bacteria > Actinomycetota > Actinomycetes > Actinomycetales > Dermatophilaceae > Pedococcus. The sequence continues at coordinate 552,075 of NZ_LMCM01000001.1, read as the reverse complement.
GAGCGGTGAGACCCTGCTGGGTCCGCTGCGGGCCGCCGTCGCGTCCCGGCTGACGTTCCAGCGGGCGCCCACCATCGAGCGGGCGCAGCTGGGGGAGCGGGCCGGGTGCCTCGGCGCGGCCGCACTGGCCTGGGACCTCTCATGATCCTCACCGTCACCCCCAACCCCGCCCTCGACGTGACCTACGACGTCGAGCGGCTGGCCGTGCACGAGAGCCACCGGGTGCTCGCGGTCCACGAGGTGGCCGGTGGCAAGGGCATCAACGTCGCGTCGGTGCTGCACCTGCTCGGCCACGACGTGCTCGTCACCGGGGTCGTCGGCGGCCCGACGGGTGACCAGGTGCGCGCGGACCTCGACCGTCGCGGCATACCCCACCGGTTCGCGCGCGCAGCCACGCCGACCCGGCGCACGACCACCGTGGTGAGTGGGGAGGACGGCGAGGCGACGGCGTTCAACGAGCCCGGTCCACCGTGGCCCGGCGGAGCCTGGGGTGGTCTGCTCGACCACGTCGCGGCCCTGCTCGACGACCTCCCCGTGACGGTGCTGGTCGCGTCAGGCAGCCTGCCGCCGGGCGTGCCCGACCATGCCTTCGCCGACCTGACGACGGTGGGGCGGGACGCCGGCGTGCCGGTCGTCGTCGACGCCTCGAGAGCGGCACTGCTCGGCGCCCTCGCGGCGTCCCCGGACGTCGTCAAGCCGAACCGTGAGGAGCTGCGCGGGGCCACCGGGGTCGACGACCCCGCGATGGGAGCGAAGCTGTTGCAGGACAGGGGCGCCCGCCACGTGGTGGTCTCCCTGGGAGCCGACGGGATCATGGCCGTGGCGCCCACCGGCGAGGTCGTCCGGGCGCGGCTCGGGGCGAGGTTGCGCGGCAACGCCACGGGTGCCGGCGACGCGGCCGTGGCCGCGCTCGCGGTCGCCCTCGCGCGCGGGTCGGACTGGGCGTCCGGAGTTGCCGACGCCGTGGCGTGGTCCGCCGCGGCCGTCCTGCAACCCGTCGCCGGATCCGTCGACCCCCGAGACATCGAACGACTGCGGCCGACCGTCCGCGTCGAGACCCTGGAGGACTGACCGTGCTCGTGCCGTTGACCGAGGTGCTGGGCCCTGCGCGAGACCGGGGCCGGGGGCTGGGCGCCTTCAACGTGATCCACCTCGAGCACGCCGAGGCGCTGGTCGGCGCGGCCGAGGACGTGGGGCTGCCCGTCGTCCTCCAGATCAGTGAGAACACCGTCGCGTGGCACGGTTCGCTCGCACCGCTGGCCGCGGCCACCAGGACGTTGGCCGAGCGGGCGTCCGTGCCGGTGGTGCTCCACCTCGACCACGCCGTGTCGGTCGACCTGGTCCGCGAGTCGCTCGACCTCGGGTTCACGTCGGTGATGTTCGACGGGTCGACCCTCGACGACGCCGCGAACCGCTCCACGACGCGGGAGGTCGTCTCGCTCTGCCACGAGCGGGGCGTCGATGTGGAGGCCGAGCTGGGCGAGATCGGCGGCAAGGACGGTGTCCATGCCCCAGGTGTGCGGACGGATCCCGTTGAGGCACAAAGGTTTGCGCTCGACACCGGGGTCGACGCGCTGGCCGTGGCTGTCGGCTCCTCCCACGCGATGACCGAGCGCACCGCCGCGCTCGACCTCGAGCTGGTGGCGGCGATCCGCGCCGCGGTGCCGGTCCCGCTGGTCCTGCACGGGTCCTCCGGCGTGCCGGACGACGGCCTGGTGGCTGGGGTGCGGGCCGGCATGACCAAGGTCAACATCGCGACCCACCTGTCCAGCGTGTTCACCGGAGCCGTGCGCCACCACCTCGAGTCCGATGCCCGGCTCGTGGACAGCCGCAGGTACCTCGGACCGGCCCGTTCGGCGATGCGGGCCGAGGCGGCGCGCCTGCTCGAGCTCCTCGCCCTGCGCTGACGGGGCGAACCCACGCTCGGAGGGGCCGACGCGGCGTACGCGTCGGCCCCTCCGTGGGGGTGTCGGCTCAGGCGTCGATGTGGGACATGTCGCCGTACCGGTCGCCCGCGACCGCGTCGCGCGGCACGGCCTGCTCGAGGGCAGCCAGGTCCTCGGCGCCGAGCTCGACGCCGATCGCGGCGACGTTCTCCTCGAGGTACCTGACCCGCTTGGTGCCGGGGATGGGAGCGATGTCCTGCCCCTGGGCGAGGACCCAGGCCAGGGCCAGCTGCCCGGGCGTGCAGCCCTTGGCCTCGGCGAGCTGCCTGATGCGCTCCACGAGCAGGAGGTTGGCGTCGAGCGCCTCGCCCTGGAACCGCGGGAAGTAGGGCGACCGGCGCGCGTCGGCCTCTCCGTCGGCGCCCTGGGTGCGGGAGATCGTGCCGGTGAGCATGCCGCGACCCAGGGGCGAGTACGGGACCAGCCCGATGCCGAGCTCCCGGACCGTCGGCAGGATCTCGTCCTCGAGGTCCCGGGTGAACAACGAGTACTCCGTCTGGAGCGCGGTGATCGGGTGCGTGGCGTGGGCGCGACCGATGGTCTCGGCCGAGGCCTCGGACAGTCCCAGGCGGCGGACCTTCCCGGCCTCGACCAGCTCGGCCATCGCCCCGACGGTCTCCTCGATCGGCACCGTCTTGTCGACGCGGTGCTGGTAGTACAGGTCGATGTGGTCGACGCCAAGACGCTGCAGGCTGGCGTCGGCGGCCTTGCGGACGTACTCGGGGGAGCCGTTGATGCCCAGACGCTCGCCGTTCGCCCCACGCTCGTTGCCGAACTTGGTGGCCAGGACCACCTCGTCGCGACGTCCCGCGATGGCGCGGCCCACGAGCTGCTCGTTCGTGAACGGGCCGTACATGTCTGCCGTGTCCAGGAACGTCACGCCGAGGTCGAGGGCGCGGTGGATCGTGGCGATGCCCGACGCCTCGTCGGGGGTGCCGTAGAACTCGGACATCCCCATGCAGCCGAGGCCGAGGGCGGAGACGGTGAGGTCGGTGCCGTGGTCGGCGCTGCCGAGCACGCGGGTGGGGAGGGCGTTCGATGTCGTCATGGGCTCCACTCTCCGACTTCGAGTGCGCTCCAAGTCAAGCGGGGCGGTACCCGGGCGGGCGGGTCGGGTCAGGTCGGTCAGGCGGAGCGGCGACGGGCGGGTCGGGCGAGCCGGGAGCGGTAGAGCTCGATCTTCGTGTCGATGGCCTCGAGGTGCGCCCGGACCTCCTCGAGGTCGGCGAGCACCTTCTCGCGGTGGGTGAGCAGGAGCTCCAGCCGCTCGCGCTCGTTGCCGTCCCCGCCACGCACGAGGTCGGCGTAGGTGCGGACCTCGCGGATCGGCATACCCGTGGCACGCAGGCGGGTGAGCATGGTGATCCACGTGACGTCGTCCTCGGTGTAGCGCCGGTGTCCCGAGGGGGCGCGGTCGACGACGTCGAGGAGCAGGCCGTCGCGCTCGTAGTAGCGCAGGGTGTGGGCGGTCAGACCGGTGCGCTGGGCCGCCTCGGCGATGGTGAAGGTCACCCACCGATGCTCATCGCGCAACGGCGCGAGGTCAAGCGCGAGGTCAAGCGCGGGGCCTACCCGCAGCGCCGCACGCGGCATACCCTCGCAGCGTGAGCGACCTGCACTGCCCGGCGACGTTGCTCGTCGCGCGGCACGGTGACGCGGAGTACGGCCACCCCTCGGTGCTCTCGGACGAGGGCGGCTGGCTCAGCCCCCGGGGGCGGGCGCAGGTGCGCGACCTGGCACGGTCCCTGCGGGACAGGCGGGTCGCCCGGGTCTTCACCAGCACCCTCGAGCGCGCGGTCGAGTCGGGGCAGGTGGTCGCCGAGCTGCTGGGGGTGGACGCGGTGCAGGTCGAGGGTCTCGAGGAGTTCTCGGTGGGGGCGCTCGCCGGCCGTCCCCACGACGACCCCGAGCTCGCCTCGGTGTTCAAGGCCTGGATGCACGGCGATCGCGGCCGGTTCATCCCCGGCGGCGAGTCGGGGGCGGAGGTCCTCCGGCGCTACCGCGAGGCGCTGCAGGGGATCGCCGACCAGCACCGCGGCGAGACGGTCCTGGTGTTCTCGCACGGTGGCGTCATGTCGTTCGTCCTGCCCCGGCTCGGCGACGCGGTCCGTGAGGACCTGGTGGCGCGCGCCTTCCTGCCCAACTGCGGGGCGGCCGAGGTGGAGGTCGACGGTGACGGCTTCCGGGTGCTGAGCTGGCCCGGTTCGCTGGACCGCAGCGTGGTGTGACCGCTCAGAACAGGCGGGTCGTGGTGTCGTCGATCCCGCGCAGCGCGTCGTAGTCGAGGGTCACGCAACGGATGCCGCGGTCGGTGGCCAGCGTCCGGGCCTGGGGCTTGATCTCCTGGGCGGCGAAGATGCCGGTGACCGGGGCCAGGTGCGGGTCGCGGTTCATCAGCTCGAGGTAGCGGGTCAGCTGCTCGACCCCGTCGATGTCACCTCGACGCTTGATCTCCACGGCCACGGAGCTGCCGCCGGCGTCACGGCACAGGATGTCCACCGGCCCGATGGCCGTCATGTACTCACGGCGGACCAGCGTCCAGCCCTCACCGAGGGTGTGGATGTGCTCGGCCAGCAGCTTCTGGAGGTGCGCCTCGACGCCGTCCTTGATCAGCCCCGGGTCGACGCCGAGCTGGTGGGATGAGTCGTGCAGCACCTCGTGGATGAGCACGCGGAGGCGGTCCTCGGACTTGGCGTGCTGGACCTGCCACACGGCCGTGACCCCCTCGGCGGCTTCGTGCTCCTCGGGGGAGACCTCGGCCATCGCGCACGGCGGCGACATCCAGTTGAGCGGCTTGTACGAGCCGCCGTCGCTGTGGACGAGCACCGAACCGTCGGCCTTGACCAGCAGCAGCCTCGTCGCGAGGGGGAGGTGGGCCGAGAGCCGACCGTCGTAGTCCACCGAGCACGTCGCTATCACCAGTCGCACGAAGGGTGACTCTACGGTGGCGCGCAGGGGTCGGGCGAACCGGTGAGGCGATGGCGACGAACACCTGATTGCGCAGGACGAGATCCGGGCGCACACTCGAAGTCCGAGGTGAGGTGAGCTCCCATGAGGAACCTGCTGGGCAACGCGGCCGGGCTGGCGGTCTTCGTCGCCGTCTGCTGCACGGCGTTGCGCTGGCTCGCGAGCGGGATCCCGCCCCGGCTCCTGAGGCCCCTGCTCGAGCGGTGGGAGGCCCGTCGGGCCCGCCGACGCGTGAAGCCCGAACCCCTCCCTCCCGTCCTGGTGGCCCTCGAGGTCAGCCGCCTGGCCGACCACGTGCGCTACGTCGAGCACTCCGACCTGCCCAACAAGGCCGAGCGGCTGATGGCGGCCCGCCTGGCGTACGACCACACCCTGCGCGACTACTGCCGCGCCGTGGACATCCCGGTGCCCACGGCCATCCGTGGCCTGTCGACCGAGCAGCGCTTCCACATGGAGTCGGCCCTGATCGGTTCCGGGCACGAGTGGTGACCGTCACGCTGCTCGGGTTCCCCTCCTCCTGAGTGGCTCTGACAGACTGCGCCGCATGGCTCGTGAGTTCAGCAAGGTCGCTGTCGTCGGACTGGGCACCATGGGTGCCGGCATCGTGGAGGTGTTCGCCCGCAACGCCATCGACGTGGTGGCGATCGAGGTCGACGAAGCCGCGGTCGACAAGGGCCGCGGCGTCCTGCAGCACTCCACCGACCGCGCCGTATCCCGCGGCAAGCTCTCCGCCGAGGACCAGGCCGACCTGCACGCCAGGGTCCACTTCACCTCGAGCATGGACGAGGTCGCCGACTGCCAGCTGGTCATCGAGGCGGTGCCGGAGCACCTCCACCTCAAGAAGGAGATCTTCGCCAAGCTCGACGCCGTGGTCGGGCCCGACGCGATCCTCGCCACGAACACATCGTCGCTGTCGGTCACCGAGATCGCCGTCGCCACGAGCAACCCCAAGCGCGTCGTCGGGATGCACTTCTTCAACCCGGCGCCGGTCCTGCAGTTCGTCGAGGTGATCCGCACGGTCGTCACCGAGGACGAGGTCTTCGAGGACGTCAAGGCGCTCGCGCAGCGCCTCGGCAAGCAGCCGGTGGTGGTCGGCGACAAGGCGGGCTTCATCGCCAACGCCCTGCTGTTCGGCTACCTCAACCACGCCGTCGCCATGTTCGAGAGCCGGTACGCCAGCCGCGAGGACATCGACGCGGCCATGAAGCTCGGCTGTGGCTACCCGATGGGCCCGCTCGCCCTCATGGACCTCATCGGCCTCGACACGGCCTACGAGATCCTCGACACGATGTACAAGCAGGGGCGCGACCGGCTGCACGCCCCCAGCCCGATCCTCAAGCAGATGGTGAGCGCAGGCCTCAAGGGCCGCAAGAGCGGACGCGGCTTCTACACCTACGCCGAGCCGGGCAGCTCCCAGCTCGTCGACGACGCCCTCAGCCCTGCCGCCGACGGCGGTGACCACGAGGCGACCCGCACGGTGCGCACCGTGGGCGTCGTGGGGTCGGGGACGATGGCCACCGGGATCATCGAGGTCTTCGCCAAGGCCGGGTTCGACGTCACCTACGTCACCCGCAGCCAGTCCAAGGTCGACGCCGTCACCGCGGCCGTGCAGAAGTCGCTCGAGAAGGCCGTCCAGCGCGGCAAGCTGACGCAGGAGGCGCGTGACGAGGCGCTGCGGCACCTGACCGGGTCCACGTCGCTCGACGACCTCGCCACCGTCGACCTCGTGGTCGAGGCCGTGCTGGAGGACCTCGCCGTGAAGCGGGCGCTGTTCGAGAACCTCGACGAGATCTGCAAGCCCGGCGCCATCCTCGCGACGACCACCTCCTCGCTCCCGGTCGTGGAGTGCGCCGCCGCCACCACGCGGCCGCAGGACGTCATCGGCATGCACTTCTTCAACCCCGCGCAGGTGATGAAGCTCGTCGAGGTCGTCCACACGGTCTCCACCGCGCCCGACGTCGTCGCCACCGTGGAGCAGCTGTGCGCCGACCTCGACAAGCACTCCGTCACCTGTGGCGACCGGTCCGGCTTCATCGTCAACGCCCTCCTCTTCCCGTACCTCAACGACGCGGTGAAGATGCTCGAGGCCAACTACGCGACCGCCGACGCGATCGACACCGCCATGAAGACCGGCTGCGGCCTGCCGATGGGGCCGTTCGAGCTGCTCGACGTCGTCGGCCTCGACGTGTCCCTGGCGATCCAGCGCGAGCTCTACCTCGAGTTCCGAGAGCGCGGGTTCGCCCCGGCGCCGCTGCTCGAGCACCTGGTCACCGCGGGCTACCTCGGCCGCAAGTCCGGTCGCGGCTTCCGCACCTACGCCTGACGGGCCGCCCCGCGGCGCGGTGGCACACGGTATGGCGCGCACGCGGCATACCGTGTCCGCGTGGGTCGGTGACCGCGTGGGGTAACGCGGGCAGGGGGGATCCGCGTCTGGTGGGTGACAGGCTGCGAGGCAGCCGCCACGACCTGAGGGGGACCCATGACGACGACCGAGGACGAGGCGCTCGAGGCGCTGCTGCGCGACACCTTCGCCGGTGCCCGGGCCCGAGGCGGTCTGGACACGCAGGCGGTGACCGCAGGCATCGCGGCCCGCACCACCACGCTGCGGCGGCGACGTGCTGCGGCGCGCGGCGCGGCGCTGACGGCCGGCATCGCGGCGACGGTCCTCGCCGTCGCGATCGGTTCGGGGACCTTCGGTCCCGCCCGCACGGTCCTGTCCGTGAGCACGCACACCGGCTCCACGGACGCGCGGTGGTCCTCGCTCGTGGGGAGCTCGGAGGGCTTCGCCTACCGGTTCCCGACCACGGTGGCCACGCCCTGGCCCGCGGGTCTGGAGGGGCAGACGCAGCCTGACGACACGAACGCGTCCGGGAGCGACGTGGCGACCGACGCCTCCCCGCTCTCCCACGAGGACGCGGACCTCGTGGGTCCGGCAGGCGTCTGCACGTGGGACGTCCGCACCGACCGTCGCCAGCCGGTGGCCGGGCGGTCCTGGGACCTCACCTTCTCGTCGAGCCCGGGTCGCGGTGGAGCGCACCTGGGGCTCGCGGGGTTCACGACGGGGACCGGGGCCGACGCCCTGCGCGACCTGCGGGCGGACGCACTCGCCTGTGGTCCCGGCCCCGACCTGAAGGCCGTCACGTGGGCGGGCCACGCGCAGGACTCGGTGCTCTTCGTCGGGACCTCCACCGTCGCCGACACCACCTTCACGCAGGCCATGGCGGTGACGCGGGTCGGTGACGTGCTCGTCAGCGGTGCCGCGATCTCGGGCGACCCCGCCCTCGCCCGGCGTGCCGCGACCGAGCTCGCGGACTCGGCCGTGGGCCACCTGCGCCAGCTGGACTTCCCACCGGGCCTGGGTCAGCCCCTGGGCAGAAGCACTGTCGCGCCCAACGCCGCGTCGGCGCCCGGCGCGAGCCCGGCCGCGCCCCTCGTGGCTGCGGAGGAGTACCGCTTCGGCGACGTCCTGCCCACGGTCGCCGAGCTCGGTCACGGCCTGAGGTACCACGGTGACGCCATCCACGGCCGGACCGTCCCGGCCTCCAGTGGTCAGCTCTGCGACCTGAGCGGACTGCCTGCCGCCCGGGTTGCCCAGGCGAACGCGGCGCCCCACCCTGTCGCAGGGACCCTGCAGAGCGCGTGGTCGGGGGACGGACAGGGCCCCGACCCGAGCGTCGACATCAATGTGACCGGCTACTCCGCGGGCACCGGGCCGGAGGCCTTCCGCCGCCTGCAGCAGGACACCGGGCCCTGCACGTGGCTGCCGGCCCAGGAGCGCCAGGCCTGGCCCGGCGAGGACGACCAGCAGACGTGGCTGTCGCGCGGCGCTGGTGCGGACTCGGCGACCTACATCGCTGCCCGGCGTCTCGGCGACGTCATCGTCTCGGTCCAGGTCGTCGGATTCTCGGCCCAGGACGCGCACGACGAGGCGGTCCGGGTGAACGGCATCATCGCCCAGAAGCTGCGCGACAGCGGCCTCCCCGCAGCCCGGGGGCGGTGACCGTGGGGTTCTTCAACCGGCCGGCGCCACCGTCGCCCGAGCGGACGACCAGCCAGGCCGACGCCTACGTCTCGGCGGCGATCCCACGGCTCATGGGGGCAGCCTTGTCCCTCACCGGCAACCGGCACGACGCCGAGGACCTCGTGCAGGACACCCTGGCCAAGGTGCTGGTCCACTGGCGCAAGGTCGAGCGGGCGGACAGCCCGGACGCCTACGTCCGCAAGGTCATGGTCAACACCTTCGTCTCCGGGAAGCGGCGCCGCTCGTCGAGCGAGGTCGTCTCGCACGTGCTCGTCACAGCGGACGGGTCGGCGACCGCGGACGCCCAGGTCGGCCCCGAGGACCGCGACGAGATGTGGACCCTGCTCGCCGGGCTCTCACCGCGCCAGCGGGCCGTGCTGGTCCTGCGGTACTACGACGACCTCCCGGACGCGGCCATCGCCGACGTGCTGGGGTGCTCGCCGGTGTCGGTACGGGTCACGGCGCACAAGGCGCTGGCCAGGCTCCGCGAGCAGATGCCCGGTCTGGGAGACTCGGGGCCATGCCCCGAGCCAACCGGCGCCGCCGTGACGACGTCCCGCTGAACGTCGACCGTGCCGTCGGCGGGCTCACGCGGCGCGAGTCGTATGGCGGCTCGGAGTGGTTCGTCCGCCGGGTCACCGGGGCGTCGTCGAGCCGGGCCTACCTGTGCCCGGGCTGCCAGCAGAACATCCCGATGGGCACGCCCCACGTCGTCGCGTGGCCCGCCGACGGCATGGGCGGCCTGGACGACCGCCGTCACTGGCACACGACGTGCTGGGAGGCGAGGGAGCGGCGGCACACCCGCGGCGCCATACGCTGAGCGTCAGTGGCGCCGCTGGCGCGGCAGCAGGACCTCTTCGTAGAGCAGCAGCAGGCCTGCGGCGACGGGGATCGCGAGCAGGGCACCCAGCACGCCCAGCAGGGTGCCACCGGCGAGGGCGGCGACGACGGTGACCGCCCCGGGCACCGAGACGGTGCGCTGCATGATCTTCGGGGCGATGACGTAGTTCTCGACCTGCTGGTAGACCACGTAGTAGACCGCCGCGATGACGGCGTCCTGGGTGTTCGTGAAGAGCGCGACGAGGACGACGATGGCCGCACCGATCGTGGCACCCACCATGGGCACGAGGCCGAGGAAGCCGACCGCGACCGCGAGCACCGCGGCATACGGGATCCCGACGATCGACATCATGATCCACGAGCAGATGGCGTTGATCGTGGCGACGGCGACCTGGCCGATGGCGTAGGAGCCCGTGCGCCGCATGATCTCCTCGGACAGCGAGATCACGCGGGGACGGCGGGACGCCGGGACCATCGCGTAGGCCGCCTGCTTGACGCGCGGCAGCGAGGCGAGCAGGAAGAGGGTGAGGACCAGGACCGTGAAGGCCTGGAAGATGCCACCGATGACCGCGGCACCGACCCCGAGGACGCCGCCGAAGACCTGGCTGATGAAGTTGCCGTCGGTGAGGCGCTTGTTGAACTCCGCCTCGATCTTGTCGACCACCTTGTAGTGCTGGTCGAAGTCCTTGACGACGGGGTTGTTGAGCAGCTGGTTGAGGTAGTCGGGGGACTTCGCCGCCAGGTCGCCACCCTGCTGCACGACCGGCGGCACGACGAGCAGGCCGATGAGCGTGAACACGACGATGACGCCGAGGAAGACGAGGGACACCGCTCCCGACCGCCTGATGCCCCGGCGGGTCAGGAACTCGACGAGCGGGTTCAGGGCGAGGGTCAGGAAGAACGCCACGACGACGAGCGTGATGGTGGTGGTGAGCCTGCCCAGCGTCTGCCACAGCAACAGGGCGAGCAGGACGCCGAGAGCTCCGACGAACCCCATGTAGAACGGCGACTGGCGGTTGAGCGGGCGCCCCGCCCTGCCGTAGCGCTGGGTCGTCTCGGTGTCCTTGACGCCACCCACCTGCTCGGCGGCGTCCCCGCCACCAGCCTCGCGGAGGTCGGCCGCCGTCGCGTCCGTCGTGCCGGACCCGCTGTGTGGAGTCACGTGCTCCTCGTGCGCGTCGCGACCGCCCTCGGCCTCGCTGCCCTGGCGCAGGGCAGGCAGGACGTCCGCCAGCAGGTCGGCCGCCGTCGGCGTCGCCTCACCCCGGTCGTTGGGGTGGTTGCTGGCACGCAGAGCCTCTCGCTGTGCGTGCCGGAACTCGCGCCATCGTTCCAGCACTGACATGTCAGGAACCCTAGGGCACCGCGGGCTGCTGCCGTCGCGAAGGTGCAGGTCAGGTGTTGCGGAACCGGTTGATCGCGGCCAGGTGGGTGGCCCGCTTCTCCTCGTCCGTGACGCCCAGCCCCGCCTCGGGGGAGAGCGTCAGCACGCCCACCTTGCCCTGGTGCAGGTTCTGGTGGACGTCGTATGCCGCCTGGCCGACCTCCTCGAGGGCGTACGTCCGGGACAGGGTCGGGTGGATCAGCCCGCGGTTGACGAGGTCGTTGGCCTCCCACGCCTCGCGGTAGTTGGCGAAGTGGCTGCCGATGACGCGCTTGAGGTTCATCCAGAGGTAGCGGTTGTCGTACTCGTGCATGTAGCCGCTCGTGGACGCACAGGTGACGATCGTGCCGCCCTTTCGCGCGACGTACGTGCTCGCGCCGAAGGTCTCGCGACCGGGGTGCTCGAACACGATGTCGGGGTCCTTGCCCCCGGTGAGCTCGCGGATGCGCGCGCCGAACCGCTTCCACTCGCGCTGGTCCTGGGTCGTCGGGTCGCTCCAGAACCGGTAGCCCTCGGCCGTGCGGTCGATGACCAGCTCCGCACCCATGGCGCGGCAGATGTCGGCCTTGTCGGGGGAGGAGACCACACAGACGGGGGTCGCGCCGCCGGCGAGCGCCATCTGGGTCGCGTAGGAGCCGAGGCCGCCGGACGCACCCCAGATGAGGACGACGTCGCCGAGCTTCATGCCGGCGCCGTTGCGGGAGATGAGCTGGCGGTAGGCGGTGGAGTTGACCAGGCCGGGGGAGGCCGCCTCTTCCCACGTGAGGTGGGTGGGCTTGGGCATCAGCTGGTTGGTCTTGACGATCGCGAGCTCGGCGAGTCCGCCGAAGTTGGTCTCGAAGCCCCAGATGCGCTGCTCGGGGTCGAGCATCGTGTCGTTGTGGCCGTCGGCGCTCTCGAGCTCGACGGACAGGCAGTGCGCCACGACCTCCTCGCCCGGCTTCCACTTCTGGACGCCCGGGCCGGTGCGCAGCACGACACCGGCGAGGTCCGAACCCACCACGTGGTAGGGCAGGTCGTGGCGCTGCGCGTACGTCGAGGTGCGGCCGTAGCGCTCGAGGAAGCTGAACGTCGACACCGGTTCGAAGATCGACGTCCAGACGGTGTTGTAGTTGATCGCGCTGGCCATCACGGCGACCAGGGCCTCGCCGGGGGCCAGCTCGGGGAGCGGCACGTCGTCGACGTGCAGGGACCGGCGGGGGTCCTTGTCGCGGCTCTCGAGCCCCTCGAAGAGGTCGACCTCGTCCTTGTGGACGGTCACCCCTCGATAGGTCTCGGGGAGGGTGAGGGAGGCGTACGTCTGCTCGCTGCGGTCCCCGGAGAGGATGGCGTCGCGGATGTCCTGCATGGGATGTGGCTCCTCGGCGTCGTCGGCGTCTGTGGCACGGCTGCGGCCGAAACTACTGCGGGGTAAAGCGCGTCGGTGGGGAGTGAGACTCCGGTCACGCGGTGACCTACCTCACCCACCCCGAGGACGGGTCAGTGCGTCTCGTACGCCGGTTGCACCAGCTCCACCAGGACCCCGCCGGCGTCCTTGGGGTGGATGAAGTTGACCCTGCTGTTCGAGGTGCCGCGACGCGGCTCGTCGTAGAGCAGGCGCAGACCGCGCTCCCGCAGGACCGCGCTCACGGCCTCGACGTCCTCGACCCGGTAGGCCACCTGCTGCACGCCCGGACCGAAGCGGTCGAGGAACTTCGCGATGGTCGACTCCGGCGTGAGGGGGGCCAGCAGCTGGATGTGCGACCCGCTCCCGCCGACGGCCATCATCGCCTCCCGGACGCCCTGCTCCTCGTTGACCTCCTCGTGGGCCAGCGTCATGCCGTAGGTGTCGCGGTAGAAGGCGATCGCGACATCGAGGTCGGTGACGGCGACGCCGACGTGGTCGATGGCCGTGAAGAGCTCGGTGGGCAGCGCTGCATCCATGTGCCTCACCCTAGGACGCAGCCCGCACGGCGCGACAGGAGTCCTTGGTCACTCCCGCTGCCTGCGCCCCTAGACTGGCTCGCATGTCTGCACTGTCCCGGGACGACGTCGCCCACTTGGCCGGCCTCGCCCGCATCGACCTCTCGGACGCCGAGCTCGACCGGATGTCCGGCGAGCTCGGGGTCATCCTCGACTCCGTCGCGAAGGTGCAGGAGGTCGCCGCCGGTGACATCGAGCCGATGTCCCACCCGCTTCCCCTGACCAACGTCACCCGCCCCGACGTGGTCCGCCCGTCGCTCGGGGCTGCTGCCGCCCTCGCCGGCGCGCCGCAGCAGGACCAGCAGCGCTTCTCGGTGCCGCGCATCCTCGCCGAGGACTGACCGGCGCCCGCGCGGCCGCCCCTGACCCTGCGCTCCTCGCGCACCTCGCGACAGACCAAGGACCACCACTCGTGAACTCCGACCTCACCCGTTCCAGCGCCGCCGAGCTGGCCCACGCCCTGGGCTCCGGCGAGCTCAGCTCCGTCGAGATCGTGCAGGCGCACCTCGACCGCATCGCCGCCGTCGACGCCGACGTCCACTCCTACCTCCACGTCGACGGGGAGGGCGCGCTCGCCGCCGCCCGCCAGGTCGACGAGCGTCGTGCCGCCGGAGAGGACCTGCACGTCCTCGCCGGGGTGCCGATCGCGGTCAAGGACGTGCTCGCGACCAAGGGCCTCCCGACGACCTGCGGCTCGAAGATCCTCGAGGGCTGGGTACCGCCGTACGACGCCACCGTCGTGGCCAAGCTGCGCGCGGCCGGCATGCCGATCCTGGGCAAGACGAACATGGACGAGTTCGCGATGGGTTCCTCCACCGAGCACTCGGCCTACGGCCCCACCCACAACCCGTGGGACCTGACCCGCATCCCGGGTGGGTCCGGCGGTGGCTCCGCAGCCGTCGTCGCGGCATACGAGGCTCCGCTGGCGATCGGCACGGACACCGGTGGTTCGATCCGCCAGCCGGCGTCCGTGACCGGCACGGTCGGCGTGAAGCCGACGTACGGCGGGGTGTCCCGCTACGGGCTCGTGGCGCTGGCGTCGAGCCTGGACCAGGCCGGTCCCTGCACGCGCACCGTCCTCGACGCCGCCCTGCTGCACTCGGTGATCGGTGGGCACGACCCACTCGACTCGACGTCGATCGACGCACCCGTGCCGGCCGTCGTGGAGGCGGCCCGCCGCGCCGACGTCAAGGGGCTGCGAGTGGGTGTCATCAAGGAGCTGGGTGGTGAGGGCTACCAGGCCGGCGTGCGCGCGCGCTTCGACGAGTCCGTGGCGCTGCTGCAGGAGGCCGGTGCCGAGGTCGTCGAGGTGTCCTGCCCGAGCTTCGACTACGCGCTCGCGGCCTACTACCTGATCCTCCCCAGCGAGGCGTCGTCCAACCTCGCCAAGTTCGACGGAATGCGTTACGGCGCAAGGGTCCTGCCCCCGGGCATCGACGACCCGAGCGCCGAGCAGGTCATGGCTGCCACCCGTGACGCCGGCTTCGGCGACGAGGTGAAGCGCCGCATCATCCTCGGCACCTACGCCCTCTCGAGTGGGTACTACGACGCCTACTACGGCCAGGCGCAGAAGGTTCGCCGCCTCATCGCCGACGACTTCGCCACAGCGTTCGAGAAGGTCGACGTGCTCGTCAGCCCGACCGCGCCGACCACGGCGTTCAAGCTGGGCGACAAGCTCGACGACCCGATGTCGATGTACCTGCAGGACGTCGCGACCATCCCCGCGAACCTCGCGGGTGTCCCCGGCATGTCGCTGCCCAGCGGCCTCGCCGACGAGGACGGCCTGCCGACGGGCATCCAGATCCTCGCCCCGGCGACCCGCGACGACCGGCTCTACGGCGTGGGTGCGGCCCTCGAGCGGATGCTCCTGGACCGTTGGGGCGCTCCGCTGCTCACCAAGGCCCCCGAACTCTCCGCGAAGGGAGCGTGACCCCGATGGCCACCGCTGTCACCGAAGAGGTCGTCGACTACGACGAGGTGCTCGAGCGCTACGACCCCGTGATGGGTCTCGAGGTGCACGTCGAGCTCAACACCGCGACGAAGATGTTCTGCGGCTGCGCGACCGAGTTCGGTGCCGAGCCCAACAGCCAGGTCTGCCCCGTCTGCCTCGGGTTGCCGGGTGCGCTTCCGGTCGTCAACGACAAGGCGGTCGAGTCGGCCATCCGCATCGGGCTGGCGCTCAACTGCGAGATCGCGACCTGGTGCCGGTTCGCCCGGAAGAACTACTTCTACCCGGACATGCCGAAGAACTTCCAGACCTCGCAGTACGACGAGCCGATCGCCTTCAACGGGCACCTCGACGTCGAGCTCGAGGACGGCACGACCTACCGCGTGGAGATCGAGCGCGCGCACATGGAGGAGGACACGGGCAAGTCGCTGCACGTCGGTGGCTCCACCGGTCGCATCCACGGCGCGGAGTACTCGCTCGTCGACTACAACCGCGCCGGCATCCCGCTCATCGAGATCGTCACCAGGCCGCTCACCGGTGCCGGTGGGCGCGCCCCCGAGGTCGCCAAGGCGTATGTCGGTGCGTTGCGGGAGCTGCTGCGTGCCCTCGGCGTCTCCGACGTGAAGATGGAGCAGGGGTCGCTCCGCTGCGACGCGAACGTGTCACTGCGCCCGAAGGTGGGCGACGCGACGAGCGAGGAGCAGGCGGCAGTGCCGCTGGGCACCCGCACGGAGACCAAGAACGTCAACTCGCTGCGCAGCGTCGAGCGAGCCGTCCGCTACGAGATCACGCGGCAGGCCGCGATCCTCGACAAGGGCGGGAAGATCACCCAGGAGACGCGGCACTGGCACGAGGACACCGGGGTCACCACGAGCGGACGGGAGAAGTCCGACGCCGAGGACTACCGCTACTTCCCGGAGCCCGACCTCGTCCCCGTGGCACCGACCCGCGAGACGGTCGACGCCCTGCGCCGGACCCTCCCGGAGCCGCCCGGCGAGCGACGCAGGCGACTCCAGGCCGACTGGGGCTACAGCGATCTCGAGATGCGCGACGTCATGAACGCCGGTGCGGTCGAGCTCATCTCCGAGACCGTCGCCGCGGGTGCGACGCCCGCCGGTGCACGCAAGTGGTGGACCGGTGAGCTCGCCCGACGGGCCAACGCCGAGGGGCGCTCGGTCGAGGACTTCGGAGTCACGCCGACCCACATCGCCGAGCTCGACGGGCTGGTCCGGGACGGTCGCCTCAACGACTCCATGGCCCGTCAGGTGCTCGAGGGCGTCCTCGCCGGCGAGGGGACCCCGACCGAGGTCGCCGACGCCCGCGGGCTCGAGCTGGTGCAGGACGACGGCGCGCTCGAAGCCGCGGTGGACAAGGTCATCGAGGCCAACGCCGACGTCGCCCAGAAGGTGCGCGACGGCAAGGTCCAGGCCGCCGGGGCCCTCATCGGCCAGGTCATGAAGGAGATGCGCGGCCAGGCCGACGCCGGGAAGGCGCGCGAGATCATCCTGGCGAAGCTCACCGGCTGAACCTCGTCACGTGAACAGGACGCCCGCCCCGGAGCACTCCGGGGCGGGCGTCCTGCGTCAGGCCAGCGGCGGGAGTGCGGAGTCCACCGTGTGGAACTCGTCGGCCAGGACGCCGCATCCCAGGAGCGTGGGCGGTGTTGCGGGCGCGGTCACGTGAGGTCGCCGAGGGGGATCGCGAGGAGCTTGTCGTCGTGCTCGCCACCCGTCCCCCGGGAGGTGTTGTTCGACAGGATCCAGAGCCGCTCGTCGGGCGCCACGACCACGTCGCGCAGGCGTCCGTACTCGCCTTGGAGGAGGCGCTCCGGCTCGCCGGCGCGGTTGCCGGACACCGGGATCCGCCACAGCGACTCACCGCGCAGCGCTGCCATCCAGATGGCGCCGTCGGCGTAGGCGATGCCGCTGGGGGAGGCGTCCGAGGTGGGCCACTGCACCAGTGGCTCGACGAACCCGGCGCGCTGCTGCTTGCCCTCGACCACCGGCCACCCGTAGTTCTTGCCGGGCTCGATCCGGTTGAGCTCGTCCCAGGTGTTCTGCCCGAACTCGCTCGCGTACATCGTCCCGTCCGGTGCCCAGGCGATCCCCTGCACGTTGCGGTGGCCGTAGCTCCAGACAGGTGAACCGTCGAACGGGTTGCCGGGTGCAGGCTTGCCGTCCCGGGTGATCCGCAGGATCTTGCCCCCCAGCGAGCTGCGGTCCTGGGACCGGTCGGTCTCTCCGGCGTCCCCGGTCGTGACGTAGAGGAACCCGTCCGGACCGAACTTCAGCCGTCCGCCGTTGTGGTTGCCCGCCTTGGGGATCCCGGTGAGTATGGCGCGCTGCCGGGCCGGTTTCCCGTCCTCGAACGTCACGCGCAGCACGCGGTTGTCCCGCGCCGCGGTCGTGTAGAGGAAGACGCTGCGGTCGCTGGCGAAGGTGGGCGACACCGCGACGCCGAGCAGACCGCCCTCACCTCCGGGCTCGACCCCTGCCACCCGGCCGAGGTCGACGGGGGACCGGCCGTCCCGCACCTGCAGCAGCCTCGTCTCGTCCCGCAGGGTAACCAGGGCCGAGCCGTCGGGCAGGAATGCCGTCGCCCACGGGACGTCGAGGTCCTGGGCCACCGTCGACTGCGTCGTGACCGCAGGATCGGTAGTGGTGGTCGAGGACGGCGAGGACGGCGAGGACGGCGTGGACGGCGTGGACGGCGTGGACGTCGCGGTGGCTCCGCTCGACGGGGTGACCGGTGTCCGGCTCCCGCTCACGACGGGTGCCGACAGCTCACCACCAGCGCTGCCGTCGCTGCAGGCCCCGACGGCCAGGGCGAGCACTCCGGTGGCTGCCGCCAGGCGGACACGGGCGGATGGAACGGGACGAAGCGGCATACCCCATTGTGCGCGAGGTGACCGGCCACGGCACCCGGCGTCGCCCGACCCGCCGCCCGGCGGCAGGGACGGGCCGCGGGTTAGCGTGGGGCCATGACGCTCGTGACGCTGCCTGGGCAGGACTGGATCGACGCGGTCGGGCCGGTCCCCGGGCTCGAGCTCGCGGTGTGGGACATGACCGGTCCCCCGGAGCGGGCCGACGAGGTCAGGGTCGTCGTGCCGCCCTACATGGGTGCAGGTCCGCTGCTGCCCAACATCCGCCACGCACCCTCGGTCGAGCTCGTGCAGACCCTGACCGCCGGGTACGAGGACATCGCGGCCGTCCTGCCCGATGGCGTGGCCCTGGCGAACGCCGCCGGGGTCCACGACGCCTCGACCGCCGAGCTGGCCCTGGCCCTGACGCTGGCGGCCCTGCGCGACTTCCCCGACTTCCACGCGGCGCAGCAGGAGGGGCGGTGGCTCCCGGGCTCGATCCACCCGGCACTGGCGGACAAGCGCGTCCTGATCCTGGGGTACGGCTCGATCGGGCGGGCCATCGCGGCGAGGTTCACGCCGTTCGAGGTCGACCTCACCGCGGTCGCGAGCAGGGCGCGCGCAGGTGACGAGCTGGTGCGCTCCGTGCACGGCGTGGACGAGCTCCCGGGCCTGCTGCCCGAGCACGACGTCGTCGTGGTCATCGTCCCGCTCGGCGAGGCCACGGCCGGCCTCGTGGACGACGCGTTCCTGTCGGCGATGCCGGACGGCGCCCTGCTCGTCAACGTGGCGCGGGGCGGGGTCGTCGACACCGATGCCCTCGTCAAGCACCTCGAGGCCGGTCGGTTGCGGGCGGCGCTCGACGTCACCGATCCCGAGCCGCTCCCCGCGGGCCACCCCCTGTGGTCGGCACCCGGCGTGCTCATCACCCCGCACGTCGGTGGTGCGTCCACCGCCTTCAAGCCGCGCGCCGTGCGCCTCCTTCGCGAGCAGCTCGGCGCGTATGCCGCGGGGCGCCCGCTGAGCAACCTCGTCCGGGGGTCGGTTCAGGGGGCGTAGCCACGCACCCAGTCCACGACGAGCTCAGGGACGTGGACCGCCTCCTGCTCGTCACCGGACGTCGCCCACGTCGGGAAGTCGAACACGGCGAGCATGCTCTGGACGGGGTAGTCGGGCGAGACGGTCGTCGTGCGGACCACCTCCCCGTCGACGAGGAAGTCCGCGGACCCGGGGCGCCAGTCGACGGCATACACGTGGAAGTCGCTGACGTGGAGGTCGAGGCGCGGCGCCTCCCAGTCCTCGCGCAGGGCCGGGTCGCGGAAGGCGTGAACCCCCATGCCGACCTCGGCCGAGGCGCCGGCCACCGAGCGGCCGAACACCTCCATGACGCACAGCTCACCGCAGCGCTCGGGGGAGTCCTCGAGGCCGACGAACCACCAGGCGGCCATCGACCGCGGGCTCAGCGACATCCGCGCCCTCAGCTCGAGCCGGCCGAGGTGCGGGGTCCAACCCCACCACGGCTCCTGCACCTCCCGGACGACGCTGCGCTCGTCGACCGGCTGCTGGCCGACCCGGCTGCCCACCGGTCCCGAGAAGACGCCGGACTGGACCCCGGAGACGCGCAGGGGCGGGTCGTCCTGGACCTCCGGGCACCACAGACCCTGGTGCGGCGGCACGCTCAGGTGGAGGCAGGAGTCACGCACCTGCCAGGTCGCCGCGGAGGCGGCCCGCGAGCTCCACTGCGGGAGGTAGTGCGGCAGCCACCGAGAACGGTCGAGCCCGTCCGCGGTGTCGCCGTCGAAGTCGTCCTCGAACACCAGCCCGCCGGCCTGTGGTCCGGTCACCCCGTCCTCCTCCACGTGTCGCGAACTCGTCCCATGATGGGCGGTCACACTGACACCGGGCGGTGCCACCATGGGGTCATGACACAGACGATCGTGGGCATCGGGACACGCAAGGGGCTGTGGCTCGCCCGCAGCGAGGACCGCCGGACGTGGCAGGTCGACGGCCCCCACTTCCTCATGAGCGAGGTGCTCTCGCTCCTGTTCGACACCCGTCGCGCGACGCCCCGGCTCGTCGTCGGCTTCCGTTCCTCGCACTGGGGTCCGTCGCTGCAGCACTCCGACGACCTGGGCGCCACGTGGGTCGAGCACCCTGAGGGGTCGATCCGGTTCCCGGAGGACACCGACACCGCGCTCAAGGCCACGTGGCAGCTCGTCGCCGACCCGCACGACCCGCAGGTCGTGTGGGCGGGCACCGAACCGCAGGGCCTGTGGCGCAGCGAGGACGGCGGCGAGACGTTCGAGCTGAACCGCGGGCTCTGGGAGCACCCGCACCGGCCCGAGTGGGGGGAGGGGTTCGGGGGCGGCGCGATCCACACGGTGCTGCCGAGCCCTGTCGACGCCGACTCGATGCTCGTCGCCATGAGCACCGGCGGGGTCTACAACACCCGCGACGGTGGCCGCTCGTGGACGCCGGGCAACACCGGCATCCACGCCTACTTCCAGCCGCACGACGAGTGGCCGGAGTTCGGGCAGTGCGTCCACAAGGTCGCACGCGACAGCGCGACCCCGACCCGCCTCTACGCGCAGAACCACAGGGGCGTCTACCGCTCCGACGACGACGGTGTCACGTGGACCTCGATCGAGGCCGGCCTCCCCACCAACTTCGGGATGACGGCGGTGTCCAACCCCGCCCGCGGTGACAGCGTGTGGCTCGTCCCCATCGCCTCCGACGGCGAGCGCATCCCGCCCGGCGCGACCCTGCAGCTGCAGCGCACCGACGACGCCGGCGCGACGTGGCACACCCAGGACGCAGGCCTGCCGAAGCCGAGCTACACCAACGTGCTGCGCGACGCCGCCGGGACCGACACGCACGAGGAGCCGGGCCTCTACGTCGGCACGCGCAACGGCGAGGTCTACGCCACCCTCGACGGAGGGGAGTCCTTCACCCGCATCGTCGAGCAGCTGCCCGACGTCCTGTGCGTCCGGGCGGTGACCCTCCCGTGACGGCCCGCGTCGTGCTGCCGGGGCTGCTGCGCGACCTGGCGGACGGGGCGGCCGAGCTCCCGGTCGAGCTCGAGGGGCCGGCCCCGCTGGCCGACGTCCTCGACCTGGCCTTCGAGCCGTGGCCGATCCTCGCCTCCCGGATCCGTGACGAGCGCGGCGAGATCCGCCGGCACGTCAACGTGTTCGTCGACGGTGAGGACGCCAAGCGGGCCGAGGGCGTCCGCACCGAGGTCGGTCCGCAGGCGACGGTGCACGTCATCAACGCCGTGTCCGGTGGCTGACCCGGGCCGCGCGGAGACGACGGTCAGGGTCCGCGGTCGGGTCGGCGGTCAGCCGGTCCAGACGCCGTCGTCCCATGCGCGCCGCAGGACGGCCGTGTAGGGCGCGAGGTCCAGCCCGGCGGAGGCGAGCCACGCGTCGTCGTTGTACGTCGCGGCATACCGCTCGGCCCCGTCGCACAGGAGCGAGACGATGCTGCCGCGCTCGCCCCGGGCCGAGAGTTCGCAGGCGAGCCGCAGCACGCCGTAGAGGTTGGTGCCCGTGGAGGCGCCGGCCCGTCGGCCGGTGCGTTCGTTGAGGAAGCGCATGGAAGCGACTGACGCGGCGTCGGGGACGAGCATCATGCGGTCGACGACGTTCGGGACGAAGCTGGGCTCGACCCGCGGACGCCCGATGCCCTCGATGCGTGAGCCGCAGGCGGCGGCCACTCCGGCGTGGTCGCCGCGGAACGCGGGCAGGAACGCCGACCGCTCGGGGTCGACGACGCAGACCTGGCTGGCGAGCCCGCGGTAGCGCACGTAGCGGCCGATGGTGGCGCTCGTGCCGCCGGTCCCGGCCCCGACGACGACCCAGCGGGGGACCGGGTGCCGCTCGAGCGACATCTGCTCGAAGACGGACTCGGCGATGTTGTTGTTGCCTCGCCAGTCCGTGGCCCGCTCGGCGAAGGTGAACTGGTCGAGGTAGTGGCCACCGCGCTCGACCGCGAGCCGGCGGGCGACGTCGTAGACCTCGCCGGCGTCGTCGACGAGGTGGCACTGCCCGCCCTCCCGCTCGATGAGGGCGATCTTCTCCGCGCTGGTGGTCCGCGCCATGACGGCGATGAAGGGGAGCTCGAGCATCCGGGCGAAGTACGCCTCGCTCACGGCGGTGGAGCCGCTCGAGGCCTCGATGACGGTGGTCCCCTCGCGGAGCTCGCCGTTGCAGAGGGCGTAGAGGAACAGCGACCGGGCGAGCCGGTGCTTGAGGCTTCCCGTGGGGTGGGTCGACTCGTCCTTGAGGTAGATGTCGACGTCCGGCAGCCCGGGGACGGGGACGTGCACGAGGTGGGTGTCGGCGCTGCGGTTGGCATCGGCCTGGATGCGTCGCACCGCCTCGTCGAGCCAGGCCCGGTCGGTCGGGGCGGCTGCCGGTACGTCGACGATCGCGGGCACCTGGTCCATGGGGGCGAGGCTAGCGGTCGGCTCGAGGATCCCTGCTCGTCGCCGCCCGGATGAGCAGGGGGAGGAACTCTCGTTCGAGCGAGCCCGCCGGCACGGACCCCGGGTCGAGGAGGTGCTGGCCCAGCCCGCCCTGGAAGACGAGGCTGATGAGGCGCACGAGGTCCGTCGTCGACACGGCGGGGTGCAGCCCCTGGGCGGCGGCGATCCTGTCGACGAGGGGGACGAGCTCGTCGCGGATCGCGGCCTGGGCGCCGGCCCAGGCCGCGCGGGCCTCCTCGTCCCGCAGGGCGTGCAGGGCGAACTCACTGGTGAGCAGGTGCCAGCGACGACGTGACTCGGGGTCGTCGGTCCACACGTCGAACACCGCCTCGAGCACCTGCTCGAGCGACAGGCCGGGTCGCTCGGCGACCTCGGCGATGCGCTGCCGCAGCGCCGACGCGTGGGCGGCGTAGAGCTCGAGGACCAGCTCGTCCTTGGAGGCGAAGTTCGAGTAGAACGCGCCCCGGGTGAAGTGCGCCCGCTCGCACAGGTCCTCGACGCTGGCGCCGTGGAAGCCGCGCTCGGCGAAGACCTCCTCGGCGGCAGCGAGCAGGCGGCCCCGGGTCGCCTCGCGACGAGCGGTCCGGGGGGCGGTGGACGTGGTGGGGCTCACGGCGGCTGGGCTGGCTTCGGGCACGTCCCGGAGAATACACTCCTGTATTGAATACAGTTGTGTATCGAGAGGGGCCGGCACCTCGTGTCGACCACCGGACAGGCAGATCGCATGGAACTCATCGCCGACCACGTCAGTGTCGCGGGCCTGCACGGCCCGCTGCTGCTGCCCACGAGCCTGACGGCCGGTCCCGGGCACGTCACCCTGGTCGCGGGCGACCCCGGCTACGGCCACGTCGCGCTGGCGCTGGCCCTCGGTGGCCGAGCGCCGCTGATGGACGGAGTCGTCACCGTGGACGGTGACGCGTCGGAAGCGCTCCGTCGACGGCACGTCGCACTCGTCGACGTCCCCGACGTGACCGCGCCCGAGGGCGCGCTCAGCGTCCGGGCCGCCGTCGCCGAGCAGCTCGCGCTGGCGGGACGCCCCGCCAGCAGGGCGGCCACGCGGGCGTTCCTCGCCGGGCACGGGGTGGAGGACCAGGGCGAACGCTTCGAGAGCCTGCCGCCATCCACGCGCACCACGCTGCTCATGCGCGTGGCCGCGTCGCGGGCCGCCACGCGTGTGCTCGTCGTGGCCGCCCCCGACCGCCTCGGGGGAGACCCGACCGACTGGTATGCCGCGGCGGAGCGCCTCGCCGCCGAGGGCCTCACGGTCGTCGTGCAGGTGACCCACGGGACCGCCCGTCAGCTCGCCCTGCCCGCCACCTACGAGCTGGGGGTGGCCGCATGACCGCCCTTCGCCTCGCCCTCACCGAGCTGCGCCGCATCACGGCCGGACGGCTGCCGCGAGCTGCGCTGGCCGCCCTGGTCCTCGTGCCGACGCTCTACGGCGGGCTGTACCTGTACGCCAACAAGGACCCGTACGGCGCCCTCGACCGTGTGCCGGCGGCAGTCGTCGTCGAGGACGCAGGCACGACCCTGGCCAACGGTGAGCGGTTGCAGGTGGGCGACCGGGTCGCGACCGAGCTGCTCGACTCCCACAGCTTCGACTGGCACCGGGTCTCGCGGGCCGGTGCCGAGGCCGGGGTCGACGACGGGACCTACGACTTCGCGCTGGTCGTGCCCCGCGACTTCTCCGCGGACCTCGCCTCGAGTGCGGAGTTCACCCCGCGGCAGGCCCAGCTCCGGGTGGTCACCAACGACGCGAACAACTACCTGGCCCGCACGATCGCCAACCAGGTCGTCGCCCAGGTCACGAAGACCGTTGCCTCGCAGGTGAGCTCGACGGCGGCCAACCAGCTCCTGGTCGGGTTCGGCACCATCCACGACAAGGTCTCGGACGCGGTCGACGGCGCGGGCCGGCTCGCCAAGGGCCTGTCGGACGCGAAGGCGGGCGTGCACCAGCTCGCCGCAGGGGCCGACCAGCTCGCGGCGGGCCAGCAGCAGCTCCTCGCCGGCTCGAAGGAGCTGTCGTCCGGTGCGACGAGGGCGGCGAACGGCGCGGAGCGCCTGTCGACCGGGGCAACCCGTCTCAGCGAGGGCCTGGGGACCCTCGACGACCGGACCAAGAGCCTCCCCGCCGACACGAAGAAGCTCGCCGCCGGCGCGCAGCAGGTGGCCGACGGCAACGCGACGGTCGCCGCCGCCGGCCAGCGCGTCGCCACGGCGTCGCAGGACCTCGTGACCTCGCTGACGTCCGCCCGGGGCGACCTCGCGGACCGGCTGCGGGCCGGCGGGTTCACCGATGACCAGGTCCAGGCCGTCCTCGATGCCGCGGCCCAGCTCAGCGGTCCCGTCTCCGACGCCAACTCGCAGGTGCAGACGGCGTCGGGACAGCTCGACCGGCTCGCCACCGGTGCCGGCCAGGTGGCCGACGGCGCGTCGAGGCTCGCAGCGGCGGCAGGTCCGCTCCACGCGGGCATCCACGACGCGGCCACGGGGAGCACCACCCTCGCCGCAGGCGCGAGCGACCTCGCCTCGGGCAACCGGTCGCTGGCGTCGGGCGCCGCTCGTCTCTCGGCAGGGGAGCAGGACGCCGTCGACGGGACGAACCGGCTCGACTCGGGTGCCCACCAGCTGGCCGATGGGGTGGACCGACTCTCGGACGGGGCCACGCAGCTGCACGACGGATTGGCCAAGGGGCTGCGCTCCATCCCGGACCCCAGCGCCGACCAGCGCAAGGCCGTGGCGCAGACCCTCGGCAATCCCGTCGGGGTGCAGGGAAGCTCCCTCGCGTCCGCGAACACCTACGGTGCCGGGCTCGCCCCCTTCTTCCTCAGCCTGTCGCTGTGGATCGGGGCCTACGTCCTCTTCCTCCTGCTCAACCCCCTGTCCTCCCGGTCCCTCGCGACGGGGCAGCCCAGCTGGCGCACCGCGCTAGGCGGGTGGTTGGCCCCGGCTGCCCTGGGGCTCGTGCAGGCCGTCCTGGTCTTCACCGTCGTGCGGCTCGCCGTCGGCATCGACGTCGCCCACCCGGTGGCCCTGCTCGCCTTCATGGGGGCGGTGTCGGCGACGTTCGTCATGGTGCTGCACGCCCTGGCGGCGCGGTTCGGAGCCCCCGGCAAGTTCCTCGGCCTGGTCCTCATGGTGGTCCAGCTGGTCAGTGCGGGCGGCACGTTCCCCTGGCAGACGCTGCCCGAACCCCTGCACCCGTTGCACCACGTGCTGCCGATGTCCTACGCCGTCGACGGGGTCCGCCGGCTCATGTACGGCGGCTCGCTGGACCACCTCGGTCTGGACCTCGCGGTCCTGGCCGCATGGCTCCTCGGAGCGTTCCTCGTGTCCACCTCGGCGGCGCGTCGTGCCGGCCGGTGGACGGCCCTGCGGATCAAGCCGGAGCTGGCGATCTGAGCCGACGTCCCACGGCCCCCGAACCCCGTCGGCGCCCGGCTGTCAAGACTGGCTGATCGCCACGGACAGGGCCATGCTCGGGGTATGACCCTGGCCAGCGATGACAAGGTCCTGATCCTCTTCCGGCATGCGAAGGCCGAGGAGGGCCTCGGTAAGCCCGACCACGACCGTGAGCTCACCGCACGGGGACGGCGGGACGCGCGTGCAGCCGGAGCCTGGCTGCACGAGCACGGTCTCGGTCCGGAGCTGGTGCTCTGCTCGACGTCGGCCAGGACGCGCCAGACCTGGGCAGAGGCCGAGAGCGGCGGTGCGTGCGGCGAGACGGTCGAGTACGACTCCTCTGTGTACACCGGGGGTTCGGACGCCGTGCTGCGCACGGTCCGCGAGTCGGCGGGGGAGGCCCAGGTCGTGCTCGTCGTCGGGCACAACCCGACGATGGCGGCGCTCGCCAGCGGGCTCGCCGAGGGGAACGGGTCGCTGCAGGCGCACGACTGCCTCGCTGCCGGGTTCCCGACGTCGACCGTGGCGGTGCTCCGCTATGCCGGTCCCTGGGACGGGCTGGGTTTCGGCGCCGCCGAGCTCGAGCGCTGCCACGTCGCCCGCGGCTGAGGTATGCCGCGACCGCCGGTCGGCGGCCCGGCGCACCCGCGGTGCAGGAGGCGGCATACCCGCTGTGCGGGTAGGTGACTCGCACCGTGAGACCCGCGTCCCACGTGCTGGACCCCGGTCCTAGACTGCCCCCATGACGACCACCGAGCCCACCACCAACGGCGTCGACATCAAGCCGCGCAGCCGCGACGTCACCGACGGCATCGAGAAGACCGCGGCCCGGGGCATGCTCCGCGCGGTGGGCATGGGCGACGACGACTGGGTGAAGCCGCAGATCGGGGTGGCCAGCTCGTGGAACGAGATCACCCCCTGCAACCTGTCGCTCGACCGCCTCGCCAAGGCCGTCAAGGACGGGGTGCACTCGGCAGGCGGGTACCCGCTCGAGTTCGGCACGATCTCGGTGAGCGACGGCATCTCGATGGGCCACGAGGGCATGCACTTCTCCCTCGTCAGCCGCGAGATCATCGCGGATTCCGTTGAGACCGTGATGAATGCGGAGCGCCTCGACGGGTCCGTGCTGCTCGCCGGGTGCGACAAGTCGCTGCCGGGGATGCTCATGGCCGCGGCCCGCCTCGACCTCAGCTCGGTGTTCCTCTACGCCGGCTCGATCCTGCCCGGTATCGCCAAGCTCTCGGACGGCTCAGAGAAGACGGTGACCATCATCGACGCGTTCGAGGCCGTGGGCGCGTGCGCCGCGGGGCTCATGTCCCGCGCCGACGTCGATGCCATCGAGCGGGCCATCTGCCCGGGCGAGGGTGCCTGCGGCGGCATGTACACCGCCAACACCATGGCCTCCGTCGCCGAGGCGATCGGGATGTCCCTCCCGGGGTCGGCCGCACCGCCGGCCACCGACCGCCGCCGCGACGGGTTCGCCCGCAAGTCCGGTGAGGCCGTCGTCGAGCTGCTCCGCCGCGGCATCACCGCACGCGACATCATGACCAAGGAGGCGTTCGAGAACGCCATCGCCGTCGTCATGGCCTTCGGTGGCTCGACCAACGCCGTTCTGCACCTGCTGGCGATCGCCAACGAGGCGGAGGTCGACCTGACCCTCGACGACTTCGAGCGCATCGGGTCCAAGGTGCCCCACCTGGCCGACGTGAAGCCGTTCGGGCAGTACGTCATGACCGATATCGACCGCGTCGGGGGAGTGCCCGTCGTCATGCGCGCGCTGCTCGACGCCGGCCTGCTGCACGGCGACTGCCTGACCGTCACCGGGAAGACGATGGCCGAGAACCTCGCCCACATCGCGCCGCCGGACGTCGACGGGAAGGTCGTCCGCGCCATGAAGGAGCCGATCCACAAGACCGGTGGGATCACCATCCTCAAGGGGACGCTCGCCCCCGAGGGTGCTGTCGTGAAGTCGGCCGGGTTCGACTCCGACGTCTTCGAGGGGACTGCTCGCGTCTTCGACGGTGAGCGCGCCGCCATGGACGCCGTCGAGCAGGGGACGCTCAAGGCCGGCGACGTCGTGGTCATCCGCTACGAGGGACCCAAGGGTGGGCCCGGCATGCGCGAGATGCTCGCCGTGACCGGTGCCATCAAGGGTGCCGGCCTCGGCAAGGACGTCCTGCTCCTCACCGACGGCCGGTTCTCCGGCGGCACCACCGGCCTCTGCGTCGGGCACGTGGCGCCGGAGGCGGTCGACGCCGGGCCGATCGCGTTCGTCCGCGACGGCGACAAGATCACCCTCGACGTCGCCAACGGCCGGCTCGACGTGCACGTCGACGAAGCCGAGCTGGCCCGCCGCGCCGAGGGCTTCGAGCCGCCCCCCGCCAAGTACCCGCGGGGCGTCCTGGCGAAGTACCGCAAGCTCGTGGGCAGCGCCAGCGGCGGCGCCGTCTGCGGCTGAGCCGACCCCGCGCCATACCCGTCCGTCGTGGTGGGTATGGCGCGGAGTGGGTCTGTGACTGAGACGACAGGTCCGGATCGCGAGACCGGTCGTCTCGCTCGTTGACACTGCCGGGCCGCCGGGAGGAGAGTGCTCGTGTGGCACGAATTCTCGTACTTCCCTAGCGCGCCGGCCCTGACCGATCAGAGCCAGCGCGCTGCCCTCCGTTGTCCCGCACCGGGACTGGGGGGTTTTTTTGTGAGCAGATCCAGTTGAGCGAGATACGCAACCGAAAGCGGTAGAGACGTGAGCGACACGAGGACGACGCCGGCCCCCAGCCCGTCCCAGGTGGCCCAGAAGGCCCAGCAGGCCCAGCAGGAGGCCCGGGCGAAGACGCCCATCGAGGTCACCGGTGCCCAGAGCCTCGTGCTCTCGCTCGAGGCCGTCGACGTCGACACCGTGTTCGGCATCCCGGGTGGGGCGATCCTGCCCGCGTACGACCCGCTGCTCGACTCGGTCAAGGTCCGCCACATCCTCGTGCGCCACGAGCAGGGCGCCGGCCACGCTGCCGAGGGCTACGCGAGTGCGACGGGCAAGGTCGGCGTCTGCATGGCGACGTCCGGGCCCGGCGCCACGAACCTCGTCACCGCGATCGCCGACGCCTACATGGACTCGGTCCCGATCGTCGCCATCACCGGCCAGGTGAGCTCGGCGTCGATCGGCACCGATGCCTTCCAGGAGGCCGACATCCGCGGCATCACGATGCCGATCACCAAGCACAACTACCTCGTCACCGACGCGTCACAGATCCCGCGCGTCATCGCCGAGGCCTTCCACATCGCCTCGACGGGCCGACCCGGACCGGTGCTCGTCGACATCTCCAAGGACGCACTCCAGGCCCGCACCACCTTCAGCTGGCCACCGAAGTTCGACCTGCCGGGCTACCGCCCGGTGGCGCGTCCGCACACCAAGCAGATCCGTGAGGCCGCACGCCTGATCGCGGCGGCCAAGCGGCCGGTGTTCTACGTCGGTGGCGGCGTCATCCGGGGCAACGCGTCCGACGCGCTGCGCGAGTTCGTCGAGCTGACGCAGATCCCCGTGGTCACGACCCTCATGGCCAGGGGCGCCGTCGCCGACAGCCACCCGCTGCACCTGGGGATGCCGGGCATGCACGGATCGGTCGCAGCGGTCACCGCCCTGCAGAAGTCCGACCTGCTCATCACCCTGGGCGCGCGGTTCGACGACCGGGTCACCGGTCAGCTGTCGACCTTCGCCACGGGTGCCAAGGTCATCCACGCCGACATCGACCCGGCCGAGATCTCCAAGAACCGCACCGCCGACGTCCCGATCGTCGGTGACGTGCTCGAGGTCATCGCGGACCTGCACACCGCGGTCGCCGCCGACATCGCAGCCGGCAAGTCCGGTGACTACGCCGCCTGGCGTGGTCAGACGGCCGGCTGGAAGGCGGACTTCCCGCTCGGGTACACCACACCCGAGGGCGGCGAGGCGGTCTCCCCGCAGCACGTCATCGAGCGCATCGGCGCCATCGCCGGTCCCGAGGCGGTGTACGTCGCCGGCGTCGGCCAGCACCAGATGTGGGCCGCCCAGTTCGTCCAGTACGAGCGCCCGAACGCCTGGCTCAACTCCGGCGGACTCGGGACCATGGGGTATGCCGTGCCGGCCGCCATGGGCGCGAAGGTCGCCCAGCCCGACCGCACCGTGTGGGCCATCGACGGCGACGGGTGCTTCCAGATGACCAACCAGGAGCTGGCCACCTGCGTCATCAACAACATCCCGATCAAGGTCGCGATCATCAACAACAGCAGCCTCGGCATGGTCCGCCAGTGGCAGTCGCTGTTCTACAACCAGCGGTACTCCAACACCGACCTGCACACGTCGGTCGGCAGCCGGATCCCCGACTTCGTCAAGCTCGCCGACGCCTACGGCTGCGCCGGTCTGCGCTGCGAGCGGCCGGAGGACATCGACGCGACGATCAAGGCCGCGATGGAGATCAACGACCGCCCCGTCGTCGTGGACTTCGTGGTCCACCGGGACGCGATGGTCTGGCCGATGGTGCCGGCCGGGGTGAGCAACGACGCGATCCAGGTCGCCAAGGACACCGCCCCCCAGTGGGACCGCGAAGAGGACGAGGCGACCGCACAGCCCGAGGACGCCGACAACTCCGAGACGACCGGCGCCGAGAGCGCG
The DNA here is from genome assembly GCF_001426245.1 of Phycicoccus sp. Root101. Lineage (GTDB taxonomy): Bacteria > Actinomycetota > Actinomycetes > Actinomycetales > Dermatophilaceae > Pedococcus. Next base: position 521,614 of record NZ_LMCM01000001.1, on the reverse strand, counting down.
GACGGGAAGTGAGCGCCATGAGCAAGCACACCCTGTCGGTCCTCGTCGAGAACAAGCCCGGCGTGCTGGCACGCATCGCGGCACTGTTCTCGAGGCGGGGCTTCAACATCGACTCGCTCGCCGTGGGTCCCACCGAGCACCCCGAGATCTCGCGGATGACCGTCGTGGTCGACGTGGACGCCCTCCCGCTGGAGCAGGTGACCAAGCAGCTCAACAAGCTCGTCGAGGTGCTCAAGGTCGTCGAGCTCGAGCCGACTGCCTCGGTGCAGCGCGAGATCCTGCTCGTCAAGGTGCGGACCGACCTGCACAGCCGCAGCCACGTCCTCGAGACCGTGCAGCTGTTCCGTGCCAAGGTCGTCGACGTGGCCAGCGACACGCTGACCATCGAGGTCACCGGCAACCGCGACAAGCTGGCGGCGTTCCTCGAGGTCCTCGAGCCCTTCGGGGTCAAGGAGCTCGTGCAGTCGGGCATGGTGGCGATCGGACGCGGCTCGCGCTCGATCACCGACCGTGCCCTCCGCAGCGCCTGACCGTCCGCACTCCCGAGGGCACGCGCCATACGCGACCACCGGCTGAACCAGCACGAACCCGAACCGAACCCAGCAGATCCCAACCGAAGGAGTGGCCACCGTGGCCCAGATGTTCTACGACGACGACGCTGACCTGAGTGTGATCCAGGGCAAGAAGGTGGCCGTCATCGGCTACGGCAGCCAGGGGCACGCCCACGCGCTGAACCTGCGCGACTCCGGGGTCGACGTCCGCGTCGGTCTCGCCGAGGGCAGCAAGAGCCGTGCCAAGGCCGAGGCCGAGGGCCTCACCGTGAAGACCGTCGCCGAGGCGGTCAAGGAGGCCGACCTCGTCGTCATCCTCACGCCCGACCAGGTGCAGCGGACGGTCTACGCCAACGACATCAAGCCGAACCTCAAGGAGGGCGCCGCGCTGCTGTTCGGGCACGGCTTCAACATCCGGTTCGACTACATCCAGCCCGAGGCGACCTCCGACGTCCTCATGGTCGCCCCCAAGGGACCCGGCCACCTCGTCCGTCGCGAGTACGTCGACGGCCGTGGCGTGCCCGTCCTGCTGGCCGTCGAGCAGGACCCGTCCGGCACCGCCTGGGACCTCGCGCAGTCGTACGCCAAGGCCATCGGTGGCCTGCGTGCCGGCGGCATCAGGACCACGTTCACCGAGGAGACCGAGACCGACCTGTTCGGCGAGCAGGCCGTCCTCTGCGGTGGCGCGAGCCAGCTCGTGCAGTACGGCTTCGAAACCCTGACCGAGGCCGGCTACCAGCCCGAGATCGCCTACTTCGAGGTGCTCCACGAGCTCAAGCTCATCGTCGACCTCATGGTCGAGGGTGGCATCGCCAAGCAGCGCTGGTCGGTCTCCGACACCGCCGAGTACGGCGACTACGTCTCCGGGCCGCGGGTCATCGACCCCCGCGTCAAGGAGAACATGGCCGCGGTCCTCGCCGACATCAAGAACGGCGCGTTCGCCAAGCGGTTCATCGAGGACCAGGACGCCGGCGCCCCGGAGTTCAAGGCACTGCGCGAGAAGGGCGCCCAGCACCCGATCGAGTCCACCGGCAAGGACCTGCGCAAGCTGATGTCCTGGATCAAGGACTCGGACAACGACTACGTCGAGGGGTCCGCCGCGCGCTGACGCGAGCAGCACCGCACGACCGGACGACCCGACCGCAGAACGGTGGTTGCTCGGCGACAGGGGACCGTTTCCCCGGGTCGCCGAGCGACCACCGTTTCGCTGTGTCACATGTCGAGTTGGTCCATCCACATGCTGAACGCCGCCGTATGCTGTGCGGCGGCACAGCGCGGTGCCGCGACCCCCGGTCCGCGCCCTTTCGACCCCCAGAGGACTGACCTGTGAGCAAGCCGATCGTCCTGATCGCAGAGGAACTCTCGCCCGCCACCATCGACGCCCTCGGTCCCGACTTCGAGGTCCGGACGGTCGACGGTGCCTCCCGGGAGGCCCTGCTGCCCGCGCTCGCCGACGTCGACGCCGTGCTGATCAGGTCCGCGACGAAGATGGACGCCGAGGCCATCTCCGCGGCGAAGAAGCTCAAGGTGATCGCCCGCGCGGGCGTCGGCCTCGACAACGTGGACGTCCCCGCCGCGACCAGGGCCGGCGTCATGGTCGTGAACGCCCCGACGTCCAACATCACCTCCGCCGCCGAGCTCGCCGTCGGCCTGCTCCTCGCGACCGCCCGCAACATCGCCCCCGCCAACCAGGCCCTCAAGGCCGGTGCGTGGAAGCGCAGCAAGTACGGCGGTGTGGAGCTGCTCGACAAGAAGGTCGGCGTGGTCGGGTTCGGGCGGATCGGCCAGCTCGTCGCCGAGCGCCTCAAGGGCTTCGGCATGGAGATCCTGGCCTACGACCCGTACGTCTCCGCGCAGCGCGCCGGCCAGCTCGGCGCCCAGCTCGTCACCCTGGACGAGCTGCTGGAGCACAGCGACTTCATCACGGTGCACCTGCCCAAGAGCCCCGAGACCCTCGGGCTCATCGGCAAGGAGGCACTGACCAAGGTCAAGCCCTCTGTGCGGATCATCAACGCCGCCCGCGGCGGGATCGTCGACGAGGAGGCACTCGCCGAGGCGCTGCGCGAGGGGCGGGTCGCCGGTGCCGGCATCGACGTCTTCGCGACCGAGCCGACCACCGAGAGCCCGTTGTTCGAGTTCGAGTCCGTCGTCGTGACGCCGCACCTCGGGGCGTCCACCGACGAGGCCCAGGAGAAGGCCGGCGTGTCGGTGGCCAGGTCCGTGCGTCTCGCCCTCGGTGGCGACCTCGTCCCCGACGCGGTCAACGTGTCCAGCGGTGTCGTGCCCGAGGAGGTGCGTCCGGGGATCGCGCTCGTCGAGAAGCTCGGCCGCATCTTCACCGCGCTCGCCGGCTCCGTCCCCGTGCAGCTCGACGTCGACGTCAAGGGCGAGATCACCGCCCACGACGTGTCCATCTGGAAGCTCGCCGCGCTCAAGGGCCTGTTCACCGACGTGACCGAGGACCCGGTGACGTACGTCAACGCCCCGCTGCTCGCCGAGCAGCGGGGGTGTGAGGTGCGCCTGCTCACCGACCCGTCGACGCAGGACTTCCGCAACGTCACGACCCTGCACGGCACGCTCGCCGACGGCACCACCGTCAGCGTCGCGGGCACCCTCACGGGTCCGCGCCTGATCGAGAAGATCGTCGGGGTCAACGGCTTCGACCTGGAGGTGCCGCTCACCGAGCACCTCGCGTTCTTCACCTATGTCGACCGTCCCGGTGTCATCGGCACGGTCGGCCGCCTCCTCGGCGACGCACAGGTCAACATCGCGGGCATGCAGGTGGCGCGCAACGAGAAGGGCGGCCAGGCCCTGGTGGCCCTCACCGTCGACAGCGCCATCCCCGCGGACGTGCTCGCCGCCATCGTCTCCGAGATCGGGGCCGAGGTCAGCGTGGTCGACCTCGTCGACTGACCGGCCGGGTCCGGTCAGTCAGGCGCGGTCAGGCGCGCGGTGGGCCGTCGTGCAGGACGAGGTTGAACAACAGGCTGGTGCGCCAGGCCTCGTCGAGGAAGAGGAAGTCGGGGATCCGGCCGCACTCCTCGAACCCGCACCGGCGCAGAACCCCCTGGGAGGGGACGTTCGCGACCATGGTGCTGGCCCCGAGCCGGTGCAGCCCGAGGGCGTGGGCCCGCTGCACGAGGTGGTCGAGCGCAGCGACGGCGAGCCCGCGGCGCAGGTGCTGGTGGTCGACCCAGTAACCGACGTCAGCGCCCTGCATGGCGCCGCGGACGATGTTCTGCAGGTTGGCGGCGCCGACGACCTCGTCGCCGTGCCACAGCACCGAGCAGTCGTACAGGCCGAGCTCGACCTGGCGCAGCCGCCCCTGAACCACCTCACGCTGGCCCTCCTCGGTGAAGAACGAGTCGGGACGGACCGGCTCCCACGGGCGCAGGTGGTCGAGGTTGCGCACTGCCGCAGCCGCGAGGGCGGCGGCGTCGTCGATCGTCAGGGGACGCAAGGCGTAGCCGTCGGGGAGCACCGGCACACCCTAGGGCGCACGTCGGGGGCGGACGTCCAGAGGTGTCTCACTGCGTGGGAACCGGGTACCGGATAGTTGGACGTCCATCTAATCTCGAAGCATGGCGCAGCGGTTCGTAATTCTTACCCGCCGCGGCGAGTTCCGGTAGTCAGCCACCTCGCCGCGGAGATCCCGCGTGCATGGCTGACCGTGGCACCCCGTCATCCGGGAGTGGCCCGCCGTAGAACCCCACATACTCGAATCCCCGTGCTGCACAGGGGAATCCACGAAGGAATGGTCGACATGAGCGAAGAAGCCCAGAAGGCACGTCAGGCACTGCAGGAGTCGATGGACCTGCGCGAGCAGGGTCACTCCGACGACTGACGACGCAGCACCAGCGGCGGCGCGCAGACGCGCCCCACGACGAACGGCCCCGGCGACCCGCCAGGGGCCGTTCGTCATGTGAGACGTTGATATCAGATCGCAAGACCGCTTCTAGGCTGGACCCATGCCCACCCCCACCTCAAGCACGGACACCGTCAACCTCGCCGTCATCGGCGGCGACGGCATCGGGCCCGAGGTCGTCGCCGAGGGGCTCAAGGTCCTCGACGCCGTCACGGGTGACTCCGGACCCAAGTTCCACACGACCGAGTACGACCTGGGTGCCCGTCGCTGGCACGCGACCGGTGAGACCCTCCCCGACTCGGTCCTGGAGGAGCTGCGCGGCCACGACGCGATCCTGCTCGGCGCGATCGGCGACCCCACGGTCCCGAGCGGCGTCCTCGAGCGCGGTGTCCTGCTGCCCCTGCGGTTCGCGCTGCAGCACTACGTCAACCTGCGGCCCGCGAAGCTGTACCCGGGCGTCCAGAGCCCGCTGGCCGTCGAGCGGGTCGCCCCCGACGGCATCGACTTCGTCGTCGTCCGCGAGGGGACGGAGGGACCGTACGTCGGCAACGGCGGGTCCCTGCGCACCGGCACGCCCCAGGAGATCGCCACCGAGGTCAGCGTCAACACGCGGTTCGGTGTCGAGCGGGTCGTCCGCGATGCCTTCGCCCGTGCGGCGGCCCGCCCGCGCAAGCACCTGACGCTGGTCCACAAGCACAACGTCCTCACCCATGCCGGGCACCTCTGGCGCCGTACGGTGGAGGAGGTCGGCGCCGAGTTCCCCGACGTCGAGACCGCCTACCAGCACGTCGACGCGGCCACGATCTTCCTGGCCACCGACCCGGGCCGGTTCGACGTCATCGTCACCGACAACCTGTTCGGCGACATCATCACCGACATCGCCGCCGCCATCGCGGGCGGCATCGGCCTGGCCGCGAGCGGCAACATCAACCCCGAGGGGACGGCCCCGAGCATGTTCGAGCCGGTCCACGGCTCGGCTCCCGACATCGCCGGGCAGGCCAAGGCCGACCCGACCGCGACGATCCTGTCCGTCTCGATGCTCCTGGAGCACCTCGGGCGCGCCGAGGAGTCCGAGCGGGTCGAGCGCGCGGTCGCGGCCGACCTCGCGGAGCGCGGCGCGAGCGTACGCAGCACCACCGAGGTGGGCGACGCGATCGCCTCGCGCCTCTGAGTCACGGCTGCACCTGAGTCTCCTGCCGGGGGTGCCAGTCCGGCAGGTAACCTCGGCAGGAGATCCGCAACGACGCAGGAGGACTCCATGAGCCAGACCACCGTCCCGCTGACCTTCGAGGTCACCCGCCGCACCGACCCGCGGCCGGACGCGGAGCGTGAGGCGGTACTGGCCAACCCCGGGTTCGGCACCACCTTCACCGACCACATGCTCACGGCGACGTGGACCAAGGGTGAGGGCTGGCACGACGGCAAGGTCACGGCATACGGGCCGATCTCGCTCATGCCGTCGGCGGCCGTCCTGCACTACGCGCAGGAGATCTTCGAGGGCATGAAGGCCTACCGGCACGAGGACGGATCCATCTGGACGTTCCGGCCCGAGGCCAACGCCCAGCGGATGATCCGCAGCGCCCGACGGATGACCCTTCCGGAGCTGCCCGAGGAGGACTTCATCGCCTCGCTCAAGGCACTCGTCGAGGTCGACCAGGCGTGGGTGCCCTCCGGTGCCGGCGGTGAGGCGAGCCTCTACCTGCGTCCCTTCATGTATGCGTCGGAGGCCTTCCTCGGTGTCCGCCCGGCCTCGGAGGTGACGTACTCCGTCATCGCCTCGCCGGCAGGGGCGTACTTCACCGGCGGCATCAAGCCGGTGACCCTGTGGCTGTCGATGGACTACGCGCGCGCCGGTGACGGCGGGACCGGGGCGGCGAAGTGCGGTGGCAACTACGCCTCCAGCCTCGCCGGGCAGCTCGAGGGGATCGAGAACGGGTGCGACCAGGCGGTCTTCCTCGACGCCTCGACGCACACGTACGTCGAGGAGCTCGGCGGGATGAACCTGTTCTTCGTGACCCGCGACAACAAGCTCGTCACGCCCGAGCTCACCGGCTCCATCCTCGAGGGCGTCACCCGCTCGTCGGTCCTGGCGCTGGCCAAGGAGATGGGCCTGGAGCCCGAGGAGCGCCGCATCCCCATCCAGGAGTGGAAGGACGGGGCGGCCAGCGGCGAGATCACCGAGATCTTCGCCTGCGGCACTGCGGCCGTCATCACTCCCGTGGGTGAGCTCAAGTGGGACGGCGGCAGCTGCGACCACCGGGGCGGCGTCGACTACGGCCCCGTCACGCGCACCATCCGCGAGAAGCTCCTCGACATCCAGTACGGCCGGGCCGAGGACACGCACGGCTGGCTGACCCGCCTCGTCTGAGGCGGGACGTCGGCCTCAGGCCATCGCCAGCAGGCTCCGCAGCGCCCACCAGCTCGAGGCGGCCAGGGTCACGACGAAGGTCGTGTTCCAGAACCACCTCGGCAGGTGGGTGAGCCCGGCAAGGACCGCCGGGTCTGAGCCGGACCCGGGGTGCTGCAGGACGGCCCCGAGGTGGCGCCAGGCGCCCACCAGCAGGAATGCGCCGCTCCCGAGGAGGATCCCGCCCTGCACGGCCGGTGCGGCCCACCACCAGAGCGCGCCGGTGACGGCCGTGAGGGCGAGCATCACCACGGCCGTGTAGGCGGACCGCACCCGCACCAGGGACAGCGCCAGGACGGCTGAGGTCGCCGCGAGGAGCGGGGGAGCCCAGCCGGCGCCGGCGGAGAACAGGGAGAACGCCCCCACCACCGCGGGCGCCGGGTAGCCGGACCAGGTGCAGAGCACCCGTCCCACCCCGCGGGCGGGTCCGACCGTGACGGCATGGCCGGACATGTCGCCGCGCAGCACCAGTCCGGTGAACCGGCGTCCGAAGAGCCGGCCCACGAGGCCGTGACCGAGCTCGTGCACGACGGTGACGACGACCCTGGCCTGCGTCCACCACGCCGGGACGGTGACGACGGCCAGGACGAGGGCCAGCACCACCACCACGCTCGCCCCGCCCGGGACGGAGGCGGCATCGGTGTGCAGCCGCGTCACGACCTGCGTCCACAGGTCGGATCGGCTGCTGCCGGTGGTCTGCGTGGTCCCGTGCACCCGGTCATCCTGCCCGGCGACCCTGTGCCTGCGGCGGAGGGTGGGTCCAAAGGTTCACGAACGTGCCAAACAAAGGCAACTGCGACAGGTCGCAACCGTTGGCACGCTGCATCACCCACGAATCCACGCCATGAGGGTCTGGTCGGCGGGACACGGCGGCAGTAGCATCGGCCCAACTTCGTACCGAAGACTAGGAGCCGAGATGGCCAGTGTCAGCGAACTGTCGGACGACGAGCGCCGCCTCGCGGAGCTCGGGTACAAGCAGGAGCTGGATCGGTCGTGGTCCGGGTTCTCCAACTTCGCGATCTCGTTCTCCATCATCTCGATCCTGGCCGGGTGCTTCACCACCTTCGGGGTCGGCTGGAACAACGGCGGACCGGCTGCGATCGCGTGGGGCTGGCCGATCATCAGCCTGTTCATCCTGACCGTCGGGTTCTGCATGTCCGAGCTGGTCTCGGCCTACCCCACCTCGGGCGGGATCTACTGGTGGGCGAGCAAGCTGGGCGGGGTCAAGGCCGGCTACTACACGGGGTGGCTCAACCTCATCGGGCTGCTCGCCATCGACGCGTCGGTCGCCTACGGCTGTGCCACCTTCTTCGACCTGACCCTCGGCGCCTTCGACAGCGGGTACACGCCGGGTGACCTCAACCGGGTCTTCATGTACTTCATCGTCGTGCTCATCCTGGTGTCCCTGGTCAACATCTTCTCGGCGCACCTGCTGGCCGTGCTCAACAACATCTCGGTCTGGTGGCACGTGTTCGGTGCCCTGGCCGTCGTACTCATCCTGTGGTTCGTCCCCGACCACCACGCGAGCGTCTCGTCGGTGTTCACCCACACGGTGAACAACACCGGGTTCAACGGCGGGAGCACCCACGGTCTGGGCTTCCTGTTCTACATCCTGCCGATCTCGGCGATCCTCACGCAGTACACGATCACCGGGTACGACGCCTCCGCGCACCTCTCGGAGGAGACGCACGGGGCGGCCGACACGGCGGCCAAGGGGATCTGGCAGTCGATCGCCTACTCGGCGGTCGGTGGCTGGATCCTGCTGCTCACCTTCCTCTTCGCGGTCCAGGACGAGGCCGGGGTGACCAAGGGTGGCGGCGCGGTCGCGACGATCTTCAACCAGGCCCTGTCGAGCCCGTGGGCGGGCACCATCCTGCTCATCTCGACCGCCGGCCAGTTCTTCTGCACCACCGCCTGCATGACCTCGACCACCCGCATGCTGTTCGCGTTCAGCCGTGACGGGGCGGTCCCGGGGTCACGTCTGTGGTCGAAGCTGAGCGCCAAGCGCGTGCCCGTCAACGGTGTCATCCTCTCGGCGGTCATCGCCGTCGTGCTGACCCTGCCGGCCCTCGTGAAGGTCAACATCGGCACGGATGCGTCGCCGACCTACGTGCCCATCGCGTTCTTCGCCGTGGTCTCCATCGGCGTGGTCGGTCTCTACGTCGCCTTCGCCATCCCGATCTACTACCGGTGGCGTGCGGGCAGCTCCTTCCGGCAGGGCTCGTGGAACCTCGGCACGAAGTGGCGCTGGCTGGCGCCTCTGGCGATCGTCGAGATCGTCGTCACCTCGATCGTGGCGATGTTTCCGACGGTCAACTCCGGCAACCCGTTCGACAAGGACTTCGCGTGGAAGTTCGTCAACTACACCCCGATCGTGGTCCTCGGCGCACTGGCCCTGCTGTGGGTGTTCTGGCACGTCTCGGCCAAGAAGTGGTTCACCGGACCCAAGCACACGGTCGACGCGGACGTCGCCGAGACGTTCCGCTGACGGACCGTGCGAGTCGACCGGTGGCTCGACGAGATCCCCTGCCTGGCCGGTCAGGAGCGCCGGGTCGATGAGCTCCCCGGTGGCCTGACCAACCACAACTACCGGGTCCGGACGGCGACCCTCGACGTCGTCGTCCGGATCTCGCCGGCCAGCACCGAGCTGCTCGCGGTCGACCGGGAGCACGAGTGGCACAACAGCGTGGCTGCCGCCTCGGTGGGGGTCGGCGCGCCCGTCGTGGACTACCTCCCGGAACGAGGGGTGCTCGTGGTGGGCTACCTGCCGGGCCGGACCTGCACTGCGGCCGACATCGGTGCCAACCTGCCACGCCTTGCCGCCGCTCTGCGGCGGCTCCATTCGGGACCGGCCTTCGCCTCCCGCTTCGACATGTTCGAGGTCCAGCGCCGATATGCGCAGATCGTCGCAGCCCAAGGCTTTCCCCTCCCCGAGGGGTATGCCGCGCTCGAGCCTGCCGCACGTCGGCTCGAGGCGGCGCTGCGGACGTTCCCCGAGGGGCTCGTGCCATGCCACAACGACCTGCTGGCAGCCAACATCATCGACGACGGTGGCGACCTGCGGTTGATCGACTACGAGTACTCCGGGATGAACGAACCCGCCTTCGAGCTGGGCAACCTCGTCAACGAGTCGCAGCTCGACCACGACCACCTCGAGGAGCTGGTGGAGAGCTACTACGGCCGCCTCGACGGACGCCTGCTCGCGCGGGCCGAGCTGTGGGGCCTGGCCGGCCGGTGGGCCTGGACGCTCTGGGGGGTCATCCAGCAGGGCGTCTCCGACGTCGACCACGACTTCGAGGCGTTCACGACCGAGCGCCTTGCCCTGGCCCTGGCCGGCTTCGCGGACCCGCGTCTGGGCGCCCTCCTCGACGCGGCCGCCGCCCCACCCGTGCCGCAGGGAACGCCGTGACGGGGGACCTGCCGACCAGGGCCAGGGTGGTCGTCATCGGTGGGGGAGTCATCGGGTGCAGCGTGGCGTACCACCTGGCCCACCTCGGGTGGACCGACGTGCTGCTCCTCGAGCAGGGCTCGCTGTCGGGTGGGACGACGTGGCACGCAGCCGGGCTGGTCGGGCAGCTGCGGGCGAGCGAGGCCGGCACCCGTCTCGTGCAGTACTCCACCGACCTCTACGCCCGGCTCGAGGCAGAGACCGGTCTGGGCACCGGCTACCGGACCTGCGGCGGCCTCACCGTGGCCCGCACCCCCGACCGGATGGTGGCCCTGCGCCGCACCGCGGCCAGCGCCGCGGCATACGACCTGGACTGTGAGCTGCTCACCGCGGACCAGGCCCACGAGCGGTACCCGTTGATGCGCCACGAGGACCTGCAGGGCGCGCTCTGGCTGCCGGGCGACGGGCGGGCGAACCCCACCGACCTCACGCAGGCCTTGGCCAGGGGCGCCCGCAACCTCGGGGTGGTCGTCCGCGAACGCGTGCGGGTGACCGGTGTCGACACGCGTGACAGGAGGGCGACGGGCGTGCGCACCGACCACGGTGACGTCGAGGCGGAGGTCGTCGTCAACTGTGCGGGGCAGTGGGCCAACGCCGTGGGGGCGATGGTGGGTGTGAACGTGCCGCTGCACTCCGCGGAGCACTTCTACGTCGTCACCGACCAGGTCGACGGGGTGCACCGCGACCTGCCGATCCTGCGTGACCCGGACGGCTGGACCTACGTCAAGGAGGAGGTCGGTGGCCTCCTCGTCGGTGGGTTCGAGCCCCAGGCCAAGCCGTGGGTGCCGCCGGACCAGATCCCGCACCCGTTCGAGTTCGCGCTCCTCGACGAGGACTGGGAGCACTTCGAGGTGCTCATGGAGAGCGCGGTGCACCGGCTGCCGGTGCTCGCCGAGACGGGCGTCCGCAAGTTCTACAACGGGCCCGAGAGCTTCACCCCCGACAACCAGTTCATCATCGGCGAGGCACCCGAGCTGGCCGGCTTCTTCGTCGCGGCGGGGTTCAACTCGGTCGGGATCGCCTCGGCCGGTGGGGCCGGTCGGGCGCTCGCCGAGTGGGTGGCCGAGGGGGCTCCGACGATGGATCTCATCAGCGCCGACATCCGTCGGTTCTCCCCGCTGGCCGGAAACCACTCCTGGCTGAGGGAGCGGGTGGTGGAGGTGCTGGGGCTGCACTACGCCGTGCCCTGGCCGAACCGCGAGCCTGAGACGGGGCGCCCGCAGAAGCGGTCGCCGCTGCACGACCGGCTGGTCGAGCGGGGCGCCTGCCTGGGCTCGCGCAACCACTGGGAGCGGGCCAACGTCTTTGCGCCGCAAGGGGTCCCGCCGGTGGTGGAGTACTCGTGGGAGAGGCCGGCCTGGGTCGACTGGTCCGTGTCGGAGCAGCTGGCCACCCGGTCGTCGGTCGCGGTGTTCGACCAGACCTCCTTCTCGAAGTACCTCGTGACCGGCCCCGACGCGGAGGCGGCCCTGCAGTGGCTGTGCACCGCCGACGTCGCGGTTCCCACGGGGCGCACGGTCTACACGGGGATGCTCAACACAAGGGGCACCTACGAGGCCGACGTGACCGTCACCCGACTGACGACGCACGAGTTCCTCGTCGTCAGCAGCGCCGCGACCACCGTCCGGGACCTCGACTGGATCCGACGCCACGTCCCCCGGGGCTCGCGGGTCGAGGTGGTGGACGTGACCGGCGCGTGGGCGGTCCTCGGGGTGATGGGGCCGCTGTCGCGGACGCTGCTCGAGCGGCTCACGGACGACGACCTGTCGGACGCAGGCTTCCCCTTCTCGACCAGCCGTGAGATCCGGCTCGGCCACGCGACGGTCCGGGCCACCCGCATCACGTATGTCGGTGAGCTGGGTTGGGAGCTCTACGTCCCCACCGAGCTGGCCCTCGGTGTCCACGACGACCTGTTCGGGTGCGGTGCCGACCTCGGGGTCGTGCCGGCCGGGTACTGGACGATCGAGGCGCTGCGGCTGGAGAAGGGGTACCGCGCCTTCGGGCGCGAGCTCACGACCGACCTGGGGCCGGTCGAGGCCGGCCTCACGTTCGCCTGCAAGAGAGGTGCCGACCACGACTTCCTCGGACGTGGCGCGGTCGAACGAGCGCGAGCCGAGCCCCCAAGGCGTCGTGTGGTCTCCCTGGTCGTCACCGACCCGGATGCGTACCTCTGGGGTGGCGAGCTCGTCCTGCGCGACGGCGTCCCCGTCGGTCAGGTCACCAGCGCGGCGTGGGGCGCAGCGGTCGGCTCCTCCGTGGGACTGGCCCTGGTCGCCGACCGCCAGGGGGGTCCCGTCACCGCGGCCTGGCTGACGGGCGGCGCGTGGGAGGTCGACCTTGCAGGCCAACGGTTCCCGGTGAGGGCGATGCTGCGCGCCCCGTACGACCCGGAGGGGCTGAAGCTGGGGCGGGTGAAGCCATGACTCGCCGAAAGGTCCTTTCGCAGACCATTGACGCGGATGCTGCCGGGGTATTGGATCGGAGCGTGAGCGCCGCCCCCCACACCTCCCTCCCGCTGGTCGTCCTGCGGGCAGCCTCGGGCAACGCGTTCGAGGTGACCGTCGAGCAGCTGGCCACCGCGATCCGGCTGGGGGTCTTCACCGACGGGGAGCAGCTCCCGCCCGAGCGCGAGCTGGCCGAGCGGCTGGGCGTCAGCCGCAACACCCTCCGGGAGGCGATCGCCGCCCTGCGCGACTCCGGCCTGGTGACCACCCGCCGCGGCCGCGGCGGTGGCACGGTGATCACCTACGCAGGGTCGGAGCCGGGCACCGGCAACCCGCACGTCCGGACAGGTGCCGCGCTCACCGACGCCCTCGACTTCCGCCGGGTCGTCGAGCCCGGTGCTGCCGCGCTCGCTGCCACCCGGGCCCTCTCGGCCGACCAGCGGGCGTGGCTGCTCGAGAGCGCCAAGGCGGCACGTCAGGCGCCCGACAACGCGGCCCACCGGTTGGCTGACAGCCGCCTGCACCTCGCCGTCGCCACCCTGTCCGGGTCCCCGATGCTCATCGAGGCCGTGACCAGGGCCCAGTCCGCCCTGCACGAGCTGTTGTCCGCGATCCCGGTGCTGCCCCCCAACATCGCGCACTCCAACGACCAGCACGACGCCGTCGTCGCGGCGATCCTCGGCGGCGACGCCGAGCAGGCGCGGGCGACGATGGAAGAGCACTGCGACGCCACCGCCGCCCTGCTCCGCGGACTGCTGGGCTGACGGACGACCAAGGAGGCACCGTGACGCACCCACCCACCCTGACGGTCGACGAGCTGAGGCAGGACATCGCCTCGGGCCGCATCGACACCGTCGTCGTCGCCTTCACCGACATGCAGGGTCGCCTGCAGGGCAAACGGATCCACGGGCAGTTCTTCCTCGACTCCGTGCTCGGGCACGGCACGGAGGGGTGCAACTACCTGCTCGCCGTCGACGTCGACATGAACACCGTGGACGGGTACGCCATCAGCTCCTGGGAACAGGGTTACGGCGACATGATGTTCGACCTCGACCTCGCCACCCTGCGCCGGACGCCCGGACAGCCGTACTCCGCCACGGTGCAGTGCGACCTGTCCTGGCTGGACGGGCGGGGGCTGGTCCGCCCGTCGCCGCGGTCGGTCCTGCACACCCAGGTTGATGCCGCCGCGGAGATGGGGTTCGTCGCGCTGGCCGGCACCGAGCTCGAGTTCATCGTCTTCGAGGAGACCTACGAGCGCGCCTGGGACCAGCGCTACCAGGGGCTCACCGGAGCCAACCGCTACAACGTCGACTACTCGATCATGGGCGGCACCAAGGTGGAGCCGCTGCTGCGCGAGATCCGCAACGAGATGTATGCCGCCGGCGTCACCGTGGAGAGTGCGAAGGGGGAGTGCAACCCCGGCCAGCACGAGATCGCGTTCCTCTACGACGAGGTCATCCGGACCTGCGACAACCACGTCGTCTACAAGACCGCGGCCAAGGAGCTGGCGGACCGGCACGGGCAGTCGCTGACCTTCATGGCCAAGTTCGACGAGCGCGAGGGCAACTCCTGCCACATCCACCTGTCGCTGCGCGGCACCGACGGCGGCGCGGTGTTCGCCGACGACAGCAGGGAAGGTGGCCGGTCCGCGTTGTTCGAGCACTTCGTCGCGGGGCTCCAGGTGACGATGCGGGAGATGACGTTGCTGTACGCCCCGAACATCAACTCCTACAAGCGTTTCCAGCCCGGCTCGTTCGCCCCGACGGCTGTCGCGTGGGGGACGGACAACCGCACCTGCGCGTTGCGCGTGGTCGGGCACGGGCACGGGCTCCGGGTCGAGAACCGCGTGCCGGGCGGCGACGTGAACCCCTACCTCGCGGTGGCGGGGATGATCGCCGGGGGGCTGCACGGCATACGGGAGGAGATCCCGCTCGAGGAGGCCTTCGCCGGCAACGCGTACTCCTCCGACAAGGACCGGGTCCCGTCGACGCTGCACGAGGCCCGTGACCTGTTCCTCGGTTCCGAGGTGGCCCGTGCCGCTCTCGGCGACGACGTCGTCGAGCACTACGCGCACGCGGCAGAGGTCGAGCTCGCGGCCTACAACGGTGCCGTCACCGACTGGGAGCGGATCAGGGGGTTCGAGCGGCTGTGAGCCAGGTCCTGCACGACGTCGTCAACCCCGCCACCGAGTCCGTCGTCACCAGCGTTCCCTTGGCCGGGATCGAGGAGGCGGACGCCGCCATCGCGGCCGCCGACGCCGCGGCACCTGCCTGGGCCGCGGTGGCGCCCGCCGACCGGGCCCGCCTGCTGCGCAGCTTCGCCCAGTCCGTCGACGACCACCTCGAGGAGCTGGCGCTGCTCGAGGTCGAGAACTCGGGGCACACGATCGGCAACGCCCGGTGGGAGGCCGGCAACGTCCGCGACGTGCTGACCTACTACTCCGCCGCCCCCGAGCGCCTGTTCGGACGCCAGATCCCGGTGGCAGGCGGGCTCGACGTCACGTTCAAGGAGCCCCTCGGGACCGTGGGCATCATCGTCCCGTGGAACTTCCCCATGCCGATCGCCGGCTGGGGTTTCGCGCCGGCGCTGGCAGCGGGCAACACCGTCGTCCTCAAACCCGCGGAGCTGACCCCTCTCACCGCCATCCGGCTGGGCGAGCTCGCCCTCGAGGCGGGGCTGCCCGAGGGAGTGTTCACGGTCGTCCCGGGGCGCGGAGCGGTCGTGGGCGAACGTTTCGTGACCCACCCGGCGGTGCGCAAGGTCTGCTTCACGGGCTCGACGGCCGTGGGCCAGCGGATCATGCGTGGGGCCGCCGACCAGGTGAAGCGGGTCACCCTCGAGCTCGGTGGCAAGAGCGCCAACATCGTGTTCGCGGACAGCGACCTCGAGAAGGCTGCGGCCACGGCACCGTACGGCGTCTTCGACAACGCCGGCCAGGACTGCTGCGCGCGCAGCCGGATCCTGGTGCAGCGCAGCGTGTTCGACCGGTTCATGGAGCTGCTCGAGCCCGCCGTCCGTGGTGTCGTCGTCGCCGCACCCGGCGACGAGGCGACCGAGATGGGACCGCTCATCAGCAGCGGGCAGCGGGAGACGGTTCGCTCCTACGTCGAGGAGTCGTCCGAACCCGTGGACGTCGCCTTCCGCGGCAGCGCCCCCGACGGGCCCGGCTGGTGGTACCCGCCCACGGTCGTCCTGCCGAGGGCCACCACCGACCGGGTCTGGCAGGAGGAGGTCTTCGGGCCGGTGGTCGCGGTGATGCCCTTCGACGACGAGGCGGACGCGGTCGCGAAGGCCAACGACACGGCATACGGGCTCTCGGGCTCGATCTGGACCCGTGACGTCGGGCGGGCCCTGCGGGTGGCGCGCGGCGTCGAGGCGGGGAACCTCTCGGTCAACTCCCACAGCAGCGTCCGGTACTCCACACCGTTCGGCGGCTTCAAGCAGTCCGGCCTCGGCCGCGAGCTCGGACCCGACGCCCTCGACTCGTTCACCGACGTCAAGAACGTCTTCATCTCCACCGAATCCTGAAAGGCACACCCATGGCAGGCAGGCTCGAGGGCAAGGTCGCCGTCGTCACCGGAGGGTGCAGCGGCATCGGTCTGGCGACCGTCCGACGCTTCGCCCAGGAGGGCGCCAAGGTCGTCATCGGCGACCTCGACGACGACGCGGGCGAAGCGATCGCCGCCGAGCTCGGCGGCGCCTACGTCCACTGCGACGTGACGGACCCCGCCCAGGTGGAGGTGTTGTTCGCGACCGCCAAGGAGCGCTTCGGCAGCGTGGACGTCGCCTTCAACAACGCGGGCATCTCCCCGCCCGACGACGACTCCATCCTCACCACCGGCCTCGACGCGTGGAAGCGGGTCCAGGAGGTCAACCTCACGAGCGTCTACCTGTGCTGCAAGGCGGCCCTGCCGTACATGCTCGAGCAGGGCAGGGGGTCGATCATCAACACCGCGTCGTTCGTCGCGGTGATGGGCGCGGCGACCAGCCAGATCTCGTACACCGCCAGCAAGGGTGGTGTGCTGTCCATGTCGCGCGAGCTCGGGGTGCAGTTCGCCCGCGAGGGCGTGCGGGTCAACGCCCTGTGTCCCGGACCGGTCAACACGCCGCTGCTGCAGGAGCTCTTCGCCAAGGACCCCGAGCGGGCGGCCCGCCGGATGGTGCACATCCCGGTCGGCCGGTTCGCCGAGCCCGACGAGATCGCCGCGGCGGTGCTGTTCCTCGCGAGCGACGAGTCGAGCTTCATCACCGCGTCCCAGTTCCTCGTCGACGGCGGGATCAGCGGCGCCTACGTCACGCCGCTGTGACCGGGCAGGACCGACCCCGATGACCCGGCCGGTGGTGGGGCTCACCTGCTACGTCGAACCGGTGACCCGGGGGCCCTGGCGCGACCAGCCCAGCGCCACGGTCCCGCACGCCTACGTGGAGAAGCTCGAGCAGGCCGGTGCGGTCGTCCTCGTCGTGCCACCGCGGCCCGACGGCGACCTCGAGGTCGCCCACGAGGTGCTCGCCCGCCTGGACGCCCTGGTGATCGCCGGCGGTGCCGACGTGGACCCGACCCGGTACGCCCAGGAGCGGCACCCGAAGGTGCAGGACCCCCGCGCCGACCGTGACGCCATGGAGCTCGCACTCGCCTTGGCGGCGCACGACCGCGGGCTGCCGCAGCTCGGGATCTGCCGGGGGATGCAGGTCATGGCGGTCGCCGCGGGCGGGCAGCTCGAGCAGCACCTGCCCGACCGGGTCGGGCACGACGAGCACTCCCCGAGCGATGGCGTGTACGGCACCCACCCCGTCACGACCGTGGAGCGGTCCAGGCTCCGGCAGCTGCTGGGCGAGACCACCGAGGTCCCGAGCTACCACCACCAGTCCGTGCTCACCCACCCCGGGTTCGTGCCGTCGGCCTGGGCCGCCGACGGGACCCTGGAGGCGATGGAGGACCCCGCCTCCCCCTTCCGGCTCGCCGTCCAGTGGCACCCGGAGATGGGGGACGACCCGCGGCTCTTCGACGCGCTCGTGGCTGCCGCCCGGGACCAGCGGGCCGAACGGGCCTGACCGGCATACGGACCGGGGGTTCAACCCGCGGACACCGCGTGCCACAGTGGTCCCGTGACCTCCTGGCACATGGCGACCACCATGGTGATTATCGACTAGCGCGACGAGACCTCCTCGTCGCGCAGACCTCCCACACCCGGGGGGTCTTTTGCTTTGTCAGGACCTCCGTCCGGCCACCATCCCCGGCCCCGGAGGCGCGACGGGGGAGAATGAACCACCAGGACCACACGGCACCAGCGACCCGACACCACCGATGACCCGACGGGAACCACCACGATGAGCGACCTGCACGTCTACGACACGACCCTGCGCGACGGGGCGCAGCAGGAGGGGCTCAACCTCTCCGTGTCGGACAAGCTCGCCATCGCCGTGCACCTCGACGAGCTCGGGGTCGGGTTCATCGAGGGTGGCTGGCCGGGCGCGAACCCGAAGGACACCGAGTTCTTCGCCCGTGCCCAGCAGGAGCTGCGGCTGCGCAACGCCACCCTCGCCGCGTTCGGCGCGACCAGGCGGGCCGGCGGTCGCGCGGCCACCGACCCGCTGGTCCGCGCCCTCGTCGACTCGGGTGCGCCCGTGGTCACCCTCGTGGCGAAGTCGCACGTGCGCCACGTCGAGACGGCCCTGCGCACCACCCTCGAGGAGAACCTCGAGATGGTGCGCGACACGGTGTCGTTCCTCGCCGGTGAGGGACGGCGCGTGTTCCTGGACGCGGAGCACTTCTTCGACGGGTATGCCGCGGACCGCGCCTATGCGCTCGAGGTCGTCCGCGCCGCGATGGAGTCCGGCGCCGAGGTCGTCGCCCTGTGCGACACCAACGGCGGCATGCTCCCCGACCAGATCGCCGACGTCGTCGCCGACGCCGTGGCGAGCACCTCGGCACGCGTGGGCATCCACTGCCACAACGACACCGGGTGTGCCGTCGCCAACTCCATGGCGGCCGTCGACGCGGGTGCGACGCACGTGCAGGGCACGATAAACGGGTACGGCGAGCGGACCGGCAACGCCGACCTCCTCACCGTCGTGAGCAACCTGCAGATCAAGCGCGGGCTGCCCCTGCTCGAGACGGACCGGCTGCGCGAGGCGACCCGGATCGCCCACTCCATCAGCGAGATCACGAACGTCCCGCCCTACAGCCGCCAGCCCTACGTCGGGGCGAGCGCGTTCGCCCACAAGGCCGGGCTGCACGCCAGCGCGATCCGCATCGACCCCGACCTCTACCAGCACACCGACCCCGTGCACGTGGGCAACGACATGCGGATGCTGGTGTCCGACATGGCCGGTCGCGCCAGCATCGAGCTCAAGGGCCGCGAGCTGGGGTACGACCTGTCGGGCGACGACGAGCTGCTCAGCCGGGTGCTCGCCAAGGTCAAGGACCTCGAGCTGCGCGGCTACACCTTCGACGCGGCGGACGCGTCGTTCGAGCTGCTGCTGCGTCGCGAGGTGGAAGGCAAGGGGTTCGACTTCTTCGCGGTCGAGTCGTGGCGCGTCATCACCGACGCCCGGGGCGACGAGGACGCGCTGTCCGAGGCGACAGTCAAGGTCCTTGCCGGTGGGGAACGCGTCGTCGCCACCGGGGAGGGCAACGGCCCGGTCAACGCGCTCGACCACGCCCTGCGCCAGGCGCTCAGCCCTGCCTACCCGGAGCTGGCCAAGCTCGAGCTCATCGACTTCCGGGTCCGCATCCTCGACGCGGCCCACGGCACCGACGCGGTGACGCGCGTCCTCATCGAGACCTCGGACGGAACGACGTCCTGGGAGACGATCGGCGTGGCCGGCAACATCCTCGAGGCCTCGTGGCAGGCGCTCGTCGAGGGCGTGACCTATGGCCTGGTGCGTGCCGGCGTCCCGGTGAGGTAGGCCCTCGCGCCGCTGGTGCCCCGTTCCTGACGGTCCGGTCCGGGCCGGGCCGGGACTCCGGCTGGGGCCGCGGGTCCGGCTGGGGCGGCGGGTCCGGCTGGGGCCACAGAGGTACCGGACATGGGACGAGCACCGGTCGGCCCCGGCGCAGGGGGTTGGAGGGGCCGATCGGTGCTCGTCACGACGAGCTCCGGTGCACGTGACGTGGGGGGATCACCGGGGCTCGTGGCACCAGTCTGGTCCAGTCCGCAAGGGACGAACCGATGCGGGTGTCGCATTTCGACTAGTGCATCGACACCAGGGGCTCGTGCTGGGGGGTGCAGGAACCGCGGATGTCGAGCGCCGACCGGCCCTCAGGGGACGCGGGCCGGTCGACGTGCTCCCACGATGCCTCAGCGCTGCCCGCCGAACCCGGTGCCGCGGGGGCATCTCCACTAGTGCAAGGGCACTGACCCACCAGCGCTGCGCCTCACCGTCCCGCGGTCCAGCGGTCGCGGGACGCCGGACCGCGGTCAGGCGTCGCTGTGGCCGTCATCCATCCCGTGCGCGAAGCCCAGGCTGGTGGTGCTGCGGCTGGCCGCCTCGGTGAGCCCCAGCCCGGCGCCCAGCCCGGGTGCTGACGTCGTGGTGACCTCCGGGCCCGGCAGCCAGAGCGTGACGAGCGTGCCGCCCCGGGGTCCGTCCGCGACGGTGCACCATCCGCCTGCCAGGGTCGCCCTGTCGCGCATGCCGGCCACGCCGCGGTGGGCGGGGGCCGAGACGGCTTCGCCGGGCCCGACGCCGTCGTCCAGGACGGTGACGTGCAGACCAGCGTCGAGGGAGTCGACCGTGACGTGGACGGTGCCGGCGCCCGCGTGCTTGAGGACGTTGACCAGGGACTCCTTGACGATGCGGTAGGCCACCGCTCGGGTCGCCTCGGGCATCACCGGCTCGTCGGTCCCGTCCACGCGGGCCTGGACCGAGGTGCCCTCGTAGATCTCGTCCGTCGCTCGCCTCAGCGCTCCAGCGAGACCGGAGTGGGCGAAGGACGGTGGCTCGAGGTCGAACAGCAGGGACCTCAGCCGCTCGGTGGCACCCGAGAGGGTCTCCTGCAGTCCGTCGAGCTCCGGGAGCAGGGACGGCGCCTGCTCGCGCAGCCGGCGCCGGAGCAGCCCCATCCGCAGGTCGACGGCGGCGATCGCCTGCACGGGGTCGTCGTGCACGTCCGCGGCGATGCGGCTGCGCTCGGCGTCCTGGGCGTCGACCAGGCGGGTGAGCAGGGCGGTGCGCTGCTCGATGAGGTCGGCCATGACCTGGTCGGCCGCCACCCGTTCGCTGATGTCGCGCTGGACCGTGGCCAGGGCGAAGGGTTCTCCGGTACCGGGGTGGAACATGAGGAAGCTCGCCACGGCGACCGGGATCGCGTGGCCGTCCTGGTGCTTCAGGGTGGTCTCACCCTCGAAGTGCCCGTCCCGGACCACCGCGGGCTGCTCGATCTCGAGCGAGAGCACCAGGCCCTCCGGGGTGAGGTAGTCGGAGATGGTGGTGGTCGTGACGTCCGCGTCCAGGGCCATGCCGATCAGCGTGCGGCCACCGGGGTTGACGTAGGAGACCGTGCCGTCGAGGGCAGCGATGGCGATGAAGTCGGGCGAGGCCTCGACGAGCGCCTGGAACCGGATGAGGCGACCCGCGAGCTCGGCGGAGCGCCGGCGTTCCTCGAGCGCCACGCTCTCGGCGCGTCGCTGTTCCGTGACGTCGGTGGCGATGCCCACCGCCCCCGTCAGGACACCCTCGGCGTCGAGGATCGGTTCGAGGTGCAGTGCCAGCCGGCGCCCCTGGTGGGAACGTTCGTGGACGAACCGCTGTCCCGCGAGCACGGTGTCGAGGGCGCTCAGCCCCACCGCGTCGTCGCGGTACACCTCGTAGAGGTTCTGGCCGACCAGCTCGTTGGGCTTGAGCCCGAGGACGTCGAGGCCGGGCCCGACCGAGAGCGTGCACCGCCCCGTCCGGTCCATGCCGAAGACCACCTGGGGGCCGATGGCCGCGTCGGACTCGTTCGACAGCCCTGCGTCGTGCGCCATCCGGCGTTCCCCTCACGTCGTCCGCGCCGGTCCACCCAGCCCCTCGGGCGCCATCGTAGGCATGGTGGCGGACCGGCACCACGGGTCGGTGTCGGTTTCTCAGGCTCCCAGCAGCATGCGCATGGCTCCGGCGCCGGAACCCGTAGCCAGCACGACTTCGCCGGCAGCGCACTGGGCGAGCACGTCGGGGAGGCTCTCGCCGATGCGTCCCTTGGCGAGGTAGCCCACCGCGCCGGCCCGCACCATGGCTGCCACGGTGCTCATCGACGTCTCGGCGGAGACCGCGACGACGGCGGGGGCGGGGTCCATCGCGTGGAACGCGGTGACTGCCTCCGGGCCACCACCCGGCATCCGCACGTCGAGCAGGGCGACGTCGACGGGGAACTCCTGGGCGAGGCGCAGCGCGTCCGGACCGTTGGCCGCTGTTCCCACCAGGGTGAACCGCCCGTCGGACTCCACCACGTGCACCATCGCGGCGAGCATCTGCGGGTGGTCGTCGGCGATGAGCACACGGACGGTGGACACGACCCCTGCCTGTCCTGGGATGAGGGCGACCGCGGCGGTCGTCAGGACGTCCATGATCCCGCTCGACAGGCGCAATCTGGCGGTGCGCGCGCGCCGCGGCACCTAGTGCATGGATACTAGGCGCGGCGAGGAGGGGACATGAGCGAAGATCATGGCGTGATGGAGCAGCCGCGCCCGGAACAGCCGATCAGGGTGCTGATCGTCGACGACCACGAGGTCATGGCCGCGAGCCTGGCCCGCGTCCTCGACGACGAACCCGACGTCGTCTCGGTCGGACTCGCCTCGAGTCTCGCCCAG
The DNA here is from genome assembly GCF_001426245.1 of Phycicoccus sp. Root101. GTDB lineage: Bacteria > Actinomycetota > Actinomycetes > Actinomycetales > Dermatophilaceae > Pedococcus. The sequence continues at coordinate 499,108 of NZ_LMCM01000001.1, read as the reverse complement.
GCGCGGTCCCGGGTGGTGTCCACCGCACCCGACGTGCTGGTGCTCGACCGACGCCTCCCGGACGGTGACGGGGTCGACGCGATCAGGGACCTCAAGGCTCTCCGTCCGAGCATGAACATCCTCGTCCTGACCGGGTCGAGCTCCGACGACGTCCTCGTCCGTGCGCTCGAGGCCGGCGCGGCGGGGTTCCTCTCCAAGACCCGCAGCCTCTCCGAGGTGACGGCGGCCGTCCGCGCCGCAGCCCAGGGGGAGGCCTCGATCTCCTCCGAGATGCTGGCCCGCCTGCTCCCGAGGCTCACCCGCGTGAGTGCGCCCACGCCGACGCTCACCCGACGCGAGGAGGAGGTGCTCGGCATGCTCGCCCAGGGCCTGTCCAACGCCGCGATCGCCGCCGAGCTGACGGTGAGCGTCAACACGGTGCGCAACCACGTCTCCAACCTGTCCGCGAAGCTCGGCGCGCACAGCAAGCTCGAGGCGATGTCGATCGCCATCCAGCGCGGGCTGCTGGACCCGCCCGGCTGAGGCCCCACGCAGAACGCCGGTTGCGGGACGTCCCGCGCGATGGTTTCCCGCGGTATGCCGCGCAACCGGCGTTGTGCCGGTGGGACGGGATCAGTCGGTGCCGAACTCGATCGCTGCGCGGTCGAGCGCGTTGTCGTCCGAGTCTGCCTGTGCCGCAGCCGGATTCGAGGAGATGGCCTTGGCGCCGCCGGGCTCGAGGTCGCCCACGAGCGCCTGGTGACCGGCCACGAGCTGGCCCTGCGCGGCATACAGCTCGAGCTTGGCGCGGGAGTCCGCGATGTCGAGGTTGCGCATGGTGAGCTGGCCGATGCGGTCGACGGGACCGAACGCCGCCCCCTCGGTGCGCTCCATCGAGAGCTTCTCCGGGTGGTAGCTGAACGCCGGGCCGGTCGTGTCGATGATCGAGTAGTCCTCGCCGCGACGCAGGCGGAGGGTGACCTCGCCGGTGACCACGGAGGCGACCCACCGCTGGAGCGACTCGCGCAGCATGAGTGACTGCGGGTCCAGCCAGCGGCCCTCGTAGAGGAGGCGTCCGAGGCGACGGCCCTCGGCGTGGTAGCTCGCGATGGTGTCCTCGTTGTGGATCGCGTTGAGGAGGCGCTCGTAGGTGATGTGGAGCAGAGCCAGGCCGGGAGCCTCGTAGATGCCGCGGCTCTTGGCCTCGATGATGCGGTTCTCGATCTGGTCGGACATGCCGAGGCCGTGGCGGCCGCCCACCTTGTTGGCCTCGTCGACGAGGGCGACCGCGTCGCCGCCGAAGTCGTTGCCGTTGATGGCGACCGGGCGGCCCTGCTCGAACCGCACGGTGACGTCCTCGGCGGCGATGGACACCGACTCGTCCCAGAACCGCACGCCCATGATCGGCTCGACGATCTCGAGGCTCTCGTTCAGGTGCTCGAGGGTCTTCGCCTCGTGGGTGGCCCCCCAGATGTTGGCGTCGGTGGAGTAGGCCTTCTCGGTGCTCGCGCGGTAGGGGAGGTCGCGGGCGGTGAGCCACTCCGACATCTCCTTGCGGCCACCGAGCTCGGTGACGAAGTCGGCGTCGAGCCACGGCTTGTAGATGCGCAGCGACGGGTTCGCGAGCAGGCCGTAACGGTAGAACCGCTCGATGTCGTTGCCCTTGTAGGTGGAGCCGTCGCCCCAGATGTCGACGCCGTCGTCCTTCATGGCGCGCACGAGCAGGGTGCCCGTCACGGCGCGGCCCAGCGGGGTCGTGTTGAAGTACGTGCGGCCGCCGCTGCGGATGTGGAACGCCCCGCACGCGATCGCGGACAGTCCCTCCTCGACGAGGGGGCGGCGGCAGTCCACGAGGCGGGCGAGCTCGGCGCCGTACTGCCCGGCGCGGTCGGGGACCGTGTCGATCTCAGGCTCGTCGTACTGGCCGAGGTCGGCGGTGTAGGTGCAGGGGATCGCCCCCTTCTCGCGCATCCAGGCGACTGCGACAGAGGTGTCCAGACCGCCTGAGAAGGCGATCCCGACACGTTCACCAACGGGCAAGGACGTCAGAACTTTGGACACGGCGTCCAGACTAGGGCCACCGCGTCCGGTGCCACGAAGCGGACCAGCACGCGGGCGGGTGCCTCCGGGGTCGAGGCCCCAGCCGGTCCCCACTGCTGGTCGCGAGCCCTGCCGTCAGGCGGGAGGTGCGCCCGGGGCTGCGCCCGTGGCCTCATCCGGGACCGCGTCGGTGACCGCGCCGGTGACCGCGTCGATGGCGCCGACCAGCCGGCCCCGCAGGGCCTGGCCGCGGTCGGCGAACCCGCGCTGCGCGGCGGCATACTCGGCCCGTCCGGCGGGGGTCTCGATCCGCACGGGTTCGTACCCCAGGGCGCTGAGGTCGTAGGGGGAGGCCCGCATGTCGAGCTCGCGGATCGCCCGGGCGTGGTCGAAGCAGTCGAGGACGAGGTCGCCGGGGATGGCGGGGGCGAGCTTCATCGCCCACTTGTAGAGGTCCATGCCGGCGTGGAGGCAGCCCGGCTGCTCGAGCGCGACCTGGGTCTCGCGCGTCGGCTGGAGCAGGTTGAGCGAGCGCGCCGGGGGCGTGTAGAACCGGAACGCGTCGAAGTGGGTGCACCGGATCTGCTGGCCCCGCACCACGTCGTCGGTGGCGTCGGCACCCAGGCGCAGCGGCCAGTCGGCGTGCCGCACCTGCTCCGGGGTCTGCTGGTAGACCATCGCCCACTCGTGCAGCCCGAAGCACCCGAGCTGTGCCGGCCTGGTGGCGGTGGCGGTGATCAGGTCCCGCACGAACTCCAGCGTCCGGCCCCGTGCCTCGACGTATGCCGCGACGTCCAGCTCCAGGTCCGCCCCCTCCGCGCGGTAGTGCTTCCACTGCGCCCGGGGGAGCGCTGCCGCGTCCTCGAGTCGGACCCCCGGGCCCGGGTGCCAGCGGCGCAGGAGGGCCGGGCGGAACGGGTAGTAGGTGAACAGGAAGTCCTCGACCGGGTGGGCCACCTGCTCGCCCCTCCGTGCGCGGTGACCGGCTGTGGCGTCGTCGGCGCGGCGCTCGTGGTCGGCCTCGAGGGCCTGCCACTGCGCTCGGGACAGGGCCCGGCTCGGCGTCGAAGTGGTCTGCATCGCCGCAGCAGGGTAACCCGGACGGACCGGTTCCCAGCCGGGCGTGGCACCGTGGTGACCATGAGCAGACGGACCCTGGCGGCGGCGCTGGCCGCGCTCGCGCTGCTGCTGGGGGCAGGCGCCGTCGTGGGCCTCACCACGGGTGGGGCGGGCGGGGGACGACCCAGCCCGTCGGCTGCGTCGTCGTCACCGGGCGGCACCGCCTCGACGCAGCCGCCCGGCGCCACTGCCACGAGGAGCGCACCGGCCGCCGGCACCGGGTACTACGTCGCGCTCGGCGACTCGCTCGCGGCCGGTTTCCAGAACGGCGCCGACCACCGGGCGGCGGGCTACGTCGGCGCGGTGCGCACCGCCGTCGAGAAGCGCGACGGCCCGACCGAGCTGGTCAACCTTGCCTGCTCGGGAGAGACGACGACGTCGATGCTCGAGGGTGGCGGTTGCCGCTACGACGCCGGCAGCCAGCTCGCGGAGGCGGAGAAGTTCCTGCGCAGTCACGCGGCGGACGTGCACCTCGTGACCGTGGACATCGGGGGCAACGACGTGGCCCGGTGCGGGTTCGGTGGGTTGAAGCCGTCCTGCACGAAGCCGGCGCTCGCGACCCTGTCCGAGAACCTGCCGCAGATCACGCGTCGTCTTCGCGCTGCCGCGCCGCGCGCCGAGGTCGTGGTCCTCAACTACTACGACCCGTTCCTCGTCCTCGACCTGCTGGGCGACGCGGGTCTGGGCCAGCAGTCGGTCAAGGAGCTGGCCAAGGTCAACGCTGCGATCTCCAGCAGTGCCAAGCGCGTCGACGCCCGCGTCGCCGACGTGGCGACCGCGTTCCAGACGACGGTGACGACACCGACGACCGTCAAGGACCTCGGAAGGCTGCCCACCAACCTGGCGCGCATCCTCCAGTGGACGTGGATGGCTCCGCCACGGTTCGACTTCCACGCCAACGACCTCGGGTATGCCGTGATGGCCGGCGCGGTCACGAAGCAGCTGCGCTGACGAGCCCGTCAGGCGCGGTGGGCCTCGACGTCGTGCAGGACGCGGTCCACGTCGTGGTCGAGGTCGGTGAAGGCGATGGTGGAGTCCGCGCCGTGGGGGGCGTGGGGGAGGGCCCAGGTCCGGCGGTGGTGCCGTTCGAGGGCGACGACGAGGGTGGCGACGAAGGCCAGGAGCAGGATGATGGTCATGTCAGTAATCATTCGCTCGGCCGTATCCCGCCACGAGTGGCAGAACTGACGAGGTCTGCATGATTTCTGCCAGTGATCGTGCCATGATGCCGGTATGGCGCTCACGACGATCGCGGCCCTGGCCACGAACCCCATGGCGATGTTCGAGATGTCCGTGGCCTGCGAGGTCTTCGGGCTCGACCGCACCGATGACGGCGTCCCGCCGTTCAGCTTCATCACCTGTGGCGAGCAGGCCGGGCAACCCGTCGCCACGACCAGCGGCGGCCACTTCGTCCCGCGCCACGGCTGGGCCGACGCCGTCGACGCCGACCTGGTGGTGATCCCGGCCGGCGGGGTCCGCGACAGCTATCCCGAGCCCCTGCTCGAGACGATCCGGGAGGCTCACTGGCGGGGAGCGACCATCCTGTCCATCTGCACCGGCGCCTTCGTCCTGGGGGAGACCGGTCTGCTCGACGGCCGCAGTGCCGTGACGCACTGGCGCTACGCGCAGGAGTTCGCCCGTCGCTTCCCGCGGACGAGGGTCTCGATGGACGTCCTCTACATCGACGAGGGCTCGATCATCACCGGCGCCGGCACCGCGGCGGGCATCGACGCGTGCCTGCACCTCGTCCGGCGCGAGCTCGGGTCGGCTGTCGCCACGCGGATCGCCCGACGCATGGTGGTCCCGCCGCAGCGCGACGGCGGTCAGCGGCAGTACGTCGAGTCACCGCTGCCGGAGACCAGCTGCGAGAGCATCCAGCCGGTCCTGGACCACATCACCGAGAAGCTCGACGAACCGCACACCGTCCCAGACCTCGCCCGCCTGGCGATGATGTCGGAGCGCACGTTCGCCCGTCGCTTCGTCGCCGAGACCGGCACGACGCCGCACCGGTGGATCGTCCAGCAGCGGGTGCTGCGCGCCCGCGAGCTGCTGGAGCAGACCGACCTGCCCGTCGACTCGGTGGCCTCGCACAGCGGGTTCGGGTCGGCGGCGTTGCTGCGCACGCACTTCCAGTCGGTCGTGGGCACCTCCCCCCAGCGGTACCGCCGGGAGTTCTCCGCGCGCTGACCGCCGATAGGCTCGGTCCCATGCGCATCGCGAGATTCACGACGGGTGAGGACCCGGTCTTCGGACTGGTCGACGGGGCTGGGGAGAAGATCGCCGAGATCACCGGCGACCCCCTCTACACGAAGATCGAGCTGACGGGGGCGACCCACCTCGTCGAGGACGTACGCCTCCTCGCGCCGGTCATCCCGCGCAGCAAGGTCATCGGCATCGGCAAGAACTACGCCGACCACGCGAAGGAGATGGGTGGTGAGGCGCCGGCCGAGCCGCTGATGTTCCTCATCCCCAACACCGCCGTCGTGGGCCCCGGTGAGCCGGTCGTGCTGACGTCGCTCACCTCCGAGGTCCACTACGAGGGCGAGCTCGCCGTCGTCATCGGCCGGCTCTGCAAGGACATCGAGCCCGAGGAGGTGTCGAAGGTCGTGTTCGGCTACACCTGCGCCGACGACGTCACCGCCCGCGACCTGCAACGCGGCGACGGCCAGTGGGCCCGCGCCAAGGGCATGGACACGTTCTGCCCGATCGGCCCGTGGATCGAGACCGACCTCGACCCGTCCGCCCTGTCGATCCGCACCCGCCGCGACGGCGAGCTCGTCCAGGACGGCACCACCGCCGACATGGTCCACGACGTCGCGACCCTGGTGTCCCACGCCTCCAAGGCGTTCACCCTCCTGCCCGGCGACGTCATCCTCACCGGCACCCCCGCGGGGGTCGGCCCGGTCGAGGGCGGCCAGCGCGTCGAGGTCGAGATCGAGGGCATCGGCACGTTGTCCAACCCGTTCGTCCGCCGCTGAGGCGAGGTATGGCGCGGGGCCGGCCCCGCGCCATACCGGTCACCTGCCAGGGCTCACCCGTCGAGGTCGGGGGTGCGTCGCAGCCACCACTCGGCGAAGGCCACGTGCATCGACAGGCCCAGCCAGAACGCGATGCCGAAGGTGGCGCGGACGGGCATGGTCTCGTCGCCCATCCCCAGCAGACCGATCTGGATGCCCGTGAAGAGGCCGACCCAGATCCTGATCGTCGCCACGCCCAGCCCCACGGCGAAGGCCCGGACCATCCAGCGGCGGTGCTGCGGCACCTGACCCCTGCGGATCGCCCGGAAGGCGAGCAGCAGGGCCACCACGAACCACGACCCGAACACCAGTGTCGCGGTCGTCTCCGCGCCGCCGCCCCACGCGAACACCACCCCCAGCACGACCGACAGCACGCCTGAGAGCAGCGCGCAGCCGAGCAGGACCCGGCCGAGCCTGCGGTGCAGCCGGTAGTGGCGGCTGCGGAACCGGTGCGAGAGCTGGAGGGGCGCACCGAGGAGGTACACGACGCCCGGCACGATGTGGCCGTAGGCGAGCCAGGGGTGGGCGACGTACTTCTCCGTGAGGTCGTCGTCCGGGACGGTCCCGGCCACGATGTGGGGGACGTCGGTGGCGAGCCGGCGCGCGAAGAAGACCATGATGATCGTCACGAGCACGGCGATGACGACGCCCAGCGGCCGCACCGGTGCCTGTCGTCCCTGCTCCGCCGTCGTCCCCACGGAGGCAGTCTGGGCCGATCCGGGCCGAAAAGCCACGGTTCGCCCGTGATCGGTGCACGGGGGAGGGGCTGCTCGACCGACGCCCCCGACCGCCGAGGAGGCGCTCGCGGTCGGGCTCCCTAGAATCAGGTCCACCATGAGTGAGCAGACCCCCACCGCCCCCCGCCTCCGCGTCGCCCCGTCACCGACCGGTGACCCGCACGTCGGCACCGCCTACATGTCGCTGTTCAACCTCGCGTTCGCGCGGCAGCAGGGCGGTGCGTTCGTCCTGCGCATCGAGGACACCGACCGTGCGCGCTTCCGGGAGGACAGCGAGCAGCAGGTCTTCGACACGCTGCACTGGCTGGGGCTGCAGTGGGACGAGGGCCCCGACGTCGGCGGCCCGTACGCGCCGTACCGGCAGTCCGAGCGGCTGGACACCTACCGCCCGTACGTCGAGCGGCTCCTGGCCGAGGGCCGTGCGTACCACTGCTGGTGCTCCACCGAGCGGCTCGCGACGATGCGCGAGATCCAGCAGAAGTCCAAGCTGCCGACCGGATACGACCGGTTGTGCCACGGCAAGACGCGCGAGGAGCGAGCCGAGCTGCCCGGGTTTTCCGAGACGCCCGTCGTCCGCATGCTCGTCCCCGACGACGTCGAGCTGCAGTTCGAGGACCTGATCCGCGGCCGGGTCTCCGCTCCGCGCCCCGACGACCAGGTGATCCTCAAGGCGGACGGGTTCCCGACCTACCACCTCGCCGTCGTCGTCGACGACCACGAGATGGGCATCACCCACGTCGTCCGCGGCGAGGAGTGGATCTCCAGCACCCCCAAGCACATCCTGCTCTACCGCTGGCTCGGGCTGGAGCCGCCGAAGTGGGCGCACATGCCCCTGCTGCGCAACACCGACAAGTCGAAGATCTCCAAGCGCAAGAACCCCGCCGCGCGCCTGACGTGGTTCCGCGAGGAGGGCTACCTGCCCGAGGCCCTCGTGAACTTCCTTGCCCTGCTTGCCTATCCGCCGAAGGAGGGCGAGGGTGGCGAGGACGTCGAGGTCTTCAGCTTCGAGGAGTTCTCCGCCGACTTCGACTGGCGCAAGGTCAACCCGGTCGGCCCGATCTTCGACCTCAAGAAGCTCGAGTGGCTCAACGGTGTGCACATCCGCGGGCTCGAGGTCCGCGAGCTCGCGTCCCGGCTGCTGCCGTACCTCGAACGGGCCGGCGTCCTGTCGGGCAACCCGAGCCTGGGCGAGCTCGCCCGACTCGAGAAGGTCACCGAGCTGATCCAGACGCGCATGGCCCTGCTGACCGAGGCGGCGGCCCTGGTCGGCCCCTTCTACGTGGCGGACGACGCCCTGGAGATCGCGGACGACGCGCGCTCCCAGCTGAAGGACGACGCGGGAGAGGTCCTCTCCGCCGCCGTCACGGCTCTGGGTGCCGTGGACGACACCGCCACCGGCCTCCTGGGTTCCGAGAGCGGGTGGAGCGCGGCCGCCATCGAGGCAGCGCTGCGCGCGGCGATCGTCGAGGGCATGGGCATCAAGCCGAAGTTCGCGTTCGGCCCGCTGCGCACCGCGGTCTCGGGGCAGCGGATCAGCCCGCCGCTGTTCGAGTCCATGGAGATCCTCGGCAAGGCCTCGACTCTCGCCCGGCTCACCCGCCTGCGCGACGAGCTGTCCGCATGAGCGGCCCGGCCGGGTCGTCTCGTCGTCGATCGTGGTCGAGGCGCCGCCCGAGGTCGTCTTCGCGATCCTCGCCGACCCGCGCCAGCACGCAAGGATCGACGGGTCGGGCTCGGTGCGCGACACCGTGTCCGGCCCCGAGCGCCTCAGCCGTGGCGCCACCTTCGGCGTGGACATGAAGCTCGCCGGGCTGCCGTACCGCATCAGCAACCGGGTCGTGGAGTTCGAGGAGGGCCGACGGATCGCCTGGCGCCACTTCGGCGGTCACCGCTGGCGCTACGAGCTCGAGCCCGAGGGCGACGGAACCCGCGTGACCGAGTCCTTCGACTACTCCATGTATGCCGCGCCGCAGCGGCTCCTCATCGAGGCGCTGGGCTTCCCCGGACGCAACCGACGGGGCATCGAGGAGACCCTGCGGACCCTCAAGGTGGTCGCGGAAGCCGATGGCCGTGAGCCCGTTCGAGAAGGCGGGTCCTGATGGCCCTGCGCAGGGGAAGCAACGTCTCGTGGTCCTGGGGTCAGGGAGTGGCCGAGGGCACGATCGCCGAGGTGCACCACGACTCGGTCACCCGGACCGTCAAGGGGTCGCAGATCACGCGCAACGGCAGCGACGACGACCCCGCCTACGTCATCGAGCAGGAGGACGGGACGACCGTCCTCAAGCTCCGCAGCGAGCTGCGCGAGTCCTGATCGGGAGCCGATTTGGGCGGGGTGGGGCAGACCGGTAGTATCGCTTCTCGGTTCACTCCCTGAAGGCCTTCGGGCGCGCTGGGCGTGATACCCCCTTGGGGTATGGTGTAATTGGCAACACTACGGTTTCTGGTACCGTCATTCTAGGTTCGAGTCCTGGTACCCCAGCTCAGGCGCAAGTCCCTTGGGACACACGCCGATTCGGAGAATTCCCTCACTGTTCGGTAAGGTTCTCTCCGCTGCCCGGAGCCGCAAGGCGCCGGGCGAAACCAGCTAGGGCCCCGTTGTGTAGCGGCCTAGCACGCCGCCCTCTCAAGGCGGTAGCGCGGGTTCGAATCCCGTCGGGGCTACTCGCAGAAGGCCCCCGCCCACCAGGGCGGGGGCCTTCGCGCATGTCCGGGACATCGCACGGCCTGGACCGGCCGGGCAGCTCGGCGCCCGCGCCGTCAGCCCCGACTGCTCACGTGCTCCTGGGCGAGACGGCGCAGGGCTGCCAGGACCGGGTCGACGAGGACGGTGCCGGCCACGACCCGGTGCAGGGCCGAGGCGAGGTCGTCGGTGGGCACGTTCGAGACGTCGACTGCGGCGACGGCCTCACTGGCCCGCGCGTACCCCGTCAGTGCGTCGGTGGGCAGCGGCACCCCGGCCGACCGGGCTGCAGCGATCGCCCCGCTGAGCGAGTGCAGCGCGGGGGAGTCGGGCCCCACGACCCAGCCGAGGTCGGCCAGCAGCCCGGTGACCTCGTCGCTCACCGGCGTCGCGGCGTGCGGTGCCGGGAGCGCGTACTGCGCGCGGCCGAGCAGGTCGTGCCGTGACCGCGGTGGGTCATCCAAGGCCTCGGTCACCCGCCTGGCCTCGGCGACGCTGACCCCGGCGTCGACCAGCGCACGGACCAGGCGCACCCGCCGCAGGTGGTCCTCGGAGTAGTCGGCCCTCGTGGCGCCCAGGCTCTCGCCGGGCGGCAGGAGGCCTTCACGCAGGTAGTACTTGAGGGTCGCGACCGGGACACCGCTCGCCTCGGAGAGCTCGGAGATCCGCATGGGGAGCGACACTATCCACAGTGCGCCGCGGCATACCGGGGCGTGGGAGCCGACACGGCGAAGCGGGGGTTGTCCGGCGACACCGGTGGAAACAGGTGCCGTGTTGCCGAGCAACCCCCGCTTCGCGAGGTGTGGGGAGGGGTATGGCGCCGGGTCAGGCGTGGTTCTGCTGCTGCTGTTGCGCGTGGTGGCGGGCCAGCACCTCGGTGAGCTTGTTGGCGCCGGCGATCACCGTGGCGGCGTGCAGCCGACCGGGCTGGCGGGAGAGTCGCTCGATGGGGCCGGAGATCGACACCGCGGCGACGACCCGGCCCGAGGGTCCGCGGACCGGGGCGGACACCGAGGCCACGCCGGCCTCGCGCTCGCCGACGCTCTGCGCCCAGCCGCGGCGGCGGACGCCGGACAGGGTGGTCGCGGTGAACTTGGCGCCGTGCAGGCCACGGTGCAGGCGGTCGGGCTCCTCCCAGGCGAGCAGTACCTGGGCGGCCGACCCGGCCAGCATCGACAACGTCGCGCCGATCGGGATCGAGTCGCGCAGGCCCACCGGACGCTCTGCGGCGGAGACGCAGATGCGGTGGTCGCCCTGGCGGCGGAACAACTGGGCGCTCTCGTTGGTGTGGTCCCGCAGGGCGCCGAGCACCGGCCCTGCGGCAGCGAGCAGCCGGTCCTCGCCGGCGGCCGCAGCCAGCTCGGCGAGCCGCGGTCCGAGCACGAAGCGACCCTGCAGGTCGCGGGTGACCAGTCGGTGGTGCTCGAGCGCGACGGCCAGTCGGTGGGCCGTCGGGCGGGCCAGACCGGTCGCGGTCACCAGTTGCGCAAGGGTCGACGGCCCCGCCTCGAGGGCACCCAGGACGATGGCTGCCTTGTCGAGAACGCCGACTCCACTCGTGTTGTCCATGGGATGATATTGCCGTCTCATTCGATGAGACGCAAATCCGAGGGCGTGTCGTGCGTGCCAACGTGGGAGATCCGCGCGGCGTGGCGCACCGACGAAACACGCGCGCGAGCAGGACGCAGGACGCGACGGAGGAGTGGGACACGTGTCAGGAACTTTGGCCGAGAAGGTGTGGGACGCGCACGTCGTGCGTCGCGCGGAGGGCGAACCGGACCTCCTCTACATCGACCTCCACCTCATCCACGAGGTGACCTCGCCGCAGGCCTTCGACGGGCTGCGGCTCGCAGGGCGCACGGTGCGACGACCGGACCTCACGCTGGCCACCGAGGACCACAACGTCCCGACGACCCCCGGCCCGATCACCGACCTCGTGAGCAAGACGCAGGTGGACACCCTGCGCCGCAACTGCGAGGAGTTCGGTGTCCGGCTCTTCCCGATGGGTGACGCCGAGCAGGGGATCGTCCACGTGGTCGGCCCGCAGCGCGGCCTGACCCAGCCCGGCATGACGATCGTCTGCGGCGACAGCCACACCTCGACCCACGGTGCGTTCGGTGCGCTGGCCTTCGGCATCGGCACGTCCGAGGTCGAGCACGTGATGGCGACCCAGACGTTGCCCCTCAAGCCGTTCAGGACGATGGCGATCAACGTCGAGGGCGAGCTCCAGCCCGGCGTGACCGCCAAGGACATCACCCTCGCGGTCATCGCGAAGATCGGCACCGGCGGTGGCCAGGGCTACGTCCTGGAGTACCGCGGCAGCGCCATCCGCGCGCTGTCCATGGAGGCCCGCATGACCGTCTGCAACATGTCCATCGAGGCGGGTGCCCGCGCCGGGATGATCGCCCCGGACCAGACCACCTTCGACTACCTCGAGGGTCGCGACCACGCCCCGACCGGTGCCGACTGGGACGCCGCGGTGGCGGACTGGAAGACCCTGCGCAGCGACGACGACGCGGTCTTCGACGCCGAGGTCGACCTCGACGCCACGACGCTGACGCCGTTCGTCACCTGGGGCACCAACCCCGGCCAGGGCCTGCCGCTCAGCGCCGCGGTGCCGGACCCCGAGACGATGGGCGACGACAACGAGAAGGCCGCCGCGCGTCACGCCCTGGAGTACATGGGCCTGACCGCCGGCACCCCGCTGCGCGAGATCCGGGTCGACACCGTCTTCGTCGGCTCCTGCACCAACGGCCGCATCGAGGACCTGCGCGCCGCCGCCGAGGTCGTCAAGGGCCACAAGGTCGCCGAGGGGGTGCGCATGCTGGTCGTACCGGGCTCCGCGCGGGTGCGCCTGCAGGCCGAGGAGGAGGGCCTCGACCAGGTCTTCACCGCGGCCGGTGCCGAGTGGCGCCTCCCCGGCTGCTCGATGTGCCTCGGGATGAACCCCGACCAGCTGGCCCCGGGCGAGCGCAGCGCCTCGACGTCCAACCGCAACTTCGAGGGTCGGCAGGGCAAGGGCGGTCGGACCCACCTGGTCAGCCCGCTGGTCGCCGCGGCGACGGCGTTGCGCGGCACGCTGTCCAGCCCCGCAGACCTCGTCGACGCCGCTGTCGGCTCCGCCCAGGGCGCGGACGCCTCGACCACCACCGCGAGCGAGGGGAGCTACTGATGGACGCCTTCACGACCCACACCGGTATCGGGGTGCCGCTGCACCGCAGCAACGTCGACACCGACCAGATCATCCCCGCCGTCTACCTCAAGCGGGTGACCCGGACGGGGTTCGAGGACGGCCTGTTCGCGGCCTGGCGCCGCGACGAGACCTTCATCCTCAACAACCCCTCGTATGCCGCCGGGTCGGTCCTCGTGGCCGGCTCCGACTTCGGCACCGGCTCGTCCCGCGAGCACGCCGTCTGGGCGCTGATGAACTACGGCTTCCGCGTCGTGCTGTCGTCCCGGTTCGCCGACATCTTCCGGGGCAACAGCGGCAAGCAGGGGCTGCTCACGGCCCAGCTGTCCCAGGACGACATCGAGCTCATCTGGAAGTACCTCGAGAACGAGCCGGGGGCGTCCGTGACCGTCGACCTGGTCTCGCGGACCGTGACCGCCGGTGACATCGTCGCCCCGTTCGAGGTCGACGACTACACGCGGTGGCGGCTGCTCGAGGGACTCGACGACATCAGCCTCACCCTGCGCCACGAGCAGGACGTCACCGAGTTCGAGGGGCGCCGGCCGTCCTACAAGCCGTCCACGACCAGCGCCTGAGGGCGCGGCGCGCCGACACGGCACGAAATTTCCTCGGGTGGGCCCACTGGGCCTGCTGCGACACGGCCCCGGCAGCAGCTGCCGGGGCCGTTCCGCGTGCTGCTGACCCGTCCTGTGCCGCGCTGGATGGCGCAGATTCTGTTGCACCACAACACAATCGGTGGTCCAGTCGATCGCTCGGCGCTGGATCCCGTCCATGTGTGCGAGCGCAGCCCGAACCCGCAAATGGGCGCCCCGCTGGGGCAGGTTTGGGGCTGAATCCGTTGCGACACAATGGATCAGGGCGTCGCAGTGGTGGACTAGCACGCCCAACAGCCCTAACGTCGGACCCACGTCGGGCAGTGGCTCGGCCGCCCACCTCGCCGGACCAAGGGTGTCCGGCACCACCAACCCTGTGGAGGGGAAGCCGTGAACAAGGCAGAACTGATCAAGGAGCTCGAGTCCCGGCTCGGCAGCCGCAAGGCGGCAAGTGACGCTCTCACCGCCGTCGTCGACGTGATCATCCGTGAGGTCGCCAAGGGCGGCAGCGTCGCCATCACCGGCTTCGGCACCTTCGAGCAGGCCGCTCGTGCCGCCCGGACCGGCCGCAACCCCCGCACCGGCGCCTCGGTGAAGATCAAGAAGACGGTCGTCCCCAAGTTCCGCGCCGGCTCGGCGTTCAAGGACGTCGTCAAGAACCCGCGCTCGCTGCCCAAGGCCGCCGTCGCCGGCGCCCGCGCCGCGGCCGGCACGGCCAAGACCGCCACCGCCAAGTCCACGACGGCTGCGAAGAAGGCTGCTCCCGCGAAGAAGGCGGCACCGGCCAAGAAGGCGGCTCCGGCGAAGAAGGCTGTGGCCACCAAGGCGGTTCCGGCCAAGAAGGCGGCTCCGGCGAAGAAGGCGGCACCGGCCAAGAAGGCGGCTCCGGCGAAGAAGGCTGTCGCCACCAAGGCGGCTCCGGCCAAGAAGGCTGCTCCCGCGAAGAAGGCGGCCCCGGCCAAGAAGGCTGCTCCGGCGAAGAAGGCCGTCGCCACCAAGGCTGCGCCCGCCAAGAAGGCTGCTCCCGCGACGAAGGCCGTCGTCAAGAAGGCCGCTCCGGCCAAGAAGGCTGCTCCCGCGAAGAAGGCGGCCCCGGCCAAGAAGGCCGCCGTCAAGCGCACGGCCAAGAAGGCCTGACCGGTTCTGACCGGTGCTGATCCAGGCCCGTCCACGGGCCTGACCAGCGTCTGACCCACCACGACAGAGGTCGGCTCCCGAACGGGTGCCGACCTCTGTCGCACGCGGGGGAGGGCGTGGTGGGATGCTTGCGCCATGGCAAACATCCTCACCGTGAACGGTGGCTCGCCCCTGGTCGGAGACCTCGAGGTCCGTGGGGCCAAGAACCTGGTGTCCAAGGCCATGGTGGCGGCGCTGCTGGCGGAGGACCCGTGCCGCCTCCGGGGCGTCCCGGAGATCTCCGACGTCAAGATCGTCTCCGGCCTGCTCGAGCTGCACGGTGTGAAGATCGACTCCACCGACCGCGACGGCGAGCTGCTGCTCGACCCCACGAACGTCGAGCAGGCCCATGTCGCCGACATCGACGCGCACGCCGGGTCCTCCCGGGTGCCGGTGCTCCTGTGCGGGCCGCTGCTGCACCGCCTCGGCGAGGCCTTCATCCCCGACCTCGGCGGCTGCCGCATCGGTGAGCGGCCGATCAACTACCACCTCGACGTGCTGCGCCAGTTCGGTGCCGACGTCCAGAAGCGGCCGGAGGGCCTGCGGCTCACCGCCCCCAACGGACTCAAGGGCACCCGCATCAAGCTGCCGTACCCCTCGGTGGGCACGACCGAACAAGTGCTGCTGACCGCGGTCCGTGCCCAGGGCGTCACCGAGCTGCGCAACGCGGCCGTCGAGCCCGAGATCCTCGACCTGATCGCCGTCCTGCAGAAGATGGGCGCGATCATCAGCGTCGAGACCGACCGGGTGATCAAGATCGACGGGGTCGACCGGCTCGGCGGCTACGACCACCTGGCCATCCCGGACCGCATCGAGGCCGGCTCGTGGGCGTGCGCGGCCCTGGCGACCAGGGGTGACATCTACGTCCGCGGCGCCCAGCAGCAGGCGATGATGCCCTTCCTCAACGTCTTCCGGAAGATCGGTGGCGACTTCGACATCGACGACGAGGGCATCCGCTTCTGGCACGCCGGGGGAACCCTGAACTCGCTGGTGCTCGAGACCGACGTCCACCCGGGGTTCATGACCGACTGGCAGCAGCCGCTCGTGGTCGCCCTGACCCAGACCAGTGGCCTGTCGATCGTCCACGAGACGGTCTACGAGAACCGCCTGGGCTTCACGGAGGCGCTGGGGGAGATGGGCGCGGTCGTCCAGCTCTACAAGGAGTGCCTCGGCGGCTCCCCGTGCCGCTTCGGCCGGGCCAACTTCCGCCACAGCGCCGTCATCTCCGGCCCGACGCCGCTGCGCGGTGCCGAGATCACGGTGCCGGACCTGCGCGGCGGGTTCAGCTACCTCATCGCCGCCCTGGCCGCCGAGGGGCAGTCCAAGGTGCACGGCATCGAGCTCATCTACCGCGGCTACGAGCGGTTCTCCGAGAAGCTCGACGCGCTCGGCGCCGACTACGAGGTCGGCTGACCGGCAGCGTCAGCCGATCACCTGGTCGTCGCCGATCCCGACGATCCAGAGCCTGGTGACCTCACGGCCGTCGTCACCGACGTCCAGGCTCAACCGCTGACCGGGGCGCAGGTGCCGCAGGGCGCTCGCCGCGAACACCGCCGCGGAGAAGGTCACCTCGAGGCCGTCGTCGAGCAGGAGGGAGCCCGCCCCGGTCTGCTCGTCGAACCTGTGCACGCTGCCCTGCATGGGTGGCAGCGTAGCCCGCGTCACCTGGGCGCCGGGGCCTCCCGACGGGCCGCGGACAAGGCGGCCCTGGTCGCGGGACCGAGACCCAGGCCCGTAGCGGCGGTCAGTGCCCTGTCGTCGTCGACGTCGGTGCGCAGCCGGGGCAGGTCGAGGTCCAGCCGCACGTGCCCGGCCCCGGCGTGCGCCGCCGCCGAACCGGTCCCGAACCGCGGGTGCAGCGCCGTCGCGTCCAGGGCCGTGAGCAACGTCGTGCCCTCGCCGGAGGCGTCCGGCACGACCGCCATCGCGTGAGCCGCTGCTGCGTCCAGCGCGGCGACCAGGTCCTCGGGCCGCAACGACGGCAGGTCTCCGAGCAGGACGGCCAGCGGGTCGCCCGGTGCCGACGCGGCGACGTGGTCACGACCGGCCACCACCGCCGCGTCGAGGCCCCCACCGGGATCGGCGACGACGTGGGCGCCGAGCCCGAGCGCGACCTCGGACACCCGCGGGTCGGAGGAGACGACGACGACGCGTGCGGGCGGCATACCGGCGCAGCAGGCGGAGAGGCAGTCGGTGGCGAGGGCCAGCGCGAGGTCCTCGCGACCCACGCCGGCCGGGGGGTGCAGTCGCGACTTGGCGCCGGCGCCGCCCTTCACGGGCACCACGAGGTACCACCGGAGACCGGGCGGTCGGGGGCTGGGGGACGTCATCACCCCGATCGTCGCAGGTGGTGGCGCGGTTCCTCGACACCGACCCCCTGACCAGAGAGGATGCACACTCGACCGTCGCCCCCGATCCTGACCACGGAGACCCCACGTGACCGCCAGCGGCACACGCCCACTGCCCTTCGCCTACCGCCTGGCGGTGGCGATCGTGCGTCCCCTGATGCTGCTGCTCACCAAGCGCACCTGGCGTGGCACCGAGCACCTCCCGACGTCGGGCGGGTTCATCGTCTGCCCCAACCACCTCTCCTACGCCGACCCGTTCACGTTCGCCCACTTCCTCTACGACAACGGCCACCCGCCGTACTTCCTCGGCAAGGAGGCGGTCTTCCGGATCCCCGTGGCGGGCGCGATCCTGCGTGGGGCGCAGCAGATCCCGGTGTACCGCAACACCGGTCGCGCGGCGGACGCCTTCCGCGCGGCGGTGGCCGCGGTCAACGAGGGCAAGTGCGTCGGCGTCTACCCCGAGGGCACGCTGACCCGTGACCCCGAGCTGTGGCCGATGGTCGGCAAGACCGGTGCGGCGCGCATCGCCCTGACGACCCGCTGCCCCGTGATCCCGGTGGCGCAGTGGGGTCCGCAGGAGATGCTCGCGCCCTACTCCAAGAAGCCCCGGCTGTTCCCGCGCACGCGCGTCCAGATGTCCGCGGGCCCGCCCGTCGACCTCAGCGACCTGTACGACCAGCCGGTGACGGGGCCGTTGCTGCGCCAGGCGACCGACCGCATCGTCGACGCCATCACGGTGCAGCTCGAGGGCATCCGTGGCGAGAAGGCCCCGGCCGAGCGGTTCGACTCACGCAAGCACGGGCTCCCCGAGACCGGCAACTTCCACCGCCGCACCGGGGAGGGCGCGTGACCAGGGCCGCGGTCTTCGGCACGGGCAGCTGGGGCACGGCATATGCCGCGGTGCTGGCCGACGGGGGCACCCCCGTGACCATGTGGGGCCGACGCCAGGAGATGGTCGACCAGATCAACGCGGGGAGCAACGAGGACTACCTGCCCGGGATCGCGCTGCCCGACGGCATCCGCGCCACCGCCGATCCGCTCGAGGCCGCGGCGGACGCCGACATCGTCGTCCTGGCGGTTCCGTCGCAGACCTTGCGCGCCAACCTCGCCGAGTGGGCCCACGCCCTGCCGGCCGGTGCCGCGATCGTGTCGCTGATGAAGGGCGTCGAGCTCGGCACCACGAAGCGGATGAGCGAGGTCATCGCCGAGGCCGGGGGCATCGAACCCGGCCGCATCGTCGTGGTCTCGGGACCGAACCTCGCCAAGGAGATCGCCCAGAAGCAGCCGGCCGCCAGCGTCATCGCGTGCATCGACGAGCGCATCGCCGAGATGGTCGCGGAGGCCTCGAACCCGCCGTACTTCCGTCCCTACACGACCACCGACGTCGTCGGCGCCGAGCTCGGTGGCGCGGTGAAGAACGTCATCGCGCTCGCGGTCGGCATGGCCGAGGGGCTCGGCATGGGCGACAACTCCAAGGCCTCGATCATCACCCGCGGCCTGGCCGAGACGTCGCGGCTGGGCATGAAGCTCGGTGCCGACCCCGTGACGTTCAGCGGTCTCGCGGGGGTGGGGGACCTCATCGCCACGTGCATGTCGCCCCTGTCCCGCAACCGGACGTTCGGGCTCAACCTCGGCAAGGGCATGACCGTGGAGGAGGTCGTCGCCGTCACCCGGCAGACGGCCGAGGGCGTGAAGTCGTGCGAGTCGATCCTCCAGCTCGCGCACGACCACGGGGTCTCGGTGCCGATCATCGAGCAGGTCGCAGCGGTGGTGCACGACGGCCGCAGCCCCAAGGAGGTCGTCGGCGCCCTGATGCTCCGGGCGCTGAAGAACGAGGCCGAGTAGCCGGTCGGTCAGCCGCGCAGGGCCCGGTCGAGGTCGTGCCACAGGTCCTCGACGTCCTCGATGCCCACGGACAGGCGCAACAGGTTCTCGGGGACGGTGTGGGGCTCGGCCGGGTGGCGTCGGCGCCGCTCGATCTGCGACTCGACGCCACCGAGGCTGGTCGCGTGGGTCCACAACGTGGTGGCCGCGGCCACCCGCTCGGCCGCCTCCGCACCCCCCGGCACCTCGACGGCGATGATGGCACCGAACCCGGGGTACCGGGCCGTCTCGACACCGGGGTGGCCGTCGAGGCGAGCCGCGAGCTCACGGGCGTTGGCGGTGGCGCGCTCGAGCCGCACGTGCAGGGTGCGCAGCCCGCGCAGTGCCAACCAGGTCTCCATCGGCCCCGCGATGGCGCCGCCGAGCAGGCGCGCCGTCGACAGCCGCGCACGCAGCTCCGCGCCGGCTTCGGTCGAGGCGGTCACGAGGGCGCCGAGGATGACGTCGGAGTGGCCCGACAGGTACTTGGTCACCGAGTGGAGCACGACGTCGACCCCGTCCTCGAGCGGGCGCTGGACGAGCGGGGTGGCGAAGGTGTTGTCGCACACCGTGATCGCGCCGGTCTCCCTCGCCATCGCGGACAACGCGCGCAGGTCCGAGACCTCGAGCATCGGGTTCGTCGGCGACTCGAGCCACAGCATGGCGGCGCCGTCGAGGGCCGCGCGCACCGCGGCCTGGTCGGTCGGGTCGACCCGCCTGACCACGGCCGCCCCGGTGGCGGCGAGCTGGTCGAGCAGGGCCGTCGTCCCGTTGTAGGCGTGGTGCGGGACCACGACCGCGCCACCGTGGGGGACGAGGGAGACGGCAGCCGACACCGCCGCCATGCCGGAGGCGAAGACGAGCGCGTCGCCGCCCTCGAGCGAGCCGAGGGCCTCCTCGAACGCCGTCCACGTGGGGTTGCCGACCCGCGCGTAGTTGACCGGGCCGTCCGCGATGTAGGTGGACGAGAACTCCAGGGGCGCGTTGACGCCGGCGCCGGGCACCCGGGGCTGGCGTCCGAGGGCGACGACGCGGGAGGCGGGGGACAGCTGCTCGTGGCTCACGCGGCCAGCGTAGGCGGCGGCGCCCGCGAGCCGTGCTCCGTGCCCGCCCGGTGAGCGGGATACGCTCGTCCGCGATGACCACGGACCAGCCCACAGCCTCTCGCGAGCCTGCCCAGAAGCCCCGCGTCGCCATCGTCTTCGGCGGCCGTTCCTCCGAGCACGCGGTGTCCTGCGCCACGGCGGCAGGCGTGATGCGTGCGATCGACCGCGACGCCTACGACATCGTCCCGATCGGGATCTCCCGCGACGGGCACTGGGTGCTCTCCGACGGTGACCCGCAGCGGCTGGAGCTGACGTCCGAGCGCACGCCCGAGGTGGCGGCCGACGGTGCCGGCGTCGTCGTCCCGCTGGCCACCACCGACCGCACCCTGGTCAGCCTCGAGGCGGCCGAGGTGCCGCGCTCGCTCGGTGAGGTGGACGTCGTCTTCCCCTTGCTGCACGGCCCGTTCGGTGAGGACGGGACGATCCAGGGCATGCTCGAGCTCGCCGACATCCGCTACGTCGGGTCCGGCGTCTTCGCCTCGGCCGCCGGCATGGACAAGCACCACATGAAGGTCCTGTTCGCGGGGGCCGGCCTCCCCGTCGGGCCGTATGTCGTGGTGACCGACGCGCAGTGGCGTCGCGACAAGGCCGCCGCCATGGATGCCGTAGCGGCGCTCGACTACCCCGTGTTCGTGAAGCCGGCCCGCGCCGGCTCGAGCATGGGCATCTCCAAGGTCTCGACGCCGGAGGCCCTCGAAGGCGCGATCGAGGTGGCGCGCACGCACGACCTCAAGGTGGTCGTCGAGCAGGGCATCGTCGGCCGGGAGATCGAGTGCGCGGTCCTCCAGGGCCGTGGCACCGACGAGCCTCGCGTCTCGCACGTCGGCGAGATCGAGGTCACCGCCGAGGGCGGGCACGAGTTCTACGACTTCGAGGCGAAGTACCTCGACGACGGGGCCGTGCTGTCCTGCCCGGCCAAGGTCCCCGACGAGATCGCGGCAGAGGTGCAGAGGCTCGCGGCGGCGGCGTTCGAGGCGCTGGGGTGCGAGGGGCTGGCGCGGGTCGACTGCTTCTACACCGAGGCCGGGGACGTCGTCATCAACGAGATCAACACCATGCCCGGGTTCACGCCGCACTCGATGTACCCGCAGATGTGGCAGGCGACGGGGCTCGGCTACCCCGAGCTCATCGACGAGCTGCTCCAGCTCGCCCTGACCCGTCCCGTCGGCCTCCGGTAGCCCCTCGTCATCGCACGGTCGCGGGCTGGGCAGGGGGCACTCGGCCCGCGTCCACTCGCGCCTCCGCTTCGCTCCGGCGCTCCCGCCAGACCCACCAGCGGGCCTTCGTGCCCCCTGCCCACCCCGCTCCGCTCCCACCTCCGCTCCCCGCTGCAACCGATCTCGGTGAGCGGGAAGTGTCGGTATGGCGCTCGGTGAGCGGCGGTTGGTGCCCACTGAGTGGGGGACCGGGCGCCACAGCGCGCGAAGGCGCCTAGCTGCAGGTGCGGTTGTTGCCGGGGAGGGCCTTGGCGGCGTCGTTGAAGGCAGGGAGCAGGAGCGGGGCCGGGGCGTAGGCGTCGGGGACCAGGACCTCGATCGCGGGGTCGCGCCCGAACGTCGTGAACCGGACGCCGTCACTGAGCTCCTGCGCGACCCAGTCGACGCCGTCGACGTCGAGGCACTGGTCGGAGGTCGGCCCGAGGGCCGGCCAGCCGCAGGTCGCGATGATCGCGGGGTCGCCCCACTCGCGGACGTCGCGCGGGTCGGTGCCCTCCGCGACGGAGACCCCGCGGGAACGCTGGCCGCCGACCGTGGGCGGCATCCGGCTCATCGGGGTCTCGCACGCCGCCACGTGGGCCGGCGCGGCGACCTGCTCGGGCGACTGCACGGCATACAGCACGCCGCCGGCCACCCCGAGGACGAGGAGGCCGGCGGCAGCGACGAGCAGGCGCCGACGGGCGGCGCGGGTCACGTCAGACGTGGACGACGGTGCAGGTCAGGGTCCGGGTGATGCCCGGGACGTCCTGGATCTTGGCGATGACGAGCTTGCCCAGCTCGTCGACCGTGTTGGCCTCGACGCGAGCGATCACGTCGTAGGGGCCGGTGACGTCCTCTGCCAGGACCACGCCGGCGATACCGGCAATGGCCTCTGCGACGGTCGCCGCCTTGCCGACTTCGGTCTGGATCAGGATGTAGGCCTGGACCACCACTGAGCACCTCAACTTCTGTCGAAGATGGGACATGTCGTGACGTCGACGACGACACGTCATGTTCCGGTTGGCCGGGACGTCGTCGTCCCGAGAGAACCAGGCCGCAGCGGAGCCACGGCCAGGGCAGACGCTACCGTGCCGGTGTCCCGGCCGTCTTCCCCGGGCTGTCACGAGGAGGTCAAGTCATGGTCACGGCCGGTCGCACACTGGCGCAGGTCTCGGAGGCGTCGCTGCTCGCCGAGATCTTCCCGTTCTTCCCCGCCCGCGAGGGCGTGCTCGTGGGGCCGGGGGACGACGCGGCGGTGCTGGTCTCGACCGGACCGGTGGTGGTCACGACGGACGCCATGGTGCGCGGACGCGACTGGCTCGACGAGTGGTCCACGGCCGCCGACGTCGCGACCAAGGCGTTCACCCAGAACGTCGCCGACGTCGCGGCCATGGGCGCTGTCCCCACCTCGCTGGTCGTCACCCTCGTCGCCGACCCGGCGACCCCGGCGGACTGGGCGGTCGAGTTCGCCCGGACGCTGGGCGGTCTGGCCGACGCGGCGGGGGTGGCCGTCGCCGGCGGGGACCTCTCGTCGGCGCCCGCCGGCACCGTCATGGTGTCGATCACCGCCCTGGGCGACCTCCAGGGGCGGGATCCGGTGCTGCGCAGCGGCGCCCGCCCGGGCGACACCGTGGCCGTCCACGGCAGCCTGGGACGCTCGGCCGCCGGGCTGGTGCTCCTGCAGCAGGGCGCCGCCGCTCACGACGAGACGAGGGGCGTGCGGGCCACGTGCGTGGCCCACCACCGAAGGCCCCTCGTCGAGGTCTCGGCCGGGCCCGCCGCCGCCGCCGCCGGCGCCACGGCGATGCTCGACGTCTCGGACGGCCTGCTGCGCGACGGCTCACGCATCGCCGCTGCCAGCGGCGTGCGCCTCGCCCTCGACTCGGCGCTCCTCGAGCCGGACCTGATCGTGCTGCGCGAGGCGGTCGGCGAGGCCGCGCTCGAGTGCGTGCTCGCAGGCGGTGAGGAGCACAGCCTCCTTGCGACGTTCGCGGGCCCGCTGCCCGGCGGGTGGCGGCCGCTCGGTCGGGTCGAGGAGGGCGAGGGCGTCACCCTCGACGGGGTGTCCCAGCAGCCCCGGGGCTGGGACCACTTCGCGGGCTGACCCGGCCCCGCGCCATACCCCTCCGCGGGGCGACGCGGACGCGCCCGCTGACCTGCGACCGGACGCGCGCCAGGGGGAGTGGCCGGGGGAGCAGCCCCGGGAACGACGAAGCCGACCGTCCCGCGAGGGGAGGGTCGGCTTCGGTCAGTGCCGGTCGGGCAGGGTCAGCGCTTGACCTTGCCGGCCTTGAGGCACGAGGTGCAGACGTTGAGACGCTTCGGGGTCACGCCCGCGTCGCCCACCAGAGCCTTGACGCGCTGGATGTTGGGGTTCCAGCGACGCTTGGTGCGGCGGTGCGAGTGCGAGATGTTGTGACCGAAGCTCGGTCCCTTGCCGCAGACGTCGCAGTTGGCAGCCACGGGGTTCTCCTGAAATTCGATGGTGACAAGACTTGGAATGTCCCGGGCCGGATGCGGGCGCAATGAAGCACCACGAAGGACCACGGGAACCGGTCAAGAGTAGCCGAGGACAGGTGCTCCGACCAAAACGAGGCTCCCGACGGTGCTGGGCACTAGCCTGCCACCGTGCTCGAAGCCCTGTCTGCCGTCGATGCGCGGCGGTGGGCCGTGCTCACCCGGATGGCCTTCGCGGCGCGCCGGGCGGAGATCGACGCGCTCAACGTCTTCCCCGTCCCGGACGGTGACACGGGCACCAACCTCTACCTCACCCTCGACGCCGCGCTGGACTCCGTGCGGGCCGAGCACGAGAAGGCCGGCATCCTCGGGACGGCGACCCTGGAGCAGGAGTGCTCGGCGTTGTCCCGCTCGATGCTGCTCACCGCCCGGGGCAACTCGGGGGTGATCCTGAGCCAGCTGGTGCGGGGGTTCGCGGAGGCCATCGCCGAGAGCGGCCTGCCCGAGGCCGGTCCGGTCGTCATCGCCGACGGTATGGCGCGGGCCAGCGCCCGCGCGTACGCCAGCGTCACCCACCCCGAGGAGGGCACCATCCTCACCGTCGCCAAGGCGGCGGCCGAGGCGGGCGCCGCAGCGGTCGAGGCGGGGCTGCCCGCCGTCGCCGAGGCGGCGCTCGACGCGGCGACGGCGGCGCTGAGGGCCACGACGGGCCAGCTCGCCGCCCTCGAGCGCGCGGGGGTCGTCGACGCCGGCGCGGCCGGGTACCTCCTGCTGCTCGAGGCCCTGGCACGTGTGGTGCACCAGGACGGGGCCCACGTCGGCGAACGGATGGAGCCGTTCGCCGAGGACCCGTCGCTGCGCCGCCGCGAGGAGTGGAGCCGCCAGGGCGGGCCGGTCGAGCCGATGGGCCGCACCGGGGGAGCCCCCACGAGCGGCCACGACGCGACGCCCGGCGGCCCCGCGTTCGAGGTGATGTACCTCCTGCGCGACAGCGACGAGGAACGCGCAGCGGCGTTGCGCGAGGTCCTCGACGGGCTGGGCGACTCGCTGCTCGTCGTCGGTGGACCGGACCTCTGGAACGTCCACGTGCACGTCGACGACGTCGGGGCCGCGATCGAGGCAGGGCTGGACGCAGGGCGGCCCTACCGCGTCCGCGTCACGCACTTCGCCGACCAGGTGGGCCACCGCCTCCCGGCGTCGGGCGTCGCGGTGGTCGCCTGCGCCGCGGGACCCGGCCTGGCCGAGGTGTTCGAGGGGGCGGGGGCCGTCGTCGTGACCAGTGGTCCGGGCCTGCGGGCCTCCGCCGGGCAGCTGCTCGACGCCATCCGCGCCACGCACGCACTGTCGGTCATCGTGCTGCCGAACGACCGCGACACCGAGATGGCGGCCCGGGCGGCCGCGAGTGCCGCCGAGCAGGAGGGCCTCGACGTCCACCTCGTGCGCTCGCGGACCGCGGTGCAGGGGCTCGCGGCCTTCGCCGTCTTCGACGAGAACGCCTCGGCCGCGCGGAACGCCGCCGAGATGAGCCACGCAGCCGCCGCCACGCGCCACGGCGCGGTGGCCCTCGCGAGCAAGCAGGCGCTCACGAGCGCCGGTCCCTGCGAGGCGGGCGACGTCCTCGGGGCGGTCGGCGGTGATGTCGTCGTCGTCGGCCACGACCTCGCGGAGGTCGCCCTCGACGTGGTCCGACGGCTGCTGTCCAGCGGCGGCGAGCTGGTGACCGTGATCGGCGGGGAGGCCGCGCCCGAGGGGCTCGTCGAGGACCTCGGCGCGAGGATCGAGCGTGGCCACCGCGACGTGGAGGTCACCGTCATCGACGGCGGACAGCCGCACTACCCCCTGCTGCTGGGAGTCGAGTAGGCGTGGTCGACGAGAGCACGAAGCTCGACAAGGTCCTCGGGGCCAGGACGGCCGGCACCCTGGCCAAGCACCGCAACCTCGTGACGGTGGGCGACCTGCTCGAGTTCTGGCCGCGCCGGTACCTCGAGCACACGTCCGACCTGTCCGACCTGCACGTCGGCAAGTACGTCGTCGCCGTGGCCGAGGTGAAGACGTCGGTGACCCGCCGCATGCAGAAGCGTCGCGGCGAGATGCTCAACGTCACGATCACCGACGGGCGCAACGACGTCGACCTCGCGTTCTTCAAGGCCTGGGGCCACAAGGACGCGCTGCTCCCCGGGGTGCGTGCGGTGTTCGCCGGCGAGGTCGGGATGTACCGCGGCCGCTGGCAGCTGACCCACCCGGCCTACCAGGTCGTCGAGGGCGGCCTCGGCACGTCGGCCACCGACCGCGGCCCGATCCCGGTCTACCTGCAGGTCAAGGGGCTGCAGAACTGGTCGGTCGCCGAGTGCGTGCGCATCGTCTTCGACCACCTCGAGTCCGTGCCCGACCCGCTGCCGGCCACGCTGCGCTCGCGCCACGGCCTTCCCGGACGGCTCGAGGCGCTGCGCGGCATCCACGTGCCCGCGGCCTTCCCCGAGGTGCAGCGTGCCCGCCACCGGCTCCGGTACGAGGAGGCCCTGGTCCTGCAGACCCTGCTGGCCCAGCGCCGGGCCCGGCAGGCCGCTGACCGCACCGTCGGCCGCACGCCCCGGGCAGGGGGGCTGCTGGCGGCGTTCGACGAGCGGCTGCCGTTCGAGCTCACCGCGGGGCAGCGCGAGGTCGGCGAGACCCTGGCCGCGGAGATGGCCCGCGACGTCCCGATGAACCGGCTCCTGCAGGGCGAGGTCGGCTCCGGCAAGA
This sequence comes from Phycicoccus sp. Root101, assembly GCF_001426245.1. Lineage (GTDB taxonomy): Bacteria > Actinomycetota > Actinomycetes > Actinomycetales > Dermatophilaceae > Pedococcus. The sequence continues at coordinate 472,865 of NZ_LMCM01000001.1, read as the reverse complement.
CGATCATCGCGCTGAGGGCGATGCTCGCCGCCGTCGACGCGGGCGGGCAGGCGGCCCTGCTCGCGCCCACCGAGGTCCTCGCGGCGCAGCACCACCGGTCGATCACCGCGATGCTCGGCGACCTCGCCGAGGGCGGGCTGCTCGGCGGCAGCGACATCGGCACCCGGGTGGCGCTGCTCACCGGCAGCCAGGCGACAGCCGCCCGCCGCGCGAACCTTCTGCAGGTCGCCAGCGGCGACGCCGGCATCGTCATCGGCACCCACGCACTCATCCAGGAGAAGGTGCAGTTCCAGGACCTTGCGCTGGCGGTCGTCGACGAACAGCACCGGTTCGGCGTCGAGCAGCGAGATGCGTTGCGCGAGAAGGGAACCCAGCCGCCCCACGTCCTCGTCATGACCGCGACGCCGATCCCGCGGACGGTGACGATGACCGTGTTCGGCGACATGGAGACCTCGACCCTGTCCGAGCTTCCCCGGGGCCGTTCGCCGATCGCCACGCACGTCGTGCCGTCCGAGCGCGCCGCCTGGGTCCAGCGCACGTGGGAGCGCGTCGCCGAGGAGGTCCGCTCCGGGCGCCAGGCGTATGTCGTGTGCCCCCGCATCGGTGACGAGTCCGGGTCAGCGGGTAGCGCCGTGTCCGCCGACGACGAGGAGCTGCCGACCGCGCCGCTCTCCTCCTCGGGTCCTCGCGCCCTGGACGCGGAGGACGACTACCCGGACGCCGAGCCCGGTGACGACGGTGCCCCCACCGCCACGGCGCCCCGAGAGCTCGCGAGCGTGTATGCCGTGGAGGCGGCCCTTCGTGAGAACCCTGCGCTCGCAGGACTGTCCCTCGCCGTCCTGCACGGACGGATGGCGCCGGAGGACAAGGACGCGGTCATGGCTGCGTTCAACGCCGGCGAGGTGCAGGTCCTCGTGTCCACCACCGTCATCGAGGTCGGCGTGGACGTCCCCAACGCCACCGTCATGGTCGTCGTCGACGCGGACCGCTTCGGGGTCAGCCAGCTGCACCAGCTGCGCGGCCGGGTCGGTCGAGGTCAGCACGCCGGGCTGTGCCTGCTCATGACGTCGTCGGAGACGGAGACCTCCATGGAACGCCTCGAGGCGGTCGCCGCCACCACCGACGGGTTCGAGCTGGCCCGGCTCGACCTGCAGCTGCGTGGCACCGGCGACGTCCTCAGCGGGAAGCAGAGCGGTGGCGGTCGGTCCGGGCGGGCGATGGGCCGGGGCAGCTTCCGCTTCCTGTCGCTGGTCCGGGACGAGGAGATCATCCTCGAGGCCCGCGACGACGCCACTGCGCTCGTCGCCCGCGACCCCGAGCTGACCGGTCACCCGGAGCTCTCCGCCGCGGTCGCCGAGCGCCTCGACGCCGAGCAGGCCGCCTTCCTCGAACGCGGCTGACGACGCGCAAATCCGGGAGCCAGGCAGCCTCCGGGCGCCCTAGGGTGGCGGGATGCTGCTCTCCCACGACGTCTTGGGTTCGGGCCCGGCGATCCTGCTGCTGCACTCCGGTGTCGCGGACCGCCGGATGTGGGACGACCTCGTCCCGGCGCTGGGCCACGCGTTCACCGTGGTGCGACCCGACTTCCGCGGGTTCGGGCAGACGCCGCTGCCCCCGGGGGAGTACGCCGACGCCGACGACCTCGACACCCTGCTCGACCACCTCGGGATCACCGACGCCGCGGTCGTCGGGTCGAGCTTCGGCGGCCGGGTCGCGCTCGAGCTCGCCACCCTGCACCCCGGGAGGGTCTCGTCCCTCGTGCTCCTGTGCGCGGCATACCGGGGGGTGGAACCGACCGCGGACGTGCAGGAGTTCGGCGCCGAGGAGGACCGGCTCCTCGAGGCCGGGGACGTCGAGGGTGCCAGCGCGCTGAACGTCCGCACCTTCCTGGGACCCGACGCCGACGACGCCACCCGTGCACGGCTGCTGGCCATGCAGCGCCACGCCTTCGAGGTGCAGCTCGCCGCGGACGAGCAGGACCCGCCACCGGCGCCGCGACGGGTCGACGTCGACCCCACCGCCATCGCCGTGGACACCGTCGTCGTGTCAGGGGCGCTGGACCTCGACCTGTTCCGTGAGGTCGCGGTGGTCCTGGCCCGGGACATCCCGGGCGCCGAGTCGATCGAGCTCGACTGGGCCGGCCACCTGCCGTCGCTGGAACGCCCCGACGCGGTCCTGGCCCTGCTGCTCGACGTGCTCCGGGACGACCCCACGGTCCACCAGCCCTGAGCGCGGCGCCACCACCGGCGCTGTTACCGTGCCGCCGTGACGCGGATCATCAGCGGCCGGGCCGGTGGGCAGCGGTTGTCCACGCCTCCCGGGGCAGGGACCCGTCCCACCAGCGACCGGGTGCGTGAGGCGTTGTTCTCCCGGCTCGAGCACCTCGACGTGCTGGGCGGGGCGCGCGTCCTCGACCTCTACGCCGGGTCGGGCGCGCTCGGTCTCGAGGCGCTCAGCCGCGGCGCCACGTCCGTGCTGCTCGTCGAGTCCGACAAGGGCGCCGTGAAGGTGACCCGCGCGAACGCGGACGGGATCGGCATCCCCGGTGCTGTGGTGCGCCACTCCACGGTGGCGAGGGTCCTCGCGGCACCCCCCGGCGAACCGTTCAGCCTGGTCTTCAGCGACCCGCCCTACGCCCTCACCGAGGACGAGCTCGCCGCCGACCTGGCCCTGCTCGCCGAACCGGGCTGGCTCAGCGACGACGCCCTCGTCGTGGTCGAACGCTCCGCACGCACCCCGGAGCCGCGGTGGCCGGCGCAGTGGGAGCCCGAGGGGGAGCGGCGCTACGGCGAGACGCGGATCTGGTTCGCCGGCCCGCGGGTGCCGGACGAGATCGCCTGAGCGGCGCAGCGGACGACGAGGGCCCGGGACCAGTGACTGGTCCCGGGCCCCTCGCGTGGAGTCGGCGCCTCAGGCGGTCGGGGCCGCCGAGGGGATGATGCTGAACTGCACCGCACCGGACTGGTCGACGTTCGCGTCGAGGACCTGGTCGCCCAGGGCCACCGCTGCGGTCTCGTCGAGGAACACCTTCGCCCCGTCGCTCTCGACGACGGCGTCGCCGGGCACGGGCTGCTCGGCGGTGGTCACGGTGAGGGCGCCCGCGGACGGGTCCTCCTGGCTGAAGCGCAGGCCGGCGTCGTCGCCGACCTCCGTCTGGTCGACCAGGGTCTTGACGATCGTGCTGGCGTTCTCGGTCAGGGTGAGCATGGTGCTCCCTCTCTGTCGGTGGAGTTCGGCCCGTTGAGGTCAGGACTCCTCCACCATTTCGCAGGCCGCCGGAGGACTCAAACCGCGCGTCCGATGGGTGGGACCCACCTCCGGAGCCGGCCCGGAGGTGTGGAGTCGTCGCAGGTGAGGAAGGGTGGAGCCATGACGGACTACGAGATCCCCCGCCCCACGTCCGGTGACGTGGTCGAGCTCATCCTCGACGACCACCGCCTCTTCGAGTCCCTGCTGCGCGACCTGCGCGACGCCACGGCCGACCGCGAGGCGGCCCGCGCCGCCCTGTCAGCTGTGCTCATCGCCCACGGCGAGGCCGAGGAGTCGAAGGTCTACCCGAACCTCCAGCGCAAGGACGCCATCACCGACCACGAGGCCGAGCACGGCGAGGAGGAGCACGCCGAGGGCAACGAGGCGCTGCTCGCGCTCCTGGAGTGCAAGGGCACCGACACGCAGAAGTTCGACGACGCGGTCGAGGACCTGGCCACCGCCCTCAACCACCACATCGGCGAGGAGGAGCAGACGATCCTCAACCCCGCACGCACCGACGTGTCCCAGGAGGTCCGTGACGACCTCGGCGCGAAGTGGACGGCCGAGCGCAACCGCCTCCTCGACGAGGGCGCCGGTTCGATCGAGAACGTCCGCTCGATCGTCGCCAAGGCGCACAAGGAAGGTCTGCTCCCGGCGGACGACGAGGACGACGACGAGTGAGCCGCCGCTGACGGGGAGGGGGTGCGGGGGTCCCGCTGCTAGCGTGCCGCTGTGACCAGCCCCGCCCCCACCCCGGCCACCGGTGCGCCGCGCCGTGCCGTCTGCCCCGGGTCCTACGACCCCGTGACCCTGGGCCACGTCGACGTCATCCGGCGTGCGGCGGCCCTGCACGATGAGGTCGTCGTCGCGGTGCTGCACAACCCCGCGAAGCAGGGCGTGTTCACCCCGGACGAGCGCCGTGAGCTCATCGAGGACGCCCTCGGCGACCTCGAGGGCGTCCGGGTGGAGGTGTTCGGTGGCCAGCTGCTCGTCGACGTCTGCCGCGCCGTCGGCGCCGAGGTCGTCGTCAAGGGCCTGCGCAGCGGGACGGACTTCGCCTACGAGCTGCCCATGGCCCTGATGAACCGTCACCTGACCGGTCTCGAGACGGTCTTCCTGCCCGGGGAGCCCACCTTCGGCCACGTGTCGAGCTCGCTCGTCAAGGAGGTCGTCCGCTACGGCGGTGACGTCTCCGGGCTGGTCACCGATCGCGTCCGTGACGCCCTCGTGGCCCGCCTGGCCGTCGACGGGGAGCGTCGACCGGGGGCATCCAGCTGACTGCACGGACCCACCGGCCGGATCGCTTCCGGCCGGACATCGAGGGCCTGCGGGCGGTCGCCGTCCTGCTCGTCCTGACCTACCACGCCGGCCTCCCGCTGAAGAACGGCTTCCTCGGCGTCGACGTCTTCTTCGTCATCTCCGGGTTCCTCATCACGGGGATCCTCGTGCGCGAGCTCGTACGCACCGGCACGATCTCGTGGAGCCGGTTCGTGGGGCGGCGCGTGCGACGCCTGCTCCCGGCGGCCGTCCTCGTGCTGGTCGTGACCGCGGCCGTGACGTGGTTCGTCGTGCCCGGGCTGCGGCGCCGGGAGATCGGCAGCGACATCGCCGGGGCGGCCCTCTACGTCGTCAACTGGCTCTTCGCCCACCGCGCCGTCGACTACCTCGCCTCCGACACCAGCCCCTCGCCGGTCCAGCACTTCTGGTCGCTCGCCGTCGAGGAGCAGTTCTACGTCGTGTGGCCCGTGGCGCTCATCGCCCTCGCCTTCGTCCTGCGCCGGTTCGGCCGCCGCCCGTCGATGCGCTCGGTCGGCCTGCTCCTCGCCGTGATCGCGGTGCCGTCCTTCGCGTATGCCGTGTGGCTCAACGCCGTCGACCCGAACCGCGCCTACTTCGTCACCACGACCCGGGCGTGGGAGCTCGGTGTCGGCGCCGCGCTGGCGGTCTGGTGCGCCGCCCGCGAGGCCGGCCCGCACACCGAGCCCGCGCGCGCCGCGTGGACGCGGCACCTGCCGGCCGTGGTCGGCTGGCTCGGCCTCGCCGCCGTCCTCGGCACCGCCGTGCGGCTGCCGGCCGGGGCGTCGGCCCCCGGGCCCTGGACCGTCGTGCCGACCCTGGGGGCCGCGGCCGTGCTCTGGGCGGGGTGGACCGGGGCGAGCGGGGGCCCGGTCCGGGTCCTCGGGACGCGCCCCATGGTCTGGATCGGCGGCCTCTCCTACTCCCTCTACCTCTGGCACTGGCCGGCCGTGATCCTCGCCGATTGGGCGGCCCAGGGGCTCACCGGCACCCAGAAGGTGCTCGTCGTGCTCGCCTCGGTCGTTCCCGCCTGGCTCAGCCACCGGTACCTCGAGCAGCCCGTCCACCACAGCACGGCGCTCGCCGCCCGCACCGGACGGGTGCTGGTGCTCGGGGCAGCCCTGTCCGCCGCCGGCGCGCTCGCCGCCCTGCCCCTGGCGCACGCCCCCTCGCCGTTCCGCACCACCCCGGTCTCCGGCGCCATACCGGCCCTGGGGGAGCTGGGGGCCGCGGCTCTGTCGACGCCCCCGGGCACCGACCCGGCCACGTATGCCGTGGACGACTGGGAGTGGCTCACCCCCGACCCCCAGCTCGCCGGTCACGACCGGCCCGCGGCCGACGTCGACCGCTGCCAGGTCGACCGCCTCGCGTCGGCCCCGGTGCCGTGCGAGTTCGGCGTGCGGGCCGGCACCACGGCGGTCGCGCTCGTCGGGGACTCCAAGGCCATGCAGTGGCTGCCCGCCTTGGAACGGCTCGCGCCGGGTCGCGGGTGGCGGATCGTCACCTACGGCAAGTCGGCGTGCGCCTTCGCGGCAGGACACGCCCAGCAGGCGGGGCAGCCCTACCCGTCCTGCGACGCCTGGAACCGCCACGTCATGGAGGCGCTGCGCGCGAACCCACCCGACCTCGTCCTCACCTCCGGGTACGCCGCGACCGCGTGGGACGGACGTGCGGCCACCCGCGACGCCCTCGTGGCCGGTCTGGGGGAGCGGTGGCAGGAGGTCCGCGCGCTCGGCAGCAGGCTGGCGGTGCTGGGCGACAGCCCGCTGTCCCCGGACGACCTCGACGTCTGCACCGCCCGGCACCCCCGTGAGCTGACGCGCTGCGCCTTCGACCGCGAGCCCGCCGTCGCCGGCAGCGGACTCCCGGTGCAGCGACTGGCCGCGCAGGCGTCGGGCACGGCGCTGATCGACCTGACGCCGTACATCTGCCCGGTGGCCCAGTGCCCGGTGGCCATCGGCCACGTGAGCATCCACCGGGCCGGCGACCACCTCACGGCGACCTACGTGCGGTCGCTGGCGGCCCAGCTCGGTGCCGCGCTCGACGGGCTGCCGGGGCCCGGCGACCCCAGCACCGTCGGGCACTGACCCGGTGCCGATCTCCGTGCATTTGGGAGACTGGCACGCGCTCCGGTAACCTCGTGCGTCGGTCTACGTCTCATCCGAGGCGGTCGACCGAGTCACTCGACACAGCTGGAGCCATGGAACACCTCAATCCCCGATCGCCGTTGGTCTTCGACACCACGGACCTCGGTCGGCGACCCGGATCCATGGTGCAGGTCCAGCGGACCGTCGAGGCACCTGCCGACTTCGGCACGGAGGTCGTCGCAGTGCCCCAGGGCGCGGCGATGGAGCTCGAGCTGCGGCTCGAGTCCGTGGTCGAGGGAGTGCTCGTGACCGGCTCGGTCCACGCCACGGCAACCGGCGCCTGCGTGCGGTGCCTGGACCCGATCGCCCACGACGTGGACGGTCACTTCCAGGAGCTGTTCGCCTACGCCGACCGTGCTGCCCACCACCGCGAGGTGGGGGCGGACGACGACGAGACCGAGGAGCACAAGCTCGAGGGGGACCTGTTCGACCTCGAGTCCGTGCTCCTGGACACGGTGGTGCCTGCACTGCCGTTCCAGCCGGTGTGCCGGGAGGACTGTCCGGGTCTGTGCTCCGAGTGTGGAGTGCACCTGGCCGATGATCCCGACCACCAGCACGAAGTGATCGACCCCCGGTGGGCTGCGCTCAACGCGCTGACCGCCGACGCCAGCACCACCACCCAGAGCACCATCGAAGAGAAGAGGAACTGACGTGGCTGTCCCGAAGCGGAAGACGTCGCGCTCCAACACCCGTTCGCGTCGCGCGAACTGGAAGACGACGGCGACCACGCTGACCACGTGCCCCCAGTGCAAGGCCCAGATGCAGCCGCACATCGCGTGCCCGTCCTGTGGCACCTACAAGGGTCGTCACTACACGGTCGCCGAGCGCACCGAGCACCAGGGCTGAGTCGGTCTGACTCTCCGTTGAGCTCCACTCCGTCCCCCGTGGGGGACAGCGAGACGCAGCGGCCCGTCGACGGGTTCCTCCAGCACCTCACCGAGGTGGTGGGTGGGCCCGTCGACGAGCCGCTGCTGCTCCGTGCCCTGACCCACCGCTCGTACGCGTACGAGAACGGTGGCCTGCCCAACAACGAGCGCCTCGAGTTCCTCGGCGACTCGGTGCTGGGCCTGGTCGTCACCGACACGCTCTACACCACGCACCCTGACCTGCCCGAGGGCCAGCTCGCCAAGCTGCGCGCGGCCGTGGTCAACATGCGGGCCCTCGCCGACGTCGCCCGCACGCTGGGCCTGGGCGACCACGTCCTGCTCGGGCGCGGTGAGGAGACCACCGGCGGTCGCGACAAGGCCTCGATCCTCGCCGACACGATGGAAGCCGTCATCGGCACCGTCTACCTGTCCGCCGGCATGGACGCGGCGGCGACGCTGGTCCACCACCTGCTCGACCCGCTGATGGCCGCGAGCGCCACGCTCGGCGCCGGCCTGGACTGGAAGACGAGCCTGCAGGAGCTCTCCGCGGCGACGTCCCTCGGTGTCCCCGAGTACCGGGTCGAGGAGGAGGGCCCCGACCACGAGAAGACCTTCACCGCGCACGCGGTCGTCGCGTCCGAGGTGCTCGGCGCCGGGACCGGGCGTTCGAAGAAGGAGGCGGAGCAGAAGGCCGCCGAGCTCGCCTGGCGTGCGTTGAGCGCCAGGGCCGCCGAGGCGGAGGCCGCAGCCGCGAGGACCGCTGCGGCGAAGGCCGAGGCGGCCGGTGCCGCTGCCCGGTCAACGGCAGCCGAGGACACCGAGGCCGAGGCCGTCGCGGCCGAGGCCGCAGCCGGCTCACCCTCCTAGGCGAGCGGACGCCATACCGCCGTGCCCGAGCTGCCCGAGGTCGAGGTGGTCCGTCGCGGCCTGGCCGACCACGTCGTGGGCCGGACCATCGAGCGGGCGGAGTTCCGCGGCACCCGCGTCGCGCGCCGTCACCTGCCGGGGCCGATCGACCTCGCGGACCGGCTCGCCGGCAACCACGTCGAGCAGGCGCGGCGGCGCGGCAAGTACCTCTGGCTCGTCCTGCGCACCCCCGACGGGTCCCGCCAGGGCCTGATCGCGCACCTCGGCATGAGCGGGCAGCTGCTCGTCGAGGCGCCGGACGTCCCGGCGGAGAAGCACCTGCACGCGGTGTTCGACTTCGCCGACGAGGGTCCCCAGCTGCGGTTCGTGGACCAACGGACGTTCGGCGGTATGGCGCTGGCCGACCTCACGCCCGAGGGTGTGCCCGAGCCGGTGGCCCACATCGCCCCCGATCCGCTCGAGGAGGCGTACGACCGGGCTGCCGTGATGCGGCGGATGAAGGGCAAGGACGTGGCGGTCAAGCGCGCCCTGCTCGACCAGACGCTGGTCTCCGGTGTCGGGAACATCTACGCCGACGAGGCGCTGTGGCGCGCGCAGGTGCACGGCGAACGGCTGTGCTCCTCCCTCACCAGGCCGACGCTGGCCCGGGTCCTCGAGCACGCCCGCGAGGTGATGCTGGAGGCGCTGGGGCAGGGCGGCACGAGCTTCGACGCGTTGTACGTCAACGTCAACGGCGCCTCGGGGTACTTCGACCGCTCCTTGCACGCCTACGGGCAGGAGGGCCGTCCGTGCGACCGCTGCGGGACGCTGATCCGGCGCGAGGCCTTCATGAACCGGTCGTCGTTCTCCTGCCCGCGGTGCCAGCCGCGCCCCCGAGCGCGGCGCGGCTGACACCGGAGGTCAGCAGGGCTTGAGCGCCAGCGCGTCGTCGGAGACGACGCCGGTCCCGCCGACGGCGGTGCGCTGCGGGGACTGGAGGCGCCTGACCTCGGCGAGGATGACGGCGGGGACGCAGTCCTTGCGCGTCGGCAGCAGTGCCCGGGTGTCGCGGACGGACGAGGCCAGCGGAGCCACCGTCAGGGCATCGGCGAGGCTCGTGCCGCTGGTCAGGTAGACGTCCTGCGCCGGGACCTTCTGGTTGGTGTACCGGGAGACAGCAGCAGCGGTGGCGTAGCGGTCTGCGCCGGCGAGCCGGACGATGTGGGCCTTGGGGAGGGTGGCGCGGATGTCACGCTCCACTGCGGGGGAGACGACGCCGGTCCCCCCGACGATGTACACGAAGGAGAAGTCCCAGGACTTGATGGCGTCGCGGGTGGACCTCGGCAGAGTCTTCGCCGTGGTCAGCAGGAGCGGTGAGCCCTTGACGGGGGACTTGGTGTGCGACCCCAGTGCGCCGGCCGTGACACCGTCGGCGAGAGAGAGACCATTGGCGATGACGACGGAGCCCGGTCCCTCGTTGCCCAGGTCTGCGGCGTCGAAGTACACGTGGAACGGGATCAGCTTGACCGCGGTGGCGAACCGGTCGGCGCCGGCGATGCGCGTGACCTTGCCGTACCTGCCGACCTGGGTCGCCATGGGGGTGCTGATCGCGCCGGTGCCACCGACGACGTAGATGTCGCTCGGGTCGAGCCGGTCGAGCTCGCCGGCTACGGCGGCAGGCAGGGTGCCGTTGGGCGGGACGAGCAGGACGGGCCCGCCCAGGCTGCCGCCGGCCGGACCGGCCGCGAGGGCGTCGGCGAAGTCCGTTCCTGACGCCACGAAGACGGGCTGCCCGGTGTCGGGGAACGCGGACCGCGACACGGCGACAGCGGTCTCGTACCGGTTGGCTCCCGCGAGCCGACGCGTGGTCGCCGCGGCAGCAGCGGAGTCCGCTCCTGCTGCCGTGCCGGCCCCGGTGACCACGGCGGGAGCGGCGCGGTGCACGGCGGCCGGCGCGGCGCCGTACGCGGGAGCACCGAGCAGTGCCCCCGAGGCGACCAGGGCGCAGGCCGTGGCCGCGACGGTGGTGATGGTGGTGGTTCGACGAGTCATGGGTCCCTTCCCCCGGGCGCCCCCTGCGGGCGCCTGCGATGGGGGAGACCGTAGGGGATCCGGGCCACGAACGGGGCGCTGGCTGTGGTGGTTGCGTGCATCGGCAAGGTACAACTGTGGAGTCGGTCGACGACCGGCCCGACGAGCACGCGGGCAGGACCAGGCGAAGCGGTGGAGGTGGGGCAGATGGATCACGACGGGCCCGCGAGGGCGGTCATCTGGGTGCATGGCCGGGTGCAGGGCGTGGGCTTCCGGTGGTGGGTGCGAGCGCGCGCGTTGGAGCTCGGGCTCGTCGGGCACGCCCGCAACGCCGGCGACGGCCGGGTCGAGGTCGTGGCCCAGGGTGAGCAGGACCAGGTGCGCAGGCTGATCGCGATGCTGGAGGAGAAGCCGACCCAGCACCTGCGGCCCGGTGACGTGCAGACCTGCGTGACGTCGTTCGGGGCACCGCGCGACGGCATCGACGGGTTCGTCGAGAAGTAGCGGGCGGCGCAGGGGTGCGCCGGGCGTTCCGTCGCGATGCGCCCGGGTTCGTCCATTGACCAGCGTTGGCGAGGCTGTCACGCTGAGAGACGGCCCCCCACCGGCAGATCCCCGACGGTCGCCAGCCGTCTCCTAGGAGTCAACATGGCCAAGGCCCTGGTCGGCTACCGCGTCGCCTACGACCAGCGACTGATGCTCGAGACCCTCGAACTGCGCCGTCGTGTCGCCGACCTGGAGCACCTCGTCGACCGCCTCCAGCGGGACAACGACTCGTTGCGCGAGACCGTGCGGGAGCGAGTGAGACAGCCGGACGTCGTGGGCGCGGGCGCGCCTACGATTGCCGGGTGACCCAGCCCGATCACCTGCCCGATCACCTGCCCGACCGCCGCCCCGACGAAGGGGCGACGTCCGCCGAGCTCCTGCGCCTGCGGGCGAGCATCGACAACATCGACGCCGCCCTGATCCACCTGCTCGCCGAGCGCTTCAAGTGCACCCAGCAGGTGGGCGAGCTCAAGGCCCGTGAGGGTATGCCGCCCGCGGACCCCGCGCGCGAGGAGGCCCAGATCGCGCGGTTGCGGGACCTCGCCGACACCGCCGGGCTGGACCCGACGTTCGCGGAGAAGTTCCTGGGCTTCGTCATCGCCGAGGTCATCCACCACCACGAGGCGATCGCCAAGTCCTGACCTGCCGCCGTGCTGGTCGCCGGCCCGCTCCTCGGGCCGCCCGCTGAGCCGCCCCTGCCCGCCACTGAGCCGCCCCATGCCGCCACTGGCGTCACACCCGCCCCACGGTGCACAGGCAACGCAGGGACGCGGCACGTGCCGGGAGACGGGCGCCCCCCGCGGGTAGGGTGACTGCGATCCAGACGCTGCCCCGCCACCTCACCCAGGAGCCGACCCGCTCGTGTACGTCAAGAGCCTGACCCTGAAGGGCTTCAAGTCCTTCGCCTCGGCGACCACGATGCGCCTCGAGCCCGGCATCACGTGCATCGTCGGCCCCAACGGCTCCGGCAAGTCCAACGTCGTCGACGCCCTCGCCTGGGTCATGGGGGAGCAGGGGGCCAAGAGCCTGCGGGGCGGCAAGATGGAGGACGTCATCTTCGCCGGCACCGCCGGCCGTGCGCCGCTCGGTCGCGCCGAGGTGGCCCTGACCATCGACAACACCGACGGCGCCCTGCCTATCGACTACACCGAGGTCACCATCGCGCGGACGATGTTCCGCAACGGTGGCTCGGAGTACGCCATCAACGGCACGTCCTGCCGCCTGCTCGACGTCCAGGAGCTGTTGTCCGACAGCGGCATCGGCCGCGAGATGCACGTCATCGTCGGCCAGGGCCAGCTCGACGCGGTGCTGCGCGCGACCCCCGAGGAGCGCCGCGGCTTCATCGAGGAGGCAGCCGGCGTCCTCAAGCACCGCAAGCGCAAGGAGAAGGCGCTGCGCAAGCTCGAGTCGATGGAGGCCAACCTCACCCGCGTCAACGACCTGACCGGTGAGATCCGTCGCCAGCTCGGCCCGCTCGGCCGCCAGGCCGAGGCGGCCCGTCGGGCCGCCGGCATCCAGGCCGACGCCCGGGACGCGCGACTGCGCCTGCTGGCCGACGACCTCGTCCAGCTCACCTCGACGCTCGAGCAGGAGGTCGCCGACGAGTCGGCCCTCATCGCCAAGCGCACCGAGGTCGAGGAGGGCCTGACCACGCTGCGCAGCCGCCTCGCCACCCTCGAGCAGCAGGCGCAGGACGCTGCGCCCGAGCTGGCGAAGGCGCAGGAGCGGTGGTTCGCCCTGCAGCAGCTGCGCGACAAGCTCGCCTCCACCGAGTCGCTCGCCTCCGAACGCGTCCGCTTGCTGTCCCAGGACAGCCAGGACGAGCAGACCACCGGTCGCGACCCCGACGAGCTCAAGGCCCAGGCCGCCGAGGCGCGCAAGCAGGAGGAGGCGCTGCTCGCCGACGTCCGCGAGGCCGCCAATGCCCTCGAGGCCGCGATCGCCGAGCGCACCGCGGCCGAGCAGGCGTATGCCGCGGAGCAGCAGCGCCTCCAGCGCCTGGTCCGTGCCGCGGCCGACCGCCGGGAGGGTCTGGCCAAGCTGGCCGGCCAGGTCGGCGCCCGCCGCAGCCGGATCGAGGCGGGCGAGGCCGAGATCGGTCGCCTGCGCGGCATCGTCGAGCAGTCGCAGGAGCGGGCAGCCGCCGCCGAGCGCGAGTTCACCCAGCTCGAGGCCTCGGTCGCCGTGGACGAGGAGGGCGAGGAGGGCCTGGACTCCGCCTACGAGAAGGCCGCGGCCGCCCTCGAGACGCTCGAGGCCGAGGTCGAGAAGCACAAGGAGGCCGAGCGCACCGCCGAGCGCGACCGCACCACGGCCGCCGCCCGGCTCGAGGCCCTGGAGCTGAGCCTGTCGCGCAAGGACGGCGCGGCCACGTTGCTCGCCGCCGCAGACTCCCAGCACGGCATCGTCGGCTCCGTCGCCTCACTCCTGCAGGTCAAGGGGGGCCACGAGGCGGCCGTAGCCGCAGCCCTCGGCTGGGCCGGTGACGCGCTCGCCGTCGAGTCGGTCGACCACGCGGCCCGCGCCCTGCTCACGCTGCGCGCCGACGACGCCGGCCGCGCCGCGTTCCTCGTGGGCCAGACCGCGACCTCGAGCGACCCCTCCACCTGGCCGGCGCTCGAGGGCTCGGCGGTGTGGGCTCGTGAGGTCGTCGAGGCGCCGGCGACGGTCCGCCCGGCCGTGGAGCAGCTGCTCGACCGGGTCGCCCTCGTCGACGACCCCGCCCTCGCGGCAGCCCTCGTGGCCGGGGGCGAGGGGGTCACCGCGGTGACCGCCGACGGTGACGTGTTCGCCCCCGGGTTCGTCCGCGGTGGCAGCAGCCACGCCCCGAGCCTGATCGAGATCCAGTCGGCGGTCGACGAGACCCGTGACCGGGTCGCCGACGCGACGCGACGCGGCGAGCAGGCCAGGTTCGCCCTCACGAGCGCCCTGGAGCGCCACCGGGACGCGGCCGCCGACGTCGAGGTGGCCCTGGACGCGCTGCACGACTCCGACGCGAAGATGGCCGCCGTGGCCGAACGGCTCGGTCAGCTCGGAGCCACCGTCCGGGCTGCCAGGGCCGAGGCCGAGCGCACCGAGCGCAGCATCGCAACGGCGACCGAGGCTCTCGAGGCCGACCGGGTCGAGCTCGCGGCCCTGTCCGAGCGGCTCGACGAGGCCAGCGCAGAGCCCACCGAGGCCCAGGACCCCAGCACCGACGAGCGCGACCGACTCGAGGCGCTCGCCAGCCGCGGCCGCGCCACCGAGACCGAGCTGCGCCTCACGCTGCGCACCAAGGAGGAGCGGGCCCGGGCCCTCAAGGGGCGCGCGGAGTCCCTCGAGGGGGCAGCGCGCAACGAGCTCGCCGCCCGCCAGCGCCTCGCGGCCCGCCAGGAGCGCCGCAAGCGCGAGGCCACGGTCGCCGAGGCGGTCCGTCGCGGCGCGGCATACGCCGTCTCGCTCGTGGCCACCACCCTCGACACCGCTGCCCGGCAGCGGGCCCTGGCCGAGACCGCCCGCACGGAGCGCGACCAGGCGCTCGCCCAGGTGCGGCGCGAGGTGAGCGCCCTGCAGGACGAGCTGCGCGAGCTCACCGACACCGTGCACCGCGACGAGGTCGCCCGTACCCAGCAGCGGCTGCGGATCGAGGCCATGCAGGCCAAGGCCGTCGAGGAGCTGGGCATGGACCCGGCCGTCCTCATGGAGGACTTCGGGCCGCACCAGCTGGTGCCCCACGTGCCCGGCCCGGACGACGACCAGGACGCGCTGCCGGAGCCGGCGCCCTACGTGCGCGAGGTCCAGGAGAAGCGGCTGCGCAAGGCTGAGCGCGGGCTCAGCGCACTCGGGCGGGTCAACCCTCTCGCGCTCGAGGAGTTCGCGGCGCTCGAGGAGCGCCACAAGTTCCTGACCGACCAGCTCGAGGACCTCAAGAAGTCCAAGCGCGACCTGCTCGACATCGTCAAGGAGGTCGACGAGCGCGTGGAGCGCGTCTTCACCGAGGCGTTCCACGACACGGCCGCCCAGTTCGAGGGCGTCTTCAGCCGGCTGTTCCCCGGGGGCGAGGGCAAGCTGACCCTCACCGACCCGTCCAACATGCTCACGACGGGCATCGAGGTCGAGGCCCGTCCGCCCGGCAAGAAGATCAAGCGGCTCTCGCTGCTCTCCGGCGGCGAGCGGTCGCTCGTGGCGGTCGCCCTGCTGGTCTCCATCTTCAAGGCGCGGCCCAGCCCCTTCTACATCATGGACGAGGTGGAGGCGGCGCTCGACGACGCCAACCTCGGGCGCCTCATCACCCTCTTCGAGGAGCTGCGCGACTCCAGCCAGCTCATCGTCATCACCCACCAGAAGCGCACCATGGAGGTGGCCGACGCGTTGTACGGCGTGTCGATGCGTGGTGACGGTGTGACCACTGTGGTCTCGCAGCGGATCCGCGACGTCGCCGCGCAGAGCGCCTGAGGCTGCGTCCGGCCCGACTGCTGCGCCGCAGGTCACCTCGCGTGTCGCGGGTGAGCGACCGGCACGACCGGTCGTCCCACGGCGGGGTGTCGATTTGGCCGGGGGTGCTGGGCAGGGCACTCTGGACCCATGGTGCCGTTGATCATCGGGATGCTGTTGTGCGTCGGACTGGCCCTGGCCGTCGTCGCCGTCGTGGCCGTCCCCGCCCGCCGGGAGGGCCGTGACCTGCTCAGCCCCCAGGGCGAGGAGATCGTGGCCGCGGTGAAGGAGAAGACCGCGGACACCCTCGAGTCCACCATCGAGAAGACCGGTGACGTCATCAGCGCCACCAAGGACAAGGTAGGCGACACCGTGCAGCGCGACCCGTCCGAGGACTCCGGGCGTCACCGCCGCGCGAGCTGAGACGCCCCAGCACGCTGAACGCACCGCGCAGGCCGTCCCGTTCCGGGGTGGCCTTCCTTGCGCCTTTCCGGGGCGGCCTGCATCGTGCCTCTCCGCAGCACGCGTTAACCGAACGTCCGATGACGGTCCTCAACTGAACAGTCCATGACAGATGTCATGGTTCGTTCGTCGTCGCCGGTCCGATGCTGTGGCGGGGCCCGATCGGGCCCTGTTCTGCGTCGGAGGAGACACACACAATGGCATCCCTATCCCCCCGAGCCCGGCGGCTGGTCGCTGCGGGTGCCGGGATCGCCCTGGTGGCCGGTGGATCCGCCGGTTTCCTCGGTCGGCACGAGCTCAACGAGGCCTGGCTCAAGTACCAGTGGCGCGACAAGCACTACAACGCCGCCGTGATGGAGAAGGCGCTCATGATCGCCGGGGGCAACCCCGCCGAGGCGCAGAACGAGTCCAAGGAAGCCGTCACCATCGCGGAGCAGTTCCAGCAGGCGCGCACCGCACCCGGCATCGTCGCCCCCGGGGCGTACGGCTCGGCCTACACCCAGCTGCAGTCGCTCCCGAAGACGGCGGGCACGTGGCACGAGGTCACCAAGGTGCCCTACGACGCCGACGACCCGCGCTACCGCGACTGGAACTCCAACTCCTCCGGCGGAGCCGGCAAGGTCACGGGTCGCGTCACCGGCCTCGCGGCCGACTCCAGCGACCACGTGTATGCCGCGGGCGCGGACGGCGGCGTGTGGCGTTCCTCCGCAGGTGGTGGCGCCTGGACCCCCATCGCGGACAGCCTCCCGTCCCTGAGCGGTGGTGACCTGCAGCTCGCCGGTGACAGCTCGCTCTGGTACGCCACGGGCGAGGCGAACACGGGTGGCACGTCCTACGTGGGCGCCGGTGTCTACCGCCTCGCGAACCCCTCCTCGGGCAGCTTCGCCCCCACCGACCGGGTCGGTGGCAAGGAGCTCGAGTCGACGACGATCGGCCGTATCCGCTTCGGTGGCGGCACGAACGTCTTCGCGGCGACCAACCGAGGCATCTGGTACCACGCCGCCGGCAGCAAGGCCGGGGCGTGGACGTTCGGGTTCGCCCCGAACATGTCCTGGATGCCGGAGATCAAGGACGACGCTGGCACCGTGCTCGTCCCGGCCGGGTCGGACTGGAAGGGCAACACGTCCTCGGGGGCCACCAACGCGGCATACAAGAACATCGTCAACGACATCGCCGTCGACCCCAAGAACCCCAAGCACGTCATCGCGGCCATCGGCTGGCGCTCGGGTGACACCTACAACGGGTTCTACGAGACGAACGACTTCACCGCGGGCCCGTCGAGCTGGCACAAGCTCTCGGTGACGCTTGGGAGCATCACCAACAGCAGCGACGTGGGCTACACGACCTTCGCCTTCAGCAAGGACGGCAGCCGGCTCTACGCCGAGGTGCAGCAGCCCAGCAAGATCAACACCGCGTCCTCGCTGGCCGGCATCTTCGTCTCCAAGTCGGGCTCGCCGAGCGGACCGTGGAACAAGATCGCCGACGCGGCGCAGCTGCACAACAGCGGTTCCGCGCTGGACCGCAAGGGATACGCCGTCGGTGTGCAGGCCTGGTACAACCAGTTCCTGCAGGTCGACCCCGCGAACCGTGACCACGTCTGGGCCGGGCTCGAGGAGGTCTTCGAGACCAAGGACGCCGGGTCGCACTGGTCTGCCGTCTCGCCCTACTGGAACTTCACGTTCCCCTGCTGGAGCCTGTCCGACGCCTCCAACACCTGCCCCCTCGCCGGTCACCCCGACCAGCACTCGGTCACGGTGGGCACCAAGGCCGGGAAGCCGTTCGTCTTCTTCGGCAACGACGGCGGCGTCTACCGCCGCCCGGTCAACGGCACGGTCAACGCCAACGGCAACGCCACGGACCTCGAGTCCACGACGGCCGACGGCACGATGGACGCCCTGCAGTACTACTCGGTCTCGGTCGGCAAGGACGCCAAGAACGGCGGCGTCGTCGTCTCCGGCGGCCTGCAGGACAACGGCGTGTCCAACCTGTTCGCGGTCAAGCCCGACGGCAGCAACGGCGACACCAAGATGGGGTCGAACTTCGGTGGCGACGGTGGCGACGGTGCGGCCGACCCGCGCCAGGGCTGCAACCAGCTGCAGGAGTACACCAACCTCGCGGTGAAGATCACCAACAACTGTGCGCTCAACCCGGGTGCCCAGTCCGAGGCCGAGGCCACGTCCTACTCCCTGGACCCCGGTGACCCGCTGCCGCGGTTCATCGCGCCGATCTCCCTGGACTCGGGCAACCCGGACCACTTCATCTTCGGTGGCGAGTTCGTCTACACCGGGATGAAGGGCTGGACGGCGACGCGCAGCGCCGCCGACCTGACGAAGGCGTTCGACCTCGGTGCCGGTCACTCGGCCACCGCCGTGTCGATGCACAACGGGGTCTCGTACGTCTCCTGGTGCGGGCCGTGCAACAACGCGGGCTTCGCCCGTGGCATCGCGACCAACGCCGGTGGCACGTGGCACCAGCTCACGCTGGCGTCGAGCTTCCCGAACCGCTTCGTCCAGGGCCTGGCCATCGACCCGACCAACACCCAGCACGCGTATGCCGCGATCAACGGCTTCTCGCGCCGGTTCACCGAGGGTCCGGGCGCCGGCGTGGGCCACCTGTACGAGACCAGGGACGGGGGAGCGTCGTGGACCGACACGAGCGCGAACCTGCCCGACGTCCCGGCGAGCAGCGTCAAGCAGCTCGCGAACGGTGCGACGGTCCTCGGCACCGACCTGGCCGCCTTCTACCGGGCACCGGGGGCGACGAGCTGGCAGCAGCTGGGCTCCGGCCTGCCGCTGACGGTGGTCATGGACCTGGAGTCCGGGCCGGACGGCAACCTCTACGCCGCGACCCACGGTCGAGGCATCTGGAGCATCCCGACGCCGTAGTCTTCGCAATCCAGTGCGTGGTCGAGGTGGGCGGTCCGGGGCAACCCGGCCCGCCCACCTCGACGTCACGGTGTCGAGGACCGGTGCCGAATCGTGGTCGACGGCCGTGATGGGGGAGGATGGCGCGCGTGATTGATCAGCTGTGGGAATGGATCGCCATCGCCGTCGGGATCTTCGTCGTCCTCGGGGGTGTGCTGCTCGGGCTCGTGCGCGGCCGGAGCGGCCGGGGTGGGAGCACCAAGGAGGCGCCTCGACCGGCGCCACGCACCGACACGAGCGAGGTGCTGCCGGGGGTCGGTGACGACGCCAGCGACCCGCGCGACGCCCCGAAGCGCTCGGTCGAGAACGTCGGTGGCGGCGTGGACACGCTGCCCGCACCGGACACCCTGCCCGAGCCCGCGCCGGCTCCCGGCGTCGAGCGCCCGGACTCCGCCCAGGGCCGCCTGACCCGCCTGCGGGCCCGCCTGTCCCGTTCCAACTCCGCGCTCGGCCAGGGCCTGCTCGCCCTGCTCTCCCGGGGACGCCTCGACGAGGCCGCCTGGGAGGAGGTCGAGGACACCCTCATCGCCTCCGACCTCGGCGTCGAGGCGACGACCGAGCTCGTCGACAGCCTGCGTGCCCGGGTCAAGGTCGAGGGCACGACGGACGAGGCCACCGTCCGTGGCTGGCTCCGTGAGGACCTGCTGCGTCTCGTGGACCCGGGCCTCGACCGCTCGGTCGCGAGCAGCCGGGTGGGGGAGCGACCGGCCGTGGTCCTCGTCGTGGGCGTCAACGGCACGGGCAAGACCACCACCGTCGGCAAGCTCGCCCGCGTCCTCGTCGCCGAGGACAAGGACGTCGTGCTGGGTGCCGCCGACACCTTCCGCGCCGCCGCCGCCGACCAGCTCGAGACCTGGGGTGCCCGCGTGGGTGTTCCCACCGTCCGCTCCGACCGCGACGGCGCCGACCCGGCAGCGGTCGCCTTCGACGCGGTGAAGGCCGGCATGGAGATGGAGGCCGACGTGGTCCTCGTCGACACCGCCGGTCGCCTGCACAACAAGGTCGGCCTCATGGACGAGCTCGGCAAGGTCAAGCGGGTCATCGAGAAGCAGAGCCCGATCGACGAGGTGCTGCTCGTCCTGGACGCGACCACCGGCCAGAACGGACTGCGCCAGGCCGAGGTGTTCGCCCAGGTCGTCGACGTCACCGGCATCGTCCTCACCAAGCTCGACGGCACGGCCAAGGGCGGCATCGTCGTCTCGGTGCAGCGCAAGCTCGGCGTGCCGGTGAAGCTCGTCGGCCTCGGCGAGGGCCCTGACGACCTGGCGCCCTTCGACCCTGAGGCGTTCGTCGACGCGCTGCTCGACTGACGGTGCCCACCCCGGGACCGCGTCGGCTGCTGGCCGCTGCCCTGCTCACCGCCGTGGCCATCGGTATGGCGTCCGCCTCCGCCCGCTCGGCCGTCGCCTTCACCGGTGCGGCCGTCGCCTTCACCGGTGCGAACGTCGCCTCGGCGGGCGCGGCCGTCGCCACCGATGGCGGCTTCCAGATCCTCGACGACCGGGTCGCCGAGTCCTCGGGGCTGGCCCTGAGCCGTGCCCACCCGCACACCGTCTGGACCACCAACGACTCCGGCGACTCGGCCCGGATCTTCGCGGTCGACACCAGGACCGGGCGGACGACGGGGGTCCACACCTTCGGGGCTCCCGTCACCGACGTCGAGGCGCTGGCCATCACGCCCACGGGTCGCATGCTGGTCGCCGACATCGGTGACAACGCCAGGAGCCGTGACGTGGTCCGCATCTTCTGGTTCGACGAGCCGGCCCTCGGTGACACGAACGGGTCCTGGGCGTCGTGGGAGCTGTCCTACCCCGACGGTCCGCACGACGCCGAGTCGGTCGCGGTCGACCCGCGCACCGGACGTGTCCTGGTCGTCACCAAGAGTGCCGACGGCGCCGTCTACGCGCTCCCCGAGAAGCCCAGCCGTCGGGGCGTCAACCGCCTCGAACGGGTGGCGGACGCGCCGCCCACGGCCACTGACGCGGTGTTCCTGGCCGACGGGTCGGCGCTGGCCGTGCGGACCTACACCCAGCTCGTGCTGCTCGACCCGACCTCGTGGCGCCCCCTCGTGTCGTCGGCGCTGCCGCTGATGCGCCAGGGAGAGACGGTGGCGCTGGCCCCCGACGGCGCCGGCCTCCTGGTCGGGAGCGAGGGCGAGCAGTCGCCGGTGCGCCGGGTCGCCGTCCCCGCGTTGGCGGCGCCGACCCCGTCCTCGACGAGGACCTCATCGACGACCACACCGTCCTCACCGGCACCCGCCCCTACCGCCTCGGCGGAAACCCGGTCGGCGCGGACCGGCAGCTCCGCCGCGTCGCCGGAGGCGGACCGCACCCAGCTGGTCGCGGGACTCTCCGCCGCCGCCGGGCTCGTCCTCCTCGCCCTGCTCGCCACGTGGGTCTCCCGACGCGCCCAACGCCGCTGACCAGCCAGCGCTGCACACCCCTGAGGCAGAACCGCGCGAGTTTGAAGCGTTCCGGGCGCTAGGGCGCGCCCAACGCTTCAAACTCGCCGGGGGGAGGCCGGCTGGAGACCACCGCCCCGCGGCATACCCTGTGGGCGTGGAACCGGGGGTCGTGCGTCTGGGTGCCGCCGCGAAGTCGTGGCGGGCCGTCGTCGTCCTCGGGCTCACCGTCATGTTCTGCGCCGGCTCGCTCGTCGGGGACGACCACTGGTGGCCGTTCAGCCCGTGGCGGATGTTCTCGACGTCCCAGGCAGCGACCGGGTCGGTCATCTCCACGGGGATCGAGGTGCAGACCGCGAACGCCCCCGGGACGTGGGTGCCGGCACCGCTCACGCCGGAGAACACCGGGCTCAACCGCGCCGAGATCGAGGGGCGGATCCCGCAGATCACCGCCGACCCGCAACGGCTCGGCACCCTGGCCCGCAGCCACGCCGAGCTGCGACCGGGTGCCCCTGAGTGGACCGCGCTGCGCGTCGTGCGGCGCCAGATCGTCGTCGTCGACCGCAAGCCGACCGGCGAGGTCCGCACCAGCGTCCTCGCGCAGTGGGAGGCGAGGTGACCCGCCTGGGGGCGTGGTTGTTCACGCCGATGCCGTTGGCGCGGGTCGCGGTCCTGCGGCTGCTCGTCTTCGCGTTCGTCGTCGTCGACGTCCTCGGCCTGCACACCTCGGGCTGGTACCACGGGTGGGCCGACCCCGTCTGGTACGAGCCGCTGGTCATGGGCAAGGCGCTGCACCTGCCTGCCGCCACCGTCCTGCTCGTGCAGACGCTCAAGTGGGGCTGCGTCGCCGCGGCGCTCGCGGCAATGACCGGCCGGGCTCCCCGCCTCCTCGGGTGGACCGTCGCCGTCGGCTGGGTCTGGTACCAGTACGTCGCCTTCTCCTACGGCAAGGTCGACCACGACCGGGCGGACTTCGTCGTGGCGCTCGCCCTCCTGCCGACCGTGGGGCTGGCGCACCTGTCCGACCGGCGGCGCAGCGAGGCCGCAGGGTTCGCCCTGCGGGCCATCCAGCTCGCGGCGGTCGCGACCTACTTCCTGTCGGCGTGGGCCAAGATCCGCTTCGGCGGCTGGGACTGGGTCAACTCCGCCACGATGGTCCGGGCCGTGGTGCGACGGGGCACCCCGGTGGCGCAATGGCTGCTCGAGGTGCCGTGGACGCTGCACGCCTTCCAGTGGGTGCTGTTCGCCGCCGAGCTCACTGCCCCGGTCATCTTCCTGCTCACCGAGCGCTGGCGCCGCCGGGTGGTGGCGGGGTGGTTCGTGTTCCACGCGATGACGTATGCCGCGATCACGATCGCGTTCTGGCCGCACCTGGTGATGATGCTCGCGTTCCTGCCCCTCGAGAGGGGTGCCGCCTGGCTCCGTGGCCGCTGGGCGCGTCAGCGACCGACCCGGGCCGGTCAGGAGCGGCAGGAGGTGCGCGCGTGAGCCGTGGCTCCTGGTGGGCGGGGGCTAGGGTCGGTCCATGGACGTGAGCGACCACCGCCAGGCCTTCCTCGAGTCGGTCCGCATCTCCCGCGACCTGGCCGGCTCGGACCTCGTGCGCGCTGCGTGGGGGCAGGAGAGCGCATGCGCAGGCATGAGCGTCGGTGGTCTGGCCCACCACCTGCTCAACCAGGGCGTCACCATCGCCAAGGGGCTGTCGTCCCCGGCCCAGGGCGAGACGATCGCCGTCCTGGAGCACTACCGACGGGCACCGTGGGTGGCCGCGTCCCGAGCAGGGCAGAGCGACCCCGAACAGAACGTGCGGGACGACGAGGCGGCGCTCGCGGGTCCTGATGCGGTCCTCGCCGGGGCAGCGGCCCACACCGACGCGGTGGCCGACCTGCTGGCCCGGCCGCGCGACCCCGACACCATCTTCATCCCCTGGCAGGGGTGGTCGCTGACGACGGACGACTTCCTGACGACGCGCATGATGGAGATGCTCGTGCACGCCGACGACCTCGCAGCCAGCGTCGGGACCGAGACCCCGACCTTCCCGGAGGGGGCTGTCGTGCCCGTCGTCGGGCTCCTGGCCGCCGTCGCGGCCGACCGCCACGGCGCGACGGCTGTCGTCCGGGCCCTGAGCCGTCCGCAGCGGGCACCGTCGTCGGTCTCGGCGTTCTGACCCCTCCACCATCCGAGACGATGACCCGCCCTTTACCTGATGCTTACCGATGTGAGGATCCGCTAACACAGCCGTAACACAGCGCGGCCTTCCTCGAAATCCCGCACCGGCATGGTTCTCCGCATGAGCGCTACTACCTTCGTGACGGCCGACGTGCCGTTCACCGACAGCGGGAACACCGCCTGGGTCCTTGCTGCGGCGGCCCTGGTGCTGTTCATGACACCGGGCCTGGCCCTCTTCTACGGAGGCATGGTTCGGACCAAGAGCGTGCTGAACATGATGATGATGAGCTTCATCACCATGGGCACGGTCGGCACTGTGTGGATCCTCTGGGGTTACAGCGAGACCTTCGGCCCGGACCTGGGCGGCGGACTGCTGGGCAACCCCTTCACCCACTTCGGACTGAAGGGAATTCTCGACCAGATCTACGGCTACGTCCCCGCGGACGCCGCCGCCGGCACCGCCGCCGCGGGCGGCATCCCCGCCCCGGCCTTCGTGGCCTTCCAGGTCGTCTTCGCCATCATCGCGGTGGCCCTGGTCTCCGGCGCGATCGCCGACCGGGCCAAGTTCACGGCCTGGACGGTCTTCACCGTCGTGTGGTCGACGCTGGTCTACTTCCCGGCCGCCCACTGGGTGTTCGCGTTCAGCGGTTACGCCGCCGACACGGGTGGCTGGATCGCCAACAAGGCTGACGGGCTGCTGTTCGGCGGCGCCGCGGCCTACGACTTCGCGGGTGGAACCGCGATCCACATCAACGCCGGTGCGGCAGGCCTGGCCCTGGCCATCGTGCTCGGCAAGCGCATCGGGTTCGCCAAGGAACCCATGCGTCCGCACAACCTGACGCTGGTCATGATCGGTGCCGGCATCCTGTGGTTCGGCTGGTTCGGCTTCAACGCCGGTTCCGCCCTCGGCGCGGGTACGCAGGCCGCCGGTGTCTGGGTCAACACCCTCGCCGCCACCTGCACGGCGATGCTCGGCTGGCTGGTCGTGGAGAAGTTCCGCGACGGTCACCCGACCTCGCTCGGCGCCGCCTCCGGTGTGGTCGCCGGCCTGGTCGCCATCACCCCGGCCTGCGCCACGGTCTCCCCGATCGGTGCGCTCATCGTCGGTCTCGTCGCCGGTGCCGGGTGCGCCCTCGCGGTCGGCCTGAAGTTCCGGTTCGGCTTCGACGACAGCCTCGACGTCGTGGGTGTCCACCTCGTCGGCGGCCTCATCGGCACCCTGCTCATCGGCCTGCTGGCCACCAAGGGCAGCCCGACCGGCGCCGCCGGCCTGGACGTCAACGAGGGCCTCTTCTACGGCGGCGGGTTCTCCCAGCTCGGCGCCCAGGCGCTCGGTGCCTTCGTGGTCCTCGTGTTCTCGTTCGTCATGACCTACCTGATCGGGCTGGCCATCCACAAGACCATGGGCTTCCGCGTCGACGAGACCCAGGAGTCCCAGGGTGTCGACCTGTCCGAGCACGCTGAGAGCGCCTACGACCTGAGCGGCCTGTCGGGTGGACGGTTCGGCTCGTCCGGAGCAATCTCGACCACGGCGCCCACCGCCAAGACCCACGAGGGAGCAAAGGCATGAAGCTCGTCACCGCCATCATCAAGCCCCACCAGCTCGACGAGGTGAAGGAGGCCCTGGAGGCCTACGGAATCTCCGGCATGACCGTCAGCGAGGCGTCCGGCTACGGCCGCCAGCGTGGCCACAGCGAGGTCTACCGCGGTGCGGAGTACACCGTCGACTTCGTGCCGAAGGTGCGGGTCGAGGTGCTCGTCGACGACATCGACGCCAGCTCGGTCGCCGAGGTCATCCTCAAGTCGGCCCAGACGGGTCGGATCGGCGACGGCAAGATCTGGACCATCCCGGTCGAGGACGTCGTCCGGGTCCGCACCGGCGAGCGCGGCGTCGACGCCCTCTGACCCAGTCGAGCCCGCCTGACCACACCCCTGACGCTCCGGCCCCCGACGGAGCACCCACCGGCCGACACCCGGGACGATCCCCCCGTCCCGGGTGTCGGCCTGTGACGTGCCGACGCGCTAACACAGCCGTAACACGCGTGCGCACTGCGCGAAATGACGAAAGGGCACAGTGACTGCCATGACGATCGAGCAGACCGACCTGGCGGCTCGCCGCCTGGACCTGGCCGGCGCCCGGGGCTTCGACGCCCCCGGTGCGGGGCAGGCGCGCCGTGACGCCATCGCCGCCCTGACCCGCGACTGGCTCACGACGGTGTGGCAGGAGGCCCTCGGGTCGCGCCGGCCCGAAGGGGTGGCACTGGCCGCCGTGGGCAGCCTCGCCCGGGGTGACGCAGGACCCCTGAGCGACGTCGACCTCGTCCTGCTCCACTACGGCCGCTCCCTGTCGGGGGAGGACCTGCGTGGCCTGGCCGACCGCATCTGGTACCCCGTCTGGGATGCAGGGGTCCGCCTGGACCACTCGGTCCGCACCGTCAACCAGTGCCGCACCGTGGCATCGGGCGACCTCACGGCTGCCGTGGGGCTGCTCGACCTGCAGTGCGTCGCGGGTGATGTCGAGGTCGTCACCGCAGCGCGGTCCACGGTGGCGCACGACTGGCGCGCGAACGCCCGGCGCCGCCTGCCGCAGCTCATCGAGGGCCTGCGCGCGCGGCACTCCCGCCACGGTGACCTCGCCCAGAGCCTGGAGGCGGACCTCAAGGAGGCGCACGGCGGGTTGCGGGACATGACGGTCCTCAACGCGCTCGTCGCAGCCTGGCTCACCGACCGCCCACACGAGACCGTCGACGAGGCGCACCGCGTGCTGCTCGACGTGCGCGATGCCGTGCACGTGGTGACCGGCAAGGGCCGTGACCGACTCACCCGTGAGGACCACGACGCGGTCGCGGCCCTCCTCGGGCACTCCGACGCGGACGACATGCTCACCTCGGTCGCGACCGCCGGGCGCACGATCGCCTACGCCCTCGACGGCACGGTACGGCGCGCTGGACAGTCCCAGCGCGCGCGCACCCTGCGCGTCGGTCCCCGCCGCCCGCAGCTCAACCCGCTCGGGTTCGGGATGTTCGAGCACGACGGCGAGGTCGTCCTCGGTCCGCGCAGCACCCTGTCCACCGACCCGCTCCTGCCGCTGCGCGCGGCCGTCGTCGCTGCGCGCAACAACCTGCCCATCGCCCCGACCACCCTGGCCAACCTCGCCGGCCAGCCGCCGCGGCTCGAGGAGCCCTGGCCGGAGATCGCGCGCGACCTGTTCGCGGACCTGCTCGCCACCGGACCCGGACTCATCGGCGTCTGGGAGGGCCTGGACCAGGCGGGCATCATCGACCGCTGGCTGCCCGAGTGGGCGGCCGTGCGCTCCCGCCCGCAGCGCAGCGCGGTGCACCGCCACACGGTCGACCGCCACCTCATCGAGACCGTCGTCATCGCCGGTGGGCTCGTCCGGGGGGTGAGCCGCGCCGACCTGCTGCTGCTGGCCGCGCTGCTGCACGACATCGGCAAGGTGCCCGGCGCCCACGACCACTCCGCGACCGGCGCCCCGCTGGCCCGGGCCATCGCCATCCGGCTGGGCTACCCGCCGGCCGACGTCGACGTCGTGACGACCCTCGTGCGCGAGCACCTCACGTTGATCGACCTCGCCACCCGTCGCGACCACCAGGACCCCGGCACGGTCACCGCGGCCCGCCAGGCGGTCGGTGGGGCGCGGGAGGTCTTCGACCTGCTGGTCGCCCTCACCGAGGCGGACGCCTCGGCCGCCGGGCCGCAGGCCTGGACCGACTGGCGCGCCACCCTGCTGCGCCAGCTCGCCGACGCCGCCCGGACCGGGTGGGAGGAAGGAACCATGCCACCGCCCGCCGAGGGCACCACCGTGGATGCTGCGGACCTCGAGTCCGTCGCCGCGGGGGAGCCGCGCGTCATCGTCCGCCCCCAGGGCGGTTCCTACCGCATCGACGTCTTCGACCGGGACCGGCTGGGACTGTTCGCCGACACCGCGGGCCTGCTCGCGGCATACGGGCTCGTCGTCCGCACGGCCATCCTGCGGACGGTCGACGGGGTGGCGGCCAACGAGTGGCACGTGGAGAGCCCGAGCACCGAACCCCCGGACGAGCAGCGCATCGTCCGCGGGCTGGAGCGTCTCGCCCAGGGTGACCGGGGCCCGCTGGGGCTGCTCGACCGCCGCCGCCAGTTCGCGGCGCGACCGAGCGCGGAAGCGGGGACCGGGTCACCCGGGCAGGCGCGCGCCCTCGTGGTGCCGCACGCCTCGGAGGAGGCGACCGTGATCGAGGTGCGGGCCCAGGACCGTCCAGGCTTGCTGCACGAGCTCGGTATGGGGTTCGCGAAGGCCGGTCTGTCCGTGCGGTCCGCGCACATCGCCACCTACGCCGGGCAGACGCTCGACACGTTCTACGTCACCGAGTTCGGTGGGCGCCTGCTGCCGCCGGCCAAGGTGGCCCAGACCGTGGCGATGGTCATCGACATCTGCGACGGCGCGACCACCGGCTCGTGAGGTTGCTGGTGGTCGTGTCGGTGCGGCCCGGTTCGACCGATTAGTCTGAGGGCCGTGTTCACGTCACTTTCCGACCGCCTGACCGCCACCTTCAAGAACCTCCGGGGCAAGGGGCGGCTGTCCGAGTCCGATGTCAACGCCACCGTGCGCGACATCCGGCTCGCCCTGCTCGACGCCGACGTCTCGCTGCCCGTGGTGAAGCAGTTCACCTCCGCGGTCCGCGACCGGGCGCTCGGCTCGGAGGTCTCCGGGGCGCTCAACCCCGGCCAGCAGGTCGTCAAGATCGTCAACGAGGAGCTCGTCGGCATCCTCGGCGGGCAGACGCGGACGATCCAGTTCGCCAAGAACCCGCCCACCGTCATCATGCTCGCGGGTCTGCAAGGCGCCGGTAAGACCACCCTTGCGGGCAAGCTGGCGCGCTGGCTCAAGGAGCAGGGACACACCCCGATCCTCGTCGCCGCCGACCTCCAGCGCCCGAACGCCGTGACCCAGCTCGAGGTGGTCGGAGAGCGGGCAGGTGTCCCGGTCTACGC
Source organism: Phycicoccus sp. Root101 (assembly GCF_001426245.1). GTDB lineage: Bacteria > Actinomycetota > Actinomycetes > Actinomycetales > Dermatophilaceae > Pedococcus. Next base: position 444,520 of record NZ_LMCM01000001.1, on the reverse strand, counting down.
GCCCGAGCGCGGCAACATCGGTGGCCACGACGCGGTCGGCCCGACGGGGGAGGGCACCCGTTCCTTCGGTGACCCGGTCGGGGTGTCCCGCGCCGGCATCGAGCACGCCCGCCGCAACCAGCACGACGTCGTCATCGTCGACACCGCCGGACGCCTCGCCGTCGACGCGAACCTCATGCAGCAGGCCGCCGACATCCGCTCGGCCATCTCGCCCGACGAGGTGCTCTTCGTCATCGACGCGATGATCGGCCAAGCCGCCGTCGACACCGCGCTCGCGTTCCAGGAGGGCGTCGACTTCACCGGCGTCGTCCTGTCCAAGCTCGACGGTGACGCGCGTGGTGGCGCCGCGCTGTCGGTCGCGTCGGTCACCGGTCGCCCGATCATGTTCGCCAGCACCGGCGAGGGCGTGAAGGACTTCGAGGTCTTCCACCCCGACCGGATGGCCTCGCGCATCCTCGACATGGGTGACGTGCTCACCCTCATCGAGCAGGCGGAGAAGGCGTTCGACGCCCGCCAGCAGGCGGAGATGCAGCGCAAGTTCCTCGCCGAGGAGGACTTCACCTTCGACGACTTCCTCGACCAGATGGCCGCCCTGAAGAAGATGGGTGGCCTGAAGTCGATGCTCGGCATGATGCCGGGCATGGGCCAGATGAAGGCCCAGCTGGACAACCTCGACCCGCGGGAGTTCGACCGCATCGAGGCGATGGTCCGATCGATGACGCCGTTCGAGCGCACCCACTCCAAGCAGATCAACGGGTCGCGCCGCCTGCGCATCGCCAAGGGCTCGGGGGTCGAGGTGTCCGAGGTCAACGGCCTGCTCGAGCGCTTCACCGAGGCGCAGAAGATGATGAAGCAGCTCGCCCGCGGCGGTGGCATCCCCGGCATGCCGGGCATCCCGGGTATGGGTGGCGGCGCCGGCAAGCGCGGCAAGCAGCAGCCCCAGCGCAAGAAGTCCAAGTCCGGCAACCCGGCCAAGCGGGCCGCCGAGGAGCGTGCCGCCGCGGAGAAGTCCACGGCGCCGCGGACCGGAGGCGGCGCTGCCTTCGGCGCCGGTGCGACCGGTGGGGCGCCCGCCGACATGGACCCGAGCCAGCTGCCCGCAGGCTTCGAGAAGTTCCTCGGCCGGTGAGCGACGGCGCGCAGCCGTCTGGGCGCGGGCCGTCGCTGCACACCCTGTCGGTCGGCACCGCCGGGCCGCGGGTGGCGTTCCTGCACGGCTTGTTCGGCCAGGGCCGCAACTGGTCACAGATCGCCAAGGCCCTCGCCGGGCCCGGCGGCGACGGCGCCCGTTCGACGCTGGTCGACCTGCCCGACCACGGGCGCTCCCCGTGGACGGAGGAGTTCTCGTTCACGGCCTACGCCGATGCTGTGGCGGCGACCCTGCGCGGCATCGACGCGGACGCGCGCTGGATGGTCGTCGGGCACTCGCTCGGCGGCAAGACCGCGATGCTGCTCGCCCTCCGGCACCCGGAGCTCGTCGCGCGCCTCGTCGTCGTCGACATCGCGCCGAAGTCCTACGGCAGCCTCGACCGGTTCAGCGGCTACATCGCCGAGATGGAACGCCTGCCGCTGGACGACCTGACCAGCCGGGGTGACGCCGAGGCGCGGTTCGAGGAGCCGAACCGTGGCGTCAAGGCGTTCCTCATGCAGAACCTGCGGCGCGACGGCGACACCTGGCACTGGCAGGCCAACCTCGGGCTCTTCTCGGCAGACGCAGCCAAGGGGACGGGTTCGGTCATCGCCGGCTGGCCGGACGCGGCCGCCGACCTGGCGCCGTACGACGGCCCGGTGCTCTGGATCGCCGGGTCCGAGTCCGAGTACATCCGTGACGAGGACCTGCCCGCGATGCAGGCCCTCTTCCCGAAGGTGCGACAGCTGACGGTCAAGGGTGCCTCCCACTGGGTGCACACGGACGCCCCCGAGGTGGTCGTGGAGGCGCTGCGCCGGTTCGTGCGTCCGCTCGCCGAGACCTCCTGACCGTCGGTCCACCTCCTGTACCCGGACGCGGCCTGCTCCCGCGAGATCGCGGCCGCCCGTCGCTAGGGTCGTTCCATGGCAACGGTGCTGCACCTGCAGGGTGAGATCCTCGTCGGCCCGGAGGACGTCCGGCCCGAGGCGTGGGTGGTCGGTGGACGGCTGACCTTCGAGCGGCCGACGGGAGCCGGTGGCGACGTCCAGACCCTGCGTGGCTGGGTGCTGCCGGGGCTCGTGGATGCGCACTGCCACGTCGGCCTCGACGCCCACGGGGCGGTGGACGACGCGACCGCGGAGGCGCAGGCGCTCGCCGACCGGGAGGCCGGCACGCTGCTCATCCGTGATGCCGGGTCGCCGGCGGACACCCGGTGGGTCGACCAGCGCGACGACCTCCCCAAGGTCATCCGCGCCGGCCGTCACATCGCCCGCACCCGCCGCTACATCCGCAACTTCGCCCACGAGATCGAGCCCGACCAGCTCGTCGAACGCGTCCGGCTCGAGGCGAAGGCGGGCGACGGGTGGGTCAAGCTCGTCGGCGACTGGATCGACCGCGACACCGGTGACCTGTCGACCTGCTGGCCGGTCGACGTCCTCAGCGACGCGATCGCGGCCGCCCACGAGGAGGGGGCGCGGGTGACGGCGCACTGCTTCGGTGAGGCCTCGCTCTACGACTTCGCCGCCGCGGGCACCGACTGCATCGAGCACGCCACCGGGCTCGAGCCCGAGACCATCGCGCAGTTCGCCGAGCAGCAGATCGCCATCGTGCCCACGCTGGTCAACATCGCGACCTTCCCCGCGATCGCGGAGCCGGCCATGGAGAAGTACCCCGCCTACCACCAGCGGATGCTGGCCCTGCACGGTCGCCGCTACGCCACCATCGGTGCCGCCCGCGACGCCGGCATCCCGATCTACCTCGGCACCGACGCCGGCGGCTCCCTGCGCCACGGGCTCGTCGCCGACGAGGCGCACGAGCTCACCAAGGCGGGGCTGAGCAACGCAGAGGCCCTGCATGCCGCCACGTGGGGCGCGCGCGCCTGGCTGGGTCGCCCCGGGCTGGAGGAGGGGGCGGACGCCGACCTCGTCGTCTACGCCACCGACCCGCGCCGCGAGATCCGGGCCCTGGCCGCGCCGGAGCACATCGTGCTGCGCGGCACCGAGGTCTGACCCCGGCACACCCCCGACTCAGCCCCGGGCACACCGCCAGGGCGCGCGCGGTGAGCAGGACCTGTCGCCATCCGTCCGCGATGGCGACAGCTTTGCGCTCACCGAGACGGTGATGGCGCGCGGCCCACCGCTGCGGGGTGGGTGACCCGTCCCGAAAGGCGCGGTATCACCACATCCACGATGCGAGACATAAGCGCACGTTATTTGACCGATAACGCGACGCTATCCAAAATCCTAGGTGTCACATAGGAGATCACCCGCCGCCCGGCCGGTGACCACGGCCGGCACCGCTGGCACCGAAGGAGCCCACGATGAACCGTCACCCCCGCCTCGCCCTGGCCGCCGTCGCGACCGTCGGCGCGATGGTGATGACGGCATGTGCCGGGGGAGGCGCGAGCGACACGGTCGGTGCGTCGGCCGCCGACGCGGGTGCCGCCACCAGCACCATCGACCTCTACGCGTACGCCGTCCCGAAGGTGGGCTACGACAAGCTCATCCCCGCGTTCAACGCGACCGCGGCGGGCAAGGGCGTGCAGTTCCAGCAGTCCTACGGCGCCTCCGGCGACCAGTCGCGCAAGGTCGCCGCGGGTGCCTCGGCCGACTTCGTCAACTTCTCGGTCGAGCCCGACATCACCCGCCTCGTGGACGCCGGCCTGGTCGACAAGGACTGGAACGCCAACCAGTACAAGGGGATCCCGTTCGGCTCGGTCGTCACGATCGTCGTCCGCATGGGCAACCCCAAGGGCATCAAGGACTGGGACGACCTGCTCAAGCCCGGGATCGAGGTCGTCACGCCGAACCCGTTCAGCTCCGGCAGCGCCAAGTGGAACCTGCTCGCCCCGTATGCCGCCAAGAGCGACGGTGGCAAGAACCCGGCAGCGGGCCTCGCCTACATCTCCAAGCTCGTCGGCGACCACGTCAAGGTGCAGCCGAAGTCGGGTCGTGAGGCGACCGAGACGTTCCTCCAGGGCACCGGCGACGTCCTGCTCAGCTACGAGAACGAGGCGCTGTTCGCCGAGCGCAGCGGTGACCCGGTCGAGCACGTGACCCCGCCGACCACGTTCAAGATCGAGAACCCGACGGCCGTCATCAGCAAGAGCAAGAACCTCGCGAAGGCCAAGGCCTTCAACGACTTCCTGTTCACGCCCGAGGCGCAGAAGCTGTGGGCGCAGGCAGGGTTCCGCCCGGTCGACCCGACCGTGGCGAAGGAGTTCGCGGCCGACTTCCCGCAGCCGCAGAAGCTGTGGACCATCGACGACCTCGGTGGGTGGAAGACGGTCGACGGCACCCTGTTCAAGAAGGAGACCGGCTCCATCGCGCTGATCTACGACAAGGCGACGTCGTAACCCATGACGACGACCCTCACCCCTCGTACGGGCGCCGCCGCGCAGCGGAATCGGCCGCCGCGTCGGCCGCCCCCTCGGAGTCGGGCTGGTCGGGCTCTGGCTCAGCATCATCGTGCTGCTGCCGCTCGCGGCGCTGACGGTGACCTCGTTCGGCGAGGGCTGGTCGGGCTTCTGGGACGCGGTCACCGCGCCCGTGGCCCTGGCCTCCCTGCGCGTCACGGTGGCGGTCTCGGCCGTCGTCGCCCTCGTCAACGCCGTCATGGGCACCCTCATCGCCTGGGTGCTGGTGCGTGACGACTTCCGGGGCAAGCGCGTCGTCAACGCGCTGATCGACCTGCCGTTCGCCCTGCCGACCATCGTCGCGAGCATCGTCCTGCTGTCCCTCTACGGCCCCAACAGCCCGGTCGGCATCCACCTCAACGCCACCCAGCCCGGTCTGCTCGTCGCCCTGGCGTTCGTGACGCTGCCGTTCGTGGTGCGCTCGGTGCAACCGGTCCTCATCGAGGCCGACCGCGAGGTGGAGGAGGCCGCGGCCTCGCTGGGTGCGTCGAACTGGACGACGTTCCGCCGGGTCGTGCTGCCCACCCTGGCACCGGCCGTCATCGGGGGCACCGGCCTCGCGTTCGCCCGTGCCATCGGCGAGTACGGCTCGGTCGTCCTCATCGGCGGCAACATTCCCCGGAAGACGCAGGTGGCCTCGCAGTACATCCAGCAGCAGATCGAGATCGACCGGCCGGTCAACGCCGCCGCGGTCTCGGTGGCCCTGCTCGCGATCGCGTTCGTCACCCTGTTCGTCCTGCGCGTCCTCGCCGGACGCAGCCAGCGGCGCGAGGAGGACTCGGCATGAGGACCTCGACCGCTGCCCGCCTCAGCCTGCGCACCGTCGCCCTCGGCTACCTCGTCCTGCTCATCGGGGTGCCGATCGTCCTCATCCTGTGGCGCACCTTCGGTGAGGGCGTGGGGACGTTCCTCGAGTCGATCCGCACCCCGGCCGCCATCTCGGCGCTCAACCTCTCCTTGCTCATCGTGGCCATCACCGTGCCGCTCAACGTCGTCTTCGGCGTGGGCACGGCGCTCGCGCTCGTGCGCGGGCGGTTCCGTGGCCGCGGCCTGATCCAGGCGGTCGTGGACCTGCCGTTCGCGGTGTCGCCGATCGTCGTGGGCGTCTCGCTCATCCTGCTGTGGGGCTCCAGCGGCTGGTTCGGGGGCATCGAGAACAACCTCGGTGTCCGCGTCATCTTCGGCCTTCCCGGCATGGTCATCGCGACGATCTTCGTGACGCTGCCGTTCGTCGTCCGCGAGGTCGAACCGGTCCTGCACGAGATCGGCACGGAGCAGGAGCAGGCCGCCTCGACCCTGGGGGCGAGCTCGGCCCAGACGTTCTGGCGGATCACGCTGCCCGCCATCCGGTGGGGCCTGACGTACGGCGTCGTGCTCACGATCGCCCGTGCCCTCGGCGAGTTCGGGGCGGTGATCATGGTCAGCTCCGGCTTCCCCGGGGTGTCCCAGACCCTGACGCTGCTCGTCCACTCCCGCTACATCGACGACCACAACACGTATGGCGCGTACGCCGCCGCCACTCTGCTCATGGGCCTCGCCGTCCTCACCCTGCTGCTGATGACCCTGCTCGACCGCAAGAGGAGCACGACATGATCACCGTGACCGGAGCCCGCAAGAACTACGGAGACTTCGCCGCGCTCGACGACGTGACGCTCGACATCCCCGCGGGCACGCTGACCGCGCTGCTGGGGCCGAGCGGCTCGGGCAAGTCGACCCTGCTGCGCTCCATCGCCGGTCTCGAGCGCCTCGACGCGGGCTCGATCGTCATCGGCGGCCGCGACGTCACCGGTGTGGCGCCGCAGAAGCGGGGGATCGGGTTCGTCTTCCAGCACTACGCCGCGTTCAAGCACATGACGGTGCGCGACAACGTGGCGTTCGGCCTGAGCATCCGCAAGCGCCCCAAGGCGGAGATCGCGAAGAAGGTCGACGACCTGCTCGAGATCGTCGGCCTCGACGGCTTCCAGCACCGCTACCCGGCCCAGCTCTCCGGTGGGCAGCGCCAGCGCATGGCCCTCGCGCGCGCGCTCGCCGTCGACCCGGAGGTGTTGCTGCTCGACGAGCCGTTCGGCGCCCTGGACGCCAAGGTGCGGGCCGACCTGCGCCAGTGGCTGCGGCGCCTGCACGACGAGGTCCACGTGACCACGGTGCTGGTCACCCACGACCAGGAGGAGGCGCTCGACGTCGCCGACCGGATCGCCGTCCTCAACAAGGGCCGGATCGAGCAGGTCGGGGACCCGGTCTCCCTCTACGACCGCCCCGCCAACGACTTCGTCATGTCGTTCCTGGGCTCGGTCGCCCGCCTCGGCGGCCAGCTGGTCCGCCCGCACGACATCGCGCTCGAGCGCAACCGTGACCGGGCCGTCGCCGCCGACGCCCTGACCGGCACCGCCGGCGGGGTCGTCGAGTCGGTCGTCGAGCGGGTCGTGCGGCTGGGTTTCGAGGTCCGCATCGACCTGCGGGCGGACTCCGGGCAACGGTTCGCGGCGCAGGTGACCCGCGGACAGGCCGACGTCCTCGGCCTCCAGGTGGGGGAGACGGTCTACGCCCGCGCCACGCACGGCCCCGACGCCTACGAGCTCGACCCCGCCCTCGCCATCTGAGCCGGCGCAGGACGCCCGCTGCACGGCATACCCTCCGGGTGCGACACAATGCGCCCGTGGACATCTCGGCGCGCACGGAGTACGCCGTCCGGGCCATGCTCATCCTCGCCGAGGCGGCGACCACCGCAGCGGGCCCGGTGAGCGTGGAGACCCTGGCATACCGGCAGACGCTCCCGCGCAAGTTCCTCGAGGCGATCGCGGCCGACCTCCGGACCGCCGGCCTCGTCAAGAGCACCAGAGGCGCCCGCGGCGGCTACGCCCTGGCCCGCGAGCCGCGCGACATCAGCCTCGGTGACGTGTTCCGTGCCGTCGACGGACCCCTCGCCGAGGTCCGCGGCCTGCGCCCGCACGAGACCCGGTACGACGGCGTGGCCGAGCACCTGCCCACGGTGTGGGTCGCCGTGCGAGCCAGCCTGCGCTCGGTGCTCGACGAGACCAGCCTCGCGGACGTCCTCTCCGGCGAGCTGCCCGAGCGCGTCTCCGCGCTCGCCGCCGACCCGGACGCGTGGCGCGCCCGATGAGCGAACCGACCCGCGAGCCCGTGTCCGAGCAGGACCCGACCACGTCGCCCACCGAGCTCGACCAGATCGACCCCGCCGACCTGGCCACCGCGCTCAAGGTCCTCGAGCTGCTGCCCGAGCTGGACGCGGGCCACCCCGACATCGAGACGATCAAGCGGGCGACGGGACGGATGTACAAGCGCGTCCGCAAGTCGCGCCGCCGCGCGGCCCTGCAGCCGCAGGTGGAGCACGACGAGGCGATCATCGCGGCGACGGCCACCGGATCGCCGATGCGGATCGACGACGAGACCAAGGGCATCCCGCTCGTCTCCAGCGTCCGTGGCGCCCATGCGGGTGAGCTGATGAAGTCCCGCGGCTGCTACATCTGCAAGGCGGAGTACACCCTCGTCGACGCGTTCTACCACTGGCTCTGCCCGGACTGTGCCGAGCTGAGCCACACCAAGCGCGACCAGCGCACCGACCTCACGGGTCGTCGCGCGCTGCTCACCGGTGGTCGGGCGAAGATCGGCATGTACATCGCGCTGCGCCTCCTGCGCGACGGTGCGCACCTGACCATCACCACCCGGTTCCCTAGCGACGCGGCGAGGCGCTTCGCGGCCCAGGAGGACTCGGGCGACTGGATCCACCGGCTCAAGGTCGTCGGCATCGACCTGCGCGACCCCACCCAGGTCGTCGCGCTCGCCGACGAGGTCGCGGCTGCCGGTCCGCTCGACATCCTCATCAACAACGCCGCGCAGACGGTGCGGCGCTCGCCGGGGTCGTACGGACACCTCGTCGACGGCGAGAACGCGCCGCTGCCCCAGGGCGTCGACCTGCCGGAGCTCGTGACGTTCGACCGGATCAGCGAGGCCCACCCGGCCAACCTCATCGGGACCCTGCGCGAGCACCAGGTCGCCCATCACGAGGGAGAGTCGCCCGAGCACGCGGAGGAGGTCCTCGCGGCGCGGTCGGCAGCCTCGATGACCGCGATGGCCCTCTCGGCCGGTCACGCCAGCCTCGACGCCCACCTCGCCGGGACCGCGCTCGACGCCGGGGGGCTGCTGCCCGACACCCAGGTCAACAACTCGTGGACCCAGAAGGTCGAGGAGGTCGACCCCCTCGAGCTGCTCGAGGTGCAGCTCTGCAACGCCACCGCGCCCTTCATCCTCGTGTCGCGGCTGCGGCCCGCGATGCGGGCGGCGGTCGCCGCCGGCGCCCGACGGGCCTACGTCGTCAACGTCTCGGCGATGGAGGGCCAGTTCTCGCGCCGCTACAAGGGCGCGGGTCACCCCCACACCAACATGGCCAAGGCCGCGCTCAACATGCTGACCCGCACCAGCGCGGGGGAGATGTTCGAGACCGACCGGATCCTCATGACCGCCGTCGACACCGGCTGGATCACCGACGAGCGCCCCCACCACGAGAAGCTGCGGATCGCCGCCGAGGGATGGCACGCACCCCTCGACCTCGTCGACGGCGCGGCCCGTGTCTACGACCCGATCGTGCGGGGTGAGGCGGGCGAGGACGTGTACGGCTGCTTCGTCAAGGACTACCGGCCCAGCCCGTGGTGACCGACGCCTGAACGCCGTGGTCCGGGGCACCCCCGGCGATCTGGCAGAATGGGCGGCTGTACCCGTCCAGGCACGGGCCCCCGTATGGCGCGGAGCACCGCTTCGCCCGTCGGACCGGGCCTCCTGGCTCTGGAACGCCTACACCGGGTTCCGGCACCCCGCGCGAACCGTGCGCGGTCTCGCCGTGCTCACAACACGAACAAGGAGACACCACCACCGTGGCCGTCAAGATCCGTCTGAAGCGCATGGGCAAGATCCGTGCACCGTTCTACCGCGTCGTCGTCATGGACTCGCGCGCCAAGCGCGATGGCCGTGCCATCGAGGAGATCGGCAAGTACCACCCCACCGAGGAGCCGTCGCTCATCGACATCAACTCGGACCGCGCCCAGTACTGGCTCGGCCAGGGTGCGCAGCCGACCGAGGCCGTCGCCGCCCTGCTGAAGATCACGGGTGACTGGCAGAAGTACAAGGGCGAGCCCGGCACCGAGGGCACCCTCAAGGTCAAGGCTGCGAAGCCGTCCAAGAAGGAGCTCTACGACGCGGCCATCGCCGCCGCCGGCAAGTCCGACGCAGGCGCCGACACGGCGACCACCCCGAAGAAGAAGGCCGCCAAGAAGGCTGACGAGGCCCCCGCCGAGGAGCCCAAGGTCGAGGAGCCCAAGGTCGAAGAGGCCAAGGCTGACGAGGCCACGACCGCGGAGGCCCCGGCCGCCGAGGCCGACGCCGCGGACCAGGCCTGACCGTGCTGGAAGAGGCGCTCGAGCACCTCGTGAAGGGCATCGTCGACCACAAGGACGAGGTTGCCGTTCGACGCAAGGAGCTCCGCCGCGGTGAGGTGCTCGAGGTCCGGGTCCACCCCGAGGACCTCGGGCGCGTGATCGGTCGTTCCGGCCGGACCGCGAGCGCCCTGCGCACCGTCATGGGTGCGCTGGCCGGCGGGCACACCGTCCGGGTCGACATCGTCGACACCGACAAGGTCCGCTGACCGCGCACCGACAACCGGTCGTTCCGAGGGCCGCTGGGATCACGATCCCGGCGGCCCTCGGCATGTCACCACCCACCCTGAGAGGATCGTGGCCATGCCCGCCACCGACCAGCTGCTCGTCGCCCGCATCGGCAAGCCCCACGGCCTGCGCGGTGAGGTCACCGTGCAGGCCCACACCGACGACCCGGAGCGCCGCTTCATCCCCGGCGTCGTCTTCGCCACGGAGGCCCCCGAGGGCTCCGGGGTCCCGCGCGCGCTGACCCTCGCGACCGCACGCCTGCACCAGAAGGTCTGGCTGCTGGGGTTCGAACAGATCCCCGACCGCACCGGCGCCGAGGGCCTGCGCGGCACCCGGCTCTTCGTCGCCCTCGGCGACGTCATCGACGCCGTGGACGACGACGAGGACGGCTGGTACGAGGACGAGCTCGTCGGGCTCACGGTCGTCGACACGGCAGGGGCCACCGTCGGGGAGGTCGCGGGGCTGGAGACCGGGGCTGCCCAGGACCTGCTGGTCGTGACCCTCACCGGTGGCCGCCAGGCGCTGGTGCCGTTCGTCGAGGCGATCGTGCCCGAGGTGGACATGGAGTCACGCCGCGTCGTCATCGACCCGCCGCCCGGCCTGCTCGAGCTCGCCGACGAGTGACCGCCTGACCATGCGCCTCGACGTCGTCTCGATCTTCCCCGAGTACCTCGCGCCCCTCGACCTGTCGCTCATCGGCAAGGCCCGGCGCGACGGCCTGCTCCACCTGCAGGTGCACGACCTGCGCGAGTTCGCCCACGACCGCCACCGGACGGTCGACGACACGCCCTACGGCGGTGGCGCCGGCATGGTGATGAAACCCGAGCCGTGGGCCGAGGCGCTGGCGCACGTCGCCGGCTCGGCTCCGGCGTCCGTGCCGACCGCTGCACGACCGCGGCTCATCGTCCCCGGACCCGGTGGCGTGCCGTTCACCCAGGCCCTGGCGCGCGAGCTCGCGGACGAGCCGTGGCTCGCCTTCGCCTGCGGTCGCTACGAAGGCATCGACGAGCGGGTCCACGAGCACGCCGCGCAGGACCTCGGCCTCGAGGTGACCGTCGTGTCCCTCGGCGACTACGTGCTCAACGGGGGGGAGGTGGCGGTGCTCGCCATCGTCGAGGCCGTCGCCCGCCTGCTGCCCGGCGTGATCGGCAACGCCGAGTCCCTCGTCGAGGAGTCGCACGAGGACGGTCTGCTCGAGTACCCCGTCTACACCAAGCCCTCGTCCTGGGAGTCGGCCCCCGGCGTCCGTCGCGACGTCCCCGCGGTGCTGTTGTCCGGGGACCACGGTCGGATCGCCGCCTGGCGGCACCAGCAGCGGCTCGAACGCACCGCCGCCCGGCGTCCCGACCTGCTGCACGCCTCGCAGGCCGCGCCGGCCGCGCCCGGTGGCCCGGCGACGAACGCGCTCGACGGCTTCGACGTCGCCCTGGCGACGCCGGCCGACGCCCCCGAGCTGCTCACGCTGAGCCGGGCCTGCTGGGTCACCGAGGGCCGGGCCAACGACTCGTTCGAGATCCCGCCGCTCGTCGAGACGCTGGAGGAGGTCGTCTACGGGCTCACGCAGTGGCTCACGTGGATGGTCCGCTCCGAGGGGCGGCTGGTGGGTTCGGTGCGTGGTCGCCGCGACCCCGAGGACCCCGCCACCTGGCAGGTGGGGCGCCTCATGGTCGCCCCCGACCTGCAGGGCCGGGGGCTGGGCCGGGCCCTGCTCGCCCACGCGGAGGCCGCGGCACCGGCGGACGTCGTCACCTACTGGGTCAACACGGGTCAGGGCAGCGAGCGCAACCTGCGTACCTACCGCAAGGCCGGGTACCGCGCGGTCCCCGGCGAGGGTTCGTACCCCGGGACCGTGGACCTGACCAAGGCGCGGCGCGGCTCAGTCGACGAGGGCTGACCGCAGGTCCGGCGACACCAGCCGACGGGCGGCCACCAGCCGTTCGGCCACGCCCACGGTGATGGTCTGGGCGGCCATGATCCCGAAGAGCACGAGGACCTGCGCGGTCGCGGCCTGGACCGGTGAACCGCCGCCGAGCATCACCCCGATGAAGGCGCCCGGCAGCGTCACGACACCGGTGGTCTTGACCTGGTCGAGCCCGGGGAGCAGGGCCTCCGGTGCGCGACGGTGGACGATCTCGCGGATCGCCTGCGCGGGCAGGAGGCCGAGGGAGAGAGCCGCCTCGTACTGCGGGTGCTCGTCGCGCAGGGCGGAGAAGGCCCGACGCCCCACCAGGGTGTGGGCCGTCATGGTGTTGCCGACGATGATGCCCGCTATCGGGATGATCGCGATGCCCTCGAGCGGGATGGTGCCCGTCGCCAGCACCACCACGAGGACAGGGACCACGCCCGCGGCCATGGCGGTCGCGGCGGCGGGCCAGGACCCGGGTGCGTCGACCCGGCGCGAGGTGGTCAGCACCCCCAGGGCGAACATGACCACGACGAGCAGCACCGAAAGCCACAGGTGCTCGACCACCGAGGTGATGAGCAGGGCGGCGACGCCGAGCTGGGCGATCGAGCGGGCGGCAGCGACCAGCGCCGGCTTCTCGAGGCCGTAGCCGTTGAGCCGGTGGGCGCCGACGGCGATGCCGAGCAGGACCACGAGCGCGAGGGCGACGGGCCAGCCGGGGTCGATGCTCACGCGCACACGGTAGTCCGGGGCGTGGGTCACGATTTCAGGGGTGGGGTCTCCTCGTGGCAGAATGACTCCTTGCGTCTGCACGACCAGCGCCCCTGCCACAGGGGGAGTACGGCGGCACCGGTTCCGGTGCCCACGGCCTGACCGCCACGTACGCGGCCCGCGCAGCACGCGCCATACACATCACGCACGACCGACAAGCCTGGGCGACCTGTGGCGCCGAGAAGAAAGCGAATCTGCCATGCAGCGTTTCGACGAGATCGACAAGGCCTCCCTGCGCGACGACGTCCCCGCCTTCCGCGCCGGTGACACCGTCAACGTGCACGTCAAGGTCGTCGAGGGCACCCGCTCCCGCATCCAGGTCTTCAAGGGCGTCGTCATCCGTCGCCACGGTGGGGGCATCGGCGAGACCTTCACCGTCCGCAAGGTCTCCTTCGGCGTCGGCGTGGAGCGCACCTTCCCGCTGCACACCCCGATCATCGACAAGATCGAGGTCGTCACCCGCGGTGACGTCCGTCGCGCGAAGCTGTACTACCTGCGTGACCTGCGCGGCAAGGCCGCCAAGATCAAGGAGAAGCGCGAGACGATCCCCGCCAAGTAGGGCGATCTCATCTCGACCCTCGGGTGTCCCGGCACGCTCCGACCCAGCCTCGAGGGTTAGGCTCCGGAAGCGATGAACCCCGGACCCGAAGCACCCCAGCAGGATCCGGCCACCGCGTCAGCGCACGCTGACGCGGTGGCCGTTTCCGCGACTGCCGACGACCACGCCAGCGGGCGTGGCGCGGCGCAGTCCGGTCACCCCCGGCGACGTGGCCCCTCGTGGCTCGTGCTGGTCGGCGCCGCCCTGCTGGTCATGCTCGTGGTCCGGGGTTTCCTCGTGCAGTCGTTCTTCGTGCCGTCGGGGTCGATGGAGCCGACGATCGAGCCGGGCGACCGCGTCCTGGTCAACAAGCTCGTGTCCGGCGACGACGTGCAGCGCGGCGACGTGGTCGTCTTCGACGGCACCACGACCTTCGCTGCCGCCGACCGCAGCCCGCACCAGGACGACGGCCTGGTGGGCCGCGCCCTGGCCGGGGCCGCCTCGCTCGTCGGGGTCGACCTCGGCGAGCAGGACTTCATCAAGCGCGTCATCGGCCTGCCCGGTGACCACGTCGTGTGCTGCGACGCCCAGGGCAAGCTCACGGTCAACGGCGTCCCGGTGACGGAGGACTACCTCTACCCCGGTGACGTGCCGAGCGACCTGACGTTCGACATCACCGTCCCCGCAGGCCGGTTGTGGGTCATGGGTGACCACCGCAGTGACAGCGCCGACTCCCGCGCCCACCTCGGTGACCCCGGCGGAGGCACGGTCCGCACCCGCGACGTCGTGGGCCGCGCGAGCGCCACCTTCTGGCCGCTGAACCGCATCGGGGGCTTCGACCGCCCGAGCTCGCTCGCGACCATCCCTGCGGCAGGCACCCGGTGACGCCGCCGTCCGGCACCCCGGACCGCGGCTGGCTCGGGTACGACCGCACCGCCGATGAGACCGCTCGCACCGGCGCCGAGACCGCTCGCCCCGGCGCCGAGACCGAGGCCGCGCCCAGTCCCTGGCTGCGGCACGAGGCCGCCACCGACCCGGACCCCGCCACTGGCCGCGACCCTGCCTGGCTCGACCCCGAGCTCGCCGTGCCCGCCGACCGACCCGATGCCGACCACGACACCGGCGTCCCCCCGACCCTCGCCGAGGAGCCCCCCACCGTGCAGCACAGCGACCCGGCCGGCGGCACGGCACCCGAGCCCGTGCCTGCCGGCGGCGAACCCCACGGCGAGGAGCCCCCCAGGGGGTCCGGGTCCGACGCGGAGGCGTCCGAGGTCCACGCCGCCGAGGTCGAGGCCACCGGCCCGCGCGACGAGGCCACCGGCCCCCGCGACGAGGGCACCGACGTCGAGGAGGAGGCCGGGCTGGCCGCGGTGGCGGGCGCCGCCATCAAGGAGTTCGCGATCGTCGTGGGCATGGCCCTCGTGCTGTCGTTCATCGTCAAGACCTGGCTGCTCCAGGCGTTCTACATCCCCTCGGGGTCGATGGAGGACACCCTGGTCCTCAACGACCGCGTCATCGTCAGCAAGCTGACCCCGGGACCGATCGACCTCAAGCGCGGCGACATCATCGTGTTCGCCGACCCGGGCGAGTGGCTCGAGGCCACCCCGACCGTCCCGCACGGCAAGGTCGTCAGTGCCCTGCGCGAGACGATGACCTTCGTCGGCCTGCTGCCCGACAACTCCGAGAACCACCTCATCAAGCGCGTCATCGGCCTGCCCGGCGACCACGTCGTCTGCTGCGACGAAGGGGGCCGGATCACGGTCAACGGGACGGCGATCAAGGAGCCGTACCTCAAGCCCGGCGACTCCGCGAGCGACCAGGAGTTCGACATCACCGTGCCCCGGGGCCGCGTCTGGGTCATGGGTGACCACCGGTCCAACTCGGCGGACTCCCGGGCCCACGACGCCCCCGAGAACGACGGCAGCCAGGGGTCGGTCGACGAACGGCTCATCGTCGGACGGGCCGTGGCGCTGGTCTGGCCGCTGGACCACATGACCTGGTTGTCGAACCCCACGGCGACGTTCGCCAAGGTCCCCAACCCGACGGCCGGCGACACCTCCACGCCCTCGAACTCGCCGTCGAGCGGGCCACAGGGCGACCCGAGCTCGCAGACCGGTGGCGCCGAGGTGACCGGCGGCGACGGCGGCGCAGGCGGCTGAGCTGTGCCGGCACCACGACGAGTCGCTGCGCGGACCGGGAGCCGCAAGCCCAGCCTGCGGGTCGAACGCGCACTGCAGCGTGACGGGCACCGGGTCCTCGCCGGGATGGACGAGGTCGGCCGGGGAGCGCTCGCCGGACCGGTGACGGTCGGGGTCGTCCTCATCGACGAGACCAGCCGCAGCGCACCGACCGGGGTCAAGGACTCCAAGCTGCTCACCCCGGCGGCACGGGTCGCCATGGTGCCGCGCATCCAGCGCTGGTGCCTGGCGTACGCCGTCGGTCACGCCTCGCCCGCCGAGATCGACGAGATCGGGATCATCGCAGCCCTGCGGCTGGCCGGCTGCCGTGCGCTCGCCGCGGTGGACGTCCGCCCCGACCTGGTCATCCTCGACGGCAACCACGACTGGCTGACCTCGCCGGACGAGGTGGGACTGTTCGCCTTCGCGGACGGCGGCACCCCCGTCACCCCGCCGGTCACCACGATGATCAAGGCCGACCTGAAGTGCTCGTCGGTGGCCGCGGCCTCCGTCCTCGCCAAGGTCGAGCGCGACGCCATCATGGTCGCGCACGCCCCCGACCACCCCGTCTACGGCTGGGAGGTCAACAAGGGCTATGCCGCGCCGGAGCACATGGCTGCCCTCGAGACCCACGGCGCCAGCGTGCTGCACCGTCGTTCATGGCGACTTCCCGGCCGACTTCCCGAGCGACTTCCCGAGCGACTTCCCGAGCGACTTCCCGGGGTCGAGCGTGACCCGGAGCCGGTCACCGACCATGATGGCGAGGACAGCACGACCGCGACCGCGCACGAACCGGAGATGAGCAGGCGATGAGTTCTGAGGACCTCGAGAAGTACGAGAGCGAGATGGAGCTCGCGCTCTACCGCGAGTACCGCGACGTCGTCGGCCTGTTCTCGCACGTCGTGGAGACCGAGCGACGCTTCTACCTGTGCAACTCCGTCGACGTGAAGGTCCGCAGCGACGGCGGCGAGGTCTACTTCGACGTGACGATGCAGGACGCCTGGGTCTGGGACATCTACCGTCCTGCCCGGTTCGCCAAGCAGGTGCGCGTGGTGACGTTCAAGGACGTCAACGTCGAGGAGCTCGCCAAGAGCGAGCTGGAGCTCCCGAAGGACTCCGGCTTCTAGGTCCCCGTCGGCTCGCCGTCCACAGCCGCGCGCTCCAGCGCGCCCCGTCCACAGGGCGGGTGGCCGCGGCTCGTCCCACGGTCCGCCCCCGGCTTTGCTGGGGCCATGCCAGAGACGACGGCCCAGCCGGGTGACGATCCACGCAGGATCCTGGGGAGGTATGGCGAGGAGCTCGCTGCGAGGTACCTCACCGAGCAGGGGTGGCGGGTGGTGGACCGCAACTGGCGGTGCGCGCACGGCGAGATCGACCTCGTCGCCCGTGACGGCGACTGCCTGGTCTTCTGCGAGGTCAAGACGCGCACGACCGAGCGCTTCGGGGGAGCGATCGAGGCGGTGGACCACCGCAAGGCCGCCCGGCTGCGACGGCTGGTGGCGGCCTGGCTCCAGTGCCACGACGAGCGCGCCGGCCGGGTGCGGATCGACGTCATCGGGATCCTGCGACCGCAGGCGGGGCGGGCCCAGCTGCGGCACCTGGTGGGGGTCGGGTCATGACCTTCGGGCGCACCCGGTCGGTGGCGCTCGAAGGGCTGGTCGGCACGGTGGTGGACGTCGAGGCGCACCGGTCCGGTGGGTTGCCGGCGTTCATGCTGGGTGGGCTCCCGGACGCCGCGTGCGCGCAGTCGCCCAACCGCGTCAAGGCAGCGACGGCGAGCATCGGCCGGTCCCTGGCCCAGGAGCGGTTCACCGTCAACCTGTCGCCCGCCTCGATCCCCAAGAACGGCAGCGGGTTCGACCTGCCGATCGCGGTCGCGGTGCTGGCGGCGCTGGGGCTGGTCCCGGCACCGCGGGTCCGCGAGGTCGTCCACCTCGGAGAGCTCGGGCTGGACGGCACCATCAGGGCGGTGCGGGGCGTCCTGCCCGCGGTGCTCGCGGCCGCCCGTGCCGGCTGCCGCGACGTCGTCGTGCCGGTCGCCAACGCCGCCGAGGCGCGGCTGGTCCCCGAGATCGCGGTGCACGCCGTCGACCACCTGCACGACCTGGTGACCGCCTACGGCGACGGCGGCGACCGCCTGGCGCTCGGGGTCCCCGACACGGCGCCCCGACCGGCGACGCCGCAGGCGCCGGGCCCGGACCTCGCCGACGTCGCCGGTCAGCCCGAGGCCCGCACGGCGCTCGAGCTGGCTGCTGCGGGCGGGCACCACCTGTTCCTGCTCGGGCCGCCCGGCTCGGGGAAGACGATGCTGGCCGAGCGGCTGGTCTCGATCCTGCCGAGGCTGACCCGGGAGCAGTCGATCGACGTCCTGGCGGTGAAGTCCCTGCTCGGCCTCGAGGCCGCCGAGGTCGGGGTCGAGTTCGTGCCACCGTTCATCGCGCCGCACCACAGCGCGACGCAGGCGGCGATCATCGGCGGCGGCAGCGGTGCCGTGCGGCCGGGCTCGATCTCCCAGGCCCACCACGGCGTCCTCTTCCTCGACGAGGCCCCCGAGTTCCGCACCGGCGCGCTCCAGGCGCTGCGGCAGCCGCTGGAGTCGGGGCAGGTCGTCGTGTCCCGGGCGCGGACTGCGGTGCGCTTCCCGGCCCGGTTCCAGCTCGTCATGGCGGCCAACCCCTGCCCGTGCGGTCTGGGGTTCGGGAAGGGGATCGGGTGCACGTGCACCCCGATGGCCAAGCGCGCCTACGTCGCCAAGCTGTCCGGACCCCTGCTGGACCGGGTCGACCTGCAGGTCCAGGTCCCGCCGGTCACCCTCTCCTCGCTCGGCAGCGCGCCGGGGGAGTCCAGCGCGGTGGTCGCCGAGCGGGTGGCCCGGGCCCGGGCGGTGCAGGCCGACCGGTGGCGCGACACGTCGTGGCGGCTCAACAGCCAGGTGCCGGGAGCCTTCCTGCGCCGAGGTCCGCGCCGGCTGCCCCGGTCGATCACCACCGACCTCGACCGAGCCCTCGACCGCGGCCACCTCACCCTCCGCGGCTACGACCGCGTGCTGCGCCTGGGCTGGACGGTGGCCGACCTGGCCGGTCGACCGAGCCCGACCCGCGACGACCTCGGCACGGCCCTCACGCTGCGCAACCAGGGACCGGTGGCGGCATGAGTCCGCTCGCGCTCGCCGGGATCCCGTCCGGGGATCGAGCGGCCCGTCTCGCCTGGGCCCGCCTCGTCGAGCCGGGCGACCCGGCTGCCGCGAGGCTGATCTCGGCGGTGGGCGCCGAGGCCGCGCTGCACGGGGTGGATCCCTCGAGCACCCTGGGTCAGCAGATGGCGGTGCGGGTGCCGGACCTCGACGTCGAGCGCGACCTCGAGATCGCGGCCGCCCTGGGCGCCCGCATCGTCGTGCCCGACGACGACGAGTGGCCGACGGGGCTCGACCTCCTCGCCAACCCGCCGTTCTGCCTGTGGGTCCGGGGTCCGGTGCAGCTGGACGAGGTGTGCGAGCGCAGCGTGTCCGTGGTTGGCGCCAGGGCGGCGTCGGGGTACGGCCTGCACCAGGCCAAGGAGATCTCGGCCGGACTGGCCGAGCGCGGCTGGACGGTGGTCTCGGGTGCTGCGTACGGCATCGACGGCGCGGCCCACGAGGGGGCCCTGGCCGTCGACGGGGTGACCGTCGCGGTCGTCGCGGGCGGCGTGGACCGGCCGTACCCCGCCGGGCACGCCGGACTGCTGGCCCGGGTCGCCGACGCCGGAGCCGTCGTCAGCGAGGTGCCACCGGGTTCGGCTCCGACCCGCTGGCGGTTCCTCAGCCGCAACCGCGTGATCGCGACGATGAGCCGGGGCACCGTCGTGGTGGAGGCGGGGCTGCGTTCGGGTTCGCGCAACACGGCGAAGACCGCCCTGGAGCACCAGCGCGTGGTCTGTGCGGTACCCGGGCCGGTGACGTCAGCGGTGTCGGCCGGGTGCCACGTGCTCATCCGCGACGGCGCCCTGCTCGTCACCGACACGGCCGAGGTGCTCGAGGCGGTGGGTCCGATCGGGGAGCTCGCGCCGGTGAAGCGCGGCCGGCAGGACCCGGGCGACGACCTCGACCCCTCCCACCGGGTGGTCCTGGCCGCACTGCGGGTGGGTAGTTCCACCACGCCGAGCAGGCTGGCCAGGCTCTGCGGGATGAGCGAGGGCGAGGTCGTCGGTGCGCTGGGGGTGCTCGGGCTCACCCGGCTCGTGAGCCACGACGAGGACGGGTACCGCCGCGTGCCTCGTCGCGCACGCGCGTAGTGGTGGAGCGTCCGGCGGGGTGGCGGCTTGTGCACGGCGTGGGCCTTTGCGACGGTGGCGACGTGGAAAAGGCACAGGGGGTGGACGACGTGGACGCCTGGGCGGAGGCCGTCGCCTCCTTCGAGCGCCACCTGCGCAGCGAGCGCGGGCGCTCGGAGCACACCGTGCGGGCCTATCTCGGCGATGTCCGCACCCTCGTCCGCTTCCTCGGGGAGGCCGGCATCGACGGCCCCGCGGACGTCACCTTGAAGGACCTGAGGGCGTGGTTGGCGGCGCAGGCGCAGGCGGGGGCGGCCAGGGCCACGATCGCGCGCCGGTCGGCGGCCGCTCGCACCTTCCTCGGGTGGGCGACCCGGACCGGCCGGATCGCGCTCGACCCCTCGTTGCGCCTTGCGGCACCCAAGCGCGGGGGCCACCTGCCCGAGGTCCTGCGCCAGGCCGATGCCACCGCGCTGCTCGACATCGCGGCCGTGGCCAGTGACGACCAGGACGCGCTGCACCTGCGCGACCGCGCCGCCCTCGAGCTGCTCTACGCCAGCGGGATCCGCGTGGGTGAGCTCACTGCCCTCGACGTCGACGACGTCGACCTGGACAGGGGAGTCGTCCGGGTCATGGGCAAGGGCGGCAAGGAACGCACCGTGCCGTTCGGGGCCCCCGCCCGAGACGCCGTGGTGGCCTGGCTGGAGCTCGGCCGACCCCAGGTGGTGACGCAGGACAGCGGCCCCGCCCTGCTGCTCGGCCGCCGAGGTCGCCGGGCCGACCCCCGTCAGATCCGTTCCGCGGTGCACACGTTGTTGGCCCACGTGCCGGATGCGCCCGACGTGGGCCCGCACGGGCTGCGGCACAGCGCGGCGACGCACCTGCTCGAGGGCGGCGCCGACCTGCGGCTCGTGCAGGAGCTGCTCGGGCACGCGTCCCTGGCCACGACGCAGATCTACACCCACGTGTCGGTCGACCGCCTCAAGCAGTCCTACCGCCAGGCCCATCCGCGCGCATGAGGACGACCGAGTCGAGGTTCACCCCTTCGGCCCGCTCGGGCGTGCCGTCCCACCCCGCGGAGCGTGCAGGGGCGACAATGGTGTCCCGTCGTGACCTGCCACCCCACCAGGTGGCGCCCCTGCCACCGATCCCCCAGGAGAGGTCCGGACCGAGCACGTGAGCACCCCAGGCCCGGCCGCCCAGCGGCCCAGCAGCCACCGTCGGCGCGCCAGCCGGAAGGTGCGGCTGCGGCGCACCCTCGCAGGGACGATCGCCCTGGTCCTGGTCGGCAGCATCGCCTACCGTCAGCTGACCAAGGACGACCCCGCTCCCGTCCAGGCGGTCAAGGCCTCGGCGTCCGCTCCGTCCACGACGCGCGCCACCGCGAAGCCGTCGACCACCACGACCAGCTCCGAGGACGGGTCCCCGTCGACGGAGACCACGGCACCCGACGCCAAGTCCGTCCCGCAGCACGGCACCGGCGCCATCACCGTCGTCCCCGTGCCGGCCGTCAAGCCGGCCACCTCCGGCCGCACCGTGCGCTACACCGTCGAGATCGAGGGTGGCCTCGGCGTGGACCCGACGACGGTCGCGGCGACGATCCAGTCGGTCCTGCTGGACAGCCGCGGTTGGCAGAAGGTCGACGGCATCAGGTTCGTCAACGTCACCCCTGCAGAGGCCAAGCAGGGCGCTCATGTCGACATCCGCGTGACGCTGGCCAGTCCCGGCCTCACCGACAAGCTCTGCGCGCCGATGCAGACGCTGTCGCAGGTGTCCTGCTGGAACGGCGAGCGGTCCGTCCTCAACTTGCGGCGCTGGGTCCTCGGCGACGACAGCTACGGCACCGACGTCGCCCGGTACCGCGAGTACCAGGTCAACCACGAGGTCGGCCACGGGCTCGGTCACCAGCACCGCAGCTGCCCCGCGAAGGGCGACCGGGCTCCCGTCATGGTCCAGCAGACGTTGAGCCTGCAGGGCTGCACACCCTGGCCGTACCCCAGCGGCGCCTGACGCCGACGCCCCGGCCGACTCACCTCAGCGGCAGCAGCCTGACGCGGGCGGCGCCCAGCAAGGTCATCGGGTCGAGGTAGCGGGTCCCCCGCAGGGCACCCAGGTGCAGGCAGGTGGAGGGAAGGCAGTGCCCTCCTGCCGAGACCGTGCCGATCACCTGGCCCCGGCCGACCTCGTCACCGACGGCGACGCCCGGGTCCACGGGTTCGTAGGTGGAGCGCAGACCCGACCGGTGCAGCACCGTCACGGTCCCGCGTCCCGCGACCACCCCCACGTGCGCGACGACGCCGGCGTCGACGGCGCGCACGGCACTGCCCTGCGAGCTGGTCAGGTCGACTCCCCGGTGACCGGCTCCCCAGGTCGTCGCGGGCCGCACGAAGGGTCGTGCGACGCTCGGGCGGGGCGTCAGGGGCCACATCCACCGACCCCGAGGAGCCACCTGCGGGACGGGCCCGTCGCCGGTGGGCGCGGCGAGCGCGGCGTGGGTGTCGTGCACGGGTGGTGCGGGCGCGCCGCCTGTCGCCACCTGCGGTGGCTCCACGGACGTGCGGGCAGGAGCGACCACGGTCGACACGGTCGTGACGGCGAGGGCCGCGGCCGCGGCAAGCAGCAGGACGGAGGCGAGCGATCTCATGCCCTCGACCGTGCGCGCCGCAGGCGGGGACGGCCAGCACCGTCCGGCCGGCTTGTGGACGCGGGGCGGACGCACGGCCCGCCTGTGGACGGCTGCCCGGTTCCCGCAGGGCCGCGAGCGGCTGCCCGGTTCCCGCAGGACCGCGAGCGGCTGCCCGGTTCCCGCAGGACCGCGAGCGGCTGACCGGTTCCCGCAGGACCGCGAGCGGCTGCTCGGTCCCGCAGCGCCGGGGGCGGCCGCTCAGTCCCGCAGGGCCGCGAGCCGCCGGACCGCTTCTGCCAGCACCTCGTCCCGCTTGCAGAACGCGAACCGCACCAACGTCCGGGCGGCCGCCACGTCATCGTGGAACACCGAGACCGGGACACCCACGACCCCGGCCCGTGCGGGCAGCTCGCGGCAGAACGCCAGGGCGTCGGTGGCCCCCAGCGGTGCCGCATCGGCCACGACGAAGTACGTCCCGTCCGGCACGGACACCTCGAGCCCGGCTCCCCGCAACCCCGCCACGAGCAGGTCGCGCTTGGCCTCCAGCGAGCCGGACAACGCGGCATACACCTCGTCGCCGAGGGCGAGGGCGACGGCGGCGGCCGGCTGGAAGGGACCCGAGCCGACGAAGGTGAGGAACTGCTTGACCGTCCGCACCGCCGCCACCGCCTGCGCCGGACCGGACACCCAGCCGACCTTCCAGCCCGTGGCCGAGAACGTCTTGCCCGCCGAGGAGATCGTCAGCGTGCGCTCGCGCATGCCCGGCAACGTCGCCACCGGGACGTGCGCCGCGTCCCCGAACACGAGGTGCTCGTAGACCTCGTCGGTGACGACCCACGCGTCGAACTCCCTTGCCAGGGAACAGATCAGGTCGAGCTCGGCCCGGGTGAAGACCTTGCCGGTCGGGTTGTGCGGGGTGTTGAGCAGGACCAGCCGCGTCCGTGGCGAGAACGCGGCGCGCAGCGACGCCTCGTCGACGGCGAAGTCCGGGAACCGGAGCACGGAGGTACGGCGCACCGCTCCCGCGAGGGCGATCGACGCGGCGTACGAGTCGTAGTAGGGCTCGAAGGTGACCACCTCGTCGCCCACCTCGCACAGCGCCAGGATGGTGGCGGCGATCGCCTCGGTCGCACCGACGGTGACGAGCACCTCCGAGCGCGGGTCGACCTCGAGGCCGTAGAACCGGGACTGGTGCGCCGCCACGGCGTCGAGCAGCTCGGGGACGCCGGGGCCGGGCGGGTACTGGTTGCGCCCGCCGTCGATGGCGGCCTTGGCGGCGTCGAGCATCTCGCGCGGACCGTCGGTGTCGGGGAAGCCCTGCCCGAGGTTCACCGCGCCGTGCTCGGTGGCGAGCGCGGTCATCTCGGCGAAGATCGTGGTCCCGAAACCGTGCATGCGGGCGACGAGGGGAGAAGCCATGCGCCGACGGTATGCCGCCTGCGCCGGGTTCGCAGGCCGCCGCGCGTACCCTGCGGCCATGGCCATCGAACGGCAGCTGTCCACGATCGCCGGGCGCGGGTGGTTCACGACCGGGGGACTGGCCCGGGGCGAGGCGGTCGCGGTGGACGTCGCGGCCCTGAACCACTCGTGCGACCCGACGCTGGCGTGGGCGGCCGACGGCGAGCGCGTCGTGGCCTTCCGCGACGTCGATCCGGGGGAGGAGCTCACCCTGGACTACGCGACGGGCTCGACCGACCCCGAGATGGTCGTGCGCTGCCACTGCGAGACCTACCGCTGCCGCCAGCTCGTCACCGGCGACGACTGGCGCATCCCCCAGGTGCAGCGGCGCTACGCCGGCCACCTGGCCCCGGTGGTCCAGCGGGCGGTCGACGCCACGGCCTGAGCCGGTTCAGTCCTCGGTCGCCTCGACGGGTGCCTGCCCGGACGCCGGCTCCGACCGTGCGCCGTCGACGTGGGCGATGTGGTCGAGCTGGCGCCACACGGCGAGCAGCGTGACCCCGGCGCCCACGAACGCGAACCAGAACGGTGCTGCCGCCCCGAAGTGCCGGGCGATGAGGCCACCGAGCAGCTGCCCGACGAGCAGCCCCACGATCAGGCCCAGCCAGTACACGCTCCCCACGCGGCCCTGCAGCTCGTTGGGGGTGGCGCGCTGCCGGACCGCCGAGGAGAGCGACCCCCAGACGAACGCGTACGCACCGAAGACGACCATGACCACCATCGCGACCCAGGCCACGGTGGTCAGGGCCAGTGCGAGGTGGGTGAGCACCTCGAGGGCGAGGCAGATCTTCATGAGCCGGGCCAGCGGCACCCTCGCCTCGAGCCGGTCGTAGAGCAGGACGGACGTGACCCCACCGATCGCCGAGCACGTCGTGAGCAGGCCGAACCCGACCGCTCCCACACCGAGCCGCTCCTGGGCCCAGTAGACGAGGACGCCCCACGGAGCGCCCCAGGTGACGTTGAAGATGAAGATGATGAGCGTCAGGGTCCGGATGGGGGCGTTCCCCGCGATCCAGCGCAGGCCGTCGAGGATGTCGTGGCCGATGTGCTGCTCCGGGCGGACCGTGTCGTCCTCCCGCGGCAGCCGGACCTTGGTGAAGAGGGCTGCGGAGAACAGCAGGGCGCAGCCCTGGACCCCGAAG
The DNA here is from genome assembly GCF_001426245.1 of Phycicoccus sp. Root101. GTDB lineage: Bacteria > Actinomycetota > Actinomycetes > Actinomycetales > Dermatophilaceae > Pedococcus. Next base: position 419,438 of record NZ_LMCM01000001.1, on the reverse strand, counting down.
GGCACGGCGGAGCCCAGCGCGAAGAGGCTGGCCCCCACGGCCGGACCGATGAACTGGTTGGCCACGAGGAACCCCGACATCTGCCGGGCGTTCCCGATGCCCAGGTCCGCCTTGGGGACGATCATCGGGAGCACGGCCCGCCACCCGGTGTCGGCGAACAGCTCGGCCACGCCCACGGCGAACAGCGTCACCAGGAGCAGGGTGATCGACACCGTGCCGGTCGCGATCGTCGCAGCCAGGACCGCGAGCACGACCACGCGCACGAGGTTGGCCGCCAGCACGAGCCGCCGCCGGTCGACGCGGTCGGCGACGGCGCCGGCATACAGGCCGAGCAGGAGGGTCGGGAGGTTCTGCACCATCGCCGCGGCGGCGATGAGGCTGGGGTCGCGGGTCAGCGAGGCGACGAGCAGGGGCCCGGCGGCCAGGGCGATGCCGTCCCCCAGCTGGCCGACCCACGACGACGCGAGGTTCCAGCGGAACGGGACGCCCATCCGCGCAGGTGCGACCCACTCACCGAGGCGGGACAGGAGGGGAGCCACAAGTCGGGCACCCTACGCCGGGCGGGGCGCGTCGTCGCCCCCATTTCCCCCGTGTCACCGGGCGACGCGGGCCAGGAAAGGGCCGGGACCGGGCCGGGGACCGGGCCGGGGCGGTGGATTTCTCGATCACCCCGCCCAGCACGTACGATGGACGACGGTCACCGTGTGCTCGCACGCGGAGGCCTAATTCGCGCGTCTTCTCGCCGGGTGACGAGGTTTCCTCCGAACCCGGGGCGCACCACAGCAGTCCGGCCAGGGTGCCGGTGGGGTGCGGCCAGACGCCAGGCAGGACCACGCCCCCATGGCGGGTCCGACGAAACTGACAACGACACATAGGAGACACGGCATGGCCGTCGTTACCATGCGCCAGCTCCTCGAGAGCGGCGTCCACTTCGGGCACCAGACCCGTCGCTGGAACCCCAAGATGAAGCGCTTCATCATGACCGAGCGCAACGGCATCTACATCATCGACCTGCAGCAGTCGCTGACGTACATCAACAACGCGTACGAGTTCGTCCGCGAGACCGTCGCCCACGGCGGCTCCATCCTCTTCGTCGGCACGAAGAAGCAGGCCCAGGAGCCCATCGCCGAGCAGGCGACCCGCGTCGGCATGCCGTACGTCAACCACCGCTGGCTCGGTGGCATGCTCACCAACTTCAACACGATCTCCAAGCGCCTCACGCGCCTCAAGGAGCTCGAGGAGCTGGACTACGACAACGTCGCGGCCTCCGGCTTCACGAAGAAGGAGCTCCTGATCTTCAAGCGCGAGCGCGACAAGCTCGAGAAGACCCTGGGCGGCATCCGCAACATGGCCAAGGTCCCCTCGGCCGTGTGGATCGTCGACACCAAGAAGGAGCACCTCGCGGTCGACGAGGCGCGCAAGCTCGGCCTGCCGGTCATCGCGATCCTCGACACCAACTGCGACCCCGACGAGGTCGACTACAAGATCCCCGGCAACGACGACGCGATCCGCTCCGTCACGCTGCTGACCCGCGTCATCGCCGACGCCGTGGCCGACGGCCTCATGTCCCGCTCCGCCGGCAAGTCCGGCGAGCAGGCCGAGGGTGTCGTCGCGACCGACGAGCCGCTGGCCGAGTGGGAGCGCGAGCTCCTCGGTGGCGACGCCGCCAAGACCGCTGACGCGGTGGCCCCCGAGGCCGGCGAGACCGCTGCCGCGGACGCTCCCGAGGCTGCAGCTGCCGAGACGACCGAGGCGCCCGTCGCCGAGGCCACCGAGGCGCCTGCCGCCGAGGCGACCGACGCTGCTGCCGAGGCTCCGGCCGAGGCCGACGCCGACGCCAAGGCCTGAGCACTCGTCCCACCGACCGCACTGCTGACAGAGAAGAGCTGAGAAACACACATGGCGAACTACACCGCCGCTGACATCAAGGCGCTGCGTGAGTCCACCGGCGCCGGCATGCTCGACGTCAAGAAGGCCCTCGACGAGGCTGACGGCGACCGTGCCAAGGCCACCGAGATCCTTCGGGTGAAGGGCCAGAAGGGCGTCACCAAGCGCGAGGGGCGCACCGCGTCCAACGGGCTGGTCACGGCCCGCTCCGGCGCCGGCACGGGCACCCTCGTGGAGGTCCTCTGCGAGACGGACTTCGTCGCCAAGGGTGAGAAGTTCATCGCCCTCGCCGACCAGGTCCTCACGCAGGCCGTGGCGTCCGGCGTCTCCGACGCGGACGCTCTGCTCGCGAGCAGCCTCGAGGACGGTCGTACCGTCAAGCAGCTGCTCGACGACGCGAACGCGACCATCGGCGAGAAGATCGAGGTCAAGCGCGTGGCCCGCGTCGAGGCCCCGGTCGTCGTGTCGTACCTGCACAAGACCAGCCCCGACCTGCCCGCGCAGATCGGTGTCCTCGTCGGCGCCGACGGTGGCGACGAGCAGGTCGTCCGCGACGTCGCGATGCACGTCGCGGCGTTCAGCCCCACGGTGCTCAGCCGCGACGAGGTCGACCCGACCACCGTCGAGAACGAGCGTCGCGTGGCCGAGGCCACGGCGAAGGAGGAGGGCAAGCCCGAGGCCGCCCTCCCGAAGATCGTCGAGGGTCGCGTCAACGGCTTCTTCAAGGAGAACGTCCTGCTCGAGCAGCCGTTCGCCAAGGACGCCAAGAAGACCGTCGCCAAGGTGCTCGAGGAGGCCGGCGCGACCGCGACGTCGTTCGCCCGCTTCCGCGTCGGCAGCTGACACCCGCTCCACCCGGGCCCCTCAGGCCCACCGCAGTTCACGAGGCCCGTCCCCTTCGGGGGGCGGGCCTCGCGCGTGGGCGGCCTAGGGCGCGTGCCCGGGCGGATGGCGCGTGCGCGGCCCGGGTCCGCGGCATACTGAGGTATGTGGAGAGCACGCAGGACCACCGCGAAGGCGCCACGCACCCGTGAACCGCGGGACTTCACGCACTTGCCGGAGCGTGTCCCGCCGGAGGAGATGACGACGACCCAGGACGTCGACCCCGGTCCGGACCCGCGGGGCGGGCGCGACACCGAGACCGAGTTCATGCTCAGGAACGCCGGGTTCTGACCAACCAGGGTTGCAGGAGCCGGGTGACCTGCGGCAGCACGAGGTAGGTCATGACCGGGGTGAGCAGCAGGGTCATGAACAGGACCCGCAGCGCCAGCGGCCACGCGTGCGTCAACGGCACCAGCAGCCACGTGAACAGCAGGTTGGTCGGGAAGAACGCCGTCCAGATCGTCACGGCCTGCTTCCAGCGAGGGGGTGCAGGGGGCACGGGGTCGCCCGCGTCGTCCGCGGGGCGGTGCTGGGGTTCGTCGAACCAGCCCTCGATGCCGGTGCGGTGCTCCACGCGGGTGTGCTGCACGAGGTCCTGGGCCGAGCGCAACCACATGGTGCGCTCGCGTGACTCCTCCCAGAGCAGCAGGCTCGCGCGGGAGTCGAAGCGGTAGAGCATGTGCCACTCACGCGACCCGGGGCCGGGCCGCAGCCAGCCGGTGCCGAGGAATCCCGGGAAGTTCTGCGCGAGCGAGGTCCCGGCCTCGACCCACGCCTGCATGAGCTGCTCGTCCTCCGGACGGACCCGCCGGGTGATGGCGACGGTGACCGGCGGGTCGTCGCGGAGGGTGTCGGGCATCGAGGTGCTCAGAAGATGCGGACGCGCTGGTCCGGCGCGAGCCACATGCCGTCGCCCTCGCGGACGTCGAACGCCTCGTGGAACTCGTCGTAGTTGCGCACGGCGTTGGCCCGGATCTCCATGGGGGAGTGCGGGTCGATGGCGAGCAGCCGCTTGGCCTCCTCGGTCCGCGCCTTGCCCGACCACACCTGCGCCCAGCCGACGAAGAACCGCTGCGGCCCGGTGAGGCCGTCGAGCTCGGCGACCTGCTCGCCCTCGGTGGCGATGCGGTAGGCGGAGTAGCCGATCGCGAGGCCGCCGAGGTCGCCGATGTTCTCGCCGACGGTGAGTGCGCCGTTGACCTTGTCGTCCGGTGCCGCGAGGGGGGACAGCTCGCTGAACTGGGCGATGAGGGCCTGGGTCCGCTCGTCGAAGCGGGCGCGGTCCTCCTCGGTCCACCAGTCGCGCAGCGCGCCCCGGGCGTCGTACCGCGAGCCCTGGTCGTCGAAGCCGTGGCCGATCTCGTGACCGATGACCGCACCGATGCCGCCGTAGTTGACGGCGTCGTCGGCGTCCAGGTCGAAGAACGGCGGCTGGAGGATGCCGGCCGGGAACACGATCTCGTTGAGCATCGGGTGGTAGTAGGCGTTGACCGTCTGCGGGAGCATCATCCACTCGTCGCGGTCGATCGGGCCGCCCAGCTTGGCCAGCTCCCGCTCGAACTCGAACTCGTTGGCCCGGCGGACGTTCGCCACGAGGTCGTCGTCGATCTCGAGGGCCGAGTAGTCGCGCCACACGTCGGGGTAGCCGACCTTGGGGGTGAACGACTCCAGCTTCTCGAGCGCCTGGGTCCGCGTCTCCGGTCCCATCCAGTCGAGCCCGTCGAAGGAGCGCCGGAACGCCTCGACGAGGTTGCCGACGAGGGTGAGCATCCGGTCCTTGGCCTCCGGCGGGAAGTGCTCCGCGGCATACAGCTGGCCCACGGCCTCGCCGATGGCTCCCTCGACGAGGGAGACGCCACGCTTCCAGCGCTCGCGGTTCTCGGGCAGCCCGCTGATGACGCGTCCGGAGAAGTCGAACTCGGCGTCGACGAACTCGCGGCTGAGCAGCGGGGCGGCCGAGCTGACGAGGTGGAAGGACAGCCACGCCTTCCAGTCGTCGATCCCGATCTCGTCCAGCGCCACCGACAGGCCGTCGAGGAAGCTGGGCTGGCCCACCACGACGTTCTCGAACGCGCCCTGGGCGTCGAGCCCGCGGATGTAGTCCGACCACATCACCTCGGGCCCGAGGTCCTCGAGGTCGTAGCGGCCGTACGGGTTGTAGCTCTTCACCGCGTCGCGGGTGGCGACGTTGTCCCAGTGGTGGCCGGCGAGGGTCGTCTCGAGGGCCACCACGCGCGCGGCGGGTGAGTCGGGGTCGGTGGCGCCCCCGCCGATGCCCACCAGGTCGAGCATGCGGGCGACGTGCGGGAGGTATGCCGCGAGGACGGCTGCGTGCCGCTCCTCGCGGTAGTAGGACTCGTCGGGGAGGCCGAGGCCGCCCTGGGAGAGGTACAGGGTGTACTCGTCGGGGTTCTTGGCGTCGGGGGCGACGTAGAAGCCGAGCACGCCGGGGACGCCCTGGCGCTGCAGGCGGCCCATCGTGCGGAAGAGCTCGTCGGTGCCGGTCACCGTGGCGATGTCGGCGAGGTCGGCGTCGATGGGCGTGTGCCCCAGCGACTCGACCTTCTCCTCGTCCATGAAGGAGCGGTAGAGGTCGCCGACCTTGCGGGTGGGCGAACCGGCTTCGGCGCTGGTGTCGGCCGCCGCGCGGTCGATCAGGCGGCGGACCCGCTCGTCGGACTGCTCGCGCAGCATGTCGAAGGTGCCATAGCGGCCGCGGTCGCCGGGGATCTCGGTCTCCCGCACCCACGTGCCGTTGGCGTAGCCGAACAGGTCGTCCTGGGGCCGGACCGCGTCGTCGCGGTGCCCGGGGAGGATGCCTGACCTCATGTGCGTCTCCTTCGCTGCCTGCTGTGCCGTGGGTGGGCGTGCCCACGCTCGGGGCCCACCTCGGCCAACCCTGCCACGCGCGGGGTCCACGAGCCCAACCCGGGGACGACCGCCGAGGCGGAGGATCACGGGAGGTGTGGAAGTATGCGGTGACCGCCAGTACAGCTTCAGGAGGATCTGTCGTGACTTCTGCCCCCGAGCAGACCCCAACCGGATCGTCCATCGACGGGTCTCCCGGGTTGCGCCGCCGAGTGCTGCTCAAGCTCTCGGGCGAGGTGTTCGGTGGCGGCAAGGTCGGCCTGGCCCCCGATGTCGTCCGTGGGATCGCCCGCCAGATCGCCGAGTCCGTGCGTGGGGGGATCGAGGTCGCCGTGGTCATCGGCGGCGGCAACTTCTTCCGCGGCGCCGAGCTGCAGCAGCAGGGCATGGACCGCACCCGGGCCGACTACATGGGCATGCTCGGCACGGTGATGAACTGCCTCGCGCTGCAGGACTTCCTCGAGAAGGAGGGCATCGAGACGCGCGTGCAGACCGCGATCACGATGGGTCAGGTCGCGGAGCCGTACATCCCGCGCCGCGCGATCCGGCACCTCGAGAAGGGCCGCGTGGTCATCTTCGGCGCCGGCGCCGGCATGCCGTTCTTCTCCACCGACACCGTCTCGGCCCAGCGTGCGCTCGAGATCAAGTGCGACGCCGTGCTCATGAGCAAGAACGGGGTCGACGGGGTCTACGACTCCGACCCCCGCACCAACTCCTCCGCCACCAAGTACGACGAGATCACCTACACCGAGGCCATGCAGCGCGGGCTGCGGGTCGTGGACACGGCAGCGTTCAGCCTCTGCATGGACAACAAGCTGCCCATGGTCGTCTTCGGCATGGAGGGCGAGGGCAACGTCGTCAAGGCGCTGCGCGGTGAGAGGATCGGGACGCTGGTCATCCCTGGGTGAGTCGGCCCACCACCGCGACCTGCCCGACCCACGACTGACCACACACCACCGGCGGCCCCCACCGGGACCGCCCGAGAAGGAGCCGGAACATGATTGAAGAGACTCTCCTCGAGGCCGAGGAGAAGATGGACAAGGCCGTCGAGGTCGCCAAGGACGACTTCGCCGGCATCCGCACCGGCCGCGCGACCCCGGGCATGTTCAACAAGCTCATGGTCAGCTACTACGGGGCCCCGACCCCCCTGCAGCAGCTCGCCTCCTTCCAGACGCCAGAGGCGCGCACCATCCTCATCTCCCCGTTCGACAAGTCGGCGATGAGCGAGATCGAGAAGACCCTGCGCGACTCCGACCTCGGCGTGAACCCCAGCAACGACGGCAACGTCATCCGCTGCGTGCTCCCGATGCTCACCGAGGAGCGCCGCAAGGACTACATCAAGCTCGCCCGCACCAAGGGCGAGGACGCCAAGGTGTCGATCCGCAACATCCGCCGCAAGGCCAAGGACGAGATCGACAAGCTCGTCAAGGACGGCGACATCGGCGAGGACGACGGCGCCCGCGGCGAGAAGGAGCTCGACGCCACGACGAAGAAGTACGTCGACAGCGTGGACGAGCTGCTCAAGGGCAAGGAGGCCGAGCTCCTCGAGGTGTGAGGCGCCCGCCGACCACCACCCGAGGACGTTCGCTCACGTCCGACATGTCCGCTCCCTCCTCCCGCAGTGCGCGCCGTCAACGCCGTGACGTCCCGGACGACGCGGACTCCGGCGCGCCCGTGACCAAGCCGTCGCGCGCGGGCCGCGACCTCCCCGCGGCCATCGCGGTGGGGGTCGGGCTCGGCATCCTCATCGTCGGCTCGTTGCTCCTGCTCAAGGAGCTGATGCTCGTCATCGTGGTCGCGGCGGTCGCCGTGGGCGTCTGGGAGCTGCGCCGCGCCCTGCTGCAGGTCTCCATCGCCGTCCCACTGGTGCCCAGCGTCGTCGGCAGCGTGAGCATGATCCTTTCCGCCTACATCGGCGGTGGCGAGGCGCTGGTCCTCACCCTCGGCCTCACCTGCGTCGGGATCCTGCTCTGGCGCATCGCCGACGGGGTGCTCGACGCCGTCCGCGACCTCGCCGGAGGCTTCTTCGTCGCGGTGTACCCCTCGTTCCTCGCCGGGTTCGCGGCCCTGATGCTGCGGCCGGACGACGGGTCGCGCCGGGTCGTCGCCTTCATCCTCGTCACGGTGCTCAGCGACGTGGGTGGCTATGTCTTCGGCGTGATCTTCGGCAAGCACCCGATGGCTCCGTCGGTCAGCCCCAAGAAGTCGTGGGAGGGCTTCGCCGGTTCGGTCATCACGTGCGTCGCCGGCGGGGCGATCACCGTGGTCCTGCTCCTCGACGGCCCTGCCTGGGGTGGCGCGCTGCTGGGTGCCTGCGTGGCCGTGGCGGCGACCGTCGGCGACCTCACCGAGTCGACCGTGAAGCGCGACCTCGGCGTCAAGGACATGAGCAACATCCTCCCCGGGCACGGCGGCATCATGGACCGCCTCGACTCGCTCGTGCTGGTCGCTCCGGTCGCGTGGGCGCTGCTCGCCTGGCTCGTCCCCGTCTGAGGCCCGGTCAGGCTGCGTCTCGTCGGTCCAGGCCTCGTCGGCTCGGGCCTCGTCGGCTCGGGTCTCGTGGGCTCAGGCCTCGTCGCCGCGGGTCATCCCGAGCAGCACCTCGAGCTCGGGGCCGGGCGTGACCGACAGCCGCCGGTCCGCGGTCATCGTGGAGACCTGACGCACCCGGCCCTCCTGCCACCAGAAGACGCTCGGGCTCACCGGGCCGCTGCCCTCCAGGAACCCCGCGGCGGCGAACTGCGGCATCACCATCAGCGCGTCCAGGGCGGCCTGCGGCTCGTCGACGACGTGGAACGCGAGCTGGTGACGGAACGGGATCGCGAACAGGACGCCCTTGTCCGACAAGGGCTGCGCGGCATACCGCTGCACCACGTCCGGCAGGAGCAGGGCCAGGCTGGCCGTGTAGACGCTGTCGCCGAGCAGGCACCAGAACGTCGAGTCGCCATGGGTGACCGCCTCGAGCTGGAAAGTCTCGGTGTCGAGCTGGGCCCGCAGGTTGGCCAGCCCGCGGTCGAACCACGGTCCCAGCGGCCTGAACTCCTCGAACGCGGCCGGCGGCAGGACCTGGACCGTCTCCGGGGTGTCGACGACGACCACCTCCCGCACCCCCGGGGCCCACTCCAGCCCGCGGTCGACCCAGTCCGGGGTCTGGCGCAGGCCGTCCTCCTCCATCAGCCGGCTGACGACGTGCGCCTCGAGGTATGCCGCGGTGAGGGGCTCGTCGTCGGCGCCGGCCATGACCGTGGTGAAGTGCGCGCGGACGGTGGCCGGCCACTGGTCGTGAGGGGTGCCGGCGCACCCGGCACCGAGGTTCCACAGGCCCCACTGGCGGCCGTCGTCGGTCGTCACGTGGTCCGCGAGCACGGTGACCTCGAAACCCATCTCCGCGAGCGTCTCGCGGACCGTGGACCGGAAGGTGGCGGCATCGGACTCCTCGAACATCGTCAGGGCGTCGTCGACCCGCCGTGGGCCGCTGTGGCCGCCCGAACCCGGGCGCGACGGCTCGTCCGGGCCCGGCGAACCCTTCCTGCGTGAGAACAGCCCCACGGCGCAGTTCCTCCCCTGGTCGGTGCGCCCCACCCTAGGCCGGTGCCCCGACGATTGGGCAGTTCCGGTGGGTGGCTGCGAAACTGGGGGAGCCATGACGACCTCCCTCCCCGAGCCCACCGCGCAGCGCCCCGCCCCCGGAGCCCTGACGTTCACCGCGCCGCGACGGGGCAAGCCCCCGCGCCACCTCGCCGACCTGTCGCCGGCCGAGCGCAAGGAAGCGGTGGAGGCGCTGGGGCACAAGGGATTCCGTGCCAAGCAGCTGTCGACGCACTACTTCGAGCGCCTCGTCGGTTCGCCTGAGGAGATGACCGACCTGCCCAAGGGGGTCCGCGACCAGCTCGTGGCCGACTTGCTCCCCACACTCCTGACGCCGCACGTCCAGCGCACCGCCGACGACGGCATGACCATCAAGTCGGCCTGGAAGCTGCACGACGGGGCCATCGTGGAGTCCGTCCTCATGCGGTACCCCAGGCGCGTCACCATCTGCATCTCCAGCCAGGCCGGCTGCGGCATGAACTGTCCGTTCTGCGCCACCGGACAGGCGGGTCTGACCCGCAACATGTCGGCCGGTGAGATCGTCGAGCAGGTCGTGCAGGCGGCCCGGATGCTGCGCAGCGGGGAGCTCGCCGCGTCGGTCACCACCGAGGGGGCGGTCGACGCCGCCGAGCTCGGCGACGAGGACGGCGCCCCGGAGGTGAGCGGCCCGACCCGCATCTCCAACGTCGTGTTCATGGGCATGGGTGAGGCGCTGGCCAACTACAAGGCCGCGATCGGCGCCATCCGCCGGATGACCGACCCGGCGCCCGACGGCCTCGGCATGTCGGCCCGCGGCATCACCATGTCGACGGTCGGTCTCGTGCCGGCCATCGACAAGCTCGCGGCCGAGGGCATCCCGGTGACGCTCGCCCTGTCGCTGCACGCCCCCGACGACGAGCTGCGCAACGAGCTCGTGCCGATCAACACGCGCTGGAGCGTCGACGAGGCGCTCGACGCCGCCTACCGCTACTACGAGGCAACCGGGCGCCGGGTCAGCATCGAGTACGCCCTGATCAAGGACATCAACGACCACGCCTGGCGGGCCGACCTGCTCGGGAAGAAGCTCAACGCCCGCGGTCGCGGCTGGGTGCACGTCAACCCGATCCCGCTGAACCCGACTCCCGGCTCGAAGTGGACGGCCTCCCGCCCCGGTGTCGAGCAGCAGTTCGTCGAACGGCTGCGGGCGCACGGCATCCCGACGACGATCCGCGACACCCGTGGCCAGGACATCGACGGGGCCTGCGGCCAGCTCGCCGCCTCGACCGCCTGAGGCCGAACCACCTCCCGGAACGCCGGCGCTGCCTACACTCATGAGGTGATGCACCGCCACCCCGCCCGTCGCGCCCTCACCGGGTGCGCCATGGCCGCGGTCGCAGCCCTCGTGCTCACGGCCTGCGCCAGCCGAGGGACGACAGCCGGGTCCGCAGCGACCGCGGCACCGCCGGCCACGACGACACCGGCAGCCACTGCCACGACGACGTCGGGGCACGCGGCCCACGGCGCGACCACGACCAAGCCGGTCGCGCCGCTGCGCACCGGCGAACGGTTCGTCACGCTGCGGATGCCGGCGGCATACACACCGAAGGCGCCGGCCGCCCCGGGGACGGACGACTACCGCTGCTTCCTGCTCGACCCGCACCTCACCGCGAAGTCCGTGGTCACGGGGATCAACGTCCTGCCGGGCAACCCGGACGTCGTCCACCACGTCATCCTGTTCCGGATCCCGCCGGACAAGGTGGCGGTGGCCCAGGCGAAGGACGCGGCGGAGCCCGGGCAGGGCTGGACCTGCTTCGGTGGCACCGGCGTCGAGAGCCAGGGCAGCACCCTCGACGACGCACCGTGGCTGGGGGCGTGGGCACCCGGCGGCGGCGAGAGCCTGCTGGCCAAGGACCTGGGCATGCCCCTGGCACCGGGGACCCGCATCGTCATGCAGGTCCACTACAACCTGCTCGCGGGTGACTCCCCGGACACCTCGGCAGCCCGGCTGCGGGTCGCGGCCGACGACGGCACCCGCAAGACCCTCGAGACCGTCCTGCTCCCGGGCCCGGTCGAGCTGCCGTGCCGCCCCGGACACACCGGACCCCTGTGTGCGCGTCAGGCTGCCGTGGCCGACGTGCAGCAGCGGTTCGGCGCCGCGGCCGGCTCGACCGCGAACCTCCTGCACTTGCTGTGCGGGCCGATCAAGGCCACGCCCACGCAGTCGTGCACCCGCCCGGTGACCCAGCCGGGCACCATACGAGCGGTCGCGGGGCACATGCACCTGCTGGGGCGCAGCATCTCCGTCGTGGTGAACCAGGGCAAGAAGGGTGAGCGCACCATCCTCGACCTGCCCATCTGGGACTTCGACAACCAGGGGAGCAAGCCGGTGACGCCCGCGGTCAGGGTGAAGCCCGGCGACACCCTCACGGTCACCTGCCGGCACGACCAGGGCCTGCGCGACCAGCTGCCCGCGCTCGCCGGCGTGCCCGAGCGGTACGTCGTGTGGGGCGAGGGGACGACCGACGAGATGTGCCTGGGGATCGTGCTGCTGACCCGCCCCTAGGCTGTCCGGGTGCACCAGTCCATGCCGGCGTCCGCCGAGAGCGGCCGCGAGTTCGTCCTCACCGTCTCCTGCCCCGACCGCCGTGGCATCGTCCACGCCGTCTCGGGGGTCATGCTCGACCTGGCGATGACCATCCTCGACAGCCAGCAGTTCGCGGACGCCACCTCGGGGGAGTTCCACCTGCGCATGCACCTCGTGCGCGAGGGGGCGGCCCTGCCGGTGGCCGAGGTCGACGCCGGACTGGCGCCCGTGGCGGCGGAGTTCGCGATGGAGTATGCCGTGCACGACCTGTCCCAGCGGCGGCGCGTCCTCGTCATGGTCAGCCAGCAGGGACACTGCCTCAACGACCTGTTGTTCCGGGTCGAGAGCGGGTCGCTGCCCGTCGAGGTCCCGGCCATCGTGTCCAACCACGAGGACTTCCGGGGTCTCGCGGAATGGCACGGGGTGCCGTTCCACCACGTCCCGGTGACCCGTGACACCAAGCCCGCCGCGGAGCAGCAGCTGCGTGACCTCATCGCCGAGCACCGGGCCGACACCATCGTCCTGGCGCGGTACATGCAGATCCTGTCCGCCGACCTCTGCGCCGACCTGCCGGGGCGGATCATCAACATCCACCACTCGCTGCTGCCCAGCTTCAAGGGTGCCAAGCCGTACACCCAGGCGCACGACCGCGGCGTCAAGGTCATCGGGGCGACGGCGCACTACGTGACGGCCGACCTCGACGAGGGGCCGATCATCGAGCAGGACTTCCGCCGGGTCGACCACCGGATGAGCCCGGCGCAGCTGGCCTCCGTGGGGCAGGAGCTCGAGGCCATGGCCCTGGCGCGAGCCGTCCGCTGGCACGCCGAGCACCGCGTCGTCCTGCGCGGCCGCCGCACCATCGTCTTCGACTGACCCAGGTAGCCAGCCAGTCGGCCGCGCGTCGGCCCCGCGGCTCGCGGCTGGGCTCTCGACGCCCACCGGGACACGTGCAAAGCGGGTGTCGTTCCGCAAGGCACCGACAAATAAGTCCCGGGTCGCCGAACGACACCCGCTTTGCGTGCGGCGCGGGGGGCGGGGGTGTCGGGGGCCGGGGTGTCGGGCCGGGTGGCCGGGTGGAGAGTGGGGACGTCAGCGGGGCTGGATGAGGTCCCAGCGGTTGCCGTAGAGGTCCTCGAAGACCGCGACGTCGCCGTACTCCTCGTGGCGGGGCTCCTCGAGGAAGCGCACCCCGGCCGCGACCATCCGCGCGTGGTCGGCGGCGAAGTCGTCGGTGCCGAGGAAGTGCATGACCCGTCCGCCCCCGGGGTCCCCGACGCGGGCGACCTGCTCGGGGGTGCTGGCGCGAGCGAGCAGGACCTGGGTACCGTCCGAGCCGGCCGGACGGATGACGACCCAGCGCGTGCCGTCGCCCCGGTCGGTGTCCTCGACGAGCTCGAACCCGACTGCGCCGCAGTAGAACTCGAGGGCCTCGTCGTAGTCGCGGACGAGCAGGGTGACGAGGTTCAGGCGCTGGCTCATGGTGCCATCCTGCCGTCCGCGGCTCGCTGCAGCGCACGCAGGTACCCCAGCGCCGCAACTCTCTGCAGCTGCCAGCTCACGGGTCCACCCAGCCGGGCCAGGAGCGTCGCCGCCCGGGCGTAGGCGCGGATCACGGCATACACCTCGTCGCCGCGGCGCTCGACGAGGAAGCCCTCCTCGCCGCTCTCGATGTGGCCGCGCAGCGTGCCGTACCCGAACCCCGTGCGTTCCGGTCCTTCCACGGTCCACACGACCCGGCACGGAACAGGCAGCACCACGAGGTGGCTGAGGATCTCGACGCCCTCGGCAGCGCGGGGTGCCGTCGCCACCGGACGCAGACCGATCCCGCGCTGCGGCGCCCACCGCATGAGCGCATCCGCCGCCCGGGCGTATGCCGCGTCGCCGGCTCCCAGCCGGCGCTCCACCTCGAGGTGGTGGAAACCCTGCGGCATCGGCCCGTCGAGGGTCAGCCCGCGCGGTTCGTAGGTGAGGGGCAGGTGGGCGAGGTCGGTCAGCTTCATGGTCGGCTCTCGATCCGGGTCGGGCGCGCGAGGGCGCAGAGGGCACACAGGGCGAAGCCGACGGCGTTCGCCAGTCCGTGGGTCCAGGCCATCCACTCGATGGGCAGGTGCGGCACGGCGTCGACGACGTGGCCCAGGGCCCAGTCGAGGGCGAGCAGCATCGTCAGGACGAGGGTGACGGCACTGACCCCGAGGAGCAGCCGGGTGCGCGAGTCCCTGGTCCCGGCCCGTCCCCGGGTCCACAGGGTCCAGCCCACCAGCCACATGCCGGCGGTGAGGATCACCGCCCCCAGCAGCTCGACCTCGTCGTTGACGAAGTAGCCGAGCAGCACGACGAGGGTGCCGGACGGCACGGACCAGGCCGCCGCCGTCGTCACCGGGCTCGGATGGGTGGTCGCCACGAGGTGGGCGACCAGGGCGGCGGCGAACCCCGCGAAGTGGAAGTGCGGCACGGTGAGGGCGAGGATCTTCAGGCTGAACCCGAACACCTCGGTCGACGCGCGCTCGCTCACCAGGGCGAACGCCGCGATCGCCGGGCACACCAGTGCCGTGACGGCCGCGGCATCTGCGCCGCGGAGGGTCCTGCGGGACAAGCAGTTCCACCCGTGGCGGACGCCGAGCAACGCCAGCAGCAACGTGCCGACGCCGTACCAGCCGGCCAGCGTCGTGGAGAGGACGCCGCGGGGGAGCCAGAGGGCGACGACGCCGGGCACGGCGAAGACGGGGTAGGCACGGGCCAGCGCGAGGGTGCCGGCCACGGGCAGCAGCCGGAGCCCCAACGGGACGATCACGAGCATGCCGAGCGTGACGACGAGGTTGACGACCACGGTCACCGGACAGCCTCCCGCCCCGGTGAGGAGGCGATGACGGCGACCGCCTCGTCCACGGTGTCCACGAGGTGCAGGGCGTCGCCGAGGGCCCGCCCCTGCCCGAGGGCACGCACGGCTGCCCAGATCGGGACGGTGTCCGTCCAGTACTCCTGACCGACGAGCACGACCGGCGGGAGGGCGAGGGTCTCGTCGTCGGCGGCGTAGTACGACGGGGTCAGCGCCTGGAACACCTCCTGCACCGTCCCTGCCGCGCCCTCGAGCACCACCACCCCGGCGGTGGCGCGCGAGAGGAGGCCGTCCTCACGGATGGCGTTCGAGAAGTACTTGCCGATGCCGTCGCAGAACACGTTCGGTGGTTCGTGGCCGTAGAACCACGTGGGGATGCCGAGGCTGCGGGCGCCGGTGTCGTCGGCCCGCACGTCCGTGCGCAGCTCCTGGCGCACCTCGAGCGCGAGCGACGCCCAGGCACCGATGTCGGGTCGGAACGAGGGGACGGCCGCGAGCCGCCGGAGGGCACTCTCCAGGGCCTGCTCGTCGTCGGCGAACGCACCGAGGTTGGCCGCCTCCATCGCACCCGGTCCTCCGCCGGTGGCCACGATGACCCCCAGCCGCGCGAGGCGGTGGCCGGCCAGCGCTGCCTCGGCGTATGCCGTGCGGCCGCGGTCGAGCGCGTGGCCGCCCATCACCCCCACGAGCGGGCGACAGTCCACGAACTCGTCGAGGGCGTCGCTGATGGAGTCGTCGTGGATGGCGCGCAGCAGCGTGGCGAAGGCGTCGTGGTGCCTGCTGCCGTCACGCGCCCACCGGTACGCGCGGGAGTCCGGGGTGGCGTCGTAGCCGTGCTCGGACAGGCCGGCATACAGCTCGGCGGGTGAGTAGAGGGTGGCCCGGTAGGGGTCCACCGGAGCGTGCGGGTCGGTGGGGAAGACGAGCGCACGGTGGGCGCGCAGGTGCGCGTCGAGCTCTGGGGACAGTCGACCCCCGAGGACGACGAGGCCGGTGAGGTCGGTGCGCCCCAGGAGCTGCGCCTCGTGGCCCGTGAGGTCGAGGTCCTGCAGCCGGACCCCGGTGAGCGGCTTGCCGGAGGCGAGCAGGGCCTCGAGCGCGGGGAGCGACTCCACCTCGCGCCGGACCATGCTGCGACTCTAGACGGCCGGTCGCTGTCTAGAGTCGCGGCATGGGCGAGCTGTTCTCGACGCGCGTCGCGGGTGAGGCCTGGCGGGGCGAGGCGACCCGCTGGGTCGAGGAGGAGCTGCGGCGCGTCGGTCGCCGCGTCACGGGCCCGCTCGAGCAGCCGAGGATCCGGCCGTGGTCGACCCAGCTCGTGGTGCCGACGGACCGGGGCAGGGTGTGGTTCAAGGCCAACTGTGCCTCCGCCGCCTTCGAACCCGCCGTGCACGCTGCCCTGGCCCGGCTGGAGCCGACCGAGGTCGAGGCACCGCTGGCCGTGGACGCCGGCCGCGGCTGGATGATCACCGCGGACCGGGGGGCCACGCTCGGGGACAGCCGCGACGCGACGCTGGAGGACTGGCAGGGGCTCCTGACGGCAGCCGCGACGGTGCAGCGCCGGACGGCAGCCCACCGTGACGAGCTGGTCGGCGCCGGCCTGCCCGACTGTTCCCCGCCCACGGTCCCCGCGCGGTACCTGTGGCTGGTCGACGAGCTCGCCGCCCTCCCGGACGGCCACCCCTCCCACCTGACGGCCGAGGAGGCGGGCTCCCTGCGCTCGCGGATCGGTGACGTCGAGGCCGCTGTCGCCGCCCTGGTCGCAGGCCCCCTGCCGTCCAGCCTCGAGCACGGGGACCTGCACCCGCGGAACGTCTTCGTCGTCGACGGGGCGTTGCGGTTCTTCGACTTCGGCGACGCCCAGTGGGCCCATGTGCTCGAGGTGCTCGCCGTTCCCCACGGCTACTCGACCCGCGTCACGCACCACCCGTGGGACGCCCTCCTCGACGCGTACGCGCGAGTGTGGGCGGACGTGCTGGACCGCGACTCCCTCGAGTCGCTGATGGGCCCGGCGATGGTCACCCACGCCGTGAACCGGTCGTTCACCTGGCTGGGAGCGATTCGTGGTGCCCAGCCGGACGAGCTCGCCGAGTGGGGCGACTCACCCCTGTACTACCTGCGCCTCACCCACGAGCCCTTCCCGCCGCAGGAGCCGGAGCAGGGCCCCTGACGTCGACAGCGAGGAGTCAGACGTTGCCGAGGACCCGGTCCACGGCGACCTCGATCACCACGCGCTCGGGGTTCTCGCGGGGCACGCGGTAGCGGGCGGCATACCGCTGCTCGGCGTCCGCCACGGACTCGCGGTCGGTGCGGACGCGGGCCGGTCCCTCGAAGGACAGCCAGTGCCGCCCGTCCACCTGGCACAGGACCGCCCGGCTGCCGGCCGCGGCGTTGCGCGCCTTGCGGCTCGCCCCGCTGGTGATGACCCGGGCCACGAGGGCCTCGGGGTCCCAGGTGAACCCGACGGGGACGACGTGCGGGCTGCCGTCGGGGCGCAGCGTGGTCAGGGTCGCCAGGTGGCGGACGGTGACGAACTCGAGGGCGGCGGCGGACAGCTCTGCGGGGGGCGTGGACACCCTCGAAGTCTGCCAGCGACCCGCCGCCGGCGCCGGGGCGTGCCGGTTCAATGGCCGGTGAGGGCCTCGAGGAGCCGCCCGATCCGGGCGGGGCGTCCCGTGCGCGCCTCCTCGCGGTCGGCGGCGTGGGCCAGGCGCAGCCCGGCGTTGATCCCGACCCACCGAGCGGGTTCCGGTTCCCAGCGCCGGCTGCGGTGCCCGACCCACGGGAGGTCGGTGATGGCCGTATGGCGCCCCAGCACCAGGTCGGCGAGGGTGCGGCCCGCAAGGTTGCTGGCGGCGACGCCGTCACCGACGTAACCACCGGCCCAGCCGAGCCCGGTGGCAGGGTCGTGGCCGACGGAGGGGTGCCAGTCACGGGCGATCCCGAGGGGGCCGCCCCACGCGTGGGTGAACTCGACCTGCCGGATCTGCGGGAGGAGGTCGCGAAGGGTGGCGCGCAGGTCGGCGAAAACCGTTGCCTCGTGGTCGAACTCGGGCCTGACCCGTGACCCGAAGTGGTACGGCGCGCCCCGGCCACCGAAGGCGAGCCGGTCGTCGTCGGTGCGCTGGCCGTAGATGATGACGTGGCGGTGGTCGGCGAAGGTCTCGCGCTGCGCCAACCCGATCTGCTCCCACAGCTGCGCCGGCAACGGCTCGGTGGCGACCATGAGCGAGTAGACGGGCGCGACCGTGCGACGGTGCCCCGCCAGGACGGGGGTGAAGCCCTCCGTGGCCCGGATGACGTGCCGCGCGCGCACGGTGCGGCCGTCGTCGAGCCGGGCCAGCCCGGGCTCGATGGCCTCGACGCGCACACCCTCGTGGATCCGGGCTCCCTGCCCGCGGACCGTGGCAGCCAGTCCGTCGACGAGCCGCCGCGGGTGCACCCGCGCGCAGCTCGGGTTGTACGTCGCACCGAGGACGCCCTCGGCCGCGAGCCGCTCGGTCGCCTCCGCCGCGTCGAGCCACCGGGTGCCGGTGCCCCACGAGGCCGAGTGCGCGACCTCGGCGCGGGCGCGGACCACCTGGGCTTCGGAACGGGCGAGACCGAGGGTGCCGCCCTTGCGGAATCCGCAGTCGATCCCCGCAGATTCCGCGGCGGTGCCGACCTCGTCGACGGTGTGCCGCAGCTCGGCCAGCATCGCCTCCGCCGCCGCCCGGCCCGAGCGTCGCGCGAGTGTGTCGGGTCCGACCGGCCACAGGGCGGAGACCCACCCGCCGTTGCGCCCGCTGGCCCCGAACCCGGCGTGCCGGGCCTCGAGCAGGACGATGTCGAGCGAGGGCTGCGCCAGCAGCAGGTAGTGCGCCGTCCAGAGCCCGGTGAAGCCGGCACCGACGATGACGACGTCGGCTCGGGCGGGCAGGGGAGCGGGGGACGAGGAGCTTCCGGGCAGGGACGGCGAGGAGGGCTCGTGCGCCGACGACGCGGCACTCGAGCCCTCCCGCCGTGCTGCCTCGGACCAGAGTGGCTGGGTCACGAGGGCGGCCGGGTCAGAGGTGCTTCTCGGCGTCCTTGAGGACCGACCGGAGGCGGCTCTCGATGTCGTCGAATTCGGTCTGCCCGATGATCAACGGCGGCGCGAGCTGGATGACCGGGTCCCCGCGGTCGTCGGCGCGGCAGTAGATGCCGGCGTCGAACAGGGCCTTGGAGAGGTAGCCACGCAGCAGCCGCTCGGACTCCGCGTCGTTGAACGTCTCGCGGGTCTCCTTGTCCTTGACGAGCTCGATGCCGTAGAAGTACCCGGCTCCGCGGACGTCGCCGACGATCGGCAGGTCGAGCAGCTTCTCGAGGGTCGCCCGGAACTTCGGGGCGTTCTCCTTGACGTGGTCGTTGAGGCCCTCGCGGTCGAAGATGTCGAGGTTGGCCATCGCCACCGCCGAGCTCACCGGGTGGCCACCGAAGGTGTAGCCGTGCGGGAAGCTCGTCGTGCCCTTCTTGAACGGCTCGAAGAGGCGCTCGCTGGCGATCATCGCGCCGATGGGGGAGTACCCGGAGGTCATGCCCTTGGCGCAGGTGATGATGTCGGGGACGTAGTTGAAGTCGTCGCAGGCGAACATCGACCCGATGCGGCCGAACGAGCAGATGACCTCGTCGGAGACCAGGAGCACGTCGTACTCGTCGCAGATCTCGCGGACGCGCTCGAAGTACCCGGGCGGGGGCGGGAAGCACCCGCCGGAGTTCTGCACCGGCTCGAGGAAGACGGCGGCGACGGTGTCGGGGCCCTCGAACTCGATGGCTTCGGCGATGCGGTCGGCGGCCCAGCGGCCGAACGCCTTCTCGTCGTCACGCAGGTGCTCAGGCGCGCGGTAGTGGTTGGTGTTGGGGACCTTGAACGCGCCCGGGACGAGCGGCTCGAACATCTCCTTGGCGGCCGGGATCCCCGTGATCGAGAGGGCGCCCTGCGGGGTGCCGTGGTAGGCCACCGACCGGCTGATCACCTTGTGCTTGGTGGGCTTGCCGGTGAGCTTGAAGTACTGCTTGGCCAGCTTCCACGCGGTCTCGACGGCTTCGCCACCACCGGTGGTGAAGAAGACGCGGTTGAGGTCGCCCGGTGCGCCTGCGGCGAGGCGCTCGGCGAGCTCGATGGCCTTGGGGTGGGCGTAGGACCACAGCGGGAAGAAGGCGAGCTCCTTGGCCTGCCGGGCCGCCGCGTCGGCGAGCTCCTGGCGACCGTGCCCGACCTGCACGACGAACAGGCCCGCGAGCCCGTCGATGTACTCCTTGCCGTGGTCGTCCCAGATCTTGTGGCCCTCGCCGCGCACGATGACGGGGACCTTGCCGCCCTCCTCGTACGTCGAGTGGCGGGTGAAGTGCATCCACAGGTGGTCCCGGGCAGCGTCCGCGTATGCGGTGCCGGCCGGCGTCGTGGACGTGGAATCGATGCTCATCGGGTACCCCAGTTGTAGTGCTGCTTGTTGAGTTTCAGGTAGACGAAGGTCTCGGTCGACTGGACCCCGTGGAGGGTCCGGATCCGCTTGGTGAGGAGCTCGAGCAGCTCCGTGTCGTCCTCGCAGACGACCTCCGCGAGGATGTCGAAGGACCCTGCCGTGGTGACGACGTAGTCGACCTCAGCCATGGCCGACAACGCGTCACCGACAGGCGTCAGGTCCCCGTCGACGCGGATGCCGATCATCGCCTGGCGTCGGAACCCCACCTGCAGCGGGTCGGTGACGGCGACGATCTGCATGACCTCCTGGTCGAGGAGGCGCTGCACCCGCTGGCGCACCGCCGCCTCCGACAGCCCGACGCGCTTGGCGATCGTGGCGTAGGACTGCCGCCCGTCCTCCTGCAGCTGCTCGATGATCGCCTTCGACACGTCGTCGAGGCGCACGTCGGTGCCGTTGCTGGGAGTGCGGGTCACGCGGCCATGGTGTCGCTGGATCTCGTTTGGCGCAAGTCCCCTCGCGACGGAATCGGTTGCTGATTTGTTAAATCGGTGTTGATTTCCGCATCCAAGTGTCGAGAACCTATTGAAATCCGTGGTGCTGGGGCTACAGTGCCAACCACCGGAATCCGTACCCGAGCTCCCTGGGAGAGTCAGTGACCGCCACGACCGCCGGCCCCGCCACCACCGGCACCACGGCCTCGCCGCGCGTGCTGCGCAACTTCGTCGGCGGCGAGTACGTCGACGCCACCACCGACGCGACGGCCGACATCGTCAGCCCCGTGACGGCCCAGGTCGTCGCGACCGCCCCGGTGTCCACGGCCCAGGACGTCGACGCGGCCTACGCCTCGGCCAGCCGCGCCTTCGAGGAGTGGGGGCAAACCACCCCCGGCGAACGCCAGGCCGCCCTGCTCCGGTTCGCGGACGCGATCGAGCGCAGGGCCGACGAGTTCGTCCGCCTCGAGTCCGAGAACACCGGCAAGCCGCACGCCCTCACCGCGAGTGAGGAGATGCCGCCGATGGTGGACCAGATCCGCTTCTTCGCCGGGGCGGCCCGCGTGCTCGAGGGGCGCTCCGCCGGGGAGTACATGCGGGGCCACACGAGCTGGATCCGGCGCGAGCCGATCGGCGTCGTCGGCCAGGTCACCCCGTGGAACTACCCGATGATGATGGCCACCTGGAAGATCGCCCCGGCCCTCGCGGCGGGCAACACCGTCGTGCTCAAGCCGTCGGACACGACGCCCGAGACGACGCTGCTCATGGCGGAGATCGCCTCCGAGTTCCTGCCGGCCGGCACCTTCAACGTCGTCACCGGCGACCGCGAGACGGGCCGCGCGGTGGTCGAGCACCGGACGCCGGCGCTCGTGGCCATCACCGGCTCCGTTCGTGCCGGGATGCAGGTCGCCGAGAGCGCTGCGCGCGACCTCAAGCGCGTCCACCTCGAGCTCGGCGGCAAGGCGCCCGTCATCGTCTTCGACGACGCCGACATCGAGGCCGCCGTCGAGGGCATCGCCACCGCGGGCTACTTCAACGCGGGGCAGGACTGTACCGCCGCGACCCGCGTGCTCGCCGCGCCGCACATCCACGACGACTTCGTGGCGGCACTGGCCGAGTACGCCAGGAGCTCGGTCAAGGTCGGCCTGCCCGAGGACGAGGATGCCCTCCTCGGCCCGGTGAACAACCGCAACCAGCTCGAGCGCGTGCAGGGCTTCCTGTCACGGCTGCCCGACCACGCCAGCGTCGCGGCCGGTGGGCACCGGATGGACGCGCTCGGCGACGGGTTCTTCCTCGAGCCGACGGTGCTGTCCGGGCTGCGCCAGGACGACGAGGCGATCCAGGACGAGATCTTCGGCCCGGTCATCACGGTGCAGCGGTTCACCGACGAGCAGGAGGCCATCCGCTGGGCCAACGGCGTCGACTACGGCCTCGCCTCCAGCGTCTGGACCAAGGACTTCGGCCGCGCCATGCGCGTCTCGAAGGCGCTGGACTTCGGCTGCGTCTGGATCAACACCCACATTCCTGTCGTCGCGGAGATGCCGCACGGCGGTTTCAAGAAGTCCGGCTACGGCAAGGACCTGTCCATGTACGGCTTCGAGGACTACACGCGCATCAAGCACGTGATGGCCAACATCGACAGCTGACCCCCGTCCCACCCGGCAGCCGTCCTCGGGCGGCAGCCGGCCGAACCCCTAGCGAGTGCCGATGAAACCCCTGCGACCTCCCGCAGACCCCGTCGCCCGTGGCCTGGTCCGCGCCGCGATGTCCTCCACCCGAGATCGCTCCTTCTCCAGAAGGGGACTCCTCGGGGCCTCCCTCATGGGTGGTGCTGCGGCAGCGCTGTCGGCCTGTGCACCCCCGACGCCTCCGGCAGCCGGCGCCGTCGCCGTGCAGCTGCCGACCGACGTGTCGGCCACCGACAAGGTCCTCAAGTGGGCGAACTGGACCGCCTACCTCGACTACGACGAGGACACCAAGAAGTACCCGACGCTCGAGGCCTTCATCAAGAAGACCGGGATCCAGGTCACCTACAGCGAGGACGTCGACGACAACGACTCCTACTTCAACAAGATCGCGCCGCAGCTGCGGGCCAAGCAGGACATCGACCGCGACATCTTCGTGTTCACCGACTGGATGGCCAACCGCGTCATCCGCGACGGGCTGGTGCAGCCGCTCGAGCTGATCCGCATGCCGCATGCGGCCAACCTGCTCGACTCGCTCAAGGACGTCTCGTTCGACCCGGGTCGCCAGAAGTCCCTGACCTGGCAGAGCGGGTTCGCCGGGATCGGCTACGACAAGTCCAAGGTCGGCCGCGAGCTCAAGTCGCTCGACGACCTGTGGCAGGACGACCTCAAGGGAAAGATCGTCGTCCTCAGCGAGTTCCGCGACACCCTGGGGCTGGTCATGCTCCAACAGGGCGTCGACATCTCCAAGGGCTTCGGCAAGGCGCAGTTCGAGGCGGCCGTCGCGGAGATCGACAAGCGCATCAGCGACGGCTACATCCGCCGCGTCAAGGGCAACAGCTACCTCGAGGACCTCAAGAGCGGCAACGCCATCGCGGGCATCGTCTGGAGCGGTGACCTGTTCGTGCTGCGGGCCGAGACCGAGAACGACAACTGGCAGTTCGTCATCCCCGAGTCGGGCGGCACGCTCTGGAGCGACAACATGATGATCCCGATCACGTCGCGGCACCGGAAGAGCGCCATGGCGCTGATGGACTACTACTACCAGCCCGAGGTCGCGGCCCAGGTCGCCGCCTACGTCAACTACGTCTGCCCCGTCGAGGGTGCACAGGCGGAGATGGAGAAGATCGACCCCGAGCTGGCCAAGAGCCCGTTCATCTTCCCGAGCGAGTCCTACATCAAGGACAACAACGTCAAGGGGTTCCGGGCGCTCTCCCCACAGGAGGACGCCGACTACAGCAGCATCTGGGCAAAGGTGGTCGGTAACTGATGGCACTCTTCTCCTCTGGCGGAGCCGGTTTCCGCGCGGCCAAGGGCGACCTCAACCTCGAGTCGGTCACCAAGCAGTTCGCCAACTTCACCGCCGTCGACGACCTCAGCCTCACGGTTCCCCGCGGCTCGTTCTTCGCCCTCCTCGGCCCGTCGGGCTGCGGCAAGACGACGACGCTGCGCATGGTGGCCGGGCTCGAGCAGCCGACGCGCGGACGCATCCTCATCGGCGACACCGACCTCACCGGCTCCCGGCCGTACGAGCGCCCGGTCAACACCGTGTTCCAGAGCTACGCGCTCTTCCCGCACCTCACGATCCGGGACAACGTCTCCTTCGGTCCCCGGCGCCGGGGTGACTCCGACGCGGGCAAGGCCGCGGAGGACGCCCTCGAGCTCGTGCAGATGTCGAGCTTCGCCACCCGCAAGCCGGCCCAGCTCTCCGGCGGCCAGCAGCAGCGTGTCGCCCTGGCCCGCGCGCTGGTCAACCGCCCGGAGGTGCTGCTGCTCGACGAGCCCCTCGGCGCCCTCGACCTCAAGCTGCGCCGGCAGATGCAGGTGGAGCTCAAGCGGATCCAGACCGAGGTCGGCCTCACCTTCATCCACGTGACCCACGACCAGGAGGAGGCCATGACCATGGCCGACACCGTGGCCGTGATGAACGCCGGGCGGATCGAGCAGATGGGCCACCCGGAGGAGCTCTACGACCTGCCGCGCACGTCCTTCGTGGCCAACTTCGTCGGCCAGTCCAACCTGGGTGTCGGCGACGTCACCGGCACCGACGGCGACAACCTCGTCGTCGAGGTGGCGGGCACGACGGTCCGCATCCCGAAGGCGCGCTCCGCCGTCCACAGCGGGCGGATCACCTTCGGCGTCCGTCCCGAGAAGGTGCGCATCAGCAGCGACCAGCCCACCGGTGCCGGCAACGACGTGAAGGCCCAGGTCGTCGACGTCTCCTTCACGGGGGTGGCCACGCAGTTCCTCGTGACCGTCCCCAGCGGCAGCACGTGGGCCGTGTACGAGCAGAACCTCGACGTCCAGCGCAACACCCTGCGCCCGGGCGACCCGGTGTGGCTCGAGTGGGACTCCGGGCACGCGTTCGGGGTCGAGGTGGACGAGGCCGCGGCCGCCGAAGCCCAGGTCGCGTCGTGAGCGCCCTCGCCCACGTGGGCGGGGGGACACCGGGGGCACCCGACGACGGTCCGCCGCAGGAGCGCGGCGGACGCTCGTGGGCGCCATACCTGCTGCTCATCCCGGGCACGATCTGGCTGTTGGTGTTCTTCGTGTTCCCGCTCCTGCAGCTGTTCACGGTCTCCCTCCAGAGCGGCTTCCCGGGCTTCCCCGGCTACTACTACCGGGACGTGAACTTCGGGAACTACCTCGACGCGATCACCGAGTTCGCGCCGCACTTCGGGCGGTCCCTGCTGTATGCCGGGCTGGCCACCTTCTTCGCGTTCGTCCTCGCCTACCCCCTCGCGTACGCCATGGCGTTCAAGGCGGGGAAGTGGCGCAACGTCATGATGATCTGCGTCATCGCGCCGTTCTTCACGTCCTTCATCCTGCGGACCATCGCCTGGCGGCAGATCCTCGCCGACAACGGTCCGGTGGCGGAGACGCTGAAGTTCCTCCACCTGCTCCCCGGCGGACGCATCACCGAGACGTGGGTCGCGGTCGTGGCCGGCCTGACCTACAACTTCCTGCCGTTCATGGTGCTGCCGATCTACGCCTCCCTCGAGCGCGCCGACCCCAAGGTCATCGAGGCGGGTGGCGACCTGTACGCCAACGGGCTCACCACGTTCCGCAAGGTCACGCTCCCGATGAGCCTGCCCGGTGTCATCGCCGGCACGCTGCTCACGTTCATCCCGGCAGCCGGTGACTACGTCAACGCCGAGCTGCTCGGGTCCGACCGCAGCACCAAGATGGTCGGCAACGTCATCGAGAGCCAGTTCTTCCGGGTCCTCGGTGGCTTCCCGACGGCGGCCGCGCTCAGCTTCACCCTCATGGCGATCATCCTCGCGATGGTGTTCGTCTACATCCGCAAGTTCGGCACGGAGGAGCTCCTGTGACCGCCACCGCCTCACGCCCCCGCACCGGTGGGCCCACGCCACCGACCCGCTCGTCCGTCGCGGGTCCGACCCCCCTGGCACGGGTGAAGACGTGGCTCGGCACGCACGTCTCGATGATCGCGGCGCTGGCCGTGCTGGTCTACCTGTTCGTGCCGGTGGCCTACACGTTCGCCTTCTCGTTCAACGACTACCGCAAGTCCAACATCGTCTGGAACTCCGCGGCCGGTCCGACGCTGAAGCACTGGAAGGACCCCTGTGGCGCCCCCGGTGTCTGTGACGCGCTGGTCACCTCCATCCAGGTGGGCGTCATCGCCACCGTCGTCGCGACGGTGCTCGGCACGATGCTCGCGTTCGCCCTGGTGCGGCACAAGTTCCGGGGCCGCGCGGCCAGCAACGTCCTGGTCTTCGTCCCCATGGCGACGCCGGAGATCGTCCTCGGCGCGAGCCTGCTGACGATCTTCGTGCAGGGCTTCTCCCGCTTCGGCCTCAAGCTGGGGTTCTGGACGATCGTCATCGCGCACGTGATGTTCTGCATCAGCTTCGTGGTCGTCACGGTCAAGGCCCGCCTGCAGAGCCTCGACCCACGGCTCGAGGAGGCGGCGCAGGATCTGTTCGCCGGTCCCGGGGCCACGTTCTGGCGGGTCACCTTCCCGCTGGTGCTCCCGGGTGTCGTCGGCGCCGCGCTGCTGGCCTTCTCGCTGTCGTTCGACGACTTCATCATCACCAACTTCGTGTCGGGTGACGCGACGACCTTCCCGAAGTTCGTCTACGTGTCCTACCTGCGCGGGATCCCGGCCCAGGCCAACGTGATCGGCTTCTCGATGTTCGTCATCGCGGTGCTCCTCGTGGTGGCCGGTCAGCTCATCGGCAACGCGCGCAAGCGCTGACCCCCGACCCCACCAAGGACGACCCCCCCATGCGGATCCTCATGATCGGCGCCGGTGGCGTCGGTGACGCTGCCGCGCGCATCGCCGTCGAGCGCGACTTCTTCGAGCTGCTCGTCGTCGCCGACTACGACCTGTCCAGGGCGGAGGCGACCGTCGCCCACGCCACCGCCCGGCGCCCGAGCGAGGACCGCCTCGTCGCCGAGGTGGTGGACGCCTCCGACGGCGCTGCCGTGGCCGCCCTGGCCCTGAAGCACGCGGTCACGCACGTCTTCAACGCCGTCGACCCGCGGTTCGTCATGCCGATCTTCCGTGGGGCGCTGGTGGCCGGTGCCGGCTACCTCGACATGGCCATGAGCCTGTCGCAACGCCACCCCGAGGAGCCGTACGCCAAGGCGCACGTCAAGCTCGGCGACGAGCAGTTCGCCATGGCGGGGGAGTGGGAGGCATCCAACCAGCTCGCCCTCGTGGGGATGGGCGTGGAGCCCGGGCTGTCGGACGTGTTCGCGCGGTATGCCTCCGACCACCTCTTCTCGCACATCGAGGAGCTCGGCACCAGGGACGGCGCGAACCTCGCCGTCCTCGACGCCGACGGCAACGAGACCTTCGCCCCCGGCTTCTCGATGTGGACGATCATCGAGGAGTGCCTCAACCCGCCGGTGGTGTGGGAGAGGTCCCGCGCCGAGGCCGCGGGCGGCGACGTGGAGGCGGGGTTCCGCACCCTGCCGGCGTTCGCCGAGCCCGAGGTGTTCGACTTCCCTGAGGGCATCGGCCCGGTCGAGTGCGTCCACGTCGAGCACGAGGAGGTGCTCCTCATGCCCCGCTGGGTCGACGCCGACAGGGTGACCTTCAAGTACGGCCTCGGCGAGGAGCTCATCACCATCCTCAAGACCCTGCGCACGCTCGGCCTCGACCGCACCGACCCGGTGACGGTCAAGGGTGTCCAGGTCTCGCCGCGGGACGTCGTGGCCGCGGTGCTGCCCGACCCTGCGACGATCGGTCCGCAGATGAAGGGCAAGACCTGCGCGGGCCTCTGGGTCACCGGCACGGGCAAGGACGGTCAGCCTCGCCGCACGTACCTCTACCACGTGTCGGACAACGAGGACACGATGCGCGAGTACGGCGCCCAGTGCGTCGTGTGGCAGACCGCGGTCAACCCGGTCGTCGCACTCGAGCTGCTCGCCAACGGTACGTGGGCCGGCAACGGGGTCCTCGGTCCGGAGGCGTTCGACGCCGTGCCGTTCCTCGAATTGCTCAAGGCGCCCAAGCCCGACGGCTACGGTTCGCCGTGGGGCATGGAGGACCGCTGAGACCGATGGTCGCGCTCGCGGCTAGGGTCGGCTCATGACGCGATACGGGCAGCAGTACGGCCCCGACTTCACCTTCCTCGGCGTGGACCGGTGCGACCTCGACGACGAGAGCACGTATGCCGACGCGGACGTCGTGATCCTCGGTGCACCGTTCGACGGCGGCACCTCCCACCGACCGGGAACCCGGTTCGGGCCGCAGGCGATCCGCATGACCGACTACCTCCCGCACGACGGTTCGCGGCCCTCGCTGGCGCTGCGCACCGACGGCCTGGTGGACCTGCGGGTGGTCGACGCCGGTGACGTGGAGATGTACTCCGGCGACATCGAGCGATCCCTGCCCAAGCTCGAGGCTGCGGTCGAGAAGGTGACCCGGGCCGGCGCCATACCGGTGGTCCTGGGTGGTGACCACTCCATCGCGTTCCCTGACGCCAAGGGGGTCGCGAACGTCCTCGGGCACGGCCGCGTGTCGATGATCCACTTCGACGCGCACGCCGACACCGGTGACATCGAGTTCGGGTCGCTCTGGGGCCACGGCCAGCCGATGCGTCGGCTCATCGAGTCCGGGGCGCTGCGCGGGGACCGGTTCCTGCAGGTCGGGCTGCGCGGCTACTGGCCGCCGCCGGAGACGCTCGACTGGATGGCCGGCCAGCAGATGCGCTCGTTCGAGATGACCGAGATCGTCCACCGGGGGCTGCAGGAGTGCCTCACCGAGGCGTTCGCGATCGCCACCGACGAGTGTGAGGGGGTCTTCCTCTCCGTCGACATCGACGTCTGCGACCCCGGCCACGCACCGGGCACCGGCACGCCCGAGCCCGGCGGCCTGTCGGCCCGCGAGCTGCTCGACTCGGTGCGCCGGATCTGCCTCGAGCTGCCCGTCGTCGGTGTCGACGTCGTCGAGGTCAGCCCTCCCTACGACCACGCCGACATCACCGCGGCGCTCGCGAACCGCGTCGTCCTCGAGGCGCTGTCGGCCATCGCCCGCCGTCGCCGGGACGAGCGGGACGGCACCCGCTGGGACCCGGCGCAGCCGCTGCTCGCCGGTCGCGCCGGCGCCATACCGGAGGGACACATCCCCTCCCACCACCACACGCACGAGACCCACGACCAGCACGACCACGCACCCACGGAGGAAAAGTCCTGATGGCCACCACGCAGAAGTCGCTCGTCGAATCCGTCCCGAAGGGCCTGTTCATCGCGGGGAAGTGGCGTGACGGCAGCGACGGCCGCACCATCGCCGTCGAGGACCCCTCGAGCGGCGCCACGCTCGCGCACGTCGCTGACGCGTCGGTCGCTGACGGCAAGGCGGCCCTCGATGCCGCCGTTGCGGCACAAGGGGACTGGGCCAGCACGCCGCCGCGCGACCGTGGCGAGATCCTGCGTTCGGCCTTCGAGAAGATCACCGAGCGCGCCGAGTACTTCGCCACGCTCATGACGCTCGAGATGGGCAAGACCCTGGCGGAGTCGCGGGGCGAGGTGACCTACGGCGCCGAGTTCTTCCGGTGGTTCTCCGAGGAGGCGGTGCGGATCAGCGGCCGCTGGTCGACGGCCCCGAACGGTGCGACCCGGCTCCTCACGATGAAGAAGCCGGTCGGGCCCACCCTGATGATCACGCCGTGGAACTTCCCGCTGGCCATGGGCACCCGCAAGATCGGCCCGGCCATCGCCGCCGGGTGCACCATGGTCGTCAAGCCCGCGAGCCAGACCCCCCTGACGATGCTCGCCCTGGCCGAGCTGCTGCGTGAGTGCGGCCTGCCGGACGGGGTCCTCAACGTGGTGACCACCTCGCGGACCGGTGACGTCATGGAGCCGCTCATCCGGGACTCACGCCTGCGCAAGCTCACCTTCACCGGCTCGACCAACATCGGTCGTCGCCTCGTCGAGCAGTCGGCCGAGCAGCTCCTGCGCGTGTCGATGGAGCTCGGCGGCAACGCCCCCTTCCTCGTGTTCGAGGACGCCGACCTCGACCGCGCCGTCGACGGCGCCATGCTCGCCAAGATGCGCAACATCGGTGAGGCCTGCACGGCGGCCAACCGGTTCTACGTCCACGAGAGCGTCGTCGAGGAGTTCTCCGCCAAGCTCGCCACGCGGATGGGTGGGCTCACCCTCGGCAAGGGAACCAAGAAGGGCGTCGACGTCGGCCCGCTCATCGACGGCAAGGCCCGCGACGGGGTGTCCGAGCTGGTCGAGCACGCTCGCTCGCAGGGCGCCACGGTCGTGACCGGCGGCAAGGCCGTCCCGGGGCGCGGCTACTTCTACGAGCCCACGGTCATCACCGGCGTCCGCAAGGACGCCCGGATGATGCGCGAGGAGATCTTCGGGCCGGTCGCGCCCATCGCCTCCTTCCGGACCGAGAAGGAGGCCATCGACCTGGCCAACGGCACGGAGTACGGACTCGCGTCCTACGTCTTCACGAACGACCTGGGCCGTGTCATCCGGGTCAGCGAGGCGCTCGAGTACGGGATGATCGGCATCAACCAGGGGATCATCTCCAACCCCGCAGCGCCGTTCGGAGGGGTCAAGGCCTCCGGCTTCGGGCGCGAGGGTGGCTTCGAGGGGATCGAGGAGTACCTCGAGACGACGTACGTCGGCATCGCCCCCTGATCGGCGGGTCTGTCCCGTAGTTCCCCCGGACGAAGTTGGCCGAACTGTCCCCGTACGGCGGGCAATGGGTATTCAATCGCTCTCATGACCACTGTCGAGTCGCACGAGGCCTCGGCCGAGCCTGCCTCGGCGCCGGCGACCCCGCCCGGACGCACGGCGCCGCGGCTTCGCTCCCTCACTGACGTCCTCGCCGAGACCGACGAGAAGATGCGCACCGGCCGGGCGGCCGGTGCGCGGGTGTGGCCCACGGGTTTCGACAGCCTGGACGTCGCGCTGACGGGTGGTTTCCGTTCGGGGGAGCTCATCCTGCTCGGCGGACCCCAGGGCCTGGGCAAGACCGCGATGGCACTGCAGATGCTGCGCAACGCGGTCTCCGCCAACCGCTCGGCGGTGTTCTTCTCCTACGAGCACGACGCCCACAGCGTGCTCGAGCGCCTGCTGGCCATCGAGGCGGGAGCCATCGCCGGCTCGGACGGCATCAGCCTGACCAAGATCCGACAGCGCTTCGAGGCCCGCCACAGCAACGCCCACTCCATGAGCGAGCGCTTCGCGAACGCACCCGGTGGGGCCGAGGCCGTCGCTGCCCTCGAGCGGTACGGCGAGCACCTGCACGTGCACACCTCCAGCGGCCTGCACACCACGCTGGACGAGATCCGCACCGCGATCGAGCAGGTGGTGAGCCAGGAGAGCCAGCCACCCCTCGTCCTCGTGGACTACCTCCAGAAGGTGCCCGTCGCGCAGTTCTCGGGCAGCGAG
The DNA here is from genome assembly GCF_001426245.1 of Phycicoccus sp. Root101. Taxonomy (GTDB): domain Bacteria; phylum Actinomycetota; class Actinomycetes; order Actinomycetales; family Dermatophilaceae; genus Pedococcus. Next base: position 388,311 of record NZ_LMCM01000001.1, on the reverse strand, counting down.
GAGGAGCGCGTCGCCGTCGTCGTCGAGCGGCTCAAGGACCTCGCCCTCGAGTTCCAGGTGCCGATCCTCGCGATCGTGGCGGCCGACAAGGGCAGCCTGGTCGCCGGGAAGCGGATGCGGGTCAACGACCTGCGCGGCTCGTCGGCCCTGGCGTACGAGTCCGACGTCATCCTCATCCTCAACGACAAGTACGACGTCGTGGCCAAGCACCACCTCGTCTACCACCTCGAGAACGCCGAGCGCTTCCGCCAGTGGGTGATCATGTCCATCGAGAAGAACCGCAGCGGTGTCGACCACGTCTCGCTGGAGTTCCGCAAGCGGTTCGAGCAGGGCCGCTTCGAGCCCGAGGGCCGGCTCGTCGAGGAGCAGCTCATCGAGGAGCGCGTCTTCCGCGACTGACGGGTCGTCCGCCGCCGTCGGGGCTAGCGTGGTGGGGGTGACCCCGACCCATCGCCGCGCCGTCCACGGCGTCGTCGCCGCCGTCACGCTTGTGGCCGTGCTGTGGCAGCTCGTCCTCATCGTCAACGGCGAGGCGGTCCTCGACGAGACTGCCGCGAAGCCGCTGGGCACCCGGCTCGTGGAGTTCATCTCCTACTTCACGGTGCTGTCCAACCTCCTCGTGGCCTACGTGTCGCTCACGCTGGCCCGCGACCCGGACCACGACGGCACCTTCTGGCGGGTGGTGCGCCTGGCCACGATCGAGGGCATCACCGTGACCGGCCTGGTGCACTGGTTCTTCCTGCGCCCGATCCTCGACCTGCACGGCGCGAGCTACGTCGTCGACAAGCTGCTGCACGTGGTGGTGCCGATCCTCGCGCTCGTGGCGTGGGCGGTCGCCGGACCACGCGGCCAGGCCGTGCGGTCCGCCGTGCTGCCCTCGCTCGGCTGGCCGCTCCTGTGGGGGCTCTACACCCTCGTGCGGGGGGTGGTCGCCGACTGGTGGCCCTACCCGTTCATGAACGTCGACACGCTCGGCTGGGGTCGGGTGCTGCTCAACCTCGCGGCCATCGCCGTGCTCTTCGCCGTGGTCGGCCTCGGTTTCGTCGCCGCGGACCGGGCGCTGGCGCGGCGCCGGCAGTCCGACGGGTGAGCCCCTCGGCGCGGGCTGCGACAATGCAGGGGTGACCTCTCCGCGCTCCGTCGCCATCCTCGGCTCCACCGGATCCATCGGGACCCAGGCGCTCGACGTGGTCTCGCGCAACTCCGACCGGTTCCGCGTCACCGCGCTGTCGGCCGGGTCCAACATCGACCTCGTCGCCGAGCAGGCGGTCGCCTTCGACGTCGACCTCGTCGCGGTCGCCGGCGGCACCGCCGAGCAGGTCGCCGAGGCGATCGCCGCGCATGCCGCGCGAGCCGGCCGCGCGGCATACCGGCCCCAGATCGTGGTCGGGGACGAGGCCGCGGTGACCGCGGCCGGGTCCGGTGCCGACGTCGTCCTCAACGGGATCACCGGCGCGATCGGGCTGCGGCCCACGCTGGCGGCGCTGGCACAGGGGTCGGTCCTGGCCCTGGCCAACAAGGAGTCGCTCATCGTCGGCGGCCCGCTGGTCAAGGCCGCAGCGAAGCCGGGGCAGATCGTGCCCGTGGACTCCGAGCACTCCGCGATCGCGCAGAGCCTGCGGGGAGGGCGCGCCGAGGAGGTCCGGCGCCTCGTCGTCACGGCCAGCGGTGGGCCGTTCCGGGGGCGCTCGCGGGAGTCCCTGCGCGAGGTCACGCCCGACCAGGCGCTGGCCCACCCGAACTTCTCCATGGGGCGGGTCATCACGACGAACTCGGCCACCTTGGTCAACAAGGGGCTCGAGGTGATCGAGGCGCACCTGCTGTTCGACATCCCGTTCGACCGCATCGACGTCGTGGTCCACCCCCAGCAGCTGATCCACTCCATGGTGGAGTTCGTCGACGGCTCGACCATCGCCCAGGCGGGACCGCCGAGGATGCTCGTGCCGATCGCCCTCGGCCTGTCCTGGCCCGAACGCCTCGCCGACGTCGACGTGCCGGTCGACTGGACCAGGGCGCAGACCTGGGAGTTCGAGCCGCTGGACGACGAGGCGTTCCCGGCCGTGCGGCTCGCCCGACAGGTCGGCGAGGCGGCGGGCACCTACCCCGCGGTCTACAACGCGGCCAACGAGGTGGCGGTCGACGCGTTCCACGAGGGGCGGATCGGGTTCCTCGACATCGTCGACACCATCGACCGGGTGGTCGCTGACCACGCTGACCACGCGAACGCGCTCCACGGGGGGATCGAATCAGCGACACTGTCCGTTGAGGACGTGTTGCGCGCCGACAGGTGGGCGCGCGAGCAGGCCCGCACCGTGCTGGGGCTGCCCCACGCACACCAGACCGACGAACCACTGACCGACGCCGAGGGGGCGCTCCACCGATGACCGTGCTGCTGTTCGTGCTCGGGGTGCTCTTCGTGGTGCTCGGGGTGGGGCTGTCCATCGGCCTGCACGAGATCGGCCACCTCGTCCCTGCCAAGAAGTTCGGCGTCAAGGTGACCCAGTACATGGTCGGCTTCGGCCCGACGTTGTGGTCACGCAAGCGCGGCGAGACCGAGTACGGCATCAAGGCGATCCCGCTCGGCGGCTACATCCGGATGATCGGGATGTTCCCGCCGCGGCCCGGGGACAAGCCGGGGACCCTGCGCGTGTCGAGCACCGGCCGTTTCTCGCAGCTCGCCGACGAGGCGCGCCAGCTCAGCCTCGAGGAGGTCCAGCCGGGCGACGAGGAGCGGGTGTTCTACAAGCTCCCGGTGCACCAGAAGGTCATCGTCATGCTCGGCGGCCCGACGATGAACTTCCTCATCGCCGTGGTGCTGCTCACCGGGGTGCTCACGACGTACGGCGTCGCGACTCTCCAGGACGGTGCCCGCGTCGCGAGCGTGTCCGAGTGCGTCGTGCCCGCCCAGGAGGCCGCGACCAAGACCACGTGTGCCGCCAGCGACCCCAGGACCCCTGCCTACTCCGCCGGGATCCGCCCCGGTGACGAGATCGTGTCGGTCGCCGGGCAGCCGATCAGGACGACGGCCGACGTCGGCAAGCTCATCCGTCCGCGCGTGGGCCAGTCGGTGCCGATCGTCGTCAAGCGCGACGGGGTCGAGCAGACGCTGACCGCCACCCCCATCAGGAACTCCGTCCAGCAGGTCGGCCCGGACGGCACGCCGCTCGTCGACGCCGACGGCCAGCCGATCACGCAGGAGACCGGGTTCCTCGGGGTCTCCTCCGAGGGGATCGTCGGCTACGAGGCGCAGCCCCTGTCCGCCGTCCCCGGGGTCGTGGGGGACCAGCTGCTGGCCACCGCCGGCGTGGTCCTCAAGATCCCGCAGAAGATGGTCGGTGTCGTGCAGGCCGCGTTCGGTTCCGGGGCGCGCGACCCCAACGGGCCCGTGTCGGTCGTCGGCGTGGGCCGCATGGCGGGCGAGGCCACCTCGGGCAAGATCCCGTGGATCGGTGGGGAGAACGGCATGAACCCGTTCGTCTTCCTGCTCATGCTGATGGCCTCGCTCAACCTCGCGCTGTTCGTCTTCAACCTCATCCCGCTGCTGCCGCTGGACGGTGGCCACGTCGCGGGAGCGCTGTGGGAGGGCACGAAGCGTGGGGTCGCCAGGCTGCGCCACCGCCCGGACCCCGGTCACGTCGACGTCGCCAAGGCCCTGCCCGTGGCGTATGCCGTGTCCTCGGTGCTCATCGTCATGTCGGTCCTGCTCATCTACGCCGACCTGGTGAAGCCGATCAGCCTCGGCGGCTAGGAGCGAGGGGCGCCGACGAGGTCGCGGTACTCCTGCTCGAGGTCCTCGGCCCGTTGCCGGGCCTGCGTGCTGCGCTCCGCGACCACGCCGAGCAGCCGCCCGGTCTCGGTCAGTGCGACGGCGACGGCGTGCGACGAGTCCTTGATGCGGGAGCGCACCATGAGGTCGCTGATGACGTTGTCGAACCAGATGTCCATGCCGCGCAGCAGGTCCGACACCTCGGGCCCCGCGGGACCCTCGAGGTCGACGTCGGCGAGCTCCCGGCTGAACCTCGCCAGGGCGTCCCCGGCCGTGCGGATGAACGCAGCGGCCTGGTCGAGCCGGTCGTGCTTGACCACGGAGCTGATCAGCCCGCCGCCCAAGAAGGTGTCGTAGGTCGACCACGTGTCGGCGCTGTCGAGCAGCCCCGCCGCGCGGTCGAGGTCGGCGCGTGCCTGCGCACCCGCGGCAGCCGCCTCGTCGAGCTCCTTCAGCTGTGCCGCCAGCACGCCGCGACGGGCGGCGAGGTCCGACAGCCGGGCTGCCATCACGGGGTCGGCGGACAGGGCGGCCTCCTTGGCGGCCACGGCCCGCGCCATCAGGGCCTTGGGGGAGGGTGCGCCGTCGAGGTCTGCGCGGCAGGAGGCCTCGTCCTGGCGTGCCCGGGCCAGCGCACGCTCGGCGTCGGCGACGGCATACTGCGCCGCCTGGGCCTCGGCCCGCTCGCGGTCGAGGTCCGCGTCACGGTTGCCGCGCAACGCGGAGGCGATGCGCGCCAGCGAGTAGGACTCGAGCCTCGCGACGTCCTGCTCCTCCTGCGCCAGCCCAGCGCGTCGGCTCGACACCAGCTCGGTCAGCCGGGCCACCTCGCGCTCGAGCGAGCCGAGCCGCGCCGTCGCGGTGGCGTGCTCGTGGGCGGTGCGAGCCGCCTCGGCGATCGCCTCGTCGGCGCGCCGCACGTCGTCCCCATGTCCCCCGGTGACCCCCATGGTCGGGGATCAAACCACAGGTGGGCGATACTTGGGCCATGACTGTTGGACTCGGTATGCCGGCACTGCCCCCGCCCGTCCTCGCGCCGCGGCGCAAGACGCGCAAGATCAAGGTCGGCAAGGTCGAGGTCGGCGGTGACGCGCCCATCTCCGTGCAGTCGATGTGCACGACCCCGACGACGGACATCAACGCGACCCTGCAGCAGATCGCCGAGCTCACCGCGTCCGGCTGCGACATCGTGCGCGTGGCGTGCCCCAGCCAGGACGACGCGGACGCCCTGCCAGCGATCGCCCGCAAGTCCCAGATCCCGGTCATCGCCGACATCCACTTCCAGCCGAAGTACGTCTTCGCCGCGATCGACGCCGGCTGCGCCGCGGTCCGGGTGAACCCCGGCAACATCCGCAAGTTCGACGACCAGGTCAAGCAGATCGCCGCGGCCGCCAAGGACGCGGGCGTCTCGATCCGCATCGGGGTCAACGCCGGGTCGCTCGACCCCCGACTGCTCGAGAAGTACGGCAAGGCCACCGCCGAGGCGCTCGTCGAGTCGGCCGTCTGGGAGGCGTCGCTCTTCGAGGAGCACGACTTCCACGACTTCAAGATCTCGGTGAAGCACAACGACCCGGTCGTCATGGTCAAGGCCTACGAGATGCTGTCCGAGCGGGGCGACTGGCCGCTGCACCTCGGCGTCACCGAGGCGGGCCCGGCGTTCCAGGGCACGATCAAGTCGGCGACCGCGTTCGGGGCGCTGCTGTCCAAGGGCATCGGCGACACCATCCGGGTCTCCCTGTCGGCTCCTCCCGTCGAGGAGGTCAAGGTCGGCAACCAGATCCTCCAGTCGCTCAACCTCAAGCCCCGCAAGCTCGAGATCGTCTCGTGCCCGTCGTGCGGTCGGGCCCAGGTGGACGTCTACAAGCTCGCCGACGAGGTCACGGCCGGCCTCGAGGGCATGACCGTGCCGCTCCGCGTGGCCGTCATGGGCTGTGTCGTCAACGGCCCCGGTGAGGCCCGCGAGGCCGACCTCGGCGTCGCCTCCGGCAACGGCAAGGGCCAGATCTTCGTCAAGGGTGAGGTCGTCAAGACCGTGCCCGAGAGCCAGATCGTGGAGACCCTCATCGAGGAGGCCATGCGCATCGCCGAGGAGATGGGCGAGCCCGTCGACGAGGCCAGTGCCGGGGCCCCCAGCGTCACCGTCGGCTGACCTGTCCAGCCCCGTCCCACATCGTGGGCGAAGCGTCACCCCGGTTATCACCCGAAGTTATGGGTGGGATAACTTTCTGATGTGTTCACGTTGAGCGGCCGCACGGCACCGGTCCCCGGTGTCCGCCCGACCCGTCGGGCCTGTCCCTAGCCGCACCCGTATGGCGCCTGCCCGGCGCCCGCGTGCGGCCCGCCCCCTCGTCAACGTCCTTCCGACACACCAGCACCGCGCGGGTTCCGTCATGCCCGCGCCCGGGTCAGCGCCGACCCTGCCCAGCCCTCACGACCCTAGGAACCGATCACCATGTCCGTGCGCCGTCGCGCCCTCGTCCTCGCCACCTCCGCAGCGCTCGCGCTCTCCCTCGCCGCGTGCGGTGGGGGCAGCAGCAGCTCCGCCGAGTCCAACCCCTACAAGCTCCAGCAGCCCGGCACGCTGCGCGTCGGCACGCTGACCGACGCGCCGCCGAACGTCTTCCTCAAGGACGGCAAGTTCACCGGGTTCGACAACGACCTCCTCTCGGCCGTGGCCGCCAAGCTCGGCCTCAAGGTCCAGTTCGTCGGCACCGAGTTCAGCTCGCTGCTCGCCCAGGTCAAGACCGGCAAGTACGACCTCGGGTCGTCCTCGATCAGCATCACCGAGGCGCGCAAGAAGACCGTGGCGTTCTCCAACAAGTACGACTTCGGCTTCCTCGGCCTCGACGTCCCGAAGGGCTCGCCGATCACGTCGTTCGACCAGCTGTCCGGCAAGCGGGTCGTCGTCGTGCAGGGCACCGTCCAGGACGACTTCGCCACGCGCGAGAACCTCGACCCCGTGCGGGTGCCCGACTACAACGCCGCCCTCAACCAGCTCAAGGCGGGTACGGCGGACGCGTGGGTGACCCCCGCGGAGATCGGCGAGAAGACGGCCACCGACTCCGGTGGCAAGGTGCTCGCCGTCGCCAAGCAGCTCGACCCGGGTGGCACGGCATTCGCCGTGAACCAGCAGAACGACGCCCTGCGCAAGGCCGTCGACAAGGCCCTCGACGAGGTCATCGCCGACGGCACCTGGGCGAAGCTGCAGAAGCAGTACTACCCCAGCCGCGAGATCCCGGCCGACTTCACGCCGGGCAGCGGCTCGGTCGCCATCGGCGCTGCCCGGTAACGACGACCACCTCCACCACCACCACCGAGAGGAGGGCCAGGGATGGATGTCCTGAGCACCCTGTGGCAGACGTTCTTCGACGTCGACGCCATGCGCACCGCCCTGCCCGAGCTGATCAAGGTCGGACTGCCCAACACCCTGATCCTGGCCCTCACCTCGGCGGTCATCGGGACCGTCGTCGGCATGGTCCTGGCCGTCGCCGGCCTGTCCGGCAGCCGTTGGCTGCGCTGGCCGGCGCGGGTCTACACCGACATCTTCCGCGGCCTCCCCGCCGCCGTGACGATCCTGCTCATCGGCGTCGGCCTGTCGCCGGTCGGGCTGCAGATCTGGGGCCCGAACCCCTACCCGCTCGGCATCCTCGCGCTCTCGCTCATCGCCAGCGCCTACATCGGCGAGATCTTCCGCTCCGGCATCCAGAGCGTCGACGCAGGACAGCTCGAGGCCGCCCGCGCGCTCGGCTTCTCACGCCCGAGCGGCATGCGGCTGGTGGTCATCCCGCAGGGGATCCGGCGGGTGCTGCCGGCCCTGGTCAACCAGTTCATCGCGCTGATCAAGGAGTCGTCGCTCGTCTACTTCCTCGGGCTGCTCGCCAGCCAGCGCGACCTGTTCCGGATCGGCCAGGACGCCGCCGCCAACACCGGCAACGAGTCGGCGCTCCTGCTGGCCGGGTTGTTCTACCTGCTCATCACGGTGCCGCTCACCCACGTCGTCAACGCCATCGACCGCCGGCTGCGCGACGGCCGTCGCGCCGACGGCGCGGAGCGCGTCGAGGACGAACCCACCGACCCGGCCGCCCCGTCCCTCGCCCTCGCCCAGGAAGGCCACCGATGAGCACCACCGCCGCACCGCCCACGGCCACCACCGGGGTGTCGGTCGCCACGCGCGACGTCCACCTGTCGTTCGGCACCAACCACGTCCTGCGTGGCGTCACCCTCGCGGTTCCTGCGGCCTCGACGACCTGTGTCATCGGGCCGTCGGGATCCGGCAAGTCGACGCTGCTGCGCGTCGTGAACAGGTTGCTGGAACCCGACTCCGGTGACGTCCTGCTCGAGGACCGCAGCGTGCTCGCCGACGACCCCGACCAGCTGAGGCAACGGGTGGGCATGGTGTTCCAGCACTTCAACCTGTTCCCGCACAAGACGGTCCGCGACAACATCACCCTGGGGCTCACCCGCCTCCGCGGCCTCTCGAAGGACGAGGCGGTCGAGCAGGCGCTCGCCCAGCTCGACCGGGTCGGGCTGCGGCACAAGGCCGATGTCCGGCCCGGGACCCTGTCGGGAGGCCAGCAGCAGCGCGTCGCCATCGCCAGGGCGCTCGCGATGCAGCCCCAGGTGATGCTCTTCGACGAGGCCACCTCGGCCCTCGACCCCGAGCTGGTCAAGGGGGTCCTCGCGACCATGGCCGACCTCGCCTCCGGGGGCATGACGATGCTCGTCGTGACGCACGAGATGGGGTTCGCCCGTTCGGTGGCGGACCAGGTGCTGTTCATGGACCGGGGTGTCGTCGTCGAGTCGGGTTCGCCCGACACGGTGTTCGAGGACGCCCGCAGCGACCGGCTCCGACGGTTCCTCTCCCAGGTGCTGTGAGCCGTCCTGCCCGCGTCGTCGGTCGATAGCGGCGCGCAGACGTCACGCACGGCCTAGGCTGACTGCGTGCTGCGCACCCGGAACCCGGTCCACGCCCTGACGGCGGCGGACCGCGACGACGCCCTCGAGGTGTGCGCCCGCAACCTCCCGGCCAACGTCTTCGTCGCCGCCCGCCTGCTAGAAGGAGTGCTGACGACGCAGCCGGGAACCGTCCTCGGGCACCGCGTCGACGGACGCCTGCAGTCGCTGTGCTGGTCCAGCGCCAACCTCGTCCCCGTCGAGGCCGACGAGGCCGACATCGCCTTCTTCGCCGACCGGGTCCGTCGCTGGCGACGGCACTGCGCGTCGATCCTCGGCCCGGCCGACCAGGTGGCCGAGCTGTGGCGACACCTCGCACCTGCGTGGGGTCCCGCGCGCGCGGTGCGTGCCGACCAGCCGCTCATGAGCGCGATGGACCTGCCGTCGTCCCTCGGGGTCGATCTCGACCCGCGCGTGCGCCCCGCGACGACCGACGAGGTCGACCTCGTGATGCCGGCCGCGGCGCACATGTTCGAGGGGGAGATCGGCTACCCGCCCTACTCGGGGTCCGGCGCGGCATACCGGACTGCGCTCCTGGCCCTCATCGACCGGGGCCACACCTTCGTCGTCGTCGAGGACGGTGCCGTCATCTTCAAGGCCGACGTCGGGTCGGTGGCCCTCGGGTGCGCCCAGCTGCAGGGCGTGTGGCTGGCACCGCACCTGCGCGGGCAGGGGCTGGCCGTGCCGCTCATGGCGTCCGTCGTCGAGCAGGTGATGGCCACGCGGGCCAAGTGGGTCACGTTGTACGTCAACGACTTCAACACCAGCGCGCGTGCGACCTACACGAAGGTCGGCTTCGAGGACGTCGGTTCGTTCTCGACCGTCCTGCTCTGATGCAGCAGGACGCGCCCCGGGAGGACGACCCGGCCGCGGGCAACGCCCTGCTGTGGCTCACCGGCTCCGTGCTCGCCTTCGGCCTGTTCGTCGCGCTCGTGCCCGGGGTGCAGCCCGAGGGGCGCACCTGGCTCTGGGTCGGCCTCGTGCTGGTCGCCCTCGGTGGGGTCACCTTCGCCCTGGCGCTGCGGGCCCGGCTGCGGTACCTCGCCGCGCACCGGGTGGCCGAGCCGGACAGGATGGACCCATGACCTCCCTGCGCGCCGTTCGCGACACCACCCCGCCCCTGAGCAAGGACGTCGCCGGGCTGGCGGCGCTGTTCCTCACGTCGGGGGTGACCCACCTGACCAAGCCGGAGGTGTTCGAGCCGCTCGTGCCGAACTCGCTCCCGCGACGACGCGAGCTGGTCTACGCGTCCGGTGTCGCCGAGCTCGTCTGTGCCGCCGGCCTGCTCCACCCGCGGACCCGTCGCCTCGCCGGCTGGGGGAGCGCCGCCCTGCTGGTGGCGATCCTGCCGGGCAACGTCCAGATGAGCGTCAACCACGGCAAGCGCGCCCAGCGCCGGCAGACCACCGGGGCCAGGGCGATGTTCGCCGGCACCGTGGCGCGGCTGCCGCTCCAGCTCCCGCTGATCCGCACCGCCCTCCGGGCCGCCGGCCGCTGACGAGGCGTGCCGGTCAGTACAGGCCGGTCGAGTACTGCTCGCCGTAGTACCTCTCGAGCTCCTCGACCGAGTCCTCCGGTCGTTCCAGGGCCTTGGCGATCTCCGGCCGGGAGCCGACGGCCATCGGGTCCCAGGTCGCCGGGTGCCACAGCTTGCTGCGCATGAACGCCTTGGCGCAGTGGAAGAAGACCTCCTCCACGTCGAGGACGAGTGCCAGCACGGGGCGGTGGCCCTTGACCTCCATGTCGTCGAACCACGGGGCGTCGGAGACCAGCCGGGCGCGGCCGTTGACACGCAGCGTGTCACCGCGGCCGGGGACGAGGAAGATCAGGCCGGCGTGCGGGTTCTCCAGGACGTTGAGGTAGCCGTCGACCCGCTTGTTGCCCCTGCGCTCGGGGACGGCGAGCGTCGTGTCGTCGAGGACCTTGACGAACCCCGCCGGGTCGCCCTTCGGCGAGGAGTCGCACCGTCCCAGGGCGTCCGAGGTCGACACGACGCAGAACGGTGACGCGGCGATCCAGTCCCGGTCGAGCTCGTGCAGCGACGTCCTGACCTTGTCCCGCACCCGGGGGAGCGGGTCGCCGACGAGCTCCCGCAGCTGGTCGGCGGTCTCGATCCGGTGGTCGTCCACGGTGGCGTCGGAGCTCATGCCGCCAGTGTGCCAGCGCCGTCCGGACCCGTGCGGCCCTCCGCCGGCACAACTGGGGTGAGCCCGCGGCACACGCACCGATATCCTCTGGTGGTTGTCCACCACCTGAGGAGTCCGAAGTGGCACTGCGCATGTCGACCCTGTTCCTGCGAACCCTTCGCGAGGACCCGGCCGATGCCGAGGTGCCGAGCCACCGGCTGCTCGTCCGGGCCGGCTACATCCGCCGCGTCAGCCCCGGCATCTACACCTGGCTGCCGCTCGGCCTGAAGGTCCTGCGCAAGGTCGAGAAGATCGTCCGCGAGGAGATGGACGCGATCGGCTCCCAGGAGCTGCTCTTCCCCGCCCTGCTGCCCAAGGAGCCCTTCGAGGCGTCCGGGCGCTGGACCGAGTACGGCGACAACATCTTCCGCCTCCAGGACCGCAAGGGTGCCGACTACCTGCTCGGCCCGACGCACGAGGAGATGTTCACCCTCACGGTGAAGGACCTCTACTCGTCCTACAAGGACCTGCCCCTGTCGATCTACCAGATCCAGACGAAGTACCGCGACGAGGCGCGTCCGCGCGCCGGCATCCTGCGCGGCCGCGAGTTCATCATGAAGGACTCCTACTCGTTCGACATCGACGTGGCCGGGCTCGACAAGAGCTACCAGCTGCACCGTGACGCATACGTCCGCATCTTCAACCGGCTCGGCTTCCACTACGTCATCGTCCAGGCGATGGCCGGCGCCATGGGCGGGTCCAAGAGCGAGGAGTTCCTCGCCACCGCGGAGAACGGCGAGGACACCTACGTCCACTGCCGCAACTGCGGGTATGCCGCGAACGTCGAGGCCGTGCAGGTGCCCGTCCCCGACGCGTTGCCCTACGACGACGCGCCTGCCGCGCACGCCGAGGACACCCCCGACACCCCGACCATCGAGACCCTGGTCGACCACCTCAACGCGGCCTTCCCCCGGGAGGACCGTCCTTGGGCCGCGAGCGACACCCTGAAGAACGTCCTCGTCGTGCTCGTGCACCCCGACGGCACCCGCGAGCCCCTCGCCATCGGCGTGCCCGGCGACCGCGAGATCGACGAGAAGCGCCTGGGCGCCCAGGTCGAGCCCGCCGAGGTGGAGGCGTTCGAGGAGAAGGACTTCGCGGCCAACCCCGCCCTCGCCAAGGGCTACATCGGGCCGGGCGCCCTCGGCTCCGAGTCGTCGTCGAGGATCCGCTACCTGCTCGACCCCCGCGTCGTCGAGGGCACCCGCTGGGTGACCGGTGCCGACGTCCCCGGCAAGCACGTCATCGACCTCGTCGCCGGCCGCGACTTCACCGCCGACGGCACGATCGAGGCGGCCGACGTCCGCCCCGGCGACGCCTGCCCCTCGTGCGGCCACGACCTCGAGTCGGCCCGCGGCATCGAGATGGGCCACATCTTCCAGCTCGGCACGAAGTACGCCGAGGCCCTCGACCTCAAGGTGCTGGACCAGAACGGCAAGCTCCAGACGGTCATCATGGGTTCCTACGGCGTCGGGGTCTCGCGGGCGGTGGCCTGCGTCGCGGAGGGCAACCACGACGAGCTCGGCCTGCGCTGGCCGCGCGAGATCGCCCCCGCCGACGTCCACCTGGTTGCCGCGGGCAAGGACATGAACCGCGACCCCGAGGTCTTCACGAAGTCCGAGGAGCTCGTCCGCGAGCTCGAGGCCGCGGGCCTGACGGTGCTGTTCGACGACCGGCAGAAGGTCAGCCCCGGCGTGCGGTTCAAGGACTCCGAGCTCATCGGCATCCCGACCATCGTGGTCGTCGGCAAGTCGCTCGAGAACGGCATCGTCGAGGTCAAGGACCGCGCCACCGGGGAGCGCACCGAGGTCCCGGTCGACGGCGTCGTCGCAGCGGTCCTGGCCGCGGTGAACGGCTCGGCCGGCTGATGGGGGCTGTGCCCCTCGAGGCGGTCATCTTCGACTGGGGCGGCACGTTGACGCCCTGGCACGATGTCGACCTGCCGAAGCAGTGGCGGGTCTTCGCGCGCGAGGTCCATGGCCTGCCCGTCGAGGATCCCGACATGCCGGCCGACGACCTTGCCGAGGCCGACTCGCTCGCGATGCGGATCCACGCCGCCGAGGAGCGCGCGTGGTCCCGGGGACGTGAGAGCCACGAGAGCGCGTCGATCGAGCAGATCCTCGCGGACGCGGGGGTGGACGCCGAGCACGACCGGCACCACCTGGCGCTGGCGGCATACCGGAGGTTCTGGGAGCCGCACACCCACACGGACCCACAGGTCCGCCCGCTCTGGGAGGGGCTGCACGACCGCGGGCTCAAGGTGGGCGTGCTGTCCAACACGATCTGGACCCGGGCCTACCATCGCGAGGTGTTCCAGCGCGACGGCGTCCTGGACCTCGTCGACGGTGACGTGTACTCCTCCGAGATCCACGTCGTGAAGCCGCACCCCGAGGCGTTCCTCGCCGCCTGCGCCGCGGTCGGTGTCGAGCCGCAGGCAGCGGTCTACGTCGGCGACCGGCCGTACGAGGACGTGCACGGCCCCCAGCAGGTCGGCATGCGCGCGATCTGGGTGCCGCACAGCGACATCCCGGAGAGCCAGCGGGTCACGGTCGACGTCACGCCCGACGCCGAGGCCCACGAGCTGCTCGACATCCTGGACATCGTCGACGGCTGGCTGGGTCGGTAGGTGCCCGACCTCGACCTGACCACGGTCCTGCTGATGGCCCTGGCGGGGTTCGGCGCGGGGTGGGTCGACGCCGTGGTGGGCGGTGGTGGGCTCGTGCAGCTCCCGGCCCTGCTCCTCGGCTTCCCGTCGGCGACCCCGGCGCAGCTGCTGGCGACCAACAAGATCGCCGGGATCTTCGGCACCACCACGAGCTCGATCACATACTGGCGCAGGGTCCGTCCCGACCTGCGCACGGCCCTGCCCATGGCAGCGGTCGCGTACGTCGGGGCGGTCGGCGGGGCGCTCCTCGGGCTGCACATCCCCAAGGCGGCGTTCAACCCGGTCATCCTGGTCATGCTCGTGGTCGTCGGTGCCTACACCGTCGCCAGACCACGCCTCGGGCACGAGACGGCGCTGCGGTTCGACGGCCACCGCCACACCGTCGTCGCGATGCTCACCGGTTTCGTCATCGGCGTCTACGACGGCGCGCTGGGGCCGGGCACCGGGTCGTTCCTCGTCTTCGCCCTCGTCGGCCTGATGGGGTACGCGTTCCTCGAGGCCAGCGCCAAGGCCAAGATCGCCAACTTCGCCACCAACCTCGGGGCGCTGACGGTCTTCGTCCCCGGCGGGCACGTCATGTGGACGATCGGTGCCGTCATGGCGGTCGCCAACATCGTCGGGGGGTACGTCGGGGCCAGGACCGCCGTCGCCCGGGGGAGTAGGTTCGTGCGCGTGGTCTTCGTCGTCGTCCTCGTCGCATTCATCGTCCGGATCGGCGGCTCGGTGCTGGGGGTGTGGGCATGACGGCCGCGGGACCGGTGCTGCGCCCGGACCCCCGGCTGCTCGACCGCTGCGCCGTCCTCGTGGAGGCCGCCACCCTCGAGGGACGCCGACGGGTCCTGGGCATCAGCGGGGCGCCCGGCGCGGGCAAGACCACGCTCGTCCTCGCGGTGCTCGCTGCTGCCGCGGCTGACCCTCGCCTCGCGGGACGTGTCGCCCACGTGCCGATGGACGGCTACCACCTGCCCAACGCGGAGCTGGACCGCCTGGGGCGCCGGCACCGCAAGGGCGCCCCGGACACCTTCGACGTGGAGGCGTATGCCGCGACCCTCACCACCGCGCGGGCCACCCCGCGAGCGGCGCTGTGGGCCCCGAGCTTCGACCACGGTGTCGGCGAACCGGAGCCCGACTCGATCGAGGTCCCCGTGGGCGCCGACCTCGTCCTCACCGAGGGCAACTACCTGCTGCTGCCCGACGGTGGCTGGCCGACGGTCCGCGCCGAGCTCGACGAGGTGTGGTTCTGCGACCTGGCGGCCGAGCAGCGGCGGGCCCGCCTGGTCGACCGGCACGTCCTCACCGGGCGTGAGGTCGACGACGCCGAGGCGTGGGTCGACCGGTCCGACGAGGCCAACGCCCGGCTCGTCGTCACCGGGCGCGACCGGGCCGACGTGGTCGTCGTCGACGGCCTCGTGGTCGACTGACCCGACCCGCCCCGCCCCGTCCGCGCCCTCCCGTCGCGCGCTCCGGTCGTTGAGTGGTCCGGCGGGCCAGGCCCCGTCGGACCACTCAAGGACTGCGGGATCAGACGGAGCGGCCGGCGAACGCGGCCAGGCGCTCGTACGGGCCGGCGTCCTCCGGGGCGTCCTGCTCGGGCCGGAAGGCCTGGCCCCGGGCTTCTGGCGTGAGAGCCTGCGACATCGTCGCGTACCCGGCCTCGGCCACCCCGGCGTCGAGCTCGCCGCTGTCCTTGCCCAGGGCGGTCGCCAGGTCCCAGGCGTGCACGGCCAGCTCGGCGGTCTGGAATCCCGCTCCACCCTGGGCGTCGGGGTTCTCGTCCCAGGCGGCGCGGAGGTCGTCGGCGTGCGTGCGGAAGGTGTCGGCCCAGTCCTCGGGCAGCTCGCTCCCGGCGGACCAGTCCGGCTTGCCGCCGCGCACCGAGGTCGCGAAGTTGGCCGGTCCCTGGACGACGTGGCCGAGCAGCTCGCGCACGGTCCAGTCGGAGCAGGGCGTCGGCCGGTCGAGGTCGGCAGGTTGCACCGACTCCACGAGGGTGCCGAGCTGGGTGAGGCCACGGTCCAGGGTCGAGAGGTCGTCTCGTGAGGTGTCCATCCCGCCACGCAACCACTCCAACCCCGTCCAGACAAGACCTTTCGGGCAGGTCGGGAAAGCCAAACCGACGTCACGGGCTGTCCACAGCAAACTCCTAGACTTCGGCCGCACAGTTCTCCTGTGACCACGATCGACGTGCCGGCCCCCATGGCGCCCGCCCCCTCCCCGGCCGCCCCGGCGGCATACCGGAGCCGTGCGGTCCGGACCGTCCCGCGCTGGTGGCGCGACGCCTCGGCGGCCGCCTTCTGGCTCGTGCTGCTGTGGGTGACCGCGCTCTGGGTCGCCCACGGCGGCATCCAGGACCTCGGTTCGGTCGCGGGGGCCCTCACCAGCACCGGCCGGCTCACCGGACTCATCGCCTCGGCGCTGCTGCTGGTGCAGGTCTTCCTCATGGCACGGGTGCCGTGGTTCGAGCAGGCGTGGGGCCAGGACGAGCTCGCGAGGACGCACCGGCTGGTCGGGTTCACGTCGTTCAACCTGCTGTGGGCGCACATCGTGCTCATCACCCTCGGCTACGCCGCCGGGACCCCCACGGGGATCTGGGGGACGCTCGTCGACCTGGTGCTGCACTACCCGGGCATGCTCCTGGCCACGGCCGGCGCCATCGCGCTGTGCATGGTCGTCGTGACCTCGGTGCGCAGGTCCCGGCGTCGGCTGCGCTACGAGTCGTGGCACCTCATCCACCTCTACGGCTACCTCGGCGCGGGCCTCGCCCTGCCGCACCAGCTGTGGACCGGGCGGGAGTTCCTGGCCTCCACCGCCTCGACGGTCTTCTGGTGGACCCTGTATGCCGTGTGCGCGACGGCCGTGCTCGGCTACCGGATCGGCGTGCCCGCCTGGCGCTCGCTGCGGGCCCCGCTGCGGGTCGACTCGGTCGTCGACGAGGGGCCGGGGGTCACCTCCGTGGTCGTCACCGGCCGCGGCGTCGAGAAGCTCGACGTGGAGCCCGGGCAGTTCCTCCAGTGGCGCTTCCTCGACGGTCCGGGCTGGAGCCGCGCCCACCCCTACTCCCTGTCCGCGGCCCCCGACGGCCGGTCCCTGAGGATCACGGCGGCCGAGGTCGGCGACGGCACCGCCCGCCTGGCCACGATGGCGCCCGGCACCCGGGTGCTCATCGAGGGTCCGTACGGTCGCCTGCGCCCGGGGGTGCGCACCCGCCGCAAGGTCCTGCTCATGGGCGCGGGGATCGGCATCACCCCGATCCGCGCCCTGCTCGAGGGTCTCGAGCAGGACCCCGGCGACGTCGTCGTCGTGCACCGGGCCCACAGCCGCGACCAGTTCGTCTTCGCCGCCGAGCTGTTCGAGCTGGCTCGCGAGAAGGGTGCCCGGTACGTCACCGTCGAGGGCGCTCGCGTCCCGGGTCGAGACTCCTGGCTGCCGGCCTCCGCGGCCCACCTCAGCGACGCGCAGGCACTGAGCCAGCTCGTCCCGGACGTGGCGGAGCGCGACATCTTCCTCTGCGGCGCACCGAAGTGGATGGACGCGGCTCGCAATGCCGCCCTCGACTGCGGTGTCCCGTCCGACCACATCCACCTCGAGCTGTTCGAGTACTAGGAGACCTGAAGTGCGACGCATCACCCTGTGGAGCCTGTCCACCCTCACCACGCTGGTCCTGCTGTTCAGCTACCACACGTCGACCTCCAGCAAGGGCTCGACGGTGGGAGCCCCCGTCATCGCCCAGGCGGCCACGCCGGCAGCCGTCCCCACCCCGGAGACGACGACCTCGACCGACGGCGGCGACTCGACCTCCTCCGGGTCCTCCGGCACCGCGTCGGACACCCCGAGCGACACCTCGACCCCGAGCTCCTCCAGCTCGTCGTCCTCGCCGACCGGCTCGTCGTCCAGCTCGTCGTCCTCGGCCGCGAAGACGTACGCCGGCGACGCGGTCAGCACGCGGTACGGCGACGTCCAGGTCCAGATCACCGTGAAGGGCGGCAAGATCACGGCCTCTGCCGTGCTGCAGGTCCCGTGGAACGACCACCGCGACCAGGAGATCAACTCCTACGCCGTGCCGATCCTCAACCAGGAGGCCGTCGCGTCCCAGAGCTCGACCATCGACATGGTGTCCGGTGCGACCTACACCTCCGACGGCTACATCCAGTCGCTGCAGTCGGCCATCGACCAGGCCCACCTGTGAGCGCCCCGACGTTGGAGCGGCCCGGCGGCGCCACCGGGCCGACTTCGAAGCCGCCCACACGGTCGGGCTCGGACGCCGCGCTCCCTCGCCGGGCATTCGTCACCCAGGTCATGGGGCTGCCGGTGTCGGCGCACGTGCGGGGGAGGGTCGACACGCCCGAGGTCGAGGCGGCGGTCGGCCAGGTGTGGTCGACCCTGCAGAAGGTCGACGCCCTGTTCAGCACCTGGCGTGCCGACAGCGAGCTGATGCGCCTACGTCGTGGCGAGCTCGACGGTGCCCTGGCGCACCCGTGGCACGAGGAGGTCGCGCTCCTGTGTGCCGAGGCGCAGCGCCGGACCGCGGGCCTGTTCACGGCGTCCTACCCGGGCGCCGGCGGCTACGACCCGACCGGCCTCGTCAAGGGGTGGGCGGTGGAGAAGGCGGCTGCGCACCTGGCCAACGTGCCCGGCATCTCGTTCTGCCTCAACGCCGGTGGCGACCTGGTCGCGGGCGCGGGCCGGGACACCAGGCCGTCCACCTGGCGCGTCGGCATCGAGGACCCTACGCGGCCGGGCACCGTGGCCGCCACCCTGGACCTGGACACGGGTGGACTGGCCACCTCGGGCACGGCGGCCCGCGGGGCGCACATCGCCGACCCGCGTTCGGGCGGAGCCGTCGAGCGCACGGGTTCGGCGACGGTGTGGGGCCCGAGCCTGCTGTGGGCCGACGTCTGGGCCACGGCCCTGTTCGTCGACCCCGTGGCGGGGCACGAGGCGCTGGCCGTGAACGACCCGCAGTACCGCACGTTCGTCCTCTGAGCGCGGGGCGTGGTCCGGCGACCCCTCTGGCACAGTGGTCCGCGTGCAGGTCTGGTACGCGAGCTACGGCAGCAACCTCGCCCGCGACCGGTTCCTCTGCTACCTGCAGGGGGGTCGGCCACCCGGTGCGACGCGGACCTACCCGGGCGCTCGCGACACGACCGCCCCGGCGGACGACCGTCCGATGACCCTTCCCGGGGAGGTGTTCTTCGCCTGGAAGTCGCCCACCTGGGGTGGAGGCATCGCCTTCTACGACGCGACCGCGACCGGGACGGCGCTCGCCCGGGCGTACCTCCTGACCGAGCAGCAGTTCGCCGACGTCGCCGCGCAGGAGATGCACCGCGAGCCGGGGGAGGACCTCGACCTCACGACCGTGCTGGACGAGGCACGCCACGACCTGGGTCCGGGCCGCTACGAGTCCCTGCACCTCGTCGGGGAGCTCGACGGCCACCCCGTCCTGACGTTCACCACGCCGGATCCTGTTTCGCTGCAACGCAACGCGCCCACCCGGCCATACGTCGAGATGATCGCCCGTGGCCTGCGGGAGAGCCACGGCCTCGGTGCGCACGCCGTCGCGGACTACCTCACGGCGCGCCCCGGCGCCGAGCTGGGCTGGGACGCGGCGCAGCTCCTGGCGGTGGTCAGCGCAGCGCTGCGGTGAGGGCGTCGACGTCCGTCACCGGCGCGTCGCAGACGAACCCGCGACAGACGTAGGCCGCCGCGCGGCCACCGACGAGGGGCCGCTCGGCAAGCAGCGGTATCCCGTCGGCGTCTGGCTGACCAGCGACGGTCACGAGGCCGGGCGACGTGGACCGGCGCACCGTCGCCGCCAGGGCCGCCGCGTCCGGGCCGCTGCCGACGACGGCCACCTGGAGCGGTCCGGCCAGGGATGCCTCGGCGACGGCGAGGGCCCAGCCGCCGAAGCGGGGGTCGCGGGCCGCGAGCTGCCCGGACGCCCCGAGCGCAGCCTCGGCACGTTCACGCATCCCGCTGTCACCGACGAGGGCGGAGCAGGTCAGCAGGGCACCCGCGAGGGCGGACTGCCCTGACGGCTCGGCGTTGTCGGCGGCGCTGCGCGGGCGGGTGAACAATGCCTCCGCGTCGTCGGCCGTGTCGTGGAAGCCGCCGTCCTCGGCGGTGAAACGTTCGGTCGCCGTCCGCAGCAACGTCCGGGCGACCTCGAGCCACCGGGCGCGCCCGGTCGCCTGGTGCAGCGCGAGCAGGCCCTCGGCGAGGTTGCCGTAGTCGTCGGCGACACCGGCCGCGCCCCCGACCACGCCGTCCCGGGAGGCTCGGCGCAGTCGCCCGTCCACGACGTGGGTTCCCACGACGAACTCGGCGCAGACCTCGGCCGCGGCCAGCATCGCCGGTTCGTCGAGCAGGGCACCGGCGTCGGCCAGGGCCGCGATGGCCAGGCCGTTCCATGACGTGACCACCTTGTCGTCGCGAGCCGGCTGCGGTCGCCGGTCGCGCGCCTCGAGCAGGCGAGCGCGCGCTGCCGCCCACCAGGACGCGTCGTCGGGGTCGGTCAACAGCTGCACCGTGGACGAGCCGTGCTCGAACGTGCCCCGGGCCGTGACGGACAGCAGCGCCGCAGCCCGGGTCCCGTCCTCGTCGCCCAGCACCTCGACGAGCTGGGCAGGGGTCCACGCGTACGTCAGCCCCTCCACCCCGTCGGTGTCGGCGTCCAGCGCCGACGCGAACCCGCCCTGCTCCGTGCGGAGGTCGCGCAGCAGGAACTCCGCGGTCTCCACGACGACCCGGCGGGCGAGGGCGTCACCGGTGCTTCGGAACAGGTGCGTGTAGACCCGAAGCAGCTGGGCGTTGTCGTAGAGCATCTTCTCGAAGTGGGGGACCACCCACCGGGCGTCCACGGAGTAGCGCGCGAAGCCGCCTCCGAGCTGGTCGTACATCCCGCCGCGGGCCATCGCGTGACAGGTGCGGGAGGCCATGGCGAGGGCGTCGTCGTCGCCGGTCCGGGCATGGTTGCGCAGCAGGAACTCCAGCACCATCGACGGCGGGAACTTCGGTGCACCACCGAAACCCGCTGCGCCGTGGTCGAACTGGCCCCGCAGGGTGTCGACGGCGGCGTCGAGGACGTCGGCACCGAGGGCGTGCGGCCTCGTGGGGGCGGAGAGACCGCGCAGGGTCTCGGCGATGTGACTCCCGCTCTCGAGGACCCTGGCACGCTGGTCGGTCCACGCGGTCGTCGCCCCGGCGAGGAGCTGGAGGAACTGGGGCTTCGGGAAGTAGGTCCCGGCGAAGAAGGGGTCCCCGTCCGGGGTGAGCAGGCAGGTCATCGGCCACCCACCCTGGCCCGTCAGGGCGGTCGTCGCGGACATGTAGACGGCGTCGATGTCAGGGCGTTCCTCACGGTCGACCTTGATGGCGACGTAGTCGGCGTTGACCACCCGGGCCACGTCCTCGTCCTCGAACGACTCGTGGGCCATCACGTGGCACCAGTGGCAGGCGGCATACCCGACCGAGAGCAGGACCGGCACGTCGCGGCGACGGGCCTCGGCGAAGGCGTCCGGACCCCACTCCTGCCAGTCGACGGGGTTGTCCTGGTGCTGGAGGAGGTACGGGGAGGTCGAGTTCGCGAGGCGGTTGGCCATGCCCACCACCGTATGCGGCGCGGCCGGGTGGGGTACGAGCGTCCCCCTCCGGCGGACGAGCCCGGTGGTGTTGCGTGTGCACGCAGTTCCGGCGGATCGGGGCCGGGGAGTGCACTTGGAGTTCTACGATCCGCCCGGACGACACAGAGGACGGTGGGGATCTCATGGTGCATCTCGGGAGTGGCAGGTACGTCGGCGCGTTCGTCGCCGCACTGGCAACGGTGGGCGGGGTCATGGTGGCCGCGCCTGCAGAGGCGGGCGTCACGTCCGGTCACGTGCCGCAGGCACCGTCGATCACGAGCAGGCCGTGGCCGCACGGTGCCAGGATCTCGTTCGGCTCCTCGCCCGACATCGGCGAGATCACCGGGTACGAGATCGTTGCCGAGCCGGGTCACCACGTGAAGGAGCTCACCGGGGTCAACATCTACACCGGGATCATCGACGGGCTCGATGCAGGGAGGACGTACACGGTCTCCGTCCGAGCCCTGAGCGCTGCCGGACCGGGCCCGGCAGCGACGTTCACCACCACCCCGCTGCTGACCGCCTCGGTCATCGGGGTGGGTGACCTCAGCAAGGACGGCCACGGCGACCTCGTCGCCTTCGACCGGACCATCGAGCACACCCGGGCCTACTGGGGGAATGGCAGGGGCGGCATCTCGGGCGGGGGACACCCTGTCGCGGACGTCGTCCCGGCGAGCCGCGTCCTCCCCGCTGGCGACATGAACGGCGACGGGCGGCCCGACCTCCTGACCGACAACGGTGGACGGCTCACCCTCTACCTCGGCGGGTACCAGGGCTTCCTCACCGACCCCATCCTCGTCGGGAAGGGCTGGGGTGGCATGCGCTTCATCACGGGTGGCGGCGACTTCTCGGGCGACGGCCGCTCCGACGTCCTCGCCGTCAACGCGAAGGGCGAGCTCAACCTCTATGCCGGGAACGGTCACGGCAAGGTCCCCGCCGGACGCCGGATCGGGACCGGCTGGGGGAGCTTCGTGGGCATGTTCGCCACCGCTGACTTCAACGGCGACCGCACCCGGGACGTGCTGGCCGTCGACCGTTCCGGTGCCATGTGGCTGTACCCCGGCAACGGCAGAGGCGGCTTCCGCGGTGCCCGAACGAAGGTCGGCACCGGCTGGGCCGGTCTGGCCATGGTGGGACCGGTGGGCGACTTCACCGGCGACGGTCGGGCCGACCTCCTCGGCGTCACGAACGACGGGACGCTGCGGGTCTACGCCGGCGACGGCAGGGGCCACGTGCGTTCGCCGAAGCTCGTCGGGACGGGGTGGCGGCGCTACTTCTGAGCCGAACCGGCCTGCTGGGCCAGCCACTGGTCCCGGCTGATCCGGTAGAGGACGTGTCGGCGGGTCGGGTCACCCTCGGGGATCAGGGGGTGGTCGAAGTCCGCGGACTCGTCCCGCGCCATACCGATCTTGCGCATGACGGACTGGGAGCGGTCGTTGGCGGGGATGGTCATGGCGACCACCTCGCGCAGGCCCAGCGGGCCGAACGCGTGGGCGAGGGCCGCGCGCGCACCCTCCGGGGCGTAGCCACGACCCCACGACGACCGCGCGAGGCGCCAGCCGATCTCGACGCACGGGGTGAAGTGCTCCTCGAACCGCGGGATCGACAACCCCACGAAGCCGATGAACTCCCCTGTCTCCGCCACCTCCGTCGCCCACAGGCCCCATCCGTGCTGCGTCAGGGCTGCTTCGATGCGGTCCGCCATCGCGTCGCTCGCCGCCCGCGTGAGGTGCTCGGGGAAGTGCTCCATGACGGCCGGGTCGTCGTTGAGCGCGGCGAACGGTGCGCGGTCCTCGGCGCGCCACTGGCGCAGGACGAGGCGGTCGATGCGCAGCTCGGTGGGTGTGGTGGCAGTCGTGGTCGGGTCGGCCATGGGCCCCACCGTATGACGCGTGCGTCACTCACGTGGGCAGCGCGGCCGCGCGCGTGACACGGTGAGTCCATGCATGACGTCGTGGTGGTGGGTGCGGGACTGGCCGGGCTGGCCTGCGCGGCCTCGCTGGAAGGACGAGGGCTCGACGTCCTCGTGCTCGAAGCGGCCGAGGAGGTCGGTGGGCGGGTCCGGACCGAGGTCGTGGACGGTCACCTGTGCGACGTCGGGTTCCAGCTGCTCAACCCGGCGTACCCGGTCGTGCGGCGGCTCGTGGACGTGGACGCCCTGGCCCTGCAGCCGTTCGGCGCCGGGGTCGAGGTGCGGCACCCTCGCGGTGACGGTCGGACCGTGACCGCCCTGCTGGCCGACCCTCGCCGCGAACCAGGGGCCCTGCCCAGGACCCTCGCGTCGGGCCTGTTGACACCGCGCGAGCTCACCGCCCTGGCCCGGTGGGCGGCGCCGTCGCTCGGACCGGTCCGCCGGCTCCTCGACGGTCCGGACGCCTCGCTCGCGGCGTCGCTTGACTCGGCGGGGGTGCACGGGCCGCTGCGCCGCGAGGTGCTCGAACCGTTCCTCGCGGGGGTGCTCGGCGACGACCGGGGTGTGACGTCCGCGGCCTTCGTGCGGCTGCTGCTGCGGTCGTTCCTGCTCGGGACCCCCGGGCTCCCCGGGGACGGGATGCGCGCGCTGCCCGCCCAGCTGGCGGCGCGGCTGCGGCGCCCGGTCAGGCTGGGAACCCGGGCCACGCTCGGCGCCGGGACGGTCGTCCGCACGAGCGACGGCGAGGTCCCGGCGAGGGCCGTTGTCGTCGCGACCGACGTGGCGGCGGCGGCCGACCTCGGTGTGGTCGAGGTCGCCCCCACGAACGCGTTGCGCACCTGGTGGTTCTCCACGACCGACCCTGCGCCGACCAGCCGTTGGTTGCGCGTCGACGGCGCCAGGGGTCCGATCGTCAACACGGCCGTCGTCTCCGACGCGGCGCCGTCCTACGCGCCACCGGGTCGGCGGCTCGTCCAGGCGACCACGCTGGGGGCCGCACCGGACGACGTGGCCCTGGTCCGGCGCGAGCTGGGGCGGCTCTGGTCGACCTCCGCCGAACGATGGGACCTGTTGGTACGACACGATGTCCGCGCTGCGCTGCCGTGCGTGCCGCCGCCCCTCGTGGTGCGCCGGCCGGTGGCCCTGGGTGGGGGACGGTTCGTCGCGGGGGACCACCGCGACACCTCGTCGATCCAGGGGGCCCTGGTGTCCGGTCGTCGCGCGGCGCGGGCCGTCGCGGCCCACCTCGGCGTCGATCCCGGGGCGTCGTCATGAGCGGCGGACCGGTCCTGGACCCGCAGGGGCCGCCCCTGCCGACGACCCAGATCATGAGCCAGTGGTGGCGCGACATCACCTTCGTCCACTGGCCGGTGGAGCCGGCGCTGCTCGCCCCGCTGCTGCCCAGGGGCGTGCGCCCCGACGTCTTCGACGGGTCGGCCTGGGTAGGGCTGATCCCGTTCCGGATGGTGGATGCGGGGGTGCTGCGAGGGGGCCCGGTGCCGTGGCTCGGGACGTTCCCCGAGACGAACGTGCGGGTGTACTCCGTCGACGACGCAGGCCGCCACGGGGTCGTGTTCCTGTCGCTCGAGGCGTCCCGGCTGCTCGTCGTCCTCGGGGCCCGACTCGGGTTCAACGTGCCGTACCAGTGGGCCTCCATGCGGGTGCGCGACGACACGGACGCGGCGGGCGCCCGGGTGCTGACGTACACGACGCGTCGGGCGACACGCGCCACTCCCGGCACCCGCGGGCAGGTAGGGCGGGCGGGACGACCCCGCGCGCGGATCAGCATCCGCGTGGGGGAGCCCGTCGCCGAACCCGCTCCGCTCGACCTCTTCCTCACGGCGAGGTTCGGGCTGCACACGGCGGTGGCCGGCCGGTCGCTCTGGGTCCCCAACACTCACGGGCCCTGGCCGTTGCGGTCGGCCGAGGTGCTCGAGCTCGACGACGACCTCGTGGCGGCTGCCGGCCTGGGGACGTTCGCACGCACGACGCCACCGGCCAGCGTGCTGTTCTCCGAAGGTGTCCGCACGACCTTCGGTTTCCCGCAACGCCTCTGACGCGTTTGGACCCCGTGGCGACGGGGTCCATTCGTGTCAGATCGGTCGATGATGGCCCTGTTCCGGGCCGGGCGAGGGCGATTCGTGACGGATCCAGCGAGGACCGCCCTGCTCGCCCGAGCGACCCGCCCTGCGTCGCCCTACGCCGGTCGTCGGCGGCTAGTGGTCGGCGGTCACCGAGTCGGGGTCACCGACCCGGTCGGGTTCGTGGTCGTCGACCATGGTGGCCTCGTCGAACGGGGCGTCACCGGCCAGCACGCGGTCCAGCTGGGCCCGGTCGAGCTCGCCGACCCAGTGGCCGATGAGGACCGTCGCGATCGAGTTGCCGGCGAAGTTGGTGAGCGCGCGGGCCTCGCTCATGAGGCGGTCGATGCCGACGATGAAGCCGACGCCGTCGACCAGGTCGGGGCGGTGCGACTGCAGGCCACCGGCCAGCGTCGCCAGGCCGGCGCCCGAGACACCCGCGGCGCCCTTGGAGGCGATGATCATGAAGACCAGCAACGAGATCTGCTCACCGATGGAGAACGGCTTGTCCAGGGCCTCCGCGATGAACAGCGAGGCCATCGTCAGGTAGATCGCCGTGCCGTCGAGGTTGAACGAGTACCCCGTGGGGACGGTGATGCCGACGACGGGCCGGCTGACACCGAGGTGCTCCATCTTGGCGATGAGGCGCGGCAGGGCCGACTCCGACGACGAGGTCGACAGGATGAGCAGGAACTCGCGAGCGAGGTACTTCAGCAGCGAGAAGACGTTGACGCCGGTGACGACCTTGAGGATGCCGCCGAGGACCACGAACACGAACAGCGCGCAGGTGATGTAGAACGCGACCATGAGCAGGCCCAGGCTCTTGAGGGCGTCCAGTCCGGTGGCACCGACGACCGCCGCCATCGCGCCGAACGCACCGATCGGCGCGACGTACATGATCATCGACATGAGCCGGAACACGAGCTTCTCGAGGTGCTTGATGCCGCCGAGGATCGGCTCACCGGCCCGACCCATCTTCTGCAGGGCGAACCCCACGAGCAGCGCGACGAGGAGCGTCTGCAGGACCGACCCGGACGTCAGGGACGAGACCAGGGTGTCGGGGATGAGCCCGAGGACGAACTCCGTGGTCGACTCGCTGCCGCCGGCAGCCTGCTTCTGGCCGGTGGCGGCCAGCTCCTTGGTGAGGTTGAGGCCGGCGCCGGGCTGGATGATGTTGCCGACGACGAGGCCGATGGCCAGGGCGACGGTCGACATGGTGAGGAAGTAGCCGAGGGCGAGCCCGCCGACCTTGCCCACCTGGGCCGCTCGGCGGACCGAGCCGATGCCGAGGACGATGGTGCAGAAGATGATCGGGCTGATCATCATCTTGATGAGGTTGACGAAGGCCGTGCCCAGCCACTTCAGGCTCACGCCGAAGTCGGGGAACAGGACACCGACGGCGATGCCGAGGCCCATGGCGATGAGAACGGCGATGTAGAGGAAGTGCGTCCTGTCGCGGCGTGGTGCCGGACGGTCGACGGCGTTGTCGGCTGCGGTGCTCACGTGTACTCCAGTGGACTCGTGGTCGGGCTCCGTCCCGGGGGTGCCCGGCGCGGTGAACTCCGCACGAGTATGCCGAGCGGAGTGACTAGGGTCACCCTTGTGTTCATTGAGTTCCGACGTGTCGCCCCGGCGGGCCGGCGCCTCGGTCACCCGACGGCGCGGGTATGGCGCTGAGCCGGCGGCGGTGGGCCAGCTCACCGGCGCGCTGGAGCGTGGCAGGTCAGACGTTCGCCCTGCAGGTGCTCGTGGCGCTGCTCGTGGTGGGCATCGGCACCGGCGCCGCGTTCGCGCAGGCACGGCGGGCGGGCACGCAGGAGGCGACGGCGCGCGCCCTCGCAGTGGCGCGGACGGTCGCCAGCAGCCCGGACGTCGTCGCCGCCGTGAAGGACGACGACCGGGCTGGTGTGCTGCAGCCGTTCGCCGAGGACGTCCGCCGCCGGACCGAGACCGACTTCGTCGTCATCATGAGCCCCAACGGAATTCGTTACTCCCACCCGGACACGTCGCTCATCGGGAAGAAGTTCGTCGGTCACATCGAGGACGCCCAGGCGGGTGGCACGGTGGTCGAGGACTACACCGGGTCGCTCGGAGCCTCACGGCGCGCGGTCGTCGCGGTGCGCGCGAGCGATGCTCCCGACGCGCCCGTCGTCGGCCTGGTCGCGGTCGGCATCCGCAACGCCGTGGTGAGCCAGCGGTTGGAGGGCCAGCTGGTCGCCCTGCTCGCTGCCGGTGTGGCCGCCGCCGTCCTCACCGGCCTGGCCACGGCGCTCGTGGCGCGCCGGGTCCGACGGCAGACCCATGGGCTCGGGGAGCGGCAGCTGCGGGAGATGGTCGAGTACTACGACGCGGTCCTGCACGCGGTCACGGAGGGCCTGCTGCTGATCGACCGGGACGGGCGCCTGCGGCTGGTCAACGACGAGGCGGTCCGGCTGCTCGGCCTCGGTGACGGTGCGGTGGGGCGACGGGTGGACGAGCTCGACCTGTCCGAGCCGCTCGTGGCAGCGCTGACGGACGAGACCCCCCGCGGCGACGAGCTGCACGTGACGGCGGCCCGCGTCCTCGTGCTCAACACGGCGCCGGCGCGCTGGGAGGGACGGGTGCTCGGCCAGGTCGCCACGCTTCGGGACCGGACCGACCTCGAGCACCTGACCGGCGAGCTCGACTCGGCGCGAGGGCTGACGGAGGCGCTGCGGTCGCAGGCGCACGAGTCGGCCAACCGGTTGCACACCATCGTCTCCCTCATCGAGCTGGGCCACCCCGAGCGAGCGCTGGCGTTCGCGACCGAGGAGCTCGAGCTGTCCCAGCTGCTGACCGACCGGGTGGTCGCCGGCATCGAGGAGCCGGCCCTGTCGGCCCTGCTGCTCGGCAAGGCGGCCGAGGCGGGGGAGCGCGGCATCGACCTGCGCATCGACGAGGGAGCGGTGTGGCCGGTCGACGCGCTCCCCGCGCGCGACGTCGTGACCATCGTCGGCAACCTCATCGACAACGCCTTCGACGCCGTGACGGGTCACCCTGGCGAGCGGCAGGTGCGGGTCGACACGAGGCGCGACGGGAGCGACCTGGTCCTCACGGTCGCCGACACCGGCCCCGGGCTGCCGCCCGGCGCCGTGGCGAGGGCGTTCGAGCGCGGGGTCTCGACGAAGGACCAGGGCGGCGAAGGCCGTCGCGGCATCGGCCTGGCCCTCGTGGCCCAGGTGGTGGGCCGGCTCGGCGGATCGCTGTCCGTCGACGGCGGCCCCGGCGCGGTGTTCACGGTCCGCCTTCCCCTCACCGGTGGCGCAGGTGCCTGACGCGACCGCCCTCCGGGTCCTCGTCGTCGAGGACGAGCCGGTCGCGCTCGAGGCCCACGCGGCATACGTGGGGCGCGTCGACGGGTTCGAGGTGGTGGCGACCGCCGGCACCGCGAAGGCGGCCCTGCGGGCGCTCCAGAACGGGGCCGTGGACGTGGTCCTGCTCGACATGAACCTGCCCGACGGGCACGGTCTCGACGTGATCCGGGCGATGCGCGCCGCCGGTCACCGGGCGGACGTCATCGCCGTCACCTCGGCGCGCGACCTCGAGGTCGTGCGGGGTGCGGTGTCGTTGGGCGTGGTGCAGTACCTGCTCAAGCCGTTCGTGTTCGCCACCCTGCGCGACCGGCTCGAGGCGTATGCCGCGTACCGGCGCCAGCTCCCCGCCACCGACCGCGTGGACAGCCAGGCCGAGGTCGACGAGCTCCTCGCCGGCGCCCGGCCGACCACGCGGACGTCCCTGCCGAAGGGGATGAGCGAGGACCTGCTCGGCCGGGTGACCCGCGCCCTGCGCGACGCGACTGCGGACTCCGGGTGGTCGGCGACCGAGCTCGGTACGGAGCTCGGCGTCAGTCGCGTCACCGCTCGCAGGTATGCCGAGTTCCTGTGCGAGACAAGGGTCGTCGCACGACGGTCCCGCTACGTCGGACAGGGTCGTCCCGAGGTCGAGTACCGCTGGGTCGGGTGACCGGGCGTCAGCCGCCGATCTCCGCCAGACGCGGCGCCACCCGCTCGCCGAACGCCGTCACGGCGGCCGCGGGGTCGGGGGCCATCGCCCGCAGGTGGATGTGCTGGACGCCCAGGTCGGCATACTCCTGGGCCAGCCGCAGGAAGCCGTCGACGTCGTCGAGCGGGTCGCCCTGCGGGCCCATGACCGTCTTCTCGATCGAGTCGTAGTCGCGGCCGAGGTCGTCGCAGTGGCGGCGCAGGACGTCGAGCTTGTGGGCCAGCTCCTCGGTCCCGGAGACGATGAGGTTGGTGGCGTCGGCGTACTGCGCGACGAGGCGCAGCGTTTTCTTCTCGCCGCTGCCGCCGATGACGATGGGCGGGTGCGGGCGACTGAGGTTCGCAGGGACGTTGATCGTCTCGGCGAGCTGGTAGTGCTTGCCCTCGAACGGGCCCTCGTCCTCGCTCCACATCTGGCGGATGATCTGCAGGGCCTCCTCGAGCCGCTCGAACCGCTCCGCCAACGGCGGGTAGGGAACGCCGAGGGCCTTGTGCTCGCGCTCGTACCAGGCAGCACCGATGCCCATGAAGGCCCGGCCGCCACTGAGCACGTCGAGGGTCGTCCCGATCTTGGCGAGCAGCCCCGGGTGGCGGTAGGTCACACCCGTCACCACGGTGCCGAGCTTGACCTTCTCGGTGACGCCGGCGAGGAAGCCGAGGGTGGCGTAGGCCTCGAGCATCGGGTCGTGGGCCGTCCGGAAGAACTCCATCTGGAAGTAGTGGTCCATCACGGTGAACCAGGAGGCGCCGGCGGCCTCGGCGGCAGCCGCGGTCGAGCGCAGGGCCGGGGCGTAGGACGCCGGGCCGTCAGGGAGGGTGAAGTCGAGGAAGTGGAATCCGAAGCGCATGCTTGCAGTCTGCAACGCCCACCCACGATCTGCTCGTCGGGGACCGGGCCCTGCGGCACACCGTCGCGGGCTGGGCGATCAGGCACGGCTGGGCGCCGCGGGCGTCAGCCGTCGAGCGCCTTGAGCAGGGCGATGTTGAACGACACCCCGCGGGTGTCGTCACCACCCGCCGCCCAGCGAGCCTCCATGGCGGTGTGCACGTACGTCCAGGCCAGGGCCTCGTCCTCGTCGATCCCGGCGACCTCGCAGACGATCTCGAGGCGACGACGGACGAGGTAGCGGAACGTCGACCCGGTCCCCAGCTCGTCGACGCGGTTGCGCAGCAGGGGCTGGACCTCGAACCCCGGGTGGCCCGCCATGGGGTGCGGGTCGATGGCCAGCCAGTCGGGACGGTCGGAGCCGGGGAGGCTGTGCAGGACGTTGCGGTAGTGCAGGTCGGTGTGCACGAGCGTTGCGTCGCAGGCGGATTCGGAGGTGAGCTCGCGCACGAGGCCAGCCGTGCGTTCGACCATCCGGCGCGGCAGCAGCCCCTGTGCGGCCTCGAGCTTGCCGATCTGGTCACGGGCGAAGTCCGACAGGGACCGCAGCCCCGCCGGGGCCGGCCGGTGCAGCTGCGCGAGCACCCCGCCCGCCACGGCGCAGGCGGTGTCGACCTCGACGGACTCGAGGTCACGGGTGGCGTCGAGGGCCTCGAGCAGGAGTGCGCCGCGACCGGGGTCGGCGGCGACGAGGCGTACCGCCCCGCGGCCGTCCCAGTGGCGCAGGACCAGGGGTTCGTCCCGTGCCTCGATGTGCGGCCAGACCAGCTTGAGGGCGAGCGGCACGCCGTCGCGGCGGACGGGCACGACCAGGGCGGTCCAGCCCGTCCTCGGTTCGCCGGCGAGCTCGAGGTCCCAGTCGGCGAGGACCTCGGCGAGCAGGCGGGGGAGGCGGTCGGCCCAGTCCGCGCCCGACGGACCGCGGACGCCTCCGTCCTGGGCGGAGAACTGCCCGACAGAGGTCCGGAACCCGGCCGGCACCAGGGCCCCGGCGTCCTCCGTGCGGAGCGGGCGGCCCGGGCTCACGTCAGGCCGGGGAAGGGTGCGAGCGCGACCCCCCAGCGGGAGGCGAGCACCTCGGTGTCGGCCAGCCACTGCACGACCGCGCCGAGCGGTCCGACGTCGCCGCCCGCGGAGCCCAGCTCGCGGGCCACGGCTGCGCGGAGGTCGGTCAGCACCCGGACGGCCAGGGCTCGGGCCGTTGCGGGGGTCGTCACGGTGAACGGCAGGGGGTACCCGAGGGCGGGTGGTGTCGCGGCGTCGCCGGCGAGGGACTCCTGCTGGCTGGCCCTGGCCCTCAACGTGCCGAGGGTGGTCAGGGCCAGGGTGTGCTGGGCGCCCTCGGGGGACTGTGCGGCCACGACCTCGAAGGCGTAGGCCGCGGCGCGGGTGCTGTCGAGGTAGGACGCCGCCAGCGACGGTTCGGACCAGGTCGGGTCGGGCCAGGTCGCCGGCTGGCCGAGCAGCGTGGCTGCGGCGGCCCGCTGGGCGAGCACCGAACCGGCCAGGGGCACGGTCCCGGGCACGACCCGGGCGAGGGCGGCGATGGCGGAGGGCCCGAGGTCGGTGGCCTCCGAGGCCGCGAGCGTGGCTGGCCCGGCCGCGCCCGAACCGGTGGCGGTCGTGGCCGGGGCCGTGGAGGTGGTCCCGGTGGCTCCCGGGGTGGCCGTCGCCACGGGTGCGTCCAGGACGGTGCGGGGCACCCCGAGGCGCTGCAGCTCGGTCTCCAGGACGGCGGCCTGCTGACGGTGCAGCACGGCGAGCCGCGCCGGAAGGCCCTTGGCAGGACCGCCGAGGGCCTGGGCCTCGGCCGCGAGGTCGGTGCAGTGCTGGCGCAGGAGCAGGAGGAAGGGCTCACCGGCGACGGGCTGCCGGGTGGGCAGCCCTGGGAGCCGCGGGGCGTCGTCCTCGAGCCGGATCCCGCACCCTGCCAGGGATGCCCCGAGGACGGCCGCGCCCCCGACCTGCAGGCCCGCGCCGAGGACGGTGCGCCGGGTCAGGTGCCGGGTCGGGAACGGCGGCACACCGGTGCGGTCCTCGGGCATGCGCCGATCCTGCCACGTGGGTCGGCGCTGGCATGCGTGCCGCTCCCCGCGTGGATAGAGTGGGCCCCGCACGACCACCAAACTTCAGAGAGGACGAGTCAGTTGAGCGTCAAGGACCAGATTCGTCCCGCAGTCGACGGGCCCCTCGCGGCACTCGGGCTGCTCGTGGAGGACGTCGCCGTGACGCCGGCCGGGAAGCGCCGGCTCGTCCGCATCTGGATCGACCGGGCCCTGCCCGAGTCGGCCGACGCCACCACGACCGTCACCGCCCCCCTCACCCTCGACGAGGTCGCCGACGCGACCCGTGCGGTGAGCGAGGCCCTCGACGAGACCGACGCGATGGGGGAGCAGCCGTACACCCTCGAGGTCACCTCGCCCGGGGTGGACCGACCGCTCACCGAGCCGCGCCACTTCCGCCGCAACGTCACCCGGCTGGTCACCCTCACCCCGCTCGAGGGCCCCGCCGTGACCGGCCGCGTCGTCAGCGCCGGGCCGGACGTGGTCACCGTCGAGGTGCCCGCCGCGAAGAAGACCCCCGCCCGGGCCGTCGAGCTCGCGTATGCCGCGATCGCCCGGGCCGTGGTCGAGGTCGAGTTCTCGCGCCCCGCGGGTACCGGTGAGGACCTGGCCGGTGACCTGCACGACGACCAGCATGACGACGACCTCGCCGACGGCGACGACATCGACGACGACACCGAGGAGAACTGACCATGGACATCGACCTTGCTGCCCTGAGGGCGCTCGAGCGCGAGCGCGACATCTCCCTCGACATCCTCATCCCCGCGATCGAGCAGGCCCTGCTGGTGGCCTACCACCGCACCGACGACTCCTACCGCAACGCCCGCGTCGAGCTGGACCGCAAGACCGGTCACGTCGTCGTCTGGGCCAAGGAGGAGCTGCCCGCCCCCGAGCCGGTGGGGCCGCCCGTCGAGGAGCCCGGCGACGACGCCGAGGCCACGGCACCCGTCCGCGCACCCGAGCGACCGGTCCGCGAGTTCGGTCCCGAGTTCGACGACACCCCCACGGGGTTCGGTCGCATCGCCGCCGCCACGGCCCGCCAGGTCATCGTGCAGCGACTGCGCGACCTCGAGGACGACGCCATCATGGGCGACTTCAAGGGCCGCGAGGGCGACGTCGTCGCCGGCGTCATCCAGCAGAGCCCGGACCCGCGCCACGTCACCGTGGACTTCGGCACCGTCGAGGGGATCCTCCCCCTGTCCGAGCAGGTGCCGGGCGAGAAGTACGTGCACGGCGAGCGCCTGCGCTGCTTCGTGGTCTCGGTGCGCCGCGGCCCCAAGGGCCCACAGATCGGTCTGTCCCGCACCCACCCCAACCTCGTGCGCAAGCTGTTCGCGCTCGAGGTGCCCGAGATCGCCGACGGCTCCGTCGAGATCGCGGCGCTGGCCCGCGAGGCGGGGCACCGCACGAAGATCGCCGTCCACTCCAAGGTGGCCGGGCTCAACGCCAAGGGTGCCTGCATCGGCCCCATGGGCGCCCGGGTGCGCGCGGTGATGACCGAGCTGCACGGCGAGAAGATCGACATCGTCGACTACTCCGACGACGCCCGGACGTTCGTCGCGGCGGCCCTGTCGCCCTCGCGGGTCGAGTCGGTCGAGATCGTCGACCCGCAGCTGCGGTCGGCCCGCGTCATCGTCCCCGACTACCAGCTCTCCCTGG
Source organism: Phycicoccus sp. Root101 (assembly GCF_001426245.1). Taxonomy (GTDB): domain Bacteria; phylum Actinomycetota; class Actinomycetes; order Actinomycetales; family Dermatophilaceae; genus Pedococcus. Next base: position 354,505 of record NZ_LMCM01000001.1, on the reverse strand, counting down.
CCATCGGCAAGGAGGGCCAGAACGCCCGGCTCGCCGCCAAGCTCACCGGCTGGCGCATCGACATCCGCCCCGACACCCAGGCAGACGGCACCACCGGGGCTGGTGGTGACGCTGGGACCGCTGGTGGCGGTGCTCCGCGAGGGGGCTCCGGGGCCCCCCGCCGCGGTCCGGATGACGCACCCGGGCGCCGGTAGGGGATAGACTGGTGGTGACCGACCGGACTGGACCCCAGCCCGCAGCACAGGACGACACCACCCGCACGACGCCCCGGACTCCCGTCCGGACGTGTGTGGGGTGCCGCGGGACGGATAGCTGGTCGGCACTCCTGCGAGTGGTCGCGGAGAAGGACGAGGCCGGGGAGACCCGGTTGGTGCCGGATCCGTGGCGCCGCCTGCCGGGGCGTGGCGCATGGCTGCACCCCACGGGCGACTGCCTCGAGCAGGCCCTACGCCGACGGGCGTTCGGTCGAGCGCTGCGTGTCGGCGCCACGGCCGGCCCCGAAGCCGTCGCAGCACACGTTCGAGGGTTGGTCGACGACCGAGGTCCAGACCAGCCGTCGAACACCCTTTGAACCAACCGTCCATCGCTATGGGAACCGACCATGACTCGTAACAGAGAGTGGGTTTGACCGCTGATGAGCACCCGATGAGAACTCAGCAATGAGCTCCCCCCAGCAGTAACGACGGTCCGCGCCTGTCCTGGCACGGACCAGGAACAGGAGAAACGTGGCCAAGGTCCGTGTAAGCGCGCTCGCCAAAGAGCTCGGCACCGACAGCAAGACGCTGATCGCCCACCTCAACAGCATCGGCGAGTACGTCAAGACCGCCAGCTCGACCATCGAGGCCCCCGTCGTCCGCAAGGCGACGGAGACCTTCCCGGAGGACAAGAAGTCCCCGGCCGCCAAGGCTGCACCGGCCAAGCCGGCTGCTGCCGCACCTGCCGCTCCGGCAGCCCCCACCCCGCCGGCCCCGGCGAAGCAGGCTCCTGCCGAGCCCGCCGCCCCGGCGGCACAGGCTGCTCCCGCAGCTCCCGCCGCACCGGCCCCGGCTGCCGCACCTGCTGCCCAGGCCCCCGCGCCGGCAGCTCCGGCCGCCAAGGCGACCCCCGCGGCTCCGGCCCCGGCGGCCCCCGCGGCCCCCGCGGCCCCCGCGGCGCCGGCTGCCAAGGCCGACGTGCAGTCCGCCCGCGACAGCGACAGGCAGGGTGGCGCCCCGTCGGCACCCCGCCCCGGCTCCGCGCCGCGCCCCGGTGGCCAGTCGTCCGCCCCCCGCCCGGGTGCCCCGCGCCCCGGCAACAACCCGTTCGCGCCCAGCCAGGGCATGCGCACCGGTCGTGACGGCGGCACTCGTGAGGGCGGCACCCGCGAGGGTGGCCCGCGCGAGTCCACGCGTCCCGGCAACAACCCGTTCGCCCCGTCGCAGGGCATGCCGCGCCCGCAGAGCCGCCCCGGCGGCGCTGGTGCTGCCGGCCCGCGTCCCGGCGGCACCGCCGGCCCGGGCGGACCCCGTCCCGGCGGTCCCCGTCCGAGCCCGGGCATGATGCCCGACCGCAGTGCGGTCGGTCGTCCCGGGGAGCGTCCCGCCCGTGGCGGCGCCCGTGGCCCCGGTGGTCCCGGTGCCGCTGGTCGTGGCCCCGGTGGTCCCGGTGCCGGTGCAGGTGGTGGCGGTTTCGCCGGTCGCCCCGGTGGCGGTGGCTTCCGCGGTGGCGCAGGTCGCGGCTCGACCGCGGGTGCGTTCGGTCGCGGTGGCGGTCGTCCGGTCCGTGGCCGCAAGTCCAAGCGTGCGAAGCGCCAGGAGTTCGAGCAGATGCAGGCGCCGTCGCTCGGTGGCGTCAGCGTGCCCCGCGGCAACGGCACGACCCTCATCCGGGTCCGTCGCGGCTCGTCGCTCAGCGACTTCGCCGACAAGATCAACGCCAACCCCGGCGCGCTGGTGACGGTGCTCTTCCACCTCGGCGAGATGGCCACGGCCACCCAGTCGCTGGACGAGGACACCTTCAAGCTGCTCGGTGTCGAGCTCGGCTACAACATCGAGGTCGTCTCCCCCGAGGAGGAGGAGAAGGAGCTCTTCGACGCCTTCAACATCGACCTGGAGACGGGTATCGAGGGTGAGGACGACGAGGACCTCGAGGCCCGTCCGCCGGTCGTGACCGTCATGGGTCACGTCGACCACGGAAAGACCCGCCTGCTCGACGCCATCCGCAACGAGGACGTCGCCGGTGGCGAGTCCGGTGGCATCACGCAGCACATCGGTGCCTACCAGGTGCACAAGATGCACGAGGGCGTCGACCGTCCGATCACCTTCATCGACACCCCGGGTCACGAGGCGTTCACCGCCATGCGTGCCCGTGGTGCGAAGGTCACCGACATCGCGATCCTCGTGGTCGCGGCCGACGACGGCGTGATGCCGCAGACCATCGAGGCGCTCAACCACGCCCAGGCTGCGGACGTCCCGATCGTGGTCGCGGTGAACAAGATCGACGTCGAGGGTGCGAACCCGTCCAAGGTCCGCCAGCAGCTCACCGAGTACAACCTGGTGGCCGAGGAGTACGGCGGCGAGACGATGTTCGTCGACGTGTCGGCCAAGGCCGGGCAGAACATCGACGCCCTCCTCGAGGCCGTCCTGCTCACCGCCGACGCCGCGCTCGACCTGCGCGCCAACGCCGACCGCGACGCCCGCGGTGTCGCGATCGAGGCCAACCTCGACCGTGGCCGTGGCGCCACGGCCACGGTGCTGGTCCAGGCCGGCACCCTGCACGTCGGTGACGCCATCGTCACGGGTTCGGCCTACGGCCGCGTCCGCGCGATGCTCGACGAGCACGGCAACAACCTCAAGGAGGCGGGTCCGTCCCGTCCCGTGCAGGTGCTCGGTCTGTCCTCGGTCCCGCGCGCCGGTGACACCTTCGTGGTGGCCCCGGACGACCGCACGGCCCGTCAGATCGCCGAGCGGCGCGAAGCTGCCGACCGCCAGGCCTCCCTGGCCAAGGCCCGCAAGCGCATCTCCCTCGAGGACCTCAACGAGGCGCTCGCGGCCGGCAAGGTCGAGACGCTCAACCTCATCCTCAAGGGCGACGTGTCCGGTTCTGTCGAGGCGCTCGAGGACGCGCTCCTGCAGATCGACGTGGGCGACGAGGTCGACCTGCGGATCATCGACCGCGGCGTCGGTGCGATCACGATGAACAACATCAACCTCGCGATGGCGTCCGACGCCATCATCATCGGCTACAACGTCCGGGCCGAGGGCCAGAACGCTGACTACGCCGAGCGCGAGGGCGTCGAGATCCGCTACTACTCGGTGATCTACCAGGCCATCGAGGAGATCGAGGCAGCGCTCAAGGGCATGCTCAAGCCGGAGTTCGAGGAGGTGGAGCTCGGCACCGCCGAGATCCGCGAGATCTTCCGCTCCAGCAAGTTCGGCAACATCGCCGGATCGATCGTCCGCAGCGGCGAGATCAAGCGCGGCACCCGCGCCCGGATCACCCGCAACGGCGTCGTCGTCTCTGAGAACGTCGAGATCGCCGGCCTGCGCCGGTTCAAGGACGACGTCACCGAGGTCCGCGAGGGCTTCGAGTGCGGTATCAACCTGGGGTCGTACAACGACCTCCAGCTCGGCGACCTCATCGCCACGTACGAGATGCGCGAGAAGCCGCGCGCCTGATCGTATGCAGCGTGAGCCGGGGGCGGCCCAACGGTCGCCCCCGGCCTCACTGGGCGACGGTGACGTCGCCCGCGGCTTCGCTGGATGACGGCGCTTGCACCTCTCACAAGCTCTCTCACGGTGCGGCGCGCCACCATCCAGCTTCGCCTCCGCCCCACCGATTCCCAGCAAGGAGACCGCTCGTGGCTGACACCGGACGCGCCCGCAAGATCGCCGACCGCATCAAGGTCCTCATCGCGGCCAACGTCGTGTCGATCGTCAAGGACCCCGACCTCGGTTTCATCACCATCACCGACGTCCGCGTCACCGGTGACCTCCAGCACGCATCGGTCTTCTACACCGTCTTCGGTGACGAGGCCCAGCGCGCGCGGACCGCGGCCCTGCTCGAGAAGAACAAGGGCCGGCTGCGCTCGTTCGTCGGCCAGCAGATCAAGATCCGCCTGACGCCGAGCCTGGACTTCTTCGCCGACGCCATCCCGGAGACCGCCTCGCACCTCGAGGAGCTGCTGCGCGAGGCCAAGGAGCGCGACGCCGCCGTGGCGGCCGCCGCTGCCGGTGCGACGTACGCGGGGGAGGCCGACCCGTACCGCAAGGACGAGGACGACGCTCCCGTGGGCGACGAGGCCGACAGCGACGACAGCGACACGGGCGGTCTGACCGAGGACGGCACGGCGTCGGATGCCCGCGCCTGACGGCCTCCTGGTCGTCGACAAGCCCGCCGGCTGGACCAGCCACGACGTCGTGGGCCGCGGCCGACGCCTGTGCGGCACCCGCAAGGTCGGTCACGCCGGGACCCTCGACCCGATGGCCACAGGCGTCCTCGTCCTCGGCATCGGCCGGGCGACCAAGCTGCTGACCTTCCTCGTCGGCTGCGACAAGGACTACACCGCCACCATCCGGCTCGGACAGGCCACGATCACCGACGACGCCGAGGGCGAGGTCACCACCTCGGCCGCGGCCGACGGCGTCACCCCGGAGGCGCTGGGGGCCGCGGTCGCCCAGCTCACGGGAGACATCCAGCAGGTGCCGAGCAGCGTCTCGGCCATCAAGGTCGACGGCCAGCGGTCCTACCACCGCGTCCGCGCCGGCGAGGACGTCCAGCTCCCCGCCCGACCGGCGACGGTCAGCCGGTTCGTGGTGGTCGCGACCCGTCCCGCCGACGCCGACGGCACACCCGTGCTCGACGTCGACGTGGAGGTGACGGTGAGCTCGGGCACCTATGTGCGCGCACTCGCCCGCGACCTCGGCGTCGCCCTCGGTGTCGGGGGCCACCTCACCGCCCTGCGCCGCACGCGCGTCGGGGCGTTCACCCTGGACCGGGCCCACACCCTGGAGGACCTCGGCCGGCTCGACTCGCCCGAGGAGGTGCCGGTCACGGTGCTCGCCGACGCTGCTCGCGCGCAGTTCGCCGTGCGCGAGCTGAGCGAGGAGCAGGCGCGCACGATCGGCTTCGGCCAGCGCATCGACTCCGCCGAGCCGGGCCGCACCGAGCCCGTGGCGGCCTTCGCCCCCGACGGCACCCTGGTCGCGATGCTCGATGAGTCCGGTCACAAAGCCAGGTCGCACGTCGTGTTCGCCCCCGCGGGTTCGTAGAGTGTCCTCCGTGCACCGCTGGACCGACCCCGCCCAGACCCCTGACTCGCTGCGACGCAGCGTGGCGACCTTCGGCAACTTCGACGGGGTCCACCTCGGTCACCGCGCCGTGCTGAGCCGGCTGGTCGAGGAGGGAACGCGCCGCGGCCTGCCGAGCGTGGCCGTCACCTTCGACCCCCACCCGGCCGAGATCTTCCACCCCGAGGGTGGGCTGGAGCTCATCGCCCCCGGCCGGCTGCGCGACGAGCTCCTCGCAGAGACCGGGCTCGACGGCCTGCTGGTGCTCGACTTCACCCGCGAGTTCGCCGAGCAGACCGCGGAGGAGTTCATCGTCCGCACGTTCGTCGACACCCTCGGTGTCGCCGCGCTCGTCGTCGGCGCCGACGCGCGTGGGTTCGGCCGCGGCTACACCGGCGACGTCGGCACCCTGCGCGAGCTCGGCGCCACCCACGGCTTCGACGTCGTCGTCCTCGACGACCTCGGCGAGGGGGAGCGCTGGTCGTCCTCGGCCGTGCGCCGCCACCTGGCGGCCGGTGAGGTCGCGGCCGCTGCCGGGATCCTCGGTCGACCGCACCGGATGACCGGCACGGTGGTCCACGGCGCGCACCGTGGCCGCGAGCTGGGGTACCCGACCGCGAACCTGTCCGACGACTCGCTGGGCCTCGTCCCTGCGGACGGCGTCTACGCCGGCTGGCTGACCCGCACCGGGCTGGCCACCCAGGACCCCGAGCGCACCCTGCCGTGCGCCGTCTCGGTCGGCACCAACCCGACCTTCGACGGCACCGTCCGCACCGTCGAGGCCTACGTCCTCGACCGCACCGACCTCGACCTCTACGACGAGCAGGTCACCGTGGAGTTCGTGGAGCACATCCGCCCGACGCTGCGCTTCGAGTCCATCGAAGAGCTGCTGGAGGCCATGGCCGGGGACATCGAGAAGTGCCGACAGGTCCTGGCCTCGATCGTCCCGTCCTGACCGCCTCCCGCCGGGGCGGGTTCTGGTCGAGGGCCAGCGGGGGAGCCTCGCTGTGGGCCCGCAGCGACTGGGGCCTGGTCATCGCCGCCCTAGGTCTGTCACTCGTGGGGGCCCTGCTCGTGTGGTCCGCGACCCGGCAGGAGGCCGGGGCGGCATACCTGGTCCGGCACCTGTTCACCACGGCGGTGGGCCTGACCATCGCGGCCCTGGTGACCCGGATGGGGCACCAGCTGCTGCGCGCGCTGGCCCCCCTGCTCTACCTCGTGTCGGTCGGGGGGCTGCTGCTCGTCCTCACCCCGGTGGGGTCGACGGTGAACGGGTCGCACTCGTGGATCCTGCTGCCGGGCGGGTTCTCCGTGCAGCCGTCGGAGTTCGCCAAGGCGGCGCTCTGCCTGGGCCTGGCCATCATCCTCGGTGAGCGCCTCGACCGCGGTGCCGAGCCGACCGTCCGCGACCTGCTCCTGGCGGTGGCCGTGGCCGCCGTCCCCGTGGGGCTCGTGCTGCTCCAACCCGACCTCGGCTCGGCCCTCGTCCTCGCGGCGCTGGCCCTGGGTGTGGTCGCCGTCGCCGGCACCCCGAAGCGGTGGCTGGCCCTGGCGGTCGGTCTGGTCGCGGCGGCGGTCGTGGTGGCGCTCACGACCCCCGTGCTCAGTGCCTACCAGCGCGACCGCCTGACCGCCTTCGTCGACCCCCAGGCCGACCCCCAGGGGATCGGGTACCAGACCCGTCAGGTGCGGATCGCGATCGGTTCGGGCGGCTGGCAGGGGCAGGGGCTGTTCGAGGGTCACCAGACCCAGGGTGGGTTCATCCCGTTCCAGCAGACCGACTTCGTGTTCTCCGTCGCGGGGGAGGAGCTCGGCTTCGTGGGGGCGGCCGGGCTGCTCGTGCTGCTCGGGTTCGTCGTCCTGCGCGCGGTCCTCGTGGCGACCCGTGCCCAGGACGCCTTCGGCCGGCTGATGGCGATCGGCGTGGCGACCTGGCTGCTCTTCCAGGTGTTCGAGAACGTCGGCATGAACCTCGGCCTCACCCCGGTCACCGGGTTGCCCCTGCCGTTCCTCTCGTATGGCGGTTCGTCCATGTTCGCCTGCTGGTTGGCGATCGGGCTGGTCAACAACGTGCACCTGTCCAGCCGCCCCCGGTGACCACTGGCCCGCAGTGGCCATTCGGGCACAATCGCGCCTGATCGGCCCCACTCGGTGAAGTGGCGTGGCACTATCCACGGCAACCCACCCCGCCGAGCCGAGGAAGGTCATGCCGACCAACACGCAGCACCGCACCACCGCCCTGGACGAGCACGTGAACACCGCCGTCATCGAGGGTCGCGCCCAGAGCGTCGCCCACCTGTTCCGTGACCGCGTCGCGAAGAGCCCGGATGCGGAGGCGTTCCGCTTCGCCGAGGGAGGGCGGACGCAGACGTGGAAGTCGGTGACCTGGACCGAGGTCCGCGAGCGTGCCTACCGCCTGGCCGCCGGGCTCATCGCCCTCGGTGTAAGCCCCGAGGACCGGGTCGCGATCGCCTCCTCCACCCGCTACGAGTGGGCCCTGACCGACCTCGCGGTCATGTGCGCCGGCGGTGCCACCACGACGATCTACCCCACGACGATCGCGCCCGACGTCTCGTACATCGCGGCGAACTCCGGCAGCCTGGTCGTCTTCGCCGAGGACGACGAGCAGGTGGCCAAGCTGCGCGACCGGCGGGTCGACATGCCGGACGTCGCCCGGGTGGTGACGTTCACCGGCACCCCGGACGGTGACTGGGTGATCGGTCTCGACGAGCTGGAGGAGATGGGTGTCGGGCTGCTCGCCACGAACCCCTCCGTCGTCGACGACCGCATCGACGCGCTGCACCCGGACCAGCTGGCCACGATCATCTACACCTCGGGTACCACCGGTCGCCCCAAGGGCGTGCGCCTCACCCACGACGCCTGGGTCTACGAGGCCGCCGCCGTGGACGCCATCGGCATCCTGCGCAGCGACGACCTGCAGTACCTCTGGCTGCCGCTGGCCCACGTCTTCGGCAAGGTCCTGCTGACGCTGCCGCTGCAGGTCGGCTTCCCGACCGCGATCGACGGTCGGGTCGACAAGATCGTCGACAACCTCGCCGTGGTGCAGCCGACGTTCATGGGTGCCGCCCCCCGGATCTTCGAGAAGGCCTACGGCCGGATCACGACGATGATGGCCAAGGAGGGTGGGCTCAAGGAGAAGCTGTTCGTCTGGTCGGTGAGCGTGGGGCGCGACGTCGCCGCCATGCGGGCCCGTGGGGAGAAGCCGACCGGCATGCTCGCGAGCAAGCTGGCGCTGGCCGACAAGCTGGTGCTGCACAAGGTGCGCAGCCGGTTCGGTGGGCGCATCCGGTTCTTCATCTCGGGGTCCGCGGCCCTCAACCACGACATCGCGAACTGGTTCGACTCGATCGGGCTGACCATCCTCGAGGGGTACGGGCTCACCGAGACGAGTGCCGCCTCCTTCGTGAACCGCCCGTCCTCCAACGAGATCGGCACCGTGGGCTGGGCCCTGCCCGGTACGGAGGCGAGGATCGCCGAGGACGGCGAGGTCCTGCTGCGCGGCCCCGGCGTCATGCAGGGCTACCACAACAAGCCCGACGAGACGGCGGAGACCAAGGACGCCGACGGCTGGCTGCACACCGGTGACATCGGGGAGCTCGACGACCGCGGCTACCTCAAGATCACCGACCGCAAGAAGGACTTCTTCAAGACCTCGAGCGGCAAGTACGTCGCGCCGTCGATGATCGAGTCGACCTTCAAGGGCATCTGCCCCTACGTCAGCCAGTTCATGGTCTACGGCGCCGACCACAACTTCGTCACCGCACTGGTCACGCTGGACCCCGAGGCCATCCAGGACTGGGCCGCCAACCACGGCGTCTCCGGGTCGTACCGGCAGATCGTGACGTCGAAGGAGGCGCACAACATGGTGCAGGTCTACGTCGACACCCTCAACGTGAACCTCAACCGCTGGGAGCAGATCAAGAAGTTCACGATCCTCGACCACGACCTGACGATCGAGGACGGCGACCTCACGCCCAGCCTGAAGCTGCGCCGCAAGGCGGTCAGCGAGAAGTACCAGACGGTGCTCGACGCGCACTACACCGGTTGAGCCCGCCCGTCCCTGCGAGGTAGGCCCCTCTGCCGACGCCCCGTCCACCCCTGGGTGGACGGGGCGTCGCGCGTGCACGGGCTGACCGGCGTGGCCCGACGCACGCCGCCCGGCGGTGGCGCTCTCAGCGGCTGGTGGGGGCGCGGTCCTCGACGAGCGGCACGAAGCGGTACCAGCCGTGCTCCTCGACGACCAGGTCCGCGCCGATGGCGCGCACACGGAGCATGCGGCCACGCACGGGGACGACGAGGACGCCTTCAGGGGCGAGCTGGGCGACGAGCTCGTGGGGCAGCCGGCTGGCCTGCGCCGACACGAGGATCCGGTTGTAGGGGCCCTCTGAGGGGCGTCCCAGGACACCGGGCGCGGCGGGCTCCACGCGCGCCCACGGCACGCCCGCGTCGGCCAGGTGTGCCGCACCCACGGTCACGAGGGCAGGCACCCGCTCCACGCCCACGACCGAGCCGGTCGGGCCGGTCAGGTGCGCCAGGAGGGCCGTGGTCCACCCCGAGCCGGAACCCACGTCGAGGACGGTGTCGCCCTCGTGGACGTCGAGGAGCTCGAGCACCTGGCGGACCGTGGTCGGCTGGCTGTTGGTCTGACCGTGACCGATGGGCAGCGGTGTGTCCTGCCCGGCACGGGCCACCTGGTCACGGGGCAGGAACCGGACCCGCGGCATCGCCTCCAGCGCAGCCGCGACGCGCTCGTGCGCGCTCGCCACCCCTCCAGTATGCGACGAGGTGGCTCGGTGCGGGTCGGCTCAGGTCACCGTCGGGCGGCGTGGTGGCTGGTCGGGCTCGGCCCGTCCGGCCCGGGGCCGATCGTGTGGGTCGCGAGCGCGACCACGAAGAGCAGGGCAAAGGCTGCCACCAGCCGGACCGTCGAGGCGCGCATGGGCGACAGGTTAGGTTCCGGCGCTGAGAAGACCCTGAGACCGGTGCGACGCCGGACGCGGCCCCGGAACCCACCTCCTCAGCCGGTCGCGCCCTCGGCCAGCGCGGCGAACGTCCGCAGCTGCTTGCGCATCATGACCAGGTCGCCCCAGTCGAGGGCCACCCCACTGACCCGCCGAAGGGCCGAGTGCCGCGGTGCGCAGTGCATGACGCCCACGATGCGGCTGCCTCCGCCGGGAGCCGGCCACACGGCATACGTGGCCCGCACGTCTCCGAACGCGGACGTGGCGCGCCCCGTGCGCATCGTCATCGTGAGGCTCTGACCGGGGACGAAGGACTCGAGCCTGAACACCGTCGCCACGACCTGCCCGGGGCGCAGCTCGGTGAGCGCCGGGTCGAGGGTGCGCGGGCTCCGGCGACCGAGGTTGTCGACCCAGTCGTAGGAGTAGGGCGCGACCCGCATCATGCACAGCCAGGGCCAGACGGCCTCCGGGGGCGCCGAGGAGGACACCCCGCGCATCAGCCGCACCCAGCCCGGCCCGGTGCCCTCGTCGCACGGCAGCGGGGTGGCCCACTCCTGCTCCGTCACACCCCAGGCGCGGGGGAGGCCGGGGAGGGGACCGGGGGTCGGGGGCGGTGCCATGCCCCCGAGTCTCGTCGTTTTCGGTGGTGGCGGCCTGCGCGGTTACCCTTGTCACACCATGACCGACACCCCAGGCACCTCAGTCTTCGCCCGCCTCGAGCCGCTGCTCGAGCAGGTCAGCAAGCCCATCCAGTACGTCGGGGGCGAGCTGAACTCCACCGTCAAGGACTGGGACTGCGGCGGCTTCGGGCCCGGCGGCGAAGCCCTGACCACGCGCTGGGCCCTCATGTACCCCGACGCGTACGAGGTCGGGGTGCCCAACCAGGGCGTCATGATCCTGTACGAGGTGCTCAACGAGCGGACGGACGCCCTCGCCGAGCGCACGTATGCCGTGTGGCCGGACCTCGAGGCCCTCATGCGTGAGCAGGGCGTGCCCCAGTTCACCGTGGACGCCCACCGCAGCATCCGCGACTTCGACGTGCTGGGCATGTCGTTCTCGACCGAGCTCGGCTACACCAACATGCTCACGGCACTCGACCTCGCGGGCATCCCCCTGCACGCGGTCGACCGCACCGACGAGGACCCGCTGGTCATCGCCGGCGGCCATGCCGCGTTCAACCCCGAGCCGATCGCCGACTTCGTCGACGCCGCCATCGTCGGTGACGGCGAGGAGGCGGTGCTCGCGGTCACCGACCTGATCGGCGCCTGGAAGGCGCAGGGTATGCCGGGTGGTCGCCGGGAGCTGCTGCTGCGCCTGGCCCGGACCGGCGGTGTGTACGTCCCGTCTCTGTACGACGTGTCCTACCTGCCCGACGGCCGCATCCAGCGCGTCGCCCCGTCCGCCGACGCGACCGGTGTCCCGTGGCGGGTGTCGAAGCACACCGTCATGGACCTCGACGCGTGGCCCTACCCGAAGCAGCCGCTCGTGCCGCTCGCGGAGTCGGTCCACGAGCGCATGTCCGTCGAGATCTTCCGGGGGTGCACCCGCGGTTGCCGCTTCTGCCAGGCCGGCATGATCACGCGTCCGGTGCGGGAGCGAAGCATCACCGGCATCGGCGAGATGGTGGAGCGCGGGCTGGCGGCGACGGGGTTCGAGGAGGTCGGCCTGCTGTCGTTGAGCTCGGCGGACCACTCCGAGATCGCGGACATCACCAAGGGCCTGGCCGACCGCTACGACGGCACCCAGACGGGCCTGTCGCTGCCCTCGACCCGGGTCGACGCGTTCAACATCGACCTCGCGAACGAGCTGACCCGCAACGGTCGCCGCTCCGGCCTCACCTTCGCCCCCGAGGGCGGCAGCGAGCGGATCCGCAAGGTGATCAACAAGATGGTGTCCGAAGAGGACCTCATCAGCACCGTCGCCGCCGCGTACGGCGCGGGGTGGCGACAGGTGAAGCTCTACTTCATGTGCGGCCTCCCGACCGAGACCGACGAGGACGTGCTCCAGATCGCGGAGCTCGCCAAGAAGGTCATCGAGACCGGTCGCCAGGTCAGCGGTCGTCGCGACATCCGCTGCACCGTCTCGATCGGTGGGTTCGTGCCCAAGCCGCACACGCCGTTCCAGTGGTGCGGTCAGCTCGGCGCCGAGGAGACCGACGCCCGACTGGCCAAGCTGCGCGAGGCGATCCGGTCCGACCGCCGCTACGGCTCGTCGATCGGATTCCGTTACCACGACGGCAAGCCCGGCATCGTCGAAGGACTGCTGTCCCGTGGTGACCGGCGCGTCGGCAAGGTCATCGAGCAGGTGTGGCGCGACGGTGGCCGGTTCGACGGGTGGAGCGAGCACTTCTCCTACGAGCGCTGGATGACCGCCGCGGAGAGCGCCCTCGCGGACCTGCCCGTCGACGTCGCCTGGTACACCACCCGCGACCGCGGTGAGTCCGAGGTGCTGCCCTGGGACCACATCGACTCGGGGCTCGACAAGGAGTGGCTCTGGGCCGACTGGCAGGACGCCCTCGACGAGACCGAGGTGGACGACTGCCGCTGGACCCCGTGCTTCGACTGCGGTGTCTGCCCCCAGATGGGCACCGACATCGAGGTCGGGCCGACCGGCAAGACCCTGCTGCCGCTCACCGTCCTGGGTTCGGGACGTCAGGCCATGCTGGAGTCGCACACGCACTGAGTCGCTGCAACGGCACGCCTCCCCGGACACATGGGGAGGCGTGCCGTTGCGTCAGCTCAGCTGCCCAGCCGCTCAGCCGCTCGGCCACTGACGGCAGGTCGGCGTCGCGGGTGCCGCGGGCAGGTACTGGAGCCACTCCTTGGTGCCGAGGTTGCGGCCGGCGGCGGCGCAGGCAGCATCCGAGAGACTGCCGGCCCGCAGCGGGACGGTGACGCTGGACAGCCGCCCGTCGACCCGGTCCAGCAGGACGAGGTCGCCGTTCCTGTAGGCGACGGCGTCGTGGCACCCGAGGGTGGCGTCCACGGTCGACAGGTCACCCGTGGCGTAGAGGCGGCCACCTGCCGCGATGAAAGCCCCGCCTGGGTCAGCGATCGGCACGGCTCCTTCGCCACAGCCTTTGGCAAGGACCTCTCCGGTTACCGCCCAGGAGGAGGTGGACCATGTCACCAGCCGTCGTGGAGTGCGCATCACCAGTTTCGTGCCATCGGGAGTGAAGGTCAGTTGTGGCGCGAATGCCGCCGCTATCTCGTCAGAGCCCAGACGGGCGGTAAACAAGGTTGCTCCCGTCGTGACATCCCGAACGACGACCTCCGCCAAGATGCCGACGGTCGCGGGCGTGGTGACGGTCCTGATGTACGCGATGTTCGCACCACCGTCACGTACGGCGAGCCATGACCGGCTGTCCGGAGATGTGGCCGGCCCGATCTCCGCGTCTGGCGTCTGCACGACCTGAGTGGAGGCGAGGGAGGGGCCTGAGCGGACGGTGGTGACGCCATTGGCGAGACTCGCGAGGGACGTACCGCCGGAGGAGACCACCGTCATGGGTGCGAGTTCGAGGTCCCAGGTCTGTCCGGTTCGAGGATCAATCAAGGCACTAAATGCAGTGTCATTCTGGGCGACTCCGTTGAGCCGCCCGACGAGCAAGGCGGGGTCGTGTCCAGGCACTGACACCTGTCCGACGAGCTTTGCCGTACCTTGCACCGCGGCGCGCACGCTCGCGCCGGTCGTGAGGTCGGTCACCGTGGTGTGATCGCCAGTTGTCGACACCATCCACCAAGAATCCGCGGTGACGCCGAAGTCTTCTGACGCGGCAACCGCAGGTATCGCCGCAGAAGGTCGCTTTGTCCCGGGGTCGACCTTCATCACTCGGCCCCCAGTTGTCATGGCGTACCAGGTGCTTCCGCTGCCGGCTGCTGTCACGGTTGCCACCATCGCCGGTGCCGCGACCTCGGGTTCGGCGCCACCACTCAGCCCTGTCAGTGGCACTCGAGTACCGCTGCAGAGGAGGTCATGTGGGGACACCCGCACCACACACGGCCCATGCAGATCGAGGCGCGGCTCGACATACGGGCGGATGGCACCGTGAAAGGGCAGGTGCACGAGGGTGGCACTGTCCGCGAGAACGGCCCACGTCTCAGGTGCTTCAACGATGATGTCGCTGACCCTGGTCCCGTCAAGCGGCCAAGAGCGAATGTTGTTCGGTGTCGTGAGCGGGACAACGACGAGAGTCTCAGGTAGACCCAAATCAGTGCACACCGCCACGAGGTTGAACCGTGCTGCGTCAAAACTCACAGTGCCGCCGCCGGAGCAGACTGAGCCCGACGATGACCAGCTCAGACGTCCTTCCTGGTCGAACAGGGCCACGCTGCCGTCCACCAGGAGCGCCCCGATCAGGCCGGTCGGCTCGTCGCGATCTGCGGCTTGCACGGGACTGGGGAGGCCGTCCTTGGTCAGCAGCACCACCCCCGTGGGAAGTCCGTCCGTCACAGAAAGCCGCAGCACGAGATAACCCGACCCGGTGACTGCGAGCACCTCGCTGCTGTCGTGCGAGAACCGAGGGGCGATGGTGGGGCTGGCGCCAACGAGCGGCGTCGTCTTGGCACCGCGGCTGTCCCCCACCATCCATGTCAAGGTGTTCGTGTCGCCAACCCCATAGAGGAAGTGATGCCCGTCGGGAGCGAAGGGACTGGCATCGTCGGCTTGTTCGTAGGCGCCGGTGTAGCCCAGCGACGTGCGGAGCCGTCCCGCCCATGTTGCCAGCACCGTTGCGCGGTTCAGGTCGACCGCCACGATGGTGGGGTGTGAGTCTGCGGACTCGGTGTCAGTCTGGACAAGTGCGGTCCGACGGTCTGGGGAAAGTTGGACGTCTACCGGCGCGAAGCCAAGGGACCGGGTGGGGACATCCAGCAATGCCGACCCGGTTCCGCTGTCCCACACACGGACCACTGTGAGGTCCGCCGTGACGCCAATCAACCGCGTGCCCGTTGAGTCGAATCCATGCAAGGCGACTTGCCGGGCGAACGCAGGGATGGGCGGTGGGCCCTGGCCTGGCGGCGGTGGGGGTGGGGGTAGCGGCGCGTCGAAGGGCGAAGCGGACGTCAGAGAGAAGCTGGCGCGCGGGGCCGGGGCGGCGCCTGTCGACGTACTCAGGGCGACGGGGGCATTGCTGGGACTCCTCAGATCCCACACCAGCGCCTGCTCCGGGGCCGCGCCCCCGGTAGCGACGTGGTTGGCTCCGGCGACGAGGTCACCGCCACTGTCCGGGCCAGGGAGGTATGTCACCATGCGAAGCCGAGACTGCTCGAGTGCGAGGCTGGCGCGGGCGGCCAGTTGCTGAGCGGGGGTAGTCATTGCCTGTGCCTTGAGGATCATGGCGACGTCGTGTTGTCCTCGCGCCTCGCGCGCGAGTCCGCCTGCGAGCAGGCTTCCGCTGCTGATTTCTGCGTTGGCCGCCTCGATCGCCGACTTCGCCTGCAAGATCTCGGCTTGTCGCTCCTCCAGCGAAGTCTTTTGCGCGATGAGCAGTTGCGCCTGTATCGCCAGCTTGTCGGCGGCAGCCTGCGCCTTCTGCTGCGCCTTGCGCGCCTCGTCCGCCCTCTGCACGGCGACAGCGGCGAACGCAGCCGCGTTGCTGCGCTGCCGGTTCGCCTCTGTCGCCGCGGCGTCCGCCCGTGTCGCTGCCTCCTCGGCCAGGACGGTCTGCCGCTCTGCCTCGGTGCGACGCGCCACCGCCTCGGCTGCGCTCTGCGCTGCCTGACCACGCTGGTCGTCCGCGATGCCGCGCTGCCGCTGCGCCTCTGCAGCAGCGGCATCGGCTTCGCTCTTGCGCTTGATGGCGAGCCGCGCAGAGGCCTCGGCCTCCGACTTGCGTTGCAGGGCAAGCTTGGCCGAGGCCTCCGCCTCCGCCTGGCGGGTCAGTGCGAGGTCTGCGGCATCGAGGGCGCGCTGCTGTGCCTGCTCTGCGGTGAGTCGCGCGGAGACGGCCAGGGTTTCGTTGCGTTGCGCCGAACCGGACTGGACGTACGCCACGACGGCCGCGGTGCTCGCGAGGAGGAGCAGGGCGACGAGGGAGGCGACGGCGGCGCCGGCGAGGCGACGGGTCCGTCGGTACTGTCGCACGTCCTCGCCCGTGAGGTCGTCCTTGGTGACGCCGTGCACGGGGGCCGCGACCTCGGCGACCTGCTCGCGGAACCGGGGGTGGCGCAGGTCGAGCAGTGCCGCGGGTTCCGCTGCGGCCCAACGCATGTCGACGTGGCGTGGCTCCTCGGTGAAGGCGTGGAGCAGGGACGGGGGTACCGAGTCGGAGCTCTCGTCGAAGGTGTTGCGCACCGGGTCCCAGGCCCAGGTGCCGCCGGTGACGACGGCGAGGATGCGGTTCGCGTCGTGGTCCCGGAGCCACTGCTCGACCTCGCGGTCGACCCAGACGGATCGGGCCGCCTCGGGCGAGGCGAGGAGGACGAGCCACTGCGACTCGGCCATGGCTGCCGAGATCGAGGTCCACAGGCCGGGGTTGGCCGACAGCCCGGTCTCGTCGCGGAACACGCGCAGTGCAGACCTGCGGTGCCACGGTCGCGCGAGGGACTGCAGACCCCGTTGGAGCTGCGCGGCCAGCTCTGCATCCGCGGAGTGGGCGTAGGAGATGAAGACGTCGTACGGACCCATCACGGGTCACCTCCGCAGGGACGGAGCGGACCAAGGGGTCCGCGACCTGAGCCGCATGCTAGACCCGTCCGATCAGGCTTTCCTCTGGTTCCCGGATACTGCTCTGCCCGCCGTCGGGAGCGAGACAATCACCGGGTGACGATCGAGTCCCTGATGGCTGACGGGAACTACCTCGCGGCCTACGACGAGGCGCGATTGCTTCTGAACAAAGGGGATTCGGCACTCCGGACCCGATACCTCGCTGTTCTCGCCCTGGCGCGCTCGGGTGCGCTCACTCAGGCCCGGTCGGCTGCGGAAGACCTCCTGGACGTCGACGTCCTCACCGTCCCCGACCGCGGCCTCGGGCTCGACATCGACGCCCTCCGGGCCCGCCTGGCGAAGGATCTCGCCTTCGAGGCGACGGGTGCCGACCGTCCGCAGCTGCTCGCCGATGCAGCCCGTGCCTACGAAGCGGTGCACCGACGGTGGGACGACGCGTACCCAGCCGCCAACGCGGCCACCTTGTGGACCTTGGCCGGTGAGCGGCCGCGTGCCGCCGAGCTCGCCCGCTCCGCCCTGCCCTCCGTCGGCGAGCCCTGGGAGGACTACTGGGCCGCCGTGACGTGCGCCGAGCTGGCCCTCGTCATCGGCGACCTCGGCCTCGCCCACCGCGCCGTCGTCGCTGCTGCGGTCATGGGCCCGCACGACTATGCCTCCCGCGCCGCCACGCGCCGCCAGCTGGCGCGGCTCTGCGCGCACCTCGGGCTGGAGGCGGACGTCCTCGCCCCCTTGCGCAACCCTGCCGTCGCCCACGCCACGGGGCACCTGCCCGTCGCAGGTGATGGCCGGGGGAGGTTCCCGAGGGCCGCAGAAGGCGCCGCCACGGCGGAGGTCGCGCGCGTCCTCGAGCGCGAGGGGGTGAGGGTGGCCTTCGGCTCGCTGGCAGCCGGCGCCGACATCCTCGTCGCCGAGCAGCTGGCGGCTCGTGGGGGCGCCTACAACGTCGTCCTGCCCTTCCCGGAGGAGGCCTTCGTCCGCGCCTCCGTCGCACCGTTCGGCCAGGACTGGGTCGAACGGTTCCGTGCCTGCCTCGCCGCGGCGAGGAGCGTGACCGTCGTCAACGACGCCCTGCACGGGGAGGAGGACGTGCTCTTCCGGTTCGGCTCGCGGGTCGCGATGGGTATGGTGCGGTTGCGCGCCCAGGCGATGGAGGCGCCGGCCGTCCAGGTCGCCGTGTGGGACGGCGTCGCCGGGGAGACGGGGGTGGCGGCCGACGTCGCCGACTGGGAGGCCGTCCGGGGCCGGAGCGTCGTCGTCGACAGCGGCGGCACCGGTGAGGCGGTCGGACGCGAGCCTCCGTCCGGCCGACGTGAGGTCCGCGCCATGCTGTTCTGCGACGTGGCAGGGTTCAGCGGCCTGCCCGACGAGGTCATCCCGCTGTTCATGGACGTGGTGATGGGCGGCCTGGGGAAGGTGCTCGAGGGGTTCGGCGACGTCGTGCTCGCCCGTCAGACATGGGGCGACGCGGTCCACGTCGTCATGCGTGACACGGCCTCGGCCGCCCGCTGCGCTCTGCGGTGGCAGGAGAGCGTGGCCGAGACCACCGCAGGTTCCCCCCTGCTCGCGTCGGTGAGCGGCCTGCGCATCAGCGGGCACGTCGGGCCCGTGCACCCGGGCCGCGACCGCATCCGGGACGAGGACGCCTTCTTCGGGGCCGCCGTCGTCCGGGCCGCGCGCATCGAGCCCCGGACCCCTGTCGGCCAGACCTACGTCACCGAACAGTTCGCGGCCCTGCTCGCGCTCGAGGCGCCTGAGCTGCGGTGCGACTACGTCGGGATCGCCCCGACGGCCAAGGACTACGGCGCGCTGCACCTCTACCACCTGCGGGCGGCAGGGGCTGCGTCACCAGGCTGACAGGCGGTGTGTCAGCGCGCGGACAGAGGGGAGGGGTGGCCCGGGGCCATCCTCAGGACATCAGCCTCCCGCAGCTCCTGAAAGGACCCGCAGCCATGAACACCAAGATCCTCACCGCCGCCTCACCCCGAGTCATCGCCCGCCTGGTTGCCGCCTTCGCAGCTGCCGTGGCCGTCACCTTCGCGGTCGGCGCCCCGTCGCAGGCCTACACCGTCGCCAGCCGGAGCAACGTCCCGGTGATGCCGACGATCTACCAGGTCCAGGGTGCGCACTACAACACCGGTTCGGCAGTCACGGGCCCGATGTGGCACCAGTGGGTCTACCAGCCCGGCGCCACGGTCCAGCGCACCGCGTCCGGCAACCAGACGGTCCAGGTCACCTACACGACCCAGCGCTACTACTCGACCGGCTGGTCCACGATCAGCACGAACCGCGGCTCGGTCACCATCCCCTCCGCCCAGGTCTCGGCGACGCTGCCGGCGCTGTCGATCCTCCCCTCGCAGGGCTCCGGGTACTACCGCGTCCTCTCCAGCATCGTCTGGACCTCCGCCATCGGCGCCGTCCAGAGCAGCCTGTCCGTGAACATGACCGACTCTGGCGACTACCGGTGCGTGACCAGCCGGCCCTGCACCGCCGGTGCCGGCTGGGTCTACCTCGGCTGACCCGGTCGTCGACAGGGGGAGCGTGGGGCGGGTGCGACGGCACCCGTCCCACGCTCCTTGGCGCGTGCCCGGTGGACGTCCTGCGCATGGGGCGTCCACCCCGGTGCTGAACCGGTGTGCAGCGTCAGGCGCCGGCGCGGCGGCGCAGACCGGCCACGTCGCGCACCTCGATCCGTCCCCGGGACAGGACGACCAGCCCGGCTGCGGCGAACGACTGCAGTGCCTGGTTCAGGGTGGGGCGCGTGGTCCCTGCGAGGTCGGCGATCTCGTCCTGCGTCAGCGGGATGACCACCGGGCCGTCGGCTCCGTACGCCCTGGTGAGGTCGGCGAGCGCGCGGGCGACCCGCCGGTTGGCGCTGGCGTAGCGCGAGTCCAGCAGCTGCTGGCCGAGCCGCTCCACCCGTTGTGCCAGCAGCTCGAGCAGCATGTCGTCGACGGCGGGGTGGCGGGCGCGGAGGTCGTGGAAGTCCTGCTGTCCCAGGGCCAGCGTCTCGACGTCCTCCAGTGCCTCGAGGGTCGCCGTGCGGCGGTGCGGACGGTTCAGCAGGGCGAGCTCACCGACGGCGTCACCGGGTCCGACGACGGCCAGGGTCGCCCGGTCACCACCCGGAGTGGTCACCCGCACGGCGAGCCGACCGGATCGCACCAGGTGCAGGGTGTCGCCGGGATCGCCCTCGTGCCAGACGATCTCGTGGCGTCGATAGTGGCGCCGTCGACCGCACGCCAGCACTGCTTCGCGCTCTGCGGGCTCAAGGCCGGCGAGCAGGGTCCACTCCATCCCGTCAGTGTGCTGCAACTGGGCACCACATCGGTGACATTTGTCATCGGGACAGGGCGCGTTCGCAGTGTCGAATGGGACTTGCCCGGAGACCGGTCACCATCTGGTCGAGGGGCAGGCGTGGTGCACGCGGTCGTCTCCTCCTGACCGCTCACGCGTCGGCGAGACGGCCCCTTCACCGCCTCGCCGGTGAGTGCCTCGGAACGCTCGTGCGGAGAGCTCTGAGGACAGCCGCCCGCTCACCCAGGCTCTCGAGCCGGGGGGAGCGGGCGGCATACGTCTTTCCGGGGTGCGGCCTCAGGTCATGGACTCCCGCGGCATCGCGCTCGCGAACCACGGGGCGTGCAGGTCGAGGTAGCGGACGTCCGACATGGCCGCCATCTGCGACTCCCACTCCCTCCGCGCGTCCTCCGGCATCTCCCGGCCCTCGCCGGCCCGCGCCTCCTCCTCGCTGCGGAACGCGACGGTCTCGGTGAACCAGCCGTCGGGCTCCATGGCGATCGTGCCGCCGATGATCTCGGGCCGCTGCTCGTGCAGCACGTCCATCGGCTGCTCCATGAAGCTGCGGAACCGCATGGGGTCGGCCACCCGCCCCTGGATGACCTGGACGAACCCCGCGTCGTCGGATCCGCCGTCGAGGAACATCACCGCGTCGTCGCAGTCGTGGAACGTCACCTCGCCGTCGAAGCACGCCCGCATGCGCTCGAACCACTCGCCCTGCTCGGGGCGGGTGGAGTTCCTCGCCGCTGCCTCCCGGCTCTCGAACCGCACGACGCCGACGAACTCGCCGTCGTCGGTGATGCCGTAGGTCCCGCCGAGCCAGCCCTGGGCCATCGGGCCCATCGTCTCGCGCCACTCGTCGTTCAGCCGGTGCACCTGCTCGGCGTCACGACACCTTCCCTGGATGATCTGGATGAACACCTCTCAACCCTCCGCTTCTCTCGCAGGGGCCGCTTCGTGCCGAAGTGGTCCACCTCCCGAAGTTACGCCGGGGCTGCCACGCGGTCACCGGACATTCCGGGCCGTGCGCCGAACGGTCCCGCGGAAGGGACGCGGGCCTCAGTCGAAGAGGGCGCCGACCACCTCACGGAAGACGCTGGTGTGCCGGTCCACGTCGGCGCGGGAGGTCTCGGGGCACATCAGCGCCATGTTGTGGAACGGCGTCATCAGCACGCCGCGGTTGCACAGGGCCAGGTGCAGGTAGGCGTCGAGCTCGTCGTCGGCGGCGGCCGCGGACTCCTCACCGGTGCGCGGGGCCGGCCGAGTGAACCGGTACTCCGCACGGGCCCCGAGCTGGGCGACCGACCACGGCACGTCGAGCTCGTCGAAGGTCGCCTGCACGCCCGCGGTGAACTCCGTCGCCAGCTCGACCATGTGGGCGAAGGCCTCCTCGGTCAGCACCTCGCCGAGGGTCGCCCGCATCGCCGCCGTCGACAGCGCGTTGCCGGCCAGCGTGCCGCCGACGCCACCCACGTCGACGATGTCGGCATCGCCCGCGTCGGTGTGGCGTGTCACCGCGGCGGCCACCTCGCGGCTGATGCCGTAGGCCCCGCAGGGGATCCCGCCGCCGATGGACTTGCCGATGACGAAGATGTCTGGCTCGAGGCCCCACTCGCGGGTCGCGCCGCCCCAGCCGGCCGAGAAGGTGTGGGTCTCGTCGATCATCAGCAGGGCGCCGTGCTCGGTCGCGAGCTCCCGCAGGCGCGGGAGGAAGCCGTCCTCGGGCAGCACGATCCCGATGTTGGTCAGCGCGGGCTCGGTGAGGATGGCGGCGACGTCGCCGTGGGCCAGCGCTGCCTCGACGGACTCGAGGTCGTTCCACGTCGCCACGCGGGTGGTGAGGCTCAGGTCGACCGGCGGCGCCACGTTGCCCGGACGGCTCTGCGCCTTGCCCTCGGGCCCCGGGAGCGCGAACGCCTCGTCCACCGACCCGTGGTAGCAGTACGCGAACACGAGCACCTTGGGCTTGCCCGTCGCGAGGCGGGCGAGCCGGATGGCCCAGCGGTTCGCGTCGGTGGCCGACAGGGTGAAGCTCCACAGCGGCATACCGAACCGTCGCTCGAGCTCGGCACCCACCCACTGGGCGTCGCCGGTGGGGAGCATGGTCGTGATGCCGCCCAGCTCGCCGGCCCGCTGCTGCACCGCGGCGACGGTGGGCCTGGGGGAGTGGCCGGCCATGGCGCCGGTGTCCCCGAGCGCGAAGTCGACGTACGTGTGGCCGTCGACGTCGGTGACCCGGTTCCCGGTCGCGTGGTCGAGGTAGAGGGGGAAGCCGCCCGTCCACATGTTCATCCAGGTCATCGGCACCCGGCCGAAGAGGTTGTCCGCCTGCTCGAAGAGCTCGCGGCTGCGCGGGTGGTCCTTCGTGTATGCCGCCTGCTCGGCGGCGAGGAGGGAGGCCAGTCGCGAGCGGTCCAGGGTTGCCATGGCCCAACGCTAGAGGTGGGGTGGGCAGTGCTGCAGGGGAGTGCGGATTCCGTAGGGGGCGGGTGCCGCCCCTAGGCTTGCCGACCATGGCTCGACAGCGCGTACCCGAAGGCCCGCCCCCCGCCCCGGCGGTGATGAAGCTGCGGATCCGGTACGCCAAGCGTGGTCGCCTGCGGTTCTCCTCCACCCGTGACTTCCAGCGCGCCCTGGAGCGGGCGCTGCGTCGTGCCGGGGTGCCGATGGCCTTCTCCGCCGGGTTCCACCCGCACCCGAAGGTCAGCTACGCGAACGCCGCGCCCACGGGGACGGCGAGCGAGGCCGAGTACTTCGAGATCTCGGTGACCGAGCGCGTGGACACGGAGTCGCTGCGGGCCGCGCTCGACGAGGCGCTGCCGGACGGCCTCGACGTGCTCGAGGTGGTCGAGGCGGCCCCCGGGTCCCTGGCCGACCGGCTGCAGGCGAGCGACTGGGTGATCGAGTTCCGTGGGGTCCCTGTCGAGGAGGTGCGAGCGGCGGCCGACGAGCTCCTCGCGCGCGAGGTGGTCGAGGTCAGCCGGACGTTCAAGACCGGTCCGCGGACCTTCGACGTGAGATCTGCCGTCGTGTCGCTGGACGTCAGCGCCTCTGAGGAGGCCGACTGTGCGATACTGCGGGTGGTCGTACGGCACACCACACCGGCTGTACGCCCCGACGACGTCCTGACCGCGCTGCGAGCAGTAACGGAGCTGGCACCACCGACACCACCCCTGGTGACCCGACTGGCGCAAGGCCCGCTGCACTCCGCAACCGCTGGGGTGGCTGATCCACTGGCTGCCGACGAGGACGACGACGGCGCCTGACCCGGTGCCGCGCGACCTGCGCGAGCCTCGTCTGGCGTAAGACCACTGACTTCCGTGTCGACAGCACCCGTTGCCGACACGACTGCACGAACCGCGCACCACGTGGCTGATCGGAAGGCCCTCGGGACCTTCGGGTGTGGCCCTCACCTCGTGGGTGACGGAAGGACGCCGACATGGCCTCCACGGAAGACCAGTTCCCCACCACCGAAGGCACCGACGGCTCGGCCGAGGCAGCTGCTGCTCCGGTCGACGCACCGCCGGCCAAGGCTCCGGCCCGCAAGCGCGCGCCGCGCCGGGCCACGAAGAAGACGTCCGCCCCGGCTCCCGCCGACGCTCCGACCGACGGTGGGCCCGCAGAGCCGAGCGCAGGCGCCCCCGTGGCCGTCGAGCCCGCTGCGATCGAGGTCGTGACCACCGACGCGGCTGCGACGAACGAGGCCACCGACCTCCCCGCTGCGGCTGCCGAGGCCCCGGTGAGGAAGACGGCCAGGAAGGCCGCCGCCAAGAAGACCGCGAAGAAGGCGGTCGCCAAGCGCACCTCGAAGAAGGCCGCCGCCGCACCCGCCGAGACCGGTGCCGCCGTCCTCGACGAGGAGGCCTTTGCGCTCGCGCCCGAGGCCCCGCTGGCCGACGTCGTGGCTCCTGCTCCCACGGACGACGTGCTTCCCGCCGTGTCCGAGGACGCCGGCGAGCTCGACACGGACGAGGAGGCCGAGGCCGCCGCCGAGCAGGCAGCCGCCGAGAGCGCAGCCGCCGAGCAGGCAGCCGCCGAGAGCGCGGCGAACGTCCCCAGCTTCGGGCTGCTCTTCCAGGCGCCCGACCCCGCCAAGGCCGCCCCGCGCCGCCGCCGGGCCAGCGCCGCCGCCGGTGCGCCCGCGCCGGCCGCCGCACCCCCGGCGACCCAGTCCACCCCGCCCGCCACGTCAGGATCCACGCCGGAGACCGGTGGGACCGAGCCGACCTCCGAGGTCGTGCCCGCCGCCGACGCCCAGCAGGAAGAGACCTCGCAGGACGACGCCCCGTCCGAGCAGCAGGCGAGCGGCTCCCGACGTGGCCGAGGACGCGGTCGTGGCCGTGGCTCCCGCGGTGGCGCGACCGCCGAGTCCACCGACGCCTCGCGTCGCGACGACGAGGCGCCCGCCGACCAGGCCGACTCCATCGACTCCGACTCCGACGTCGACTCCGACTCCGACGCCGACTCGGACGAGGGCAGCCCCTCCGAGGGCGGCCGTCGCCGTCGTCGTCGTGGCGGCAAGGGCCGTGGGCGTGGTCGTGGCCAGTCCGACACCGACCCGACCGACTCCTCGGAGTCCTCCGGCTCCTCCGACTCGTCCGACGAGGACGGCGACGACACCTCGTCGACCGGCCCGGACGCCGAGGACGAGCAGGGCGACGGCGAGAGCACCTCGAGCCGTCGTCGTCGGCGCCGCCGCCGCAGCGGATCCTCCGCCGAGGGGGACGACCCGCCCGGCACCGTGACCCGGGTGCGCGAGGCCCGCCGCCAGAGCGACGAGCCGCAGAGCGTCAAGGGCTCGACCCGGCTCGAGGCCAAGAAGCAGCGTCGCCGCGAGGGCCGTGAGGCCGGTCGCCGCCGCACGATCATCACCGAGGCCGAGTTCCTCGCCCGCCGCGAGAGCGTCGAGCGGGTCATGGTCGTCCGTGAGCGTGAGGGCCGCACCCAGATCGGTGTGCTCGAGGACGACGTCCTGGTCGAGCACTACGTCTCCCGCGAGACCAACGTGTCGATGGCCGGCAACATCTACCTCGGTCGCGTCCAGAACGTGCTGCCCTCCATGGAGGCGGCGTTCGTCGACATCGGCAAGGGCCGCAACGCCGTGCTCTACGCCGGTGAGGTCAACTGGGACGCCGCGGGCCTGGACAACAACGCGCCCAAGCGCATCGAGAACGCCCTCAAGTCGGGCGACTCGGTGCTCGTGCAGGTCACCAAGGACCCGATCGGCCACAAGGGCGCCCGCCTGACCAGCCAGATCTCGCTGCCCGGCCGCTACCTGGTCTACGTGCCCGAGGGCAGCATGACCGGCATCTCCCGCAAGCTCCCCGACACCGAGCGCGCCCGTCTCAAGGGCATCCTCAAGGAGGTCGTCCCGGACCGGGCCGGCGTCATCGTCCGCACCGCGGCCGAGGGGGCGAGCGAGGAAGAGCTGCGTGCCGACGTCGAGCGCCTCACCAAGACGTGGGAGAAGATCAAGGCCAAGGCCGACTCCAAGTCCGGTGGCAAGGGCAAGGGCAGCGCCCCCGTCCTCGTCCACGGCGAGCCGGACCTGACCGTCCGCGTCATCCGCGACGTCTTCAACGAGGACTTCACGTCCCTCGTCGTGGCGGGCGACCAGGCGTACGGCGAGGTCAGCGAGTACCTCGGCGACGTCGCGCCCGACCTGGCCGAGCGCCTGCACAAGTGGACCTCCGAGGAGGACCTCTTCACGCACTACCGCGTCGACGAGCAGATCGCCAAGGCGATGGACCGCAAGGTCTGGCTGCCGTCGGGTGGCTCCCTCGTGATCGACCGCACCGAGGCGATGACGGTCGTCGACGTCAACACCGGAAAGTTCGTCGGGTCCGGGGGCAACCTCGAGGAGACGGTCACCAAGAACAACATCGAGGCGGCCGAGGAGATCGTGCGCCAGCTCCGGCTGCGCGACATCGGCGGCATCATCGTCATCGACTTCATCGACATGGTGCTCGAGAGCAACCGCGACCTCGTGGTCCGGCGCCTGCTCGAGTGCCTCGGCCGCGACCGCACCAAGCACCAGGTCGCGGAGGTCACCTCGCTGGGCCTGGTGCAGATGACGCGCAAGCGCGTCGGGTCCGGCCTCATCGAGGTCTTCTCGGAGAACTGCGAGCACTGCGGCGGGCGCGGGATCATCGTCCACGCCGACCCGGTGGACCGGTCCGGCGGTGGCGGCGACAACGGCGGTTCGTCCGGCCAGTCCCAGCGCAGCGGCCAGACCGGCCCAGCCGGCGGCGGCAGCACGCGCGGCCGCCGTGGTGCCCGGTCGGGCTCGGACGCCCCCGCAGCCCAGGGCCCCCGTGGTGGAGCGTCGCAGGGTGGTCAGGAGAGCAGCAGCCCCGCCCACGGCGGACCCACCCCGGCCCAGATCGCCGCAGCCGCCCACGCCGCCGCCCTGAAGTCGGCGGGGGAGCACCACGACGAGGAGGCGCTCCTGGCCGTGCCGGCCCAGGACGAGCCGGTCGTCGAGGTGCACGAGGCCGCCGACCAGGAGTCGGTGGACCAGCAGTCGGTCCACGCCACCCCGGAGGCCGAGGTCTCCGAGGACACCCAGGACACGCAGGGCAGCGACGACACCGAGGTGGCGCAGGACGCCGAGGTCTCCGAGACACCTGCACCGGCGCCCGAGGCCCAGGCCGAGGTCGAGTCCGCCCCCGCCCCTGAGCCGGACGAGGCAGCCGCCCCGGTCGCGGGACCGGTCGCCGGACCCGCCACCGAACCCACCCCGGAAGCTGCCCCTGCGGCAGCGCCCAAGAAGCGCCGTCGTGGTCGCGTCGTGGCCCCGGCCGGGCCGCCGCGCGCGGTCGAGGCCGAGTCCGGGGCGTCCGACTCCTGATCGCCGCTGGTCAGCCCTGCCGAGCCAGTTTGGTCGGCAGGGCAACCACCCGGTATTCTCAACCCTCGGTGCGCCCACCGCTCTGATGTCCGCAACGAACGCGGGTAGCTATCGGACGGTCCAGACAGAGAGCGCGTGCCTCCCGAAGTACGAAAGAGAGTTCCACGTGTACGCGATTGTTCGCGCTGGTGGTCGCCAGGAGAAGGTTTCCGTCGGCGATGTCCTCATCATCGACAAGGTCAAGGGCGCGGCTGGCGACAGCATCGACCTGACCCCCCTCCTGATCGTCGACGGCTCGACCGTGACCAGCGATGCCGCCAAGCTCGCCAAGGTCACCGTCAAGGCCGAGGTCGTGAAGCCCACCAAGGGCCCGAAGATCACGATCATGAAGTTCAAGAACAAGACGGGTTACCGCAAGCGTCAGGGCCACCGTCAGCACTCGACCCAGGTCAAGATCACCTCGATCGACGCCTGAGTCGGCACCCTTTTCGGACCCCACAGACTTAGCAGAAGGCAGGCACTGACATGGCACACAAGAAGGGTGCGTCCTCGACCCGCAACGGTCGCGACAGCAACTCCCAGCGACTCGGCGTGAAGCGCTTCGGCGGCCAGCTCGTCAACGCGGGCGAGATCATCGTCCGCCAGCGCGGCACGCACTTCCACCCCGGTGAGGGCGTCGGCCGTGGCGGCGACGACACGCTGTTCGCGCTCGTCGCGGGCAACGTGGAGTTCGGCACCAAGCGCCGTCGCAAGGTCGTCAACATCGTCCCGCTCGAGACCGCGGACGCCAGCTGACTCTCGGTATGGCGCGTGGCCCGGCCACGCGCCATACCTCCCCGAAGGGGGCGGGCCTGATCGGGGCCCGCCCCCTTCTGTCGTCCGCCTCAGCGCACGTCCCCTCCTAGACTCGGGGACGCACCAACCAGAACAGAGAGAAGAGCCCCATGACCAGCTTCGTCGACCGCGTCGTGCTGCACGTCGCCGCGGGCGACGGCGGACACGGCGTTGCTTCTGTCAAGCGTGAGAAGTTCAAGCCCCTCGGTGGACCCGACGGCGGCAACGGTGGTCGCGGCGGTGACGTCATCCTGCGGGTGGACCCCCAGGCGACCACGCTGCTCGACTACCACCACCACCCCCACCGCACGGCGACGAACGGCAAGCCCGGAGCCGGCGACGAGCGCAATGGCGCCGACGGTGGCGACCTGGTCCTGCCCGTCCCGCCCGGCACCGTCGTCAAGGACGGCGAGGGCACGGTCCTGGCCGACCTCGTCGGCCAGGACGCGGAGTTCGTCGTGGCCCGTGGTGGGCGTGGGGGACTCGGCAACAAGGCCCTCTCGTCCGCCCGTCGCAAGGCGCCCGGCTTCGCGCTGCTCGGTGAGCCGGGCGACTCCGGCGACATCCTGCTCGAGCTCAAGTCGCTCGCGGACGTCGCCCTGATCGGGTTCCCCTCGGCAGGCAAGTCCTCGCTGGTGTCGGTGCTGTCCGCGGCCCGGCCCAAGATCGCGGACTACCCGTTCACGACCCTCGTGCCCAACCTCGGAGTGGTGCAGGCCGGCGAGTTCCGGTTCACCGTCGCGGACGTTCCCGGGCTCATCCCCGGTGCGAGCCAGGGCAAGGGACTGGGACTGGAGTTCCTGCGCCACGTCGAGCGCTGCTCGGTCCTCGTGCACGTCATCGACTGCGCGACGCTCGAGCCGGGCCGCGACCCGATGACCGACCTCGACGTGATCGAGGAGGAGCTCTCGCAGTACGTGCCGGACGACTCCCTCGGCGGCCGGCCACTGGCCGAGCGCACCCGCATCGTGGTCCTCAACAAGGCCGACGTCCCCGAGGCGCACGAGCTGGCCGAGATGGTCAAGCCCGACCTCGAGGCCCGCGGCATCGAGGTGTTCATCGTCTCGGCGATCGCACACACGGGCCTGCGCGAGCTGATGTTCGCCATGTCCCGCCACGTCGGTGAGGCCCGCAAGGAGCTCGAGATCGCGACGGCGACGCCCAAGCGCGTCGTCATCCGTCCCAAGTCGGTCGACGACAGCGGGTTCCGGATCGTCCGCGAGAACACCCCCGACGGCGAGGTCTTCCGCATCGACGGCGAGCGCCCCACCCGCTGGGTGCGCCAGACCGACTTCTCCAACGACGAGGCCGTCGGCTACCTCGCCGACCGCCTCGGCCGCCTCGGCGTCGAGGAAGCCCTCTTCAAGGCCGGCGCCGTCGCCGGGGCCACCGTGCTCATCGGCCCCAAGGACAACGCCGTCGTCTTCGACTGGGAGCCCACCCTCATCGCCGGTGCCGAGCTGCTCGGCCAGCGCGGGACGGACCTGCGCCTCGAGGAGGCCACCCGTCCGACCCGTGAGGACAAGCGGGCCGACTACGCCGACCGGCGGGCCGCCCGCACTGCTGCCCGCGCCGAGCTGGCCGAGGAGCGCCGGGCCGGGCACTGGGCCACGGCCAAGAGCGAGGACGACGAGGACACCGAGGGATGAGCGTGGCCGACCGCCGTCGCGACGTGGCTCGCGCCCGGCGCCTGGTGGTCAAGGTCGGGTCGTCCTCCCTCACCCACGCCGGTGGCGGGTCGCTCGACGAGGCCCGCCTGGTCGAGCTCGTCGACGTGCTCGCGGCCCGGCGCCTCGCCGGCCAGCAGGTCGTGCTGGTCTCGTCCGGCGCCATCGCGGCGGGGATCGGCCCGCTGGGGCTGGCCCGCCGCCCCGGCGACCTCGCGACCCAGCAGGCGGCCGCCAGCGTGGGGCAGGGAGCCCTCGTGGCGGCATACCAGCGTGCGTTCGGTGCCCACGGGCTCACCGTCGGCCAGGTGCTGCTCACCGCCGACGACGTGACGCGCCGTTCGCACTACACGAACGCCCGCCGCACCCTCGACCGCCTGCTCGAGCTCGGCATCGTGCCGATCGTCAACGAGAACGACACGGTGGCGACGCAGGAGATCCGCTTCGGCGACAACGACCGCCTCGCGGCGCTCGTCGCCCACCTCGTCCACGCCGACGGGCTGCTCCTGCTCACCGACGTGGATGCCCTGTATGACGGGCCGCCCAGCCTGGCGGGCAGCCGGCGGGTGCCGTCGGTCGTGGGTGGGGCCGGGCTGGACGAGCTCGTCATCGGCGGCACCGGTTCGAGCATCGGCAGCGGCGGCATGCTCACCAAGGTCGAGGCCGCCACCATCGCCAACGCCGCCGGCATCACCACGGTGCTCACCTCGTCCGACCGCATCGCTGCCGCCCTGGAGGGGGCTGACGTCGGCACGGTGTTCGTGCCCACCGGTTCGAAGCGCACCTCACGCAAGCTGTGGCTCGAGCACGCGACGACACCTCGGGGTCGGCTGCTGCTCGACCCGGGTGCGGTGCGAGCGGTCACCGAGCGCCGGACCTCGTTGCTCCCCGCGGGGATCACGGCGGTCGAGGGGTCCTTCTCCGACGGTGACGCCGTCGACCTGTGCACCGTCGAGGGCCGCGTCATCGCGCGTGGGCTCGTCAACTACACCTCGGCCGAGCTGCCGGGCATGCTCGGGCGGTCGACGCGTGAGCTCGCCAAGGAGCTGGGGCCGGAGTACGAGCGAGAGGTCGTCCACCGCGACGACCTGGTGCTGCTCTAACCCGACCGCGGACGCGGACGTGGTTCGGCGAGGCAGACGTGGCTCGGCGCCGCGGCCGGTGGGTCGCCGTCAGCGGACGGGGATGCCGTCGACCTGACCCCGGGTGCGGGGGACGATCGCGCCGCCGGCGAGGTCGAGGACCGTGCGTGACGCCACCGGGTCGTCGAGGGCGACCTCCACGGTGCGCAGGGCCCCGATGGCGGGGCAGGCCACGTCCGTCGGGGGCGGCGTCCGAGGCACCTGCACGACGGTGACCACCACGGCGGTGCCGGACGACCACTGCTCAGCCCGGTAGTCCGCTCCGCAGGGACCGGTGGCGTCCGGCGCTCCCACGAAGTGCAGGCGGATCGTGCGGACGTCCGGGCCCGGGCTCCACGAGTCCACCCGAGGGCCGTCGCCGGGCTGCGGGGAGGTCTCTTCGGGCGGTTCGACGAGGGCAGAGGCCGGGAGGGCGACTCTCAGCAGGCCGACCGCGGTCCCCTTCAGCGCGAACCGCCAGGCGGGCACCGTGGCGGTGCCCGACGAGGTGCTGACCTGCATGGTCGTGAGCCTGGCCGAGGTCACCTCGAGGTCGGTGCAGCCGTTGCAGTCGGTGCGCACCCGGGTCAGCTCCGCCAGGGCGTCCGTCGCCGACAACAGGCTTGTCGGCACCCGGCGGCCGGTGCCGTCGACGACGACGCCCTTGTCCGACGAGGTGGGAAGCGGGGCGATGGCGACGAGGTGGCCGGAGAGCGAGGCCCGCTTGTCGTTGTCCCCGACGGCGTCCTCCCAGGTGCCGTCCTGGCTGACCAGCTCGCCCGGCGGGATCGCGAGGGCGAGGGGGTCGCTTCCCTTCTGCGCCGCTGCGAACCGGTCGAGGAGCTGCGTCGCCCTCGAGGTCCGGCCCGGGTCGCCGCTGGGACTGCTCGGTGCACCGGAGCCCGGTCTTGCGCCGTTGCCGCACCCCGCCAGCAGGACGACCCCGACGAGACCGGTCGCCACGACCGCGACGCCGTGTCGGGTGAGGGGGCGTCGGCGCGCGGCAGCGGGGACCGGTCTCATACCCGTAGGACGCTTGGCAGTGCAGATCGGTTGCCACCCAGCACAGGGTGCTGCAGCAGGGGCAGGTTGCTCCCTACCCCTGCTGCAGCAGCCTCTGCTAGCACAGGGTGCTGCAGCAGGGGCAGGTTGCTCCCTACCCCTGCTGCAGCAACCTCTGCTAGCAGAGGTTGCTGCAGGGGGTTGCTGCCGGGGGGGTGCAGCCTGCCGGGGGAGCGGGGTCAGCGGACCCGGGTGACGTCGAACTGCATCCGCGGGTTGGCCAGCGACTCCTGCGACTGCACGAGCTGCAGCTCGCGCTCACCCGAGTCGAGCGTGGTCTGCAGCAGGTCGAACACGCTGCTCGCGGTCCGGGCCAGCGCCACCGCCGGGTCGCCGGTCTCGAGCAGGTGGGCCGTGAACAACGCGGCAGTCACGTCACCGGAACCGTTGGCCTTCATGGGAAGTCGCGGTGTCTGCACGACCCAGGCGCCGTCGCCCGTGACAGCCATCATCTCGATGGTGTCCTCCGGGGCGTCCGGGCGCTCGACGCTCGTGACCAGCACGGTCGACGGCCCCATGGCCCGGGCGAGGTCGACCGAGGCAAGGGTGTCCTCGATGGTCCGCGGCTCGGTGCCGGTGAGGAACCCGAGCTCGAACTGGTTCGGCGTGATGAGGTCGGCGGCCGGGACGACGCGTTCGCGCAGCAGGACCGGGATGGCCGGGTGCACGAAGCAGCCGCTCTTGGCGTTGCCCATGACCGGGTCGCACGCGTAGATCGCGTCCGGGTTGGCCGCCTTGACCTGGGCGACCGCATCGAGGATGACGTCGCCGATCTCCTCGCCACCCTGGTAGCCGGACAGCACGGCGTCGACCTTCGGGAACGCCCCGCGCTCCCCGATGCCCTGGATCACCGCCCGCACGTCGTCGGCGGGCATCAGCGGACCGCGCCACGCGCCATACCCGGTGTGGTTGGAGAAGTGCACCGTGTGCACCGGCCAGACCTCCACGCCGAGGCGCTGGAGGGGGAAGACGGCGGCGCTGTTGCCGACGTGGCCGTACGCGACCGAGGACTGGATCGACAGGATGCTCACCCGCCCATTCAACCAGTGGTCCGGGAGGTGGTCGTGGGCCCGTGCGCCGGACCGCGAGGCCTACCCTTGGACCATGGCCGAGATCGATCCCGCCGCCGTCGCCCAGGTCGCCGACGCGGCCCGCGCCGCCCGCACCGCCTCCCGCAGGCTCGCACTGCTCTCGCGCGCCGACAAGGACGCCGCTCTGCGTGCGCTGGCCGACGCCCTCGACGCGGCCACCGACCGCATCGTCGCCGCCAACGCCGAGGACCTCGAGCGGGGTCGCGGTTCCGGTATGGCGCAGGGCCTGCTCGACCGCCTCGCTCTCAGTCCCGAGCAGGTCGCCGCCGTGGCCCAGGCGCTGCGCGACGTGGCCGCCCTGCCGGACCCCGTGGGTGAGGTGGTGCGTGGCTCGACCCTCGCCAACGGCCTGGAGATCCGGCAGGTCCGCGTCCCGATGGGCGTGGTCGGGATGGTCTACGAGGCCCGTCCGAACGTCACCGTCGACGCTGCCGGCCTCGGTCTCAAGTCCGGCAACGCCGTCATCCTGCGTGGTGGCTCGGCCGCCGGGTCCACCAACCGCGCCCTCGTCGACGTCCTGCGCGACGCGCTCGTGGAGCAGGACCTGCCCGCGGACGCGATCACCCTCCTCGAGGGCGGTCGGGACGCGGTGCGGGCGCTGCTCACCGCCCGTGGCCTGGTCGACCTGATCATCCCGCGCGGGGGAGCGGGCCTCATCCGGACCGTCGTCACCGAGTCGACCGTGCCCGTCATCGAGACCGGCGTCGGCAACTGCCACGTCTACGTCGACGTCGCGGCGGACCTGGACAAGGCGCTCGCGATCGCGGTCAACGCCAAGGCCCACCGGCCGAGCGTGTGCAACGCCGCCGAGTCGCTGCTCGTCCACGAGTCGGTCGCCGCCGACTTCCTGCCCAAGGTGCTCGCCGAGCTCTCCGGCGCAGGCGTCGTACTGCACACCGACGACGCGTCCGGCTCCGCGGCCGAGCGCGCGGGAGTGCCCCACGAGGCCGCCACGGAGGAGGACTGGGGCACCGAGTACCTCGCGCTCGAGATGAGCGTGCGCGTCGTCCCCGACCTCGACACGGCCATGGAGCACATCCGCAGGTACGGCTCGGGCCACACCGAGGCCATCGTCACCGAGGACCGTGCGGCGGCCCGCAGGTTCACCAGCGAGGTCGACGCGGCCGTCGTCATGGTCAACGCCTCGACCCGGTTCACCGACGGGGGCGAGTTCGGCTTCGGTGCCGAGATCGGCATCTCCACGCAGAAGCTGCACGCCCGCGGACCGATGGCGCTGCCCGAGCTCACGACGACGAAGTGGGTCGTCGAGGGCGACGGACAGGTGCGCAGCTGAGCCGGCCACGCGGCATACCGGACGCATCCCGGACCCGCTCCGGGCGCATGGCAGGATGAGCGCCCGTGGAAGGCACTGAGGTCCGAAAGCTGGCCGCGCTCGAGGACGCCCACTGGTGGTACCGCGAGCGTCGGCACCTCCTGTCGCGGATGATCTCCGGTGTCACCCCGGGGACCGCGCTGGACATCGGCGCCGCCGGCGGCGGCAACACCCGGGTGCTGGAGGCTGCCGGGTGGTCGGTGGCCGCGCTGGAGTACGGCGCCGAGGGAGCCGAGGTCGCGGCCGACCGTGGGCTGTCCGTCCTGCGGGCCGACGCCACGGCTCTTCCGGTCGGCGACGACTCCCTCGACCTGGTGGTGGCGTTCGACGTCCTCGAGCACATCCTCGACGACGACTCCGCGGTGGCCGAGGTGGCCCGGGCCCTGCGCCCGGGCGGCCGGTTCCTGGTCGCCGTGCCCGCCGACCCGCGGCTGTGGTCCGACCACGACGTCGCCGTCGACCACGTGCGCCGCTACACGCGCACGACGCTGCGGGAGGTGCTCGAGCGCGGCGGCTTCGAGGTGACCTCGATGACGTCCTGGAACGTGCTGCTGCGTCCGGTGGTGGCGCTGCGCCGCCGTTCGTCGAGCGGTTCGGACCTCGAGACCGTGCACCCGGTCGTGAACCTCGGCCTGCGCGCAATCGTCACGGTCGAGCGCTGGCTGCCGGTGAAGGCTATGCCCGGTGTGACTCTGCTGGTAGAGGCTCGTCCGCGGGCGTGACCGGACCGGTCAGCGAGTCGTAGGCCACGAAGTAGGTGGGGCGGGCCTGCAGGTGGGCGTACATGCGGCCGACGTACTCACCGAGGATGCCGAGGCAGAGCAGCTGCACGGCACCCACGCCCGCGACGGCGACGACGGTCGACGTCCAGCCCGGCAGGGTGTGTCCGGTCGCGCCGGCGATGAGGGCATACGCCAGCAGCAGGAATGCCGCGGCGCCGCCGAGCAGGCCCAGCCAGGTCGCGGCCCGCAGGGGAGCGGTCGAGAAGCCGGTCACGCTGTCCAGCGAGAGCCGGATCATCTTGGCCAGCGGGTACTTGGACTTGCCCGCGGCGCGCTCGTCGCGTCGGTACGTCACCGACGCCGACGGGAAGCCCAGCGCGGGCACGACGAACCGCAGGACGCGGTGGTGCTCCGGCAGGGCGTTGATCGCGTTGACGGTGGCCCGGGACATGAGCCGGTAGTCCCCGGCGTCGACCTGGGCCCCGGTGCCGGACAGCAGGCGGATCAGCCGGTAGAACGCCCGGGCGCTGAGCCGCTTGAAGACCGAGTCGGTGGAGCGGTCGGAACGAACGCCGTAGACCACGTCGGCGCCGTGCAGCCTGGCCTGCGCGAGCATCTCGGGGATGACCTCGGGCGGGTCCTGGAGGTCGGCGTCGAGCGTGACGACGTAGCCGCCCCGCGCCGTGGCCAGTCCGGCCGAGATGGCCGCCTGGTGCCCGGCGTTGGCGCGCAGCCGGACGATGCGCAGCTCGGGCCAGTCGCGCAGCATCCGCTGGAGGACGACTGGGGATCCGTCGCTGCTGCCGTCGTCGACCGTGACCACCTCGTAGGTGGTGCCGAGGGTGTCGGCGACCGGGCGCAGGCGGGCCGCCAGGAGGGGCAGGACGTCCTCCTCGTTGTACACGGGGATGACGATGCTGAGCTCCGGCGACATGGTCCAAGACTAGGACCTGCACCATAGGCCGATCGGCACAAAAGGTGAGGGCCCCTCGAAGTATGAGTTCGAGGGGCCCTCTGCGGTGCTCCCACCGCTTCCGGCGAACCGGTAGCGGGTGGATCACCACGTGCGGGTCGCCGTGCCGCCGAGGCGGTCGTGCGTCCCACGGGTGCGGGTCGCCGTGCCGCCGAAGCGGTCGTGCGTCCCACGGGTGCGGGTCGCCGTGCCGCCGAAGCGGTCGTGCGTCCCACGGGTGCGGTGCCGGCGGCCACCGAGGTGGACGTGGCTCCCGCGGCGGGCCCGGCGGCCACCGAGGTGGCTGCTGGTCCCACGGGTGGTGCAGCTCGCGACCGGACGAACCGGCCAAGACTCTGCCCCAGGTCGACCGCGCACGCTCCCGGCGGACCGGGTCGTACCCACTGCGACGGTGGCTTCCCACGGCTCCGGCGAACCGGTGCTGCGGGTCGGTGCGATCTGGTCAGCGGTCTCGGAGTTCCTCCGCGGCGTCGCCCGCGAACCCGGGACCCGAGGGCCCCAGGACCCCGTCCGGGCGGACCCGGTCGAGGCGGTCCACCGTTATCCGGCTGACCTGTGCCCTGGTCCTCGTGTCGGTCCGGGTTTCCCCTTCCCGACCCTCCGACCGGAGCGCGTGAGAGATTTCTAGCGGCCGGTTCTGTTGCCCCGCAAGGGGTTTCGCCAAGCTCTTTCTGTCCACCGGTTGCCCACACCGTTGTCCACATCCGGTCCCGCTGGGGCAGCACGTTGTGCACAGGGCTGTGCACAACATCGGTGGACAACGGGCGTGAGGCGTGGTGGCCCGTGACCGGTAGGCTGGGCCCCATGTCGTCGTCTCTGTCGAACCTGTATGCCGCTGCCGAGGAGCCCCTCCGCGAGCTGCCCATGTCGCCGTACGCCTTCGGTGCCCTCGCGTTCGTCTCGTTCCTCGCCCTGCTGGGGGTCCTCTGGGGCTTCCGCGGCACGGCGCAGAAGCTCGCCGGCCCCGTCCACCACGACGGCGACCACAGCTCACCCCAGGGCGGCCACCACTGAGCATGCGTCTCGGGGTGATGGGCGGGACGTTCGACCCGATCCACCACGGCCACCTCGTGGCCGCCTCCGAGGTCCAGACGAGGTTCGGGCTCGACGAGGTCGTCTTCGTCCCCACCGGGCAGCCCTGGCAGAAGGACGCCCGGGAGGTCAGCCCTCCGGAGCACCGGTACCTCATGACCGTCGTCGCGACGGCGTCCAACCCGCGGTTCACGGTCAGCCGTGTCGACATCGACCGGCCGGGACCCACCTACACGATCGACACCCTGCGTGACCTGAAGACGCAACGCCCCGACGACGAGCTGTTCTTCATCACCGGTGCCGACGCGCTCGCCCAGATCCTGTCGTGGAAGGACGCGGACGAGATCTTCGAGCTCGCCCACTTCGTCGGGGTCACCCGCCCGGGCTACGTCCTGTCGGAGTCCGGCCTGCCGGCCGACCGGGTCAGCCTGCAGGAGGTGCCGGCCATGGCCATCAGCTCCACGGACTGCCGCGCTCGCGTCGAGCGGTCCGAACCCGTCTGGTACCTCGTGCCCGACGGCGTCGTCCAGTACATCAACAAATACCGCCTGTATGCCGCCGGCTCACCTGTCGGCGCAGCGGCACGAACGTAGGAGTGCAGTGCCAGCCACCGACCGATCCCTCGAGCTCGCCAAGGCGGCCGCCGTCGCGGCCGACGACAAGCTCGCCACCACCATCGCCGGCATCGACGTCAGCGAGCAGCTCGCCCTGACCGATGTCTTCGTCATCGTCTCCGCCAGCACCGACCGACAGGTCGGCGCCATCGTCGACGCCGTCGAGGACACGCTGCGTGAGAAGGGTGCCAAGCCGATCCGCCGCGAGGGCGAGCGGGACGGCCGCTGGGTGCTGCTCGACTTCGGCGACATCGTCGTCCACGTCCAGCACGACGAGGAGCGCGAGTTCTACGAGCTCGAGCGCCTCTGGAAGGACTGCCCCGAGATCGACCTGGGCGTGCCCAAGCGCCGCGACGCGTGAGCGACGGACGGCGCCTGCTGCTGGTCCGGCACGGGCAGACCGAGCACAACGCCGGCGGCGTCTGGCAGGGACAGCTCGACACCTCGCTGTCCGACCTCGGCGTGGAGCAGGCCCGCGCCGCGGGCCGCGCCATCGCGGCATACCGGCCGACCCGGGTGGTCGCCTCGGACCTGCAACGGGCCCGCGTCACGGCCGAGCACGTGGCCGAGGCCGCGGGCATCGAGGTGACCCTCGACCCTCGCTGGCGTGAGATCCACGTGGGGCAGTGGCAGGGGCTGGCCACCGCCGAGGTGCGGGCGGGGTACGCCGACCTGCTCGAGCAGATGGACGTCGCAGACGTCCGTCGCGGAGTGGACGGCGAGACCCTCGCCGAGGTGGGGGCCCGTGCGGGTCAGGCCCTGCGCGAGGTCCTGGACGGGCTCGGCGCGGGGGAGTGCGTCGCCGTCGTGGCCCACGGCGTCTCGACCCGCGCAGGCATCGCCGACCTGCTCGGGGTGGACCAGCACCTGGCCACCCACGCGTTGCTGACCCTGGGCAACTGCCACTGGGCCGAGCTCCGGCACGGCCGTACCGGGTGGCAGATCGCCGCATGGAACGCCCACGCCTGAGCCGATTTGGTGAAACGGGTGGGTCACTGGGTAAACTTCCGCAGTCGCCTCCGGGGGACACCCTCTCGGGGAAACTCGGGGCTGTGGCGCAGTTGGTAGCGCACTTCCATGGCATGGAAGGGGTCAGGGGTTCGAATCCCCTCAGCTCCACCGAAGGACAGAAGGACCAGACACGGCTCGTGTCTGGTCCTTCTGCGTTCGAGGCCCAGGGGCAGGTCTTGACCAGTTGTTGACCCGGGCCTAGACCCTTCGGTCAGCGCGGGCTGGCTGGTCGTCCGGTGTGACGCCGAAAACCTCAGTACGTCAATTGTCGTAGGAGACAGTTGACCCATGTTCACCCCCACCTCACCCGAGATGCTCATGCTGATGTTCCTGGCCGGCGCGCTCCTGGTCGTCCTCGGCGCCGTCGGCGTCCTCGTGCGCACGGCCGCCGCCGCCCCTCGCGGTGTCGTCGTCCCGGGACGCTTCGACTCCCGCACCAGCCGCTGACCGAGCTCCTCCCTCCTGCTCGAACCGGCCCGCACCGGACGGCCCGCACCGCCGCCCCGCGGGCGGCCACCCCCACTGTTTGGGACGATGGACCGGTGACCGCGACCTTCGACTACGACAACACCAGCGGTCGCCCGACCGGGGCGTTCATGGCGGTGCTGCAGGCCCTGTTGCCCGGGGTCCGGTCGGTGCGCAGGCAGATCGACCCGTACGCCCAGGACTGGGCGGAGGCCAACCGACGCGCCCTCTCCCAGGACGGCCCGCTCTGGGTCGCCCTCGGTGACTCCATGACCCAGGGGATCGGCGCCTCGTCGTTCGACCGGGGCTGGGTCGGCCAGCTCTCCGAGCGCTTGCGCGAGCAGGGTCGGCCGCACCGTGTGGTCAACCTCGCCGTCACCGGCGCACGGATCGACGACGCGCTCGAGCGACAGGTGCCGGCCCTCGAGGCGCTCGTCGCAGCCGGCCAGGTCCCTGACCTCGTCACCGTCGTCCTGGGCTCCAACGACGTCGTGACCCCGCGGTACCGGGCCGGAATGTCGGCCCGGTTCGCCACGCTGCTCGACCGGCTGCCCGACGGTGCCGTCGTGCTCAACCTGCCCAACCCCCACAAGGAGGCCCGTCGGCTCGACGCGCTGCTGCGCGAGCGCCAGGCAGAGGGCCGGCTGGTCCTGGCGGACATCGGGCGTCACGGCCCCCGCTCGTGGCGTGGCCGCCTCGCCCCGGACCGTTTCCACCCCAACGACAAGGGGTATGCAGCGATGGCCCACGTCTTCGAGCTCGCCCTCGACAGCAGGAACGTCCCCCCTTCCTGACGGCCGGGCGAGCCGGCCGGGACCAGCCGTGCCAGAGTGGACGGTCCCGCCCGGACCCGCCCCGGAACCGCCCGGACCCGCCCCAACCCGACGAAGGAACCCATGTCCGTCAGCACTGCAGACGCCGTCGTCGTCGGCGCAGGACCGAACGGCCTCGTCGCCGCCAACGCGCTCGCCGACGCAGGCTGGGACGTCGTCCTGGTCGAGTCGAACGACGAGGTGGGCGGAGCCGTGCGCAGCGCCGAGGTGACCGCGCCCGGGTACACCACCGACCTGTTCAGCGCGTTCTACCCCCTGGCCGCCGCCAGCCCGATCATCAAGGACCTGCACCTCGAGGAGCACGGCCTCGTGTGGCGTCGGGCGCCGCACGTCCTCGCGCACGCCCTCGACGACGGGAGCGCTGCGCTGCTCTGCTCGCGCGCGGAGGACACCGCGGCGGGCCTCGAGGCCGAGGCGCCCGGTGACGGCGAGGCCTGGATGGAGCTCGTGGAGGGCTGGGACCGCATCCGCGACCCACTGCTCGACGCACTGTTTACACCGTTCCCGCCTGTGGCCTCCGCCCTGCGGATGGTGCGACGGATGGGCGCGGGCGGCACGCTCGACTTCGCCCGTCTCGCCGTGACTCCGTCGCGGCGCCTCGGTCAGGAACGGTTCCGGGGCCAGGGTGCAGGGT
Source organism: Phycicoccus sp. Root101 (assembly GCF_001426245.1). Classification (GTDB taxonomy): domain Bacteria; phylum Actinomycetota; class Actinomycetes; order Actinomycetales; family Dermatophilaceae; genus Pedococcus. The sequence continues at coordinate 314,057 of NZ_LMCM01000001.1, read as the reverse complement.
TGTTGCTCACGGGAAACGCCCTGCACAGCGACGTGCCGCCGGATGCCGCCGGCAGCGGCCTGTTCGGGTGGCTGCTCTGCATGCTCGGCCAGGACGTGGGCTTTCCCGTCCCGGAGGGCGGGGCAGGAGAGCTCGCAGGCGCGCTCCGACGACGCGCCGAGAGCCGCGGAGTCCGCGTGCTGACGGGCAGCCCCGTGACCTCGGTGACGACCTCCGGTGGTCAGGCGACGGGGGTGCAGCTGGCCGACGGCACCACCCTGCGGGCCCGTCGCGGCGTGCTCGCCGACGTGCCGGCGACCACGCTCTACCGCGAGCTGCTGGCCGGTTACCCGCTGCCGGCGAAGCTGCACCGCGACCTCGACCGGTTCCAGTGGGACAACGCGACGGTGAAGGTCAACTGGGCGCTGGACCGACCCGTGCCGTGGACGGCAGAGGCCGCCCGGGGTGCCGGTACCGTGCACCTCGGGGTCGACAACGACGGGTTCGTGGACTTCGCCGCCGACCTGACGGTCGGGAGGGTCCCGCAACGGCCGTTCCTGCTGTTCGGGCAGATGACGACCTCGGACCCGTCCAGGTCACCGGCCGGGACGGAGTCGGCCTGGGCCTACACCCACGTCCCCCACGACGAGTGGGACGAGGGCAGGCTCGCCGCGCACGTGGATCGCATGGAGGAAGCGGTCGAGCGTGTTGCGCCCGGCTTCCGCGGGAGCCAGGTGGCACGTCACGTCCAGGGCCCGGCGGACCTACAGAGCGAGGACGGGAACCTCGTGGGGGGAGCCATCAACGCGGGCACGGCAGCACTGCACCAGCAGCTGGTGTTCCGCCCCACCCCCGGGCTCGGCCGCCCGGAGACCCCGATCCCCGGGCTCTACCTCGCCGGCGCCTCGGCGCACCCGGGCGGCGGGGTGCACGGTGCCTGCGGCTGGAACGCCGCCCGCGCGGCTCTCGGGGCCAACGGGATCAGCGGGCCCGTGCGACGGGCGCTGACGCGAACCGCCTGGGATCGCCTGCTCAGGACGTGACGCGCTCGCGGTGACGGCCCTCGGCGAGGTAGGCGAGCCTGCGGAGCGCCTCGACGTTGCGTGGGCCGATCGCCAGCTGGCGCAACGGCTTGGGGACCAGCGTGCCCGGACCCTTGACGGCGTCCTCGGCGATCGCGACCGTGCACGACCGCTCGTCCCGGGCGGTCACGGTGATGACGACGGCTGCCTCACCGGCCGGCCACCCGCGGGCCACGAGCGTCAGCGTGGTCGGAGCGTCGGACCGGATCACCTTGGAGGTGTCGGAGATGACCAACGGCCAGACACCGAACGAGTGGTGCAGGCGCGCCCCCTCGGCGGGCCAGCTGCGGTCGACGTCACGGACCCGGGACGCACCGACGACCCACGTGGCGTAGTCCCAGCCATCGGCCAGGACGTCCCAGACGGCCTGGGSGGGAGCCATGACCTCTCGCGTCACCGTGACGATGCCGTCGTGGCCGGTGCTGATCCTGCTCATGGTTCACGCTCTTCCTGGTGGGGTGCTGCTGCAAGACGGCTGGGGTCAGCTCGGGTGGAGCCGCCCGGCCCACGCTGTTGGAGCCGGACGGCTCCAGTGTGTCCGTACCCGCGCAGGACCGGTCCAAACCGGACACCCGAGGGTGGCTCACGTGGTGACCCAACGGCCGGTTCGGGGGTCGAGTCGCGCCAGGCCGCGGTCCGCGAACGCCGCGAGCCACCCCTCCATGGGGAACCAGCCCCACCGGTCACGGAAGACGTTGGCGTTGCGGACGATCGAGGTGAGGTGTCCCACCGGTGGCGTGTCGGTGGGGTGGTGCTGGTGGTATGCCGCGGCGCCACCCACCCAGAGCATGGTCCCGCGGGCAGCACCCAGGCGCTGGCCGAAGTCGGTGTCCTCGGCGCCGTACCCGGTGTAGTCCTCGCTGAACCCGCCCAGGCGTCCCCAGTCCGCGGCCGTCACGGCGAAGGACAGCGACCAGAACAGGCGCAGGTCATCGGCGACCAGGACCGTGCGCTCGTCCGGCGCCGGTCGACCCGGGTGGGGATCGGCGAGCTCGTCGAGCCGGTCGTGGCGGTAGGCCCGGGCGTGGGCGACTGGCGGCAGGTACGCAACGGTCCCGCAAGCCACGACCGGGCTCGGGTGGGCTGGGGACAACCCGCCAAGACCTGACCCGTCCGTGTCGAGGACCTGCCTGTAGCGCTCGAGCGTCCGCGCAGCCGGGATGCAGTCGACGTCGAGGAAGACGAGGTGCTCCGCTCCGGCAGCGATCGCGGTCAGCGCGCCGATGTTGCGGGCGCGGGCGAGGGGTAGCTCGCCGCCCGGGTCGAGGCCCACGGGGACGACCAGCGTGGACGTGGAACCGGCGTCGGAGACGACGGCGGCGATCTCGGGGTCGTCCATGGCCACGACGACGTGCAGGTCGGCGGGGGCGCTCTGCCGCCCGAGACCCCACAGCTGTCCCCGCAGGTGCTCGTGGCGGCCGCGCGCGATCGTGACGACAGCGGTGCCGGGCCGGCCGGTCACGGGGAGGCCCAGTCGGCGACGAGCCCGGTCAGGTGGTCGGCCGCCTGCTGGGCCCCGGTGCCGTCCGACCAGCGTGCCCAGCCGTGCCCACCGCGCGACACGGCGAGCTCGAGCAGCTCCGGCCAGTCCTCGGGCTCGGGCCACTCGGTGCGACCCACGGCGATCCGCCAGTCGTCGATGCGGCGCGCGGTCCACTCCTGCTCCGCGTGGGGTCGGGGCTGGGCCACCACGACCGCCGGACGCCGGGCGGCGGCGGCTTCGGCGACGGCGTTCTGGCCTGCATGCGTGACGATGACGTCGGCTCGTTGCAGGTCGTCCCAGAGGTCGCTCGACCCGTCGTGCCCGGGGGAGCGTTCGACCCAGGTCCACCCCGGGGTCGCGGCGCGGGCCGCGCGGACGTCGGCGTCGGTGGTCGAGCGGCCCCCGGCGCCCCACAGAAGGAGGACGGTCCGGTCGCCGGGAGCGCCGGGCCCGGCGGCGTGGCTCCCCGGCGTCGCCGGGTCAGTCGAGGTGGCCGGCAGCTCGCGTCCGTCGAACCGGGAGATGCCCCCGACGAACCACGCCTTGTCGACCCACCGGTCCGGCCAGTGCAGGTCGTGCGCACCGCGGGGCCAGGGTGCCAGCAACGCGTCGGCGGTGTCGTACGCCAACCGGTGGGCACGGTCGTCGCGCCGACCCGGCATCGCCACGACGACGGTGGGCACGCCGGCCAGCCGGGCCAGGAGGGCGACCTCGACCGACACGTCGACGACGACGGCGCGTGGGCGCTCGTCGGCGGCCCAGGTGGTGAGCTGCGCCGCCCGTCGGGCCAGCCCGTCGTGATGCAAGGGCACCCAGTGCAGGACCCCGTGGGCGGTCAGGTCCCGCTCGGAGCGGTGCCCGGCTGGAGGGTCGTCGTCCCGAGCCAGGTCCGTCCAGCCGCCCGTCCACCCGGGTGGACGCGGACCGGAGCTGAGGCCCCATACCGGCTCGTCCAGGACGGCCGCGATGCTCTGCATGCGGGTGAGGTGGCCGGCCCCGTGGTGGTGCGCGTAGTAACCGATCACGCGGCGGCCAGGCTGGTCCGGGTGAGGCGCAGGTAGACCTCGAGGTAGGCGTCGACCATGGCGTCGAGCGAGCAGTGCTGGACCGCGTGCGCCCTGCAGGCGTCGCGGCTGAGGCCGGTGACCGCGGCCACCAGGGCCGCCGCTCCCGTGACGTCGCCGGGTTCGACGAGCATGCCGCACCCGGGCACGACGAACTCGGGCAAGCCCCCGCGTCGGTACCCGAGAACCGGTGTGCCACAAGCCATCGACTCTGCCGCGACGAGTCCGTACGGCTCGTCCCACGCAGGGGTGACCAGCATGGCGGCGCTGGAGCCGACGAGCGTCCGGAGGCTGGGGACGTCGAGGTGACCGACGTACTCCGCGGACGGCCCGAGCAGCGGCTCGAGCACGTCGCGGTGGTAGGTGGGGTCGCCGATGGGCCCGGCCAGGCGCAGGTGGCGGCCGCTCGCCGCGGCGATGCGGACCGCCTCGTGGGGTGCCTTCTCGGGCACGATACGTCCGACCCAGACCAGGTCGTCACCGCCGGGGCCAGGGGTCCAGACGCCGGCGTCGATGCCGTTGTGGACGACTGCGGCGTCGGTGACGTGACCCCACTGGCGTGCCGTGTAGCCGCTCACCGCGACGAACCGTGACCGCTGCTGGTCCATCAGCCGGATCGCCGGTTCGAGCCACGGCGTGGGCGGCGTGTGCAGGGTCGTGAGCATCGGTGCGGGGCACGACTGCGCGAGCGCCACCGGGAGGTGGTGGAGGCTGTTGTTGTGGATCAGGTCCACGTCGGTCCGACCCGCCAGCTCGAGCATGACCTGCAGGTAGGCGTGGTGCTCCTGCAGCCATGCCTCCGGCGGCATGGAGACGTCCGACCGGGCCGCGTCGCTGAGCTGAAGCGGCAGCACGGAGATCTCGCGGGCGTCCAGCGCGGGGTCGCTGCCGGGCCCTGCGAACAGGGTCACCTCGATCCCGCGGGCACGCAGACCCTTGACCAGGGCCCAGGTGAGGGACTCGAGCCCTCCGGCGAACGGCTGGCGCAGCGGGTGGCGGGCCGACGCGAGGATCACGACGTGCATGCGAGCCCCCGCGTCCCGGCGCGGGAGATGGCCCGCGCGTAGATCGCCTCGTGCGCCCGGGCCAGTGACGCCCGTTCCGTATGGCGCTCGCGCAGTGTGGCGCGCGGCGCCGCCTCCCCAGCCAGCCAGTGGTCGTGGGCGGTCCGGACGGCCTCGACGAAGGAGGACGTGCGTGTGGGGCCGGACGCGGCATACGACAGGACGGGGCGCTGGTCGGCGTAGAAGCCGCAGTCGGGGGCCACCACCCAGGTGCCGAGGTCGTGGCACGCCTCGAGCCAACCCGAGTGGGTGCCGAAGCGGTAGGCGAGGACGGACACGTCGAGCCCGTGGAGGTAGGCGAACAGCTCGTCGTCGGTGAAGAAGTCGTGCACGGCGAGCTCGAGCCGCCCGGCGTCTGCGAGGGACCGGAGACGCTCCGACAGAGCCGCGTCGTGGCGCGGGAAGCCCGCCGTCATGACGTCGGTGTGCGCGTCGACCCGCAGCACCGCCCCGGGGAGGGTGGGCAGCGCCTCGAGGAGGGCGTCGACGAGGGGCACCGGGTCCATGTTGGCGCGCAGGCTCTTGGCGTGGATCCCGATCACGAAGGGCTGGCCGCCGGCGCGCGGTCGCTCCAGCCACTCGTCCGGGACGACGTGGGGGTGCGGCAGGACCGTGGCGGCGCGGCCCCAGCGGCGCAGGATCGTCGCGGCGGCACCCTCGGTCAGGGTGATGAGCTCGTCGGCCTCCGCCACGAGGACGCCCAGCTGGGCCTCGTGGGCCTCGGGGGTCTCGTGGTGGGGGTTGCGGAGGTCGTGGACCGTGAGCACGAGGGGCAGGTCGTGGCTGCGCAGGGCGGCGACGACGCCCCGCAGGTCCTCCGGGGACACGGCGTCGAACCCGAAGTGCACGTGCATCACGTCGAACTCGTCGGCGTGCTCGTGCACCCACGCCGGGGTGAGCATGCGTGGGGGCCACCAGGGAGAGTCCGGCGAGGACCCCGACGGCGGGTCGGGCAGCCGGACCACCGCAGGGGCGTCCTGGCCGGGGCTCTTGCCCCCGGTGAGGTCAGGACCGACGGGGGAGAGGTGGCGTACGTAGACGTGGCCAGCAGGGACCGAGGCGACAACCGTGCTCAAGACTTCCTCCAGGGAGGGGAGTCGAGCCTGCGTCAGCAGAGCCCGACAGGGCAGCTGGCGCGTGGTTTGACCGGCTAGTGGTTACTGCTCCTCAACGTAGACCCCTGCACCGACAACGGCGACCTGCGAGCACGGGACGGCCCTCAGGACGTGCTGCGGCCGTGGCTGCTGGTGATCTTCTCGGCGATCGCGGCGAGCTTGGTGTTGGTCCGGCTGGAGGCGCTGCGCAGGATGGCGAAGGCCTGCTCGGCGTCGACGTCGTGGGCCGCCATGATGAGACCCACGGCCTTGCCGATCTCACGGTTGCTGTCCAACCCGCGACGCAGGTTCTCGACGTCGGACTGGCGGTCGGCCGCGGTCAGGGCGACAGAGGTGAAGGCGGCCAGGACGGCACCGATGTCTGCCGACTCGCTCGTGAGTGCACCCGGGGTGTCGGAGAACACGTTGAGTGCGGAGCGTCCGTTCTCGCCCTGCTGGAGGCGGTAGCCGATCATCCCCCGCACCGGCGTGCGTGCGATCGTCAGCTCGGCCAGGGCCGGCCAGGTCGAGGAGGAGGTGATGTCGTCGTCGCGCTGGAACGAGTCCTCGAGGATGCTGTCCAGGCAGGGTCCCTCGCCCGCCTCGGTCTCCAGCCGGTCCATCAGGGCCGCCACGTCGTCGTTCGATGCCCGGGAGATCAGCGTCCGGTCCGCCCCCAACGTCGCGATGGAGATGTGGTCGGCACCGGGGATGACGTCCGCTGCGCGCAGGCAGATGGTGTCGAGGACCTCTTGGTGGTCGGCGCCCGAGTAGACGAGCTCGGCCAGGGAGGCGAAGGCCTCGGAGGCCTCGGAGGGAATGCTGGGTGACATGGGAGCAGTATCGCCCGCCCGGCAGTCAGCGCACACCCCGGTGGCTGCTCCTGTTGCGGGTGGGGTCCTGCGGTGGTTGTGTTGAAGGGAAGACACGTGGTCCAACAGCGGCGCCATGGCTCTCCTCCGCGCGACGGGACCCAGATGGCCGCTCTACCCGAACGACGACCGCTCACCGACTCCTCCCCGGACGACCTCGCATCCCGCCACGACCGGGCCGACCAGCTGCTTGCGCGCGCCGAGACGTGTGCCGACGCCGACACTGCCGGGCGACTGCGCCAGGAGGCCGTGCTCCTCACCCTCGACCTTCCCGAGCGGGTGGCCCGCCGCTACTGCGGGCGCGGGATCGACACCGACGACCTCGTGCAGGTCGGTCGGATGGCGCTCGTCAAGGCCGCCCACGGCTACCGGGTCGGTGCCGGCAACGGGTTCGCCTCGTACGCGCTCCCCACGATCCTGGGGGAGGTCAAGCGCCACTTCCGCGACACCGGCTGGGCCGTGCGCCCGCCCCGACGCCTCCAGGAGGTCCGCGTCCAGGTCATCGCCGAGGAGGACCGGCTCAGCCAGGACCTTCACCGTTGGCCCACGCCGACTGAGCTCGCCCAGGCGCTCGCGGTCGACGTCGAGGAGGTGCGCAGCGCGCGGCTGTCGGGCGCTGCCTACACGGCCGTGTCGCTCGACCTGCCGACCGAGGACGGGGGCGGGGTCGACGTCGTGGCCCGGGAGAGCGCCGACGTCGAGCACCTGCTGCGCCTCCAGGTGGTGCGTCAGGGAGTGGAGCACCTCAGCGAACGTGAACGGCTGATCGTCCACCTGCGTTTCGTCGAGGAGCGGACCCAGTCAGAGATCGGCAGGGTGCTCGGGGTGAGCCAGATGCAGGTGTCGCGGCTGCTGACGGCGATCATCGCCGGCCTCCGCCGCGAGCTCGTCGATGTGGCTGCGGCCGCCTGAGGAATACACCCCCCAGGGGTATCGTTGCCCCGACCATGGACACCCACACGATGCACCCCGCCGGCGGGTCGCTCTGGAGCCAGGCGACGACAGCCACGCTGCACTGCCTCACGGGCTGCGCCATCGGGGAGGTGCTGGGGATGGTCATCGGCACCGCGCTCGACCTGCACAACCTCGGGACCGTCCTGCTGTCTGTCGTCCTGGCGTTCGTCTTCGGGTACGGGCTCACGATGCGCTCGGTGCTCAGCTCGGGCCTCGCGCTGCGGGCCGCCCTCGGTGTCGCGCTCGCGGCGGACACGGTGTCGATCTCGGTGATGGAGGTCGTCGACAACGGGTTCATCCTCGTCGTCCCGGGTGCCCTGGACGCCGGGCTGGCCAGCTGGTTGTTCTGGGCGTCGCTGGTGGCCTCGCTCGCCATCGCGTTCGTCGTCACGGTGCCGGTCAACCGGTGGCTCATCTCCCGTGGGCGGGGCCACGCCGTGGTCCACGGGCTGCACCACTGACGGCTCAGGCAACCACCCACCACGCGTGTGCACCTGCTCCACCCCTGCTGGCCTGCGCTAACCTAGCTTCATGGCACGGCAGCTCCTCCTTCGATAGCCGCGTTGGCCCCCGGATCACCGAGGCCACCGCGGCCAGCCCCTCCACCGCGAGGGGCTTTGTTGTGAGTACCACCTGCTGTGGGTACCCGCAGCGAGAGCAGCCCCCGTCCGCCAGACGCGACACGACACGAGGATGAGATGAGCGAGACGCCGCACCGCTACACCGCCGAGCTGGCCCAGCAGATCGAGCTGGCCTGGCAGGACCGCTGGCAGGAGGAGGGCACCTTCCACGCGCCCAACCCCGCCGGTCCCTGGGCCGAGCCGGAGAAGGTGGCCGACCGCGAGAAGCTGCTCGTCCTCGACATGTTCCCCTATCCCAGCGGCGCCGGGCTGCACGTGGGCCACCCCCTGGGCTACATCGCCACGGACGTCTTCGCGCGCTACCACCGGATGACCGGCAAGAACGTCCTGCACTGCCTGGGCTACGACGCGTTCGGCCTTCCCGCGGAGCAGTATGCGGTGCGCACGGGCCAGCACCCCCGCAAGACGACCGAGGAGAACATGGTCGTCATGAAGCGCCAGCTGCGCCGGCTGGGGCTGGGGCACGACGACCGCCGCACGATCGCCACGATCGACCCGGGCTACTACAAGTGGACCCAGTGGATCTTCCTGCAGATCTTCAACTCCTGGTACGACCCCGAAGCCGTGCGGCCCGACGGTGGCGTGGGTCGGGCCCGCCCGATCGACGAGCTGGTGCAGGAGTTCGCCTCGGGGGCTCGTGCCGTCCCCGGGGGCGGGGACTGGGCGTCCCTCGCGCCCGTGGAGCGCTCCGCGGTGCTGGACGACTTCCGGCTGGCCTACACCTCGGAGGCGCCGGTCAACTGGGCCCCCGGACTGGGCACCGTGCTGTCCAACGAGGAGGTCACCAACGACGGGCGCTCGGAGCGGGGCAACTTCCCCGTCTTCAAGACCAACCTGCGCCAGTGGATGATGCGCATCACCTCCTACTCGGACCGTCTCGCCGACGACCTGGACCGCGTGGACTGGCCGGAGAAGGTCAAGGCCATGCAGCGCAACTGGATCGGGCGCAGCCAGGGTGCACACGTGAGGTTCCCGGTCGTCGGGCACGACGCCGCGATCGAGGTCTTCACGACCCGTCCCGACACGCTGTTCGGCGCCACCTTCATGGTGCTCGCCCCCGAGCACCCGCTCGTCGACTCGCTGGTCCCGGCCGGCGAGTGGGCTGCCGGGACGAACCCCGCCTGGACGGCGGGCGAGGGGTCGCCGGCCGCTGCCGTCGCGGCATACCGGCTGGCGGCGTCGCGCAAGAGCGACCTCGAGCGACAGACCGAGGGCAAGGACAAGACCGGTGTCTTCACCGGTGCCTTCGCGACGAATCCGGTGAACGGGCAACAGGTTCCGGTCTTCATCGCCGACTACGTCCTCATGGGGTACGGCACCGGCGCCATCATGGCGGTCCCCGGTCAGGACGAGCGCGACTGGGACTTCGCGGCGAAGTACCAGCTGCCGGTCATCCGGACCGTCCAGCCGACCGAGGGCCACCCGGAGGACCAGGCGTTCACGGGCCAGGGTGCGGCGATCAACTCCTCGAACGACGAGATCTCCTTGGACGGCCTGCCGATCGCCGAGGCCAAGGCCGCGATCATCGACTGGTTGTCCGGCAAGGGACTCGGTGAGGGCACCGTCAACTACAAGCTGCGCGACTGGCTGTTCAGCCGGCAGCGCTATTGGGGTGAGCCGTTCCCCATCGTCTTCGACGAGGACGGTGTCGCGCACGCGGTGCCCGAGTCGATGCTGCCGGTGGAGCTGCCGGACGTCCCCGACTACTCTCCCAAGACCTTCGAGCCCGATGACGCCTCCTCGCAGCCCGAGCCGCCTCTGGGTCGGGCGCGTGAGTGGGTCGAGGTCGAGCTCGACCTGGGTGACGGCCGTGGGGTGCAGAAGTACCGTCGCGAGACGAACACCATGCCCAACTGGGCGGGCTCGTGCTGGTACTACCTGCGCTACCTCGACCCGGCCAACGACGCGGCGTTCGTGGACCCGGAGAACGAGAGCTACTGGATGGGTCCGCGGGAGACGCCGGTCGACGGTGCGCCCGCGGGCGTGACCGACCCCGGTGGCGTCGACCTCTACATCGGTGGTGTCGAGCACGCGGTGCTGCACCTGCTCTACGCCCGCTTCTGGCACAAGGTGCTCTACGACCTGGGCCACGTCAGCAGCGACGAGCCGTTCCGGAAGTACTTCTCGCAGGGGTACATCCAGGCTCCGGCCTACCGTGACGACCGCGGCCAGATCGTCCAGGCGACCGAGGTCGTCGAGGTGCCCGACCACGCCGGGGGCGAGCCGTCCTACACGTGGCAGGGCAAGCCGGTCACCCGCGAGTTCGGCAAGATCGGCAAGTCGCTCGGCAACGTCGTGAGCCCGGACGAGATGTGCGAGCAGTACGGAGCCGACACCCTGCGCGTCTACGAGATGTCCATGGGACCGTTGGAGCTCAGCAAGCCGTGGGAGACGCGAGCCGTCGTCGGTGCACAGCGCTTCCTGCAGCGCCTGTGGCGCAACGTGATCGACGAGGAGACCGGGGAGGTCCGGGTCGTCGACGGGCCCTTGGACGACGCGACGGCCCGGGCCCTGCACAAGACCATCGACGCCGTCTCGCGCGACTTCCCGACGCTGGGGTTCAACACGGCCATCGCCCGCCTGATCGAGCTGAACAACGCCTTGACCAAGCTGGACGCAGTGCCGCGCGAGGCCGCGGAGAAGCTCGTCGTCATGACGGCGCCGCTGGCGCCGCACATCGCCGAGGAGCTGTGGTCCCGGTTGGGGCACGAGGAGACGGTGACGTTCGAGGCCTTCCCGGTGGCCGATCCCGCCCTGCTGGTCGAGGACACCGTCACCTGCGTCGTGCAGATCAAGGGCAAGGTGCGCGACCGCCTCGAGGTCCCGGCCGACATCAGCGAGGACGCCCTGCGCGAGCAGGTGCTGGCCCTCCCGAAGGTCGTCGCCGCGACCGAGGGTGGCATCCGCACGGTCATCGTGCGGGCGCCCAAGCTCGTCAACGTGGTCCCGGTCTAGGTCGCGGGTCCAGGTCTCCGTTCCGATGAGCTGGGTCGAGGTCGTCGTGGCGCTGACCGCGCTGGCCTCGGCCCTGCTCTCGGGGGCGCTGTTCTCGTTCTCCGCGTTCGTCATGCGGTCCCTCGGGCGGCTCGACCCGCCGGAGGGGATCCGGGCGATGCAGCGGATCAACGAGGACGCGCCCCGCAGCCTGCTCATGGTGCCGCTGATGGTGTCGCCGGTGGGTTCCCTCGTGTCCGCAGCGGCGGTCCTGGCCGGCTGGGGTGTGGAGGGCTCTCCCGTGGGCGAGTCGCGTGCCCTCGTGCTGGCGGGTGCGGTCCTCGGGGTGCTCGCGTTCGTCGTCACCGCAGCTGCGAACGTCCCCCGCAACAACGCCCTGGCCACGCTCGACGCGGGCGACCCGGGCGCCGCCGGTGAGTGGGCGGCATACCGGGTGTCGTGGACCCGTTGGAACCACGCCCGGGTCGTGCTGGCCCTCGGCTCGGCGGTGCTGCTCGCGGCTGCCCTGCGCGGGTAGCCTTCGGACGTGTCCGTCGCCATCGTCACCGACTCCACGGCCTACCTGCCGCAGTCGGTCGTCGACGCCCACGGCATCCAGGTCGTGCCCCTGCACGTGGTGATCGGCGGCACCGAGTTCAGCGAGGGTGTCGACGTGACGACCGCCCAGGTGGCCACGGCACTGCGCGCGTTCCGGCCGGTGTCGACGTCACGGCCGTCGCCCCAGGCGTTCCTCGAGGCGTACGAGAAGGCTGCTGCCGGGGGAGCGGACGGTGTCGTGTCGGTGCACATCTCGGCCGACATGTCCTCGACCGTCGAGTCCGCCCACCTCGCGGCGAAGCAGTCCCCGGTGCCCGTGCGCGTGGTCGACTCGCGCTCCCTCGGCATGGCGATGGGGTATGGCGTCGTGTCGGCGGCTCTGCTCGCTGACGCGGGTGCCTCGCTGGACGAGGTTGCGGCACAAGCACTTTCACGCGCTGCCGGGGCCCGGGTCGTGTTCTACGTGGACACCCTGGAGCACCTGCGGCGTGGCGGCCGGATCGGCTCGGCCTCGGCCTTCCTCGGGTCGGCGCTGGCGATCAAGCCGATCCTCGAGCTCGTCGACGGACGCATCCGGCCCCTGGAGAAGGTCCGCACCTCGACCCGCGCCCTGGCCCGGCTGGAGGAGATCGCGGTCTCTGCGGCCACGTCGTCGGGAGATGGGTCCGGCGTCGACATCGCGGTGCACCACCTCGACTCCGCCGCCCGCGCCGAGGACCTCGCCGAGCGGCTGCGGTCGCGGGTGGAGAGCGCCCACGAGGTGTCGGTCGTCGAGCTCGGCGCCGTCGTGGGGGCGCACGTCGGTCCCGGAACGCTGGCGGTGGCGGTCTCCCCGCGTCCTGCGGCGCGCCCATCCACGCGTTCCGATGCGGAGCCCTCCCCGCGCTCCGCGGCGGCGGCCGACGGCCAGCCCCCGGTGGAGGCCTGAGCCGTCGTGGACACCCTCGTCACGCTCGGGCACGCCTCCTTCTGGGAGCTCGCCAAGGTACCGATCGCCGCGGCCGTGGCCTTCGTCGTGGGGGCGGTCAACCCGGCGACCATCCTCGCCAGGCTCCTGGGCAAGGACCTGCGGTCGTCGGGTTCGGGCAACCCCGGGGCGACGAACGCCGGCCGCGTCCTCGGCGCCCGCTGGGGTGTGGTGGTCGGTGTCCTCGACGTGCTCAAGGGGCTGCTGCCGGTCCTGCTCGCGGCGCACTTCCTCGGTGCCGTCACGGCGCTCGTCGTCGGGCTCGCGGTCGTCCTCGGCCACATCTGGTCGCCGTTCCTCAAGGGCCAGGGCGGCAAGGGCGTGGCGACGTCGTTGGGGGCGATCCTCGCCGTCGAGCCGTGGTTCGGGCTGGTCATGGTGCTGGTCTTCGTGCTGCTCGTGTGGCGGCTGCGGTGGGTCGCGGGGGCATCCGTCTCGGCCTGCCTGCTGCTCCTTGCCCTCGGCCTGGTGTCGTGGCTGCGGTGGGTGCCGTTCGGCTCGCGCGACACCGGTGCCTGGTGCGTCGTGCTGGCCCTGCTCGTCATCTACCGCCACCGGCGCAACATCGAGCTGTGGATCTCGGCTCGTCGCGACGCGACGTCCGGCGACGGCTCCTCGTCCACAGCCTGAGCTCCCCGCGATCCCTGTCCACAACGACCAGCCTTCGGGTTCGGCTGGTCACGGTGGGCTTCCTAGCGTGCCCGTATGCCGTTGCGCCGCCGCCCGCCCGAGCCCTCTCCACGACTGCGGGCCCTGCTCGCCTCAGGCAGCGCCCTTCCGGCTCGGGGCACGGCTGACCCTCCGCCGGCTGGGGGCACGGCTGACCCTCCGCCGGCTGGGGGCACGTCGGCGGCCCCACCGGTCACCCCGTGGCAGCCCGACCGTGACTGGCTCGAGGACGTGGGGGGTCCGCCTGCTGTCGACCGACGCCCGCCGCAGCGGCCCTCGACGGGTGGTCGGCACCGTCGACCGACGCCCCCGGGCCCGCGGTTCTTCGCCCTGCCCCAGTCGCTCGTGGGCGCGCGGCTGAGCGGTCCTCGTGCCGCCGTCGCGGGGCTGCTCATCGTCGTGGTGGTCGCCGCGGTCGGGTTCGGGGTGCGCGTTGCCTGGGCGCGAGCGGCCAGCGCTCCCGAGGTCGTCGCACCGGCCGAACCCGGGTCCGCAGTCGTGGGGCGTGCAGCGGGGGCGACCGGTTTCGCCTCGTCCAGCACGGCCTCGGGCGGTGGCGGCCCACCCGGCACCGACCGCGCGGCGACCACCCTGACGGTCCACGTGGTCGGCCAGGTGAGGAAGCCCGGGGTCATCACGCTCCCCGCCGGCTCACGGGTCGCCGATGCCGTGGCCCGGGCCGGGGGCGCGGTCCGCGGTGCAGACCTGGCCGCGGTGAATCTCGCGCGGCTGCTGGTGGATGGCGAACAGATCCGGATCCCCAAACCGGGTGAGTCCGCCCTGCCCGCGGGGGCGGGCACAGGCAACGTCGGCGGCGCCGGGTCGGGCAGCGGTCCGGGCAGCGGTCCGGGCGGTGGAGCGACTGGCGGGGGCACGGGTGCGGCCGGTGCGCCCGGCGCCAAGGTCGACCTCAACCGGGCGACCGCCGCCGAGCTCGAGGAGCTGCCCGGCGTCGGCCCGGTGCTGGCCCAACGCATCCTCGACTGGCGCACGGAGCACGGCAGGTTCGCGTCGGTCGACGAGCTCGGAGAGGTGAGCGGCATCGGCGAGAAAATCTTCGCGCAGCTCCAACCCAAGGTGACCGTGTGAGCGCGCGGGTCCATGACCCTGTCAGCACCCCGGCCCCCGGTCCTGACCTGCGCCTGCTCGCCCCGGCGCTCGTCGCCTGGGCGTTCACGGCGTCGGTGCTGTCCTGGTCGGTCAGGACCCTGGCGGTGGTCGGGGTGGTGGCGGCAGGCCTGGCAGGGCTCGCTGCCCTGGGTCGTCCTGGGCGCGAGGGTGGTGGCGTCCAGGGTCGTGGCTGGCCCAGCGCGCGCCCCGGCGCTTCGTCCACCTGGCTCCGGGCGATCGGGCTCTCGTTGGCGGGGGTGGCGCTCGTGGCGGTCTCGACGGCCGGTCACCTGGCCTCCCGGGCGGCCGGACCGATGGGTGCCCTGGCCCGGGACCACGCGGTCGTGACGGTCGACGGACTGGTCGCGTCCGAGCCGACGGTCCGCACCCTGCCGGGACGCGATGCCGTGACGGTCCGCTTCCGACTCACCGCCACGCGGGTGACGGCCCGCGGGGAGCGCTCCGACGTGCGCAGCCCCGTGCTGGTGATGGGCGACGGACGGTGGGAGCGCGTCCGGTGGCGCGAGGGCCTCCGGGTGCGGGGCAAGCTCGTCCCGGCCGAGGCAGGTGACGACGTCATCGCCGTGATCCGGCCGATCGGCGGTCCTGCCACGACGTCGTCGCCCGGCACGGTCGAGACCGGCGCCGACCGGTTGCGCTCCGGGCTGCGCACCGCTGCCTCACCCCTGCCCGCTGACGCGCGGGGTCTGCTGCCCGCGCTGGTCATCGGCGACACCAGCCGGACGCCCGACGACCTGACCGAGGCCATGCTCGCCACCGGCATGACCCACCTGAGTGCCGTCTCGGGCAGCAACGTGGCGATCGTCCTGGCGTTCGCCCTCGGCGGGGCCGGACTGCTCGGGGTGCGACGTCGCTGGAGGCCGTACGTCGCGGGGATCGCCCTGGCCGGGTTCGTCGTCCTCGCGCGCCCCGAGCCGAGTGTCATCCGCGCGGCGACGATGGGCGCGATCGGCCTGATCGGGTTGAGCAGATCGCGTCGGGCTGCAGGCATCCCGGTGCTGTCCGCCGCCGTACTGGTGCTGCTCGTCGTCGACCCGTGGCTGTCGCGCTCCTACGGGTTCGCCCTGTCGACGCTGGCAACCCTCGGCCTGCTGTTGTTCACCCGCTCGTGGGGCGAGGCCATCGGGCGCCGGCTGCCGGGACGGTTCCGGTCCTGGGGGCCCGCGATCGCCATCCCCGTCGCGGCCCAGGCGATGTGTGCCCCGGTCGTGGTCCTGCTGCAGGGGAGCGTCTCGGTGGTCGGAGTGCTGGCCAACCTGTTGGCGGCGCCCCTCGTGGCACCGGCAACCGTCTGTGGTGTCGCCGCTGCTCTGGTCGCACCGCTGTGGCCCTTGGGTGCGACGGGCCTGTGCTGGCTGGGCGCCCTGCCCGCCGAAGGGATCGCGTGGATCGCCCGCACCTGCGCAACCGTCCCGGGCGGCACGATGCCATGGCCCGATGGAGCCTTCGGCGCGGTCCTCCTCGCCGTCGTCACGGTCGCCGTCATCTCGTCCGGTCGGTGGTGGGCGCACGCGGCACGGACCCGGCCGGTCGCGATGCTGTCGGCTGCCCTCCTGGTGCTCGCGGCAGCAGCCCCGACCTCGACGGTGACCTGGCCGGCGCCAGGGTGGCGGTTCGTCGCCTGCGACGTCGGGCAGGGGGACGGGTTGGTGCTGGCCACGACATCCCGCCATGCCGTGCTCGTCGACGCCGGACCCGACCCGGCCGCGATCGACCACTGCCTGCGCAGGCTCCACGTCGAGGTGCTCGACTCGGTCGTGCTGACCCACTTCCACGCCGACCACGTCGACGGTCTCCCCGGCGCCATCGCGGGTCGCGAGGTGCGCGAGGTGCTGAGCACCCCGGTCCGCGAGCCCGACCACCAGTGGAAGGAGGTGGGGCAGTGGGCGCGGGCACGCGGCATACCCCTGCGGGAGGTGGTGGCTGGTGACCACCTGGCCTGGCCGGGGGTGACCGCGGACGTGTGGTGGCCGCAACGGCGGCTGTCGACGGGTTCGGTCCCCAACAACGCGAGCGTCGTCCTGGCGGTGCGGTCCGGGCCGGTCGACCTGCTCCTGCTCGGTGACGTCGAACGTGAGGCCGCCCACGCGGTGCTGCTCGCCCTTCGGCGAGACCCCACGATGAGCGCGCGGGCAGCCGGGTTCGACGTGGTCAAGGTGGCGCACCACGGTTCGGGCAACCTCGACGAGGACCTCATGGCAACGGTGGCTGCGCCCGTCGCCGTGATCAGCGTCGGCAAGGACAACGACTATGGTCACCCGTCACCGAAGGCGCTGGAGGTGTTGCGGCGCAACGGATCAGCGGTCTTCCGGACCGACCAGCGGGGTGACGTCGCAGTGGTCGCCGACGGCGGATCGGTCGGAGTGACGTGGCGCCGACGGTGAGCCGGCGGGACCGGTCAGTTGCTCGCGAGGACCCGCGGCTTCGCCTTGGCGGCCTCACAGAGGGCATCGATGGTGGCCTGGACCGCGGGTACCCGCTGCAGGTCTGCGGTGGTGACGACGCTGATGGTCCTGCGCGAGGAGGGCGTGATCGGCAGGGTCACCACGTCGTGGTGGTTGGCGGTGCGCAGGATCAGGTCGGGGATCAGGGCGACACCGAGGCCCTCCGCGACCAGGCCGAGGACGGCGACGTAGTCCTCGGTCTCGAAGCCGACGTTCGGCGTGAAGCCCTCGTTGGCACACATCTGCAGGAGGTGGCCGCGACAGCGGGGGCAGCCGGCGATCCAGTTCTCGGTGGCCAGGGCGGAGAGCTCGATGCCGTCGCGGTCCGCCAGCGGATGGGTCCGGGGCAGGGCGAGGCGGACCTCGTCGTCGAGCAGCTTGTGCGTCACGAAGAGGTCCATGTCCTCCTCGCCCCGGCCGACGTCGGTGCCCTCGTACGCGAAGGCAACAGCGAGGTCGCACTCACCGGCCTTGAGGGCCGCCAGCGACTCGGGCGGCTCGGCCTCGGTGAAGGTGACCTGGACGTCGGGGAACCGCTGCTTGACGAGGGCGAGGGCGCGGGGGACGAGCGTCGCCGAGCTCGAGGGGAACGCCATGAGCCGCACGCGCCCGGCGCGCAGGCCGGCGATCGCGGCGACCTCCTCCTCGGCGGCGTCGAGCGCGGAGAGGACTGCGACGGCGTGACGGGCGAGGACCTGACCGGCCTCGGTGAGGCGGACGTTGCGGCCCACGCGTTCGACCAGGACGGTGCCCGTGCGCTGCTCGAGGCGGCGGACCATCTGCGAGATGGCGGGCTGGGAGTACCCGAGCGACAGGGCGGCGCCGGTGAAGCTTCCTTCGTCGGCGATGGCCTTCATGACCCGCAGGCCGGCAGCGTCAATCATGGGGCGATCATAACCGAAAGTTATCGAAGCCAGTAGTTGATGATGCAATGGTGATGAGTGCTGGCCGGGTGGGGGTCGGGGCCTGTGGATGACGGGATGGCCCAAACGGTCGAAATCCGTAGAATCCATGCGATCGGCCGCATCGCTGCGGGTGATCCGGGGACGGCAAAGGGGAGTTGCGTGCGTTCACGACGAACGGGTTTCGTGGTTGCGGTGGCGCTCGGGGGAGCGCTCGTGGCCGGGTGCACCGGTGGCGGGGAGTCACCGCCAGGGACGACATCCGCGACCTCGCCGTCCTCGTCGGCCAGCACGACGTCGGCTCCGTCGTCGAGCACGACGGGCACTCCGAGCTCGACCTCGGCCACGGTGGCCGTCCCGCCCGCCGCCAGCAAGAAGACCCCCGAAGGCGCGGAGGCCTTCGCCCGGTTCTACACCGAGACTCTCGGCGACGCTGCTGCTACGAGTTCGACGAAGTCGCTGGCTCCTCTTTCAATGATGAGTTGCAAGACATGCCAAGACTTCATCCAGATTCTCGATGGACGAGCATCGAGGGGTGAGCATGGCGAGCGTTCTTCGTTCAGGCTGGGTGCCGTTCAAATGGATCCAGGTTCGCCCCTCAACGCTCCGATTGTCGACGTGCTTGTGACGGATCAAGGGAGTCTGATCGTCGACCGGAATGGAAAAGTCGTCGAGACCTCGGCCCCGGCGAAACTCAACTTCCGATACACACTGAAGTGGTCTGACGAGTCTTGGCGTGTGGCGGACTCGGAGGTTGTCCAATGATTGGCTTCCGAGAGTCGAAAGCATGGCGCCGGGGCCGCCTCGTGCTCGGGTTCGCTTGTGCTGGGTCAATTGCACTGCACCCCAGCGCCCGGGCAGCCACCCAGCCGCCACCAAAAGGCACCGTCTCCAACCAGTTCATCAAGTCCTTTGTCAAGAACGGCGGCAGTCCGGCAAGGGCTAATGGAAAGGGTGCGGAGGTCGAACCGATCTCGTCGACGCAGAGCAAGTTCGTCTACAAGGTCGTCCTGGCGTGCAAGCCGGCGCGTATCTCAGACACGGCCGGTGGTGAGGAGACCAACTGCTCGTACGCCATGACGGCCTGCTCCTTCCGGAACCCTCCGTCGGACGAGGTCCTGTACTGGGTGCAGTCGCGCCCGAGGTCCAACCCCGACGCGGCGTGGACGACCGTCAACACCCTGTGCGGCCTGGACACCCTTCCTCCGGGCGTCCCGGCACCCCCGGCGATCCCGACCATGGGCCAGATCCAGACGGCGTTCAGGCAGCTGCCGTTCTCCAAGCCACGCGTCGCGATCCAGCCTGCCGGCAACGTCACCCTGGTCAACCTCCCGACGTACTTCCGCGCGACCTGGCCCGGTGACGCCGGCCTCCAGCCGGGCGAGGTCAGCGCCCCGGTGAAGCTCTTGTCCTGGTCGGTGGAGTTCAAGATCGCGCCACGCTCGTACGAGTTCCACTACGGCGACGGCAGCAGCAGCGGTCAGGTCACCGATCCCGGCGGGGTGTACCCCGACGGGAAGATCCGGCACACCTACACGTCGACCGATCGGGCTGCCAGGGTCACGGTCGACTCGCAGCTGACCGGCCAGTACCGCGTCAACGGCGGTCCGTGGACGCCCATCAACGCCGTCGCCGACCTCCAGAACGAGCCGGTCACCACCCTCCAGGTCCGCGAGGCCGAGGCCCGGCTCGTCGACCACTGAGTGTCGGCGACCTCTGGTTTCATCGGTCGCACGATGAACCACGAGCCCACCGCCACCAGCCACGCCACCCTCGACGACGTCATCACCACGTCGAGCCATCGGCGGGGCAAAGCCCTCTGTCTCTCCGGCGGTGGCTACCGGGCGGCGCTGTTCCACCTCGGTGCGGTTCGACGGCTCGACGAGCTCGGCATCCTCAGCCAGCTCGACACCATCAGCGGCGTCTCGGGCGGATCCCTCGTCGCGAACCTGCTCGCCGACGCCAGGCTCGAGTTCCCGGCGGACCGGTCGGCGGGGGAGCGGGTCGGGGGGTTCGACGAGCTGGTGGCCACACCGTTGCGCCGCCTCACCTCCCGCAACATCCGGACCGCGGCCCTGCTGGCCAAGCTCAAGCCGTGGCACTGGTTCACCGACGACGCAGCCGTCAGGGCCTTGTCCGACGAGTTGGCGTCCGAGATCGACTGGTGGTCGATCCCGTTGCGCGACAACGCGATCGCCGGCCCCGCGATCATCACCGGCGCCACGGAGATCGCCTATGGCGTCAACTGGGTCTTCGAGGACCCCACGGCGCACGCACCGCACGGACGCGTCGGGGACTACCGCCTGGGGTATGCCGCGCCGCCGGCCTCCGTGCGCATCGCCGACATCGTGGCGGCCTCCTGCGCCTTCCCACCGTTCTTCGCCCCGATGGTGTTCGACGGCGAGCCGATGCGGCTGACCGGTGGGCACGCGGGTCTCGAGTCACCGGAGGAGCGCCGACGCATCCAGCAGCACATCCGGCTCACGGACGGTGGCGTCTACGACAACCTCGGGCTCGAGCCCGTCTGGAAGTCGCACAGCACGGTCCTGGTCAGCGACGGTGGCGGCGTCTTCCGCGCCCGCACCGAACGCACCATCCACGGCCGGATGCTCCGAATCCTGGGGATCGCCACCAGCGGCGGCCAGTCGGTCCGCAGCCGGTGGCTCCAGGCGGGCTACCACCGCGGGGTCCTCGGTGGCACCGCCTGGGCCCTCGACACAGCGGTACCCGGTTGCTACCCGCGTGAGGTCGCCGAGCTCATCAACGCCGTCCGCACTGACCTCGACGCGTTCTCGACGCAGGAGCAGCAGATCCTCGAGCGGCACGGCTACATGGTCGCGGAGGCACAGGTGCGCAGCCAGGCACCCGAGCTCATCGCTCGCGACGTCCCCGCCGTGCCGCCGCACCCCGAGGTGGCGGACGTGGGGGTGGCGACCCGGGCCCTCCACGACTCCGCCAGGCGCACCCTGCTCGGTCGCACGTGAGAGCGCGGCTCGGCGCCACGGCACCCAGCCCTCGCGTGCCACCGGAGCCCCGGGCGCGCGAGCGCGCCGAGCACAGAGCGACCAGCCCACGTAACCTGTGGTGGTGACCGAGACGACCCGTGCGAGCCGGCGGACCGACCTCGATGCGGTGGTGGACCTCCTCGGACACGGGAACGTCCTCACCCTGACCGGTGCCGGCATCTCCACCGAGTCCGGGATCCCCGACTACCGCGGCCCGGACGGCAACCGCCGGGTGACGCCCATGCAGTACTCCGAGTTCGTCAGGTCGTCCGAGGCGCGGCAGCGCTACTGGGCCCGTAGCTACGTCGGCTGGCAGCGGTTCAACCTCGCCCGTCCGAACGCAGGTCACGAGGCCGTCACCACCCTGCAGCGTGGCGGCTACCTCGGTCCCGTCATCACGCAGAACGTGGACGGGCTCCACCAGCAGTCCGGCACGACGGAGGTGACCGAGCTCCACGGCGCCCTCGCCAGGGTCGTCTGCCTCACCTGTGGCGACCGCTCGAGCCGGTGGGACCTCGACGAGCGCATGCGGCTGACGAACCCGTCGTTCGAGGTCACGAGCAACGAGATCCGGCCCGACGGCGACATCGCCCTCAACGAGCTCGACGTGCAGGACTTCATCGTCCCGCTCTGCCTCGTCTGCCAGCACGACACCCTCAAGCCGGACGTCGTCTTCTTCGGGGAGTCGGTGCCGAAGCCGTTGGTGGAGCACTGTTTTCGCCTCACCGAGGAGGCGGACGTGCTGCTCGTCCTGGGCTCGAGCCTCAAGGTGATGAGTGGCTACCGGTTCGTGCGGCGGGCGGCCGCACGCGGCATACCGGTCGTGATCATCACGCGCGGGTCAACCCGCGGTGACGCCGAGGCGACCGTCCAGGTCGATGCCCCACTGGGACCCACGTTGACCGAGCTGGTCAGTCGGCTGGTCGCCTAGCCACCAGGACGGCGTCGATGGCGTCGCCACCCTCGGTCGGGCGCACGATCTCCTCGCAACGCTCGACCGACAGTCCCGCGGAGGCAACCCGCAGCTCCTCCAGGGTGTGCAGCAGCGAGGGGTCGGAGGGGCCGCCGACTCCTTCGGTGAGGTTCCGCAGGGCGTGCCCCACGACGACCAGCGCACCACCCGGGGCGAGCCACCGCGTGGTGCGGCTCAGCACGTCCTCGGGCAGGTGCAGGTAGGCCACGAGGACCAGGTCGAACAGGACACCCTCAGGCGGCTGCCACGAACGCGCGTCGGCGACGACCCAGTCCACCCGCAGCGCACGCCGGGTCGCCTCGGCCTCGCCCTTGCCCAGGCCGACGGGCGAGAAGTCGACCGCGGTGACCCGCCACCCGAGCGAGGCGAGCCACACCGCGTGCCGTCCCTCACCCGCGCCCAGGTCGAGGGCGCGACCGCCTCGTCCACCCTGGGCGGTGCGGTCCGGCTTCCAGCCGCCGACGATGCGCTCGACCTCGGCGTTGGGGCCGGCGCTCCAGACGCGGTCGCTCGCTGCATACCGTTCGTCCCACATGCGCTGCCGGTCGGTCATCCCCCTAGCATCGCCGACATGAACGAATCCGCCACCGCCGACGAGGTCACCGTCCGGGACGCCACCGCTGCGGACCTGTCGGCGATGGCCGCGATCTACGACGAGGAGGTGCTGACCTCGGTGGCGACGTTCGACACCGAGCCGCGCGGAACGGCCTACCTCGGTGAGAAGCTCGCCCACGCCGCCGGCAGCGACATCGTCCTCGTCGCGACTCACGGCGGGGAGGTGCTCGGTTACGCCTTCTCGGGACCGTTCCGTCCCCGACCCGCGTACGACGGCACCAAGGAGGTGTCGGTCTACCTCGCGCGGAGCGTCCGCGGGGCTGGCCTCGGCACGCTCCTGTATGCAGCGCTGCTCGCCCGCCTCGACGCCCTCCCGCAGGTGCACACCCAGGTGGCCGTGATCGCCCTGCCCAACGACGGGAGCATCGCCCTGCACCGCAAGCACGGGTTCGTCGAGGTGGGCGTGCTGCGAGAGGCGGGCCGCAAGTTCGACCGCTGGGTCGACACGGCCTGGTACCAGCGGCGGGTGACGGCCGACGGCTAACCGGTCGGCAGGCCCAGCGCCTTGGCCACCTCCGGCCAGACGGCCGCCGCAGTCCGCGCGTGGCCGATGACGGACTGGTGACCGAGGTCGGTGCCGTAGGCGTCGAGGGAGTCGACCACCCGGGTGGCCGCGCCCGCGTCAGTGTGGCACTGCGGGACACCGGTGCACACCTTCGCGAGCTCGGCCTCGTACGCCTCCATCAGCCGTGTGAGGTGGTTGACCTCGGTGGTGTTGACCGTCTTGTTGGCCTTGAACAACGCGCACGGTCCGGTGCCGACGAGATCGGCTGGAGTGGTTGGGAGAGCGGCGATGGCGGCGGCATAGGTGGCTGGTCGACCGGCCCCGCTCACGAGGACCACCGACACCTTCGGCGAGGCGGCGACGAGCACGTCCACCGCTTCACGCACCGAGGCACGGAACTCGGCAAGGTGAGCGGAATCGGTTCCGTCACAACGGATGTCGTTGTCCATGATCTGCACCAGGGCCAGCCGGGGAGTGGGCACGAGGCGGAGGGCGTCGTGGGCCTGGTAGGGCAGCAGGGCAGCCTCGGCGCCGTCGCGGGCGAGGTTGGCCACGTGGTCGGCGGTCTCGGGCACGGCGCGGGTGAGGCGGGCGTAGATGCTGTCGACCGCAGGGTTGGTGCCGGTGGCCCAGGAGTTCGCGAACACGTCGTCGTCGGGGGCGTTCGGGTCGGAGTGGAACCCCGTCATCCCGGAGTGGCCGACCGCCACGACGCCGACGGGATGGCCCGGGTCGGCGGTGCTCGTGGTCGACGACGTACCGGCCGACCCGGACGGGCGGGCGCCTCGCTCCGTGACGGCGGGGGTGCCGCTCGCACAGGCCGCCACCACGGTGGCGAGGACGGCCACGGCGAGTCCGCGCCATACGGTCGACGAAGGGTGCAGCACGAGGTCCTCCCGGTGGGCGGGGCTCCCTGCACCTCGAGGCTAGACCTGCCGGCCCGTTCCGGGCGACGGCATTTCCTCGGCGATGTCGAGGCGTCCGGAGGTGCCGTCCGGTGGAGTCAGGAATGGCCCGAACGACCACTGGCGTGTCGTCCGGGACTGTTGCACGCTCGACGGGTCACGCTGTCGAGCCACTGCACGACCGAGCACAAGGAGGCCGGTATGGGAGCTACCGGGACAGGACCGTTCGAGAACGACGACGCGCTGGACTTCCTCGACGCCCTCGAGGACGCCGAGCCGCACGAGCGTCGGGCCCGGGTGGAGCACGCGATGGTCCGGGTGGTCGGGTCGCGCGCCTACATCGAGGCACCGGAGATGGCCGAGGCCATCGCCGCCGCCGTCGTGGTGGCGGCGAGTGACGACTTCGAGAGTGCGATCCGCGAGCCGTACCTGCCGCGGTGGATCGAGGACGAGCCCATCGTGGTCGACGAGGGGCTCGAGGACCTGGCCACCAAGGCCCTGCACCGCGCGCTGCGCCCCGACGACAACGAGTGGTGGGAGCTGTGGGACGAGGCCAGCGCCACGGACGACATCACCGAGCGCCTGAGCAGGTACCTCGAGACCCTCGGCGAGTGACCCCGACGAGCCGACCCTGCCCGGGGTGACGCCTACCGGCGCCCCCCCCGGGCACCGGTCAGGACAGGTGCTCCGGCTCCGGGGTCTTCTTGTGGTCCCAGTCCGAACCCGTGGCGGCCTGCGAGGACCCGCCGGCGCTGTCCCCCGACGCGGGCGCGCTCGACGTCGACCGGGCGAGTGAGACCACGACCGACTTCGAGGTGGGGGTGTTGCTGCCGATCGCCGTCGAGTCCAGCGGGACCAAGGGGTTGGTCTCGGGGTAGTAGGCCGCGGCCGATCCCCGCGGGGTGTCGTACGAGACCACCCGGAACCCGCGAACGCACCGGACCACGTCGTCACCGGTCCACCGGGTGGTGATGTCGACGAGGTCGCCGTCCGCCAGACCGAAGGCCGCGATGTCGTCGGGGTGCACGAAGACCACCTTGCGGCCACCCTCGATGCCGCGATAGCGGTCGCTGAGGCCGTAGATGGTGGTGTTGTACTGGTCGTGGCTGCGCAGCGTCTGCAGCAGCACGTGGCCCTCGGGCACGTGCACCACCTCGATCGGGGAGGCGACGAACTCGGCCTTGCCGGTCTTGGTGTCGAACGTCCGGGTGTCGCGCGGCGGGTGCGGCATGATCATGCCGCCCGGCTTGCGGACGTTGACCTCGTAGTCCTCGCACCCGGGGACGACCTTGGCGATGTGGTGGCGGATGGTGCGGTAGTCATCGCGCATCGCCTTCCACTGCAGGCCGTACCGGTCCCCGAGCGTCGCCTCGGCGATGCGGGTGACGATGTCGACCTCGGACTTGAGCTGGGGGCTGGCCGGCTCCAGCGGGCCGCGCGACGCGTGCACCGAGCACGTGGAGTCCTCGACCGAGATCCACTGGGCCCCGCTGGCCTGGATGTCCTTCTCGGTGCGGCCCTTGGTGGGCAGGATCAGGGCGGTCTCGCCGCAGACGAGGTGGGACCGGTTGATCTTGGTGGACACCTGCACGGTCATGCGGACCTTGCGCATCGCGGGGATCGCGATGTCGGTGTCCGACACGGCCTGCACGAAGTTGCCGCCGAGCCCCATGAAGAAGTGGACCTTGCCGTCGCGCATGCCACGCAGGGAGTCCACGACGTCGAGGCCGTGCTCGCGCGGCGGGTCGAAGCCGAACTCCTTCTGGAGCGCGTCGAGGAACGTCGCCGGGGGCCGCTCCCAGATGCCCATGGTGCGGTCGCCCTGGACGTTCGAGTGGCCGCGGACGGGAAGGAGGCCAGCCCCCTCACGGCCGATGTTGCCCTGTGCGAGGGCGAGGTTGACGACCTCCTTGATGGTGGCGACCCCGTTGCGGTGCTGGGTCAGGCCCATCGCCCAGCAGTAGACCGTCCGGGTCGAGCCGCGCAGCATCTCGGCAGCCTGGGTGATGAGCTCACGGGACAGCCCGGTGACCTCGACGACCTGGTCCCAGTCGACGGCGCGGACGTGGTCGCGCCACTGCTCGAACCCCGTCGAGTGGGTGGCGATGAACTCGTGGTCGAGCGCGTCCCACTCGACGAGCAGCGACCCGATCGCCTGGAAGAGCGCGAGGTCGCCGTTGACCTTCACCGGCAGGTGCAGGTCGGCCATCGCCGTGCCGTGGCCGACGACGCCCTTGGGCTTCTGCGGGTTCTTGAACCGCACGAGCCCCGCCTCGCGCAGCGGGTTGATCGAGATGATCTTGGCGCCGTTCGCCTTGGCGATCTCGAGGGCGGACAGCATCCGCGGGTGGTTCGTGCCGGGGTTCTGGCCGGCGATGACGATGACCGAGGCCGTGTGCACGTCGTCGAGGGTGACGCTGGCCTTGCCGATGCCGATGGACTCCTGCAGCGCGATGCTCGTGGACTCGTGGCACATGTTCGAGCAGTCCGGCAGGTTGTTGGTGCCGAACGCGCGGACGAACAGCTGGTACGCGAACGCCGACTCGTTGGACGCGCGGCCCGAGGTGTAGAAGGTCGCCTCGTCCGGACTCGCGAGCGAGCGCAGCTCGGCGCCGATGAGGTCGAACGCCTCGTCCCACTCGATCGGCTCGTAGTGCGTCCCGCCCGGACGCTTGACCATCGGGTGGGTGATGCGGCCCTGCTGGCCGAGCCAGTGCTCGGTGTGGGCGTCGAGCTCGGCGATGCTGTGCTGGGCGAAGAACTCGGGGGTGGCCCGGTCGCGGGTGGCCTCCTCGGCGACCGCCTTGGCACCGTTCTCGCAGAACTCGGCCGTGTGCCGGTGACCGGGATCGGGGTCCGGCCAGGCGCAGCTCATGCAGTCGAAGCCCTCGGCCTGGTTGAGCTTGAGGAGCGTCTGGGCCGTCCGCTTGAGGCCCATGTGGTCGATGGAGCGCTTCATCGACACCGCCACCGCCGTCGGACCGGCGGCGTGGTCCTCCTGGCCCTTGACCACCAGGTCGGCCTCGGAGTAGTCGCTCTCGTCGTGCTTGCCCATGCGTGAACCTCGTTCTCCGGGTGCCTGGCGTTGCCGGGCGCGTGCCGCGCGGGCCCCGGTCCGGAACCTGCGCCTTCACCCCGAACGTACCCAGTCCCACCCGAACCATGCGCGCCCGGGATGCCCGATCCCCGGTGACCACCCGTGTGCCGCCGCGGGGGTCGGTCCACGGCGGCACACGGGGGAGCTGGGGGGAGGGCGGCCGGGGCACGGCCTCGGTAGCGCTCGGCAGGGCTCGGTAGAGCTCAGTCGGCCCGGACTCGGCTGGGTCGGTCCGGGCGCGGCTCAGACTCGGCGCAGGACCGCCGTGACCTTGCCGAGGATCGTGGCGTGGTCGCCGTCGATCGGCTCGAACGCGTCGTTGTGCGGCATGAGCCAGACCTTGCCGTCCTTGCGCTTGAACGTCTTGACGGTCGCCTCGTTGTCGAGCATCGCCGCGACGATGTCGCCGTTGTCGGCGGTCGGCTGCTGGCGCACGACCACCCAGTCGCCGTCGCAGATGGCGGCGTCGATCATCGACTCGCCGACGACCTGGAGCAGGAAGAGCTGCCCCTCGCCCACGATCTGCCGGGGCAGCGGGAAGACGTCCTCGACGGTCTCCTCGGCGAGGATCGGCACACCGGCGGCGATCCGGCCGAGCACCGGGACGTACGACGCCTCGGGACGCCGGTCGTTCATCCCCGTCTCGTCGAACACCGCCGTCTCGTCCTCGACGCTCGCCCCACCGCGGTAGCCGCGCATGTCGGCCGTCGAGTCGGGGGAGACGACCTCGATCGCGCGAGGGCGGTTGGGGTCGCGGCGCAGGAAGCCCTTGCGCTCCAGGGTGGACAGCTGGTGGGCCACCGAGCTGGGGGAGGTGAGACCGACGGCCTCACCGATCTCGCGCAGGCTCGGTGGGTACCCGCGGCGGTCCACCGAGTTGCGGATCACCTCGAGGACCCGGCGCTGGCGGACGGTCAGACCGTCACCCCGATCGCGGTCGGGGAGCTCCTTGACGTTGTCCTCGCTCATGCCGTTTCCTCGTTTCCGCAGGTCAGGTGGCGTATGCCGCCGTGCTCAGTGCTGTGACGGGTGGGACTGTCAGTGGCCTCTGGTGTGCTGTGAGGCATGAACACAGCGTATGGCGTTCGAACGTCAGTGCCAAACATGTGTTCGAGGCGTGTCTTGAGAAGTTCGAACATGCGTGCTAGAAATCAGCCTAGAAGAACTTCGTACAACCGTTCGAAGGGCTTCGGCCACCTGACCACCACGGAGGACCAGATGAGTGCAGCAGTTGCTTGGGACGTCGCCCCCGCCCCCGTGCGGATGCCCGTTCGGCCCGTGCGCCCGCAGCTCGTCTCGGTGCCGACCGGTGAGGACGTCGTCATCCGTCCGGCGGCGCCGCTGCGGCTGACCCGCGCCGGCCGCCTGGCGATCACCGTGTCCGTGGCCGTCGCAGCGGTGGTCCTCGCGATCAGCCTGCTCTCGGGGGGCGCGTCCGCAGCGGTCATCGACCACTCGACGACCGTCCAGACCGGTCAGACCCTGTCCGAGGTCGCGGCGGCCCAGCTGCCGCAGCTGCCGGTCACCGAGGCCGTCGCCCGCATCCAGGTCGCCAACGACCTGACCGGGTCCGACGTCCACGCCGGGCAGACGCTGCTCATCCCGGCCGCCGGCTGAGCGAGGTCACCCCACCCATCACTCGGCATCGGGTGGGACGGAGAGACCTCCGTGTGAGGGGCGCTCAGGGCTTCGGAGTGATCTTCGGTAGGGCCTTCACGGCCTTGATGTGTCGGTACTTCAACGCCCCGGTGGTCGTGGCGCGGCTGAGGGCGACGTGGTCGACGAGGACCGGTTCACTCAGCTCGGCGATCGGCATCGAGGTCGAGTAGTAGGCGATCCCGCCCCTCATCCGGTACACGACGCCCTTGGTCGTCCGAAGCATCGTCGTGTCGGCAGGCACCGCACGCAGGCGGTTGTAGGCGCCGCCGTCACCGGCCCGGTCGATGGCCACCTGGTCGACGATCGTCGTGGCCTTGCTGCCGCCGACGTTCGCCCACGCCGAGACGTGGATCGGGGCGCCACCGGCCATCCGGTAGATCTCCGCCCGCTGCGCGCCCTTGATGAACGTCCCGTCGGGGATGGTGGCCGGCAGGGTGGCGAGGGCGCTGGCCGAGACGGCCATCGTGGCCTTGGCACCGCCGAATGCTGCCCACGTGCTCACGTAGACCGGTGTGGTCCCGACCAGCCGGTAGATCTGCCCGTTCTCCCGGACCTTGAGGAAGCTCCCGGATGCCGGTGGCTGGTAGGGCTGGTCCTTGAAGTGCAGGAAGTTGCTCGGCCAGTTCGCGTCGCCGCGCGGAATGGTCATCCGGGAGGAGTAGCCGCTCCAGGCCGAGTCCGACACGACGATGTAGGAGCTCGTGACCTCTTCCACGTACCCCACATGGCCGTTGCCGGGCGCGTAGTGGCTGCCGTAGTTCCACTGGGCGATCGCCCCGGTCTTGGCCGTCTGGTCGACCTTGATGCCGCGGTTACGGGCGCTGGTCGCCCAGCTTCCGCCGCTGCCCATGGCGCTCTGCTGCTTCACCCCGTTCTTCATCAGCCGGTAGGCCGCATAGTTCACGCAGTTGTTCCCACTGGAGTTCACCGGGTACCCCCACACCGACTTCCCGGCGTACCCCGAGAACGAGATGCAGGCGATGGAGTTGGCCTTGCACTCGCGGGAGAGGGTCGCGGCTGAGGCCGGTGGCGCGGTGACAGCGAGTCCGGCCAGGACGACGAGGGCAAGGGTGCCGACGCGGGCGAGGAGGGGGGACAGTCGGGAACGCAGCATGACTTCCTGGGGGTGGGGGACAGGACAGCGCCAGGAGACGCGCATCGCCCCGCCGCGAGAGGTGGCGGCGGACAACCTGTTCAGGCTGGACCGACGGTGTCCGGTTTGTCAGGCAGATCCGGTAAGTCCAACCGTGTAATTCGCCTCCGGTCTCAGATCCCCGTGAGCTCGAGCCGTTTCTCGAGGAACTCGGCCAGCCGCAGTGCCGCGGCACGCACGGCCTCCCGGCCCCTGGCGTCGGCGCTGGGGGCCAGCCTGATGTCGACCTCGACGACGTCTGCCCGGACGGTGCGCTTCCAGGCGCCGACGTTGGTCTGGTCGAGGACGACCGTGGCCCAGAACGGGTCAGGGTGCTCGGCCAAAGGGTGGTCCGTCGCCACCGGGAAGTTCACGGCCGGGTAGCTGAGCACCACCTCGTCGTAGACCGGGAGGAGGTGTGCCGCGGGGGCGGCCGGGCTGCGGCGCGGCACGACGGCAGGGTCGAACCAGTGCGGTGTCCCGTCGACGTCCACCACGTCCAGGTCGTCGCCCAGGTCGGCCAGCGCGGGCCTGGTCCCCGCGACGGTGAGCGACGACCACCGGGTGAAGTCCCTGATGCCGGCCGGTCCGTGCCCGCTGAAGAACCGGCGCACGAGCTCGCGGTGCGCGTCGTCGTGGTCGAGGTGCGTGGCCTGTGGCACGACGTCGTCGACCAGCGCGTACGAGTGGTGCACCCCCTTGACCGGTCCGGAGCACACCAGCCCCCGCAGCTCGGCGACCGTGATCAGGTGTCCGAGCTGTTCGCCCGGCCTGATCGGTGATCGCCTCTCCACGAACAGCTCGCCGAGCTCGGGGCGGGTGCGGAACTGCCTGTCCTGCAACAGCTCAGCCAGCAGGGTGAGTCCGCCGTCGAGCCGCCGCGGGTCGTCGAGCCCGAGCTGCCGGTGCCGACCGGCGCTGGCGGCGAGGACCCGGGGAGAGGTCAGCGCGAGGATCCAGCGCAGGTCCTCCCGGGCGACGAAGTGCCACGTCGGCCGCAGGACGTGGGTGCGCACGAAGGTGCCGGCATCGAGCTCGCGGCGCACCGCGGCATACGTGCTCCTGCGGGTGCAGGCCCAGGGAGAAGAAGGCGTGGTCACGCTCCTGGCTCTGCACGCACGTGAGCAGCCGCACCGCCTCGGTCGCGGTGCGCAGCGAGGCGGAGGTGAGGCGTTGCGTCGCGAGGCGCTGGGACAGGACGCGCGAGGGATCCATGGCGCCATCCTCTCGAAACGAGCGGCGCACGGGGTGATCATGGAGGTATGGAGCAGAGCGCCACCATCGACATCGCCGCCCCGCCGGATCGCGTCTGGCAGGTCCTGTCGGACGTCGAGCACTGGCCGGAGTGGACCGACACGGTGCGGTGGGTGCGGCGGGTCGACGACGGGGCGCTGCGCACGGGCTCGCAGGCCAAGATCAGCCAGCCACGGATCCCGACCGTGGACTACGTGGTCACCGAGCTCGAGCCGGGGAGGTCGTTCACCTGGGTCAGCGGCGGCGGTGCAGCCCTGACCACGGCACGGCACGTCCTCGAACCCCTGCCCGGGGGCGGGACGCGGGTGCTGCTGTCCGTGAAGCAGGAGGGATGGCTCGGCTCGTTCGTCGGGCGGTTCTACCGGGGGCTCACCGACCGGTACCTCGCGACCGAGGCCGCAGGCCTGAAGGCACGGTCCGAACAGGCCTGAGGTCGCCAGCGGAGGTCGTCAGCGGGGGCCGTCAGCGGAGGTCGCGGCGCATCACGAGGCGCGGCATCCTGCTGGCCACGGCGTCGGTGGTGCCGATGACCTCGAACCCTGCCTTCTCGAACATCCCGCGGGTGCCCACGAACGCCATGGTCAGGTCCATCCGCCCCGGCGGGTCGACCGGGTGGGCCTCCACCGCGGGCGCTCCGTGCGACGCGGCATACGCCACCGCACCCTCGAGGAGCTGGTGGGTGACGCCGCGCCGGCGGAAGCCGGAGCGGACCACCACGCAAATGATGCTCCAGACGGGGACGTCGTCGACTCGTCGGATGAGCTTCGAGGCCTCCAGGCGGGGGATCTCGGTCCGCGGGCTGATGCTGCACCAGCCGACCGGTGTGCCGTCCAGGTAGGTGACGACTCCGGGCGGGTGGTCCCGCTCGCAGAGGGCGCGCATCGCGTTCTGCCGGCTCCCGCCGCCGAGCTCGCGGATCTGGGGCGCCGCGAGCCGGTGCGACAGGCACCAGCAGTGGTTCTCGCGACGGTTGGGGTTGACGATGTCGGCGAAGTCGTCGAACCGCTCGGGCGTGACCGGGTGCGTCTCCCACTGCTCAGCCATGGACCCACTCAACCACCGCGCGCCGACAGCGCGCGGCGGTCGGGGGAAGGACTCAGCGGGCGAGGTACCCGCCGTCGATCGGGTAGTAGGTGCCCGTGGCGAACGACGAGCCGTCACTGGCCAGCCACGCGACCAGCTCGGCGACCTCCTCGGGCTCCCCGAGCCGCTGCAGCGCGTGCTGGGTCCCGAGGAAGTCCAGCGTCGCATGGTCGAGGTGCTGGTCCAGCAGCGGGGTGCGGATGAAGCCCGGGCCCACGGCGTTGACGCGGATCTTGTCACCGGCGTGCTCCCACGCCGCGGCCTGCGTCATCCCGACCACCCCGTGCTTGGCCGCGGTGTACGCGCTCGCGGTGGCGAACCCGACCGCGCCGAGGATCGAAGCCATGTTGACGATTGAGCCCCCGCGCCCACCGGCCTTCATGGCCCTGATCGCGGCGCGCTGCGTGTAGAAGACACCGTCGAGGTTGACGCCGATGACCTGGTGCCACGCCTCGTCGGTGTAGTCGCCGCTGGTGAGCGGCTCCCCGCCGATGCCGGCGTTGCAGACGGCGACGTCGACGTGGCCGAGGCGCTCGACGACCTGCTCCATCGCGCCGTCGACGGCGGCCGAGTCGCTGACGTCGACGACCGCGCCGTGCACCCGGCACTCGAACGCGTCGAGCTCCTTGAGCACGACATCGATCGCGCCCTGGTCGAGGTCCCAGACCGAGATGTCGGCCCCCGAGCGGGCCAGGGTGTGGGCGCAGGCGCGGCCGATGCCGGACGCCCCTCCGGTGATGACGGCGACCTTGCCGCCGAGTCCGTAGTGGTTCATGGGTGCTCCTCCTGTGGGGTCCTTCCACTGTCGTGAGGGTGGTGGTGCCCGAGTAGGGTCCAAGGGCCCTGTGTGGCACGGCGCCGCACCGCCGCAAGTGGTTCGTGGATTCGGCGACAGGAGACGGACGTGCTCGAGGCAGGGTTCTGGGGTTTCGTCGGCGGGGTCGCGCTGCTCATCGGCGCGGCAGCCGGCATCTGGCTGCCCACGTCCAAGCGCGTCATCGGCTGGGTCATGGCGATCGGCTCGGGGGTGCTGGTCAGCGCCCTGACGTTCGAGCTGGCCGGTGAGGCCTACGACAAGGCCGGGGGAGTCGCCACCGTCCTGGGCCTGCTCGGCGGGTCGGTCGTCTTCTTCCTCGGCGACTGGTGGATCGACAGCCGCGGCGGCCACCGGCGCAAGAGCCCCAACGGTCCGCAGGCCGGCGCCGCCGGGTCCGCGCTCGCGCTCGGGGCCCTGCTCGACGGCATACCGGAGTCGGCGGCGATCGGCGTGAGCACCATCGGTGGGGGAGGCGTGGGGGTCGCCGTGGTCGCCGCCGTGTTCCTCTCCAACATCCCCGAGGGCCTGTCCTCGTCCGCCGGTATGCGGTCCGCCGGGCACAGCGCGCGCTCGATCATGGGCCTGTGGCTGGGGGTGACCGCGGCGGCGACCGTCGCGGCCGCGCTGGGTCGGGTGCTGCTCGACGGCGCGGACCCGACGGTGGTCGCGACGATCCAGGCGTTCGCGGCGGGGGCGATCCTCACGATGCTCGCCGACACCATGGTCCCCGAGGCCGTCGAGCACGCCGGACGGCTCGTGGGACTGCTCACCGTGGTGGGGTTCTGTGCGGCGTTCCTGCTCTCGATGGCCTGATCGGGCCTGATCGGGCCTGATCGGCGCCGCATCGGGGCCGGATCGGGCCGGTTGGGTCCTGCACACCACATGTGGGGACGTTCGCGGCCTGCTGACCCCAGATCTGGGTGCCTCTGACGTCCCAGAAGTCACACCAGCACCACTTCGGGCGTGTCGCGGCGGACCTCCGCACGCCCCTGACCTGCGGCGATGCACACTGCCCAACAAGTTTCCCGGACTCGCTTGCGTCCTGGATCACAGCGAGGCAGACTATCCCTACATCTAGTGGTTACACCGCTGTAGTTCGTCCACATGTAGTGCACAGGACAAGCAGGGTTCTCCACACGTTGTCCCCAGAACGTCCACAGATTCATCCCCAGACCGACCCCGTGGGAGGAGCGCCGCCATGCACTGTCCGTTCTGCCGGCACACCGACTCACGGGTCATGGACTCGCGCACGACCGACGACGGCAGCTCCATCCGCCGCCGCCGGCAGTGCCCCGAGTGCGGGCGCCGCTTCACGACGATCGAGACGGCCAGCCTCACGGTGACCAAGCGCTCCGGCGCGAGCGAGCCGTTCAGCCGGGGCAAGGTCCTCGTCGGGGTCCGCAAGGCCTGCCAGGGCCGCCCGGTCACCGAGGACGACCTCGCCCTCCTCGCCCAGCGCGTCGAGGAGTGCATCCGCCAGCAGGGCCAGGCCGAGGTCGAGGCCCACGAGGTGGGCCTGGCGATCCTCGGACCGCTGCGCGAGCTCGACGAGGTCGCCTACCTGCGGTTCGCCAGCGTCTACCAGGCGTTCGACTCGCTCGAGGACTTCGAGGCCGCGATCACCCTGCTGCGCGCCGAGCGCGACGCGACGGGCACCGAGCCGCAGCCACAGCCACAGACCAGGGCCGGTGTGCCGCCGGGCTGAGCCCCGCTGCACGACCGGCACCTCACGCAAGCACGCACGACAGCACGACCACGTTCCGCACCAGAGCAGCACCACCGGCACCGACCCCCACTGTCAGTGCCGCCACCCAGAATTGACACCACAGCATCACCAGGGGCTAGGGAGGCCACCAGAAATGACTGAAACCGCAGGCGCACGTGCAGGTGCCCGCAAGAAGGGCGCCGCAGGCGTCACCGTCGAGCGCATCTACACCACCCCTGGTGTGCACCCGTACGACGAGGTGACCTGGGAGAAGCGCGACGTCGTCCAGCAGAACTGGAAGACCGGCGAGACGATCTTCGAGCAGCGCGGTGTCGAGTTCCCCGACTTCTGGTCGGTCAACGCCTCCACCATCGTCACCACCAAGTACTTCCGCGGCGCCGTGGGCACCGAGGCTCGTGAGACGGGCCTCAAGCAGCTCATCGACCGCGTCGTCCTCACCTACGTCAAGGCGGGCAAGGAGCACGGCTACTTCTCCTCCGCCGAGGACGCCGAGATCTTCGAGCACGAGCTGACCTACGCCCTGCTGCACCAGGTGTTCAGCTTCAACTCGCCGGTGTGGTTCAACGTGGGCACGAAGAGCCCGCAGCAGGTCTCCGCCTGCTTCATCCTTGCCGTCGACGACTCGATGGACTCGATCCTCAACTGGTACAAGGAGGAGGGGAAGATCTTCCAGGGCGGCTCCGGCGCCGGCCTGAACCTCTCCCGCATCCGCTCCTCGAAGGAGCTGCTGTCCTCCGGTGGCACCGCCAGCGGCCCGGTCTCCTTCATGCGTGGCGCCGACGCGTCCGCAGGCACCATCAAGTCC
Source organism: Phycicoccus sp. Root101 (assembly GCF_001426245.1). Classification (GTDB taxonomy): domain Bacteria; phylum Actinomycetota; class Actinomycetes; order Actinomycetales; family Dermatophilaceae; genus Pedococcus. The sequence continues at coordinate 278,643 of NZ_LMCM01000001.1, read as the reverse complement.
GGTGGCGCCACGCGTCGTGCGGCCAAGATGGTCGTCCTCGACGTCGACCACCCCGACATCATGGAGTTCGTCGAGACCAAGGCGCGCGAGGAGGACAAGATCCGCGCGCTGCGCGACGCCGGGTTCGACATGGACCTCGGCGGCAAGGACATCACGTCGGTCCAGTACCAGAACGCGAACAACTCGGTCCGTGTCTCGGACGAGTTCATGAAGGCCGTCGAGGCCGGCACCGACTTCGGTCTGCGCTCGCGCACCACCGGTGAGGTCATCGACACCGTCGACGCGCGGGAGCTGTTCCGCAAGCTCGCCGAGGCCGCGTGGGAGTGCGCCGACCCGGGCATCCAGTACGACGACGTCATCAACGACTGGCACACCAACCCCGAGACCGGCCGCATCACCGCGTCCAACCCGTGCTCGGAGTACATGTCGCTCGACAACTCCTCCTGCAACCTGGCCTCGCTGAACCTGCTCAAGTTCCTCAAGGACGACGACACGTTCGACGCGGTCACCTTCCAGAAGGTCGCCGAGCTCGTCATCACGGCGATGGACATCTCGATCTGCTTCGCGGACTTCCCGACCGAGGCCATCGGCGACACCACGCGTGACTACCGCCAGCTCGGCATCGGCTACGCCAACCTCGGCGCGCTGCTCATGGCCACGGGTCACGGGTACGACTCCAACGGTGGCCGCCAGCTCGCCGCCTCGATCACCTCGCTGCTCACCGGCGCCGCCTACAAGCGTTCTGCCGAGATGGCCGGTGTCGTCGGTGCGTATGCCGGGTACGCCCGCAACGCGGACGCCCACAAGCGCGTCATGCGCAAGCACCAGAGCGCCAACGACTCGATCCGCCCGCTCGACACGATGGACATCACGATCCACCGCGCCGCAACCAAGGTCTGGGACGACGTCGTCAAGCTCGGCGAGAAGAACGGCTACCGCAACGCGCAGGCCTCGGTGCTCGCGCCGACCGGCACCATCGGCTTCATGATGGACTGCGACACCACCGGCATCGAGCCCGACTTCTCCCTGGTGAAGTTCAAGAAGCTCGTCGGTGGCGGGTCGATGCAGATCGTCAACCTCACCATCCCGCGTGCGCTCAAGAAGCTCGGCTACACGGGAGAGACCATCGAGGCGATCGTCGAGTACATCGCCGACAAGGGTCACGTCATCGACGCCCCCGGCCTCAAGACCGAGCACTACGAGATCTTCGACACCGCCATGGGTGCGCGTTCGATCGAGGCCATGGGCCACGTGCGCATGATGGCTGCGGTTCAGCCGTTCCTGTCCGGTGCGATCTCCAAGACGGTCAACCTGCCGGAGGACGCCACGGTCGAGGAGATCGAGGACGTCCACATGCAGGGCTGGAAGCTCGGCCTCAAGGCGATCGCGGTCTACCGCGACAACTGCAAGGTCGGCCAGCCGCTGTCCGACGGTGGTTCCACCGCCAAGGACGCCGCCGCTGACAAGGCGACCGCTGCCGCCGAGGCCAAGGTCGAGAAGGTCATCGAGTACCGCCCGGTGCGCAAGCGCCTGCCGAAGCGTCGTACCTCGCAGACCACGTCGTTCGCCGTGGGTGGCGCCGAGGGCTACCTCACCGCCGGCACCTACGAGTCGGGCGACCTGGGCGAGATCTTCCTCAAGTTCGGCAAGCAGGGCTCGACCCTCGCCGGTGTGATGGACGCTTTCTCGATCGCTGTCAGCATCGGCCTGCAGTACGGCGTGCCGCTGGAGACGTTCGTGGAGAAGTTCACGAACCTGCGGTTCGAGCCGGCCGGTCTGACCGACGACCCCGACGTGCGGATGGCGCAGTCGATCATGGACTACGTGTTCCGTCGCCTGGCGCTGGACCACATGGACTTCGATACCCGTTCGTTCATGGGCATCCACACCGCTGCCGAGCGTGCGCGTCAGCTCGAGACCGGTTCCTACCAGGCCACCGAGTCCGACGAGTCGGACGAGGAGCTCGAGGACGAGCTGGAGAACTTCAGCCAGTCCGCCCCGGTCTCCGTCGCCAAGCCGGCTGCCAAGTCCGAGCCTGCGGTCGAGGGCAAGTCCCTCAAGGCCGACACGGTGAAGTCCGGTGCTGGTGCGGCCTCGGCTCGTGAGGTCTCCGGTGAGGTGCACTCGTCCGCAGAGCTGCTGGAGAAGTTCCAGGGCATCTCGGCCGACGCGCCGATGTGCATGACCTGCGGGACCAAGATGCGCCCGGCTGGCTCCTGCTACGTGTGTGAGGGCTGCGGAAGCACCAGCGGCTGCAGCTGATCTAGCCAGTAGAACGACGGTGGGCCCGGAGCGATCTTCGCTCCGGGCCCACCGTCGTTGAGCCGCCTGTGTGCTCCCGTGCTGAGTGCTGAGTGTTACCTCAAGCAACGACGCTGGCAATCGCAAAATCGCCAACCGCCATAGGGTGGCGGAGCCGCCAGGTGATGGCTATCGGGCGCTCCCCCCGGTGCTCGACATAGTCCGCCTCTCCCAAGAACAGGTACGGGGCGCCCGAGCCAAACTCGCTGATCTTCTGCGGCCTCGAGAACAACAACACATGGCTGCCGTTGTTGCGGTGGTTGATGTATCGCTTCCCGGTGGCAGACGCCACAGTCGTGGCGGACTGCGACTCCCAATGAAACAGCTCAGGGCTGATGGCGTAGTCCTGATACATCGTTGTAGGGGAGTAGTCGGCCTCAGACTTCTGGAGGGTGACCAAGAACGCGTCTGCGTTGGCTTGTGGCGCGAAAAGCACTCCCTCGCGGAAGCTGTTGGGTTTCCGACCGTCGATGGCTACATAGTCGAGCGCGGCAACGAGCTCTTCGCGCGTGTACCTGGCGTGGACCCGGAGCGGACGGAGCCCCAAGGCGCCGTCGAGTCGCGTAGTGACGCGCGTCGCCCCCTCGAGCCCGAGTTGGATGACGGCACGCAAGTCCTGACGTGCGGCTGGCTCGTCGCGGAGTGCCTCGAGCCCCGCCGCATAGGTCTTGAAGCCACCACCACTGGGCCAGAGGGAAAAGAAGAGCATTCGTCCGAACGCCTGAAGGGACGGGTCGGCTGCGTCGTAGTGGGGCGCGTCGTCGGCCAGCCACCGCAGATATCCGGCGGCTCGGTCCGGGTCGTCCACGTGGACGAAGGCTCGGACTCGCTTGAGCAGGCTCTCCTCTAGGTCCCCACCCCCAGGCACGGTCAGCCCTGAGTCACGCCTCAATCGCGACCACGATCGGTCAGCGCGCACTACGTCGGCAAGTTCGACCCCGGACTCGGCAAGGAACGCACCCAAGGAGGCGGTGGGGTGAGCACGAAGTTCCGCGGTGACGCTCGCCCAACGCTTCGTGACCTGGCTGCGGATGTTCTCAAGAACAAGTTCGGCGCTCTGGCGATCCAAGACAATCTGCGTGCCTGCCGGGAGAAATGGGAATCCGGTCTCGATGTCCCGCTCGAGCTGGGCCCGAGTACTTCCCGTCATGGCCCGAAAGCGCTTGTCGAATCGGAACTCCTTGCGGTGATGACCCACGAAGTCGAGTGCCGTGAGAACGGCTTTGTCGTTGGCCCGTCGGAGTCCCCGGCCTAGCTGCTGGAGGAAGACCGTCGGGCTCTCCGTGGGCCGAAGAAACAGGACGGTGTTGATGGCTGGCACGTCGACACCTTCGTTAAAGACATCGACTGTGAACAGGACTTGGACGAAGCCCGAACGAAGGTCCGTGATCGCTTGGTCACGCTCGTGCGTCTTGGTGTCTCCGAGGACTGCAACAGCCTTGATCCCAGCTTCGTTGAAGATGCGGGCCATGTAGTGGGCATGCGCGCGAGAAACACAGAACCCAAGGGCCTTCATCGTGGACAGGGTGGCGACCTTGTCACGGAGCGCCTTGAGAATAATGCGCGCCCGAGCGTCACCCCCCGTGAAGAGGTCCGACAACTCTGCACTGACGTAGGCGCCGCCTTTCCAATCGACACCGGTCAAATCCATGCCGTCTGCGACGGCGAAGTAGTGAAAAGGCGTGAGGAGATCCGCCTTCAAGGCGTCCCAGAGCCTCAGTTCAGCGGCAGTGTGGCCGCCGAAGAAGTCGCGCACATCTACCCCGTCGCCACGCTCCGGGGTGGCGGTGAGACCTAGCAGTTCACGCGGATTGAGGTGCTCGAGAATCCGTTGATAGGTCTGCGCCTGTGCGTGATGGAACTCATCGATCACGACGATCTGGTAAGTGCCGGGCGGGATTTTCTCAATCCCGTAGGACGACAAGGACTGCACCGAGGCGAAGACGTGGTCCCACCTCTCGGGTCGCTTGCCGTCCACATAGAGCTCACCGAAGCCCGCGTCGCCGAGAACTTCTCTATAGGTCCGCAGTGATTGCTGGAGGATCTCGCGCCGATGGGCGATGAACAAGAGGCTTGGTCGCACCGGCACCGCCTCGGCGAGACGGCGGTAGTCGAGCGCCGCGATGACGGTCTTGCCAGTGCCGGTGGCCGCGACCAGCAGGTTCCGGTGTCGCCCATGGACGAGCCGTTCGACTTCGAGCTGATCCAACATTTCTTGTTGATAGGGGTAGGGGCGCACTTCGAGCCCAGACAGCGTCAGGGTGACGCGGTCGTGACTCTTGTTACCTGCTGCCTCCGCCAGCGCGTCATCGAGGCGATCACGGTCGGTTTCAGGGTCGTAGCGCTCGAACGTGACGTCATTCCAGTAGCTGTCGAAGGTGGCTGCAAATTTCTGCACGAGAGAGGGAGTCGCCACTGAGGACAGACGTACGTTCCATTCGACGCCGTCCAGCATCGCGGCCCGCGACAAGTTGCTGGACCCGACGTAGGCCGTATCGAAGCTCGTGGCACGGCGGAATAGCCAGGCTTTGGCATGAAGGCGCGTGCGTTGATTGTCGTACTGGATTCGGACCTCAGCGCCGAAGTCTCGAACGAGGCGGTCGATAGCCGCTCGCTCTGTTGCGCCCATGTAGGTCGTGGTGATCACGCGCAGCGGCGTTCCGCGCTCGCGTAGTTGGCTGAGCTGATCCTCAAAGAGTCGCAAGCCGTACCACTTGACGAACGCCATGATGACGTCCACTCGGTCTGCGCTGGCTAGTTCCGCCTGAATCTCATGGCCCATGCCGGGCTCGCCGTGAGCATTGGTCAACAGGGCCGCGTCTGAGAGTGGGGTTGACGGACGGCGAGACAGATCTCTATGTGCCTGGCCGGGGCTGCCCGGTACGGAAACCGAAAGCAACTGCGAGGAGGCTGCCAACGTCAGCTCAGGCGCGCCAAGGTCACGTACCAAACGGTTGACTAGCGCCAGGCGGCGTTCGGGGTCGCGTTGCTCGCGCAGGACACGGACCAGGACGTCGCTCACGTGGCGGGAAAGGATGTCCGGTTCCGCTGCTGTGTCAATGGATGCCCTTGTGGCTGTCCGCTTCACGCTCGACGAATCCATCGCGAGTCGTGCTTCGAGTTCGCGGGTGATGAGACTCTCGTAGAGCCCCTCCAAGATGCTGTCTTCGCTCCCCGTCACGACGGAAGCTTGACACGATGGACTGGCCGACTAGTCGGTTTTGCCTGCTTTGGTCAGCCAAACGGGCAAGCTTCCGCATGCGCCGACTCGCCGCGCCGGATGGGCCCCGAGCAGACGCTAGCTTTCAGCGGTTTGTCATTTCAGCGGAGGAGAGAGCGTCATGGCGCGAAATTCGGGACGTTTCACGTTTGATGGTGGCGCTGCCACCTACGTAGGAACGGCTGTTCTTGGACTGCTCATCACAGTTTGCAGCGTGGGAATCTGCTACCCCTTCGCCCTAGTCCTGGTTGAACGTTGGAGAGCCAAGCACTCCTACATCGACGGCCAGCGGTTGGTCTTTACGGGATCCGCGATTGGTCTGTTCGGTAACTGGATCAAGTGGCTGCTGCTGTCGGTCATCACTCTCGGCATATACCTGTTGTGGGTAGGTCCTCGCATAGCTGCTTGGAAGTGGAAGCACACTGACTTCGAGGCCACGGCCGGATACGCAGGGATGACGAACGGCCAAATCACCCGGTAACCGTGGGGGTCCTGTGGCCACCTCATTGACCGCACCGATCCCGCGGAGGATGGTGGATCGAGGGGCATCAGGGGGATGCGTCCGCTCGAGTTGGGGAGGCAGTCATGCCAGGTTCACTCAGTCCGTGGCCGCTCGTGCGCAAGGGGGACCAGGATCACCCGGTCCGCACCTTGCAGGACCTCTTGCGGCAGTCGGGTCATGCGGTCACCGTCGATGGGAACTTCGGACCGTTGACCGACCAGGCCGTCCGCGCGTTCCAGCAGGCCAAGCACCTGACCGTTGACGGAATCGTCGGACCCCTGACGTGGGCCGCGCTCATCGTCACCGTCCGCCGAGGTTCAACCGGCGACGCGGTGCGTGGCGTCCAGGAGGAGTTCCAGTTCCGGAACCTGTCGGGCGACCCCAGCAAGGGACTCGCGGTCGATGGCAACTTCGGGCCCAACACCGAGGCCGCGGTCCGGGGGTTCCAGCAGGCGCTCCACGCCGACATCCCGTCCGTCGTCGTCGACGGGGTCGTGGGACCGATGACCTGGCAGGCGTTGGTCAGCGGGATGCTCTCGTTCTGATCCGCCAAGACTGCGCCCACGAGCCGCGACAACAGAAGCGCGAGGACCCGTGAGCAGGTGGAAGGGTCACGCCGAACCCAGCCACGGCCAACCGCAGCAACACCTGACCCGGCGCCAGCAGGTCGGCGATCCGCGCTGCACTGAGCACTTCGAGCTCAGCCAGCCGCGCGGCATACGCGGCCTCTCCTTGGACCCGCGCGCGCTGGAGCTCCATCGTGTTGTGCCACACCTTTTGTCGCGCTTCGCGCAGGAATCGCTTGGAGGACAACCGGTTCAGTGGTTGGAGCGCCCGATCGAGAAGGGTCGGCGGCGACACTGCGCCGAGCTCGGAGTCCTCCGCAGCGACCCGCGAGGAAAGGACACCGTCGATCCGTTCGTGGTCCCGAGCCCGCCGCGCAACAACGACAGATGAGGCGAAGTCGGCGTCCGGGATCACCGCGAGCAACGCCTGGGGCAGGTCATAGTTGATGTGAGCGTTGATGCCCAGCAGCACGTGCCGGAGCGCCGGCAGGGAAGCGGGCGCCCCGAAGGCCAGCGCCCATGGGCGGGGCACGGCAGGACTTCCGGACAGGTCGAGGTCGAGGGCTGCGAGGTAGAGGTCGGCGAACGCCACGTCCCACCGTTCGACCCAGTCCGGGTCCTCGAAGCAGGCGTCGGCCATCGCAGCAGCCACAGCCAGCGTCGTACGGCGGTACGTCTCGAGGAACACCCGCTGCGTGGCTCGTTCGGGAGGCATCCGGAGGAGTCGGTCATCCATGGCAGCAACCACTGCGGTGATGTCGCGACCGGGCGACGGATGGAGCATCTGACCCCCTGACGAGGTGGCCCTGCGCGACTAGTATCGGCCTCAGGACCGGCAGTTGTCAGCGGCTGCCACGGGCGACTCCGGCCGGGAAGTCAGGTGCGCCGTGCTGGGTCGCCACAGCCTCAGTCGCCACAGTCCGCGCGACTTCGATGCCGTCGCGCTGGGTCGCCTCGAGACGCAGGCGTGGGCGAGCTACTACCGGCGCGAGTGGGTCACCGCCCTGCGCTCGTTCGTCGGGATGGTCGGTGCCGGGTTCGGGCTCGGGCCGCGACTCACGCTCGTCGCCGCGTGGTACGTCCTGCAGGCCAATCGGGCGTGGGCTCCGGTGCCCGACAACGATCCGGACGCTGCCCGGGCCGCGATGCTCGGGTTCTACCGGCTCGTCCTGGCGCACTCGGACCTGACCTTCGACCCCGTCAAGGCCTCGGAGCTGGAAGTGGAGTGGTGGCGCCTGCACCGGTACCGCCAACGCGACCTGCCCGTCACCGCGGAGAGCGCCGCAGCGACGACCGCCGTTGAGGACACAGCCCATGATGACGGGTCCCGCGCCGAGCTCGAGAACGCCCTGGTCGACCTCTACTCCCACGTCTACTCGGCACCGCGCGAGTCGATGGAGGCAGCCCCCCGGTGGCGCGCCGAGGCGATGGACCTCTCGGATGCCTGGGTCGCGGCGGGCTGCGACCTCACGGACCCCCGGCTCGCCGCCGAACGCCGGGCGCTCGTCGCCTCCTACTCCGCCCTCCTCGACGCCGTGAAGCGGCTCGAGGAGGTGGCGACGTGAGCAGCCACAGAGCCCTCGACGACCGTGTCCTGGGCACCACTCGCGCACTCTCCGCCTTCATCGCGCCGTTCCTGCTGGTGGCGTTCGTGATCCTCTACGGGTTCCCCGGGCAGACCGCGCGCCTGTGGTCGTGGCCGATCCAGGCACAGATGACCTCCATGCTGCTCGCGTCGGCGTACCTCGGCGGTTGCTACTTCTTCCTCCGCGTCCTCCTCGTCGAACGACGGTGGGTCGCCGTCCGCGCCGGGTTCGTCTCGGTGGCCTGGTTCGCCACGCTGCTCGGCATCGCCACGGTCATCCACTGGGACAAGTTCGTCCATGACCGGCTCGCGTTCTGGCTGTGGGCCGGGCTCTACTTCACCGCGCCGTTCCTCGTTGCTGCTAGCTGGTTCGCCAACCAGAGGTATGCTGCGCCGCCGGCACCCGACGCTCCTCGCCTCGGTCGGGTCGCCCGGTGGTCCGTGGCCGGGGTGGGCGGACTGGCGGTGCTGACCGGCCTGGTGATGTTCGCAGCCCCGGCACGGGCAGTCACCGTCTGGCCGTGGGCGCTCACGCCATTGACGGCGCGAGTCGTCGGGGCGACGTTCTGCCTGGGCGCGGCCGGCCTCGCCGTGCTGACCGACGACCGTTGGGACACAGTGCGCTTGATGCGACGGGTCCAGCTCGTGATGTTCTCGCTCATCCTCGTGGCCGCAGTCCGCGCCCGGCACGAGTTCCTCACCGACCGCCCGTTGACCTGGGTCATGGGCGCCGGCTTCGCCGCACTCTTCGCGGCGTCGGCGGCCTCGGCCGTGCGCGACCTGCCACGAGGTCAGGCGAAGTCCGCGACGTCCATGCCCAGCAGCACGAAGCCGTAGACCGCGATCGCGAGGTAGAACCCTCTCGCCACCAGGGTGCCCGTCGCGGAGGCCGCGATGCGGTCATGCACGTGCCGACGCACCACCAGCAGGACCGCGAGGGCGGCACTGACGACGAACGGCGTGACCACCAACGGGTTCGCCACCAAGAGAAGAAGCAGGACCAGGGGCAGCCCCCAGGCGTAGCTCCCGCGGCGGGTCCACGAGTCCCGTCGCGCGACCCGGTCGATGGTGACCGAGAGGCCCAGTCCGAAGACCAGGGGCAGCAGGATGAACAGTGCGATGGCGAGGGCCTGTGGCTCCAGCGCCTGGAAGTCGATGCCGTCGCGGTGGATCGTGGCCGCTCCGCCGATTGCGGCACTCGTCACGGCCACGGTGAACCGGCGGAACCAGAGCGGTCCGATCAGCCACGGCGCCACCGCGAGGTACGCAGCGGCCCCGATCACGCCGACCGCGGCGCCGACCACCGCCAGGTTGTACGTGCCGGACAGGGTGAACCTGCCGATGACGAACCCGTCGTCACTGACCACGCCTCGCACGCTGGTGGGCGACGTCAGCCGCAACACGAACATCGCCAGCCGGCCTACGAGACCCGCGCAGACCAGCCCCCATCCGATGCCGGCCACCATGACCACGCGCAGGACCTCGATCAGCTCCTGGGCATAGCTCGGCGCCGGCTCGTCGTCCCACCGACCGTGAACCGAGACGGTGCAGCGCGGGACGTGGTCCGCTGGGGTCGCGCCGGTAGGTGTTCGCGCCGGCCCGGGGGAGGAGGGCTGGAGGTCGGAAGTCATCGTGCCCACCCTTCGTCGCACCTGCTCCCACGGTAGGGCCACCTCCGCAGCAGGTGCGTCCGACCGTTGTCTTAGCCACGCGGCATACGCCCTGAAATGCCCGAAGTGGTCTCAGGGTGACCCCTGAGTGGCCCCTGAGGCGGACCCCCAGAGGCGACGAAAACCGTTGTCCACCATCGGAACCGAGGCCTACCGTTGACGAGGACGGCGCCGGCAGGGGGTGCGACAACGCTAGGGAGAGGTCACGGGCATGGCGCAGACGCGGATGGGGGACGTCGGCTGGTTCGCCAGGTTCCCGTCGTCACGGATGACCAAGTGGTTCGTCGTCGGGTTCTGGTTGGTGGTGCTGGCCGCCGCGTTCGGCCCGGCCGGCAAGCTGCAGGGCGTCCTCAACAACGAGGCCGTCGCGTGGCTCCCGGCGAACGCGCAGTCCACGCAGGTGGTCAAGCAGATCGAGGCGTTCCAGAGCAAGAACGAGTTCCCTGCGGTCATCGTCTACGAGCGGGCGGCCGGGCTCACGGCAGCGGACACGCAGGCCGTGACCGCGCAGGTGGCGAAGTTCGACGCCCTGGCGCCGGTGAAGAACGACAGCGTCGGCCCGATCCCGTCGAAGGACGGCAAGGCGATCCAGGTCATCGTCCCGGTTGACGCGGGCGACGCGGGCTGGGACTCGCTCGGTGCGACGGTCAAGGACCTGCGCACCATCGCCCAGGACCGCCCCGACGGCCTGTCGATGCAGGTGACCGGACCGGTCGGGTTCTCGGCTGACTCCTCAGAGGCGTTCTCGGGCATCGACGGGAAGCTGCTGTACAGCGCCATGACCGTGGTCATCATCATCCTGCTGCTGACCTATCGCAGCCCGGTGCTGTGGCTCATCCCCGTGGTCTCGGCCGGCACCGCGCTCTTCGTCGCGCAGGCCGTCATCTACTTCCTCGCCAAGGACGACACCCTCACCGTCAACGCGCAGAGCTCTGGCATCCTCACCGTCATCGTGTTCGGGGCAGGCACCGACTATGCGCTGCTGCTCGTCGCGCGCTACCGGGAGGAGCTGCGCCGACACGAGGACCGGCACGAAGCCATGGCCTTCGCCCTGCACCGTGCCGGCCCGGCGATCCTCGCCTCCGGGGCAACGGTCATCGCCGGCATGCTGTGCCTGCTCGTCGCGACGATGAACTCCACGAAGGGACTGGGCCCGGTCGCGGCCATCGGCGTCGCCGTGGGGCTGCTCGTCATGCTGACCCTGTTGCCTGCGCTGCTGGTCGTGTGCGGTCGCTGGATCTTCTGGCCGGTGAGGCCGTCGTACGGCTCGGTCGACCACACCCGGGACGGCGTCTGGGCCCGCATCGGCGCCCGGATCGCTCGGGCGCCCCGGCGCACCTGGGTCGTCACCTCGCTCCTGCTCGCGGTCGCCTCGCTGGGCATCTTCCAGCTCAACGCGGTGGGCCTGCAGAACAAGGACGCATTCTACGGGACGCCGGAATCCGTTGTGGGCGAACAGGTTCTGGCGAGGCACTTCCCAGCGGGTGCCGGCTCACCGGTCCTGGTCCTCACGAACGCCGGGCAGGCTGCGGCCGTCAGGACGACCCTGCAGGGGGTGGAGGGCGTCTCGTCGGTCGGTGACCCGGTCACCAAGGGCGGCCGGTCGCTCATCCAGGCGACCCTCTCCGATGCGCCGGACTCCGATGCCGCGACGAAGAGCGTCGACCGGATCCGTGTGGCCATCGCAGGCGTCCCCGGTGCCGACGCGATCGCGGGCGGCGACACCGCCACCCGGGCAGACACCCTCCGCGCGTCCGCCGACGACAACCTGCGGATCATCCCGCTCATCCTCGGCGTGGTGCTGCTGATCCTCGTCCTGCTCCTTCGGGCGATCACCGCGCCGCTGATCCTCATCGGCACCGTGGTCCTGTCCTTCGGTGCGGCCCTCGGACTCTCGTCGCTGATCTTCCGGAACGTCCTCGGGTTCGCCGGGGCTGATTCCTCCCTGCCGCTGTTCGTCTTCGTGTTCCTCGTCGCGCTGGGTATCGACTACAACATCTTCCTCATGACCCGCGTGCACGAGGAGGCCAAGGAGATCGGCACCCGTCGAGGCGCCCTGGTGGGTCTGGCCGCCACCGGGGGCGTGATCACGTCGGCGGGGCTGGTCCTCGCAGGTACGTTCGCGGTGCTCGGGACCCTGCCCGTGGTCTCCTTCGCGGAGATCGGGATCGCGGTGGCCCTCGGGGTGCTGCTCGACACGCTCGTGGTCCGCTCGGTCCTCGTGACTGCGCTCAACCTCGACGCCAAGGGGCGCATGTGGTGGCCCAGCGCGCTGTCGCGCCGTGACGCCGCACTCGACGCCGCCGAACCCGCCAGTCCCGGGGAAGCCGCCGAGGAGGGCACGCCGGCGCTCGAACCTGCTCGCTGAACGGAGTGCTGGGCAGTCGGATTGCTGACCGGGCACGCTTCACGGCTGCTGTGACCGCTTGTCCACAGGAGCGATGTGGCGGCTCGGTTGTCCACAGGAAGGGCGCCTAGGGATTGCTCATGACCAGTCGGTGTGTCTGCGAAAAGTGTTGCAGCACAACGGGACTGGGTCTCTGCTGAGTGGGAGCACTGTCGGTGGCACCGGTTAGTGTTCGTGTATGGAAGCAAGCCCGGGGCTCGAGCAGCGACGCGAACACATCGCGGCTGCTAGGGAGCTGCTGACCGGGATCGCGGACTCGCTCTGGCAGGTCCCGGGCAGCGGTGGGCTCGGTGAGCTGCTCGGTGAGGTCGATGCCCTCAGCGCGTCGTGCGACGCGGCCAGGGTCGCCATCGTCAGCGAGGCCATCGAGCGAGGGGACACTTCTGATGGTTCCGCGGCGATGACGGTGACGCAGTGGGTCCGGCACCATGCGCCGTCGACGCGTGCAGGGGGTGCAGGACAGCTCGTCGCTGTTGCTGTCGCCTTCGCCAAGCCGTGCAACCAGCCGATCAAGGAGGCCGTGGACGCTGGACGACTCCCCGTCCGTTCGGCCGCGGTGGTGGTGGCAGAGGCGGACCGTCTGCGACCTGCCCTGGCCGATGGTGCCGAGCCCCACGTGCTGGAGGGCCTGATCGACATGGCCGCGGAGCACGGGCCGCGCGGCTGCCGCCTGGTACGCCCGGCCCTGCTGGCGAGGTACGGCCAGGACGGTGAGCTCCAGCTGCAGCAGGACGTCGCCCGGCGGTTCGTCGCCTTGTCGCAGCCCGTGGAGGACGGCACCGGGACAGCTGAGTACCGGCTCGTGCTCGATGTCGCCGGCAAGGCCGTGCTCGAGGCGGCACTCGGACCCCTGTCCTCACCCAGGCCCGTCGACGGGGAACGCGATCTGCGCGGGTCGGAGCAGAGGCGGGGCGAGGCGCTCCTGGCGTTGGTGGGTCGAGCGGTCGCCGCGGGTGAGGGGGTGGGGCCCCACACGAAGACCCAGCTGATCGTGACCATGGACTGGGACGCCCTGGCCAGCGGAGTTCGCGGCGCCGGCATCGTGATCGGCGGTCCGGAGTCGGGGACGATGCTGGCGCCGGGGACGGTGCGCCGCCTCGCCTGCAACGCCTCCGTGGTCCCGTTGGTGCTGGGATCGGCGGGGGAGGTGCTCGACCAGGGTCGGGCAGTGCGCTTCTTCACCCCGGCCCAGACGCGGCGACTGTGGCTGAGAGACGGCGGCTGCACCTATCCCGGGTGCTCGATGCCGCCCCACTGGACGGATGCCCATCACCTGCTGCACTGGGCCGACTTCGGGTCGTCCGACCTGGGCAACGCCGCGCTGTTGTGCGAGCGGCACCACACGACCGTGCACAGCCGGCGCCTGGCCGGGCGCGTGGTCCGTGACGATGCCGGTGAGTGGGTGGAGTGGGACCTGACGCTCGGCAGCTATGACCAGCTGTTGGCGCAGCGCGCCGCGCAGGAGCCGGCGTGACCCCGCCCCGGACCCTGCCCCTGACCGGGCGGGGCCTCAGCCGTGCCAAGGCCCCGCCGACGCCGGGGACGAGCCGAGGGCTGGGACCGGACGAGCGGGCCCGGGCCGCGCGGCATACGGTTGAAGCATGGAATTCCGATACCTCGGCAACAGTGGTCTCAAGATCTCAGAGATCACCTACGGCAACTGGCTCACCCACGGCTCGCAGGTCGAGAACGACGTCGCCACGCAGTGCGTGCGCGCGGCTCTCGACGCGGGCATCAGCACGTTCGACACCGCCGACGTCTACGCCAACACCAAGGCGGAGACCGTCCTCGGCGACGCCCTCAAGGGCGAGCGGCGCGAGAGCCTGGAGATCTTCACCAAGGTCTACTGGCCGACCGGTCCCGGTGGGAAGAACGACACCGGCCTGTCCCGCAAGCACATCATGGAGTCGATCAACGGCTCGCTGCAGCGACTGCAGACCGACTACGTCGACCTCTACCAGGCGCACCGGTACGACACCGAGACGCCGCTCGAGGAGACGATGACGGCGTTCGCCGACGTCGTCCGCCAGGGCAAGGCGCTCTACATCGGCGTCAGCGAGTGGACCGCCGACCAGATCCGCGAGGGTGTGAAGCTCGCGAAGGAGCTCAACATCCAGCTCATCTCGAGCCAGCCCCAGTACTCGATGCTCTGGCGCGTCATCGAGGACGAGGTCGTCCCCACGAGCAAGGAGCTCGGGGTCAGCCAGATCGTCTGGAGCCCCATCGCCCAGGGCGTGCTCACCGGCAAGTACCAGCCCGGCCAGAAGCCGCCGGAGGGTTCGCGCGCCGCGGACGAGAAGGGCGGCGCGGACATGATCAAGCGGTTCATGAACGACGACGTGCTCACCCGCGTCCAGAAGCTCAAGCCCATCGCCGACGAGGCGGGCCTGTCGATGGCCCAGCTCGCCGTCGCCTGGGTCCTCCAGAACGACAACGTGGCCGCCGCACTCGTCGGCGCCTCGCGCCCCGAGCAGGTGCACGAGAACGTCAAGGCAGCCGGCGTGAAGCTCGAGGCCGGTCAGCTCAAGGCGATCGACGACGCCCTCGGCGACATCGTCGAGCGTGACGCCGCCAAGACCAAGGAGACCGCGCCCCAGTCGCGCGTCGCCTGAGTCCCCGGCTCAGCACCACGACGCAGGTATGCCGCGGGGCGGCCGGACATCGTCCGGTCGCCCCGCGGTCGTCCGGGAGCGGGCCGTCACCGGGTGAAGCAGGGACCCGACCCGAGCTGCCGCAGGCCCTCGAGGTCGCCCTTGCCGAACTGTGTCCGACCCTGGTCGCTCTCGTACATGATCTGGCTCTTCGCAGGGACGTGATCCAGCCCGACGAGGTGACCCAGCTCGTGCATCGCGATCGAACGGGCGTTCGCCCACCCGTCACCGCTGGTCAGGATGTCGTTGAAGGCCGGCCCGTCGAAGTCCACGATCCCGCTGACGTAGTGCCGGTCCTGGGCGCCGACGGAGCTGGCCTCATCCGGTCCGGCCAGCCCGACGACCGTGCCCTTCAGCCGCGGCACCACGCCGGGGTCGGTCCACGAGACGAGCACCGGGGACCAGCGGTTGCCGTACCTCGCCTGGTCCACCGTCGGCCGGTCCTCCGACGGCCGCTCGTCCGTCGGTCCCTCGATCACGAACTGCAGCCCCGTCGCGAGGCTCACCTGGCTCGCAGCCTCGGTCAGCAGACGGTCGGCGCCGGGCGGAGCGGACGCCGCGTTGACCACGAGGTGGATGGGGCGGCACGGGTCCCACGCCACGGGACGGCTCGCGTCGTCGCTGACACGGTTGAGGAAGGCGTAGTCGGTCGACGCCGATCGCTGGACCGGCGGGCGGCCCAGCGGCGTGTTCTTCGCGTCAGCCGGCACCGGTGGCCACAGGACCGCAGAACCGGTGGCGTCATCGCCGCCGCCCAGGGGCATGCCTGACACCGGGGCGGCCGCGGGCAGCCCGCTGCTGCCGTGGGTGACACCCGGGGTGGATGCCCCGGAGGAGTACCTGCCCAGCAGGGCGGGGATGCCCAGCAGCACGACCCCCACGATCACGATGGTCACCAGCAGCGACACCGCGGTCCTGGGGCCTTCGCCACCGCTCTGCCGACGAGGTCGCTTCGGGGATCTCGGGCCTCTGGGAGAACCGCTCCACTCTGCGACGACCGTGGTCGCGGGGGAGGCGTAGGCACCCGAGGGGCCGGGGGAGAGAAGGGCAAGCTGCTCAGGCCACTCGGTCGTGTCGCGACGGCGCCGTGGACGGGGCCGACCCGCCTGCACGTCGGTCAGACACCAGAGACACACCGGTGTGGGGTCCGTCCCGAGCTGGCCGGCCCGTTCGCCCGCGAGGAGCGGCTCGCCGCAGGCGCACTGCGACGGCCGTGCGACGTGGATCATCTCCACGGGTTCGTCGGTCCCCACTGCCCCTGCCCCCACATCCCTGCCGAACTCGTCGCCAGATCGTAGGTCGACGAAGGTGGGCCGCGCCGGGAATCGGGACAAGTCGAACCGGTGGTTCACAGTGCCCCCTACGAGGACCGCCGGGATCACCATGAAACCCCACCTTTCGGTTGAACTTGAACCGAAGGACGCACACCGAGCTCGACGAGGCGGCACCATCGCGGCCGTGGGAAGTCCAGGGGGCAGTGCCGACGAGCACGCGAAGCAGCTGATCGACGAAGCCGGCAAGTGGGCGGCCGGCGCCGAAGGTGAGCGGAGAGTCGCCGCTGCCCTGGAGTCCTTGCCGTCCGGCTGGACGGTCGTTCACGACCGGCTGCTGCGGCCGGGCCGCTCGGAGGCCAACCTCGACCACATCGCAGTCGGGCCGACCGGGATCTTCCTCATCGATGCCAAGAACCGCGCGGGGCGCGTGACGGAGCACGAGGGCGGTCTGTTCCAGCATCGGGTGCGTGAGGGACGCACCGAGACGGTGAGCCTCGCGGCAGAGCTGAAGAAGGTCCACGGCATGGCGGCCTACATGGCTGCCGAGGCGGACCGGCCGGTGACGCCCGTCCTCTGCCTGGCAGGATCACGTGCCGCGGAGTTCGGCGAACCTCGCATGGTGCGTGGTGTCTGGGTGGTGCCCGTCACGGCGTTGGCCGGGTGGCTGAGGGCTCGCCCCGCGGTCATGACGTCGGAGGATGTGCCCTCGGTGGCGACCCGGGTCATCACCGACTTCCCTTCGACCACGACTGATCCCACCCTTCTTGCCGCGATGGCTGCCGCAGCCACGAGTGGAAAGGCCCAGGCCCGTCACTCGACCCGCACACCGCGGCCTGTGCGTCCTGGACCAGCACGGTCGCTGCCGACACGACAGCCCCGCCGGGTCCCGAGGTTCGTGCGAAAGCTGGTCCGGTTGACCCTCGGCCTGCTGGTGCTTGCTGCGTCCGTCCTCTTCCTGGCCAAGCTTCCCGCCATCCTCACTGCGGGAGTGGAACGTCTGGCAGGCTCCGGCAACCCGCCTGCAGCAACAGCCGGGCCCGCAGGGACTGCCCCTGACGCATCCGTCGCCACTGCGAAGTCGAGTCAGCCCAAGGCCACCAAGCCAGGTGCAGCCACGCCCAAGCCCGCGAAGCCCAGCTCCTCCAAGCCCAAGGCCGCACCGAAGCCGCTCGGGCCTCCGGACTGCGCCGACGCGTCGGCCGCCGAGGTCAAGGCCGTCATCCACCGGACGGTTCATCCAGTGGTGACGAGCCAGGGATGTGCATGGGGAACGCGGCTTGACGACCCCTCGACGGTGCTGGTCACCATCAATGTCTTCTCGTCGCATGAGGCCTGGGACACCAACCTGGCAACATCAGCAAAGCAGAAGAGGGTCGTGTTCTCTGGTGGCTACGACGCGGCCTACCGGCCCGCCACGACCGTTACGGTCGCTGCTGGGCAACCCATCCTCCAAGGATCGAAACCTGTCCGTGCGCGCTCTGACATCGTTGTGAAAGTGGCGACCGACAAGCTGGGTATCTCGGACGATCGGGCCCGAGCGATGGCCGTGGCCATCGCCGCCAGGGCGAACGGCTGACCTTGCCCGAGTGGCACCCGAGGGTGTGGCGCGAAGGTGGCTCCGCGGCATACCCGTGGATCGGGGACGGTCAGCGGGCGGAACGGATGATGGCGGCGACGTCGCCGACCGGACCGAGGTGGGCGAGCTTGTCCGGGTTGACGATCGAGCGGATCCCGACGATCTGACCGCCGCTGAACTCGAGGGACCAGACGCCAAGAACCCGCTGCTGGTCGTCGACGTAGATCGCGCCGGGTTCCCCGTTGACCTCGACCGGACGCATCGACACCTGCGGGAAGCGGGCGAGCGCGTGCAGCCAGTTCGTCAGGGTGTGGGCGACGCGGCTGCGACCGCGCTGCGACCTGGCCAGCGCGGGGACCTTCCCACCACCGTCACCGGTGAGCTCGACGTCGTGGGCGAGCAGGGCCTCCAGGCCGGCGAGGTCACCGCTCCCGGCCGCGGCGAAGAACCGGCGAGCCAGGTCGTCGTGCTGCCTGCGGGTCGTGTGGAAACGGGGCCGGCCGTCCCGGACGTGCCGACGGGCCCGACTGGTGAGCTGGCGCACGTTGACCTCGGACGTGCCCACGATGTCGGCGACCTCCGGGTACCCGTAGCCGAAGACGTCGTGCAGCAGCAGGGCTGCTCGTTGCTCGGGGGAGAGCGTCTCGAGCAGCACGAGCATCGCCAGCGACAGGGCGTCTGCGGTCTCCGCCACTGCCGCCGGGTCGTCACGACCGCCCGTGACGAGCGGCTCGGGGAGCCACTCGCCGACGTACCGTTCGCGGCGCACCCGAGCCGACCGCAGCTCGTTGATCGCCAGCCTCGTGGTGACCGTGGCGACGAAGGCGCGCGGTGACGTGATCTCCTCGCCGGCCTCCAGCGACTGGTGCACCTTGAGCAGCGACTCCTGCACGACGTCCTCGGCCTCGGAGACGCTGCCGAGCATCCGGTAGGCGATGCCGAACGAGGTCGGCCGCAGCTCGTCGAGCAGAGCCTCCCGGGCGGCGGCATCGTCGGCGGACGTCATGCGCGCGTCCTCTCGAGACCCGCCACCTCGGCGAACCCCTCACGCCAGCTCGAGTGTGCCGGCTGCCACCCGAGCTCGTTCCTGGCCTTGGCGTTCGAGGCTCCCCGCAGCTCGGTCATCATCGCCACCCCCAGCTCGCCGGTGACGAGCCGCCCGACGAAGCGCGGGACGCGCATCGGCGGTCGCGCCCCCAGGGTCCGCGCCAGCGCGGGCAACCACTCGCGCACCGGAGCCGGCTCGTCGTCGACGATGTTGTAGACGCCGGCTCGACCGCGGTCGATGGCAGCCACGGTCGCCTCCGCCGCGTCCGCGACGTGGATGAACGACCAGACCCCGCCTCCGTCACCGACCACCGGGAACTTGCGTCCGCGCACGGCCTGGGTCTGCTCGCCGCCGGGTCCGAGCGAGGTCCCGGGGCCGTAGAAACCGCCGTACCGCAACACGATCCCGGTCGTCCACGACGCCGCGAGCACGGCCTCCTCGACGTGTCTGATCGCCGCAACCGTCTCGCGCATCTCCGTGGCAGCGCCCGCGCCGAACGAGTCCTCCTCGGTCTTGACCGGGCCACCGACGCGTTCGTAGGCCGCGAAGAAGCTCTGGGCGACGAACCGCGCCACCCCCACGGCCCGGCCTGCCGCCAGCAGGTGGTCGGTGCCCTCGGTACGCAGCCGGTTGGTCATCGAGAAGGCCCGGTCGAAGTGCCGCAGGTCCATCGGGCCGATCGAGGTCAGCTGGTGCACGATCACGTCGGGCTCGACGCGTCCGACGGCATCGGCGACCTGTTCGGCATCGAGCGCGTCGGCAACCACCGGTTCGGCGCCCAGCCGACGGACCAGATCCTGCTTCGACGTGCTGTGGGTCATGCCGTGGACCTCGTGGCCGGCTCCGACCAGCAGCGGCACCAGCTGCTGCCCGATCGCGCCGGTGGCCCCTGCGACG
Organism: Phycicoccus sp. Root101; assembly: GCF_001426245.1. Classification (GTDB taxonomy): domain Bacteria; phylum Actinomycetota; class Actinomycetes; order Actinomycetales; family Dermatophilaceae; genus Pedococcus. Next base: position 258,946 of record NZ_LMCM01000001.1, on the reverse strand, counting down.
AACACCTTCATCCTGCTCACTCCCTCGTGGATCGCTTCCCGTACCCACTCAGACAGGACAGCAGGTGCCGTTGTGACAGGGCGGCCCGTCCCCGCCTCACTTGTGGGGGAGGGTACGCGCGAACTCCACGGTCCGGTCGACCCACTCGCCCAGCTGCTCGTCGGTGGCGTACCCCGCCTCGGCCACCCGCAACCAGCCCCGCATCGGCGTGCCGCGCATCTCGAACGGGGTCACCACCACGCCGTCGAGGAGGGCGTCCGAGTCGTCGGGATCCAGCCGGGCCATGAGCCCACCGCTGCCACTCACGGCGACCGACATGTTGCCGTTCACCAGGAACGCCAACCCCCCGAACATCTTCTTCTCCGTCACGTCCAGCTCGCCCACCACCAGGTCGCGGATGCGCTGGGCGACGCCTTCGTCGTATGCCATGCCGACCATGGTGTCACCCGGGCCACGGTGGCAGCAGCACAGTTCCGACGTCCACGGGGGCCGAATGGTGCTGTTCTCCACCGTTCGACGGAGGCGGACCCCACGCCACGGGTCCACGATCGGTGCATGGCCCAGGTGAACCAGATCGCAGCGACACAGACGTGGGTGGTGGACGACGGTCCGTCCTGCGTCGATCCCCTCGAGGGGCACCCCGGCTCGTTCGTGCAGGCCTGTGCCGCGCTGACCGACGCCGAGCTCACCGAGCTCTGCCGGTACTGGGAGTCGCGGGCCGACCTTGCCGAGGAGGACATCGACCGCTGGTGGTGCTGGACGGTCGTGCGGTTCGGACGGCGGCTGCTCGCCAGCCGCGAGGAGGTGCGGCAGCGCCCGCGCCAGTGGTTCTGACCTGACCGTGCGGTCCCGGACCGGTGGGTGTCCTAGAGCTGCATCGCGGCCGCCACGACCCGGTCGACGGCGGACGACTCGCCGCCGAGCACCAACGGGGTGAGTCGGGCGACTACGTCCGCGGCCTCACGGTGGATGGCCCGGACCAGCTCGTTCGTGCCGGCGACCGCGGAGACCAGCACGACGCGTGAGTCGGGGACGCCGACGAGCGGGACGAACCGGTAGCCACCCTGCCCGTAGAGGCGGGCCACGGACGCAGGCGCCACGGCCAGGCCGAACCCGGACTCCACGCGGTCACGCGTCTGCAGCGGCCCGTCCGCTCCCGGGCCGCGACGCTCCACCTCGAGGTCGTTCGTCATGGACGTGAGGCTCCAGTGCCGCACGATCTGCGGGTGGACGGTCTCGGTCATCCGGACGTGGGCGCACGAGACGACGTCGTCGAGCGTGAGCTCAGGAGCCCGACTCTCCTCGAAGGTCGAGGGCACCCCCACCCCCATGGGCTCGGACAGCAGCTCGGTGACGACGGCCTTCGCGACGGGGAACGGCTCCCGGGTGATGAGCAGGTCGACTTCGGCGAGGATGCCGGGATGCCACTCCTGCATGCTCAGCGGCCGCAGGTGGAAGTCCACGCCGGGAAAGCGCCGACCGAGCTCGACCAGCAGGGGGCGGGTCAGCTCCAGCGCCCCTCCCGGCATGATCGCCAGATCGACCTCACCGGAGAACGCGGCGAGCTGGGCAGAACGTCGCGCTGCGCGGGCCGCGTCGAGCATCCGCTGGGCCGGGCCGAGGAGTGCCTGGCCTGCGGGCGTGAGCTCGATCGACCGTTGCCCACGGGCGAAGACGGGGACACCCAGCGTCAGCTCGAGCTCGTGGATCCGGGCGGACACCGCGGGTTGGCTCAGGTACAGGTGGTCGGCCGCGCGCCGGAACCCCTTGTGCTCGACCACGGCGAGAAAGGCCTCGAGGTGCCTGAGCTCCATGACGTGACCCCCACCCGTGACCGCGCCCGTGACCGCGCCCGTGACCGCGCCCGTGACCGAGCCCGTGCTCGCGCCCACCCATGGTCACGCCGCCACCCGACCCTCGGCAAGGGAAATCGCGAAATGCGCCTTCGGCCCGCGGGTCGGCGCGAGGGACGAGGTCCGGACCACGCGGCCTTGCCGCCCGCCCCCCACCTCCGGGCCGCGACCCCTGGATCTCCGCACTGGTCCACCGTGACCGCGTCCCTCGACGCCGACAGCGACCAAGATACGACCGGTTCGGGCCGTCGTCCCGCCCCGACGGTGCCCGGGTGATCAGCGTTCCTGATCACCCGGGCACCCGGGTGGGGAACCTCCTCAGCGGCTGGTGACGACCAGGACGTGGCTCCCGGGCTTGGTGGGGACGGTGACCTCGAGGCCCCGGTGGGTGGCGCGGGTGGTCCACCTGTCCAGGCGGTGCCCGTCGAGCGTGACGGTCGCGACCCGGGCACCCTGCGGCAGGGTGTGGCCGACCCAGACCTTCGTCGCGCCGACCGAGCGCGGGACGTCGAGGGTGGTCGTGTAGCGGGAGCCGGTCACCGACGCCGCCACGTCGGCGAACCCACCACCGAGCCGCAGGTGCTTCACCGACGCCGAGGGCTGCCCGGTGGGCACCTGTGGCACGACGACGAGCCGGCCGCTGCCGAGGTCCGGCTGGACGCCCAGCCACTGGTGGACGACTGCCCACGCAGTGCCGTAGTTGCCCCAGGCCTGCATGAACATCGAGCGGCAGGTCCAGCAGCGGTCGATGTTGGCGCCCTGGTCCGGCGAGGGGAAGATCTCCGGCATGGCGCCGGGTTGCTCGTCCGGGGTGCCGCCCGTCGCTGGTTCGGCGAACATCGGGTCGGCCAACGCGTGCGTGTAGCGCTGCTGCTGACCCGCGCCGAGCCGACCGTAGTTGCCCTCACCGATCGACTGGATCGAGGTCGTGAGCCCGAAGACGATCTTCTCGCCGAGACCGTTCGCGCCACCACCGCACGCGGTGTGGAACAGGCCCGTCGAGAGGGGAGCGGTGCCGCTGTAGCAGTCGTTCTCCCGCCCGGCGAGGGCCGCGGTGCCGTGGGCGTATGGCGCCAGCCCGGCCACGGTGCGCCCGTTCACCGTGAGCTCGGCCTCCATCGGCGTCTGACCGATCCAGTGCTTCTGGAAGGACTGCTGGTCGCCGGGGTCCACGAGGGAGTCGGCGTACTGGGACGCCGCGGCATACCACCACGTCGTGTCGAACCGGTCGTGGATCCGTCGGGCGAGCTTGCTGGCCCACGCGTAGGTCGTGCCGTCGTGCCTGGACTTCGCGAGGTCAGCGAGGTCGTAGAGCCCGCGGATGTAGTAGACGGTGTTGTCGAGCTTCTCCGGCCCCATGCCGCCGCGCTCGACGTTGCCGAGCCCCTCCGGCCAGCCGTCGTGGTCGGCGTCGAGCTGGTTGGTGACGTACTTGAGGTTGCGGACCGAGAAGTCGTACATCTCGTCGCGGAAGGCGTTGTCGCCGGTCCAGCGCCACAGCAGGGCGACGGTGCTGGGGAACTTCACGGTCTCGTCCGTGTTGAAGTTGTAGGCCGTGGTGCCGTCCGGGTTCGTCGAGCGTGAGTCCTGCCCGAACCAGATCGACCCGTCCGAGACGACCTCGTGGGTCACGACGCCGGACCTCTTGTTGAGCAGGTCGGAGATGTCGCGCAGGGCCCTCAGGTGGCCCTTGATGGCCTCGAACTGGCCCACCGAGACCGAGGCGAAGGCGGTGTACTCCGCGTCGGTGCCGAAGATCCACGGGTAGTCCGGGAAGCCGGCTCCGATCCAGGTCGCCTTGCGGACGGTGCCTGCCGGGGCGGGGAACTGCTTGCCCTGGTTGGTCCACCGCACCTGCAGGTTGCTCGCGTTCTGGGTGAGGTCGGCGATGTTCTGCTTGCCCCACTCGACGGCGTCCTGGACGAGCGGGTCGCCGGGGAGCGAGAGCTGGGTCATCTGCGACAGGGCTGCCCTGCTCGCCTGCTTCTTCGCCAGCGCTGCTGCCGGGTCGGTGAGGGCCTTGGCGAGCTCGCCGCGCGCGGTGGCCAACCCCTGGTCGGAGCCGGCGACGGCGAGCCAGACGGTCGTCGAGCCGCCCGCCGGGAGCTTCAGCGAGTAGGTGAGACGACCACCGGTGCCGCGGCCGAAGGGACCGTCGTCGCAGGCCGAGGGCTTGGGGTCGGCCGGGGCGCCGGGCTCGGTGCCGGTGCAGCGGTGCCCGGCCTGGGCGCCGTGGAACTGGTCACCCACCTGTCCTGTGGTGGGCGTGACGGCGGTCCCGACGAGGGCGGCGTAGTGGTGGGTGGGCGCGCCGGGGAGGGCGCCGTCGTCGGTGAAGACGAGGTTCTTGCCGTCGTAGGACCCCTTGTCGGGGAGGTTGTCGCTGGCGTTCGGCGTCACCCCGTCGAAGCCCCACGGGTACTGGCCCATCAGCTCGGAGTGGGCGTCGACCGACAGGGTGGTCGAGCGGGCCGCGCCGGGGTTGGTGACAGTGAGGCCGAAGAGCGCTCCGCGGACTCCGTCCGGGACGAAGTCGGTGCGCCGGACCTGGAGCCCCGCGGTGTCGGGGAGGTCGTAGCGGGTGTAGCCGCGGCCGCTGGTGAACTTCGTGGCCTGGCCGACCCACTGGCCGTCCAGCCCGAACCACACGCCGTCGACGAGCTTGAGCGGTGGCGTCCAGACGCCGCCCATCTCGCCGGTGATGTGCCAGCCGTTGGCATAGAACCGGCCGTCCTCGAAACCGATCGAGTAGGCGCGGGTGCCGGCCGAGACCTCCCGCCGGTCGGCCAGCCTGGTGCTGACCGACAGCTCGGTGGGGGAGCCCGTTGCCGGGCCGGCCGTGCCGGTGGTGGAGCCGGCTCCCGCCGCGGTGGCGGCGGCCGTGCGTCCGGGTGCTGCGACCGCGGGCAGCGACGCCGCCACGACGGTCGTTCCGAGGGCCACCGTGCACGCGGCGGCCATGAGTGATCGAGACATCGTCGTCCTCCGACCCAGTGGGGGAGCGGCGCCGGTCGGCGTCCTCTGGGTGGTCTGGACCGAGTCGTCCACGGGTCTTTCGGACGGCTTTGTCCGGACCGTCGGAACGTACACCCGGGTCACACCGGCGGCAACGCGGACGACAGGCGCCAAGGCGCCCGGGCGTCCGCTCAGCCGCGCGGGGTGACGCTGACCCGGGGGAGACGCACCGAGATCGTGGACAGGCTGACCCGCAGCGACCCGAGGTGGGCCAGGTGACGGCACACGATGATCGTCACGAGGGCGGGCACCACGCCGGACACGAGCAGGGCCACGCGGGCGCCATACGTCTCGGCCATCCAGCCCACGACGGGACCACCCACGGCACCGGAACCGATGAAGACGAGCATGTAGAGGCCGACGACGCGCCCCCGCAGGTGGGGAACGGTCGCGAGCTGGACCAGGGACTGGGCCTTCGTGAGGAACCCGAGGTTCGCGGCGCCCACCAGCACGAGCAGCAGGGTGAAGAGCAGCTGCTGGGGGGCGGCCGCGGCGAGGAGCATGGCGCAGGCGAGGGCCCACGCGGCATACCCGACGGTGCGCAGCCGGAGCGGTCGCTGCCGCCGGGCCGTCGTGAGGGCGCCACCCATGGCACCGAGCGCCACCATGGCGTTGAGCAGGCCGAGTCCGCTTGCGCCGGTGTGGAACTCGTTCTTGGCGAAGGCGGCGAGGGTGACGGGCAGGCTGATCGTGAAGAAGCCGAACGCGCCGGCCATGACGATCGGCCACAGCACCGTCGACGTCTGCAGGGCGTAGGTGAGGCCGGCACGCGCCTGCGGAGCCGGCGCGACGGGGCCGTCGGTGTTCGTCGCGGGGGAGAAGGACCTGCGGGCGGGCGTCCCGCGCATCAGGGAGAGCGCGACGACGGGCGCGACGAAGGTCAGGGCGTTCACGGCGAACGCGTAGCCCGCCCCCAGGGTGCTCATCAGGACCCCGCCGATCACCGGGCCGGTCATCGCGCCGATCTGGAACGTGCACGACACGAGGCTGATCGCGTTGGGCAGCTGCGGTCCCTGGACGACCTCGCTCACGAACGACTGCCGGGTCGGGTTGTCCACGGCCGCGATGACGCCGAGCACGAACGCCAGGGCGAAGACGTGCCACACCTGCACGACGCCCGTCAGCGTGAGCACCGCGAGGACCGCAGCCGTCAGCGACATCGACACCTGGGTGGCGAGCAGGAGGGTGCGCTTGGGCAGCCGGTCGGCGAGGAGCCCGCCGTGCAGGCCGAGCAGGATCGTCGGCGCGAACTGGAACGCGGTCACGATGCCGACGGCGGTCGGGCTGTCCGTGATGGTCAGGACCAGCCAGTCCTGGGCGATGCGCTGGATCCAGCCACCCGTGCCGGAGACGAGGAGTCCGGAGAGCAGGAGGCGGAAGTTGCGGTTCTCCAACGATGGGAAGGTTCGCGAAAAGCCCTGCGGGAGAGTGAGTTTGGGGAAGTGGACTGGGGCGGAGGCGGCGGAGCTCATGTCGTCCTGGCGGGAGTTGCGTTCGGGTGGCGTCGTGGGTGGGCGAAGTGGCTGTTCAAGTGTGCTCCCTGCGACGGGGCCCCCGCGATATTCTGGGACAGAATCAGTCGTATAAGTGCCATTGCGAATCGTAATGACAGATCGATCGCCCCGAGGAGTGCTGACCCGTGTACGACCCAGAACAGCTGCGCACCTTCCTCGCCGTGGCCCAGCACCTCAGCTTCACCCGCGCCGCCGAGTCCCTCGGGATCCGGCAGCCGACCGTCAGCCAGCACGTCCGTCGCCTCGAGGAGGCGGTGGGTCGACCGTTGTTCCTGCGTGACACCCGCAGCGTCACCCTGACGTCCGACGGCGAGGCGATGGCCGGTTTCGCGCGCGAGATCCTGGCCGCCCAGCAGCGCGCCGTCGGCTACTTCACGGGGTCCCACCTCGCCGGTCGCCTGCGGTTCGGCGTGACCGACGACCTCGCGCTGACGCCGTTGCCGAGGATCCTGCGCGACTTCCGCCAGCTCTACCCGCGCATCGACCTCGAGCTCGCCGTCCTGCAGAACGACAGCCTGATCCGGCGCATCGAGTCCGGCCACCTCGACGTCGCGTTCGTCAAGCGCAGCCCGGGTACCCCGACCCCCACGCGCGGCCAGGTGGTGCGCCGCGACCACCTGGTGTGGGTCGGCACCGACGGCACCCGCCTGGACCCGGAGCAGCCGGTGCCGCTCGTCGTCTACCAGGCCCCGAGCCTGTCCCGTGCGGTCAGCGTCCAGGCGCTCGAGAAGGCTGGGCGCCGGAGCCGGATCACCTGCACGGTCCGCGGGGTCAACGGGGTCCTCGCCGCGGTCCGTGCCGGCCTCGGCATCGCCGTGATGGCCCGCACGCTCACGCCCGCCGACCTCGTCGAGCTGCCGCCGAGCCTGGGGCTGCCCAAGCTTCCCCACCTCGACCTCGTCCTGCTCACCACCAGGACGGCCCCGGCCGAGCCGGCCAAGGCGCTGACCTCCGCGATCCTCGCCAGCGGCGCTCCGCTGGGGCCGGTCACCGGGCCCTGACGGTCACCGTCGCTGCGACGCCCACGCCAACCGGATGGCCTCGCGTATGGCGCCGGCGTCGCCGTCCAGCTGTGCCTGCACCTTGCGGTGCGCCTCCCACCTCGGCGGGACGCCGAACGTGGTCGGGTGCGCCTCGAGGAGCTGTTCACGGTCCCCCGGGTCCACGCGGACGAGCAGGGTCCCGGGCTCGTCCTGGCGCACGACGAGGCGGTCGTCGACGTACCAGGCGACCCTGCCGGGGTGACCTTTGCGCTTGCACCCGGCCAGCGAGGTCGCGTAGTCGTCCACCTCGTCCAGGGTCATCGCCATCGGTCCCTCCTCACGCGGCCGACGCTAGCCCGACGGCTCGCCCGTGTCATAGGGGCATCCACCCGATCCGAGCCTGGCGAGCCCGGCGCGGTCGCCGGCGGCGAACTCGTAGACGCCGTGGTGGGCGCTCGGGGCCATCACCTGGGAGGTGTTGTCCACGTGGTTCAGGCCGACGAGGTGTCCCAGCTCGTGCATGACGATCGCCCGAGCCATCGCGTGGCCGTCAGGACCGCGCAGCACCTGGGCCATGGCGGGGGAGTCGAACGTGACGACACCGCCGATGTACTTCGCCCGGTCCATCGAGTCGCCGTACCGGTAGATGGGGCCGCCCAGGCCGATGGTCGAACCCTTGAGTTTCGGCATCACGTCCGGTGTCGTCCACGCCACGAGCACGGGTGCGCGTGAGCCCCCGGGGCGACCGAGGGCCAGCTCTCGCTGGGTCTGTTGCGGGTCCGGCTCCTCAGTGGTGGGACCGACGACCTCGAGGGTCAGTCCCGAGGCAGCGTTGACGCGCTCGACGGCCTCGGCGAGGAGGACGTCGGCTCCCTGTGGGGCGAAGCGGCTGTTGACCACCAACCGGATGTGCAGGCACGGGTCCCACGTGACCGGGACACCGCCGGCGGTCTCGCGCATGAACGCATAGGCCCGGGGGTCGTCCGCGGCTGGCCGCGGGCCCTGGCCGATCAGCCTGGCAAGGGGCGACCCGCCGCCGGTCACGGAGGCGATCCCGACGATGATCGACAGGGCGAAGCCGCAGGCCATCGCCACGGCCTTGAGAGGGCTGGCATCGCTGCGCCGGGCAGGTCGACGTGGCCCGTGCGGGTCGAGGTAGATGACGCTCACGCCGGACAGTGTCGGTGACCAGATGGTGCGGTGTGGGCGGATTCGGGGTGATCCGACCGACCGGACCGGTCAGCGCACCCCGAACAGCCGGGTGGTCGCGGCCCATGTCGTGGCCAGCGTGCGACCCGGGAGCAGGCCGCCGCGGCCGTTGCCCGCGTAGACCAGCGTGCCGTTGGTGCCTGTGCGGGCCAGCAGGTCGGGGACGCCGTCGCCCGTGAGGTCGCCGGTCGACAGGATCGCCGCGTGCCCGCCCCAGCCACGGCTGACGACCTGCCCGGGACGGTAGCCCGTGCCGGTCGTGCCGGCCCCGGTCCCGAGGTACAGGTAGAGCAGCCCGGTGTTGGAGCGGCCGATGAGGTCGGGCTTCCCGTCCTTGTTCACGTCACCCGGGGTGGCGATGTCGGTGAAGATCTGCCAGCCGGTGCCGATCTTCCGGGCCGTGCTCGCGAAGCCTCCGAGGCCGTTGCCCGTGAGCATCCAGAGCTCGCCGTTGGTCTTGCGGGCCAACAGGTCCGGCCTGCCGTCGCCGGTCCAGTCGCCGGGGGCGACGAGGAGGGTGCTCGGCTTGAACCCGCTGCCGACGAGGACCCTTCCGGCCAACATGCCGCCGCGACCGTTGCCGCGGTAGAGCCACAGGTCGCCGGTCCCGGTCAACGCCAGGACGTCGGAGAACCGGTCGCCGTTCCAGTCGCCGGGGGACAGCACCTGGGCGAAACCGCCCCACCCCGCGCCGATCTTCACGGCCTTGCCGACGGTGCTGCCGAGGACGGGGTAGAGCATGAGGTCGCCGGCCCTGGTCCGGCCGAGGACGTCGCCCCGGCCGTCGGCGTTGAAGCCGCCGCGCGCGGGGACCGAGAGCGCCAGCGCCTTGGTGTAGCTCAGGCCCGACAGGGCCCGCCAGTCGTTGGCCGACACCACGCCGGTCACCTTGACCTGGGCGGCCTTCTGGAACGAGGACACCCCGGTGGTGGTCTTGGCGCCGAAGGCGCCGTCCGCCGTCCCCACCGCGTAGCCCCGACGGTTGAGCTCGAGCTGCAGGTCGCGGACCGGCCAGCCGGTGGCGCCGGCGGCGAGCGTGAGCTTGCCGTACGCGTCATACAGCTTGCTCGTCTGGACCGGAGCCGGGGTGGGGTTGGAGACGGGCGCCGAGGCCGAGGCGTAGCTCGTGGCCTTGCTGCGGATCGTGTCCATCTTGGGGTAGAGGTACTTGCCGGGGCACAGCGTGTAGGACGTGTTCTGGTGGGCGTGGACCGTCGGCAGGGTGACGGTGACACCGGCGGCGTACTTCGCCCCGGTGCCGCCCTGGGAGGTCAGCTGCGTCGTGGCGCTGGGGCTCACGCCGTACTGCGAGAGCTTCCACCCGGCGACCTTGGCGAGCGAGTCGACCATCACCGAGGGTGCGCTCGTGGTCTCGTAGTTGCCGATCGCCGCGATGCCCATGGTGTTGGTGTTGAAGCCCATCGAGTGGGCGCCGCGGACCGGCTCGGTGATCGACCCGGCGCGACCCTCGTAGACCCGACCCCACTTGTCGACGAGGAAGTTGTAGGCGATGTCGGCCCACCCCAGGCCCTGCGTGTCGTACGCGTAGATGCCACGCACCTGCGCGGCGGCCGTCTCGGGCGTGTAGTCGTTGGTGCCCGCCGTGTGGTGGATGGTGATCGCCTTGATGGTGCTGCTCAACGTCTTGCTGCCGCGCAGCCGCTCGTCGGCCCCCCACTGGGCGCGGGTGATGATCGTCGGCTGGGCCGCGGCGGCCGACGCCGAGGCGGCAGGGGCCTTCGGCGTGAGGTCGTCGTCCGCGGGGGAGGAGCCCGGGTCGATGGTCGTGACCTCGAGGTCGGGCAGCGACCGGCCCCGCGGGGTGTCGACGCGGACCTGGATGCCGTTGCCGCCCTCGCTGACGATGGGGGTGGTGCCCAGCCTGGCCCCGACCGCCTCGGCGGTGCCGGGCTCCGGGCCGTCGTCGGGGACGGGGAGGACGTCCCAGGCCGTCCAGCCCGAGGCCTCCCTCACGCGCACCTGGACGGTGACGTCGTCAGCGGTCAGGTCGGTGCCGGCCGCCCACGAGATCCCGGCCACCGTGAAGTGTGGGCGGGCCTGCTCGGCGGTGAGGACGGTGGTGACCCGTGCGGCCTGGCTGGTGGCGACCGACCGGGCCGCGTCCGAGGTGACGGTCCGTGCGGACACCTGGCCGGTGGCCAGGGCACGACCCGCCTTCGCCTCGCGGCGGGCGGCCCCGGCGTCGATGCCGGAGATGGGGGTGCTCACGACCGTGGGGGCCACGGGGTGGGGGGTGTCGGCGGCGGCGAACGAGACGGTCGGGAGAGCGACGAAGGCGGGGGTGAGGGCAATGGCGAGGGCAGCAGAGATCAGTCGCATCAGGGAAGTCCGGGGGGTCAGCAGGGGCGGGTGTGACGACAGTGAAGAGTGGCACCGCGGCTCCGTGCGACAGGGACTAGAACAAAAAGATGAGCCATTCGGACGACCCGTGACCGGCGTGTCCGGTGCCTCGCCCGGCGTGGCGCGTATGCCGCGGGTCAGGTTCCGCTGGGTCCGCTGCTCCGGGTGCGACCCCCCGGGGTCCGACCTAGGGTCGAGTGGTGAGTGGCAGCGCGGTTCCCTCGACGCACCCGGCACGAGCGGTCCGCGAGGCCCTCGACGCGGTGCGCTCTGCACCGACCATCCTGGAAGGCCTGCGGCTGGCGGCCGACGTGGCCACGGCGTCCGCCGACGACCACGCGGGTTCGTCCCGGCAGGAGCTCCGGAGGGCGGCCGACGACGCCGGCGACGCCGTCGTCGCGCTCGCTGCCGTGCACGCGCTCGCTGCCCTCCCGGTGGCCGACGGGGCACACCTGGTGCGGATGCTGGGGTCGGGCGACCCGTTCCGCGTCGAGCACGCCGCCTGGGCGCTGCGCCGTGCTGCCCCGGTGCCGGCCGCCGTGCCCTCGCTGGTCGACCTCGTGTCCGCGGGTGGCGTCACCGGCATGCTGGCCCAGCGGACCCTGGAGGTGTGGGCCGCAGCGTCGCCCGGGCTCGTCCTGGTCTCCCTCGTGTCCGCCCTCGACCGCGCCCCGCTGGAGCCCGACCCGACCGTCCCGCCGCTCGACGACCGGGCTCGCACCTGGCTCGTCGAGACCGTCGACCTGGTCCCCGGTGAGGCTGCGCGGTCGGTGCTGCTCGGTGTGGTGGACGACGAGAGCGAGTCCGCGTCGACGCGGGCAGCGGCGACCGCCGCGCTGGCCGACCGGTTCACGGCCCGCCCGAGGCGGGGGACCGAGCCGCGTACCCACGGCTCCGCTCACGCGCTCCGCACCGGATCGCACCCGTCCGTGCCCTCGACCGTGACCGGGTTGACGGTGGCCCAGCTGTTCCTGCACGCCGACATCGACGGTGAGCTCAGCAGCGCCGGCAAGGGCGACACCGGAGGCATCGCCACCCTGCTCGTCCACCTCGGCAACGCCCTGCTCGAGTCCGACAGCGTCGAACGCGTCCTGACCATCTCGCGGGGGCGCCCGGACGGCGACCTCGTGCCGTCCGACCTCGCCGCACCGGGGCACCACTATGTCCAGGTGCCGTTGTGGGGCCCGCCGGTCGGGATGGGGCAGGCGTGGATGCACCGGGTCGCCGTGCGTCGCGGGGTCCGTCAGCTGCTGCTCGCGGCGGGTCGGGTCGACGTGATCCACCTGCGGATGGCCGACGTCGGGTCCCTGGCTGCGGCCGAGGCGGCGAACGAGCTCGGCATACCGGTGGTCTTCACCGTGGCCCCCGACCCGCATGCCCTGCTGGCGTCCCGGGAGGCCTCCGGTGAGCTGACGCGGGCGTCGTTCGGCGCCGCTGACGCCACCGAGCACCTCGCCTTCCGCGACCACCTCGTCCGTGGCCTCGCGCGGGCGGCTGCGCAGCTCGTGCTGTTCCCCCGACCCGAGCTCCGCCGCGACAGCCGTGCCCTGCTCGGACTCGACCTGGACGTCGAGGCGCACCGGGCCACGGTCGTGCCCGAGGGCATCGACTTCAGGGCTGTGGAGCATGCCGGTGCGGCACTCAAGCGGGGTGCCACGCCCACCCGCCCCGGCCCCACGGCCGGCCCCACCGGCCCCACGGGCGGCTCCATCGTCACCACGGGAGGTGACGCCGGCGGTGGCCCCACCGGGGCGGCGCTCGCGGAGCTGGATGCGTTGCTCGTGCAGCTCCCTGCCGCCCGACGCGGGCTGCCCCTGCTCGTCACGGTCGGCCGGCTCAACCGCGTCAAGGGCATGGCCACGCTCGTCGAGACGTGGCACGCCGACCCTGCCCTCAGGGCCCGCAGCAACCTGCTGGTCGTCGGAGGGGACCTCGACGACCCCTCGGCGGAGGAGGCCGCGGAGCTGGCCCGGATCGAGGCCGTCGTCCCGCGTGCCGCAGCTGTGCGGCACGGCCTGCTCCTGCCTGGCCACCGCCCCCATGCCACCGTGGCTGCATGGCTCGCGGCGACCCGGCACGGACGGGGCTCGCTGGCGGCCCCCGCAGGGGTGTACGTGTCGGCGAGCCTCAAGGAGGAGTTCGGTCTGGCCATCCTCGAGGCGATGGCGGCCTCCCTCGTCGTGGTCGCCCCCGACGGGGGCGGCCCAGCGACCTACGTCGAGGACGGCGTCACAGGGTTCCTGACCGACACCGGGTCACCCGCCGCGCTCGCCGCGGCGATCGGCCGCGCCCTGGAGCTGGCCGCGTCCCCGGAGGCCGCCCTGCAGCAGCGCCGGGCCCTGACGACCCTGCGCGACCGGTTCAGCATCACCACCATGGCGGACGCCCTGGCCTGCGTGTACACCGGTGCGAGCGGCGTGGCCGAGCTCGCGCCGGACGACGCCCACCAGGTGCCCCCTACGGGGGAGGCATCGTGACCCTGCTGGTCATCAGCCCCGACTATGCCTCGCACCTCTACCCGCTCGCGACCCTCGCCACAGCTTGGGCGGAAGAGGGGGAGCGGGTGGTGGTCGCCACCGGACCCGCGACGGAGGCGATCGTCCGCGGGTTCGGCTTCGAGCGCGCCCACCTGCAGCTCGGACGCGGTTCGAACCCCGGCGTCATCCGTGCCGAGGAGCAGCCGTCCGGTGAGGACGACGCCCTGCGCGGGTTCTTCGACGCCACCCGTCGCGGGGCGTTGGAGACCCTGGAGTTCCAGGCTCGGGCCCGGGGCGACGACCTCCTGTGGTCGCCGGTCCCGGTCGGCCGCGCGGTGCTCGACGTCGTGGACCGCGTGCGCCCGGACACCGTCCTCGTCGACCACCTCGCCTTCTCGGCCCGGCTGGCGCTCACGGCGGCCGGGGTGCCGCACGGCGACGTGGTGCTGGGGCATCCGACCGCCCTGCCCGTGGGCGACGAGGTGTACGGCTGCCCGACGGTGTTCCCGCAGGCCTTCGACGTCGACCCGGGCCGGCTCGGACTCCTGCGCACTCTCTGCGAGGACGTCCGCGACGCCTTCACCCGTGAGTGGAACACCGCCGTCCGTGCTCTCTCCGCCGACGGGTCGCCGCCCGAGGTGGTGGATGCGTTCGCCGTCACCGGGGACGTTCTCCTCCTCAACTACCCGGCGGAGCTCCACGACCCCGCCCGCACCTCGCTCCTGCCCGCGCACGAGTTCCTGGGGTCGGCGGTCCGAGCCGAGCCCGAGGACGAGCAGGTGCGCGAGTGGCTCGCCTCCAGCCGACAGCCGGTGGTCTACGTCAGCCTCGGCAGCTTCCTGTCGGTGCGTGGCGACGTCCTCGCCCGGGTCGTCGAGGCGCTCCGTGGCCTCGACGTGCGGGTGGCCCTGGCCCACGGGTCGACCCCGGCGCAGGCGCTCGGGGAGCTCCCGGCGTCGTGGCTGGTCCGTGAGGTCCTGCCGCAGGTCACGCTCCTCGCGGAGGCTGCGCTCGCGGTCACCCACGGGGGCAACAACAGCGTCACCGAGTCACTGTCGGCGGGGGTGCCCATGCTCGTGCTGCCGTTGTCGACCGACCAGTTCTCCGGAGCAGCGGCGCTCGAATCAGCAGGCATGGCAACGGTGCTCGCACCGAACACCGCCACTCCGGCCGAGCTGCGGACTGCCGTGGAGCAGCTGCTCGGCTCGACGGAGACCACGCTGCGCGTCCGCTCGCTGGCGAGCAGGCTGCATACCTCCTCGGGGGCGCACCGCGCCCGCCAGGCGCTCACCGGGGTGGTCGGTGCGACCCGGTGACCCCCGTGGCAGGGTGGACACGACCCCGCCCCAGTCGGCCCGGACGCACGTGCCGGGCTGGCGCCGACCGTAGGAGGACCCTTGATCTTCATCACCGCGAAGTTCCCCGTGAAGCCGGAGCACGCCGACCAGTGGCCGGAGCTGAGCCGGGCGTTCACGCAGGCCTGCCGCGCCGAGGAGGGCTGCCTCTGGTTCGACTGGTCGCGCAGCCTCGACGACCCGAACGAGTACGTCCTCGTCGAGGCGTTCCGCGACGACGAGGCGGGCGCGGCTCACGTGCAGTCCGACCACTTCAAGGCTGCGACGAGCGAGCTCCCGGCCTACCTGTCGGCCACGCCGCGCATCGTCAACACGACGATCGAGGGGACCGGCTGGTCCGAGCTCGGTGAGATGGCCGTCACGGACTGACGACCCGGCGCCCGTCATGGGGTGCGCCCACCGGACTCAGCTGGTGAGCCAGGACTCCTCGGTGCCCAGGCCCTGGAGCTCGGCGTCGAGCTGGCCGATGGCGCGGACGGCGAGCAGGCGGTTGACCAGCAGGTCGGCCGAGGCGGCCACGCGAGCGGTGTGCTCGGGGGTGCCGACGGCTGCACGGTGTGCCCGGGGCTGGAAGGTTGCGCTGTCGTTGTCCACGAGCGGGACGTTATTGATGCGTGACCTGTGCACGGACACCAACGCCCCGGGACTGGGCCGAACGGACGACCAACCTCCCCGGAAGGGACGAGTCGGGCCGCCTTCCCGACCCCCGACCCTGTGGACAACTCGCCGGCCCCCTGTCCGTGGCGCGGCACCATCTCGTCATGAGCTACCACGACCTGCCCGACGACATCCGCACCCGGCCGCTGCATGAAGCCGGCCTCCAGGGCGACGTGATCGACCTCGTCCTCGGCATCGAGGAGCGCCGCAGCGGTGCGGTCGCCCTGATGGTGTGCGACGAGGACGACCGCGGCCTGCAGCCCCTCGTGCTCAGCGACCTCCCCGAGGACGCCTCGGTGGCGGACCTGGTCCGCCTGCTCGACCTCCTCCTGCCCATGGTGGGGGAGGCGGGCGGGGCGATCCTCGTCGGGCGGGGGCGCCGGCGCGGGCTGCTGCCCAGCGACCTCGACCGCGCGTGGCACCAGGCCACGATCGACGCCTGCGCCCGGTATGGCGTCCGCCTCCTCGGCTTCCACCTCGCGTCCCCGTACGGCGTGGCCGCCCTCCCGCCGCCGCTGCGCGAGGCGTCCTGACCGGTCCTCTCCGGCCGAATCCACCCGGCCGGAGAAACCCCACCGCGGGGCGGGCGGTCCGAACTAGTCTGGCGCCATGTACGAGTACAAGGTGGTCCAGGTCCGCGAAGGCCTCATCGGCGGGAAGATGTCGGCCGACAAGCTGGAGAAGGTGCTCAACGAGTGGGCCGCCAAGGGGTGGCAGCTGAAGTCGGTGACCGCCGTCGAGGTGAAGGGCCGGATCGGGCCGGGGGCGACCGAGGGCGTGCTCGTGACGTTCGAGCGCCAGACCGCCTGAGCGATGGCAGCCACGCAGGGGACGCAGCCGTCGGCCCACGCCGCCGACACCCACGACGTCATCACCCATCCCGCCGACACCCACGACGTCATCAGGGTCCAGGGGGCGCGGGAGAACAACCTCAAGGACGTCACGGTCGACCTCCCCAAGCGGCGGCTCACGGTGTTCACCGGGGTCTCCGGCTCGGGGAAGAGCTCGCTGGTCTTCGGCACCATCGCCGCGGAGTCGCAGCGGATGATCAACGAGACGTACAGCACCTTCGTGCAGGGGTTCATGCCCAACCTCGCCAGGCCCGAGGTCGACCTGCTCGACGGCCTGACGACCGCGATCATCGTCGACCAGGAGCGGATGGGCGCGAACCCGCGCTCGACCGTGGGGACCGCGACCGATGCCAACACGATGCTGCGGATCCTGTTCAGCCGCATCGGTTCTCCGCACATCGGGCCGCCGACGGCGTTCGCGTTCAACGTGCCCACCCGGGTGGCGAGCGGCGTCATGCGCACCGACAAGGGCGGCCGTGAGGAGAAGTCGATCGTCCGCGACGCCGTCTACCAGGGCGGCATGTGCTCACGGTGCGAGGGCATGGGGGCGGTCAACGACTTCGACCTGACTGCGATCTACGACGAGACGAAGTCGCTGGCCGACGGCGCCCTGCTCGTGCCGGGCTACAGCATGGACGGGTGGTACGGCCGGATCTTCAGCGGCGCCGGTCTGCCCATGGACAAGCCGGTGGCGAAGTTCACGCCCAAGCAGCTCGACAAGCTGCTGTACGGCGAGCCGGAGAAGATCAGGGTCGACGGGGTCAACCTCACCTACGAGGGCGTCCTGACCAAGGTGCAGAAGTCGATGCTGTCCAAGGACCTCGACGCCATGCAGCCGCACGTGCGGCGGTTCGTCGAACGCGCCGTCACCTTCACGACGTGTCCCGACTGCAAGGGGACCCGCCTGTCGAAGGAGGCGCTGTCCTCGAAGATCCACGGCAAGAACATCGCCGAGCTCTGCGCCATGCAGATCAGCGACCTGGCCGTCTGGCTGCGCGACGTCTCGGAGCCCTCGGTCGCACCGCTGCTGGCGAACCTCCAGCACCTGCTCGACTCGTTCGCCGAGATCGGCCTCGGGTACCTGTCGCTGGACCGTCCTGCCGGGACGCTGTCCGGCGGGGAGGCCCAGCGCACCAAGATGATCCGGCACCTCGGGTCGTCGCTCACCGACGTCACGTACGTCTTCGACGAACCCACGATCGGCCTGCACCCGCACGACATCGCCCGGATGAACCAGCTGCTGCTCCAGCTCCGCGACAAGGGCAACACGGTCCTCGTGGTGGAGCACAAGCCGGAGACGATCGCGATCGCCGACCACGTGGTCGACCTCGGACCGGGGGCCGGCACCGCAGGTGGGAGTGTCTGCTTCGAGGGCACCGTCGAGGAGCTCCGCGCCAGCGACACGACGACCGGCCACCACCTCGACGACCGGGTGCGGCTCAAGGAGACGGTCCGCCGGTCGACCGGGGTGCTGGAGGTGCGGGGGGCGTCGGCGCACAACCTCAAGGACGTCGACGTCGACCTCCCGCTGGGCGTGCTCTGCGTCGTCACCGGTGTCGCCGGGTCCGGCAAGAGCTCGATGATCCACGGCTCGGTCGCCGGTCGCGACGGCGTGGTCGTCGTCGACCAGGGCGCGATCCGCGGTTCACGGCGCAGCAACCCGGCGACCTACACGGGGCTCCTGGAGCCCATCCGCAAGGCGTTCGCCAAGGCCAACGGCGTCAAGCCGGCCCTGTTCAGCTCGAACTCCGAGGGAGCCTGCCCTGCCTGCAACGGCGCCGGGGTCATCTACACCGAGCTCGGGGTGATGGCCACCGTGGAGTCGACCTGCGAGGAGTGCGAGGGACGACGCTTCCAGGCGGCCGTCCTCGAGTACCGGCTCGGCGGCCGCAACATCGCCGAGGTGCTCGCGATGCCGGTGGCAGAGGCGCTCGGCTTCTTCGGCGGGGACGACAGCGAGGCCCGGACCCCGGCGGCGCACAAGGTGCTCGAGCGGCTCGCCGACGTCGGCCTCGGGTACCTCACCCTCGGCCAGCCCCTGACGACGCTCTCGGGGGGTGAGCGCCAGCGCCTGAAGCTGGCCACGCAGATGGCCGAGAAGGGGGACGTCTACATCCTCGACGAACCCACGACCGGCCTGCACCTCGCCGACGTCGACCAGCTGCTCGGGCTGCTCGACCGGCTCGTGGAGTCGGGCAAGTCCGTCATCGTGATCGAGCACCACCAGGCCGTCATGGCCCACGGTGACTGGATCATCGACCTCGGTCCCGGCGCCGGCCACGACGGTGGCCGGGTCGTCTTCGAGGGCACCCCGGCCGACCTCGTCGCGGGCCGGTCCACGCTCACCGGGGAGCACCTCGCCGCCTACGTCGGCGGCTGAGGGGCTCGGCGGCTACGAGTCGCGGACCACGTCCTGCAGGCGGTCCCACTCGTGGTCGATGTGCAGCTCGCGGGCGATGTCGAGCATCGCCGCCCGGAACAACGCACCCGAGCTGATGAAGGCCGGGTGGACGTGCCCGAACACCTCGAGGGTGACGGTGCCGTAGAGGCGGGCCCACGAGCGTTCGAACATCCACATCATCCCCGGCGTCGGGGCACCGAGGGGCCCGACGCCCGGGCCGCCGTGCGCCAGCTTCCCCTGGGTGGGCTGGCCGGCGGCGATCTCGCCCCGCAGGACCGAGACCACGTCGGGGTCGAGGTCGTCGTCGGTGGGGATCGGGAACCGGTAGCGCACCCACAGCCGGCCGAAGATCTCGCTGAAGAACCCGGCGAACAGGTGGGCGCCGCTCTCCTCGGCGGCGCAGTCGTCGAGCGAGGTGATGGGCTGCGGCGACCCCGTCGCGGGGTTCTTCAGCCCGGCGGACGTGGGTGAGGCGAAGGCGAGCTGGAACTCCTCGTGGTTGCCGAGTGCCCAGCGCCGGAACGCCCCTGCCGACGCGACGATCTGGGCGGCCGGGTCGTCATCCGGCTGCTCGTCCCGGGCCGCGACCATGGCTGCCACGACGTCTCCGAAGATCGACCGGGCGACGAGCTGCATCAGCTCGGCGTGGCTGTCGACGTACCGGTACAGGGCCGGGGGAGTCAGCCCCATCTCCTGGGCGACCGCGCGGATGGACACGTCCTCTCCGGCGCGCAGGAGCCGCCGCGAGACCTCGACGATCTCGTCGTAGGTCGCCTGCCGCTGGCGTTCCCGGCGGGTCGGTGCCGTCGTCATCTGGTCGCTGCTCCTCGCTGTCGTCGCCACTCGCCGGTCGTCGCCTTCGTCGTCGCCGACCAGTGCCCCGTCGCCCTTGTCGTCGCCGACCCGTGCCCGTCGTGGCTGTTCACCACAGAGTCAACCATGAACCCTTGACAAGTTAGTTTACGCCCATCACTGTTACTGCCGTAAACATTCGTGATGCAACATCGCAAGGAGTGGTCGGCATGGAGTCCTGGGGAGCATTCGTCGCCCGACGGTCGTGGGCCGTCCTCGTGGCGGGGATCGTCGTCGTGCTGGCCGCGGCGGCATACGGCATCGGGGTGTTCGGCCACCTCGCGAACGGGGGGTTCGACGACCCGGCGACCGACTCCGCGAAGGAGCTGGTCCTCGAGCAGGCCGCCTTCCCGGGGCGGGACACCGACTTGGTCGTCGTCTACTCGAGCCCGACCCTCACGGTGCAGGACCCGGCGTTCGAGCAGGCCGTGACCCGCACGCTCGGCGCCCTCCCGCGGTCCGACGTGGCCGCGACCACGACGTGGTGGTCGACCAGGGCCCCCGACCTGGTGAGCGGTGACCGGCACGCCACCCGGGTGGTCGTCACCCTTGCCGGGGCGACCCAGGACGCCAAGAGCGACAACTGGGAGGCGGTCAAGGACGACCTCCGGGCCCCCGGCCTGGCAACCAGCGTCGGCGGGAAGTGGGCCGTCTTCGGTGACGTCAACGAGCAGGTCTCGCACGACATCGCGCGCGCCGAGTCGATCTCCATGCCGATCGTCTTCGTCCTCAGCCTGCTGATCTTCGGAAGCCTGGCCTCGGCCCTGATGCCCACCCTGGTCGGCGGCATCGCCGTGATGGGGGCGTTCGCCGTCGTGCGCCTGGTCACCGGCATCACCGACGTCTCGGTCTTCTCCATCAACGTCATCACCCTGCTCGGGATGGGCCTGGCGATCGACTACGCGCTGTTCGTCGTCAGCCGGTTCCGCGAGGAGCTCGCCACCCAGCCCGACGAGAGCCGTGCCAGCGTGGCGACGGCGATCAGCCGCACCATGGCGACGGCCGGGCGGACGGTGCTGTTCTCCGGCCTCATCGTCGCCGCGTCCCTCGCCTCGCTGCTCATCTTCCCGCAGAACTTCCTGCGCTCCATGGGCTACGGCGGGGTCGCCGCGGTGCTCGTCGCGATGGCAGCTGCCCTGACCATCCTGCCGGCGCTGCTCGGAGTCCTCGGCCCGCGCATCGAGCTGGGCCGGATGCCGTGGCGGCGCGGCACCCGGGCGCACCGGGCCGACGCGCAGGCGCTGCAGGAGGTCCACGGCACCGACCGCGAGGTCGTCCACGGCGCCTGGGCACGAGTCGCCCACAGCGTCATGCGTCGCCCCGTCGTCTTCCTCGTCGTCATCGTGGTGGGGCTGCTGGCCCTGGGGAGTCCGTTCACCCAGGCGCGCTGGGGCAGTGTCGACGAGCGGGTGCTGCCGGCCAGCTCGCCCAGCCGCCAGGCGGCCGAGCTGCAGGCCGACCTCTTCGGCGGCGAGACCTCGTCGGCGTCCCTCGTCGTCACCGGTGGTGACCCCACCGCCGTCTCCGCGTATGCCGCACAGCTGGGTCGCGTCGACGGCGTCACCGCCGTGCAGCCGACGGGGCGGACGACCTACGAGGGGCAGGCCAGGACCTTGCTGCGGGTGACCTGGCCGGGCAACGGCCAGTCGGCGGCCAGCCAGGACCTGGTCCGAGAGCTGCGCGCCGTCGCGGCACCGGCGGGCAGCACGGTGCTCGTCGGAGGAGCCACCGCCGACGCGGTCGACCTCGTCGACTCCATCGGGGCCCGGCTCCCGTGGATGGCCCTCACGGTGGCGGTGGTCATGCTCGTGCTGCTGTTCGTGGCCTTCGGGTCGGTCGTGCTGCCCCTCAAGGCGATCGTCATGAACGCGGTGTCGATCGGCGCCAGCTTCGGTGTGGTGACTTGGATCTTCCAGGAGGGGCACCTCGCCGGGCTGCTCGGCTTCACCTCCCCGGGGTACCTCGACGTCACCCAGCCCATCCTCATGCTGGCGATCCTGTTCGGGTTGTCGATGGACTACGAGGTGTTCCTGCTCAGCCGGATCCGGGAGGAGTGGGACCGCACCGGCGACAACACGCGGGCCGTCGCAGCCGGGGTGCAGCGCTCGGGGCGCATCATCACCAGTGCGGCGCTGCTGCTCGCGGTCGTCATCGGGGGGTTCGCCACCAGCGGGATCGTGTTCCTCAAGATGATCGGGGTCGGCATGCTCGTGGCGGTGCTCATCGACGCCACGGTCGTGCGCGCCCTGCTCGTCCCGGCCACCATGCGGCTGCTCGGCCGCGCCAACTGGTGGGCCCCCGCCCCGCTGGCGCGGTGGTGGGAGCGCCACGGGCACCGCGAGGAGACCCGCGCGGCGGCTACCGACGCGACCGGGACCTCCGGGACCTCAGGGACCTCCGGGCCCTCGGAGCCGGCTGAACCGCCGGTCCTGCAGCCGGCCGGTTGAGCCGCGGCCCGGTGCTCCCCTCGCGGAGCACCGGGCCGTCGGTCACCCACCAGGTCGCACACCCGGTCGGCCCCCAGCGGCCGCCGGTGGTCCGCCGGTCGCCCGTCCGTTCGCCGCCATCCACCGCGGGCAAACGGCGGCGAACGACGGCGTCCGGCCGCGGGCTGGCTGTAGCACGTCACCCGAGGGGGTACTCGGATTGTCCTGAACACGGCCAAACGGATGACCCCGGGACCGGCTGACGGGACCGATACTGGGGGAGTGCTGGGGAGCGCGTTCACGGGAACGTTGAGAGAAGCCCAAGCCGGGGATGAGCAAGCCTTCACCCGGCTCTGGCGCGACGCCAACCCCTTGGTCATCCGCTACCTGCGCGTCGTGGGTGCCGACGACCCGTACGACGCGGCCTGCGAAGGCTGGATCACCGCGATCCGTGGCCTCATCGGCTTCACCGGCGACGAGTCCGCCTGGCGGGTCTGGATCCTCGCGTGCGCGCGCCTGCGCGCCGAGCAGGGGACGGGGCAGGGGAGCTGGGCCACGGTCACCCCCATCGACCGGCGGGCGTTCTCGCAGGCCACCACCGCCTCCTCCGCCGCCACCGCTGCCACGGCGGCGACAGCGGCTGCGGCCGCGACGATGGCCCGGCGCCGGAGCGACGCCGACGAGTTCGACATCGACGCCCTGCTCGCTGCGTCCCCTGACACCGACCCTGCCCACCGCGGTCTCGGCGACACCATCACCGCCCTGCGCGCCCTGCCCCTGGGCCAGGGCGAGATCCTCGTCCTGCGCCTCGGTGGGGCGCTGCCCGTCCGGGCGGTCTCCGACGTGGTGGGCTCGGACGCCGAGAGCGTGCGCCGCTCCGAGGCTCGCGCGCTCGAGCGCCTGGGTGCCGACGCCGAGCTGCTCACGTGGTCGCTGGACGCGCCGGCCACTCCCGCGGAGCTCGCCGACGAACGCGTCGCGCTGGGGGCGTTCCGCAGCATCCCGCGGCCTCCGGCCTGGTCCGTCCCGCGCACCCGGGTCGTCACGGTCGGCAACGCGCCGGCCCGTCGGGGGGCCAAACGGCCGCACGGCATCGCCAACGCCGCCGGCCGCTCGCGCACCGCCCTGCTCGGCATCGCGACCATCTCGGCCTCGGTCATGTCGCTCGGTGGACTGAGCGCCGCTGCCTACGTCGGTGCCCTTCCCACGGGGGTCCAGCGGCTCATGCACGAAACCATCGGGGCGCCGGCCCCTGGAGCCTCGCGGTCCGGGGCACCGAAGCCGAAGGCGCCCGGTTCGCCGGCTTCGTCCCGTCCGTCCAACGGCATCGGCCGCATCCTCCCCGGCGGCGGGGTCGCCCCGGTCCAGCCGACCGCCGAGGTGACCGCTCCGGGCAAGGGGAAGGGCAAGGGCGGCACGAAGACCGGTTCGCCCAGCCCGACGTCGACCTCCTCCGTCACCGGCTCGGTGCCCCACGGCACGGGGTCGCCCACCCGGGCGCCGTCCACCGGCTCGACCGCGACGTCGGGGGTCCCGAGCTCCCACACGCCGAACTCCCACTCGACCAAGACCAAGGCACCGACGACCAAGGCGCCGAGGACGAAGACCCCGGGCTCGCATCCCACCAAGGGGCCGGCCACCGGGTCGGGCGACTCCACGGTGTCGTCGACCACCGGCCCCAGCGCCACGTCGACGACGGACGTCACGAATCCCTGACGGTCCTGCAGGGCGAGCGCCCGGCCGGACGAACCCCCGGCCGGACGAACCCCCGGCCGGACGAACCCCCAGGAACCACCCATGCCGGGCGTCGCACCCCGCGCGGACCGGGTGGTTTGCTCGTTGCGTCGGTGGCGATCTCGGTGAGATGACCGATGCCGGGGTCGGTCCTCGGGCGCTGCACTGGAACGTGGCCGGCAGCGGGTCGGCCGCACCCGGGGGTGGGGGCGATGGTCAGTGTGGAGCTCGTGCCGATGATCAAGGCACCGCAGGGGTGGCCGGTGGCGCTCGTCGCCACCACGGCGATGGTGGCGCTCGCCGCCCTCGACCTCGCCGGTGCGGTGGCCGCCAAGGAGTGGGCCGAGCACCGGTCGTGGTGGCCGATGCTGCTGGGGCTCCTCGCGTTCGGGGTGCTGTTCTGGGTCTACGCCTCGTCGCTGCAGTACGCCGAGCTCGCCCTCGTCACCATGGGCTGGATCGTCATGCTCCAGGTGGGCCTCGTGGTCGTCGACCGGGTGCGGTACGGCGTCGAGCTGCCCGCAGGGAAGTGGGTGGCGGTCGTCGTCCTGCTCGCGGCGCAGGCCTACCTCGTGCTCGCCCCGGCCGCGTCCCGGACGAGCGCGTCCTGACCGCGACCGCCCTCGGCAGGGCGGTGGTCCTGCTCGCGTAGGCTTCCCGCGTGCTCTTCCCCCTGACCGTGGTCGTCCTCGCCGGTGCGGTGGCCCTGCTCGCGATCGCCGGCTGGTATGCCGCCCGCACCCGCCTCGTCGACGACCGCCTTCTCCTCGTGGCGGCGGTGGTGGAGCTGGGGGTGCTCGTCCAGGCCGCCGTCGCGCTCGCGCACCTCGGCAGCGTCCCCGGGGACGACGCGGAGACGGCGACGTTCGCGGCATACGCGATCACGCTGCCGTTCCTTCCCCCGGTGGCGGTGTTCCTGGCGCTCAAGGAGAAGACCCGCTGGTCGATGGGGGTCGTCGCCGTCGCGGCGTTCGCCGTCGCGGTGATGACCGCCCGCCTCCAACAGATCTGGAACCTCCATGGCTGACGCGCCGCGCTCCACCCGCTCCGGGCCGGGCATCGTGCTCGTCGCCGTGTACGGCCTGCTGGCCCTCGCCGCGACCGGCCGCTCGGTCCTGCAGATCACCGAGTACTTCTCCCGCGCCCCCCTGGCCTACGTGCTGTCGGCGCTGGCTGCGGTCATCTACGTCGTGGCCACGATCGCGCTGGCGCGTGGCGACCGGACCTCACGGCGGGTCGCCACGACGGCCATCACCATCGAGCTCGCCGGGGTGCTGGTGGTGGGCTTGGCGTCGTACCTGGCCACCGACGCGTTCCCCGACAAGACCGTGTGGTCCCACTTCGGCTCCGGGTACGGCTACGTCCCGCTCGTGCTGCCGGTGCTGGGGCTGCTGTGGCTGCGCCGGACCGCGAGCCGGCCCGCCTCGACGGCGCAGGCCGCGGGCGACCCGACGGGCTGATCCTCGACCGACCGGTTCCTGACCGATTCCCGAGCGGCTAGCCCTGGTCGGGCTGGTCCTCGACGGGCTCGAGCAGCAGCACCGGGATCAGCCGGTCGGTCCTGACCTGGTACTCCGCGTAGGGCGGGAAGGCGGCGACGCAGCGCTCCCACCACTGCTCGCGCTCCTCGCCGTCGATCTCGCGGGCCCGGACCGTCCACGTGCGGTCGTCGTCCTGGAGGTCCAGGACCGGGTTCTTGCGGACGTTGGCGTACCACGCCGGGTGCTCCGGAGCGCCGCCCTTGCTGGCCACCGCGGCATACACGCCGTCGTGCTCGACCCGCATGAGCGGCACCTTGCGCACCTTGCCGGAGACGCCGAGCATCGTCAGCATGACCACCTCGCGGTCCTGGACGCTGACCGACCGGGTGGTGCCGGTCTCCTCGATCTTCTCGACCTGCTCACGGACCCACGCGGTGGGACTGGGGACGTACTCACCCTGAATCGTCATGACGCCATGCAAGCACGCGCGCGGGACGACCGCACGACCGGGACCTGTGGACAACGTGCCGGGCACCCGCTCCGGTCCTCCTACCCTCGGGGCCATGACGACGGCAGCGTCGACAGGCGCCACCCCGCAGCCCAGCTCGCGCCTGACCTCGCACCCTGCCCCGGTCTCCACGAGGATCGAGGTGAGCGGTTCCGAGGTCGCCGCGCTGGGCGTGGCGCTGTCGCACGTCGCCACCGACCTGCAGTGGCATGCGGCAGAGGTCGCGGACCGGGCGTGGGCCCTGGG
The DNA here is from genome assembly GCF_001426245.1 of Phycicoccus sp. Root101. Lineage (GTDB taxonomy): Bacteria > Actinomycetota > Actinomycetes > Actinomycetales > Dermatophilaceae > Pedococcus. The sequence continues at coordinate 233,023 of NZ_LMCM01000001.1, read as the reverse complement.
GGTCGGGCACAGCACTGCGGCGCTCGGCGACGTCCTCGGTGACTTCGAGCACCGGCGCCTCGTGCTCGGTCGGGCGCTCGACGACCTCGCGGTCGCGGCCCGCCGGGCCGGCGGTCTCTACGTCGAGGTCGAGGCGGCCGTCGGTGGGATGGTCGACGCCGGACGTACGACGTGAGCAGCTCTGCGGCAGCGGTGCTCGGCCCCGTCGCGGGCGACCCCGCCGGGGTGCGCGGGATCGCAGCGACCCTGTCCGCCGAGGGTGAGCAGCTGGCCGCCCTGGCCCGCACCGCCCGGGGACTCGCCGACCCGGGCGTCGCCGTGTGGTCCTCCCCGGCCGGTGCGGCCTTCGGCCGCAGGTTCGGTGCGGTCCCCGAGGTGCTGGAGCGGGTGGCCCGTCGGTATGCCGTGGCCGCGTCGGCGCTGCGTCGCCTCGCGGACGAGCTCGAGCGGGTGCAGGTCGAGGTGGCGGGGGCGCAGCGGGTCCACCGGGTGGAGTGGGACGCCTTCCTGCGGGCGGGGGAGCTCATGGGGGTCGCGGAGGGCAGCGCGGACCCGGCCCAGCGGGCGCAGGCGGGGAGGTACCGCGCCGAGATGGTGACGCACGGCGAACGCGTGCAGGTCGCGGTGCGGCGCCACGCGGAGGCGCACGACGCCTGGACCGCCGCGGACCGTCGGTGCGCTGCGGTGCTGCGCGGGCTCCTCGACGACGGGCTGGCCGACAGCGGCCTGTACGACGCGCTGACGGGCACCAGCCGCGTGGCAGGAGAGGTGGCGGGTGCCGCAGGGACCCTCGCCCTCGTGCCCCCGCTGCGTCCGCTGGCGGCGGTGGCAGCAGGGTCCGCCGGACTGCAGGTGGCGGCCGATGCGGTGGTGCTCGTCGGGTACGGCGACGGCGACCCGACCCACCTCGCCCTGGCGACGGCGGCCGCGGTGCTGGGGAGCACCGGATCGGTCCTCAAGACCGGTGCCCGGGCGACGAACGCTGCCGTCGTCGGTGCGACCGGCTCGCGGTCGGGGCGCAGCGCGCTGCGGCTCACCGCCCGGGACCGCCTGGCTGCGGGGCTCGCGGAGAACGTCCCCTCGGCCCGGCTCGGTGTGTCCGGCGCGCGCGGGGCCGGGTTCGCGGGGGAACGGCTGGCGCGCAAGGGCGTGCGGCTGGTCGAGGCACCCGCACCACGCGCGCCCCTGCCGTGGACCCGGCCGCCGCGGTCGGCAGCGGCCCTGCGCCCGTGGCTGCACGAGCAGGCCGCAGTACGAGCGGCCACCTGGGCCAAGGTCCGCTGGGTCGACGACCTCACCGCGGTGGCGAGGGCAGAGGGCGCCTCGACGAGCTGGCACGTGGCCGGGGTGGCGGCGGACGGAGTGGCGCGTGGCGTGCACCAGGGCGATGCGGTGAGGGAGCGGCTCCTCGACGCGCGGGAGCAGGCTGACCTGCGCGACAGTGGTACCCGACACCGTTGACCTGTCCTGTATGCCGCAAATAGGGTCCATGGTGCAGAAGCCAGTTTCCGCCATGTGGAATCGTGAGGCATCCCCCCATGGACACCGACGTCCTCGCCCGACGCTTGCGCACCCTCGTGGGTGACCACGCCGTCATCACCGACCGGCAGCAGCTGCGCACCTACGAGTGCGACGGGCTGACGCACTACAAGGTCGTCCCGGCCCTCGTCGTGCTGGCGGAGTGCACCGCGCACGTCGCCGCGGCGGTCACCGAGTGCGCCCGGGCGGGCATCCCGTTCGTGGCCCGCGGCTCGGGGACCGGGCTGTCTGGGGGCGCCCTGCCGCACGCCGACGGTGTCCTCATCGTGCTGAGCAGGATGCGACAGATCCTCGAGGTCGACCGGGCCAACCAGCGCGCGGTCGTCGAGCCCGGGGTCATCAACCTCCAGCTCAGCGACACCACCCGCCCGGAGGGCTACTACTACGCCCCCGACCCCTCGAGCCAGCAGGTCTGCTCCATCGGCGGCAACGTCGCGGAGAACTCCGGGGGAGCGCACTGCCTCAAGTACGGCTTCACCACGAACCACGTCACGGGCCTGGAGTTCGTCACCCCTCAGGGCGAGGTGGTGGAGCTCGGTGGCAAGGCCCCCGACCCGACGGGCTACGACCTGCTCGGTGCGGTCGTCGGCTCGGAGGGCACCCTCGGGGTCGCGACCCGCGTGACCGTCCGCCTGACCCGGACGCCGGAGGACGTGAGCACCCTGCTGGCGGCGTTCGCCTCGACCGACCAGGCCGGGGCCGCCGTGTCGGCGATCATCGGCGCCGGGGTCATCCCGGCGGCCATCGAGATGATGGACGCGCTGGCGATCGAGGCGGCGGAGGCGGCGGTGCACTGCGACTACCCCGCGGGTGCGGGTGCGGTGCTCATCGTGGAGATCGACGGCCCGGCGGTCGACGTGCGGCACGTGTTCGCCGAGGTGGAGCGGCACTGCCGGGAGGCCGACGCCTTCGAGATCCGCATCGCGCAGGACGACGCCGAGCGCGCGCTGTTCTGGAAGGGGCGCAAGTCGGCCTTCGCCGCGGTGGGCCGGATCAGTCCGGACTACATCGTGCAGGACGGGGTCATCCCGCGGACCGCGCTGCCGGAGGTGCTGCGCCGGATCGCTGACCTGTCGACGGAGTCCGGCGTCCGTGTCGCCAACGTCTTCCACGCCGGCGACGGCAACCTGCACCCCCTCGTGCTGTTCGACGAGTCGAAGCCGGGGGAGGGCGAGCGGGCGGAGGAGGTCTCCGGCGCCATCCTCGACCTCTGCATCGAGCACGGGGGCTCGATCACGGGCGAGCACGGGGTCGGCAGCGACAAGGCGAAGTTCATGCCGCGCATGTTCACCGACGACGACCTCGACACCATGCAGCTCGTGCGGTGCGCGTTCGACCCCGAGTCGATCTCCAACCCCGGCAAGATCTTCCCGACGCCTCGCCTCTGCGGTGAACGCCCCGGTCGGCACCAGGGCGTCCACCCGCTGGCCGAGTCCGGCGTGGCGGAGGTCTTCTGATGGGCGTCGTGCCGGACGCACTCCTGCGCGCGTGCGACGGACACGTCACCGAGGCCTCCGACGACGACACGGTCCTCGGTATGGCGCCGCGCTGGGTGGCGTCGCCCGCCACGACGGCGGAGGTCTCGGCCGTCATGTCCGCGGCCTCGGCGTCGGGACTCGCGGTCGTGCCGCGGGGGAGCGGGACCAAGCTGCGCTGGGGGAACGCGCCCCGGAGGCTGGACGTCGTCCTCGACACCACCCGCCTCGACCGCCTCGTCGAGCACGCGGCCGGGGACCTCATCCTGGTCACCGGTGCGGGGCGGCCCCTGGCCACGCTGCAGGAGGACCTTGCCGGATCCGCGCAGCGGCTCGGGATCGACCCGACGCGCAGTGGCACCATCGGCGGGACCGTCGCGACGGGGACGAGTGGCCCGATGCGGTTGCGGCACGGGGCAGTTCGCGACCTCGTCATCGGCATGACGCTCGTGCGCGCGGACGGGGTGGTCGCCAAGAGCGGCGGCAAGGTGGTCAAGAACGTGGCGGGGTACGACCTCGCCAAGCTGCTCACCGGGTCGTTCGGCACGCTCGGTGTCATCACCGAGGTCGCGTTCCGGCTGCACCCCGTCCCGGGGGAGCGGCGCTGGGTGACCGTGTCCGTGGACGGGCCCGACGCGGCGCAGGACGCCGTCCAGTCGCTCGTGCACAGCCAGCAGGTGCCGGTCGCGGTGGAGGTCGACTGGGACGGTGCCACCGGGACGGTCGCGGCGCTGCTCGAGGGCCACGCCGAGGCCACGGAGGAGTGTGCAGCCACCGTGGCCCAGGAGCTGGGCGACGGCGCCCACGTCTCGGGCAGCGCGCCGCCGTGGTGGGGTGAGGACCTGGAACGCGAGGGGCCCCGGGACCGAGGAAGCGGCCGCACCCTGGTCCGGGTCACCCACGAGATCGCCGGGGCGGGGCGACTGCTGCGCGCCACCGGCGACCTCCGGGAGCGTTGCGGCGTCCTCGCGTCCTACCGGGGTTCGCCCGCGGTCGGCGTCGGCTGCGCCGTCCTCGACGGTGAGGCCACGACCGTGGTCGCAGCGGTCGACCACCTGCGGGCCACCGCGGCGGCCCTCGGGGGTGCCGTCGTCGTCCTTGAGGCCCCCGACGCCGTCCGCGACCGCCTCGACGTCTGGGGGCCCGCGACGGCCCTCGACCTGATGCGCTCGGTCAAGCAGCGCTTCGACCCCGGCGGCGTCCTGGCGCCGGGCCGCTTCGTGGGAGGCATCTGATGACGAGCACGACGAACCCTGCCCCCGGGTCCGGTGGACCCATCGACCCCCACCACGCAGGGTCGTTCGACGCGCACCGCCCGCCGTCGGCGGAGCTGCTCGCCGACTGCGTGCACTGCGGCTTCTGCCTGCCGAGCTGCCCGACCTACGTGCTGTGGGGCGAGGAGATGGACTCGCCGCGCGGACGCATCCACCTCATGTCGCAGGTGCGCGAGGGCGAACCCCTGACGCCCGAGGTGGCCGGCCACTTCGACGCCTGCCTCGGCTGCATGGGCTGCGTGACCGCCTGCCCCTCCGGCGTGGAGTACGACGAGCTCATCACCGCGACGCGGGCGCAGGTGGAGCGCAACACCACAAGGCCGCCGGCCCAGCGGCTCCTGCGATCGGCCATCTTCGCCTTGTTCCCCTACCCTCGCCGGCTCCGTGCCCTGCGTGGCCCGCTGCGCCTGCACCAGCGTTCCGGGCTCTCCCGTCTGTTGCGCAGGTCCGGTGTGCTGCAACGGATCTCGCCGCAGCTGGCGGCGATGGAGGCGCTCGCCCCACCCCTCGGCCGCCCGGTGCCGGTCGCCGAGGTCACCCGGGCGCTTGGGGCCAGGCGGGGCACGGTCGGCATGCTCCTCGGCTGCGTGCAGCGCGAGTTCTTCCCCGGCGTCAACGCCGCCACGGCGCGGGTGCTGGCGGCCGAGGGCTTCGACGTCCTCGCCCCGGCGGGGCAGGGGTGCTGTGGCGCCCTCTCGGCGCACAACGGCCGCGAGCCCGAGGCAGCAGCCTTCGCCCGCAGCCTGGTCGACACGTTCGAGGCGGCGGGCGTGGAGCACGTCGTCGTCAACTCCGCGGGGTGCGGCTCCGCGATGAAGGAGTATGCCGCGCTGCTCGCCGACGACCCCGCCTACGCCGCCCGGGCCGAGGCGTTCGAGGCGAAGGTGCGTGACGTCAGCGAGTTCCTCGCCGAGGTCGGACCGGTGGCCACCCGGCACCCGCTCGAGGTGAGCGTCGCCTACCACGACGCCTGCCACCTCGGGCACGCGCAGGGGATCCGCAGCCAGCCGCGGCAGCTGCTCGGCGCCATACCGGGGCTGGAGCTGCGGGAGGTCCCGGACGGGTCGCTGTGCTGTGGCAGCGCGGGGATCTACAACCTGCTCAACCCCGGCACCGCCCAGGAGCTCGGCGACCTCAAGGCGGCCAACGTCCGTCGCACCGGTGCGGACCTGCTCGTCACGGCGAACCCGGGGTGCCTCATGCAGATCCACTCCGCGCTCGAGCGGTCGGGCACCCCCGTGCCCCTCGCCCACACCATCGAGGTGCTCGACGCCTCGATCCGCGGACGACGACCCTCCGACCTCGGCGCCCCGGCGACCGGACGCACCCCCGGGAGGCCGACCACGACCTGACGCGACCCGCCCCACTCCCGTGTCCGCGAGGACACGTCTCACAACGAGGTGACCCATGTACAGACCGGAACTCGACTCCGTCGCCGGCTCGCTGACCATCACCGCCCTCGTGGCGATGCTGCCGCTGCTGACCCTGTTCGTCCTGCTCGGCGTGCTGCGCCTGGCCGCGTGGAAGGCCGCCCTGATCTCGCTGGCGGTCTCGATCGTCGTGGCGCTGACCGCGTACTCGATGCCCGTCGGCGCGACCCTGTCGGCCGGGCTGGAGGGCGCCGCCTTCGGCTTCTTCCCGATCCTGTGGATCGTCATCAACGCCATCTGGGTCTACAACATGACCGTCGAGACGGGGCACTTCGACGTGCTGCGGCGGTCCTTCGCCAAGGTCAGCGACGACCAGCGGATCCAGGCCGTCATCATCGCGTTCTGCTTCGGGGCGCTGCTCGAGGCGCTGGCCGGGTTCGGGACGCCGGTGGCGATCACCAGCGTCATGCTCATCGCCCTGGGGTTCCGCCCGATGAAGGCCGCGGTCGTCGCCCTGGTGGCCAACACGGCCCCCGTCGCGTTCGGGGCGCTGGCCGTGCCGATCACGACGCTCGCCACCGTGAGCGGCGAGTCCGAGCACCACCTCGCCCAGATCGTGGGCCGGCAGACCCCGCTGCTCGGCGTCTTCGTGCCGATGGCGCTGGTCTACATCGTCGACAAGGGCAAGGGCGTCCGGGCGACCCTGCCGGCCACCCTCACGTGCGGGATCGCCTTCGCCGTGGCGCAGTTCGCCACGAGCAACTTCCTGTCGACCCAGCTGACCGACATCGTCGCGGCCCTCGTGGGGGCCCTGTCCGTCGTCGTCCTCCTGCGGGTCTGGCAGCCCTCGGACACCTACGTCGAGACCGAGACCGACGACGACGAGCTCGTCGGGGCCCGCAGCAGCAGCACCGGCGGCGCCGCCCGCTCCACGGGTGCGACCGCCGCCTCGGGCACGCGTCGGGGCGAGGTACGTCGGCACGACGAACCCGTGCCCTCCACCTCGGCCCACGACCTGGCCGCCCGCGACGAGGGCAAGGTCGACAGCACCGGCGAGGTGGTCAAGGCCTACGCGCCGTACCTCATCATCATCGCGTTGTTCATCCTCGCCCAGCTGCCCGGCATCAAGGGAGCGCTGGACGCCCCGACGCGGTCGTTCGGGTGGCCGGGCCTCGACGGGCTGCAGACGGCCTCCGGCAAGGCCTCCACCCTGCCGACGTTCAAGCTCAACTGGCTCAGCGCCGCCGGCACCCTCATGCTCCTCTCCGGCCTGCTGACGATCCCGGCCATCGGCATCTCCCCGGCGAAGGCGCTGCGGGCCTACGGCGCGACCTACCGGCAGCTGGCGTCCGCGATCCTCACCGTGATGGCGGTTCTCGGCCTGGCCTACGTCATGAACGCCTCGGGCCAGACGGCGAGCCTCGGTTCGTGGATGGCGGGTGCGGGCTCGGCGTTCGCCATCCTGTCGCCGATCCTCGGGTGGCTCGGTGTCGCCGTCACCGGCTCCGACACCTCCTCGAACTCGCTCTTCGGCGCGCTGCAGGTCTCGGCGGCCAAGGACGTCGGGCTCAGCCCCGCGCTGATGGCCGCAGCGAACTCGTCCGGCGGGGTGCTCGGCAAGATGATCTCGCCGCAGAACCTCGCCATCGCCGCTGCCGCGGTGGGTCTGTCGGGGCGCGAGGGCGACCTGTTCCGCAAGGTCGTCGGCTGGAGCCTGGGGTTCCTGGCCTTCATGTGCGTGATCGTGTTCCTGCAGTCGACCGCGGTGCTCGGCTGGATGCTGCCCTGACGGGCGGCATGACGCGTTCGTGAGGTTCGGTGGCGGGCGGACCGACCGGTCCGCGATGAGAGACGGGTATGCCGCGTCGGTGACGACGCGGCATACCCTCTCCACAGGTCATGAGTGCCAGCGGAAAGCCCCGGCTCGCTGGCCGGCAACCCTCCTCCGCGGTGGGGTGCCCCGGGTGAGGACCAGGCACACGGCACCTGCCGTGCGCAAGCGCGGGAGACCCCAACCACGTGTCCCGCACCGTTTCTGACGGTGGCGACCTGCAGCACTCCACCCTCGGTGACGGACCACGCCGACGCCGCCCACGCGGCACGAGAGTGAAGGTCAGTGACATGAGCAACGCCAACTGGTCGTTCGAGACCCGCCAGATCCACGTGGGCCAGGAGCCCGACTCGGCCACGGGGGCTCGCGCCCTGCCGATCTACCAGACGACGTCCTACGTCTTCAAGGACACCGAGCACGCGGCGAACCTGTTCGCGCTCAAGGAGTTCGGCAACATCTACACCCGCATCATGAACCCCACGCAGGACGCGGTGGAGCAGCGCGTCGCCTCGTTGGAGGGTGGGGTCGCGGCCCTCCTCGTCGCTTCTGGGCAGGCGGCCGAGACGCTGGCGATCCTCAACATCGCCGAGGCCGGCGACCACGTCGTGGCCAGCCCGTCGCTCTACGGCGGCACCTACAACCTGCTCAAGCACACGCTGCCCAAGTTCGGCATCCAGGTGAGCTTCGTGGCCGACCCCAACGACCTCGAGTCGTGGAAGGCCGCGGTGCAGCCCAACACCAAGCTGTTCTTCGGCGAGACGATCGCGAACCCCAAGTCCGAGGTGCTCGACATCGAAGGTGTCGCGGCCGTCGCCCACGAGGCCGGGGTCCCGCTGATCGTGGACAACACGATCGCCACCCCTTACCTCCTGCGCCCGTTGGAGTGGGGCGCCGACATCGTGGTGCACTCGGCGACCAAGTACCTCGGCGGCCACGGCACCTCGATCGCCGGTGTCATCGTCGACGGCGGCACCTTCGACTACGCCGCCGACCCGGAGAAGTTCCCCAACTTCAACACCCCTGAGGAGAGCTACCACGGGCTGGTCTTCGCCCGGGACCTCGGCGTCGGCAGCCCCCTCGGGGCCAACCTCGCGTTCATCCTCAAGGCCCGGGTCCAGCTGTTGCGCGACCTCGGGCCGTCGGCGTCGCCGTTCAACGCGTTCCTCATCGCCCAGGGGATCGAGACGCTCAGCCTGCGGATCGAGCGCCACCTCGAGAACACCCACAAGGTCGCCGAGTTCCTCCAGGGCCACGACCAGGTCGAGAAGGTCGTCTGGGCGTCGCTGCCCGACCACGAGTCCTACGAGAAGGCGAAGAAGTACACCCCTCGCGGGGCCGGGGCGGTGCTGGCCTTCGAGATCGTCGGCGGGGTCGACGCGGGTCGGCGGTTCGTCGAGGCGCTCCAGCTGCACAGCCACGTCGCCAACATCGGTGACGTGCGGTCGCTGGCCATCCACCCGGCGTCCACGACGCACTCGCAGGGCCCCGACAGCGACCGTCTGGCCGCCGGGGTGACGCCGGGTCTGGTGCGGCTCGCAGTGGGTATCGAGCACATCGACGACATCCTCGCCGACCTCGAGCAGGGCTTCATCTCCGCCAAGGGCGCCTGACCGGCGCGCCGCAGCCGCAGCACGAACCCCCTCGCCCCGACCTCTCGCCCCAACCCCGTGTCCCGACCCTCGCCCCGACCCCGTGTGCAGCAACCTCTGCTAGCAGAGGTTGCTGCACACGGGACAGGTAGCACCGTGGCCCAAGGGCAGCACCCTCTGCTGAGTGGTGCCCGCGCCAGCCCACCGACGTCTCGAGGGACGGGGGTGGGGACGGCGTCGTGGATGGCGGGGGCGGCACGGGGTGACGGCCCAGCGGCCTCCGTATGCTGGCCTGCATGCCTTCCGTCGACGCCACCGAGCCCGGGGCCGTCCGGTCGGAGGACGCAGGTGGTGACGGTGCGGCCCGGGGCACCCGCAGGCCTCGGGGACGCCGTCCCCGTCGCGGGGACCGGGAAGGCCGGGGTTCCCGACCGGTGCGGGTGCCGCCCCCGGTCCCGGAGCTGAGGTACCCCGAGAACCTGCCGGTCGTCGCCCGCAAGGACGACATCGCCGCCGCCATCCGCGACCACCAGGTCGTCATCGTGGCGGGGGAGACCGGGTCGGGGAAGACCACCCAGCTGCCGAAGATCTGCCTCGAGGTCGGTCGTGGGCAGGCAGGCCTGATCGGCCACACCCAGCCGCGGCGGATCGCCGCCAGGTCCGTGGCGGAGCGCATCGCCGAGGAGCTCGAGGTCGAGCTCGGCACGGCCATCGGCTACCAGGTGCGGTTCACCGACCAGAGCAGCGACAGCACGCTGGTCAAGGTGATGACCGACGGCATCCTGCTCAACGAGATGCAGCGCGACCGGATGCTGCGCAAGTACGACACGATCATCATCGACGAGGCGCACGAGCGGTCCCTCAACATCGACTTCATCCTCGGCTACCTCAAGCAGCTGCTGCCGCGCCGGCCCGACCTCAAGGTCGTCATCACCTCGGCGACCATCGACCCGCAGCGCTTCGCCGAGCACTTCGCTGATGCGCGGACGGGGGAGCCCGCGCCGATCATCGAGGTGTCGGGGCGCACCTACCCCGTCGAGCACCGCTACCGCCCCCTCGTCGACCCCGACCGCCCCGACGACCCCGAGCGCGACCAGGTGACCGGGGTGTGCGAGGCCGTCGAGGAGCTGTGGACCGAGAACCGCGAGGGCGACATCCTCGTGTTCCTCTCGGGGGAGCGCGAGATCCGCGACACCGCTGACGCGCTGACGTCGATGAAGCTCCCGCAGACCGAGGTCCTCCCGCTCTACGCCCGTCTCTCCGCCGCGGAGCAGCACAAGGTCTTCGGTCGGGCCAGCGGACGACGGATCGTGCTGGCCACGAACGTCGCCGAGACGTCCCTGACGGTGCCCGGCATCCGGTATGTCGTGGACGCGGGAACCGCGCGCATCTCCCGGTACAGCCAGCGCACCAAGGTGCAGCGGCTGCCGATCGAGCCGATCTCGCAGGCCAGCGCCAACCAGCGCTCGGGCCGGTGCGGGCGCGTGGCCGACGGCATCTGCATCAGGCTTTACTCGGAGGAGGACTACGACAGTCGCCCCGAGTTCACCGAGCCCGAGATCCAGCGCACCAGCCTGGCGTCCGTCATCCTCCAGATGACCTCGCTCGGCCTCGGGGACGTCGGCCGGTTCCCGTTCGTCGACGCGCCCGACCCGCGCCAGGTCGCCGACGGCGTGCGGCTGCTCGAGGAGCTGCAGGCGTTCGACTCCGAGGACGAGGGGCGCCGCGGGCGGCAGCTCACGCCGTACGGACGCTCCCTCGCCCGGCTCCCCGTGGACCCGCGCCTCGGCCGGATGCTCATCGAGGCGGGGAAGCTCGGGTGCACCCGCGAGGTGCTCGTCATCGTCGCGGCCCTGTCGATGCAGGACCCGCGCGAACGCCCGGCCGACAAGCAGACCCAGGCAGACCAGTCGCACGCGAGGTTCAAGGACGAGCACTCCGACTTCATGTCGCTCCTGCTGCTGTGGGCCTACCTCAAGGAGCAGCAGAAGGCGTTGAGCCACAGCGCTTTCCGGCGCATGTGCCGCAACGAGTTCCTGCACTACCTCCGGGTCCGCGAGTGGCAGGACCTGCACAGCCAGCTCCGCAAGGCCTGCCAGGACGTGGGCATCGACCCGAGGCAGGCCACCTCGGCCGAGGGCGAGGACGCCAACCCGGACGTCATCCACCAGGCCGTCCTCGCCGGGCTGCTGTCGCACGTCGGGCTCCGGGACGAGGCCAAGCGCGACTACCTCGGCGCCCGCGGTGCACGGTTCGGCATCTCGCCGGGGTCGACGCTGTTCCGGCGGCAGCCGACGTTCGTCATGTCCGCCGAGCTCGTCGAGACGACCCGCCTCTGGGCGCGCACCAACGCGCGCATCGACCCCGTGTGGGCCGAGCGGCTGGCGCCGCACCTGGTCAAGCGCAGCTACTCGGAGCCGCGCTGGTCCCGCAAGCAGGGAGCGGCGCAGGCCACCGAGCGCGTCACTCTGTACGGCGTGCCGCTCGTCGCCGCCCGCACGGTCAGCTACGCGCGGATCAACCCCGAGGAGTCGCGCGAGCTGTTCATCCGGCACGCGCTCGTCGAGGGCGACTGGGAGACCCACCACACGTTCTTCCGTGCGAACGAGGCTCTCCTGAAACGACTCTCGGAACTCGAGGAGCGGGCGCGCCGTCGGGACATCGTCGTCGACGACGAGGACCTCGTCACCTTCTACGAGCAGCGCGTGCCGGCCGAGGTCGTCTCGCAGCGGCACTTCGACCGCTGGTGGAAGGACGCCCGCAAGGAGACGCCCGACCTGCTGACCTTCACCGAGGAGTTCCTCACCCGCGACTCGGCGGACGGGGTGTCCGCCGAGGACTACCCCAGGACGTGGAGCCAGGGTGCCCTCGAGCTCGGCGTGACCTACCAGTTCGAGCCGGGCACCGCGGCCGACGGCGTCACGGTCCACATCCCCGTCCAGGTGCTCAACCAGGTGCAGGACGAGGGGTTCGACTGGCAGGTGCCGGGGTTGCGCACCGACCTCGCGACCGCCCTGATCCGCGCGCTGCCCAAGGCCACCCGGCGCCACTTCGTCCCGGCCCCGGACCACGCGTCGGCCGCCCTGACCGCTGTGCACCCCGGAGGTGGGCGCCGGTTCGACGAGGAGCTGGCCCGGGTCCTGCACGCCCAGACCGGCACCCGGATCCCGCCGGAGGACTGGGGCGTCGAGCGGGTCGCCGACCACCTGCGCATCACGTTCAGCGTCGAGGACGACCGCGGCCGGGTGCTCGGCAGCGGCAAGGACCTCGCCGCCCTCCAGGACGAGCTGGCCGGCCAGGTCCAGCGCAGGATGTCACGCGCCGGTGCCTCGGTGGAGCGGAAGGGGCTGCGGCAGTGGGACTTCGGCGAGCTGCCGACGACTTTCGAGACCCGGTCCGGCGGGCAGGTCGTCCAGGGGTACCCCGCCCTCGTCGACCGCGGTGAGGGCGTCGACCTCCAGGTGCTCGCGGGGGAGCGCGAGGCGCAGGCCGCCACCGCCCTCGGGGTGCGCCGGCTGCTGCTGCTCAACACCACCGCTCCGTGGAAGCGCGTCCTCGCCCGCCTGAGCAACTCCCAGAAGCTCACCCTCGGCGACAACCCGCACGGCTCGGTCCCGGCGTTGCTCGAGGACTGCCTCGCGTGCGCCGTCGACGCCCTCGTGGCGGAGCGCGCCGGCACGGCTGCCGGCGTGCGGAGCCCCGAGGCGTTCGAGGACGTGCTGGCGACCGTGCGCACCCACGTCGCGACGCGCGTGCTGCTCGTCGTCGACGAGGTGGAGCCGGTGCTGGGGGCCGCGCGTGAGGTGCGTGCCGCGCTGGAGCGGCTCACCGCCCCGGCGACGGCGGCCCTGGTGGCCGACGTCCGCGCGCAGCTCGACAGCCTCGTCTACAAGGGGTTCGTCGCCGACACGGGACTGGAGCACCTGCCGCACCTGCGCCGCTACCTGCGCGCCATGGCCCAGCGGCTCGAGAAGGCCCCCTCGTCACCCGCCGCACTGGCCCGCGACGCCGCCAGCCAGGAGGTCGTGGACCGCATGGAGATAGCGTATGCCGACCTGCTCGACTCCCTGCCGCCCGTGGACCGCCGCTCGACGCCCGTCCGGGACGTGGGGTGGATGGTCGAGGAGCTCCGGGTGAGCCTGTTCGCGAACGGGATCGGGACGGCATACCCCGTGTCGGAGAAGCGGATCCGCGCCGCCATCGCGACGCTCGACACCTGACCCCCACAACCACGTCCGGGTGCCCGGGAGTGCGGGGATCCGCACTCCCGGGCACCCGGAGCAGGGTGGTCAGGCCGGGTCAGGCGAGGTGCACGTTCTCGTGGCCCTCGGTCGACAGCTTCTCGTGCTTGACGTTGAGGAACCCGAACGTGATCGCGGCGGCGACGAGGATCATCGTCGCGCCCACGAGGTAGGCCTTGCCCGAGCCGTAGGTCTGCGCCTGCAGGCCGATGAACGCCTTCGCCTGCGCGATCTGGTCCGGGGACATGCCACCCGCGGCCGCCTTGGTCTGCAGCTCGGCGCCGAGCACACCGGCGCGGTCGGTGAGCGCGCTGGCGAAGACGGTGCTCAGGGTCGCCAGGCCCAGGGAGCCACCGACCTGCTGCATCGTGTTGAGGACGGCGGACGCGACGCCCGAGTCCTCCTGCGCCACCCCGGCCACGGCCGTGAGGGTCATCGGGACGAAGACCAGGCCCATGCCGAACGCCATGAGGATGATGAACGGCAGCAGGTGACCCGCGTAGGAGCTGTCGACCTCGAGCCGGGAGAACCCGAACATCGCGCCAGAGGCGAGCAGCGCACCGGTGCCCGAGATGAAGCGCGGGTCGACGCGGGTCATCAGGGCCGAAGCGACCTGCGCCGCGATGACGATGCCGAACGAGAACGGCAGGAACGCGAAGCCGGCCTTGAGCGGGGAGTACCCGAGCACCTGCTGGATGTAGAGGCCCAGGAAGTAGAACATCGAGAACATAGCGGCACCGACCACGAGCATGACGATGAAGGAGACGCCGCGCGTGCGGTCCTGGAGGATGCGCATCGGCAGCAGCGGGTGCTCCGAGCGGACCTCGATGACCATGAACAGGGCCAGCAGCAGGACACCGGCGACGAGCGTGCCGATCGTGACCCCGTCGGTCCACGAGGTGGAGGCGGCGTGGGTCAGGCCGTAGACGAGCGAGACCAGTCCGGCGGTGCCGGTGATGCCGCCGGGGACGTCGAGGCTGCCGCGGCCGCGCTCGGACTCACGCAGGACGCGCGGGGCGAGGAAGACGACGAGCAGGCCGATCGGCACGTTGATGAAGAAGGTCCAGCGCCACGACGCCTCGGTGAGCGCGCCACCGAGGATGAGGCCGATGGCCGCGCCGGCACCGGACATGGCGGCATACACGCCCATGGCGCGGTTGCGCGCCTGGCCGGCGGGGAAGGTCGTGGTGATGAGGGCCAGCGCCGTGGGGGAGGCGAGCGCCGCACCGACACCCTGGAGGGCGCGCGCGCCGAGCAGGATGGCCTCGGTCTGGGCGATGCCTCCGATGAGGGAGGCGACGGCGAAGACGATGACGCCGGTCATGAAGACCTTGCGCCGGCCGAACAGGTCACCGAGGCGACCACCGAGCAGGAGCAGGCCACCGAAGGCCAGCGTGTAGGCGTTGACCACCCAGGACAGGTTGCCCGGCGTGAAGCCGAGGTCGGTCTGAAGGTGGGGCAGGGCGATGTTCACGATGGTGCCGTCGAGGACGACCATGAGCTGGGCGGCGCTGATGACCGTCAGGGCGAGTCCGAGCCGCTTCGGAGCCTTCGACGGCTCCGTGCTCTCGGGCGTCGAGGCGTGCTCGATCGCAGAGGTGGATGACATGGGTGTGTCCTTGGGTGGTGAGGAGGTGCCGCCCGCCGAGTGCGGGGGAGCCGTGTGGGTGAGCTGGTACGGGTGAGGTGGTGAGTGGTGCTGGGTGCGGTCAGTCGCGCGGCAGCGTCGCTGCGCAGGCCGGGAGGACGACGCTGTCCACCAGGGTGACGAGCCGGTCCTGCGAGGGGTGGGACCCCGTCAGCATCGCCTCGTGGATGGAGATCGCCGGCAGCAGGCGCGCCAACGTGTCGAGGTCGGCGTCGTCGCCGATCTCCCCGCGCTGCTGGGCAGCGCGGAAGGGTCGGACCGCGGCAGCCATCTTCGGCCCGATGAGGCGCGTGATGATGGCGTCGTGGAGCTCGGGCTCGCGCTGCATGGCGTTCATCAGCGACCCGAAGACCTTGATCGGGCGGTCGTCGGACAGGCCGCCCTTGGCGCACGCCTGCGCGATGAGGTCACCGCGGAGGCTGCCGGTGTCGGGGTGGCGGTCCGCCTCGACGCCCAGCATGAGCTGCATGGCGTCGACGACGAGGTCGACCTTGGTCGGCCAGCGCCGGTAGAGCGTCGCCTTCGACGCCTTGGCCGTCGCGGCCACCGCGTCGAAGCTCAGCCGGTCGTAGCCGTGCTCCACCAGCGCCTCGAGCGTCGCCTCGAGGATCTCGCGCTCGCGCTCGCCCTCGACCCGGGGGCGGCTGCGGGCCGGTTCCTCGGTGGTGGGGGTCGTGCTGGTGGTGGTCACGTCTGCCGTCCTTGGATGATACGAAACTGTTTCGTTTCATCCGAACAGTAGAACGCCGGGATCCATTCCCGCAACCTGCTCATGGTTTCTCCGCCGAACACCGGGGCCGCTGCCCGGAATCCCCTGTCATGCTGAGGCGTTGGCACTGTCGTACGACGAGGAACGCCGTACGCCAGATCGCGAACCACCCGAGATCCCACCGCTGGAGTCATCGTGCTGAACCCATCCGAGCTCTACCACTTCGAGACCGACACCGACCCGGAGGAGCTGCGCGCCTCCGTCATGGTCGTCGCCCTCGGCGGCTTCATGGACGCCGGACACACCCAGCGGCTGCTGACCGACCACCTGCTCGCGACCGCCGAGTCCACCGTCGTCGCGGCGTTCGACACCGACCAGCTGATCGACTACCGCAGTCGACGTCCTCCCATGGTGTTCGACACCAACCGGTGGCTGAGCTACGAGGACCCCTGCCTGGCCCTGCACCGGCTCACCGACCGCGACGGCACCCCCTACCTGCTGCTCACCGGTCCCGAGCCGGACTTCCAGTGGGAGCGGGTCACCGAGGCCGTGCGCCAGCTCGTGGTCCTGCTCGGGGTCAACCTGGTCGTCACCGCCCACGGCATCCCGATGGCCGTGCCGCACACCCGCCCGATCGGGCTGACGTCGCACGCCACCGACCCGCGGCTCGTGCCCGCCCAGGACAACCCCTTCGGGCGGATCGAGGTCCCGGGCAGCCTGTCCTCCCTGCTCGAGCTGCGCCTCGGGGAGTCCGGCCACGACGCGATCGGCTTCGCCGTCCACGTGCCGCACTACCTCGCCCAGGCGGAGTTCGCCGATGGTGCCGTGACCGCGCTCAATGCCATCACCGGGGCGACGGGCCTCAGCCTGCCGACCGACGACCTCATCGCCCAAGCCGGCCTCAACCGGGCGGAGATCGCCCGTGAGGTCGAGGGTTCGGAGGAGGTCTCGCAGGTCATCGCGGCGCTGGAGCGCCAGTACGACACCTTCAGCGAGGGACGCCAGAAGCCGAGCCTGCTCGCCACCGACGTGAGCGAGCTCCCGTCGGCCGACGAGATCGGTGCGGAGTTCGAGCAGTTCCTGCGCGACGTCTCCGACGAGGGTCCGTCCGCGAGCTGACCCGCGGCACAGGACGCACGAGGCCCCCGGCACCTGCCGGGGGCCTCGCTCTGTGCGGGGGGTTCCTGACCCGCGGTGCCCGGCAGCAGTCGGAGACCGCGGAGGTATGGCGCGTCAGACCTTGGCGTGCTTGGCGCGGGCGAAGCTGTAGACACCGAAGGCGGCGAACCCGATCGCCATGATGACCAGCAGGGTGGTCCCGAAGGCCTCGTCCCGCAGCGACTTCAGGGCCCCGTCGAGACCGCTGGCCTCCTTGGCCTTCTTGTGGAACCCGGCGGCCGCGAAGAGGAACCCGACGATGACCAGGGCCGCACCCTTGGCGATGTAGCCGACCTGTCCGGCACGGGTCACCCAGGTACCGGGGTGGTCGACGAGGTCCTCGAGGAACTTCTTCTTCGCGCCCTTGTAGACGTGGTAGGCGCCGACGGCGATGACGGCGATGCCGATGATGATGACGAGGACCCGGCCCCCGGGCTTGTCGAGGAGGCTGGCGGTGAAGTCGACGCTCTGCTTGCGGCTGCTGCTCTCCTTGCCACGGGCGAACCCGAACGCCGACCACGCGAGGGCGAGGTAGACGACGGCCTTGCCGCCGGCCTTGGCCCGACCACCCCAGGCGTCGGTGTCGTCACCGGGGTGGCCGACGATGGCGTCGGCGACCTGCCAGAGGGCCAGCCCGAAGAACCCGACCACACCGATCCACAGGGCGGCCCTCCCGGCGCCGTTGCCGGCGAGGGAGGACAGGGCGCCGCTCTGGTCGGCGTTCTTGCCCCCGCCGCCGAACGCGATCTGCAGGGTGATCCAGCCGATGAGCAGGTGCAGCATCCCACTCGTCGCGTAGCCCACCCGCGCAGCGGCCTCGAGGGCCGGGTGGTCGGAGGCCTGGGAGGCCGCCCGCTTGACGTCGTGTCCATCCATGGAGGACACCTAACCACCAACCGGGGCCGCAGAGGGCCCGGCGGAGGGATTGCCTCGACCGGCCGGACGCTTCAGTCCTTGGCCTCGGACCAGCGGTGGATCACCGAGGCGTCGGCGACGAACCGCACCTGGGTCGACCCGGTCCAGCGGCGGGCGCTGTCGTCGAGGGCGGTCACCACCCGCGCCCTGGCCTCCTCGGCGTGCTCCTGCGGCACGTGGACGAGCAGCTCGTCGTGCAGGCAGAGCACGATCTGCGCACCGAGGTCGCGGGTGGTCGCACGGACCGTGGCCGCCCACGCCTTGAACAGCTCGGCCGCACTGCCCTGGATGACCGCGTTGCGGGCGAACCGGCCGCGCGCCGCGTCGTGGGCCGCAGCGCCCTCGACCGGCACGTCGGCCAGGACCGTGTCCAGGCGGATCAGCCGACCCCCGAAGGTGCGCAGGGGTTCGCGACGCACCCCGGCGGCATACGCGTCGTCGAGGTAGCCCATGGCGACGGGGTAGGCGCGCTCGAGCCCCTTGAGGGCCTCGCCGGCTGCGCCGCTGCGCTGCCCGTACATCGCGGCGAGGACGGCGATCTTGGCGACCGGGCGCTCGACCCCCAGGGTGGCGGCGACCGGGGCGTAGAGGTCGTCCGCGCGGGTCGCGGCGGCGAACGCCGCGTCACCGGCGACCACGGCCAGCACCCGGGGCTCGATCTGCCCGAGGTCGGCCCGGACGAAGACGTGTCCGGGGCGCGCCGCCACGGCGGGGCGCAGGGCTGCGGGGAGGTTGTGCAGGCCGTTCTGGGCGGTCATCCGCCCGGCCGCGCCGTCGCACGCGGTCCATCCTCCGCGGAGCCTGTCGTCGGGCCCGACGTGGGTGTCGAGCCAGGTGTGGCCGTACGTCGTGGCGATGCGTTCGGCCTTGCGCCACTCCAGCAGCGCGCCCACGACCGGGTGGGTGTCGCGGAACGGCTCGAGCACCCACTTGCGGGTGTTGGGCACGACGACCCCCACCGAGGCGAGCAGCTCGCGCACCTGGACGGGGTTGCGCAGGTCGGTGGACTCCCGCCCGGGGGTGTGCACGAGCACCGCTGCGTCGCGCTCGGCCCGGATCCGCCGTGCGTCGCCTTCGTCGGTGGGACGGGGGCCGGCGCTCGCAGCGATCAGCGCCTCGGCGGCACCGCGGTCGATGGGGAGGCCGTCGCGGGCCAGCTCCACGCAGAGGTATGCCGCGGCCGACTCCGAGTGGGCCGCAGCGACGCTGCGCGGCCCGACGGACTCGAGGGCGGTGGCCTGGGCGGTGGCGCAGTCGATCGCGGCCCGGCCCCAGGCGAGCAGCACGGGGTCCGGCGGCCGCCACGTCGGCGTCCCTGCGTCGGGGGTGAGGTAGCCATCGGGGCGCACGACCCCGTCGGTGGGCGACTCGTCGGCGGTGTGGAAGTCGAACAGGTCGCCCCGCGAGGCCTCGGGGAGGGCGCCGCGATCCAGGCCGTGCACGGCGGCCCACGCGGTCTGCGGTGAGGCGTCCCACCCGCCGAACAGCAGGCGGTGCGCCTCGGCGACGTCCCAGCCGCGGGCGAGGGGCACGCGGGCCGCCACCAGGGGCGCGGCGTCCACGGCGGCGGCCCACCAGACGAACCGCGTGCTGCCCTGCGCCACGAGCTCCTGCGCGCGGGCGGCGGCGTCGGCCGCGGTCAGCACGCTCGAGGCCTCGGGGCCGACGAGCGCCACCCGACCGTCGGGTGCGGTCACGAACGCGACGAGGGGAGAGGCCATGGCAGCGCCATCCTGTCAGGTCGCCCGGACACCTCGGCCGGGCGGACCGGTGAACGATTGGAGAGCGGGCAAACCCCCATACGCCGGGCCAATCGGGCACAGTGCCGGGAGGCCCGATCCGCAGGGCCGGTGCACCACCCCCCACACCAGGAGGCATCCCCATGTCCCACAGGACCCACC
Organism: Phycicoccus sp. Root101; assembly: GCF_001426245.1. Taxonomy (GTDB): domain Bacteria; phylum Actinomycetota; class Actinomycetes; order Actinomycetales; family Dermatophilaceae; genus Pedococcus. The sequence continues at coordinate 213,373 of NZ_LMCM01000001.1, read as the reverse complement.
GACCTCGCAGCGCCCGCTCGTTCGCGCTGGTCGCCAGCGGCGCCCTCGTCGCCGCCACCTTCCTCACCGGCGGCAGTGCCGCGGCAGGCACGACCGGAGGCCACGGCGGCGACCACGGTCCGCGCTCCACGCCGGTCCCCGTGCTGACCCCCGACGGCTTCCTCATGAGCTACGTCGTCAACGCCAAGCACGCCAACCCGGGGCAGACCAGGCTCGTCGAGCGGGCCGTGCGCGCTGCCGGCGGTGTCGTCGTGCAGTCGTGGCCGCAGATCGGGGTCGTCGTCGCGCACTCCGACCGTGCGGCCTTCCGGGCCGACGTGGTCCGCAAGGGCGGGCAGGCCGTCGAGTCGGTGGGCGCGTCCCGCACCGCCGAGGTGTCCGAGGGGACCCCGTCCGCGGAGAGCACCCGCTCGGCCTCCGCGACCCGTTCGGCGGCCAGGACGGCCGCGACCATGTCCGCGGGCTCCGCGACCCTCGAGTCCGTCACCCCGGATCCCCGCGAGGGCGAGCAGTGGGACAACGCGCAGATCAAGGCCGACCAGGCCCACCAGGTCACCGACGGGTCCCGCAAGGTCGTCGTCGGTGTGCTGGACAGCGGGATCGAGGGCACCCACCCCGACCTCGCGGCGAACATCGACACCAAGGACTCGGTCAACTGCACGACGGCCGGTCGGCCCGACCTCACCCCCGGCGCGTGGAACCCCACCACCTCCGGGCACGGCACCCACGTCGCCGGCACCATCGCCGCAGCCCGCAACGGGGTCGGCATCGTCGGTGTCGCGCCGAACGTGCGCCTCGCCTCCGTCAAGGTCGTCAACGACGACGGGTTCATCTACCCCGAGTACGCCATCTGTGGCTTCGTCTGGGCCGGGATGCACAAGATGGACGTGACCAACAACAGCTACTACATCGACCCGATGGAGTTCTGGTGCGACGACCAGCCCGACCAGGCTGCCGTGCGCACCGCCGTCCAGCGGGCCGTGTCGTGGTCGACGAAGCAGGGCGTCGTGCACGCTGCCGCCGCCGGCAACTCCGGCAAGGACCTGGCGAACAAGACGACCGACACCGCCAGCCCGAACGACACGACGCCGATCACGCGCACGATCAACGACGGCTGCAAGGACATCCCCACCGAGCTCCCCGGCGTGGTGACGGTGTCGGCGACGACCCAGGCCACGACCCTGGCGTCCTTCTCCAACCGCGGCCTCGGCGTCATCGACGTCGCGGCGCCGGGCCGCTCCATCCTGTCGACCTACCCCGGTGGCACCTACGCCAAGCTCAGCGGCACCTCGATGGCCTCGCCGCACGTGGCGGGCGTCCTCGCGCTGATGAAGTCCGCGCACCCGTCGTGGAGCCCGGAGACGATGATCGAGGAGCTGCGCAAGCAGGCCGACGACCACGCCTGCGCGGCCGCCGAGAACAACGCCGGCCCCGCCTGCGTCGGCCCGGCCGGTGACAACAGCTACTACGGCGAGGGCATCGTCGACGCCCTCGACGCTGTCCGGAAGTCCCGCCACTGAGGCCCGTCCCGTGACGGGACGTCCGTGACGGACGTCCCGTCACGGACGCACGTGCCGTGACACGAACGAGGCCGCGGCCCCCGGGAGGGGGCCGCGGCTTCGTCGTGACCGGGCGCCCTACGAGGTCGTCCTCGTCCGCTGGGCGCGGATGTCGTTGCTAGGACTGGGACTTCAGCGCCACCTGCCGCTTGATGCGGCTCAGCATCCCCACCATGCCACGCAGCCGCAGCGGGGACACCGCCTCGCCGAGCGAGAACTGGTACGGCGCCGCCTCGGGGACGGCGAGCACCTCGGCGACGGTCAGCCCGTCGAGGCCCTCATGGAGGATCCCCGCGAACCCGCGGGTCGTGGGCGCCTCCGGCGGGGCGGAGAAGAACAGGTGCACCGCCCGGTCGCCCGGGCGGTCCGCCGGCTCGTCGTCGACCTCGACGGCGAGGAAGATCGGCGACTGGCACTCGTGCACCTGCTCCATCGAGTCGAGCGACCCGGCATACCGCTCGGGCAGCTCGGGCAGGCCCTCGCTGAACTCCAGCAGCAGCTGGAGCCGTTCGTTAGCGGTGAGCTCGGCGAAGTCGTCGGCGACCTCACGCATCGCCGGCGGGAGGTCGACGGTGTCGGTCACTTCGGCGCGCCCTGCTCGACCGGGACGCGGACCGAGTTGCCCCACTCGGTCCACGAGCCGTCGTAGTTGCGGACCTGCCCGAAGCCGAGGAGGTGGGTGAGGACGAACCACGTGTGCGAGGAGCGTTCCCCGATGCGGCAGTAGGCGATCGTGGCATCGGCGGGGGACAGGCCCTGCTCGGTGAGGTAGATGGCCTCGAGGTCCTCGCGGGACTTGAAGGTCCCGTCCTCGTTGGCCGCCCGCGCCCACGGCACCGAGCGCGCACCCGGGATGTGACCGCCGCGCATGGCCCCCTCCTGCGGGTAGTCGGGCATGTGCAGCAGCTCGCCGCTGAACTCGCCGGGGGAGCGGACATCGACCAGCGCACCACCGAGGTGGGCGAGGACGTCCTCCTTGAACGCGCGGATCGGAGTGTCGTCGCGCTCGACGACCGGGTATGCCGCGTCGCCGGTCAGCGGCGCGACCTGCGGCACGTCCTTGGTGAGCTCGCGGCCCTCGGCGACCCACTTGGCGCGGCCGCCGTCGAGCAGGCGCACGTCCTCGTGGCCGAACAGGCTCATCACCCACAGGGCGTAGGCCGCCCACCAGTTGTTCTTGTCGCCGTAGACGACGACCGTGGTGTCGCGGGAGATGCCGCGCGCCGACATGACGGCGGCGAACTGCTCGGCGTCGACGTAGTCGCGCACCACGGCGTCGTTGAGGTCCTGGTGCCAGTCGAGCTTCAGCGACCCGGGGATGTGGCCCGTGTCGTAGAGCAGCACGTCCTCGTCGGACTCGAGGACGACGATGCCGTCGGGCCCGCCGACCTTCCCGGCCTCGACCTGCTCGGCCAGCCACTGCGTGCTGACCAGCCGCTCGGGGTGCGCGTACGCGGCGAAGGCGGACTCGGTGGTGGACGTGGTGGGGGTGGACTCGGTGTGGTCGGCCATGCTCCCAAGGCTAAACCTGCTGGTCCCGGGACTGCGTGGCAGGATGGTCGGGACGCCCGCGCCAGCGGTCGCAGGGCACGGGTTCGCAGACCCGGACGGACGACGACAGGGAGTACAGCGTGGCTTTCCTCGGGTTGGGCAAGGACGGGTCGGGGGCGAAGGTCCCTGCACTCGAGCAGGCCAGGGCCGGCAAGGAGGACACGGGGATGTTCACCGGCGCCGTCACCGGGCTCGTCGAGAACCTCCTGGACGTCGGGATCGACGGCAAGGGGCCGTTCGACTCCGCGCAGAAGATCGCCGACGTCAAGCGTGCGGAGCGTCCCGACGCCGAGGACGCCGTCGACGCGGTGGTGCGCGGACACCTCAAGCTCGCTGCGGCGGGCGGGTTCGTGACCGGGCTCGGCGGGTTCATCACCCTCCCGGTCGCCCTGCCGGCCAACGTCGTCGAGTTCTACCTCGTCGCCACCCGCATGGTCGCCTCCATCGCGTCGCTGCGCGGGTACGACATCAAGCAGCCGGAGATCCGCTCCGCCGTCCTGCTGACCCTCGTCGGCGCTGACGCCGACGACCTGCTCAAGAAGGCCGGCGTGATGTCGACCGGGCGGCTGTCGAACCTTGCGGCGCAACGACTTCCCGGCCCGGCCCTGATGGTCGTCAACAAGGCGGTCGGCTTCCGGTTGCTGTCGACGGCCGGCAAGAAGACGCTGACGCGGTTCGGCAAGGGGGTCCCGGTGCTCGGCGGCGTCGTCGGCGCCGGCCTGGACACCTACCTCCTCAAGCGGATCGCCGACCACGCGCGCCACGAGTTCCCGAAGCGCGCGACCGGGCTCTGACGGCCGGGAATGTCTGGCCCGCACGACTCGTTGGACCCGTGTTCGGGCGCGGTCGGCGCCCGTGCCGTCCGTCCCACCGACCAGCACCGCTGACACACCTGGAGACGACATGGCCGTGAACCGCCTCGGAGCCTTCCGCACCATCGGCACCGCACTGCGCACCGCCCTGCGCCCCGGTTCGCCCGGGTTGGGGGAGCGGTTCGCCAGCCTCCCGCGCCTGCTGCGCGCGACCTTCCGGGGGGAGTACCGGGGCAGCACCCGTGGACGCCTGCTCATGATCGCTGCAGCGGTCGCCTACGTCGTGTCGCCGATCGACCTCGTGCCCGAGGCGTTCCTTTCCGTCCTGGGCCTGGCCGACGACGCCGTCGTGGTGTCGTGGCTCGCCGCGGCCTTCATCAACGAGACCGAGGGCTACCTGCGGTGGGAGCGCACCGTCCGCGGGACCGCCCACCCCGCCGACGGGTATGCCGCGGCCCAGGAGGAGCCGAACGGCTCGAGCCGGCAGCAGGGTCGCACGGTGCCGGGGCACGTCGTCCGGTGACCGCGGTGGGCGGCTGACGGCAGTCGTTCGGCGACTGGGGTGACTGGTCGACCGAGGTGGCTCGTCGATCGCGGGGGCTCGCCGCCCCCCCGGGTCGTCCGTCCACAGGTGGTGGTCACCCGACGGGGTGTCCACAGGCCGCCCCGGACGCCCTGGGTCCTCGGCGTCCGGCCCACCACCGTGGTGGCCATGGAACCGATCCGTCTCGCCGGACCCGCCGACGTCCTTGCCGTCCTGCCCTACCAGCTCGGGTACCACCCCAGCGAGTCCCTCGTCGCGATCGCCCTGCATGAGCGCCAGATCGGTCTCGTGGAGCGGATCGACCTGTCACCTCAGGACGCCGTGGAGGACGCCTGCACGGCCTTGGTGCCACCGCTGCTGAGGGAGGAGCCCGACGCGGTGCTGCTCGTCGGGTACGAGTCACGACCGGGCGACGCGCTCCCGCTCGCCGACGCGGTCCGGGACGCCCTCGTCGCGGCCGACGTCCCGGTCCTCGACCGCCTCGTCGTCCGGGACGGCCGGTGGTATGCCCCCGACTGCGACCACGGCTGCTGCCCGAGCGTCGGCCACGAGCAGGACGTCCCGCGAGACGTCCCGGCCGTGGCGCAGTTCGTCGCCCTGGAGGTCGCCCCCCTGCCCGGTAGGGAGTCGCTGGCGCAGCTCGTCGCCGCCGACCCGTCCCGGACGCCGGCGGTGGCCGCCGCGCTCGAGGACATCGGGGCACGCGCCGACGGCCGTTCCTTCGGCGGGCGTGCGGTCGCCGTCCACCGGCTCAGGCACCTCGCCACCTGGGCCAAGGTCCTCGATGTCGCCGGCGCGGACCAGTTCCGCGGTGCGTTCGAGCTGGGCCCCGAAGAGGTGGCCCTCCTCGTCGCAGGTCTGCGTGACGTGGAGCTGCGCGACGCCGTCATCGCCTGGGTCTGTCCGGGCACGCTGCCGTTCGACGCGTTGTCGGTCGACCTCGTCGACGCCCTGCACAGCTGCCTCCCTGAGCCGGCCTGGCTGCAGGGTGGGGGCGAGCGTGCTGCCGTGGGAGGACGCCGGGTCCTGTCCCGGCTGCAGGCCGTCGCCCGCGCGGTGCCGGACGACGACTGCGCCGCCGTCCTCACGGTGCTCGCCAACCTCGCCTGGTGGTTGGGGGACGGGGCGCTGACCCGCGTCGCGCTCGACCGCGCCCTCCAGCACCACCCGGGGTACCGGCTCGCCCGCCTGCTGGAACGCATGGTCGACCTCGGGGTGCGCTCCCGGCCGGCGGCCGAACCCCCGCCGCGACACGGGTTCGGCTCCGTGCCCGGAGGCCTGACGAGACGAGGTCGTCCTCCTCCCTCCGGTCCAGTGTCCGGACGGGCCGGACACCTCGACCCGGGGCTCGTATGATGGTCGGCAGGTCATGAGTCCCAGCACCAAGCCCCGGCTTGCTGGGCGGCAACCCTCCTCGCGGTGGGGTGCCCCGGGTGAGGACCCGGCCGGCCCTGTCCTGGGCGGCAAGCGCGATGGCCACAGGAGCACCCTCATGACGACCACCTCCCGACCCCCGACGACGACCGGGGCCTGGCGTCCCGGGGACCCGGTGGGTGACCGGCGGTTCGTCGCCCTCGGCGCGGTCGAGCTCGAACGCGGCGGGGTGCTGCCCGACGTCACCCTCGCCTACGAGTCGTGGGGGGAGCTCAACGCCGACCGTGACAACGCGATCCTGGTCGAGCACGCCCTCACCGGGGACAGCCACGTGACCGGGGTGGCCGGGCCGGGCCACCCGACCCCTGGTTGGTGGGACGGCCTCATCGGCCCGGGCCGCCCGCTGGACACGGACCGCTTCTTCGTCGTGGCCGTCAACGTGCTCGGCGGCTGCCAGGGGAGCACCGGCCCCGCCTCACCTGCCCCCGACGGGCGCCCCTGGGGGAGCCGCTTCCCGTTCGTGACCGTGCGGGACCAGGTGCGGGTCGAGGCCCTGCTCGCCGACCGCGTCGGCGTCGAGAGGTGGCACCTGGTGCTCGGCGGGTCGATGGGAGGGATGCGCGCCCTCGAGTGGGCGGTGACCCATCCCGACCGCGTGGCCTCCGCGCTGGTGTTGGCCAGCACGGCCTACGCGTCGGCCGAGCAGATCGCCTGGTGTCAGGCCCAGCTGCTCGCGATCCGCAGCGACCCGCACTTCCACGGCGGCGACTACTACGACCAGGAGACCGGGCCCGACACCGGACTCGGCATCGCCCGGCGCATCGCCCACGTCACCTACCGCAGCGAGATCGAGCTGCACGAGCGCTTCGGCCGCTCGGCGCAGGGTGAGGAGGACCCGCTCGGGGGGAGGGGGCGCTACGCGGTGGAGTCCTACCTCGACCACCACGCCGGCAAGCTCGCGGGCCGGTTCGACGCCAACTCCTACGTCGTCCTGACCGAGGCCATGAACTCCCACGACGTCGGCCGGGGGCGGGGCGGTGTCGAGGCCGCGCTCGCCCGCATCACGGCGGACGTCGTCGTGGTGGCGGTCGACTCCGACCGGCTGTACCCGCCGCGCCTGTCCCACGAGATCGCGGACGCCGTCCCGGGTGCGGTCGTCCACACCGTCCACTCCGACTACGGCCACGACGGTTTCCTCATCGAGCTGGAGCAGGTCGGTGCCATCGTGGTGCGGGTTCTCGGGGACCCTGCCTGACCGGGTGATTTCCGGTAGCGTCGGCCGCGCGGCCACTGCCGCAGCTGTCGACGAACGAGGAGGTTCCCGTGGCCATCGTTGTGGGGTATGTCCCGACGAAGGAAGGGCGAGCGGCGCTACGACGCGCGGCGGACGAGGCGCTGCTGCGCAAGTCCAAGCTCATCGTCATCAACTCCAACCGTGGAGGCCGGGACTACGACAGCGACGAGGCCCAGCGGTTCGAGGCCGAGCTCTCGCGGATCCAGGGCCAGCTCGACGACCAGGGGCTGGTGCACGAGGTGCGCCAGCTGGTCCGGGGCAACGAACCCGCCGAGGACCTGATCGCCGTCGCGGAGGAGGAGCACGCCGAGTTCATCGTCATCGGGCTGCGTCGACGCACCCCGGTCGGGAAGCTCATCCTCGGGTCGAACGCGCAGCGCATCCTGCTCGACGCGTCCTGCCCGGTCCTGGCGGTCAAGGCCGACGCGTAGGCGCCACGAACGACGCGATCGGGCCGCGAACGGCCCGAATTCGTGCACGAATGCGGGAATGAGCGCCTTCTCGTTTTACAATGGCTGGAACGAGGTCGCGCAGGGCACTCCCGCCCGGTCTCGGCAATACTTCCGCCCCCGCAGTTGTTGTCGTAGGCATGCCCCGCCATGCCCGTGATGGCGTGCGCCGTGCCGCGATCCCGCGACGAAAGGTAGTCCGTGTCGCCTGTGTCCAAGAAGGCTGCGAGCCCCGCACCGTCTCTCCCCACCGAGTTCACCCATCCAGCCCTGCAGCAGCTGCTCATGCAGGGCCGCACCAACGGCTCGGTCGACAGCGGCGCGCTGCGTGAGGCGCTCGAGGGCGCCGAGGTCCCGCCGAAGCGGATGAAGGTGGTGCTGCGTTCGCTGGACGAGCAGGGCATCACCGTGACCCTGGACGCCGCCACCGCCTCGCGTGCCGTTGCTGCGACGACGACCCGTCGCACCGCGACCGCGCCCGCCAAGAAGGCGGCCGCGAAGACGACCAAGGCGGCAGCCAAGCCTGCCGCGGCCGACGACACCGCGAAGACGGCGACCAAGACCGCTGCCAAGCCCGCCGCCAAGGCTGCGGCCAAGGCGACGACCACGAAGAAGGCGGCTGCGGCCGCTGCCGAGCCGGTCAAGCCCGCGGCCAAGAAGGCTGCGGCGAAGACCGCGAAGACGGCCAAGGCCGCTGCCGGCAAGGACGACGCGCCGGTCGTCGACGGCGAGGAGCCCGCGGACGCCGAGCCGACCGATGTCGTCGAGGCCGAGCTCGAGGACGTCGTCATCGAGGACGAGACCGACGACAAGAAGAAGGACAGCGACGAGGAGGAGTCCTCCTCGGGCTTCGTCCTGCGCGACGACGACGAGGACGACGCCCCGGTCCAGCAGGTCGTGACCGCCGGCGCCACCGCCGACCCGGTCAAGGACTACCTCAAGCAGATCGGCAAGGTCGCCCTCCTCAACGCCGAGCAGGAGGTCGAGCTCGCCAAGCGCATCGAAGCCGGCCTGTTCGCCGAGGAGCGGCTCAACTCCGGCGACAAGATCGACATGAAGCTCAAGCGTGAGCTCTGGTGGATCGCCCAGGACGGCAAGAAGGCCAAGAACCACCTCCTCGAGGCCAACCTGCGCCTCGTGGTCTCGCTGGCCAAGCGCTACACCGGTCGCGGCATGCTGTTCCTGGACCTGATCCAGGAGGGCAACCTCGGCCTGATCCGTGCGGTCGAGAAGTTCGACTACACCAAGGGCTACAAGTTCTCGACGTACGCGACGTGGTGGATCCGTCAGGCCATCACCCGCGCCATGGCCGACCAGGCGCGCACCATCCGCATCCCGGTCCACATGGTCGAGGTCATCAACAAGCTGGCGCGCGTGCAGCGCCAGATGCTCCAGGACCTCGGGCGCGAGCCCACCCCGGAGGAGCTCGCCAAGGAGCTCGACATGACCCCGGAGAAGGTCGTCGAGGTCCAGAAGTACGGCCGCGAGCCCATCTCCCTGCACACGCCGCTCGGCGAGGACGGTGACAGCGAGTTCGGTGACCTCATCGAGGACTCCGAGGCGGTCGTCCCGGCCGACGCCGTGAGCTTCACGCTGCTGCAGGAGCAGCTGCACTCGGTGCTGGACACGCTCTCCGAGCGCGAGGCCGGAGTGGTCTCGATGCGCTTCGGCCTGACCGACGGCCAGCCCAAGACGCTCGACGAGATCGGCAAGGTCTACGGCGTGACCCGCGAGCGGATCCGCCAGATCGAGTCCAAGACGATGAGCAAGCTGCGTCACCCGAGCCGGTCCCAGGTCCTGCGCGACTACCTGGACTGAGCAGACCTGCCGCCGACGCCGGCGTCGGCTCGGCCTCGAAAGGTCAGGCGCCCCACGGGGCGCCTGACCTTTCTGCGTCCCACCGTGCGTCGGGTGGTCACCCCGGCCCCTGGTCACCGCGGCCCGTGGTCACCGCGGCCCGTGGTCACCTCGGCCCGTAGTCACATCGGGTCATTGCCTGCGCCCCCACCGTGGTGATCCGCTAGGACATGGCGACCGGAGGGGCGGGGGATCACATGCGGCGATCGCAGCGAGGGCTGGCGCTGGTGGTGGTGCTCGGCGTCCTGGGGCTGACCGGGTGCTCGAGCAGCACGGGGGGCGGGACGACGCCGACACCGACGCCGGCACCGGCACCGGCACTCAACGCCTGCCTGCAGATGAGCTCGGTGAGCGATCTCGCTCAGGCCGCGGCGGTCGACTGCGGGACTCCCCACGAGGGCCAGGTCTACGCCGTGGTCGGGCTGCCACCTGGTCTGACCGACCCGGCGGACCGCACCCAGCTCGGGCGCCTCGACCCGAACGCGGTCTGTCCCAACCTGCGCCCCTGGGTCGGGTACTCCGGTGCCGTCCCGCTGGGGGTCCTGCGGACGTGGCGCTTCCCCACCCGGGAGCAGATCGCGGCAGGGGCCCGGTGGACCGCGTGCGTGGCCGTGGTCGGGCTGGCCCCGGACCACAAGACACTGAGCCGGACGGTCGGCTCCCTCAACGGCCGGCTCACGGGCAAGACCAACCCTCTTCCCAGCCTCCTGGGCCGGTGCGCGCAGACGCACACGGCCAAGGCGTTCAGCCCGGAGAAGTGCGAGCTGGGGTCCGCGCAGTGGGTCTGGCTCGGGGAGCACAAGAAGCCGACCGGGGCGTTTCCCGGGAAGGCCGCGGCGAAGAAGGTCGCCGACGCCGGCTGCCGCACGCTGGTGACCAGGTACGGCCGGGGAGGGGGCTGGGTGGCCTACCCGACCACGGCGAAGGCGTGGGGTTCGAGCGCTGCCGACTGGTCCTGCTGGCTGCAGATGTCCCAGCTGAGGTCCTGAGCGCCCGCCGCAGGCAGGGGGGAGTCCGTCACGGGGCTCCGGCGGCCCCCGCTGGTCCTAGCTGCGGCCGCCCCGGGCTTCGGCCCGGCGCTCGGCGCGGCGTTCCTGCCAGCGGTCCCACGGCGTGCGCGCCACCCGGGCGGCGCGTTCGCGACGCTCGCGCCACTCGAGCAGGCCCTCGCTCGGCCACCACGCGGCCCGCAGCCGGTCCTTGCGGCGGCGCACCCCGGAGACGGCCTTGACGACCTCGTGGGTGTCGGGCCGCACGTTGGTCACCGTCGTGCCCGGGGGTGCGTACCGGGACCGTTCCACGCCGTCCACGACCCGGCGCAGCGCCTGGGTCTGCTCACCCTCGAGGTAGGCCTCGCGCTGGTAGAACCGACCGGCCTGCCGCGGGGTGCTCCCCCGAGGGGGGATGACGCCGAGGTCGCCGAGGCGTTCGACCATGGCCTGCCACTCGATCTCCACCCGGGTTGCCTCGTCGGGGGCGTCCTTGAGCCGTCGGCGCAGCCGCGAGCGTGCGGCCAGCGGCACGGCCAGCGATCCGAGGATCCCGGCCACCAGGGCGAGGAGCACCCACAGCAGCACCGTCCGGGTCTGCTGTCCGAGGAACGACGAGCTGTCGCTGTTGGACCCCGAGGTGGACGTCGGGTCCTGGGCGCCGGGGTCGTTGGCGCCGTCGACCCGGGTGTTGGACGACACCGAGCTGCTGCCGCTCGCCGTCGACGAGGGGTTGGTGGGGTCGGGGGTGGTGGGAGCCAGCGAGTAGGGCGGTGCGACGGTGTTCTGCGTACCCGAGGGCGTGGGTTCGAAGCGCAGCCACCCGACCCCCTCGAAGAACAGCTCGGGCCACGCGTGCGCGTCCGAGGCGCGCACGGTGTACGTGCCGCGGTCGGCCGTCCCGGGCAGGAAGCCGATGGCCATGCGGGCAGGGATCCCGCTCTCGCGCGCCATCATCACCATCGCGGTGGCGAACTGCACGCAGTAGCCGACCTTGCTGCGCAGGAACAACGAGATCGGGTCGGGCGCCTCGGACTGTCCGAACTCGTTGGTCACGGTCTTGGGGAGGGTGAGGGAGTAGGTGAAGCCGCCCCCGGTCCGCAGGTAGCTCTGGATCGCCCGGGCCGCCTCGATCCTGCTGGCGCCCTCGGGCACGACCTTGGCCACGAGGTCGCGCACCAGTGGCTCGGACTCGGGGTCGACCTGCAGCTCGGGCGGCAGCAACGCGCCGGTCGCACCCTGCGCGCCCTGGTCGAGGGTCTGCGCGCTGGGGTTGAGGGCCAGGTAGGTGAAGCTGTACGAGCTGGCCGTCCGGTTGACGCTCGCGACGGAGGTCTGGCGGTCCAGGCCCCACGCGACGCCGTCGAGGTCACCGGAGACCAGCGGGGTGGGTGCCGCGATCTGGGGTGCCTCGATGCGGGACTCGTCGACCGAGATCCGGTAGGTCTCGCGCGGGACGCTGTCGTCGAGCTCGGGCGGGAGCTGCAGGTCGGGGCGGCGCGTGTAGCGCACGTCCGCGTCGTCGGGTCGCCACTCGTCGTTGGCGTAGTTGACCAGCACCCCGACGCGCAGCGGCGTGAGGATCGGGGCGTTGGTCGTGTACGACAGGACCGGGGCCTTGGACGGGTTCCCGAGGCTGCGCTGGAGGTCGAGGGTCGTCTTGAGGCCGATCTGGCCGTCGCTGAACCCGGCGGCGTCGCTCGACCGCCCCAGGCCGTCGATGAGGTAGCGCGTGGGGAAGTGGGGGATCACGACGGGGAGCGCGACCGCGGTGACGAGGCCGGCCACGGCCAGCGTGCGTCCCACCGCGGCATACCCGTAGGCGCCGTCGTGGTCCTCGGAGGAGCGGCGGCCGGTCGTGCTCATCGGGGTCGTGGTGCTCCACCGGCGCAACGAGGAGATGCCCTGGCGACCGAGCATCAGCAGCCAGACGCCTCCGGCGGCGACGAAGTACATCGGGTTGAGCGACTCGCCGGAGTTGGAGGCCGAGATGAGGAAGGCGGTGAGCAGGGGGAGGCCGGCCATCGCCGGGGAGCGCCGCATGACGGCGAGGTGGTCGACGATGACGGCAGCCACACCGATGGCCAGGCCGATGCCGAGGGTGACGCCGCGGTTGGTGGGCGCGGGGGCTGCGTAGTTCTGCACCGTGAGCCGGGCGTCCACGAGCAGGTTGTTGAACGCCAGGACCATGTCGGGCGTGGGCAGGCCGTACCAGAGGTGCCCGCGGCCGTGGAGCCAGCTGGCGACCAGGACGATGCCGGCGAGCTGGGAGAGTGCGACGAGGACCCACGACGTCGTGAGCATCCGGGCGGCGATGCCCGTCAGCACGACCACCAGGATCACGGCGAGCGTGGGCCGGACCCACGTGTTGGGGGTGAAGAGCGTCGTGATCGGCCAGGCGACGACGGCGGAGGCCGCCCCGGCGAGCAGGGACTCGGGAACGCGTCCGCGGCTCATGCGACGCCCACCCTCGCCGACCCACCGGACAGGACACCCCAGACGGAGGCGAGGTCGTCACCGGAACCCACGACCGCCACCCCCCACCCGGCGCCCCGCAGGACCGGGACGCAGGCGAGCTCGGAAGCAGCGCCGGGTCGGCGTCGCGACGCCCCGAACCCGTGCGGGTCGAGCACGATGGCCAGCGCGGTGCCGCCCGGCTGGCGCAGCGAGGCGACCTGGCGGGCCACCTCCTCGTCGAGGTCGGTCACGACGGCCAGGACCAGGCCACCGGACGCGGTGACGGGGTGGGCGGACTGGAGCACGTCGGCGAACTGGTCCTCCGAGCCGGGCTCGGCCATGGCCAGGACGTCCAGCAGCGGGTCGACCTCCATCGCCGTGGCGGCGCGGCTGTCGTCGGCGGTCTCGTCGCTGACGAGGTGCACGGCATACCCCTGGTCGAGGAGGTGGACCGCGATCGAGGCGCACGCGGTCACGGCGTACTCGAACGACCCCGAGCTGCCGGACCCGTGGTGGCCGCGGGAGCGCGAGTCGAGGACGATCGCCGCACGACGGCGCGCCGGACGGTCCTCCTGGCGCACCATGAGCTCACCGGTCTTGGCCGTGGCCGGCCAGTGGATGCGGCGCAGGTCGTCGCCGTCACGGTAGGAGCGGATCGAGACGTCGTCCTCGCCGTGGAGGGCGACCATGTGGGGTATGGCGCCCTCGGCACCGACACCGCTGCCCGGCGGGAGCCCGCCGCCCAGGGGGAGGATGCGGGGCAGCACGAGCACGTCACTGGCACCGGAGATCGCTGCGACCCGGGTGCTGAGCCCGAACGGGTCGCGGAGGCGGACGCCGAGCGGACCCAGGCGGTGACGTCCCCGGACGTGGGAGCGCACCGTGTAGTGGATCTCCTGCCGGTCACCACGACGAAGGCGCGGGACGACGAACCGCGGTCGGTCACCGAGGGCGTAGTCGAGCTGTTCCTCGGCCATGAGCAACGGGCTCGCGGCGCCACCGGCGTTCTCGATGCCGAGGGTGACCACCGACTGCTCGTCGACCTGGATGCGTCCGGGCACCGCGGTGCGCTCGAGCGCGAACCGCAGGTCGTGCCGTCTCATGAGCAGCCCGCTCAGCAGGGGGAGCGCGACGAGCAGCACGCCGATCCGGGTCAGGTCGGTGAACCCGAGCCCGATCCCGCACAGCACCAACGTGATTCCCGCCGCGACGAACGCCCGCCCGCGGGTGGTGAGGAGGTCGCGAAGTCTGCGCACGGCGCAGCCTCAGCGGCCGGCCGCAGGGACCGGCACCCGCCGCATCAGGTCCTGGAGGACCTCGGCGGTGCTCCGGCGGGCGAGCTGGGTCTCGCCCGTGGGGATGACGCGGTGCGCCAGGACGTGGACGACGATGGCCTGGACGTCGTCGGGCAGCACGTGGTCCCGACCCTCGAGGGCGGCGTGGGCCCGGGCCGCGCGCAGCATGTGCAGCGTCGCGCGCGGTGAGGCGCCCAGCCGCAGGGCCGAGCTGGACCGGGTGGCCGAGGAGAGGTCGACGACGTACTGCTTGATGGCGTCGCTGGTGAACACGGAGCGGACCGCCTTGACCATGGCGGTGATCGTCGCGGCATCGGTGACCGGGCTGAGCGTCTCCAGCGGGGAGACCTGGCCGTGGCTGTCGAGCATGGCGACCTCGGCGCGGGACGAGGGGTACCCGAGGGAGATGCGGGCCATGAACCGGTCGCGCTGGGCCTCGGGGAGGGGGTAGGTGCCCTCCATCTCGATGGGGTTCTGCGTCGCCATGACGATGAACGGCTTCGGCAGGTCGTAGGTCTGGCCGTCGACGGTGACCTGGCCCTCCTCCATCGACTCGAGCAGGGCGGACTGGGTCTTCGGGGAGGCGCGGTTGATCTCGTCACCCACCACGACGTTGGCGAAGATCGCCCCCGGCCGGAACTCGAAGTCGCGCACGTCCTGGTTGAAGACGCTGACACCGGTGATGTCGCTGGGCAGCAGGTCGGGGGTGAACTGCACGCGCCGCACCGAGCAGTCGATGGTCTTCGCCAGCGTCTTGGCCAGCATCGTCTTGCCGACGCCCGGCACGTCCTCGAGGAGAAGGTGCCCCTCGGCGAGCAGCACGGTGATCGCCGTGTGCACCACGTCCGGCTTGCCCTCGATGACCGAGTTCATGGCCCGCGCGAGCCGCCCGGCCACCTCGGTCACCTGGCTCAGCGATGCGGGGGAGCCGGCCGGGAACGACAGCAGGCTCTCCGGTCCGGTGGCGGGTGAGCTGCCCGCCCCCTGCCGGCCGCCGGTGCCGAGCTGGTTCCCTGCGGAACCGCCCATCGACCCGTGGGGGCCCCCGCCCTGGTCCTCGTACCCACCCTGCACCGGCTGTCCTTCCGTCGATTCCGTCGGCGCCACGCTGCGCCCTGCGGATGGTCTCGATCTTTCCCCACATTGCCCCACCGGGACAGCAGGTATGCCGTCTCGTGACCTCACGGGGCTGGTTCGGGAACGCCCGGGCCCCCGTTTCGGTGCCCGGATCGTCCCCGAGGTTCCACTCACCGGTCATTCGTCGCCGAAAGCCGCGACGACGGGCCAATCAGGTGGTCCGGGACCGTCAAGGCGCACCACTTTCCACCACCAGTCTGACCTGCAGAAACAGCCGAAAGGATGAGGAAAACGTGCGGAAGTGGGTACCTGTGGGGGTGACGGTGGAGTAAAGTGGGGGAAACAAGAGGGCCGTGGGGTCCTGTGGTCGCAGTGAGGGGAGGGGTGCACCGTGTTCCTCGGGACGCACAGCCCCCGCCTCGACGAGAAGGGCCGCCTGTTCCTGCCCGCGAAGTTCCGTGAGCGGATGGCCAGCGGGCTGGTCGTCACCCGGGGCCAGGAGCGCTGCCTCTACGTCTTCCCCATGCAGGAGTTCGTCCGCGTCACCGAGCAGATGCAGTCGGCGCCGACGACCAGCAAGGCCGTCCGTGACTTCACCCGCGTCTTCCTCTCCGGGGCCTCGGACGAGGTCCCCGACAAGCAGGGTCGCGTGACCATCCCCGCCACCCTGCGCGCCTACGCCGGCCTGACCCGCGACTGCACCGTCATCGGCGCCGGGTCGCGGGTCGAGGTCTGGGACACCGACGCCTGGAACGCCTACCTCGAGAGCACCGAGCAGGGCTTCGCCGACCAGTCCGAGGAGGTGATCCCGGGCCTGCTGTGACGCACCCGCCGGGCACTCGTGCCCGCGGCCCCTGCAGCCAGGTCTCCAGCCGCTTCACATCCCGGGACGACTTCCCCCGTCCCGGGCCGCACGGAGCGGATGGGGACCTGACCGCAGGGTCCACCAGAGCAGGACCGGGCGCACCGCCCCACCCAGCACCACCGGCACCACCCCAGCAGGACCCGGACACCACCCCAAGCAGGACCCGAGCAGGACCCGAGCAGGAGCAGCGCGATGAACTCACGAGGAATGGCCGCCGACCGGCACATTCCCGTCCTGCGCGACCGCATCGTCGAGCTGCTCGCCCCCGCCCTCACCGAGCCCGGTGCCGTCTACCTCGACGGCACCCTCGGCATGGGCGGCCACGCCGAGGCGATCCTCGAGTCCTGCCCGCAGGCCCGCGTCGTCGGCATCGACCGCGACCGGGAGGCCCTCGCGCTCGCCGCGGAACGCCTCGACCGCTTCGCCGGCCGCACCACGTTCGTCCACGCCGTCTACGACGAGGTGCCGCGAGCGCTGGCCGAGGCCGGGGTCACCCACGTCGACGCCAGCCTCTACGACCTCGGTGTCTCCTCGTTGCAGCTCGACGAGACCGACCGCGGGTTCTCCTACAGCCAGGACGCGCCGCTCGACATGCGGATGGACCAGTCCACCGGGATCACAGCGGCCGAGGTGCTCAACACCTACTCGGCGGCCGACCTCGAGGGCATCCTGCGCGAGTTCGGCGAGGAGCGGTTCGCCAGGAAGGTGGCCGGCGCCATCGTGCGCGAGCGCGAGACGGAGCCGTTCACCACGTCCGGCCGCCTCGTCGACCTCCTCAAGAAGGCCGTGCCCGCCGCCTCCCAGAAGAGCGGGGGACACCCCGGCAAGCGGACCTTCCAGGCGCTGCGCATCGAGGTCAACGCCGAGCTGTCCGTCTGGACCCGGGCGCTGCCGCGCGTCATCGACGCCCTCGGCGTCGGCGGCCGGGTCGCCGTCCTGTCCTACCACTCGCTCGAGGACCGCATCACCAAGCGCGTGCTGGCGCAGGGAGCCAAGGGGAGCAGCCCGGAGGGCCTGCCCGTCGAGCTCCCCGAGCACGCGGCATACCTGCGGCTGCTCACGCGTGGCGCCGAGGAGGCGCCCGCCGACGAGCAGGCCGCCAACCCCCGATCTGCCTCGGTGCGCCTGCGGGCCGCCGAACGCACCCGACTTTCCACTGCAACGAAGGGAACCCACCGATGAGCCAGCAGACTGCGACGGCGAGGGTCGCATCTCGGGCACCACTGCGGCGGCAGGTGTCGCCCCAGCCGCTGCGGGTCGTGCCGGCGGCGATCGGCCAGCCGGGCAACGGCGTGTTCGCGGCGCTGTGCATGACCCTGCTCGTGGCCGGCCTGGTCGCCCTCCTCATGCTCAACACCGCCATGGCGGAGGGGTCGTTCACCCTGCACCGTCTCCAGGCGACCTCCGGTGAGCTCACCGACACCCAGCAGGCCCTCACCCAGGCGATCGACGCCCAGCGCAGCCCGGCCAACCTCGCGGCGCGGGCCGCCAAGCTGGGGATGGTGCCGGCCGACTCGGCCGCGTTCCTGCGCCTCAGCGACGGGAAGGTCCTCGGCGTGGCGAGCCCGGCCAAGAAGCAGGTCGGCTTTACCGTGGTCACGGCTCCGGAGGCGACGTCCGCATCGTCCGCCGCGGCGAAGAGCACGGGGCCGAAGACCACCGTCAGCACGAAGGGGGACGTGACGACGACGACCGAGAAGGTCACCAAGCCGGACGGGTCGCTCGTCACCACGGTGACCAGCGTCGACGCGAAGACGAAGACGACCACCAGCACCAGCACCACCACCCCGGCGAAGAAGGCGACCACGACGCCGACGCCCGCCACCCCGAAGCCCTGATCGAAGCCCCGATCGAAGCCCCGACCAGACCCTGATCAAGCCCTGACCCAGACACGAGGTACCCAGTGACGCAGACCCGAGGCACTCGCCCCGGAGCCCCGCGCCCTCGTCCTGCGAACGGTGAAGCACCCCGCCGACGTCCGGCACCCGGCGCCGCCGCGGGCAAGGAGCGGGCGACCTCGACCAAGGCCGGCCGTCCCGCAGCGGGCGGCACCCGCGCCCGGTCCGAGGCGGCCCCCGGTCGACCGGTGCCCCGCAAGCGCCCGGTGGCACCCCAGCGCCCCGCCTCACCGCCGCGTCGCCCCCTGGGCCGTTCGGTCAGCCTCGACGGGTCGAACCCCCGTCGACGGATGCGGTCGATGACGGTGGCGATCCTGTTCGTCTTCAGCATCTTCGGGGCCCAGCTGCTGCGGCTGCAGGGGTTCGACGCCTCGGCGGTCTCGGCCGACGCCCAGACCAACCGCACGGCCACGGTGGCCCTGCCTGCCATGCGCGGGAGCATCGTCGACCGCAACGGCACCATCCTCGCCTCGAGCATCGAGCGCCGGACGGTCACGGTCGACCAGACCGCCGTGCCGAAGTACATCAAGTCGGTCAACGGCGTCCGCGCCACCGTCGGCGTCGCCGGGGCCGCTCAGGACCTCTCCCCGCTGCTCGGGGTGCCCGTCGACCAGCTCGTCACCGAGCTGACCGGCACCTCGCGCTACCGCGTGCTGGCCAAGAACATCACGCCCCTGAACTGGCGCAAGATCTCCGAGCTCGGCATCAACGGCATCTACTCCGAGGCGACCTCGGACCGCAACTACCCGACGTCGACCGCGGCCGCGTCCCTCGTGGGCTTCGTGCAGTCCGACGGTTCCGCCGGTGGTGGGCTCGAGGTGCTGATGAACTCCACGCTCAAGGGCAAGGCCGGTCGGACGATCTTCGAGCAGTCCCAGGACGGCCGCGCCATCCCGAACGCCCGGTCCGAGACCACCGAGCCGGTCCCCGGCAAGGACGTCAAGCTCACCATCGACTCCGACCTGCAGTGGTTCGCGCAGAACGCGGTGGCGCAGAAGGTGATCGAGACCAAGGCGCTGTCCGGCACGGTCGTCGTGCAGAACGTCAAGACGGGGGAGCTGCTGGCAGTCGCGTCCTACCCGACGTTCGACCCGAACCAGCCGGGTCAGGACCCGGAGAACTGGACCAACAAGGCGTTCAACGACGTCTACGAGCCCGGCTCGACCGGCAAGGTCATCACGGCGGCGGCGGCGCTCGAGGAGGGGGCCGTGACCCCGTCGGAGGTGGTCGAGGTCCCCAACCGGATCCACCGCTCCGGCACGGAGTTCAAGGACAGCCACGACCACCCGACGGAGTACCTCACCTTCGCGGGCGTCCTGGCCCAGTCCAGCAACATCGGCACCATCCTCGCCGGGGAGAAGGTCAAGGCCTCGACGATGTACTCCTACTTCAAGAAGTTCGGCCTCGGGTCGACCTCGGGCATGGGCTTCCCGGGTGAGGGCCCCGGCCTGCTGACCGACTACAAGGACTGGAGCGGCTCGCAGCGCTACACCGTGCTCTTCGGCCAGGGCCTGTCCGTCAACGCCCTCCAGGCCGCCGGCGTCTTCCAGACCATCGCCAACGACGGGGTCCGCATCCCCCCGCGCATCGTCGCCGCCACAAGCGACGGGCACGGCACGTTCACGCCGGTCGCGAAGGCCAAGGGCGTCAAGGTGGTCTCCGCGGAGACGGCGAAGAAGGTCCGCGACATGCTCGAGGGCGTCGTCGGCAAGGAGGGGACCGCACCCGAGGCGAAGATCCCCGGCTACCGCGTCGCGGGCAAGACGGGTACGGCCGACCGGTACGACGCCAAGGTGGGTGGCTACTCGGGCAAGACGGCGAGCTTCATCGGCTTCGCCCCCGCCGACGACCCCGAGATCGTCGTCGCCGTGACGCTGCAGCGGCCGATCAAGGGCTACTTCGGCGGTGTCGTCGCGGGTCCGGTGTTCAAGGACGTCATGACCTACGCCCTCCAGGAGCTCCAGATCCCGCCGACCGGCACGAAGTCGCCGACGGTGAAGGTCAAGGCCGACCAGACCCCCGACCCGTCCGACGCCACGGTGCTGCGGGACCGGGGCTCTGACGCAGCCCGGTCACGGCCCTGACGGTAGGCTCGCTGTCCGTGCCTTCCCCCCGTCCGGCGTCCCTGCACGCCACCCCGATCTCTGCCGTGGCCGCCCTCGTCGGGGGCACCGTCAGCGGTGAGGATGTCGTCGTGACCGGGGTCACCCTCGCCTCCCAGGACGTCGTGCCCGGCGACCTCTACGCCGCCCTCCCCGGTGCCAACGCCCACGGTGCCCGGTATGCCGCCGGGGCGCTGGAGGCCGGTGCCGTCGCCGTCCTGACGGACGCGGCGGGGGTCGCGGTGCTCGCGGCCGACGGGCTGGACGTCCCGACCGTCCTCGTCGAAGGACCCCGCAGCGTCGTCGGCGCCGTCGCCCGGACGCTCTACGGCACGGCGGACCTCGGGTTGCGGCTCTACGGCGTGACCGGCACCAACGGCAAGACGACCACCGCCTACCTGATGGACTCCGCACTCACCGCCCTGGGCCAGACCACCGGCCTGATCGGCACGGTCGAGACCCGCATCGGTGAGGAGCGGCTGCGCAGCATGCGGACGACCCCCGAGGCCACCGTCCTGCACGCCCTGCTGGCGGTGATGCGGGAGCGGTCGGTCGACTCCTGCGTGATGGAGGTGTCGAGCCACGCCCTGACCCAGCACCGGGTCGACGGCGTCGTCTACGACGTGGCGTTGTTCACCAACCTCTCGCAGGACCACCTCGACTTCCACCCGACGATGCGGGACTACTTCCTCGCCAAGGCCTCGCTGTTCACTCCGGAACGGGCACGGCGCGGGATCGTCTGCGTGGACGACGAGTGGGGACGCGAGCTCGCGACGATCGCCACCGTGCCCGTCACGACGATGACCTCGTTGCCGGACGTCGACGCCGACTGGCACCTCGTGACGGCCGCCGACACCTCGTCCGGGCACGACCCGGCGGACTTCACGTTGTCGGACGGCACCACCACCCTGCGGCTGCGCTCGGCCCTGCCGGGGGACTTCAACCGGGTCAACACCGCGATGGCCGCCCTCGCCCTGCTCGACTCGGGGTTGGCGGCCGAGGAGGTCGAGCGCGCCCTGCGCAGCGACCCGCACGTGCCCGGCCGGATGGAGAAGGTGTCGCTGCCCGAGGGCACGGGGGGTGCCGGGGCCGCCGACGACCCGTCGCTGCCGCTGGTCGTCGTGGACTACGCCCACACCCCCGACGCGGTCGCCGCGGCGCTCAAGGCCCTGCGGCCGCAGACCTCCGGTGCCCTCGTCGTCGTCCTCGGCGCCGGTGGCGACCGCGACCGCGGCAAGCGCGCCGCCATGGGGCGGGCAGCGGCCCTCGGTGCCGACGTGGTCGTGGTCACGGACGACAACCCGCGCTCCGAGGACCCTGCGGTGATCCGCGCCGCCGTGCTCGCCGGCGCGCGTGGGGCCGCCTCGGCCGGCGGCACCGACGACCTGCACGACGTCGACGGACGGGCCGCTGCCATCGAGCAGGCCGTCCGGGCCGCGCACGACCGGGGGCCCGGCAGCGTGGTCGCCGTCGTGGGCAAGGGCCACGAGACCGGCCAGGACGTCGCCGGCACCATCCACCCGTTCGACGACCGCGAAGAGGTGGCCCGCGCCCTGCGCGCCGTCGCCACCGGCACGAGAGGTACGCAGTGATCCCGTTGTCCCTGGCGGAGATCGCCACCATCACCGGTGGGCGGCTCCACGGCATACCGGAGGACGAGGCGGCGCGCCTCGTCGTCGACGGCCCCGTCGTCACCGACTCCCGGGAAGCGGGAGCCGGTGGCCTCTACATCGCCCGCGTCGGCGAGCAGATGGACGGCCACCAGTTCGTCGGCCCGACAGCGGCGCTCGGCGCCGTCGCCGCCATGACCACCCGCGAGGTGGACGAGCTCCCGTGCGTCGTCGTCGGCGACATCCAGGCGGGGTTGGCCTCCCTGGCCCGCGCCGTCGTCGACCGCCACCCCGACCTCACCGTCATCGGCATCACGGGGTCGTCCGGCAAGACGTCGACCAAGGACCTCCTGGCGAGCGTCCTGTCGTCCGTGGCGCCGACCGTCGCCCCGGTGGGTTCGCTCAACTCCGAGGTCGGTGTCCCGCTCACGGTCTTCCGCGTCACGCCGCAGACCCGCTACCTCGTCGTGGAGATGGGCGCCCGGGGGATCGGGCACATCGAGTACCTCACGACGATCGCCCCGCCCCGGATCGGGATCGAGCTCAACGTCGGCACCGCCCACGTGGGGGAGTTCGGCTCCCGTGAGGCGATCGCCGTGGCCAAGGCCGAGCTGGTCGCCGCCCTGCCCGACGACGGGCTCGCGGTGCTCAACGCCGACGACGCGGTCGTCCGCGCGATGGCCGGCCGGACCGCTGCCCGGGTGCAGCTCGTCGGGACCGCCCCGGACGCCACCGTCCGCGCCGAGGACATCGTGCTCGACGCCTCCGGTCGACCCACCTTCCGACTGCTCACGCCCGCCGGCGAGGCGCCGGTGACGTTGCCGTTGCACGGCGAGCACCACGTCGGCAACGCCCTGGCCGTCGTCGCCGCCGCGCTCGAGTGCGGACTGCCGCTGGAGTCGGTCGTCGAGGCACTGGCCTCCGCCACCCCGGCCTCGCGCTGGCGGATGGAGGTCGTCGAACGACCCGACGGCGTCACGGTGGTCAACGACGCGTACAACGCCAACCCCGACTCGATGCGCGCGGCCCTCAAGGCGCTCGCCGCGATGGGCCGGGACGCGCAGGGCCGCGAGCGTCGCACCTGGGCCGTGCTCGGCTCGATGCTCGAGCTGGGGGAGGAGTCCACCATCGAGCACGACGCCATCGGCCGGCTCGCCGTGCGGCTCAACATCTCCCGGCTCGTCGTCGTCGGCGACGTCGCCCGGCCGATGGCCAGCGGCGCGCAGCACGAGGGGTCGTGGGGCGAGGAGGCGGTCTGGGTGCCCGACGCCGACGCGGCGTACGACCTGCTCGTCGAGAATTGTCGCCCCGGTGACGTCGTGTTGTTCAAGTCGAGCCGTGACGCCGGACTACGGTGGCTCGGAGACAAGGTGGCTGCCCTCGGCGCCCCCGAGGCCGGCCCGCAGGGTGCCCAGACCAGCGAGGAGGACGCGACGTGAAGGCGGTCCTGATCGCTGCCGTCGTCTCCCTCGTGGGCGCCCTGTTCGGCACGCCGATGTTCATCAAGTACCTGGTCAAGCAGGGCTACGGCCAGTTCATCCGCGACGACGGCCCGACCTCGCACCACACCAAGCGCGGCACGCCCACCATGGGTGGCGCGGTGATCATCGGGTCGGCGATCGCGGCCTACGCGCTGGCGCACCTCGTCACGGGCACCCCGGTGACGTGGAGCGGCGTGCTGGTGCTGTTCCTCATGGCCGGGCTCGGGCTGGTCGGGTTCCTCGACGACTACATCAAGATCTCCAAGCAGCGCAGCCTCGGCCTGCGGTCGCGCGAGAAGCTCGCCGGGCAGACCCTCGTGGCGGTCGTGTTCGCCGTCCTGGCCCTGCAGTTCCCCAACAGCAAGCACCGGACGCCGGCGTCGACGTACATCTCGTTCGTCCGTGACACCCCCGTCAACCTCGCGTTCGCGGGGACCCTCGTCGGGCTAATCCTGTTCGTCATCTGGGCCAACCTGATGATCGCCGGCACGTCCAACGGGGTGAACCTCACCGACGGCCTCGACGGACTCGCCACCGGTGCGTCGGTGATGGTGTTCGCGGCATACGTCCTCATCGGCATCTGGCAGGGCAACCAGAACTGCCAGATCACGCCCGGCCTCAAGTGCTACGAGGTCCGCGACTCCCGCGACCTGGCGGTCGTCGCCGCGGCCTGCATGGGCGCCTGCTTCGGCTTCCTGTGGTGGAACGCCTCACCCGCCAAGATCTTCATGGGGGACACCGGTTCGCTGGCCCTCGGTGGCGCGCTCGCCGGCCTCGCGATCACGACCCGCACCGAGCTGCTCATCATCATCCTGGGCGGCCTGTTCGTCACGATCACGCTGTCCGTCATCATCCAGGTCGGGTCCTTCAAGATGACCGGCAAGCGCGTCTTCCGGATGGCGCCGCTGCAGCACCACTTCGAGCTGCTCGGGTGGAACGAGGTCACCATCGTCATCCGGTTCTGGATCATCGCGGGACTGTTCGTGGCCCTGGGCCTCGGACTCTTCTACGCCGAGTGGGTCGTCGGGGCGCAGTGACCCCGGCAGCACCGGCCACCTGACCACCGGCCACCCGAACACCGGCCACCCGAACACCGGTACCGGACAGCAGCACCAGACAGCAGCACCAGCAGTGAGGAAGCACCAGCAGTGAGCAGCACACCGGTCGGCGGACGACTCGACGGGTTGACCAACGGCAGCGCCGACTGGAGCGGCCTGCGGGTCGTGGTCACCGGGCTCGGGGTGAGTGGCTTCGCCGCCGCGGACGCCCTGCACGAGCGGGGCGCGCACGTGGTCGCCGTCGACGGGGGAGACCCCGAGACGAACACCCGGCTGGGGGAGCGGGCGCGCATCCTCGACATCCTCGGCGTCGACGTCCGGCTCGGGCCCGAGCACGTGGCCGGTATGCCGCAGGGCCACGCCGCCGACCTCGTCGTCACCTCCCCGGGCTGGCGGCCGGACCAGCCCCTGCTCGTCGAGGCCGCGGCCGCCGGCGTGCCGGTGTGGGGCGAGGTCGAGCTGGCCTGGCGGATGCGCGCCGCCGTCGGTCCGGCGCCCTGGCTGACGATCACCGGAACCAACGGCAAGACCACCACCGTGACCATGCTGGCCGAGATGCTGCGCGCGGCCGGCCTGCGCGCCACCGCCGCCGGCAACGTCGGGACCCCGATCCTCGAGGCGGTCCTGCACCCCGAGCCCTACGACGTCATCGCGGTCGAGCTCTCGAGCTACCAGCTGCACTGGTCCGACTCCCTCGCCCCGCACGCCTCGGCCTGCCTCAACGTCGCGCCCGACCACGTCGACTGGCACGGGTCGTTCGAGGAGTACGCCGCCGCCAAGGGCAAGGTCTACGCGAACACCAAGGTCGCCTGCGTCTACAACGTCCAGGACCCCGCCACCGAGCGGCTCGTCATGGAGGCCGAGGTCCAGGAAGGGTGCCGCGCGATCGGGTTCACCCTCGGGATGCCCGCCCTCTCGATGGTCGGGGTGGTCGACGACATCCTCGCCGACCGGGCCTTCGTCGAGGAGCGCAAGACCTCCGCCGCCGAGCTCGCCACGCTCGACGACGTCCGAGGCAGTGCCGCGACGCTGGCCCCGCACAACCTCGCGAACGCGCTCGCCGCCGCGGCGCTGGCCCGTGCCTACGGCGTCCCGCCCGCCGCGGTCCGTGACGGCCTGCGGGCCTTCCGTCCCGAGCCGCACCGCATCGCCGACTGCGGCGAGGTCGACGGCGTGCGGTACGTCGACGACTCCAAGGCCACGAACCCCCACGCAGCGCTGGCGTCGCTGCTGTCGTTCGAGCACGTGGTGTGGGTCGCCGGTGGCCTGCTCAAGGGCGCCGACGTCGACGAGCTCGTCCGCGAGGCGGCTCCCCGGCTGCGGGCCGTCGTCCTGCTCGGGGCGGACCGCGCGACCCTCGCCGAGGCGCTCACCCGACACGCGCCGGATGTCCCCGTGGTCGACGTGTCGAGCACGGACACTGGTGCCATGGATGTCGTCGTCGAGCACGCCGCCGGGCTCGCCCGCAGCGGTGACGTGGTGCTCCTCGCACCCGCAGCCGCGTCGATGGACATGTTCACCGACTACGGCGCACGGGGCGACGCCTTCGCCGCCGCGGTGGCCCGCCGGGCCAGCGACGGCGCGACCGGCTCCGGCCGGACGGACCCGACCGACCCGCAGGGGGACCAGGCGTGAGCAGCGTGACCGCCGCGCCCGCCTCGAAGCCGCGGGCCCGCGGTGGTGCCTCGCGTGACGAGCCCACCAAGGTCAGCACCTGGCTCCAGCGCCTCGACTCTCCCGTGACGAGCTACTACGTCCTGCTCTCCGTGGCCGTCGTCCTCGTGGTCATCGGCCTGATCATGGTGCTGTCCGCCTCGTCGGTGAAGTCGCTGGTGCAGACCGACAACGCCACGCCCTACGTCTACTTCCGCAAGCAGCTGCAGTTCGCCGTCCTCGGCGGGATCGCCATGGCCGTCGCCGCGCACGTGCCGATCCGCACGTGGAAGGCGTTGTCGGTCCCGATCCTCGTGGGCGCGCTGTTCCTGCAGGTCCTCGTCTTCACCCCGCTCGGCGTCTCCGTCAACGGCAACCGCAACTGGCTGGGTGTCGGCCCGATCTCGCTGCAGCCCTCGGAGTTCGCGAAGGTGGGCCTCGTCCTGGTGGGCGCCGCCGTGCTGTCCGCGAAGCGTCGCTCCCTCGGCCGGCTGCGGCACGTCCTCGTGCCCTTCCTCGTGCCCGTGGCCGCCGCGACCATCGGCCTGGTCCTGCTGGGCCACGACCTCGGCACCGTGATGGTCATGGGGGGCATCGTCGCCGCCCTGCTCTTCGCCGCGGGGGTGCCGCGGCGCCTGTTCGTCTGGGGGCTCACCGCCTTCACCACGCTCGCCGTCCTCATGGTCGTGACCAGCCCCAACCGACTCGCCCGATTCGACGTGTGGCTGGGCAAGGACACCGACCCGTACGGCGCGGCCCGGCAGCCGCTGCACGGCCGGTACGCCCTCGCCGACGGCGGGTGGTGGGGCGTCGGCCTCGGCGCCTCGCGCGAGAAGTGGTCGTGGCTCCCCGAGGCGCACAACGACTTCATCTTCGCCATCCTCGGCGAGGAGCTGGGTCTCCCCGGCACCCTCGTGATGCTCGGTCTCTTCTGCGCCCTCACCCTGGTCTGCTACCGGATCGTGCTGCGCAGCAAGGACATGTTCGTGCGCATCGCGACCGCCGGGGTCATGGCGTGGATCGTCTGCCAGGCCATCATCAACATCGGAGCCGTGATCGGGCTGCTGCCCGTCATCGGTGTCCCGCTCCCGCTCGTCTCCTACGGTGGTTCCTCCCTCATGACGACCATGTTCGCCCTCGGCATGCTGCTGTCGTTCGCCCGACAGGAGCCCGGCTGCTCCGAGGCCCTGTCGGCGAAGCCGTCGGTCGTCAAGCGGTCCCTCGCGGTGCTCCCGGGGCGGCGGAATCGCTGATGACTGCTGACACCCCCACGTCGGTCCTGCTGGCCGGTGGCGGGACGGCCGGCCATGTCTCGCCGCTGCTCGCCCTCGCCGACTGCCTGCGCCGCCGCGACCCCGACATCCTCGTGACGGCCCTCGGGACCGAGACCGGGTTGGAGAGCCGCCTGGTGCCCGAGCGCGGGTACCCACTGCTGACCGTCCCCAAGGTGCCGCTGCCGCGCCGCCCCTCCGCCGACCTGTTCCGCCTGCCCACCAGCCTGCGCACCGCGGTGGCCGCCGCCGAGCGGGCCATCGACCAGACGCAGGCCCAGGTCGTCGTGGGGTTCGGCGGGTACGTCTCCACGCCCGCGTACATCGCCGCCCGCCGCCGCGGCATACCGGTCGTCATCCACGAGCAGAACGCGCGTCCCGGCCTGGCCAACCGGCTGGGGGCACGCATCACGCGGTACGTCGCCACGACGTTCGCGAGCACCTCGCTGCCCCACGCCACCCCGATCGGCATGCCCCTGCGCCGCGAGATCAGCCAGCTGGACCGGGTCGCGTCGCGCGCCGAGGGCCTCGCGCACTTCGGCCTCGAGGACCACTGGCCGACCCTGCTCGTCACGGGTGGCTCCCTGGGCGCCCAGCGGCTCAACTCCGCGTTCCAGGCCCGCGCGGGTGTCCTGCGCGGCGCCGGGGTGCAGGTCCTGCACCTCACCGGTGCGGGCAAGGAGTTCGTGCCCGAGGTCGAGGGCCCGGGTGCGCCGTACGTCACCGTCCCCTACGCCGACCGGATGGACCTGGCGTATGCCGCGGCCGACCTCGTCGTCGCGCGGGCCGGGGCCAACACCGTCTGCGAGCTCACCGCTGTGGGGTTGCCCGCGGTCTACGTCCCGCTGCCGATCGGCAACGGCGAGCAGCGGTTCAACGCCGCCGACGTCGTGGCCGCCGGGGGTGGAGTCATCGTGGACGACGCGGCCATGGGACCCGACTGGATCGACACCACCCTGTTGCCGCTGGTCGTCGACCGCGACCGACTCGACGCGATGGCTGAGGCGTCCGCGGCCTCCGGCTCGCGGGGCGCCGACGAGGCGCTGGCCGACCTCGTGGTCCGCGCCTTCCGCGAGTCCGGGAACGGTGTGGCAGGGGGCGACCGGTGAACGGCGCCAACGAGCGGTTCGACTTCACCGACGCGGTCCCTCCGCTGGAGGAGCTCGGCGCCGTGCACTTCATCGCCATCGGGGGAGCGGGCATGTCCGGGGTGGCCCGGGTGATGCTCGCCCGCGGGTGCAGGGTCTCGGGGTCGGACGCCAAGGAGTCGCCGGTCCTGGCCGCCCTGCAGGCCGAGGGCGCGACCGTGCACGTCGGCCATGCGGAGTCCCACCTCGACGGGGTCCAGACCGTCGTCATCTCCTCGGCCATCCGGGAGAACAACATCGAGCTCTCGGCGGCCCGCGCCCGGGGGCTGCGGGTGCTGCACCGTTCCCAGGCGCTGGCCAGCACCATGGCCGGCTCGCGGCGGGTCGCCGTCGCCGGCGCCAACGGCAAGACGACGACCACGTCGATGCTCACGGTCGCGCTGCAGCACTGCGGGATCGACCCGTCGTTCGCCGCCGGGGGAGAGCTGGCCAAGCACGGCACCAACGCCCACTGGGGGACCGGTGACGTCTTCGTGGCCGAGGCCGACGAGAGCGACGGTTCGTTCCTCGTCTACCGCCCCGAGGTCGGCGTCGTCACCAACGTCCAGCCGGACCACCTCGACTTCTACGGGACGTTCGAGCGCGTGCAGGAGGCGTATGCCGCGTTCGCCGCGTCCATCGAACCCGACGGGCTGCTCGTGGCGTGCCACGACGACGCGGGCTCCCGATCGCTGGCCGAGGAGGCCCGCGCCTCCGGCGCCCGGGTGCTGACCTACGGCTTCTCGACCGACGCCGACGTCGTGCTCCGGGACGAGGTGTCCCGGGGGCTGATGAGCCGGGTCACCGTCACCGGGCCCGACGGCACGGACCGCGCCCTGCGCATCAACATCCCCGGACGGCACAACCTGCTCAACGCCGCTGCGGCCTACACCGTGGCCGTGGAGGGTCTGGCTCAGGAGCCGACCCGGGTCCTGGACGGCTTGTTCGGGTTCACGGGGACGCGTCGGCGGTTCGAGCTCAAGGGCTCGGCAGCGGGGGTGACCGTGGTCGACGACTATGCCCACAACCCCGGCAAGGTCGCCGCCGTCGTCAGCACCGCAGCCGCCCTGGTCGGTGACCGGGGGCGGCTCGTCGTGGTCTTCCAACCACACCTCTACTCACGGACCCGGGACTTCGCGGCGGCCTTCGCGCAGGCGCTCGTGCCGGCCGACGTGGTCCTGCTCATGGAGATCTACGGAGCCCGTGAGGACCCCGTGCCCGGGGTGTCCTCGGCCCTGGTCGCCGACGCCCTCACCGCGCTCGACGCGTCGGCGGACGTCAGGGTCGTCCCGTCGTGGTCGGCCGTCGCCGACACCGTCGCCGAGCTGGTTGCCGAGGGCGACCTGGTCCTCACCGTCGGTGCCGGCGACGTCACCATGATCGGCCCGGAGATCCTGCGGGCCCTCGGACGACCGTGAGCCGGCCGTCCGACACCCCGGGGTCCGAGCGGACTGCCCGGCCCGCCGGCGCACCGCGCACCGGGGGAATGTCCCGCCCGTCACAGCCCCGGTCGGGGTCGCCGCGCCCCTCGTCGCAGGACCGGGCCGGCCGGTCCGCCTCCGGGACCAGGCCCGGCGCGGCGCCGAAGGCCTCCACCCCGAGGGCTTCTGCACCTCATGGTTCTGCACCGAAGGCCTCCACCCCGAGGGCTTCTGCACCGAACGGTTCTGCACCGAGTGGTCCACGGCCGTCCCGCCCGACCGTCCCGACCGGCCTGGCCTCCTCGGCCGCCCGGTTCCAGCGCCGGGCGCAGGACGTCCGCCGACGCCCCCTGCGGCTGCTGCTGTGGTCCGGGGGGACCCTCGTCGTCCTCGGCCTCCTGATCTGGCTCGTGGCCTTCAGCCCGGTCCTGGCGGTGCGCACCGTCGAGGTCGTGGGGGTACCGGCCTCCGAGGTGGCCCCCATCCGCGCGCTCGCCCGGGTGCCCCTCGGTGAGCCCCTGGCGCGGGTCGACCAGGACCTCGTCGCCGCGCGGGTGGCCGAGCGGGCGACCGTCGCCGACGTCTCGATCGAGCGGTCCTGGCCCTCGACCCTGGTCATCCACGCGAGCCCGCGGGTGCCGTTCCTCGTGGTCAAGAACCCTCAAGGTCAACTAAAGGTTGTGGATGCGGAGGGAGTGGCGTACGCCCAGGTGACGACCGCTCCCGCCGGCGTGCCGACGGTCAACGCCGCCAGTGAGGCCGCCCTGTCGCGCGATGCCCTCGGGGCCGCCGTCAGCGTCGTCAAGGTGCTTCCGGCGGGCCTGCAGCACCGCGTCTCGAACGTCACCGTGAGCAGCGCCAACCTCGTCACCCTCAAGCTGGGGAAGACCACCGTCGTGTGGGGCGGGAACAACGACCCCGAGCGCAAGCTGGCGATCATGACGGCGCTGCTGCGGTCCGCCCCGAAGGTCATCGACGTCAGTGCGCCGGACACCCCGGTGACCCGCTGAGAGTCGGTCCCGACAGGCGCTGCGGACCGGCGCGACCGGGCGTGCGAGAGTGGTACGTATGAGGCGGTTGTGACTGGTGTGGCGACTGCTCCGAGGCGCCCGGCGAGAAACCCGGAAAACGGGCGAATCCGTGCTGCGACACGCGGGCCGAATCTTTGCCTGCCACGCACCCAGCGCATAGCGTCGGCGGCACCGGAAAGTTGACATAAGTGTAACCCTCGACTTGACGTCCAGACATTTTCACCGCACTCAGGCACCGTTTTCAGGCACCGCATTCAGGAGAGGCCCACCGCCGTGGCAGCACCACAGAACTACTTGGCCGTCATCAAGGTCGTCGGCATCGGCGGGGGTGGCGTCAACGCCATCAACCGCATGATCGAGGTCGGCCTCAAGGGCGTGGAGTTCATCGCCATCAACACCGACGCCCAGGCGTTGCTGATGAGCGACGCCGACGTCAAGCTCGACGTCGGCCGTGAGCTGACCCGAGGGCTCGGCGCCGGTGCCGACCCCGAGGTCGGCAAGAAGGCCGCCGAGGACCACGCCGAGGAGATCGAGGAGGTCCTCAAGGGGGCCGACATGGTCTTCGTGACGGCGGGCGAGGGTGGCGGCACCGGTACCGGCGGCGCCCCCGTGGTCGCCAAGATCGCGCGGGGACTCGGTGCCCTGACGATCGGTGTCGTGACGCGCCCCTTCACTTTCGAGGGTCGTCGTCGCGCCAACCAGGCCGAGACCGGTATCGCGAACCTGCGCGAGGAGGTCGACACCCTCATCGTCATCCCGAACGACCGGCTGCTGTCGATCAGCGACCGCGCGGTCAGCATGCTGGACGCGTTCCGCTCGGCCGACCAGGTCCTGCTGTCCGGCGTCCAGGGCATCACCGACCTCATCACCACCCCCGGCCTGATCAACCTCGACTTCGCCGACGTCAAGTCGGTCATGCAGGGTGCCGGTTCGGCCCTCATGGGCATCGGGTCGTCCCGCGGTGACGACCGGGCCGTGCAGGCCGCCGAGCTGGCCATCTCCAGCCCGCTGCTCGAGGCGAGCATCGACGGCGCCCACGGGGTGCTGCTCTCCATCCAGGGTGGCAGCGACCTCGGCCTGTTCGAGATCAACGAGGCGGCCCGACTGGTGCAGGAAGCCGCCCACCCCGAGGCCAACATCATCTTCGGCGCCGTCATCGACGACGCCCTCGGTGACGAGGTGCGGGTCACGGTGATCGCCGCCGGCTTCGACGGCGGAGCGCCGCTGAAGCGCGACAACGACCGGGCCATCGGCCAGGTGCAGGGCACCTCGCGCCCCGCTCCGCAGGCTGCCCCGGCTCCGGCCGCACAGCCGGCCCCGGCCCAGCAGCCCCAGCCGCCCGCCCCTCAGGCGCAGCCGCAGCGCGAGCAGCCGAACCCGATGTTCCAGCCCTCCCAGCCGGCGGCGCCGGCGCAGGAGCCCGCGGTCTCCCGTGAGCCGGCGGGTCGTCCGCCCCGCACGGTGACCTTCGACGAGGGTGACGACCTGGACGTGCCGGACTTCCTCAAGTAGGACGACCGACCGCCGCGGTGCCTCGTCAGGGGCGTCGGACCCACGGGTCCGGCGCCCCTGACGCATGTCATGACCGGGACGGGGTGTCGACGCGACGGGGCGACGGCGGGGGCCTCGCCCCGGGCAGTAGGTTGGGGCCGTGTTCTTCGCGCGTGGTCGGTCCGGTCCGGTGCAGTGGGCGTTCACCGATCGCGAGGGTGGCGTCAGCACGGGCGACTTCGGCTCGCTCAACCTAGGGGGGCACGTCGGTGACGACACCACGGCGGTCGAGACCAACCGGACGCGCGTGGCCGAGGCTGTCGGGGTGGATCGCCCGCGGTTGCTCTTCCTACAGCAGTGCCACGGCAACGACGTGCTCGTCGTCGACGAACCCTGGGGACCGTCGGGGCCGCCGCCCGCGGACGGCGTGGTAACGACGACGCCGGGGCTGGCCGTGGCCGCGCTGGTCGCCGACTGCACCCCGGTGCTCCTCGCGGACCCGACCGCCGGGGTGGTCGCCGCAGTGCACGCGGGACGGCCCGGGATGACCTCGCGCATCGTCGACGTCGCGGTCGAGCGCATGCGCGACCTCGGGGCGACCGAGATCGGTGCCGTCGTCGGGCCCTCGGTGTGCGGTCGGTGCTACGAGGTGCCGCCGGACATGCGGGCCGAGGCCGCCGCCGTGGCGCCCGAGTCCGCGGCCGTGTCCTGGACGGGGACGCCGGCCATCGACGTGGCATCCGGAGTGGTCGCCCAGCTGCATGCGAAAGGCGTTGCTGTGCAATGGATCCCGGGCTGCGCTCGTGAGAACGAATCGCTGTACTCCTACCGCCGGGACGGCCGCACCGGCCGCTTCGCCGGCGTCGTCGTGCTGGACCGCGCATGAGTGACCAGCGCCGCGACGAGCTCGCCGCCAACCTGGAGGTCGTGCGCACCCGGATCCACCGCGCCTGTGCGGACGCGGGCCGCGACCCGGGCGAGGTCACGCTCATCGCCGTGACGAAGTTCTTCCCCGCGAGCGACGTCGACCTGCTCGCCGACCTCGGCATCACGGCGATCGGGGAGAACCGCGACCAGGAGGTCTCCGCCAAGCTGACCGAGGTCACGGCGCGGGACCGCTTGGAGGTCCACTTCATCGGCCAGCTGCAGTCGAAGAAGGCCGGGTCCGTCGTGGGGTACGCCGACGTCGTCCAGTCGGTCGACCGCCCGAAGCTCGTGACGGCTCTCGACCGGGCGGCAGCGGCCGCGGGGGCCACGACCGACGTCCTGGTGCAGGTGAACCTCGACGAGGCGCCCGGGCGTGGGGGAGTCCCGCCGGAAGGGGCGCGCGGCCTCGCCGACCTCGTCGCGGGTGCCACCCACCTGCGCCTGCGGGGGGTGATGGCGGTCGCGCCGTGGGGTGCCGACCCCGATCCCGCCTTCGCCACCCTGCAGGAGGTGGCCGTCGGCATACGGGAGGAGCACCCGGGTGCCGACTGGGTGTCGGCGGGGATGAGCGGTGACCTCGAGGCCGCGATCGCGCACGGTGCGACACACCTGCGTGTCGGGAGCGCAATCCTCGGAACTCGGCAGTCACACCGGTAACTTCGGTCGCGAGCACGAACGGGGAACGCCTCGGTCGGACGAACGACTTTCTGAACCACCCGAAACTTTGATCCACTGAAGGAGCTCGTAATGGCTGGGGCGCTGCGCAAGACGATGGTGTACCTCGGGCTTGCCGAGGACGACGAGCGCTACGAGGGGTATGACGAGTACGACTACGACGAGCAGCCGGCCCGCGCCGAGGCGCCCCAGCAGCCCGAGCGTTCGGCCGCCGTCACCCCGTTGCCGCAGCGCACGCCGGTCGCCCGCGTGGTCCGCGACGTGGAGGTGGGTGCGCTGAACCGCATCACGACGATCCACCCGCGCACCTACAACGAGGCCAAGAACATCGGCGAGAGCTTCCGCGACGGGACGCCCGTCATCATGAACCTCTCCGACATGGACGACTCCGACGCCAAGCGACTCGTGGACTTCGCCGCCGGCCTGGTGTTCGGCCTGCACGGCCAGATCGAGCGGGTCACGTCCAAGGTGTTCCTGCTGTCGCCGGCGCACGTCGAGGTCTCGGCCGAGGAGGGTGTCCCGGCGCCCACCGCCCGCGGCCTGTTCAACCAGAGCTGATCCGCCCAGCCCCCGCCCAGCCGGTCATGGCAGGGTGACTCCATGCATCTGCTCGGCTTCAACATCTTCGCGGACATCATCCGCTTCGTGGTGTTCGCCTTCTACGTCGTGCTCATCGGACGCCTCGTCCTCGACTGGGTGCAGGTGTTCGCCCGCGACTGGCGCCCACGGGGCGTCCTGCTCGTCGTCGCCGAGGTCCTGTACTCGGTCACGGACCCGCCCCTGAAGGCGCTGCGCAGCGTCGTCCCGCCGCTGCAGCTCGGGAGCATCCGGTTCGACCTCGCCTTCCTCATCCTCTTCGTCCTCGTGAGCGTCCTCACCCAGATCCTGTAGGTCCCGCCGCTTCCTGCCGGACCCCGCAGATCCTCTAGGCTGGCGAGCAGCCCAGTCTCTGGGATGCTTGTCCTGCTCTGCTCCCCGCCTGTCAACAGAGGTGACTACATGACGCTCACGCCCGAGGACGTCCTCAACAAGAACTTCACTCCGACCCAGTTCCGTCGTGGTTACGACGAGCGCGAGGTCGACGACTTCCTCGACGAGGTCGTGGCCGAGATGCGCCGGGTCGTCAAGGAGTCCGACGACCTGCGCGACCAGCTCAACGAGTGCCGCCAGAGCAAGGGGATGCCGGCCGTCGCCAAGGCCGACGGCAAGGCCGAGGCGGCCAAGGCCGCCGAGGCGAAGGCAGCCCAGGAGGCCGAGGCCAAGGCCGCCCAGCAGGCGCAGGAGCGGATCGCCGCGTACGAGGCCAAGGTGCAGGAGGCCGAGAAGGCCGCCGAGGCCCGCATCGCCGAGGCGAACGCCAGGGCCGAGGAGGCCGAGAAGATGGCGGCCGCGCGAGCCGAAGAGGCCGAGACCTCTGCCCAGGCGCGCATCGGCGACGCCCAGCAGCAGGTCGAGACGCACGCCGGTGACGCCGAGGCCCGGGCGCAGGAGGCAGAGCAGCGGATCGCCGAGGCCCAGCGCCAGATCGACGAGGCCCGCGCCCGCGCCGAGGAGGCCGAGGCCAGGGCCGCCGAGGCCGAGCAGCAGGCGTCCGTCGCCGCTGCCGCGCCGGCGTCCGATGACGCCGCCCCCGTCGCCGCGGCAGCGGCCGTGGGTGGCGGTGGCAGCGCAGCCGCGCTGCTCGAGATGGCCCAGCGCCTGCACGACGAGCACGTCGGCCAGGGCGAGTCGACCCGCGACCGGCTCATCTCCGAGGCGCAGTCCCGCCACGACGAGCTGGTCTCCACCGGACAGGCCCAGCACGACGAGCTGGTCTCCACCGGACAGGCCCAGCACGACGAGCTCGTGTCCACCGGCCAGAACCGCCACGACGAGCTGGTCGCCGAGGCCACGTCGCGTCACGAGCAGCTCATCACCGAGGCGCGTGAGCGTTCCACCGGGATGGTCCACGAGGCGCAGCAGAAGAAGGCGCAGATCCTCGAGGAGCTCGGTCGCGAGCGGAGCCTGCTCGAGATGAAGATCGACGAGCTGCGCACGTTCGAGCGTGACTACCGCGCCCGCCTCAAGAGCTACATCGAGGAGCAGCTCGCGGACCTCGACCAGACCGGGCTCGCCCCCGAGGGTGGTCCCGAGGCCGAGGACGGCGCGGAGCCGTCCGCCAAGGACGAGAGCCACGACGAGGACCAGGACGGCTCGAACGAGGACCAGAACCAGGGCCAGCAGGACGACGACCGCCAGTAGCAGCACCCGCCGGGTCGGGAGCAGCCCGGCACCACCACTGGCTGCACGACCAGCAGCAGGACCGGCACCCACGACAGGCGCCCACCGCGATCGCGGTGGGCGCCTGTCGCCGTCCACCCAGAATGGTCGCTGATACAGGGTGTTTTGGCGTTGAGTCCCTGACCTCCAGCGCTTATCCTCACCGCACCTGACAGCGCTCCCACGGAGCGCCCTGCGACCGAGGGGCCCGGCTCACCATGGTTCACAAGGCACACGCCGCCACGACGACTGCGACGGGCAAGGCTTCGGCCAAGGTCGCTCCTGCGAAGAAGGCGGGATCCTCCGCCGCGAAGAAGGCCGCGCCCGCGACGAAGGCTGCCGCCGCCAAGACGGCCCCCGCGAAGAAGGCTGCGCCTGCGGCGAAGAAGGCGGCTCCCGCGAAGAAGGCTGCGCCCGCTGCGAAGAAGGCGGCCCCCGCGAAGAAGGCTGCACCCGCGGCGAAGAAGGCTGCCCCTGTGAAGAAGGCTGCGCCTGCGGCGAAGAAGGCGGCTCCCGCGAAGAAGGCTGCGCCCCCGGCGACAAAGGCCGCTCCCGTGAAGAAGGCCGCACCTGCGGCGAAGAAGGCGGCTCCCGTGAAGAAGGCCGCACCCGCGGCAAAGCAGGCTGCCCCCGCGACGAAGGCCACGCCGGTCAGGAAGGCGGCCGCGACCAAGGCCACCAAGGCGTCGCCGGCCTCCCTCGTCGTCCGGGACGACGAGTCGCCCTGGACCGCCAAGGAGCTGCGCGAGGTGCGTGCCGAGATCGAGGGCGACGTCGCCCACCTGCGGCAGGAGATCCGGGTGGCCGAGGCCGACCTGGTCGGTCTCATGCGCGACGCGGGTGACGGTGCGGGCGACGACCAGGCCGACGCGGGCGCCAAGACCTACGAGCGCGAGCAGGAGATCTCGCTGGCGAACAACGCCCGCGACATGCTCGACCAGAACCTGCACGCCCTCGAGCGGCTCGACAACGGGACCTACGGCATCTGCGAGTCGTG
Organism: Phycicoccus sp. Root101; assembly: GCF_001426245.1. Lineage (GTDB taxonomy): Bacteria > Actinomycetota > Actinomycetes > Actinomycetales > Dermatophilaceae > Pedococcus. The sequence continues at coordinate 176,249 of NZ_LMCM01000001.1, read as the reverse complement.
CGGCAACCCCATCGGCAAACTTCGCCTTCAGGCCGCTCCTCGTGCGACCCTATGCATGACATGCAAGACGAAGCAGGAGCGCCGCTGACCGCGGCCGACGAGTCCACCTCCACCCCCGACCCCCGCAGGGACCGCAGCGGACTGTTCCGGCTCCTGGCCGTGACCGCCGTGCTGGTCTACGTCGCCGACCAGCTCAGCAAGGTGGTCGCCCTGCGCACGCTGACCCCCGGTGAGCCGGTGGACGTCGTGGGCGAGTTCATCCGGTTCAACCTGATCCGCAACCCCGGGGCCGCGTTCTCCATCGCCAACAGCGCCACCTGGGTGCTCACACTCATCGCGTTCGGGGTGCTCGTCTTCATCATCCGGACGGCTCGTCGCATCGGCAGCCGGGGCTGGGCCTGGGCGCTCGGACTGCTGCTCGGCGGCTCGGTGGGGAACCTCACCGACCGGATGACCCGCGAGCCCGGCCCTGGCCGTGGCCACGTCGTCGACTTCATCGACTACTTCAGCCTCTTCATCGGCAACGTCGCCGACATCGCCATCGTCAGCGCCGCCGCCCTCATCGGTGTGCTGGCCCTGCGCGGCATCGGCGTGGACGGCGTGCGCGCCGGCCGCCACGAGGCGCCGCACGCCTCCCGCACCACCCCCTCCCACCACGAGAGCGGCTCCGCCGCCGGTCAGGACGACGCCCATGCCTGACGCCCGCACGCTCCACGTCCCCGACGGCCTCGAGGGCGAACGGGTCGACGCGGCCCTGGCCCGGCTGTTCGGGGTCTCCCGGACCAAGGCGGCCGACCTGGCCGCGGCCGGCGACGTCCAGCTCAACCACGCGCCGGCCGCGAAGTCCGACCGCGTCACGGCGGGCGACCTCCTCGAGGTGCTGCTGCCGACCCCGGAGGACAGCCCGAGCCTGAAGGTGATCGCCGAACCCGTCCCGGGCATGGGGATCATCCACGACGACGACGACATCGTCGTGGTCGACAAGCCCGTCGGGGTGGCCGCCCACCCCAGCGTCGGCTGGACCGGCCCGACCGTTGTCGGTGGCCTGGCCGCCGCCGGCTACCGCATCGCCACCAGCGGCGCGAGCGAGCGTCAGGGCATCGTGTCGCGCCTCGACGTGGGCACGAGCGGCCTCATGGTCGTGGCCAAGTCGGAGTACGCCTACAGCGTCCTCAAGCAGGCCTTCCGCAGCCGCACCGTCGACAAGAAGTACCACGCGCTCGTCCAGGGCCTGCCCGACCCCGTGGTCGGCACCATCGACGCCCCGATCGGCCGCCATCCCGGCCACGACTACAAGTTCGCGGTCATGGACAAGGGCAAGCCCAGCGTCACCCACTACGAGGTCATCGAGGCCTTCCGCGCGGCGTCGCTGCTCGACATCCACCTCGAGACCGGCCGGACCCACCAGATCCGCGTGCACTTCTCCGCCCTGCGCCACCCGTGTGCCGGCGACCTGACGTACGGAGCCGACCCCACCCTGGCGGCTCGCCTCGGCCTCGAGCGCCAGTGGCTGCACGCCGTGGGGCTCGGGTTCGAGCACCCCGGCACCGGCAAGCACGTCACCTTCGAGAGCCCCTACCCGGCCGACCTGCAGAGCGCGCTCGACCGCCTCTGAGGCACCCCACGAGCCGGTGCGGTGTGCCGCGGACCCGGGTCCGCGGCATACCGCACCGGTCGTCGGGCGACCGCGACGGAAACCCGCCGCGACACGGTGGGGCGACACGCCGGAGGGCAGTCGGTGGGGCGGCTTAGACTCGACCCGATGTCCTCCCAGCCCGCCGCCCCCACCGCTCGCCCCGGGTCGAAATCCGACTCGTTCGTCCACCTGCACGTGCACACCGAGTACTCCATGCTCGACGGTGCCGCCCGCATAGGTGACCTGTTCACCCGCGCCGCGGAGATGGGGATGCCGGCGCTCGCCACGACCGACCACGGCTACGTCTTCGGGGCCTACGAGTTCTGGAAGAAGGCCCAGGGCACGGGGGTGAAGCCGATCATCGGCGTCGAGGCCTACGTCACGCCGGGCACGCACCGCACCGACAAGACCCGTGTGAAGTGGGGCGACGAGTCCCAGTCGCGCGACGACGTGTCGGGCTCGGGCGCCTACACGCACATGACGCTGCTGGCCAAGAACAACAACGGCCTGCACAACCTCTTCCGCCTCGACTCCCTCGCGAGCCTGGACCAGGTCTACGCGAAGTGGCCACGCCTGGACCGCGAGCTGCTCAGCGCCCACGGGCAGGGGCTCATCGCGACGACGGGCTGCCCGTCGGGGGAGATCCAGACCCGCCTGCGCCTGGGGCAGTACCAGGAGGCCATGCAGGCGGCGAGCGACTTCCGCGACATCTTCGGTGCGGAGAACTACTTCTGCGAGCTGATGGACCACGGCCTGGACATCGAGCGACGGGTCCAGAAGGACCTGCTGCGCCTGGCCCGCGAGCTCAAGCTGCCGCTGGTGGCCACGAACGACCTGCACTACTCCAGCCCCGAGGACGCCAAGGCCCACTCGGCCCTGCTGTGCGTGCAGTCCGGCTCGACGATGATGGACCCCAACCGGTTCAAGTTCGACGCCGACGACTTCTACCTCAAGAGCCCCGAGGAGATGCGCCACACGTGGCGCGAGCTGCCCGAGGCGTGCGACAACACGCTCCTCATCGCCGAGATGTGCGACATCTCCTTCACCGAGGGGGAGGGCCGCTACATGCCGCGCTTCCCCTGCCCACCGGGGGAGAACGAGGAGAGCTGGTTCATCAAGGAGGTCCAGACGGGCCTGATGGGGCGGTTCCCCGAGGGCGTGCCGGAGTACGCCACGAGGCAGGCGGCCTTCGAGACCGAGGTCATCGTCTCCAAGGGGTATGCCGGCTACTTCCTCGTCGTCGCCGACTTCATCAACTGGGCCAAGAAGAACGGCATCCGGGTCGGTCCCGGGCGTGGCTCGGGTGCAGGCTCCATGTGCGCCTACGCCATGAAGATCACCGACCTCGACCCGATCCCGCACGGCCTGATCTTCGAGCGGTTCCTCAACCCCGAGCGTGCGTCGATGCCCGACTTCGACATCGACTTCGACGAGCGTCGACGTGGCGAGGTCATCAAGTACGTCACCGAGAAGTACGGCGCCGACCGCGTCGCGCAGATCGTCACCTACGGCACCATCAAGGCCAAGCAGGCCGTCAAGGACGCCGCGCGCGTCATGGGCCACCCGTTCGTCGTCGGCGAGCAGCTGACCAAGGCGATGCCGCCGGACGTCATGGGCAAGGGCGTGCCCCTGTCGGAGATCTACAACAAGGAGCACAAGCGCTACAACGAGGGCGGCGACTTCCGGGCCCTGGTCGAGTCCGAGCCGCACTTCAAGGAGATCGTCGAGACCGCCAAGGGCCTCGAGGGCCTGAAGCGGCAGTGGGGCGTGCACGCCGCCGGCGTCATCATGTCCAGCGAGCCGCTCATCGACGTCATCCCGATCATGCGACGGCTGCAGGACGGCCAGGTCATCACCCAGTTCGACTACCCGAGCTGCGAGTCGCTCGGCCTGGTCAAGATGGACTTCCTGGGCCTGCGCAACCTGACGATCCTCGACGACGCCATCGAGAACATCAAGGCCAACCGCGACGAGGACATCGACCTCGACGCGCTGTCCAAGGACATGACCGACAAGCCGACGTACGACCTGCTCGCGCGCGGCGACACCCTCGGGGTGTTCCAGCTCGACGGCGGCGGCATGCGCACGCTGCTCAAGCTCATGCAGCCCGACAACTTTGAGGACATCTCCGCGGCCCTCGCGCTCTACCGTCCCGGTCCCATGGGCGTGAACGCGCACACCAACTTCGCGTTGCGCAAGAACGGCAAGCAGATCCTCACGCCGCTCGACCCACAGCTCGAGGGCAAGCTCCAGCAGGAGATGATCGACGCCCTCGGGCCGATCCTCAGCACGACCTACGGCCTGGTGATCTACCAGGAGCAGGTCATGGAGATCGCCCAGAAGCTCGCGGGCTACACCCTGGGCAACGCCGACCTGCTGCGTCGCGCCATGGGCAAGAAGAAGAAGGAGGTGCTCGACGCCGAGTACGTCCCCTTCTCCGAGGGCATGAAGGCCAAGGGGTTCAACGAGGCGTCGATCGCCGCCCTGTGGGGTGTCCTCGTCCCGTTCTCCGACTACGCGTTCAACAAGGCGCACACCGCCGCATACGGGCTGGTCTCCTACTGGACCGGGTACCTCAAGGCCAACTACCCGGCCGAGTACATGGCCGCGCTGCTCACCAGCGTCGGCGACGACAAGGACAAGTCGGCGCTGTACCTCGGCGAGTGCCGTCGCATGGGCATCAAGGTGCTGCCCCCGGACGTCAACGACTCCGTGGGCCGCTTCGCCGCCGTCGGCACCGACATCCGGTTCGGCCTGCAGGCCATCCGCAACGTCGGCCACAACGTCGTCGAGGGCATCATCGCCGCGCGCGAGGAGAAGGGCCGCTTCACCTCGTTCAAGGACTTCCTGTCCAAGTGCCCGGCCGTGGTCTGCAACAAGCGCACCATCGAGTCGCTCATCAAGGCGGGTGCGTTCGACGGGCTGGCCGAGTCGCGCCAGGGCCTGCTGCGCGTGCACGAGGACTACGTCGACAACTTCGTCGACATCAAGCGCCAGGAGGCGATCGGCCAGGACTCGCTGTTCGGGTCGTTCGGTGGTGACGAGGGCGGGGCCGAGTCGGTCGACTTCTCGGTGCTGCCGCCCATCCCCACCGTGGAGTGGGACAAGAAGACGCTGCTGCAGTTCGAGCGCGAGATGCTCGGCCTCTACGTCTCCGACCACCCGCTGTTCGGCATCGAGCACGTCCTGTCCTCGCACGCCGACACCTCGATCGCGAGCCTCACGGGAGAGGACGGCAAGCCCGAGGGCTCCAACGTCACCATCGCGGGCCTGATCACCGGCCTGCAGGTCAAGCGCACCAAGAAGGGTGACCTCTGGGCGATCGTCACCGTCGAGGACCTCGAGGGTGCCATCGAGTGCCTGTTCTTCCCCTCGGCCTACCTCACCGTGCAGCACGCCCTGACCCACGACGCGGTCGTCGTGGTCAAGGGCCGGGTCAACCGGCGCGACGACACCCCGTCGATCTACGCGTCCGACCTCACGCTGCCCGACATCTCGGAGGGTCCGCGCGGCCCCGTGGTCGTCACCATGGACACCAACCGGGCCACCGCGGCGAAGGTCGAGGAGCTCAAGTCGGTGCTGTCGTCGCACCCCGGCTCCACCGAGGTGCACGTGCGCCTCAGCCAGCCCGGTCGCTCCGTGCTCATGAAGCTCGAGGACGCCTACCGGGTCAACGCCACCGAGGCGCTGTTCGGCGACCTCAAGGTGATCCTCGGGCCACGCTGCCTCGTCGGCTGAGCACCCCCGTAGTGTTCTGCGCGTGAGCACGCCCGCGGTCACCCCGCCGTCCGTCCCCCGCCCGGAACAGCGCCCCACCACGCGCGAGCACCACGGCGACGTCGTCATCGACCCCTACGAGTGGTTGCGCGACAAGTCCGACCCCGCGGTGGTGGCCCACCTCGAGGACGAGAACGCCTACGCGGAGGCGATGACGGCCGGCCTGCAGCCGCTGCGCGACGAGATCTTCGAGGAGATCCGCTCCCGCACCCAGGAGACCGACCTCTCCGTGCCCGTGGCGAGCGGCCCGTGGTGGTACTACTCGCGCAGCTACGAGGGTTCGCAGTACTCGCTGGAGTGCCGCGCCCCGCGCGCGGACGGCGCCCCGCGCCCCGAGCCCGAGGTCGGTGCCACGGTCGAGGGCGAGCAGGTGCTGCTCGACGGCAACCTCGAGGCCATGGGTCACGAGTTCTTCTCGCTCGGGGCGCTGAGCATCAGCCCGGACCACCGGTGGCTCGCCTACGCCGTCGACACCGAGGGTGACGAGCGCTTCGCGCTGCGGGTCAAGGACCTGTCGACGGGGGAGATCGTCGACACCGCGGTCCAGGAGGTCGGCTACGGCTGCGTCTTCTCCTACGACGGCCGCTACCTGTTCTACACCCGGGTCGACGAGACCTGGCGTCCGCACCAGGCCTGGCGGCACGAGGTCGGGACCCCGGCCGAGGACGACGTGCTGGTGCACGAGGAGCCCGACGAGCGGTTCTGGATGGGCCTGGGCTCCTCCCGCGACGACCGCTGGATCATGGTCGGGCTGGGCTCCAAGACGACCTCGGAGGTGCGCCTGCTCGACGCCACCGACCCGCTGGGGGAGTTCCGGGTCGTGGCTCCGCGACGCGAAGGTGTCGAGTACGACGTCGAGCCGGCCGCCGACCGCCTCCTCATCGTCCACAACGCCGACTCCATCGACTCCGACCTGGCGTGGGCACCGCTCGACGCCACGTCCGCCGACCAGTGGCAGCCGCTGCTGCGCTCCGCTGCCGGCGAACGGTTCCAGGGGGTCGAGGCCTTCGACGACGTGGCCGTCCTCGCCCTGCGCAAGGAGGGACTCACCGCCGTGCGCGTCCTCGAGCGCGACGCCGGCTCCCCGACCGGGTATGGCGCGAGCCACGACCTCGACTTCGACGAACCCGTCTACTCGGTGGGACTGGGGGACAACCCAGAGAGCGCGACGACCAGCCTGCAGGTGGTGTTCGAGTCGCTGGTCACGCCCCGCACGGTCCTGGACTACGACCTGCGCACCCGCGACTACACCCTGCTCAAGCGCCAGCCCGTGCTCGGCGGCTACGACCCCTCGCAGTACGAGCAGCGCCGGGAGTGGGCCACCGCCCCCGACGGCACCAGGGTGCCGATCTCGCTGGTCTACCCGGCGGGCAGCGAGCCGGACGGCACCCGGCCGGGGCTGCTCACGGCCTACGGCTCCTACGAGATCTCCTCGGACCCGTACTTCTCGGTGGCCCGGCTGTCGCTGCTCGAGCGGGGGTTCGTGTACGCCATCGCGCACGTCCGCGGTGGCGGCGAGCTCGGTCGCGCGTGGTACGACGAGGGCAAGCTGACCCAGAAGCGCTCCACGTTCACCGACTTCGTCGCCTGCGCCGACCACCTCGTCGAGACCGGCTGGGTGCACCCGGAACGCCTTGCGGCAGAAGGGGGTTCGGCTGGCGGCCTCCTCATCGGCGCGGCCGTCAACCTGGCGCCCGAGCGGTTCCGGGTGGTGCACGCGGCAGTGCCGTTCGTCGACGCGCTCACCACGATCCTGGACCCCAGCCTGCCCCTGACCGTGGTCGAGTGGGAGGAGTGGGGCAACCCGCTCGCCGACCCCGAGGTGTACGCCTACATGAAGTCGTACTCGCCGTACGAGAACGTGCACCGCGCGCCATACCCGGCCGTGCTGGCGACCACGTCCCTCAACGACACCCGCGTGTACTTCACCGAGCCGGCGAAGTGGGTGGCCCGCCTCCGGGAGAACACCACCAACGGACCCGACGAGCGACCGGTGCTCCTGCGGACCGAGATGGTGGCGGGGCACGGCGGGAAGAGCGGCCGGTACGACTCCTGGCGACAGGTGGCGTGGGAGTGGGCGTTCCTCGTGGACCAGGTCGGCGCCGGTGCGCAGAAAGAGACCGTCCCGGCCTCCTCATGATCTGGTCCTTTCGGCCGATGGGAAGGCCACGGACAGGTGAGGCCCCACGGCGCCCGGGTGATGCCTAGGCTTCATGGTGGCGAAAGGTGGAGCAGTGGTCGACGTCGGGACTGAGGGCACGCGTGCCCTCGCCGCCCACACCGACTGGTCCCGTACGCCCACCGGCGCCGCCGACCAGTGGCCGGCGGCCCTGCTGGCCGCCTGGGACCAGGCGCTCGACTCGCTGCTCCCGACCGCGCTGCTCGTCGGACCCAGCCGGGTCCTGCTGTACAACGACGCCTTCGCCGCCCGCCTCGGCGCGAGGCACCCGGCGGCGTTCGGGTGTCCCGCCGACGAGGCGCTGCCCGAGCTGTGGCAGCGCTCGCACCTCGGGCGGCTGCTCGACCGGGTCCTGACCGACGGGGACGGGTTCCTCGACGAGGACTCCCGCGTGGGGCTGCCCTCGCTGGGCGAGGCCGAGGTGGCCGAGCTCCCGCTGCTCGGCCACCACCTGCGCACGGGTTCGCCGATCCGTGACTCGGCCGGTGATGTGGTCGCCGCGGTGCACGTCGTGGTCGAGACCTCGACGTCGCACGACCGGGCGCGCGCGGTCGCCGAGCTCGCCACCGCCCTGGGCACCGCGGTGACCGTGGACGACGTCTGCAAGGTCGTGCTCAGGGAGGCGGTGTCCGCCTTCGGGGCCCGCTCCGCCGGCATCTGCCTGCCCTCACCGGGTCACGGCGGGTGGCGGATCGCCCGCCGCCACCGGATCGAGGACCTCTCACCCGACGAGGAGCGGCTGCCGCTCATCTGGTCCGAGCTCCCGGAGGACCTCGCCGAGACCGTGTCCTGGGCGGTCGAGGAACGGGAGGTCCACGGATCCGACTCCGGCGAGCTCGTCGTCGTCCCGCTGGAGGCCCGCACGATCAGGGCCGCGGTGGTCGGCTTCCGGGAGGCCACGCCGCTGCCGCCGACCCTCGGGGTCGTGCTGTCCGCGTTCACCGACCTCGTGGCGGAGGCGCTCGGTCGGGCCGTGGTCTACGACGCCGAACGTTCCACGGCCGAGCTCCTCCAGCGCACGCTGCTGCCCGCGAATCTTCCCCAGTCCGACGCCATCAGCGTCGCAGCGAGGTACGAACCGGTCTCTGAGGGGACGGTGGCCGGTGGCGACTTCTACGACTCGTTCTTCCTTCCCGACGGGCGACTCGCCCTCGTCATCGGCGACGTGGTCGGCCGCGGGGTGATGGCCGCCACGGTGATGGGTCAGGTCCGTGCCGCGGTGCGAGGCGCTGCCCTGGCCAACAGTCGGCCCGAGGCGGTCATGGGGGCCCTGGACCGGGTGGTCTGGGACCTCGACGCCCTGTGGCCCGCGTCCCTGCCGCTCGGGACCACGCGGGCGCGGCCCGGCATGTCCTTCGGTGGCGAGCTGTTCGTCACGATGCTCTACGCCACCATCACGCCCGAGACGGGTGTCGTCGAGATCGCCAGCGCCGGGCACCCCCTGCCCGCCCTGCTCTCCGGTCGGGCGGCGCGCGAGGAGGGCGCCCCGCGGGGGCGCCTGCTCTCGATGCCGGTGGGCCCGCCCCTGGGGATCGCCGGGGCCCGCCCGGCGACGACCCTCGTGCTCGAGGTCGGCGACATGCTCGTCGCCTACACCGACGGCCTGCTCGAGCGTCGCGGCGAGGACCTGGTCCAGGGGGAGGCGCGACTGCTCGACGTGCTCGCGGACGTGCCCCCGAGCAGCCCGCGCCGGGTCGCCCAGATCGTCATGGAGGCGATGGTGCCCGTGGCGGGTCAGGAGGACGACTGCGCCGTCCTCACGGTCGGTCGCTCGCCGGCGGGACACCGGCGGTGCACCATCGTCGTCCCGCCCATGCCCGAGTCGGTCAAGGCCGCCCGCGACTGGGCCCGCGCCCAGCTCACGCAGTGGCACGTCGGGGAGTCCGACCAGTACACGATCGTCACGGGGATCTCCGAGCTCATCACCAACGCCGTGCTGCACGCGGGCACCGAGTCCCACCTGACCATGGACCTGGACTCCGGGCAGGTCTCCGTCACGGTGGCCGACAGCGGCAACCGTGGGGAGCCCCTGCTCACCGGGGGCGAGTCGATGGCCGTGCGCGGACGGGGCCTGTCGCTGGTCCGGGCGATCAGCGACGCGTTCGGCTCGCACCGCACGTCGGCCGGGACCACGGTGTGGTTCGAGGTGGTGGTCTCGGCGCTCCCCGGCGAGCAGGGCGTCGACGAACCCGTGCTCGGTGAGCCGGTGCGCTGAGCCGGCCGCGGCCTGCCCAGCGCACCGACGACGGGGATGCCCCCCTCAGCGCATCCCCGTCGGCGCCCGCCCTCGGCGGGCGCCAGCTGGTGGTCGGACGTCCGCGGTCAGCGGACGCCCACGACGAGGCCGGCGGAGGACCAGTCGCTGCCGGAGACCTGCCGCCCGGTGCCACTGGTCAGTGCGCCCGTGCCGGTGCCGTACCAGGCGAGCCAGCGACCACCGGTGGTCAGGCCGAGCAGGTCGGACCGCTGGTCCCCGTTGAGGTCACCGGCCGCGACGATGCTGGTCAGCGCCGGCAGACCACTCGCGAGCTGCGTGCGCGTCCCGACCCAGCCGCCCTTGCCGTTGCCCTTGTAGAGCCACAGCGTGTCGTCGGGCCGGTGGACGACGAGGTCGGCGCGACCGTCACCGGTGAAGTCACCGGGGGAGAGCACGAGGTCGTAGCTGTTCCAGCCGGTGCCGACGAGGGAGGTGCCGGAGAAGCCGCCCTTGCCGTTGCCCTTGTAGAGGTACATCGCCCCGTCCGGTCGCACACCGATCACGTCGGCGCGGCCATCACCGTTGAAGTCACCGGGGGAGAACAGGGATGAGTAGACGTTCCAGCCGGGTCCCCAGGCCGCCGGCGGCGCGAACGTCGCGTTGCCCGTCCCTCGGTGGAGGCGCAGCACCCCGGCGGCGGTGCGGCTGATGAGGTCGGGATAGGCGTCGCCGTTGAAGTCACCCGGGGCGACCAGGCCGTTGACCCCGGACCAGTTCGTGGCCAGCACCCGACCGTAGGGGTCGGAGGCCGAGTCGCTGAGGGTGAGCCGACCGTCGGTGAGGCTGAGCAGGTCGGAGTCGATGGTGGAATCGAGTCCGAGGGCGATCGGCTGGGCCGCGTGCGCCCGGATCAGCGCCCGCCAGGTCCTGGCGTCGGTCACCCCGGTGGCAGGCACGCTGTTGCGCTTCTGCCAGGCGACCAGCGCGCTGGTGGTGGAGCTCGTGAACGACCCCGTGGCGCTCGCACCGATCGCGGACTGCACGGACGTCACCGCGGGTCCCGTGCTGCCCTGCTTGACGTACATGCCCGAGATCGAGACCAGGCGCTTGCCCAGCGTCGTGGCGGTCGGGAGGGCCTGCACCGGCGCCAGGGACTGGCAGCGGGTGTGGTTGGCCGTCGTGCTGGGGCTGGCCCAGTTGGTCATCCACGTGCGGCACGGTCCGTACTCGGGTGCAGCGACCTTCTTCGACCAGTAGGAGCTGCGCTTCATCGCGCCGGCCCACGACAGCGAGATGTGGACGTGGTTGCGGTGGCACGTCGTGTCGTAGGTGCTGCTGGCCTTGGATGCAGCCAGGCAGCCGTTGTACTCCTTCCAGCCCTCCGCCGGACGGTAGGCCGACCAGGACCTGTTGTTCCAGATCAGGTACATGACGCCGAGGCGCCTGGCCATCGCGTACGGGTTGCCGGCCTTGTCCTTGGCGAGCATCCAGGCGACCGCGGCGTTGGCCTGCGCCTTCTGGGTCGCGTTGCGGCTGTTGGCCATCCAGTCGACGGCGCGGCCGTCGTAGTGCTCCGAGGTCGCCAGCGAGTCGGACGCGCAGGCGCGCGCCGAGCCGTAGCTCGTGCCCGGGTAGGTCTTGACGAGGAGGGCGCCGAGGGCGGCGCTGCCGGGCTTGGTCGAGGCGTCGCAGGAGTTGGCGCCGACGTACGACGCGAGCTCCTCGACGCCCGAGGGGAGACCGGTCGGGGTGGGTGGGACGGCCGTCGCGGCGGAGGCGGCGGGGGCGCTCGCGGTGGCGGCGGTGGTCAGGAGGCCGTAGAGGAGGGCGGCGACGGCCAGCAGGATGCCGGCGGACCGACGGGGGCGGGGGGACGAGGACATGACGACAGCTCCGGGGGGTTTCGCGTGTGGGGGAGATGCGCCTGCCAGTTTGTGGCATTTGGGTGCCCTCGACGGCGGTTCGGGCCCGGATGCATCCGTTCGCGGGTTGCCCTACCTCATACGAACGGGTGAGACTGTCCGCAGAATGGTTGAGGTGACCTGCTGCGGCGCGCCGCCCCACCATCACGAGCTGCATGCTCAATGCTGCGCGGTAGACCCAGATCGGCGACGACGCTGATCCCGCAGAAGGGTAGGTGTGGACATGTGGCAGCTTTTCCTGGAGCGCTTCATCCCCGTCATGGAGGACGACACCTCGGTCCTCGACGTGCGTGACGGTGTCGGTCCGGCCCTCGGATCCTGGATGACCGGTGCCGACACGCTCGGTGCAGCGCTGGGCGACACCTCCGCCCTCACCGCCTGACCGTCCCCACCATCTGACCGTCTGTCCGCCCGCCCCGGGCGCACCTGTTCCACCCCGCCCCGCCGCGTCCGGGCGAGCCGGTGGCTGCGTCCGCAGCCCCGCCGATGCAGGATGGGACGACCGCGGGCACCGCAGCGCCCCGCCGATGGACGGAGTGCGTCATGGGTTTCCTCGACCGACTGCTGGGCCGCGAGGCCCGCGACACCTATCCTCCCCAGCGCAGCTCGCCGCCGTCCCCGGGACCCGGACCGGCGTATGGCGCCCCGCCTGCTCCCGCAGCGTCCCCGGACGCCCAGGCCGTGGCCCGCTACCGCTACCTGCTGCGGACCGCGCCGCCGGAGGCGCTCGAGCAGGTCCACGCCGAGGCGTTCGCCCGACTGACCCCCGAGCAGCGACGTCAGGTGCTGGCCGACCTGTCGACCGACCTGCCGCCGGGCGAGCAGCCGCCGACCGACGACCCCGGCTCGATGGCGCGGTTCGCCACCCGGGCCGAGCTGCGCCGTCCCGGGTACCTCGAGCAGGCGTTCGGTCGCAGGCAGGCCGGAGGGACGGGCATGGGGTCGGGCATGGGGACAGGCATGGGGATGGGCGGCACCTTCATGGGTTCGATGATGGGCACCGTCGCCGGGGTCGTGGTCGGGTCGATGGTGGCGGACGCCCTGTTCGACGGCTTCGACTCCTCGCCCGAGGCGGCCTCCGCCGGTGACGGCGTCGCCGCCGACTCGAACACGGACACCTCGGCGGGCGGTGACACGGTCGCGGACACCGGCCAGTCCGACGACGGTGGTGGAACGGACTTCGCGGGAGGCGACGACGGCGGCGGCGGTGACTTCGGTGGCAGTGACTTCGGCGGCGGTGACTTCGGTGGAGGTGACTTCGGCGGCGGCGGCGACTTCGGTGGGGGATTCTGACCCCGCAACCGGAGGGGACGCACCGAACCACCCGCGGGGGCGCGCGGACGCGCCATACCCTGTCCGCATGGCCGTCGTCACGATCAGCACCCTGACCCCGAAGGCGGAGGTCCTGCCACGCGTCTGCGTCAAGACGGGCGTGCCGACCGGTGACGTGGTCCGTGTCCGGGGGCGCGCCGCCCCGGACTGGGCCGGTGCGACGATCCTCTTCGGGCTGGTGGCGTGGTTGTTCGTCAGCTCGCTGTCCTCGCGGTCCTACGACCTGCTCGTGCCGTTCCGGGCCGAGGCCTGGCGTCGTCACCGCACGCTGCGGACGGCGTCGCTGGCCACGCTCTGGTCCGGGGTCGTGCTCGCGGTCGTGGTCGGGGCCCTCGGGGGCAACGGTGGTCTGATGCTCCTGCTGACCGTGCTCGGGCTGGCCCTGCTCGTCGTGAACGACTGGCGCAACAGCTTCGGGGTCCGTCTGGGGCGTGACGGTGGGCTGGAGCTGACCCGCGTCCACGACGAGTTCGCCGCGGCCGCGCGCCGCTCGGCGATGCGCTCCTAGCCCTCGACGGCCTCGGCGAGCTCGCGCGGCGCCGTCCGGTCGACGTCGTCGCCGGCCGGGACCGGCGGCAGGGTCTCGCCCTCGATGTCGACGCGCGGCAGCACTCGGTCGAGCCAGCGGGGCAGCCACCAGGCCGCGTCGCCCAGGAACGACATGATCGCGGGGACCAGGGCGAGCCGGACGACGAACGCGTCCACGAGCACCCCGAACGCGAGGGCGAAGCCCATCGACTTGATGATCGGGTCGTCGACGAGGATGAAGCCCGCGAACACCGAGATCATGATGAGCGCTGCGGCCACGACGACCCTGGCCCCGTGCCCCACACCGGACACGACCGCCTCGCGGGAGCCCTGGCCGTGGACGAAGTCCTCGCGCATCCGCGAGACGAGGAAGACCTCGTAGTCCATCGCGAGGCCGAACAGGATGCCGATGAGCAGGATGGGCAGGAAGCTCACCAGGGGCCCGGGCGTCTGGACGCCGAGGAGGTCGGCCAGCCAGCCCCACTGGAAGATCGCGACGGTCGCGCCGAAGGTCGCCCCGACGGTGAGCAGGAAGCCGGCGGTCGCCTTGAGCGGTACGAGCAACGACCGGAAGACCAGGGTGAGCAGGACGAAGCTCAGCCCGACGACGACGAGCAGGTAGACGGGCAGGGCGGCACCCAGCTTGTCCGAGACGTCGACGCCGGCGGCCGTCGCCCCGGTGAGGGCGATGTCGGTCCCGGTCGCCGTGGCCGTCGGTGCCACGCCGTCGCGCAGGGCCCGCACGAGGTCGAAGGTGGCCGCGTCGGAGGGGCCGGACGCGGGGATGACCGCCACGAGCGCCGTCCGACCGTCGGCGCTGGCCCCTCCCGGGGCGACGGCGACGACGTCCTTGGTCCTGGCCATGACGGCGCTCGCCGCCGTGACGGCCTGCTGGACCGAGGCCGGGTCGTCGCCGTGGACGACCATGACGAGCCGACCGTTGAAGCCTGGACCGAAGCCTTCGGCGATGAGGTCGTAGGCGGCCCGCTTGGTGGTGCCGACGGGGGCGGTCCCGTCGTCCGGGAGGGCCAGGCGCATGTCGGCGGCCGGGAGCGCGACCGCGCCCAGCAGCACGACCCCGCCCAGGATGACGGCGATGCGCCGCCGCACCATGGTCCGGCCCCAGCCGAACCCCCGGTTGAACTCGGAGTCCTGGCGACCACCGGCGCCACCGGAGGCGGCGGCCCTGCGCTGGGAACGGGGGAGCACCCGGTCGCCGGCGAACCCAAGCAGGGCCGGCAGCAGCGTGACGGCGACGAGGACGGCGACCGCGACGGTGCCGGCCGCGGCCAGGCCCATCGCGGTGAGGAACGGGATGCCGACGACGGACAGGCCGGCGAGGGCGATCACGACCGTGAGGCCGGCGAACACCACGGCCGACCCGGCGGTGCCGATCGCCCGACCGGCGGCCTCCTCCCGGCCCAGCCCGGTCGCGAGGTTGTGGCGGTACCGGGAGGTGATGAACAGCGAGTAGTCGATCCCGACCGCGAGGCCGAGCATGAGCGCGAGCACCGGGGTGACGCTGGTGAGGTCGAACGCGTGCCCGGCGAGCAGCAGCCCGAGCAGGCCGACACCGACCCCGATCAGGGCGTTGACCATGGTCATGCCGGCGGCGACCAGCGAGCCGAACGTCATCAGCAGCACCACCAGGGCGACTGCGACACCGATGGCCTCGGTGGAGCCCACCTCGGGTTCGGTCATGAGCGGCTCGCCGCCGGCGGCGACCGTCCAGCCCGCCGGGGCGGCCTTCCCGAGGTCCTCGTATGCCGTGCGCTGCTCGGGCGTGAGCGCGTCGGAGGTCTCCTTGAACTGCACCGTGACCAGGGCGTAGCGGCCGTCCTGGCTGATCGCCTTGGAGTCGTAGGGACTCACGGCGCCGACGACACCGGGAAGGCCGGACGCCTTCGCCACGATTCCTGCCACCGTGGCCTGGTTCGCCGGGGTGGCGACGC
This sequence comes from Phycicoccus sp. Root101, assembly GCF_001426245.1. GTDB lineage: Bacteria > Actinomycetota > Actinomycetes > Actinomycetales > Dermatophilaceae > Pedococcus. The sequence continues at coordinate 160,726 of NZ_LMCM01000001.1, read as the reverse complement.
TCTGTCCCTCGGGTGCGCGGACCACGACGGTGCCGGCAGCGCCGCTCGCCTGCGGGAACTCACGGGCGAGGGAGTCCAGCGCGCGCTGGGACTCGGTGCCGGGGATGGCCACCCCTGCGGTGGGCGCGGTGCCGACCGAGACGACGGTGGCCACGAGGGCACCGAGCAGGACGAGCCACACCGAGGCGACGACGCCGCGACGGCGGAAGCCGAGACGTCCGATCCGGTACAGAAGATTGGCCATCGGTGAGCTCCCCGTGGGTGCGTGCGTGCATGCGGGCGGGCCGGCCCGGGTGGACGGCCACCCATCAAGTTAGTCGATCGGCTAGGTCAAGACAAGCCGATCGGCTAACCATGCTGCTACTGTGGCGGCCGTCACGGCCGACGAGCGGTCGGGACCGCACGACACTCGGCCCGGGCGGCCGGAACGGGAGACGCGATGGCCAGGCCGCAGGCGCCGAGGGGTCAGGGTCGCGCCCGCGTGCTCGCGGCGGCCCTGGAGCTGTTCGCGACCCAGGGCGTGAGCGGGACGTCCCTGCAGATGATCGCCGACCACCTCGGGGTCACGAAGGCTGCCGTCTACTACCAGTTCCACGCCAAGGAGGACATCGTCCTCGCCGTCGTCGAGGGCGCGGTCGAGCAGCTGCGCGGCCACATCGAGACCTCCGAGGCGGCGCCGACTGCCGAGGAGGCGACGGTGCTGGCGCTCGACGGGCTGATCGACGTCGTGCTGGCCCACCGACAGGTGGTGGCCTCGATGCTCAGCGACCCGGAGGTGGAGCGGATCCTCGCGGCCCACGAGGACTTCAACGACCTCACCACCCGGCTCGGCACCCAGCTGCTCGGACCCGAGCCCAGCCAGCGGCGCGTCATCGCGGTGCCCGTCCTGGCGCTGGGCATCGCGCACGCGGGGGCCGACCCGCACCTGGTGGACGTCGACGACCAGACCCTGCGTGCCGAGATGCGGCACCTCGGCCGGGTGCTCGTGGACGCCTCGCGGTCGGCCTAGCATCGGGGCCATGAGCTTCGCCGCGTCCATCCGCACCGTGCTGCGCCGGTACGCCGAGTTCGAGGGGCGCTCGGGCCGGGCCGAGTTCTGGTGGTGGGCGCTGTTCAACGTCCTCGTCCTCGCCGCGATCGACGTCGCGACCGGAGGCGGCGTCGACAACCCGACCGAGGGTCTGGGTCGCGCGCTGGCCGGGGTGTGGAGCATCGCGGTCCTCCTGCCCAACCTGGGGGTCACGGTGCGGCGCCTGCGCGATGCGGGATACCGCTGGACCCACGTCTTCTGGCTCCTGGTCCCGGTGGCCGGCGTGGTCGTCCTCGCCACCTTCCTGGCGAGACCGACGAAGGATGCCGCGCCCGACCCGGTGAGCAGCCCCGCCCCGGCCTAGCATCGTCGGCGTGAGCGAAACGCTGCCGTACCTCGACCCCCAGCTCCCCGTCGCCGAACGCGTCGCCGACCTCCTCGGGCGGATGACCGCGCAGGAGAAGGTCGGGCAGATGATGCAGCTCGACGCGCGCGAAGGACTCCCCGAGCTCGTGCTGTCCACGCACGTGGGGTCGATCCTGCACGCGTCGCCCCAGCGGTTGGCCGAGGCCCACGAGCTGGTCGCGCGGACCCGGCTCGGCATCCCGTTGCTCGTGGGGGAGGACTGCATCCACGGGCACTCGTTCTTCAAGGGGGCCACGATCTTCCCGACCCAGCTCGGCATGGCGGCCTCGTGGGACCCCGTCCTCGTCGAGCGGGCAGCGCGCGCCACGGCGGTCGAGGTGTCGGCGACCGGCGTGCACTGGACCTTCTCGCCGGTGCTGTGCATCGCCCGCGACCTGCGCTGGGGGCGCGTCAACGAGACGTTCGGGGAGGACCCGCACCTGCTGGGTGAGCTCGCGTCCGCGATGGTGCGCGGCTACCAGGGCGACGGGTTGGACGACCCGACGGCGATCCTCGCGACGGCCAAGCACTTCGCGGGGTACTCCGAGACCCAGGGCGGCCGTGACGCCAGCGAGGCAGACATCAGTCGGCGCAAGCTCCGGTCCTGGTTCCTGCCGCCGTTCGAACGGGTTGCGAGAGAGGGCTGCCGGACGTTCATGCTCGGGTACCAGACCATGGACGGCGTCCCGATCACCGTCAACGACTGGCTGCTGGGCGACGTGCTGCGCGGCGAGTGGGGCTACACCGGGACGCTCATCACCGACTGGGACAACGTCGGCCGGATGGTCTGGGAGCAGCAGGTGCAGCCCGACCACACGCACGCCGCTGCCGCTGCGGTGAAGGCCGGCAACGACATGGTCATGACGACGCCGCAGTTCTTCGCGGGGGCGCTCGACGCGATCTCCCGGGGGCTGCTGTCCGAGTCGGACCTGCACCCCGCGGTCAGCCGCATCCTGACGGTGAAGTTCGAGCTCGGGTTGTTCGAGGACCCGCGCCGACCCGATCCCTCGCGCCAGCGCGAGGTGATCGCCACGGCGTCGCACACCGTGCTCAACCTCGAGGTGGCACGGCGCTCGCTGGTGCTGCTGCGCAACGACGGCGCCCTTCCGCTGCGGGACGCCTCGCGTCCCACCCATGGTGGTGCGCGGCGGATCGCGGTCGTGGGACCGCTCGCGGACGACGCCCAGACGCAGCTGGGGGACTGGGCCGGTTCGTCGGGGCAGGCTGACTGGATCCTCGAGGGTCACCCGCGGGAGATGATCACGACCGTCCTGGACGGACTGCGCGCGGCGGTGCCGGACGACTGGACGGTGAGCCGGGCGCGTGGCGCCGACATCCTCACCCTGGCGCCGGACCCGTCGGGCGAGTTCTTCCCGGACGGGCAGCCACGTCCCCAGGTGGCGGTGCCGAGTCCTCCCGACCCGGCGCTCATCGAGGAGGCCGTTGCGGCTGCGTCTGCCGCGGACGTCGTGGTCGCCGTCGTCGGCGACCGCATCGAGCTCGTCGGTGAGGGGCGCTCGACGGCGACGCTCGAGCTCGTCGGCGGTCAGGTGGCCCTGCTCGATGCGCTCGCCGCCACCGGGACCCCGATGGTCGTGGTGCTGTTGGCCTCGAAGCCGTTGGTGCTGCCCGACTCCGCCCTCGACGCCGCTGCGGTGGTGTGGGTCGCCAACCCGGGTATGCAGGGTGGCCGGGCCATCGCGGAGCTGCTCCTCGGCGACATCGAACCATCGGGTCGGCTGCCGATCTCGTTCGCCCGTCATGCCGGTCAACAGCCGACCTACTACAACCAGGTGCGCGGCCAGCACGGCGACCGGTACGCAGACCTCACGCAGCGCCCGGCGTTCGCCTTCGGGGAGGGACTGTCGTACACGACGGTGGACTACTCCGACCTCGTGCTCGACGCCGACTCGGTCTCGGTGCCTGTCACGGGTGACGGGACGGTCTCAGGTCGAGTCACCTTGTCCAACAAGGGATCTCGGCCGGCCCTCGAGACGGTCCAGGTCTACGTGCGCGACCTCGTGACGTCGGCCAGCTGGGCCGACAAGGAGCTCAAGTCGTTCACCCAGGTGCGGGTCGAGCCGGGTGCCTCGGTGACGGTGGACGTGGCGGTGCCGGTGTCGGCCTGCTCGATCGTGGACGCCTCGGGTCGCAGGGTCGTCGAGCCCGGCGGGTTCGAGCTGCTCGTGGGGCCGTCGTCGCGGGACGAGGTGCTCCTCCGCGCGGCGTTCGAGCTGACGGGCTGACGGGCTGACGGGCTGTCCCGGGCGTCCGGGCCGGGCTTGTGCGTCGAGCGTCGGGCATCCGTGGCCGAGCGTCCGAGGACGGGCGTCGGGGTCGGGTGGCTCAGCTGAGGCAGAGACAGAAGGGGTGACCGGCCGGGTCGAGGAACACCCGGAACGTCGTGCCCGGCTGGTGCTCGTGCTTCGTCGCGCCGATCTTGAGCACTTCGGCCTCGGCCACGTCGAGGTCGTCGACCACCACGTCGAGGTGCATCTGCTGCGGCACGTCCTGACCGGGCCAGATCGGCGCGCGGTAGTTCTCGACCGTCTGGAAGCAGATGCACTGCCCGTACTCCGCGCGCACCTCGAACCAGTCGTCCGAGTCGGTCACCTTCCAGTCGAGGAGGGTGCCGTAGAAGGCGGCGAGCGTCGCGGCGTCGGGGCAGTCGAGGACGATGCTGGGGTATCGGGCGATGGCCATGCCCGCACGGTATCGACGGTTGCGGACACTTCGCGTCCGAATAGGCCAGCGATCCGGCACCCCAGGTGTCGGGGTCCGCATCACGATCCGTGCGCTCGCCCGTCGGCGTGCTGCCTCGTGCGCCCCGACGGATGGGGCCCCGGTACTCAGGGCGTGGACCAGGGGCGTTCTCCGGGTGTCGTGGGTGGGTCGGTCTCCCAGGGGATGAGTCCGTCGGAGACGATCACGAGTCCTGTTGCGTGTGACTTCGTCCTGCGGCCGCTGGTCCGTGAGCGCGTTCTTCTCGGGCGCGGGATGGAGCCAACGGTGTTGCCGGGTGGCGTGCCGTGGGTGGCCTCGTGGTCGGAGGGGATGGCGAGGTCGTTCCAGGTGATGGCCCCGCCTGAGGGCGGTTGGTAGGTGCCTTCGGGTATGTGTGGGTCGCCGCCTGGTGGTGGGGCGGTCTCGTGGGGGTGGGGTGGGCGGATGGGTAGCCCGTACCGGTTAGTGACGGTGAGTCCGTCGGGGTGGGTGGGGTCGCCGGTGATGGTGTAGTCGCCGCGGTCGATGCCGTCGTGGTGGGTGGTGCAGAGGCTGATCTGGTTGTCGGTGTCCGTGGCTCCGCCGTCGGCCCATGCCTGGAGGTGGTGGACCTCGACGAACCCGGTGGTGGGGCAGCCGGGGAAGCGGCAGCCGCGGTCGCGGTCGGTGATCAGGCGGCGGGTGCGGTGGGGCAGGATCCGCATGGCCCGTCCGACGGACACCGGTCGCCCTTCGGTTTCCCAGACGGGTTGGACGGTGCCGTCGCTGATGAACCGTCCGAGCAGGCGCAGGGGGATGGCGTGGCCGCCGTTGACCCACGCACCGGTCGTGTCGAGGTGCAGGTAGACCCGGTAGTGCGCCGACCTGCTGGTGGAGGTGACCGAGGCGAGGGATCGGGTGGCCATCTCCTCGAGGGCGTCGGCGTAGGTCGGCGACCCCGCGTAGCGGTCGTCGACGTCGGCAGCCCAGCCAGTCCGCGCGGCGTCGCTGGCGTCACTGCTGTCGGTGTCGCGGCGGCGCAGGAACAGTGCGTCCTTGGCTTCTTTGACGGCTTGTTCGACCAGCGCGCCGATGGTCGCGGGGGGCGGAGTAGCGCAGCTGGAACCGGCCGTCGGCGTCGTAGGACATGGCCAGGTCGGGCTTGGCGCAGGCACGCTGCTCGGCGGCCGACTGGAAGGCGGTGGACGGCAGGGCGGCGGTGTCCAGGTCGCCGAACCCCAGCGTGTGCGGCTCGACGGGCAGATCGCTGCCCGCTGCGTCGGTGCCTTGGGCGGCGTGTGCGGCTGGTGCGGGGGTGGCGAACGCGTGGCGGGCGACCGCTCGGCGCAGCTGGGTGACGGTCGCGTTCCGGGCGAACTGGGTGACCGAGGCTTGGTGGGTGACCGGGACGTGGCGGGCCAGGACGGCGACCTGGTCCAGGGACAGCTCCCCAGCCTCCAACGCCACAGCTGCGTCGGTGAGCTCGGTGCGTTGCCGGGCGACGGCGACGATGTCAGCGGCGTGGGCATGGGACAGGCCGGCGCGGACGACGAGGTAGTGCTCGGGTGACTTGAACCCACCTTCACCCCAGTGCCGGTCGCGCATGACCTCGTCGATGATGTCGACCAGCTCGGCCTGCGCCCGGTTCAACCACCCCGCAACAGCCGCGGTCCGCTCCCACAACGCTTGGTTCCGCACGCCCCAGCCACCGTCCGGACCGGTGTCCGGGACGGCGGTGAGCGGGCTGACCGACATACCTCAATCGTACACCTGTTCGAATGATGCAGAAAGACTTGTCCACACCCCGAATCGCTCGAATTCGCTTCTGACCGACATACCTCAATCGTACACCTGTTCGAATGATGCAGAAAGACTTGTCCACACCCCGAATCGCTCGAATTCGCTGACAGCAGAACCACATTCGGGCCCTTAGGGGGCTGACTTCCTTCTATCCCGCGCGCATGCCCGACCCCACGCCATGCGCGGGGCTGGTGCTTGTCGCCCACGGATGGCGCAACGGCCCGGCAGCTTCTACACCCGCCCGCTCGCAAATCGAGTCCACGGCGTGCCGACCCTCAGTCCCGAAGCCGTTGACCGACTGCCAGCGGCAGTTGCTCGAGGTGACGCTCGCCGTGACAGGGACGGCCGCCTGCCTTGCTCCTGACTGCACGAGCGCGTGCGACGGGGGCGAAGCGACGCGGGCCGAGGCAGATGTACTGCTTCCGATCCTGCGCTCAACGTACGCGGTGGGTGGTGGAAGGGGTCGCAGGATCGTGGCGCTGCGTCTGGCGCGACTGGTTCGGCGCCGGGATGTGGATCGCAGGGCCGACACCGCTTCCGTCCCTCACCTGTGAAGGAAACCCACGACCTCAAGCCCGAGCTCGCGGCCGCCCGGTTACTCCGTTGCCCGGATCTCGAATACAGCTACCGCTGCGCTTCTGACAAGTGGGCGACACAAGGACTGCGCAGCCGATCGGCCCGAAGTGGGGTGCTCGGTCCAAAAGTGAGCCCCAGAGCGCTACGCCGTTTGCGCTAGTTCGTTCGGCTTGCAGCGGTCATAAAAAAGGGCATTTCAGAGATTCAAGGGCGTATACGCCGAACCATTGCATAGGGTCACACGCGACAGACGAGCCTTCGATGACCCTCGATCGGTGTGCACCAACACCTCCAAGCGAGCAAGTACCACTGCGAACGGATTAGAGATGCAAGAACTACCTCCTGCCGGTTGGCATGCGGACCCCGAGAACCCGAGTCAACTCCGTTACTGGGATGGGGCCGCGTGGACTGAGCACCGACAGCCGGGGCCGCAGGGCGTGCCCCCGGGAATCCCGCAGGGCAAGGAGGACGCCGACGCGCCCGTAGCATCTGGTAAGGCGGTGCGACCCTGGTACAAGAAGAAGCGCTTTGTCCTCCCGATCGCCTCGTTGGCAGCCCTTTGGATGATTGGCACGCTAACAGACGACCCAGCGACGACCAGGACGACTCCCACCGCCTTGGTGGAGACCGTCCCAACGAAGGCCGCTACGACGCTAGTGGACCCAAAGGTTGCGGCTGACGCGAAGGCGAAAGCGGTGGCTGACGCGAAGGCGAAAGCCGTGGCTGACGCGAAGGCCGCGGCAGACGCGAAGGCTAAAGCTGCAGCTGACGCGAAGGCCAAAACCGTGGCTGACGCGAAAGCCAAAGCCAAGGCAGCAGCTGACGCGAAGGCCAAAGCAGCGGCTGCCGCCAAGGCCGCGGCCGCCAAGAGGATCGCGGACGCAAACAGGTTGACGATCGCGCAAGAGAACGCAAAGCGCTCTGCCGAGTCCTACCTCGAAATGTCGGGCTTCTCTCGCTCGGGACTTATCGAGCAGTTGCGGTTCGAAGGGTTCAGCAATCATGACGCCCAACGTGCGATTGACCGGATGCATGTCAATTGGAACGCGGAGGCAGACGAGAGCGCGAAGTCCTACCTCGAAATGTCGGGCTTCTCTCGCTCGGGACTCATCGAGCAGTTGCGGTTCGAGGGATTCACCAGTGCGCAAGCGGCTCACGGCGCGAACTCGGTGGGGCTCTGAGCGCCATATGAATGACCTACGCGATCCTCGCTTAGGTGGTTTGGGAGGCGGCCGCGGGACGGCCTCAAGCAGGCGTGGCTCAAGGGCTAAGCCACGCGCCGGCCGTCGAACGTCCGCGAAGCCAAGGTGATCATCGTCCACATCAACAGGACCTTCGGCTCGTCACGACTTATGAACGTGCGGCCATCGCAGGTGAACGCGTGGGCGGCTGGCATGAAGGCGGCTGGCTACGCGGACTCAAGAAGCTACGCCACGTAGCGGCGCCTGGCCCACGTGATAGGCGATGCGGCCCATGATGGGCTGATCCTCGCTCAGCGCGCAACCGGAAAACGTCGGGTGGGCAGGGACCGCAGCGTCCATACGTCGCGACTACGGGCCAGATCTGGGCGCTGCACGACGCGATGCCCGAGCAGATGCGGTTGGCTGTCCTGATCGGTGCGTTCGTGGGCCTGCGCATCGCCGAGGTGTCGGCGGCTTTGCGGGTCGGGGACGTCGACTTCATGCGAGGCGTGGTCGCTCGTGCGATCCGGTGGCCCGAGGACAAGCTCAAGTCGGCGAGCTCCTACCGGACGCATGTGCCGATCCCGCAGGAGCTCGCACTCGAGCTGTCCGCGGCGGTTGCACGGTTCTGTGGCCCGACGGTCGTGGCGAACGAGGAGGGGGAGCGGGTCGGCCCCTGGGCGATCGAAACGGGCTGTGCGAGTCGCACGCAAGCAATCCAAGGGACTGCCGGCCCGGTTCCGGTTCCACGACCTGCGGCACTACTTCGCCTCGTTGCTCATCGCGAGTGGCGCATAAGTCAAGGTCGTCCTGCGCCGACTCGCGTAGCCATCGGCGATAACGACCCTCAACTTCTACGGGCACATGGGCCCCGACGCAGACGAGTCCGCCCGCGCTGCCGTTGGAGTGGTACTGGCAACACGGGCGGACTCGCTGAGCAAAGCCCGAAGTCTTGCGGACTAGATGCGGACTGGGAGCGCATCGTGAACGCAAAGCAGCAGGTCAGGCGGCTTCTGAACGTCAGATGTCGAAGTACATCTCGAACTCGTGCGGGTGCGGGCGGAAGCGGATCGGGTCGACCTCGTTCTTGCGCTTCCACTCGACCCAGGTCTCGATGAGGTCCTTGGTGAACACGTCACCCTCGAGCAGGAACTCGTGGTCTGCCTCCAGCGCGTCCAGGACGGCCGGCAGCGAGCCGGGGACCTGCTCGATGGCGTCGTGCTCCTCGGGCGGGAGCTCGTAGAGGTCCTTGTCCACCGGCTCCGGGGGCTCGATGCGGTTCTTGATGCCGTCCAGGCCGGCCATCAGCATCGCGGAGAACGCGAGGTACGGGTTGGCCGACGGGTCCGGTACGCGGAACTCGACGCGCTTGGCCTTCGGGTTGTCACCGGTGATCGGGATGCGGATGCAGGCCGAGCGGTTACGGGCCGAGTAGACCAGGTTGACCGGGGCCTCGTAGCCGGGGACCAGGCGGTGGTAGGAGTTCACCGTCGGGTTCGTGAACGCGAGCAGCGCCGGGGCGTGCTTGAGCAGGCCACCGATGTACCAGCGGGCCAGGTCCGACAGGCCGCCGTAGCCGCGCTCGTCGTAGAAGAGGGGCTCGCCGTCCTTCCAGAGCGACTGGTGCGAGTGCATGCCCGAGCCGTTGTCACCGAAGATCGGCTTCGGCATGAAGGTGACCGTCTTGCCGCCCTCCCAGGCGACGTTCTTGACGATGTACTTGAACTTCAGCACGTCGTCGGCGGCCTGCTTCAGCGTGTTGAAGCGGTAGTTGATCTCCTGCTGTCCGGCGGTGCCGACCTCGTGGTGGGCGCGCTCGACCGACAGGCCCGCCTCCTCGAGCGCGAGCGACATCTCGTCGCGCATGTCGGCGAAGTGGTCGGTCGGGGGAACGGGGAAGTAGCCGCCCTTGTAGCGGGTCTTGTACCCCTTGTTGCCACCCTCCTCCTCGCGACCGGTGTTCCACGCGGCCTCGATGGAGTTGATGTAGTAGTAGCTGGCGTTCTGCTTGGTCTCGAAGCGCACGTCGTCGAAGACGTAGAACTCGGCCTCGGCGCCGAAGTACGCGGTGTCCGCGATGCCGGTCGACTTGAGGTAGGCCTCAGCCTTCGCGGCGATGTTGCGCGGGTCGCGGGAGTACTCCTCGCCGGTGAACGGGTCGACGATGGAGAAGTTGAGGATGAGCGTCTTTTCCTTGCGGAACGGGTCGAGGTACGCGCTCGTGGGGTCCGGGACCAGCTTCATGTCGGACTCGTGGATGGCCTGGAACCCGCGGATCGAGGACCCGTCGAACATCTGGCCCTCCTTGAAGAAGTCCGCGTCCAGGCTCTTGGCGGGCACGTTGAAGTGCTGCATCACGCCCGGCAGGTCGCAGAAGCGCACGTCGACGAACTTGACGTCCTCGTCCTTGATGAACTTCAGGACCTCGTCAGCATTGCTGAACAAATTGGGGCCTCCTGTTGGTGGGACGGAGGGGATCCGCCCATGACTGAAACGCTGTCGTCGTCGACCCTAACGGGTCGAGGTTGCCCGGCCATGACCCGAATGTTTCGTGGGTGTTACACCCCCTGCGCCTGCTACCGGGTGGGCGCATAGGCTTTCGGTGTGGTCGACCGCAAGGACATCGGGTCCTGGCTCGAAGGGCCGGGTTCGCGCTCAGGCGCCCCCTCGGCATACCCGGGGGAGCGCCTCGGTATGCCGCGCGACGGGGCGGGTTCGCTCGGCCGGTTCGGACGGCGCCTGGTCGGCGTCCTCGTGGACTGGACCGTCTGCCAGCTCATCGCCTTCGCGTTCTTCAGCGTCCCCCTGCCGTTCGCGGGGGTGGCGACCAGCCGAGACACGGCCGTGCTGCTGGGACTGTTCGCGGTGGAGAACCTGCTGCTCGTCGGCACCCTCGGCTCCACGCTCGGCCACCGCCTGGTGGGGTTGCGTGTGCAGTCCACGGACGGCCGGATCCCCCGACCGTTCCAGACCCTCGTGCGCACGGTCCTGCTGTGCCTGTTCCTTCCGGCGATGTTCTGGGACAAGGACGGCCGCGGCCTGCACGACAAGGCCGCCGGCACCGTCATCGTCCGCAGCTGACCGCGGTCACCCTCCGCAGCTGACCGCGGTCACCGCCCGGACCTGAGCACGACCTCGCGGATCCGGGTCGAGGCGTCACCGAGGATGTCGACGATCTCCTTGGTCTGCTCGGAGGTGAGGCCGTGCCGCTTCCACGCGTCCCGCGCCTCCTGGCGCAGCTGGTGCACGGCCTGCTCGAGGTCTCCGAGCCCACCGGTGTCGCGAGGGGGTCGGTCGTTCCAGCCCTCGTGCCCGCCGACCGGGGTCGCGGTGCGCCGGGCCTCCTGCGCGGCGGCCCTCAGCTCGGCCCGCAGGTCGCTGCTCTGTCCGCGGACCCGCGAGCGCACCTCCTCGGCGAGCGAACGCACCGACAGGTCGAGGTCGGACTCGAGGCTGGACAGGTCGTCGCGGCGGTCCCGGACCTCGGCCCGCCCGGCCTCGGTGATCCGGTAGACGGCCTTGCGCCCCTCATCGGTGCGCTCCACCAGTCCTTCCTCCTCGAGCTTGGCCAGCCGCGGGTACACCGTGCCGGCGCTGGGGGAGTAGAGCCCGTTGAACCGCTGCTCGAGGTCCTGGATCACCTCGTAGCCGTGCCGGGGGCCGTCGTTGAGCAGCGCGAGCACGTAGAGGCGCAGCTGTCCGTGCGCGAAGACGGGACTCACGCGGGGCTCCCGGCGGGGGCGGCCAGCACGACGACGTTGCCGGACACCGCGTTGGCCTTGAGCTGCAGGCTCCCTGCGCCGTCGGAGAGCCGACCACCGGACGGGCGGGAGAACTTGTCGATCGTGCGGCCGTCGATGACGACCTGTCCCGAGGCGAGGTTGGCCTTGACGTCATACCCGTCGTGCGGGGCCCGCACCGTCACGTCCCCGGACACCGACGTCGAGCCGATGGAGGTGGTGGCGTTGACGAGGTCGAGGGTGACGTCGCCGCTGACGGTGTGGATGCTGACCTCGGGCACGTCGCTGCGCTGCGCGGTGACCGCGCCGGAGACCGTGTTGACCTTGAGCGGCCCGTTGAGCCCGTCACACTCGATCTCGCCGCTGACGGTGTTGATGTCGACCGGGCCGACGATGTCGTCCAGCGTCATCGAGCCGGACACGGTGTTGGCCTTGGCCCCGGCGCGCAGCCCGGCGAGCAGGGCGCCCGCACTCACGGTGCTCACGGTCGTCCGGGTGTCCTCGGGGACCGAGATGCTCAGCGCCACCCGGTTGTGCTCCAGGCCGTCGAACGCCTGTCGCACCTTGTCGAGGATCCGCGACCCGTCGACGCCGTGGGTGATCTTCAGCTTGTCGCCGTCCCACACGACACGCAGCGGCATGCCGTGCACCTCGGCCACCTCCACGCGGGCCGTGGGGGAGTCGCTGTGGGTCACCACGTCGACCCGGCCGCCGACGACGGCGACGCTGAGGGCACGCACCTGCTCGCCCTCGCCGCCGATGTCGAGCACTCGGGGGGAGTCGATCGACCAGTCCTGGCTCATGGGGTTTCCTTTCCGTCGTTCGCGTTATATCGCGTCTTGGTCACTCACGTTATATCGCGTATGCCGCGAGGGCAAGACCCTGCCAACCCCGTCGCCCGGCCGGGTGCGGCTTTGGCAGACTCGCCCGGGTGACCTCCCACCGCATCGCCCTGTGCACCTGGTCGGACCCGGCCTACGTCGACCCCGAACCCCGTGAGGCGGCCGCCCTGCTCCGCGCCAGGGGCCACCGGGCGGACGTCGTCGTGTGGCACGAGGAGGTCGACTGGAGCAGCTACGACCTCGTCGTGGTCCGCTCGACGTGGGACTACTTCGACCGGCTCCAGGAGTTCCTCGCCTGGGTGGACCGCGTCGACGTGGAGAGCCGGATCATCAATCCCCCCAACGTGATCCGGTGGAACGTCCACAAGGGCTATCTCGCCGAGCTCGGCGCTGCGGGGGTCCCGGTGCTGCCCATGCTCGTCCTGCCGCAGGGTGCCGTGGACGTCGCGGCCCGCATCGGTGCCACGGGCTGGGACAGGGTCGTCGTGAAGCCCGCGGTCGACGGGGGCGCCCGCCAGGCGGCCCTGGGTGAGGCGGGCTCGGAGGCGCTCGTCGCGCACGCCGAGCGCATCGCGGGGGTCGGGGACGTCGTCGTCCAGCCCTATGCGCCGGGCATCGAGCAAGGGGAGGTCTCGCTGTTCCTCTTCGACGGTGAGGTGTCGCACGCGGTCCGCAAGGTCCCGGCGTCCGGCGACTACCGGGTGCAGGCCCACCACGGCGGCTCCGAGGAGCCGCACGTCGTGACCGAGGCGGAGCTCGCCACGGCCCGGGCCGCCCTGGCCCTCGCCCCCGCGGGCGTCGTCTACGCCCGCGTCGACCTCGTGGAGCACGAGGGGGTCCCCACCGTGATGGAGCTCGAGCTCATCGAGCCCGACCTGTTCCTGCGCGCGGACGAACGGGCCCTCGAGCGGTTCGTCGACTGCGTCGAGGGGCAGCTGCCCCGCGCCTGAGCGGGGCCCGTGACCGAAAGGTCACGGGAAGGTCACGAAATGGGAACCCTCCCATGGACCCCTTGACGGTACCCACCTGCTCGTCGCACTCTGTTCGGGAGCGCTCCCATGAGGGGGCCCGACGAAAGGTGCAACGGTGCACTCACGTTCTCGCTGGCTGCTGCCGGCCACCGTCCTGCTCACCACGGCCTCCCTCACGGCAGCGTGCGGAGGTGGCGGATCGGCCTCCTCGTCCTCGGGCGGGAAGGTCACCCTGCGGGTGAGCACGTTCGGCAAGTTCGGCTACACGGACCTCTACACGCAGTACATGAAGGACCACCCCAACGTCACGGTCGTCGAGACGGCCGAAGGCGACCTCGGCAAGTACAACACCCAGCTCATCCAGCGCATCGCCGCCGGCTCCGGTGCGGGCGACGTCGTCGCGATCGAGGAGGGCCAGGTCGTCAACTTCCTCCAGAGCGCCGACAAGTTCGTCAACCTCCAGAAGTTCGGGAGCAACGAGCTCAAGGACAACTGGCTCCCCTGGAAGTACACCAACGCCACCACGGCCGACGGCAAGACGACCATCGGGCTGGGGACCGACGTCGGCGGGTTGGCGATGTGCTACCGCAAGGACCTGTTCGAGAAGGCAGGCCTGCCGACCGACCGCGTCGAGGTCGGCAAGCTCTGGCCGACCTGGGACGACTACATCGCCACCGGCCAGAAGTACCAGGCCGGGATCAAGGACCCCAAGGCGAAGTTCGTCGACAGCGCCACGAACACCTACAACTCCATCCTCATGCAGTCCGGGGACCACACCTACTTCGACAAGAGCAACGCGCTCGTCATCGAGTCCAACCCGGCCGTGAAGTCGGCCTGGGACGAGTCGCTGAAGATGGTCGACACGGGTCTGTCGGCCAAGCTCAAGGCGTTCTCGCCCGAGTGGAACGCCGGCTTCAAGAACGGGTCGTTCGCGACGCTCGCCTGCCCCGCCTGGATGACCGGCTACATCAAGGACCAGGCCGGTGCGGCGAACACCGGGAAGTGGGACATCACCACGGTCCCCGGCGGCGGTGGCAACTGGGGTGGCTCGTGGCTCGGCGTGCCGACGCAGAGCAAGCACCAGAAGGAGGCGGTCGAGCTCGCCAAGTTCCTCACGACCGGCCAGAGCCAGCTCGCGGCGTTCAAGGCGGCCGGCAACCTCCCGTCGAACCCCAAGCTCTACTCCGAGGCGGCCCTGAAGGACGCGAAGAACGAGTACTTCAACGACGCCCCCGTCGGTGAGCTGTTCGTCGCCGGTGCCGCCAACCTCAAGCCCGTCTACCTCGGCGCCAAGAACCAGCCGGTCCGCGACGCCGTGGAGAACGCCATGCGCAGCGTCGAGGGTGGCCAGCGCAGTGCGGCCGACGGGTGGTCCGAAGCGGTCAAGGCAGCCACCAAGGCCGCGAAGTAGTCCTCGTGACCTCGACGACAGCAGCACCCCCAGCGGCGCCACCGGGTCCTCGCCCGGCCGGGTGGCGCCGCTGGCTGCGCCGCGCTGACGCGCGGTACACGCCCTACGCGATGGTCTCCCCGTTCTTCCTGCTCTTCGCGGTGTTCGGGTTCTTCCCGCTCGTGTACACGGCCTGGGTCTCGACGCACGACTGGAGCCTGCTCGCCGGTGACCAGGGCTTCGTCGGGCTCGGCAACTACCGCGAGCTGATGGCGGACGGGGACTTCTGGAACGCCATGCTCAACACCGTCGCGATGTTCGTCATCGCGACGGTGCCACAGCTCGTCCTCGCGATGGTCCTCGCCCAGCTGCTCAACTCGCGGCTGCGCGGAGCGACGTTGTGGCGCATGGGGATCCTGCTGCCGAACGTCACCTCGGTCGCCGCCGTCGGCATCATCTTCACGATGATGCTCAGCCGTGACTTCGGCCTGTTCAACTGGCTGCTGGGCCACGTGGGGGTCGACCCGATCGCGTGGCAGGACCACCGGTGGTCCTCCTGGCTCGCGATCTCCACGATGGTCGACTGGCGCTGGACGGGGTACAACGCGCTGATCCTCCTGGCGGCCCTGCAGTCCGTGCCCACGGAGATCTACGAGGCGGCCCGGATCGACGGGGCGAAGGCCTGGCGGACGTTCTGGTCCATCACCGTGCCGATGCTGCGACCCACGCTGATCTTCGTCTCCGTCGTCGCCACCATCGGTGGCACCCAGCTGTTCACCGAGCCCCTGCTGTTCAACCCGGGCGCCAACTCCATCGGTGGCGGGACGACCGGGCAGTTCCAGACCGCCGCGATGTACCTCATCCAGCAGGCGTTCACGGGCCAGCGGTTCGGGTACGCCGCCACCGTGGCCTGGGTGCTGTTCCTGTTCATCGCGGTGTTCTCGGCGGTCAACGTGCTGCTGCTGCGCCGGATCCGATCGGCCGAGTGAGGACCCCCATGCCCCCGACCCAGACCCAGCCCCCGACGCGCACCCCGGCGCCCGTTGCTCCGTCGCGCGCCGTGGCCGCACGCGGAACGGACGGTGCCGTGGCCCCACCGGTGAGCAGGCGCCATACCCGCTCGCTGCGACGGGCGGCGGACCGGAGCACCGGTGCCACGCCGGCGACCCCGCTCGTGTACCTGACCCTCGCGATCTCCGTGCTGCTCGCCGCCGGCCCGCTGTACTACATGGTCGTGATGGCCTCGCGCCCCAACAGCGACATCACGTCGATCCCGCCACCGCTCACCCCGGGTGACCAGCTCGGCGAGAACATCTCGCGGGTCTTCGCCAACCAGGACGTGATGTTCGCCCAGGCGATGGTCAACTCGGTCCTCGTCGCCGGGCTGGCCACGGTCTCGGTCGTGGTGCTCTCCGCGCTGGCCGGGTTCGCCTTCGCGAAGCTGGCCTTCAGGGGCCGGAACGCGTTGCTGCTCATCGTGATCGGCACGATGATGGTGCCGGTCCAGCTCGGCCTGGTGCCGCTCTACATGCTCATGGGCAAGCTCGGGCTGGCAGGCACGCTCCCGTCCGCGCTGCTGCCGTTCCTCGTGAGCGGGTTCGGGGTCTTCATGATGCGGCAGTACGCCGCCCAGGCCATCCCGAACGAGCTCATCGAGGCCGCGCGCGTCGACGGAGCCTCCACGACCCGGATCTTCTTCTCGATCGTGTTCCCGATCCTGCGACCGGCCGCGGCGGTCCTCGGGCTGCTCACGTTCATGGAGCGGTGGAACGACTTCCTGTGGCCCTACCTCACCCTCGACGCCGAGCACCCGACCGTGCAGGTCGCGCTGTCCCGGCTGTCCGGCGGCTACTACACCGACCAGGCGCTGGTCATGGCCGGCACCCTCCTCGGGACGCTGCCGCTCGTCATCGTGTTCATCGTGTTCGGCCGCCAGATCATCGGCGGCATCATGCAGGGCGGAGTCAAAGGATGACCATGGACCTGTCGCGCAGCGACTTCCCGGACGGCTTCACGTGGGGCGTCGCCACCTCGAGCTACCAGATCGAGGGGGCCACGACCGAAGGAGGTCGCGGCCCGTCCATCTGGGACACCTTCTCGGCGACGCCCGGCCGGGTGGTGGGGGGCGACAGCGGCGCGGTCGCCGTGGACCACTTCCACCGGTACGCCGAGGACGTCGACCTCATGGCGTCGCTCGGCGTCGACGCCTACCGCTTCTCGATCGCCTGGCCGCGCGTGCAGCCCACGGGTTCGGGGCCGGTCAACCGCCAGGGGCTCGACTTCTACAGCCGGCTCGTCGACACCCTCCTCGAGCGCGGGATCACGCCGTGGGCGACGCTCTACCACTGGGACCTCCCGCAGCCGCTCGAGGACGCCGGCGGATGGCCGGTGCGTGACACCGCGCACCGGTTCGCGGAGTATGCCGCGCACGTCGCCGACGCGCTCGGCGACCGGGTCGGGCACTTCATCACCCTCAACGAACCGTGGTGCTCGGCGTTCCTCGGGTACGGCTCGGGACGGCACGCCCCCGGGCGGTCGGACGCGGGGGCGGCCCTCGCGGCGTCGCACCACCTGCTCCTCGGACACGGCCTCGCGGTCCAGGCCCTGCGGGAGCGGGCGCCTGACGCCGAGGTGGGCATCACGCTCAACCTCTACCCGGTTGCGCCGGCCCACGACGGCCACGGGACGCAGGACGTCGTCCGGCGCGTCGACGGCCTGTCCAACCGGTGGTTCCTCGACCCCGTACTGCGCGGCAGCTACCCGCAGGACGTCGTCGACGACGTCGCCCACCTGACGGACCTGTCGTTCGTGCACGACAGCGACCTCGCGGCGACCAGTGCGCCCCTGGACTTCCTCGGGGTCAACTACTACACGCGGCACGTGGTGGCACCCGGCGCCCTGCCCGGGACCGGCGAGGTGGACTTCGCCTCCCGCGGGCTGCCGACGACCGCGCTCGGGTGGGAGGTCGATCCCGAGGGCCTCGCCGACATCCTCCAGAGGGTCACCCGGGACTACGGCCAGATCCCCCTCGTCATCACCGAGAACGGTGCGGCGTTCGACGACGAGCTGGTCGACGGACAGGTGCACGACGCGGAACGGGTCGACTTCCTGCGCAGCCACCTCGAGGCGGGCGCGAAGGCGATCGCCGGCGGGGTGCCGCTGCGCGGCTACTTCGCCTGGTCGCTCATGGACAACTTCGAGTGGGCCGAGGGCTACGCGAAGCGGTTCGGGATCGTGCACGTCGACTTCGACACCCAGGAGCGCACGGTCAAGGACAGCGGGCGCTGGTATGCCGCGTTCCTCGCCGGGAAGCGCACGCAATACTGACCCCATGACGAACGGCGTGACCACCGGCACGACCAACGGCACGACCAACGGCTCGAGCGGGCAACCCACCCTCGAGGCGGTTGCTGCCCGTGCCGGGGTCGGGCGTGGGACCGTGTCCCGCGTCATCAACGGCTCGCCCCAGGTCTCGGAGCGGACCCGCGTCCGCGTGCTGCGTGCCGTCGACGAGCTCGGGTACGTGCCCAACATGGCGGCGCGCGCCCTCGTGACCCGCCGCACCGGGGCCATCGCGCTGGTCATCTCCGAGTCCGAGGAGCGCATCTTCGGTGAGCCGTTCTTCGCCGGGGTGGTCCGGGGGATCACGACGGTCGTGGGGGAGGCGTCCCGCCAGCTGGTGCTGGCACTGGTGCAGACCCGCGAGCAGGTCGACCGGCTCGACTCCTACCTGACGCCCCAGCACGTCGACGGGGTCCTGATGCTCTCCGCCCACGACGCCGACACGCTGCCGGGGCTGATCCAGGGGCGCGGGCTGCCGATCGTGTTCTGTGGGCGCCCGAACGGGCTCGCGGACGCGAGCTACGTCGACGTCGACAACAGCGGGGGAGCGCGCGACGCGGTGGCGTACCTGCTGTCCCGGGGACGCTCGGTCGTGGGGCACATCGGCGGTCCGCAGGACATGATCGCCGGCCGTGACCGGCTCGAGGGATACCGGGCCGCCGTGGCGACCGCCGGGCACGAGGTCGACGACTCGCTCGTCGAGCTCGGTGACTTCAGCGAGGCCAGTGGCGCCGCCGCCATGCGTGCGCTGCTGGCCCGACGTCCCGACGTGGACGCGGTCTTCGCGGCGAGCGACCCCATGGCCCTCGGAGCGCTGCGGGTGCTGCGGGAGGCCGGACGCGTGGTGCCGGACGACGTCGCCCTGGTCGGGTTCGACGACGGACCGCTCGCCGAGGTCGCCGAACCACCCCTGACGACGGTGCACCAGCCGATGGAGCAGCTGGGACGCGAGATGGCGACCATGCTGCTGGCCCAGATCGGCCACGGTGACGGCCGCGTCGACGAACAGCTGGTGCTCGACACCGAGCTGGTCGAGCGCGCCTCCACCTGAGCGTTCGGTCGCCGGTCGGGCCGGCGGCGCGATCAGCGGCCGCGCATGGCCTTGCGGTCGATGCGGGCGCGCTGCGGGTCGATCCCCTTGGGGACGGGCGGGCGCATCCCACCGAGGGACTTGAGCCGCTTGTTGACCGCGGAGACCTCTTCCTTGGTCAGCACGGGCTTCATGCGCGTCATCTTGTTGCTGAGCTTGCGCACCGGCACCTGGTCGGCACCGTCACCGACGACGATCGCGGAGATCGGGACGCCCGGGGCCACCCGCTCGACCTTCTTGCGCTCCTGGGCGATGAGCTTGGTGCGACGGGCGTCCGGACCCTCCGCGACGAGGACGACGCCGGGACGGCCGATCGCGCGGTAGACGAAGGCCGCGCCGTGCATGTCCTCGGGGCGGGTGCCCCGGGCGCCGTCGATGGCCACCGGCTCCTGGGAGAAGAACCAGCCACGACGCAGCGCACCGAGTGCGGCGCCGGCCGCACCGGGCTGGCCCTCGAGGCTGGCGTACGCCGCGCGCTCCGCCCGGCGGCTGAGCACGAGGGTGGCGGCGAGCAGCCCGAGCGGGATGCTCAGGACGAGGGCGTACGTCCAGTGACCGACGAGGACACCGATGGTCGTGCCGACCGCGAGGACGGCGACGAAGGCGAGCAGCATCCACCACGGGATGGTCGGGTCTGCCTTCCGTGCCGCCGTGAACACCTGGCGGATCTGGGAGAACCGGCCCTGCTTCTTCGGGGTGTCGGACTCTTGCTTCTTCTCGCGGGCCATGGGGGTCAGGATACGGGTGTCAGGCGGGTGCACCCAACGCGGCCGGCGTGCGTGCGGCCACGAGGGAGGCGGCCTCCTGGCGGGCCGGGTCACCGGCGGCGTCGGCGAGGTGCTGGAGGTGCTCGGGGATGTCGCGTCCCCACTTCTTCATCGCGGTCGCCCACAGGCGGCCGGCGCGGTAGGACGACCGCACGAGGGGGCCCGCCATGACGCCCTTGAAGCCCATCTCCTGCGCCACGTCGGACCAGTGCACGAACTCCTCCGGCTTCACCCAGCGGTCGATCGGGTGGTGCAGCTTGGAGGGACGCAGGTACTGCGTGATGGTGAGGATGTCGCAGCCCGCGTCGTGCAGGTCGCGGATGGCCTGCTCGACCTCGTGGTCCTCCTCGCCCATCCCGAGGATGAGGTTGGACTTGGTGACGAGCTCGGCCTCGCGCGCCATCGACAGGACCTGGAGGGACTTGTCGTAGGTGAACGCGGGGCGGATCTGCTTGAAGATGCGCGGCACGGTCTCGAGGTTGTGGGCGAACACCTCGGGCCGGGCGTCGAAGACCTGGCCGACGAGCTCGGGCTTGGCGCCGAAGTCGGGGGGAAGGATCTCCACACCGGTGGTGGGGTTCTTGGCGTGGATCTGGCGGATGGTCTCGGCGTAGAGCCAGGCAGCGCCGTCGGGCTGGTCGTCACGGGCGACACCGGTGACGGTGGAGTAGCGCAGTCCCATCGTGGCGACCGACTCGGCCACACGGCGCGGCTCGTCGCGGTCGAGCGCCTCGGGGCGGCCGGTGGCGATGTCGCAGAAGTCGCAGCGGCGGGTGCACACGTCACCGCCGATGAGGAAGGTCGCCTCCTTGTCCTCCCAGCACTCGAAGATGTTGGGACAGGCGGCTTCCTGGCAGACCGTGTGCAGACCCTCGGTCTTCACCATGGAGTGCAGCTTCGTGTACTCCGGGCCCATCTTCGCGGTGGTCCGAATCCACTCCGGCTTGCGCTCGATCGGGGTCTGGGCGTTGCGCGCCTCGACGCGCAGCATGCGCCTGCCCTCGGGTGCCACGGTCACAGCAGACTCCCTCGCCTTGCGTTCGGTGCGCCTCCGGCGGCCGGTATGCCGCGGGGCACGGGTGCGCCCGGAGGTCACCGGGCGTCCCTCAAGACTACGTCAGCGCCGTTCGAGGTATTCCGCCACCGTCCTGCGGTGGGGAAATACCTCGATCCGGCGGTGGGGAGAGGGCTGGGTGAAGCCCGGGTCGGTCAGGCGGGGGCGAGGACGTCGGCGAGGTGCTTCTCGGCATACGGGAGGACGTCCTGGACGGTGACCACCCGGCCGGTCTCGCGGCTGATCGAGCTCACCCCGGCGTCCTCGATCCCGCAGGCGATGATGTTGTCGGCCCACGAGAGGTCGGCGTCGCAGTTGAGCGCGAAGCCGTGCATCGTCACCTGACGGCTCACGCGCACGCCGATGGCGCCGAGCTTGCGGTCCGGGCCGCGGTCGTCGGCGAGCACCCACACCCCACTGCGTCCCTCGACCCGCACCGTCTCGACGCCGAACTCGCGACAGGTGCGGATCATCACCTCCTCGAGGCGACGGACGTGGGCGACCACGTCGATCGGCACCCCGTGGAGGCGGACGATGGGGTAGCCGACGAGCTGGCCGGGACCGTGCCACGTGATGAGCCCACCCCGGTCGACGTCGATGACCGGGGTCCCGTCGACGGGACGCTGCTGGGGCTCGGTGCGCTTGCCCGCGGTGTAGACGGCGGCGTGCTCGAGCAGGAGCACGGTGTCCTCGTCGCCGGCGACGACCCCGGCGTGGACCTCGCGCTGGTGGGCCCAGGCCTGCTCGTAGTCGACGAGGTCAGGGGAGAAACCGACGTGCTCGAACCGCATGGCCCCTACGTTACGCCCGCACCGACGGCGCCTTGAGCCGGACCGGCTCGAGGCGCTCCTCGACGGCGGTGTCGCCGTCACGCGTGACGAGGTAGGCCCCCTTGCCGTCCGTCTCGGTGACCGCCCCGGCGAGCTCGGTGCCGTGGTAGACGAGGCCGACGCCGTCGTCGGTGCAGTGCGTCGTCGGCAGGGTGCCGTCGGCGACGAGCTGGTGGACCAAGGGGCGGCGGCGCTCCTCGGAGTCGTAGTGGACGCCGTTGCCGTAGGGGAGCAGGGCCAGGCCGTTGGTGACCGCGCGCAGCTCGGGGCCGAACGAGTCGGTGGTGCCGCCGCGGTACCAGCAGATCGAACCAGCCGAGACGCCGGCGAGGACGACGCCCGCGCGCCAGACCCGCTCGAAGATCTCGTCCAGCCCGTGCACCCGCCAGACGGCCAGGAGGTTCGCCACCGAGCCGCCGTTGACCCACACGACGTCCTGCTGAAGGAGGTGGCCCTCGACGTCCTCGACGTTCGGCATCGAGAAGAGGTTGAGGTTGCTCAGGTCGAACCCGGCGTGGCGACCGGCCTCGTCCATCCAGCCGTTGAAGTAGGCCTGGTCCCCTCCGGCGGTGCCGAGGTGGGTGATGCGCGGGGCGCGTCCCTCGGCGCCGGACAGCTCGACCGCGTGGTGCACGAGCGAGTTGAACTCGAGGCGGATGCGGGAGCCGTAGCGGTAGCCACCCGAGGTGGCCAGGATCGTGGGCTGGTCTGCAGGCATGGCCCCGACTCTAGGACGGCTGCTGACGGCTGCCCGCGCCCGGGCCTGTGGACAACCGGGCAGGGGGTGCCGCGTCCGTGGCCAGACTGAGGTGGTGGACCCGGACGACGAGACCCGTGCCGACGAGCAGGCGCCACCGCGGGTGCCCGGCTACACGTTGGGCGCCCGGATCGGGGCCGGTGGCAGCGGTGTCGTGTGGGCGGCCACCCGCGACGGCGACGGGTCGCCGGTGGCGGTCAAGGTCGTCCCGGTCGGTGTGGGCGAGCAGGCGGACGCGGCGGTCCGCGAGCTCGGGGTGCTCGGCCGCGTCGAGGTCGACGGCCTGGTGCGGTTCCACGAGGCGGTGGCGCTCCCCGGCGCGGACCAGCGGGTGGCGCTGGTCCTCGACCACGTGGCCGGCGGGTCGCTGGCCCGGGTGGTCGGGGCTCGCGGGCACCTGAACGTGGGGGAGTCGGTGACCGTCCTGGCACCCGTCGCGCGAACCCTTGCGGGCCTGCACGCCGTCGGGGTGCAGCACGGCGATGTCACGCCGGGCAACGTCCTGCTCGAACGCTCGGGTCGCCCGTTGCTCGCCGACCTCGGGGTGGCCGGGTTCGTCGGTGAGGCGCCGGGGCACGCGGTCGGCACCGCGGGGTTCGTGGCGCCGGAGGTCGTGGACGGCGGTCCCGTCACCCCGGCTGCCGACGTGTATGCCGCGGGGGCCCTGGCCTGGTGGTGCGTCACCGGGCAGGCCCCCGAGCCCGTCTCCTGGCGGCCCCCGCTCGAGACGCTCGCCCCCGAGGTCCCCGACGCGTGGCGGGACGTGACGACGCGGGCGCTCGCGGCCGACCCGGCGGACCGCCCGAGCGCGGCGGAGCTCGCCCTGGCGTGGTTCGACTCGGCGCCCTGCGAACCCGTGCGGCTGGTCGTCGGCACGGACGAGACCTCGTTGCTGACGCAGCGGCTGCGCCGAACACCGTCCGACCACGAGGCGGCACCGGGGGTCGCCGCGCCGGTGGAGGTGGGGACGTGGCTGCGGCGGTCGAGGACGTGCCTGGAGCGGCCGAGGACGAGGGCCGGGGTGGCCGGGGCGGGACTGCTGTCGGCGCTCGTGCTGGGGGCCCTGCTGGCGACGGGGGTGGTTCGGTCGCCGGGGTGGCTCGGACCGGGCCGCCCGACGGACGACCCCGCGCGCGTTGCGAGGTCCACGGAGCGCGGGGCGCCGGCGGCCGGCCCGCGAGCGAGCCCGATGACGCGGATCCCTTCGCCGTCCGTGTCGCCACGGCACGCGCAACGGGACCACCGGGCGCCGACGCTCGCCCCCCTGGCCCTGGTCCAGGAGCTGGCCACCCTGCGGGCCGAGGTCATGGTCAGCGGCCGCGACGACGACCTGGCCGACCTGGACGCCCCCGGTTCGGCCGCCCTGGACCGCGACACCGCAGACCTGCGCCGGGTCCGCGAGGCCGGGGTGGCCTACGCCGGCGTCCGGCTGACCGTGCGGTCGGCACGTCCCGTCACCGTGACCACGCGGTCGGCGACCGTCGAGGCGGTCGTCGACACGGCGGCATACCGGGTCGTGTCGGCGACCGACGCACGGCGGGTGGTGCGCAGCGAGGCGGCGGTGCGGGGGCAGGCCCTGCGGTTCGTCCTGGTGTGGAGCGGGGGGCGCTGGCTGGTCGAACGGGTGGAGGCAGTCGCGTGACGAGTGGCTGGTGGGTCTCAGGACTGCTGCGCGAGCACCCAGCGCAGGGCGGAGGCGATGTCGGGGTCGCGGTGGGTGAAGCCGGAGGCGGTGAGTCGCTGAGCGACGACCCGCTTGCTCGTGAGGATCTCGTCGGAGAAGCCCCCGAGCACGAGCTTGATGCCGAAGGCGGGCGCCGGGAAGATCGCCGGCCGGTGGATCTGGCGGCCCAGGGCCCTGGCGATGTCGATCTGGCGATCGGGGGTGGGGGCCACGAGGTTGACCGGACCCTCGACCTCGGGGTGGTCGACGAGGTGGGCGAGCCCGGCGACGGTGTCGCGCAGGGAGATCCACGGCCACCACTGACGGCCGTTGCCCAGCGGGCCGTTGATGCCGAGGCGGGCCAGCGGCAGCATGCGGGACAGGGCGCCGCCCTCGGGGGAGAGCACGATCCCGGTGCGCGGGTGGGCCACCGAGAGGCCTGCGTCGCGGGCAGGGTCCGCGGCTGCCTCCCAGGCGCGGACGACCTCGCTGAGGAAACCGCCGCCCAGGGGGGAGTCCTCGGTGAGGACCTCGTCACCCCGGTCGCCGTAGACACCGACCGCCGACCCACTGACGAGGCGCACGGGCTCGCCGAGGTCGGCCAGCGCCGTGGCGATCGTCGTGGTGCCGTCGACGCGCGAGCCGAGGATCTGCTGCTGGTAGGAGGGGGTCCAGCGGTGGTCGCCGACCCCGGCCCCGGCGAGGTGCACGACGGCCGTCACGCCCGAGAGCGCCGCGGGGTCGAGCAGCCGGGCGGCGGGGTCCCAGCGGACCTCGTCGGGTTGTTCGGGCGCCCGACGGACCAGGCGCACCACCTCGTCGCCCCGCTCGCGCAGGAACGCCGACAGCGCGCTGCCGATGAGGCCGGTGGAACCGGTGACGGCAACGCGCTGCGGCATGAGTGCTCCTGGTGAGGTGGGGAAGGTCAGAGCCCGAGGTCGGACTCGAACCCGCCCTCCTCGAGACGCGTCTTCATCGTGGTGAGGAAGCGCGCGGCATCGGCACCGTCGACGACCCGGTGGTCGTACGACAGGGCCAGGTAGACCATCGACCGGACCGCGATCGTCTCGCCGCCGTCACCGTCGGACACCACGACCGGGCGCTTGACGACCGCGCCGGTGCCGAGGATGGCGACGTTGGGCTGGTTGATGATCGGGGTGTCGAACAGGGCCCCCCGGCTGCCGGTGTTGGTCAGCGTGAAGGTGCCGCCGCCGAGCTCGTCCGGGCCGATCTTGTTGGTGCGGGTGCGCTCGGCGAGGTCGGCGATCTTGCGGGCCAGCCCGGCGATGTTGAGGTCGCCGGCGTCCTTGATGACCGGGACGAGGAGGCCACGCTCGGTGTCGACGGCCACACCGAGGTTCTCGGTGCCGTGGTAGGTCACCTCGGTGCCCTCGACGCTGGAGTTCACCGACGGGTGGGCCTTGAGCGCCTCGACGGCCGCGAGGGCGAAGAACGGCAGGAAGCTGAGCTTGGTGCCCTCGCGCTGCGCGAACTCGTTCTTGGCCTTGGCCCGCAGCCGCGCGATCTTCGTGACGTCGACCTCGACCACCGTGGTCAGCTGGGCCGAGACCTGGAGGGACTCGACCATGCGCTTGGCGATGGTCTGGCGCAGCCGGGACATCTTCTCCGTGGTGCCGCGCTTCGGCGAGACCGAGGCCGAGCCCGATGCCGGGGCCGCCGACGAGGTCGACGCCGCGGGAGCGGCAGCAGGGGCAGCAGCCGCCGGGGCGGGAGCCGCCGCGGCCTTGGCGGCCTCCTCGGCAGCCTTGGCGGCGTCGAGCACGTCCTGCTTGCGGATACGGCCACCGACGCCGGTCCCCTTGAGGGAGCCGAGGTCGACCTTGTTCTCGGCCGCGAGCTTGCGCACGAGCGGTGTGACGTAGGCCGACGCGTCCTGGCTGTCGCCCGACGACTGCGCAGCGGGTGCGGACTCGGGGGCGGCAGCAGCCTGCGGCGCAGGAGCAGCGGGGGCCTCCTGCTTGGGGGCCTCCTCCTTGGGGGCCTCCTCCTTGGGAGCCTCCTGCTGGGGAGCCTCCTGCTTCGGCGCCTCGGGCTCGGGAGCGGGTTCCGGCTTGGACTCCTCCTTCGGGGCCTCGGCCTCCTTGGGGGCCTCGGCGGGCGTGCTGTCGCCCGAACCGCCGGACGAGCCGGAGCCGCCGATGATGGCGAGCTCGCCACCGACGGGGACGGTGTCGTCCTCCTGGACGAGGATCTTGGTGAGCGTGCCGGCGACCGGCGAGGGGATCTCGGTGTCGACCTTGTCGGTGGAGACCTCGAGCAGCGGCTCGTCGACCTCGACGGTGTCGCCCTCGGCCTTGAGCCAGCGGGTGACGGTGCCCTCGGTGACGGACTCGCCGAGCGCCGGCATGGTGACCGTCTCACCCGAACCATCGCCACCCGAACCAGAGCCACCGGCGGCGGAGGACCCGCTGTCGGAGGAACCACCGTCGGAGGACCCGCTGGCAGCAGCGGCCTCGGGCTCGGAGGTGGACTCCTGCGGCGCCTGCTCGGTCGAGGGAGCCTCGGCCGGCGGCTCGTCGGACTCCGCCGACGCCTGCTCGGCGGAGGCCCGCTCGCCCGCGTCCTGCCCGGCGTCGCCGGACTGGTCGCCGGAGTCGCTGCTGCCGCTGTCGCTGCCGTCACCGATGACGGCGAGGTCGGCGCCGACGGGGACGGTGTCGTCCTCGTTCGCCAGGATCTCCTGGAGGACACCCGCGACGGGCGAGGGGATCTCCGTGTCGACCTTGTCGGTGGAGACCTCGAGCAGCGGCTCGTCGACCTCGACGGTGTCGCCGACGTTCTTCAGCCAGCGCGTCACGGTGCCTTCGGTGACCGACTCACCCAGGGCCGGCATGGTCACGCGTTCAGACATGTCCCTCTATCTCCTTGTTTCGTGTTCGCTGGCGGATCAGCAGTGCGTCTAGTTGTGGGCGTGCAGGGGCTTGCCGGCGAGCGCCAGGTGCGCCTCACCGAGGGACTCGTTCTGGGTCGGGTGGGCGTGGATCAGCCCGGCGACGTCGGAGGGCAGCGCCTCCCAGTTGTAGATGAGCTGCGCCTCGCCGATCTGCTCACCCATGCGGGCGCCGATCATGTGGATGCCCACGACGGGACCGTCCTTCTCGCGCACCAGCTTCACGAACCCCTGCGTCTGCAGGATCTGCGACTTGCCGTTGCCGCCGAGGTTGTACTCGTACGTCTCGACCTCGCCGTACTTCTCGGCCGCCTGCTTCTCGGTGAGGCCGACCGAGGCGATCTCGGGGTCGCAGTAGGTGACTCGCGGGATGCCGAGCTCGTCGATGACGGCCGGGGCCAGTCCCGCGATCTCCTCGGCGACGAAGATGCCCTGGGCGAACCCACGGTGGGCGAGCTGCAGCCCGGGGACGATGTCGCCGACGGCGTAGACACCCTCCACGCCGGTGCGCAAGCGCTCGTCGGTGGTGACGAAACCACGGTCGAGGGTGACGCCGGCCTCGGCATACCCGAGGCCCTCGGTGACGGGCCCACGGCCGACGGCGACGAGGAGCAGGTCGGCCTCGATGGTGGCGCCGTCCTCGAGCGAGACGGTCACGGTGTCGCCCGACTGCGTCGCGCCCGCGAACCTGACCCCGGTCCGGAACGCGATCTTGCGCTTGCGGAACGAGCGCTCGAGCGTCTTGGAGACGGCCTCGTCCTCGGCGGCGACGAGCCGGGGAAGCGCCTCGACGATGGTGACCTCGGAACCGAACGAACGGAACACCGACGCGAACTCGACCCCGATGACGCCGCCACCGAGGACGACGACGCGCGGCGGTACGAAGTCCAGCGCCAGGGCCTGCTCGCTGGTCATGATCCGACCGCCGATCTCCAGGCCGGGCAACGACTTCGCGTACGAGCCGGTGGCGAGGACGACGTTGCGGCCGCGGACCGCTCCACCGTCGACCTCGACGGTGGAGCGGTCGACCAGGCGCCCGGCGCCCTCGACCAGCTCGATCTTGTGGGCCTTGGCCAGGCCCTGCAGGCCCTTGTAGAGGCGCGCGATGACGCCGTCCTTGTAGGCGTTGACGCCGGACATGTCGACCGACTCGAAGGTCGACTTCACACCGAACTGCGCACCCTCACGGGCGGTGTCGGCGACCTCGGCCGCGTGCAGGAGCGCCTTGGTCGGGATGCACCCGACGTGCAGGCAGGTGCCACCGAGCTTGTTCTTCTCGACGAGTGCGACGCTCAGTCCGAGCTCGGCCGCACGGAACGCGCAGGCGTAGCCGCCACTTCCTCCACCCAGGATGACTACATCGAAGATGGTCTCGGCGTCAGCCGACATGCTCGCTCCCTCGCGTCGTGGGCACTGGGTGGTCCTCGTCGACGGTGGAGCGGCCAGGTCGTGACCAGCCCGGGATCGACACAGTGCATCTTGTCACTGTTTGGAGTGCGGGGCGCAAGCAGGTCCACGTCCGTGCAATGGCAGCAGTTGCACAGTCCGTCCCCCTATCGTTGGGTCATGGCGTGGTGGAAGCGGGGACACAAGGGCTCCGGACGTGGTCCGTCCGACGGACCCAACATGGCGGTGGACCAGCAGGCGGTGCGCAAGCACTTCGCCGACTTCACCCAGAGTCGTCGCGGGGTCGAGGCCTACGTCGAGCCACCCACCAACGTCACGGCGACGACGGTGATCCTCATCGCGCACGACGGCGAGTGGACTCGTCGTGCGGCCGGTTCCCGGCAGGCAGCCTTCGAGCTGGCAGGGAGCCTGGGCGTCCCGGTGTACGACGTCCTCCAGACCGGGTACCCCAACCGCATGCGGGAGTGGAACTCCCGCCAGCGCAAGAAGGACTGACGCGCCATACCGGTGGCGTCGCGAGGCACGACGCGCGCTCGACCCGAGGGGATATGCGGTGGTGCCCCCCGGAGCCGGGATGCGAAGGTTGACCCACGGCGGGTCCGCACGCGGCCCGCGCCGCACGAGCAGCAGGAGGGCACGATGGCCAAGTCCGACGGTGCGAAGTCCCAAGGATCCACGGGGCCCAGCGAGGAGATGAAGCGCAAGTTCCGCGAGGCCCTGGACAAGAAGCAGTCGCACGCAGGGCGCGACGTGTCCGATGACAGCGAGCACGGCAAGGTCGACCACGCCCAGGGCGCGGCGACGAGCGCGACGCAGCAGATGTTCCGGCGCAAGAGCGGTGGCTGAGGCGGCTCGACCGCACTCCTGATCCACGCCTGGATATATCTGCAGAGGGGCCCGTCCGATCCGGACGGGCCCCTCTGAGTTGCCGGTATGACGGGTGGCCGGCCTGCCGGTCACCCGTCCGCCGCGTCAGCCGGCGTAGCCCTCCACGAGCGACAGCAGGGTCGCGACGCCGTAGCCGGTCGCGCCCTTCGGCGTGTAGCCGTAGGGCGCGCCCTCGTTGAACGACGGGCCGGCGATGTCGACGTGGGCCCACGGGGTGCCCTCCTCGACGAACTCGCTGAGGAACAGGCCGGCCGTGAGCATGCCGCCCCAGCGCTCGCCCTTGTGGGAGAGGTCGGCGACCGCGGACTCGAGCTGCGAGCGCAGGTCGCTCGGCAGCGGCATCGGCCAGGCGGCCTCGCCCGATCCGTCGGCGGCGGCGCGGACCCGGTCGCGGAAGGCGTCGTCGTTGGCCATGATCCCGGCGACCCGGCCACCGAGGGCCACCATCTGCGCGCCGGTGAGGGTGGCGATGTCGACGATGGCGTCGGGGTTCGCCTCGCCCGCGAGGACGAGGCCGTCACCGAGCACCATGCGGCCCTCGGCGTCCGTGTCGAGGATCTCGACCGTGGTGCCGTTCCGCATCGTCACGACGTCGCCGGGACGCTGCGCGCTGCCGCTCGGCATGTTCTCGGCGAGGCACAGGTAGCCGGTCACCGTGACGGGCAGGCCCAGCTCGGCGGCCGCGAACACGGTCGCCGCGACGGCCGCTGCTCCGGCCATGTCGGACTTCATGGTGAGCATGGAGGCCGGGGGCTTGATGCACAGGCCGCCGGAGTCGAAGGTGATGCCCTTGCCGACGAGCGCGACCGAGTGCCGGGCGCCGGCGGGGGCCCACGTCAGGGTGACGATGCGGGGCGGGTTGACCGAGCCCTGGCCGACGCCGACGATCCCGCCGAAGCCGCCCTTCTCGAGCGCCTTCTCGTCCAGCACCTTGATGGTGACCTTGGCCTTGGCGGCGGTGTTGCGCGCCTTGACCGAGTCGGCGAACGACTGCGGGAAGAGGACGTTCGGCGGGGTGTTGACCAGGTCGCGGGCGTAGGCCTTGGCGTCCGCGAGCACCGCGGCGCGGGTCGCCGCCGCCTTGACGGCCTTGAGCCGCGCGTCGGCGGTGACCACCGTGATCGTGGTGACACCCTCGTCCTTCGCCGCGGCCTTGGTGCCCTTCGCACGGGAGGCCTTCACCGGACCGCGGATCCCGCGGTAGTGGTAGGCACCCAGGGCGGCGCCCTCGGCGACCGCCGCGACCGACTCGACGCCGGAGGCGGGCAGCGCCACGACGACCCTGCCGGCCTTCTTCACGGAGCGGACGGCGGCGCCGGCGGCGCGGCGCAGGACCTCCGCGTCGAACGACGTGGTGCGGGCGGTGGCGGAGCCCAGACCGGTGAGCACGACGCGCGGGGCGGCGACCGAGGGCACCGCGGCGAGGGTGAGGACCTCCTCGGGCTTGCCGGTCGCGTGCAGGGCCGCGAGCTGCGCGGCCACGTGGGCGGCGGCGTCGCGGGGGAGCCCCTGGCCGGCGGCGAGGGCCGCGGAGCCGGAGTCGTCGACCGTGCCGAGCACGACGACGTCGGCCTTGAGGTCGTGGGCGGATCGGTCGGAAACGTTGACGGTGGTCACGTTCGCATCCTTCGTGTGGTGTGGGTTTGGCCCTGCTTGCGCAGGATATCCGTGCCGGCGGGGGTCCGCGGCACGGGGCGGTAGCGTTCGGCCCATGAGCGACGCAGCCCTGAAGACCTCCCCCCTGCACGACCGGCACGTGGCGCTGGGCGCCAAGATGGCCGACTTCGGTGGCTGGGAGATGCCGATCGAGTACCCCGGAGGCGGCGTCGTCCGCGAGCACACCGCGGTGCGGTCGTCCGTCGGGATCTTCGACGTGTCGCACCTGGGCAAGGCCCGCGTCTCGGGTCCGGGGGCCCGCGACTTCGTCAACTCCTGCCTGACCAACGACCTCGGCCGGATCCACGAGGGCAAGGCGCAGTACACCCTGTGCTGCGACGACAACGGCGGGGTCGTCGACGACCTCATCGCCTACCTGCGCAGCGACGAGGACGTCTTCCTCATCCCGAACGCCGCCAACACCGCCGAGGTGGTCCGCCGCCTGGCCGACGCCGCCCCCGAGGGCATCGTGGTGGAGGACCTGCACGAGTCCTACGGCGTCATCGCCGTCCAGGGCACCAGGTCGGACGAGGTGCTCGACGCGCTCGGCCTGCCGACCGGGCACGAGTACATGTCCTTCGTCGAGACCGACTGGAACGGCCTGCCCGTCATCGTGTGCCGCACCGGCTACACCGGCGAGCGCGGCTACGAGCTCGTCCCCGCGTGGGACGTCGCCGCCCAGCTCTGGGACGCCCTCACCGAGGCGGCTGCCCCCTATGACGGGCTGCCCTGCGGCCTGGGCGCTCGCGACACCCTCCGGACCGAGATGGGGTACGCCCTGCACGGCCACGAGCTCTCCACCGAGATCACGCCCGTCCAGGCGCGCGTCGGCTGGGCGGTCGGCTGGAAGAAGGACGCCTTCTGGGGCAAGGACGCGCTGGTCGCCGAGAAGGCGGCCGGCCCCGAGCGGGTGGCGTGGGGCCTGCTCGCGACCGGCCGCGGCATACCGCGGGCGCAGTGTGCGGTGAAGGTGGACGGCGCGGTCGTCGGCGAGGTCACGTCCGGGACGTTCAGCCCGACCCTGAAGAACGGCATCGCGCTCGCCCTCCTCAAGCCGACGGTCGCCGAGGGCGACGACGTCGTCATCGACGTCCGCGGGCGCGAGGTCACCGCCACCGTGGTCAAGCCGCCGTTCGTGACGGTCGACGTCCGCGAGGGCTGACGGGAGGGGGGCCGGTATGGCGTCGCACGAGTACCGCGCGCAGGTCCGGTGGGACGGCTCCACCGGTGTCGGCTACCGCGACTACCCGCGGGCGCACTCGGCGTTCCTGCCGCCGGCGACCGACGGGCTCGACCTGTCGGCCGACCCACACTTCCGCGGCGACGCGGACCTGCCCAACCCCGAGCAGCTGCTCGTCCTCGCTGCCTCGTCCTGCCAGCTGCTGTCGTTCCTCGCGGTGGCGGCCAGGGCGAAGGTCGACGTCGTCGGGTACTCCGACGAGGCGACGGGGGAGATGCCGCAGGACGTGACGCCGCAGCGGATCACCCGCATCGTGCTGCGGCCCGTGGTCACCGTGGCGGGGACGGTCACCGACGAGGAGGTCGAGCGGTTGCTGCACGAGGCGCACGAGCAGTGCTACATCGCGAACTCCCTCACCACCGACGTCGTCGTCGAGCCCGAGGTCCGTCGCGCCTGACCCCCGGCGCGCCTGACCCCTGGCGCGCCTGACCCCGCCCGCGGGCGCCCCTGCCGTGACCACTGCCGAGCCCCGTCAGGGGCGGGCCAGCGCCGCGACGAGCGAGGCGACCGTGAGGTACGGCGCCGGGCGCACGACCTTGGCGACCTGCGGGGCGAATGCGGGGGAGTCGAGCAGCACGGTCACCGCCGCACCGTCGGCCACGACCTCGCCCTCGGCGAGGACGACGACGCGGTCGGCCACCTCGGCCGCGAGCTCGACGTCGTGGGTGGCGACGAGCACGGCGACGCCGCGTGCGGCGAGCTCGCGCAGGACGCCCACCAGCCGGGCCTTGGCGCCGTAGTCGAGGCCCCGGGTGGGCTCGTCGAGCAGCGTCAACGGTGCCCGGCGGGCCAGGACGGTGGCGAGGGACAACGCCATGCGCTGGCCCTGGGAGAGGGCGCTGACCGGACCGTCGAGCGTCGCCCCCGGCGCCAGCCGCACGAACACCTCGGCACTGCCGTCCACGGCCGCCAGAACCGCGGAGACGGTGCAGTCGGTGTCGGCCCCGACGAGGGCGGCCACCGTGGCTGCCGGGTCCTGGGTCGACAGCGCGACGGCTCCGGCGCCGTCGTGGCGCACCCGCCCCGCCGACGGCTGCAGGTCGCCCGCGAGGGCGTGCAGGAGGGTCGACTTCCCGGCGCCGTTGCGCCCCATCAGGGCGACGACCTCGCCGCGGGCGAGGGCCAGGTCCACCCCGCGCAGGGCGACGGTGTCGCCGCGCAGCACCCCGAGGCCGCGGGCCTCGACCAGGGGCGACGGCCCGCCCGGGGCCGGACGAACCGCCGGGGCCACGGGCGACCCGACGAGCGGTGGCCCGTGGGGGGACGAGCCGTCGAGGGAGCCCCGCAGGTCGCGGGCCGCGCGACGGGCGTCCCGGACGGACAGGGGCAACGGGTCCCAGCCGAGGTTGCGACCCAGGTCGACCAGCGGCGGGTGGATGGCCGAGCGGGCCATCGCGTCGGCGGTGTCGAGCAACGGGCTGACGACGCCGTCGCCGACCAGCAGCACGGCGTCGGCGTGGTGGACGACCCGTTCGAGGCGGTGCTCGGAGACGAGGACGGTGACGCCGACGTCGTGCACCAGCCGGTGCAGCGTGGCGAGGACGTCCTCCGCCGCCACGGGGTCGAGCGCCGAGGTCGGTTCGTCGAGGACCAGCACCCGGGGACCGGTCACGAGGGCTGCGGCGATCGCCACCCGTTGCTGCTCGCCCCCGGAGAGGTCGACGAGGCGACGGCTGCGCAGCGGGGTGAGGCCGAGCAGGTCGAGGGTCTCCTCGATGCGGCGCCGGCCACCGTGCGGGTCGCCCGCCGACGCGCTCACGTGGCGCCCGACCTCGGCCTCGACGGTGTCGGTGGAGAACCCCGTCGCCGGGTCCTGCGGCACCCACCCGACGAGGGCGGACAGCGTCGTCTGGTCGCAGGTGCGCGGGTCCGTCCCGTCGACGTCGACCCGGCCCGCCGTCACGGCGGTGCGGGCGTGCCCGACGTCGGCGAGGGTGCGCAGGAGGGTCGTCTTGCCCGACCCCGTGGGGCCGACGACGAGCACGAGCTCACCCTCGGGGACGCTCACGGTGACGTCCCGCAGGGCCTGCTGCGCGCCATACGCCAGGCGCACACCCTCGAGGACGATCACAGTGCCCGACCGTTGCACCGGCGCCCACGGGTGTCAAAGCCGCCACCGGGCGTGCTGTCGCGGCAGCCGCCTACAGTGGCGCCATGAGCGAAGCGTGGACGTGGACCTATCTCGACGCCGATGGCAAGGAGCTGACCGGCGAGGAGCTCGTGACGACGGCGTTCCCGTCCCAGTCCGACGCGGAGAACTGGTTCGGCGAGAGCTGGCACGAGCTCGGCGACGCGGGGGTCGACGCCGTCGTCCTGCACCGCGAGGGTGTCGTCGTCTACGGGCCGATGAGCCTGCGCGCCGCCGAGTAGGGCGCGGCGCGGGTCAGCCGACCGGGGAACCGTCAGGCCGGGTACTCGCCGCGCTTGGCGAGGGCGCGCGGCATGCGCGAGCGACGGATCTGGAAGCCGCGCATCACGGCGTACATGGCCAGCCCGCGGCCGACCTTGTCCGCACCGAACTTCGCCACGAGCTTCTTCTTCAGGCCCCGCCACATGAACCACGAGTCGATCGCGGCGGCGAGCAGGAGGCCGTAGACGCCGACCGAGACGATGAGGAAGACCGCCGGCACCCGCACGAACGACAGCGCCAGCACGAGGATCATCACCGGGAGCATGAACTCGCCGACGTTCCAGCGGGCGTCGACGTGGTCGCGGATGTAGCGGCGGACCGGACCCTTGTCACGAGCCGGGAGGTGGGCGTCGTCGCCGGTCGCCATGGCCTGGCGCTGCAGGAGCTGGGCCTCGCGACGCTTGGCGCGGTCGAGGTTCTTGGCCTCCTTGCGGTCGGCGACGACCAGCGGGCGACGGTTGGCCGCCTCCTGGTCCCTGCGCTTGGGCGTGGGCCGGTTCTTGGCGCCCTCGCGGTGCTCGCGCGCGATGGTCTCGGCCTGCTGGTCGTTGAGGGTCTTGCTGCGTCCAAACACGTGCTCACTGTATGCCGTGCGCCTGGGTTCCCCGGAATCGCGACGGCGTGCGCGCTCCCGTTAGGCTCGCCGCCGTGACCGACGACGTTCTGAGCCCCGACCAGGTTTCCGCCCTCAAGGCCACGGTGGCCGACCTCATGCCCGGCCTGCGCGCCGACCTGGAGGCACTGACCCGCATCCCCAGCGTCAGCCTCGACGCCTTCGACCAGGCCCACGTCGAGGCCAGCGCCGAGGCGACCGCCGAGCTGCTCCGCGCCGAGGGGCTGGAGGTGGAGATCGTCCGCGAGGGCGGTCGTCCGGCGGTGATCGCCCACGTCGACGGGCCCGAGGGTGCGCCGACGGTGATGCTCTACGCCCACCACGACGTGCAGCCCCCCGGCGACGACAAGGACTGGGACAGCGCTCCGTTCGAGCCGACCGAGCGTGACGGACGCCTCTACGGGCGCGGCGCCGCCGACGACAAGGCCGGGATCATGGCCCACCTCGCCGCCCTGCGCGCCCACCGCGGGCGGCTGCCCGTGGGCGTGACGGTGTTCGTCGAGGGCGAGGAGGAGATCGGCTCCGACTCGCTCCCCACCATCCTCGAGCGGCACGGGGAGAAGCTGCGCGCGGACGCGATCGTCCTCGCCGACTCGACCAACTGGGCCATCGGTGAGCCGGCCCTCACCACGACGCTGCGCGGCCTGATCCGGGTCGTGGTGACCGTGACCACCCTCGACCACGGCATCCACTCCGGCATGTTCGGCGGCGCCGTCCCGGACGCGATCACCGCGCTGGTGCGGCTGCTCGCGACCCTGCACGACGACGCCGGCGACGTTGCGATCGCGGGCCTGCGGTCGGGCACCGCCAGCGACCTCGACTTCGACGAGGCGCGCCTGCGTGAGGAGTCCGGCCTGCTCGACGGGGTCGAGGTCATCGGCACCGGTTCGCTGCTCGACCGCATCTGGGCCAAGCCCACGGCCACGGTCATCGGAATCGACGCCCCCTCCGTGGCGAAGTCCTCGAACACCCTCGTGCCCACCGCGAGCGCCAAGGTCTCCATCCGCCTCGCTCCCGACGAGGTCCCCCTCGACGCGTATGCCGCGGTGCAGCGCCACGTCGAGGCGAACATCCCGTGGGGCGCCAAGGTGGAGGTCCACCTCGACGACCAGGGTGCCGGGTTCGCCGCCGACGCCGACGGGCCGGTCTACGACCAGACGCGGGCCGCGTTCACCGACGCCTGGGGTGTCGAGCCGGTGGACATCGGCGTGGGGGGCTCGATCCCGTTCGTCGCCGCGTTCGCCGAGAAGTTCCCGCAGGCGGCGATCCTCGTCACCGGCGTGGAGGACCCCGACACCAGGGCGCACGGCGCGAACGAGTCGCTGCACCTCGGGGAGTTCGAGAAGGTCTGCGTGGCCGAGGCGATCCTTCTGGCCAGGCTGGGCGCCCTGCCGCGCTGACCGGAACCGGTTAGGTTCAGGGCATGGCGCAGAGCAAGGGTTACGTCGAGCCGTCGTTCGAACGCGACACCCGCTACATCAACGACCGCATCACCACGACCGGCGACGGTGAGGGGGAGTGGCCCGTCGAGCCGGGGCGGTACCGCCTCGTCGCGGCCCGGGCCTGTCCCTGGGCGAACCGCACGATCATCGTCCGGAGGCTGCTCGGGCTGGAGGACGTCCTCTCGCTCGGGCTGTGCGGGCCGACCCACGACCAGGACAGCTGGACGTTCGACCTCGACCCCGGCGGCGTCGACCCGGTGCTCGGCATCCCGCGGCTCAAGGACGCCTACGAGGCGCGCCAGCCCGGGTACCCGCGGGGCATCACCGTCCCGGCGATCGTCGAGGTCGAGAGCGGCAAGGTCGTCACCAACGACTTCGCCCAGATGACCCTCGACTTCTCGACGCAGTGGCGCCAGCACCACCGTGACGGCGCCCCGGACCTCTACCCCGAGGCGCTGCGCGAGGAGATGGACGAGGTGATGAAGCGCGTCTACACCGAGGTCAACAACGGCGTGTACCGCTGCGGCTTCGCCGGGACGCAGGAGGCGTACGACCAGGCGTACGACCGGTTGTTCACGGCCCTGGACTGGCTGGAGAACCGGCTCGCGGACCGCCGCTACCTCATGGGCGACACGATCACCGAGGCCGACGTGCGCCTGTTCACGACGCTCGCGCGGTTCGACCCGGTCTACCACGGGCACTTCAAGACCAACCGCTCCAAGCTGAGCGAGATGCCGGTCCTGTGGGCCTACGCGCGCGACCTCTTCCAGACGCCCGGGTTCGGCGACACGACCGACTTCGCCCAGATCAAGCGGCACTACTACGTCGTGCACCACGACATCAACCCCACCGGCATCGTGCCGGCAGGGCCCGACCTGTCGGGCTGGCTCACGGACCACGGTCGTGAGGCGCTCGGCGGCAGCCCGTTCGGCGACGGGACCCCTCCTGGTCCGGTCCGCGACGGCGAGGCCGTGGCTGCCGAGGGGCGGGCGTGAGCGTCCGGGAGCACGACGTCGTCGTCTACGGGGCCACGGGCTTCGTGGGGCGGCTGCTGGCCGCCTACCTCGCCGAGCACGCGCCCCTCGGGACGAGGGTGGCCCTCGCCGGTCGTTCGCGGGCCAGGCTCGAGGAGGTCCGTCGCGGGCTCCCCGCCGCTGCGCGTGACTGGCCGGTGGTCGTGGCCGATGCCGCCGACGAGGACGCGCTGCGCGCCCTGGCGGAGTCCACCACCGTCGTCGCCACGACCGTGGGTCCCTACCTGCGCTACGGCCTGCCCCTGGCCCGCGCCTGTGCCGGGGCGGGTACCCACTACGCGGACCTGACCGGCGAGATCCTGTTCGTGCGCAAGGCGATCGACGAGTGCGACGCGGTGGCCAGGTCCAGTGGTGCGCGCATCGTCACCGCCTGTGGTTACGACTCCGTGCCGTCCGACCTCGCCGTCCACTTGCTGCACGAGCGTGCGCGGCACGACGCTGCCGGAGGCCTGCTCGACACCACGCTGCACGCTCGGGCGAAGGGTGGCGTGAGCGGTGGCACCGTGGACTCCTCCCGGGCCCAGCTCGAGGCCGTCGCGACGGACCGCCGGGCCGTGAAGACGCTGTTCGACCCCTACTCCCTGAGCCCCGACCGCAAGGCCGAGCCGGACCTGGGCAAGCAGCGCGACCCCATGTCCGTCTTCCGTGACGCCGACACCGGCGACTGGGTCGGGCCCTTTGTCATGGCGAGCTTCAACTCACGGATCGTGAGGCGCAGCAACGCCCTTCGTGAGCACGCCTACGGTCGTCGCTTCCGCTACCGCGAGCTCAGCGCCTATGGCGACGGGTTCGTCGCCAGGCAACGTGCGAACGTCTTCACCGCCGGGCTGGGTCTGGCGATGAAGGCGATGGCGGACCCGCGGACCCGTCCCGTCTTCGACCGCCTCGCGCCCTCGCCGGGCGAGGGCCCCAGCGAGAAGGCCCGTCGCAGCGGCTGGTTCTCGATGAAGGTGCGGACCACGACCGAGACCGGTCGCCGCTACCTCGCCACCGTGACCGCCCAGGGAGACCCGGGGTATGCCGCGACGACGGTCATGCTCGGGGAGGCCGCCCTGTGCCTGGCCCTGGACGGCGACCGTCTGCCGCCGGCGGCCGGGGTGCTCACCCCCGCCACGGCCATGGGGGACGCGCTGGTCAACCGCCTGCGCGCCCGCGACTTCACCCTGCGGGTCGAGGAGATCCCGGGCGCCTGAGGGGACGTCCCCCGGGTGGTGCGGACGCGGCACCCGGGGTCGGCTGTCAGGGGAGGCAGCCGCGAACCGATAGGGTGGTGCCACCGGCCCGCACAGTTCTGCCTCGGGCCGTGGCACGTGATCAAGCTCTTGCGCTGCGAACCCATGTCGGTTTCGCGCCGGGCGGAACACCCCTTTGACTGCTCTGGAGTACCCCTGTGTCTGTCGACACCACCTTCCCGAGCCTCGGCGTCCCCGACGCCCTGGCTTCCGTCCTCGCGGCTCGCGACATCACCGTCCCGACCCCCATCCAGACCGCGACCCTGCCCGACTCGCTCGCCGGTCGCGACGTCCTCGGCCGCGGCCGCACCGGGTCCGGCAAGACCTACGCGTTCCTGCTGCCGATGCTGGCCCGGTTGTCCGCGTCGAACGCCCCGCGCCAGTCGCGCCGGCCTCGTGCGCTGATCCTGGCCCCGACGCGTGAGCTCGTCACCCAGATCCAGGCCGCCATGGCCCCGCTCGCCGAGCCGCTCGGCATCTCCTCGGTCACCATCTTCGGTGGCGTCGGCCAGAACCCGCAGGTGTCCGCGCTCCGCAAGGGCGTCGACGTCGTGCTCGCCTGCCCCGGACGCCTCGAGGACCTGCTCCAGCAGGGCGCCCTCACCCTCGACGGCATCGAGGTCACCATCCTCGACGAGGCCGACCACATGGCCGACCTCGGCTTCCTTCCCGGTGTGAAGCGCATCCTCGACAAGACGCCCCGGAACGGCCAGAAGCTGCTGTTCTCGGCGACGCTGGACGCCGGCATCGACGTCATCGTCAAGCGCTACCTGTCCAATCCCGTGACGCACCAGGCTGATTCGGCGCAGTCGCCGATCTCGACCATGGCGCACCACATCTTCCACGTGCACCGCGACGCCCGCCTCGAGGTGCTCCTCGACCTGACCTCGGCCCCGGGCCGCAAGGTCGTCTTCACCCGTACCAAGCACGGTGCCAAGAAGCTGGCCAAGCAGCTCAACGCCTCCGGCGTCCCGGCGGTGGAGCTGCACGGCAACCTCGGCCAGGGTGCGCGTGACCGCAACATGGCGGCCTTCCACGAGGGCAAGGCCTCCACGCTGGTGGCCACGGACATCGCGGCCCGCGGCATCCACGTCGACGACGTCGCGCTCGTCATCCACGCGGACCCGCCGGTCGAGCACAAGGCCTACCTGCACCGCTCGGGCCGCACCGCCCGCGCCGGCGCCGACGGCACCGTCATCACGCTCATGACCGACGACCAGGTCGCCGACGTGCGCGTCCTCACGAACAAGGCCGGGATCCGCGCCAAGACCACGAGGCTTGGCCTCGGTCACCCCATGCTCCTCGAGGTCGCCCCGGGCGAGCGCGTCACGACCGGCCCGCTCGTCCTCACCACCCCGACCCAGCCCTCGGGCGGGTCCGGCGGCGGACAGTCCCGTCGTGGCGGCTCCGGCCGCTCCGGTGGCGGCGCCCGTTCGGGCGGGGCCCGCTCCGGCGGCCCGCGCACCGGTGAGGGCGCGCGCTCCGGGGACGGCGCCCGGTCCGGTGGTGGCCGCCGCGGTGGTCGTCCGGCCGGTGCCGCGGACTCGACCGGCGGCCCGCGTTCGGGCAGCAGTCGCTCCGGGGGCCAGGGCTCGGCAGGTGGCCAGCGGTCCGGCGGGCAGCGCTCCGGCGGTCGCCCGGCCGGTGGGTCGACCCCGACCTACTCGACGTCCACCGGTGGAGCGGCAGGCTTCTCCGCGGGCAGCAGGCCCGGCGCGCGCCGGGGTCGCTGACCTCACGGCACGGCACCACCTCGCCTGACGGGGACCAGCGCACGATGCTGGTCCCCGTCACGGTGTCGCCCCTGCGACTCCGTGACGGGGACCATGCCCCCCTGTGGTGGTCTCCGGTCCGGGATGAGTCGGACCGGGGCGCCCCCTGTGCTCTGTGCCGGCGTCACGCCCCTCCCGCGCGACGCCGGTGGTCCTACAGCCGGTACCTCCAGACCTCTCCGCCGCCCGGGCAGACCGAGCAGGTGGAGACGTAGGCCGAGCCGTCACGGATCGCCAGGCCGTAGGGCGCGGGCAGGTCGTCGGCGACGACCTTGTGCGCGCCGGTCCGCGAGACCTGCAGCAGCGAGCCCGACGGCAGCGCGTCACCGACGGCCAGCAGCCCGGTGTCGGCGAGCTGCACGGCATACAGCCGGCCGTGGCGGTCGAAGGCCAGGCTGGTGACGTTGGTCAGGCCGGTGGCCCACACGGTGGGGGCCTGGCCCTTGACGACGCGGTAGATGTTGGCGTGGCCCACGGGGAACGGGAAGCCGGTGAGCTGGCTGACGTACCAGGCGCCGTCAGGGCCACGGACGACCGCGGTGGGTACCGCCTGCGACGGGATCATCGTCCCGGGAGGCAGCCCGAGGAACGGCGGTGCCTCGGCGAGCTGGTCCTGGAAGACCGCTGTCGTGGTGACCTTCCCGTGCTTGACGGTGAGCAGGTCGTTCCCGCCGGCATCGGTCACCACGAAACCGGAGCCCGACCGCTCCACCGAGCTCGGGTTGCTGTCGGGGTCGTGGATCGGGTTGGCCGTGGCCTCGTGCGCGGCCAGGTCGGCGAGCGTGGTCGTCCACCCGGAGCCCTCGCGGGCCAGCTGGAGGGTGCCCAGGCGGGCCGCCGAGTCGGGCAGTCCGTCGCGGGCCGCGGGAGGTGCGCCGAGGCCGACGAGCACGGCGAGCCGTCGCCCGCCGAGCGCCACGACGTCGGACGGGCCGATGGCACTCGTGCCGTCCGGTGCGGCCAGTGACGGCAGCCCCGTGACCACGCGGGTCTGGTGGCCGCGCTTGCCGATCTTGGTGACGGCTCCGGACGTGCCCAGGCACGCCTGACCCTCCGGCCCGGCGATGCACGGTCCGGCGCCCCCGCGGCCCGCCTCTGCGACGTAGACGTCACCGCGGCCGGTGACGGTGAGCTGGCGTGGGTTGTCCAACCCCGAGGCGACCCTCGTCGGGCCCTTGGCGCCGTGGTGGTCGTCGTGCGCGCCTGCGGGTCCGGCGGTCGCGCCGACCGTCCCGGCGGCCAGGGCTGCGCTGGCCGCCCAGGTCACGAGGACCCGGCGGCGGTATCGTCCGATGCTGCTGGTGGTGGTCATACGGTGACTCCCTGCGGTAGGAATCCCTGCAAGTCACCCAGTGTGTTGATCTGTGAACGAGGTCGCCTCCCGCACGAGGACTAGTCCACGTGCGGACCGGGACTAGTCCTTGTGGGTCTCCCCGGGCAGCGCGAGCATCTGGTCGAGGGCGATGCGGGCGTGGTGCGCGACGTCGGGGTCCACGCGGATCGGGTTGACGACCCGACCCTCGACGAGCGACTCGAGCGTCCAGACGAGGTGGGGCAGGTCGATCCGGTTCATCGTCGAGCAGTAGCAGACGTTCTTCTCGAGGAACGCGATCTGCTGCTTCGGGAACATCGTCGCGAGCCGGCGCACGAGGTTGAGCTCGGTGCCGACCACCCACGAGGTCCCGTCGGGGGCGGCCGCGATGGTCTTGATGATCTTCTCCGTGGAGCCCACCTCGTCGGCTGCCTCGACGACCTCGTGGCGGCACTCGGGATGGACGATGACCTTGACGCCCGGGATGTCGCGACGAGCCTGCTCGACGGCCTCGAGGCTGAACCGGCCGTGCACGGAGCAGTGCCCGCGCCACAGGATCATGGTGGCGTCCTGCAGCTCCTGGCGGGTCAGGCCGCCCATCGGCTGGTGCGGGTCGAACACCACGCAGCCGTCGAGGGAGCCCCCGAGGTCGCGCACGAAGGTGTTGCGCCCCAGGTGCTGGTCCGGCAGGAAGAGCACCTTGCCCCCCTCGCCCTTCTCCGCCAGGGCCCACTCCAGGGCGGTCCTCGCGTTGGAGGACGTGCAGATCGTGCCGCCGTGGCGACCGGTGAAGGCCTTGATCGCCGCGGACGAGTTCATGTACGTCACCGGCACGGTCCGGTCGGCGACGCCGGCCTCGACGAGGTCCTCCCAGGCGTCCTCGACCTGCCGGATCGCAGCCATGTCCGCCATCGAGCAGCCGGCCGCGAGGTCGGGCAGGATCACCGTCTGCTGGTCACTGGTGAGGATGTCGGCCGACTCCGCCATGAAGTGCACACCGCAGAAGACGATGTAGGGGGCGTCCGGTCGCGCCGCCGCGTCCTTGGCGAGCTTGAACGAGTCGCCGGTGACGTCCGCGAACTCGATGACCTCGTCACGCTGGTAGTGGTGGCCGAGGACGAAGACCCGGTCGCCCAGCGCCTCCTTCGCCGCTCGCGCGCGCTCGACCAGGCCGGGGTCGGACGCGGCCGGCAGGTCGCCCGGGCACTCCACCCCGCGCTCGCTGTGCAGGTCCCGGCCACGACCGAGGACCAGCAGGGGCAGTGGCGTGGTGGGGGAGGCGTCCGTCGAGGTGCTCACGCCCAGATCGTATGCCGTGGGCCGACGTGCAGCCGACTCACACCTGACCCCCAGCCTCCTGTCAGGCGTCCGGCGCAGGCTGCCCCCATGGGTGGGCCGTGCACGCGCCGCGCGTCGGGGAGTCCGCCGTGTCCCTGACGTCGACGACGCTGCCCGTCGTCCTCGCGCTGGCTGCGGCCGCGGTCTTCGCCCTGCTGGCGTCCGGGCGTCCCCGGGTGAGGCGGCCCTGGGCCGCCACCGGTGCCCGCGCAGCCGGCCTCCTCGTGCTCAACGTGCTCGTCGTCGCCCTCGTCGGCGCCGAGCTGAACGACCACTTCGACTTCTACGTCAGCTGGTCCGACCTCGCCGGTGCGCAGGCGGCGACCACGGTGACGCACCACGGGGCCACCGCCCGGTCCGCCGCCTCCACCCGGCTGCCGTCCGGGCTGCGCCCCGCCACGAGCCTCCCCGCCCTGCCGAGCCCCGGGGAACGGGTCCAGCACTACACCGTGACCGGCGCGCGGAGCGGGGTGCGTGGCCAGGTCGACGTCCTCCTCCCCGCGGGCTACTCGACCGCGACGGCCACGAGCTACCCCGTCCTCGAGGCCCTGCACGGCTACCCCGGCACCACCGACTCCTGGCTCACCGGGATGGGCGTGGAGGGAGCGTTGGACCGGGC
This sequence comes from Phycicoccus sp. Root101, assembly GCF_001426245.1. Lineage (GTDB taxonomy): Bacteria > Actinomycetota > Actinomycetes > Actinomycetales > Dermatophilaceae > Pedococcus. The sequence goes on along the minus strand of NZ_LMCM01000001.1, from coordinate 116,711 downwards.
CGTCGCCGACCACTCGATCAAGGATGCCGTCGTCGTGCTCCCGCAGATCAACCTGCCGTATGCCGTGGACTCGGAGTGCGTCGACGGTCCGGCGGGCACGCCGCAGGTGGAGACCTGGCTCGCCCACGACGTGCCGCAGTTCGTGGTGGACCACTTCAGGGTCCGGACCGACAGGTCGTCGTGGGCCGTGGCCGGGTACTCGGAGGGCGGCTGGTGCGCCGCGATGCTGGGGCTGCGCCACCCCGCGGTCTTCGGGGGTGACATCGTCTTCAGCGGTTCGTTCACCCCGGAGTTCAGCCGTGGCTACCGACCGTTCGGGTCGAGGGTCCCGGGCCGCTACCAGCTGGCCGCGGTCGTGCGCCGCGACCCGCCCCCTCTGGCGATGTGGGTGCAGGCCAGCAAGAAGGACGGCTACGCCTACCCGCCGACGGCGGCGTTCCTCAAGTCGGTCAGGGCGCCGCTGTCGGTGACGACCGACCTGCTGAAGACCGGCGGGCACCGCGAGCAGCTCTGGGCGGGGGAGCTCCCGACGGCCCTGAGCTGGCTCGGACGCAGCGTGCCCGGCTTCTCGCCCTGAGCGGACCGTGGGGGCCCGTACGCTCGGCGCATGGACGACACCGCGACCCTGGCCGCGCTGCGCGGGGCCACCACCGCGATGGCCGGGACGGTGGCCGGGCTCGATGCCGCTGCGCCCGTGCCGACCTGCCCGGGCTGGGACGTCACCAGCCTCGTCGACCACCTGGGCCGGGTGCACCTCTGGGCGGAGGCGGCGGTCCGCACCGGAGCGTCGCCGGAGCCCTACCCGAGGCGGGACCGTGACCGGGCGCTCGGCGACTGGTACGCCGACAGCGCCGCCCTCCTCGTTCAGACGCTGGCCGGACGGGACCCCGACGAAGCGGCGTGGAGCTTCTCCGCCGTCCCGCACCACGGGACGGTGCGGTTCTGGCGGCGCCGCCAGCTGCACGAGACCACCGTCCACCACGTCGACGCCCTCGTCGCTGCAGGGGCGCTCGACCTGTCAGGGCGCGTGGATGCCGTGGCGGGGTTGTCAGCCACCGAGGCCGCCGACGGCGTGGACGAGGTGCTCGAGGTGTTCGTTCCCAGGGTGCTGGTGCGCCGGGCGGACGAGCCACCGGAGGTCGTCGTGCCGGCACCGCACCCGGTCGCCCTCGCCTGCAGCGATGTCGACGCCTCGTGGACGCTGCGGTTGGTCGACGGCGTCCCCGTGGTGCGCCCGGGGGTCGGCGGCGATGCGGTCGCGCTCGTCCGTGGACCGGCGACCCACCTGTACCTCTCGCTCTGGCACCGCGCCGACGCGGGGGTGCTCGAGGTCGAGGGGGACGGGGCAGCGGCGAGTCGCCTCCTGGGCGCCTCGCTCGTGCCCTGAGGCCGGGTCTGGCCTAGAGGGGGTGGATCTTGGTGCTGTTGAGGGCCACGCTCACGGTGCTGGCACCGAAACGGACCTCCATGCGGTCACCGATGATCCGGACGACCGAACCCAGGCCGTGCCGGTCGTGGGTGACCCGGTCGTCGACCGCGAAGTCGTGCAGCTCGGGTGCCGGCTTCGCCTGGAAAGGGCTGTTCTTCAGGACGGGCTTCTTGGCGGGCTGTCGGGGGCGCATCAGTCCAGTGTCCTCCTATTTGGCGTGTCCTGGGGACCGCCGTGCCGTCCGATCAGCGCCTTTCCGGCCGGCTACCCTGCTTTTCGGGGCGCCGACGAGCTCCTGACCTGCGCAGATGGGCTCCCCTGACGGTCGTGGGGCTGGTCAGCACTTCTCCCGGTGACCGGGCGACGACGGCCTGGGGGCGGCGGTGCAGAACGAGACGTGGAGGCCGAGGTCCTGCTGGGAACCGACGCCCGGGGCGTGGCCGTCGGCATCGCTGCCACAATGCCCGTGTGCACGTCGTCATCGCCCCGGACTGCTTCACCGGCACCCTCACGGCCCAGCAGGCCGCCGAGGCGATGGCTGCGGGGTGGCGACGGACCGCACCGCACGACCTGCTCACGCTCATGCCCTTGTCCGACGGCGGCCCGGGGTTCCTCGACGTCCTCGCCGCGGCCATTCCCGAGGCCCGCACCCTGGCCGTCACCGTCGCCGACCCGTTGGGCCGCGAGGTACCCGCCGCGATCCTGCTCGTCGACGGCGAACCCGGCCCGACGGCATACCTCGAGTCGGCGCAGGCTGCGGGCCTGCACCTGCTCGCCGCCGACGAACGCAACCCCGCCGTGACGAGCACGTGGGGGGTCGGGCAGCTGCTCGACGCGGCCCTGGCCGCAGGGGCGACCCGTATCGTCGTCGGCCTCGGGGGCAGCGGCACCAACGACGGGGGAGCGGGCCTGCTCGCGGCCCTCGGCGTGGGTGGGCCCTCCGAGCTCGCGCGCGGGGGCATGGCGCTCGCGGACCTCGCCGACGACGCCCTGACCGGGCTCGAGGACGTGCGTCGCAAGCTCGCCGGGGTCGAGCTCGTCCTCGCCAGCGACGTGGAGTCCCCGCTGCTCGGGCTCCAGGGTGCCTCGGCGGTGTTCGCCCCGCAGAAGGGTGCGTCGCCGGAGCTGGCCCAGGCCCTCGAGGGTGCGCTGGGGCGGTATGTCGAGGTGGTGCGCCGGACCCTCCCCGAGACCACCGACCTGCTCACGGGGAAGCCGCTGCGGCTCGACAAGCAGCCGGGTGCCGGTGCGGCGGGCGGGCTCGGTTACGCCCTCTACCTGCTGGGCGGACGCCGGGTCAGCGGCGTCACGGAGGTGCTCACGGCCGTCGGGCTGCGTGACGTCCTCGCGGCCGCCGACCTCGTGGTCACGGGGGAGGGCAGCTTCGACTGGCAGAGCCTGCAGGGCAAGGTCGTTGCCGGGGTCGCCGAGCTGGCCCTGGAGACGGCCACGCCGAGCGTCGTCATCGCCGGCCAGACCCTGGTGGGGCGCCGGGAGGCGATGACCCTGGGGCTCTCCGGGACGTATGCCGTGGCCGAGTCGGCGCGCGAGGTGGAGGCCGCGATGGCCGACCCCGTCGGGACCCTCGCGGCGCGCGCTGCCCGGGTGGCGGCCACCTGGTCCCCCCAGCGGTGACCACGACGTACAGTGGTGAGCAGCGGGTGGGAACATATCCCGCAGACCGTGGGTTGGCAGAGATGGTCAGCCGACCCCCGACCACCGACATGAAGGACGTTCCACGATGAGTGTTCAGGACCAGACCGCTCCGGCCACCACCACGGCACCTGCCGAGGCCGCCGAGACGACCCACGGCGTCCTCCTCTCCGACGTCGCCGCTGCCAAGGTCAAGTCGCTGCTCGAGCAGGAGGGTCGTGACGACCTGCGCCTGCGCGTCGGCGTCCAGCCCGGCGGTTGCTCGGGCCTGATCTACCAGCTCTACTTCGACGAGCGCACCCTCGACGGTGACCTCGTCCGTGACTTCGACGGTGTCGAGGTCGTCGTCGACCGCATGAGCGCTCCGTACCTCGAGAACGCCAGCATCGACTTCGCGGACACCATCGAGAAGCAGGGCTTCACGATCGACAACCCCAACGCCGGCAGCTCCTGCGCCTGCGGCGACTCCTTCAGCTGATCGGCTGCTGAGTCACCGCGGCACCTGCCGCGCGACCGAACGGGCCCCCGCCACCGGTGGGGGCCCGTTCGTCGTCAGCGGTACTCGGGGTTGGGGTGCTCCTCGTAGTCGAACCGCGCGCCCGCGTCCCACTCGGTGCGCTGGTTGCCGCCCACGGGGAAGCCGCCGGCAGCCTTGAACATCGCGGCGAGGTGCATGAGGTTCCAGGTCATGAACGTCGTGTTCCGCTTCGTGAACTCGTTGTCCGGGCCACCGCTGCCGGGGTCGAGGTACGACGGTCCGGGCCCGGCCTCGCCGATCCACCCGGCGTCGGCCCCCGGCGGGATCGAGTACCCGATGTGCTGCAGGCTGTAGAGGATGTTCGACGCACAGTGCTTGATGCCGTCCTCGTTGCCGGTGATGATCGCGCCGCCGACCTTCCCGTAGTAGACGTACTGGCCCATGGCGTTGGTCATCGAGGACCCGGCGTACAACCGCTCGATGACACGCTTGGTCACGGACGAGTTGTCGCCGAGCCAGATCGGCCCGGCGACGACGAGGATGTCGGCCTCGACGATCCGGGAGAACAGCAGCGGCCACTCGTCGCGGTCCCAGCCGTGCTCGGTCATGTCGAGGTAGACGCCGGTCGCGATGTCGTGGTCGACGGCTCTGATGAGCTGCACCTCGACCCCGTGCCGGCTCATGATCGCCGCGCTCGCGTCGACGAGGCCCTGCGTGTGGCTCTGCTCGGGGGAGCGCTTGAGGGTGCAGTTGACGAACACCGCGCGCAGGCCCGTGAAGTCGTGCTGGAGGTCGGTCATGGCAGGCATGCTCCTCCGCCGGGGCCGGGTGGGGCAATGGGTGCCGGGTGGGTGGTGACCGGGTAGGTTTCCCGATTGTGCAGATAGCCATCACCGGGTCCATCGCCACCGACCACCTCATGACCTTCAAGGGCAGGTTCCGCGACTCCCTCGTCGTCGAGCAGCTCGACAAGGTCTCGCTGTCGTTCCTCGCCGACGACCTCGAGGTCCGACGCGGAGGGGTCGCCGCCAACATCGCCTTCGGCATGGCGGGCCTGGGTCAGCGGCCGATCCTCGTCGGCGCCGTGGGCGAGGACTTCGCCGACTACCGCAGCTGGCTCGAGCGGCACGGCGTCGACTGCGCCTCGGTGCACGTCTCGGACTCCAAGCACACGGCCCGCTTCGTCTGCACCACCGACGAGGACATGGCCCAGATCGCGACGTTCTACGCCGGGGCGATGAGCGAGGCCCGGGCGATCGAGCTCGGCCCGATCGCCGACCGGGTGGGCGGCCTCGACCTCGTCGTGGTCGGGGCGAACGACCCGGAGGCGATGCTGCGCCACACCCGCGAGTGCCGCTCCCGCGGCATACCCTTCGCCGCCGACCCCAGCCAGCAGCTGGCGTTCGCCGACGGCGACACGATCCGCCAGCTCATCGACGGCGCGGACTACCTGCTCACGAACGAGTACGAGGCCGCCCTCACCTCGCAGAAGACCGGCTGGAGCCCCGAGGAGATCGCCGACCGCGTCACGACGCGCGTCATCACCAAGGGCAAGGACGGGGTGACCATCGAGCGCCGCGGTGAGGAGCCGCTCGAGGTCCACGTCGCCCGCGAGGTGCGGCGTGCGGACCCGACCGGCGTCGGCGACGCCTTCCGCGCCGGGTTCCTCACCGGCCTGGCCGCCGACCTCGGGCTGCGGCACGCCGCCGAGCTCGGGTCGATGCTGGCCACCTATGTCATCGAGACGATCGGCACGCAGGAGTACACCCTCGGCAAGCGCAGCTTCCTGCAGCGCCTCGCCGACGCCTACGGCCAGGAGTCCGCCGACGCCATCGAGCCGCACATCTCCTGCATCGCCCCCTAGCCCGTGAGCGAACCCATCGAACCGCTCCCGACACCCTGGGAGTTCGACCTCACGGAGGTCGACGACGGCGAGGACCTCGTCGCCGTCGGGGGAGACCTGCGCGCCGGCACCCTGCTCGAGGCCTACCGCAGCGGGCTGTTCCCCATGGGGTTGGGGGAGCACGGCGACCGGCCGATGGGCTGGTGGTCGCCGGATCCGCGGGGGGTGCTGCTCCCCGGTGGGGTGCACGCGAGCCGTTCGCTGCGGAAGTCGTTGCGGCAGTTCGAGATGCGGGTGGACACGGCGTTCGGCGAGGTGGTGGCGGCCTGCGCCGACCCCAGCCGTGAGGGGCGGTGGATCACCCCGGAGATCGTCGACGCGTACACCGAGCTGCACGCCCTCGGCTGGGCCCACAGCATCGAGACCTGGCGCGACGGCGAGCTCGTCGGGGGTCTCTACGGGATCGCGGTCGGCGGGCTGTTCGCGGGGGAGTCGATGTTCCACCGCGTCACCGACGCCTCCAAGGCCGCTGTCCTCGCCATGGCCGGGTACGTCTTCGCCGACGGCGACGACCGGCGGATCATCGACGTGCAGTGGTCCACCGACCACCTCAGCACCCTGGGGGTCGTCACGGTGTCCCGGCGCGACTACCTGGAACGCCTCGGACGTGCGATGGAGCTGCAGCCCCCCACCTTCGGCGCCTAGGGCACCTCAGCCCGGTGCGACCACCCGCACCACGTATGCCGTGTGGTCGCCCCGGGGACCGTCCTCGCGGCCGTCATCGCCCTCGGCCACCTCGCGGCTGCCGAGGTACTCCTGCCCGCGCATCCGGCACCACGCCGGGACGTCCGCGGCGGCTGCCGGGTCGGTCGCCCACACCTCGACGACCGTGCCGGGCTCGAGGTCGCGGACGTGCTGGGCCAGCCGGATCACGGGCAGCGGGCAGCGCAGCCCGCGCGCGTCCACGACGACGGCGGCCCTCACAGGTGGGTGGCCCCCAGCTCGGCGCGGACGGCGGCGACCACCGGGGCGATGCGGGACGCGAAGGCGCGGACGTCGCGCTCGCGGTCGGAGGCGACGGCCGCGAGGGGAAGGGTGATCCGCGTGTTGCCGTGGGTCAGCACGCCCATCGCCGCGAGCACGTGGCTCGGCTCGAGGGTGCTCGAGGTGCAGGCCGACCCGGAGCCGACGGCGAAGCCGTGCCGGTCGAACTCGCGGACGAGGGCCTCGCCGTCCGCGTACAGCGCGGAGAACGTGAGCACGTGGGGCAGCCGGTCGACCGGGTCGCCGACGACCTCGACGTCGGTGACGCCCGCAGCGACGGCCCTCAGCTCGTCGACGAGGGCGAAGGCCTCCGCGGCGTCCGAGTCCCGGGTGGCCGCGGTCTGCTGCCAGGCCTCGGCGGCGGCCAGGGCGAGGGGGACCCACGGGAGGTGGCGGCTCGGGCCGTGCAGGGCCGCATCCGGGTCGGCGGGTCCGGGCAGGAGCCAGCGGGTGCGGTCGGGCACGACCAGGACACCGAGGCCACCCGGGCCGCCCCACGACGTCGCGTCGCCGGCGAGCACGTCGAAGGCCCGTGGTGGAGCCACGCGCCCCAGGGACGCCTGGGCGTCGACGCCGAGCGGCACCCCCGCCGCACGACAGGCCTCGTGCGCCGGGCCGAGGGGCTGCAGCGTGCCGACCTCGCCGTTGGCGTGCTGCAGCAGGGCCGAGACGGTGCCGGGCACTGCCACCTCGCGGGCCCAGGCGTCGAGGTCCACCCGGCCGAGCCGGTCAACGGGGACGACGCGGGCCAGGGTCCGGTCGCCGGCCTGCGCGGCGTCGTGGCGGGCCGGCAGGAGCACGGCCGAGTGCTCGACCGCGGAGGTGACGACGCGGGCGCCACGGCGGCGCGCGGCATACGACAGGCCCTGGGCCATCCACCGCACCGCGGTGGGGCCGTCAGGGGCGAAGGTGACCTCCTCCGGGCGCACACCGAGGCCCTCGGCGAGGACGGCCCGGGCGTCGTCGAGCAGCCGGCGCGCCGTCCTGCCCTCGGCGTGCAGCCGCCTCGGGTCGGCCCACCCGGCGTCGACGGCGGCGGCCAGCGTCCGGGCCGCGACCGGGTGGAGCGGGCCGGGGGCGGCGTCGAGCACGGCCCGGCGACGGGGGCCGGCGCCGGGCTCGACGGGAGCCCCGGGAGGGGCCTCGGGGGAGGGGTTCGCCACACCTCGACGTTAGCCGCCCCCTGACCGGAACAGCTGTCCGGGCTGGAGTAGGGTTTGCGCTTGATGGCCCATCACTGTTTCGAAGAAGGTGCACCGTTGCGTCAGCTCGACGTCTCTGCGCCGCGCCCTCACCGGCAGCGGTCTGTTAGCAGGAGATCCGCCACCGGCGTAGGCCTGGCGATCACCACGCTCGTCCTGTCGGGGTGTGCCGGTCGCGCCCAGGACGGGTTCCTGCCGCGCGCGGTCACCGAGGGCGGTGAGCGCGTCACGTCCCTGTGGAACGGCGCGTGGATCGCGGCCCTCGCGGTGGGCGTCATCACCTGGGGTCTGATCCTCTGGTGCGTCGTGGCCTACCGGCGCAAGAAGGACGACACCGAGCTCCCGGTGCAGCTGCGCTACAACGTGCCGATGGAGATCCTCTACACCGTCGTCCCCGTCTTCATGATCGCGGTGCTCTTCTACTACACCGCCCGTGACGAGGCCGCACTGCTCGACACCTCCAAGCCCGCCGACGTGGTCGTCAACGTCGTGGGCAAGAAGTGGAGCTGGGACTTCAACTACGTCAAGGAGCAGACCTACGAGACCGGCACGCAGGCCGAGCTCACCGGTGAGCCGGGCGCGGAGGAGAGCCTCCCGACGCTCTACCTCCCCGTGGGCCAGCGCACCGAGTTCGTGCTGACCTCCCGCGACGTCATCCACTCGTTCTGGGTGCCGGCCTTCCTCCAGAAGCTCGACATGATCCCGGGCCGCGTCAACAAGTTCCAGGTCGTGCCCACCGAGGTCGGCACGTTCAAGGGCAAGTGCGCCGAGCTGTGCGGCGCCTACCACTCGCAGATGTTGTTCAACGTCAAGGTCGTCACACCGGCCGAGTACCAGGCGCACATCGCCGAGCTGAAGGCGCAGGGCAACACCGGTCAGCTCGACAACAGCCTCAACGTCAACAAGCTGATGAACGAGGACAAGAACCTCGTGCCTAGTGCAGGGAGCAACTGATGGCAGCCGCCACCGAGTCGACGGGGACGTACTTCCGTTCGACGGAGGCCACCGCGACGCGTCGGCTCACCAAGGGCCAGACCGTCGTGAAGTGGATGACGACGACCGACCACAAGGTCATCGGCAACCTCTACTTCATCACGTCGTTCATCTTCTTCATGTTCGGTGGGGTGCTGGCACTGCTCATCCGCGCCGAGCTGTTCCAGCCGGGCCTGCAGGTCGTCGACAACCCCGACCAGTTCAACCAGCTGTTCACGATGCACGGCACGATCATGCTGCTGCTGTTCGCGACGCCGCTGTTCGCCGGGTTCGCCAACGCGCTCATGCCGATCCAGATCGGCGCGCCTGACGTCGCGTTCCCGCGGCTGAACATGTTCGCCTACTGGCTCTACCTGTTCGGTGGCCTCATCGCCTCGGCCGGCTTCCTCACCCCGTCGGGTGCGGCGTCGTTCGGCTGGTTCGCCTACGCCCCGCTGTCCGACGCCTCCAACAGCCCCGGCCTCGGTGGCGACCTGTGGGTCTTCGGCCTCGCGCTCGGTGGTTTCGGCACGATCCTGGGTGCCGTCAACTTCATCACCACCATCATCTGCATGCGCGCGCCCGGCATGACGATGTTCCGGATGCCCATCTTCACCTGGACCATCCTCATCACGTCGCTGCTCGTGCTGATGGCCTTCCCGGTGCTCGCCTCCGCGCTGCTCGCGCTCGGCGCCGACCGCAAGTTCGGAGCCCACGTGTTCGACCCCGGGAACGGTGGTCCGATGCTGTGGCAGCACCTGTTCTGGTTCTTCGGGCACCCAGAGGTCTACATCATCGCGCTGCCGTTCTTCGGCATCATCTCCGAGATCCTGCCGGTCTTCTCGCGCAAGCCGATCTTCGGCTACAAGACCCTGGTCTTCGCGACGATCGGCATCGCGGCGCTGTCCGTGACGGTCTGGGCCCACCACATGTACGCCACAGGCCAGGTGCTCCTGCCGTTCTTCGCGGTGATGACGATGCTCATCGCCGTGCCCACGGGCGTGAAGTTCTTCAACTGGATCGGCACGATGTGGGGCGGCAAGCTGTCCTTCGAGACCCCGATGCTCTGGTCGATCGGCTTCCTCGTGACGTTCCTGTTCGGTGGCCTGACGGGCATCATCCTGTCCAGCCCCGCCCTGGACTTCCACCTCTCCGACAGCTACTTCGTCGTCGCGCACTTCCACTACGTCGTCTTCGGCACGGTCGTGTTCGCGATGTTCGCCGGGTTCTACTTCTGGTGGCCGAAGTTCACCGGGCGCATGCTCGACGAGACGCTCGGCAAGATCCACTTCTGGATGCTCTTCATCGGCTTCCACACGACCTTCCTCATCCAGCACGTGCTCGGCATCGACGGCATGCCCCGTCGCTACGCCGACTACCTGCCCGAGGACGGGTTCACCGTCCAGAACCAGATCTCGACCTTCGGCGCCTTCCTGCTGGCGGCCTCGACCCTGCCGTTCCTCTACAACGTGTGGAAGACGTGGCGCACCGCGCCGCTCGTCGAGACCGACGACCCGTGGGGGTATGGCGCCTCGCTCGAGTGGGCGACCTCCTGCCCGCCGCCGCGCCACAACTTCGACACCCTCCCGCGCATCCGCTCGGAGCGTCCGGCGTTCGACCTGCACCACCCCGAGGCGGCTCCCGCCGGTGGGCTGCAGGCCGACCCCGACACCCTGACGCGGATCATCGGGCCGGCCGAGGTCGGGGTGGGCGAGCACGCCCACGCCACCGGTTCGCTGGACCACGACAAGCACCCCCGGTTCCACGAGGAGCGCGACTGACCATGAAGATCGAGTACAAGCTCTTCGTCATCCTGGCCGCGTTCTTCGCCCCCGTGGGCCTGGCGTACGGCATCTTCACCCACTGGAAGGAGCCGGTCGGTCCCGCCGGGCTGTTCCTGTCCTCCGGTCTGGGCCTGATGATCGCCTTCTACCTCTGGGCGACCGCCCGGCGACTGCCGGAGCGCCCCGAGGACAACCCCAGCGGCGAGATCGCCGAGCAGGAGGGCGAGTACGGCTTCTTCAGCCCGCACTCCTGGTGGCCCCTGCCGCTGGCCGCTGCCGGTGCCGTCGTCTTCCTGGGCCTGGCCGTCGGCTGGTGGCTGTTCATCATCGGCGCCGCGTTCGGTGTCGTCGCCCTCGTGGGGTGGACCTTCGAGTACTTCAAGGGCCCGCACGCGGTCTGAACGGCACCTCCCGACCCTGCGCGTCCGACCGGCGCCCCTCCCGCTCGGCGGGCGGGGCGCCGTCGTCGTCCCGGTGGGAAGGTACGATGTGGGGGCGGCCCGAGGGGTGGCCGTGGCGGTCCAGGTGGGTCGCCGCTCTCCGAGGGGGCCCGGCACCTGCCAGGCCGATCAGCGTTGCGCAGCCGGGCTCGGTTGTTCCAACATCCCGGCTGCGTCGTCGCGGCCGACCACAGACCCGACACGACCGACAACCTCCAGCGGTCCTGCGGCGTCTGTCGAGCAGGGGCCCGTCCGATCGGCCCCTGGTGACGAAGCACGAGCAGGATGCGCGGCCCCGGCCGCGCACAGGGACACAGGGAGTTCACACGTGGTGCGTACGACACAGCGTTCGCGGGGCCTGATGGCAGTGGTGGGGGCCGTGGCGGCCGTCGCCCTGCTGGCCGGGTGCTCCGGCAACGCCGCCAGCCCGGCGACCGACCCCGTGGCCGGTAGCCCGTCGGCGAGCGGGAGCTCGTCGTCCAGCTCGTCGAGCACCACCACCAGCACGCCGGCCGAGCTCACGGTGACGCCCGCCGACGGCAGCACGGGCGTCAAGCCCGACCAGCCCGTCGTCGTCAAGGCCGTCAGCGGAGCCCTGGGCACCGTCTCGGTGACCGACGCCAAGGGCCGCAAGGTCGCAGGCACGGTCGCCGGCGACGGCACGTGGACGTCCACGGCCCGACTGGCTCCCAGCGCCTCCTACACCGTCACCGCGGCAGCCAAGGGCGAGGACGGCACGCCGTCCACCACGACCGCCAGGTTCTCGACCCTCAAGCCCAAGGTCACCGCCACGTACGGCATCCTCAACGCCGGCGCCACCGTCGGGGTGGGCATGCCCGTGGCGATCCAGTTCGACTCGGCGGTGACCACCGCCCAGCAGCGCGCGGACATCGAGAAGCGGGTCAAGGTCACGACGAACCCCAAGCAGGCCGGCGCATGGGGCTGGCTCGACAGCCGCCAGCTGATGTGGCGTCCGGCCAGCTACTGGAAGCCCGGCACGACGGTCACCGTCGCGGCACCCCTGACCGGCGTCCAGACCGGTCCCGACAAGTGGGTCGGCAACGACGACAACGCCAGCTTCACGGTCGGCTCTGCCATGGTCTCCACGGTCGACATCAAGGCGCACACCATGACCGTCCGCCGCGGCGGGCAGGTCATCAAGGTCATCCCCGTGAGCACCGGGCGTCCCGGCAAGCTCACCGAGACCCGCTCGGGCACCAAGGTCATCATCCGCAAGGAGGGGGAGGTCACCATGGACTCCACCACCATCGGGATCGCGAAGGGCAAGCCCGGGTACTACAAGATCGACACCAAGTGGAACCTGCGGGTCACCTGGACCGGTGAGTACCTGCACGCTGCACCGTGGTCGGTGGGCGCCCAGGGCAATTCCAACGTCAGCCACGGCTGCGTCAACATGTCCCTGGCGAACGCGCAGTGGATGTTCGAGAACTCCAAGGTCGGTGACATCGTGAAGTTCACCGGCTCCAACCGCCCGTTCCTGCCGACCGAGGGCATCGGCGTCTGGCAGTACTCGTACAAGGGCTGGAAGGCGCAGAGCGCCCTCGTGTGAAGGTCCTGACGTCGTGCGCCGCGTGCTCGAGATGTCACCCGCGGTGACCCGTCTCCTCGGCGTCCTGGCCTGCGCCCTGGTCGCGGGGGGCTGCGTCGGCGCCCCGGGTGCGCCCTCCGCAGGCACGGCCACCTCGGGCAACAGCACCTCGGGCACGGCCACCTCGGGCACAGCCACCTCGCGACCGCGGTCCGGTCCGGTGACGACCACCACCCCCGCCCCCACCTCCACCCTCGCGTCGACGTCCAGCACCGCCCCGCCGGCCCGGGCCGGCGTGGCGGCCCTCACCGCGCCCGTGGTGACCAAACTGCTCGTCGTGGTGGTCGAGAACCACTCGCTGGCCCAGATGCGGTCAGCCATGCCCTACACGTACTCGCTGGCCCAGCGCTACGGGTACGCCGACCACTACACGGCCACCCGTCACCCCTCGCTGCCGAACTACCTGGCCATCGCCTCGGGGAGCACGCACGGCGTCACCGACGACGGCGGTCCGGCCGTCCACCGCCTGCACGGCCCCAGCGTCTTCGGGTCGGCCCTGGCCCGGGGTCGCACGGCCGGGATCTACCTCGACGCCATGACCACGCCCTGCCGGCTCACCGCTGCGGGACGCTACGCGGTGAAGCACAACCCCTGGGCGTACTTCGTCGACGAGCGGGCCGCCTGTGGGCGCTACGACCAGCCCCTGGCTGCCTTCGACCGCGCGGTACGCGCCGGAACGCTGCCCGACGCCGGGATGCTGGTGCCCGACCTGTGCCACGACGCGCACGACTGCTCGCTGGCCACGGCCGACCAGTGGTTCCGCGCCCGGATGGCGCAGGTCCTGACCGGGCCGGACTGGCGGTCCGGCCGCCTGGCGGTGGTGCTCACCGCGGACGAGGACGACCGCACGGCCGGCAACCGCGTGCTGACCGTCGTGGCGCACCCGTCCCTGTCCCACGTCGTCGTACACACGCCGCTGACCCACTACTCGCTCACCCGGCTCTATGCCGAGGTCACCGGCACGCCGCGTCTGGGCGAGGGGGCCAGGGCCCCCTCCATGGCTGCCGCGTTCGCGCTCCGGACGCGGTAGCGGGGCCGCTCACCCCCAGCCGAGGGCGTGCAGCTTCGCGTCGTCGATGCCGAAGTGGTGGGCGATCTCGTGGACCACGGTCACCGCGATCTCGTCGAGCAGCTCGTCGCGGTCCTCGCACATGCGGCACAGCGGGCCGCGGAAGATCGTGATCCGGTCCGGCAGCGCACCCGCCCAGGCGTCCCCGCGCTCGGTCAGGGGAGTGCCGTCGTAGACGCCCAGCAGGTCGGGGTCCTCCGGTGGTGGCTCGTCCTCGACGAGGAACACCACGTTGTCGAGCAGCGCCATCAGCTCGCCCGGCACCTCGTCCAGGGCGTCACCGACCGCCAGCTCGAACTCCCGTGCCCCCATCTCGACCACGCGCCCAGCCTGCCACGCAGCCCGCCGCCGGCGGGACACCACCCCCGGACAGCCGTATGCCGCCCGCTCCGGGGGGAGCGGACGGCATACCGGTGGAATCGGTGCCCGGGAAGGCCTCAGGGGCGCTTGCGGGGCTTGCGGTGCGAGCTCTCGAGAGCCGGGCGGGACGCCTCCTCGTGGGGGGCCTCCTCGATCGCCTCGAGGGCGTGGCCGTCGTGGTGGGCGGCAGCGAGCTCGGCCGGCGTGACCGGGTCGATGCGGTCCTTGAAGTAGAACTCCGACAGCGCGACCCGCAGCTTGTCCTTGCGGGCGGTGGGGGAGGCGACACCGTGCTCGTCGACCCCGGCCGTGAGCTGCAGGGGCTCCTGCTTGTCGTGCTGCACCAGCAGCCAGCGGGTGTACTCGTCGAGCGGCTCGTGCTGCTCGAAGAACTGGCCGTCGGCGGTGCGGACGATGCGGCCGGTCTCGCGACCGTGCAGCACGAGGTCGCGGTCGCGGCGCTGCAGCGACAGGCAGATCCGCTTGGTGACCCAGAAGGCGATCGGTGGGGCGACGAAGAACGCCGCACGCAGGATGTGGGTGATGTCGTTGATCGACAGGCCCAGCTTGATCGCCATGATGTCGTTGCCCGCGGCGAACATGAGCACGCCGTACATCGTCAGCGCCGCCATGCCCAGGCCGGTGCGCGTCGGGTTGTTGCGCGGCCGGTCGAGCAGGTGGTGCTCCCGGTCGTCGCCGGTGACCCAGCGCTCGAGGAAGGGGTAGGCAGCCATCAGCCCGTACATCACGGGGATGAGGAGGATGGCACCGATCATGACGTTGAAGGAGAACGTGAACCCGAAGGCCGTGAACTCCAGCCAGCCGGGCAGCAGGCGCAGCGCACCGTCGGCGAAGCCCATGTACCAGTCCGGCTGGGAGCCGGCGGTGACTGGCGACGGGTCGTAGGGCCCGTACGCCCAGATGGGGTTGATCGTGACCAGCGCCGCGATGAGGGCGAGGACACCGAAGACGATGAAGAAGAAGCCACCGGCCTTCGCGGCATACACCGGCATGACCGGGAAGCCGACGACGTTGTCGTTGGTCTTGCCCGGGCCGGGGTACTGCGTGTGCTTGTGGATGAAGACCAGGCCGATGTGGGCGACGAAGAGGCCGACCAGGATCGCGGGCAGCAGCAGCACGTGCACGGAGTACAGGCGGGGGATGATCGCCTCGCCGGGGAAGGCGCCGTCGAACAGGAAGTACGACATGTACGAGCCGAGGACGGGGACCGAGCGCATGAAGCCCTCGGCGGCCCGCAGGCCGGTACCGGACAGCAGGTCGTCGGGGAGGGAGTAGCCGGCGAAGCCCTCGACCAGCGCGAGCATCGACAGGATGCAGCCGATGACCCAGTTGATCTCACGGGGCTTGCGGAACGCACCGGTGAAGAACACGCGGAGCATGTGCACCGACAGCGCGACGATGAACATCAGCGCGGCCCAGTGGTGGATCTGCCGGATGAGCAGGCCGCCACGGATGTCGAACGAGATGTCGACGGTGGAGCGGTAGGCCTCGGAGACGGTGACGCCACGCAGCGGCAGGTAGGAGCCGTCGTAGACGACCTGACCGGCGCTGGGGACGAACCAGAACGTCAGGAAGGTGCCCGAGATCAGGCAGATGATCATCGAGTACATGGCGACTTCACCGAGCATGAAGGACCAGTGGTCGGGGAACACCTTCTTCATGAGGTACCCGACCGGCTTGGCAGCACCGGTGCGGTCGTCGAGCCAGCCGGCGACACCGCCGACGGCCTTCATCCCGGGGTTCGCCGGGGCCTCCGGCTGCGGGTCCTCGCGGCGAAGGCGATCGATCGGGTCGTCGGAGGACCCGTTGCGGTCGTTGCTCATGCGGAACCACGCTCCCAGAAACTCGGGCCGACAGCCTCGCGGAAGGCGGAGTCGGCCACCAGGTAACCCTCGGAATCAACGGTGATCTTCAGCTGCGGCAGCGGGCGCTTGGCCGGGCCGAAGATGACCTTGCAGTCCTGCGTCACGTCGAACGTCGACTGGTGGCAGGGGCAGAGCAGGTGGTGGGTCTGCTGCTCGTACAGGCCCACGGGGCAGCCCACGTGGGTGCAGATCTTGGAGTACGCGACGATGCCCTCATGGCCCCAGTCACGCTCCTTCTTGGGCTTGATGTCCTCGGGGTTGAGCCGCATCAGCAGGACGGCGGCCTTGGCCTTGTCCTCGAGGACGTGCTCGGAGTCCTTGATCGACTCGGGAAGGACGTGGAAGACCGAACCGATCGTGACCTGGTCGGCGCGGATCGGCGTGCGCTCCGGGTCGCGGACGAGCCGGTCGCCCTTCTTCCAGATGGTCTTGGAGAGCGCGTCCTTCGGCACCGGGCCGAGGCCCGCGACGAGCGGGACGACCAGCGTGATGGGCGGCAGCGCGAGCGCGCCGAGCAGGGAGTACTTGATGAGGGGGCGACGACCGAGCTGGGCCTTGTCCCCACCGGCCGTCAGCTCCGAGACCACGCGCTGGCGGTCCTCGTCCTTGGCCCGCTGGGGGTGGCGGTACTCGACCGACTCCGCGTCGGGCATGAGGGTCTTGGCCCAGTGGACGGCGCCGACGCCGACGCCGAGCAGGGCGACGGCCATCAGCACGCCGATGACGACGTTGTAGAGGCTCGCGTCACCGATCCCGGGGATGTAGGTGCTGCTCTCCTTGTCGATCGCGAAGAAGGCGATGATGAAGCCGACCGTCGCGAGGCTCGAGAGGCCGAAGAGCGTGGCGACCTGCTTCTCGGCGCGCTTGGCGGCCTTCTCGTCGAGGTCGGCCATGCGCGCGACGTGGGGCGGGAGGCCGGGGTTCTCGAAGCGCTCGGGGAGACCCCCGGTGCCCTCGATGTGACCCTGGTCCAGCCGCACCGCCGAGGCGCCGTAGCCGTTCGAGCCCGTGCCGACGACCTCGCCGTGGGGCGTGCCGTTTTCGCTCATCGTGAGTTCGATCCTGTCGCGTTGCGGTCGTGAGTTCCATGGTGCGCCTTCGGCGCGGATGTGGCCACCGGATGTGACATGCGCATCAGGCGGCCTTCTTGCCCAGCCAGACCGCGAAGGCGACCATGATGCCGAGCCCGAAGACCCAGACGAAAAGTCCCTCGGAGACCGGCCCGAGGTTGCCCAGGGCCATGCCGCCGACGTTCTCCTGCTTGTCGACCGAGTGCAGGTAGGCGACGATGTCGTTCTTGGACTCGGGGGCGATGTTGGTGTCGCTGAAGACCGGCATCGACTGCGGGCCGGTGACCATGGCCTCATAGATGTGCTTGCCCTCGACGTCGCGCAGCGACGGGGCGTACTTGCCGCGGGTCAGCGCACCACCCGAGCCGGCGAAGTTGTGGCACATGGCGCAGTTGACGCGGAACAGCTCGGCGCCCTTGGCGACGTTGCCGCCCTGGCCGCTGGAGACGTCGCTGTCCGGCACCGTGGGGCCGGGGGCCAGCGAGGCGATGTAGGCCGCGACCGAGGCGATCTCGTCGTCGCTGAACTGGACCCGCTTCTGCGGTGCCTGGACCCCGGGGGCCGCGAGCGGCATACGACCGGTGCCCATCTGGAAGTCGACGGCGGCCGCGCCGACACCGGCGAGGCTCGGGCCGGCCTTGGTGCCCTGGGCCTGCAGGCCGTGGCACGTCGCGCAGTTGGCGAGGAAGAGCTTCTTGCCGTCCTGGACCGAGCTGGCCGAGGCGGTGGCGGCGTCGGCCTGCTTCGGGGCGAAGGTGGCGTAGGCGACGCCGGTCACGACGAGGCCGAGCAGGATGAGCAGGGCGATCGCGGCGGGGTGTCGGCGGCGGGCGGCCAGGGCGTTCACGGTGCGGTCCTGTCGGTGGGTGCGGGCAGGGCGGTCAGGGGACTGGTCGGCAGCGACGTCATGTCGGCGCAGGTCACTTCAGGAGGTAGATGGTCGCGAACAGCGCGATCCACACCACGTCGACGAAGTGCCAGTAGTACGAGGTCACGACGGCGCCGGCAGCCTGTGCGTGGCTGTAGTGCCGGGTCGTGAAGGTGCGGCCGATGATGAGCAGGAAGGCGAGCAGCCCGCCCGTCACGTGCAGCGCGTGGAAGCCGGTCGTCAGGTAGAAGACCGAGCCGTAGGCGTCGGAGGAGAGCGTGATGTTCTCGTGGACGAGCTCGGAGTACTCCAGCACCTGACCCGACACGAAGATCGCGCCGAAGACGTAGGTGAGGACGTACCACTCGCGCATGCCCCACTCCTTGAGCGACAGGAGGCTCGCGCTGCCGCGGTGCGGCTTGCCGTGCTCCGCGGCGTGCACGCCGAGCTGGCACCACACCGAGGAGATCACGAGGATGATCGTGTTCATCGTGGCGAAGGGGACGTTGAGGACGTCCGTCTTCACCGACCAGAGGTCGGGCTCCACCGAGCGAATCGTGAAGTACATCGCGAACAGGCCCGCGAAGAACATCAGCTCGCTGGAGAGCCAGACGATGGTGCCGACCGACACCATGTTGGGTCGGGACACGGGCCCGTGACCGGGAATGCTCCCGGTCGCTCGGGGGACGTCGGAAGTCACGGATGCTGTCGCCACGAGCGCCATTATTGCCCATTCCCGGACGGGCACACCGCCGACCCCCCGACGGATGCCCGACAGATGCCGGACAGCCGCCTGACAGGTGTCGCAGAACACCTGTGCGGGGTCCGCGACGTCGGCTCGAAGGCCGTGCGACAGGCCGCCGGGGCCGCACCGGTAGCATCTGCGTCATGACCGCTTCGCACGCGACCGCCGCCGACCCGACCCCCTCCACGGGGTCCTCGGCTCGTCAGATCTCGGTGCTCCTCTACAGCGACGACCGCACGACCCGTGACGCGGTGCGCGTCAACGTTGGCCGGCGCCCGGCCCGCGACGTCGAGGTCACCCTGTGGCGTGAGTGCGCCACGGCCGCCGCCGTGGTCGAGGCGGTCGAGTCGACGCGCTTCGACGTGCTGGTCCTCGACGGCGAGACCTCGCCGATCGGTGGGCTGGGCCTGTGCCGCCAGCTCAAGAGCGAGATCTTCGACTGCCCGCCCGTGCTGGTCCTCACCGGACGCCCGCAGGACGGCTGGCTCGCGACGTGGTCCCTGGCCGACCTGGCCGTCCCGCACCCGCTCGACCCGATCGCCCTGGCCGGTGCCGTGGCGGAGCTCGGTCGACGCGGGCGCCCGAGCGCGTCCTGACCGCCGTGTCCTCACAGGTCGGGTCCGCGTACACCTGGCCGGACCTGCTCACCCTGCTCCTCGCGGGTGAGCACCTCACCGGTGACCAGGCGTCCTGGGCGATGGACCAGGTGATGAGCGGTGAGGCCTCGGCGGTCCAGGTCGCCGGCTTCCTCATCGCCCTGCGCGCCAAGGGGGAGACGGTCGAGGAGCTGCGCGGCCTCGCCGACATGATGCTCGCGCACGCCAACCGCATCGTCGTCCCCGAGCCCAGCCTCGACATCGTCGGCACGGGTGGCGACCGTTCGCACACGGTCAACATCTCGACGATGGCGTCGGTCGTCATCGCCGCCAGCGGCATCCGCGTCGTCAAGCACGGCAACCGGGCCGCGTCCTCGTCGTCGGGGTCGGCCGACGTCCTCGAGGCCCTGGGCGTGAGCCTGACGCTCTCGCCCGAGCGCGTGCAGCAGGTGGCGGGCGAGGCCGGCATCACCTTCTGCTTCGCCCAGACCTTCCACCCGGCGATGAGGCACGCCGCCGCGGCGCGCAGCGGTCTCGGTGTGGGCACGACGTTCAACGCCCTGGGTCCGCTGACCAACCCCGCGCAGCCCACGTATGCCGCCGTCGGTGTCGCCGACCCGCGGCTCGCGACGCTGATGGCCGGGGTGTTCGCCGACCGCGGCAAGGACGCGGCGGTCTTCCGCGGTGACGACGGCCTCGACGAGCTGACGCTCAGCACCACGTCCACGGTGTGGTGGGTCCGCGGGGGCACGGTCACCCAGCGCACCCTGGACCCCCTCGACCTCGGGCTCGAACGGCAGCCGATCGAGGCCCTCCGCGGCGCCGACGCGGCCTTCAACGCCCGGGTCGCCCGTGAGCTCTTCGACGGCAGCCGTGGGGCGGTCCGGGACGCTGTGGTCCTCAACGTGGGCATCGCGCTGGCGCTCACCGAGCCCGACCGTGGCACCTCCGACGCGGACTTCCTCGCGGGCATCCGCACAGGGATGGATCGCGCCGAGCAGGCCCTGGACTCCGGTGCGGCGGCGGAGAAGCTTGCCGCCTGGGCCGCAGCCACGACCGCCTGATCGTCCGCCCCCTCGCGTGGGCGCTCGGGCGCGTCAGGACATCTGGCTCAGCCAGCTGACGGCCTGACGGGCTCCTGCCCGGCTCTGCTCGTAGCGGGCGCCCACGAGGAGCAGCGCGACCCCGACGGTGCCGAGGGTGAGGTACCGCGGTGCGTGCAGGGTCACCGGCCCGAGCTGGGTCACCGCCACCAGCGCTGCGGCGGCGGCGCCGAGCACCACCAGCGCCTGCCAGCGGCGCCACGCGCCGAGGGCGAGGACGGCGGCGCCCAGCGTGACGGTGACCAGGGCACGGGCGAGGTCGTCGCCGACGGCCGTGGCCAGTGCCGACGGCAGCAGCCCGACGGCCAGCGCCGGTCCGGCGACGGCCCAGGACCGGTCACCCAGCTCGCGGTGCGACCACAACCCGGCAGCGAGCAGCACCAGGGCCAGGGGCACCGTGTACGCCTCCAGCCGGGTCACCTCCGCCTCGAGGAGCTCCAGCCACACCGCGGTGGTGAGCCCGAGGACGGCGGCGGTGACGACAGCGCGGCGGTGCGGGAGGGCGGCATACCCCACCGCGACGAGACCGTATGCCGCGGCGGCACCCGCCGCTGCGTGCGGCCAGCCGTGGTCGAGGGCGACGGCCACGGCGGCGAACGACGTGAGCACCGCGCCGGACCCCAGCACGAGCTCGTCGAGGGCGCCGCGGCGCCAGGCGGACAGCGCTGCCAGGGCGGTGGCCGTCAGGGCCAGCAGGGTCCACTGCACCTCAGGGGAGACGAGTCCGCCGGCCAACCAGACCGCTGCGGTGCCGCTGACGGCGGCCAGGCCCTCGGCCGCCGGTCGCACCGCGGGACGCAGGACCGCGGCGACCGCAGCGGTGGCGGCGAGGGCGGCCAGGACGGTCGCGGTGACCGCCTCCGGCAGCTGCTGGCCCGCTGACGTGACGAGGGCCAGGACGAAGCCGAGGCCGGCGACGGCGGCCACCGGCAGCTCCTCGGCCCGGTGCGGGCGGGCGAGGGCCGCCGAGGCCAGGACGACGGCGAGCGCTGTGACGGCCAGGGCCTGGGTGGTGGGCGAGACAAGTCCGGAGGCCAGCGCCACGGCGCCGAGGAGGGCGAGCGCGCCGACACCCGAGGCGACGGACCGCCCGCGGGGGCGCAGGACGGCGGTGGCGGTGGCGGCCACGGTGACCGCGGCCAGGACGGTGGCGGTGACCCCGTCGGGCAGCCGCTGACCGGTCGCGCCGGCCAGGGCGAGGGCGAAGGCCAGGACGGCGACGGCGGCCACGGGCACCTCCTCGGCGCGGGCGGGGCGGGCCAGCGCGGTTGCGGTCAGGGCCAGCCCGAGCGCGGTCAGCGCGAACACCTGCACCACGGGGGAGCCCAGACCCGAGGCCAGCGCGACCGCCCCCAGCAGGGCCAGTGCTGCGACGCCCGAGGCGACGGCCCGCCAGGCAGGACGGCGGGCAGCCGCGGTCGTGGCGACGGAGGCGACCGCCAGGAGGGTGATGGTCGTGGCGACGTCGGCCCCGTGGGCCGCGCCGACGACGACGAGGAGCAGCTGCGCGAGGCCCAGCTCGCCGAGGAGCCACAGGTCCCCGAGGGACCGGCTGGGGCGTCGCAGGACGAGCAGGCCGGCGCCGACCGCCGCGACGAGCACGGCGAGCACGGCCGTGCCGGTCGCGCCGACCTGGAGGCCGAACGACAGCACCGCGGTCGGCGCGGCCAGGGTGGCGGTGACGGCCACCACGCCGAGCGCGCGCCAGTCGCCGGTGAGCGCCCGGGCCGACCAGTCGGCGCGCACGGCAGCCCGCGAACCGAGGACGGCCGCACGGGCAGCGACGACCCGGCGGACGACCTCTGCGCCCGCGGCGCAGACGAGCAGGAGCAGGCCCACGCTGACCGCGCCCGAGAAGGTCACCGAGGAGGGGCCTCCCGGCTCAGCCCCGGCGAGGGCACCGGCGGCGGCAGCGAGGAACGCCAGCACGACCCAGCCGGACGCGGGCCCCGCGGCAGCTCGCCTCGTCAGTCCCAGCGACTCGGGCAACAGCAGCCGTGCCGCGCCGAAGACTGACGCACCCAAGAGGGAGAGGGCTGCCACGGGAGCGGGGTCGTCGGCCAGGGCGACGACACCGGCCCACGCGATCGAGGCCGAGGTGAGCGACAGGAGGGCGAAGGCCGCGATCCTGCGGTCACGGCGGTGCAGCGCCGCGAGCAGGCAGGCGACGAGCAGGCCGGTGACCGTGGCGTACGGGCGCGAGTCGAGGCCGGCCAGGCCCAGCAGCCCGAACCGGCGGGCGGCGGTCGTGTCCAGCAGCAGCAGGCCGCCGGCCACGAGCGCGAGCGCCTCGGCGCTGCTGGACAGGCCGCGCCGGGAGAGCCGGAGGGAGACGCCCGCCGCCACCGCGGTGAGGCCGCCCATGACGACCATCTGGCCGTAGGGGCCGATGAGGAACCAGGCGACGGCGAGGGCGATGGACGAGGCCACCAGGACGAGCAGGACGCCCACTCCGAGCAGGGTCTGCTGAGTGGTCCAGCGCCGACGCGGTGCGGCGGCCGCCGGTGGTGCGGCGGGCGGTGCGATGTCGGCGGGTGGTGCGGTGACGGGTGGTGCGGTGACGGGTGGTGCGGTGACGGGTGTCGGTGTCGGACCGGCAGGGGTGGGCGAGCTCGAGGCGAGGACGTCTGCTCCGGAGCCCGCCGCCGTGGCGACGCCCCCTGCCTCGAGCACGCCCGTGGTGCGCAGGGCCAGCAGGACCTGTGCTCGTTCGGTCCGTAGGGCTGCGAGGCGCTGGTCGAGCTCCCACAGCCGCGCGGCGTCGGGTCCGATCAGGGGCAGTCGGCAGGCGGGGCACTGGACCGGCTGGGCCGGGAGCGGGGCGCCGCAGGACGGACAGGGGATCGGGGGCATCGGTCCTCCAGGGAAGGGCGCGCACCGTGCGCGGTGGCACGAGTGTGGAGGGTGCGCCCTGCCGCCGGATGGGTTCTGCTACTCAGATCAGCCGGACGGGTGTCCGTACTCCCGGGTGGTCGCGCGGACGGCCCCCTGACGACCGGGATGGCCCGTGGGCTCAGTCGCCGTCCAGGCCGAGGCTGAACGCCGCCTCGAGGTCGTGCTTGGAGTACGTGCGGAACGCGATGTGCGTGTTGGTGCCCGTGACGCCCTCGACCTTGTTGAGCCGTCCGGCGATGACGTCGTGCAGCTCCTCGTGCGCGCGGACCCGCACCAGCGCGATGAGGTCGGCGTCGCCGGCCACCGAGTAGACCTCGCTGACCCCGTCCAGCTCGGCGATCGCCTGGGCGACCTCGGGGATCCGGTCGACTTCGGCGTTGATGAGGACGATGGCGGAGATCACCTGCCCACTGTATCGGCGGGCGCGGGCCCGCGGCGTCAGGATGCGGCGACGAAGGCGGAGCGCTGGGACCGTTCGGCCGTCCCCTCCAGCGCGACGCGGGCACCGGCTGCGCCACCGACGGGGCAGGTCCACTCGCCGTCGACGTCGACGACCCTGACTCCGGGCTGCTCGAGCCAGCGCAGGATCTTCTCGGTCTCCTCGGGGATCGCGGCCGGTGCCGGCCACGGTGCGGGCAGGACCACCTCGGCCGCCTGGCGCATCGCCTCGACGTAGGGCATCGGGTCGGCGCCGCGCGGGGAGATCGTGGAGGCGGCGAGGCGTCCGTGGCGGACCACGACCAGCTCCCATCCGCCCGCGGCGGCCCGGCGGGCGGCGACGATCTCCGGGCTGGCGGCGAGGGGCGCGATGCGCTGCGCCCGCGCCATACCGCGGACGAGCGCGAGGAGGCGGTCACGCAGGGTGCCGGCGTCCTCGTACCGCTCCTGCTCCGCGAGGGAGCCCATCCTGCCGCGCAGGGCGGTGACCACGTCCCGGGAGTCGCCGACGAGGGCGTGCACGGCGTCCTGGACGACCACGTCGTACTGCTGGACGGACTGGGCGCCGGTGCAGGGCGCGCCGCACCGGCCCATGTCGGCGAGGGCGCACGACCCGACGAACCTCGTGGGGGAGAGGCGCTGGACGCACTGCCGCAACGGGATCACCTCGTGGACGGCGGCGACGGCCGCCTCGGCGGAGGAACGGCTGCCGAAGGGGCCGATGTACTTCGCGCCGTCGGCCCGGACCTCGCGCACGATCGACAGGCGGGGGAAGGCCTCGACGGTGAGCTTCACCCAGGTGGCGCGCTCGGGGGTCTTCGATCGCCGGTTGTAGCGCGGCTTGTGCTCGGCGATGAGGCGCAGCTCGCGGACCTCGGCCTCGAGGGTCGTGGCGCAGACGACCGGGGTGACGCTCTCGGCGAGGCGCACCATCTCGGCCATCCGTGAGCGGTGCTCGGACGCCGTGAAGTAGCTGCGCACGCGGGTCCGGATGTTGACCGAGGTGCCGACGTAGAGGACGCGGCCGGCGCCGTCCTTGAACAGGTAGACCCCCGGCTGGTCGGGCAGCCCGTCGGCGAGCCAGCGCTTGCGGCGCTGCGCCGGGCTGACCCTGGAGGTGTAGCTCGAGAGCTCCTCGAGGGTGTGGACCCCGAGGCTGCCGACCCGGCCGATGAGGGCGTGCAGGACGTCCACGGTGGCGCGCGCGTCGTGCAGCGCCCGGTGGTCGGGGGTGGTCTGCGCGCCGAACAGCGCCGCGAGCGTGGACAGCTTGTGGTTGCGGGCCTCGTCGCGGGGGACCAGCTGCCGCGCCAGGTGGACGGTGTCGAGGACCGTGTGGCGGGGCCACTCGATGCCCTGCAGGGACGCGGCCATCTTGAGGAACCCGATGTCGAAGCGCGCGTTGTGCGCCACCAGCACGGTGCCGGCGGCGAACTCCATGAACGCGGGCAGGGCCGACTCGATGCGCGGGGCGTCGGCCACCATCGCCGTCGTGATGCCGGTGAGCGCCTGGATGAAGGGGGGGATGGGCAGGTGCGGGTTGACCAGGGTCTGGAACTCGCCGAGCACCTCGCCGCCGCGGACCTTCACCGCCCCGATCTCGGTGATCGCGGAGTCGGCCGGGCTGCCACCGGTGGTCTCGAGGTCGACGACGACGAACGTGACATCGGCCAACGCCGTGCCCAAGTCGTCGAAGGTGCCCTGGACCATCTGCATGTCCCCGACGGTATGCCGGTGGTGTGACAGCCCGACGCAGGCGCGCGGGTCCGGACGGGCGGCGTCGGGGGCGACGGGGAGAGCAGCCCGGATGGCGTCGGAGGGCGCTGTCGGTGGCGTCTCGTAGCGTCGTCGTCAGGTGGAAGTGGTCCACCGGGTACACCGACAGCTGACGACGAAGAAGGGGTGATCGCGATGATCATCGACTGCCAGAGCTGCCCCGTGCGTGACCTGCACTGCGACGACTGCATGGTCACGGCGCTGCTCACCCCCTCGAGCGCGGAGCTGCCGCTCGACGCCGCCGAGCGGCTGGCCGTGACGCGGTTCGCGGCGGCCGGGCTGGTGTCGGCGCACGAGGCCGGCGACGTCAGCGCTCGGCGCGAGCCGTGGGCCGCCCACGTCCGCGCCGTCGGCTGAGCGATCCCGTCCCGCCGTCCTGCCTACGATGGGCCGGTGCGGACCAGGGCGGTACAGCGGCGAGTCGCCTCGGTGGCGACCGGCCTGACCTGTGTGACCTGCCTGATCCTGACGCTCTCGTCCTGCTCGGACGACGCGCCCCGCTCCTCCGGGTCCTCGTCCGCGTCCTCTGCGTCTTCTGCGTCGGCTTCGTCGGGGGTGACGACCCAGCAGGGTTCGGGCACCCCGACGGTCGACCGCGAGGAGGCGCTCGCCGCCCTCCTCGACCGTCGGGCGCGCGCCGTCAGGGAGCACGACCGCGCAGCCTTCCGGGCCACCCTCGACGACCCGGCCTCGGGGTTCGGGCTGCGACAGCTGCAACAGTTCGACGCGCTCACGAAGCTGCCGCTCGGGACCTTCCGGTACGGCACCCCCGAGCCCGCGCCGCCGTTGTCGACCGACCGCGTCGCCCAGCTCGGTCCCGATGCCTGGGTCTCCAGGGTCGGCGGGCGCTACAGCCTGGCCGGGTTCGACACCGGCACCAGGGAGTTCGAGTCCTACTTCACCGTGGTCCGGCGTGCTGGCGGGTGGAAGCTGGTCGACGACACCGACGGTGGCACCCAGGTGCAGGTGTGGGACCTGCCGGACCTCGCGGTGGCGCGCAGCGCGACGACGCTGGTCATCGGGTCGGGGCCGGCCAGCCGGTTGCGGCCCTACCTCCAGCTCGGGGACCGCGCGGTGGCGGGCGTGCGCGCGGTCTGGACGCCCCGCTGGAACGCCCGACTGGTCCTCGTGGTCCCGGCGACCTCCGGCCAGATGGCCGAGCAGGTCGGACAGGACCCCACGGCGGTGGCCCAGGTGGCCGCCGTCACCGACGGCCCCTTCGACCCGACGGGGCGGACGGGGACCGACCGGGTGGTCATCAACCCGGAGGCGTTCGCGACGCTCGAGCGGACGGGCCAGCAGGTCGTCACCACCCACGAGGCCACGCACGTGGCCATCCGGGCGACGACGACCAGGCAGGTGCCCCTGTGGCTCTCCGAGGGGATGGCGGACTACGTCGGGTACCGCGACGTCGACGCCACCCGACAACGGATCGCTGCAGCGCTCCTGCAGAAGGTCCGGGCCGGCACCGGGCCGACCGCGCTGCCCACCGCCGGTGACTTCGACCCCGGACGTTCCACGATCGCCCCGAGCTACAACGCCGCGTGGCTCGCGGTGTGCCGCATCGTCGACCGGCACGGCGAGGCCGGGCTGGTGCGGTTCTACCTCGACGTGGCGACCGCTCCCGGGGCCGCGAGCGGTTCGACGAACACCTCGGTCGACCCCGACGCCGACGCGCGGGTGGCCTTCACGACCGTCCTGCGGACCACCGAGCCCGCCTTCACCCGCGACTGGCTGGCGTACCTGCGCCGCCTGGCCGCGTCGTGACGCGCGAGCACGTCGGCACCGACCGGGCCGGGGACGACGACGTAGCGGAGGTGGTGCACCGGCGTGCCGCGCGGGTCGTCGTCGTGGATGCCGACGGGTACGTCCTGATGATCAAGGGGTTCGACCCGCACCGCCCGGAGGACCCGTACTGGTACACCGTGGGCGGGGGCGTCGAGCCGGGGGAGAGCGACCGGCAGGCGGCGGTCCGGGAGGTCCGGGAGGAGACCGGAGCCACCGTCACCGGTGACGACCTCCTCGGGCCGGTGCACGCCGACCGGGGCACCTTCTCGTTCGAGGGGCGCACCATCCACCAGGAGCAGGTCTTCTACGGCTGGGTGACCGAGCGGTTCCCCGCGGAGCCGTCGGCGCTCGAGGAGCTCGAGGTGCGCTCGACGATCCGGATCGACTGGATCGAGCCGGCGCAGACCAGGGCCGCAGGTGAGGCGGTCTACCCCGTGATCCTGGAGCAGCTGGTGGAGGACGTCATCGAGGCCGCGGCGACGCGCTCCTGACCTTCCAGACCTGCCGCACACGCGGCATACGTCGATCTGTCGGGCTCTGGCCAAGCCTTGACCCGGACATTTCGGGCAGCCGAACTCCCGCCGGTTAGGGAATGGAGGAGTGCCGCCGGCAACCGGCCGACGACACCGACCTGACACCGATCCCACCAGGAGCCTGGACATGTCGAAGTACCGCCTCACCCTCGCCGCGGCAGCCGCCGCACTCGCCTCCGGAACCGCGTTCGCCGCGGCGCCGGCCCCGGTCGGTGCAGCAGCGGCCCCTGACGGCGCGGCCACCGTCGCCCGGTCGAGCAGCTACCTGCCGAACGAGCGTGAGAAGGCGCAGAACGAGCGGCTCCAGAGGAACCTCGACGCCGCGATCGCCAAGGCGGCCAAGGACAAGGCTGCCGGCCGTCAGTCCGCTGCCTCCGCCGTGACGACGATCTACTACGACGACGCCAACGCCCCGTCCTTCAACTCGCTCATCGACCAGGGCGCGGCGATCTGGAACTCCCGCGTCAGCAACGTCCGACTCGTCCAGGGCAACTCCTCGAACGCCAGCCTCGCCTACTACGAGGGCAGCGACCCGAGCGGCTCCTACTACTCCGGCGACGGCCACGGGAGCGGCTACATCTTCCTCGACTACGACCAGGCGAACACCTACGCGCCGCAGCGCATCGTCACGCACGAGACCGGTCACGCGCTCGGCCTGCCCGACCGCTACACCCAGCCGTGCTCCAAGCTCATGTCCGGCGGTGGCCCCGGCCCGTCGTGCACCAACCCCTACCCGGACTCCGTCGAGGCGTCCGAGGTGAACACCCTCTGGGCCAACGGCTTCGCCGCGGTGGGGACCTTCGCGAAGGTCGGCTGACCCTCAGGGAGCTGCGGCCTCTCGCGACGACCGGGCGCGCCCCCCACCCACGTGGGCGGGCGCGCCCTGCTGCGCCCCGTCGCCCGGCACCGTGGCCGCCGCAGGCACGCGCACGGCGAGTGAGACCACGACCAGCGCGCCGACCAGCCAGAACTGGTTGTAGAAGGCCTGCTTGTTGACGAGGTTCGCCACGAGCAGCACCAGGGCCAGCCAGCGCAGCACCTGACCGAGGTCGGGCTGGCGCCGCCGGACCGTCCAGACCACGGAGGCGAGGGTGCCGAGGACGACCACGCCCGTGACGTAGAACGGCAGGGTCACACCAAAGGTGTTCAGCGCCAACAGGTACAGCGTGTTCGCGAACTTGATGGGGTGGAACGACAGCAGCAGCGTGATGGTGTCGTGCACGAAGTCGGGAGGGCTCGCGAGGAACCACGGCGCGATGAGGACCCCCGTCAGCGCGCCCGTCGCGAGGGTCCGCTGCCAGCCGAACGGCCGCCACACGAGCAGCACGGGGAGCAGCAGCGCGAGGTGCTGCTTGCTCGCGCACGCCAGCGCCAGGGGGACGACCGCCCACCACGCCTCGTCGCGCTGCACGAGGACGGCCCACCACACGATCCCGGTGAGCAGCAGTGGTTCGGTCCAGGCCTGGTCGAGCTGGGTGAGGGTGCCCGGGGCCAGGAGCAGCAGGGCGGTCGCCGCCGCCGCGGTCCAGGTATGGCGCGCCAGCAGCCAGACCCCCGCGACGCCGACCAGGGTCCAGACGGCCAGGGCCCAGCGGACGTCGCCGGCGATCCAGCGGCCGGGGGCGAGCAGCACCGCCGTCCACGGCAGGTAGGTGAAGGCGTCCTGGATGCCGGGGGAGCCGGTCCAGTTCATGGCATAGAAGTTCTCGCCCCTGGCGATGCCGTCGCTGGCCTGCTGGAGGGTGACCCAGACGTCGATGCGCGGGCGCGGTGAGGAGATGACGGCGGTCGCGGCGGCGACGACATACGCGAGGACCGCGGTGGCCCCGGCCGCCCGCGCGGCGCGCACCGCGCCGCGGCCACGGGACCACAGCAGCGCCGCGCACACCAGGGGTCCGGCCACGAGCGCGCTGGTCGCGACGGCGAGGCCGGTGGGGGCGAGGTAGCTGAACAGCGGGACCGCCAGTGTCGCCAGCGCGGCGCCACTGAGGGCGAGGGCGACAGCCGGACCGGTCAGGCGCACCTGCCAGCCGCGCCACTGCCACAGCGCCAGGGCGACGGTGGCCAGTGTGAGCGTGGCGACGATCGGGATGCGGTAGCGCACGACGCTCCACTGCAGGACCGTGAAGAACACCAGCCAGGCCACCGCGAGGACGGTGGCCCGGCTGGACGGGCGCGTTCGGGTGCCGGAGGGCATGCCTAGACCGTAGAGGTCACTCCCGTGCGCCGGAGTACAGGCCCTCCACCTGGTCGTGGAAGTCCTTCATGACGATGTTGCGCTTGAGCTTCAGGCTCGGGGTCAGGTAGCCGTTGTCCTCGGTGAAGTCGCCCTCCAGGACGGCGAACTTCCGGATCGACTCCGCCTTGGAGACCGACTTGTTGGCGTCGTCCACGGCGTCCTGCAGGGCCTTGAGCACGGTCTCGTCGGTGCGGGCCTGCTCGAAGGTCACCCCGGGGATGCCGTTGTTCTTGGCCCAGGCGGGGTACATCTCCTCGTCCAGGGTGATGAGCGCGGCGATGAACGGCTTCTGGTCGCCCACGACGATGCACTGCGACACCAGGGGGTGGGCCCGGAGCCGGTCCTCGAGGGCGGCAGGGGCGACGTTCTTGCCGCCGGCGGTGACGAGCAGCTCCTTCTTGCGACCGGTGATCTTGAGGTAGCCGTCCTCGTCGAGCTCGCCGATGTCGCCGGTGTGGAACCAGCCGTCCTGCATGGCGCCCGAGGTCGCCTCGTCGTTGTTGTGGTAGCTGGCGAAGACGTTGTTGCCACGGATGAGGATCTCGCCGTCGTCGGCGATGCGGATGCCGACCCCGGGCAGCGGCGCGCCGACCGTGCCGATCTTGACGCGGTCCGGGACGTTCACGGTCGCGGGGGCCGTGGTCTCGGTCAGGCCGTAGCCCTCGAGGACGGTGACGCCGATGCCGCGGAAGAAGTGGCCGAGCCGGGTGCCGAGCGGGGCGCCACCGGACACGGCATACATGACCTGGCCGCCCATCGCCGCACGGAGCTTGCCGTAGACGAGCTTGTCGAACACCCCGTGCCTGACCTTGAGGGCCAGGCCCGCGCCACCGGTGTCCTGCGCGGTCGACCAGGCGATGGCGGTGTCGGCGGCGGTCGCGAAGATCTTGCCCTTGCCGTCGGCGGTCGCCTTGGCCTCGGCAGAGTTGTAGATCTTCTCGAAGACGCGCGGCACGGAGAGGATGAAGGTCGGCTTGAACTCGCCGAAGTCCTCGAGCAGGTTCTTGATGTCGGCGCTGTGGCCCATCTTGGCCTCGCCGGTGACGCAGAGGACCTGGATGAAGCGCGCGAAGACGTGCGCGAGGGGGAGGAACAGCAGCGTCGAGGCGTTGTCGGCCTTGACGACCTCCTTGAGCTTGGTGATCGCGTTGTCGGCGAGCGCCATGAAGTTGTCGTGGGTGAGCTGGACGCCCTTGGGGCGGCCGGTGGTGCCCGAGGTGTAGATGATCGTGGCGGTGCTGGCGCGGTTGACCCCCGCCGTCGCCGCGGCGAGCGCGTCGTCGCCGACGTCGCTCCCGGCCTTCTTCAGGTCGGCGATCGCGCCCGCGTCCACCTGCCAGACGTGGTCGAGGCCGGGCAGGTCACCGCGGACCTCGTCGAGGGTGGCCTGGTGCGACGGCGTCTCCAGCATGATGGCGCGGGCGCCGGAGTCGGCGAGGATCCACGCCACCTGCTCGGCCGACGACGTCTCGTAGATGGGGACGGTCACGCCACCGGCGGTCCAGACGGCGAAGTCGGTGAGCGTCCACTCGTAGCGCGTCTTGCACATGATGGCGACGCGGTCGCCGGGCGTGATGCCCGAGGCGATCAGGCCCTTGGCCACCGCCCGCACGTCGTCGTTGAACTCACCCGCCGTGACCTCGACCCAGCCGGAGCCCTCCTTGCGGGAGAACGCGACGTTCTGGGGGTTGTTGGCCGCGTTGCGGGCGGGCAGGTCGGCAAGGCTGCCCTCCGTGGTGGGCTCGACGAGTGGGGGCGCGACGTGTTCCTGCACGGAGTCTCCTTTGACGGCGGCATCACTGGCCTGAGGGGCCAGGGCCCTCAGGACCACAGCCTACCGATGGGTAGCTGCCGTGGGGAGGGCGCGTCGTGACGAGTCACGTGAGGTGCGGAACACTGGCGGCGTGAAGGACTCGCGCATCGACGTCGTGGACGAGACCTTCGTCGACGCCCCGCCGGCGGTCATCCGGGAACGGGTCGGCGACGAGGCGTGGGCGCAGCAGGTCTGGCCGCACGTCCGGCGCGAGGTCGTCCGCGACCGGGGCGTCAAGGGCATCCGCTGGGCCGTGACGGGTCAGGTCTCCGGTGAGATGGAGGTGTGGATCGAGCCCTGGTGGGACGGCGCCATCGTCCACCACTACCTGCGCGGCCACCGCCAGCCCGGTGCACCCCGTGACGTGGCCACGCGCCACACGCTGCGGTGGAAGCGGGCCGTGCACGGACTGAAGGACGGGCTCGAGGGGAACTCGTTGTAGCCTTCGGCGCATGGCCGACCGCACCGAATCCAGCATCGACATCGCCGCCACCCCCGGCGAGGTCCTGGACGTCATCGCCGACTTCGAGAGCTACCCGGAGTGGGCCACCGAGGTGAAGAAGGTCAGCGTCCTCACCGAGGAGGGCGACGGCTGGGCCGACCAGGTGCAGTTCACCCTGGACGCCGGCGCGATCAAGGACACCTACGTCCTCGACTACGAGTGGGACGTGACCAAGGACGGCACCGGGGTCGTGTCCTGGTCGCTGGTCGAGGCCAACGTCCTCAAGGCCATGAACGGCTCGTACACCCTTGCAGCACAAGGGAAGACGGGTACCACGGTGACGTACCGCCTCGCCGTCGACGTGAAGATCCCGATGCTCGGGATGCTCAAGCGCAAGGCCGAGAAGGTCATCATCGACACCGCGCTCAAGGAGCTCAAGAAGCGCGTCGAGGGCTGACCCGGCGCCAGCCGGGGCACACCCATGCGCGTCATCCTCTTCACCGGCAAGGGCGGGGTGGGCAAGACCACGACCGCCGCGGCGACGGCCGTCCGCGCGGCCCGCGGCGGCGTCAAGACCCTCGTCATGTCGACCGACGCCGCGCACTCCCTCGGTGACGCGCTCGGGGTCCCGCTCGGGGCGGCCGAAGCCGGCCAGCCGGTCGAGGTGGAGCCCGGGCTGTCGGCCCTGCAGATCAGTCCACCCCACCTGCTGGGCGAGTCGTGGCGGGTCGTGCAGGACTACCTCCTGTCGGTCCTCGGCACCCTCGGCATCGACACCGTCGTCGCGGAGGAGCTGACCCGCCTGCCCGGCGCCGAGGAGGTCGCGGCGCTGCTCGAGATGCGGGCCCAGGTCGACTCCGGCCCCTGGGACCTCGTCGTCGTCGACTGCGCGCCCACGGCCGAGACGTTGCGACTGCTCGCCCTCCCCGAGGCGCTCGCGTGGCACCTCGACCGCCTGCTGCCCGCGCAGCGGGGCCTGATCCGGACCCTGCGCCCCGCGGCGGCAGCGGCAGCCGGGGTCCCGCTGCCTGCCCCCGAGGTCATCGAGGCGGTCACCGGGTGGCAGCGCCAGATGCGCCAGGTCCACCGGATCCTCACCGGCGAAGAGACGTCCGTGCGCCTGGTGCTGACCCCCGAGCGCGTCGTCATCGCCGAGTCGCGCCGGACGTGGACGTCCTTGTCGTTGTACGGGTTCGTCGTCGACGCCGTCGTGGTCAACCGCGTGTTCCCGGACGCGGGGGTGCCGGAACCGACCTCGACCGACACCGTCCCCGACCCGTGGCGCAGTGGCTGGAACACCGCCCAGCAGGCCGGCCTGGTCGAGGTCCGCGAGTCGTTCGCAGGCCTCCCCGTCGTCGTCGCGCCCTACCTGGCTGCCGAGCCCATCGGTGTCGAGGCGCTCGCCGCACTCGGCCGGTCCCACGGCGACGGCACGGACGACGCCCGGGACCTGCTCGCGCCCGTCACCCACCGCGGCATGACCGTCGAGCGCACCGACGAGGGCTTCACCCTGACCCTGCCGCTGCCCCTCGCGCACGCCCGCGACCTCGGCCTCCAGCGGCGCGGCGACGAGCTGCTCGTCGCCGTGGGCGAGCACCGCCGGGTCCTCACCCTCCCCGCGGCTCTGCAACGATGCGTGGTCGACGGAGCCTCCGTGCGTGACGGGCTGCTGCGGATCCGCTTCGTCCCCGACGAGGAGGTGTGGCCCCGTGGCTGACCGGACCGAGCACGAGGACGGCCGTCCCCCGGTGGGTTCGGTCGCGGACGAGGCCGCTCGGCTGCTCGACGCCCTGGGGGGCTGGGTGAGCACGAGCGGGTATGCCGCCGGACCACCGCGTGCCGCCGGGCCGCCCCGCGCCTCCGCGCCGACCGGGGCGGGTGGCCCTGACGACGCCTCCGACGGGGCGCCGGGACCGGTGCCGCCGGAGGATGCGCCGTCGCACCCGGTCGGCCACTGCGACCAGTGCGGTGCCGCCAACGGAACAGGTCAGGCGGTCACCTGCCAGTGGTGCCCGGTGTGCCAGGGCATCGGCCTGCTGCGTTCGGTGCGGCCGGAGACGGTCGAGCGCCTCGCGGACCTCGCGGGAGCGCTGGCCAGCGCCCTGCGTGACGTCGCCGGCCACACCCGCGGCGCGGGCGGGGCGACCGACGGCGCGCCGCCACCGCACGACCCCCGGAACCGCAGCGCGCGGGTGCAGGACATCACCATCGAGGACGAGGACCAAGGGAGCGCGACGCGATGAGCGTGACGATCGGCGTGGACATCGGCGGCACGAAGATCGCGGCCGGTGTCGTCTCCGCGACCGGCGAGATCCTCGCGAGGGCCCGCCGGGACACCCCCGCGCAGGACCCCGACCAGATCGCGCACGACGTGGCCGACCTCGTCACCGAGCTCGCCGGGCCGCGCGGTGACGTCGTCGCCGTGGGGGTGGCGTGCGCCGGGTTCGTCGACCGCACCGGCTCGACGGTCCTCTTCGCCCCGAACCTGGCTTGGCGCGACGAGCCGCTCAAGCGTCGGCTCGAGGCGCTCGTGGAGTTCCCCGTCATCATCGAGAACGACGCCAACGCGGCCGCGTGGGGCGAGTTCCGGTGCGGCGCCGCCCACGAGGCCGACGACATGGTGCTGGTCACCGTCGGCACCGGGATCGGTGGCGGCGTGGTCGTCGACTCGCGGCTGCTGCGCGGTGCGTACGGCGTGGGCGGCGAGCTCGGCCACATGCGGGTCGTGCCCGACGGGATCAGGTGCGGCTGCGGCAACCGCGGCTGCTGGGAGGTCTATGCCTCGGGCAACGCCCTGGTCCGCGAGGCCCGCGAGCTGGTGGCGTCCGGGACGCCGCACGGTGCCGCCCTCTCCGAGGCCTGCGGCGGCGACCCGGCGGCCCTGCGCGGCCACGACGTCACCACCGTCGCGCAGGCCGGGGACGCGGCGGCCGTCGAGCTGCTCGCCGACCTCGGACGCTGGCTGGGGGAGGGCGCCGCCTCGGTCTCCGCGATCCTCGACCCGGAGCTCATCGTCATCGGTGGGGGCGTCGTCGCCGCGGGCGACCTGCTCATGGAGCCGGCGCGGGCGGCATACGGGAGGCAGCTGACGGGCCGCGGGCACCGACCGGTGGCAGAGTTCGTCCCGGCCGCGCTCGGCAACGACGCGGGTCTCATCGGCGCCGCGGCGCTCGCGGCGGAGGGGATCGGTTCATGAGCGAACGGCTCGCGGTCGGCATCGACATCGGTGGCACCAAGGTCGCCGGCGGCCTCGTGGCCGAGGACGGCACGATCGTCGCCCGTGCCCGGCGCGACACCCCGCACCGCTCCAAGAGCCCCGGGGTCGTCGAGAACACCATCGTCGAGGTCGTCACCGAGCTGCTCGACCTGGCGCAGGACGAGGTCGTCGCGGTCGGCATCGGTGCTGCGGGCTTCGTCGCGGCCGACCGGGCGACCGTCGTCTTCGCCCCCCACCTGTCCTGGCGCGGGGAGCCGCTCGAGGCGAACCTCCAGCGCCGGGTCCCCGTGCCGATCTCCGTCGACAACGACGCCAACGCGGCGGCCTGGGCGGAGTGGCGGTTCGGTGCGGCGCAGGGCGAGACCCACCTGATGATGATCACGCTCGGCACCGGGATCGGCGGCGCGCTGCTGTTCGACGGACAGGTCGTGCGCGGCAAGTACGGCATCGCCGGGGAGTTCGGCCACATGCAGGTCGTGCCGGGCGGCCAGCGCTGCGAGTGCGGCAACCGCGGCTGCTGGGAGCAGTACGCCTCCGGCAACGCCCTCGTCCGGGAGGCGCGTTCGCTGATGACCGCGAACAGCCCGGTGGCCTCCGACCTGCTGGCCCGGGTCGAGGGTGACCCGCTGGCCCTCACCGGCCCGCTCATCACCGAGGCCGCCCAGGAGGGCGACCCGACGGCGACCGAGCTGCTCGGGGAGATCGGCACCTGGCTCGGTGTCGGCATCGCCAACCTGGCCGCGGCCTTCGACCCCGGGACGTTCGTCATCGGTGGTGGCGTCAGCGCAGCGGGCGACCTCCTGCTCGACCCGGCGCGCACGACGTTCCGTCGCCACCTCACCGGTCGCGGCTACCGGCCAGAGGCGCGCATCGTCGCCGCCCAGCTCGGCAACGACGCGGGCCTGATCGGGGCGGCCGACCTGGCCCGTCGCGACGCATGACCACGATGCGGGTGGCGTCCTACAACCTCAAGGACCTCACCCTCGACCGGCACGCGGCCGCCCGCGTCATCCGGGCGATCGACCCCGACGTGCTGTGCCTGCAGGAGGTGCCGCGTCGCCTGTTCGGGTCGTGGCAGGTGTCGTCCTTCGCGGCCGAGTGCGGCCTGTACTGGTCGGGGCGTCACCGCGGCAGCGGCGGCACCACCATCCTCACCTCCCTGCGCGTCGACGTCCGGGAGTCGCGGCACCACCGGTTGCGGGTGGCCGCGCTGCAACGCACCCGTGGGTATGCCGTGGCGCGCGTCGCGCCCGCGGGTCACGAGCCGCTCGTGGTCGCGTCGGTCCACCTCAGCCTCGACGCGGCCGAGCGCGAGCGGCACGCCGGGCTGATCCTCGAGGGGGTGTCCGGCGGTAGCCCGGTCCTGCTCGCCGGAGACCTCAACGAGGGAGAGACCGGTCGCGCGTGGCAGCTCTTCGCCGCGCCGCTGCGCCTCGTCTCGCCGACGGCGCCCACCTACCCGGCCAAGGCTCCCCGCACGCTGCTCGACGTGGTGTTCGCCTCCCGCGACGTGACGGTCCTTCCGCACCGTGCGGTGCCGCTGGACGAGGCCGACCTCGTCGCGGCCAGCGACCACCGACCGACCTGGGTCGACCTCGAGCTGGACCCGTACCCGAGCCAGGTGCCCGACCCGGCCTGAGGCAGGGCGAGGCAAGGAAGGGAGGCGTGGCGAGCGCCTCGGTCAGACGCGGGCCCCGTTGTCGGGGTCGTGCTCGTCGCGGTCGTGCGGCTGGCGCAGGACGAGCAGGACGAAACCACCCACGGTCAGCACGACGGCTGCGAGGGTCCACCAGCCACTGACCTGGGGACGGAACAGCACCAGCCAGAGCACGAGGAGCGGTCCGACGACCAGCCCGACGACGATGCCCCAGAAGTGCAGGTCCTCCTGCGGAGGCAGGGGGGCGGTGGGGCCGGGCTCGAAGTGCTCCTCGTCGTCGAGGTCGACGAGCTCGGCCGGTGGGGTGTCCTGCTCGGGCTCCGGGGTGACGGGAGGCGGCTCGACCTCGGCGCCGCGCCACACGACGAACGGACGGGTCGGCGGCGGGTTGACGTGGGTGTCGGGCTCGAGCGGCGGGTTGACGCCGCTGTGGTGCGGCTTGTCCGGCAGCGACTCGACGTCGTCCCAGTGCGCGACGATGTCCGCGAACTGTGCGTCGACGTCCTTGTCGCCCATGACGGTCCTGCTTCCTGCTGGGGAGGGCTGCGCGATCAGCTGAGCCGCTCGATGAACTGCACCGACTCCTCAAAGATACGTGGCGCGTCGTGGTCGAGGGTAGCCACGTGGAAGCTGTCGTGCAGGACGTGCTCGGTGACGTCGGTGCTCGACGTGCGCGAGAGGAACAGCTCGGAGCTCGAGGCGGGCACGACGTGGTCGTCGGCGCTGTGCCAGAGCACCACCGGCTGGGTCACCTCGGGCAGGTCGCGGACCACCGTCGCCCACAGCTGGGTCTGGGAGTAGAGCGCCTTGAGCGGGATGCGGTCGTAGCAGATCTCGTCCTCGCCCGGCTTCTTGATGTCGTTGCCGATCCCCGGCAGCGACGGCAGGACGGCCTGCAGGACCGGTAGGGCCTTGAGGCGGACGTCCTCCACCTTGTACGCGGGGTTGACGAGCATCAGGCCCTTCACCCGTGGGCCGTGCTCCTGGGCGAGCCGGGTGGCGAGGGCACCTCCCATGGAGAGGCCGCCCACGAACACCTGGTCGCACTGCTCGTGGAGCTCGCGGAAGGCACGGTCCACCGCGGCATACCAGTCCTGCCACCTGGTGCGGTTCATCTCCTGCCACGTCGTGCCGTGGCCGGGCAGCCGGGGGACGCGCACGGTGTGGCCGGCGTCGGCGAGGAACTGGCCCCAGGGGCGCATGCTCGCGGGGCTCCCCGTGAACCCGTGGGCGAGGACGACGCCGGTGCGGCCGAGGTCGCCCGTCCCGTCGTGGGAGTAGGGCTCTGCACCGGGTCGGACGGACAAGGGGGGCGCTCCTAGGGCGGGCCACGGATGGACGTTGGCGCGCATCCTCGCACGCACCACGACGGGCGTACAGAGTGCCGTAGAGTTCACCGCGTCACATGGAGGTGAACGGTTGTTCTACTGGGTTCTGAAGACGGTCGTGCTCGGCCCGATCCTCAAGCTGTTGTTCCGCCCGTGGGTCGAGGGCGAGGAGAACATCCCCGAGGAGGGGCCCGTCATCTTCGCGAGCAACCACCTGTCGTTCTCGGACTCCATCTTCCTGCCGCTCGTCGTGCCCCGGCGGATGACGTTCCTGGCGAAGTCGGACTACTTCACCGGACGGGGGATCAAGGGCCGCCTCACGGCGGCCTTCTTCCGCGGTGTGGGGCAGCTGCCCGTCGACCGTTCCGGTGGTCGCGCGGGTGAGGCCGCGCTGCGCTCCGGACTGCGGGTCCTGCGTCGTGGCGAGATGCTCGGCATCTACCCCGAGGGCACCCGCAGCCCCGACGGCCGGCTCTACCGCGGCCGCACCGGTGTGGCCCGGATGGCCCTCGAGGGTGGTGTCGTCGTCCTGCCCGTCGCGATGATCGGCACCGACAAGGCCCAGCCGACCGGCAAGAAGATCCCCAAGCTCATGCGGATCGGCGTGAAGATCGGCAAGCCGCTCGACTTCTCGCGGTACGAGGGCATGGAGGACGACCGCTTCGTCCTGCGCTCCATCACCGACGAGATCATGTACGAGCTCATGCTGCTGTCCGGCCAGGAGTACGTCGACATGTACGCGACGTCCATGAAGGACCGCATCCTGGCCGCCGCCAAGACCAAGGCCCGTGAGCTGCAGGAGGCAGCCCTGCCGGGGTCGGCCGCGAAGGAGCTCGAGGAGGCCCTCGACGCGCACGACGACGAGGCGATCCGTCGGGCCCGCCGCCGCGTGGACGACGCCGCCGCCGACATCGACGAGACCACCGAGCGCGGTGGCGGCCCCGAGGTCGGCGACGAGGACGAACCGCGCGGGCGCCGCCGCCGGCGCGAGGCCAGCTGAGCCGTTGACGTCGGGGGAGGGCGTGGCAGCGGGGGAGCGCGGCGTGCGCGGAGCGGGTCGCCGGGTGCGGCCGGTGGCCGTGCGCGACTCCGAGCCCGCGGTCGTGTCGGCGTTCTGGAAGGGCATCGACGTCTTCCGCCCCATCGCGCTCGCGTATGCCGCGTACTCGCTGTGGGACCGGCCCCAGGACCTCGTGCGTCCCGCCCTGGCCTGGACGGTCCTGGGGATCCTCGCCGTCTGGACGGTGTTCCTCGTCCTCTACCGGCGGCGTCGCCTCTCGCTCGTGGTGGTGGAGCTGCTGCTCGGTGCGGGGGCGATCCTCGCGACCCGGCTGGTGGACTCGGCCGCGTCGATCGAGGCGGGTTCGCGGACCCTGCCGACGTTCTGGCCTGCCGCCGGCGTCGTCTCGGCCGCGGTGCTGTTCGGCCGCAGGGGCGGACTGGCCGCCTCGGTCCTCATCGGCCTCGTCGACCTCGTCGAGGTGGGACGGGCCACGCCCAACACGATCAACAACATCGTCCTGCTGCTGCTCATCGGCACCCTCATCGGCTACGCCGTCGACCTCGCCAGGGAGGGGCACGCGAGGCTGCGTGAGGCCATCGCCCTCGAGGCCCAGGTGCGCGAGCGCGAACGCCTCGCCCGCACGGTCCATGACGGGGTCCTGCAGACCCTGGCCTTCATCAACCGGCGCGGGGCCCAGCTCGGGGGCGAGGCCATGCAGCTCGGCGAGATGGCAGCCGACCAGGAGCGCCTCCTGCGGGCCCTGGTCAGCGGCGCGACGCCCGACGAGTCGGCCAGTGTCGTGCACGGGGACGTCGACCTGCGCCAGCAGCTCGGGCGGTACGCCGAGGGCCGGGTCCACCTCGTCGCCCCGGCCGATCCCGTGCTCGTTCCGCCCCGCGTCGCGGGAGAGCTCGTGGCCGCGGTCGGTGCCGCGCTGGACAACGTGCGCCAGCACGCCGGCGACGACGCCCAGGCGTGGGTCCTGGTCGAGGACGAGGGGGAGACCGTGGCCCTGACGGTGCGCGACAACGGCGCCGGTATGCCGCCGGGTCGCCTCGCAGAGGCCGCCGCGGCAGGACGCCTCGGTGCCTCGTCGAGCATCCGCGGACGGCTGGCCGACCTCGGGGGAGAAGCGGTGTACTCGGGCCGGGAGGGCTCGGGGACGACGGTGACGATGCGGGCACCCAGGACGGGTGCCCCGGGTGGAGGAGTCGCATGAACGACCAGCAGGAGTCCGCAGCGGTCACCGGGACGTCGGACCCGCTCAGGGTGGTCGTCGCCGACGACCACCCGCTGTGGAGGGACGCGGTCGCCCGCGACCTCGCCGAGGCCGGGATGACGGTGCTCGCCACCGCCGACGACGGGCCGTCCGCCGTCAACCGGACCAAGGCGACCCGTCCGGACGTGCTGGTGCTCGACCTCAACCTGCCGGGGCTGCGCGGCCACGAGGTGTGTGCCGCCCTCGGGTCGCTGGAGACCCGCGTGCTGGTCCTGTCGGCGTCGGGGGAGCAGCAGGACGTCCTCGAGGCGGTCAAGGCCGGGGCCACCGGGTACCTCGTGAAGTCGGCGACCCGGGAGCAGATCGTGGCCGCGGTGGAGGCCACCGCCCGCGGGGAGGCGGTCTTCACCCCGGGACTCGCCGGGCTGGTGCTGGGGGAGTTCCGCAAGATGTCGACCCAGCCGCAGGCCGACCCCTCGCGACCGATCCCCGAGCTCACGGAGCGGGAGACCGAGGTGCTCAAGCTCGTCGCCACCGGCATGTCCTACAAGGAGATCGCAGCCGAGCTGTTCATCTCCCACCGCACCGTGCAGAACCACGTGCAGAACACCTTGGGCAAGCTGCAGATGCACAACCGGATCGAGCTCGTCCGGTTCGCCATCGCCCGGGGACTGGACACCCCCGAAGCCTGAGGCGGGCGCCATACGGCGGCCGTCGGTGACCGCGATGCGGGCTGGGGGACGGGGCGGTCCGGCGCGCACCTATCCTTGGCGGGTGAGCACCACGCACCAGGACGCCCTCGCCAGCCTCGCGGCCGGCGCCGACCTCCCCGCTGCCCAGCAGCCGGTCTGGCCCGACGCCGCCCGCCTCTCCAGCGCCGTCGCCGAGCTCGCGTCGTATCCGCCCCTGGTGTTCGCCGGTGAGTGCGACGTCCTGAAGTCGCGGATGGCTGCTGCCGCCCGCGGCGAGGCGTTCGTCCTCCAGGGCGGCGACTGCGCCGAGACGTTCGCCGCCGCGACCGCCGACAACATCCGCGACCGCGTCAAGACGATCCTGCAGATGGCCGCCGTCCTCACCTACGGCGCTTCCGTGCCGGTGGTCAAGGTCGGCCGGATGGCCGGTCAGTACGCCAAGCCGCGCAGCAGCGGTGACGAGACGCGCGAGGGCGTGACCCTGCCGGCCTACCGCGGTGACATGGTCAACGACTTCGAGTTCACCCTCGAGTCGCGCACGCCCGACCCGCAGCGCCTCGTCAAGGCCTACCACGCGAGCTCGGCGACGCTGAACCTCGTGCGCGCCTTCACCATGGGTGGCTTCGCCGACCTGCGCCACGTCCACGACTGGAACAAGGGCTTCGTCTCCAACTCGGCCAACAGCCGCTACGAGCACCTGGCCAAGGACATCGACAAGGCGATGAAGTTCATGTCGGCCTGTGGCGCCGACTTCGACGCCATGCGCACGACCGAGTTCTTCTCCGCCCACGAGGCGCTGCTGCTCGACTACGAGCGTCCGCTGACCCGCGTCGACAGCCGCACCGGCGAGCTCTACGACACCAGCGGCCACTTCATCTGGGTCGGGGAGCGCACCCGCGACCTCGACGGCGCACACATGGACTTCGTCTCCAAGGTGCTCAACCCGATCGGCGTGAAGCTGTCGGCGAAGGCGGAGGTCGACGACGTCCTGCGCCTCATCGACAAGGTCGACCCCGACCGCGAGCCCGGGCGCCTGACGTTCATCACCCGGATGGGCGCCAAGACCGTCCGTGAGGCGCTGCCGACCCTGGTCGAGAAGATCACCGCCTCGGGCGCGCAGGTCACCTGGATCTGCGACCCGATGCACGGCAACACCTTCGAGTCGGCCAGCGGGTACAAGACGCGTGACTTCGAGGACGTCGTCGAGGAGGTGCGCGGGTTCTTCGAGGTGCACCGTGGGCTCGGCACCGTTCCCGGCGGCATCCACGTCGAGCTCACCGGCAACGACGTCACCGAGTGCATCGGTGGCGCCGAGAAGATCCTCGACGCCGACCTCAACAAGCGCTACGAGACGGTCTGCGACCCCCGCCTCAACCACCAGCAGAGCCTGGAGCTGGCGTTCCTCGTCGCCGAGATGCTGGCCAAGGACTGACCGCGCTGATGAGCACCCCTGTCGACGTCGACCTGCTGTCCGACACCCTGACGCGGCCGACGGAGGCGATGCGCCACGCCATGGCCACTGCCGCCGTCGGTGACGACGTGTTCGGCGAGGACCCCACCGTCCGCGAGCTGGAGGAGCGCGTCGCCGGGCTCCTCGGCCACGAGGACGCGCTCTTCACGCCCTCGGGCTCGATGGCCAACCAGCTGGGGCTGCGCCTGCACGTCAACCCGGGCGAGGAGCTCGTGGCCGACTCCCTC
Organism: Phycicoccus sp. Root101; assembly: GCF_001426245.1. Taxonomy (GTDB): domain Bacteria; phylum Actinomycetota; class Actinomycetes; order Actinomycetales; family Dermatophilaceae; genus Pedococcus. The sequence goes on along the minus strand of NZ_LMCM01000001.1, from coordinate 73,822 downwards.
GCGCACGTGCTGCGTGCCGAGATGGGCGCCGCCGCCGCACTGTCCGGGCTGTCGTCGCGGTCGTGGGTGGCCACGCGGGGCCTGCTCGACGCGGCGGACCCGCTCGCCCTGATGATCCCGGACGGCGGCACCTACCAGGTCAACACGCGGCTCGTGGTCGTGGAGAACACCCACAACTTCGGCGGGGGCACGGTCCAGCCGCTCGACCAGATCGTGGCGCTGCGCGCGGGCACCCAGCCGCGCGGCGTCGCCATGCACCTCGACGGGGCCCGCCTCTGGAACGCCCACGTGGCCACCGGCGTCGCGCTTTCCGACTACGGCCGGCACTTCGACACCGTCAGCGTCTGCCTGTCCAAGGGCCTCGGCGCCCCCGTGGGTTCGGTGCTCGTGGGGTCGCGCGACCGGATGGCCGCGGCGCGCATCTGGCGCAAGCGGTTCGGTGGCGGCATGCGGCAGGTGGGCATCCTCGCCGCGGCCGGCCTGCACGCCCTCGACCACCACGTCGAACGGCTCGCCGACGACCACGCGCGGGCGCACCGCTTCGCGACCGCGGCGGCTCAGGCGGTCCCGGGGTCGATCGACCCGGCCACGGTGCAGACCAACATCGTCGTGCTCGACGTGTCGGTCGCGGGGTGGACCTCGGCCGCCTTCGTCGAGGAGGCGGGCCGTCGCGGCATACGCCTCTATCCGGTGAGCGCCACCGGGGTCCGGCTCGTCTGGCACCTCGACGTCGACGACGCCGGCACCGCCCGTGCGACCGATGCGCTGGTGCCCCTGCTCGAGCAGGGCCCCTCCGCGGCCTGACCACCGCCGCGACGGACCCTCAGACCCAGCGCCGCACCCGTCGGGCGTAGTCGTCGTACCGGGCGCCGAAACGCGTGCGCAGGAACCGCTCCTCGGGGGCGATGGCGCCCCAGCGCACGAGCAGCACCGCGACGGGGAACAGGACCAGCCCCCAGGTGGTCGACCCCAGCAGGGCCAGCGCGAGGTACAGCGCGAGGAGCCCGACGTACAGGGGGTTGCGGGAGAGCCGGTAGGGACCCTCGACGATCATCGCGTGCGTCTCCTGGCCGGGGAGCAGCCCGGTCCCGTGGCGACCGAACAGCGACAGCGACCAGCCGTTCCACCCCAGGAAGAACACCACGAGGGCCCAGCCGACCGGCACCCGCCACCCGCCGAGGTCGACCGGGTCGCCCCACCGCGCCGTCGCGAGCCACCCCACGAGCAGGGGTGCACCGATGGCGACCGGCGGCCAGAGCCGGAGGGCCACCACGTCCTGTGCGCCGCCCATGACGTCATTGTCGTGCGCGCTGCCACCGCCGACCAGCAGTGCGGTGTCGGCGTCGTGTGGGATGCTCGCGCGGACGATGACCGCCCCAGGGAAGGCACGACCCCGATGCAGATGAAGCTCGAACTGATCCCCGTCCCCGTCTCCGACGTGGAGCGCTCGATCGCCTTCTACACCGAGCGGCTCGGCTTCACCAAGGACGTCGACGTCGAGCCCGCCCCGGGCATGCGCATCGTGCAGGTGACGCCCGACGGTTCGGGCTGCTCGATCGGTTTCGGGACGGGCCTGCCCGTGTACGACGGTGAGCCGGGCAGCATGCGCGGCCTGCACCTGGTGGTGGAGGACCTCGACGCCGCCCGGGCCGAGCTCGTCGGCCGGGGTGTGGAGGTCGGCGAGATCCATGACTTCGGGGGCGGGGTCAGGGGCGCGGACTTCACCGACCCCGACGGCAATGGGTTCGAGCTGCAGGAGATGACCTGGCGCAGGGGCGACACCTTCTAGGAGCGCCTTTCCTCTGGTGCCTGGGGGCACCCCTCCCGCGCAGTCGGGTCAGACCTCGTGGTGCAGCAGCTCGGCCGGGCGGTCCTGCTCGGCGGTGGCGCCGGGGGACCGCCTGCCGAGGATCTCCACGACGTACATGGCGACCAGGACGAGCCCGCCACCGACGAGCATGCGCGCCGTGAGGGACTCGCCCCCGAGCAGCACCGCGAACAACGCCGCGAACACCGGCTCCATCGTCATGACGATCGCCGCCCGCGTCGCCGGCAGGTGGGACTGCGCCCAGGTCTGCGCCCACAGCGCGACGGCACCCGCGACCAGGGCCATGTAGAGCAAGGATGCCCACTGGCCGCCGCCCTGCGGCAGCGTGATCCCGCCGGGGACGGCCCCGACCAGCGCCACGGCCGTGATGACGAACGCCTGCACCGTCGCCAGCCCGGTGGCCGAGCCCGCGGTGGAGAAGCGACCGAGGCCGATGATGTGCAGGGCGTAGAGGACGGCGGCGGCCAGGGTCACCGCCTCACCGAACCCCACCGACATCCCCCGCAAGGACAGGACCCCCAGTCCGATCGTCGCCAGGGCGACGGCCAGCCAGGTGGACAGCGGTATGCGGTCGCGGAGCAGCACCGCGCCGAGGACCGGCGTGAGCACGACGTAGGTGCCCGTGACGAAGCCCGAGACCGACGCGTCGGTGTGCTCCAGCCCGACGGTCTGCAGCAGCTGGGCGAGCCCGTAGAGGACGCCGAGACCGACCCCGATCCCGACCTCGCGTCGGGTGAGCGCCAGCGTCTGGCGACGGAACACCACGGCCATGACGACGGCCGCGATCGCGAACCGCACGGCGAGGAAGTCGGCCGACGGGACGTGCTGCACGAGGTCGCGGATGAGGAAGAACGTCGAGCCCCAGACCGCCGTGACGGAGAGGAGCAGAAGGGTGGCGAGACGGCTCGCAGACAGGTTTCGCACAGGGTGCCCCGGGGGTGGTCGGTCGTCGGCTCGGTCGTCGGCGAGAGAGCGTCAGACGATGACGAGCGTGACGGTGCTGTTCTTCGGCTGCTCGGTGCCGGCGGCGGGGTTCTGGCTGCGGACGGTGCCGAAGATCCCACCCATGAACCGGTCGACCTTGACCTGGAAACCCGCGTCCTTGAGCATCTGGACGGCCTCGGCCTCCTGCTTGCCCTGCACGTCGGGGACCTTGACCAGCTCGGGTCCCTTGGAGACCACGAGGGTGACCTTGTCGCCCTTGAAGAGGTTGCCGCTGGAGGGGGTCTGGGAGATGACGGAGCCCTTGGGCACCGTGTCGTCGTTCTTCTGCTGCGTCGCGTCGACCTCGAGGCCCTTGCCCGTCAGGTCCTTCACGGCGTCGTCGGCGGGCTTGCCGGTGAAGTCGGTGACCTCGATCGGCTGGCGGCCCTTGCTCACGGTGATGGTGACCTTCGTGCCGCGCTTGAGGGCGGTGCCCTCCTTGGGATCCACGCTGATCACCAGGCCGGCGGCCACGGTCTCGTCGAAGGCCTGCTTGGTGTCGCCGACGACGAGCTTCTCGGCGGTGATCCTCGCCGTCGCCTCGTTGGCGCTGGCCCCCACGACCTGGGGCACGGCATACCGCTCCGGACCCTTCGACACGGTCACGGTGACGTCCTGGCTGCGGCGCAGCTCGGTGCCGGCACCCGGGTCGGTGGACATGACCACGCCCTTGGGGATGGTCTCGTCGAAGGCGTCGACCCGCTTGGCGGTCAGGTGCGCGGTCTGCAGGGCGCTCTGCGCCTGGGTGTACTGCTGGCCGGTCACGCGGGGGACCGTCGTCGGTGAGCCGGGACCGGCGAGGAACCACCACGCCGCGATGCCGGCGATCGCCAGGACCGCGAGGGCGGCGACGACCCAGCCCCACGGGGTGCCGCGACGCGCGCCCACCACCCGGCCCTCGAGGGCGCGACCGTCCGAGGCGTAGGGGTCGGGGCCTGGGGGGACGGTGGGGGTGTGGTCGATCGGCAGGGCCACCGGGCCGACCGGGCGTGACTGGCGGGGCTCGTGCGAGGCCTCGACGGGCAGCGCACTGGTGCGTTCGACCGCGACCGTGCTCGCCCCCGGGCCCAGGGCCGACGGACCCTCGGGTCGACGGTCGAGCTCGGTGGGCGTCAGCATGGCCCGCGACCTGCGCACCTCGGCCAGGAAGTCCGCGGCGTCGGCGGGGCGCTGGTCGGGGTCGCGGGAGGTGGCCAGGGCGACGAGCGCGTCGAGCTCGGCCGGCACCGTGGTGACCCGCGAGGACGGTGCGGGCACCGAGCTGTGCACGTGCTGGTAGGCGATGTGGATGGGGGTGTCGCCGGTGAACGCCTTCGAGCCGGTGAGCATCTCGAACAGGATCAGGCCGGCGGCATACACGTCGCTGCGGGCGTCGGCGATGCCGCGCTCGACCTGCTCCGGGGACAGGTAGGCGACCGTGCCGAGGAGCACGCCGGTCTGGGAGTGCGACGTCTGGTTGCTCACCGCGCGGGCCAGGCCGAAGTCGGCGACCTTCACGGTGCCGTCGTCCTCGCGCAAAATGATGTTCTCGGGCTTGACGTCGCGGTGGATGATGCCGGCGCGGTGGGCGGCGCCGAGCGCCTGCAGGACCGGCGCCATGATGTCCAGGGCTGCCCTCGGGGTGAGTGGGCCCTCGGCCTTCATCACCTCGCGGAGGGTCTGCCCGGGGACGTACTCCATCGCGAGGAACATGTGACCGTCGTCGTCGCCCTGGTCGAACACCGACACGACGTTGGGGTGCGACAGGCGGGCCGCGGACCGCGCCTCGCGCCGGAACCGGCTGACGAACGCCTCGTCCTGGGCGAGGTCCCTGCGCAGCACCTTGAGGGCGACGTCACGGTCGAGGCGGGTGTCCAGAGCGAGGTACACCGACGCCATTCCGCCGTCGGCGATGTGCGACTGGACGCGGTAACGCCCGTCGAGCACACGGCCGAGCAAGGACTCGGTGACACCGGAAGACACCCGCAAAGTGTAGGAGGTCGAGCCGGTCAACTGATGCAGGCGGGTCCGGGGGAGGCCCCACGAACCCCCTCAGAAGCGGGCGCGGTGCGCCTTCACGGCCTTCACGTAGACCTTCGTGTCGGCGTACATCCCGTGGTGCTGGACCGAGTAGAGGCCCTGGTAGTAGCCCGCGATGGCCTGGTCGACGTTCTTCGCCGACCGGGTCAGGGAGCGCAGGATGACGACCCCGGCGGTGATGTTGTCCTGGGTGCGCATGAGGTTCAGCCTGCGGCCGCTCATCTGCGAGGCCCACTCGCCGGAGGACGGGATGACCTGCATGACGCCGATGGCGTTCGCGACCGAGACCTGGCGCTGGTTCCAGCCGGACTCCTGCCACGCGACGGCGAGGGCGAGGCGCGGGTCGACGCCGTGGCGGCGGGCCGTTGCGATGATCATCGCCCGCGTCTGGTCGCGCGTGGGCACCGAGGAGCGGGCGAGGGTGTCGCGGTTGCGGTTCGCCGCGCCGACGGTCGAGCTCGGGTAGGTGCGTCCGGCGAAGGTGTTGGCGCTGCTCGCCGTCGAGGCCTTGCGGCCGGGGAGGCGCAGCTTCTGGCCGACGCTGAGGTGGTTGGCGTTCGCGAGCCGGTTCGCCTTGAGCAGCGCGGCGAGCGAGACGCCGTGGCGGGCGGCGATGCCGCTGAGGGTGTCGCCGGACCGCACGGTGTACCCGGAGGTCGAGGTGCGCGAGACGGCGGTCGTGCCACGGACCTTGAGCTTCTGCCCGGGGTAGATGGTGCTGCGGCTGCTCAGGTGGTTCAGCGAGTAGAGCTTGGCCAGGGGGGTACGGGTGCGGCTGGCGATGGCGCTGAGGGTGTCGCCGCTGCGCACGGTGTAGCGCGTCGTCGACATCGTCCTGCCACCACCCGAGGGTCGGTGGGCGCTCGCGGCCCCGGCTCCGGGGATCCGCACCTTCTGGCCGATCTGGAGCACGGACCGGCTGGACAGGTGGTTGGTCTTGAGCAGCGCCGCCAGGGAGACGCCCTTGCGGGCGGCGATGCCGCCGAGGGTGTCGCCGGACCGCACGACGTACGTGCTGCGGGCGATGGCGGCCGCACGCGCCTTGGCTGCCGCGCGGGCGCGGGCGGCCTCGGAGCGGGCCTGCGCGGCGGACTTGGGGACGGACAGGTGCTGGCCGATCGACAGGTGGCTGCCCCCGCCGGAAAGGCGGTTGCGGGACACGAGCACGCCGGTCGTCGTGCCGAGGCGGTCGGCGATGGCGGCGAGGGTGTCGCCGCTGCGCACGGTGTAGGAGGTCCAGCCGTGGGGAGCGGGCTTGGCCTTCTGGACGACCGCGGTGACGACGTGGGTCGACGCCGAAGGGAGCGCCGCGGGAGCGATCACTGGGGACATCGGGTGCCTTTCGGGGTGCCCACCGCGTGCGGAGCGGTGCTGCAGTGGGGGGAGGTGCTCAAGTGGGGGGTGGGGCGACTGTGACGAGAGTGAAAGGTACACCACGCAACCGGTCCCATATCGACTTACATCGATGTAATTTGCAATGCTCCCGCGTGCTGGCAGGCTGTCCCCGTGACCGACCAGACCCCCGCATCGCCCGAGACGTCCCTGGAGGACCTCGTCGGGTCCTGGCTGACCGTCCCCGACATCGCCGAACGCCTCGGCATCCCCCTGTCCAGCGTGCGGCGGCTGATCGAGGAGCGCGAGCTGATCAGTGCCCGCATCGGCGAGCGCCGCGTCGTGGCGGTGCCCGAGCAGTTCCTCCTGGAGTCGGTGTACCCCTACCTCCGTGGCACCTTCACCGTGCTGACGGACGGCGGCATGGACGACGAGGAGATCCTCACCTGGTTGTTCACCCCCGACGAGACCCTGCGGGTGCCCGGCACGCCCGTCGACAACCTGGCCGCCGGGTTCAAGACCGAGGTGCGTCGCCGCGCCATGGAGCAGGCCTTCTAGTCACCGTCTCGCGCGGGGCCCCACCGTGGTGCCCCGCCGTGGCGTCCGTCCGCGCCTGGCCGGTCGGGGCCGGGTATGGCGCTCAGTGCTCGCGGGTGGTGGCGCTGTCGATCAGCTGGTCGAGCACCGCGACGGCCTCGGGGTCGAGGCCGCGCGTCGACTTCAGCGCCATCCGGGCCGAGTCGGCGAGGCGGGCGATGTCGGCCTCCACGGCGTCCACGGCCCCGCTGACCGTGATGACCTCACGCAGCCGGTCCACCGTCGCGCCGTCCAGGTCGGCGTCGCCGAGGTGCGCCTCGACGAGGGCGACCCCGGCCTCGTCGGCCCCGGCGAGGGCGTGGGCGACGAGCACGGTCCGCTTGCCCTCGCGCAGGTCGTCGCCGGCGGGCTTGCCGGTGGCCACGGGGTCGCCGAACACCCCGAGCAGGTCGTCGCGCAGCTGGAACGCCTGTCCGAGGTCGAGGCCGTAGCGCGACAGGGCCGCCAGGTCGTCACCGTCCGCGCCACCGGCGCTGGCCCCGATGAGCAGGGGGTGCTCGACCGTGTACTTGGCGCTCTTGAACCGGATGACGCGCTCGGCCCGTTCGATGCGCTCCGCCGTCGGCACGCCGTCCCAGGAGCGGACCGACTCGACCACGTCGAGGAACTGCCCGCCCATGAGCTGGGTGCGCATCAGGTCGAACACACCACGACCACGGGCCAGGTGGGTCGCGTCCAGGCCCGAGGTGGCGTACAGCTCCTCGGTCCAGTTGAGGCAGAGGTTGCCGGCGAGGATCGCACCGGCCACGCCGAACCGTCCGGCGTCACCGGACCACGACTCCTCCTCGTGGCGCGCGGCGAGCGAGCGGTGGGCGGCAGGCATGCCGCGCCGGGTGTCGCTGTCGTCCATGACGTCGTCGTGGATGAGGGCGGCGGCCTGGAAGAACTCCATGGCGGTCGCCACCCGCACCAGGGCGTCCGAGTCGGGCTGGCCCGCACCGCGGTAGCCCCAGTAGAGGAAGGCTGCGCGCAGGCGCTTGCCGCCGGTGAGGAGGCGGGCCACCGCTGCGAGCAGCTCCTGCGCGTCCGGGCCGACCTCGGCCAGGACGCCGGACTGGTGGGCGAGCACGTCGTCGACGCACCGCTGCACGCGCTCGCGCAGCTGCGCGGCATCGAGGGGGCTGACCACCACGCGCTCCTCCTGTGCCCTGTCGTCTCACCGTGTGCTGGTCCTGAGCCTACGGTGTGGGTGCTCGACTAGTCTCACCGCCATGGCACTGGGGCAGCCCTCTCGTCTCGAACGTCCGGCGCAGCTGACCCGGTCGATCCCCGGCATGCTCTCCTCGCCGGCGCCGTCGATGAGCTTCGAGTTCTTCCCCCCGAAGGACGATGCGAGCGAGGCGGTCCTCTGGGACGCGATCCGTCGGCTCGAGTCGGTGCGCCCGGACTTCGTGTCCGTGACCTACGGCGCCGGCGGCACCAACCAGGACCGCACCGTGCGGGTCACCGAGCGGATCGCCCGGGAGACGACCCTGACGCCGTTGGCCCACCTCACGTGCGTCGGTGCGTCCGTGGCCGCCCTGCGCCAGGTCGTGGGCCTGTATGCCGCCTCGGGTGTGCGCAACATCCTCGCCCTGCGCGGTGACCCGCCGGGCGACCCCGGCGGGCAGTGGGTGCCCCACCCCGAGGGCCTCAACCACGCCACCGACCTGGTCGGGCTGGTGAAGTCGTTGGGGGACTTCACCATCGGTGTGGCCGCGTTCCCCGACGTCCACCCGGCCTCGCCGAGCTTCGAGCACGACGTCGAGGTGATGGTGCGCAAGGCCGACGCGGGCGCGAGCTTCGCGATCACCCAGATGGTCTTCGACGCCGAGAGCTACCTGCGCCTGCGGGACGCCGTCGCAGCCCGTCGCCCGGACCTGCCGATCACCCCCGGGCTCATGCCCGTCACGAACTTCAAGCAGGTCGCCCGGATGTCCCAGCTCATGGGGACGCCGCTGCCCGAGACGGTCGTGTCACGGTTGGAGGCGGTGTCGGGGGATCCTGCCGCCACCCGTGAGGTGGGCGTCCAGATCGCCACCGAGCTGGCCAACCGAATGCTCGGCGAGGGCGCGCCCGGGCTGCACTTCATCACCATGAACCGCTCGACGGCGACCCTCGAGGTGCACCGCAACCTCGGCCTGCACTGACCCGGATCTGACGGGGCACGAGCCCGACGCGGCCTCCCCTCCTGACTGCGCCCGCGGCTCGTACCCCGCGCTGTCGCATTCCCCCGACTGCGACGCGTCGAGCCTGCCGTCGACCGGCAGGGTCCGGCATCCGTACCCGTACTCAGATCGCGGTGGTCAGTCCCGCGTGGTGAAGCGGCGCAGGAGCGCCGCCGCGGCGGAGAGCACGGCGACGACGACGCCATACACGGTCGCGGTCGTCTCGAGGCCGAGGTGCGGCACCGCGAAACCCGCTGCCACGGCAGGGAGCCCGAAGGCGAGGTAGCTCACGACGAAGACCGAGGAGAAGAGCTCGCCGCGCTGGTCCGGGCCCACGGTGGGGGTGACCGAGCGCATGATCCCGAGGAACGACGTGCCGAAGCCGGATCCCGCCACGACGACGGCGAGCAGGAACCCGACCAGCGACCCGAGGTGCATCGCGACCAGGGTCAGCGCCGTGCCGACCGCGAGCATGACGGTGCCGTAGAGGGTGACGGCCCGCGCGGAGCGGGCTCGCGCGAGGTAGGAGCTGAGGCCGCCGGTGCCGGTGAGCAGCGTGACCGCCGCGCCCTGCGCGATGTGGTCACGGCCACCGAGCGAGGCGACGAGCGGGGCGCCGAGCGAGAGGTAGAGGCCACCGGTGGCCCAGCCGGCGACGAGCGCGGGAGCGCTGCGGTTGAAGGCTTTTCGCGCGGAGACGGGGATGCCGACCTGCGGCCGCAGGGAACGCAGCCAACCGTCGTGGCGGGGTGAGGTCTCCGGCAGGGCCAGGGTGACGAGCGCGAGGACGAGGTAGGCCGCGGTGAGGGTCCCGAACACGACGGGCAGTGCGCTGGGGGACCAGTCGAGGGCGGCACCCGCGGCGAGGGCGCCCGCGGCCAGGCCCACCATCGGGGTCACGCCGTTGACGGTGGCGGCGAGCCCGGGACGGGTCGGGGGTTCGAGGTCGACCGCGGCGGCGGAGACCGTCGACATGAGCAGGCCGGCGGCGACTCCCTGCACGGCACGGGACACCATCAGCGTCGTGACGTCGTCGGCGTGCCAGAAGCCGAGCATGCTCACCGCGAGGACGACGAAGCCGACGGCCAGGACCGGACGACGGCCGACGTGGTCGGACAGCGACCCGGTGACGAGCAGGGTCGCGAGCAGGGTGAGGGCGTAGACGCCGAAGATCGTCGTCATCGTGCCGGCAGAGAAGCCGATCTGGGCCTGCAGGACGGGGTAGAAGGGGGAGGGGGCGCTGGCGCCGACCATGAGGGCTGCGACGGCACCGACGGCGGTGGTGAAGGCGGGGCCGCGACCCAGTCGGCCCGGTCGGTGGGGTCGGCGCGCTCGACGCTCCCGGCGCGACGGCGCGGCGGGTGTCGTGGCGGGCAGGAGCGTGGTGGGGGTGGTGCGCTCGGCCATGACGGCAACCTCTCGGGACGACACTCGGGGGACTGACATTGGTTCGACAATTGTCGAACGGTGTCAGCAGGTGGGGCATTCCCGATCGCGCGAAATCAGTTCGAGTATTGTCGAACCATGAGTGGAACGCCAGAGCTGGTGCACCCCGACCTCGGTGACGTCGCGCTGACCGACGTGCTCTTCGCGCTGAGCGACCCCGCCCGGCTGCAGATCGTGCGTGACCTCGTCGACGGGCCCCTCGAGATGGCCCAGTGCGGGGCGACCAACCCGGCCCTGCCCAAGTCGACCAAGTCCCACCTCATGAAGGTGCTGCGCGAGGCCGGGCTGATCCGCAACGAGCCCCACGGTCGACAACGGCTGGTGTCGCTGCGCCGCGACGAGGTGGACGCGGCCTTCCCGGGGCTGCTCGACAGCGTCCTCGGCCCCCGCCAGGACGGTCCGTCGAGCAGGCTCCGCCAGGACGGTCCGTCGAGCAGGCTCCGTCAGGACGGTCCGTCGAGCAGGCTCCGCTAGGACGGTCCGTCGAGCGGGCGCAGCTCGGCCACGAGCGGGACGATGTCGGCGACCGAGTCGACGACGCGCGTCGGCTGGTAGGGGAACTGGTCCACCTGGTGCCGCTGGGTGGATCCCGTCAGGACGAGGACCGTCCGCAGGCCGGCCTCGAGGCCGCTGATGACATCGGTGTCCATCCGGTCGCCGACCATCACCGTCGACTCGGAGTGCGCGTCGATCCGGTTGAGGGCGCTGCGCATCATCAGCGGGTTGGGCTTGCCGATGTAGTACGGCTGGCGGCCGGTGGCGGCGCTGATCAGGGCGGCCACCGAACCCGTCGCGGGCAGGGAGCCCTGCGGGCTCGGCCCGCTGACGTCGGGGTTGGTCGCGATGAACCGTGCCCCGCCCTCGATCAGCCGGATCGCCTTGGTGATGGCCTCGAACGAGTAGGTGCGGGTCTCGCCGAGGACGACGTAGTCGGGGTTGCGCTCGGTGGTCGTGTAGCCGACGTCGTAGAGCGCGTTCGTCAGGCCGGACTCGCCCACGACGAACGCGCTCCCGCGGGGTCGCTGGTCGTCGAGGAACTGCGCGGTGGCCAGGGCCGAGGTCCAGATCGACTCCTCGGGCACGTCGATGCCGCTGGCCAGCAGCCTGGCCCGGAGGTCGCGCGGGGTGAAGATCGAGTTGTTGGTCAGCACGAGGAACCGGCGCCCGTGCTCGGTGAGGGCGGCGAGGAACTCCGCGGCCCCCGGGATGGCGCTCTCCTCGTGGACGAGCACCCCGTCCATGTCGGTGAGCCAGCACTCGACGGGCCTGGGTCTGGTCATGTCGCCCATTCTGGCGCAGAGCGATCACCACATTGGTGGATCGCCAGGGCTCGGACGGGGAGGACGCTGGGAGGTGCCTGAAGGAGGTGCTGGTCATGTCACTGGCCATGAGTGCAGTTGCGACGATGCTTCCCGTCACGGACACCGATCGCGCGAAGGAGTTCTACTCCGACCGGCTGGGCCTGCCGTTCCAGGGGACGAACGCCGAGGGCAGCCTGATGTACGAGCTCAGCGGCGGCACGGTGCTCATGCTGCTGCCTCGGGAGACCGGCTCGCAGAACCCGAGCACCGCCCTGACGTGGGAGGTCCCGGACGTCGCGGCCGAGATCGCCGAGCTCGAGGGCAAGGGCGTGGTGTTCGAGGACTACGACCTCCCGGGGTTGCAGACGCAGGACCACATCGCGGACTTCGCGGGGGAGCGGGCCGCGTGGTTCGTCGACCCCGACGGGAACGTCCTGTGCATCCACGAGGCGCACCGCACCTGAGCGGCCGGGCGCACCCGTCGGCGGTGTGGCGCGCCCGTCGGCGGTATGGCGCGGTCAGGCCACTTCCATGGCGTGCCCGGCGGTGACGCGCAGCAGCTCCTCGTAGGTGGTGCGGTAGACGGTGTGGCTGTGGCCGGCGGCGGCCCAGACGTGGCGGTAGCGGCTCAGCGACACGTCGACGACGGTGCGGATCGGGGCCGGGTGGCCGACCGGGGCGACGCCGCCGATGGCGAACCCGGTCGCGGCGCGGACGAAGTCGGCGTCGGCGCGGTCGACGTGGTCCACGCCGTCGAGCAGCTCGGCGACCTTGACGAGGTCGACCTGGTGGGCACCCGAGGTGAGCACGAGCAGCGGGGTGATCGTGCCCTGCTCGTCGTGGGCGCGGAAGATCAGTGAGTTCGCGATCTCGGCCGGGGTGACGCCGATGGCCGCGGCGGCCGCGGCGGCGGTGCGGACGGCGTCGGGCAGGCTGACCAGCTCGGGGTCGACGCTGTGCACGGCGAGCGTGGCCAGGACCCGCTGCACGGCGGGGTGGCCGGTGAGGTCGCGGACCTCGGCGGGGGGTGGAGCGACCGGCTCGGGCGGGCTCATGTCCGGAGCCTAGGGGTGGCTGCCGACGGCCACCAGCGCTGGAGCGTCGACGGCGACGCGCCCGGGTGGCGACGACGCGCCGTCGCTCTTGACGAGCTGTCCGAGGGCAGGTGTACGGTTCTTCATATCGAACATCTGTTCGAATGGTTCCACCGAAGGACCGGGCGACCAGCAGGGCGGACGACTCCCGCCACCTGCCGTCCGCGCCCAGGGACCACCGTGGGGCTCTGGCCCGCAGCGGACGCCTCGACCCCGTCCCCTGCAGGGCCAGAGCCACACCATTCCACCCTGCCCTGACGAAGGAGCCTGCTCGTGGTGCGCCGGTACGAAGAACCCATCGAGGTCCGCCAGACGGCGACCGGTGCCCCCGGTGCTCCCGGTGCCCCCGGTCCCGAAGGCGTCCACGGTGTCCCCGTCGAGGACGGTCCCACGACCCCGGGACCCGAGGCGTTCGTGTGGCGGGGTCGGCTCTACGTCGTGCGGGCGGTCCTCGACCGCTGGCAGGAGCGTCGGCCGTGGTGGCGCGAGGCGCGCGAGCAGGGCAGCAACGACGTCCTCACCGACGCCCGGGAGCGCCAGGTGTGGCGGGTGGAGGCCAGTGCCGGCCGGTGCGCCGCGGTCGGTGTCTACGACCTCGGTGCGGACCACCAGGACCGCGGCCTGCGCTGGCGGCTGCTGCGTGTGGCGGACTGAGATGGCGACCATCACCGTGGACGCCTCCGCGACCGGCACCAGGCACAGCGCGGGCGCCAGCCTCGACCTGCTCGACCGGTCCCGGCACTCCCTGCTCGAGGCCTGCCAGAGCCGGGAGGTGTCCCAGCGCTACCTGCAGGCCCAGCTCGGTGCGTTGCGGGCCGCTGCCGCCCTCGTCGCCGCCCGCGCCACCCCGGACGGCCACTGCGGGCCGCGCTCCCTGTGGGAGCTGCTGCCGACGGTGGCCCCGGAGCTCGCGGAGTGGGCCGAGTTCTTCGAGCTCGTGACGGCCCGGCGCGGCCAGCCCCACAGCGCCCGGGAGGCCGACGACCTGATCCGGCAGTCCGAGGTGTTCCTCGACCTGGTCTGCCGCAGCCTCGGGCTGCCGGTCCAGCCGGGCAGCCACGACGAGGTGCTCGTACCCACCGCCCTCGCGACGACCTCCGCCGGCTCGAGCTCCGCCGGCTCGACGCGCGCAGCGCCATGAGCGCCGCTGCCGGCCCGGCGGCGGAGTTCGTGCACCTGCACGTCGCCTCGGGGTTCTCGATGCGCTACGGCACCTCCACCCCCGAGGCGCTGGTCGAGCGCGCCGCCCAGCACCGGCAGCCGGTCCTCGCGCTCACCGACCGCGACGGCCTCTACGGCGCGGTCCGGTTCGTCCAGGCCGCCACCGCGGCGGGGATCGCCCCGGTCCTCGGCGTCGACCTCGCCGTGGGGCCGGACGCCCCGGGCGACCACGGTGGTGCCGGGGAGGGACGACGCGACCCCGCCGCATACTCCTCCCGGTCCGCCTCCTCCTCCGCGCAACAGCCACTGCAGCAGCCACCGCAGCAGCCGAGCCGTCCGCCGCGCACCCCCGCCCGGGGTGGCGCCGACCGCGACCCCCGCCACCCGCGGGTCACCGTGCTGGCCCGGGGCCGGGCCGGCGGGGTCCCGGCAGGAGTCGGGTGGGCGGCGCTGTGCCGGTTGGTGACCGAGACCCACCTGCGCGGGGAGCGAGGGGTGCCGGTGACCTCGGCCGCGGTCGTCGCCGCAGGCTGCTGGCGTGGCGGCGACCCCCGGTCCAGCCGGGACCACGCCAGCCCGCTGCTGGTCCTGCTCGGACCCGACTCCGACGTGGGCCGGGCGCTGCTGGTCAAGCGCGTCGACCGGGCGCGGGTCCTGCTCGACGCGTGGCGACGACGGCTGCCGGCGGGCGCGGTCGCGATCGAGGTGGTCTGCCACGGCGGCCCCGAGGGCACCCCGGCGTCCCGCAGCCACGCCCGCCGGCTGCTCGGCCTCGCCGACGAGCAGGGTGTCCCCGCGGTACTCACCGCCGCGGTGCGCCACGTCGACCCGGGGGAGTCGGCCGTGGTCGACCTGCTCGACGCGGCGCGGCGGCTGGTCGCCCTCGACACCCGTCACCTCGACCGGGTCACCGACGCCGCCCACCTCGCCGCGACCCCGACCATGCATGCCGTCGCCCTCGAGGTCACCGGCGGCGACCGTGGTCGCGCCGACGAGCTGCTCCAGCGCACCCTGGCCGTGGGGCTGTCGTGCGCCCAGAGCGCCCGGCACGACCTCGGCATCGGCTCGGTCCACCTGCCCGAGCCCCACACGTTGAAGATCGAGCCGGGGGAGAGCCCGCAGGCCAGGCTGGAGCAGCGCTGCCGCGCAGCCGTCGGGGGCCGCTACCCCGGCATCGGGGAGAAGGAGTTCGCCGCGGTCGAGCGCCGGCTCACCGAAGAGCTCAAGGTCATCGCCGAGCTGGGCTACCCCACCTACTTCCTCACGGTCGCAGAGGTCGTCGACCTCATCCGGGAGATGGGGGTCCGCGTCGCCGCGCGCGGGTCGGGGGCGGGGTCGCTGGTCAACTACCTGCTCGGCATCAGCGGGGTCGACCCGATCCGCTACAACCTGCTCATGGAACGGTTCTGCTCGCCGCTGCGGGCCGAGCTACCCGACATCGACATCGACGTGGAGTCCGCCCGCCGTACCGAGGTCTACGAGCGCATCCTCGACCGGTTCGGCGGTGAGCGTGTCACCTGCGTCTCGATGATGGACACCTACAAGGTGCGCCACGCGATCCGTGACGTGGGCGCGGCGCTCGGCCTGCCGCCGACGGAGATCGACGAGATCGCCAAGGCCTTCCCGCACATCCGGGCCCGGGACGCACGCAGCGCCATCGCCGAGCTGCCCGAGCTGCGCTCGCGCGGGCTGGACAGTCCCCGGATGCGGGTGCTGTTCGACCTCGTCGAGCGCCTCGACGGGCTCCCTCGCCACATCGCGCTGCACCCCTGCGGGGTGGTGCTGTCCGACGGCGGGCTGCTCGACCGGACCCCGGTGGAGGCGAGCTGGCTGGGGTTCCCGATGAGCCAGTTCGACAAGGACGACGTCGAGGCCCTGGGCCTGCTCAAGCTCGACGTGCTGGGGATCCGCATGCAGTCGGCGATGGCCCACGCGCTGCAGGAGGTGCAGCGGGTCGACGCCGTGGAGGTGGACCTCGACGACCAGCGGCAGGTGCCGCTCGACGACGAGGCGACGTTCCGGCTGATCCGCACGAGCCACACGCTCGGCTGCTTCCAGATCGAGAGTCCCGGCCAGCGCGAGCTGATCGGCAAGTTCGGGCCGGAGCGCTTCGAGGACCTCGTCATCGACATCTCGCTGTTCCGGCCCGGACCGGTGAAGTCCGACATGATCACGCCGTTCCTCGAGGCCAGGCACGGGTGGAAGGAGCCCAGCTACCTGCACCCCACCCTCATCGAGGCGCTCCGGGAGACCGAGGGGGTCGTCGTCTTCCACGAACAGGTGCTGATGATCGTCGCCGAGACGACCGGGGTGTCCCTCGCCCAGGCCGACGAGGTGCGCCGCACCCTGGGCACCCCTCGAGGTCAGGTGGAGATCGAGGCCTGGTGGCGACCTGCGGCCCTGGCCCGCGGCTACGACCCGGCCGACGTCGACCGGATCTGGGAGGTGCTCAAGGCGTTCGCGTCGTTCGGTTTCTGCAAGGCCCACGCGGCGGCCTTCGCCCTGCCGACCTACCACTCGGCGTGGCTCAAGACCCACCACCCGGCGGCGTTCCTGTCCGGGGTGCTCACCCACGACCCCGGCATGTACCCCAAGCGGCTCATCCTCGACGACGCCCGGTCGCTCGGCATCGCGGTGCTCGGGCTCGACGTCAACGCCTCGACCGGTGCCTACCGGGTCGAACGCCTCGACGACCTCGCCACCGACGTGCAGGTGCAGGACTTCGACGAGCCGTCCGTGGCCTTCGAGGGGGTCGGGCACGGGTCGTTCGACCCCGAGCGACCCGACCCCGACCTGCCCGACGCCCGCGGTTACGGCATCCGGTTGTCCCTGTCCGACGTCCGGGGCATCAGCGACGCCGAGGTCGCCCGCATCGTCGCGGGCCAGCCCTACGCCGGGCTCGCCGACTTCTGGCACCGCGCGCACGTCTCCCGACCGGTCGCGGAGCGGCTCGTCCTCGCCGGTGGGTTCGACGCGCTCTACGGCATGGGTTCGCTGGGTGGTCCCGGGGGAGTGCCGAGGGCAGGAGGCGGCGGTGCCTGGGGTGGAGGAGGCGGTGCCGTGGGATCACGCGGCATGGGCAGTGGCGGCCTCGGGCGCCGCGGGCGCACGACCCGCCGTGACCTGCTCCTGCACGTCGCCGAGCTCGACCGCTACGGCCGGGCGCTGGACCGGTCGGCCAAGCGGGCGGCCCCTCGGCGCGGCCGGGGGACCCGCGGCATACCGGTCGGGGGACGGTCCCCGGAGGCGGGGGTGAGCGACGGGTCGGGCGTGCGGGCCCTCGCCGCGGGACAGTCGCAGGCCGCCCTGCCGGTGACGGCGGCCGCGGAGCAGCCGACCCAGCTCACCCTCGACCTCGGCGACCGACCGGAGCTCACCTCGGGCACCGGGCTCCCGGAGCTCACCGGTCCCGAACGCGTCCGCGCCGAGCTCGACATCCTCGGCCTGGACGCCAGCGCCCACGTCGTCGACTTCTACGCGCCGCTGCTCGAGGCGCTCGGGGTGACCCGCAGCCGTGACCTGCTGCGATCCCGCAGCCGGTCCACGGTCTGGGTGTGCGGGGTCAAGGTCGCCACCCAGACGCCACCGATCCGGTCGGGGCGACGGGTCGTGTTCCTCACCCTCGACGACTCCACGGGACCGGTCGACGCGACCTTCTTCGAGGACGTCCAGGGGCCCTACGCCGCGACCGTGTTCCACTCCTGGATGATGCTCGTGCGGGGGGTGGTCCGGCGTACCGGACCACGGGGGATCTCGTTGCGGGCCACGGGTGCGTGGGAGCTGACGCCGCTGTGGGAGGCCTGGACCCGCGGGGGGATCGAGGCCGTGCATGCCGCGATGGAGGACAGCGAACGCAGCGCCACGGAGCAGGCCGAGGCTGCCGAGGAGGTCCAGCGCGCCGCAGGTCCCGCAGGACGCCGGGTGCTGGTGCACGCGTCGGGCTTCAAGCAGTCGCCCTACGCCGACATCAAGCCGGCCGGTGGGGACGTCCGCGGGTCACGGGCGCTGGCCCAGGGCGCCGAGGTGCCCGACGACACCGGCCTGGGACAGCTCGCCGCACCACGCAAGCTGTGGCACTCCAGCCCCGGCAGCTCCGGCCACTAGGGTGAGCAGGACGATCCAGCAGGAAGCACAGGAGGTGGCCGCGGTGGCCGACGAGCAGTGGCGGACCCGACGCGGTGGCGTCGAGACGGCATTGCGGACCTCCGCGGTGTGGACCGCGGTGACCGGTCTGCTCGCCGCCCAGCAGGCTGCCCGCGCCGACGGTGACATCCAGCCGTTGCGGGTCCTCGACCTCGGTGGCGGCACCGGCGGCCTCGCCGTCCCGCTCGCCGAGCTCGGCCACCAGGTCGTCGTCGTCGACCCCAGCCCCGACGCCCTGGCGTCGCTGTCCCGCCGCAGCGCCGAGCGCGGGGTGGCCGACCGCGTCACCGCCGTGCAGGGTGACGCCGACTCCCTCGCCGCCATCGTCGGCGACCGGCTGGTCGACCTCGTCTGCTGCCACGGCACGCTCGAGGTCGTCGACGACCCCCAGGCCACCCTCACCGCCCTCGCCGGGGTGGTCGCCCCCGGTGGACACCTGAGCATCGTCGCGGCGCAGCGCCTCGCCGTCGTCCTGGCCCGCGTGCTCGCCGGCCAGTTCACCCAGGCCCACCAGGCCCTCGTCAGCGAGGACGGGCGCTGGGGAGCAGCCGACCCGCTGCCGCGGCGGTTCGACGCCAGCACCCTCCGGTCGATGGTCGAGCAGACCGGCCTCGTCGTGGAGGACGTCCACGGGGTCCGCCTGTTCAGCGACCTGGTGCCCTCCGCGCTCATCGACTCCGACGCCGACCGTGCCGCGCTGCTCGAGCTCGAGGCCGCCGCCAACCGGCACCCCGAGTTCGCGTTCCTCGGGCAGCTCGGCGCCGCGGTCCACGTCCTCGCCCGCACGTGAGCCGTCGCCAGTTCACCCTGCCGTCGCGCAGTGCGGACCGGCCGCCCGACGACACCGGGTGCACCGTCCTGCACGTCGACATGGACGCCTTCTACGCGTCCGCATCCCTGCTCAGTCGTCCCGACCTCGTCGGCACCCCGGTCATCATCGGCGGTGGCGGCAACCGTGGCGTGGTGCTGTCGGCGACCTACGAGGCCCGCCGTTTCGGGGTCGCATCGGCCATGCCGATGTCGCGGGCCCGCCGCCTGTGCCCGCAGGCCACCGTGATCGCCCCCGACCACGCGCTCTACAGCCAGATCTCGGCCGCCGTGATGGCCACCTTCGACACCATCACCCCCATCGTCGAACCCCTCTCGCTCGACGAGGCCTTCCTCGACGTCGCGGGCTCGGTCCGTCGGCTCGGCAACCCGGCGCGGATCGGCCAGCTGGTCCGCGACACGATCCACGACGAGCAGGGCATCACCTGCTCGGTCGGCGTCGCCCCGACGAAGTTCGTCGCCAAGCTCGCCTCAGGCCTCGCCAAGCCCGACGGCCTGGTCGTCGTCCCCCGCGACGAGGTGGTCAGCTTCGTCCAGCAGCTCCCCGTCGGCGCGCTGTGGGGCGTCGGCGACAAGACCGAGGAGACGCTGCTGCGGCTCGGGCTGCACACCGTCGCCGACATCGCGCACACCCCCCTCGACACCCTGCGCCGAGCCCTGGGGGAGTCGGCCGGCCCGCACCTGCACGACCTGTCGTGGGGTCGGGACCCCCGAGGGGTCGAACCGGTCCGCCGCGAGCGCAGCATCGGTTCGGACGAGACGTTCGAGTTCGACATCGACGACCCGGTGCAGATCCACCGCCACCTGCTCAAGCTGAGCGACCGCACCGCGGCCCGGGTCCGCTCCGCCGGCATGCTCGGACGCACCGTGACCGTCCGCGTGCGGTTCTCGGACTTCACGACGATCACCCGAAGCAAGACCCTGCGCGACCCCACCGACGTCAGCCGCGAGATCTACGAGACCGCGCGCAGCCTGTATGACGCGCTGGGCCTGCAGCGCGCCCGCATCCGCCTCGTCGGGGTGCGGATGGAGGGTCTGGTGGACAGCGCGGGTGCCCCCATCCAGGGCCTGCTCGACGAGCCCGACCACGGCTGGCGGGAGGCGGACCGGGCGGTGGACCGGGCCAGTGCCCGGTTCGGCGCCGGCAGCGTCCGCCCGGCGGCCCTGATCAGCGACAAGGACCGCGACCGACGTGCTCCGGGACGTCCCAGTGACCCCCCTGCGACGGGTCGTTGACCGGGTCCTTGGTCCCTGACGCAGATCACCTCGACGGGTGCCGGCGAACGGATGGTGCAACACCGCTGCGCGACATATCCTGATGGTGTCGGCGCCACGCCACCGACCGGCAAAGATGCTCCTTCGCAGGCGCAACGAATCGGCGGCCTGGCGCGTTGGAGCACATGCACGCCGATTGCCAGGAGGTCACTGTGCCGCTCTCAGAGCACGAACAGCAGCTGCTCGAGCAGATGGAGCAGGCTCTGTACGCCGAGGACCCCAAGTTCGCGTCGCAGATGCAGGGTGCCGGTGCTCGTGCGGCTGCCCGACGACGGGTGGCCATCGGCGTGGTCGGTGTGGTCCTCGGCCTCGCCCTCGTGCTCGTGGGGGTCAACACCACGATGTGGATCGGGGCCATCGGCTTCGCCATCATGGTCGCCGCCGTGGCCTTCGCCCTGACCCCGCCCCGGCGCGGCAAGGCGGCCCTCGGCGCGGTCCAGCCGGACGGAACCGTCCGCCACCCGATGGCCCGGCCCAAGGCCGGTCAGGGCAAGGGCCCCAGGTCTCGTCGGACGGCCGGGTCGTTCATGGACCGGATGGAAGAGCGCTGGGACCGTCGCAAGGACGGCGGCGCAGGCGGGTACTAGCCGTCAGGTCGTGACGAGCACGGCGACCACCCACGTGGTCGCGATCGCCAGCCCGGCCAACAGCTCGATGCCGATCGACAGGAAGACCGCCCCGAGGGCGGCCCTGGTCGAGGCCCACGCGGCATACCTGTCGCGGGAGTGGCCCAGCTCGACGAGGTAGATCCCGCCCACGAACCCCGCCGCGGCGCCCACCACCGGGATGACGAAGAACCCGACGATGGCGAGCAGGACCGCCAGCAGCAGCGTCGAACGACGGACCCCGGCCGCGCGCATGCGCCGACCGGGGAGGGCGTACTGCAGGGCCATGCCGGCCACGTAGAGGGCCGCACAGAGCGCGAAGACCCACCAGCCGGCGGTCGTACCCGTGTCGAAGGCCCAGATGAGCACGGCCGCGAGCACGAGCAGCAGCCCGGGCAGCACGGGGACGACGATCCCCACCAGCCCGATCACGATCAGGACGGCGGGGACCCACAGGGTGGCCTCCACGAGGGAGTGGTGGAGCGGCCGGTCTACCGGTCCTCGTCCGGCACGGTCGCGGGCGTCTCGTGGAGCCGCTCGCTCTCGTCCTGGATGTCGGCGTGCTCGCGCAGCTTCGGCAGGTGCTCGCGTCCGTGGTGGGCGCAGAACAGCAGTTCCCCACCAGCGTGAAGGCGAGCGCGCACGTAGGCCTGGGCGCCGCAGCGGTCGCAGCGGTCGGCCGCGTTCAGAGAGGGTGCCAGTGCAGTGGTCACGTCAGCCTTCCTTCATTCGTCTGTCTCCATGAGACGTCCTCCGCCGGTTCGGGGTTGTCACAGGGGTGAGACAACTTTCCGGGTCCGGCGCCGGTTAGAACAGTCAAGCACGCCACGTTCTTCCCGGCTCGTATTGGGTCACCATGTGGGTCATGTCATGTCGCAACAGGTGATTCGTAGGTCAGGTGTCCGGTGGATGGGTCCGGGCGGGTCCAGATCGGTCCGGACGGGGCCCTGGGCCAGGTCCGTCGCCCCGCGATGGGACCAACGCCCACCGACCCCGGGACGTGCCGCGTGCCTGCGCGGCCCTGTCCGCGCCGCGGGTTACCCTGCGGGGACCGGTCAGCGACCTGGCCGCCAGAGCACCGAGAAGGGAACCCCGTGGCTGAAGCCACCACCGCGAAGAAGGCCGCGACGACGAAGTCCACGTCGGACTACAGCGCCCACCACCTGCAGGTCCTCGAGGGCCTCGAGGCCGTGCGCAAGCGTCCCGGCATGTACATCGGGTCGACCGACGGCCGCGGCCTCATGCACTGCCTGTGGGAGATCATCGACAACGCGGTGGACGAGGCGCTCGGCGGTCACTGCGACCGCATCGAGGTGATCCTCTACCGCGACGGGTCGGTGGAGGTCCGCGACAACGGTCGTGGCATCCCGGTGGACATCGAGCCGCGCACCGGCCTCACCGGGGTCGAGGTCGTCTTCACCAAGCTGCACGCGGGGGGCAAGTTCGGCGGCGGTTCCTACACCGCGTCCGGTGGTCTGCACGGCGTCGGTGCGTCCGTGGTCAACGCCCTCTCGGCACGCCTCGACGTCGAGGTCGACCGGACCGGCAAGACCTATGCGATGAGCTTCCGCCGCGGCGAGCCCGGGTACTTCCCGGACGTGGCGACCGCGGACAAGGCGCCGGACCACGCCTTCACACCCTACGAGCGCTCCAGCGAGCTGGCCGTCGTCGGCAAGGCCAGGCGGGGCGTCACCGGCACCCGGGTGCGTTACTGGGCCGACGAGCAGATCTTCCTCAAGGACGCGGCGTTCGACTACCCCAGCCTGGTCTCGCGCGCGCGCCAGACCTCGTTCCTGGTCCCGGGGCTCACCATCGTCATCCGCGACGAGCGTGGGCTTCCCGGCACCCCGGGGGCCGACGGGCCGCACGAGGAGACCTTCGTCCACGACGGCGGCATCTCCGAGTTCGCCGAGTTCCTCGCCCCCGACACCGCGGTGACCGAGGTGTGGCGGCTGCAGGGCACGGGCACCTTCACCGAGACGGTGCCGGTCCTGGACGGCAAGGGGCACATGACCCCGACCGCCGTCGAGCGCGAGTGCGGCGTCGACATCGCGGTCCGGTGGGGCACCGGGTACGACGCGAAGGTCAGCTCCTTCGTCAACATCATCGCCACGCCCAAGGGCGGCACCCACATCGCCGGCTTCGAGCAGGCGCTGCTCAAGGTGTTCCGCAAGAAGCTCGAGGTGAACAGCCGTCGCCTCAAGGTCGGCAGCGACAAGCCCGAGAAGGACGACGTCCTCGCCGGCCTCACCGCCGTGGTCACGGTCCGCTTGGCCGAGCCGCAGTTCGAGGGGCAGACCAAGGAGGTCCTCGGGACCAACGCGGTCCGCGCGATCGTCTCCAAGGTCGTCGAGCAGGAGCTCACCAGCCTCCTGACCTCCACGAAGCGGGGCGAGAAGGCCCAGGCGGCCCTGCTGCTGGAGAAGGTCGTCTCCGAGATGAAGTCGCGGATCAGCGCCCGGCTGCACAAGGAGACCCAGCGTCGCAAGAACGCCCTCGAGTCGTCGACGCTGCCTGCCAAGCTCGCCGACTGCCGGTCGTCCGAGGTCGAGAAGTCCGAGCTGTTCATCGTCGAGGGCGACAGCGCCCTCGGCACCGCCAAGCTCGCCCGCTCCAGCGACTACCAGGCGCTGCTGCCGATCCGCGGCAAGATCCTCAACGTCCAGAAGGCCTCGGTCTCGGACATGCTCAAGAACGCCGAGTGCGCCGCGATCATCCAGGTGATCGGGGCCGGTTCCGGGCGCTCGTTCGACCTCGACGCGGCGCGCTACGGCAAGGTCATCATCATGACCGACGCGGACGTCGACGGCGCCCACATCCGGACGCTGCTGCTCACCCTCTTCTTCCGCTACATGCGCCCGCTGGTCGAGGCCGGGAGGGTGTATGCCGCCGTGCCCCCGTTGCACCGGATCGAGGTCGTCAACAACGGTGCCAAGAAGAACGACCTCATCTACACCTACTCCGAGAAGGAGATGCGGACGACGGTCGCCTCCCTCGGCAAGCGCGGGAAGAACATCAAGCAGCCGCTGCAGCGCTACAAGGGCCTCGGCGAGATGGATGCCGACCAGCTCGCGGAGACCACGATGGACCCGCGGCACCGGACCCTGCGGCGCGTGACGCTCGCGGACGCCGAGATGGCCGAGAACGTGTTCGACCTCCTCATGGGCAACGACGTGGGTCCCCGGAAGGACTTCATCGTCGAGTCGGCAGCCGAGCTCGACCGGGAGCGCATCGACGCCTGACGGCGCCGCCCACCAGCGTTGCTCGTTGCCGAGGTGGGCGAACTGCGTCAGTGTGGGGCCCTGCAGGGGTCGTGAAGGGCGACCTCCGCGACCAGGAGGTTCTGCATGTCCACGACCACGAACGTCGACACCGGGGAAGAACAGACCGAGCTCAAGCGGGTGATGGGTCCCAAGCTCCTGCTGCTGTTCATCGTGGGCGACATCCTCGGCACCGGTGTCTACGCCCTCACCGGCAAGGTGGCCCAGGAGGTCGGTGGGGCGGCGTGGGTGCCGTTCATCGTGGCCTTCGGCATCGCCATGATCACCGCGTTCTCCTACCTCGAGCTCGTGACGAAGTACCCGCAGGCTGCCGGGGCGGCGCTCTACACGCACAAGGCCTTCGGGGTGCACTTCCTGACCTTCATCGTCGCCTTCACCGTGATGTGTTCCGGCATCACGAGCGCCTCGACCGCGTCGAGGGCGTTCGCGTCCAACATGGCCAAGGGGTTCGGGCTCGACAGCGACAACACCTCGCTGATCCTCGTCGTGGCGTTGGCGTTCATGGCCCTCGTCGCGGTCGTGAACTTCCGTGGCGTCGGCGAGAGCGTGCGGGCCAACATCGTGCTCACCCTCGTCGAGCTGTCCGGTCTGCTGCTCGTCATCCTCGTCGGGTTCTACGCCCTGTTCGCCGGCAAGACCGACTTCAGCCGGACCATGGTGTTCGACAGCCCGAGCGACAAGAGCGCGTTCCTGGCCGTCACGGCGGCGACGTCCCTCGCGTTCTTCGCGATGGTCGGCTTCGAGGACTCGGTCAACATGGCCGAGGAGACCAAGGACCCGGTCAAGAACTTCCCCAAGATGATGATCACCGGCATCAGCGTCACCGGTGTCATCTACGTGCTCGTCGCGCTCTTCTCGGTGGCCATCGTGCCCGTCGGCATCCTCGGGGACAGCGAGACCCCGCTGGTGACCGTCGTCGAGCGGGCCGCGCCCGGCGTGCCGATCGACACCCTGCTGCCCTTCATCTCGATGTTCGCCGTGGCCAACTCGGCGCTGATCAACATGCTCATGGCGAGCCGGCTGCTCTACGGCATGGCCCGCCAGGAGGTGCTGCCGCCCTTCCTGGGCAAGGTCCACTCGTCGCGGCAGACGCCGTGGGCGGCGATCATCTTCACGACGCTGCTCGCCTTCGGCCTGATCACCTACGTCTCCGGGGCGAGCACCTCGGCCACGGAGACGCTCGGTGGGACGACGTCGCTGCTGCTGCTCGGCGTCTTCACGATCGTCAACATCTGCGTCCTCGTGCTCCGCAAGGACACCATCGACCGGAAGCACTTCGTCGCACCGACCGTGCTGCCGGTCGTCGGCGCCCTGCTCTGCTTCTTCTTCGTGCTGCCGGTCACCGGCCGAGCGGGGGAGCAGTACAAGATCGCCGGGATCCTGCTGGCCATCGGCGTGGTGCTCTGGGCGATCACCTGGTTCGCCAACCGGGCGCTGCGGGCCAAGAAGACCTACATCCGCGACCCGGAGGAGCTCGGCGAGCGCGAGGGCTCGGTCAACTAGACGACGGCCGGACGGGCCCGAGAAGGCCCGCGCTGGGCCGACCAGGGCTCAGGCAGGCGCCTGTACGGCACCGAGGGCACCGGACCTCGGTGCCGTGCGCGCCCGCGTCGGGCGGTCGGTCCGGTTCGCCCGGGAGCGTGAGGGCGGTGCCGTCGAGCCACGGACCACGAGCTCGACCCCGAGGACCTCGTCGTGCGTGCTGCTCACGTCGTGGCCGTGCAGCGCCGAGAGCATGAGCGAGCCGGCGTGCCGGCCCTGCGCCTCGACGTCCTGGCGCACCGTCGTGAGGTCGTGGATGCGGGAGTGGACGTGGTCGTCGATGC
Source organism: Phycicoccus sp. Root101 (assembly GCF_001426245.1). Lineage (GTDB taxonomy): Bacteria > Actinomycetota > Actinomycetes > Actinomycetales > Dermatophilaceae > Pedococcus. The sequence continues at coordinate 47,955 of NZ_LMCM01000001.1, read as the reverse complement.
CGATGACCGACACGTCGCCGGGGACCTGCAGGCCGCGCCGACGGGCGGCACTGATCACCCCGAAGGCCATCTCGTCGGAGGCGGCGACGACGCAGGTGGGTCGCTCCGCGGCGGCGAACAACCGATCGGCGTGCTCGGCGGCACCGTCAGCGGTCCAGTCGCACCGCAGGGTCCACTCCGGACGGTTCGGTATGCCGTGCCGGGCCAGCACCTCGTCGAACGCCTCCCGGCGGTCGAACGGGGTCTGCAGGTGCGACACCGAGGCCGGCACCGTCCCGGCATACGCGATCTCGCGGTGCCCGAGCCCCACGACGTACTCGACGGCCATCGCCATCGCGGCCCGGTCGTCGATGCGGACGGACGGCCACCCCGGCTGGCGGTTGCCGACGGTGACGACGGGCAGGCCCAGCCGGTCGAGCAGGTCGCGCTCCTGCGGGTCGGGCGGCACGTTGAGGATGATGACCCCGTCGACCCGTTTCCAGAGCATGTTCTGGGTGATGGGCAGGCGGGCGTCGAAGGTGTGGCTCTCGAGGTCGCACAGCAGCACGTGGTGCCCCTCGTCGCGCAGCGCCTTCTCGATGCCGGTCACGACGGTGGCGAAGAACCACCGGTTGAAGTACGGCGTGATGACCCCGATGCCCCGCGTCCGCCCCGAGACCAGGGAGGTGGCGGCGGGGGAGGCGACGTAGTGCAGCTCGGTGGCCGCCGCGAGGACGCGGTCCCGGGTGCGCGGGCTGACGCGGTCGACGCCGCGCAGCGCGCGCGAGACCGTCGCCACGGACACTCCCGCGGCCTTGGCAACGTCGCCAATGGTTGTCATGACACCCGTCCTGGAGGCTCAGACTCCGGTGTTCTTCCGTGCTCGCCAGACCGCGTACAGGATCGCGAGGAGGACCGCGAGGAGCACGGCGGATGTTCCCGCCGGCTCCCCGCGCACCTCCAGGACGACCGTCTGCACGACGGCCATGAAGGTGAAGACCCCGATGATGCCGAGCAGCGTGTCGAGTCGTTGGGCCCTGGCCCGCTGACCGCCAGTGCCGCTTCCTGGGTTGAACAGTCCCATTGCAGATGTGGGGGATAGGCGCAGGGCCTAGCCCTTCACACCTCCGGCCGTCAGACCGGACACGATGGCCCGCTGGAAGATCAGCACCATGATGATGAGCGGCACGGTGACGATGGTTCCTGCCGCCATGACGGCGGTGTAGGGCTCCTGGTGGGGCTGGGAGCCGGTGAACTGGGCGATGGCCACCGTCACCGTCTGCGTCTGCGCCGTGGAGAACTGCGAGGCCAGGAGGAACTCGTTCCAGCTGGCGATGAAGGCCAGGATCGCCGTCGTGAACAGACCCGGCGCCGCGAGCGGCAGCATGATCTTGCGGAAGGCCTGGCCCGGGGTGCAGCCGTCGATGCGCGCCGATTCCTCGAGTTCCCACGGCATCTCTGCCAAGAACGCCGTCAGCGTGTAGATCGTCAGCGGTAGCGCGAACGAGATGTTCGGGATGATCAGGGCCTGGTAGTTGGCTCCGTCGCGCCAGCCGAGGTTCGTGAAGAGCTGGAACAGCGGCGTCACCAGGGCCACACCCGGGAACATGGAGGACCCGAGGATGACACCGAGGACGACGTACTTGCCCGGGAAGTTGAGCCGGGCCAGCGCGTAGGACGCGAAGACGCCGACGAGCATGGCGACCACGGTGGTGACGACGCCGATGATGACGGAGTGCACCAGCGCGGCACCGAAGTGGTTGCCGCGGCCGGTGGAGAACGCCGTCCGGAAGTTGTCCAGCGTCACGTGGGTCGGCCACGGGCTGGTGTCGAACGTGTAGCCCACGTCGCGGAAGGCCGTGACGACCATCCAGTAGAACGGGGCCAGACCCCAGATCACCAGCGCCGCGAGTCCGATGTACATCCGGATCTTGGCGTTGCGGTTGCTCTTGAAGTGGATCTCCTGGGCCTCGGTGCGCCCGCTGGTGGGGGGTGCCGTGGTCGAGGTGGTGGTTGCCGCGGTCATGTCAGGCTCCCGTCGAGGTCGCGTTGGCGGCGACGGGGTTGCCCACCTGGGCAGCCTGGCCGCGGGTCGGAGCGTCGTCGTCCTTCTTCTTCGAGGTCGGCGGTCGCTGGATGACGTCGGCCCCGCCGAACCGGATGAAGAGGAAGGCGACGATGGCGATCAGCAGGAAGATGATCGTCGAGAGGGCGGAGGCGTTGTTGAACCCGCCCTGGCGGATCTGGTCGATCACGAGCATCGACAGGGAGGTCGTGCCTCCACCGCCGTTGGTGAGGATCGCCGGCAGGTCGTAGATGCGCAGCACGTCGAGGGTGCGGAACAGCACGGCCACCATGAGCGGCACCTTGACCAGCGGGAGGGTGATGCGCACGAACGTCTGCCACTTGGTGGCGCCGTCGATCTGGGCGGCCTCGTAGACGTCGCCGGGGATGAGCTGCAGGCCGGCGAGGATGAGCAGCGCCATGAACGGCGTGGTCTTCCAGACGTCGGCGATGATGATGGCGAACTTGGCCGCCGTCGGGTCGCTGGTCCACAGCTGGGCCGGGATCCCGACGAAGCCGAGGAGCTTGTTGGCGATGCCGTCGAAGGCGAAGATGAAGAACCAGAGCTTGGCGGTCACAGCGGTGGGGATGGCCCAAGGCACGAGGATGGCGGCGCGGACGAGGCCACGGCCCTTGAAGTCGCGGTTCATGATCATCGCGAACCACATGCCGAGGCCGATCTCGACCACGACGCTGACGACGGTGAAGAAGAGGGTGACCCAGAAGGCGCTGTAGAACTGTGCGCCGAGGGTGCCGGGCGGGCAGTCGACGTTGCCACACTGCTGCAGCAGCCAGTGGGTGTAGTTGGAGACGCCGGCACTGCCGCCCTGGACGAACAGGCCGGTGGCCGGGTCGAGTCCTTCGTCCTTCTTGAAGGAGTCGAACACCGCTCGGACCAGGGGATAGAGGATGACGGCTGCGAGGAAGGCCAAGGTCGGCAGGACCAGCAGGAGGCCTTGACGTCTCTGGGCGTCGTTGAGCCCCTTGGGCTTCTTGGTGGGGGGCGATTTCTTCGTCGACCCCTGCGTCGACTGTGCGACTGCGCTCATGCCTGCTCCTTGCCCGGAAGCGATGGTGGAAAGACCGTGATGTGTTTCGCGCTCGGCGACGTTCGGTGCGACGACGTACTCGACGATGGTGCGGCCCGGCCGTGGGGACGGTTCCCGGAGGAACCGTCCCCACGACTCGGGTCAGGCGGCGTGGATCAGCCGGAGGCGGCCTGCATGGCGGCCTGCATGTCCTTCACGGCGGCCTCGGGGGTCTTCTGACCCTGGATGGCTGCGTAGAAGTTCTCCTGGATGGCCTTGCTCACGGCCGGGTAGAACGGGGTGACGGGACGCGACACCGCGTTGGAGATGGACTCCTTGAGCGTCGGCAGGTACGGGTACTTGGCGACGAGGGCCTGGTCGGTGTAGATCGACTCGATGACCGGAGCCAGCGAACCCTTCTCCATGTTGGTCTTCTGCTCCTCGGGGCTGGTCAGGAACTTCAGGAAGTCCAGGGCCGTGGCCTTGTTCTTCGAGAAGGCGCTGATCGCGGCCATGTGGCCACCGAGGGTCGAGGTGCCGGGGCCGTCCACGCCGGGCAGCGGGGCGACGGCGAACTTGCCCTTGACCTTCGAGGAGGCGTCGGTGCTGGCCAGGTTGTAGACGTAGGGCCAGTTGCGCAGGAACAGCAGCTTGCCGTCCTGGAACGCAGCGCGGCTCTGCTCCTCCTGGTAGGTGATGGCCTGCTTGGGGATGTCACCGTTCTTGTAGTGGTCGGCCAGGGCCTTCAGGCCGGCAGCCGCCTCGGGGGAGTCGACGGTCGGCTTGCCGGCGTCGTCGACGACCTTGGCGCCGTAGGCGTTCATCCACTCGGTCGCGTTGCAGGTGCCGCCCTCGTACTTGGCGAACTGGCCCGCGTAGCAGTCCATGCCGTTCTGCTTGGCGATGGAGCACATCGACCACATCTCGTCGAACGTCTTCGGCGGCGTCTTCACGAGGTCGGAGCGGTAGTAGAGCATCGCGCCGTCGGAGGAGGTGGGTGCCGCGTACAGCGTGTTGTTGTACGTGGCGGCCTTGACGGTCGGGGCCAGGAATCCGGTGGTCGGCAGGGCGAACTTGTCCTTGAGGGGGGTCAGCCAGCCCTTGGCGGCGAACTCCGCGGTCCAGACGACGTCGACCGAGACGACGTCGTACGCCGTGCTCTTGGCCTGGAAGTTCTGCACCAGGTCGTCGTGCTGCTGGTCGGCCTGGTCGGACTGCTCCTTGATCGTGACCTTCTCGGTCGGGTGGGCCGCGTTCCAGCGGGCCGCCTGCGGAGCGAGCAGGTTGCTGTTGTCCTTGCCCTGGACGTAGGTGATGGGGCCGCGGGCGTCAGCCCCGGAGGACGCAGCAGCGTTGCCGCCGCCGCCGCCGCCACCACAGGCCGCTGCGACGAGCGCAACGGACACTGCACCGGCAAGCACCGTGAAGGTGTGCCGCTTGTTCATTCGGAGGGCCATGCGCCCGCCTCCATTTCTCGCGTCGTGCTGAGGCGGACGTGCCTCAGCGCTGAGGTAACGGCCCCATGTAAACGTTTGCGCTCGCCTGTGGCAATCGCTTCATGAGGACAAGGCGGTAACGATTACGTAACTGCCGGGAAACCGAGCGTGGACGACCGTCGCTCAGGAGGCGACGCGGGTGTCCCAGACCGACACGTGGACAGGGTGCTTGCCGCACGACTCGGGCAATTCCCCTGCGAGCAGCAGTCTTTCGCAGTGCACGACCCAGCTCCGGCCGTCCTCGTGGACCACCTCGAAGGTGCTTCCGCCCGTGCCGACCGCTGCCTGCGGGGTGCCGTCGGGGGTGTCCAAGGGGGTGTCTGAGGCAGTGTCTGCGGGGGTGCCTGCGGGGGGTGTCGAGACCCGCGCCAGCTCGGTCACGGTGAACGCGGTGAGCGAGACCTCCGAGACGAGGTGGCGCACGTGCGACTCCGCCGCCTGGGCGCCGGGTGCGAGGGCGCTGCGCCCACGGTCGTGGGCGGGGCCGAGCAGGCCGAGCGGGAGGGCCCCGTGCCCGGCCGCGGCCAGGACCTCCCCGGCCAGCGTCGCGTCGAGGCGCGCCAGCGTCGCGCCGTGGGGGAGCAGCACGCCGGTCGGGGCGAACCGGTGGCCGCCGGTGTGCGAGGCCTCCCAGACCCGGCCAGGCGCCTCGGCGGCTGCGTCGAGGGCGACCGGTCGCCCTCGCACGGCGCAGCAGACGTCGCGCCGCCCGTTGGTGCAGACGAGGAGCACCGGCGGGCACGGCGCCATACCGGGCAGGGACCGCGTCACGGCGTCTCGGTCGCCGCGGGCCAGGGCGTCGAGGTCGACGTCGAGGAGGACAGCGGGGTCGGCGACACGTCCGGTGAGCAGCCACGGCTGCTCACCCGCCCAGGCGAGGTATGCCGTGTGGCCGGCCGGCGCCGGGTCGTGCGAGTCGTCGGGGTGGCGGCCCGGGCGTCGGATCAGGCTGAGCCGCCCGCCCCTGCTGCTGCAGGCCTCGGCGAGGGCCGACCCGAGGTCGGTAGGGAGGTGCGACTGGGTGGCGGCGTCGCGGCCCCAGGGGCCCGGCTGCTCGAGCGCCACGAAGAAGTCCGCCCGGGCTGCGGTGCCGTAGGCGGAGACGCCGGCCCGGTCGAACCCGACCGAGCAGGCGTCGGGAGCCGGGGTCCCGTGCCCTGACCCTGACCCTGAGGTTGACCTTGAACCCGTCGGGGTCACTGCGGGGGACCCGCGATGCGGGCGATGGCGGCCGGGGCGGGGACGCCGGAGCCGTCGCGTCGACCGGTCGGCTCCGGGAGCTCGAGGGCGACGCCGTTGGCGCCGGAGGCCTTGGCGGGCAACGGCCCGGCCCAGGCGAGGACCAGCGTGTCCTCACCGCGCAGGAACCGGTGGCAGCGCACGCCGCCGGTCGCCCGACCCTTGGGCGGGTACTCCGAGTAGGGCGTGGCCTTGATCGAGCCGGGCTCGGTGCCGGGGAGGGCGCCGGAGGAGCCGGAGGACGTGACGACGACGGCGTCGGCGCCCTGCGGCACGGCGCCGAAGAAGGCGACGGTGGCGCCGGCAGCGAGCTTGATGCCGGCCATCCCGCCGGCGGCACGTCCCTGGGGGCGAACCGCCGAGGCGCCGAACCGCAGCAGCTGGGCGTCGGTGGTGATGAAGACGAGGTCCTCGTCACCGCTGGTCAGGCCCACGGCGCCGACGACCTGGTCGCCGTCCTTGAGCGAGATGAGCTCGAAGTCGGTGCGGCCGGGGTAGTCGGTCGTGACGCGCTTGACCACGCCCTGGGCCGTGCCGAGGGCGATGCCCGGGGCGTCGGCCACGAGGCTGACGATGGTCAGGGGTTCCTCACCGGACGGCAGGTCGACGTATGCCGCGAGGGGCGCACCGCCGGACAGCGAGGGGGCCCCGTTGGTCGGGGGCAGCGTCGGCAGCTCCAGGGCCGAGAGGCGGATGAGCCGGCCACGGGACGTGACCAGCCCGACCTCGCCGCGCGCCGTGGTGCGGACCGCTCCGACGAGGGCGTCGTGCTTGCTGCGCGCGCCGTCGGCGGGGATGGGGTCGGCGCCGTTGGTGCGCGCCATCAGCCCGGTGGAGGAGAGCAGGACCCAGCACGGGTCGTCGGCCACCTCCAGCGGCGACGCCGTGGTGGCGGGGACGCCGGCCGACTCGAGCAGGACCGTGCGGCGGGGCGTGCCGTGGGCCTTGGCGACGTCGGCGAGCTCGGTCGACACCGTCCTCAGGAGCAGCTTCTCGTCGCCCAGGATCGCCTCGAGCTCCTCGATCTGGCGCTCGAGGTCGGACTTCTCGGTCTCGAGCTCCATGCGCGAGAACTTCGTGAGCCGGCGCAGCTGCAGGTCGAGGATGTAGGTCGCCTGCGGGTCGGTGAGGTCGAAGACGTCCATGAGGCGTGCCTTGGCGGTGTTGCCGTCGTCGGAGGTCCGGATCACCTGGATGACCTCGTCGATGTCGAGGATCGCGATGAGCAGTCCCTCGACCAGGTGCAGGCGGTCCTTGCGCTTGCCGAGCCGGTACTCGGTGCGACGCCGGACCACGTCGGTGCGGAAGTCGACGTAGACCTTGAGCAGGTCCTTGAGCCCGAGGGTGCGCGGCTGACCACCGACGAGGGCGACGTTGTTGATGGAGAACGAGTCCTCCATGGGGGTCAGCTTGTAGAGCTGCTCGAGGACGGCGTCGGGGTTGAAGCCGTTCTTCACCTCGATGACCAGCTGCAGGCCGTGCTTGCGGTCGGTGAGGTCCTTGACGTCCGAGATGCCCTGGAGCTTCTTGGACTGGACGGCGTCCTTGATCTTCTCGATGACCTTCTCGGGGCCCACGAGGTAGGGCAGCTCGGTGACGACGATGCCCATCCTGCGCGGCGAGGTCTTCTCGATGCGGGTGGTGGCGCGGGTCTTGAAGCTGCCGCGGCCGGTGAGGTAGGCGTCGCGGATGCCGTCGAGCCCGACGATGCGCCCGCCCGCGGGCAGGTCCGGACCGGGGACGAACTTCATCAGGTCGTCCAGCGAGCAGGTGGGGTTGGCGATGAGGTGGCGGGCCGCGCCGATGACCTCGACGAGGTTGTGCGGGGCCATGTTGGTCGCCATGCCCACCGCGATGCCGCTGGCGCCGTTGACGAGCAGGTTGGGGAACGCCGCCGGCATCACCTCGGGCTGCAGGAGCTGGTCGTCGTAGTTGGGGACGAACTCGACCGTCTCCTCGTCGAGCCCGGTCGTCATGAGGACGGCGGCAGGAGCGGGACGGGCCTCGGTGTACCGGGAGGCGGCCGGCCCGTCGTCGAGCGAGCCGAAGTTGCCGTGCCCGTCGACGAGGGGCAGGCGCATCGTGAACGGCTGGGCCATGCGGACGAGGGCGTCGTAGATGGCCGTGTCGCCGTGCGGGTGGTACTTGCCCATGACGTCGCCGACGACGCGGGAGGACTTGACGTGGCCGCGCTCGGGGCGCAGGCCCATCTCGTTCATGGAGTACAGGATCCGTCGCTGGACCGGCTTGAGGCCGTCACGGGCGTCGGGCAGGGCGCGCGAGTGGATGACGGAGACGGCGTACTCGAGGAACGCCCCCTGCATCTCCTCGCGGACGTCGATGTCGACGATCCGCTCGACGAACGGCTCGTCCACGGGTGCTGACGGGGTCTTGCGGGCCATACCTGGGTGCCACTCCTAGCAGTCGTCCCGCGGGGCGCGGGGGTCGTCCCAATCTTGGACCACGGCTAGACGGGCTCGGTCGCCGACTCGCCGGGGCCGGTTCCCCGACCACCCCCGAAGCGACCCCGGTGCACGACCTCCTGCTCGCTGCGCCGACCGCGCCGCAGCGACGGGGACGTGGTCCGCTCCCGCTCGTGGCCCAGCGCGACCACCCCGACGAGCCGCCGGTCCTGCGGTATGCCGTGGGCCCGCCTCACCTGCGGGTGCCGGTCCGGGGGCACCCCGAAGAAGAGGGCGCCGAGGCCCTCGTCGACCGCCGTGAGCAGCATGAGCATCGCCGCCATGCCGGTGTCGACGTCCCAGTAGGGCACCGGCCAGCGAGCCGGGTCGCGGTCGGTCCAGCCCTTGTCGGGCTCGGCGTAGCGGTCGAGGTAGGCAGTGGGGTCGGACAGGCAGAGGACCAGGACGGGGGCCGCCGACACGCCCCGCAGCCACGCGTCCGGCTCGCGCTCACCGTCGCGGGTGGCGGCCCAGAAGGCCTCGGTCTGCGACGGTCCCTCGAGCACGACGAAGTCCCACCCCTGGCTGAACCCGGCGCTGGGAGCCCGCTGCGCGGCATACAGGATCCGCTCGAGGACGTCCCCCGGGACCGGGCGGTCGGGGTCGAAGCGACGCACCATCCGACGGCGACGGACCACCTGCGAGAGCTCCATGACCCCATCCTGTCGCGAACGGGCGACGAGGCGCTGACAGGATGGGCCCAACCACGCGCGGGGGTGCGGCGTCCACCAGGCATGACGACGATGACCGCCGTGGCTCTCAGGGGAGGGGTGGCAGTGGCGACGCGGGACCGGGTCGACGTCGAGGCTGCCGTCCGCGAGGTCTACGACGTCCACTACGGCCGCCTCGCGGGGTGGACGGCCCGGTTGGTGGGCGACACCGACCTCGGCCATGACGTGGCCACGGAGGCGTTCCTCAAGCTGTTCCGGGAGTTCGGCAAGGTCGACGACCCCAGGGCGTGGCTCTACACCGTGGCCGCCAACCTCGTGCGCGACCACTGGCGCAAGCGCGGCCGCGAGGCGGTGGCGTACGAGCGGCACCAGGCCGGTCGCGACGACTTCACCCCGGCCCCCGACCTGGCGACCGCGCTCACCGTCCGCGACGCCGTCCAGCAGCTGCCGGACCGGCTGCGGGTGGTCGTGCTCCTGCACTACTTCGCCGACCTGCCCGTGGCCACCGTGGCCAGACAGCTCGAGAAGTCCGAGGGCACCGTGAAGCGGGACCTGTTCGACGCACGCCAGCGCATGGCGAAGATCCTGGGAGAGACGAGATGAACCGCGACCCCCTCGAGGACTTCTTCGCGCGCGAACGCGCCGACGTCCGCGAGCTCCCCGCAGGCGAGGAGCGCTGGGAGGCGATGGTGGCCGAGTCGCGCCGCCCGCACCGCCGCGGCGCCCTCCTCTGGCTCGGTGCCGCCGCTGCCGCTGCGGTGGTCGCCGGCTCCGTCGTCGTCGGCACCGGGAACGTCCCGGACCTGCAGACGGCGTCGGACACCCCGACGAGGACCGTTGCCACGACCTCCGGGACCCCGCAGCCCACGGTGACCGTGACCCGGACCGTCCAGCCCGGCCCGCCCGCCACCGGCGAGGCCACGACGTCGTCCCCGAGCCGCACCACACCGGCCAGCAAGATCCTGCCCGTGCCGGTCGGCTTCGGCCTGGCCTCGATGACCAACGCGGGCGGCGGTCACCTCTACGCCCTCGGCGCGGGGGTCTGCGCCACGGGCGACTGCACCGCCGTCGTCGGCTCCGACGACAACGGGCGGACCTGGTCGACGCGCGCCTCCTTCACCGACCTCACGACCCGCGGACCACTCGTCACCCCGGCAGGACCGCACCAGCTCGTGGGCGTGCGGTTCGCGAACCCGCAGGTCGGGTACGTCTTCGGCACCGAGGTCCGGCGCACCACCGACGGCGGACGGAGCTGGACCCCCGTCGACGTGGGTGGGCGCACCGTGCTGTCGCTGGAGACCGACGGCTCGCGGGTCTGGATGGCCACCGCGGCCCGCTGCACCCACCAGGGTGCGGCGGCCACGCTCGGGTGCTCGGACCTGCAGGTCCGCACCGGGTCGGTCACCGACCGGACCACGACGGCGGTCCGGGTCGAGGGGCTGGCCAAGGTCGTCGAGAACGCCTGGATCGCGATGGACGGACCGGACGCCTACCTCAACGGCACGTCCACGGGCGCCCAGCAGCCACTGCCCGCCATCCGCGTCTCGGGCACGCCCACGGCGCTGCCCGTACCCGAGGGCTGCGACCCGTCGCAGGGACTGACGCTGGCGGCCACGGCCAACACCCGTGGCACCCTCGTCGGCCTGTGCCCGTCCGCCGACGCCCCCGACAGCCGCTGGACCGTCGTGACGTCCACCGACCGGGGCGGCTCCTGGCGCTCGCGGCCGGCGCCCGGGCTGGGCACCCCCACCCGGGCGGGGGTGTGGTTGACCGCGACCGATGCCACCCACCTCGTCGCCGTGCGACAGGCCCTCCCGGCGAGCACCGGGGAGGTGCCGTCGCCGACGACGATGCTCGCAAGCAGCACCGGTGGCGCCGCGTGGGCGCCGGTCGCACCGGGTGGTTCGACGGACACCGCGTGGGCCGGGGCGGCCGGGGGCGGGCTGGTCTACGCCTTCAGCGGAGGTGGTTCGTACTGGCTCAGCACCGACGCCGGCTCGACCTTCGAGACGGTGCCCCTGCGTCGCTGAGCCGGTCACCCACCCGGGTGCAGGCTCGTGCCATGCTTCGTGCATGAGTCGGGCCGCGAGCGAGGCCGCATGACCGAGGCCGCAGGGCGCCCTGTGGGGTACCCGACGCAGTGGGAGGCCGACGTCGTGCTCCGCGACGGCTCGGTCGCCCACCTGCGGCCGATCACGCCGTCCGACGTCGAGGCCGTGCACCGGTTCCACGCGGGGCAATCCGACGAGTCGATCTACATGCGGTTCTTCGCGCCGCTGCGCAAGCTCAGCGACCGCGACGTCACGCGGTTCACCAACGTGGACTACCACGACCGTGTTGCCCTCGTCGCCACCGTGCGCGGCGCGATCATCGGCATCGGTCGCTACGACAAGATCACCGCGACGAGCGCGGAGGTGGCCTTCAACATCTCCGACTCCTTCCAGGGCAAGGGGATCGGTTCGGTCCTGCTCGAACACCTCGCGGTGATCGCCTGGGAGTCGGGCATCGAGGAGTTCACCGCCGAGGTGCTCCCGCAGAACCGCAAGATGATCTCGGTCTTCAGCGAGGCGGGGTACGAGGTCAGCCGGCGCTTCGAGGACGGCGTGGTCTCGGTGCGGTTCCAGATCCGGCCCACCGAACGGTCCGAGGCCGTGCGGCTGTCGCGGGAGCACCGCGCGGAGTCGGTGAGCATGCGTTCGGTGCTCTTCCCCGACACCATCGCCGTGGTCGGCGCGAGCCGGCGCAGCGACTCGATCGGCCACCACATCCTGTCCAACATCCAGTCGGCCGGCTTCAACGGCGCGGTGTACGCCGTCAACCGCGAGGCCATGGAGGTGCTCGGGCTGCACGCGCACGCCCGTGTCTCCGAGATCCCCGACGAGGTCGACCTGGCCGTGGTCGCCGTGCCCGCCGAGGAGGTCCTCGACGTCGTCGCCGACTGCGCGGAGGCGGGCGTGAAGACGCTGCTCGTGGTGTCGGCCGGGTTCGCCGAGGCAGGACCGGCGGGGGAGGAGCTGCAGCGCGAGCTGCTGGCCACCGCGCGGGCCGCGGGCATGCGGGTCCTCGGACCCAACTCCTTCGGCGTCATCAACAACCACCCGAGCGTGCGCCTCAACGCCTCCCTCGCCCCCGAGCTGCCCCCGGCCGGACGACTCGGGCTCTTCGCGCAGAGCGGGGCGCTCGGCATCGCCGTCCTCGCGTCCGCCGCCCGCCGCGGGCTCGGGATCTCGGTGTTCGCCTCCGCCGGCAACCGCGTCGACGTCTCCGGCAACGACTTCATGCAGTACTGGATCGACGACGACGACACCGACGCCGTGGGGCTCTACCTCGAGTCCATGGGCAACCCGCGCAAGTTCTCGCGCATCGCGCGCCGGCTCGCCACGACCAAGCCGGTCATCGTCGTCAAGTCCGGGGTGTCGTCGTATGGCGTGCCACCCGGCCACCGGGCGCGGCCCACCCGGGTGCGCCCCGAGGCGTTCGACGCGATGCTGCGCCAGGCCGGTGTCATCCGGGTCGAGAACGTCCACCAGATGTTCGACGTCGCCCAGCTCGTGGTGCACCAACCCCTGCCCCAGGGCAACCGGGTCGCGATCGTCGGCAACTCCGACGCCCTGGGCGCGCTCACCGCCGAGGCCTGCGTGAGCTGGGGGCTCGAGGTGGCGCACGGACCGGTGTCGTTGCCCAGCGACGCCAGGGGTGAGCACTTCGCCGCCGCCCTGGCCGACGCGTTCGGCGACCCAGAGGTCGACAGCGTCCTCACCTGCTTCATCCCGCCCCTGGTCACCGAGGACGCCGAGGTGGCCGCGGCGGTGCGCGATGCGGCGATCGCCTCCGACAAGCCCTGTCTCGCAACGTTCCTCGGGATGCGGGGTGTGCTCGACCGGTTGTCCGACCAGCCGGGCGCAGGACGGGTCGAGGTCGTCCCGGCCTATGCGATGCCCGAGGACGCGGTGCGGGCCCTGGCCGCAGCCACCCGGTACTCCGAGTGGCGCTCCAAGGACCGGGGGGTGCAGGTCAACCCCGTCGGGATCGACCGCGAGGCGGCCGAGGCCCTGGTCGAACGCGTCCTCACCGAGTCGCCCGAGGGGCGCCGCCTCACCCATGCCGAGGTCACCTCGTTGCTGTCGGCCTACGGCGTCGACCTGTGGGGGAGCGTGCCGGCCCGGACCGTCGACGACGCGGTGGCGGCGGCCGAGGCCGTCGGCTACCCCGTGGTGATCAAGTCGGTCGCCCCCCTCATGCGCCACCAGCCGGGCCTGTCGGGGATCCGGGTCGACCTGCGCACCGAGGGCCAGGTGCGCGAGGCCTTCGCCGGTCTCACCGAACGGCTCGCGCCGCTGTCCGCCAACTCGTTCGTCGTCCAGCGGATGGCCACCCCCGGCGTCTCCTGCGTGGTGCGCTCCGACGAGGACCCGCTGTTCGGGCCCGTCGTGTCGTTCAGCATCGCGGGGCCGCCCACCGACCTGCTCGGCGACATCGGCCACCGCATCCCGCCGCTCACCGACGTCGACGTCTCCGACCTCATCTCCTCGGTCAAGTCCTCGCCGATGCTGCACGGCCACCGGGGGTCGACCCCGGTCCACCGCGCGGCACTCGCCGACCTCATCGCCCGCGTCTCGGTGCTCGCGGACAACCTGCCCGAGGTCTCGAGCCTCGTGCTCAACCCGGTCAACGCCCACCCCTCCGGGGTCGACGTGCTCGGCGCCGAGGCCGTGGTGGCCCCCACGCCTCGTCGCAAGGACCCGGGCCGACGCACCCTGACCTGACATCACCGCAGGTCACGCTGGTGCGGGACCCCCGGCACGGGCCGGCCACCGGCAGGGGGCCGCGTACTAGGGCAGGATGGGCGTTATGGGCTCCACCTCCTCCCACCCCGCACCGCCGCCGCTGGCTCTCCCCGACGACCTCACCCGAGCGATCCAGCAGGCCGGCTACTACCCGGCCCTCGTCGGTGACGTCGTCCGCGCGGCCCTCGGTGGGGACGAGGTCGTGTCGCACCTCGTGCACCAGGAGACGACCTTCGACCACGACGTGGTGCGCCGCCACATCACGGTCCTGGCCCTGACCATGAGCCGCCTGGTCATCGCCCACGCGGACGACCACACCGACGGCGGGCCGGGCCAGGAGGACGTGGCGACGGCGACCACCGAGAGCGTCCCGCTCAGCGCGGTCCGTGGAGTTATGGTCACCCACGTCGTCGCGCGCCCCCAGGACTACCAGCCCGGGTCGCTCGGTCGCGAGATCACGCTCACCCTCGGCTGGGGAGCGGTGAGCCGCATCGACCTGATGCCCGCCTCCTGCGCCGACCCCGACTGCGACGCCGACCACGGCTACGAGGGCAGCGTCGCCTCGGACGACATCTCCCTGCGCATCAGCGCCGACGCCGAGGGTGAGGTCGCCCTCCAGCAGGCACTGGACTTCGCACAGGCGCTGTCGACGAGCATCGGCAGCTGACCCGTGCCTCCTCCCACGTCCGTGCCCCGCCGCCGGCCGGTCTCCCTGACGGCGACGGCGTAGGCCGTGCCCCACGAAGGTCTGCTCCACCCGCGCTACGACGCGGCGGGACTCGCAGGAGTCCTGCCGGCGGTGGCGGCGACGCTCGGAGTGGACCGGTTCGCCGGTGCCCTGGCCGGCAGCTCGACGCAGCCGACCGGCCCTGCCAGCACGGGCCCGGACGGGCTGGACGAGGCCGGCAACTCCGGCCTGGCCTTCGGCCCGTCGCGCCGTGCCGTGGTCGTCCTCGTCGACGGGCTCGGGTACGAGCTGATCCGTCGCCGCGGAGGTCACGCACCGTTCCTGCGGTCCCTGCTCCCCGCGGCATACCGGATCACGGCGGGGTTCCCGTCGACGACGGCGACGTCGATGGGGACGTTCGGCACCGGGCTCCCTCCGGGCAGCCACGGGCTGCTCGGGTACGAGGTGCTGGTCCCTGGGGAGGACCGCCTCGTCAACCAGCTGTCGTGGGAGGACGGACCCGACCCGCTGACCTGGCAGCCGCAGCCCACCGTGTTCGAGCAGGTCGAGCGGGCGGGGGTGTCGGTCACCCGCATCGGTCCCGGGTTCTTCGACGGGTCCGGCCTGACCCGGGCGGCGCTGCGCGGCGGCCGGTTCAAGGCGGCCGACACGCTCGAGTCGCGGGTGGACGCCTCGGTGGCGGCCGTGCGGGCGTCGAAGCGCTCGCTGGTCTACCTGTACTGGGGTGAGCTCGACAAGGTCGGGCACGTGCACGGGTGCCAGTCGTGGGAGTGGGGCGACGAGCTCGAGGCGATCGACGCCGAGCTGGCCCGCCTGTGCCGCTCCGTCCCGTCGGACACCGCCGTCTACGTCACCGCCGACCACGGCATGGTGGACGCCCCGCACGCCCTGCGCATCGACCTGGCCCACGACCCCGAGCTGGCGGCGGGGGTGCGCCACGTCGGGGGCGAGGCCCGGGCCCTGCAGCTCTACTGCGAGGACGGCGCGGCGGCCGACGTCGAGCAGGTCTGGGTCGAGCGCGTGCGCGAGCGGGCCTGGATCAGGTCACGGGAGGAGGCGATCCGCGAAGGGTGGTTCGGGCCGGTGAGCGCCGAGAACCTGGCCCGCATCGGTGACGTCGTCGTCGCCATGCGCGACAACTTCGCCATCGTGGACTCCCGGCGGGCGCGGCCCGAGCTGCTCGCGCTGGTGGGGCTGCACGGTTCGCTGACGGCGGACGAGTCCGCCATACCCCTCTTCCACGTGCCGGCCCGGGACACCGCCTAGGGTGTTCCCTCGTGGCTGAGCTCGTCTTCTTCTCCGGGACCATGGACTGCGGCAAGTCGACCCTTGCCCTCCAGATGGACCACAACCACCAGGCCCGCGGCCGGTCCGGCCTGATCTACACGAAGATGGACCGCGCCGGGACCGACGTGCTCTCGTCGCGGCTCGGTCTCTCCACGGCGGCCCACGAGGTGGGCGACGACCTCGACTTCTGGGACGCGGTCGTCGAGCACGCCACGAACGGCGTGCGGGTGGACTACCTCATCTGCGACGAGGTGCAGTTCTACACACCGGTGCAGGTGGAGCAGCTCGCCCGCCTCGTCGACGAGATGGCGATCGACGTGTTCGCGTTCGGCATCACCGCCGACTTCCGCACCCAGCTGTTCCCGGGTTCGCGCCGCATGATCGAGCTCGCCGACAAGGTGCAGGTGCTCCAGGTCGAGGCGCTGTGCTGGTGCGGGAAGCGAGCCACGCACAACGCGCGCGTCGTGGACGGCGTCATGGTCGTCGAGGGCGAGCAGGTCGTGGTCGGTGACACCAAGCCCGGCAGCGAGACGCTCGTGGAGTACGAGGTGCTGTGCCGGCGCCACTTCATGCGGCGGATGAACTCCGCCGCGGCCCGGGCCGCAGCAGAGTCGCCCGACGTGCTGCCGTTCGACCTCGACCTGTGCCCGGTGCCGCAGCAGTAGTCCAGTCAGTCGCGGGTCCTGGCCCCGAACATGACGTCGTCCCAGCTCGGGACGCTGCGTCGGCCGGCCTTCTTCGCCGGGCGCGGCTTCGCCGCAGGCGCGTCGTCCTGGTCGGCCTTCTCCGCGGCAGGCCCGACGTCCTCGTGCCGGTCGTCGGCCCCGGCCTCGACGGCGCCCAGTCGGTCGACCTGCTGGGCCGGTTCGGGCTGGGCCGCGGGTTCGGGCGCAGGAGTGGGTTCCGGAGTCGGCTCGGGGGCGGCAGCGGTCTCGACAGCGGGGTCGGTGACCGTGGCGACGTCCTCGACCTCCACCTCGGCCTCGGCCTCGAGCGAGGGCTCGACCCCCGGGTCGGGGACGACCTCGTCGGGTGCCTCGAGGACCACTGCGTCGTCGCGTGACGCTGCGGACTCCTCGACGGGGTCGAGCGGGTGCGGGCCTCGCGCCGCGGGCGGCGGCGGCATCGTCTCGGGGTCGTAGGCGAGATCCTCCAGGGGGAGCGCGTCCTCACGAGGGGCGTCGTCGCCGGGGGTCTGCGTCGCCGACGCCTTGCGGCGGCGCGGGCGACCCCGGTGCGACGCGCGCTCGCGCATCGCGGTCATGAGGTCGAGGGGCTCCTCGGTGCGCTGGGGAGCAGCGCGGCGCGGGGTGGCCTGCACGCCGCCCTCGGCCTCCACGTCATACACGGTCGTGGCGCGGACGGGCGGGGTCGCGAGGTGCGGGGTCGGCAGGGGGGAGGCGCCGCTGCCGGTGTCCTCCTCGCTCAGCCAGCGCGCCTCGTCGTCGGCCGCGGTGACGGTGCGGGCCGGCACGTCGAAGTGCCAGCGCGCCTCGCGCTCGCGGCCGCCGGCCGGGAACGTGACGAGGACCGTCCACTCGCCGGCCTCGTTGCGGGCGGAGTCCCACAGCGCTGCCGCGGGGTCGACGCCACGGCCGGAGAGCCGGGCACTGACGCGCGCCGAGAGGGTGGGGGTGGTCGACCCCGCACCGGCGCGACCGCGGAGCCTGACGGCGCGGGCGAGGCCGGCGACGTACTCGCGCTCGGCGAGGATCGGGCCCTCGTAACGACGGACCTTCTCCACCGTCCACCCGGAGCGGTCGGCGACGTCGTCGGCACTCAGGCCGGCGCGGATCATCGCCTGGACCTCCCGAGGCCGCATGCCTCCGTCGATCTCGATCTGGAGCTGGCCGAGGCGCGGACGGTCGCGTCGGACCGCCGCTCGCAGGGGCTCGTCGAGGGGGACGCTGAACTGCTCGCCCCCGGAATCGGACAGCAGCAGCTGCTGACCGTCCTCATGGACACCGATCAGCCGCAGGTTGCGCATTGCCTTCTCCCGTATCGCCACATCGTGGTCGACTCTGCCACCACGGGCCTCGCCGAGGAAGCGACCACGCCGCGAGGGTAGTTTTGACCTCGCGATGCTCACCTTCGACCCCCATCTCCAACTGGCCCTCGACCTGGTCGGCGTCTTCGCCTTCGCGTTGTCCGGTGGACTCGTCGCGGTGAAGAAGCGCCTCGACCTGTTCGGGGTCCTCGTGCTGTCCGGTGCGGCCGCCCTCGGCGGTGGGGTGATGCGGGACGTCCTCATCGGTGCGCTGCCCCCGGTGGGCATCTCCGACTGGCGACTCCTCACCAGCGCCCTGGTCGCCGGGCTCGTGACGTTCGTCTACCACCCCGGGATCGAACGCATCTCGCGGTTCGTCCGGGTGCTCGACGCGGCCGGGCTGGCCGTGTTCGCGATCGGCGGGTCGCTCAAGGCCCTCGATGCGGGGATGGACCCCCTCACGGCCGTGATCGTCGGCGGCATCACCGCCGTCGGCGGCGGCATCGTCCGCGACGTCCTCGCCGGGCAGGTGCCCGAGGTGCTGCGCCGGGAGATGTATGCGCTGCCCGCCCTCCTGGGGTCCGCCCTGGTCGTCACCGCCCACCACTTCGACCGGGTCGGCCCGGTGGTGATCTGGGGCTGCGTCGCCCTGGTCTTCGCCGTGCGCATGATCGCCGTCGTCCTCGATGTGCACGCCCCCAAGCCCCTGCGAACCGGAGAACTCACGTGAGCACCCCCCACCCCGACCCCACTGCCGACAACAGCCCGGAGGCCTCGCCGCTGGAGCCCTACGACGGGATCCTGCTGCTGTCCTTCGGCGGGCCGGAGAAGCCGGAGGACGTCCTGCCGTTCCTGCGGACGGTCACCGCGGGCAAGAACATCCCCGACGAGCGGCTCGAGGAGGTCGGTGAGCACTACTACGGGTTCGGCGGCCGCAGCCCGATCAACGACCAGAACCGTGCCCTCATCGCGGCGCTGCGCGGCGAGCTCGACCGTCGGGGCATCACGACGCCGGTCATCTGGGGCAACCGCAACTTCACGCCGTTCGTCCCGGAGGCGCTGCGCGAGGCCCACGACCAGGGCCTGTCGCGGCTCGTCACGGTGATGACCAGCGCCTACTCCTGCTACTCCTCCTGCCGCCAGTACCGCGAGGACCTCGCCGGGGCGCAGGCGGAGGTCGCCGAGGCCGGTATCGACATCGCCATCGACAAGATCCGCACCTACGCCAACCACCCGGGGTTCTCGCGCACCAACAGCCGGCTCGTCACCGAGTCCGTGCGGGAGGTGCTGCGCGGCGGGACGGACGCCGGCGCCATACGGCTCCTGTTCGTCACCCACTCCATCCCCACCGCCATGGACGAGACGTCCGGCCCGGGTGACGAGGACGGCAGCGCCTACAGCCGCCAGCACATCGCCCTCGGTGCGGCGATCACCGACGAGGTCAACGCCACGCTCGACACGGACCTGTCCGGTGAGCTCGTGTTCTGCTCGCGGTCGGGTCCGCCGAGCCAGCCGTGGCTCGAGCCAGACGTCAACGACCGGCTCGAGGAGCTGGCGGCCGAGGGCGCGCAGGTCGTTGTCGTGTCGCCGATCGGGTTCGTCTCCGACCACATGGAGGTGGTCTACGACCTCGACACCGAGGCGGCTGCCACGGCGGAGAAGCTGGGCATCCAGCTGGTGCGCGTCCCCACGGTCGGCATCGACCCGGAGTTCGTCTCCGGCCTGGTCGACCTCGTCGAGGAGCGCGCCGCCGTGGCCCGGGGGGAGCAGCCGGTCCAGCCGTCCTGGCCGGGTCGCGACCCGTTGCGGTCGACGTGCGCGCCGGGGTGCTGCCCGAACCTCCGGGTCGCCAAGCCGGCGTTGTGCGGGCAGGACTGACCGTGTCCGCGCTGACCGTCCCGGACGCCGTGGTCCTCGTCGAGCTCGAACGCCTCGCCGTCGAGGTCGCCCTCGAGGCCGGTCGCCTCATCGTCGACGACCGGCCCGCCGACCTCGGGGTCTCCAAGACCAAGAGCACGGCCACCGACGTCGTGACCGTGATGGACCAGCGCTCCCAGGACCTCCTGCGCACGCGGCTGCAGGCCGCCCGCCCGGGCGACGGCTTCCTCGGCGAGGAGGAGGGCGGCACCGACCGCGAGTCCGAGATCACGTGGGTCGTCGACCCCATCGACGGGACGGTCAACTACCTCTACGGCATCCCCTCGTATGCCGTGTCCGTCGCCGCCGTCGTCGGCGACCCCACGACCCCGGGGGCGTGGCGCCCGGTCGCGGGTGCCGTCGTGAACCCGGTCACGGGGGAGCTCTTCCACGCCCGCCTCGGTGGGGGCGCCCGGCTGCGACGAGGCGACGGCGACGCCCGCCGGCTCGTCATCGCCGACCCGCCCGGACTCGGCCACGCGCTCGCGGGCACGGGCTTCGGCTACGACACCCGTCGGCGGCTGTGGCAGGCCACCCTGCTCGTGCAGGTGCTGCCGCACCTGCGCGACATCCGCCGGATCGGCAGCGCGGCGCTGGACATCTGCGCCGTGGCCGCCGGCACCCTCGACTGCTACTTCGAGCGCGGCCTCAACCCGTGGGACATGGCGGCTGCGTGGCTGGTGCTCACCGAGTCCGGCGGGGTCTTCACCGGGCTGGGCGACCTGGCTCCCGACCAGGACATGGTCGTGGGGGCGGCGCCCGCGCTGCACGCCGAGCTCGAGCCGCTCGTCCGGCGGGCTGTGGAGTCGGTCGGCGGGGAGTAGGCCGGCGCCGAGTGGGCCGGCTCGGAGTGGGCCGGCTCGGAGTGGGCCGGCGCGCAGCAGATCGGCGCGGAGTCGGCCGGTCGCACGTCCCACCCAGCGCGAACGGCGCGACCGCGGTGGCGGTCGCGCCGTTCGCGGCGTCGGGCTGGGTCAGGCGGCGTCAGGCTGCGTGGTACCCCGCGAGGTCGGGGATGCGCAGGCCGTGCTCGTCGGCGAGGCGGGCCAGGTTCTCCAGCTCGGCCTCGCGGACAGAGGCCAGGTAGTCGTCGCCGGCCTCCTGCGCGGTCCGCAGGGACTGCACTGCGCGGCTGGCGCGGCGGGTGATCTCGGTGTGGAACTCGGTCATGCTGCACCCCTCTCTGAGTCGTGTCACGAGTCGGTTCGGGTGGATCCAGGTGAATCCAGGTGGATCCGGGTCGGGCCGGGGTCCTGTGTCTCAGGGGCTCCGAGGTGCTCGCGCACCCTCGGTCCCGGGTCGGGCGGAGACAGGACTCTACGGTGGCAGACGCCCCGGAGCCCACTCGGGGTTGCGTCCCTTGGGTGAACCTTGGATGAACCGAGACCGGTTCTTGGGCCGGCACGGCGCCGGTTTGGGCCGGTTGCCGACGGTCTGGGGAGGCGCTGCGGACGCTGTGGTGGACGCGATGGTGACGGCGCCAGCGAGATAGGGCACAATCCCCGCCGGCGGTGGGCACAAAACCACGACGATCAGCGTTAACACCGGCGACTTGCCTTCTCGATCATCGAGCGGGCACAGATGCGACTGAAGAGGGAGAGCGACAGCGACTATGGCGACTGACTACGACGCGCCGCGCAAGACCGATGACGAGCTGTCCGAGGACTCGATCGAGGAACTGAAGTCCCGCCGGGTCGACAAGAGCGCTTCGAGCGTCGACGTCGACGAGACGGAGCAGGCCGAGGGCTTCGAGCTCCCCGGCGCAGACCTGTCCGGCGAGGAGCTGTCGGTGCGGGTGATCCCGCGCCAGTACGACGAGTTCACCTGTTCGCGCTGCTTCCTCGTGCACCACCGCAGCCAGCTGGCCAAGGAGGTCAACGGGCAGATGGTGTGCCGGGAGTGCGCAGCCTGAGCACGCACCAACCACCGATAGGGTCAGTCCACGTGACTGGCCCTATCCGCGTCTCCGTACCCTTGCGCCGGCTCGACCCCGACCTGCCGGTCCCGTCCTACGCGCACCCCAGTGACGCCGGGGCCGACCTGCACGCCGCGACCGACGTGACCCTCGCACCGGGGGAGCGGGCCCTGGTCCCCACCGGCGTCGCCCTCGCCCTGCCCGACGGCTACGTCGGCCTGGTGCACCCGCGGTCCGGCCTCGCGGCCCGGCACGGCATCACCATCGTCAACGCCCCGGGCACGGTCGATGCGGGCTACCGCGGAGAGGTTCTCGTGAACCTCGTCAACCTCGACCCGCGCGAGGAGTTCACCGTCCACCGCGGCGACCGGATCGCCCAGCTCGTGGTGCAGCAGGTCGCCGTCGCCGACTTCCTCGAGGTGGATTCGCTCGAGGACACCTCCCGGGGGGACACTGGTCATGGTGCCAGTGGCGGCTTCGGCAACCACCCCCAGACAACGAAGGACTGAACACTCCAGTGGCCATCTTCCGACGAGGCAAGAAGTCCGAGCAGACCGACGAGGTCGACAAGACCCTCGACCCGGCGCTCGACGCGACCGAGCTCGACGAGCCGACCGATGCAGCGAACGCCGACGAGTCCGGCTCGACCGACGTCGCGGCTGACGACACCGCCGCGGCCCCGGCTGCCAAGGCGGCCCCGGTCGACCGTGAGGGCAACGGCCCGCACGACAGCTCCGAGGTCGACACCACCGACGACGGCAGGCTCGACCTCGGTGCGCTGCGCATCCGCGGCGTCGCCGGCATGGAGCTGCGGCTCGAGGTGGACGAGGCGGCTGACCAGGTCGTCGGTGCCACTGCCGTGATCGGCGACTCGGCCGTCCAGCTGCAGGCCTTCGCCGCACCGAAGACGATGGGCATCTGGGACGAGATCCGTTCGGAGATCGCCGAGTCCATCCTCACCCAGGGCGGCACCGCCGACGAGGTGCACGGCGCCCTCGGCACCGAGCTGCGCACCCGGATGCCGTCCGCCGGACCTGACGGCCGCACGGTCTTCGCCCCCGCCCGCTTCGCCGGCGTCGACGGACCGCGCTGGTTCTTGCGGGCCGTGTTCTCCGGTCGCGCCGCGATCGACGACGACGCGGCGGCCCCGCTGCTCGAGGTCGTCCGGAGCGTGGTCGTCGTCCGCGGTGACAACGCGATGGCACCACGGGAGATGCTCACGCTCACGCTGCCGGTCCAGCCCGACGCAGAGTCCGACGGCGACGTCGACCCCGAGGCGTCCGAGGACGCCGACACCACCGTCCACACCGACGACCTCAAGCCGTTCGAGCGTGGCCCCGAGATCACCGAGGTCCGGTAACCACCATGGCCCACGATGTGCAGACCACCCCGCCCCGCGGCACCAAGGGTCCTCAGGGACACCACAAGTCGGCGATCGCGCGGCTCGGTGAGCGCCTCACCAAGTCGGTCACCCAGATGGAGGCCGACGAGCTGCGCGAGGACGCGGCCCGCCTGGGCTGCACCCCGATGTGCGACCTGCTCGACCGTCAGCGGGCCACCGTGTCCGGCACCGTCCGCGCCGTGACGCTGCGCCCGCGCGTCAACGTGCCGGCCCTGGTCATCGACCTCTACGACGGCAGCCGCACCATCAACCTCGTCTGGCTGGGCCGACGGTCGATCGCCGGGATCGAGCCGGGCACCTACCTGCGGGCCCAGGGCCGGGTGACCTACTACCGGGGCATCCCCACGATCTTCAACCCGTCCTACGAGATCGTCCCGCTGCGTGCCCACTGACCGCGAGCTCGGAGCCCACGACGGTGTGACCGGGGTGGACGAACCCGCGCCGACCGGGGCGCCGGTTCCGCCCGCGACCGTCGAGGAGGTCATCCGCCAACGGCTCTCCAAGGCCCTCGGCGGGTGGCGCGGGTCGCTCGAGACGGCCCTGCCGACCGTCGCGTTCGTCGTGGTGTGGACCGCGACCAAGGACGTGCGGACGGCCGTCATCGCTGCCGCGGCCGTCATCGTCGTGCTCGCCGTGGTGCGGCTGGCCCAGCGCCAGAGCCTGCAGTTCGTCGGGTCGGCCGCCCTGGCCACGGCGATCGCCGCGTTCTTCGCGCTGCGCAGCGGCCGGGCCCAGGACGCGTTCCTGCCGGGCATCCTCACGAGCGCGGCATGGGGTGTCGCCGCCCTCGTCTCGGTCGTCAGCCGGTGGCCGCTGGTCGGGTTCATGGTCGGCGCCGGCGACCCCCGCGCTGCCGAGGACCCCTTCTCCTGGCACCGCGACCGGGGCCTGGTCCGCGTCTGCCAGCGCCTGACGATGGTGCTCGTCGTGATGTATGCCGTGCGCGTGGCCATCATGCTCCCGCTCTACTTCGCGGGTGAGGTGGCCTGGCTCGGTGTGGCCAAGGTGGCGCTGGGCTGGCCGTTGTGGCTCGCCGGGCTCGCCGTGATGGGGCTGATGCTCGTGCGCGGCCAGACGCCGCAGGACCTGGAGGGGTCCACCGCCGAGAGCGGCTGAGCTCAGGCCTCGCCGCGGGGGTTGCGGTCGCCGGGGCTGAGCATCGCCTCGAGCTCGTCCTCGAACTCCGGCGTCGAGATGAAGAGCAGCTCGTCGTGCGGCTCCAGCGAGTCGTCGCGGCTGGGGGCGATCGGGTGGTCCTCGCGGATGATGCCGACCAGGACGGTCTCGCCGGGGAAGTCGACGTCGCCGACCCGCTTGCCGGCGTAGGGGCTGTCCGGCGGCAGGGTCAGCTCGACCATCGTCGCCTTGCCCTGCTGGAACTGGAAGATGCGCACGAGGTCGCCGACGCTGACGGCCTCCTCCACGAGGGCGGTCATCAGGCGCGGGGTCGAGACGGCCACGTCGACACCCCAGGCCTCGTCGAACATCCACTCGTTCTTGGGGTTGTTGACGCGGGCCACCGTGCGGGGCACACCGAACTCGGTCTTGGCCAGCAGGGAGACGACGAGGTTGACCTTGTCGTCACCGGTCGCGGCGACGACGACGTCGCACTCGGCCAGGCCGGCCTCGTGCAGGGCCGTGATCTCGCACGCGTCCGCCAGCAGCCAGTTGGCCTCGGGGACGCGGCTGGACTGGATGTCCTTGCGGTCCTTGTCCATGAGGAGGACCTGGTGGCCGTTGTGCAGCAGCTCCCGGGCGATGGAGCGCCCGACGCTCCCGGCCCCGGCGATGACGACGCGCATGTGGTTCCTTCTGCTCAGTGCCCGGACGGGGCGGGCGGGGCGTCGAGGGTGCGCTCCGCGGCCGGGAGCTCGGACGCGAGGGCGGCGACGTGCAGCAGGTCGCCCTCCTGGAACACGGTCTCGGCGGTCGGCAGGATGCCGGAGCCGAGTCGCGTCAGGTAGGCGGTGCGCGTGCCGGTGACGCTCTCGAGCTCGCTGACGAGCCGTCCGACCCACCCGGGGTTCACGGTGACCTCGGCGATGACGACCTTGCCCGACGGGTCCACCAGCTCGGGCACGTGGCCCTGGGGGAGCAGGCGGCGCAGCATCTGGTCGGACGTCCACTTCACGGTGGCGACGGTGGGTATGCCGAGGCGCTGGTAGACCTCGGCGCGGCCGGGGTCGTAGATGCGCGCCACGACGTGCTCGACGCCGAAGGTCTCGCGGGCCACCCGGGCCGCGAGGATGTTGGAGTTGTCACCACTGGACACGGCGGCGAAGGCGTACGCGTCGGAGATGCCGGCCTCGGCCAGGGTGTCGCGGTCGAAACCGACACCGGTGACCCGGCGACCCTCGAACGCGGAGCCCAGGCGCCGGAACGCGGACTCCTCCTGGTCGATCACCGCGACGTCGTGGCCCTGGCTCTCGAGGCTCAGCGCGAGGGACGAGCCCACTCGGCCGCAGCCCATGATCACGAAGTGCACGACGGTGACGCTACACCGCGGCATACCCCCTCGTGCACGCTGCCGCGCGGGTCCGCGGCAGGGTCTCGCACAGCGACCCCGTGCGCCGCCTAGAGTGTTCGCCGTGGCAACTCCCGGACGCGTCCTCAAGCGTGTGCTTGTCGGTCGCGCGATGCGCAGCGACCGCCTCGGCGACACCCTGCTCCCCAAGAAGCTGGCGCTGCCCATCTTCGCCAGCGACGCGTTGTCGTCCGTGGCGTACGCGCCGGACGAGATCTTCCTGACCCTCGGCCTCGCCGGTGGTGCGCTCGCGCTGACGCACTCGTGGCAGATCGGGTTGTGCGTCGTCGCGGTCATGCTCGTCGTCGTCGCGTCCTACCGCCAGAACGTCCACGCCTACCCCTCGGGTGGTGGCGACTACGAGGTGGCCAACACCAACCTCGGTCCCAAGGCCGGCCTGACGGTGGCCTCGGCGCTGCTCGTCGACTACGTCCTCACGGTCGCGGTGTCGATCTCCTCCGGTGTCCAGAACGCCGCTGCTGCACTGCCGTTCATCCGAGGCCACGAGGTGATCGTCGCCGTCGGGCTCGTGGTCCTCCTCACGGCGATGAACCTCCGCGGGGTGCGCGAGTCGGGGCAGGCGTTCGCCGTCCCGGTCTACCTGTTCATGCTCAGCGTCATCGGCATGGGCATCGTCGGCGTCGTCCGCGAGGTCACCGGCAACCTGCCGCAGGCCGAGAGCGCGGGGCTGACCCTCGTGCCGGAGGACGGGTACGGGCAGCTCGGCAGCTTCGCGATGCTGTTCCTCCTGCTGCGCGCGTTCTCGTCCGGCTGTGCCGCCCTCACCGGGGTCGAGGCCATCTCCAACGGTGTGCCGGCGTTCAAGAAGCCCAAGAGCCGCAACGCCGCCAGCACGCTGCTGCTCATGGGCGTCATCGCCATCACCATGCTCATGTCGATGCTCACCCTCGCGAAGTGGACCGGCATCAAGTACGCCGAGGACCCGGCGACCCAGCTGCTCCGCGACGGCAAGCCGGTCGGTCCCGGGTACGTGCAGGACACGATCATGGGCCAGGTCGCCAAGGCGGTCTTCCAGGGCTTCCACCCCGGCGTGATCCTCGTGTCGATCGTCGCGGGCCTGATCCTCATCCTCGCCGCCAACACGGCCTTCAACGGCTTCCCGGTGCTCGGCTCGATCCTGGCCAAGGACGGCTACCTCCCGCGCCAGCTGCACACCCGTGGTGACCGGCTCGCCTTCTCCAACGGCATCCTCATCCTCGCCGGGGCGGCTGCCTTCCTCATCGTCCTGTACAACGCCGAGGTCACCAAGCTGATCCAGCTGTACATCGTCGGTGTCTTCGTGTCCTTCACGCTCAGCCAGACGGGGATGATCCGCCACTGGAACCGCCACCTGCGCCTCGAGCGCGACGCCTCCGAGCGGTCGCGGATGAAGCGCAGCCGCGTCATCAACGCGGTCGGCGCCACCATGTCCGGCATCGTCCTGGTCGTCGTGCTGCTGACGAAGTTCACCCACGGCGCCGGTTACGCCATCGCCGCGATGGTCGTCCTGTTCTTCCTCATGCTCGGCATCCACAAGCACTACGAGCGGGTCCGCGCCGAGCTGCGGGTCTCCGACGACGACGTCGACGCGCAGATGCTCCCCAGCCGGGTGCACGCGATCGTGCTGGTCTCCAAGATCCACAAGCCGACGCTGCGGGCCTTGGCCTACGCGCGGGCCACCCGTCCCTCCAAGCTCGAGGCCATCACCGTCAACGTCGAGCCCGACGAGACCAAGGCGCTGCAGGACGAGTGGGACCGCCGCGACATCCCGGTGCCGCTCAAGGCGCTCGACTCGCCCTACCGCGAGATCACCCGTCCCGTCGTCGACTACGTGAAGTCGCTGCGCTCCGGCCACCCCCGCGACGTCGTGGTCGTCTACATCCCCGAGTACGTCCTGGGCAAGTGGTACGAGCAGGTCCTGCACAACCAGAGTGCGTTGCGCCTCAAGGGCCGGCTGTTGTTCACCCCCGGGGTCATGGTCGCGAGCGTGCCGTGGCAGCTCGCGTCCTCCGAGGGCCAGGAGGAGCGGTTCGACGGGCCCACCGCCGGTTCGGTCCGGCTCGGCCAGTGACCGTCACCGAGCAGGCTTCAGGGCAGGCCGACCTGCGGGTCGGCGACGAGGTCGAGGTGGAGGTCGGCCCGATCGCCCACGGCGGCTTCTGCATCGCTCGCCACGAGGGACGCGTCGTCTTCGTCCGGCACGCGCTGCCCGGTGAGCGGGTCCGGGTGCGGGTCACCGAGGCGCGGGACGGCCAGCGGTTCGTCCGCGCCGACTGCGTCGAGGTCCTCGACGCCAGCGAGCACCGCGTCGCCGCCCCCTGCCCGTATGCCGCGCCCGGCCTGTGCGGCGGCTGCGACTTCCAGCACGTCCGGGTCGCGCACCAGCGCGACCTCAAGGCCACCGTGGTCCGCGAACAGTTCTCCCGCATCGCCAAGCTCGACGTCGAGGTCGTCGTCGAGCCGGTGCCCGGCGACCACGACGGGCTCGGGTGGCGCACCCGCGTCGAGTTCGCCGTCGACGAGGTGGGCCGGGCCGGCCTGCGCCAGCACCGGTCCCACGACGTCGTCCCGGTCGACACCTGCCTCATCGCCGACGAGCGCATCCTCGCGACCGAGGTGCTGCGTGGGCACTGGGACGGTGAGGACGCGGTCGACGTCGTCGCCCCCTCGCGAGGGGAGGCCGTCGTCGTCCGCGTGCCGTCCGGCGAGGCCGACGCCCCGACCGTCGTCGAGCACGTCGAGGCCGCGTCGTTCGTCGCCGACTTCGAGGTGTCGGCCCGGGGGTTCTGGCAGGTCCACCCCGGTGCCGCAGCGACCTTCGTCGAGACCGTGCTCGGCATGCTCGGCCCGCGCGAGGGCGAGATCGCCCTCGACCTCTACTCGGGGGTCGGCCTGTTCGCCGCCGCCCTCGGGCGGGCCGTCGGCCCGCAGGGCAAGGTCGTCGCGGTCGAGTCCGACGCGGGTGCCGTCGCCGCCGCGGCCGGCAACCTCGCGGCATACCCGTCGGTCCTGGCGGTGCGGGCGCGGGTCGACGACGCGTTCGGGGTGCCGCGAGCGACGAAGTCGGGTCCCGCCGGCCGTCGCGGCCAGCGGTCACGCAAGCTGCGTCGCCACCCGCTCCTGCCGCTCACCGCCGACCTCGTCGTCCTCGACCCGCCACGGACGGGTGCGGGCAAGGACGTCGTCGGCCAGGTGACCCGGTTGTCCCCGCGCGCCATCGCCTACGTCGCGTGCGACCCGGCGGCGCTGGCCCGTGACACGTCCTACCTGCGCGAGGCCGGCTACGAACTGAGGGAGCTGCGCGCCTTCGACGCGTTCCCGATGACGCACCACGTCGAGTGCGTCGCCCTGTTCGAACGGTGAGGGGGAGCGCACCTCACGCCACCACGGGGTCGGTGTGGCGGTTGCCGGGCATGCCGGCGCTCGGGATGCTGTCCGTCCTGGGCTTCAGCGGGTACGCCGCCCTGCTCTCCGTCGCCCCGCTGTGGGCCGTCCGCGGCGGCGCCGACGAGGCCGGATCGGGGCTGGTCAACGGTGTCCTGCTCGCAGCCACGGTCCTCACGCAGTTCGCCGTGCCCGCGTTGCTGCGCAGGTTCGGGCACGGCCCGGTCATCGCGGTCGGCGTGGTGCTCATGGGGGTGGCCTCGCCGCTCTACCTGCTGTCGGACGCCCTCTGGTCCGTCCTCGCCCTGTCCGCGGTCCGGGGTGCGGGGTTCGGCATCCTCACGGTCACCGGGTCGGCGGTCGCCGCCCACCTCGTGCCGGCCCACCGGCGGGGCGCGGCCATCGGCGCCTACGGCCTCGCCGTGGCCGTGCCGAACCTCGTGCTCCTGCCCGCCTCCGTCGCCGTCGCCGACCGGTGGGGCTTCGGATGGGTGTTCGCCCTCGGCGGCCTGCCCGTCCTGGCCGCGCCCTTCGCCTTCGCCGTGGCCCGGGCGCTGGGCCCGCTCGACCGGGTCACCGAGCAGGCGCCGCGGCTCGACCGCGCGGGTGTCGTCGCGGTCGCCCGCCCCACCGGCGTGCTGTTCGCCGTGACCATGGCCGGGGGAGGGTTGCTCACCTTCGTGCCCCAGATCGTCCGGTCGGGCACCGCCTCGGCTGCCGTCCTGCTCGTCCTCGGCGTGGGGACGGCCGCCTGCCGCTGGGGCGCCGGTCACCTCTCCGACCGGTATGGCGCCGAGCGCTTCCTCGCGCCGCTGCTCCTCACCGGGGCGGCTGGGCTTGCCGTCTGCGCCTGGGGGGCCGCCAGCGGGGGAGACCTGGCGCTCCTGCTCCCCGGTGCCGCACTGGTCGGCGTCGCCTACGGGGCCCTGCAGAACCTCACCCTCGTGGTCGCCTTCGCCCGGGTGGACCCGGCGCACATCCCGGTGGCCAGTGCCGGCTGGAACGTCGGGTTCGACGGTGGGACGGCCGTCGGTGCGGTCCTGGTGGGGGCGATCGCCACGGCGGCCGGGTTCCCGGCCGGGCTGCTGTTCCCCGCAGCCGTCTGTCTCGCCGCGCTCCTGCTCTGCGTGCCGTCCCGTCGGTGACGGTCGCAGGGACCAGGCCCGCCGCCACACCTGCCCCTGCGGTGCCGGGCCGTCGGTTCCGGTGACCTAGGCTCGCTCGTCGTGTCGATCCCGCCCGAGCCCCAGACCGAGTCCCAGCGTGAGTCCCAGATCCAACCCCTGAGCGAGCCTCAGGGCGAGCCCCCGACCCAACCTGCGAGTGGGTCCCGGGGCGAGCCCGCCGCCTTCACCCACCACGTGGAGGTGCACTTCTACGAGGTGGACCAGGTCGGGGTGGTGTTCAACGCGTGGTACCTCGCGTGGTGCGACGACGCGCGGCTGGCCTACCTCGCCTCCCGTGGGTACGGGTTGGAGCAGGCCCGTGCGGCCGACGCCCTGCCGCTCGTGCGGCACGCCGACATCGAGTGGCTGGCGAGCCTGTCGGCGGGGGACCGGGCGGACATCGTCGTGCGACCGGTGCGGGTGGGCACGACGAGCTTCACCCTGCGGCACGATATCCACCGTGCCTCCGACGGCATGCTCTGCGCCGTCCTGACGATCACGTACGTCGCGGCCGGTCTCGCCGAGCGGACCAAACGGGAGCTGCCACTTTCGCTGCGCAGCGCATTGGACGAGGATCGAGTCCCAGCCTGACCACGCGACCACGCACGGCCGACGTGATATCTTGACGTCAAGATAAATCGAGATCGACATCAGAGTGCAACGACGCACACAACTGAGCATCGAAGGAGCAGGCAGTGGCCAGCACGAACAGCTTCAACGCCCACGGTGAACTCACGGTCGGCGACCAGTCCTACGAGGTCTACCGACTGTCCACGGTCGAGGGCAGCGAGACCCTCCCGTACAGCCTGAAGGTGCTCCTGGAGAACCTCCTGCGCACCGAGGACGGCGCCAACATCACGGCCGACCACATCCGTGCCCTCGGTGGCTGGGACGCGAACGCCGAGCCCGACACCGAGATCCAGTTCACGCCGGCGCGCGTCCTCATGCAGGACTTCACCGGTGTCCCGTGCATCGTCGACCTCGCGACCATGCGCGAGGCGGTCAGCGACCTCGGTGGCGACCCGGCCAAGATCAACCCGCTCAGCCCCGCCGAGATGGTCATCGACCACTCCGTGATCATCGACGTGTTCGGGCGCAAGGACGCCTTCGAGCGCAACGTCGAGATCGAGTACCAGCGCAACGGCGAGCGCTACCAGTTCCTGCGCTGGGGCCAGACCGCGTTCGAGGACTTCAAGGTCGTGCCCCCGGGCACCGGCATCGTCCACCAGGTCAACATCGAGCACCTCGCCCGCACCGTCATGGTCCGCGACGGCGTGGCGTACCCCGACACCTGCGTCGGCACCGACTCGCACACGACGATGGTCAACGGCCTCGGCGTGCTCGGCTGGGGCGTCGGCGGCATCGAGGCCGAGGCGGCCATGCTCGGCCAGCCCGTGTCGATGCTCATCCCGCGCGTCGTCGGCTTCAAGCTGTCCGGCTCGATCCCGTCCGGTGCCACCGCGACCGACGTGGTCCTCACCATCACCGAGCAGCTGCGCAAGCACGGCGTGGTCGGCAAGTTCGTCGAGTTCTACGGCGAGGGCGTCGCCCAGGTGCCGCTGGCCAACCGCGCCACCATCGGCAACATGAGCCCGGAGTTCGGCTCCACCTGCGCGATCTTCCCGATCGACGACGTGACGCTGGAGTACCTGCGCCTCACCGGTCGCTCGGAGCAGTCGGTCGCGCTCGTCGAGGCCTACGCCAAGGAGCAGGGCATGTGGCTCAAGGCCGGCCCCGACCAGCCCGAGGCGCGCTACTCCGAGTACCTCGAGCTCGACCTGTCCACCGTCGTGCCGTCCATCGCCGGGCCGAAGCGCCCGCAGGACCGCATCGCGCTCACCGACGCCAAGACCTCGTTCCGCAAGGTCCTCCCCACCTACGTCTCCCACGACGAGGGCGACGCCGGTGTCGCCAGCAGCTTCCCCGCCAGCGACCCGTCGCCGCAGGGCGCGACCGACGGCACCAACGGTGGCGACAAGCCGGCCGACCAGGGTGACGGCGCCGGTCGCCCGTCCCGCAGGGTCTCGGTGACCTCGGCCGAGGGCACGACCTTCGAGATCGACCACGGCATCGTGTCCATCGCGTCGATCACCTCGTGCACCAACACCTCGAACCCGTCGGTGATGATGGCGGCGGCCATGCTGGCCAAGAACGCCGTCGACCGCGGCCTCGCCGTGGCGCCGTGGGTGAAGACCTCGATGGCTCCCGGCTCCAAGGTCGTCACCGACTACTACGAGAAGGCCGGCATGTGGCCCTACCTCGAGAAGCTGGGCTTCCACCTCGTGGGCTACGGCTGCACCACCTGCATCGGCAACTCCGGCCCGCTGAGCGACGAGATCTCCAAGGCCATCAACGACAACGACCTGGCGGTCGTGTCGGTGCTGTCGGGCAACCGCAACTTCGAGGGGCGCATCAACCCCGACGTGAAGATGAACTACCTGGCGTCGCCGCCCCTCGTCATCGCGTACGCGCTGGCCGGCACGATGGACTTCGACTTCGAGACCCAGGCCCTGGGCACCGACACGTCGGGCAACGAGGTCTTCCTCAAGGACATCTGGCCGACCCCGGACGACGTCGAGCGGACCATCGCCTCCTCGATCAACCAGGAGATGTTCACCTCCGACTACGCCGACGTCTTCGCCGGTGACGAGCGCTGGCAGTCGCTGCCGACGCCCGAGGGCAAGACCTTCGACTGGGACGCCGAGTCGACCTACGTCCGCAAGCCCCCGTACTTCGACGGCATGTCCATGGACACCACGCCCGTCGAGGACATCACGGGAGCGCGCGTCCTGGCCAAGCTGGGTGACTCGGTCACGACCGACCACATCAGCCCGGCGGGTTCGATCAAGGCAGACAGCCCCGCCGGCAAGTACCTCGCCGAGCACGGTGTCGAGCGCAAGGACTTCAACTCCTACGGTTCGCGGCGCGGCAACCACGAGGTCATGATCCGTGGCACCTTCGCCAACATCCGCCTGAAGAACCTGCTGCTCGACGGTGTCGAGGGCGGGTTCACCCGGAACTTCCTGTCCGGCGGCGAGCAGACGACGATCTTCGAGGCGTCGGCCGCCTACCAGGAGGCCGGTGTCCCGCTCGTCATCCTGTCGGGCAAGGAGTACGGCTCGGGCTCGTCGCGCGACTGGGCAGCCAAGGGCACGCGACTGCTGGGTGTGAAGGCCGTCATCGCCGAGTCGTATGAGCGCATCCACCGCTCGAACCTCATCGGCATGGGTGTCATCCCGCTGCAGTACCCGGCCGGGCAGAACGCCGACTCACTCGGCCTCGACGGCACCGAGACCTTCGCGGTCTCCGGCATCACCGCCCTCAACGAGGGCACGACGCCGAAGACGGTCAAGGTCACCGCCACCCGCGACGGTGCCGACCCGGTCGAGTTCGACGCGGTCGTCCGCATCGACACCCCCGGCGAGGCGGACTACTACCGCAACGGCGGCATCCTCCAGTACGTCCTGAGGTCGCTCGTCAACAGCTGAGTTCGGTTCTCCCGCAACACGACCGATGGGTATGCCGCGTGGTCACCACGCGGCATACCCCTCGCGTCCTGAAGCACTGGGGACACGCCTGTGGCCCCGCCGGGGGCGGGGTATGGGGCGGGATCAGGGTCGTTCGGGGTCCGGTGGGCCCTGCTGGGCGCGAGCGCCCGGGCTCGGGGTGCGCCGGGTGTCGTAGGAGCCGGGCGCCAGGTCCCAGACGACGGTCGGTCCGTGTCGGGTGTCGACCACGGCGCCACGCAGCCGTTCCCGGTGGACGACCGTGTGGTGCGCCCGGCAGAGCAGGGCTGCGTTGTCGATGTCGGTGCGTCCGCCGTCGGCCCAGTGCACGAGATGGTGCGCGTCGGTCCACCGGGCTGGCTTGCTGCACCCCGGGAAGGTGCAGTGCCGGTCGCGCACCCACAGGTGGCGGATCTGGGCGGTCGTGAACAGCCGCACGGCGGTGCCTTGGTCGAGGACCTCTCCGCGACTGCCGAGCACGACCGGGACGACCTCGGCGTCGCACGCCAGTCGCCGGACGGCGTCGGTGGTCAGGACATCGCCGGTGAGGGTGAGGCCGTCGCCCCGAGCCCGCCGCTGCAGCACCTCGAGCGGGACGGTGACGAGCATCGTCGTCCTGGCCTGGCGCGGCAGCCCGTCAGGGGCCGACACGGCGCGGGTCACCAGGTCGACCAGGGCATCGGCGCGTCGCGCGGCAGGAGTCCGGTGGTCGAGCTCGCCGGTGTCCTCGTCGCGGTGGGGCCGGGCAAGGGCCTCGACGGCCGCGTCGACGACAGCGGCGCCCTCGTCGTCGAGCAGCAGGGTGTAGCGGGACAGCCCGACGGGACCGCGGGCCTTGGTGAGGGAGCGATGCGCCCGGACCGTGTCGGCGTCGCGCTCGACGAGCCCATCAGGGCGCAGCAGGTCACCCGTGCGGCGCAGGCAGATGGCCAGGTCGCGCTCGCTCAGGCCACGAGGACCGGTGGCACCGTCCAGGAGCGTGCCGAGTGCCTCGTCGAGCTGGTCGGGATCTGCCAGCCCGGCGACGGACCGGTGGAAGCGGACGAGCTGGGCCGCCTTGCCGACCGGAAGCACCCCGGTCGCCGTGTCGGGGTCACCGATTTCCCTGGTCGCGGCTGTGGTCGCGGCCTCGACCACCGGGCCGAGCCGTGGGTCCCGAGCGGCTCGGGCCACGGTGTCGGCGTCGGTCAGCGTGCGCAGCGGCAGCAGCGGGGCCAGGGACCGGGCCCAGTCCACCGGCCCCCAGCCATCACCCGTGCCGAGGCCGCGGGCCTTGGCTTCGGCGAGCACGGCGACCAGGTGCGCGTCCACGGTGGCCGACAGCTCCCCGAGCGCCCGGACCGCCCCGACCACCTCACCCTCGGACAGCGCCCACAGCCGTTCCGGCTGGGAGTCCGTCAACGCGACGAGGGCTGAGGACAGGGCGCCGAGGACCGGCCGGGCGGGGTGGTCCCCGCCCTGCCCGGCATACTCCTGCGGTGCAACTGCCATGAACTCACTGTAGGTGCGACCACTGACAGTGCCTCAGTGCCAGATACGTCTGAAACCGTTGGTGCACAACAGCATTCGTGTGACGCGCGAGGTCTGTTCCCCGATGCGCAGGGCCTCAGCCCATCGTCTTCTGGCCGTCCAGCGACTCACGGATGATGTCGGCGTGGCCGGCGTGCTGGGAGGTCTCGGCCAGCAGGTGCAGGACGGCGCGGCGCACGGACCAGCGTGCTCCCGGCTCGAACCACGGCGCCTTGGGCAGCTCGTGGTCCGTGTCGAGGTCCAGGGTCTGGACGAGCTCGTCGGTGTGGCGGGCGATCTCGTCGTAGCGCGCGAGCTGTCCCGCGAGGGTCTCGTCGTCCTTGAGTCGGTGGGAGTCGGCGTAGGCGGCGATCTCCGCCGGCGGGTTGCTCCAGTCGATCGACTCCCAGTCGATGTCCGGGGCGGTCCCGGCGCCCTCCGTCATGAAGGTCGCCCACTGGACCTCCGTGTCGGCCACGTGCTTCACGAGGCCGCCGAGGGTGAGCTCGCTGACCGTGGTGCGCTGCCGGGCCTGCTCGTCGTCGATCCCTCGCACGGCGAAGCGCAGGAAGTCGCGGTGCCTGCGCAGTGCCTGCACGAGGTCGGCGCGCTCACGGCTGGAGGCGGACGGCTGGGTGCTGGACTCTGGTGTCGTGGTCATGACACCAGCGTAGGAAGGGAAGCGGTCAGTTCCTGACCGCTTGGACCTCCGAGGTCGACTCGAGCCACACCCGCTCGGAGAATCCACCGCGCACGATGCGCTTGAACGAGGCGGCCTGCTCGACCTCGTCGAGGGTGAACCCCAGCTCGGTCACCACCGTGGTCAGCACCTCCCAGACGTCCGCGAGCTCGTCGAGCTGCCCGCGGGCCGGCGCCATGCGCAGCTCCACGCTCTCCTCGACGAGCTTGTCGAGGAGGGCCGGGGTGAACTCGGTCGGCGCGAGCACCGTGGTCTGCGCCTCCTCGCCCTTCGATCGGATGATGGCGGGGACCCGGTCGCGGACGAGCTTCCGGTGGCGCTTCTCGTGCATGGGAACACCCTAGGTCCTGCCCGACGCGCTGCTGCCCACCGGTCGCCCGTACCGTGATCCCATGCCCCCCAACCCCGCTGCCCGTGCCCTCGACTGGGCCATGGACAAGTCCCTGGTCCTCGGCTACACGCGGCTGGGACCACGGATCCGTCGCTCGTGGTGGCCCGCGGACCCGCGTCCCGCCTGCCTCGCCGGCCGGCACGTCCTCGTGACGGGTGCCAGCGGCGGGCTCGGCCTGGCCGCGGCCCAACAGCTCGCCGGCCTGGGCGCGACCGCGCACCTGTTGGGGCGCAACGCCGAACGCCTGGAGTCGGCTCGTGCCGAGCTGGTGGCGGCCGAGCCCTCGGCCCGGGTGGAGATCGCGCCCTGCGACCTCAGCGACCTCGACGCGGTGCGCGAGTTCTGCGTTGACTTCACCAAGCGGGTGCCGGAGCTCCACGCCCTCGTGCACAACGCCGGCGTCCTTCCGCCCGAGCGTCGCACGACCGCGCAGGGGCACGAGCTCACCCTCGCCACCCACGTGCTGGGCCCGCATCTGATGACCGCCCTGCTCGCCGACAGCCTGCGCGGCGGACGGGTCGTGGTCGTGTCCTCCGGCGGCGCCTACGGGCAGAAGCTCGCGGTCGACGACCTCGAGTACGCCGAGGGCGACTACTCCGGGGTCACGGCCTACGCGCGCACCAAGCGCATGCAGCTCGTCATCACCGAGCAGTGGGCCGACCGGCTGCGCGGCCGCGTGTCCGTCCACAGCATGCACCCGGGCTGGGCCGACACCCCGGGCGTCACCGAGTCGCTGCCCGGGTTCAACAAGGTCATGGGCCCGCTGCTGCGCTCACCGGCAGAGGGGGCCGACACGGTCACCTGGCTCGTCGCGACCGACGACCCGATCGGCACTGGTGGCTTCTGGCACGACCGCAGCCGTCGGCCCACCCACTACGCACCGGTCGGGGTGGAGACCGCCCCACAGCGCCAACGGTTCTGGGAGTTCGTCGTCGGAGCCACCGGCGAGAACCTGGCCTGAGCGCGGGGCCCGGCCACGCGCCATACGGGTGGGCTCCCGTCCGGGTATGCAGCAGGGCTGGCCGCGCGCGCCGTGGCCAGCCCTGCTGTTGGCAGAATCATCGCGCGTCAGCGCGGGTGGTGCGACTCCTGCAGCCCGTAGACGGGGGTCTCGAGACCTTCGTACCGCGCCCGGAGCTGGAGGGCGAGGAACTGGCTGTAGTGGCGTGACTGGTGCAGGTTGCCGCCGTGGATCCACAGGTGGTCGACGTTGGTCGGCTTCCACATGTTGCGCAGCTCGCCCTCCCACGGGCCCGGGTCCTTGGGGGTGTCGGAGCCGAAGCCCCACACCTTGCCGACGCGGTCGGCGACCTCGGGGGAGATGAGCGTCTCGAGCCAGCCGTTCATCGACTGGTAGCCGGTGGCGTAGACGACCACGTCCGCCGGGAGCTCGGTGCCGTCGGCGAGGACGACCGAGCTCTCCGTGAGGTGGTCGACCTGGCCGTTGACCACGGGAATCCGGCCGTCGATGACGAGCTGGGAGGCGCCGACGTCGATGTAGTAGCCGGAGCCCCGTCGCAGGTACTTCATGAAGAGCCCGGACCCGTCGACGCCGAAGTCGAGGTCGAACCCGGCCTCGCGCAACGCGTCGTAGTAGTCCTTGTCGCGCACCTGCATCTCGTCGTACGCCGGCTTCAGGATGCCGGGCATGATCCGGTAGGGGAGTGAGGCGAAGACCAGGTCAGCCTTCTCCGTCGTCACGCCGTTGGCCAAGGCGCGCTCGGAGTAGAGGTCGCCCAGGGCGAGGTCCATGAGCGACTCGCTGCGCACGATGTGGGTGCTCGACCGCTGCACCATCGTCGGCCTCGCGCCGACCTCCCAGAGGGAGGCACAGATGTCGTGCGCGCTGTTGTTGGAACCGATGACGACGACGTCCTTGCCGGCATACGCGTCGCCACCGGGGTGCTGGGAGGAGTGGTGCTGCTCGCCGCGGAAGGTGTCCGCGCCGGGGAAGGCGGGGATGAACGGGTACCCGCTCACGCCGAGCGCGATGACGAGGTGCTTCGGCCGCAGCGTGACGTCCTTGCCGTCACGGTTGACCTTGACCTCCCACTCGCCGGCAGCCTCATCCCATTGCGCCCCAAGGCATTCCGACCTCGTCCAGTAGTTCAGCTCCATGAGCGCGGTGTAGTGCTCGAGCCAGTCGCCGATCTTGTCCTTGGCGGCGAAGACCGGCCAGTGGTCGGGGAACTTGAGGTAGGGGAGGTGGTCGTACCAGACCGGGTCGTGCAGGTGCAGCGACTTGTACCGCTTGCGCCACGAGTCACCCGGGCGGTCGTTCTTCTCCAGGATCACGGTCGGTATGCCGTGCCGCTTGAGGCGGGCGCCGAGACCGATGCCGCCCTGGCCGCCGCCGACCACCACGACGTACGGCTGCTCCGTGTCGCCGAGGGCGGCTTCGTCGGCGGTCTTCTTCTCCAGCCAGCTCTGCCGACCCTGGTGGATCTCGTGCTCGACGCCCTTGACCCGCCGCGGACCACTCGGCTCCTCGAACCCCTTGAGCTCGGTCATCGTCGTGAGCAGCGTGAACGCCTTGCCGTCCACGAGGCGCAGGTGGCCGTGGCCCCGGGCGTCGGCCGTCTCGAAGTCGATCCACGCCTCGACGGTCCCGTCGGCCTCGGTCGCCGGCTCGGCGAGCGCCCA
Organism: Phycicoccus sp. Root101; assembly: GCF_001426245.1. Taxonomy (GTDB): domain Bacteria; phylum Actinomycetota; class Actinomycetes; order Actinomycetales; family Dermatophilaceae; genus Pedococcus. Next base: position 9,210 of record NZ_LMCM01000001.1, on the reverse strand, counting down.
GCCCTTGGGTTGCACGCGGCCGAGCGTCGCCGTGAGCATGTCGGCGATCTGCTCCCGGCCCTCCATGGTCCTGATGTTCCAGGTGAAGGCCACGAGGTCGCGCCAGTAGCACTCGTCCGCGAACAGGTCCGTCACGCCGCCGACGTCCTGGGACTGCAGGGCCTGGTCGAACGACGTGAGCCACGCCTCGGCGACGTCGCTGGGGGAGGTGCCCATGGTTGCTCCTTTGCATCCGGGGAGGCCAGTCCACGACACGGGGCGTTGCACCGGCGTTGCACGGAGCCCTGGTGAGCCGGTGAGGGGGACGCGCGGGACTCCCGAAACCGGCGTGTGCGTGCGAGAGTGCAGCCATGGGCCGACGCAGCGTCGCGGGGCTCCGCGAGGCGCACGACCGGGTCCTCGCGGGGGAGGACGACGCGCGCGTCAGCGACCAGATCGCCGCCTCGTGGCGGCGGGCGGTGGCGCAGGGCATCGACCCCGAACGCCAACGCCCCCGCCGGTTCCACGAGGTCGACGACACGGTGCGGCTGCGTGCCGAGCACCCGCTCGCGCCATACATCCCCGTCGTCACGGGCCTGCTCGGGGACTCCTCGATCAGCGACGACCACCTCGTCGTGGTCACCGACGTCTCGGGGGAGGTGCTGTGGCGGATCGGTTCGGCGGCAGCGCTGCGGGTGGCGGAGTCGATCGAGTTCGTCGAGGGGGCGAACTGGTCGGAGGGCGGGATCGGCACCAACGCGATCAGCCAGAGCCTCGTGACGGGTTCGGCGGTGGACCTCGTCGGTGGGCAGCACCTCGTGCACTCCCACCACGGCTGGCTCTGCTCGGCTGCCCCGATCACCGACCCCGGCACCGGTGACATGGTCGCCGTGCTCGACGTGTCGGCGCCGGTCGGGCTCGAGCCCGTCGCCGCAGGGGCGTTGGTGCGCACCGCGGCCCGACTGATCGAGGAGATGATGCGCGGCGACGCGCTCCGGCGACGGGCGCAGTCCCAGCCGGCGCTGCGGGCCGTGGCCCAGATCGGGGTGAACCTGCTCGGCGCCCGGCCCACGGTGCGCGTTGGCGGGGTGGTGCACGAGCTGACCCCGCGCCGCGCCGACATCCTCGCCCTGCTGACGTCGCGCGAGCCGGGCTGGAGCGCCGACGAGCTCGCCGGTGCGCTGTACGGCGACCGCGGGGTGCCCTCGTCGGTCCGCGCCGAGGTGCACCGCCTGCGCGAGGTGCTCGGCCCGCGGCTGGAGGGCTCGCCCTACCGCCTCGGCGGTGACGGGGTGTCCGTCGACGTGTGGAGCGTGCGCCGGGCGCTGGCCGCCGGTGACCTGACCCGCGCCCTGGAGCGGTATGCCGGGCCGCTGCGCCCCGGCTCCGGCTCGCTGGAGGTGGCCCTCCTGCGGGCCGAGCTGCACGAGACGCTGCGCGGGGCGGTGCTGCGGTCGGGGGACGCGGGGCTGCTGGCACGGTGGGTGGACGGTGGGGGAGCGGACGACGTGGCCGCCCTCGAGGCCCTGCTCGCGGTGCTGCCCGTGGGCAGCCTCGCCAGCTCCCTGTATGCCGCGCGGCTGGCCCGGCTCGACGCGACGTTGCGCTGAGGTAGGGCTCGTCCGCGCCACCCTTCATGGCCTCGGACCCAGGAATGGTCGTGGGTCACCCTCGCTGAGCACCATCCGTGGCGCGGAGCCACGAACGGTCGCGAGTAGCTGTCGGCACAGCCCGGCATGACCTAGACTCGAACACATGTTCGAACGCGGCGACTCCCACACCCGGTCGTCCGCCACGCCGCCCGGAGCTGGTCGTGCCGAGCCGCGCCCGCCGGGCTGAGGTCCTCGGGGCGGTCCCGCCGGGCTGGCCGCCACTCGTGCCGCCGCCGGAGAGCCCCGGGTGGCAGGTGCCGGCCGTCTCGTGGCTGCTCGACCACTGCCCGTCGGACTACCGCTCGTATGCGGGGTGGCGCCGCCAGCCGGTGGCCCTCGCCTGGGTGGCGACGCGGCACATCGACGCCCAGCTGGTGGCGATGAGACAGGCGTACCGCGAGGTGCGCGTCGAGCTCGGCGACCACCTCACCAGCGAGGGGTTGACCCAGGTGCTCGCGGACCTGGAGGCGGAAGGGGTACGGCTGTTGGCGGCCCGCCGCAGCGCAGGGCTCGTGTACGACGCCCTCCAGGGCAAGCGCTACGTCCCTCGGTTGTGAGCAAGCCGCGTGCTCGGTTCGGCCTGCATCACGCCTGAACAAGCGCACTCCCTCGAGAACCTGCCCCATCCCGCCGCGTCGGCTCGCCCCATAGGCTCGACAGGCCCGGCGGGCGCGTATTGCAGCGGTTCTTCGCGAGTCCATCGATCGTGGTTGCCGAGCTGCACGTTGCTGCCAGAGGGACCTGCTGGAAGCCCGCACCGGTCCGGCCCTACGAAAACGCGCCAGAGGGTGTGCCCCCGCCCGCGCCTGAGTCGGTCGGCGTTCTGCAACCGCACGGGTCTCGACTAGATCGGTGGCGGCATGTATTCACTCGATTGGGGCTCGGCTGTGGCAGCGAGGCGGTCTCGCGCCTCCCACACGATGCGCACCGCACCGATGGCGACCAATGCGGCAAGAGTCAATACGGCTGGTGCGAAGAGGGCGGGAGCAACGATGGCACCCGAAGCTGCGGCGGCGATGAGTCGATCTGCGGCTAGCCGGTGGTGGTCGCGCCAGCGGTAGGCGACGTCGCCTACGTAGGCAAGGGCAACTCCCCCGGTCAGGGCGACGGCGTGGAGCAGCGGGAGCGGATCGAAGACCTTGTCAATTGCCCGATGGAGTCCCAGCGCGAAGAACACGATTCCGGCCACGATGAGCAGGTGTAGGTAGCTGTAGGCGTCGCGGGCCAGCCGGGTCTGCGCTAGTCCGGGAGTGGACACGAGTCGTGCTTGGGCTGCGTCGGTGAGGCCGAAGTAGGACCACCAGAGTTGGCCAGCGATGAGCAACGCCAGGACGACCGCTGTGATCACACCAGCGTCGCTGAGGTGTGGGTGGGCTCCTGTCCCGACCTGGAGGATGGTCTCGCCGAGGGCGATGATGATGATCGATCCGTGCCGGTCGACGAAGTAGCGCGGTAGTACGCGAAGTCCTCCGACCCCGAGCACCAGCGGGCCGCCTAGGTCGATGAGCGCCGCGAGGACCCACGCCCACTCACGGTAGGGGGTGTCGAGGAACGCTGCGATCACGAGAAGGCAGGCGCCGGCCAGCAGGGTGGGCAGCAAACGCATGGCGGCTGAACGCTGCTCGCGGTTTTGCCCCGTATCAAGAAGCAGAAGCACCAGATGCACGAGCCGCACACACAAGTAGGCGACTGCAAACAGCAGGGCCCGAGAACCGAACGCATCTGGCAGCGCGGTGGCCGCGACCAGCATCGCTGCCATCGCGGCAAGGGTCAGAATCCGTGCCGCCACTCCGGCATCTGCGGTGGTGTTGGTCAACCACGCGTAGCAGACCCAGGCCCACCACACCGCAGTCAGCGCCAACGCGCCTCGTCCGAGTCCAAGCCACGAGCCCTCGGCGAGCATCAACTGGGTCACCTCGGACATCGCAAACACGAAGACCAGGTCGAAGAACAACTCGAGGGTGTCTGTGGTCCGGTCGTCCTGGTCGATGCCCGGCTCGGCATTTACGTCCATTGGCAATCCCCTGACGGATCGGACAGCACCAGCTTCGTTGCGCACCCGGTGAGCCGGGCTACTCCAGGTCGGCCCAGGTCGAAAGCGTCCTTGTCGGGGCGTGGCCGAGCTGGACGTCGCAATCGCCAAGCATCGCTGCCGACATGCCGCCTCCTGCAGCTCGGGCACCACAACGTTGCACGCGCTCGACGAACCCCTTCGATCAGGGGACCGGGGGCCCGTCGAGTAGGCGCCCGGGAGATAAGGGTCACTCGGCGGGGGCGGGCCGCACCGTGCCGAACAGGAGGGAGTACTCCTCGAGCCCTCGTACGGCCAGGTCGGCGGCGGCTGCGGTGTCGACCCTGATGGCAGCCGCCACGCTCCGGCTCTCGGCCAGCGCGGCCTCGTCGCTCCATATCGTCTCGCTGACGGTGCGGCCCGTGCGCTGCTGCGCGACGAAGAGCGCTCCGCAGAAGCCCGCAGTCTCGGTGAGCCACGGGACGGCGGTGTCTTCGTAGGCGGCGACCACCGAGTCGAGCCGGGATGGGTCCGCGTCAGCTCGGGTCACCCGGACCGCGGCCCCCGACACCCAAGGGGCCACCCGCACCACGCTCGCAACCCGGTAGGTCTCAGCGGAGACCGTGCCGCTCGCGCGGTGGACAGCGGTCTCCCGGGTCGAACGCACATGCTTGTCACTCTCCCGCATCGCGTCGGCTGACACCCAGAAGCTGTTCACCACCGCGACTCCGAGCGCACGGTTCACCTTCAGCGACATGCCGAGATTGCCGGCCAGGTCCTCGACGATCTTGCGTGCGTCGGTCTCGATGAAATGGACGGCATCCTCGAGCCGTGCGGGGTCGGCCGTGATCAGGGTGGATCGCACATGCATCTCGACTCCCGGTGACGATCCCGACCGCTGGCCGGGGGGGAGACTTCAGCGTGCCGGTCGGGCGGCCCGCCTGTCATCCCCGGTACGGGGGATGACCGGAGCCGTGCCGGTCGTGCCCGGGCGCGACTCTCCAACTTGCCGCTGCCCTCTGACTGGAGTTGGACAGTGGAGCGCCGTACCTGATGCCCGGCTGGCCGCGACCGGGCGTCCATTCCTGGCGCGATCCACACTGGTCGGCGTTGGTCGCCAGCTCAGGGCTGCCGGTTTGACGATGGCAACTGCCGCCGTCCTGACGGCCGTCCCACCGCTGTGGTTGTGCGTGGCCGCCTCGAGCGCGTCCGCAGCCCTGATCGACACGTTGGCACTGCTCTCCGACATGGTCGACGTGGTGCTGTTTCTGACCATTGCCTTCTTCGCTGCGGCGTGCGCTCGCGGGCTTCTCGGCCCGTCCTGGCTGCGACGGACCGCGCTCGGCGTCGCAGCACTCTGCACGCTGCGGGCAATCGAAATTGTGCTCAGGGGTTGGGTTCTCGCGATAGCCGGTCCCGTGTCCCTGATCCTGTTCGTCGTCGCGCTTAGCGTGTACCTATTGCGGACTTCCCAAGGTCACCCCCAGAGCCTCCGCTCGTCTCACTGACCCCGCAGTGGGAACCGCGGGGATCCTCCCGCAGGAAGAGCCAATGAACGTAGCGCTGGGCAAGGCGCCAGATCGCCCGGTGCGCCAGATCTCAGGCGGGGAACACGCCGCTGGAGAGGTACCGGTCGCCGCGGTCGCAGACCACGAAGATGATCGTCGCCCCCTCGACCTCTTGGGCGACCTGCAGGGCGGTCCAGCAGGCGCCGGCCGCGGAGACACCGCCGAAGATGCCCTCCTCGCGGGCCAGCCGGCGGGCCGTCTCCTCGGCGTCGGTCTGGGTGACCTCCATGGTCCGGTCCACCGCCGACGGGTCGAAGATCTTCGGCACGTACTCCGGGGGCCAGGCGCGGATCCCGGGAATCTTGGAGCCCTCTGCGGGCTGTGCCCCAACGATCTGGACGTCGGGGTTGCGAGACTTCAGGAACCGCGAGACCCCGGTGATCGTGCCGGTGGTGCCCATCGCGGACACGAAGTGCGTGATCCGTCCATCAGTCTGACGCCAGAGCTCCGGGCCCGTCCCGTCCTCGTGGGAACGGGGGTTGTCCGGGTTGCCGAACTGGTCCAGGACCCGGCCGCGACCATCCCGTTCCATCCGCGTCACGACATCGCGAGCCTCTTCCATGCCGCCATCTGCCGGGGTGAGGACAAGGTCGGCTCCGTACGCCTTCATCGTCTGGATCCGCTCGGTGGAGGCGTCCTCGGGCATGACGATGACCAAGGGGTAGCCGCTGATCGCCGCCGCCATCGCCAAGGCGATCCCGGTGTTGCCCGAGGTGGCTTCCAGCAGGGTGTCGCCGGGGGAGATATCCCCTCGCAACTCAGCGCCCCGGATCATGGCGATCGCTGGCCGGTCCTTCACCGAGCCGGCCGGGTTGTTCCCCTCGAGCTTGGCGAGCAGCACATTGCCGCGACGTTCGTTCTCCGGTCCGGGCAGACGCTGCAGACGCACGAGCGGGGTGTCGCCGATGACGTCCTCCATCGTGGGGTACGCCGGAGGGTTGCTCACGCGCCGGAGTCTACGGCGGCGCAGAGCCGAAGAGCCGCAAGCCAACTGCTCGACCCCGGCTCGAGGTGAACCTGCGTCTTTCCGCCGCGGATGCCGTGAAACCATCGGCGGATTCTTCCTTCCCTTCGGACGATCGGCTTGTGGTGGCCAAACCCGCCGGATCCGCTTGGGATAGCGTCGCGGGGTGACGCTAAACCATGTTCGACGCGGAAGCGGAAGTCCGTTGCTACTCGTGCACGGTCTGGGAGCAGGGTGGCAGTCCTGGGCTCCGATCATCGACGACCTAGCCGAGCACCGTGAGGTCATCGCCGTCGACCTTCCGGGGTTCGGTGAGACACCTCCGCTGACCGGTGAGGTATCGATCGCGACCTTGACCGACTCCGTCGCGGAGTTCACCCGGGAACAGGGGCTTGACGGGGTCTCCACCGTGGGCCAGTCGATGGGGGGCCGCATCGTGCTCGAGCTCGCGCGGCGGGGAGTCGGCGGCGACACCGTGGCGTTGGACCCGGGCGGCTTCTGGAGCGACCGCGAGCTGGTGGCCTTCGGTGCCACCCTGCGGCCGTCGATCGCTCTGGTCAGGGCGCTGCGGGGCGTGCTGCCGTCACTGCTCGGCAACCCGGTCGCCAGGACCGTGCTGCTGGCGCAGCTGTCGGCGCGGCCCTGGGCGCTCTCGCGCGACACGGTGCTGCCAGACGTGCGCGGCCTGGCCGACTCCCCGGCGACCGCAGCGGCCATGGACGCCCTGACGAAGGGGCCCAAGCAACGGGGCGCCCCGGCTGGCACAGTGCCCGGCCGGGTCACGATCGGGTGGGGGCGCCGTGACTTGGTGACCGTGCCGAGACAAGCCGCACGCGCCACGGAGCTGTTTCCCGACGCGGTGCTGCACTGGTTCGAGCGGTGCGGTCACTTTCCGCAATGGGATGCACCGCACGAAGCGGTACAACTCATTCTCGACAGCACCAGCTGAGAGCGGTTGCTCTCCCCAGCCACGCGACATCCGTTGGCGTGGGCGGATGGCGCGGCGGGCAACGCTGCGACTGTGGCACCGCGCCACCAGTCGTCGCATCGGTCAACTCCGTGCGCTGGGGTGTGGTTTGGCTGGGTCGGCCGTGCGACGCTTGTCAGGGCGGGCGAAGGCTGAGGAGAGGGACGTGGCAGCAACCGGTATGGAGGTCATCCGGCAGATGGTCGAGCGGACCAACGCCCACGACCTCGAGGGCATGGCGGCACTGATCCATGAGGACTACCAGAGCGAGCAGCCCTTTCATCCGGCCCGAGGCTTCGGCGGACGGGCGCAGATGAAGGCGAACTGGGGCCCGATTCTCACTGGGGTGCCGGATCTGCGCGCCGAGGTTCCGGCTTCGGTGCAGGACGGCGATGTCGTGTGGAGTGAGTGGCACTGGTGGGGCACGACCGAGCAGGGTGAGCCGTTCGACCTGCGCGCGATCACTCAGTTCACGGTGCGGGAAGGTCTCGTCGTGCGTGGGCGGCTCTTCGCGGAGCTCGTCGAGCAGGGTGGAGCCGACATCAACGACTCGGTGCAGGCCCAGTCGGGCCACCGCCCTCAACTGCAGGACTGAGCCGGAATCCACCTGCAAGGCGATTCAGCTCGGTAGGGCAGCGACTGCCGCGATCGTGCGGTGCGCCATCCCGCCTGAGGCCGAGCGCGCGATGGCCGCCAGGGCAAGGGCGCACACCGTCGAGATCAGAAGCTCGCACGTCGCGATGATCAGCCACCCGGTGGTCGTCACGAACCTCATCCTCAACGCCATCAAGAGCACCCGCTCCTGACTCAGCGCGGCAGTCGGTGCCCGATCGGTCGCCCGGTCGGGCACCGACTGCGTCGTTAGCCTGATGGCTAATGCTCCAACACCTGAACTGGGGCAGCTGCGCCGGGTCATGGCGACCTGGGCGTCCTGGTGACCGCTCAGCGCACGTTTGTATCCAGACTGCGAAGCTCTCTGGCCGACTGGGTCGCATTCGTCGGGGAGGCGGCCATGCTTCGGCTAGGAGGTCGAGAAATGCCCCGCCAAACCGGTCGAAATGAGCACGGCGCCACCGGCACGGTGAGGGGACGCCCCTTCGTGGGCGCTCCAAACCGCAAGGACCGCTGGAGCGTCGGTCCTCAGACCCGGGGGCCCGGGGCGCTCGCTCGGTGAGGAGCCCGAACCACAACGGAGGCAGAACGCACCATGAGGTCGACCCAGGACAGCCTTCCTGCCTCAGCCCAACCGGTCGACCCAGCCGCTCTTCAGGCGCTGATGTGCCGCTCCGGGCTTGCTGTCGCAGTCCTCGGCGGGTCCGGATGGTTGTCGATGCTGAGTCCGGGCCTCGAGCACCTGCTGCATCAGCCGTTCGCAGCCGTGCGGGCCGAGTCGTTGGCGGAGGTGTTCCACCTCTACACCGAGGGCGGTGACCGGGTCCTCCAACCGCATGAGGTGCCGATCGTGCGGGCCTCGAGAGGAGAGGTGGTCGAAGACGCCACCGTCACGGTGAGGGCTCCGGGGCAGCCGGTCCGTCACCTTCGGGTCAACGCCACGCCGATAGTGGGGCTCGACGGCGAGCAGCAGGGCGCTTGGGCGGTCATCACCGACGTCACCAGCCTGGTGGCGGCCGCCCGCGGAGAGCTGAACCGGTCCATGGCCGAGACCGTGAACCACAACCTTCGGACACCACTGACCACGATCCTGGGTCACGCCGAGTTGCTGATCGACCAGCAGGACGAATTCCCCCCGGGAGCCGCTCGTTCCCTTGAGGCGGTGTGGCGGGCGGGTCACCACCTCAAAGACGTGGTGACCTCGATCTCCGAATGGATCGACCTCGCCTACCCATCTGAGGGCGAGGGCGAAGCAGTCGACTTCGCCGAGTACGTGGATCGAAAGGTGCACCCGTAGTCCCGACACCCGCGCCATCGACACTCAGGCGAGACCCGACGGACATGGCTCGTCATCGAGAGAAATGATGGCTCCCCACCGGCCGTGTCGCGGGTACGTCAAGGCCCCCCAGAAATGATGGCTCCCCACCGGCCGTGTCGCGGGTACGTCAAGGCCCCCC